>NZ_CP016172.1:2917863-5835727 GCF_001676725.1 Bordetella flabilis
AGGCACTGGCATACGTGCGCAGCCAAAGCAGGCATCCCATCAGTTCTTGCGAGACCCTGCTGGGCGGCCGGCAGCTCCTTCCCTTCCTGCAAGAGGAGGCCGTGGATGTGGCCATCATCGATGCGGTGTGGAACGGCGTATGGCAGTCCATGAAAATGGCGGCTTTGGCGGACATCCACGACGTCAATATAGCCCCGCATAATTTTTACGGGCATCTGTGCACGATGATGAATGCGCATTTCGCCTGCGCGGTGGCCAACTTCCGCATCATGGAAACGGACGTAGACCGGCTTCCCTGGGACAAGGAGTTGTTCACCCATGAACCCGAGTACCAGGACGGTCACCTCATCGTTCCCAGCCGTCCCGGATGGGGCACCGAGCCGGTCGAGGAAGCCATACGTGCGCGGCCGCCCAAGACTGCGGCGGCCAAGCATTGATGAGCCTCGCGACATTAATTTGCCCGCCGCTTTCCATGTTGCGCGAATCAAGGCAGTGCATGCCGGGACCCTGTGAATGAAACCGGAACGTTTCGACTACGACCTGTTTTTGATCGGCGCGGGCAGCGGTGGCGTCCGGGCCGCGCGCATGGCGGCACAGCATGGCGTGCGCGTGGCCGTGGCCGAGGCCGCCGCGCTTGGCGGGACCTGTGTCAACGCCGGCTGCATTCCAAAGAAGCTGCTGAGCTACGCGGCCGGCTATGCGGAGGCCTTTCACGAATCGGCCGGATACGGTTGGCACGGCCAGGCTCCGGTGCTGGACTGGGAGGCGCTGAAGGCGGCTCGCGCCGCCGAGCTCGCTCGCCTGAACGGCGTCTACGCCAGGCTGCTTGCCTCGTCCGGCGTGCAGGTGATCGCGGGCCGGGGCCGGCTCGAGGGTCCCCATACGGTGGTCGTGGGCGGAAACCGATACACCGCGCGGCACATCGTCGTGGCGACCGGGGGTGTGCCCTACGTGCCAGACCTTCCCGGCCGCGAACTTGCGGTGACGTCCGATCGCATGTTTGATCTGCCGCGCATCCCGCGCCGGCTGGCAGTGGTCGGCGCCGGCTACATCGCCTGCGAATTCGCCTCTATTTTCCGCGGCCTAGGCGTGGAAGTCACGCTGGTGCACCGCGGCAACCACCTGCTCGACGGCTTCGACGCGGATGTGCGCCGGTTCCTCGCCGAAGAAATGGGCCGTAAAGGCATCGATATCAAGCTGAATTGGACCGTGGAGTCCCTCGCCCGCGGGGATGACGGCGGCCTTACCTTGACTAGCGGCATGGGGGCGACGTGCGATGCCGACGTCGTCTTGTTCGCCACCGGACGCGTGCCCAATACCGCGAATCTTGGGTTGGAGTCGGCCGGCGTACAGCTCGACGACAAGGGCGCGATTGTGGTGGATGAAAACTACCGAACCAATCTCACGTCGGTCCATGCCATCGGCGACGTGTCATCGCGCAAGCAACTTACGCCGGTGGCACTGGCTGAGGCGATGGCGCTGGTCGAATGCCTGTTCGGCGCTGGCCGGCTTTCCGTGGACTACGACTTCATCCCGACGGCAGTCTTCACCCATCCCAATGTCGGCACCGTGGGACAGACCGAAGCAGAAGCGCGCGCCGCCTCGGGGCAGGATGGGGTGATCGTATATCGCTCCGACTTCCGCGCGCTGCGACACACCCTTTCGGGCAGCGGGGAAAGAACGCTGGTGAAATTGGTGGTGGACAAGGCAACCGACCGGGTGATCGGCTTGCATATGGTGGGCCCGGACGCGGGCGAGGTGATCCAGGGCTTCGCAGTCGCGTTGCGCGCCGGCGCGACCAAGGCGCTGTTTGATAGCACCATAGGGGTTCATCCCACCGTGGCGGAAGAATTCGTCACTTTAAGGCAGCCGGCGACAGATCATTGAACTGGTGGGCGACCTGCCATCAGCCGATCCGCCACGCCATGCGACTTTGTCACGGCGTCTGTCCAGCCAAGCGGGGAAATCCATTGCCGGGGTGGCGCTGTCGCACGGTGCACCTTGTACGGCGTGGAAAGAGAGGTGGCCGATCTGCTTGCCGACGAGCGCAGGCAAATACGGCAGGCACGTGCCAAGCCGATCACTGAGACATTGCATCGGTGGTTGATCGCGCAACGCAACGCGTGCCGGACGGCTCGTGTACCGCACGCGCCATAGATTACAGCCTCAATCGCTGGAAGGCGGTAATACGCTATCTTGATGACGGCGATGCATCGATCGATAACAACTGGGTCGAGAACCAGATCCGGCCCTGGGCGAGCGGGCGCTCGAACTGGCTGTTCGCGGGCTCGCTGCGCGGTGGCAAGCGCGCAGCCGCCATCATGAGCCTGATCCAGTCGGCGCGATTGAACGGGCATGATCCGTATGCCTATCTGAAGGACCTGCCTACGCGGCTGCCGACACAGAAGAACCACCAGATCGCCGAATTGCCGCCGCATCACTGGATATCGGCCGACTATCCTTTGCCATCATGGGAAGGTCAAGTCCAAACCGAGCTTCCTGCCAAGGACGAAGGTGAAGACCAGCAGGCCCAGGAGCGATAGCATGAAGACTGCGGCCACCTTGCCGAGCGCAGGTAGCACCGCGCGCATCTCTTTTTCTTTCTTCCCTTGATCGTAATGCCACTTGATGGCGAAGAACACGCCCGTGCCGAACACGAGAACCTTGAACGTACCGAAGACTATAGGGGTCCAATCCATCTGTTTGAGTATTTCCAGGCTATTACTTGACACTATCTATCGTGAGGAGCGCTCCCTCAAAACGCTGTATGACATCTCAATCGAAGTCGGTCTATTGTAGTTTGAGCAAACAGCGATCAACATTGGACATAACGCCCTAGGACATATTGTCCTTACTGACTTATTAGATCTTCTGCCTCGCTGATCGCCTAGCCATCGTTCAACGTCACGTTTTCTATTTGCCTCCGCCTCCTCCCGGGACCGAATCGTCGCCTCCAATGCCGCACTCGCGCACACACTACAGAAGCGTCGTTTGCGCCGGCCGGAGCGGTCATGCAGTGTACGGACGACATCCTCGTAATCGGGGCGGGAAATGACTTGAATCGGTAGGGCACATTCCGCACAGCGCAGCTCCGGGAGATAGGCCACAGCGGCTGCCGAAGTCAGCTTTTGTGCGGTACTGCGTCGCAGCGCGAATTCCTCTTCGATTTCTCGGACCTTTTGCGTCCAACCGTTCCCTGGGCTCCGTGACCAATATGCGGTTGCCACCGCCAGGTCGATTGGATCAGCGCTCGAGTGACACAGGATTATCATCATCGTTGAATCTACCCTCTGGGGCATTGCGCCGGTAAGCTGCTTACCAGCTTAAGTACGCGCAGTACACGCATCCGTCCTTTTAGCCGATTTGCCGGCCGTCCCGTCCCCTTCCCTTTAGCCCACACCCCACCCAACCGAATCTCCGCATGCCCCATCGATGAGCTGGAGTGCGCGATTGATTTCTTGGTTAGCCGAGCCCCGGTTGAATTCGTGCGCATCAGGGACGCTCCGATGATCTTGCGAGGTGGCGGACGGTGCCGGCGTAGTGACCGTCGTGGTGCGGGCCGGCGGCTTGTACGCAGGGTCGCGGAAGCGGCACAATGGGTGCCCGCGTCCTTTCCCGTTCAACCATGGAACTGCGACAACTCCGTTATTTCGCGCAAGCGGCGCAGGATCGCAGCATCTCCAAGGCGGCGCAGGCTCTGCATATCGTGCAACCGGCACTGACGGCGCAGATCAAGGCGCTGGAGGAAGAACTGGGGGTGCGCCTGCTGGATCGCAGCCCAATGGGAGTGAGCCTGACGCCCGCCGGCGCCAAGGTGCTGAAACAGGCCAATGACATCCTCGCCCGCGTCGGGCGCCTGCTTCAGGATGCGCGCGGCCGCCCCGCCTCCACCCAGTCCCGCGTGGTGCGGGTCGGAATCCCCAACGCGATGACGGGCGCCTTCGCGGGCCAGTTGATCCAGGCCGCCCGCCAGGAGCTTGGTGTAGCGGTGGAAATCGTCGAAAGCATGTCCGGCTTCTTGCTCGAATGGCTCAAGAGTCAGCGCATCGATGTCGGCCTGCTCTTCGCCGGCCAGGCGGCGCACGGGCTGGACACCCGTCCGCTGCTCCAGGAAGCCTTGCACCTGGCCGGCCCACCCGGCGCCCTGCGGGTGCGCCGGCCGGTCGAAATGGGTGATCTGGGAAGCTATCCCCTGATCCTGCCCAGCGCACGCCACGGCCTGGGCAAGCTGGTCAGGATGCACGCCCGCGAATATGGTGTGCGCTTGAACATCCAGACCACCGTGGACTCGGTTACCGAGATCAAGCATCTTGTCGGGCTGGGCCAGGGTTATTCGATACTTGCGCCTCTCGCCATGCAGGCTGAACTCGCCCGGCGCGCACTATCGAGCGCGCCGATCCGCAACCCTGGCATGCCCCGCGTACTCGTTACCGCCACGCTGAAGAAGCTGGACCCGCAAAGCGCGGCCGCCCAGGTCCGTAACCTGATCCACGAGCTCGACATGCAAACGCCCCGCTTGAGGGCGGCCTAGTCGGATCGACATCCAGGAGGGAACCAAGCCGCTGTCGCGGCGATAGGAGTTGACGGCTCGCCGCCGCGCCGCCACCGGGTATCCCGTTACCGAAGCCGCAGGCGTGGCCGTCGCGTTCCGCATTGACATATCGGTAAATCTCGATATACTGCGGGTATGGAATTGCTCGAAATATTCAAAGCCCTCTCAAACCGCACGCGCCTGGAAATCTTGAAAGGTTTGAAGGATCCCGCGAAGAACTTCCCTCCACAGGATGAAGGTGACGTTCTAACAGTAGGAGTCTGCGTCAGCAGTATTCAAGAAGGCGTCGGACTGTCGCAGTCGACGGTGTCCGATTATCTAGCCACTCTGCAACGCGCAGGCTTGGTCGAAGTCAGGCGCATCGGCCAGTGGACCTACTATAAGCGGAACGAAGCAACCATCAGTGCGCTTGCCGAGATCATAGGCAAAGAGCTGTGATTTTTTTTACCGCAATATATCGGTAATTCCCGATATTCCTTTTTAACGAAACGAGGATGTGCAATGAAAGCGTTAAGACTTAAATCATTTGGAGGCCCGGAAGCGTTTGAACTTGGCGACGTGCCCAAGCCTGTGCCGGACACGGGACAAGTCCTGGTCCGGGTACATGCAACCTCCATCAATCCGTTGGATTACCAAGTCCGACGTGGCGATTATTCCGACTTGGTGCAACTACCGGCTATTACCGGACACGACATATCTGGCGTTATCGAGGCGGTCGGACCGGGTGTGACGACTTTCTCTCCAGGGGACGAAGTCTGGTACACCCCGCAAATATTTGGGGGGCCTGGGAGTTATGCCGAGTACCACGTTGCTGCGGAAGGGATTATCGGCAAGAAGCCTCCCTCGCTGAGCCATCTTGAGGCCGCAAGCTTGACCCTGGTTGGCGGGACGGCGTGGGAAGCATTGGTCGTTCGTGCGGCGCTGAAAGTGGGGGAAAGCATTCTGGTACACGGCGGCGCCGGAGGGGTCGGTCATGTGGCGATCCAGCTGGCAAAAGCCATGGGGGCAAGAGTGTTCACGACCGTGCGTGAAGCAAACTTTGACTTCGCACGAAGTTTGGGTGCGGATGTGGTCATCGACTACGGGAACGAAGATTATGTCGACGCCGTCATGCGCGAAACGGGTGGCCGCGGAGTCGATGTCGTGTTCGACACCATTGGCGGTAACACGTTGACGCGCAGCCCCGACGTGCTCGCACAACTTGGCCGCGTTGTCACGATCGTGGACATTGCGCAGCCACAAAACGTCGTTCAGGCCTGGGGCAAGAACGCGAGTTATCACTTCGTGTTCACAAGACAAAACCGCGGCAAGCTCGATGAGTTGAGCGCATTGGTAGAGCGCGGTCAGCTGCGGCCTCACGTGGGCGCCGTCTACTCGCTTGCCGACATTCCGCTCGCCCATGCCCTGCTGGAGACACCCAACAACGGTGTTCGAGGAAAAATCGCGATAGCGGTCGAGCCATCGGCTCACCCGGCGAGTGCGGACTTTCGACCATAGAGCTCACTGTAAAGGAATGCCATGATTCATGAAATCGGGGCATCCTGGATGTCGATCCGGCCTAGGGCTTCCCCCTCCGGCCTGGGATGATCGGGCGCAACCGGCGCGACAGGCGGATAGCGCAATTTGCCCTTGACGACCGACGGACTGGATTGCGCCCCGGACCGCACATACTGGCGCGAGGCATCCACCGTGGGCTGGTAGTCCCATGGCCGGTAATCGCCGGTCAGCAAGGCCTGCTGGATCAATAGCCGCCGCCGCTGGCTGTCCAGGATGGCGCGATGCAACGCCGGCGCGTCCCAGCGCTGCTCCGCCAACTCAAGCAGCCGGGCAAAGACGGATGCCGCCGAGGGATCGCCAGCGCGATTGTTCAATTCATGCGGGTCCTCGTCCAGCCTGTATAGCTGCGGTGCATCGCCGGCCGCAACGATCAGCTTCCATGGACCGTTGACCACCATAAGGCATGGCGCGTTCGCCCCCTCCCCGTTCATCTCGCCGTATATCGCCACATCATCGCCGTCCTCCTGTCCAGGCGCTCGCAGGAAGGGCGCCAGACTGCGTCCATCCAGTTCCTGGCGCTGCGCCTGCGGCAGGGAGATGCCGGCCAGTTCCGCGATGGTGGGAAACAGATCGACCAGCGAAGCCAGGGCTTTGCAGGATGCGCCTTGCACCTGCCCAGGCAGGCTTACCAGCAGCGGAATGCGCACGGCGCCCTCGAAATGGGTCCATTTGTACCAGAGCCCCCGCTCCCCCAGCATATCGCCGTGGTCGGCCGTCAAAACGATGACGGTATTACTGCCCAGGTCCATCAGGTCCAGCGCGTCCAGCAAGCGGCCCACTTGCGTGTCCACGTAGCTCACCATCGCGTAATAGGCGTGGCGCGCCGTCCGCACGTGGTCGTCCGTGACGATGTGTTCGTCCTGGCGGAACATATGCCACAGGCGCCGGCTGTGGGCGTCGCGTTCCTCCTCGGGAATCGGGCCGACTACCGGCATGTCGATATCCTGGCGGCGATACAGGTCCAGCATGTCAGGCGTCGACACATACGGATTGTGCGGATGCGACATGGACACAGCCAGGAAGAATGGCTTGTCGCGGTGTAGTCGGCCCACATCGTAGATGCGCTGGATCGCCTTGTTGACCACGTCGTCGTCGTAGTCCAGCTGCATGCTGCGGCGACAAGCGCCCGCCTCTACCACCGCGCGCATATTCATTCCCGTCGGCGCAACAGGCAAGGCTTCGCGCCAGTCCGGCGTCCAGCCGAAATCGGTGGGATAGATATCGGTGGTGAGGCGCTCCTGGAAGCCATGCTGCTGGTCGGGGCCGACAAAGTGCATTTTGCCCGAGAGCAAGGTCGTATAGCCCGCGAGCTTCAGGTAATGCAGGAAGGTCGGCACTTCCGCCGAAAACTCCGAGGCGTTGTCATACACGCCGACTGCGCTGGGCAGCCGTCCGCTAAGCATCGCGACCCTGGATGGCGCGCAAAGCGGAAAGTTGCAATACATGCGTTCGAATCGGGTCGCGCGCGCAGCCAGTCTGTCGATATTGGGCGTCTTGCACACGGGATTGCCGTAGAGGCGCAGCGCGAAGGCGGTCAATTGATCCGCCATCAGGAACAGGAAGTTCGGAGCCATGATCTCTTCAAGAGGCAGAAGCGTTCATCTTGTCCAGCAGACGTGCCCACATGCGCGACTCGCGCTCGATGCGCGCCTGCAATGCGGCTGCGTCGGCGAAGGCGGGTTCGATACCGAGTCCGCGCAGGCGCTCGGCCGTCGCCGGGTCGTCCAGGCTGGTACGCAGCGCCACGGCGAAACGCGCCACCACATCCGCGGAGAGGCCACGTGGTCCCACCACGCCCAGCCAGGAACTACCCTCGAAGCCGACCAGCCCCAAAGACGATAACGGCTTGACGTCCGGCAGCAGCGTCTGCCGGCTCGTCGAGGTCAGGCCCAGCGCTCGCAGGCGGCCTGAGCGGATCTGCGGCAATACGCCCGGGATCAGCGCCACGATGAAGTCGATGTCGCCGGCCAGCAGCCCCTGCACCGCCGGAGCCAGCCCCTTGTAGGGCACGTGCTCCACCTTCAGGCCGAAGTCGTACTTGAGCCACTCACCGTACAAATGCCCCGCCGTGCCGTTTCCTCCGGATCCGAAGGTCAGTCGCTGGGACCTGGCGCGCTTGATGAACTCGTCCACCGTCGCGATGCCGGCGTTCTCGTTCACCACCAGGACGCTGGCAAGATCGCCAAGCTGGGCCACCGGCGACAGGTCTGTCTGCGGTTTGAAGCCGGCATCCTTGTAGAAGGTCGGATTGACCGTAAGAATGGAATCCAGCACCAGCATGAACTCATAGCCGTCCGCCGGCGCCCTTGCCATGGCGGCCGCGGCGATATTGCCGCCCGCGCCCGCCTTGTTGACCACCACAATGGTCTGCCGCAATGCCTGTCCCAGCGGCACGCCGACCGTACGGCCGGCGATGTCGACGGGGCCGCCGGGCGCGAAGGGAATCACCACGTCGATAGGCTTCTGCGGCCATCCGGCCGCGGCCCCGTCGGCATGGGAGGAGATGGGAAGCGCCGCCGCCAGGCCCGCCAGCGCGCCTCCGATGAAGTCCCGCCGCGTCCAGGCGTCCTGTACCGGCGTTGCCGCCGTACGCCGCGCCCCCGTGCCGCCGCGAGGCGGTGCATCCGCGTACTTGTCTGCCTTCAACATGCTTGTCTCCGCCGTTGTCGTGCTTATGCGGAGCGATATTAGAGACATCGTTGCCGCAGCGGAAATAGGAATTGATGCGAGGGGGCATCATCGAAAATGATGGCCTCACAAGGGCGGGCTCAAGAAGTCGCTAAGGTAGCGTGGCCGCCTTGTGAGCCCCGGGCGATCCTGTATTGGCATCCATCTGAACATTCTGTACAGTCGGATTCCCCCTTCAAGATTCAGCGCAGGAATCAATCCATGGCTTACGATCCGGGCATCCAGGAGTATGTAGATCGTTCGCGCAAGGCATTGGGGGAAATGGGCGACCTCGGCAGCCTGACGTTGGCGCAGCGGCGCGCACGCGCCGACCGTCAAGCCGCGCTGATCAATGAGCCCTACCCTGCCTCGCTGGCCGTCAACGATACCTATATCGTGCTGCCGGGACGCGAAATCCTCGTGCGGGTGTATCGGCCGCGCGGAGACGGGCCGCTGCCGGCCATCGTATACCTGCATGGCGGCAGTTTCGTCGCGGGCAGCCCGCAAGGACATGATTTCATCACCGCCAGCCTGGCTTGCAATACCGGGGCGCAGGTGCTCAGCGTGCATTACCGCCGTGCGCCCGAGAACCCCTATCCTGCGCCAACCGAAGATGCCTACGAGGCCCTGATGTGGGCGGCCCGCGAGGCGCAGATGCTCGGCATCGATCCGCAGCGTATTGCCGTTGCGGGCGACAGCGCCGGTGGCAACCTGGCCGCGGCCTGCGCCCTACTGGCGCGCGACCGCGACGGTCCCTCCGTGCGCATGCAAGCCCTGATCTACCCGACGCTGGATGCCGACCTCGATACGCCCAGCTACCTGCACAATACCCAGGACGCCTTCCTGACCCGCGAGGCGATGGCCTTCGCCTTGGAATCGTTCCTGCCGCCTGCGGTGGCGGCCATGCGCGACGATGGCTATGCACTGCCCATGCGGGCGGCGGACCACGCCGGCTTGCCGCCGGCATATCTGCTGCTGGCCGACCACGACCCCTTGCTGGACGACGGCAAACGCTACGCCGAAAAACTACGGGCCGCCGGTGTTGCGGTGGAGATGCGCATCGGCGCAGGCATGATCCATGGCTTTCTGCGGGCGCGTCGGCTCAGTGCTGCGGTCGACGCGGAATTCCACCTTTTGTGTGCGGCTTTACGACGGGGGCTGGGGCTGCCGGAACCCGCCGAACCCTGGTGAGCGGGATGGCCTCGCCCATGTAGACACAGGCGGCCAGGTCTCCGTCGAATCGGGGGCTTCCATCGAAGCTTTGGCCGGATACTCCGCGGCTTGGCCGACCAGTGTGAGAATCGGGAATATGCAGACATCACGCGGCCAACGCCGCACTTGGGTGCTATCCTCAATCAAGCCGAAGGCGGCCGAGTTCGGGTGACATCCGGTCCGCGAAGGCCAGCATCGCCTCCGCTACTTCAGCGATCTTCTGTTCAGTCATTGTGTAGCTGAAGTTGGCTGCCGTCAGGACCAGCTCCAACGGCCCAGCCTGTGAAAAGATCGGGACCGCAATCTGCGTCAGTCCCCGCCTTCTGTCACCGGAGTCCAAGGCGTACCCACGGGTCCGTGTCAGTTCGATACGCTGGACATATTCCTCGAACGGAGGCTGCCGGAACCATTCCGTCTGGCCATATGCCGCTTCGATCAATTCAGGCGTGGCGCCGGAAAATGCCGCCATGACCAGGCCTGACGCACCGGAAAACCGGGGCGATCGGCGGCCCACGCTGAAATAGCTGTCGACGCGGAATCCGCCGCCTACAAAATCCAGCAGCACCAGGTCATAGCTTTTCTCGACCTTGGCCAGCGCGACGGTTACGCCGACGCGCTCGGCCAGCGAAAACATCTCGGGCCTGATGACATCGAGCAGTCCGCTCGTTCGCAGGACCCCGTGCGCCAGCTCCAGCACCATGATTCCGACGCTGTAGGTCTGGTCGCGCTCGTTGTAGGCGACAAGCCCCTCGCGCTGGAAGGTCCGGAGAATATTGAATGCCGTCCCGCGATGCAGCCCGGTCTCGCGCGCAACTTCGCTGGCCCGTTGGGGACGCTGCGCCCGATGGAGAGCACGCAGCACCGCCAGCCCCGAAATGATCGCACCTACCGGTTTGCCGAGCACCCGTTCCGAGCCGCCCGCGCGTTCGGACTTTGCGGAGCGATCAGGCTTGTCCGTTTGCGGTTCGGTGTCGATCTCGTACTCAGTAGTCACGATGAATCATTCCTCTCACTGCTTCGTTTGCAACCGCGACGCCATCGCTTTCAGGCGAGCACAATAAGACAGCCCGGGGAACTGCCGGGCTTCCGGGAAATATAATACTTCCCGTGCCTTGCCCTGCAAGGTTCACCATCCGGACAATCCCCTCAAGAGGCCAACGGCACGCCCGCCGTGGATCCGCCGTCCACGGCGATCGTTGTGCCGGTAATGAACGACGCCTCTTCCGAGCACAGGAATGCGATGGCCGCCGCGACGTCGGCCTCGGTGCACAAACGGCCGAGAGGCGTCGTCGCCGATAAATGGAACCCGCCTTGCGCAGGGCTCGACATGATCTTTTCCGTCATCGGCGTTTTCAGCATGCTGGGACAGATGCAGTTCACGCGTATCTGCCTATGGGCCACTTCAAGCGCAAGCGTGCGAGCCAGGAACTGAAGCGCGACCTTGGAAGCCGCGTAAGCACCGTTTCCCGCCTTCGGACGCTGTCCAGCCGCCGACGATATGGCGACGATCGATCCGCCGCTATCCGGGAAATGAGGCAGCGCTGCCTGGACGCACCGCCAGAAACCTTTCGTGTTCACGTCGAAGGTCACATCGTAGACGTCATCCGTCATGTCGGCCAGCGACGCTGGAAGCAGCACGCCGGCGGTGAACACCAGCGCATCGATGCCGCCGTGGCGGTTCGCGCTCTCGGCGAAAGCGTGATGAAGACCATCACGGTCCCTGACGTCTGCAGCCATGCCCAACACGCGGGCTCCCGGCATGGCCAGGGTTTTCTCGGCGTCTTTCACCCTTTCGGCGTTGACATCGATAATCGTGGTGGCCGCCCCGCGCGCAAGAAAATGACGCGCCACTTCCAGACCGATGCCCGACGCTCCTCCGACCACGAACACGCTATTGACGGTCATATCCTTGCCTCCATATCCGAGACCGCTTTCTGCAGATCGAAACCGCGATAGCCATCAGCGACAACCTCTTCGCAGATCTTGATATAGGCGGGCAGGCCCGCGACATAGGGCATGAACACGCGGGGCTTTCCCGGGATGTTGGCGCCGACATACCAGGAGTTGGTCGCTTTCGGGAACAGGGTGCCATTGGCGACCTCGTTCACATGCCGGACCCATGCGTCCTCGGCTTCGGACGTGGGCTCGATCGTGGCGACTTCGTTCGCGTCGAGATGGCTCAGGCAATCCGAAATCCATTCGACGTGCTGTTCGATCGCCGTGACCATATTCGCCTTCACGGACGGGCTGCCGGGGCCGGTAACGAGAAACATATTGGGAAAGCCGTGGACCATGAGTCCAAGGTAGGTGGCAGGCCCGGCCCGCCACTTGTGGCTGAGCCGCTCACCTCCGCGTCCGGTAATCGATACTTCATTCAGTGCGCCGGTCATGGCGTCGAACCCGGTCGCGAAGGCGATGATGTCGACTTCGTACTCGGCCTCGGTGGTCCGCACGCCCTTCTCCGTGATTTCCTTGATGGGCGTGCGGCGGGCGTCCACGAGCTTCACGTTGTCCCGGTTGAAGGACTCGTAGTAGTTCGTATCCACACAAAGACGCCGCGATCCGATGGGGTGGTCGCGCGGGGTCAGGATTTCGGCTGTCTCAGGGTCTTTGACTATCGACCGGATCTTCTCGCGCACGAATGAAGCCAGGCTTTCATTCGCCTCCGGATTGCGCAACAGGTCGGTGAATGCGCCCATCATGCGTGCGCTTCCGCCCTTTGCCCACAACTGCTCGTAAAGCCGCACTCGCTCCTCGTGCGGAATGTCCAGCGCCGACTTGGTCGGGATCGCGACGCGTGACATCCCCGAAGATTGCTTGCGTGCGGCTTTGCGAAGCGCGGGATAGTTTTCTTTCTGCTCTCGCTCTTCGTCATCCCGCATCGGGTGATTGTGGGCAGGCACGCTGAAATTCGCTGTCCTCTGGAAGACGGTGACGCAGCTTGCCTGTGCCGCGATCTTGGGAAGCATTTGCACGCCCGTCGCGCCGGTGCCGATCAGCGCCACACGCTTGCCCGTAAAGTCCACGCCCTCTTTCGGCCAGCGAGCCGAATGGTGCCATTCGCCCTTGAATCGCTCGATGCCCGCAAAGTCGGGGACACGCGGCGTCGATAGATTGCCGCTTGCCATGATGCAGAAGCGGGCCTCCACCAAGGGGCCCTTGTCGGTGGAGACCATCCAGACCGCACGTTCTTCGTCGAAGCGCATTTCCGTGACGCGTGTTTCGAAGCGGATGTATCGCCGCAAGTCGAAGCGGTCAGCCACGTGGTTCAGGTAGGCGAGGATTTCCGGTTGCTCGGCATAACGGTGCGACCAGCTCCACTCCTGCTGCAGTTCGTTGGAGAAAGAATAGGAATAGTCGAGGCTCTCAACGTCGCAACGTGCGCCCGGATAGCGATTCCAGAACCATGTGCCCCCGACTCCGTCGGCCGCTTCGATACAGCGGACCGTCAACCCGAGCTTGCGCATCCGAAAGATTCCATAAAGCCCGCCGAAACCCGCGCCGACGACCAGGACGTCGACACGCTCGGGCGCGGATTGCGCGCGGGATTGGAATTGGGTGACCTCGGACATGTCTCCTCCTCGTAGAACAATGAACGTCGGTCCCAGAATGACGGCAGCGCACATGACGCACGGTGTGCACTCGCAAGGGCCGGAATATCGCGTCAGTGAGCCATGGTAGTTGAAGCACGTGTCGTTTGCAATATAGCACTAGGGTCTTCTATAGAGAACTGTACGCCTATAGCCCCACGGGGACGCTCGCGCTATATGGTCGATTCGGACTAGTTCGTATGCACAAACCGCCATATCTGCGGCCTCTCGGTTGCTTGGCAGCTCTGCAAAGGCGCATCAAGGGCCTAATCGTCTTCTATAGACGACACTTATTTTCGTTGACACTCAGCCGTTTTTTTGTATAGTGAGCTCCATCGGCTTGCGCAAGCTGCAGACATCAGCAGATACCGCGGCACGAAACCACCGAGGAGGAAGGCAAAATGAAGCTGATTGCCCGTTTGTCAGCCGGCTTGTGGACGGCTATTTCATTGCTCTTGCCAGCCGCGCAGGGCGCGGAGTTTCCCACACGTCCGGTCACGCTCATCGTGGGATATGCCCCGGGCGGAGGCACCGACATCGTCGCCCGCAGCCTTGCCGAGGTCTTCTCCCGCAAGTGGGGCCAGCAGGTCATCGTAAGGAATCGCCCTGGCGGCACGGGCGTGCTCGGTATCCGGGATCTGAAAAGCGCTGCACCGGACGGCTACACATTGGGCGTCTGGACGGATTCCGATGTGGGCAATTCCGCGGTCCGTGACGATCTCGATTACGACCTGGTGAAAGACTTCGACCATATTGGCCAGATCGCCGCAGGGGGCACGGTCCTCGTCGTTAACCCCTCCCTGCCGATCAAAAGCTTCAGCGACTTCACCAGCTATGCCAAACAGAATCCCGGCAAACTGAACTTCGCGGTTGTCTCCGGCGGGGGAATGCATCTGGATAGCTTGCGGATCGAGGCCGCCGCGGGAGTGAAAACCACCATCATCGGCTACCCCGGCACCGGCCCCGCCTTGACGGACGTAATTGCCGGCCATGTCGACGCGTTGGTGTTGCCCCTGGGCGTGGCGCTTCCCTACGTGAAGAGCGGAGCCGTGCGGATCGTCGCAGTGGGATCGACCACGCGTTGGCCGGGTCTGCCGGACGTCCAAACGCTTTCCGAAGCCATCCCTGGGCTGGAGAGCACCTTCTTCTACGGTCTGGTCGGCCCCAAAGGAATGTCGGCCGACCTGAAAGCCACCTTGAACGCCGCCCTCCAGGAGGCCCTGCGCGATCCCAAGCTGGGTGAAAAATTCCTGTCCATGGGATTCATTCCCACCGGAAATTCCCCCAGCGAATTCAAGGCGGTGATCGCGAAGAAGCTGGCCACCTCGCGCACCGCGGCCGAGCAAACCGGCTTGAAGAAGAGCCTGCAAAAGGAAAACAAATAAACCCGGGCCGATCTCCCTGGCTCCGGCCGCGTGGCCGGGGTGAGGATCGTGCCGATGATCATGGTCCGCGCGACCGGCCGCATGGTGATCACGCCACGCGGCTGGCCGCCTTTCAGTTCCGCTCCCCCGCCATTGCGACTTCCCGGGCACGGTTCGCGCCCTGCAAACTGGGAACGATGTCCGCGAACGCCTCGAGGCGCTCGGGGTTCAGCGCCCATTGGCGCATGGTCTCCACGTCGTTGGCCAGATAGCGGTCCTGGTCCAGGAAGGCCACCTGTTGGCGGATTCCCGCCAGCACGTCCTCCATCGCAGCCGAACTGCGCGGCCCCTGGGGCAAACGCTTGAGTTCGACACCTTGCGCGGCGGCCATCGCCTCCACGCCCACGATCGCCGCGGTGTTGGACACCATATCGCCCAGGCGACGCGCCGCGAAGGTAGCCATGGATACGTGGTCTTCCTGGTTCGCAGAGGTAGGCAGGCTGTCCACGCTTGCCGGGTGGGCGAGCGACTTGTTTTCCGACGCAAGCGCCGCCGCGGTGACCTGGGCAATCATGAACCCGGAATTGAGCCCACCGTCGCGAACCAGGAACGGCGGCAGGCCCGATAGCCCGCTATCCAGCAGGAGCGCAATGCGCCGTTCGGAGATCGCGCCGATCTCGCTGACTGCCAGGGCGATGATGTCGGCAGCGAAAGCCACCGGTTCCGCATGGAAGTTGCCGCCCGATATCACCTCTCCTGTGTCGGCGAAAACCAGCGGGTTGTCCGAGGCGGCGTTGGCTTCCGTGGCCAATACACGAGCCGCATATACGAGGTTGTCCAGGCATGCACCCATGACCTGTGGCACGCAACGGATCGAATACGGGTCCTGGACCCGGCCGCAGTCGGCATGCGATGTCACGATCTGGCTATCCGCCAAAAGCGTGCGCAATGCCCGCGCCACGGCGATCTGGCCGGGCTGCCCGCGGGCCGCGTGTATGCGCGGGTCCAGCGGCTTGACCGAACCTTGTATCGCTTCCAGCGAAAGCGCGCCCGCAACCAGCGCCGCGCCGAACACGTGTTCGGCTTCGAACAGGCCGGCAAGCGCCAATGCCGTCGAGACCTGGGTGCCGTTCAGCAGCGCGAGCCCCTCCTTGGGGCCCAGAACGAAGGGAGTCAAACCCACCGCCCGCATGGCCTGCGCCCCACTTACCTTTTGTCCATCCGGCAGCAACGCTTCCCCTTCCCCGATAAGTACGCAGGCCAGGTGGGCCAGGGGGGCTAGGTCGCCGGATGCGCCGACCGAGCCTTTGCCCGGTATGCAGGGCGTCACACCCCCGTTGAACAGCTTGACCAGGGCTTCCACGAGTTCGGGGCGCACGCCGGAGAAGCCGCGGGCAAGGCTCATGGCCTTGGTGGCGAGGATCAGGCGAACCACTGGGGCGGCCAGGATGTTGCCGATGCCCACGCTGTGGGACAGAACGAGGTTGCGCTGCAGGTCGGCCAGGTGGTCTTTGTCTATACGGGTGCTGGCGAGCTTGCCGAATCCGGTATTGATGCCATAGACCACCTGGCCGCTGGCAACGATATCGCGGACGGTATGGTGAGCCCCCGCCAATGCCGGGACGAGGTCATCCGCCACTGCGAGCTGGACGTCACCGGCATGGATGCGCCGGAGCTCGGCCAGCGTCATGGGTTGGGCCGTGAGCCGCACGCTAGAGACTTTCGCCATGATCAACCCTATTCATGTATATACAGCGTTGAAAACCAAGTCGCATGGGCTGCTTCAGCCCACTCATGCGCAAGGGCTTATCTCACTGGTCGGGGCCCGGCCGGAACCGGCTACCCAGGCTGTACCGCGACGCCGGGTTCAGGCACCGCACCCACGTCACCGGCACATCTTCGTACCACGTTCGGCGCGTGAGCTGCAGGCAGGGCTCCGTGACCTTCATATCGAGTATGCGCGCCTGTTTGGGCGTCGGCATGACGGCATCGACGACATGTTCGACAAGATCGGCAGGTATCGACGCCAGCAGGTATTCGCCGGGCGTGGTGCGCGCGAAATCCTGGTCCATGAAGTCGGGAACCATCCTGGGATTGACGTAGCGGTCTTCGAGCTGGATGGGAGACCCATTCTCCAGGTGGACACTGACCATGTGGAAAACCGATTGGCCCGGCAGCATGCCGAGCCACACAGCGACATCCGGCGCGGCGGCGAGCCGTTCACGCGAAATACAACGCCATTGGTGCTCGTGCCCGCGGGAGCGGATCTCGTTGGCAATATTGGCGATCTGCAGCAGGGTCGACTGCGGCTTGGCCTCTGCCACGAACGTGCCCACGCCCGGAATGCGGACGATCCGCCCCGCGCCGGCGAGTTCGCGTAGTGCCTTGTTGACCGTCATTCGCGACACGCCCAACAGAGAGACCAGTTCATGCTCGGACGGCAGGCGCGCGCCGGGCGGCCATGTGCCATCCAGGATGCCGCGAGTCACATACGTCTTGATCCGTTCATGTAGCGTGGTCGCCGTGCCGCCTTTGATACCCGCGGAGGGCCCCTTCCCCGCCGCGGATTCCTGTTTCCCGGGCGCGGCGGCCATGGCGAGACGCTCGACGGGTGGCTGATTCATGGCTATATGCGGCCGGCCTCCCGGATACTGCGCAGGAATGCGCGGGTCCGGTCGCGTTGCGGATCGCGGAAAATCTGCTCCGGCGGCCCTTCTTCGTAGACGGCGCCGTCGCACAGGAAACATATCTTTGAAGCCACCTCGGCGGCAAAGCCCATCTCATGCGTGGCCAGCAGCATCGTCATGCCCTCGTTTGCGAGGTCGCGCACGATATTCAGGACTTCCGAAACGAGTTCCGGATCCAGTGCAGACGTTATCTCGTCCAGCAGCAGCACCATGGGGTCCATCGCCAGCGCCCGCACGATGGCTACCCGCTGCTGTTGCCCGCCGGACATCCGGTCTGGATACTCGTGCGCCTTCTGCGCCAGGCCGAAACGCGTGAGCAACGCCATCGCCCGCTCCTCGGCCTGCCTGCGGGGCTGCTTGAGCACTTGCACCGGCGCCAAGGTCACGTTCTCCATCACGGTCATGTGGGGGAACAGGTTGTAGCCCTGGAACACGATACCGATGTCACGCCGCAAGGCATCGACATCGACCCCTGGCCCGGTGATACGGTCGCCGTGAACCAGGATCTCGCCATCATCGATGGGTTCCAGGCCATTGATACAGCGCAGCAAGGTGGACTTGCCGGACCCGGAAGGGCCGATAAGGCAGACAACCTGGTGCTTTTCCACCGTCATGCTCAGGCGATCGATGACCGGCAATTGCCCATACGACTTGGAGATCTCGCGAATTTCGATGAACGACACGCCACGGCTCCTTAAGCGCCGCTTGCGCGCATGCGGGCGCGATCGCGTTTTGCCATGCGTTCCACCAGGCGGACCTGTGGCACGGAAATGATGATGAACAGGAGCGCGACCGTCGTTGCGGCCGACAGGTTGTAATAGTTCGACGCCAGCACCATGGATTGGTTGAAGGAGTCGATCACGCCCACCACATTGACCAGCGCCGTATCTTTTTGCAGCGCGATAAAGGCATTCAGCAAGGGCGGGATGATGTTCCGGATCCCTTGCGGCAGGACCACGAATCGCAGCGTCTGCATGTGCGACAACCCCAGCGAGCGGGCGGCCGCGGTCTGGCTCCAATGGATGCCCTGGATACCGGCACGATAGATTTCCGCCACGTAGGCGCCGACCGTCAGGGTCAATGCAATGACGACATATGTCGTCAAGGACAGGTCCTTGAGGATGGGTACGCCGGTCAACGGCAAACCGAACCCGACCAGGTAGATCACCAATACGGCCGGCATGGCGCGGAATATGTCGACATATGCCGTGGCGAGAATGCGCAAGGGCTTGCCGGCTTCTCCGGGCGCCAGCATGGCCAGGGCCACGATCAGCCCCCAGATCAACACAAAAACCTCGGCGATCATGAAGATCTTCACGTTGATCCAGAACGCCTGCAGCACCAGGGGAAAGGTCTTGACGATCAGCGGCACCAGGAAGAAGGTCTTGGCCACCGCCTGGTTGTTCGCCAGAAGGAACTGCACACCCACCACGCAGATGAACTGGCTGAGCGTGTACCCGAGCACGATCCAGCCCAGTACGCGCGCCTGCGATCTGGCCACACGCGCCGCGACAATGTCCCCGCGGGCTGCAGCGGCCCGAACCTCCAGGCATCGTTTGAAGGTGCGATACAAGGGGAACGCGACCCACGCCGACGCCAGGCCCAGGAGCGCCACCCCGGCGGGGACCCACCAGCCATCGACCTTGCTGGCCAGAAGGACTTCACGCAGCGCGCCGATCGTGTACCAGCTGGACGCTATCGTGAGCGCCACCGCCACAAGGGCGGAAAGAAACAGCGCCGTCGGCATGGACGGCATGCCGCCCATGTCCAGACGGCGTTCACGGCCGGCCCCGTCCGCCGCGCCGGACACTCGATCGATAGGATTGCGCATGGCTGCGGTGCTCTTACGGCTTGAAGATCGGCACCTTGTTCGGATCCATGCCCAGACTGGGCGCAAGGTATTGCGCGGCCAGGCGGTCGAAGGTTCCGTCGTCCTTCATTTCCTGGATGAGCTTGTTGAAGACCGCCATGTTGGGCGAATCCTTGTTGACCAATCCGCCCCATCTTTCGCCGGTGTCGTAGCGCCCCACGACCTCGAACCGGCCTTCCGACTGTTTGGCTCGCGCCAGTACATTCGGGGTGTCGTAGACCACCGCGTCTACCTGGCCGGCAGCCAGGGCAGCGTACATGGCGGCCACCTCGGGATAGACCTTCAGCGGCTGGGTGGGTTTGACGTGGTCTTCCAGGAACTGGTGCGTGGTGGTGCCCTGCTTGACGCCCAGCCGCTTGGTCTTGATATTTTCAGCGGTGATCTTGTCACCGGCCCTGACCAGGACCCCCATGTCGGAGTCGAAGTACGGATCGGTGAAATTCACCGCCTTCTTGCGCTCGTCGGTAATGGTGATTTCGCTGAGCGCGATGTCAAAGCCCTTTGCCTGTCCCGTGAGTATCTGCGCAAACGAACGGCTCACGACAATCACACGGTCCAGCCCGGCCCGATAGGCCATATTGGCAGCCATGCAGTATTCGAAGCCCCCGTTGATGGTTTCCGGAGAGTCGCCATTCCACCATCCCGGCGCGGGCAGCACAGGACGCACGGAAAGCGCGCCCGGCACCACCGTTTCCAGCTTGACCGAACCGCGCGTGCCGCTGACTTCGCAATTGCTGAACTGGGCTGCGACCGCGGTCGCGGCGGTCAAGCCGAACAGAAGCGGCGCGAGCAGAAAGCTGGCGCCGGTGCGAAACCATCCTGGTTGTCTGATTGCGTGCCGTTTCATTGGGATCTCCCGAGGAATATGAAGCAGAGCCTGTCCGGGCGAGCCCGGATGGTTCGCGATTGAAGCGGATCTCTGTATGCGTGTATGTGTATATGCCGCCTAGGCATTCATGGCGGCGGCGGGCTGCGCGATACCGCCGTGCGGCTTGCCCGACCCGACGTCGCCCCACAGCACCGCGTGATCCGCCGGCAAGGCACGGGAGTTTGGCACAGAAAGCCAGAGGCGCATCAGAAGCCGGTCCTGGCCCGTTTCGACCTGATCCTTGAATGCCGTGCGGCCGTGATAAATAACGTGGTTGTTCAAGAGCTGGATGTCGCCGGGCGCGAAGCGCATTTCAAAGCACGACTCTTCGGCCACCGCCAGCAAAAGCCGGATCGCTTCGTGTTCTGCGTCCGTCAATTTGCGGACGCCGGGCACCATCTGGGCATTCTCGATGTAGGTCAGGGAAAAGTGGCTGGTAGGCTTGCCGTCGCGCACGCCGAAGATCGGCAAGTCGTAGACGATATGCTCGCCGCCTGCCTCTTCGCCAAACCGGCTGCGCGGGATAGGTTTGCACAACAATGCGTGCAGGTCGGGGCGGCGCCGAAGGATCTCGTTGTAGACGGTGGCGCTGCTCGCCAGCTTGCTGACCCCACCCTCGGCCGCCTGGCGCACGCACAACAGGCCCACGACATCGCACCGGTCGGTATGGAAGCGCAATTGGCCCGGCGTCAAGGTCCGGGCCCCGGAGGACAGGAACTGTTTGCCGGATTCGTCGACCGTCGCGCCGTAGAGCTTGGCGCCGACACCCATTCCTTCATCCTTGATTTCCCGCATGACTTCGCCGCGGTAGTTCTGGTACATGGGCGTGCCGAGATGGGCGCCCAGGCCATACCACAACCGCCGCAACTGCTCCTGGTCATACCGGCCAACGTCCAGGCCCTTCATCTTGACCATGCCGGAGCCGTTCTCCAGCTCCTCCCGCACGTCGTCGAAGAAGGAAGCGGCATCGGGCAAAGGGAAGTTCTGGCGATTGATCGCACGCCAGGCCACGCCGTCGGTGTTGCGGACTGCCGCGTCGATCTGCTCCAGTACGACCCCCGGGAACGTTTTGACCCAACGGGGATTGTCGACCATCTCGGCCCCCTTCCACACACAGGCGCCTTGCAGAAAACCCAACTCCGACATGAAACTCTCCTGGCAGACGGACGGAAAAGCGAGCTACGGCAATCGCAACCGGGACCGATCTGGCTAGTGCTGTATAGACAGGCGCTAAAGTACCCTTTTCCATATGGTCTGCAAATACATACTCCGCGTCATACGGGAAAATCCCTAGGGGATGCTCGGCGGCGCGGCCTGACCGGCTTCACACCGCCGCGTGGAAGGCCGCCGCATGTCCCGGCCGGATGGCCGTCGCGCAGTACAGCCATTGCGACGGGGCGGCGGATATGCGCAGTTACTGCGGCAGCGACGCCCCGCCGCAAATCGCGATGTCCTGCCCGGTGATCGCGGCCGCCTCGGGCGACAGCAGGTATGCCACCAGCGCCGCGACTTCCGCGGGCTGTATCAGCCGGCCTATGGGCGGCAAGCGCGGCGCGCTGGCGGCTCGGGCAGGATCGTCCAGCATGCTCGTCTGCGTGGCCGCCGGCGACACCACGTTTACCGTGACGCCCTGCCCGGCCAGTTCGGCGGCCCAGCTGCGGGCCAGCGCCGCCAGGGCTGCCTTGGATGCCGCATACTGGCTACGACCCGGCATGCCCTGGGCCACACGGCTGCCGATCAGCACCACACGGCCGCCGCCGCGCGCGGCCATGTCGGGCGCAAGGACCTGCGCCAACCGGACCCCGGCATCGACGTGCAGCTTCCACATTCGTTCGCCGTCGAGCGGGTCCAGCTGCGCCAACGTCCCTATTCGCAGTACCCCGGCAGCGTGTACGAGGGCCCGGACATTCGCCAGCGAGCGCAGTGCCTCACGGGCGGCCTGACCGTCGCAGAGATCGACCGTGATATGCCGGTAGGCGGCGTGCCGCTCAAGAGCCGGTCCCAGGTCCAGGCCAGTCACGCTCCAGCCCGCGTCCAGCAGGCGTTGCACGATGGCCTGGCCAATGCCGCCGGCGGCGCCGGTGACCACCGCCATCCCTCCTGCATACTCAGTCGACATGGATGCGGCCTTCTTCAACGATCTTGCGTGACCGCGCCATATCGTCTTTCTGATAGCGGGCGAATTCAGCTGCCGAGCCGGGTGTGATCGTTATCCCGAGCTGTTCGTATTTTTCCTTGATGCCGGAGGACAAAGCCTTGTTGACCTCGGTGTTCAGCTTCCCGACGATAGCCGCGGGCGTCCCGGCCGGCGCCCACAGGCCGTACCAGCTGTAGAACTGATAGCCCGGCAGGGTTTCGCTGACTGTAGGCACCTCGGGCAGGTTGGGCAGCCGCGTGTCCGAAGTCACCGCAAGCATCTTGACCATGCCGCTCTTGTAATAGGACACGGCGCCCAGCACGGGGTCGATGAATCCGTCGATGCGTCCGCCCACAAGGTCCTGCAGTGCAGGCGCGGTGCCGCGGTAAGGGATGACCATGTAGTCCAGGCCGCCTTGGCGCTTGAGCAACTCGGTGGCCAGATGGCCCGCCGAGCCGACGGATCCCACGGCGAATGTAAGGCGGCCCGGGTTTTCCTTTGCGTACGCCAGCAGGCCGGCCAGGTCGGTCACGGGCAGGTCCTTCTTCACCGAGACCGAAAGCGGCGCCTTGCCCGCCATGGCCACCGGTACGAAGTTCTTGTCCACGTCGAAGGGAACGGACTTCATGGTCATGGGGGCCGTGGTGAAGGTCGACGCGTTGAAGAGCAGCGTATACCCGTCGGCCCGGGACTTGGCCACTACGTCGGCACCGATAATGCCATTGCCGCCCGAGCGGTTCTCCACGACGAAACCCTGCCCGGTCTGTTCGCTAAGCTTCTGGGCCACGTCACGACCGAGCATGTCCAGCGTGCCGCCGGGAGGAAACGGAATGACGAACCGGACCTGCCGTGATGGATAGTCGTCCCCCGCATGCGCCACGCTGCCGCCAACTGCGGCGCACAGGGCAAGGACGGTATGCAACAGGATTTTCTTCTGCATGCTATGTCTCCTCTTTCTGGTTTCGTTGGCGGCGCCGCGGGAGGAAATGGCGCATGGCCATACTTTCCGGCGAGCCTCGCCAGATGCACATACAGCCTTTAGCGGACCGGCAATTTTGCGTTGGCCAGCGCAACGCGCAGGGCGTCCATATCGGCTGCGTCGGGCGCCTCGGTGGGAGGACGCACCACGGCGCTTTCCAGCACCCCCGCCAGGTACATGCCGGCCTTCATGCGGGCGTGGGCTTCGCCGGTAGGTTCCCCGCCACCGTATACGGCGTCCTTGAGCGGAGTGATGAGGGACTGCACCGCCTGGGCGCGCTTGAGATCGCCGGCCTTGACCGCATCCCACAGGTCGATGATGAGCTGCGGGATGAACGTGGCGAAGCCCACCAGCGCTCCATCCACGCCCTGGACCATGGACGCCAGCAGGTATTCGTCGTGGCAGGTCAGGATGGCCTTGGATGCATCGGCGTCGCGCAGCGCCTGGATGTCGCGCGCGTATTTGTTCATGTCGCGCTGGCCGACCTTGAATGCCTGCACATAGGGCAGCCGGGCAAGATCGGCCAGCAGGTTCGACGAGTAGGAAGCCCGCGTCCATGCCGGGTAGACGTGGCAGACCAGATCCAGATCGGGCGCCGCCTCGTGGATAGCGTGGAAGTATTGCAGCGCATGGCCCGAGGTGAAGCCGAAGCGCAGCCAGTGGTGCGGGGGCATCACATCCAACGCGGCGGCGCCGGCGGTGCGCGCGGCGCGCGCGTGTTCCGCGGCCTCGGCTATGCCTTCGCAGACAATGGACGAAATCACCGGCAGCCTGCCGCGCAGTTCATCGGCCACGATGCGCGTGACCTGTGCGCGCTCGGCCGGCGTCAGCGAAAAGACTTCGCCCGTGTGGCCGTTGGTCATGACGGCCACCACGCCTTTATGGCCGGCCAGCCAGCTGGCCAGGCGGCGCAACGCCGGCTCGTCGATACGATAATCAGGGGTGAAAGGGCAGGAAATCGCCGGGATGATGCCGCGGTAATTCGAGATGGAAGCCATGTGGCGGGTCTCCTTGTTAGTGCGGGAATGGCCGTTATGATTGCGGCAACGCCTTCGGGCCGTCCAATACTCGAATTGCATAGAATTATCTGTGCTGCGCTGCACACACTGCTCATGGGACCTGGAAACCGACCTCTGGACATGAATTGGCTGGAGGATTTCTGCGCGCTGGCCGAAACGGGGAGTTTCTCGCGCGCCGCCGAAGCCCGCGCCATCGCGCAGCCCGCTTTCAGCCGGCACATTCGCGCACTGGAGGATTGGGTGGGAGCGGACCTGTGCGACCGCAGCACCCATCCCACCGAACTTACGGCCGCCGGGCGCAAGTTCCTGCCGCTCCTGAAACAAGTATTGGCGGACCTGGAGGCAGCCCGTATCAAGGCGATCGCCGCGCACGCCCAGGAAGGCGCCAGCCTGCGCTTCGCGGCCACGCATTTGCTGTCGCTGACGTTTTTTCCCAGATGGCTCGCCGGTCTGGAAGCGGATATGGAGGTCGGTGCGATCCAGATGATGTCCGATAGTTTCCAGGCTTGCGAGGACCTGATGGCGCAGCGTCGCGTCCAGTTCCTCCTGTGCCACCGGCATCCGCAAGTGGCCAGCCGCCTGGACGAAACCGCCTACCCTGTGGTGCGCCTGGGCACGGACGTTCTGGTGCCGGTAAGTGCTCCTCTCGTGAGCGGCCCGCCCTGCGAACCGACTCACCGTCTGTCCGGCGAGGGCTCCGTCCCCTTCCTGGCATATGGGCCGGCATCCGGCCTGGGCCGCATCGTGACTCTTCACCTACGTCAAATGGGGATGCGCGAAGCGCGAATACAAACAACGTTCGTCGGCCCGCACGCCACACTGCTGCGCTCCATGGCGGTACAGGGGCGTGGCATCGCCTGGCTGCCCGACATGCTGGTGCATGATGACCTGGCGCAAGGAAGGCTGGTACGAGCGGGCGGCGCGGAGTGGGACATCCCGCTGGAAATCTGCCTGTTTCGCCAGCCCAGCGAAATGGCGCAGGTGGCCGAAAATCTGTGGATCCTGACGCAGGCGCAAGGCGAACGCCCCCGCTGATCCGGTTCGATGCGCCGGCACGGGTTATATCGCGCTCAAATCGTGAAGAACTTATGCCCCTGAACGCTTGGGGCGGTCCCGCACAGTGCCGTGCTGGGGGGGCCGGCGGCGAGCGGACGAATTGCTTGAGGAGGCCCGGGACGTCGGGCCCGCTCGCCGCCCGGATACGATTTACTGGGCTGTCACCGGTGGAATGAAATCCGCCCTTGTGACCGCCGGAGGTGCCCACTGCCCATTCAGTGCGCTGGCTGCCGGTGCATATAGACGCATCGTCAGGTTGAATGGCCCGATGGGTGCAGGAAGCCAATTTGCCTCTTTGTCTTTCCCGGGGCTTTGGTTCTGGAAATACAGTTCAAGCGAACCATCCGCGTTGTACTTGAACGCCATCCAGCTACTTAGCGCGAAGCGGTCCAGGCTGTTCCCCACCTGGAAACCGTCGGCATCGTATAGCGTGACCGACCAGAAGGCATCGGCGGGAGGCATGTTTCCTTTTTCGAAGCGCATGACATACTTGCTGGAGCCGTCAAGCGGCTTGCCGTCGCTGTCGGCCAGGTTCAGGGGATAGATCGCGTCTTCGACGAGATTTGCGCCCAGCCCCTGCTGCGCAAGGATCGCGCGCTTCAAATAATAGTTGCCATAGACTCCGACCGTATCGGTATTCATGGCCCAGCCGTTCACGACACGGGCGAGCGTCTTGAGTTTCCATAGCATCAGTTGCTGGCCCGCTTCAGGCGCCGCCGCGAGCGCCTTCTGCACCGCCGGATCGAGCGTGCTCACGTCCAGGCTTTTACCCGGCTCGATGCCAAGGCGCTTCATCCGGGCAATGATGGGTTGATCCGTCAGATGCGGCGGGTGCACCTTGAGCAGCTCAGCCGCATACGCGAAATACCGGTCCGCCGGCATGGTGTCGACCTGGGTCTTCGGCGGCGTCTTCATATCGATCGTTGGATCGACCCTCGCGGTCACGGGCTGGGGAGCCTTGCCCCACTGTGAGAGCGGCGTGAACTTATAGCCCGCCTGGATGTTGTGGACCGCGCCGTAGTCCGCAGGTCCATCGGTCTTCGTGCGGCCGATGACCATGACATAAGGCGTCGGAGCGTCGATTCTCACCGTTCCCTCGGGAAGATCGAACTCGTCGAACTTATCGCGGAGATCCGGCCTCCATTCCGGGAGCGCGACAAGGAAATGTCCTGCCTGGGTGCCCGTAGTGCGCCAGCCGGGCGAGGCGAAAACGTCCGTCCACATGTCCAGCATGGGGAAGAGATAGTAGCGTCCGCCTGTGTCCGGCACCGATACGACGACGGGCTCCTTGGTGATATCAAGAAACCCGTTGGAATACAGCGTGTCGAAATTCGGGCGCACGACGATCTTCATGTCGGCCGGCGGAAACGCCGGCCAATTGGAAATCGTGTTCATCGGCGCAAAGCCCGGCTTGGTGTTCGAAGCATCGACGTTCGTTATCTGTTTCCGGGTAACGTCCATCGTGATGAGCGGATAGAGATAGACGTAGGCGTCTACCGCAATCGCACGCGCCATATCCTCGCTGATCGCCTCGTCCGCGCGCGCGAAAATGGGCAGCGCCGATAGGGTTATCGTGAGAAGCGCTATCGGTCCCCACCTGCGTATCGGACTCCGGTTCTGATCCATGCGTGACGTTTGCATTGGGTCCTCCACTCGCTGAAGATGAACGCCGGTTCGCCGCTGCCTTCAAGCCGCCCGCGTCGCGGACCGCGTGCCCGCCGATTCAGTGATGGAAGCAAGCCTCGGATGGCCCCACGAGGATATGGCTGGGTCCCCATATGCACAATTGCACTTTGTATGTAGCAGCGGCTGCTTCCTATTGCGCTACGCACGATGAGGCCGGATCGCGCCGAAGGGGTGAGGCAAGCGAGGTGTCGTCGCCGTATTCCGCGGCGCGGATAGCGGGTCCCCGGCGCCAGCGGCCTTGATGGGCCCGCGCTCGCCGATCCGCACCGCACCGCACCGGTCACCTCACTCCGAGGGCCGTGTCGCCGTAAGCCCCGTCGGCGGACCGTCTATCGCCGTCCACCCGCCATCCACGGCCAGCGAAGTGCCGGTGATGTAGCTTGCGGCATCCGACGCCAGGAACGCTACCGCCGACCCGACTTCGCAGGCCTGGCCCCAGCGGTTGAAGACGGTGTGCGCCGCATAGGTGTCGTAGATCTCCCGGCGCTCTTTCAGGGGCGCCGTCAGGCGGGTTTCGATGACACCGGGCATGACGGCATTCACGCGTACGCCATAGGCGCCGGCTTCGGCGGCGAAACCCTTGATCATCTGCGCAATGCCGGCCTTGGTGGCGGCATAGACGCCCAGGCCAGGTTCCACCGTAACGGCCCGCATGGAGGAACACAGGATCAAGCTGCCCCTGCCCTGCTTCATCATGGGCGCACCGAAGGCCCGCAGGAAGCGGAAGGCGCCTTTAAGATTCAGGTTCATGACCTGGTCGAACTCGTCCTCGGTGTAGTCGACGATGAGTTTGCGAATGTTCAAGGCGGGCGTGGTGGCCGCAATGTCGACGCGGCCGTGCGCCTTCAGGGTGCGCGCCGCCAGATCGGCGATCTGTTCGCCGCTGGCGCCGTCGATGATGTGCCATTCCGCGGAACCGGCTTGGGCGATCTGCGCCGCGGTAGCCTGCACGGCCTGCTCGTCACGATCGGCGCACACCACGTGGGCGCCCAAGGCTCCCAGTGCGTGAGCCGACGCCTGGCCTATGCCGGACCCCGCGCCAAGTACGACGGCAATTTTGCCGCTCAGGTCGAACAGTTGGCGGTAGTTATGCATGGTCGATCTTCCAGTGCTTGAAGATTGAAGGACGGTACGCCCGGGAGGCGCGTCCGCCGGGGCGTGGGCACGCTCGGGGCAGCGCGTGCGGCGATGTGCGGCGATGTGCGGCAAGTGCCTTCACGAGCCGGATACTCGCTCGCCGTCATGGCTTGGGCTTGAAGAACGGCACCGCAGTCATGAGTTGGTTGCGCTGCGACAGCAGGTAGCCCGCATCGCTGCTGCGGGCCAGGTACTGCGCCCACGCGGGATCGGCTTGCAGGGCCGCGCGCTTGCGCGCGCGGTCGGCGGCGTCGTCGAAGACCCAGATGTGGACATAGCTGTTGACGTCGCCGCTTTCGGTTTGCATGTAGGCCAATGGCTCACCCAGGTGACGGCGTTGTACGTCGTACCCGTGTTCGGCGTAAAGCGCCAGATGTTTCTTGATCTTGCCGGCGTGGCAGGTATAGGTCCTGACATCGTAGAGCATGCAGCTCTCCTATCTGGGGGTTGAAGAAAGATTCATTCGCGCGGAAGACGGCACGCAACGGCTGGCACACGGCACCGTCGCGCGTGCCAGCCAGCACGATGGCTGGCTCACCGCACCAGGGTTTCGGGGGCGCCGTGCGGCTCGCGGACGCACATCGAACGCAATACCGACCAGACATCTCGCGTCGCATACAGGGTCATCAGCAGGCCGGCGATGGGCAGGCAGGCATAAGCCCAGGACTGCGGCAGCTCCAGCACGGGCGTGGTCGCCGAGGTAAGCGAGACGAAGCGGTAGCCGTATACCAGCAGCACGACGGCGAACAGCAGGCCCGCCAGGGCAACGAGCAGTTGGTGCAGCTTCTCCAGTCGCCTGCCTGCCAGGCAGTCGGACACCAGCGTGATAATGAAATGGTCCCGCTCGCGCCATAGCGCGCTGGCGCCTATGAAGACCATCCATGCGAAGGCCGTGGTGACGACCTCGTCGAACCAGTTCATGCCGAACATGCCCACCGCGCGGTTGACGATGTTCAGGGCAAGCAGCACGGTCAGGCCCACCATGCAGGCCATGGTGAAGATCCGAAGCAGCGCGCCCAGCGCCCTGTCCAGTCGGCAAAGCAAAGTGTCCGTCATAGGAGGCTCCCGGGAAGCCAGAGCGATACCGCAGGCCAATAGGCGACCAGCAACGTGATCGCCGCGATCGCGATCAACAGCGGCCATAGTTCACGGACTATTTCACCCACCTTGACGCCAGATACGCTGCTGACTGCGAACAGCAGGATGCCGACGGGCGGCGTGAGCAGTCCGATCATGGAGCACATGACCATCAACATTCCGAACTGCACGGGGTCCATGCCAATCTGAGTGACAACCGGCATGAAGATCGGGACGGTGATGATGATGACTGCCACCCCTTCCAGGAACAGGCCCACGACGATCAGGACGAGAATGATCAGCGCGATGACCTGCCAGGGCACCGTCGACACCGACATGATGGCCTGGATCATGGCGTCGGGGATGCGCTTGTGGACCAGGAACCAGGTCAGGAAGCCAGCCGACGCAATGATGAACAACACGCGTATCGTGTGCTGCAGCGTCGTCCACAGTATTCCGGGCAAGTCGGACAGCCGTACTTCCTTGTAGACGAACATGCCCAGCGCCAGGCAATACAACACCGCGACGACGCCGCCCTCGGTAGGCGTGAACAAGCCGCTGACCAGGCCGCCGATGATGATGACCGGCGCCAGCATGGGAAGCAGCGCTCCCGCGAACGACTCGCGCAATTCCCGCAGGCTGGCACGGCGTTCCACGGGATAGCGCCGGCGCCGCGAAATCACCCAGATGGCGGCCATCAGCGCACCGGTGAGGAGCAACCCGGGCACGATGCCGGCGATGAAAAGCTGCACTACCGACACACCGGTCAGTCCACCGAAGATCACCATGGGGACGCTGGGTGGAAAGACCGGCCCGATGGTGGCCGAAGCCGCCGTCACCGCCGCGGAGAACCTGGGTTCGAACCCGGCGTCGTTCATGGCCTTGATTTCGACCTGGCCCATGCCCGCGGCATCCGCGACGGCGGTACCGGACATGCCGGAGAAAATCAGGCTGCCCACGACGTTGACCTGGGCCAGTCCTCCCGTGAAATGACCGACCAGGGCATGCGCGAAACGGAAAATCCGGTCGGTGATGCCGCCGGTATTCATCAGCGAGCCCGCCAGGATGAAGAAGGGAATGGCAAGCAGCGTAAAGCCCGACGAGGCCGAGAACATGCGCTGGGCCATCATGGTCAGGGCCTGCGTTTCGCCGGCTATCAGATAGCCGAGGATGGCCGTTATGCCGAGTGCCACGGCGATGGGCACGCCGAACAGGATAAGGGCGACCAACCCTCCCACGACTAGAACCGCTTGCATAGCAATTTCTCCGTATTGCCGCGCGGCGGCCGGCGCCCAAGCGCCGACCGCCCCCGCGGTTATTTCGGCAGCATGTCCAGGAAGGTCTTCATGTTTTCCTTGCCGGCGTACTGCGCCACCCGGTCATAGGCAGGCTGCATGAGCGCACGGAATTGCGCGATGTCGGGGCGAGTCACCTTCACGCCGGCCGCCTCCATCTTGCCGACTTCCTCGGCCTCTTGCGCGGCTACGAGCTTGCGCATCAACAGGCCGGCCGAGCGGCTTTCCTCGCGCACGATGGCCTGCTGCCTTGGTGTCAGCTTCTTCCAACTGGCCAGGCTGATCACGTGCGTCATGCTGTTATATACGTGCTGTGTCAGCGCCAGGTTCTTCTGCACCTCATAGATCTTGAAGTGATACATGACTCCAATGGGATTCTCCTGACCATCGACGACGCCCTGGTTCAGGGCCGCGATCAGCTCGGGAAAGGCGATTTGCGCCGTCGTGGCGCCGGCTGCTTCGAGCGCCGCGATGATCTGCAGTTCCGGCGGCGTGCGCAGCTTCAGCCCCTTCATATCCGCGGGGGTATTGATCGGACGCTTGGAATTGGTCACATTGCGAAAGCCGTATTCCCACGTGGAAAGCAGCACCAGCCCCTTCTTTTCCAGGCGAGGCGCGACCCAATCGTAAAAAGGGCCGTCCAATACCTGGTGCGCTTCGTCGTAGCTGGAAAACGCGTAAGGGGTCATGACCGTCGCGAAGGCCTTCTCGTATTTGTCCAGGGCCCCCTGGGTCGGCAGGTTCATGTCGATCACGCCCAGCACGGTCTGCTCGAGCTGGTCCGGAGGCGAGCCCAGCTGGTTGGCGGGATACAGCTCGATCAGCACTTCACCGCCGGTGCGGGCCTCGACGTTCTTCTTGAACTGCAGCCCTGCCGTCTGGGCGGGGTGCGACTCCGCGGCGAAATGGGCCAATTTCAGTGTGGTGGCCGCCTGGACTCCCGTAAGGCCCCCCAAGGCAAGTGCGGCCAGCAGCGCCAGGCGCGCCAGCGGACGGTACGTTATCGGATTCATGGTTGTCTCCTTCCTCTTGTGGTGAATTGCCGTTCGGCATGGCCTGCGGCGTATCGCTCCTACGCCACGGATCGCATGGCCCGTTGGCGCAGTTCGGATAAGGTGCTGCGCGGCGTCAATATCTCCGGGTCGATTTGCAGCTCGATGAGCGCCGCGCCGGGGGCAGCCAGCGCCCGCTGCAATGCCGGCGCGAAATCCGCGCTACGGCAGACCCGTTCGGCCTGCAGCCCGAAGGACTCCGCATACATTACGAAATCGGGATTGCAGAGGTCGGTACCGATGGGCCGGCCCGGATAATTGCTTTCCTGGTGCATGCGGATGGTGCCGTACATGCCGTTGTTGAACACGATGAAAACAATGGCCAGGCCATGACGCCGCACGGTCGCCAGTTCCTGCGAAGTCATGAGGAAGCAGCCATCGCCCGCCAGGCAGACGACCTGGCGCTCCGGATGGCGCAGCTTTGCGGCGATGGCGGCCGGGACGCCGTAGCCCATGGCGCCGCTGGTAGGCGCAAGCTGGCAATGCGCATGCGAGAACTGGAAGTAGCGATGCGCCCAGGCGCTGTAGTTGCCGGCGCCGTTGGTCAGGATGGCATCCCGAGCCAGCGTTTCGCGCAAGGTGACGATTACGTCGGCCGGATCCAGGAGCGCCTTGCGAGGCGCTGGCGTCACATAGCGTTCGTAGTCGCCGCGCAGCGTTTGGCGCCACGCCTGTCGTGGCGCATGGTCCGCCGGGGCCAGCGCCGCCGCCGCAAGGGCGAAGGCATTCATGTGGCTCAGGGCCTGGACTTCGGCCTGGTACACCCGGCCCAGCTCTTCCGGTGACGCCAGCACGTGCACCAGGCGCTGGCGCGGCACGGGGACGTCCAGCAAGGTATAGCCGCTGGTGACGATTTCACCCAGGCGCGTGCCAACGGCGAGCAACAGGTCTGCCTGCCCGATGGCCTTGGCAAGCGTCGGATTGACGCCTATGCCGACCTCGCCGACGTAGTTGGGATGCCGGTTGTCAAAGAGATCCTGGCGGCGAAACGCGCAGGCCACGGGCAAGCCGTTCTGCTCGGCAAAGCGCGTGATGGCCTCTCGACCCTCGCGCCGCCAGCCCGTGCCGCCCAATAACATCAAGGGCCGCTGCGCGTTGGCCAGGCATGCCTGCAGACGGTGCATCGCCTCGGGCGCGGGATGGGCCTCGGCGACCTCGACTACGCGGGTCTGGATGGCGAAAGCCGATTCCGTGAGCATGTCCTCGGGCAGCGCCAGCACCACCGGTCCCGGGCGGCCTGACTGCGCCACCGCGAAGGCGCGCGCCATCAGTTCAGGCACGCGTGCCGCCTCGTCTATCTGGGCGACCCATTTCACGAAGGGGCCGAACATGCGCCTGTAGTCGATTTCCTGGAAGGCCTCGCGTTCCATCATGTCGCGGCCGACCTGTCCCACCAGCAGGATCATGGGCGTGGAATCCTGAAAGGCCGTATGCACGCCGATGCTGGCATTGGTGGCGCCGGGCCCGCGCGTCACCATGCAAACCCCTGGCCTTCCCGTGAGCTTGCCATGGGCCTCGGCCATAAAGGCCGCGGCGCCTTCGTGGCGGCAGGCCACTACGCGTATGGCGCTTTGCTGCGCATAAAGGGCGTCGAGCACATCGAGATAGCTTTCGCCGGGTACGCAGAATACGGTGTCCGTACCCTGCGCCAGCAACGCGTCGACTATCAATTGTCCGCCCGTGCGGAGATTGGAATGATCGTTCATTTGGCGAACGCCGTATTTGTTGTGGACCCGGGGCGCCAGGACATGTCGTGCGGGCCATCGCCGGGGAGCCGGCAAGGCACGCCTTGCGTCACGCCAGAAGCGCGCACGTGGCTCGGTCGAAGCTCAATCGACCGATGCGCCGGAGGCTTGAACCAGTGCGCGCCAGCGCTCGACTTCCTGGACAACGTATTGCTGGAACTCGACATGGCCGCTGCCTACGGGATGGGCGCCGAGCTCCTTGAGCTTGGCTTGCACCGCCGGAGCGGCCACGCTGTCGGCAATCGCCCGGGAGAGGATTTCCACGCGTTCCGGCGGCGTACCGGTGCGTACAAATAGCCCGAACCATGAGCGCGCCGTCAACTCGGCGAACGGCGTTTCCGAAAAGGCGGGCACGTCCGGCAAAGCGGGATGCCGTTGCTGGCCGGTGACGGCGATGGGCTTGAGACGACCGGCCTGGACCTGCGACAGCACTTCCGGAAGGTTGGCGAACATGAACTGGACCTGGCCGCCGATCAAATCGTTCAGCGCCAGCGCCCCGCCCTTGTAAGGGACGTGGGTCGCACGGCCGCCGGACAGCGATACGAACTGGGCGCCAGCCAGGTGCGCGGCCGTGCCAGTACCGCCCGACGCATAGGCCAGGCGCCCGCCGTTGTCGCGTATGTATGCCGACATCTCGGCCGCCGTGCTGGCCGGAACCTGCGGATTGATGACGAGCAGCAGGGGCACGGAGGCCAGATTGGACAGCCCCGTGAGGTCCTGGGTCAGGCTGTAATCCAGGTGCCGATACAAGGTGGCATTGATGGCATGGCTGGATGTCGCCATGAGCAGTGTGTAGCCGTCCGGCTCGGCGCGCGCGGCGGCGCTGGCGCCGATGTTGCCATTGGCCCCGGCGCGATTCTCGACGATGACCGGCTGTCCCAGCTTGCCGGCCATCTCCTGGGCGACGGTACGGGCAATGATGTCGGTTGCACCGCCGGGCGCGAAAGGCACGATGATGCGCACGGGCCTGTCGGGGAAGGCCGCGGCGGCAGCCGTGCCGCACATCGCCATGGTGCTGGCGAGAGCCATTACCAGCGGCATGCACAGGGATAGCGCGCGGGACCGCGAACGGGGGGACAGCAGGCGTGCAAGGATGATCTTCATCCCGGTCTCCGGTATCCGGCCGCTTCTTGGCGACCGTGTTATCAGTATTCGCGGATGGCGGCTGACGCGGGTCTTGCCGCCATCCCCTGAAACCACACTGTATGTGGAGTGCGCCGGCAACCGTTAGGACAGATCGGTGCTTGAATTGGATTTTTTCGCGGCTAGCGTCCGTTGCCTCCCCGCTGTTTGCCGCACCCTCTGTGCCGCACCAGTGCCGCGGCCCGGCGCGCCTCTTCGCCGGCACCCGGCGCCCGCTCCCTTGGCTGCCGAACGCGGCGGCCCCTTGCAGGGCTACCCCGCCACGCGCTTCAGTCCAGCAGATTCAGGCAGTTCCTGCGGAACTCGCCGGGAGTCAGCGCCGTATGCTTTTTGAAGAAACGGGTGAAATAGGCGGGGTCTTCGAAATTGAGCTGGAACGCGATCTCGGCCACCCCCGACTGGGTGTTGCTAAGCAGCCGCTTGGCTTCCAGCACCACGCGGTCCTGGATGAGCTGGCCGGCCGTGCGCCCCATGGTCCGCTTTACCGCTTCATTGAGTTGCCGCTCGCTTACATGCAATGCATCCGCATAGTCGCGGATACTGCCGAAAGACAGGTAGCGCTCTTCCACCAGGAGGGTGAAGCGCTTCACCAGGGAGTAACTCGGACCCGCAGCCAGGGTACGTTCGTCCACCGGGTAGAGTCGGCGCAGTTGCGTCAGCAGGATCAGCAGATAGGACCGCACAACGTCGTAGCGCCCTAGCCTGCGCTCCTGCATTTCCTTTTCCATCGCCCGCAACAGCGGCAGCATGCCGTCGTGCTGCCCGGTGCTCAGATATAGAACGGGATTGCCCCGCGTAGGATGGAAAAAGGGGAACTTCGCAATATCATCGGCACGGGGGAACATGTGCGTGAAGAACGCCGTGCTGATGTTCATGACATAGCCCTGGGGCGCGACCGATGAACTCCAGGCATGCAGCTGGCCCGGCGTCAAAAAGAATACGGAGCGGTCACGCACATCCAGGTTCTGGAAGTCCAGCATATGCGTGCCTTGCGCACGCGTCATCCACAGGATGTGATAGTAGGCATGCCGGTGCGGAAACGCACGCGGGATTTCCGGCCGATTCTGCAATCTGACCAGGTCGAAGTAAAACGACCCCTCGCCCGCAAAGTCCGTGGATTCGAACGTTGGAAAATCAGCCGGGGCGGAGCTGTGGTCGTTCTCGGCAACGAGCGCCGTAGTCATGTCGGGATAGGCTCGGTTCATGGTGGGTGGGATGCCGGGCAAAAACTTTACCATTGTGGACCGTACCCGATGCGCCGCGGGCCTCGGTCAATGGGAAGCGGCCGCAGGGGTGCGCGAGGGACCCGCGGCGGATGCTGCCAACAGCGCCGCCGGTACTGTTCCGAAATTCCGTCCGCTCATTCCCATCTGCCGGCGTTTATCTGCCCGCGCGGCTCGCTTATCGTGGTGATCCGGACGAGACGCGGCGTCCTGCCGCTTTGCTACCGCGTCCCCCTTCATCCTTTAATAGGAAACCGATCATGAGCAAGCTCGCAGGAAAGGTCGCGGTCGTAACGGGCGCGTCCAAGGGCATAGGCGCGGCCATCGCGAAGGCGTTGGCGGCCGATGGCGCCTCCGTCGTTGTCAATTACGCGTCCAGCAAGGCTGGCGCGCAAGCCGTCGTGCAGGAGATCGCCGACGCCAAGGGCAGGGCCATCGCGGTGGGCGGCGACGTCTCCAAGGCCGCCGACGCCCGGGCCATTGTCGATGCCGCCCTCGCGGAATTCGGCCGGCTGGATATTCTCGTTAACAATTCCGGCGTCTACGAGTTCGCCCCCCTCGGTGAAATAACCGAAGAGCACTACCGCAAGCAGTTCGACATCAATGTGCTGGGCGTGCTGCTCATGACCCAGGCGGCGTCCCCTCATCTTGGCGAAGGCGCCAGCGTGATCAACATCGGCTCCGTAGTCACCCGCAGCCCATCGCCCGACACCGCCGTCTATAGCGGCACCAAGGGCGCGGTGGACGCCATCACGGCTGTGCTGGCGCGCGAGCTGGGCCCGCGCAAAATCCGCGTGAACGCGCTCTCTCCGGGCATGGTGCTCACCGAAGGAATACAGAGCGCCGGCATGTCGGGCTCGGACTTTGAATCCGCGGCAGTCGCCGAGACTCCGCTAGGCCGAATCGGGCAGCCCAGGGACATCGCCACGATCGCCGCCTTCCTGGCGTCGGACGATGCGGGATGGTTGACTGGCGAGATCCTCTACGCCAGCGGAGGCCGGCGCTGAGACATGGGCGGCGTGCGCCGACCTACCCTGGGCCAGCCCTACGCCGCCAGGTGATACAGGCAGTCCCCGCGCCGCGTCAGCGTGGGAAAGCGCCGGCAGGACACCACCCCGTCGGCGCTGAAATACAGCGGGTGCGCATCGCGCAACGGGTCTTCGTAACTGTGCAGGTATCCCGCCAGTTGTCCGGTCTTCACTTCCCGCCCCGCTTCGACATGCGGCTCGAACAGGCCGTCGCACGGCGCATAAATGCCGGCGCGCGGGCCCAGGGAGCGCAGCAGCCGTGTGGCCGGCGCGGCTTCGGCGTCGAGTCGCGGCGCGATACCGTAATGCCGCAGTACCCGTCGCACCCCCTGCTCCGCGGTGTGCAGGCCGGCGGGGTCCAGCGTGGCGCCCTTGCCCAGTTCGGTGGTCAGGGCGGGCAAGCCGCGCTGGGCGGCGGCCGCATACAGCGTGGTGGCGCCGCCGCCTCCCTGCCCTGAAGTCAGGATGCTGTGCGGTGCGCCGAACACGCGCAGCAGCGTATCGACCGCCTCGCGCTGCGCTTCGTCGCGGCCATGCTGGGCCAGGGCGCAATGCGCGTAATCGAGCGACCGTCCGCCCGAATGCAGATCGATTACCAGATCGCTCAGGCCGAACAGCACCGTGCTGATGTAGTGCGCCAGCATCGCGGTGGGGCCGCCGTTGGCGTCGCCCGGAAACAAGCGGTTCAGGTTGCCCTCATCCAGCGGCGAGGCACGGCGGCCCGCCCGGACCGCCGGAAAGTTCAGCGCGGGGATCAGGATGACGCGGCCCTGGATGTCCTCCGTCTGCAGGGCGCGCGCCAGCCGCAACAGCGCGATCTGGCCTTCGTATTCGTCGCCATGATTGCCCGCTGTCAACAAGGCCGTCGGCCCGTCGCCGTTGCGGATGCAGACGATGGGAATGGCCACGGTTCCGTACGCCGAGAAATCCGTGGAATGGGGAATGTAGAGTGCGTCGACCTGCTTGCCGTCGCGCTCGTAGTCCAGGCCGGTCCAGACGCGGCTGGTCATGGCGCCGCCTGCCGCAGGCGCGGCGGCCGGCGCGACATGGGCAGGCTGGACGGAATTCGTGGAATGCGTCATGCGGTTATCCCTTTCCGGCGCGCGCGCCGATCAAAGCAGCTGGCCCAGGAACTGCCGCGCGCGTTCATGGCGAGGCTGGGTGAAGAAGACGTCGGGCGTCGATTCCTCGACGATGCGACCCTGGTCCATGAAGATGATCCGGTCCGCCGCGCTGCGCGCGAAACCCATCTCGTGCGTGACGCACAACATGGTCATGCCTTCGCCCGCCAGATCCGCCATGACGTCCAGTACTTCCTTGATCATCTCGGGATCCAGGGCCGAGGTCGGTTCGTCGAACAGCATGACTTTGGGGTTCATGCACAGCGCGCGGGCGATGGCCACGCGTTGCTGCTGTCCGCCCGATAGTTGCCCGGGGTATTTATCCTGCTGCTCCGGGATGCGCACGCGCGCCAGGTAATGTCGCGCCATCTCCTCGGCCTCGCGCCGGCCCATGCCACGCGCCCGCGTCAACGCCAGCGTGCAGTTGCGCAACACCGTCATATGCGGGAACAGATTGAAGTGCTGGAACACCATGCCGATGTCGCGCCGCAGCTCGTGCAGCTTCGGCCCGTCTGCGCCCAGCGTATGCCCATTGACGACGATGCGGCCGGACTGGTGCGATTCCAGCTGGTTGATGCAGCGTATCAGCGTGGACTTGCCGGAGCCCGACGGCCCGCAGATCACGATGTTTTCACCCGCGCGCACGGTCAGTCGGATGTCGTGCAGCACCTGGAAATCGCCGTACCACTTGTTCAGGCCATCGATCTCGACGGCAAGCGCGCCGCCGCCGGCATGCGGCGCCTTGGCCCCCTGGTCCCGTTGTTTATGCATGGACGTCCTGGATCCTATCGTTTGGAGGAAGCCAGCAGCCTGACTTCCAATACGCGCACGAGCTGCCCGATGGCCACGGCCAGTATCAGGAAGATCACCCCCACGACCACCACGGGTTCGGCATAGCGGAAGGAGTTCGAGCCGACCTCCAGCGCCAGCCCCAGCATTTCCGGGACCGAAATAACCGCCAGGTAAGGGGTGGCCTTCAGCGCGGAAATAAAGTAGTTACCCATGGGCGCCGCGACGTTGCGCAGCATCTGCGGCGCGATGACGAACGCCATCACATCGAAGCGGGTCAGGCCAAGTGCCTTGCCGGCCTCGAACTGGCCCGTGTCGATGCTCTCGATGCCGCCCTTGAATACTTCCGCCAGATAGCCGCTGTAGTAGATCGACAGGCCGATGATGCCGGACGTCATCGCCGGCAGCGTCAGCCCGGTCACGGGCAGCACGAAGTAGATGAAATACAGCTGCACCAGCACCGGCGTGGAACGTATGACGTCGATCAGGAAGCGCATCGCGTAGCCCAGCACGCGATTGGATCGGCGCAGCATCTCCAGCACGAAGCCCAGCGCGGCCGCGCCGATGCTGGCGATGACCGCGGCCCATAGCGTGGCTCCCAGGCCGGAGAGGATGACGGGCGCCACCGACAGCGCGAAATCGGCATCAAATTTCACGGGCCCCCCTACTCGCGATACCTACCCGCTTCTCCAGCCAGCGGCCCAGCAGGGTCGCCGGATAGCACACCATCAGATACGCCACCAGGAGGGCCGTGTAGATACCGACGGGGTTATAGGTCAGCTCGGCGATCTCCTTGGCGCGGAACGTCATGTCCGTCAGCGTGATCAAGGACACCACGGCGGTGCCCTTTACCAACTGGATGAACTGGTTGACGAAGGTGGGCAGCATCGCCACCAGCGCCTGCGGCAACTCGATGGCCGCCAGTACGTCCACACGGCGCAGGCCGAGCGCCAGGCCGGCTTCGACCTGGCCGCGGTCCAGCGCCTGCAGCGCGGCCCGCACGGCCTGGCTGCCATATCCGCCGATATTCAAGCCCAGGGCCATGGCGCCGACCGTCATGCCCGACAGCGAAATACCGAAGCTGGGCAGCGTGTAGTACAACATGAACAGCAGAATCAGCACCGGCGAACTGCGCCAAAACTCGATCACCGCCGTGACGGCCGCGCGGGTCACGCCGCGCGTGAGGTACTGCAGCACGCCAAAGCACAATGCGAAGGGGACGGCCCACAGCATTCCGTACAACGTGACCAGCGCGGTCACGCGGAATCCCTGCAGAATGCCGGCCAGGATACCGGGAAAGTCCATTGCCTTAGTATTCGCCGGCGCAGACCCGCGCCGTGGTCACCGCCGAGGGCGGCGCGTCGTCGGGCGTGAAGCCATACCTGGCCATCAGTTTGTCGACCGTGCCGTCGGCCTTCAGCTTCGCGAGCTGTGCGTTGTACAGGTCGCGCAGATCGGCGTCTTCCTGGCGAAAACCGATCGCGGTGTACATCGCCGCCGGCACGCCATTGCGCACCAGGCCCTGGAAGGGACGCGCCCGTTCGACGCCCTGTACGTTAGGATCCTGCAGCAGCGACACCACGCTGGGCGCGGACAGCGTCACCGCATCCGCGCGTCCGGCGATGAGCGCCGACAGCTGCGACTGGGGACTATCCAGGAATACCATCTGGCTGGCCGGCACCCCGGCATCCTGCGCGTTCTTCGAGTTCAGCGTGCCGCGTCCGCCGGCCAAACGCACCTTGGGATTCGCCGCGATGTCCGCGTAGCTGTGCAGCTTCAGCGGATTTCCCTTGGCGACGATCAAGCCGTCGCCGACCGCCAGGTCCGGCTCGCTGAACAGTACGACCTTGCAACGCGGCGGCGTGATGGCCAGTCCGGACGCCACCATATCGAAGCGACGTGCCGTCAGGCCGGGGATCAGGGCGCCGAATTCCGTGATGATGAAATTGATGTTCTTGACGCCCAGTGGCGCAAACGCGGCGCGCACCAGGTCGGCGTGGAATCCCGTGGCCTGGCCGTCCGCATCGCGGAATCCCCACGGCGCGCGGTTGTGTATGCCTATCGTCACCGTTCCGCTTTGCAGGATCGTGTCCTTGGTGGACGCCGCGCCCGCCGCGGGCGCCGCCGCGACCGAGCATGCAAGCGCGCCAAGGGCGAACAGTCGGCCCAACCATGTCTTGCCCATCCGTTGCGTCATGATTTTTCCCTTGTGATGTTGTTGCTGGTGAAATAAAGCCGATGCCGCCGTGACCCGGTGGCTGTCAGCCGCCGCTATGCGGTCCCATGGCGAACCATTTCGCGCCGCAGCGCCTCGAAGAAGGTCTTGAGGTCGTGCGCCAGGTCGGCCTCGCCTTCGATGCCGATGCTGATGCGCAGCACCATGTCGTCGCCTTCCCAGGGCCGCACGGTGCGGTGCGCGCGCACCGGCATGGGAGCCACCAGGCTGCGGGTGCCGCCCCAGGATGCACCGATCACGAAAATGCGCAGTGCGTCCATGGCTGCCGCGACATGGGGCGCGGCCTGCGGCGTGAACACCACGCTGAAAACGCCGCTGGCCCCCTGGAAATCCCGCCGCCACAAGGCATGGCCCGGCGAATCCGGCAACGCCGGATAAAGGACCCGGGCCACTTCAGGCTGGCGGCGGATATCGTCGATGAGGGTTGTCGCCACGCGCGCGTTGTAGGCCAGCCGCAAGGCCATGGTTTCCACCCCGCGCAGCACCAGCGCCGCGTCGTCCGCGGACACGCCCAGGCCCTGCCGTCCAAGGAAAGCGCGCAGCGAATCGCCCAGCGCCAGGTCGCGCACGGTGATGGAACCCATCATCACATCCGAATGGCCGCAGAAATATTTGGTGAGTCCTTCGACTACGATGTCGGCGCCATGCGCCAGGGGCTTGAAGTTCAGCGGCGTCGCCCAGGTGTTGTCGCAGCCGACCAGTGCGCCGCGGGCATGTGCCAGGGTCGCGATGCGCGGCAGGTCCTGTACTTCCATGGTCGTGGAACCCGGGGACTCGACCCACACCAGCCGCACGCGATCGCCCATGCGCTCGACGAGGTCCGCCGTATCCAGGGGATCGTAATAGCTGACCTGTATACCCAGGCGCGCCAGATCCCGATCCGCGAAGTCCCGCACGGGCGGGTACACGGTGTCCGGCAGCATCAATTGGTCGCCCGTCTTCAGCAGCGCCAGCATGACGGTGGTGATCGCCCCCTGCCCCGATGGCGCCAGCAGGGTGCGCGCGCCCTGTTCCAGCACTGTGATCTTGCGCTCCAGGGTGCGGGTGGTCGGCGTGCCGTACAGGCCGTACGAATAACCTTCGCTGCCGCGTTCCCGGCGCGTCGCATACGCGTGGGCGTTCTCGAATGGAATGGTCGATGCCCGGTACACCGCCACCCCGAGGCTGGCGTAGCCCTCATGGCTCACGGCCGGTGTTATCGCGCATTGGGTCCAATCGCTGTTCATTTCGCTGCCTGTGCCTGGTTCGGATGGCGAAAATTACAGCATGCGTACTCTATCCAGTCTAATATTGAAAAAGGCCAAGTCTATTCTCCCAGGTTATACACTTCTGGCGGAAGATGGCCGCGTCCGCAGCCCCCCGAATACGGAACCGCATCCATGAACCTGCGTCAGGTCGAGGCCTTCCATGCCTTGATGACCAATCACACCGCCTCGCGCGCCGCCGAAGTGCTGCGCATTTCGCAACCCGCGGTCAGCAAGGCCATCCAGGAACTGGAACGCAAGGTCGGCTTCCCTCTGTTCGAACGCATCAAGAGCCGCCTGGTCCCCACGGCGGAAGCGCACCTGCTGCATCGCGAGGTCGAGCGGTGTTTCACCGGCATGGACCAGTTGCGCAATGCCGCGGCACGCATACGCGACTTCGGCGCGGGCGAGCTGAAGCTGGCGTCGCTCGCTTCGCTGGCCAACACCCTGGTTCCGCTGGCGCTGCGCGACTTCCATGGCCGCCATCCCAACGTCGCCATCAGCTTCCAGTCGCGCATGTCTTCCGAGGTGCGCGACCTGGTCGCCACAGGCCAGTTCGACCTGGGCCTGGCCGCCGACGAAATCGACTTGACGGGGGTGGACCACCGGGAATACGGCAAGTACCGGGCGCATTTGGCGCTGTATCCCGGGCACCCGCTGGAAAAGCGCGAACGCATTACGCCCCGGGACCTGCACGGGTTGCCTTTCATCGCGCTGGCGCCGCAGGACACCACCCGCCGCATGGCCGACCAGATCCTGCGCGAGCACGAGTGCGAGCCGCAGGTGATACTGGAGACACCGTTCTCCGCCACCGTGTGCGCCATGGTGCTCGCCGAACTGGGTTGCGGGCTGGTGAACCCGCTGACCGCCCACCCTTACCTCAAGCTGGGGCTGATCCTCAAGCCATTCGCGCCGACCGTCTATTTCCGCAGCCTGCTGCTTTATCCCACCGACCGCCGGCCTTCGCGCATCGTCCGGGATTGCATCGCCGCGCTGGATGCGGTCGCCAGCGGCAGGGCTTTGGGCTTCCGTGGGGTGGCGGTATCGGCGCGCCATTCCCGTTGATCCGCGCAACACCCTTCCTCGGTCTTGCGTAGTCACGGCCTCTGGCCCGGTTCTGGCGTATCAGCCCTGATGATACAAAGGACCCGCGGAAGATAGCGCACGCGCCACGGCCAGGTCCGCAGCCCGCTCCGCTTATTCGACCTGCGCGCCTGACGTCTTCACCACTTCCGCCCATTTCGCCAAGGCTGCATTCACCTGCGTGGCGAATTCCTGCGGCGTCGTGGCATATACCACCGCGCCCTGCGCCGCGAACTTCTCCCGTATCTCCGGGGTAGCCAGCAGCGCATTGATATCGCGGTTCATCAGGTCGATTCTGGCCGCATCGACACCGCCGGCCGCGAACAATCCGAACCACGGGTTCACGTCGAAAGACGGATAACCCTGCTCCGCGATCGTCGGAATGGCCGGCGCGCTGGCCGACCGCTTGGCGCTGGTCACCGCCAGCGGCAACAGCGTACCGGCGTCGATATAACCCTTGACCGAGGGGAAGCTGGTAAAGACCACGTCGATCTGCCCGCCCAGCAGATCCTGTATCGCTGGCGCGGCGCCCCGGTAAGGCACGTGGACCATCTTCACGCCGGCGGCGTCGTTGAACATCTCACCCAACAGATGGTTGACCGAGCCGTTGCCCGCCGAGCCGAAGGTCATGCGTCTTTCCTTCGCCGCCTGCACCAGGTCCTGCAGGGATTTCACGCCGGACTTGGGGCTGGTGACCACGACGAAGGGCAAGGTGGCCACGGTGGCGACAGGCGAGAAATCCGTTTTGACGTCGAACGGCAGACGGCGATAAATGGCGGGATTGATCGCATGCGAACCCTCATAGCTCATCAGCAGGGTATAGCCGTCCGTGCCCGACTTCGCGACGTATTCCATCCCGATGTTGCCGCCGGCGCCGGCGCGGTTCTCCACGACCACCGACTGCTTCCATTTTTGCCCAAGATATTGCGCGAGGATCCGCGCCAGGGTGTCGGAAGCGCCGCCAGGCGCTTGCGGCACCACCAGGTGCACGGGTTTGTCGGGAAAATTCTCGGCGGCGACCGCAGTCGACAAAGCACAGGCAGCGGCGAGCATCGTGCCCGCCAGGCAGGGAAAGATTCGCATCATGTCTCCGGATAATTATCTTTGATTTATCTTTAATTTATCGTTGTTTAATATCATACACACGGGCCACGGCCGGCGAATGGCTGGCGCCGCCCAGTGGCCCCATCTTGGAGACGACATGAAAAGCCGGAAAATCGCGGGTGCCTTGGGCGCCGAACTCAGCGGCATCGACCTGACGAGGAAACTCGATGCGTCCCAGGCTGCCGAGGTGCGCCAGGCGCTGCTGGATCACCAGGTTATTTTCCTGCGCGACCAGAACCTGACGCCGCAGCAGTTCCTGGATTTCGCGCGTGCGATGGGCACGCCGATCGAATACCCCTTCGTCAAAGGGCTGGAAGGCTTTCCGGAAATCATCGAAGTAAAGAAGCTGGAGAACGAGCGCTTGAATTTCGGCGGCATCTGGCATTCCGATACAACGTACCTGGAAGTGCCCCCCATGGGGTCGATGCTGTTGTCGCGCGAGATTCCCCCGTATGGCGGCGATACGATGTTCGCCAATCAGTACCTGGCCTACGAGGCGCTGTCGGATACGATGAAGCGCCTGCTGGACGGCCTGGTGGGGATCAGCACTTCGGCCAAGGCAGACGTGTCGAAGACACGCGAAGACCGCATGAAGTCGGACGGCAAGCAGGAAGCGCCGCGCAACTATGTGGCCGAGCATCCCGTGGTCCGCACGCATCCGGAAACGGGACGCAAGGCCCTGTATGTGAACGTGGCCCACACCGCCGGCATCAAGGGCATGACGGAACAGGAAAGCGCGCCGCTGCTATCGTTCCTGTTCGAGCACCAGGTCAAGCCGGAATTTACCTGCCGCTTCGCCTGGACGCCCAATGCGATCGCGTTCTGGGACAACCGCTGCGCCATGCACAATCCCATCAACGACTATCACGGCTTCCGCCGGGTGATGCACCGGATCACCCTCCAGGGCGACCGGCCGCGCTGAGCCATGCGCCGCGGAATGCGCGCCCCTTTTGCGGACCTGCGGCGGCCGTCGTCATGCCGGCCGCGGCGGCATGAACGATAGAGACCCGGGCCTGCCCTCCAGGAACAGTTCAGCCGTGGCCGGCGGCGTACGGGCGATGACGCGGCCGGCACGAAGCACCAGCAGGCGGGTTGCGCGCAGGCGTATCGCTTCGATAGGGTCGCCCGCCTGAAGCAGCACGAGGTCGGCCCGCTTGCCGATCTCCAGGCCGATATCCCGCAATCCCAGGATGCGCGCGGGCGTGGCGGTCACCGCGTCGAAACAGGCCCGCATGGCGTCCTGGCTGGTCATTTGCGCTACGTGCAAGCCCATGTGGGCGACCTCCAGCATGTCGCCGCTGCCCAATCCGTACCACGGGTCCATCACGCAGTCGTGCCCGAAGGCCACCGGCACGCCGGCCGCCATCAGCTCCGGCACGCGGGTCATGCCGCGACGCTTGGGATAGGTATCGCTACGTCCCTGCAGCGTGATGTTGATCAGCGGGTTGGCGACCACCGACACACCGGCTTCCCGGATCAGCGGCAGCAGCTTGGACACGTAGTAGTTGTCCATCGAATGCATGGACGTCAGGTGCGAGCCCGTAACCCGGCCCTGCAGTCCCAGGCGGTGCGCTTCGCAGGCCAGGGTCTCGATATGGCGCGAAAGGGGATCGTCGCTTTCGTCGCAGTGCATGTCGACCGGCAGACCGCGGTCGGCCGCGAGCTCGCACAATAGCCGCACCGATTCGGCGCCCTGCTGCATGGTCCGCTCGAAGTGCGGAATTCCACCGACCACGTCCACGCCCATGTCCAGCGCGCGCTGCAGGTTGTCCAGGGCCCCCGCCGCGCGCAGCACGCCGTCCTGCGGGAACGCCACCAATTGCAGATCGAGATAGGGCTTGACCCGCTCGCGCACATGCAGCAATGCCTCCACGGCCAGGAGGCGTGGATCGGAGACGTCCACGTGGCTGCGTATCGCCAGCAGGCCCTTGGCGGCGGCCCAATCGCAATACGCCAGCGCCCGTTCGACCAGGGCGTCCTGTGCCAGGGTAGGTTTCAGTTCGCCCCACAGTTCGATGCCCTCCAGCAGCGTGCCGCTGCGATTGACGCGCGGCAGGCCGTACGACAGCGTGGAGTCCATATGGAAATGCGCATCGACGAACGGCGGCGTCACCAGGTGACCCGCAGCGTCCAGGCTCTGGTGCGCGTTTGCCGCGAGTCCCGGCGCGATGGCCGCGATCCGCCCATCCTGGATACCGATGTCGATGCCCCGCCGCCCGTCCGGGAGGCTGCAATCGTGCAGAATAAGATCCAGCATAGGAGTCCTCGCGCTCGATGTGCCTGCGCCCTCGCCTACCGTAAGGGACAGGCCCGGCAGGCCAGGCGCCCTGCGGCGACATGGCGATGCCGCAGGCGACAGGCGGCGCCCTCGTTATTCAATCCGGCTTGCGAAACTTCAGCACGAACTGGTCGGTATGGCCGCGAATCGCGGGCGCGAACACGGCCATGTCATGCGTGTCCTGCGTGTTGCGCAGCACGCTGCTTTCGGCTTCCAGCCTGAAGCCCGCTGCCAGCGCCTGCTGCTTCACGGTTTCCGGATCGATACGGTGCAGGGTATGCGCGCTGGCGTCGCTGCTGCCTGCCTTGGCGACGTGGTCGATGACGATGAACACGCCACCCGGCTTCAATGCCTTGTAGACGGCGGCGTCCATTTGCGCTGCGGCGTCAGCGCCCACGAACCCATACACGTCGTGGTAGTTGTTCGAGGTCCAGGCCACATCCAGCGGTTCCGGTATTGCCAGCGCGGCCAAGGGCGCGCTGATCACGGTGACGTTGGTAAACGCGGTGCCGGTGGGAATGGCGCGGGCGGTGTCCAGCGATTTGGGCGCCAGCTTCAGGATCTCGGCGGGTACCACGGCATATACATGGCCGGTCGGGCCGACGGCATTGCTGAAGAGACGCGTGAAGTAGCCGCCTCCCGGAATAAGGTCCGCCACGCGGTCTCCCGGCTTGATGCCGGCGAAGGACAGCAGTTCGGCGGGCTTGCGCGCGGCATCGCGCTGTACGTCCGCGGCGGGCCGGTCGGGCGAGGCGACGGACGCGGCAATGGCGGAGCGCGTGGGCGCGTGCGGCGCCTGCGCACAGGACGCCAACACGAAGGTCGACGCGGCAAACAGCACGATGGCGAGTTTCAAGATTTCAACCTCCAGTCAGTCGCCGGGCGGCGTTCGGTCCAGGCACAAAGTAATGGTTCTTCGGGATCGCCGCAAGCCGGCGCAGGCGCTTCGCGCGAGACGGCCTGTGTCCTCGCGATCGTCCGGCGCGACGCGGTCCTCATGCAACAAATACACAGCGGCATCGGAATCGCCCCGGCACCGGCCAGCGCGTCAGGCAGGGAGGCTATAACGCGGCGATCAATGCCGCGATGAACCGTTCCGCGGCCTCGGGCAACAGCCGGTCAGCCGCCGTCTGGACCTGCAGGGTGCGGCGGGCGAATTGCGGTTCAGCCAGCGGTACGGCTAGCAGTTCTCCCCGCTCGATCTCGCCGCGCAAGATTATCTCGCCGCCCAGGGTAATCGCATGGCCCGTCTTTACGATCGAATAGCTGATGGAAGACGAGTTGCTGGAGAACGCCACGTCGAAGGGCTGCCCTTCACCGTTGCGGACGCAGGCGTCGAACAGCAGGCGCACGGTCGCGCCGGAATCGGTGAGCGCGATCGGATAAGGCTTCAAGTCATCGAGCGACACGCGTGTACGACTGGCCAGGGGATGGCCGGGCGCCATGATGGCGCTCAGCGGGGAATCTATTTCATGGCGCACCTCGATCCCGCTGGCCTTGACGCCGCCCGTCTTGATCCGGAACGCCAGGCCGATATCGACGCTGCCGTCGGCCACGGCCTGGGCGACGCTGGCCGACGAGCCGCTCCGCAACCGGAACACGACGTCAGGATGGTCGGCGCGGTATGCCGCCAGAATGCCGGCCAGCACATTGCGGCCCACGGTTTCGTTGACGCCGATACGGATGGTGCTGGACTCGGACCCGCGCAGGCTGCGCAATTCATGGCGCACCCGCTGTGCGTCCATCGCGGTGCGCTGGGCGTAGTCGAAAAGCAGTTCACCAGCCCGCGTCGGCACCATGCCGTTGGGGCGTCGCTCGAACAGGGACGTTCCGCTTTCCTCCTCCAGCTTGGCGATCTGGCGGCTGACCGCGGAGGACACCACATGCAGGTTGGCAGCGGCTTGCTTCACGCTGCCCGTTCTGAACACTTCGAGGAAATAGCGATGGGCGGTGTCCAGCATGGCGAAGGCGAGTGTCGGCCGAGCGGCGCGGCCGGTTCACAAAAAAGCAATAGGGATTCGAAATATAGAATTTGATTGCTGAAATCGCAATTCGTAGAATTTTCGGCGGCATGCCAACAAGGCAGGGACGAGAATCCTGAGGATGCCGCGTACAAACACTCAAGGGGATTAACAGTGCAGTGCTCACCACTCGGTGCTCGTCAGGACGCCGGCGACCGCAGGTTTTCCATCCGCCGCCGCTTGTTCGCGTCCCTCGCAGCCGCCATCGGCATCGCCATGGCTGGCCGCGCCGCCGCGGCTGACTATCCCAGCCAATCGATCCAGCTCATCATTTCCTTTCCGCCTGGCGGCGCCACCGATGTGCTGGCGCGCGAACTGGCGATCAAGATGGGCGCGGTGCTGGACCAGAGCATCGTCGTGGTGAACCGCCCCGGCGCCGCCGGGTTGATCGGCATGCAGGCGGCCGCGCGATCCAACCCGGACGGCTACACGCTCTACATCTCGTCCGTCGGCTCGACCACCATCAACGAAGCGATCAACGGCGTTCAACGTATCACGCTGGACGATCTGGACGCTGTCGGCGGCATCGCCAGCGCGCCGCACATCCTGGTCACGCCCGCCCAGTCGGGCATCCGGGACGTCAAAGGCCTGGTCGAGCATCTGAAGGCCAAACAGGGCGCGGCCAACTATGCGTCCATGGGCGCCGGTACGCTGTCGAACCTGGAGGCCGAGATTTTCAAGGAACAGACAGGTGTCCAGGCCGTGCAGATTCCGTACAAGGGAAGCAGCCAGGCGCTGCCCGAGGTGATTTCCGGATCATCCATCTTCATGTTCGACAGCCCCTCCAGTTCGCTGCCCCAGCAGAAGGCCGGCCGCATCAATGTGCTGGCCGTCGCCTCCGCCGAGCGCCTGGCTTCGTTGCCGGACGTGCCCACGCTGAGCGAGCTGGGCATCAAGGGGCTGGAGTCGGAGAACCTCTTTGCCCTGATGGTGCCCAAGGGGACACCGGCCGATCGCGTCGCGATCGTCGCCAAGGCCCTCAAGACGGTCCAGGCCGACCCGGCATTCCAGAAAGCCATCGAGGGTCCGGGCTTCGAAATCAGCGAGATTTCGGGGGCGGATACGCCACGCTTCATCCAGGCCCAACGTGCATTCTGGAAGCAGAAGGTGCAGAGTCTGCATATCAGCGCCGCCCAATAGGGCCGACAGGCCACCGATCAACCTCCTTTTTGCCATCAGCCGCCATGCCCTTCGCCGATCCCTTCTGGAAACTCCCCTACCCTTCCCAACGCATGCCGCTGTTGGCCGACAACGTCGTCAGCACCTCCCAACCGCTGGCCAGCTCGGCGGGCTTGCAGATGTATGCGAAAGGAGGCAATGCCATCGACGCCGCGCTGGCCACGGCCATCGCCCTGACCGTGGTCGAGCCCTGCATGAACGGCATCGGCGGGGACATGTTCGCCATCGTCTGGCACAAGGGCGAAATGCATGGACTGAACGCCTCCGGGCGTGCGCCGGCGGCGTGGGAAACCTCGCGCTTCGCGGGCATGGACGGCATGGACAAGATCGGCTGGGGCAGCGTCACGGTCCCGGGCACGGTATCGGGGTGGCGCGCCATCTGGGAGAAGTTCGGTTCGCTGCCCTTCGAGGATCTGTTCGAACCGGCGATCCGCTATGCGCGCGACGGCTACGTGGTTTCCCCCACGGTCCACCGGCAATGGCAGAAGCAGGTGCCCGAACTCAGCGGCCAGCCCGGCTACCGCGAGGCTTTCGCGCCCAATGGGCGTGCGCCGCTGCCCGGCGAGCGCTTCCGCTGCCCCGGGCAGGCCGCCACCCTGGAATCGATCGCCCGGACCAAGGGCGAAAGTTTCTATCGCGGTGAACTCGCCGCGGCGATCGCGACCCATGCGCGCAATACCGGCGGCCTGATGACCGAGGCGGATCTGGCGGCGCATACGGCGGATTGGGTGCAGCCCATCCGCGTGCAATACCGCGACCACGAGCTGTACGAGATAGGGCCCAATGGCCAGGGCATCGGCGCCCTGATGGCGCTGGGCATGCTGAGCCATTTCGATCTGCGGGAATCGGGGCTCGACACGGCCCGGACCCTGCATTTGCAGATCGAGGCGATGAGACTGGCCTTCGCCGACATGTACGAGTACGTCGGCGACCCCGCCCACATGCCGATCACCGCGGAGCACTTGCTCGATCCCGCCTACCTGGCCGAGCGGGCCCGGCTCATCGATCCCGCCCGCGCCGGCGCGCCGCGCCCGGGATCGCCCCATAGCGGCGGCACGGTGTACCTGACGGCGGCCGATCGCCATGGCACCATGGTGTCGTTCATCCAGTCCAACTTCAAGGGCTTCGGCTCGGGCGTCGTGGTGCCGGATACCGGCATCGCCCTGCATAACCGCGGCTGGGGCTTCAGCACGCGCCCCGGGCACGCGAACGTCGTCGCGCCCGGCAAGCGGCCCTTCCACACCATCATTCCGGGTTTCCTGATGAAGGGAGGCCAGCCATTGATGAGTTTCGGCTTGATGGGTGGGTCCATGCAGGCGCAAGGCCATCTGCAGGTGGTCAGCCGCATCGCCGACTTCGGCCAGAATCCCCAGGCGGCCAGCGATGCGCCGCGCTGGCGGATCACGGACGACAACCTGAGCGTAGCCGTGGAGTGGAACACGCCGCCGGAAGTGGTGGCGCAGTTGCGCGAGATGGGGCACGACATCGAACTCGCGCCGCGCTTCAACCTGGAATTCGGCAGCGCGCAGATGGCGATGCGACTGGGCGACAGCTACCTGGCGGCTTCGGATCACCGCAAGGACGGATACCCCGTGGGTTATTGAAGCGGCCTTGTGGGTGAGCCGCTGGCGCAAGCGTATGCGGCGGCGGCGCCACTGACCGCAGCACCTGCCGAAAGCGCTTCGCGCCGAAGCAGCCGATGCCGCCTGTAGTGTTTTCTAAAGGCATGGCAAGGGGCAGCGGGCCACAGGCAACAGGCCCGGCAACGGAGGCGCGGTGTTGACGCCTGTAAACGCTGGGCAGAGCGCGACGGGCGCTACGAGGAAATATTCGCCGCCATGAATCCAGATCGATGACCATCCGAACCCGAGAAAAACAGTCCGCCCCGGAAGCGCGACGGCTGCGACATCGTGCTGGATAGCACGAGCGAAGCCGTCGCATGGCCGGGCCGCTTCCATTTCCGCTTCGAGCTGCCGACGCTGCGGAAGGTCGAGGCGCTGTAACAGGCGTTCAAAACGGAAGGCGTCCATATGGAGACCGAGGTCTTCAATAACTCGCGGGGCTCACGCTTCTTCTGCCGCACGCCCGAGGGTGTGATGATCGAGGTGAATACGCGCGAGGACGAAGCGGAAGATTGGCGCAAGCTGTTCTGATCCCGCCATGACGTCCGCCATAACGCGCCCAGGCCGCGATGAAAGGCGGCGTAGCCCGTGCAGGTGTGCATGACGCCGCCTTCCCGCAAGATCGCCACGCCAGAAGGCGCCACATCACCGCGAAAATGCGGCAAAATCGCGGTCCCGTAGACAGGTTCCCCATGCTCGCCGCCCGCACTCCCCTGGTACCGCTATTGTCTGTCCTGGCTTCCGTGACCTTCCTGGCGCTGGGAACCTCCTGGGCGAAGCACACGCTTTTTCCGCTGGTGGGAGCCGAGGGCACGACAGCGGTACGTGTCGGTTTCTCGGCCTTGCTGCTGCTCGTATTGTGGCGTCCATGGCGTTGGCGCTTGCGGGCCAGGGATGCCATAGGGATCCTATGCTACGGCGCGGCGCTGGGCGCGATGAATCTGTGTTTTTACCTGGCCCTGCGCACGATTCCGTTCGGCATCGCCGTGGCGATCGAGTTCTCCGGACCATTGATGGTCGCGCTGCTGGCTTCGCGCCGGCTCTTCGACTTCGTCTGGGTATTGCTCGCCGTCGCCGGACTGGGCTTGTTGCTCCCCATGGTGAACAGCGTCAGCACGCTCGATCCGTCCGGCGTCATGTTCGCGCTGGCGGCCGCAGTCTTGTGGGCGACGTATATCGTCGCCGGAAAGCGTGTGGGGCATTTGCACGCCGGCCACTCCGTCTCGCTGGGGCTGACCGTGGCCGCGTTGGTGGCCGTGCCCATAGGCGTGGCGCAGGCGGGTGCGGCGCTGTTGTCGCCCACCGTCCTGGTTGTGGGACTGGGCGTGGCGGCTCTTTCCAGCGCCATTCCGATATCGCTGGAAATGGTGGCGCTGAAGCGGCTGCCCAAACAGGCGTTCGGAATCATGCTCAGCATGGAACCCGCGATGGCCGCCCTGCTGGCCCTGGCCCTGCTGGATGAGCACCTGGGCGCGACGCAGTGGATCGCGATCGCCTTGATCGTGGCCGCCTCGATGGGTAGCGCCTTCACGGCGCAGCGGCCCACCGTTACACCGGCGGTTTCCCTGCAGGGATAGCGATGGAATAAACCCGGCTCCCGGCGCGTTCTGACTACGTTGCACATACCGGAGAGTCGTGATGGAGAACGCTAAGCCGCGTATCGGCGTTATCGGTGCCGGGGCCATCGGTGGCTTCTACGGCGGACTTTTGGCCCGCCGCGGCCGAGAGGTGCATTTTCTATTGCGTAGCGAGTATTCCGCCGTTGCCACGGAAGGCATACGGATCGAAAGCAAGGAGCACGGCGACGTCCACCTGGATCGGGTACACGCCCATCGCAGCCCGGACGAGATGCCGCCCTGCGATTGGCTGCTGCTGGGGACCAAGGCGGTTTCCAACACCGAAGTGGCGCCCACGCTGGCCCGCATCGCCGCCCCGGGCGCCCGGCTGATCGTCATGCAGAACGGACTGGGTGTGGAAGATGAATTGCACAAGCGGCTGCCGCCCGACCTTCATGTGGTCGGCGGCCTGTGCTACACCGCCGTAGAGCACCTCGCAGCGGGGCACTTGCGCCATATCGCCTACAGCGGACTGCACCTGGGCTATCACTCGGGGCCCGCGGCCACGCCAGCCCGGCGTGCCGCCGTCCTGGAGGAAGGCGTGGCGCTTTTCGCGGAGACGGGCATCGCCGCGATGGCGGTCGCTGACCTGACGGCTGCGCGCTGGCGGAAATTGCTGTGGAACATTCCGTTCAATGGCCTTAGCGTACTGCTGGACTGCGGCATCACGGATCTCGTCGGGCACGCCGATACCTATGCGTTGGCAAGGGGCATGATGGAAGAAGTCGCGGGCGCGGCAGCAAGCTGCGGCCATCCGCTGCCCGCTGATGCCGTGGTCCAGACGATGGCGCTGAGCTCATTCGAGCAAAATTACCATCCCAGCATGGTGTACGACCATCGCCATCGCCGGCCCATGGAGCTGCAGGCGATCTACGACGCGCCTATCCGGGCCGCGCGCGACGCCGGTGTGGACATGCCGAAGGTGGAGGCGCTGTACCAGGGCCTGCGGTTCATCGATGCGCGAAACCGCGCCTGAGGCGCCGTCGGCAGCGCCAAGGCCTGCAAGTCCAGCATCGCAAGGCGAGGCCGGCAAGCCGGGGCCGCCGACCACGCCGTTGCCCCGGATCGACGTCTACGGCGATTCGTGTCTTCAACCCGGCTTGATGTTGCGGTCGCGGATGACGCGGCCCCACATGGCGGACTCGCGGGCGATCTCATCCGCAAGCTCCTGCCGGGTACCGGGTGCGGGCGGCAGGCCGTGCTTGTCCAGGGCCGCCACCACATCGGGCGACTTCAGCACCTTGACCAACGCGGCGTTCCAGCCATCCAGGATGGGCGCGGGCACCTTCGACGATGCGACGAAGGCATACCAGTTGGTGGCGTTGTAGCCCGGGTAAGTCTCCGCGATGGTCGGCAGGTCGGGCAAGGCGGCCATGCGCTTGAGGCCCGTCGTTGCCAGCGGCACCAGCTTGCCGGCATCGATGCCGGGCTGGGCCGTCGCCAGGGTCGAGAAATAGGAAGCGACGCGGCCGCCCATCAGGTCCTGGAAAGCCGGCGCGCCGCCCTTGTAGGGGATATGCACGATATCGACCTTAGCCATGTCGATGAGCAGTTCGCCCGCCATGTGGGAGGCCGATCCGTGCCCCGTGGACGCAAAGTCGATCTTGCCCGGGTTGGCCTTGGCGTACTCCATGAATTGGGCAAAGGTCTTGATGGGCAGACCGCTGTTGACCACCAGCACATTGGGGAAGTTCACACCCATGGTGATGGGGGCGAGATCCTTGACCGGGTCATACGACAAGGTCATGAAGTGTGGCGCGATGGCCAGGGGGCCGACGGAGCCGAAGAGGATGGTGCTGCCATCCGTGGGCCCCTGGTGAGCGACGTACTGGTGAGCGATATTGCCCCCGGCGCCCGGCTTGTTCTCCACGACCACGGTGATACCCAGGTCGTCGGAAAGCTTCTTGGCGATGATGCGCGCGGCAGCGTCGGACGCACCGCCGGCCGCGAAACCTACGACGATGGTGGCGGTCTTGAAGGGCGGGAAAGCCTTGTCCTGGGCCTGGCCCATGCCCGGAGCCAGGGCCAATGCGAGCAGGCCCAGGCACGACGACATGAATTGGCGTTTTCTCATTATTTTCTCCTCCTGTGGGAGCGCCAAGTAGACCATCGAACAGCTTGGTCGCACAATCCTCGTCGCCGGCACGCAGGTATGCCGCGCGCCCCCGATCGCGCTACGCCACAACGGCAATCAGTTCCTGGTGAACCTCCCGCCCATGGCGCGCGCCCACGGTCATCGCGCGCTTCAGATACAGCCCGGCATCGTGTTCATCCGCAAAACCGATGGCGCCATGGAATTGGATGACTTCCTTGGTCACGCGCAGGGCGCATGCCGCGGCGCGATGCTGGGCCGCCGCAGCCGCCCAGCCCTGCCGTAAGCCGCCCCATGCCCGCGCGGCCTCGCGGACCAGCGCTCGGCTGGCCTTGCTGTCCACATGGCACATCGCCGCGCGATGCTGCAAGGCCTGGAAGCTGCCTATGGGCACGCCGAACTGCCGGCGCAGCCGCATATATTCCAGTGCGAGCCTGAGCGCCTCGTCCGCCAGCCCGCCGAGGTAAGCCGCATCCAGCAGCCATAGCAGGTGGCGGCCCTGCCGCCACGCCCGCAGGCCCCGGTTGCCCTGGAGCACCACCGCCGCGTCCCGCCAGGCGGATGCGCCGATGCGGATATCCGCCAACCCGCTGCCGTCGACCGCAAGGCGGGTCTCATAGTGCGTTCCGGATGCGCCCTTGGGCACCAGCCGTGCCTCGAAAGAGGTTCCCGTGCCTGTGCCCAGCAACCAGTGGGTCGCCGCCGCTGCATCCGGGACCAGCGCGGCGGCGTGGCCCGAGCCTTCGACTGCCGTGACCGGAGCCAGCGCGACCAGCGCATCGCCGGCCAGCACCGCCTGCAAGGCGGACGCCGACGCATCGTCGCCATGCGCGAGGACGGCTGCCGACGCCATTCCCATGGCCACCGGCGGCATCAGCAAAGCCCGGCCTGCCTCCTCGGCGACCACCACCGCCGCGGGTGCGAACAGGCCCAACCCGCCTCGCTCTTCCTGCACGGCAATGCCGAACCAGCCCAGGTCGGCGATGCCTTTCCAGGCCTGCATATCCCAGGCCCTGCCGCCTTCATGGACGGCCCGCGCCGCCGCGGGTCCCCCCTGGCTGGCGGCGAAATGCGCGGCGCTCTCGCCGATCATGCGCAACTGCGCGGCGTACTCCATGGTCACCCCTTGTTGCCCGCGGCCGGCAGACCCAGGACCCGCGTCGCGATAATGCCGCGCTGCACCTCGCTGCTGCCGCCGTAGATCCCCAGCCGGCGCGCCTGCAGGAACATCTCCGTGGCATCCAGCAGGTCGTCGCCGTGGCGCACGGGCTCGCGCAACGCCGCCGCCGGACCCGCCGCACGCCGCACCAGGTCCAGGAGCAGGTGCATGGTGTCCGTGGCCAGCAGCTTCAGGTAGGCGCTTTCCACCCCCCCTCCCCGCGTGTCGCCGGGCCCGGCCTCGGCCGCCTCCAGGTAGGCTGCGCACAAGGCCTGCACCTCGACCTCGGCCAACACCGCCTCTTCACGCACGCTGGCCGATAGCTGTTCCGCCGGCGTCGCGCGCAGCATCATGCGCAGGCGTTCACGGGCCCGCAGCGCCTGTGCCGGCGACCCGATCCGCAGGCGCTCTTCGCTGAGAACCGCGGTTGCCACGTCCCAGCCCCGGTCCACGTCGCCGACGACGTTGTCCAGCGGCACGGCAACGTCGTCCAGGAAAACCTCCGCGAACTCGTCATCGCCGGCGATGGTGCGTATGGGACGGCGCCGGATGCCGAACGTGCTCATGGGTATGAGGACAAAGGTGATCCCGTCGCGCGGCTTGCCTTCAGTGGAGGTGCGCACCAGCGCGAACATCCAGTCCGCATGATGCCCCCACGTCGTCCATATCTTGTGGCCGTTGATGACCAGGTGTCCGTCGCGCACCTCGCCCCGCGTGGAGAGCCTGGCCAGGTCCGAGCCCGCACCGGGTTCGGAATAGCCCTGGCACCAGATCGTCTCGCCGGCGAGGATCGCCGGAAGGTGCCGTTCACGCTGGGCAGGCGTGCCGCGCGCGATCAGCAAGGGCCCGATGTGGTTCAAACCCTGGGTGGGGATGTCGGGCGTTCCCGCCGCGGCCATCTCTTCCATCAGGATCAACTGCTCCATCGGGGTGGCGCCCATGCCGCCGTACTCGCGTGGCCAATGTGGCGCGATCCAGCCGCGCCGCGACAGCGTCCTGTACCATTGCATCGCCTGTTCGGGGGACGGACGAAACGTCGCGTGGCGCAAGGATGGCGGCACATGCTCGCGCAACCAGGTTCGCACCTCAAGACGGAAGGCGGCCTCTGCATCGGACTCGTTTCTGAGGGTCATGCGGCTTGCACCATCCTGGACACGGCGATCTCCCGCAAATCGCGTTTCAGCACCTTGCCGACGCCGCTGCGCGGCAGCGTCTCGACGAAGAAGACGTGCTTGGGCTTCTTGTAGCTGGCGATTCTTTCCCGCGCATGGGCCTGGACCGCCTCCGCGCTGAGCGTCGCGCCCGGGCGCAATTCGATGAAGGCGGCCACGGCCTCGCCGTAGATCGGATCCGGCACGCCGACCACGGCCACATCGGCCACGCCGGGATGTTCGGCCAGCGCCTGCTCGACCTCTTTGGTGTAGATGTTGAAGCCGCCGCTCAGCACCATATCCTTCTTGCGATCGACGATATACAGATAGCCGTCGCTGTCGAAGCGGCCCATGTCGCCGGTATGCACCCAGCCGTCGACGATGGTTTCCGCCGTGGCCTCCGGGCGTCCGAAGTAGCCTCGCATGGTCGTGAAGCGCCCGGCTTCGCCGGCGCGGACCAGTATCTCGCCGACGTCATCGACGGACACCTGCTGTCCGCGCTCGTCGACCAGCTTGACCTCCACGCCGGGCGTCACGCGTCCCACCGACGCGGGATGGGTGAACTGTTCCTCGTGATTGAGGACGGTGACCGATCCGACCTCGGTCATGGCGAAGAAGGAATGCAGCCGCGCGTGGGGCAGCTTTTCGATCATCCGGCGCTTGAGTTCGATCGGAAACGCCTCGCCCGTGACAATGATGTGGCGCAGGCTGGCGCAGCGCGATGCCTGCTCTTCCAGGACCGGCATCAACATGCGGGCGACCGTGGGCACCATGCCCGCGGCCGTGACACGTTCGCGTTCGATGGTGTCGACGGCCTGCTGCGCATCGAAACGTTCCATCACGACGAGCGTCGCGCCCAGGCCCATGGAGTTCATCAACCGCGCCAGGCCGGTGCGGTGCGCCAGCGGCGTCGTGACGAGGAACACGTCCTCTGCCGTAATGCCCCATTCCACCGCATTGACGAAGGCGTTGCCGATTACGAAATTCGCATGCGTGAGGATCGCGCCCTTGGGCTGGCCCGTCGTGCCCGAGGTATATAGGATCATGGCGTCGTCCGGATGCAGCGGTGCATCGGGCAGGCGTTCGTCGGAGGGCCGCATCAGCGTGGCCAGGGCTTCCGCGTCGTGGGCCGCGCCGCCCACGACGACGCGCCGCATGCCCTTGAACTCGTCGCCGACGGCATCGAGGCCGGGCGCGTCGCTGGCATGGAAGACGAGCATCCGCGCCTGGCTGTCCTGCGCGAAATAAGCCAGCTCGCGAGGCGTGTTGCGCGTGTTCACCGGAATGGCCAGCGCCCCCAGCCAGAAGGCCGCGTACAGGACCTGGGCGATCTCGACACAGTTGGGCAGGTAAACCACCACGCGGTCGCCCGGCCCTACCCCCGAGCGCCGCATGCCCGCGGCCAGCGACCGCGAGGTGGCAAGCAGTTCGGCGTAAGTCAGGGACCGGCTGCCGCATTTCACCGCCGTCTTCGTGGGAAAGCGCAGCGCATGCGCTGCCAGGAATTGTTCGAGCCGCATAGGTTGCCTTATTCCAATTCGAACGCCGGATAGGGATGCTCGGGCGCCAGGTGGTCCACGGCCAGCCTGACACGCTTGCCCACCGCCAGCTCGGCCGGCTCGCAATTCAGGATATTGGCGATGATGCGCACGCCTTCGTCCAGCTCCACGGTCGCGACGCACAAGGGGATGCGTCCCTCCACGCCCGGTCCCGGGATGCGTACCACCGTGGCGGCATAGATGACGCCCTTGCCCGAGACCTCGCGCCATTCCAGGGCGCGCCGGCCCGTATAGCTGCTGACCGGCTTCGGATAGTGCTGGAAACGCCCGGCGACGGTGCAGTATTGCAGCACCAGCTTGCCTTGCGCGATGCCGTCCCAGAACGGCCGGGTGTCCACGTAGACGCCCTGTTTGGGTATGGGACGGGCGGACGAGCTCGCCGCTATCTTGTCGTTCATGGTGTTCACGCCTCCAGGACCATGGCCGAACTGGTGCCCCAGTTGCGGCCGTAGGGAATCACGCCGATGCCGGTGACCAATGCGTTGCGCGCATCCTTCACCTGGCGGCTGCCGCCTTCGCCGAACATCTGGCGCACGGCCTCGGCCAGGTTCAAACCACCGCTGGCCAGGCCCGGCTGGCCGGCGGAGATCTGGCCTCCGCCCGTATTCAAGGGCAGATCGCCGTCGAAGGACAGGTCGGTGCGCAAGGTATAGGCAGCGCCCTCCCCGCGTTCGCAGAAGCCGAAGGCCTCGAACTGCATCATGACGGCGATGGTGAAGTCGTCGTACGGTTGGAACATGCGCACGTCCTTCGGGGCCAGCTCCGCCTTGCGTAACACCTCGGGCCCGATCTTGCTGAATCCCGTATGGGTGATGTCGGCCAGCGGGTCGGCGCCGTTGAAGTTGGTGACTTCGCCGTACGCCACCGGATAAACCATGTTCTTCAATCCCAGCCGCCTGGCGTTCGCCTCGCTGGTCACGATGAACGCGTTCGCGCCGTCGCAGAACATCACGCTGTCCAGCACCCTCAGCGGATCGGCAATCACCCGCGAGTCCATGTATTCCTCCATGGATAGCGGCTTCTGGAATTTCTTCAGCGCGTTCGGATTGTGCAGCGCGTGCGCGCGCTGCGTAACGGCGATCTTGCCCAGCGCGCGGGGGTCCAGGCCATACTGGTGGATGTAGCGGCTCATCAGCAGCCCGAAGCTGGCGGGCGGCCCTTGCACCCCCGGCGGATCCTGGAACTCGCCCCGGTACGCGCCGTAGTTCGAGCGCCAGTCGGTGCTGGGCGCGTCGGCGGACATCACCACGGCCAGCGAGCACATGCCGTCGCGGATCGCCGACATGGCGCGCGCGACGCCGCCGGTGGCGGAGCAGCCGCCCATGCCGCCGTAGTTGAGCCAGCTGGGCGTCAGCCCCAGCGCCTCGGTCATATAGACGGCGAAAAAAGGGTTCTGCGCTTCGGACAAGGCGGTGGTGACGGACAGCCCGTCGATCTCGCCCTTGTCGATCCCGGTACGTTCGAGCAACTGGTCCAGGGCCTCGCCGGCCAGGTCGTAGGCGCTGCGTCCCGTCTTGAAGCCGACCGGCGTTTCCGCATAGCCGGCGATCACCATATCCCTCTTCTTCATGCTCTCACTCTCCTCGGAAATCCGGCGTTCTTTTTTCGCGGAAGGCCGACAGGCCTTCCGCGCGGTCGCGCGTGAAATACAGCATGAAGGACACGTCGCCTTCCGCCGCCATGCCTTCGGCCAGGGGCAGGTCCATTCCGCGGTCTATCATCGCCTTCGTGAACATCACCGACAGCGGCGCATTGCCGCCTATCGTGCGCGCCAGCTCACGCGCCTTGTCCAGCGCCTGGCCTGCTTCGGTCACGTGGTTGACCAGGCGGTATTCGCGCGCCTCGGCGGCGCTCAGCCGCCTGCCCGTCCACATCAGCTCCTTGGCGAGCGCGGGACCGACCAGGCGCGGCAAGGTCTGCGTGCCGCCCCCCCCCGGCATCAGGCCCAGGCGGATCTCCGGCAGGCCGAACTTCGCGTTGGCGCCGGCCACCACCATATCGCCCACCAGGGCCAGTTCCAGGCCGCCGCCCAGCGCATACCCTTCGATGGCGCTGATGAGGGGCTTGGAGTACGCGGGAAGTTCGCGGAACAGCCGGTTGACCTTGCGCTGGCGCCGCCGCTTGCGATAGAAGTCGAAATACTGGTTATCGGCGATCGTGAACTCGCTGGTGTCGATGCCGGTGCAGAACGCCTTCTCGCTGCCCTTCAGGATGACGGCCGCGATGTCGCGCGCCGACTCTGCTTCGTTCAGGACATCCATGATCTCCTGCGCGGTCTGCTCGCGCAGGGAATTCAGCTTCTCGGGGCGGTTGAGGGTTATTTCCAGCCAGCCTTCGACGCGTTCAACAATAATGTCTTCGGTGCTCATGTTCATCGGATACTCGCTGTTCCTGTGCTGATGGATTCAGTGATGGCGGTTTCAGTGCACGGAGTCGGCCAGGCGTCCGGACGCCGCCTGCTGGGACGCGGAGTCGCCGCCGATGGCCCGTTCGATCATGCGGTGCATATCGGCCATGCATGCCGGATCCCGGCGTTGCATGGCATCGATGGACAACTCCAGGCAGACGCGGGCCGGCGCCGCCAGGACGAGCACGCGGTCCGCGATCTCCAGGGCGTCCTCGATGCGGTGGGTCACGAAGACGCAGGTCTTGCGCTGTTCCCTGACGATCTCGGCGAAATCGCGGCGCAGGGTCTGCGAGGTCACGTGATCGAGCTGGCTGAAGGATTCATCCAGCAGGACCAGGGCGGGATCGACGGCCAGCGCCCGCGCCAGGGACACGCGTTGCCGCATTCCGCCCGATAGCTCGACGGGGTATTTTTCGCAGGCGTCCTGCAGCTTCACGCGCGCCAGCCAGTCCCGCGCCCGCTGCCGGGCCTGTTTCTTCGGCACGCGCAGCAGCAGCAAGCCGAGCTCGACGTTCTCCTGCGCCGTGCGCCACGGCAGCAACCGGTCCGTCTGGAAGCTCACCGCCAGCTTGCCGCGCAAGGCCTCGAAGTCCTGGGCGGGATCCACGCCGGCGACCTGCACGGAGCCGGCATCCGCCATGGCGGTTCCCATCAATAGCGACATGACCGTGCTCTTGCCGGCGCCGGTCTGGCCCAGCAAGGCAACCGTTTCGCCTTCCCGGACTTCCATGGTCAGGTGGTCGATGGCCGTATGGCTGCCGAAGCGCTTGACGACGTCCCGCAGCGCGATGATCGTGTTCCGGGTATCGTTCATCAGCGCACCTGTGCCTCTTTGCGCCAGCCCAGGAAGCGGCGCTCGGCCCATCCGGCCAGCCATTGGAAGACGAGATTCAGCATCACGAGCAGAAAGGTCCACGCCATCACCTGGTCGATGCGGAAGGTGGATTGCGCAAAGCTCATGCGCGAGCCTATGCCGACGGCCGAGGCCACGAGTTCGGCGAAGATCACCATGCGGATCGCATAGCCGATGACCGACTTCGTGGTCAGGAAAATGTACGGGATGATGTGCGGCGCCACGAGGAAGCGCAGCATCTGCCAGCGCGACGGACGGAAGCTTTCCAGCATGTCCACCCATTCCGCGGACAGCGCCCGCACGCCTTCGTACACATTCAAGGCATAGAACGGCAGCAGGATGACCGCCAGGATGAAGAATATCCGGGCCTCCGGGTCCTTGAACCAGAACACGGCGAGCAACATCCACGACAGCGCCGGTATCCCGGTATCGATGATGACCACCGCCTTCAAATAAGGACCGACGCGCTTGGACGTCCCCATCAGCAACCCGATGATGACGCCGGCCAGGGCGGAGAACACGATGGCGGCCGCCAGTCGCGCCAGAGTGATCGCGACGTGGACCAGGTCCGTTCCGAAGAGTCCGGCCAGCGCCTTCGCGATGGCCTCGGGCGACGGCATGACATAGTCGGGTACGTAGCCGCTCGCGACCTGCATCGCGACCAATAGCAGGACGACGACGCAGATCAGGGCCTTCAGGTCGCGCCGGTCGCGCCTGTTCGGCCTGGGCCCGGCGGCGGCCGGGCGGCTGGCCATGGAAGCGTGCCGGGCCACGGGTTTCACGCTTTGTCCGGCGGGAATGTCGACCTGGCTCATGACGCGAAGAACTCCTTGTCGACGATGGCGGGCAAGGCGCCGCTGCGCTTGAGGAAGTCATTGGCGACGAGTATGGAGCGCCTGCCCTCCTCCGTCTGCATCGAGGTGTGCTTGAACTCCAGCCTCCTTGAATCGATGGCGGTCTTCAGCACCTCGGGCGACGTGCCGGAGTTGGCGCCGGCAATCTTGACCGCCTCGTCGGTGTGCGTCGTAATGCCCTCGATACTTTGCTGGAATGCCCGGTTCAAACGCGCAACCAGTCCGGGATCGCGGGCGATCGCCTCCTTGCGCACGGCCACGCCGAAATAAGGCAGATCCAGGTGCAGCTTCTGGCGGAAGGCCTCGCCGGCGCTATAGAGCACCCGCATATCCGGCACGCGTTCGAGTCCCATCGAGACATTAGGCTCCCAGGTCAGGCCCGCGTCGGCGCGGTTCGCCATGACCAGGGTGACCGACGCCGCCGGATTGTCGACGTTCTGTACCTTCGCCACTTTCTCCAGATCGATGCCGTCGATCTCCTGCATGATCGCCCGCATCATCCGGTAGGTGCCAGTTGACTGCGGCGCGGCCACGGTTTTCCCTTGCAGGTCCTGCAGCTTGCGCACCGCTTCCGCCCGGGTCACGATATTGATCATGTTGCCCGTCGTCACGGAGCACACATATTGCAGCGGCACGCCGGCCAGGTAGCGCGATGCGAAGGTGTCCCAGCTGCCTATGCAGACGTCATAGTTGCCGGCGACGAAATCGTTGTAGTACGTGCTGACCGCGGTGTATGAGGTGGGTTTACCCAGGGTCAGGCCATTGGCCTTGGCGAGTTGCCTGGCCGAGATATAGTCCGTCAACAACGTGGTGAAACCTGGGGTCAGGTTGGCCCATTTGAGGGGCGTCTGGGCGCGGGCGGGACTGCTGAACAAGGACCCCATCCCGAGGATGGTGGCCGGCCCAAGGGCCGACGCGGTCCGCAGCAGCGCCCGGCGCGATAGTGCGCGTCCGTTCATGCCTGTCTCCGTTATATTTTTGTCCCCCCGCAATCGCCGGCGTGGCCGCCGGCGCCCGGTGAGTGAGGTGAATGGTAGGATAGGCCCGCGCTCCAGGATAGCTACGGAATCGGGACGGGCGTTCCAGTCGTGGAACGCTGGCGCCGCGCCGTTTGTGGTCTCATCCGCATTGGGCGCCGCGTTCGGTCACGGGTTTTTCGGTTCGCGTGCTGCGCGCCGGCCGTATGGCTTCCTCTGTTTGGCCTCCCTCCCACTCCCCGGCTTATGGCAGAAAGGCTCGATCTCAACTCACTGCGTCTTTTCTATGAAGTGGTGAACGCGCAGAGCATTTCGCGCGCGGCCACGGAACTCGGTCTTCCCAAATCGTCGATCAGCCGCAAACTGAGCGAGCTGGAACGCCACATGGGAACGGCCCTGTTGAAGAAAGGCCCGCGCAAGCTGACGACCACGGAGATCGGCGCACGCTTCTACGAGCATTGCCGCCGGGTGGTGGACGAGGTGGAGCAGGCGCGCAGCGATTCCATCACGCTGCAAAGCGAGATGCGCGGCGTCCTGCGCGTCAGCATCCCGATCGATTTCGGGATGTCATGGATAGGCCGGGCGCTTGCCGAGTTCGTGCAGGCCTATCCGGAAATCGAACTGGAAGTGGACGTCAACAGCCGCACCGTCGACCTGCGCGAAGAGCCGTACGACCTGACCATACAGCTCGGCCCGATCAAGGACACCGACCTGATTTACCGCCGGCTGGCCACGCTGACCCGCGGCGTTTATGCGAGCCCGGAATATCTTGCACGCCGCGGCGTGCCCTTGGCCGTGGACGATCTGCACCACCACGACTGCATCATCACCGCGCAACAGCGGCTGGACGGCATCTGGACGCTGCGCAACCAGGCGACCCACCGCTTCGCCACCATACACGGGAAGGTGGTGGTCAATAATATTTCGATTGCGCGCGAGATGGCCATCGGCCATGTCGGCATGTGCATGCTGCCGAATCTGATGTGCGGCAACGACTTGCGCGCCGGCCGCTTACGGCGCGTGCTCGAAAACTGGGAAAGCCCTTCGATGCATGCCACGGCCATGGTGCTGAGCCGCAAAGGCATGCCGAAGAAGATCCGCACGTTCCTGGACTTCTTCTCCGAGCGCATCAACATCGACGATCGCGCACTGCGCTAAGCCTGGCATCCACGTCCGACACAACGCGGCGCCGGGTTACCCCGCCGGGTCGGATTGCTGCGGTGCGTAGGCCTCGATGACCTGCTGCTCCGTCATCGTCGGCGTCTGGTTCGCGAAGTCGTAGTAAGCGGGCTTCTTGTCGATATAGACCTGGCTGGCCAGTTCGAAATCCGTCGCTTCGAATAGGCCGGCCGGCACGAAATAATGGCCGTTGGACAGGAGCTTGTAGTACAGGTGCGAGCCGCATTTCGCGCAGAAGGCGCGCTCGGCCCACTCGGATGAGCGGTACACCGAAATCTGGTCCTGCCCGGCCCACGCCACCTCCGGGCCGCAATGGACCGCCAGCAAGGGGCCGCCTCCCCATTTGCGGCAATACCCGCAGTGACAAGCGCCGATGTGCTTTTCTTCGGCGGCGGTCAGGCTCACGCTGCCGCACAGGCAAGTGCCTTTCATATCGATGTCTCCGGAGATCATTTATGGGAGCCGCTGCGATCCAGCGCTATGAATTTATACCGTTGCGGGACTATGCCGGCACTCGCTTTCCTGCTACAGTTCAACAAAACATGAATCATTGAATAGGTGCCGTGTGGAAGAAAACGACGCTGTGCTCGCGCTGGCCGCGCTGGCGCATCCCCAGCGCCTCAGGGCGTTCCGGGCGCTGGTGGTCGCCGGACCGCAGGGGCTGGTGCCGAGCGTGCTGGCCGAGCAGCTGGGCATGGCCCGCAATGCGCTTTCCTTCCACCTCAAAGAGCTGGCGCATGCCGGCCTGGTCCATAGCGAACAGCACGGTCGCAACCTGATCTACCGGGCGAACTACGACAGGATGAACGGCTTGCTGGGCTACCTGACCGAGCATTGCTGCCAGGGAAGCGAGTGCGAAATCACTACCTCCGACGCCTGCCCGGCGTGTTGATGCCCGACGCTCCGCGTATCCGCGGACGCGCCGCCCGCTGCGTCGCGTCCGCTACCCCTTCTTCCAACCGTTGCTGCTGAGGCACCCATGCAAGACAAGGTCTACAACGCCCTATTCATCTGTACCGGCAATTCGGCGCGCTCCATCCTGGCCGAGGGGCTATTGAACGGCTTGGCCCAGGGACGTTTCCGGGCGTATTCGGCGGGCAGCCAGCCCAAGGGCGAAGTGCACGCCCTGGCGCTGGCAACCCTGGAGAAGCTGGGCATGCCCGCGACCGGCTATCGGAGCAAGAGCTGGGATGAATTCACCTTGCCCGATGCGCCGCAATTGGACTTCATCTTCACGGTGTGCGACAACGCCGCCGGGGAGGTCTGCCCGATCTGGCCGGGCAAGCCGATGACGGCGCACTGGGGAGTGCCGGACCCCGCCGCCGTGGCGGGTTCCGACGAGGACAGGCTGAAGGCCTTCCAGGACGCGGCGCGGGTGCTGAAGCGCCGCATCGAGCTGTTCCTGTCGCTGCCCATGGATCGATTGGACGCCATGTCGCTGCACCAGGAATTGCACGGCATCGGCAAGGCGTAAAGCCAGCCATGGCCAACACTTCCAGTACCCTGCCTCGCCCGGCAGCCGCCATGAGCGGGTTCGAGCGCTACCTGACCTTGTGGGTCGCGCTCTGTATCGTCGCCGGTGTGGTCGTCGGCCAGGTTGCGCCGGCCTTTTTCCAGGCGGTCGGCCGCGTCGAGATCGCGCGGGTCAACCTGCCGGTAGGCCTGCTTATCTGGCTAATGATCATCCCGATGCTGATGAAGGTCGATTTCGCCGCGCTGGGACAGGTCCGTCGCCACTGGCGGGGCATCGGCGTCACGCTGTTCGTCAATTGGGCCGTCAAGCCGTTTTCGATGGCGCTGTTGGGCTGGATCTTCATCCGCCACGTGTTCGCGCCATGGTTGCCGGCCGGGCAACTGGACAGCTACATCGCGGGCCTGATCCTGCTTGCCGCTGCGCCGTGCACGGCAATGGTCTTCGTCTGGAGCCGCCTGACGAACGGAGACCCCGCTTTCACCTTGTCGCAGGTGGCACTGAACGACACCATCATGGTGTTCGCCTTCGCCCCCATCGTGGGGCTGCTTCTGGGCATATCGTCCATCGCCGTGCCGTGGGATACCCTGCTGGCCTCGGTCGTGCTCTACATCGTCATTCCGGTGGCTATCGCGCAGCTGTTGCGCCGTGCGTTGCTGCGACGCGGGGCGGCAGTATTCGAGCGAGTTGCGAGCGGTCTGGGACAGGTCTCCATCGTGGCGCTGCTGGCCACCCTGGTGCTTCTGTTCGCTTTCCAGGGCCAGGCCATCCTGGATCAGCCGCTGGTGATCGCGCTGCTCGCGGTGCCGATCCTCATCCAGGTGTCGTTCAACGCCGGCCTGGCGTATTGGCTGAACCGCAGGCTGGGCGAACAGCACAATATCGCATGTCCGTCCGCGCTGATCGGCGCCTCCAACTTCTTCGAACTGTCGGTCGCGGCGGCGATCAGCCTGTTCGGATTCCAGTCCGGCGCCGCGCTGGCCACCGTGGTGGGCGTGCTTATCGAGGTGCCGGTCATGCTGCTGGTGGTCCGCTGGGTCAACCGAAGCCGCGACTGGTACGAGCGCGCGACGCCGTGCCGGCAATGGACGGAGCGCTCATGACGATTCCGATGACACGCGCGATCGCGCTCTGAATACTCCCATGGCAAAGCTTGACGATTTACCCAACCTAGAGGCGGAATGCTTCGACGGCGGCATCGCGCAGCGGCTGCCCGTTGCGCGGTCCACGCATGCGCCGCGCATCCTGCTTTTGTATGGATCGTTGCGCGAACGATCGTTCAGCCGCTTTGCCACCGAGGAAGCGGCGCGGCTGCTGGGCGCGATGGGCGCCGAAACACGGCTGTTCGATCCTGCCGGCCTGCCCCTGGTGGACAGCGTGCCGGATACCCATTCCAAGGTTGTCGAGCTGCGCGAGGCGGCGCAATGGGCCGAAGGCATGGTCTGGTGTTCCCCCGAGCGCCACGGCGCGATGACGGGCCTGATGAAGACGCAGATAGACTGGATACCCTTGTCGCTGGGCTCGTTGCGCCCGACACAAGGCAAGACGCTGGCCGTCATGCAGGTCAGCGGCGGCTCGCAGTCCTTCAATGCCGTCAACCAGATGCGGGTGCTGGGCCGATGGATGCGGATGATCACGATCCCCAACCAGTCCTCGGTGGCCAAGGCCTGGCAGGAATTCGACGAGTCCGGCCGCATGAGGCCATCGGCGTACTACGACCGGATCGTGGATGTCATGGAAGAACTGGTCAAGTTCACGCTGCTCACCCGCGATGTCGCGCCCTACCTCGTGGACCGTTACAGCGAACGCCGCGAAAGCGCCGAGCAGGCGTCAAGGCGCGTGAATCAGGGAGCAATCTGATGCGCCTGTCACGGCGCCGCGACGTGGTGCTGGCCTTGGGCACGACCCAAACGCTCGCGTGGGCCTCGTCCTACTATCTTCCGGCGATGCTCGCCGCGCCCATGGCCCGCGACCTCGGCGTCGGCACGCCGACGATCTTCGCGGCCTTTTCCTTCGCCCTGCTCATTTCGGCGCTGCTGGGGCCTTACGCCGGTCGTGCCATCGATCGCTGGGGCGGCAGGCCGGTCCTCATGGCGACGAATGCGCTGTTCGCGCTCGGGCTCGCGTGGCTAGGCTTGTCGAACAACCTGTGGAGCCTGTTCGGCGCGTGGCTGGTGTTGGGTATCGGGATGGGCAGCGGCCTGTACGAGGCCGCATTCGCCTCGCTGGTCCGGCTGTACGGACGTGACTCGCGTAATGCGATCTCCGGTATTACGCTCATCGCGGGATTTGCCAGTACGGTGGGATGGCCCGTTTCGACGTTCCTGGAACTGCACTTCGGTTGGCGCGGCGCCTGCCTGGCATGGGCGGGCCTGCATCTGGCCCTTGGATTGCCCCTGAACTGGTTGCTCGCATCGCCCGCGCCTGGCGCAAGCCCCGGCGCGCCGGGCAAACACGACGCGGGCGAGCTGCCCCATGCGACCGCCGGATCGCGGCGCGCATCCATCCTTCTGGCGGTCGTCTTCGCCGTCACATGGTTCATCAGCACGGCCATGGCGGCCCACTTGCCGCGCCTGCTCATGGCCGCCGGCGTCACCTTTGCGGCCGCCGTGGCCGCGGGCGCGCTGGTCGGGCCGGCCCAGGTCGGCGCGCGGCTGCTGGAATTCGGGCTGTTGCGGCGGGTGCATCCTTTGCTGTCGGCGCGCCTGGCCGCCCTCGCCCACCCGGTGGGCGCGGTTGCGCTCCTGGCATTCGGCGCCCCGGCCGCCTCTGCCTTCGTGATCCTGCATGGCGCGGGCAACGGCATCCTGACGATTGCCAAGGGGACCTTGCCGCTGGTGCTTTTCGGGCCGCAGGGTTATGGCGCCAAGCAGGGCATGCTGATGGTCCCGGCGCGGATCGCCCAGGCGCTGGCGCCGTGGCTCTTTGGCCTGAGCCTCGATCACTGGGGCGTGGGGGCGCTGTGGGTATCGGCCGGCCTGGGGCTGCTCGCCACGGCGGCGCTGATGATGCTGCGGCATCACGCCCGCGCGCAGGTCGCCACGCCGGGGGCCGTGTCGTCCTAGCCGCAATCCCGCGGGCGGGACTTCGCGCTGGGGACGGGCGTCCGGCTGACGCCGGACCCGGACGCGCGTACAAGCTCGTACATGCTGGTGCCAGGCCCGCATGGCGCGCCAGCGCGCGGGCGGCAAGGTAGCGTGGCCTTGGTATGGACGCATCCCGGCTGCATTTCGTACAATGAAATTCATTTCATTTAAGAAAATGGTTGCCCATGCCGCCCCTGCCAGAAGACCGCCTCGTCGAGCACGTCGTTTCCCTGCAAACCCGCCCCATCGTGTCCGCGACGCGGGAGAGGTTGGCGCAGGCGCTGCTGGACTGGTTCACGGCGGGCTGGTCCGGCATGCCACTGCCCGCCGCGGCGAGATTGCGACAGCTCGCCGTGCTATGCCATCCCGGTACGGGGACGTCGGCGGCCTTCGGTGGAGAGCGGCTGGGCGCCATGGCTGCCGCGTTCGCCAATGCGGGCATTGCGCATTTGCGGGAAATCGACGACGCGCATCGGGCCGCGATGCTGCATCCCGGCATCGTCGCGGTATCGCCGGTGCTGGCGCTGGCTGCACAGGAAGGCATCACGCAACGGCGCGCCGCTGACGCCATCATCGCGGGATACGAGGTTGCCCTGCGGGTCGGCGAGGCGCTGGGAACGGGCCATGCCGCGAACTTCCACGCCACCGCCACGGCCGGCGTGCTGGGAGCCGCCGCAGCCGCGGCGGTGGTGCTGCGCCTGCCGCCGGACCAGTTGCATCACGCCCTTGGGATCGCCGCCACCCAGGCCGCGGGCCTGTGGCAGCTGGTGGACGACAACGCGCACGAATCCAAATCGCTGCATCCCGCCATGGCGGTACGCAACGGACTGACCGCGGCCTATGCCGCGCGGGCCGGCCTGCCGGGCGCTCGCGCGTTCTTCACCGGAAAACGCGGCATGTATGCCCTATTGGCGGGCGACGGGCCAGTCGCCGCCCTGGACGGTGAACGCGATGGGCCGGAGCGGATCAACACTGCGACCATCAAGGCATGGCCGTGTTGCGCGCAACTATTTACGCCGCTGGACGCCGCGCGAGGGCTGCTGGAAGCACACGCCATCCGGGCCCAGGAGATCGCTTCCGTCCAGGTGGTGATTTTCCCGCATGCGTTGAAGATCGCCGGCGTGCACTGGCCGTCCAGGCCGGCCGAGGCGGCCTTTTGCCTGCGCTATGTCATGGCCCGGCTGCTGCTCACCGGCAAGCTCGGTATCGAGGACATGGAGACGCCCGACCTGTCCTCGCCCGCCTTGCTGGAACTGGCCGAACGGATCACGGTCGACACCGACGAGGCCTTCCAGCAAGCGTTCCCGCGCAAGCGTCCCAGCCGCGTCACCCTGGTCCTGCGCGATGGGCGGGTATTGACCGCCCTGCGCGAACTGCGGCGCGGCGACCCGGAAGAGCCCTACGATTGGGCCGGCATGCTGGCGCGCATGCGTGCGTACGCCCCTGCCATGGACGACGATGCGGCGACGCGGATCGCCGCGTGGTGCGGACGCCATGCCGATCCTGCGCACGACACCGCGGCATGCGCGCCGGAAGCGCGGCTCTTTGGGATGGCGTCCGGCGCTGAGCCGGAGGCCGCGCCCTAGCCGCCGAATACCGCGCTTGCGGGACGCTTGCGCAGGATGACGGGATGCTGCGGTACGCGCCCTGTCGTTCCTTTGGCGGGCCGGCGCGCTATTGGCGCCGCGCGGCCTTGCCCGGAGTCTCCGCGGGAGGCCGCCAATCCGCCGGCGCGGCCGCCAGGAAGCCCTGTGCGATGAGTTCGCGCCGCACGATGTCGGTGGCCTTCAATTGCGCCTGCTGGTTGTGGCGCGAGGCCAGGCCCAGCACGACCATGGCGCCGATGAAGGTACCGTCCGCCTCGAACACCGGCAAGGCGACTGACGCCATCTCGGCTACCCGTTCGGCTCGCGTCATCGCATAGCCCTTCTCGCGGATCGTCTTTGCATGAGGCGTGGAGCCTCCCGTGAAGGCCAGCAGGATATGCGCCGACGAACCGCCGGCGCTCAGCGGCAGGCGGGTTCCGACCTCCACATGGTGGCGGACCTCCTGCAAGGTGTTCTCCCGATAAAGGCAGATCCGCTCGTCGCCGCTGCGCACGTACAGCGCGACGGTTTCACCCGTCTGCTGCATCACGTTCTGCAGCACGGGCTGTATGCGCGCGCCCAGGTCGAATGTCTGCCTGTACAGCATCCCCATGTGCAATGTCGCCGGGCCCATCGCGTAGTTGCCGTTATCGAAACGATGAACCAGGCGCGCGCGCACCAGCACACCCAGCAGCCGCAGCAGCGTGGCCTTGTCCAGCCCCGTCCGTTCGGCGAGTTCGCCCAGCGATAGCCGCAAGGCGTCGTCGCTGAAGCTTTCCAGGATGCTGATGCCGCGTTCGAGCACGCCGACCGGCGGCGTGGGGGTGTTTTTGCTTGACACGTTGGGTCTCAGCTCCTATATTTTCGTTCAATAAAACACATTTTAATCAATGAAACGACGGACTGCCCATAGGCGGGACCGCCGACCCAAGGAGACGAGTATCGCTTGCGGCGCGGCATCCCCGTCGCGAGGAAGCGAGATTTTCCATCATGACCGATCATCCCTCCTTGCTCGCCGCGCTCGCGGCCGTCGTGGGCGACGCCCATGTCCTGACCGCACCGGACGACATCGCCCCGTATGTCGCCGACTGGCGCGGCCATTATCCCGGCATCGCTCGCGCCGTCGTGCGCCCGGCGAATACCGCGCAGGTATCCGAGGTCGTCCGCCTGTGCGCCGCCGCCGGCGTGCCGCTGGTTCCACAGGGCGGCAATACCGGTCTGGTGGGTGGCTCCACGCCCGACGACTCCGGCCGTGAGGTCGTCGTCAGCCTGGGACGCATGACGGCCCTGCGCCGCGTCGACCCGCTGGACAACAGCATCATGCTCGAAGCGGGCTGCACCGTCCTGGCCGCGCAGGAAGCGGCGCGCGCATGCGGCAAGCTGTTCCCCTTGTCCCTGGCGTCCGAAGGCAGCGCGACCATCGGGGGCGTACTGTCGACCAATGCCGGAGGCGAACAGGTACTGCGCTATGGCAATACGCGGGAACTGGCCCTGGGGCTGGAAGTCGTGCTGGCCGATGGCCGCGTGCTGGACGCGCTGACCACCTTGCGCAAGGACAATACGGGCTACGACCTGAAGCAGCTCTTCATCAGCGCGGAGGGTACCTTGGGCATCGTCACCGCCGCGGCGTTCAAGCTGTACGCCCTGCCCCGCCACACGGTAACCGGCTGGGTCGCGCTGTCCGGTCCGCAGGCCGCCGTCGATCTCCTCGCGATGCTGACCGATGCGGTCGGCGAACGTATCACCGCCTTCGAACTGCTGGGCCGCGAGGCGCTGGACCAGGTCCTCGCGCATCCGCTCGATGGCATGCGCGATCCGCTCGGCAGCGGCTATCCCTGGGCCGTGCTGTTCGATGTGTCGGAGACCTCGGCCCGCCTCGATCCGTCGGAAGCGGTCGAAGAAGTCCTGGCCGAGGCGCTGGAGCGCGGCCTGGCCAGCGACGCCGCCCTGGCCGCGTCCGGGCGGCAGGCGCAGGAATTCTGGTCCCTGCGCGAGCATGTGCCCGAAGCGCAGCGCCTGCAAGGCCCTTCCCTGAAGCACGATATCTCGGTACCGATCGCTTCCATCCCGGCCTTCATCGAAGCCGCGGACACGGCGCTGCGCCGGGCGATGCCGGGCATACGGATCGTCTGCTTCGGCCACGTCGGCGACGGCAACCTGCACTACAACCAGAGCAAACCCGCCGGCATGGACGACGCGTCCTTTCGCGCCCGCGCGCCGGAGATACACGACATCGTGCACGGCATCGCGGCGGGGCTGCACGGATCCATATCGGCCGAACATGGCATAGGTCGCCTGAAGCAGGATGCCTTCATGCGCCACAAGGCGCCGGTGGCGCTGGACCTGATGGTCCGCGTCAAGGCGGCGTTCGATCCCGACGGCGTGTTCAACCCGGGACGTGTATTGCCGCCGGCGCGCCCGCTTTCCCGATCCTAGGGCCCGCACAGGCCCCGGCCGTTTCCATTTTTTTCCGCTTTCCTTTCCTTGCGAGGGTCCCGATGCCAGTCTCCGTATTCGACATGCAATCGCTTCAGCATCTATGGAGCACCGACGAACTGCGGGCGATTTTCTCCGAAGAGAATCGCGTGCAGAAATGGCTGGATTTCGAAGCCGCGCTGGCCGCCTCGCAGGCGGAGCTGGGCATCATTCCCGCCGCCGCCGCGCGCGAAATTGCGGAAAAGGCCCAGGTCGCGAATATCGACATGGGCAGGATGTCCGCCGAGATCCGCCGCATCAAGCATTCGCTGGTGCCCGCGCTCAAGCAACTGCAGGCCTGCTGCAGTCCCGAGAATGGCGAATGGGTGCACTACGGCGCCACGACGCAGGACGTGGTCGACACCGGCGTGGCCCTGCAATTGAAGGAATTCCACGCCGTCGCGCTGCGCGATGTCCAGGCGGTGGGACGCGAACTGGCGCGATTGGCGCGCGCGCACCGGGATACCCCCATGGTCGGCCGCACCCATGGCGTGCAGGCCCTGCCCATCACCTTCGGCCACAAATGCGCCATCTGGCTGGACGAGATGGGACGCCATTACCAGCGCCTGAAGGAATGCGAGCCGCGCGTCCTGGTGGGCATGGTGGTGGGCGCGGTGGGCAGCCAGGCATCGCTGGGCGAGCAGGCCGCGGAGGTGGAGTCGCGCACGCTGCAGCGGCTGGGATTGTCCACGCCGTCCATCAGCTGGGCCTCGGCGCGGGATCGATTCACCGAGTACGCCGCGCTGCTGGCCATGATCGGCGCCACGCTGTCGAAGATCGGCAACGAACTGTTCAATATGCAGCGCAACGAGATCGCGGAAGTGGAGGAAGCGTTTTCCGATGGCAAGCTGGGCTCGTCCACCATGCCGCACAAGCGCAATCCGACCTCCGCGGAGAACCTGGCAGGCCTGTCGCGCCCGTTGCGCTACAACGCGGCCCTCATGCTGGAAGGCATGGTGCAGGAAGGCGAACGCGACGGCATCGCGTGGAAGATGGAATGGAAGGCCCTGCCCGAATGCTGCGTGATCGCCGGGGCCATGCTGTTCCAGGCGAAGAACCTGTTGGCCGGATTGCGTGTCGATGCCGCCGGCATGGCCAGGAACCTGGACCTGATGCGCGGCTACCTGCTCTCCGAGCGGGTCATGCTGGAACTGAGCAGCCGCGTGGGCAAGCAGACCGCGCATGAATGGATATACGAGGCGTCGATGCACGGCATCACCGGCAGACTGGATTTCGCCGAGGCAATGCGCCGGCACAAGGAGCTCGCCGGTCTCCTCGGTGAAGACGAGATCCGCCGCCTGACCGACCCGGCCGGCTACCTGGGCCAATGCGGCGCATCGGTGGACCGGCTGGTGGCGCTGCAGGAAGAAGCGGGCTGGCTGCAGGCCTGAATCCACGAGGTGGTCCTTGCCGGCCACATCGATACCACGACATAAGAACGGAGGAGACAACACATGGAGCAAGATCATCGAGCCGTATCCCCCTCCCGTCGCCGCCTGCTGCTGACCGGCGCGTGGGGCGCCGCGGGCATGCTGGCGGGCGGGCTGTCGATGCCCCGCGCCAGCCTGGCGGCCACCGGCTTTCCCGAACGGCCGATCACGCTCGCGGTGGGATTCCCGCCGGGCGGCGGCGGCGACCTTTACGGCCGCCTCATCGCCACGGCGATGGGCAACAGGCTGAAGCAGACGGTCGTGGTCGAGAACAAGGCCGGCGCCGGCGGCAATATCGCGGCCGGCCTGGTCGCCAAGGCCCCGCCCGACGGCTACACGATGCTGCTGGCGATGAGCGGCAACCTGGCGGTGTCGCCGGCATTGAAGCCGGGCAGCCTGCCCTACAAGGTGCCCGACGATTTCGCGCCCATCGGGCTGATCCTGGAAGCGCCGCACGGGCTGTTCGTGGCGCCGAATTCGCGGTTCAAGACGGCCGCGGAGCTGCTGGAGACCGCGAAGAAGAAGGAGATGACCTTCGCTTCCACCGGCGCCGGGGGCGCCGCGCATATCGGCATGGAACGCATCAAGGAGCTTGCCGGACTGAAATTGCTGCACATTCCCTATCGCGGTTCCGGGCCGGCCATCACCGACCTGCTGGGCGGCCAGGTGGATATGTTCTTCGCCACCGCGTCGCCGTTGATGCCGCAGGTCCGCCAGGGCGCGCTGCGCCTGCTGGCGGTCTCCGGCCAGCGCCGTAATCCCGGCCTCCCGGACATCCCGACCTTCAAGGAGCTGGGTGTCGACATGACCCTGACGCAGTGGTATGGACTGGCCGCCCCCGCCGGGACGCCGCCCGATATCCTGCGCGTGCTGTCGAGCAACCTGAGCCAGGCATTGAAGGATCCGCAGGTGCGCGAGGTCATCCGCCGGGACGCCGCGGTCGAACACGATCTGCCGCTGGACCAGTTCACCGCCTACATCGAGCGCGACATTGCGCAATACCGCACGGTGGCCACCCCCGCCCTGCTGAAACAGATCGGCGCATAGCGCCGCGTACGCATAGGAGTCATGCATGCTGAACGATTGGACCCAGGTGCTGGCGAACAACCGCCAGGCCGCCGGTAGCCTGGCCACGCACCATCCGAAGCTCCTGGCCGCCTTCCGTGGCCTGAACGAGGCGCAGGGAGCGACCGGTACGCTGGATGCCAAAACCCGCGAATTGATCGCGCTGGCCGTGGCGGTGACCACGCGCTGCGATGGCTGCATCGCCGCGCATGCCGCGGCAGCGCGCCAGGCGGGGGTGACGGAAGCCGAACTGAGCGAGGCGCTGGCGACCGCCATTGCCTTGAACGCGGGCGCCGCCTATGTGTATTCCTTGCGCGCCATGGATGCGCTTACCGATTCCAAGGGCTGACCCGAGATGCCGTTCGACACCCTGATTTCCGCGCCCGACCTCGCCAAGCTGCTGTCGCGGCGGGATGCGCCCCTGCTCGTCGATTGCCGTTTCGACCTGATGGATCCACAGGCGGGACAACGCGCGTATCGGCAGGCCCATATCCCCGGCGCCCATTATCTGCATCTGGAAGATGACCTGAGCGGCGCCGTCACCGGCCGCAACGGCCGCCACCCGCTTCCCGACCGCGAAGGCTTCGCCGCCCGCATGGCCGCGCTGGGTGTGGACGACGATACACAGATCCTGGCCTACGACGGCGCGGGCGGCATGTATGCCGCCCGGCTGTGGTGGCTGATGCGTTGGATCGGCCATCGCGCCGTCGCGGTCCTGGACGGTGGCCTCGATGCCTGGACGGCGGCGGGTTACCCCATGACCGAGGCGCCGACCCCCGCCGCCGCACGCGCGGGACGCCTGTGCGTGCGCGAGGCCCTGGTCCGCACCGTGTCGCACCAGGACGTGCGCGGAAACCTGGCCACGCGCGCCCGGCTGGTCGTCGATGCCCGCGCGCCGGACCGCTTCCGCGGCGAGAACGAGACCATCGATCCGGTGGGCGGTCACATACCGGGCGCGCGCAATCGGCTTTTCCGGGACAACCTGACCGCGCTTGGATACTTCCGCGCGCCGGAAGACCTGCGCACCGCCTACGCAACGCTGCTGGGCGAGTACCGGCCGGAACAGACCATCAACCAGTGCGGTTCGGGTGTCACGGCCTGCCATAACCTGCTGGCCATGGAAATCGCCGGCCTGCCGGGCGCCGCACTGTATCCCGGCTCATGGAGCGAGTGGTGCGTGCAACCCAGCGCGCCCATCGCCACCGGAGCCGGCGACTGAACCGACGACATCAACGCCCGACCGAGCCCGCATGAAAACCGCAATCTCTGCTTCCTCCCCCACGGCCTCGGCCGCCATGCGTCCCCACAGCGCTCATTGGGGCGTATTCCGGGCCGGCTGGCAGGAGGGCGTGCTGACAGTCCAGCCGCACCCCGGCGATCCGGATCCCAATCCGCTGATCCGGAACTTCACGACCGCGCTGAACCACCGCGCCCGCGTGACCACGCCGATGGTACGGCGCGGCTGGCTGGAACGCGGCCCAGGTCCCGACGAACGCCGCGGCCACGACGCCTACGTCCCCATGGCGTGGAATGAAGTGCTGGATCGCCTGGCCGGCGAACTGGCGCGGGTGCGCGACCGCTACGGTGCCCGCGCGGTTTTCGGCGGATCCTACGGCTGGTCCAGCGCGGGGCGTTTCCACCACGCACAAAGCCAGGTACACCGCTTCCTGAACACCGCGCTGGGCGGGTATGTCCGTTCGGTGAACAGCTACAGCGCCGGGGCCTCGGCGGTGATCCTGCCGCATATCCTGGGCAGCATGGACGACGTGGCGCGCCGCAATGTCACCTGGGAGCAGATCGTCGAGCATACCGACGTGGTCCTGTCGTTCGGCGGCATGGCGCTGAAGAATTCACGCGTGGCCAGCGGCGGCATCAGCCGCCATATCGAGCGCGAGTCCATGGCGCGCGCGGCGGCGCGCGGCTGCCGCTTCGTGTCGGTGAGCCCGTTGCGCGGCGATATGCCCGCGGAGTCGCGCGCCGAATGGATGGCGATCGTTCCCGGCACGGACACCGCCCTGATGCTGGGCCTGGCCTATGAACTGGTGACGAAAGGCTTGCACGACCGCGCCTTCCTGGCGACGTACTGCGACGGGTGGGAAAGCTTCGAAGCCTACCTGCTGGGGCGTGCCGACGGTGTGCCCAAGACGCCGGCGTGGGCCGCCGCACTGTGCGGCCTGTCCGCCACGGCCATCCAGGACCTGGCACGCTCGCTGGCCGGCAAGCGCGTGCTGGTAACGGTCGCGCACGCGCTGCAGCGCGCCGAACACGGGGAACAACCGGTATGGATGGGCGCGGTGCTGGCCGCCCTGCTCGGCCAGATCGGCCTGCCGGGCGGCGGCTACGCCTATGCGCTGGGCACGCTGGCCCACTACGGCAAGCGCACCAATGCCGTGCCGGTCGCCGCCCTGCCCCAGGGGACGAATGGCGTAAAGGACTTCATTCCCGTGGCCCGCATCGCCGACATGCTGCTGCGTCCGGGTACGGAGTTCGACTACAACGGCAAGCGGCATGTGTATCCGCACATCCGGCTGGCGTATTGGGCGGGCGGCAATCCTTTCCATCATCATCAGGACCTGGGGCGGCTGGCAAGGGCATTCCGCACGCTGGACACCTTCGTCGTCCACGAGATCGGCTGGACCGCCACGGCGCGCCATGCCGATATCGTGCTGCCCTGCACGATGACACTGGAAAGGGAAGACATCGGGGCGGCGCCGACGGACCCCCTGATGGTGGCCATGCATCGCATCGCGCCGCCGCACGGCCAGGCGCGGGACGATTACGACATATTCGCCGATCTCGCCGAGCGCCTGGGCACGCGCGACGCCTTTACGGAAGGCCGGACCAGCGCGCAGTGGCTGCGCCATCTCTACGAACGCACCCGCGCCGCCCTGGCCGAGCGCGGCCTGGAAGCGCCCGACTTCGATACCTTCTGGGAGCGCGGGGAGATGCTGCTGCCGCAACAGGCCGATGACGGCGGCATCCTGCGCGCCTTCCGCGACGACCCCGCCGGCAAGCCGCTGCCCACGCCCAGCGGGCGGATACAGGTGTCCTCCCCCGTGGTGCAAGGCTACGGATACGCCGATTGCCCGGGACATCCCGCCTGGCTGGCGCCGCACGACGCGCCGACGGAGGACCATCCCCTGTACCTGGTCGCCAACCAGCCGGCCACCCGCCTGCACAGCCAACTGGACTTCGGCGCACACAGCGTCGAGAACAAGCGCCGCGACCGCGAGGTCTGCACCATGCATCCTCTCGACGCCGCCCACCGAGACATTGCGGAGGGCGACATCGTCGAGCTCTACAACGCGCGCGGCAGGTGCCTGGCCTGCGTAACCTTGAGCGAAGCCATCCGGCCCGGCGTCGTCCAATTGCCGACCGGCGCCTGGTACGACCCGGCGCAGGACGACGAAATGTCGCATCGCCCCTTCTGCGTGCATGGCAATCCGAATGTCCTGACGCGGGACGCCGGGACATCGGCGCTGGCCCAAGGCTGCACCGGACAGCTCACCGTGGTGCAGGTCCGCCGCTACGACGGGCCGCTGCCGCCCGTTCGGGCGTTCGACCCGCCCGTGCCGGCACCCTTGCCGGCGCAAAGCGGCACATCCGCCGATTCGGCATAGTCAACCTACGCTCCAGCGATCCCGCTTCCATGCCCACGCCTGCATCCATCGACGCGTTCTTCCACGAGGCGACGAACACCGTCACCTACCTGGTTTCCGATCCGGCAACGCGGGAGGCGGCGATCGTCGATCCGGTATTGGACTACGACCCGGCGACCGGCACGGCCGGCACGCAGGCGGCGGATGAGGTATTGGCCGCGGCGCACCGGCGGGGCCTGCACGTCGCATGGATACTGGAGACCCACGTCCATGCAGACCACCTGAGCGCGGCGCCATACCTGAAACGCCTGACCGGCGCATCCATCGGGATCGGCGAATACGTCCGGGATGTGCAGCGGGTGTTCCGTCCGGTCTTCAACCTGGATGACCTGTCCGGCGACGGGGCGGAATTCGATGCGCTGTTCCGCGATGGCCCGACCTTCCGCGTGGGCGGCCTGGAAGTCCGGGTCCTTCATACCCCAGGCCATACGCCCGCCTGCGTGTCCTACCTGGTGGGCGACGCGCTCTTCGCGGGCGACACGCTGTTCATGCCCGATTACGGGACGGCGCGGGCGGATTTTCCCGGCGGCGACGCGGCCGTACTGTATCGGTCGATACGCAAATTGCTGGCGCTTGCGCCGCGGACGCGGGTTTTCGTCTGCCATGACTACAAGGCGCCCGGCCGCCAGGCCTATGCATGGGAAACGACCGTCGCCCTGCAACGCAGGTTGAACATACACGCGCGCGATGGCGTGACGGAGGCCGAATTCGTGGCGCAGCGCCGCGCGCGCGATGCGACGCTATCGGCTCCAAAGCTGCTGCTGCCGGCCATCCAGACGAACCTGCGGGGACGCGACTGGCCGCAGGCGGAGGCCAATGGCGTGCGCTATCTCAGGATCCCGCTGACCGGCGCATGTTTCAACGCTGCGCCGGATAGCCCGGCCGGGGCCCGCTGACTGGTCCCCGGCGACACGCCGCACGGCATCGGCCATTCAGCCGCGCGGTTGCGCCCGCGGCAGCGATTCTTCCCACTTCACGATGGCCGCGACCACGGCGCCGGGCGCTTCCGGCACCAGGGCATGCCCCGCGCCGGGGATGACCACCATCGTCACGCGGTTCCCGAACTCCTCCTTGACTTCGTTGCGGCTGGACGCCGGCTTGAACGGATCGTCGCCGGCCTGCAAGTCGAGCATGGGGACGTTGCCGCCCGACCACCAGTCCGATTGCTTCGTCGCCTTGCCCGCCAGGCGCTGGCTTTCGCTCACGTCCGGATACCAGCCCCGCAGCCACACGCGGGCGTCGTGCCCCGGCGCGAAGAAGGCGAACCGCAGCGACTCCAGCCGCTGCGCATCGGGCAGGGACAGGTCAGCGCTGCGATCCACGTGCTCGCTCAAGCCTGGCGGATACTTCTTCGCGGCAGCCGCCACGATGACGACGCCACGCACGAGTTCGGGATGATCGACGCTGGTGGCGCGCGCAACCCAGTTGCCGAAGGCGTGCCCGATGATGACCACCGGTTGGCGCGCCTGCTCACGGATGACCGCCGCGATGTCATTGCCCAGGTCGTGCAGCGTAATGTGCGTCATGGGGCCGGTGCTCTGCCCGATTCCTCGCGGCTGCGGACGCAGCACCCGGTAGCCGGCCTGGGCCAGGCGCTGCGCAATGTCATCGAAGTCCTCCGCGCCACGGCCGCGCGACGCCAGCAGTACCAGGGGCCTTCCCCGCCCCTCTTCGATCACATCGATGCGGGTATCCGGCGCGACCTGCACAAGCACGTGGTGCCGCGCCACGTCTTCGCCGGAGGCCTGCGCAGCGCCCGCCCACGAGACCGCGCTGGAGGCGCAAAGCGCCCACGCGGCGATGGTTTTCTTCATGACTGTCTCCTGGTTCGTCGTTCAACCTTTGCAAGGGCGCCCCCATTGAAGCACCCGGACGGCCGCCCCGCAGCCCTTTTCGTGCGGCCGTACCTGACCCAAACCACATATCAGCTTTGCCGCCCGCGGATCTGGCCCCTTCGCCCCCGTGTTCCTAGACTGCGGCATGTCAGATCGAATCGGGGAGCAAGCGTTGCCGGCGCTGTTATCGAACATCAAGGTACTGGACCTGAGCCGCGTGCTCGCGGGCCCGTGGGCCAGCCAGATCCTGGCGGACATGGGGGCCGACGTCATCAAGGTGGAGCGGCCGGGGCGCGGCGACGACACACGGTCATGGGGACCGCCCTTCCTCAAGGACGCCGCGGGCCAGGATACCGCCGACGGCGCGTATTTCATGGCCACCAATCGCGGCAAGCGCTCGGTCACCGTGGATTTGCAGACTGCCGAAGGCCAGGACCTGGTCAAGGCGCTGTGCCGCGACGCCGATGTGGTGCTGGAGAACTACAAGGTGGGCACGCTCGCGCGGATGGGCCTGGATTACGCATCCCTGTCCAAGGTCAACCCGCGCCTGGTGTACTGCTCCGTGACGGGGTTCGGCCAGACCGGGCCGCGCGCCGCCGAGCCGGCCTACGATTTCCTGATCCAGGCCATGGGCGGCCTGATGAGCGTGACGGGCGAACGCGACGACAAGCCCGGGGGCGGACCGCAGAAAGTAGGCATTCCCATCGTCGACCTGACCACCGGCGTCTACGCGGCCCTGGGTGTCGTCGCCGCGTTGCTGCGGCGTACCCGGACCGGACAGGGCGAGCATATCGATGTGGCCATGCTCGACGTCCAGGTCGGGCTGCTGGCCAACCAGGCCATGAACTTCCTGCTGGGCAACCGCGTACCGCGCCGCACCGGTACGGCGCACCCGAATATCCAGCCACAGCGCACCTTCCATTGCGCCGACGGCGATATCGTCATCGTCGTGGGCAATGACGCGCAGTTCGCAACCCTGTGCGAGGTCATCGGCAAACCCGCGCTGGTCCAGGATGCCCGCTATGCGACCAACGGCCAGCGTGTGAAGAACCAGGACAGCCTGGACGCCATCCTTGACGAAATCTTCGCCGGCCAGCCGCGCGCGCATTGGCTGGCGCGGCTCAAGGAGGCCGGAGTGCCGGCGGGCCCCATCAACACCGTACCCGAAGTCCTGGAGGACCCGCAGGTCCGCCATCGCGGCATGCTGCGGCATCTGCCGCATCCGGTCGCGGGCTCGGTGCCCCAGGTAATGAATCCGCTGCGCTTCGGCGATGTCCAGGTGCAGGCGGACCGCGCGCCGCCGCTGCTGGGCGAGCACACGCGGCAAGTGTTGACCGAACTGGGCCTGAGCGACGAACAGATCGAGGACTATCGCCGGCGCAAGATCGTCTGAATACCAAGGGAGACATCATGAGTATGCCCGAGGCCCTCATCGGCCCCTACACCGCCCTGGACGTGCGCCTGGACGCTGGCGTCGCCGTCATCCTGCTGGCCAACCCGCCGGTCAACGCCTTGTCGACGGCGATGATGAACGAATTGTCGTGGGTGCTCGATCGCATTTCGGAAACGCCGGAAGTCCGCGCGGTGGTGCTGTCCGGCCAGGGCAGGAATTTCTGCGCGGGAGCCGACCTGAAGAACCGCGCCGAGACCATCAAGGGGCCGGGCGACCTGCCGCAGCACTCGCGCCGCACGCGCGAGTGCTTTCACGCGATCCGCGAATGCGCCAAGCCGGTGGTGGGCGCGATCAATGGCGCGGCGCTGGGAGCGGGCCTGGCCATGATGGCATCCTGCGACATCCTGGTGGCGGCGTCGGACGCGAGCGTGGGCCTGCCGGAGATCAACGTAGGCCTGCTGGGCGGCGGCCGCCACGGCATGCGGCTCTTCGGCCATTCGCGGCTGCGCCGCATGATGCTGACCGGCCTGAGGGTGGATGGCGCCGAACTCTACCGCCTGGGCATCGTCGAGGCCGCGGTGCCGGCCGCGACCCTGATGGACGAAGCGATGGCCCTGGCGCGCGAACTGGCCGCCAAGAGCCCGCTGGCGTCGATGCTGGCCAAGCAGACGCTCAACGCCATCGAAGAGATGAGCCTGCGCGACGGTTATCGCTACGAGCAGGACATGACGGCGGCCATCGCCCGGACCGAGGACGCGCAGGAAGCGCGGCGCGCTTTCCTGGAGAAGCGGCCCCCGGTATTCCACGGCCGTTGAGCCGCCGCCTTGCGTGGTCCGTCGCCGGCGCGGCGCGGGCGCGAATCCATAAGGAGACAACATGGCAGGAGCCCTTGACGGCGTGAGGGTGCTGGATCTCAGCCGCGTGTTTTCAGGTCCCTGGGCCGCGCAGATGCTGGCCGACTTCGGCGCCGACGTCATCAAGGTGGAACGGCCGGGACGTGGCGACGACGTGCGGCACCAGGGCTACGCCATGCCCGGGCAGGATGGCCTGCCCGGCAGCGAAACATCGTCCTTCGTGGCGATGAACCGCGGCAAGCGGTCGCTGACCATCGATATCGCGCGCCCGGAAGGCCAGTCGGTGATACGCCGCCTGGCGCGGGAAGCGGACATCCTGATCGAGAACTTCAAGGCCGGCGACCTGCGCCGGTACGGCCTGGATTTCGAATCGCTGGCCGCGATCAATCCGCGCCTGGTGTATTGCTCCATCACCGGTTTCGGCCAGGATGGCCCCTACAGCCATCTGCCCGGCTACGACCCGCTCTTCCAGTCCATGAGCGGCCTCATGAGCGTGACAGGCGTGCCGGATGGCGAGCCGGGCGCGGGGCCCATCAAGGTGGGCTATTCCGTTTCGGACCTGACGGCCGGGTTCTATGCCGTCTGCGCCATCCTGGCCGCCCTGCGCCACCGGGACCAGGTCTCGGGACGCGGCCAGCATATCGACCTGGCGCTGCTGGATGCGCAGATCGCCGCGATGTCGCACATCGGGATGAACTATCTTGCCAGCGGGAAATTGCCCCCGCGCACGGGGACGGGATCCCCGATCACCGCACCGTTCCGGGCCTTTGCCTGCCGGGATGGGCACCTGATGGTGGCGGTCGGCAACGACAGCCAGTTCCGCAGCTTCTGCATGGCCTTGGGCATGCCGGAGCTTGCCGACGATCCGCGCTTCAGCACCAATCCGCGTCGCGCGGCCGCGCAGGCCGAACTGTCCGCCCTGCTGGAGCCGGCGATGCAACGGCGCACCGCCGCGGAATGGAACACCGTGCTGCAACAAGCCAAGGTGCCTTGCGGTCCGATCTATACATTGGACCAGGTGTTCGAGGATCCGCAGGTGCGGCATCGGCAAGTGCTGGCACGCATGCCGCATCCCCGGCTGGGGGAGATGCCCTATATCCGCAACCCGGTCCACTTCTCCGGCACGCCCATCGGCGCGGGCCTGCCGCCACCCATGCTCGGCGAGCACACCGTCGCGATACTGAAGGAACTCGGCCTGAGCCCCGAAGAGATCGCCCGGCTGCAGGCGGAGGGCGTGCTGTGAGCGACGAGGCATTGATCGAGGAGATACGCGACAGCGCGCGCGACTTCCTTCGCCGCCGCGACCAACGCCGGCGCAAGCGCCTGGCCGGACCGCTGGACCGCGCCTATTGGCGCGAGCTCGCCGACATGGGCTGGCTGGGCATGACCGTGCCCGAGGCGCTCGGCGGCTTGGGCCTGCGTTGGCATGCCCTGGCGGTGGTGCTGGAGGAAGCCGGCCGCGCGCAATTGCCCGAGCCGCTGCTGGCCGCGGGCGTGCTGCCAACGGCCCTGCTGGCGCGCCTGGAGGACAGCTCGCCGCTGCTGGCGGAGATCGCGTCGGGCCGGCGCATCGTCGGCCTGGCATGGCAGGAACGTGATGGCCAGCTGGAGGCCGGCGAGGCAGCGGGCGCCTTCGGCGTGATCGCGACGCTGCGCGACGGACGCCACGTCCTGGACGGCGAAAAGCGCCACGTGATGCCGGGTGCCGACGCCGACGGCTGGCTGATCTCGGCCGACAGCGAGCAGGGGCCGGCGCTTTTCTACGTTGCCGCCGATGCGCCGGGCGTCACGATCGACCCGCTGGCGCGCGCCGACGGCACGCGGGCTTGCCATCTGAGCCTGGAATCGGTAACGCCGCAAGCGGTGATCGAGGGCGGCAATGTGCAGGAAGCCCTGGACGCGGCGCTGGATCTCGGCCGGCTGATGCAGTCGGCCGAAATGGTCGGCGGGGCGCGCCAGGTACTGGCCGATACGGTCGCCTACCTGAACACGCGGCGGCAATTCGACAAACCCTTGTCGGCCTTCCAGGCGCTGCAGCATCGCATGGTGGACGCCGCACTGCAGATCGAACTGGCGGCCAGCGCGCTGCGGGGGGCGCTCGACGGGTTGGCCGAGTCGCCACCCGACCGCGCCGCCGCCAGCCGGGTCAAGGCCCGCGCCGCGCAGGCGGGACTGCAGGCGGCGCGCCTGGCGGTGCAACTGCACGGCGCCATCGGCTATACCGACGAGTGCGACGTCAGCCTGTACTTTCGCAGCGCGCTGCATCATTCGTCCTGGCTCGGCAACGCGACGGCGCATCGCCAGCGCTTCGCCGCCCTGGCGCCCGAGCCGACGGCAACCGAACAAACAGAAGCGGAGCAGGAAGGCCACGCCGGTGCGGCGCAGGATTTCCCGCGCGAGGCCGACTGGAACGCGATGCCGGAAGCCGAGTTCCGCGCCATGCTGCGGCGCTTCTTCCGCCGGCATTACCCCGCCCATCTGCGCCATGTGCCGTGGCGCCTGCACTGGGACGAGATCAAGGCGTGGTATTTCACCTTGTCGCGCCAAGGCTGGATCGCTCCGGCCTGGCCGCGCGAACACGGCGGCATGGCGCTGTCGCCGGCGCGCTTGATCGCCTACATCGAGGAAGCGGAACGCTATGGGGTGGCCCGGGCGCCGGACCAGGGGCTGGTCATGCTGGGGCCCATCCTTTTCCGCTATGGCACCCAGGCGCAGCGCGACCGCTTCCTGCCGGGCATTCTTTCCGGACAGGATGTCTGGGCCCAGGGCTACTCCGAACCCGACGCCGGCTCGGACCTCGCCGCCCTGCGCTGCGAGGCCATCGTCGACGGCAATGACCTGGTGGTCACAGGCCAGAAGACCTGGTCCACCCTGGCCCAGGACGCCACGCATATGTTCATGCTGGTCCGCACGGACAAAGCGGTGAAGAAACAGGCCGGCATCAGCTTCCTGCTGGTGGACCTGCGCAGCCCCGGCGTTAGCCGCCGTCCCATCCGCACACTGTCCGGCCATGAAGAATTCTGCGAGGTCTTCTTCGATCAGGTGCGCGTGCCGCGCGCCAATGTGGTCGGCGAGCTGAACTCGGGCTGGACCATCGCCAAGGCGCTGCTGGGTTTCGAACGCCTGTTCAGCGGCAGCCCCAAGCACGCCAACCATGCGCTGCAGCAGATCTACAGCGTCGCGCGCCAGCGCGGCCTGCTGGCCGACGCCGCGTTCAACGACCGGCTGGCCGAACTGCGCCTGGACGCCGCCGACCTGACGGCGATGTACGAGGGGTTCGCCGACATGGCGCGCGCCGGCAAATTACTGCCGCCGGAACTCTCGCTGCTGAAGATCTGGGCCACCGAAACCCATGAGCGGCTGGGCGCCCTGCTGATCCAGGCCTGCGAAGAACAGGGCGGCGGCGCGCTCGCCGACGGCCACGACAAGGTCCATGCCCTGGCCCCCTACATCAATGCCCTGGCCGCCACCATCTTCAGCGGCACCAACGAAATCCAGCGCAACGTCTACGCCAAGCAGGTCCTGGGCCTGGATGGCGCATGACCCATCCCGAAAAAACGTGTCGCCAGGCTCGTATCCCGCAGGAGACAAACACATGAAGAACATCCGCATCATCGCAGGCGCCATGCTGGCCCTGTGCGCGGCGGCGGCCCACGCCGCTTCCACGTGGCCGAGCCAGCCCATTCGCCTGATCGTGCCCTACCCGGCCGGCGGTTCGGTGGACAATCTGGCGCGCCTGCTTGCCCCCACGCTGGGCCAGAAACTGGGCCAGCCCATCGTGATCGAGAACAAGGCGGGCGCCTCGGGCACCATTGGTGTGGACGCCACGGTCCGCGCGACGCCGGATGGCAGCACGTTCGGCTTCGGAGTGCCCGGCGCCATATCCGGACTGCCGCATGTGATGAAGATGCCTTACGACGTGGCCGGCATCCAATATGTTTCGCTGGTGGCGCGTATCCCCATGGTGTTCACGGTCAATCCGGCCATGCCTGAAAAGACGCTGCCCGAGTTCATCGCCGCGGCCAGGGCGAATCCCGGCAAGTACAACTACGGTTCCGCCGGCAACGTGACCACGCCGCACCTCGCCGGCGAACTGTTGAAGCAGGAAACCCATATCGACATCATGCACGTGCCGTACAAGGGCGCATCGCCCGCGATCACCGCCCTGCTCGGCAACGAGGTGCAGATGTTCCCGGGCGATGCCTCGGCGGTGCTGGCTTTCATCAAGGCCGGCAAGCTGCGCGCCCTTGCGGTCGGCAGCAGTACCCGCTTCGAGGGCCTGCCCGACGTGCCGACGGCCAGGGAGCTCGGCTATCCCAGTGTGCTGGTGGAGTCCAACTACGGCATCATCGCGCCGACCGGCACGCCGCCGGACATCGTCAACCGCATGTCGCAGGCTATCGGCGAATCGCTGCGCGACCCGCAGCTGCGGCAGAAGATGATCGACCAGGGCGCCGTGCCGCAGGCCACCACGCCCGACGCGTATCGCCAGCTGATGGCGGCCGAGTCGACGAAATGGGGCGAGGTCATACGGCGCGGCAAGCTCGGACTGCAATAGGCGTAGGCCTCCGGCTTTGCCGTATAGTGTGTTCGCCCATCCCATGCCACCGTCACCATGCCTTACGCCAAAGTCCCGGGCCCCGGCCTGGACCTGACCGCCGACTTGCATAAATGGCGCGCCTTCGTCGCCATCGCCGAGCTCGGCAGCATCACGCGCGCCGCCCTGCATCTGGACCAGGATCAATCGGTATTGAGCCGCCGCATCAATGCGCTCGAACGCGAATGCAATGCACGGCTGTTCAACCGCACCGGACGAGGCGTGGACCTGTCGGAGGTGGGCGAGCGCCTGTTTCCCCTGGTCCGCACGCTGCTGGAGGATGCCGAGCGCCTGGAACTGGAAGTCAATGGCCAGGCCCGCGAACCGGCCGGGGAAGTGACCCTTGGCCTGCTGCCCTCGACCGCGCATCCCTTGATCCGCCGGCTGTTTTCACGCCTGCGCAAGCAGTTTCCCAAGGTCCACCTGAAAATCCTGGAAGGCTCCAGCGGGCAGATCGAGGAATGGCTGACCGACAGCCGGGTCGATATCGCCATCCTGTATCGCTATGGCGAGAAGTGTCCTCCCGGTGAAACCGCGCTGGCCTATGTCGACTCCTACCTGGTCGGGGCCGCGGGCGACCCGCGCACGCGCCCGGAGGTGGTCGACTTCGAAGACCTGGACGGCCTGCCCTTCATCCTGCCGGGCGCACCCAATGGCCTGCGCAATACGCTGGACGGGCTGGCGCGGGCCCGCAAGATCGCCATCGCGCCGCTGATCGAAGCCGACTCGCTGCCCTTGATGAAGTCCATCGTCGAACATGAACACATGTACACGGTGCTGCCCCTGCACGCGGTGTGGCAGGAGGTGCAGGAGGGCCGCCTGAGCATCGCCGCCCTGCGCAACCCGGCCATGGGGCGCATCATCTCCATGGCCTATGCGCGCGCCAAGGGCCCGGGCCGGACCGTCATGGAAGTGGCGGGCCAGATCGAATCGCTGGCGCGCGAGATCGGCGGCGAGGGCGTCTGGCACGTCCGGCCTTAGGCCGTGGGTGTGAACCCATACAAGCGCGCGGGGTTGTCCACCCAGACTTTACGGCGCAAGCCGTCGCTTCCCAGCCAGTCCCAGGCAAGGTCCACCAGGGCATCCGCGGCCGGCGCTTTTTCCCCCATACGCACGAACGGCCAGTCCGAGCCCCACAGCACCTGCTCCGGGTTGGCGGCCACGAAGGCGTCATGCAGCGCGCGCGCGTCCTCATAATCCGGCGCCGTGCCCACGCGGCAGACGGTGAGCTTCATCCAGATGGCGCCATCGGCCAACAGCTCGCGCAGCAGGGTGAACACGGGATCCCGCGGGCCGCGCGACGGCGCCAGGCTGCCCATATGGTCGATCACCAGCGGCAACCCCAGGCGAGCCATGGCGGGAAGATGCGCCAGGTAGACATCGCAAGGCGCCCAGAGCTGGGCATGCAGGCCATGCCGCTTCATGCGTGGCGCCAGCGCGGCCAACCGATCGAATCCCACGCTGCCGGCGAACAGCCGGCCGGCGGGATCGCGCGCCTCCACGAAACGCAGTGCACGCACTCCGCCTTCATGCCAGGCCGCGAGCTGCGCATCGCTGACCTCCGAGTCCGCCACCGCGACACCGCGCAGGCGGCCGCCGGCCTGCGCCAACGCGTCCAGCAAGGCGGTGGCGTCCGTGCCATAAGGCGCGGGCTGCACCAGCACGCCGCGCTGCGCCCCCAGCGTATCGAGCATGGCCAGGTGGCGCGCCGCCGGAGCATCCGGCGCCGCATAGCTGGAAGGATGGCGCAAGGGAAATCGGTCATAAGGACCGAAGACATGGCAGTGCGCGTCGCAAGCGAACGGCGGCAAGGCATGGCGCGGCCGCCCCGGCATGCGCGGCGTTTCCACCGTGGCGGGAATATAGGCTGTCATTCGCGCACATCCCTGCCCGGCGCCAGCCGGCTCAAGGCCGGCTGGCCGTCCTCGCGCGGAAGGTCCAGCGGCTCGGGCGCGCCATCCGGCATCGGTATTTCATGCGCGTTGAGCGTCATCGAGACCAGGGTGTAGTAGCCGATGACGGCGGTCAGCTCCACGACGCCCGCCACGCCCCAGGCCTGGACGGCCCGCCCATGCAGCGCGGGATCGACCTGGCCGGTCTCCTGCAGCTGCCGCGCGTATTCATAGGCCAGCGCGTCCGCCGGGTCGTCGAATACGGGCGCGCGCCGGGCCCGGATGGCGTCGAGCACGTCCGGCGCGATACCGGCGGCAGCGGCCGCCTCGGCGTGGATATGCCATTCGATCTGGCTGTTCCAGCGCCTGGCGGTCACGACGATGGCCAGCTCGCTGACACGCGCGGGCAGGCTGGTGCCGTAACGCAGCAAGGCGCCGAACGCCTGCCAGCGCTCGGCCAGTTCGGGATTGTGCAAGGCGGCGCGCAAGGGTCCCACCAGGCGGCCGCGCGGTCCGGCGACGACACGCTCGTAGACGCGCCGCTGTGCCTCGTTCATGTCTTCGGGCGCGGGCAAGGGAATGCGGCTCATGGAGATGTCCTTCATGCGGCGTCAGGGCGCGGCGTCGTGGGGCTGGGTGCGGGATACCGACGGACGAGCGCAGAAGTCGCGGTGCCAGTCGGCCAGGGCGGGATGCCCGTCACGCCACGGCATGTCGGCGAATCGGTAATCCAGGTATGACAATGCGCAGCCGATCGCGATGAGCCCCAGATCGAAGGGCGTACGCGCCAGGTCTGGCGCCTCGTTCTCCAGGGCGTGCAGTACCGCCCGCGCCTTCAGGTCGAAAGCCTCGATCCAGGCGGGCGTCTGGCGCTCGGGCGGCTTGTTGCGCTCCTGGCGGTACAGCAGCAACGCGTCCATCAAGCCATCGCCCAGCGCCTGGCGGCGCTCGGCGACCAGCCGGGCGCGGGCCTCCGCGGGCATCAGGCCGGCATCGCTCAATTCGTTCAGATAGGCGCAAATGACGCGCGAGTCATAGACCGGCGTGCCGTCGTCCAATACCAGCGTGGGCAGCTTGATCAGGGGGTTGTCCGGCACCAGGTCCAGGTTGGGCTGGTCCATGGCGACGGGCGTGCGCACGAGGGTAACCCGGTCATCGATGCCGGCCTCGTACAGCACGATCATGACCTTGCGGACGAAGGGCGAACGGGGCGACCAGTGCAACTTCATGTTTGACTCCATTGGATAAGGTACTCAATGTCCCTGGGCAGGCCGCACCGCGAGATCGTTGGCGGCGTCCGGGGCATGCATCTGGAAAAGATCGCTGGTGCGCGCATACCAGCCCGCGCCGTGCATGCGGGCCAGCAAATGCAGGCTGGGGGTGTCGACATAAAACCGGGCGGGGTCCAGCAGCGCCTCGTCGCGCACATACATGGCGACCACGCGCGCCAGCACGATGACGCGCTGCGGCGCCGCGTCCAGCACCTGCCACACACGGCACTCCAGCGCCGCCGGGCTCTGCGCGATGCGCGGCGGCGCCACCACCCGCGATGGCGCGGTCTGCAGCCCGGCGCGCGCCAGCTCGTCGACATCGGCGACGTAGTCCAGGCTGGTGTGGTTCATGGCTTCGGCCAATTCGGCCGGCACCATATTGACGACAAACTCGCCCGTGGCCACGATGTTGCGCGCGGTGTCCTTCAACTGGCCGCCGCGCGGCCCTATACCGAGCGCGACAATGGGCGGATCGCTGCTCACCACGTTGAAAAAGGAGAACGGCGCCGCGTTCACGCGCCCTTGCGGGGACTGGCTCACCACCCAGGCAATGGGCCGCGGCACGACCACGCTGGCCAGCAGCTTGAAGGCGTCGGCGGGCGCCAGTTGGCTGAAGTCGAAGTTCATCGTCCGTGCCGTCCTTGATATCCCACCACGCCGGCCTGCGGCAGCATCGGCGCCACGCCCGCATCGTCCATGCCGCTGAGCGTCGTCATTGGCCGGCCAGCCCCAGGCGGTCCAGCAGCGTGCGCATCTCGGCGCGGTCCTTCTCGACATAGGCTTGCGCGTCCTGCGGGGAAAGGGCCATCGGCTCTATCGCCTGGTCCCGCATCAGGCGGCGATAGTCCGGGTCCTTGTTGACATCACGCACAGTATCGCTCAAGCGCTGAACGATGGCTGGCGGGGTGCCGGCCGGCGCGGCCAGGCTGTACCAGGTGGCGAACTGCGCGCCATGGACGCCGGCTTCGTCCAGCGTCGGCACATCGGGCAACAGCGGGGACCGCTGCGCGGCGGCGTAGCCCAACGGCAGCAAGCGCCCCTGGCGGATGAAAGCCAGGCTGGCGGAGAGATTCAGCATCACCAGATCGATCTGCCCACCCACCGCGTCGTTGATGGCTGGCGCGGCGCCTGCATACGGGATGTGATTGAGCTGGATGTGGGCGGCCTGCTGAAACAGCTCGGCGCCCAGATGCGTCGCGCCGCCCACGCCGGCGGAGCCATAACTCAGCTTGCCGGGCTCGGCCTTGGCACGCTCGATAAGCTGGGCCAGCGTCGTGATCCCGCGCGTCGGGTTGACGGCCAGCATGATCGGCTGGACGGCGACGACGGAACAGAAGGCGAAATCCTTGACGCCGTCATAGCTGGTCTTGCGCATCAGGGGCGTTACGACATGCCCGGCCGAGGTGCCGAGCAGCAAGGTATAGCCGTCCGGCTTGGCGCGAGCGACGAATCCGGTCCCGATCGAGGCGCCGCCGCCGACCTTGCTCTCCACCACGACCGGCTGGCCCAGGCGCTGCTCCAGCCCGCGTGCCAGGCCACGGGCCACGACATCCGCCGGCCCGCCCGCCGCGTAAGGATTCACGAGGGTGATGGGCCTCTCGGGATAAGGCGCTGCGTGCACGTGCACCGCCGCCAAAGCCGTGGCCAGGGTCAGCAGAATCTTGCGCAACATGGCATCTCCCGGCTTCAGTCGGCGCGTGCGCCGGAGTCGCGTATGATGCGCGCCCATTTCTGCGTGTCGTTGCGGATACGCTCGGCGAACGCCTCGGGCGTACTGTGAGTGGTCTCGATGCCATAGGCTGCCATGCGCTGCGTCATGGCGGGCGCCGACATCACCGCGGCGATGTCGCGGTTCAGGCGATCGATGATCGGCCGCGGCGTGCCGGCCGGCGCCAGTACCCCTGACCACAAGCTGACCTCATACCCCTCGAAACCCGGCGTTTCGGAGATCGCGGGCACATCGGGCAGCACCGGCAGGCGCTCACGCCGGGTGACGCCCAGCGCCTTGATCTTTCCTTCCTTGACCTGCTCGATGAAGTTCGACGACGTGTCGATCATCATGGAGATGCGGCCGGCCAGGAAATCGTTGATGGCCCCCGACGTGCCCTTGTACGGAATGTGCCGGATGTCCACGCCGGCGGTCGACTTGAACATCTCGCCGGCCAGGTGGCTGGTCGTGCCATTGCCCGAAGAACTGAAGGTCAACTCACCGGGGCGTTGGCGCGCCAGCGCCGCCAGCTCGGCCACGGAGTTCACCGGGAGATCCTTGCTGACCACCAGCAGGTTGGAGGTCAGGTTGGTCAGCGAGATGGGCGCGAAACTCTTTTGCGGGTCATAGCGCAGCTTCGCGTACAGGGATGGGTTGATCGTCAGCACGCCCATGGTGGAATACAGCAGGGTGTAGCCGTCCGGGGCGGCGCTGGCGACGGTCTCTGCGCCAATGGCGCCGCCCGCTCCGCCGCGGTTCTCCACCACCACGCTCTGTCCCAGCCTTGCCCCCAGGTCCTGCGCCAGCGCGCGCGCCATCAAATCGGTGGCCCCGCCCGCCGGAAAAGGCACGACCAGGCGGATGGGGTGATCCGGGTAACCCGCTGCCCCGGCGGCCCAGGGCAAAGCGGCGCACAGTCCCAGGATGGCCAGCGCACGTGCCAGTCTCATGCTGTCTCCTCAGCGTTCTGCTTGTTCTGGTGAGCAGCATGGTAGGTGCCATCCCGCCTCGGGCGCCATGCCGGGGACGGCAAAGCAGCTATGCAAGCGGCGATCGGTCCACGTCCCCCTACTCGGCCATACGCCCCATGTTGCCCATACGCGCCATGCGGCCCGTTCGCCGTCGCGCCATGCGCCGACGCCACCACAGCCAGATGCCGCTGCCGCCCAGCGCCGCCAGGGTGAGGCCCAGCATCGCCACGGCCGCCTGCCACGCGACGCCGCCGAGCTCGCCGGTGTGCAACGGGTAGATGTAGGAGTTCACCCGCGTACCGGGGTCCAGTTCATTCCAACGGTGTATGGCGAGCACGGCGCCGCTACGGGGATCAAGCCAGACCGTGGAACGGCCGTTGGGGTGAGGATCGTCGGGAACACGCATACGCACCGCCAGCGGCCGATCCAGGCGCGGCGAGTACAGGAAATAGCCTATGGCGCCCTCGGGCAAGGCGGCCTGCGCGCGCGCGGCGAGTTCGTCCAGGGACGCCGCTGCCGCGCTGGCCTGCGCCGCCCCGGATGCCGCGGGCAAGGCGGGGGCCGCCGTGCGCGGCTCGCCGCTCAGCCAGGTGATCCAGCCGCCGATCGGCCGCCATGCCAGGTAGGCGCCCGTCGCGATGCAGAGCGCCAGCGCCAGTCCCAGCACCACGCCGCCGGTACGGTGCACATCGAAGAGCGCGCGCGTCCATCCCTTGCCGAACGCCACGCCCAAGGACGGCGGCCACTTGCGCGGCCACCACAAAATCGCGCCGGTCATGAGCAATACCAGGTAGGACAGCGCGGCGCAGGCCAGTACGGCCTTGCCGGTCTGGTCCATCCATAGCGCGCTATGCAACCCGTACAGCAGCGCCACCACACCCTCGTTCGCGCCGCGCCGGCCCTGCTCTGCGCCCGTCGCGGGATCCAGGTACAGCGTGCCGCGCCAGGCCGCGCGAACCAGCACCTGCAGGGTGTCGCCCGGTTCCCGCGGCGGCGCGAACGTAAAGGACGCGCGCGCGCCGAACTCGCCTGCCAGGCGCTGGCGCAGCGCTTCGAGCGACACCGGCGACCGCGCATCCGCTTCCCCCGCAGGCGTGACCGCGACGAAATACGCCGGGTGCAGCCAGCGGTCCAACGGGCGTGCCACGACCAGCAGCGAGCCCGTCACCCCGGACATGACCAGTACCCACCCCAGGCACAAGGCGGTCCAGCGGTGGCATCGGATCCACAGGGTGCGCAGCGCTTGCATGGCGCGTTCAGCCCGGGACGGCGCGGCGAGGCATCATCGGCGGTTCGCGCGTCAATAGGCCAGGCGTGCCTGCACGTAGACCATGCGCGGCGCGCCGACCATGCGGCCGCCGTTGGTATCCGTGTTGCGGGTGTAATAGCGCCGGTCGAACAGGTTGTTTACTCCCAACGCAAGCTCGCTCCCTTTCCAAGACGGGATCTTGTAGCTCAGTTGCGCGTTCCAGACGCTGAAGCCGGGGACGCGGCCGTCCATCGCGTCGGGCGTCTCCGGGCCGGTGTTGGCGGTGTCCGAGTACTGGCTGCTCTGCGCGGTGGTGAAGACATTGAACGCCCAGTTGCGGATGCTGTAGCGGCCGCCCAGCGTGCCGGTCTGGCGCGAGTAGAACGGCACGTCGTTGCCTTCGTCCTCGCCGGATTTCTGGATGGCGCGCACATAGGTGTAGTTGGCATACAGGTTCAGGCCCGCCAGGGGGCCCGCCCTGTCGAAATCGTAGTCGATGGCGAATTCCACGCCGTTATGGGTGGTGGCGCCCAGGTTGCGGAAGACCGCCGGATTGGTGCCGGGAATCGACAGGATCTGGTTATCGAAGCGCAGGTTGAATACCGTCAGCTCGGTGTGGGTCTGCTCGCCCGTGTAGCGAAAGCCTGCTTCCACCGTCTTGGCGATTTCCGGCTTCAAGGGATTGGCGTCGGACATCGAGTTCAACTGCGTGTACTGGACGGCGCCAAAAGACGTGCTGTAGTTGGTGTACAGCGTCAGCTTGTCATTGACTAGGTAGGCGACATTCAGCGATGGCAGGCCCTTGTTGTTGCGCACATGGAAAGTCGAGTCGTCCGCCGTGCCGCTCGGTTCGCGGTCGCTCTCGATTTTCTCGTAGCGGATGCCCGGCGTGACACGCCAATTGCCGTAGGCGATGCGGTCATCCAGGTAGAAGGAATGGGCCCGCGTGCCGTTGTCGAACACCTGGGTGGTCCCCACGCGATTCCCTGTCGCCAACGACGTCGAATAACGCCTGTCCTGCCCCGTTTCGCGGATGTAGCGATAGCCCACCGTCACATCGTGCGTCGTCGACCCCCACTCCACCCGCTGGGTGTAGCGCGGTTCGATGCCCAGGACCTGGTTGTTGCGCGGCTGGAAATCGTTGCGGTTCAGGTCCGTGTTGATCAGCGAACTCTGGCGCGAGCTGTCGTAGTGGTAGATGCGCGTTTCGAATTCCTGCGTATCGGAAATCGTGTTCAGGTAACCGATGTCGATCTGGTCACGCTGGCCCTTCCAGTAGTCGGTGGGGTGGGTGTTCTGGAACGGATCCTGCCGGTACTCGTCCACCGTCAACCCGCCGGGGGTCATCGACTTCACGTCGTAGTGGGCGAACTTCCCATACACCTCGGACGTGGGGCTGATCTCGTAGCGCCACTTCAGGGCCACGTCGTTATAGCGGTCATGGCTGCCGTCACGCCACTGTTCCCCGTCCATGCCCGAGTACAGCAGCGCCACGCCCAGGCCGTTGTCCATCTGGGTGCCGAGGAAGGTCGTGTATTGGGTATTGGCGCCGCCGTGGCTGAAGACGTTGTAGCGTGCGGAGGCATCGGCGACCAGCCCTGCGTTCGCGGCGGGGATCGAGCGCGTCTTGAAATTGATGATGCCACCGACGTTCTGCGGGCCGTAGCGCACCGCGCCGCCGCCGCGCACCACGTCGATCGACTCGATATTGCCCAGGCTGACGGGCGACATGACGAGATTGGGCTGCCCATACGGCGCCATGGCCATCGGTATGCCGTCCAGCAGCATCGTGGTACGAGCGGAATTACGGGGATTCAGGCCGCGTATCCCCACATGCAAGCCCACCGAACTGCCGGTCGCGCTGGTGCTGCCGCTGATCTGCACGCCGGGAACGCGGCGCAGCACATCGGCGACATTGGTCGCACCGCTGTCGACGATCTCCTGCCGCTGCACCAGGGTGCGCGCGCCGCCGAAGGTCTGCACGCTGTTCTCCAGCCCCGTGCCCAGCCAATCGCCGCTGACCTGGATCGCTTCCAGCGTGGCGGTGGGGGCGTGTTCGACGCCTGCGCCCGCGGCCGAAGCCGTGGCGCCCGTCCCGCTGTTCACCGCTACCGGCGCAGGACCGCGCACGACGTAACCCTCGCCAGGCTGCGGCACGGCCGTCAGGCCGGTACCTTGCAGCAACCGTTGCAGGCCATCCGCCACGGTGTAGTTGCCCTGCAGGCCGTCGCTGTCCAGGCCGGCGGCGTCTTCGGGCCGAAAGGACACCGTCACATCCGCCACCCTGCCGAAGGCGGACAACACCTGTGCCAGGGATCCGGCGGGAATGTCGAAGCTGCGTGCGGCCGCGGGCGGCACGGTCTGCGCCAGGGCGCCCGGCGCGTGTAGCGCCCCCGCCGCCGCGACGCAGGCCACCCATGCCGACAATGCGATGCGCACCGTCCCGGGCTTCAGGATGCGCGCCAATGTCGCGGCGCCTCGGGCAGGTTCATAGGCCGTTCGCACTTTTCAGTTCCCTCTCGCATGCGGTTCATCAATGCGCCGTCTGCCGAATGAGCAAACGGAAAAGGGACATGCGAAGGCCGGGGAAAGTGCAACAAATTAATACGAATACCGTTCTGCTTCAACGCTAAGTGGCCTTGGTCGTCACCGTGACCCAATAGCGGGTGTGCCACAGCACCCGGACCGGCAGCGTCTGGCCCACCACGGCGAGGATATGGTCCGTATCGGCAAGCCGGAAAACGCCTGACACCTTCAACGCCGCCACGTCCGGGTCGCAGCGGATGACGCCACGCCGATAGCGCGATAGTTCGTCCAGGAAGGCGTCCAGCCGCATGTCATCGGCCTGGAGCACACCACGTGTCCAGCCTGGCGGGTCCGCCGCGGCCCGGGCATCGGTGGACGGACGCGCGACGGGCGGCGTCCTGAAGCCGGCGGCCGTGAAGCGGATTTCTTTTCCCGGGTCCACGATCCGGCGCGAACCATCCGAGCGCAGGGTGACTTCCACCCGATGCTCCAGCACCGACAGACAGGTCTCGTCGCCCGTCACCTGCTTGACGACGAAGCGCGTGCCCAGCGCACGCAGGCGTCCCATGGCCGTGTCGACCAGGAATGGCCGCGCGGCGGCCTGGGCATCCGCCGCCGTCTGTATGTAGATCTCGCCGCGCCGCAGCTGCAGCAGGCGCGCGGCGTCGGAATACCGGACTTGAAGGTCGGTCGACGTATTGAGCTGGATACGGCTGCCGTCGGCAAGCAGCAGGTCGCGGCTCTCCCCGACCGCGGTGCGATAAGCGCCCTCGCCCATGAACCAGGCCGCATCGCGGTAGACCAGCCATCCGACCGGCAACGCCGTCCCCAGTACGGCCAGTGTCTTGATCAGCGCCCGCCGGTTCAATCCAGACCGCCGGGTAAGCACCGGGACGCCCAGCCGGGGCGGGATGGCGCCAAACTCCCGGCTCAGGCATTCCGCCCGCTGCCAGGCGAGTTCATGGCGAGGATCGGTGCGCCGCCAGCGCTCCAGGGCGGCATGGTCCTCCGGCCCGGCCTCGCCGGAATGCAGCCGGACCAGCCAGCGGGCGGCTTCCCGTATGACGTCGGGGTCCATGGCGCCCGGACCGGTGGCGCCGCGCCCCGGAGAACCGCTAGCCGGCATGGCGGCCTACTCCATCAGCGTCAGGCATAGTTCGAAACCCTGCGCCATGTACCGTTTGATGGTCCGGTCGCACAGGTCCAGGCGTGCCGCGATTTGGGCGTAGCTCAGGCCTTCCAGTTGCGACAGCACGAACACTTCCCTGGCCTTGGGCGCCAGGTTCGCCAGCATGCGGTCCAGCCGATGCAGCGCCTGCTGCATCGATAGCAACGCTTCCGGCGACACCGCGAATTCGGCGGGCAGCGCGGCGGCGGCCTCCAGCCACGCGCGTTCCAGCGAGCGGCGCCGCCAATGGTCGTTCAGCAAGCCGCGCGCGATGGTGGTCAGGTAGGCGCGCGGCTCGCGCACGCCTGGAAGTTCTTCCGGCTTGCGCAGCACGCGCAGGAAAGTATCGTGCGCCAGGTCCGCCGCTTCGTCGCTGCAACCCAGGCGCCGGCGCAACCACTGGCAGAGCCAGTCGTGGTTGTCTTCATAGAGAACTCGAAGCGTAGCGGCGGACATGTCGGATCGCTCCTGCGGCACAAGCAGGAAGAAAGCCGATAGCGCGCCGGCATCAACAGGCCGCCATCGACGGATAGCCGCCGATGATACCAAGAATTATTCTTATTTGCAGTGCTGGCCAGGCCGGATCCTGGCCAAGCCCTCCGATTCACTCGAACACAATGCCGGATTCCTTTGCGATGGGCGCCCAGAACGCACGCTCGGTACGGACGCGAGCCGCCAACTGCGCATGATCCATGGGTTTCACGATCAAGCCGTTATCCTGCAGCCTTTTCACCAGGCCCGGATCCCGGGCGGCCTGCAGGAAAGCACGCTCCAGTGCCGCGGCGGTCTTGTCCGGCAGGCCGGCAGGCGCGAATACCGCATAGAAGCTGGTGGCCGCTTCGAACTGCGGGAAGCCCTGCTCCTTGGCGGTCGGCACGCCGGGCAGCGAGGCCAGCCGCTCCGAGCCGCTCAATCCCAGGAACTTGATCTTGCCGCCCTGGTACAGCGGCACCATGCTCGCCGCCGCATCCCAGCCCATGGAGACGCGCGAGCTGACCACGTCCAGCAGCATGAGGGACGCGCCCTTGTAGACGACCGGGGCGAATTCCACGCCAATCGCCTTGCCCAGCGCGATCGCGCCCAGTTGGCCGGAACTGCCTTGCGCCGCCAGGCCGAGCGTGGCCTTGCCGGGATGCTGCTTCGCCCAGGCGACATATTCGCTCATATTGCTGTACGGCTGGTCCGCGCCGGTCACGATGGCGGTCGGGATATCGACCAGCAGCGCGATCGGACGGAAGTCCTTGTCGCCGTCGTAGCCCAGGTTCTTGTAGGTGTGCGGATAGATCGTGAAGGCGGGCGAGGTGGCGAGCAGCAAGGTCAGGCCATCCGGCGCCGCACGTTGTACATAGGTATTGGCGATCCGGCTGGAAGCCCCCGGGCGGTTCTCGACGATGACTTCCTTCACGCCTTCTTTGGACAATTGCTCGGCAAACGTGCGAGCCGTCAGGTCGGCGGCGCCACCCGGCGCGAACCCCACTACGATCTTGATCAGTCCATTAGGCAGCCCGTTGGAAGGAGCGGCCTGCTGCGCATGCGCGGCGGACGCTGCGAGCAGCAGGCCGCAGGCGGCTCGCCCCGCCGCGCGCCCGAGCTGCCCGACGCGCTTGCGCCAGGCCGTCGTCCATGGACGGGATGGAAGTCCCACGACGGTCAACACCGGCGTGGTCGTGGAACATTGCGTCATGAACCGCACTCGCATGGAACCTCCTCTCCGTGCCGCGCTTTTCGATCGGCATCCTATGGATTTCTGGGATACTAAGTGCGTCGTACTTGCGTCTACATCGGTACTTACCCCCGGCAAGCGCACTGCGGCGCAGGCGTTTTGCGCGAGCCCGGAACGCTGCACGGGCCCGTCGCGCATGCCGGGCAGGCGCGGGTCTATCGGGCGTACCCGGCGCCAGACCGGACAATTCGATGCGAGGATGATATGAACGACTTGAGCTATCTGTCAGCCGTCGAGCTCGGCAAGTTGATCAGGGGCAAGGAGCTCTCCCCGGTCGAGGTCACCCGGGCGACGCTGGATCGCGCCGAACGCCTCCAGCAATCGCTGAACTGCTTCATTACGCTGTGCGGGGACGAGGCCATGGCGGCGGCACGCGCGGCTGAACGCGAGATCATGGCGGGCCACTACCGCGGACCGCTGCACGGAGTGCCATACGCGGCCAAGGACCTGGTCGATACCGCGGGCATCCGCACGACGTATGGCACCGTCGTCTACAAGGACCATGTGCCCGAACAGGATGCCGTTGCGGTGTCGCGGTTGAAGCAGGCCGGCGCCATCCTGTTCGGCAAAACGACGACACCGGAATTCGGTAGCCAGTCGATTACCCGCTCGCCCCTGTTCGGCGACACGCGCAACGCCTGGAGCGCGGAACGCTCCAGCGGAGGATCGAGCGGTGGCGCGGCGGTCGCCGTCGCCTGCGGCATCGGCGCCATCGGCATCGCCACGGATGGCGGCGGCTCCACCCGCATACCCGCATCGGCCAATGGTGTCGTCGGCCTGAAGCAAAGCCTGGGCGTGGTGCCGCATAGCCAGGCCCTCGACGCCTACGGGAACCAGACCTACGTCACGCCGATGTCCCGTACCGTCATGGACACGGTGCTCATGCTGGACGCGATGGCGGGCGAGCATGGCTGCGATCCCTGGTCCATGACGCGCGGCGCCGCGTCGCTTCACGATAACGAAACAGCGCCGTCCTTCCAGGGAAGCAGGATCAAGTACTGCCTGGCGCCACGCGGAAAACTGGTGGAGCCCGCAGTCGAACAGGCTTTCCACGCGGCGCTGGACATCATGGCCGACGCCGGGGCCAGGATCGAGGCGTTCGAGGCAGGCGACGAATTCGACGTCGAGCCGATCTGGCGCACCATCAATCACACCGTATGGCGGACGCGATTCGGCAAGCTGGTCCAGGAGCGGCCGGCGGACTTCAGCGCCACGTTCATCCGCCAGATCGAATCCGCAGGGGAATACACGGCGGCGGACTATCAGGAAGCCATGTTCAGCCGCACGCGCCTGTTCCGTCATGTCGAAAGGCTGTTGGGCGATGCGGACGTCCTGGTTACCCCGACGCTGCTCCGCCCCGCCCTGCCCCTGGACCAGGATCTGTTTTCGCCCTTCGAGATCGCGGGTCGCCGTATCGAAGGTATCCGCAGCAACTGGTTCCCATGGACGATGCCTTTCAACATGACCGGTAATCCGGCAATCAGCCTGCCGAACGGCTTCGATGCCGCCGGCCTTCCGATAGGCATCCAGTTCATCGGGTCCCTGGGCAAGGACCCCGATCTGCTCAGGCTCGCCCTGGCTTTCGAGGCGCTTACCCCGCATCACTACGGGAAGCCGATCGCATAACGTGCCGGCGCCGTTGCGCCCATGTGCGGGTCGCGACGGTCCCGCAACGGCAAGGGCTGAACGGGCGGCGCGGTGGTACGGCGCTTCTGCCGGTAGCCACCAACCCTATAACGAAAAATTTACATTCCCTCGGCCACGGTCTGGTTACGCTGGGTGCCCCTATGGCTGGGTGCGCCTGCGGCTGGGTGTCCCTGCGTCGGCGTCGATCCGGTATGCGTGCGGCACATTCAACAACATGAGCGCGAACAGTGGCGAGTATGCATACGAGGCGGCCCTGAGGGAGCGCTGGCTACGCGCGCAAGCCGGCGATGAGGCGGCCTATCGCGAGGCCTTGCGCGGTATCGCTGACGCCCTGCGCGCCTATTTGCGCCGCCGGATGTCGCCGTACCCTGACGACATCGAAGACGTCCTGCAGGAAACGCTGCTCGCGCTGCATTTGCAGCGCGGTACCTACGACCCGGCCTATGCCGTCAGCGCGTGGGTGACGGCGATCGCGCGCCACAAGGTGGCCGATTTCTGGCGCCGGCATGCGCGCGCCGGCGCCCGGCACGAAGACCTGGACGACGTGGACGAGTCCCTGTTCGCGCACGATGCCGGCGCCGCCGCCGCGAGCGACGCCCAACGCGATCTGCAAGCCCTTATGGCGCTGTTGCCCGCGGCCCAGCGCCAGGCCATCCTGCTGACCAAGGTCCAGGGGCTGTCGGTGTCCGAAGCCTCGCAGCGCACCGGCAGCTCGCCGGCGGCGGTCAAGGTGCAGGTCCACCGTGGGCTGAAACGACTGGCCAATATGGTCAAAGGCGATCATCGATGAAAACCGACTCCTTGATAGACATGCTGGCGCAAGGCGCCGGGCCGGCGCCGCGAGGGGTCGTGGCCCGGCGACTGGGGCCGGCCGCGTCCATCGGCATCCTCTGCAGCGGCGTGCTGGCCCTGGCCGTGATCGGTCCCGTCCCGCACTGGATGCTGCTGCAGGCGGGGTTCTGGATCAAGCTGGCCTACGCCGCCATCATGGTCGGCACGACCGGTTTGCTGACGGCCCGCCTGGCTCGCCCTGCCGCCCGGGTCCGCACTCCGGCCCAAGCGCTGGGATGCGCCGTCGGGGCCATGGCGCTGGTCGGCGCGGCGGTCGTGGTCCTGGCGCCTGCCGGCGAGCGCCTGCATGCCGTGCTGGGGAGTACCTGGATGGTTTGCCCGATTTATGTCCTGTGCCTGTCGCTGCCCGCGCTCGTCGCCATCATCCACGCCATGCGCGGCCTGGCCCCGACCCGGTTGCGCAGGGCGGGTTTCGGCGGGGGCCTGCTGGCCGGCGCCCTCGGTGCGGCGGGCTATTCGTTGGCCTGCCCGGAACTTTCGCCGGCCTTCGTCGCGGTCTGGTATACGGCCGGCATCGGGGCGGCCGGCCTGCTGGGCGCGTTGCTCGGGCCGCGTCTGTTGCGTTGGTGAACCTGGCGACCTGGCCGGCATACCATTCGTCGCGAGCGCGGCGCGCAATGTGCGGGCCGCCTGTAACCTTCACGCCTCCCGGCGCGAAAGACAAGCAAGGACGCTTGCAACGGCCTACTTACAACGCTCGCACACCACGCCTCGGGAGGCCCACCTTATGCGCAGCACTTTCCAGCTTCTTGGCATGCCCCAGCCGGCGGCAGTCACCAACGCATCGCTCTACATGTCCTGGTCCCAACTGGCCCTGCGCCTGATGGTGGGCTACGGCTTCATCTGGCACGGCTATGCCAAGCTCGGCAACCCCGCCGGCTTCGCCAACGTATTGCACAACCTGGGCGTGCCCGGGCCGCATCCGATGGCATGGCTCACCATACTCGCGGAGATCGGTGGCGGCCTGGCGGTACTGCTCGGAATCGGGATACGCTGGGCCAGCATACCCATGCTGGCCGTGCTGATCGTGGCCATGGTTACCGTGCACGGGCCTTATGGTTTCTCGGCTGTCAAGCTGGTCTCCGTGACGCCGGAGGGAATAAAGTTCGGGCCGCCGGGTATCGAAACCAACCTGCTGTACGGCGCCTGCCTGATCGCGCTTGTGCTGGGCGGCCCGGGACCTTACGCGCTGGGCACGCTGTTGCGCAAGTCCGCCGGCAGCTAGCGCGTTGATGCGCCAGGACGTGGACGTGCAGGGAAGCCCCGGCCTGTTTCGTTGCCGGCGCCCGCATGGCTCGGACGCGCCGCCTTGGCCGCTGGCGGGACGCCCGTAGCTTGAACCGCCAGGCCTTATCCCGCCCTTCGCCTCGGACGCTTTTCGGCGGCGGCCAGCCTGAGAAAGTGCATCAACTGCATGGCGACCGGGGTGGGCCTGACGTCGCGCAGCGCGATGATGCCGACGCTGGGCAGGTCCAGGTCCACCTGCAGCCGCAGCACGGACAATGCGCCTGCCTGCTCGGCCTCCCGCGCCGCGCTTTGCGCCATGAAGCCTGCCGCGCCCCGGCGCCTTACGAAGACCTCGACCGCCCGATACGAAGAAGATTCGATGATGTCTTCGGGTGGCTGTACGCCGTAGCGATGGAATTGCTGCTCCAGCTTCACGCGCAGCGACGCCCACGGCGGCGGCATCACGCATGGCATGGCGGCCAGGTCGGCCCAGCCAGGCTTGCGGCGCCGCGCCAGGGGATGTCCGGCCGCCACCACCGCGACCATGGGTTCCGCATAGAGCGGCTCCGTCGTCAGGTCCGGCGAGGCATACCCTGGCTCCAGCCGGCCCACGAACAGGTCGATCTCCTTCAGCCGCAGCTTGGGCAACAGGTTCGTCAGGTCGCCCGTTTCGATCAGCACCGTGGCCCGCGCCGAGTGGTGTTTCAGCAGCTCTACCGCGTCGGCCAACAGTGGCGAGAGGGCGACGCCCATGGCGCCCACCCGCACGCGCCCGACGGCGCCGCTTTCCAGGGCGCCGATCTCGTCCCGGGTCCGCTCGTACTGCGCCAGCACCGATCGCGCGAAACGCACCATCGCGACGCCTGCCTGGGTGGGCTCCGTACCGCGCGTCGAGCGCAGGAACAGGACCTGGCCCAGCATGGTTTCGATTTCCGTCAGCATCCGCGACACGGCGGGTTGGCTGACGGACAAGAGTTCGGAGGTGCGCCCCAGGTGGCGGAACTGGTCGAGCGCCACCAGAAGCTGCAGATGCCGCAGCTTGATGTTGCTGCGCAGGACACGGTCGAGTTGGGCCATGGGCGCAGTCTACTTAACCTTCCGGTTATGTAGCAATGCCGAAATTCGAATGGAATGTTATGTAGGCCGCCGCCACAATTGCGGGGCAAGCCAGGGCGCCAGACCCGGGCCGATCACCACAATGCGAGGAGACCGATGAAACAACCTCATGCGTTCCAACCGCTGCGGCGCGCCTTACTCCTCGGCGGGGCGGCCGCCGCCGGCGCGGCCCTCATGCCGCGCGCCGCCCGGGCCGCCGCGTTTCCCGACCGTCCCATTACGTTCATCTGCCCATGGCCGGTGGGCGGCACCGCCGACCAATCGATGCGCGTGCTGTGCCAGGTGGCCGCAAAGGCGCTGGACCAGTCCATCGTCGTCGAGAACCGCGCGGGCGCCTCGGGCATGATAGGCGCCAAGGCGCTCGCCAGCGCGAAGCCGGACGGCTATACCATCGGGCAGATTCCCATCTCCGTGACCCGCTTCTCGCAATTGGGCATGCTGGCTGCCGACCCCCGTACGGACTTCACATATATCGCGCGGACCTCGGGGCAGACATTCGGCATCGTGGTGAAGTCCGACTCGCGCTTCAAAAGCCTGGCGGACATGGTCCAGTTCGCGAAAAACCATCCCGGCGTGGTGACTTACGGCCATGCCGGCGTGGGGGGCGCTACCCACGTCGGCATGGAGCAGTTCGCCATGGCCGCCGGCATCCGGCTCAATGCGATCGCCTATAAAGGCGGCGCCCCGGCGCTGCAGGATCTGCTGGGCGGCCAGATCGACATGCTGGCCGACTCCAGTTCCTGGGCGCCGCAGGTGCAAGCCGGCAAGCTCCGGCTGTTGGCCACCTGGGGCGCCCAGCGCACGCCGCGTTTCAGCAATAGTCCCACCTTGCAAGACCTGGGCTACGACGTCGTGGTCGAGGCGCCCAACGGAGTCGGCGCGCCAAAAGGCCTGGACCCGGCCGTCGAACACGTATTGCGCGACGCCTTTCGCAAGGCGGTCGCGAGCGCCGAGTTCAGGCAGATCGCCGACCGGCTCGATGCGCCGGTCATGTATCTGGACGGGCCGGACTACCAACGCTACGTCGCCCAGGTCTATGGCCAGGAAACACAACTCATCGACCGCCTGCGTTTGAAGGCGATGCTGCAGCAAGGCTGAACCGTGACGTCTTCCCCGCTTATCCGCCTGCATCCCAACGACAATGTACTGATCGCCCGCCATGCGTTGGCGCTGGGGCAATCCGTGCCCAGCCTGGATCTGCGGATACGCGCGCAGGTGCCGGCCGGCCACAAGATCGCTGCGCGCCCTATCCCGCGCGGCACAGCGGTGCGCAAGTACGATGTGATCATCGGCGTGGCGGGCCGCGATATCGAGCCGGGCGAGCATGTACACACGCACAACCTCGACCTGGCCGACTTCCATCGGGATCCCGCGTTTTGCCAGGACGCCGTGCCGCCCGTCTATGTACCGGAAGCGCAGCAGGCCCGCTTCATGGGTTATGTGCGTCCGGACGGCCGGGTGGGAACGCGAAACTTCATCGGTATCCTTTCGTCGGTGAATTGCTCCGCGACGGTCATTAAGAAGATTGCCGCGCATTTCGATGCCGAACGGCTCGCGCCCTACCCCAACGTCGATGGCGTGGCGGCCTTCGCGCACACGAGCGGATGCGGCATGTCCTCGCCCAGCGAGCACTTCGACGTACTGCGCCGCACCTTGGCCGGCTATGCCCGGCATCCCAACCTGGCGGGTGTGCTGATCGTCGGGCTGGGATGCGAGCGCAACCAGGTGGATGCGCTGGTGGATACGCACGGCCTGGCGGATGATCCGCGCGTGCGCACCCTGGTCATGCAGGATACGGGCGGCACGCGCGCGGCTATCGCCGCTGGCATCGAAGCCATCCAGGCCATGCTGCCCGCCGCCGATCGATGCCGTCGCACGGAGGTGTCGGCGCGGCATCTGAAAGTAGGCCTGGAATGCGGCGGTTCGGACGGATTTTCCGGCATCACCGCCAACCCGGCGCTGGGCGCCGCGATGGACATCCTGGTACGGCACGGCGGCACGGCCATCCTTTCCGAGACGCCGGAGATCCATGGCGTCGAATATCTGCTGACCCGGCGCGCGGTCAGCCGGGAAGTCGGCGAAAAACTCCTGGCCCGGTTGGCCTGGTGGGAGCGCTACACCGCCGGGCAGAATGCGCAGTTCAACGGCAAGGTGGGCCATGGCAACCAGCAAGGCGGCTTGGCCAACATCTTCGAGAAGTCGCTGGGCTCCGCCATGAAAGGCGGCAGCACCCCGCTGCAGGCCGTCTACGAATATGCGGAACCCGTCACGCAGCCGGGCCTGGTGTTCATGGATTCACCGGGCTACGATCCGGTCGCGGTGACCGGCCAGATCGCCAGTGGCGCGAATCTGATCTGCTTCACCACCGGCCGCGGCTCGATGTTCGGCTCCAAGCCCGCGCCCACCTTGAAACTCGCCAGCAACTCATCCATGTACCGCCGGCTGGAAGAAGACATGGATATCGACTGCGGCCCCGTACTGGATGGCGAATCCACCGTCGCCGAAATGGGGCAGGCCATCTTCGAGCGGATATTGATGGCCGCGTCGGGCAGGCGTACGAAAAGCGAGCTCCTGGGGCTGGGCGACCACGAGTTCGTGCCGTGGCATCTCGGCATCGTCAGTTGATTCCGCGTCGCCGCGCCCTGCACCAGCGCCTCGCCCAGCTGCGGCGCCTGGACCCGGCGGCATTGTCCCAAACGTCATATTCGAGGCCCATCCATGCCCGCCCTGAATCCTTTCAAGAAAGCGCTCGCTTCCGGAACGCCGCGCATCGGCCTATGGCTGTCCATGGCCGATCCTTATCTCGCCGAGGTGGCGGCGACTTGCGGCTTCCACTGGCTGCTGATCGACGGCGAACATGCGCCCAACGATATGCGCAGCACCTTGCACGCGCTGCAGGCGGTGGCCGCGTATCCGGCCCATCCCGTGGTGCGCGTCGTCAACGGCGACCCGGCCCGCATCAAGCGCCTGCTGGATATCGGCGCGCGCACGCTGCTGGTGCCCATGGTCGATACGGCGGAACAGGCGCGCAACCTGGTCGCGGCCACGCGCTATCCGCCTCGCGGCATCCGCGGGGTGGGCAGCGCCGTGGGGCGCGCGTCGCAATGGAGCCTGCGCCAGGATTACCTGTCGGTCGCGGACGACGAAATATGCCTGCTGGTGCAGGCCGAAACCACGACCGCGCTGCACAACCTGCGGGCGCTGTGCGACACCGATGGCGTGGATGGGGTGTTCATCGGGCCCGCCGATCTGGCCGCTTCGATGGGGCATCGCGGCAACCCGGGCCACCCGGATGTGCAGGCGGCGATAGAAGCCGCCATGCGCATCATCGTCGCGTCGGGCAAGGCCGCCGGTACGTTGACGTCCGATCCGGCCTTGGCGCGGCGCTACCTGGAACTGGGTTGCACCTTCGTGGCGACGGGCGTGGATATCCTGCTCTTCGCCGGCGCGGCGCGCAAACTGGCGCGGGATTTCGACTGTTGATGCAGCGGCACCCTGTAGCGCGGACAGATACGCTGGCCTCGATATGCGGGATACGAAGGATTTGCGGCGCTGCGCTTCTTCGCTGGCGGTCAGCCGCGCGGATCGTACAGCTGCAAAATGCCGGGCAGTGGATTCATCAGGCCCAGATACACGTGCTCGGTGCCCGCGATAAAAGGCTCAATGCCGAATTCACGTACGGCCTTGCTGCGCGCCGCGGCACCCATCCGGGTAGTGTCCTTGGCGCCCGATAGCAGGGATTTCAAGACTTCGGTGATTTCCCCAACCGAGCGGGGCGGCACGACCCAGCCGTCGATGCCCGCAGTGATGTTCTCCGGCAGGCCGGACTGCGATGTGACCACCACCGGCTTGCCGCAGGCCATCATTTCGCGGCAGGCAAACGAAATGGTCTCGATCCGATGCGATAGCACGAAACCCACGTCGATCGCGGCCAGGAACGGACGCACGTCGTCAAGATCGCCGACATACGTAAAGTGCTCCTGCATGTTCAAGGCCCGCACCTCGTCGAGATCCGCCGCGCAGAGGCGGCCGCCCGCGACGGCGACATGGAAACGATCGCGCTCGGCGGGCGGCAGCCCCGCCACCGCCCTGACCATGTACATCCATCCCTTGTAGTCCGAAGTACCGGCATTGCTCCCCAGTACGATGCGACCGGGCATTTCCGACTGGAAATACTTCACCCGCAGCGCCGGCCGCGTCGCCTCCGCAGCGGGCGTGAATCCGCGGGTGTCGATACCATTGAAAACCCGCGTGACGCCCCTCCTGGCATAGGGACTGCGCGCAAGCTTGCGCTTTACATGGTCGCAGACTGCAATCACGTGGTCAGTACCGGCCAGGATGCGCACCCATGCGCTGGGCCCGCTGATGCGATGATCGTTGTGCTTGGTCAGCACGATCTTCGGACGCTTGCGCAGCGTCAGGGAAGCCAGAAGGACGAGGCGATGGTCGCTGGAGCCATTGACGTGCACGATATCGTACCGCTGCGCCCGCAACAATCCATTCAGTTGGCGTACCGCCGCCGGCAGCCGGTAAAGACGGCTGGGAAACTCCTGGGTGTATGTCTGGACGCCAGGCAGTCCGCGGCCTATGCGCTGCAGCGCGCTGCCGCTCGGCGCCGCGATGCTGACGGAATGGCGTTGCGCCAAGGCGGACGCCAGGCGGGCGACATAAGCCGTATGGCCCCCTACCCCGCTCGCACAGTGGAAATTCGTATAGAGAATTTTCATGGTCATGGGTCCGCCGTTGCCGTATCGCGCCCGCTCGCGCTTCGACACCGCAGCCGATGCTATTCGATTTCAATGACGCTGATGTTAAGGGCCAGGGACCGAAACGCGATGTCGGCGGGTGACGTGCCGTTTCATAGCGTGTCGGCGAACGCATGGCCCGAAACCTGCTCTGCCGTCGATCAGCGGCGCCGCGGGTGCGCCAGAAAAAATCGCAGCATCTCGGCGCTCGCATCGACGCCGGCCGGGTCCGTGTAGCTTCCCTGCGCATCGCCGCCGGACCAGGCGTGCCCTGCCCCATGCAACAGCCAATACTCCGTTTTGCCCCGACCCTCCGCGTCGTTGTAGACCCTGCGGGTGTAGCGCTGCCCCCTGCTGGATTGCCCCTCTCCCTGGCTCGCCGGCCCGGGCCCTGCAGCCTCGGTTCCGTTCGCCTTGCGCGCCGCCTCGACTATCGCCGCGCCGTTGTTCACATGAACGACGGTGTCCGCATCGCCGTGGAAAACAATCGTGGGGGGCACCGCAGCGTCGATCTGCCTTTTCGTTGGCGCCGCGCTTGCGCCGCGCATGGCGGCAAGCGCGGTCATGACGTCTGTCGCGGAACCGGCTGGCAGGCCGGAATGCACGCCTACCGCCGCGAACACATCCGGATAGCAGCGTCCGACGATTTCCGCCATGGCGCCGCCCGCCGAGAGGCCCGCCACGAACACGCGATCGGTGTCCACGCCATATTCGGCCGCGATCGACTGAGTCAGCGCCGCCAGCACGGCGGGCTCGCCCCGGCCGCGCTGCTGGTGTTGCGGCTTGAACCAGTTCCAGCATTTCTGCGGATTGGCACGCCGGTCCTGTTCGGGATAAAGAACCACCACGCCAAGGTCTCGAGCCAGCGCATGCATGCGCGTGCCGGTTGCGAAATCAGCCGCGCCTTGCGTGCAGCCGTGCAACATGACGACCATGGGACGCGGCGTGGGCGCCATGGCGGCCGAGGATGGCGGGAGATAGAGCTTATACGTCAGCTTGCGGCCCTGGTGCGCGAAGCTGCCGTCGATCCAGCGCTCGGCTTCCGGCGCGTCGGCCACCACTGTAGACGGGGCCGGGGATCCTGCGTCGGTCGCTTCCACAACTTCGGTAACGTCCGTGCTGTCGATCACACGGTCCAGGCGATCGAGCACCATTGCTTGCGGCGCTCCGGTCCCGCCATGCGCGGCCGGCGGCGGCGTCGCACGGGGGTTGGGCCGATACAGCGTCGATGTGCCGCTCCGTAGCGCGTGCTGGATCGCCAGGGTCGCCTCGCCCAATCGGCCGCTGCGTGTCAGTGCAGTGGCCGCGGCCATCTGCTGTCGGAACAAATCATTCATGGGGTTCTCTTGTGTTCTAGCGGATACGTGTGGCCAATGCGCTCTTGACACGGCTGCTGGCCTGGAGCGCACCGAGCACGGTGATGGATTCGATGGTGGCCAGCGCCAGCTCCGGCGTTACGTCGTCGGCGATGCTGGCAAGGCCAAGGACGCGGATGTGCAGCTTCTGCCCGGCCGCGCGCGCGGATTCCAGGTCCGCGGCGGAAAAGTGCTGCAGTCCCAGCACCAGCAGCTTGCGGGCGACGACCTGCTTGACGGCATCGCCGTGCGCGGCCAGTTGGTTGCGAATGGCGGTGCGTATGAAATCCGTCCGATTGGCGTAGAAGCTCTCGGAGACCAGAAGATCGATCTGGCCCAGGTCCACGTATCCCAGGTTGATGGTGATCTTTTCCGATTCGGGGACTTTCGGCGGTCGGGCGGTGGGAGGTTTCGGCGTCATGCAACCATCTTAGCACCATCCACCTGGATGGTGCACGGATGTTTTTTTGGCGGATGACGTCCAAGGCTGCGATTCAGGTCGCTGCTTTCGTCCGCAAAGCCGACACCACCGTGTCGCGCAGGCGCCGGGCCAGGCCATCCATACGTTCGACGGGCACCGCGCCGTACCCCAGCAGCAGCCCGTTGTATCCGTCCTGCGTGCCGGGCAGGCACAAACGCGACAAAGGTCGCAATACCAACCCGCGCCCGCGGGCCTCCGTGCTCACCGCGGTATCGGCAACCGGTACGTCGAGCCGGGCGGACAGTTGCATGCCCCCCGCGCCGGCAGAGACCGTCAGGACATCGTCCGCATGCCGGGCCAGGGCGTCCTGCAAGGCGGAGCGGCGTTCGTGATACAGGCGGCGCATGCGCCTGAGATGACGGCTGTACTGCCCCGTCTCCATGAAATCGGCGAGCGCCAACTGTTCCGTGGCGCGTCCGCGCAGGGTCAGTGTCCTGGCGACCCGGCCCAGGACCGGGACAAGTACGGCCGGCACGACGATAAAGCCGAGCCGCAGCGCCGGAAACATCGACTTGCTGAAGGTGCCCAGATAGATCACCGGCGCGTCCTCGGCCAGGCCCTGGAGCGCTGACAGCGGCATGTCGGGATGCCGGAATTCACTGTCGTAGTCGTCTTCGATAATCCAGGTGCCCGCGGCGCGCGCCTGGGCCAGCAGCGCAAGCCGGCGTTCCAGGCTCATTACCGCACCGAGAGGGTATTGGTGCGTAGGCGTGATGTAGATCAGCTTGGGCGGCGCCTCGCGCCAGTCGTGCGGCCGGGGCGCGAGACCGTCGGCGTCCACGGGTATCGGCCGCAGCCGCAGGCCCGCCAACTGGAAGGCCGCGCGCGCGCCGTGGTAGCCCGGGTTCTCGATCCACACAATGTCCCCCGCGTCCGCAAGGCTGCGCGCGCACAGGTCCAGGCCGCTTTGCGACCCCTCGGTAATGAGTATCTGCTCCGCCTCGCAGCGCAAGCCACGCGAAACGCGCAGGTAGCCCGCGATGGCGCGGCGCAATGCGGCGCTGCCGGCCACGGACATGTAGCCGAGCTGCGCGGGCCCGGCGTGGCGCCAGGCCCGGTCGACGCTGCGCCGCCATTGCTGCAGCGGAAAGGCATCGAGCGCCGGGGTGCCGGGCGCGAACGCCAGGACGTTTTCCATGCCGTCTTCCGGCCACGCAATATGTTCGGCGCGACGCGACAGTACAGCTGCGGCGGCGCGGTCGGATGGGCCACGAGGCGGCTGGGCTACGTTCGTGACCACGGTGCCTTGCGGGCTGGCCGCCACGAAGCCTTCCGCCTCCAATCGTTCATACGCGTACAGCACGGAATTGCGCGCCATGCGCAGTTCGGCGGCAAGCGCCCGGCTCGCCAACAGGCGCGCCCCGGGCCGTAGCCGGCCGTCCAGGATGGCCGCGCGCAGGCAGGCGTACAGCATGTCCTGCCGGGACATGCGCATGGAGCTCGCGCTCACCCCGCTGCGCTCGTGAGCGTCACGGAAGGCGGATAGCAGGACGGCGTAGTCCATCGTGGCCCCAGGAATTTGCGCAATTGTGGACCTACAAATGGTGCCACGTTTTGTCTATCCTGCGTTCGACGTGAAGCAAAGGAGGCCCGCGATGGTCATGAAAGCCCCCCTCGCCGTGCCCCCGCCAAAGGGCCTGCGCCGCATCATGAAGGCCATAGGCGGCCGTTCGGCGCCGCCGGCCTCTGCCCGGCGCGCGTGGCTGCTCCTCGTCGCAGTGGCCGTTGTCTGGGGCCTGAATTGGCCGGTAGGCAAGGCCATGCTGGAAGACCTGCCGCCCGTCTGGCTGGTGGCTTTGCGTTCGGCCGTGGGCGCCGTGGCCTTGCTGGCCATCTGTGTACTCCGTGGGCGCCTGGTCATTCCCAAGCGGGGCGACATTCCCGTGATTCTGAGCGTGGGCGTACTGCACATGACCGCGTTTTCCGTGTTGGCCAGCCTCGGCCTGCAATTCGTGCCCGCGGGACGCTCCGTGGTGCTGGCCTACACCACGCCACTGTGGGTCCTGCCCGGCGCGCGCCTCTTGCTGGGCGAGACCCTGAGCCGGCGACGCGTCGCGGGCGTCGCGCTCGGGCTGTCCGGGCTGCTTCTGATCTTCAACCCATCCACCTTCGACTGGCATGACGGCCGCGCCGTGTGGGGCAACGCACTCGTGTTGCTGGCCGCCTTGTGCTGGGCGGCCAGCATCCTCTACGTGCGCGCGCACAGGTGGATCACGCCGCCATTCGAACTGGTCTTCTGGCAAGCCCTGCTGGCGACATGCCTGCTGGTTCCGCTGGCCCTGGTGATGGAGGGTGTACCGCGTATCGACTGGCACCCCCGGCTGATGGGCCTGCTGCTGTACGGCGGCGTGTTCGGCATCGCGTTCGCATATTGGGCGGTGACGACGGTCAACCGCATCCTGCCGGCGACGACGACCTCACTGGGCCTGCTGGGCGTACCCGCGTTCGGACTGGCGTGTTCGGCGCTGACGCTGGGTGAATCCATCGCGCCGCCCCTGGTGGCGGCGACGGTCTTGATACTGGCGGGCATTGTCCTGGGCGCGACGCATGGCGGCATAAGCCGCCGGGAGACGACGCGATGACATGTCCCGATACGGCTGCGTTCCCGCGGTGCAGACCTGCCCAGGCAGGCGGCAAGCGGGCCAGGCTTAATCCGCCGCCACCCTGAACCCGCAGTTGCTCGAGGTGCTGTCCGGCGTATTGCTGTTGCGCGCGGCGACGCGATAGCGATTGCAGTACGAGGCGTGGCAAAGGAAGGAGCCGCCGCGCATGGCGCGGCGTCCGGTGGGTTGGGCGTGGACCGGATCGACCGTGGCCGTTTCGGCGTGGTACCCCGGCGTGAACCAGTCTTCGCACCATTCCCATACATTGCCGGCCATGTTGTACAGGCCATGGCCATTCGGCTGGAAAGCCGTCACGGGCAAGGTCCCGGGACGCCATCCCGGTGCGGGGCGGCCGGGGAAATCGCCGCGCCAGATATTGCAGCGCGGCTTGCCATCCGGTTCCAGTTCATCGCCCCAGGGGTATTTGCAGCCCACCAGGCCGCCGCGCGCGGCATATTCCCACTGCGCCTCCGTGGGCAGGCGCTTGCCGGCCCAGGCGCAATAGGCCTGCGCGTCGCACCAGGATACATGCACCACGGGATGATCGAGACGTTCGCGGATATGCGAACCAGGCCCCTCCGGGCGCTGCCAGCAGGCGCCCTCCACCGGTAGCCACCAGGGCAACCCCGTGGGCACGCGCCGGATGGCGTCGCGGACGGCTTGCGCGACCTGCAGGTAAAACACAAAGGACGCGCCGGCGCGTTCGGCGTCGGTGATGTATTGCGTGGCGCGCACGAAGTCGCGGAATTGGGCGTTCGTCACCGCGGTGGGCGCAATGCGGAAAGGGCTCATGACCACTTCGCGGGCCGGTCCCTCCCCGTCGCCGGGAAAGCCATCGCGGTCGTTGCCGCCCATCATGAATGCCCCGCCCGGCAGGTGGACCAGGGAATCGGGGGCAAGATGGGCATCGGGCCGCCGAGGCGGATGGAGAGCCTGGGGAACCTGGCGATCCGGCGCATCCTGCGGCCCCTGACCACCATGGCAGCCGGGAAGCCCCTGATTCCCCTGATGCGCCCCGGAAAGGGCCGCCCCATTGACGTCGGCCGCCCCGGGCGCGCCGGACGGCATGCAGCAGGATTTCCCGGGCGGATGATTCATGGACGTATCCGCGGCCCTGTGGGCATCAATGCTCGTAGTCCTCTTCCCAGAAGGCCGGCGATGTCTGCTGCTTCATCAGCTCCAGGATCTTCTCGCGCGGAATGACCCCGCAACGGCGCGCCCATTCCTCGTAGCGCGCCGCCATATCCTGGACGCGCTCCGGATGCCTGGCGGACAAGTCGTGCAGCTCGGTACGGTCCTCGTCCATGTCGTACAGCTCCCAGGGCCCGGGATACTTGCGTACCAGCTTCCACTTGCCCATGCGAACCGCCGCATTGCCTTCGTGCTCCCAGAACATGGGCGGCCGGGCGGCGCCGGCGCCCGCGTCGGCGTCGGCGTCGGCGTCGAAGGCCGGACGCAGGCTGGTCCCTTCCAGGGGGGCGATGGCGTTGCCTTCCCACTCGGCGGGATACTCCGCGCCCGTGATATCCAGGATGGTCGCCATGATGTCCGGCAGATAACCCGGCGTATGCCGAATGCCGCCCTTCTCCGCGATACCCTCCGGCCAGTGGCATATCAGGGGCGTGGAAATGCCGCCCTCGTGGGTCCAGTGCTTGTACAGCCGGAACGGCGTGTTCGAGAGGTTGGCCCAGGCCGTGCCATAGCTTTGGTAAGTATCTTCCGGCCCCGGCATGATGGACGGCTCGTTGCCGAAACGTACCGGCTTGCCGTCGCGGGTATGGGATTTGGCGATCATGAGCTTGTTGACCAGCTCGTCCACCGTCACGTTTTCAGGAATATCCTCGGCGCAGGCGCCGTTGTCCGCCAGGAAGATGACCAGCGTGTTCTCCAGTTTTCCGGTTTCCTCCAGGGCGGCCAGGATGCGGCCGATGCCCTGGTCCATGCGGTCGATCTGCGCCGCGTACACCTCCATGCAGCGCAGCAGCCACGCCTTCTCCTGGGCTTCGTCCCACGGCGGCTGGGTCGGATCGCGGTCGGTGAGCTTCCAGATGTCCTTCAGGATGCCGCTGTTCACCAGGCGCCGCAGGCGTTCGACCCGCAGGTCATCCCAGCCGGCGTCGAAGCGGCCCTTGTATTTGGCGATGTCTTCGTCATGCGCGTGCAGAGGCCAGTGCGGCGCGGTATAGGCCACGTATTCGAAGAACGGGCGATCCGGATGTTCGCGGCAGTGGTCGCGGATATAGGCGGCCGCCTGGTCGCTGATGGCGTCGGTGTAGAAGAATTCCTTGTCCTGCGACGCTTCGTGCTCGATGTTCTCGTTGCCGCGCGTCAGCGTATTCGGGTCGTAGAAGCTGCCGGCGCCGATGACGGTGCCGTAGAAGGCGTCGAACCCCCGTTGCAGCGGCCACGTGTCCGTGGGCTTGACCAGGCTGCTCGCCACGTGCCACTTGCCGCTCATGTAGGAACGGTAGCCGCTGGCCTTCAGCGCCTGCGGAATGGTCACGCAACGCTTGTTCAGGTTGCCCGCGTAGCCTTCCGGTCCGAAGTCATAAGTCAGGATGCCCACGCCGGTCTGGTGCGGATGCAGGCCGGTCATCAGGGAAGCGCGCGACGGGCTGCAGCGTGCCGTGTTGTAGAACTGGGAAAAGCGCAGCCCGCCGGCCGCCAGCCGGTCCAGGTTCGGCGTATCGATCTCGCCCCCATAGCAACCGATATCGGAATAACCCATATCGTCGTTCAGGATCAGCACGATATTGGGCTTACGCTGCGTTTCGCTTTTCATCCTTGCCTCGCTCGCAATGTGATCGCTCCTGGCGCCTTGCGCCACGAGTCCGTATACCTGGCCGTGCCCTTCATCCGGGGCGCCCCCGTTCAGATCCTCAATCCCGTTGCGCGGTCGAACATATGCAGCGCCGACGGCGCGAAAGTCAGGCGCACCGCCTGTCCTTCGGCCAGGTCAGCCGCGCTCTCCCGCCGTGCCTTCAGACGCTGGTCCCCGACCTTCAGGTTGACGATGGCGCTATCGCCCAGGTCTTCCACGAACTCCACCGTCGCCGCGATGCCGTCCCGGACAACGCCTTCCACATCGATGCGCAAGTCGCCCGGGCGCACGCCCACGGTGATGTCGCCGGCCGGCGCGCCTGCCGGCGTCGGCACGGCGAAACTCGCCCCGGCGACCTCCAGCCGCCCGGCTTGCAGGCGGGCAGGCAGCATGTTCATCGGCGGCGTGCCGATAAAGGCCGCCACCTTCACATCCGCGGGCCGCGCGAAGATTTCCTTCGGCGTGCCGACCTGCACCACCCTGCCCTCCATGAATACCGCCATCCGGTCCGCGACGGTCATCGCTTCTTCCTGGTCGTGGGTCACGTAGACCGCCGTCACGCCCAACGAGCGTTGCAGCCGGCGCAGCTCGGCGCGCGTCTCCACGCGCAGCTTTGCGTCCAGGTTCGACAGCGGTTCATCCAGCAGGAACAGCTTGGGCTTGCGCACGATGGCGCGCGCCAGCGCGCAGCGCTGCTGCTGCCCGCCGGACAACTGCCCGGGCCGGCGCGCCAGCAGATGCGCGATATCGACCTTTTCGGCGGCCTCGCGCACCGCGCGGGCGATCTCGGCGGCCGGCGTGCGCACCATCTTCAACGGAAAGCCGATGTTCTCCGCCACCGTCATATGGGGATATAAGGCATAGCTCTGGAACACCATCGCCACGTCGCGCGCGCCCGGCGCCGCGTGGGTCATGTCGGCGTCGTCCAGCAGCACATGGCCGGCATTGACGGCTTCCAGTCCGGCCAGTATGCGCAAGGTCGTGGTCTTGCCCGACCCGGATGGCCCCAGCAACGCGAAGAACTCGCCGGGCTGTATGTCGAGATCGACGCCATGCAGGGCGGTGAACGCGCCATGCCGCTTCACGATTCCCTGCATGCGCACGCGTCCCACCTGGCTCATCGACGTCCCCCTCCCTTGACCGCGCCCACGGTAAGCCCCTTGACGATATGGCGCTGCGCCGCCAGGCCGATGAGGATGACCGGCGCCATCGCCAGCATCGCGCCCGCGGCCAGCCGCGCCCATTGCGTCTGCTCCACCGAAATGAAATTGAACATCGCCACCGTCACCGGTCGCACGTTATTGCCGGCCAATACGACGGCGAACAGGAATTCGTTCCAGGCATTCAGGAACACGAAGATGGTGGTCACCGCGATACCGCCCTTGACCTGCGGCAGGATGACGTACCAGAACGTGCGCAGCCGGCCGGCGCGGTCGAGCAGCGCGGCCTCCTCCATTTCGAAGGGAATATCCTCGAAGTAGGAGACCATCAGCCAGATGGCGAAGGGCAGCGAGAACGTCAGGTACAGCGCCGTCAGGCCGCTATAGGTATCGATCCCGCCGATGCGCTGCAGCACCAGGTAGAACGGGATGATCAGCCCCACCGGCGGCAGCATCTGGGTCGCCAGCAGGTAAAAGCCCGACACGCGCTTGCCTGGATAGCGCAGCCGCGCCAGGGCGTAGGCGGCCGGCACCGCAACCAGCATCGTCAACACGGTGGACCAGGTGGACAGCACCATGCTCGACCACAGGTTGGGAAGAATGGACGACGAACCGGAGATGACCGCCCGGTAGTTGTCCAGCGTGGGGGTGAAGATGAATTTCGGCGGATAGGCCAGCACATCGCGTTCGGTCTTGAAAGACGTCAGCAGTCCCCACAGCACGGGAAACGCCCATACCGTCAGCAGCAGCGCGGCGCCCAGCCATGCCGCGAACCTGCCCGCCCGGGCCTTCATGGCGGCCGGCGCGCTCATCGCGGCCTCCGCAGGCGGAACAGGCAATACGAAATGACCAAGGTAATCGCCATCAGCACCACCGCCAGGGCCGATCCATAGCCGATATTCAGTTCCGAAAACGAGGTGCGATAGGCATACAGGTTCAGTATCTCGGTGGCCGAACCCGGACCGCCACCGGTGGCCGCGAAAATCGCCGCGAAGGCCGACAGCGCCGTCATCATGCGCATGATCATCACCACGACGATGGCCGGGCGGATCAAGGGCAGCGTGATGTACACGAAACGCTGCCATGGACCGGCGCGGTCCAGCCGCGCGGCCTCGTAGACGTCCTCCGGCAGCGTGCTCAGCGTGGCCAGCAGCACCAGGAAGGCAAAGGGCGTCCATTGCCAGGTATGGATCGCGATCACTGAAATCAGCGCCATGTGCGGATCGCCCAGCCAGTTATAACTGCCCAGCCCCAGGGCCCGCGTCACCATGTCGACCAGCCCGACGTCCGGCGCCAACACCAGCGTGCGCCAGAACAGGCCCACCACCACGGGGGCCAGTACGATGGGCAATATGGCCGCCACCCTTAGCACGCCTTGCCCCTTCGGAATCCGCAACACCAGCAGAGCGAGCGACAGACCCACGACGATCTGCAACATCACCGTGCTGCCGGTGTAGATGAAAGTCAGCCACAAGGAATTCCAGAAGCGCGGATCGCCGCCCATCTTGGCGTAGTTGTCCAGGCCGGCGAAGCCCGACAGCCAGGGCATGCTCATATCGATGCGCTGCAGGCTGTTCCACACCAGATAGACCAGGGGCGCCGTGGTGATGACCAGCAGCAACAGCAGCGCCGGCGCCAGCAGCACCAGCGCGAAGCGGCACTCCTGGGCAGCCAGTGTGCGAGGCGCGCGCGGCGCCGCCAGGGCCGCGGTCCTGGCAACGGGCGCCGTGTGTTCCGCGTTCTTCATGCGGCGCTCAGCTCTTCAGGATCTGCGCGATGCGGTTCTGTGCCTCGGCCAGGGCTTCCTTGGACGTTTTCTGGCCGACCAGCGCCGACTGGATGGCGGTGGCCATGGTCTCGCCGATGGCGGGCCATTGCGGCACGCGCGGCCGCCAATCGACGTCGGTGTCGTGCTCCAGCGATTCCAGCGCGGCGGGAATGAAGTTGTCGCCCGCGCCCGACATGGCGGCGGCGAACTCCGGCGACTTCCAGGACGACAGCCGATTCAGTCCGGAACGCTTGGCCGGTCCGTTGAATTTCCAGGAGGTGCGCGCCTGGGTCTCGGCCGAGGCCGCCCAGGTGATGAAGAGCCAGGTCGCGGTGCGCGCGCGCGGCTTCAGCGCCGCGTTGATCGGAAAGCCCCAATTCCAGATCGAGGTGACGCGCTTGCCCGACGGCCCCTTGGGCCAGCGCGCATAGGCGATCTTGCCGACGACGCGCGATTTATCCGGATTGTTGATCACCGCGGCGGAAGAATGGGCGTCGATATAGCAGCCCAGCGTGCCTTGGGAGAACGCATCGGCGATATCCGGCCAGTTCCAGTTGCGCACGGCCGGCGGGGCATACTTGCCCAGCGCATTGACATACCATTCCAGGGCTTCGACCGCCTGCGGGCTGTCCACCTTCAACGTGGACCCCTGGAACCAGTTGCCGCCGAAGCCGCGGAAGAGCGAGGGGTAGATATACATGTTCTGCCCGGCGCCCGCGAAACCCCGCAACGCCAGACCGTACATGCGGGCGGACGGATCCGTCAGCGCCTTGGCGTTGGCCAGCAGATCGTCATAGGTTTCCGCCGCCCTCAAGCCCTTGGCCGCGTACAGGTCCTTGCGATAGACCTGCACCGTTACTTCGCCGTCATAGGGAATACCGTAAGGCTTGCCCTCGATGGAATCGGCATCGCGCCAGGCCTTGAAGATATCGTCGTAGTTGAACCACGCCTTGTCCGTCAGCGCGGGATCGTCCAGATAGCGGTCCAGCGGCTCGACCCATTTATTCGCCACATACAGCGGGTAATACATGGGATCGGCGGCATGCGTCGCATAGGTGGCGGTGCGCGAAGACAGGTCCAGCATGGCCTTCTGGCGTATCTGGCCGGGCGGCACCTTCTCCACCCGCACCTTCACGCCGGTCAGCGCCTCGAACTGCGGGACCAGGTCGACCAGGTTGTCGAAATAGCTGGCCGGAATCACGGCGACAGTGATGGACTCCCCCTCTGCCTGCCGCCAGTTGATCTTGGCCTGCTGGTACGGGCCCATGTCGCCCGCCGCCTGCTGCGCGCGGGCGGTGGCCAGGGGCAGCATCGCCGACCCGCCCAGTGCGAGGGCGCCCAGCGTGGCCGCCTGTTTCAGCACGGTGCGGCGTGCGGGATGGCTGACGTGATCGGGATGAACGGGAATTGGAGGTTTCTTCACGCGCGTCTCCTCAAGGGCCCTTTTGCGACGACGTCCTCACCCTGGCCTTTTGCCACGATGATGCCGTGCGGCGAGCTTTTCATGTAATCGATTACGTATTGAATTTATCAGCCACGGCGTCTCACCACAATAGATGTTCATTGGTGATTTCCCGAAGCCGCGCTGCTTACTTCTGCTTATGATGCAATCGATTCCATGGTGATTCTGGCTATAATCCAGGGCCATGCGCGCACTGCCCCCTGACCCTCTCCGTGAAGAAACCAAAGGCCGCCCGGCGGCGCGGGATGTGGCGCGGCTGGCCGGTGTATCCACCGCCACCGTTTCGCGGGCGCTGAACAACCCCGAACAGGTCGACCCCGACACCCGCCGGCGTGTCCTGGAAGCGGCCGCCAAACTGCGCTACGTGCCGCACGGCGCCGCGCGATCCCTGCGCAGCCATCGCAGCAAGATGATCGGGGCGGTCGTGCCCTCCTTCGATTACGCCCTTTACGCGCGCACCACCAGCGCCATTCATCAATACCTGGACGCGCGCGGGTACTCGCTGGTGCTGGCGGAGCAGCATTACGACCTGTCCGCCGAGGTACGCGTCGCCAGCCAGTTGATACAGCACGGTGTCGATGCCTTCGTCTTCGTGGGCCTGGATCACGACCCGGCGCTGTTCGCGCTGCTGGAAGACTATGGCCGGCCCTACGTGCTGACCTGGGGCGTGGACCCCTTGCGGCGGCACCCCAGCATCGGCTTCGACAACCACGCCGCCACCTACGCGATCACCCGACACCTGATCGGCCTGGGCCATCGCCGCTTCGGGCTGCTGAGCGCCCCGCTGCCCGGCAATGACCGCGCCCTGACGCGCGGCGCCGGCATGCGGCAAGCGCTGGCGGAACAGGGATTGGAACTGGACGAGGCCTGTGTCCAGTACGCGCCGATCTCGCTGAATGCCGCGCAGGACGCGATGGCGAGGCTACTGGCATTGCCCGAGCCGCCTACCGCCGTGGTCGCCACCAATGACGTATTCGCGGTCGGCGGCATGATGGCCTGCCGTCAGGCTGGGGTTCGCATACCGGAAGACATATCCATTACGGGAGTGGACAACACGGACCTTGGGGCGACGCAGACGCCGGGGCTGACGAGCATACGTACGCCCATCACCGAAATCGGCCATGCGGCCGCCGCGCAATTGGTGGCGCGGCTCAATGGGCAGGCTTACGAGGCCTTCCAATCGTTCCCCATCGAGGTCGTCCATCGCGGCAGCACTGCGCCGCCGCGTACCGGCTCCGCAGGGTCGCATTGGCCCCGACGCAGTGATTGACTACGTGGAAGACCATGGCGCGCTGATATGCCCTTTTCCTTCCACCGTGAGAAACGCCGGCGAGTACTACTTATAGTGCCGTCTGGTTGACGGCGCATGCCGAGGGCGGTCGCCACCGGCATGCGCCACGTCAGACCGCGATCGCCTGCATCAGCGCCTGCACGTCCTCGGGCCGGTCGGTGCGTCCGCTCATCACCACCTGCCCACGCTCCAGGGCATAGAACCGGTCGCACAAGGTCAGCGCCCGCGGGACATTCTGTTCGACCAGCAGGATGGACTGCCCCGCCGCCTTGACCTGCGCCATGACGTCGAACAAGTCGTTGATGATCAGGGGCGCCAGGCCTTCCGTCGGCTCGTCGATCAAGAGCAAGTCCGGCTGGCCCAGCAGCACGCGGGCGATCGCCAGCATCTGCTGCTCGCCGCCCGACAAGGTGGTACCAGGCTGCGCCCGGCGTTCGGCCAGCCGCGGGAATCGCTCATAGATGCGCTCGAGCCGGCCGCGCTCTTCAACGCGGCCCAGCCGGGGACGCTGCATGAACCCCATGGCGAGGTTTTCTTCGGTGGTCAGGCCCGGAAAGATGCGCCGGTCTTCGGGCACCAGCCCGATGCCGCGCCGGCATATCTTCTCGGCCGGCAGGCTGGCCAGCGATTCGCCGCGGAAGCGGATTTCGCCGCTGCTGGGCGCCGTCCACCCCGCCACTGTCTTGATCGTCGTCGTCTTGCCCACGCCGTTGCGGCCGAACAAGCCTACGACCTCGCCCGGGCCGACTTCCAGCGTCAGGCCCTGCAAGACATGGCTAAGCCCGTAATGCACGTGTACGTCGCGCAGTTCAAGCATGCGCCGACTCCCCGAAATAAGCGGCCTGCACCGCGGGATCGGCGCGGACCTCCGCCGGCCGCCCTTCGGCCAGCTTGCGGCCCTGCGCCAGCACGATCACATGGTCGGAGACGTCCATGACCAGCCCGACGTCGTGCTCGACCAGCAGGATCGTCAGGTCGCCGGCCAGGCGCTTGATCAGCGCGGCGGTTTCCTGGGTGTCGCCATGGGACATGCCCTGGGTGGGCTCGTCCAGCAGCAGCAACCTGGGTTTGCAAGCCAGCGCGACCGCGATCTCCAGGCGCCGCTGCTCGCCGTGCGACAGCGCGCCGGCAGGTTCCGCCACCTTGGCCTGTAGCCCGAATTCCTCCAGCAGTTCGTCCACCCTGGCCTGCGCCGTGCGCGATGCCGACAGCGGGCGCAGCCCGTTCCAGCCACCGTCCAGCACCTGCGCGGCGAGCCGCAGGTTCTCGCCCACAGGCAGTTCGAAGAACAGATTGGTGATCTGGAACGAGCGCGCGAGGCCGGCGCGCAGCAGCGCATGCGGCGTCCAGGCCGTGACGTCGCGGCCGTCGAATGCCACCGTGCCCGCCGTCGGCCGCAAGGCACCGCTGATGAGGTTGAACAAGGTGCTCTTGCCCGCGCCATTGGGGCCGATCAGCGACGTAATGCCGCCGCGCGCGATTTGCAGCGAAACTTCGTCCACCGCCCGCAGCGCGCCGAAGCGCACGCTCAGGCGGTCGACTCGCAGGATGGGATCGCCGGCCGGGGCCGTTCGGTCGGTCGTGCTCATTTGCGCCTCCGCAATGCCCCGACCAGCCCGGCGGGAAAGAAGATGACCGCGATCATGAACAGCAGGCCGATCACGATAAGATGATGTTCGGTATAGGTGCCGATGATCGACTTCAGGCCGAAAAGGATGACGCTGCCGTAGAGGGCGCCGATCAGGGTCCCGACCCCGCCCAGCACCACGGTGATGACGGCATTTCCCGAAGTCTGGAAATACAGCAGTTCCGGCGAGGCAAAGCCGCGCAGCACGGGATACAGCGCGCCCGCCACCGCCGCGATCACGGCGGCGACCACGAACGCCGCCAGCTTGTAGCGCCAGGGATCGAAACCCAGAAAGGAAAGGCGCTGAGGGTTCGCGCGCAGCGCCTGCATATTGCGCCCGAAGGGCGTATTCAACAGGTAGCTCAGCACGCCGTACATGATCATGACGATGGCCAGCACGACCAGAAAAAACCCCAGCGGATCCGACGCCTGGACGCCCCACGGGCCCACCCCCACGGCCACCACGGGCACACCCATCAGGCCGTCGGAGGCCCCTAGCGCCTGGATGTTATAGACCGCCTTGGCCGCGATCTGCGCCAGGCCGAAAGTGATAAGGGCGAAATACACCCCGCGCGCCCGAATGGCGATGACGCCAGCCACCAGGCCCGCCAGCGCGCCGCTGGCCGCCACCACCACCAACATGGGCCAGAAGGAAAAACCCGCGTCGCGCAGCAGCAAGCCGGCCAGGTAGGCGCCGAAGCCGAAGAACAGCGCCTGGCCCAGTGAAAGCAGGCCGGCGATACCCAGCAGCAGATCGACCGCCATGGCGAGACCGCCAAAGATCAGCGCTTCGGTAGCCAGCCGCAGATAAAAGGTGTTGTCGGTCAGCCAGCCCGCCAGGCCACCCGCCAGGGCCAACACCACGAATACCATGGCCAGCCCGGGACGCATGCGCGTACGCTGGTTCGTCGCGCGCTGCAACGCGATCGTGTCAGCCATGGCCCAGCCTCCCGAACAGACCTTGCGGACGGAACATCAAGACGAGCACCATGATTCCGAACAACAGGGGATCCGACCACACCGGCGAGATATACAGGCTGGACAGCGCCTGTACCTGGGTCAGGAGCAAGCCGGCGATGATCGCCCCCTTGATGCTGCCCAGCCCGCCGACGATGACCACCGAAAACGCCATAAGGATGAAATCCTTGCCCATGGTCGGAAACACCGAATACACCGGCGCCAGCAGTACGCCGGCCAATCCGGCGAGCGCGACGCCGAAGGCGAAGGTGGCCGCATAGACGCGCAGCACCGGAATACCCAGCGACGCGGCCATGTTGCGATCGTAGGCCGCGGCCCGCACCATGGCGCCCAGACGCGTGCGGTAGACCACCCACCAGACCGCCGCCACGATCGCCACGCCCACGGCCATCAGGAACAGGCGGTAGGTGGGAAAGATCATGCCGAACAGCTCGGTCGCGCCGGCGATAGGCGCATCGGGCCGCAGCGGGTTGGGACCATAGGCCAGCTTGAACAGATCCTCCAGCACGATGGCCATGCCGAAGGTCAGCAGCAGGGTCAGAATGTGGCGATCCTTGTGATGGAACACGCGCTGGATCAGCGCGCGCTCGGTCACGTAGCCGATGGGCAGCATGATCAGCGGCACCAGCAACAGCGCTACCCAGAAGTCCACGCCGATCGCCAGCAGCGACATGCCCAGGTAGGCGCCCAGCGCGTAGAACTCGCCGTGCGCCATATTGATGACATCGAGCAGGCCGAAGATGATGGTCAATCCCAGCGCCATCAGTATCACGGCCACCCCCAGCGACAGGCCGTTGACGACCTGCGGGGCGTAGACGAACTGCAGGCTTTCGAACAAGGCGTTCATGGCATTCCTTACGAACCAGGCCTACCAGCGCTTGCAAACGCTGGCATCGATGGCGTCCTTGCCGTCGACCTTGCTGACGATGGTGAAATCGCCGTTCTGGATGCGCACCACGTACATGTCCTGGATCGCCTGGTGATCAGCCGCCCGCATGGTCTTGCGGCCTTGCGGCGTATCCCATTCCAGGCCTTCCATGGCCTTGCGGACCTGGGCGGTGTCGGTGCTCTGCGCCTTCTCGACGGCGGCCTTGTAGAAGTAGAGAACGCCGTAGGAATCCGCGCCGTACAAATCAGGCAGGACCTTGTTCGCGCTCTTGAACTTCTCGACGAACTGCTTGTTCTGGGGCGTGGAGATCTCCGGCGAGTATCCGACGCCGGTGACGAAGCCTTCCGCGTTCTTGCCGATGGCCTTGATGTTCTGCGCCGTCACCGCCCCGGAAACCCCGACCATCGTCAGGTTCTTGTTCATGCCGTATTCGCTCATCTGGCTGAACAGACGCACGGTGTCGTTGCCGGCCGTCGACGTATAGAAGACTTGCGGCCGGGCCGCGCGAATCTGACCGAAATAGCTGGAGTAGTCCTTGCTGTCCAGCGGCGCGAACAGGTCGCCCACCGGCTTGATGCCGCGCTGTTGCGCGGCGGACTTGAAAGCCGCTACCGTGCTGCGGCCCATTTCATAGTCCGGCCCCAACAGGAACAGCGTAGCGCCCGGCTTTTCCTTCGCGAGCCAGGCGGCCAGTGCGACCGACTGCTGGCCTGCCTTCGCGTTCACCCGGAACACATTGGGTGAACACTTGTCGCCGGTAATGGCGTCGGAAAAGGAGACCGTGGTGGCGATCAGTTTGTTGTTGCGCTCGGCCACCTGGCCCACCGCCAGCGTCGACCCGGAGTTCACCGTGCCCGTCAGGAAATCGACCTTGCTTTGCTGGAACAGCTTTTCGGCTTTCTGCACGGCCACCTGGGGATTGGCTTCTTCGTCTTCGTACAGCAATTCGACCTTGCGGCCCATGATGCCGCCGGCGGCGTTGATCTCGGCCAAGGCCAGGTCCAGGCCCATCTTTACCTGGGCGCCGATGGGCGCGTAGGTGCCGGACAGCGGGGTGACAACGCCCACGCGTATCGGTTGCGAGTCTTGCGCGAGCGCGCCCTTGGCGCCCAGGGTACCCAGGACCAGCAGCGTGGCCGCGGCCAGATGCATGGCAGGCTTGCGTTGTGTGGTGTTCATGCGATGTCTCCTTGTCGTTATATGCGGGCCAGCGGCCAGGCGGGCCGCTTCAACTGCCCTTGAAATGCGGTGCGCGCTTTCCATGAAAGGCTTCTACCCCTTCGCGGAAATCATCGGAGCTGCGCAGGCGGCTGTAGCAATGCCCTTCCAGCTCGATGGCGATCGACAGCGTGGAATCCTCCGTGTCGTTCAACAATTTCTTGGCCGTGCGCTGCGCAAGCGGCGAGAAGCCGATCAGCTCTTCGACCAGGCGGTCGGTGGCGGCTTCCAGCTCGGCGTCGGGCACGCAGTCCGTGGCAATGCCCCAGTCATAGGCCTGCCTGCCCGGGATGCGGCGGGACCGCATGACGACATCCTTGGTGCGCGTGATGCCGACCATTTTCTGCAAGCGGGCCGAGCCGCCCGACCCCGGGATCTGTCCCAGCTTCTGCTCGGGCAGTGCGTAGAGCGTGGTGTCGGTAACGATGCGGAAATCGCAGGCCAGTGAAATCTCGAAGCCCACGCCGAAGCAATAGCCCCGGTTGGCGGCGATCACCGGCTTGCCGCAGCGCGCCGGCGCGGCGATATTCCAGGCCAGCTTGGAGACATGTTCCGGCGAGGCCGCCAGGAATCCCTTGATATCGCCACCGCTGGAGAAATGCTCGCCCTCGGCGCGCAACACGATGACGCGCACGCCCTCGTGTTCGTCCAGTGCTTCGAACACCAGGCGCAGCTGATCGCGCTGCGGCATGGAAATGATATTGAACGACGGACGCGCCAGCACGATGTCGGCGCGCTGCCGGGATTCATCGATCTCGACGCGAAAGCCGTCGAGTTCGCCAAGCAGGTGTTGGGCCGGATGCTTCAAGGTAGACACGAATACTCTCCTGGATGAATGATTGAGGTCCGGTGGCGGGATCAGGAAGGATCCCGCTCGAACTCCCCGGCCACCAGACAGCGGCGCAAGATCTTGCCGACCGGCGATTTGGGAATGCCCTGCACAAAGACGTAGTCGCGCGGGCGCTTGAAGTTGACCAGGTCGGACTGCCGGCAATGGGTATCCAGCGCCTGGGCGTCGACCGGCTGGCGTCGCTTGACGAAGGCGACCACCCGCTGGCCCCAGCGCTCGTCTGGCAATCCCACCACGGCGACCTCGTCGACCGCGGGGTGCAGCGACAGCAGCGACTCGATCTCCACGGGCGATATGTTCTCGCCGCCGGAAATAATCATGTCGTCGACCCGGCCCGTCACGTAGAGATCGCCGTCGGTATCGATATAGCCGGTATCCCCGGTGAAGTACCAGCCGTCGCGCAGGGCCTTGGCATCCGCATCCGGGCGGTTCCAATACCCCTCGAACGCCTCGTCGCCGGCCAGATCGGCGATGATCTGCCCTTCTTCGCCCGGCCGCGCCAGGTCGTCCGGGCCGGAAGCGTCCAGCCGCACGACACGGATGCGGGTGTTGATGCCGGCGCGGCCTGCGCAGCCGGGCTTGTGTGGTGCGTTCTGGTTGATCGCGCAGGTGTAGACCTCCGACGACCCGTAGTGATTGGCGAATAAGGCGGGCCGGAAGGCTTCATCGAGCCGCTTGAGCAGTGCATCGTGCATGGGCGCCCCGGCGAATCCTATCTTCCGCACCGAGGAAACATCGGTGCGCACGAAGTCCTCATGGCCGAGGATGTCGTGGTACAGCGTGGGCACAAGGTACAACGTGGAAATGGCTTCGTCCTGGATGGCGCGCAGCACGGCCACGGGATCGTATTTGGGAATGCAGACGAACAGGCCGTCGACCAGCGCCATGGCGAGCAGCGAGCGCACACCCATGGTGTGATAAAGCGGCATGACGCCCAGCGTACGCTCGCCGACCCGGTAGGTATTCTGCGCGACGTGCGCGAGCGCGGCCGCGCGCTCGTGGCGGTGCCGGCGCGGCACGCCCTTCGGTTTGCCGGTCGTGCCCGAGGTGTACAGCATGAGCGATATGTCTTCAGCGCTTGCCCGCGGCGCATCCGCGCGCGGCGCGTCGGCTCCCCCGCGCAACAGGTCGGCGAATGCCAGGCCCGGACCGGCGTCCTCGCCCACCACGATGCCCGGCAAGGCGCGCGCGGCGGGCGATAGTGCAACCGCCTCGGCGCTTACGCCTTCGTAGGCGATCGCGCGAGCGGCCGAATCGCGTACGCAGTACTCGACCTCATCGCCCTTGGCGCGCCAGTTCAGCGGCGTCGCGATCACGCCCAGGAACTGGCAAGCCCAGTGCAGGGTGGCCATCTCCCAGCGATTGCGCAGCACCATTATCAGATGGTCGCCGCGCCCCAGGCCCAGGCTGGCCAGGCCGGCAGCAGCGGCGCGCACGTCTTCATACCATTCTCCGTAGCTGCGGCGCACCGCGCCATCGACGATGGCCGTGGCTGCCGGGCTACGCTCGACGCTTTGCAGGAAGGTGCGTCCCAGGTCAAGCATTTGCTTCCTCTCCGCCAGCGTGTTTCTTGGTGAGCCGGTCGCGCGCGGTCTCCAGCACGGCCAGGACGATATTGGTATAGCCGGTGCATCGGCACAGATGTCCGGACAAGGTTTCCCTGACTTGCTGCTCGGTCGGGTCCGGCACGCGGGCAAGGAAGTCGTCACAGGCCATGAGGATCCCGGCGGTGCAGAACCCGCATTGCAACGCGTGGTGGCGCTTGAAGGCGGCCTGCAGGTCGCCCATGGCGCTCGTGGTATTCGTGGCGTTCGCGGTATTCGCAGCGTTCGAAGGGCTCGTGGCGCTCGCGGGCGCATGCTTGCGCGCCAGCCCTTCCACCGTGTCGACCCTCAGGCCTTCGGCCTGCACCGCTAGCATCATGCAGGACCGCACCGCGACGCCTTCCACCTGCACCGTGCACGCCCCGCACACACCATGTTCGCAGCCGACGTGGGTGCCGGTCGCGCCCAGTTCGTGGCGCAGGAAATCCGCCAGGAGCGTACGGTTGTCGCATGCGCCCGTGCGCGCCTTGCCGTTCAGGGAGATGACGATGTGGTCGCGTTGTCCCCGGTCCAGGGCTTTCATCGGGTAGCCTCCTCGATCACTTGCCGGCCCAGGTTGCGCACCAGGTGGCGGCGATACACGGCGGTGGCATGCGGATCGTCCTGGGCATCCAGCTGCCAGGCGAAATCGTTGATGGCGCCGGCCAATTCGCTTGCCGGCAGGCGCGGCAAGGTCAGCACGCGCGGGCGATCGGCCACGCCGCCAACGGCCAGGCGGATCTCGCGTTCGCTGGCCACGGCGGCGCAGGCCACAATGGCGAAATCGCCGTGCCTGCGGCTGACTTCGGCAAAGGCGTAGCGGGTTCCAGGGTGGTGCAGCGGATAGTGCACGTCTTCCACCAGTTCATCATGGCGGCGGGCGGTGGTCAGCATCCCTTGGAAGAACGCTTCCGCCTCCAGCTCACGGCGCTCCTTGCGCGATCGCAGCCTGACCTTGCCGCCCAATGCGGCCAGCGCCAACGGCAGTTCCGCGCTGGGATCGGCGTGCGCCACCGAACCGCATACCGTGCCCCGATTGCGGATCGGGAAATGCGAAATCCTCGGGAAGGCCAGCGCCAGCAGTGGCACTTCCTCCGCCAGCGTGGCGCGCCATTCGACGGATGCCTGCGTGGCCGACGCCCCGATCGCCAGGAAGCCGTTCTCCGGGCGCACATAGGCCAGGCCCTGCACGCGGGAAATATCGACCAGTACCCTGGGCTGCGCCAGCCGCATGTTCAGCACCGCCATCAGCGACTGCCCCCCCGCCAGTACGCGAGCGTCGTCGCCATACTCGCCCAGCAGGGCCAGCGCCTCGTCGACGGTGTCGCAACGGCGGTAATCGAAGATGGGAGGTTTCATCTGGATATCCCCAGCCAACGCAGCAGGCGACGCCACGCCGGCATGGGCACCGGCGTCGACACCGGCTGACCACCGGCCTGGCTGCCCAATTTCTCGAACAGCTGCGCCAGCACGATCCTGGCTGCGCCTTCCAGCATGCGTCCACCCACCGCGGCCACCTTGCCGCTGACCTCTGCCTGGTAGTCGTAGCGCAGGAGCGTGCCCGATCCCTGAGGTTCGAGCACCACGCTGCCGGTCCCGCGCGCGGTGCCCAGCGACGAGATGCCCGAGCCGGACAGCCGCAGGCGATGCGGCGGCTCCAGTTCTGAAAGCTCGATCTCGGCCGCATAGCGCGCCTTGACCAGGCCCACGCCGATCGTCACATCCGCGCGATAGCGGTTGGGTCCGTCCGGCTGCAATTCGTGGCAGCCGGGAATGACGTGGGCCAGGGCCCTGGGATCGAGGAACACGTCATAGACTGCTTGCGGCGGCGCCAGCAGTTGTATCTCGCCGCGCGCGGTCAGGCCGCGGCCCTTGCCGGCGGAGGAAGCGGAGGAAGCGGATGAAGCCGACGCAGCGGCGGCCGGCGGTTCGGCCGACCTCACGGCGACCCCGTCGGAAGGCGCGGGATCGGCCATGCCGACCAGGGCCATGACCCGGGATGAACTTAGCGGCAGGCGCACGTCGGCCACGCCCAGCGCGTCGGCGACCGCATTGGCGATGCAGACCGGCGTGCTCATGTTGTTGCCCTCGCCCAGTCCCTTGGCGCCCAGCGGGGTGAAGGGCGACGGCGTTTCCATGTGGACGATCACGGGCTCGGGCACTTCACAGGCCGTCGGCACCGTGTAGTCCGCCAGCGTGCCCGAAAGAAAGCTGCCATCGGCCCCGTAGACGAATTCCTCCATCAGGGCGGCGCCCAGACCCTGCGCGAACGCCCCGCGTATCTGTCCATCGGCCAGCGCCGGGTTCAGGATGCGGCCCGCGTCATGACAGGTGACGTAGCGGTCGATGCGGACCTCGCCCGTAGCGCGGTCGACTTCGACCGCGCAAATATCGAATACGAATCCGTACGCGGCCGACGTATTGATGCGATCGTCCTGGGTCGGCGCGGTCAGTTGCTCCGGCGTCCAGAACACCGTCGCCCGCAGATTGGCATCCTCCCCTTCGGGAAGCAGCGCGGGCGCCCAGTGCGCCCCGCTGGACAGGCGGGCAAACGGCAGCGCCTGGTCCGCGCGACCTTCCGGAAAGACCTTGCCGCCCGCGAACCGCACGTCCCCCGGCGCGCAGCCGAACTGACCCGCCGCGATGCGCGCCAGCTTGTCACGCACCTGCATCGCCGCCAGATGCAGCGTACCGGCGACCGCGCCGGCAAAACGGCTGGAGTAATTGCCGGCCGCCACCGACCACGCGTCCTTCTGGGTATCCAGCTCCGCGTTGACGGTGATCTCCGACGGGTCCAGGCCCAGCACATCGGCCACGATCTGCGCGGCAACGGTGCGGTGCCCCTGCCCTTGCGGCGTCGAATCGATGATGGCGGTGACCCCGCCCAGCAGGTCGATAGCCACCGTCGCGGCGGCCAGCGCGCCGTTCTTCGGCCCGGCTTTGGCTCGCTGTTCCGGCGTCAAGGCCGTAGTGATATAGCCCATGTTCGAGATGGACGGCTCGACGATCGCCGCATAGCCGATGCCATACAGGCGCCCTTCGCGACGGGCCGCATCGCGCCGCGCCAGCAATTCGTCCAGGCCGCCGTGCCGGGTCGCAAGCGCCAGCGCCTGGGGATAGTCCCCGGAATCCAGCAAGGCTCCGGCCGCCGCACGGTAGGGGAATGCGCCCGGATGCACGAAGTTGCGGCGGTATACGTCCAGCGGGTCCAGACCCAGTTCGACGGCGATGCGCTGCATCAACCGCTCCAGCGCGAAGTAAACCTGCGGCCCCCCGAACCCGCGCACCAGGCCGGCGGGAGTCTTGTTGGTCAGCACCACGCGGTTGCGCACGCTCAGATTGGGAATGTCGTAGGCGCCAGTCAGGCAACCATGCATGCGGTAGAAAGTCGCCGGCTCCGGCGCGCGCAGATAGCCGCCGACGTCGTCGAACTGGTCATAGTCCAGGGCCGTGATCCGTCCATCCGATTCGACCGCGGCACGCAGCGTGGTCAGGCGGCCCGTCGCGGAAGTCGCCGCCACCAGGTGCTCCAGCCGGTCCTCTACCCATTTGACGGGGGCGCCGGCCTTGCGCGCGGCCAGGCACATCAGCACGACATAAGGGAATACCGCCTGCTTGACGCCGTAGCTGCCGCCCGAATCGGGGGGTGTCTTCAGCCGCAGCCGTGCTGCGGGAACCTGCAGCGCCAGGGCCATGACCGCGTGCAGAGAAAACGGCCCCTGGAAATTGGACAAGACTTCATAGCCGTCGTCGGCGGACACGTGCTCGGCGGTGACGACAAAGCATTCGATGGGCGTGCCCGAATTCCGCGGATAGCGCACCCTCAACTGCACACAGTGGGGCGCCCGCGCGAAGGCGGATTCCGGATCTCCGTAGCGGAACACGCGGTCGCTGGGGATGTTGCTGCCCACCTTGGGATGCAGCAGTGGCGCATCCTCGGCAATCGCCGCCTCTATCTCGACGACCGGATCGAGCGGTTCGTACTCGACCCGTACGTGCTCCAGGGCATCTTCGGCCAGCGCGCGGCTTTCGGCGACCACCACGGCCACCGGCTCCCCCACATAGCGCACCGTATCGACAGCCAGGCACCAGTGCTCCATGGGCTGCTTGACGCCGACCACGAAGGGCCTTGTCCAGCGCCGGACGTCTTCGCCACCGAGTACGGCATGCACGCCGGGCTGCGCCAGGGCGCCGGCGCCCTCCACGCGCACCAGACGCGCGTGAGCGTGCGGCGAGCGCAGCACGGCCGCGTACAGCGTACCGGGCTTGACGCCCAGATCGTCCGCGTATCGTCCTTTGCCGGTCAGCAGCGTGTCGTCCTCGATCCGCTGCCTGGCGTCGCCCACGTGCCGTCCGGCGCGTTGCTGGCCTGTATCCAAGTCTCTTCCCATCAGACGCCGGCCGTTTCCGCCGCGCCCCTTGTAATGAATAGTGTGATGGGCGCAGCTTAGACATCAGTGGGACCGGCTGTCTTACCGGGAAATCCGGCAACTTACCCTAGAGTCTGATTTTCATAGCTTTGCACGACCCGACGGTAATCGATGGGAGCCGAGCCGATGTGCTGGCGGAAGAAACGGGTGAAATGGCCGGGCGCCGAAAAACCGAGCCGGTACGACAGATCGGTCAGGGACGTGTCCCGCCGGCTCAGCGCCTGCAGCGCGGCCTCCATGCGCAACACATTGCCGTAAACGTTCGGCGTCAGGCTGGTGCTGCGACGGAACAGCTCGAAGAAATGAGCGCGCGACAGACCGCTGCGAGTCGCCAGGGCGGCCATATCGACAGGCGCACCCAGGTTTTCCCGCATATACGCCATGGCCCGCCGGATGCGCGGGTCGATGGCGCTGGCGCCGTGCTGATAAGGGATTCCCCGCAGATTGCGCCATTCCGAAAAAGGATCGATGACGGCGATCATCAAGTCGAACAGGACCGCCTCCAGCCGCTGCGGCGATATCTGATCGGCAAAGTACATCTCCATGGCAAGGTCATCCGCCAGTTTGCGGATGCGAGGCGCAATCTCCACGCAAGGCCTGGGGAAAAACTGCGGATGGGCGGAAACCCAAAGCTGGCGCTGGATGTCGGCCAGCCAGGAAGGCTCTATGTAAAGCGCCAGGATGACCGTGCGGGGCGCCATGGGGCCGGGATGCTCATAGGAGTGCAGCTCCCAGGCGTTGACCAGCACGGCCGTATCGTCGGTCAAAGGGTTCAGACGATCGCGTACCGAGAAGAACGTGTCCGCCCCACTGGCCTTGATGAGCACATGGCAATGGTGATGCGCATGCGGTATCAGCGGCTTGTCCATGTCGAGCAGCGCAACCCGTCCGAACCGGCCGTGGAAGATTTTGATGGCCGTTGACAAAACGGTCTCCTCGTTAGCACCCATCGCGTTTTCGCGTGGGTCTTCTGAGGGCCATTATAAGAAGGGCAAGGCTGGAAAGCTGGTCTGGCCGCCGGGGGACGTCGAAACCGGTGTTCCCGAGCGCCTGGCCCGCCCAATATCCGACGAAGCGGGGAGATACATCGTATGACCGTCGGGTCCATTTCACGGCGGCGGCGCCGCGCGCATGGTGCTGGTGGGTATGCTGTCCATCGACGTGGCCATCGGCATCGGACGTGTTGCGTTCACTCCGCCTCTGCCCATCATGCTGCGGGAGAGATGGCTCACGCTAGACGAAGCGTGCTGGCTCGCCGCGCCCTGCGCTATGGATAGCGAAGTTCCGGTGACATTGCCAGCGGCGCCCGCTACCAAGGCGCCCAATATCCTGCGGTAAGGCGTGCCCTGACCATAGATGTCCTTCAACGCCTTGCCTGGAGAACGGCCCGGTTCTGCTCAGTCTCGTTTCCTTGGGATCGTTCGCCTTCTCTTCAAGGGCAGCAATATCACTGGGTGGCGACAGACGAGAATACCGTTGCGGCGCCTCATGAAAACTGGAAGTCAGGCGTGCGGTAGACGTGGCTTGCAGGGAGGGAGGGACTAAAAAAAATTGTTGTCGTCCAAGTGTTGCTTCGCCTCACACCGGATCGAGTCGACTTCGTCATAGCGTTCATGCATGTCGAATAACGAGCTGCTGGGTTGCAGGTAAACAGTTTCTGGCCCAAGTTGCTCGACTTTGTAGGCTGGCGCTGTCATGACTTTGTTTATGCCGAATAGCCCAATGTAAGCTGGTCCAAGTACCTGGCTCCAGACAATATCAGGAAGCCACTTCACGAGCCGATGGGTATAGACTTAACGAGGTCCGTCCTCTCTCCGCGCTGAAGTGGCGAGCACCTATCAAATACACGCTCCAGCGCTTGACCGAGGGCCGAAGCACTACACCGACGAGCCGAAAATCTCTACTCCTGAGCGGTCCAACTCCGCGGCTAGGTCATCGCCGTTGATCGCGGTCAAGCCACTCGAAGCACCACTTGTCGAACCATAAAGCGTTAAAACCACCGTCGCCCGCCTTGGACTCGGGCACCAATTCGCTTGGCCATTTTCGTCGCATGACGTTTATTACCGCATCCGGCGTGTTGGGATGGGGAAGGCGCAAGTCGCCCTCCTCCGCCGGAAACACTTCATCGTCAAACATCAGCCCATTGCGCAGCCTGCGGCGTTGCTTTGGATTTGCCTGCCAATATCCGCCGTTCTTCATGACTTCGCTGAGATCTCGAAACGGAGCCAGGTCAGGACGCAGGATCCCCTCCACCCTAGGCACCTCCCCCAGGGTAAATACTTGGGATTCTCCTAGAAACGCTAGCCAACCTCTGCGCAACAGCTCCGCTAGGCATTCTAAAAATGCCTCACGATGTTGATCCGGAGACAACATGGGAAACATGCAGCCAATCTCATCGTACACGGCTTGTATACCGGTCAGATCGACGCAGTTGTCATAAATCCGTTCGATATCTTCGTCATTAAGTTTCATTTCGCCCTCGCTTCGATCCATCGCAGGCCAATACCCGAACGACCGCAGGGCTGCGGATCATATCGCCTGTCGGCTGGTAAGCGAAAGTTTTGGCTCGCATTTCCGTTCCCGGTGGGTGGGGCCTATATGTGGGCGCACGTTCGACAAAGTCTAATGGCGTCGAGAAACTGCACCGAGGATTGAAACGATGGGCGGAATAATTACGGAGCTTATGCCAATAAGTTTTTCTTGATGCATTTTTAGGGGTCAGACCTGGGCACCAGTCTTTTACACGCTTGATCCTTTTATGTATTCACCTGAGTCGTGTGTTTGCGAAACGCGGCACACCGCACGCTATCAAGGCAGACAATGTCAGCGAGTTGATTTCCAAGGCCATGGCACATGGGCGAACGAGCGGCGTAGCAATCGACTTCAGCCGTCCGGGTAAGCGGACCGATAAAGCGCGGTGCGAATCCTTCAACAAGCGATTCCGGCCGGAATATCTGAACAGCCATTGGTTCTTGTCATTTGCCGATGCCAAGGAGAAAATCGACGCGTGGCGGCCCTACTATAACGAGGTTGAAACATGAATACAACGTATTGAATGTTCACATCCCGCCCTTAGAAATCCTTCCTTCCTCCCCCCGCTGCAGCCACAGCCATAGCCCCCGGATCAGTGCAGGCACTAGGGACGATAATCTTCAAACTCCCACTTTGTGATGCGGTTCAATTTCACAGCCAACTCTTCCCAAGTTGGAGCGGTGCAGCGGCCAATGTGGCTGCGAACAATGGACTGAATCTCCGAGATATCGTACCCGAATACAATGAGCATACCCCTCCCCCAGATAGAACCTTCTCCAGCATACTGCTGTTCAATCCACTGCGGTGTACACACCATCAATTGGAATATATCGGCACCTTCGGCGTCCGCCGTCCCTATCTCTAGCTCCAATAGAAACCCGAAGCACCGATCGTCTTCGGGTTCGAAACTGAGTAGGTCGATGTCGGGCGACGAGATTCTTTTAATTTCGGCGAATATCATGGTTCAGTGATATTAAGGTGCCCGTTATTGAGCCAATCGCCACGTGGGCTAGGCCTCGACTCGAAATTGGCTTGGACTCCGGTCGAAGCGTAGGGACTGCGTTTCGTGCTAGGCGGGCGGAATTGACGAAGCCCATCCGCGCTGATGAGAGTTTTACCATCCGTGCTCGATATTCGGTAATCAGGGCCGACCCAAGCTAGCCCTAATTCTATCGCTTCAGCGGCGGTCGCTGTCCCAAGACCAAAATTTCCGCTCTTCGACCCCGCTTCTCTTAACACCCCAATCTTCTCCCCGACGGTCAACGCGGCCCTACTGTTGGTGCCTCCGAGGTTTTTTATCCCCCCCACAGCTGCTGCGAGTACGCTGGCAATCTGCGCTGCCTGTTCAGGGTTAAGGTCTATGTTGTACTTCTTGACCAACTGCTCCGCAAACCCGGTCAGCCCCACGGCCTGCGTGACGTCGTACATCTGCATCCGGTAGAAGAACAGGTCGTCTTTGAAATCGGACGGCAGATTCAAATCGCTTAGTGAACCAAGTGCCTTCCAATAGTCGTTCAGATCGACAACGTACTGGTCATATTTCGCCCGACAGATTTCAGTATTCTGAGCGCAGACCGACATGACCTCGGCCCACTGATCCATGCTGATCTGACGATATTTATCCCTTACCTGATCGCAATTCTTCAACTTGGAGCACGCTTGCGCCTCCTCCGAGAATTGCTTGATCTGGCTCAACGTCAGCGCATTGTTGCTGAGCTCTGTCGCGGCCGCCGTAGCGCTCACGACGACGTCGGCGGATACCGCGCCGGCAACTCCGCCAACGATGCTGGTGAGCAGGCTCCGGGCGTCCTCCCGCTGCTGCTCGGACATGCCGTCGGCGTCCAGCTTCAGCAAACTCGCAATCAGCGAGCTGGCACCCGCCCCCAATGCTCCCGCGGAGCAACTCGCATTCGTAGCGGCCGCGCCGGCGCATCCCACGATTGCGTGCAAGGTGGCCCGGGCAGCGTCCGCGGACGCGCCCGTTCCAAGAGAGTCCGCAATCTCCTTGACCTTGCCCGCGGCAAGTCCCTGCAGGAAATTGACCGCCGCGCCCTGCACCATGGCTAGCGAAGTTCCGGTGACATTGCCGGCTACGCCTGCTATCAAGGCGTCCAAGACCCTGCGGTAAGGAGTGCCCTGACCATAGATGTCCTTCAATGCCTTTGCCTGGAGAGCGGCCCGGTCCCGCTCGGCCTGCGTTTCCTTGGGATCGTTCGCCTTCTCCTCAAGCGCCGCAATATCGCTCGCACGCTTGGCAATAAACGCCCCCACCTGCTGCTGCGCCGTCGTGACAATGTCAAACCCGGTCTGGACCTTGTCCTTGTCGAATATCGGGCTCAGCCCATTCAAGGTATCCGACACATCGCGACTCAGCGACGCCAGCGTCTGGTCCACCGTTTTACCGGTCAGCGCCAGTTGCCCCTCGCCATCGCGGATAACGATGTTGCCGCCGCTGATGGCGCTTTCCGTGGTCGAACTGGCATTGCCGCCTGCGGCCGCAAAGACCGGCGGCATGGCGGAGGCGCCGCCTTGCGTCGGCACGGATTGCCCGTTGACCATTTGCGTGCCGCCCCACGAGTAGCCGCCGCTGATGCCAACCTGGTAGCCCTCGTACTCGGCCTTGTTGTGAATGCCGTGCGTGACCAGCGTTCCCGTAGCCAGCTGGTTCAACCCGTCGGCCACAGCCTTGTCGCTGCTGGCGATTACGCTGCCGATCAACGTGGTGTTGTTCTTGACGTCGACCTGGAAGCCGCCGTCGCCCGCGTACAGGCCGGTCTGCTGGGTCACCGTCTCGAGGTTGCTGTTGATCGCGCTCTGCCCATAGCTGCCATAGGCAGAACTGCTGCAATAGCCGTAGCAGTATGTGAAGCCGGCGCCGAAGTTCTGGTTCTTCGAGTCGTAGGTGCTCTTGTCCTGCAGACTTTGCAGCAACAGGTCTCCGCCGACCGATGCCAGGATCTGGTCGGCCTTGCCGGTCGCACCGATCAGCGACGTGTTCCCACCCGATTGCAGCGCCAGGATATTGCCGGCGGTGACGCTGCTATTGGTCCATGTCAGGTCGCTGCCATCCTCGCGGCCGCGGCTGCCGGCCACGCTGCCCTGGACGATGAAGCCGTAGCCATAGCTGCCCTTGCCGTCCATGCCTGCCATGACGCCGACACCGATGCTGCCGTCGATGTGCTTGCTGTCCGTGTGCTGGCTGGAGGTATTGGCCGCGGCCTGCATCAGGATGTCGCCGTCGGCCTTCAGTACGGCGTTGTTCCCCGCTGACAGGCTGGAACCCAGGACGTTGATGTCCGAGTCCTTGCCTGCGCCGCGCGAGACGATCGTCAGGTCATTGCCTGCCGCGACAGTGGAGCCGACGACGCTGCTCGATTCCCGGTTGATCGTCGTGGAACTGATATTGGTTCCGTAGTTCAGCGTGATGGTCGCCGCGCCGGATCCGCCCTTCTGCGGGTCACGCAACAAGCCGTCCACGGTGTTCGCTACGGTCAGTGCCGAGGTACCCAGGGCCAGTGCCTTCATGATCGGGTTGTCGACCTCGGCGGCCGCATGGTTCATGCGGTCGACGGTATGAATAGCGTCGACCACCGGGCTGCCGAAGTTGATGCTGAAGCCACTTTGCTTGAGCTCGTGGAACTCCTTTTCCTTGTCGGTGTCGTTGACCGAGGCGATCGTGACATCGCGCCCGACCAGGGCGATGTCGCCTTCCCGGGCCAGGACATTGCTGCCCACGACTTGCAGGCTGCCGCCCGCATTCATCAGCACGTCGCCCAGGATGCTGCCTACGGTGCTGCCCGTATGGAACACCTTGGTGCCATCCAGCGTGTCCGTACTTTCACTGGTTCCCGAACTCAACCCGCCGAGCGCGCCGAACCCGGATTTCTTCTCATGCAGGTAATGATCATCGTTGGACGTGTTCTGCGCGGCCGCGATCGTGATGTTGCGGTCCGCGCTGATGACGAGGCTATTGCTCGTTCCTATGTTGGAGCCGACGATGTTGACGTCGCGTCCGGCCATGAAGACGGCAGAGTCGCCGGTGAAAGTAGACCCTTCGGCCTGTGTCCACTCACCCGTGTCTATGCTGTGCTTGCTGTACGAAGACCCCCAACTGCCCGACGTCTTCTGGTAATGCTCGTCGCGCACCGTGCCGGACGCTACACCCGACAGCACATTGATGTCCCGGCCCGCACCGACGGCAAGCTGCCCGCCGGCCTCGACATTGGCCGCCGTGGCGTTGACATCCCGGCCCGCGACCAGGGTCAGGTCGCCGCCGGCGTTGATGGACGTTCCGACGTCGGTCTTGCGTTCCACCTCGGTGTTGTTTTTCTTCTTGAAGACAACCGACTCGCCCTGCACCTCCTGGAGCGTCACCAGGTTGATGTCGTTGCCAGCCTGCAGCCGCGCGTCATTCTGTATGGATAGGGAGGCCGCCGTCAGGTTGAGGTTCTGTCCTGCATCGACGCGCAGGCTGCCGGCGTCGATCTGGGATACCCCGCTGATGTAGGTGCCCCACGTATTGGTCCCGGTGGAGCTTGCCGTAGTGGTGGTCAGGTTGATATCCCGGCCGGCCTGCAAGGCCACGGTGTCGCCCTTGATCAAGGCGGCGATGTTGTCCAGGTCCTGGCGCGCCATCAGGTTGACAGTACTGCCTTGTACGGTTCCCGCGGCCGTGTTGCGGATGTTGTCCGCGACCATCACCGTAGCGTCGCGCGAGCCGATGGTGCCGGTGTTATTGATATCGCCGGTGGATTGCAAGGTGACCGTACGGCCGGCGATGAGCGTGCCGTCGCCCTTGAGGTCGCCATCCTGCACGACCAGGTACACCTGCGGCACCAGCACCTGCTGCGTGGTGCCATCCGGCAGGGTCGTCGTCTGTTCCACCAGCCACACCATGTCGGTGGTGAGCTGGCGCATCTGGTCCTCGGTCAGCGGGGTGCCGATGGTCAGGCCGTATTGCTGGGCGAACGCCGCACCGGCGGTGAGCAGGTCCTTGTATTGGCTTTGCGCGTCGGTGTAGTCCCCGACAAAGCGCTGGCCGGTGGCGGCCATGATCTGGTCGGAGACGATCTTCTGTTCGTAGAAGCCGTCGCCCAGGCGCTTGAGCGTATCGGTGGCGTTCAGATACGGATTGCTCGCGGTCGGTGTGCTGTTGCCGGCCGCCCCGCCACCTGCCGAGCCAGGCGCTACCCCGTTCGCTGCGGCAACGGCCGCAGCAGCCGCCGTTGCGACATTCCCCGCCAGTGAGCCGCCGGGCCCCGTTGCTCCGCCGACGCCGGAGCCGGCGATCAGGCCGGCCCCCGCGCCAACCGTGCCCCCAGCGCCACCGACACCGTTCACGCCCGCCGTGGTCGCCGCCACATTCACGCCAGCGGTGACCGGCTTGTGCCCTCCAACGACCGGTGCCGAACCCGTGGCCGACGCAATGGCGTTGCTGCCCGTCGGCGTCTTGCCGATGGCGGGACCGGCGCCACGCAGCAATTCCAGCAAGTAGTCGCTGGACACGGTGGGCCGCTGGCCGGTGAAGCGCGGGTCGGTGACAACGAGATACGGCGAGTTCGCGGCAGGCACCACGCTGTACAGCGCGCTGCCAGGCACGCCGGAAGGCGGCGTGACCGTGCGCACGATGCCGGAGCCCGGCAAAGCGACGCTTGTGATGGTGGGCGGCCGCGCGGTTCCAACTGTGCCGCTTGCGCCCGGCGCACTGGCGCCCGTGGAAGGCAGCGGCGAATTACCCCCGTACGATGCCACGGGCTGCTCGATCACCTGGCTACTGATCACGCCGCTGTATATGTCTTAATAAGACCGTATGTTCGTCTCTACGGCAGCTCCTGCGAAACTTAAGGAAAGAATCCGCCCGATCCGAGGCGCATCGGCAATGATGTTGGAGCAGCGGGAGGCGGAATGCAGATGGCGCGGCGCGAACCGGGCCGGGCCGGGCCGGGCCGGGCCGGGAGGTACGCCCCGGGGAAGGCGGGACAATCCCTATACGAACACGCCAACCCTAGGCCGGCGTGCGACCCCGCGCCGTCTTGGCGGTGTTGCGGTGTGCCTTGAAATACGCCGTCAGGAGCAGCGTAAGCTGTGGTTCCAGGCCCGCTTCAAATCCCGCGGGCGTCTTTCCTTCCAGCACCGCGCGCACCGGACCCACCAAGGCGTTCAGCGAAATGACAGCCGTGACGGTCGGATCGTCGAAATGCGCGCGCGGCGCGCTGGCCAGCATGGCCGCGATCGAGGCCACCATGCGGGCCTGGGCGCGGCCGGCCAATTCGGCGCCGCCCCGGTCTGCCGCCACCGCATAGAGCGTCTTCGACTCTTCCGGATTGCGCAGCTTCTCCGCGAGAAACGCCGTAACCAGCCCTGCAGCCATTTTGGATACCGGTTTGCCCCGGTATTCCAGGCACGTCCGGTCGACGACGCTCGCGATGCCGTCCAGATGGTTCTTCAGCACGGCGGCGAGCAAGGCGTCGCGGTTGGGATAGTACTGATAGAGGCTCCCCACCGAGATCCCCGCACGCGCGGCGACCCGCGTTGTCGTGCACCGGCTCAGTCCTTCCCGCATCAAAACCTGAATGGTTGCCATATGCAGGGCTTCGACCGTGGCGAGGGAACGCGCCTGGACCGGGGATTTACGGGGCTTCAGAGGGGTTTTGCCGGTGCTCATGGAATGCGAATTCAAAAGCTGAAAGATCCTTCATATACTTCCTGGACTGGATTTTGACAAGAAGGATCGGCATGACAACCATCGAAAACAGTGGCACATACAAACTCGGCAGCCGCACCGTGAAGCGGATCGGCTACGGCGCCATGCAGCTCGCGGGGCCCCACGTGTTCGGTCCGCCGAAGGACCGCGACGCAGCCCTGGCGGTGCTGCGCGAGGCAGTCGCCCTGGGCGTCAACCATATCGACACCAGCGATTACTATGGCCCGCACGTCACGAACCAGATCATCCGCGAGGCCTTGCACCCCTATGCCGACGATCTCACCATCGTGACCAAGATCGGCGCCCGGCGTGGCGATGACGCGTCATGGCAACCTGCCTTCTCGGCCGAGGCACTGACGCAGGCGGTCCATGACAACCTGCGCAATCTTGGGCTCGACGCGCTGGACGTGGTCAATCTGCGCATCATGCTCGACGTGCATGGCCCGGCCGAAGGCTCGATCGAGGAACCGTTGACGGCCGTGGTCGAATTGCAGCGGCAAGGATTGGTGCGGCATATCGGCCTGAGCAATGTGACGTCTACTCAGGTTGCCGAAGCGCGGAAGATCGCCGACATCGCGTGCGTGCAGAACATGTACAACATCGCGCATCGGCATGACGACGCCCTGATCGACGACCTGGCGCGGGATGGCATCGCGTATGTGCCCTTCTTCCCGCTGGGCGGGTTCTCTCCGCTGCAATCGTCCACGCTGTCGGATGTCGCCAGCCGCCTTGGCGCCACGCCGATGCAGGTGGCGCTTGCGTGGTTGCTGCGCCGGTCGCCCAATATCCTGCTTATCCCCGGCACGACCTCGGTCGCGCACTTGCGGGAAAACCTCTCCGTGGCCCGGCTCGAGTTGCCGGAGGATGTCATTCCCCTGCTGGACGGCATCGCGGCATAAGCGCGCGGCCGTACGACACAAGAGGAACCAGCGGGCGCCTCACCCCCTCATTCGACGCCCCAGGCCACATCCGCCAGCAGACGCGGGCACGGCGCCCGCCGGGTGATCTTCCACACCCGCGCGGGCGGGACGTTGCGCAATACGGTCGCAACGCATTCCGCCCGCAGCCCCAGCCGGTCGAGCAGGCGCTGCGACACGGGGCAGCCCCACCCGTACGAGAACGCGTACAGCGCGGCGCCGGGGCGCATTTGCGCAAAGACGCCGTGCAGCAGCGCCATCTTCGCCCGGGCCGACATATTCAGCAGCGGCAAGCCGGATACGGTGGCACCGATGTGCCCACGCACCCCTTCGGGCAGCGTCAGCCGCCGGGCGTCGCACTCGTGCACCCGGGCGCCGGGGAAGGCCTGGCGCAGGCGGCGGGCGAAGCCCGAGTCCAGTTCAACGAGATGCAGCTGGTTCAGGGCAATACCGTGCGCGACCAGCCGGCGGGTGAATGCGCCGGTGCCGCTGCCCAGCTCCAGCACCGGCACGTGCCGGACATCGACGTCGCGCACGATCGCCTCGGCCAGGGCCGACCCCGAAGGCAGGACGGCGCCCACGGTGCGCGGGGCGCGATACCAGCTGCGAATGAATTGGGCCTGTTCGGCTATGAATGGCATGCATGCATGGGCGGACAGGGACGGCATCGAACGGAATATAGGCATCAGTGCGTCCTCTCGGTTGGAGAATGGGGAATTTCGATACGGACCCTCAGCCCGGCGGGGCTGCCGGCATGGGCATCGGACAAGGCGATCCGGCCCTGCCAGCGGTTGACGATGGTGGCGACGATGGAAAGGCCCAGGCCGGAACCGCTTTGCCGGCTGCCGACGATCCGGTAGAAGCGGTCGAATACACGGTGCCGTTCGTCCTGCGGAATCCCGGGCCCATTGTCCTCGACTTCCAGGCTTACGGCTTCCGGCGCGCGGCGCAGCCGTAGATCGACACGGCCGCCTTCCGGGGTATAGCGGATGGCGTTATCCAGCACGTTGCGCACGACCGTGGCCAGGTCGACCGGCGTCGTGGCGATCCGTACTCCGTCCTCCACCTCCACACCCAGGTCGGTGGACCGGGAGAGCGCCAGCGGAAGCAGGTCCTCGACCACGCGCGATATCACCGGCTTCGCGTCGATGGCTTGCACGGGATGCCCCGCCGCGTCCTGGGAGCGCGCCAGGGACAGCAGTTGCTCGGCCAGTGCGATGGTGCGCCGCAGGCCGCCCCGAAGCTGTTCCAGGCGCACGGCGGCATCCCCCGGCAATTGTGCGGCAGAGACATTGTCCAATTGCACCGACATCGCCGTCAGCGGCGAACGTAGCTCGTGTGCAGCATCGGCCACGAAGCGGCGCTGCATTTCCATGGACTCCCGCACCCGGCCCAGCAGGCCATTGATCGACACCACGAAGGGGCGGATCTCGCGCGGCACCTGGGTAGCGTCGAGCGGACGCAGATCGTGGTGTATGCGCGCATCGATGCCGCGCGCCAGGCGCGAAACGGGCAGCAGCCCGCGCCGCACCATCAGGGTGATCGTGGCGATCAGCACGGGAATCAGGATGATGAACGGCACCAGGGTACGCCAGCCGCTGCCGCGCGCCAGCTCATCGCGGGCGGCGGTGCGCTGGCCGACAGCCAGGCGATCGCCCGACTGCAGCGCCACGACATAGAAGCGCCAGGGTACGTCGTTCACCGTCAGCGTCAGGAAACCGTCGGGCAGATTCTCCGGCAGGTCCAGGCTCCCGGGCCACGCGGCCGTGCGCGGCTGCGTCCGGTCCAGGACCTGGATGACGACCGCCCGCTTGCGCGCCTCGTGGCCTTCGTTGGGCCGCATGGCGGGAGAAACCGGGACGAGCGCGTTCTGGTCCACCAGCGCGGCGATCTGCCGGAGCTGGGCATCCTGGTATTCGTTGGCCTCGTGGATGGCGGCGAAGAAGGAATATCCTCCCGCCAGCACCGCCACAATGGCGACGATCGCCGCCAGCCAGCAGCACAGATAGACCTGCAGCGAACACTTCATCGCGCGGTCGCAACGCTCCATCCCAGCCCCCTGACATTGCGTATGGATTCGCTGCCCAGCTTGCGCCGCAGGCCGTGGATGAGGTACTCGACCGCGTTGCTTTCGACCTGCTCGTTCCAGCCATAGACGCGCTCTTCCAGCTCATGCCGCGACAGGATGGCTCCAGGGCGCAGCATCAGGGTCTGCAGCAGTGCGAATTCCTTGGCCGTCAGCCGCGCCTCCAGGCCGTCGACGGTAACCACGCGGCGCACCAGATCCAGGTTGATACGGCCGTTGGTCAGCACGGGCATCGGGCTGCCGGCGTGGCGCCTCACGACGGCTCGCATGCGCGCCAGCAGTTCCGCCGTTTCGAACGGCTTGGCGATGTAGTCGTCCGCCCCCATGTCCAGGCCGGCGACGCGGTCGGCAAGCGCGTCGCGCGCGGTAATGACGACCACGGGCAGCGTGTCGCCGCGGTTTCGCAGGGCCGCCAGCACGCCCAGGCCATCGCGCCCGGGCAGCCCCAGATCGAGCAGCATGAAATCATAGTCGTGCGTGGCCGCGGCCAGGAGCGCCGACTCTCCATCGGCCACATGGTCTACGGCGTATGCCGCATCGCGCAGCGCGATCTGGACGGCCGAGGCGATCATCGGATCGTCTTCCACCAGCAGGACTCTCATGAAGGGGAATCTCCCGTTCCGTGAAAAATGCAGCCGCCAGCTTAGCGCCGATTACTTAGCATTGACTTAGGAAGTTGCCACGCATCTGGTTGCATCGCGTTGCAGCTATGCCCCGGCGCCGGATCGGTCCGTCGCCCCGTTGATGGGCCGTATCAGAATTTATGATTGGACGCCCGATCGGGCACCGGTTTACCGTGCCGCTACAACACACGAAGAGGAGACAAAGATGCCGAAATTCCGTCGTCTCACGGCCGCGCTGGCGCTCGGCCTGGTCGTGCCGCTGGCCGGTGGCGTCGTCCAGGCGGGCACCGTCACGGTGATCACGTCTTTTCCGAAGGATTTGACGCAGGCCTACAAGACCGCCTTCGAGAAGGCCCATCCCGGCATTACGCTGGAGATCCTCAACAAGAACACTGTCGCCGGCCTGGCCTTTGTACGCGAAACCCCGGCGGGCCAGCGGCCCGACATCTTCTGGGCCAGCGCGCCGGACGCCTTCGAAGTTCTGCACCGTGACAAGCTGCTGGCCACCGCCAAGGACGTCGCCAATCCGAAGGTGCCGGACAAGATCGGCAGCTTTCCCATCAATGACCCGGGCGGCATGTATTACGGCCAGGCGCTGGCGGGCTACGGCATCATGTACAACACGCGCTACATCAAGGCGCACAAGCTGGCGCCGCCGACGCAATGGACGGACCTGCTGGCGCCCGACTGGTTCGGCCATGTCGGCATCACCTCCCCGTCGCGGTCCGGCACCATGCACCTGACGGTGGAAACCGTGCTGCAGGGCGAAGGCTGGGACCGCGGCTGGCACACGCTGCTTCGCATGGCGGGCAATAGCAGCGCGGTGACGGAACGTTCCTTCGGCGTCCCGGATGGCGTCAACAACGGGCAATTCGGCGCCGGACCGGTGATCGACTTCTTCGGCCTGTCCAGCAAGTTCTCCAAGTTTCCGGTGGACTTTGTCTACCCCACCGAGACGGCGATCGTGCCGGCCAATATCGCGCTGATCGAAGGCGCGAAGAACCCCGCCGAAGCCAAGACGTTCATCCAGTTCGCGCTGGGAACCGCGGGCCAGGAGATCCTGCTGGAACCCAAGATCTCGCGCCTGCCGGTGCTGCCGTACAGCGAGCTCAAGGGCAAGATCCCGCCCGGCTACCCTGACCCGCTGGAACTCGCCAAGCGCAGCACCGTGCATTTCGACGTGGACCTGTCCCAGCAGCGCTACTACCTGGTGCAGTCCCTGTTCGACCAGACCATCACGTTCAGGCTTAAGGAACTGCAGCAGGCCACGAAGGCCATCTACGACGCCGAACGCAAGCTGGGCGACAAGGCCAAGGCCGGCAAGCCGGCGGAACTGCTGGCCCAGGCGCGCAAACTGGCCTGGGCACCGCTGGTAACGTCGCAGCAAAGCGCCGATGCGACGTTCCTGAAGCTGTTCGCGGGCGACAAGCGCGACAGCGCGGTCAACCAGAAGATCACGCAGCTCGAAGGCGAATGGAACGGCAAGGCGCGCGCCAACTATGAAGAAGCGGTAAGGCTGGCGCAGCAGGCGGCGCAATAGCGGTTTTCCGGAGCATCACGTGTCCCACACATTCGCCTGGAGCAAAGGCCCGGCGGCGGTGGCGCTGTGCGTCATCGCTTTCCTGGCCGCCTTCCTGATCGTACCGGTGGCCACCGTCTTCCACGCGGCCTTCGTCAACGCCGACGGCAGCTTCACCGCCGGCCATTTCGGCGCATTCTTCAACCAGCCGCTTATGCGGGAGGCCTTCTACAACAGCCTTTACGTCGCGGTGTGGTCCACGATCATCGCTTCCCTGCTGGCGGTGCCGCTGGCGTACTTCACGGTGCGCTTCGAGTTCCGTGGCGCCTTGCTGATCCAGACGCTGGGTATTCTGCCCCTGATCATGCCGCCCTTCGTGGGCGCGGTGGCCATGCAACTGATCTTCGGCCGGTCGGGCAGCGTCAACCTGCTATTGGGAGAATGGTTCGACATCAATCTTCCCCTGATGGAAGGCCTGAACAGCGTCATCTTCGTGGAGTCGCTGCATTACTTTCCGTTCATCCTGATGAACCTGGTCGTCGCGCTGCGCAATATCGACGGCGCCATGGAGGAAGCGGCGTTCAACCTGGGGGCGCGTGGCTTCAGGCTGTTCCGGCGGGTGATTTTCCCGCTGGCCCTGCCCGGCTATGTCGCCGGCGCGTCGCTGGTGTTCGTCAAGGTCTTCGACGACCTGGGCACGCCGCTGGTGCTGGGCACGACCAATATGCTGGCGCCCCAGGCCTATTTGCGCATCACCCAGGTCGGCCTGGAGGATCCGCTCGGCTACGTCATCAGCGTCATCATCATCGCCTTCTCCATCGCCTCGCTGTGGTTGTCCGCGCGCGTCCTGAAGGGCAAGGACTACTCCACCCTGCAGAAAGGCGGCACGGGCATCCAAAGGCGTCGGCTGCGCCACGGAGAAGCGGTGCTCGCCTATGGCTGGATCATCCTGGTCCTGCTGCTGGTCCTGTCGCCGCACATCGGCGTACTGCTGCTTTCATTCGCCAGCGTCTGGAGCTTCGCCCCCCTGCCGGATGGCTACACCCTGGCGCACTACGCCACGGTGTTCCAGGACTCGGGCGGCATGATCGCCAACACCCTGCTCTATTGCGGCCTGGCCGCGGGCGTGGATGTCATCCTGGGCACCGCCATCGCGTACCTGATGCTACGCACGCGCCTGCCGGGCCGGCAATGGCTGGACTGGCTTGCTTCCGCCGCCCTGGCGGTGCCGGGCATCGTGCTGGCCATCGGGCTGCTGCGCACCTTCCGCAATGTCGAGATCCCGCTGGCGGCCGCCACGTTGACCTCGTCCTGGGTCATCATCATGATCGCGTATTCCGTACGACGCCTGCCCTATGCCGTAAGGTCCTGCGTGGCGGCGCTGCAGCAGATCAACGTGTCGCTGGAAGAGGCGGCGCAATGCCTGGGGGCCAACCGCTGGCGGACGCTGCGCCGCGTCGTCGTGCCGCTGATGGCGGGCGGCATGCTGGCGGGCTTCGTCACCAGCTTCATCACCGCGGCGGTCGAATTGTCCGCGACCATCATGCTGGTGACGCGAGAGAGCCAGGCGCCCATGAGCTACGGCATCTATCTATATATGCAAAGCGCCTCGGGCCGCGGGCCGGGTGCCGCCATGGGGGTGCTGGCGGTCATCGCGGTGGCGATCGGCACCTACGCCAGCCACCTGCTGGTCGCCCGCGCGGGCACACGCCAAGGCCCCGCCCGCATGGATGAAACCCTGGCGCTGGACCCCCAAAGCGCCACCACGGCGCGGCCCCTGGAGACGACATGAAGAAAGTCAGTGTGGAATGCCGCGGGATCTGCCTGTCCTATGGCCGGACCGAGGTGCTCAAGGAACTGAACCTGCATATCGAACCTGGCGAATTCTTCGCGCTGCTGGGGCCGTCCGGCTCGGGCAAATCGACGCTGCTGCGGCTCATCGCGGGGTTCAACCAGCATTCGCGCGGCCAGCTGCTGGTGGATGGCCAGGACATGACCGGGGTGCCGCCGTGGCGGCGCAATATCGGCATGGTGTTCCAGAACTACGCGCTGTGGCCGCACATGACGGTGCGCGAGAACGTGTCCTTCGGCCTGATCGAACGCAAGGTGCCGCGCGCGGAGATCCGCGAGCGCACCGACGCGGCGCTGGCCCTGGTCGGCCTGTCGCAATACGCCGCGCGCCGTCCGAACGAGCTGTCTGGGGGCCAGCAGCAGCGCGTCGCGCTGGCCCGCACCATTGTCATCGAACCCCAGGTACTGCTGCTGGACGAGCCCCTGTCCAACCTGGACAGGAAGCTGCGGGTGCAGATGCGGCGCGAACTGCTCAGCCTGCAGCGCCGCCTGGGCATCACCACCATATTCGTGACCCATGACCAGGAAGAAGCCATGACGACGGCCGACCGCATGGCGGTGCTGGACCACGGCGTCCTGCAGCAGATCGGCGCGCCGCATACCTTGTTCGACTTTCCGGTCAACAGTTTCGTCGCCAACTTCGTCGGCACGATGAACGTGCTGGAAGGCAAGGTAAAGGAGCGCACCAGCCATAGCGTGACGCTGGCGGTCGACGGCGTGGGCGATCTGCAGCTCGCGATCCATGGGGAAGTCCCCGCCGGCGCGCGGCTGGCGGCCAGCTTCAGGCCCCACGTGGTGCAGATCGATATGGCCGGCGGCAATACCGACGCACGGTATGTCTGGCTGCCCGGCGTGGTGCAGGCCAGCGAGTTCCAGGGCGAGTTCACGCGCTACCAGGTGCAGGTGGGCGAACGCACGATTACGGCCGACCAGTCCCACCTGGCCGGTTTGTCCATCTTCCAGGTGGGCGCGCCGGTTGCCGTGGGTGTGGCCCCCAGCCAGATCCGCCTGCTGGCCGCCTGAGCGCCGCGGCCCGCCCCGAGGAACCGCTGCCGCCGAATGGAGATCTACCAAATACGCGCCTTCGTGAAAGTCGCGCGCCTGGGCAACCTGACCCGCGCCGCCGAGGCGCTGTCCCTGACGCAGCCTGCCGTGACGGGCCAGATCAAGGCCCTGGAGCAGAGCCTGGGCGTCGCGCTGTTCGAGCGCAACGGCGGACGTTTGACGCTGGCGAAAGCCGGCGAAGCGCTGCTGCCCACGGCGGAGGCGCTGCTGGCGCTGGGCAATCAACTGAAATCGGAAGCGCAGGGATTGCAGGGCGAGCTGCACGGCGTGCTGGACCTGGGCATACCGAGCGAACGGCCGGACTTCCTGCGGTTGGGGGAGCTGGCCGCCGTGGTCACGCAGCGCTTGCCCCTGATCGAATTGAAGACGCACGTACTGCCCGCCACGCAACTGACGGAACAGGTCACCACCGGCCGCCTGGCCGCGGCGCTGGTGGTGGCGACGCGGCCGCCGCTGGGGCTGCAATGGATGCCCCTGCGCAGCGTGCAGTACCGCATCGCGCTTCCGCACGCACAGGCGGATGCGGTCAGGCACGGCGGCTGGCGCGAATTGGCGCAACTACCGTGGCTGGACGGCCCCGCGGGCAGCCATGCCCATCTGCTGCTGCGCGACATGTTCGAACGCCACGGACTGGCCCCGCGCGTGGCCATGCAGAACGACGACCACGCGAACCTGGATGCGCTGGTGCGCGCCGGCGCCGGTTGCGCGCTGCTGCGCGAAGAAATCGCCATGGCGGGCGCCGCCGCCAACGATTTCGTCGTCTGGGGCACCGCCCGTGCCGACGCGACGCTGGGTTTTGTCCTGGCGCCCGACCGGGCCGGCGAGCCCCTGCTCGTGGCCCTGGAGTCGGTCATGCAGAAAATCTGGCTGCGCGGGGCATTGGCCTAGCCCGGTGGCCGCCGGGCAGACCGCGGCCGCTGAGCGGCCGCTCAGCGACGGAACCGGCCGAAGCCGCCGAAGCGCTCGCCCCCGCCGCCGAAGCGGTCGCCGCCGCCCCACCCCGAGCCATTGAAGCCACGATTGCCCCAGCCGCGGTCCTGCATGGCGCCATCGTCGTAGCGCCCGCGGGTGTAGTTGTCGGCCATGGTGCGGGCCTGCTGCTGCTGGTTCAGGTAGGTACGGTCGGCCGCGCTGGTATTGCTCGCGCTCATCGCCTGCCATCCCGACGTGCTGTGTTGCTGCCAGCCCTGGTCGGTATGACGGTAGACGTTGCCGTCATGGTCGCCATAGACGTTGCCATCGTTCCAGCCCACGGTATTGCCGGTGTGGCTGTCGTGCACCACGCCCTTGTTGTCGTAGCTGGTGATGCCCTTGCCGGCCTGCGCCGTCGCGGTGCGCGAAGTGGCGATGGTGCGGCCGGTGTTGTCGTTGGTGTGGATGCGTTGCTCGCCGGCGGTCGCTGTACCGTCGGCCGCATTGCCCACGACGCCGCCACGCGCCGCGCCCGCCGTGCCGTTGACCGGGTCGTTGTAATGACCGCGATAGCCGGAGGCGTAATTGCCGGTCTGCCAGTTGTAGGCGGAGCCGCGCGTGCCCTCGAAGCTGCGGCCCGTGACCGGGTTGTAGCCCTCGGCATGCGTGCTTGACCACGACGTGCCGTTCCAGTTGTTCCATCCCACCGAGTGCGTCACCACGCCGGTGCCGCCCCAGTGGCCGTACACGTCAACGCTGTTCACATTGACGCCGCGCCAGTATGACGCCCCCCAGTACGGGCCCCAGTACGGCGCCGGCGCGCCCCAGGTGGAACCGACCGCGAACCCGAAGGCGAAGCCGACGGCGGTATCGAACGCCGCGTTATAGCCGTAGGTGGCCGGGTAACCGACATAGACGGGGCCCGCCACATAGGCCGGATACGCATAGCCGGTGCCATACACCACCGTGCCGTCCGGCGCCACCATGACGCCCATGTAGCCCGGGGTATAGCCGAACACCACCGAAGTAGGCGTGGCGGTGTAAACCCGCACATAGGTGACGTAGTGGAATGGCGACGACACCGGGATGGTATAGAGCGCCGGCGCGACGTGGTCGGCGACGCGCCACGGACCGGTGGGCGACGATGCGGTGAACCAGATGGCATTGGACAAGGCGTAATAGCTGCCGTCGACGCGGAATACCGGCGTCTGGCTGTTGGCCGCGAACTGGACCTGCGTGCCCGGAATGTAGGCGAAATCAGGCGGCCCGTTCAGGTATGCCACGTTAAGCGTCGCCTTGTCGCGCGCGACGGTGGCCGTCTGTGGAATGGTCGCCGCGATGACGGCCTCCTTGGCCTGCGGCGTACCGGGCACGGACGCCAGGACACCCGCCGACGGGTCGTGGGGATCGATGCGCGCGAAATCGCGGGGCAACTGCCGGCTGGGCACATAGGCCCACGGTCCGCCCAGTTGCGAGGCACTGAACCAGCGGCCCGAGATCAGCACGTAATAGTGGTTGTTGGACGGGTTCATGAACACCGCGTGATCCGCGTTCGTCATGGACAGCAGGCTGGTGCCCTGCACCGGGGCGAACTCCGGTGCGCCGCTGGTGATGATCAGTTCCGCCGGCCGCGTTTCCACCAGGACCTGGGGAATGACCGTGGACGGCTTGCCGTTGCCCGGCAGCATCGGATCCGCCTTCTCCTTGCGCGTCGCGGCCGAGGCGGCCGACAACAGCTCCTGCGATGGACTCTCCAGCACCTGCCAAGGACCGGTCGGCGCGGATGACTGGAACCAGTGACCCGTGACATTCAGGTAGAAATAGCCCGCGGAATCCGCCAACATGAGCGCGCGTGTATTCGCGACCCGCTGCCAGCCGTTAGCGCCCTCGACGTTGTAGAGCGCGGGCTTGCCGTCCACCAGCACGAGGATGGTGGGCACCGACCGGAACACGATTTCGGGTGGCGGGTTCTTTACCGGCACGGAAGGCAGGGATGCCAGCTTTTGCGATACCGCGTAGCTGGTCTGCAGCGCCTCCAGGCGGGCGGTCAAGCTGCGCGGGACGTGCGATTCCACGACGCTGCGCACTTCGGCGGCGTCCTTGGGCTCGGTCGGCACGTCGATTTTCTGGATGCGGATCTGGTCCACGTACACCAGGCCGGCCGGCTTGTTCACATCGGCACGCGCCGAAAACTGGATCACCCCATACGTGGGATTGCCGTCGGGACGACCGATCGCGGTGGCCATGCGGCCGCCGATCTGGTCCCCGTTCCAGGTGTCGATCTGCGGCTGGTACAGCTGGATGCGCATCCCGTCCGGGGCATCGAAGGTGCGGGGCCATTGCAATGCCCGGTCGGCCGCCTGCATCGATCCCTGCTCCGCCTGGACGTCGCCGGCAGGCGTTGCGCCGGCTTGCGCGGCCACGGACGTTGCGGGGGCTTCCTCTGCCTGCACACCGGCACCAGTTGCCAGGACCACGCTCAGCAATGCTGCCACCGGCATAGCGCGGCGACGAATACCAGACCTCATGGAATGCTCCTTCAACGGAATGCGGACGGAGCACGCGGGCATCGATAAAGCGGCAGCGTTTCGGCACGCGGGGCATGGCCCGCTGCGCCCAGGGTCTCCGGATTGTGCGGCAGGGTAGCACATGGATGAGCTGGGCGGGGGCGATTCCCACAGCCACGGATAGCGCCCGGAGGGACGCGGTGGCCCAGCGCGAACAGCGCCGCACCTAGCCACGCCGGAGGTGCGACAAGACATCGTCCGTCGCCGCATCGCCCCCGACGTGGGCATATCGCGCCGCTACCCGTCCTCCAGGCTTAGCGCGCGCTGGCGAGATACGCATTCACCGGGACGGGCTCCGCATCGCTGGAGAATGGCGGCCGCGGTCCGAACTCCTGGATGACGCCGGGCTCGAAGATCAGGCAATAGGTGGAACCGCCGTACTGGAAATACCCCAGTTCGTCTCCCTTCTCCACATCCTGGCCCGGCATCGCGTCGATAACGCAGGACGACACTTCGGCCATGCCGACGAAAACGCATGCCACCTGCCCCACCGCCGGATCGTCTGCCTCGATGACGATAATCGCCCGCGCCGCCACTGCGGTCGTGTAGCCCTGCGAATCGTTCAGTCCGTGAGGATCCTCGCCCTCGGCCTCGAGGTCCGAATAGTAGGTCCCATCGACCAGATACGCCTTCTGGATACGTCCGGCAACGGGCGCGTGCCAGCGGTGATAGTAGGTAGCGCCCAGGTATGCCTGGTAAATCGTGCCGCCGACGAAACGACGGGCCAGTTCCGGTTCCCGGCCGGTGAAGATTTCCCCCAGCGAATATGGCTGGGACTTGAGCCAGAACTTGTCGTGGCGCTGAACGTTTTCCCCTATGGCATAGGGAGAGGCTTCGCAGGCGCTGACGATCGCCCGCGAATTGCCCGGTTCATGGACCGGTCGAGCATCCGGCTTGAAGCGACGCGTGAAGAAGTCGTTCCACGAAGCGAATCCCCAATACGGTGCCGCGGGATCGCACAGGAATTGCGACATGCCGGTCTTCTTCAGCGCCTCGGGACAGAACCATCCATTGGGCGATGCATCGTTCAAATGGGTTCGTGAGTGCGGTCCGCACAAAAAGCCGCACCATAAGTCCAGGACGCGCTTCATGTGACGGTTGAAAGCCGGATCCCGGAACACAGCGTAGCCGCTGGGCATGCACATGAGCCACTCCAGCAAGCCGTTGATCGGCAGGATGATGGTGCTGGCCTGGCTGAACGGCGGCGCGTAGGTCATGACATAGTCCAGGGCCATCATCAATTCCTCGACCGATCCGTAGCCCAGTACATGGCCGGCATCGCGCGCCTGGTCGATGGCGCGCGTCAAATTCATCCGCAATACCGCATCGCGATTGATGAAGGATTCGAATTCCCGTACCACGCCGGCCGGCTCCACCTTGCCATGCCGGGCCCGGGCGCGCGTCATCAAGTCGACGCGAAAAGCGGCCATCGCCTTCTCCTCCGGGGCCAACCAGGCGCCCAAGCGGCGCCGCTGCCCTGCTTCGCCCTGAATCTGACCTGACATGGCGATCTCCTTGCACGTGGTTCCTGTCCAGGTGCCGGATCAAGCAAGGCGCATGCCGTGCCGCAACACGCTTTCGTCACATAAAAATAATACTTCGTAGTATTATCTTTTTGCGCGGTCCCGCCATGGGCCATTGGTTGCAGATGGCGGGCATCCGCTGCGGCGGGTGTCGCCGGCACAGACGGCAAACGATCCGCATTCACCGCGTCCGTCACAGAGCAAAGCATGAGTGGTCCACTAACCGGCATACGCGTCCTGGACGCCAGCAATTTCGTGTTCGGCCCCGTCACCACGCAATTGCTTGGCGACATGGGTGCGGACGTCATCAAAATAGAGCCGCCCGAAGGCGACCCGACACGGCGGATCGGCGCTGCGCGCGGGCCTCTGATGGGTTCCTTCTTCCTTAACCTGAACCGCAACAAGCGCAGCGTGGTGCTGGACCTGAAGCAGCAGGATGGCCTTGACGCCTTCCGGCATCTGCTGGGCACCGCGGATGTCCTGGTGCACAACATGCGGCATCAGGCCGCGGTCAAGCTGGGCATCGATTACGCGCGCCTCGCGGCCGATTTTCCTTCGCTCGTCTACGCCTGCGCCCAGGGCTACGGCAAGGGCGGCCGCTATTTCGACAGGCCCGCGTATGACGACGTGATCCAGGGCTTGAGCGGCATCTCCGGGTTGAACGCGCGCATGACAGGCGCGGCGTCGTATATCCCGATGCTGATGACCGACAAGCTGTGCGGCGTATTCCTTGCCTATGCGGTGGCGGCCGCCCTGCTGCACCGGGAGCGATCCGGGCGCGGCCAGGAAGTGCAGGTCCCCATGTTCGAGTCCATGGCCGCTTTCAACCTGTACGACCATATGGCCGACGCGGTGCTGGCGCCTGACGCTGCGGCACAGGCGCCGCAGCCACTCGGCTATGCGCGCGTCTTCGGCCGCTTTCACCGTCCGCTGGCGACGCGGGACGGCTTCATCTGCGTGATAGCCAACACGGACGCGCAGTGGAGCCGCTTCCTGGTCCTGCTCGAGCGCTCCGACTTGATCGCGGACCCACGCTTCGCGTCCATAGGCAGCCGCATGGCGAACATCGATGCCTTGTACGAGATCGTCGAAACGGAACTGCGCAAGCGCGACACCGCTACCTGGTTTGGATTGCTGGAACAGGCGGACATTCCGGCGGCCCCCTCCAACGACCTGCAGGCGCTGCGCGACGATCCGCACCTGGCCGACACCGGCTTTTTCGTCGAATTCGACCATGAAAGCGAGGGCCCGCTGCATCTGGCGGGCGTGCCTATCGCCATGTCCGATTCGCCCGGCGGCATACGCCTGGGTCCGCCCCGGCTGGGACAGCACACGGAGGCGGTGCTACGCGAGGCAGGGTACGACGACGCGCGCATCGCGCGCTTGGGTTGAGGAAAACGATGTCAGCAAAAATCCTGGTCGAGACCGCGGGTCCCGTCACCACCATCATCATCAACCGTCCCGAGGTCCGCAACGCCCTGGACGTCGAAGCCACGCGCCTGCTGGGCCAGGCGATTGCCGCTTTCGAGCGCAACGAGACGGCCAAGGTCGCGGTGCTATGGGGGGCGGGCGGCGCCTTTTGCGCGGGGGCCGATCTGAAGGAGCTGGCCGCGGGCACCGTCTACAAACCCTGGGCCGGCAGCGCTGGCGGCCCGCTGGGCCGGCCCGCCGCCAAGCCGGTGATCGCGGCGGTGGCCGGCTACGCCTGCGCGGGTGGCCTCGGGCTGGCGCTATGGTGCGACCTGCGCGTCGCGGAGGACAGCGCTACCTTCGCGGTACTGTCGCGCCGCTGGGGCGTGCCGATGAGCGACGGCACCACCGTGCGCTTGCCTCGCCTGATCGGCATGAGCCGCGCGATGGACATGATGCTGACCGCCCGCAAGGTGGACGCGCAGGCCGCGGAGCGCATGGGACTGGTCAACCGTGTCGTGCCGGACGGGCAAAGCCGCGCGGCGGCGGAAGAACTGGCGCGGCAGATGGCCGGCTTCCCGCAGATCGCCATGTTGTCGGACAGGCAGTCGGTGTACGAACAGCAAGGCATGGACGAGGCGCAGGCCATCGCACGGGAAGCGCAACTGTCGGTCCAGGCGCGTGAACGGGAAGCCGGCGCGGGTGCGCGCCGCTTCGCCGATGGGGCAGGACGGCATGGAGTCGTGTCATGAAGGCCGTGGTGTGCCGTCAACTGGGCCTGGACCACGCCGCGGTCGAGGATATCGACGCGCCCGTACCGGGCGAACACGAGATCAGGATACGCGTCCATGCCGCGGGAGTGAGCTTCGCGAATCTGCTGGTGATGGAAGGCAAGCACCAGAACCGCCACGCGCCGCCGTTTACGCCCGGCACGGAAGTGGCGGGCGTCGTCCTGGAATGCGGTCCGTCGGCGGGACGCTTCAGGCCCGGGGACCGCGTGGTGGCGGGCGTGAGGACCGGGGGCTACGCACAGGAAGTGGTGGCGCCCGAGGATACCGTCTTCAAGCTGCCCGACGCCGTGGACTACGACGCGGCCGTGCAGTTTCCCACCATATACGCCACCGCCTATGGCGTCCTGAAATGGCGGGCCGCCCTGCGGCCCGGCGAGACACTGCTGGTGCATGGCGCAGCTGGCGGTAGCGGCCTGGCCGCGGTGGAGCTCGGCAAACTCCTCGGCGCCCGTGTCATCGCCACGGCCGGATCGCCTGAGAAGGTACAGGCCGCGCTGGACCATGGGGCAGACGTCGGCATCGACTATCGGCAGCAGGATTTCCGGGAAGCCGTGCTCGCCTGCACCGCCCATCGCGGCGCCGACGTGATCTTCGATCCGGTCGGTGGCAGCACCTTCGACGAATCGCTGCGTTGTATCGCGCCGGAAGGCCGCATCGCTCCCATGGGCTTCGCGGGGGGCCAGATCCCGCAGATTCCGGCCAATATCCTGCTGGTCAAGAACATTACCGTCATCGGCCTGTATTGGGGCTACTACATGGGGTGGGCGCGCCAACCGCGGCCCGACGGCATGGCCGACAAAGTGCGCGGCGCTTTCGACGAGATGCTGGCCTGGACCGCGCAAGGCCGCCTGCGCCCTCATACCTGGCGCCGTTATCCACTGGATGCGTTCAGGGATGCGCTGGCGGCAATCTCAACGCGCGAGGTCATCGGCAGGGTGGTGCTCAACCCCTGAAGGTCCACCCGGCTGAGGCCACCCTACACGTCCATGGCCCGTCACGCCACTGGCAGCGATTTTCAAAGCAGAAACGCCGGACGCGCCACCATGCGCGATCCGGCCAATCAGGAGACAGCAAGTATGAAAGCCCCGCTCTTCCGCGCCCTTTGCGCCCTTCTGGCCGGCCTTGCCGTGGCGCCCGCTCCCGCACTGGCGCAGTATCCGGACAAACCGATACGCATCATTGTCCCCTACCCGCCCGGCACCGGCACCGACACCATCGCGCGCTACACCGCGCGGCGCATGGAAGGCGAGCTCGGCAAGCCGGTGGTCGTCGAGAACCGCGCGGGCGGCAATGCGATCATCGCCGCGCAGCTGGTGGCCACTTCGCCGCCGGATGGCTATACCCTGCTTTTCGCCGCCAACGGTCCGGCGTCGACCAATGTCGCGCTGTACCAGCACCTGCCCTACGACCCCGTGAAGGATCTCACGCCGCTGGCGCGGCTGGCTTTCGGCCCGATGGGCTTGTTCGTGCCGGCCAACTCGCCGTACAAGACCGCCGAGGAATTGTTCGAGGCGACCCGCAAGCAGCCCGGCCGCATCAATTACGGCAGCGGCAGCACCACCTACCAGATCGCCGGCGAATGGCTGATGTCCCTGGTCGGAGGCAAGGCCAATGTAATTTCCTACAAGGGGGCGGCGCCCGCCTTGACCGACCTGGCCGGCGGCCAAGTGGACTTCGTCATCGCGGACTACAGCGGCGCGACGGCCCTGCTTGCCGCAGGCAAAATACGCATGCTGGCCGCCACCACGGACCGGCGGCTCGCTGCGCAACCGGGAATACCGACGGTGCAGGAACTGGGCTACAAGGATTTCTTCCAGGTGGCATGGTGGGGTATGTTCGCGCCCGCGAAGACCCCCGAGGCCGTCACGTCCCGCCTGGAGCAGGCACTGCTGAAGATTTACCGCGACAAGGACACCGCCGATTTCCTGGCGCAAAGCAACTACGTGCTGTTCCTCGCCGACGGCAAGGGCTTCGGTGAATTCCAGCGCAAGGAAATACAGCGCGAGAGCCGGCTGGTCGACCAGTTCAAGATACCGAAGCAGTAGGACGGCTATGCCAGAAGGGCCTGCATCGCGAAGGACGCGACTTCCGTCGCGATGCGCACACGGTCCTTGTCGGTTTCCTTCGGCCGTGGGCGATACCAGCGCGAGGTCCAGTTCAGCGCGCCCAGCAGCGGCTTGACGGACAGCTTCGGGTCCACAGCCCGGAACTCGCCATTCTTTACGCCCTCTTCGATCACTTTGACGTACAGGGTCTCATTGCCGTCGCGCAGCGCCATGATGGCTTCCAGCTCCGCCCGCTCGCGCGCGCTGGTACGCCCGCTGAGATGCAATTCCAGGCCCTGTGCCGCCACGCGTAGATACGAAAGTTGCCGCATCATCAGCATGGTGTGGGCATAGGCCATATCGTAGAGCCGGGTGGCGGCCGGCTGGGCAGAAAGCGCATGCGGCTCGATGGCTTCGCGCGTCATCTGCATGGCGCGCCGCTGCACCCCGAAGAACAGCGCCGATTTGCTGCGAAAGTGGTAATAAATAATGCCCTTGGTCGCGCCATAGGCTTCGCTGATGTCGTCGACCGAGGCGGCCGCGAATCCGATCTCCATGAAGACGGACGCGGCGGCATCGAGGATGGCATCGGCCTTGTCGGCGCTGGACAACTTCTCGGCCCCCTGGTTGGGACCTGGTTTGGCACTGTCGGACGCGACGGCGGCGATGGGGCTCTTCCTGGGCATGTCCTGGATACGCGTTTCGAGGGGCGGGCCAGTTTATCGTACCGACGTCCCGCCGGAAAACTCCGCGCGCACGGCGTCCGTGTGCTGGCCCAGCGCGGGAACCGCGCCATAGCTGCGGGGCTTGCCGCGAAACTGCGGCGGCGGCGCGGCCATGCTGAATTCGCCGCCGGGCGCCTGCACGGTGGCGCGGCGCAAATGCGGGTGAGCCGAGAGTTCTGCGACGGTGTTGACGCTTGCGTAGGCGACCTTGGCGGCTGCCAGGCGCTCGCGGGCCTGCTCCAGGGTCATTGTCGCCAGCACATCGCCCACCACCGCATCCAACGCAGCGCGATTGCGTACGCGATCGCCGTTCGTGGCATACGAAGGATCCTCCAGCAAGTCCGGGCGGCCCAGCACCTGTGCCGCAAAGCGTTTCCATTCGCCATCGTTCTGCACCCCGACCAGGATCTGGCGACCGTCCCGTACGGGGAAGGCGCCATACGGCGCGATGGTGGGGTGTGACAGGCCCACGCGCGGCCATACCGTGCCGCCGTGGTCGTAGTGCAGCAGCGGCACGTTCATCCAATCGCTCATGGCATCGAACAATGAAACGTGGATCGCGCTGCCCTCGCCGGTACGCTGTCGCTCGATCAACGCTTCGAGGATGGCGGCATGGGCGTACATGCCCGTACCGATGTCGCATGCCGACACGCCGACCCGCCCGGGCGCCTCCGCCGTGCCGGTGACCGAGCAGACCCCGGTTTCGGCCTGGACCAGGAGGTCGTAGGCGCGATTGCCGGCATAGGGCCCGCTTTCGCCATATCCCGTGATATCGCAGGTGATGAGGCGTGGATTCAAGGCGCGCATTTCCTGCCACCCGAAGCCTGCACGCTGCGCCGCGCCGGGGCCCAGATTCTGGATGAGGACATCGGCTTGCGCGATCATGCCCCTGAGCAATGCGAGGTCGTCAGGCTTGCCGAAGTCCAGGATCACCGATTCCTTGCCGCGGTTCAGCCAAACGAAATAAGTGCTGTCCCCATGTACCGCACGGTCGTACCCGCGGGCGAAGTCGCCTTCCGCTCGCTCGATCTTTATGACCCGCGCCCCCGCGTCGGCCAATCGCGACGACGCAAATGGCGCGGCGGCGGCCTGCTCCACCGCGATGACCAACACCCCCTCCAGCGGCAAAGCCATGGCTGCCTCCCAGTTTCCGTCACGAGCCCGTGGAATTGGCGTGTACCGGCTGGCCGATAGCCCCCATGGCGACGCCGCCCGCTCATGCCATGACTATACTACCAAGTAGTATGAAAATCGAAACGCATGCGGGCCGGGCTCGCGAACGGAATATGCCATGACCGACACTTCCCACCTGGACTGGCCTTTTTTCGACGACGCGCACCGCGCAATGGGCGAATCGCTGGATCGGTGGGCCGCCGACCGCCTCGGCCGGTTGGACCACCCCTCCGGTACGCAAGCCGTCGACGCAGCATGCCGGGAACGCGTGGCCCTGCTGGCCGAAGGGGGCTGGCTGCGCTATTGCGTACCGACCGGCGACCACGGCGATGGCGGTTTCGATACGCGAGCCATTTGCCTCATCCGCGAGACCCTGGCCCGGCACGACGGCCTGGCCGACTTCGCCTTCGCCATGCAGGGTCTGGGCTCCGGTGCCATATCCCTGGACGGCAGCGCGGTACAGCGCCAGCGCTACCTGCCGCGCGTGGCGCGCGGGGAGGCCATCGCGGCCTTTGCGCTATCCGAGCCGGAAGCCGGCTCGGATGTCGCCGCACTGCAGTGCCGAGCCCATGCCGACGGCGAGGGCTATATTCTCAAAGGCGAAAAAACCTGGATATCGAACGGTGGCATCGCTGACTTCTACGTGGTGTTCGCCAGGACGGATGGCGAGGCCGGCACGCGCGGTATTTCTGCATTCATCGTCGACGCCGCCACGCCAGGGCTGGAAATCGCCGAGCGCATCGACGTCATCGCGCCTCACCCGCTGGCGCGCCTGCGCTTCACGGATTGCCGGCTGGGGCCGGAAAGCCTGCTGGGACTGCCGGGGGAAGGGTTCAAGCTGGCCATGCGCACGTTGGACGTTTTTCGTACATCGGTCGGCGCAGCGGCGCTGGGCTTCGCCCGGCGCGCCGCCGCCGAAGCGCTGGATCGCGCGACGGGCCGCGCGATGTTCGGTCGCAAGCTGGCCGACTTCCAGTTGACGCAGCAAAAGCTTGCCGACATGGCAACCGCCATCGACGCCTCCGCGCTGCTCGTCTACCGGGCGGCCTGGCTGCGCGATCGCGGCGAAAACGTCACCCGAGCCGCCGCCATGGCCAAGCTGGCGGCCACCGAACATGCGCAATCGGTCATCGATGCGGCCGTACAGATGCATGGCGGCCTGGGCGTGCGCAGCGGGACCACGGTGGAACGCCTGTATCGCGAAATCCGCGCCTTGCGCATCTATGAGGGCGCAAGCGAAGTCCAGCAGTTGATCATCGGACGCGACCTGCTGAAGCAGGAAGCCCGTCGACGCGCCGGCGCGGGCCCCGTGGGCTGACCTCGCGCGCGTTGCTCTTCCTTGGCGCCCCGATAAGGACATGCCGGAGCGCCGGGGCAGGCGCGGCCTCCCTGCCGGACGATGGAGGGGCACAGGGCTTGCTGAACGCTATTCCAATCTGCGCTCGCCAGGCCCGTCCGGCCGGTCGGCCGCGGGCAAACACCACCCTCCAAGGAGAAACACCATGCTCGAAAAGACCGAAGGTACCGTGCAAAAAATGGCCGGCAAGGCACAGGACGCGATCGGCGGCATCACGGGCGATGCCGGCACCCAGATTGAAGGCAAGGCCCGCCAGATCGCGGGCCAGGCACAGCAATCCTATGGCGAAGCGCTCGACATGGTGCGCGACTGCGCCAGGAGCAATCCGATGGGTACGCTGGCCGCGGCGCTGGCCATCGGGTTCGTCGCCGGAGCCCTGATGTCGCGCCGTTAAGGCCGCATCACTGCCATATTCAACGCCTCGGCAATCGCCTTCGGCTTGGTGCGCGGTATCAATATGCGCACGAAATCGAAGGCGAATTTTTTCAGCAGGTGATCGCTGCGGACGATCACCATGGCCGCCGACGAAGGGAACAGATTCCCCACTTCGATGCGCCGCAGGCGTGGACATGCGTCCCCGTCCATCGCCATCTGTTGCAGTACGGCGATACCTATGCCGCGGGCGATATAGGCTTTCATCACGTCCACATCCATCGCCCGCATGACGATGCGTGGCTGCAGGCCGTGCGCCTGGAACGTCCGCTGCACCACGGCACCGGAGGTCAGGCTTTCGTTGTGGACGATCCAGGGCCAGCGCGCCAATTCCTCCAGCGTGATTTCGGCGACATCCAGCAGCGGGTGGCCGGTAGGCACCACCAGGCAGCGCTTCATGTCATACGCCTTCAGGGCCAGGATGCCGGGCGGTACGGAATCCGGCATGGTGCTCAAGCCGATATCCAGGCTGCCGTCCCGCACGCTGGCATGGATCTCTGCGGGGGTGCCTACTACGTACTCGATCTGTACATACGGGTGGGCACGCAGGAAGCGTTCGGTGACATCCAGCAGACGGTAGCGCGCATGAATGTGCGTCGTGCCTATCCTTAGCGTGCCCCGCGTGGGCGCGCCGTGCCCCTCCCCCTGCCCCAGTTGGCGCAGCGTGCTGGCGTCCTGGAGGATGCGGCGCGCCAGTTGCCAGGCCTCCTGGCCCGCTTCTGTGAGGCCCACCAGGCGATTGCCCCGCCTGAGGAAAACCTCCACACCCAGTTCCCGCTCCAGCGCGCGGATCATCTTGCTCACGCCCGGCTGGGTGGTGAACAGCGCGTCCGCCGTCCTGGACACGTTGAAGCCGTTGGCCACCAGCTCACGCAGGCTTACCAACTGCTGGAAAGTCATCGCCATGGGGCCCGCCTGTATTCCTTCCAGGGAATGAAAGGTGCCAAACTATTCATTTGACAGCATTTAGCGCCGAGGGGCAAAGTCGCCGTCGTTTGTCCCTGCGAGCGTTCCATGTCCATAAGCCCAGACCATCCCGATAGCGCCTACCACGGCAAGGATGTGAACGAAGCCTTCCGCGGCGGCGCCCGTGTGCCCGCCTTGCTGGGGCAGATCAACGAAGCCTCGATCGTCATGCTGGCAGAGACCGCCATCCTGGCAACGCCGGTGGCGGGGGCTATCGCCGCCGGCATCCTGGCGCTGTCCCGGGAGCCGGCCGCCACGCAACCCTCCGGCGATTACCTGGACTATGAAAAGCGGCTGGTCGCGCGCGTCGGCGCGCAGGCCTCGCTGGTCCACGCGGGCCGCAGCCGCCAGGACATCGCGGCGACCCTCTCGCGCATGAATTTGCGTGTCGACCTGCTGCAGGTCCACGCGGCGCTGGGACGCGTTCGCCAGGCTGTTATCGCGCTGGCCCGCCAGCATGCAGAAACGGTCATCCCCGCGTACACGCACGGGGTGCAGGCACAGCCCACCACCTTCGCACACTATCTGCTCGCGCTGTCCAGCGCGCTGGGCCGCCAGCTCGATCGCCTGGCCGACGCCTATCCCCGCATCAACCTGAGCCCCTTGGGCGCGGCGGCCCTGTCCACCTCGAGCTTTCCTATCGACAGGTCCAGGCTGGCGGCGCTGCTGGGCTTCGATGGGCTTGTCCTGAATGCCTATGACGCGAACCACCTGGCGCCCGTGGACAGTTGCCTGGAGCTGGCGGGCATCCTGGCCAGTTGCGCGGTACAGGTCAGCCAGTTCGCCCAGGACCTGCACTCGCATTACATGTCGCCCCTGCCCTGGGTGAGTTTCAGGCCCGGGGACCTGATGGGCATCAGCAGCCTGATGCCGCAGAAGCGCAATCCGGCGGCGCTGGAGCAATTGCGCGCCCGGAGCAGCCTGCTGCTGGGTCGCATGCAAGCGCCTTTCCTGCTGGCGCACAACGTGCGCACCGGCATGTTCGACTACCGCGCCTACGACCCGCTGCCGTCGGACGACAGCGTTGCGTTGTTCGGCCTGCTGCAACGTGTCGTCGAAAACCTGGTGGTGGACGTGGCGCAGGCCCGAGCCGAAGTCGATGGCGACTACTCCACCGTGACGGAAATCGCCGATATGCTGATGCAGCGGGCCGGGGTGCCGTTTCGCGTGGGCCATCACTACGCCTCGGTCCTGACCGACTACGGTCGATCGCAGCGCCTCAGACTGGCGGACATCAGCCATGCGCAGGCCGGCCGGATTTACCGGGACTTGACCGGCGAACCCCTGCCGCTGGACGAGGCGCAATTCGGCCAATGCGTGGACGCCTTGCGCATGATCCACGGCCGCAAGGGCGCCGGCGGCCCGCAGCCGGCGGAGATCGCGCGGCTGCTGGATCTGGAGCAGGCGTCGGCGGGGTCGGCGGCGGCATGGAACGTTGGCGCCAGCGGCCGCCTGGACAGTGCCCGCGCGACCCTGGCGGAAGGCGTCCGCCAGCTCGCCACCAAGGCAGCCTGAGCCCCGTCCCAGGCCGGAACCCTGGCTCCCAGAACGACACCGGAGACACACAATGGCATACCCCTTCCGCAAGCGTTGGACGGCGCTGGCCTGCACGCTGGCCGCCGGCCTGTCACTGGCCCAGCCCAGCATGGCGAAGTATCCCGACCACCCCATACGGATCGAGCTGCCCTATTCGCCGGGGGGCGGCGCCGATACGGTGGGCCGGCCCTTGGCCGTGGCGCTGGGCAAGCTGCTAGACGCCTCGGTCGTGGTGGAGAACAAAGGCGGCGCCAGCGGCAATATCGCCATGTCCTACGTCGCCCATTCACGGCCGGATGGCTATACCCTGGTGCTGCCGCTGACCGCCCAACTCGCGATCAACCAGAGCCTGTTCGCGCACCTGCCATACGACCCGCTGAAGGATTTCGAGCCGATCGCCCTGATCGGCAAGGCGCCCTATGTGCTGGCCGTCAATCCCGCGTTCGGTCCAAGGACGCTGCAGCAGTTCATCGCCAAGGTCCGCGAGGCGCCCGGTCGCTATTCCTACGGCTCCACGGGTTTGGGCAGTGGCCTGCATCTGTCCATGGAGTTGCTCAAGTCCATGGCGGGGCTGGACATGATCCATGTGCCCTACACCGGCGCGGGGGCCGGCTACACCGATTTGCTGGCCGGGCGCCTGCAGGCGGTCTTTGCAGGTATCGGCAGCGGCAAGGGTTTTTTCCAGTCCGGCAAGCTGGTGCCATTGGGGGTCACCACGCTGGAGCGCTCGGCCGCGCTGCCCGACGTGCCTACCCTCTCGGAAGCGGGGCTGAAGGGCTATGAATCCTATGTTTGGTACGCGCTGATGGCGCCCAGGGGTACGCCCAAGGCCATCGTCGACAGGTTGAATGCCGCCGTCGTGGCGGCCCTGAAGCTGCCGGAGGTGCGCAAGGAATTCGAGCTGGACGGTATCGAACCCATCGGATCGTCACCCCAGGAGCTGACCGCCTTCATCCAGTCGGAAGCACGCAAATGGCGCGGCGTGATCACCAAGGCGGGCGTCACGCCGGAATGACCCCGGGTCGCCGCCCGGTATCGCCGCCACCGTCACGCGGCTGTCAAACAACCGTCATACTATGCCCGTGTATCGACAGGGAGCTGGATGTGAACGGAATGGACGACGAACTGGCGCGGCGCATACACCGCGACCTGGTGGATCACTACGACGAAGAACTGGAGCTCGAACTCGATGACCAGGACTTCGATGGCCTGCAGGACGATACGCAGCATCCCCGTACCCAGGCCGAGAAGGAATGGCGGCGCAACTATTTTCGCGAACTGTTCCGGCTGCAGGGCGAACTGGTCAAGTTGCAGAACTGGGTGGTCGCCACCGGCCACAAGGTCGTCATTATCTTCGAGGGGCGCGACGCCGCCGGCAAGGGCGGCGTGATCAAGCGCATTACCCAGCGCCTGAATCCGCGCGTCTGCCGGGTCGCCGCCCTGCCCGCTCCGAACGACCGCGAACGGACGCAGTGGTACTTCCAGCGCTATGTATCGCACCTGCCCGCGGCCGGCGAAATGGTGCTGTTCGACCGCAGCTGGTACAACCGCGCGGGGGTCGAGCGCGTCATGAACTTCTGCGACGACGAACAATACGAAGAGTTTTTCCGCTCCGCGCCGGAGTTCGAGAAAATGCTGGTTCGTTCGGGCATCCAGCTTATCAAGTACTGGTTTTCCATCACGGACGAAGAGCAGCACGCGCGCTTCCTCGGTCGCATACATGATCCGCTCAAGCAGTGGAAGCTCAGCCCCATGGACCTGGAATCGCGGCGGCGCTGGGAAGACTACACGCGAGCCAAGGAAATCATGCTGGAGCGCACGCATATCCCCGAGGCGCCCTGGTGGGTGGTGCAGGCGGTGGACAAGAAGCGGGCACGGCTGAACTGCATCAGCCACCTGCTGGCGCAAATGCCATATCGCGACACGGAACGTCCGAATATCGTGTTGCCGCCGCGTGAACGGCATGCGGACTATGCCCGCCATCCGGTACCGCCCGAAATGATCGTGCCGGAACGGTACTGACCCGCGGCCATACTGCTGACCGGCGACCAGCCGCCGGCTCGCGCCCGGGGCTTGCTAGGGTTCGTCGGGCTCGAAGCCTATTGCCGCCATTGCGCGCTTCACGGCCTGGGGCCGATAGTCATCCCAGGGGCTGTTGCCCACGTCCAGGCGGTTGTGCGCGGATACGATGGTCCAGTGGGCGCCGCTCTTGATGGTATGCAGTTCGTCCCACCCCACTGGCACGGAGATGCCCAGGCCGGGTCGGGCACGCGCCGACCACGCGGCGACCGTGGTGGCGCCGAAACCATTGCGCAGGTAGTCCGCGAAAATCCGGCCCACGCGGTTCTTCGGACCGCTCTTGGCCACGAACAGCTGAGGCAAGGTGCGGGCCAGATGACGGACGATGGCCTCCGAGAACGCCTTGATGGTGTCCCATCCATATTGTTTGCGTAGCGGCACCACCACGTGCAGTCCCTTGCCGCCGCTGGTCTTCAGCCAGCATTCCAGGCCGATCTGGTCCAGCAGGACACGCACGAGTTCGGCGCCCTGCACCAGCGAGGCCCACTGCACCCCTTCGCCGGGATCCAGGTCGAACAGCATGCGGTCCGGCTGATCGATGGCGGTTTTCACGGCGTTCCAGGTATGGAACTCGACGACGTTCATCTGCGCGGCCGAGATGATCGCGTCGTCCGATGGCACCTCGAGCAGGGAAGGATGATCCGGATCCAGCCGCTGCGGGAGCGATTTGACTCCCGGCATGGCGGATTCCAGGTGCTTCTGGAAGAACAACGGTTCCTGTATGCCGCCCGGCGCGCGCACCAGGGATACGGGTCGCCCCTTCAGGTGCTCCAGCAACAGCGGCGCCACCAGGCCGTAATAGCGCGCCAGGTCCAGCTTGGTCAAGCCGGTGGAAGGATCGATGATCCGCTCAGGATTGGTCAGGCGGCCAAGCTTGCCTTTGGGAGCCGATCCCCGCGAAGTCGACCCTCCCCCGGTGTCGGCGGTGCTGGTGGTCTTGGTCGCCTTCGTCGCCTTGGTGGCTTTGGTGGCTTTGGTGGCTTTGGTGGCTTTGGTGGCTTTGGTCGATTTCGAGGCTTCGATACGCTTTGCGGCCGAGGCCCCGGCATGCGCTTCCACATCGGTTTCCGCCGCTGGTTGGCGGCCTGCGCGCTCCTTCGCGCGTTGCGCGTTCCCGGCACGCTTGCCGTTCTTCGCGACGGCGGCTTCACGCCGGCCATCCTGGTCCGGCGTTCCGTCGTCGTCCTCCGTCTCGATGGCCTCGGCAGGGACGGCGGCTTCGCGCGTGATGGCGCGCGCCGGCTTATCCGCGCGCAGGCCGCGGAAAACCGCATGGCGGATATGGCCGGATCCGGTCCACTCGCCGAAGGATATCTCGGCCAGCAGCGTGGGCTTGACCCAATGCACGTTGCGCGGGATGCCGGCCTTGTACGCCACGGGACGCTCGTCCACTTCCAGGGGCTTGAGCCGTCGCGCCAGGTCGTCCAACAGGCGGCTGTCGAAACCGGTGCCCACCTTCCCGGCATACTGCAGATTGCCCGCTTCGTCATGGACCGCGACCAGCAGCGCCCCCAGCCCGGAACGGCTGCCCTTGGGATCGGTATAACCGGCGATGACGAACTCCTGCCTTTGCGCGCACTTGATCTTCAGCCAGGTATCGGCGCGGCGCGACACATAGGGCGATGTCCTGCGCTTGGCGATGATGCCTTCCAGTCCCATCTTGCAAGCCGACGCCACCAGCCCGGCCGGCGGCGCGTCGAACGCCTCGCTGAAGCGCACGCGGGGATCGGGCGCCAGGGCCAGAAGCTGTTCCAGCAGCGCGCGCCGCACGGTCACGGGTTCCTGCCGCAGGTCACGCCCGGCCACGTAGGGCAGGTCGAACGCATAGAAAACGATGTCGCCCGTACGCTCGTTGTCGAAGGCGTTTTGCAGGGCCTGGAAGCTGGGCGCGCCGTTATCCGCGAGCACCGTGATTTCGCCATCGATCCACGCGTCCTGGACGTCGAGCCGCTCCAGCGCGTCGCGCAGATGCGGCATTTTGGCGGTCCAGTCGTGTCCGTTGCGCGTGTGCAGCCGGGCCACCCCGCCCTCCAGGCGGGCCAGGAGGCGATAGCCGTCGAACTTGACCTCGAACAGCCATTCCTCGGGCCGCGGCGGAATGCCGTCCACCAGGGTGGCCAGTTGCGGCTTCAGCGTCGCCGGCAGCTCGGCGGCCGTGCCCGGCAAGGCGCCTGCGCCGGCTGCCGCCATGGACTCCTCGGCGGCGGGCCCATCCTTGGCGGCAGACGGCACGGACCTGACGGCGGACTTGGAGGATTTCGCGGACTTGGTGGATTTCGCGGACTTTGCCGCCGCCTTCTTGCGCTGCGCGCGCAGCGGCACGACGCTGTCAGGCATTTCGTCGACCACGCTGAACTCGCGCTCCGGACGCGCGAACTCGTCCCTGTCCTTGATGAGCAGCCACGGGGGCTGGCGTTCCGACTCCCTGCCCTTGAGCCGCACCAGCGCCCAGCGGCCGCGCATCTTCATGCCCTCGACGTCGAACTTCAGATGGCCTTCACGATAGCCCTTGCGCGGGTCGCCCACGGGCGTCCAGGTGCCCTCGTCCCAGATGATGACCTTGCCCGCGCCATACTGGCCCGCCGGAATTTCGCCTTCGAACTGGTTGTAGGCGATGGGATGGTCTTCGACCTGCACCGCCATGCGCTTGACGCTCGGGTCGTAGCAAGGCCCCTTGGGTACGGCCCAGCTTTTCATGGCTCCGTCCAGCTCCAGCCGCAGGTCGTAGTGCAGCCGCGTCGCCCAATGCTTCTGGATGACGAAGGCGCGGGCGGCGGCATTGGCCTTGCCGCCGCCCGCCGGCTCCGAAGTAATGTCGAAGTTCCGTTTTTCGCGGTACTTCCCCAGGGTATCGCCCATTCAAGCGGCCTTGCGCGGGCGGGCCCCGGACCTGGCCGACTTGGCGCTTTTACCGGTCTTGGCGGCGGCCTTTTTGGACGCCGGCTTCTTCGCCGTTTTCGCGGCCTCGGGTTTGGCGTGCTTGCCCTTCAGGCTGCGCTGCAGCAGCTCGGTCAGGTCAATAACGTTATCTCCCAGGTTGGGCGCTTCCTCCTGCGGCTCCAGCACTGTTTCGGTCTTGCCGGCCTCGACCTTCTTCTGCACCAGATCCATCACGACCTGCCTGAATTCGTCCTTGAACTCATCGGGATTCCAGTCACCGGACATATCGTCGACCAGCATCTTGGCCATCTTCTGTTCGCGCGGATTCGCGCTCATCGACTTGGCGCCCACCGACGGCAGGTCCAGGTCGTCCATGGCTTTCACCTCGTCGCCCCAGCGCATCAGGTTCAACACCAGCGCGTCGCCGGCCGGCACCAGCGCGGCCAGGTGCTGCTTGGTCTGGATGACAACCTTGGCGATGCCGATCTTTCCGGTCTTGGCCAGGGTGTCGCGCAATAGCGCATAAACCTTGTGGCCCTTGTTGATCGGTTCGATGTAATAAGGCCGCTCCAGGTAGACGAACGACACCTGGGACGCCGGCACGAAGCGCTGGATCTCGATAGTCTGCGTCGTGCGGGGATAGGCTTCGTTGATTTCTTCCGGCGAGACGATGACGTACTTGCCGTCCTCGTACTCGATGCCCTTGACGATGTTGTCCTTGTCGATTTCCTTGCCGGTCCGCTTGTTGATGCGCTTGTAGCCGACGGGGTCCATGGTGCGCTTGTCCAGCCAGTCGAAATCCACGCCGGATGCGGTCGCGGCGGTATGCAGGCCGACCGGGATGTTGACCAGGCCAAACGAGATGGCACCCTTCCAGATCGTTCGTGTAGACGTGGCCATGGCAGCTCCTGTGGAAGGGGCGGCTGCAGCCGCCCGCGCGCGGTCAGTAATCCTCCACATTTAGCAATTGCCATGCCGGATCGCGCCGGTGGATGCCGGCGGCCATGCCGAGGAGGTCCCGGAAGGCCCGCGCGGGACGGCGGTTCGAAAGTAATGCCGCGCAGGCGGAGCGGCCTGCGCCCGGGCGGCGACCGCGATCAGGCCCCCTGCCGCACCACGTTGGCCAATGCTTCTCCCCGCGCCAGGCGGTCGATATTCGCCGCGATGAAGCCATATCGGCGCCAGGGCAAATCGGTGGTCCAGGCCGAAACGTGCGGCGTGGCGACCACATTGGGCAGATCCAGGAACGGCCGTGATGACGGCGCTACGTGGTCCTCGCCACCCATGGGGTAGCGATACCACACGTCCAGCGCGGCGCCGCCGATCACGCCATCGCGCAAGGCGGCGTACAGGTCTTCCTCCCGCGCGATTTCCGCGCGCGATACGTTGATCAACACCGCGTCGCGCCGCATGCGCGCCAGTGTCCGGGTGTTGAACATGCCGCGCGTATCCGCCGTCAACGGGCAACTGATCACGACAAAGTGGGCCGGCTCCAGCGCCTGTTCCCAATCCCCCGGCGTGTAAAGCCGATCGACCAGCCCTGGCGGCGGATGGGCGTGCCCGTCCACGCCCAGCACGGACATGCCGAAGGCGCGCGCCCGCGTGGCGATGGCGCCGCCGATCCGGCCCAGGCCCACCAGCAGCAGCGTCTTTCCGTACAGCTCGGCATGGGGCGGCCGCTCGCGGTACAGGTCCGACCAGGCGTCCGCGCTGAAACGCGCCCTGAGATCCCGCAGCCGGATCTGCCATTCCAGCATCGCCAGGCAGGCATATTCGGCGATCGGGATCTCGTGCTCGAATACATTGCAGATGGTGGCGGCGGCCGGCACGCTGGCCATGTCGATGCCGTCCAGCCCGGCGCCGGGCACATGGAGCAGGCGGAACGGCGGGGGGTTGCCCTGGCGAGCGAAGCGCAGGGATACCACCACATCCCCGGCGGCGATGCGGTGATCGTGCTCGGAGGAAAATGCGGCCTCGCGCGGCAAAGGGATGATGTGCGCGTCGCAGGACAGTCGCGCGGCCAGTTTTTCCCGATGCGTGGCGGCTTCGCCCACCAGAAAGACGTTCACGGAAAGACTCCAATCGGGATGCGGCATGCCGGCCGCGCCGTCCGCCGATGCGCGGAGGTCATGGCAGGAAACCAGTGGAAATCCACGGCACGGCCGCGATGACCAGCACGCCGACGAACAAGGCCAGCATGTAGCCGGCAATGGGTCGCATGCCCGCGTCCGGAGATGCCTTGCCTATGGCCGATGCCACGTAGTACCCCACGCCGAACGGCGGCGCAAAAAGGCCTATGCCCATGGAAAGGATGACAACCATCGCATAGTGCACCTCGTTCACCCCGACCTGCTGCGCGATGGGGAACAGCAAGGGTCCGAACAGCACAATGGCCGGCACGCCTTCCAGCACGCTGCCCAGCACGATGAACAAGACGATGGACACCGCCAGGAACCCGAACTTGCCCCCGGGCAGGCCGGCCATGAGCGCGGCCAGGTCGCTGGAAAAACCGGAACGCGTCAGGCACCAGGCCATCGCGGTGGCGGTGCCGATGATCAGGAGAATGGCCCCGGAAAGCGCCGCCGTCTCGATCAAGATGGGAACCAGTCGCGCCCAATCGCAGCCACGTTGCACCAGCAAGGCGATGAGCAGGGCATAGACGATACCGATGGTGGACACCTCGGTGGCCGTCGCCACGCCATCCACGACGGCGAAGCGGATCAGGAAGGGAAGCACCAGTGCCGGCAGCGCCGCCCGCAGCGAGCGCCCTACGGCGTGCCGTCCCGGCCAGGCGGCGCCCGCCAGGTCTTCCTTGCTGTAGCGTCGCCATACCACCACGCAAAGGGCCACCGCCAGCAAGGCGCCCGGCAGCAGGCCGCCGGTGAACAAGGCAGCAATGGAAACACCCGTGACAGAGCCAATGGTGATCAGCACTATGCTGGGGGGTATGGTCTCGGTCTGCGCCGCGGTGGCGGCCAGCAGCGCGACCAGGTCGCCCTCCTTGGCGCCGCGCTTCTTCATCTCCGGGAACAACGCGGGAGCCACGGCGGCCATATCGGCGGCCTTGGCGCCCGATATGCCGGAGACCAGGTACATCGCGCCGATCAACACATAGGCCAGGCCACCGCGCCGATGGCCGATCAGGTTGGCCAGGAAAGCCACCATGCGCTGCGCCATGCCCGTCATCTCGATCAGCAGGCCCAGGAATATGAACAGCGGCACCGCAAGCAGGATCAGGTGCGACATGCCCTCGTCCATGCGTCCCACCATGGTTTCCAGCGGAATGCGCGTGGTCAGGGCCAGGTAGCCGAAGGTCGCCAGGCCGAAGCCGAACGCAATGGGAACACCGGCGAATACGGTCAGCACCACCACGCCCAGGAAGAAGATCAGCAGATTGAGCTTGCCCAGGCCGCTGAAAAGCGGCTGCGCGCCCCAGAACGCCAGCGCGATCAAGGCGATGGTCGCCAACGCGGCGCCAGCCACCCGGCGGTCGGCCACCCGCGCCAGGCGCAAGGCGTTGGCGGCGAGCATCAGCGCCACCCCGACCGACAGCGCGGCGGCGCGCCAGCTGCCGGAGATCTCCAGTGCCGGACTGGTAAAGGCGCCCTGCTTGTTGGCGAAGTGGATCGCCGGGGCCAGTACGAGCGCCAGGAACAGCAGCGCCGCACCGGCCGCCACGGCGTCCAGGTAGGCTCGCGCCTGGGGACCGCACTTGGCCACCAGGGCCGTCATGCGCATGTGCTCGCCGCGCTGGATCGCCACCGCCGAGCCCAGCGCGGACAGCCACAGGAACAGGATGGACGCGGCCTCGTCGGTCCAGGTAATCGGCATGTGCAAGGCATAGCGTGCCACGATGCCGGTGAACAGGATGACGACTTCGGCGACCACAAGGACGGCCGCCGGATACTCCACCAGCCAGCGCCATCCGGCATCGACTCGCGCGCCATGGCGGTCCCGCCGCGGGTCGCCGCGCGCCTTGGTATCCGTGTACAGGGATGCGGTACTCATGAGAGCTTCCCGACAGCGGCTTCCAGGGTTTCCCAGGCCTGCGCGCCGAACTTCGCCTTCCAGTCGGTGTAGAAGCCGGCCTTGCGCAACACGTCGCGAAACGGCGCCGGCTCGGCCTGGTTCACTTGCAGCCCGCGTTGCGCCAGGCTCGCGCTGAGCGAGTCGTTCAGTTGCGCGATATCGGCGCGCTGTTGCGTGGCCAGGTCGTTGAAGCCGCGGCTGACGACGGCTTGGAGGTCCGGGGGCAGGCTATCCCAGGCGCCGCCGTTGACGACGATCCATGAGCCGTCCCAGATATGGTTGGTCAGCGAGCAGAACTTCTGCACCTCGTAGAACTTGGCCGTATCGGTCACCACCAGCGGATTCTCCTGGCCTTGTACGACGCCGGTCTGCAAGGCCGTGTAGACCTCCGCCAGGTTGATGCTGGTGGGTGCGGCGCCCAAGGCCTTGAACAATGAGATGTACAGCGGGCTGACGGGGACGCGTATCTTCAGGTTCGCCAGGTCGGCAGGAACGGAGATGGGCCGGCTGCTGGTGGTGATTTCACGAAAACCGTTGTCCCATATCCGGTCCACGGCATGCAGGCCTTTCTTGGCGAATGCCGCGCGCACGAAGGCGCCCAGCTTGCCGTCCATGGCGGACCAGACGGTGGCGTAATCCTGGAAAATGAAACCGAGTCCGCTGATCGCGGCATGCGGCACCAGCGTCGACATAATGATGCCGCCGGTGGTGAACATCTCGATGCCGCCGGAATAGACCTGTGAAAGGAGATCGTTATCGCCGCCCAGTTGGCTGTTCGGGAACACGCCGATGTCCACCTGGCCCTTGCTCTGCTGCCTGATCCAGGCGGCCGCCTCCACGGCACGCTTGTGAATGGGGTGGCTGGGCGGAAAGCCGTGCCCGAACTTCCAGGAAAACTCGGCGGTGGCGGCGCGCGCGCCGGGAAAGGCGGCGCCCAGTGCCACCGCCCCGGCGGCCTTCATCAACTGTCTGCGGGATATCTGCATTGATTGTCTCCTGTACAGCGGCCGTTTCAGTTCTATTTTGTTGCTCCCGACTCGCGGGGCCCAGGCTCGCCGGCGGCCGGTCAGCCGGGACGCTGGCCCTCCCACGCGGCATCCAGGATGCCGCGCACCGCTTCCATGGTGACCGGGCCGGGGTTGTAACCCTCGTCCGTCTCCACCGTAATCCTTGCTGCGGCATCCAGCGCCGAGCGATCCAGGCCGGTGTCCGTCAGCCCCATGCGGACATGGAGGGCGCGCGCAAGATCGTAGATGCCGGCGCCCAGGCTAGCCGCGCCCATGGCGTCGGCCAGCCGCCGCAGGGGCTGCGGAGCATAGGCGCTGTTGTAGTGCGCCACATAGGGCAGTACCAGCGTATGGGACAGGCCATGCGGAATGTTGAAGCTGCCGCCCAGCACATGCGCAAGGCCATGCTGCAGCGCGAAACCTCCCGTCAGCGCCACGCCGCCCAGGTAGGCGCCATACAGAAGTTCCGCCCGCGCATGGATATCGTGGGGCTGCGTCACCACGCGCGGAGCCGCTTGCGCGATCACGCGGGCGCCTTCGATGGCGGCCAGCACCGTCACGGGATCCACCGTCGGCACGTAGATGGCATCCACGCAGTGCGCCAGGGCATTGAGGGCGCTGGCCGCGCTCACATCCACGGGCAGCCCCAGGGTAAGCTGTGGGTCGTAGAGCACCGTGGCAGCCAGCATGTTCAGGCTCGTATGCATGCGCTTCACGCCATCGATGGTGATGCCGCAGAAACCGGTGACTTCCGAACCCGAGTACGTCGTCGGGATGGCGATGATGGGCAGGCCCAGTTCGAGCGAGATGCCCTTGCCCAGGCCGATGGCCGCGCCGCCGCCCGCGCTGATGATGCAATCGGCGTCCGTCGCGCGTGCCGCGGCGCGCCCACGACGCGCCAGTTCAATGGGCACCTGGGAAACGGCCTCCGGCCATAGACCCGCGCAGCGGTCGCCCAATAGCGCGGCCACGCGGTCGCCCAGTGCGCTGCGGCCCGGCGTGGTGACCACCAGCGCGCGGCGGCCGCCCAGCCGCGCCACCTCGTCCGCGATGCCGTTCACGCTGCCCTCGGCGAACACGACACGGGAAGGCACGGCGTTGTAGACGCCGCCTGGCGTTGCGAATTTCATGGTGATCCCCTACCAGTCGACGATGGTGCCGTCATCCAGCACGGCACCGGTGGCATGCATGACTTCCTGCTTGAAGGGATGCCGGGCCGCTTCCTTTTCGTTGATCTCCACGCCCAGCCCGGGCGCATGCGGCACTTCCCAATAAGTGCCGATCCGCTTGAGCGGCGTCTGCACTACGTCGTCATACCAGGGCACGGCGCCGCTCATTTCTTCCTGTATCACGAAGTTCGGCGTGGATACGTCGTAGTGCAGCGCCGCCACGCCGGCAATCGGACCGTTGGGATTGTGCGGCGCGATACCGATCAGCTCGGCTTCGGCGACGGCGGCGATACGTTTGCCTTCCAGCAGCCCGCCGGTGTGGTTCAGGTCCGGTTGGGCGACGTGGAGCGCCTTGCCGGTCAGCACGGGCATGAACTCATGCAGTCCGACCAGCCGTTCGCCTGACGCGATGGGACATGGCGAGCGCAGCGCGACTTCGCGCAGCGCGGCCGTATCGCCGGGCTGCACGGGCTCTTCGCAGAACATCGGACGGTAAGGAGCAAGCTCCTGGATGAAGCCGAGCGCGGCCGCGATGGAGCCAGGACGCCCATGGAAGTCGACCATGATGTCGACCCCATCGCCCACGGCGCTGCGCACCGTTTCCATCAGCCTGCCGACATGCTTGCGCGCACCGACCGAGGCGACGTGGTTGCCATACGGTATGAACACCACTTTCAGGGCGTCGTAGCCCTTCTCCACCACTTGAAGCGCGCTATCGCGCAGCTTGCCATGGTCGAAGGTTTCATACACCGCCTTCATGTCGCCCAGTCCCAGGTGGGTGTACAGCCTCACCTTCTCGCGCACCTTGCCGCCCAGCAGGCGCCAGACCGGCACGTTCAGGCTTTTGGCATGGATATCCCACAGCGCGTGTTCGATACCGCTGATCGCAGTGACACCGATGATTCCCAGCTTGTAATAGCTGTGTTTGTGCATGGCACGCACGCATTGTTCGATGTCGCGCGGATCGCGGCCGACCAGCAATTGTTCCAGGTCTTCGACCGCGCCGGTCACGGCGCGTGTCTTCCAGTTCAGGCTGGCTTCGCCCCACCCGTACAGGCCGTCCTGGTCCGTTTGCACCTTGACGAATATCCAGTTGCGCATTTCGGCGTTCACGACGATGGTGCGCACACTGACGATCTTTATTCGCGACCCGGACTCGGGGGCCGCACTCTGCACGCTGGGCATGGCGTTGTCTCCTGCGTTTATCGTTTTCTTGCCGGACAAGATAGGAGCGCAGGTAGAAAACTTCCAATTCTTTTTTTGACTCTTTTGAGTAGTTTTGCTTATCAGTGGCGCCGATGCCGCCCGTCGCGCGCAGGGCTCCCGGTCGCTAGCGCACTTTGGCGCCCACGCGCTGGGCGGTTTCCAGGAAGACCTTCATGGCCGGTGAAACGTCGCCGGCGTCGTAGGCGATCCCCAGCGACAGGTACGGCATGACGCCCGACAACCTGCGGAAAACCACTCCCGGGCGAGGCAGCAATTGGTATTCGGAAGCGATGAAGCCGATCCCGAAATCCGCCGCCGCCATCGCGATGATGGATTGCGCCGGCGTCGTTTCCAGGATTACCTTGGGGCTGAACCCTTCGCCCTGGCACAGGCTGATGATGTGGTCGTACAGCTGCGGGCCGATATTCCGGGGAAAAATGATGAACTGCTCGTTGGCGAGGTCCCGCACGGCGAGGCGCTTGCGCTGCGCCAGGGGATTGCGGTCCGACAGCACGATGTGGAACGCCGTGGTGGCGATGGTCTGGCAGGACAGCGATGCGTCTTCCAGGGGCGGATGGACGATGCCCAACTGGATGGTCCGATTGCGCAGCGCCTGCTCCTGCTCGGCGGTCGTCATATCGTGGACGACGATGCCGACGTCGGGCAGCCGTTTGTTGAACTCGCGCACGATTTCGGGAAACACGATATACAGCGCGGGCGCCGTCACCCCTATGGTCAGTTGCCCGATTTCCCCCTTTTCCGTGCGACGCGCCATCGCGACCGCGCGGTCCATGCCACGCAGGATTTTGCGCACTTCGTCGAGGAATACCTGTCCCGTGCGGGTCAGCGAAACATGTCGCTTGTTGCGGTACACCAACTGCACCTGCAATTGATCCTCCAGCGCCCGCAACTGCTGGCTGAGGGCGGGTTGGGTCATGTGGCATCGCACCGCGGCGCGGTGGAAATGCAGTTCCTCGGCCAGGGCCAGAAAGCATTCGAGGCGGCGGCGGTCCATGGCGGGCTCCGGTGAATGTGCCGCGATGATAGCAACACGCCTGCATGGCAACACGCCTGCCGCAGGCCCGCACGTGGCGTGCGAGCGCCCCGGCGTCCGAATGCGCCGCGCGCCACGGCGCAACGCGAGGCGGACCACCCTTCGGGTGCGGCCTTGGCGCTGGCCGCCGGCGCATTCATGCGTGGGACGTTGCCGCGCCCCCGATGCCCTGTCAGGCACGCAATAGCGACATAAGGCTGGCCACCGAGGACAAGTGCTCCAGTTGCATGACGGCCTGCACGACTTCCTCGGCACGCGCGACGCCCAGCACTGGCGCGGCCAGCGCGTGGAATTTCTGTTGTACCTGGCCGTCGTCCATGGGGCGATCGACGTCGCCCTGCGGTATCTCCACCGTGACGGTATGCCGGGCTCCGCCCACCAGCGCGGCGTGCAACACCGCCGGCCGTCCGCGCGGCCAGCGCCGTTCCAGTTCGGCGCTGGGCTCCACACGAATGCGCGACATCAGGGCTGCGACGTCGGGGTCCGCCCACCGTCCGTTGTCGAATTGCCCATGTTCCAACCGTCCGTCCAGCAAGGCCATGGCGACGCAGCATGGCAGGCTGTGGTCCGCGGTTTCCCGGTTGGCGGGGCGGTACTTGGCGGGGTCGGCGGTGCGCCGCGCGGTCTTGCCGTGCACGCCGACGACCAGTTCCTGTATCTCCCGCACCGCGCCGCCCAGGCGGTCGCGCAACGCGATCGCCGCCTCCACGGGCGATTGCAAGGTGTATTGCACCGGATAGCGTTTCAGGCTGACGCGTTCGCTGCGGCTGGCCCCGGACGCAAGGTCGAAGCCCTCGATGCCCTGGCCTGCGCCTTCCAGGCGTGCGCTGGCCCACAGGCCCTCGAAGATGTCCAGCGGTCCCGTGAAACCGCTCGCCGCCAATCGCGTGGTCAACAGCGCCTCCATGGATGGCAGGCAATAGCCCAGGGTCTTCGCCATGCTCAGGCGGCCGTCGGCCAGGACGGACAAGGTCAAATGCCGGTACGCCCCGAGCGCGACGGCGTGCGCCAGCGGTCCGGCCGCCATGGCGCGCGCCTTGCCGATGACCAGCGGCGCCACGAAGCCGGCGGCGCTCACGTGATGCATGCCCATGGCCTCGAACGAAAAACTGTCGGCCAGGCGGATCTGCGCCTCGTAGCCGACGGCGATGGCCTCGATCAGGCGCCGGCCGTCGCCACCGCACGCTTCGACGCATGCCAGCGCCAAGGGAATGTTTTCGCTGGGGTGGCACACGTCCCGCGCCCAGTACACATCATTGAAATCCAGGTAGCGTGTCAAGGCGCCATTGACCAGCACAGCGCTTTCCAGTGCTACTCCTCCCCCGCCGATGAGCGACGCGGTATCGCCGGGTCCCGCCGGCAAGCGCGCTTCACCGGCCAGGATGCGCAGGGGTTCGGCGTGCAGGGCGCCCACGGCGCACCCCAGGCTGTCGAGGACCAGCCGCCGGATGGCGGCCACGCTGCGCGCGGACAAGTCCTGATAGCGCAGTTCGCTGCAATACCGGGCAAGTTTCTCGGCAAGGCTGCTGTCTTGCGCCATGGCATCAATCCTCGAATCCATATAGCGTCGCGGGGTTGTCGACGAGAATGCCGCGCCAAGTATCGGCGTCGGTCCAACCGGCCAGCAAGTCCAGCAGCCGGCCTACGTCAGGCGGCGGGCCGGCCATTTGTACGTGCGGCCAATCCGAGCCCCACACCGCATGTCCCGGATTGGCACGCAACAACGCGTCGTGGAACGGAAAACAGCGGTTGCCACGATCGGCTTCGATCCCGGCAAAGCGATATACCGCGGATAATTTGATCCAGGCAATGCCATCGCCCAGCAGACCCAGCAGGGTCTGGAACGCCGGCGCTTGCACGCCATCCCCGATGCGGGGCTGGCCCAGGTGGTCGAACACCAGCGGCAGGTCCAGCCCGCGCAGCATGGGTTCCGACAGGAGCAAGACCTCGGGATCTATCCACAATTGCGCATGCCAGCCCAGTTCGCGCATCGGGCCGGCCAAGCGGGCCAGCGCCTGCAGGTCCGCCACCGCGCGATGCCCTTGCTCGGCGGGGAACTGCTTGAAGCGCAGGCCGCGCACGCCCAGTTCATGCATATCGCGCAAGCACTTTGGCGATATGTCGGGCGCCACGACGGCCACGCCGCGCAGCCGGCCCGGATAGCGGCGCAAGGCGTCGAGCATGGCCCGGTTGTCCGTGCCATAGCTGCTGCTCTGCACCAGGACGGCGCGCGCGATGCCCACTTCATCGTGCATGTCCAGGCAGGCCTCGATCGGCACGTCGGCCGCGGGAACGTAGCGCCCCGCCGCGGCGTACGGAAAGCGCAGCCGCGGCCCCAGCACGTGCAGATGACTGTCGCAGGCGCCAGCTGGAAGGATGTGCCGGGGACTGCTGTAGGCCGGCTGGCAGGCGGACGCGCCGTGTTCCATGGCGTTTCAGTTCGGTCGGATGTGGGATTCCTTTACGACCTTGGCCCATTTGGCCGTGTCGTCGAGGATCATCTTTTCCATCTGCTCGGGCGTGTTGGCCAGCGGGATGGAGCCGGTCTCCTGAATCTGCTTGCGCACGCCGGGAGAATTGATGGTGCGCACCAGGTCCGCATGCAACTTCTGCACGATCGCTTCCGGCGTGCCGCGCGGCGCGACGACGCCGAACCAAGAGATCGCCTCGTAGCCCGGCAGCCCCGACTCGGCCGCGGTCGGTACATCGGGCAAGTCCGGCACGCGAACGGACGACGTCACGGCGAGCGCGCGCAGTTTCCCGCTCTTGACCAGTTGCACCACCGGCGGCGTGGTGGTGAAGTTCAGGGCGACTTCGCCGCCCAGGACGGCGCTGACCGAAGGCGCGCTCCCCTTGTAGGGAACGTGCAGCATGTCGGTGCCGGTCATGGCCTTGAACATTTCGCCGGCCAGTTGCCCGGGCGACGCATTCCCTGTGGACGCGAAAGCCAGTTTGCCGGGCTCGGACTTCGCCAGCGCAATCAGTTCCTTCACGGAATGCGCCGGCAGCGCCGTGTTGGCGACGATGATATTGGGCACGGTCGCGATGACCGTGACCGGAACGAAATCCTTCACCGGGTCGTAAGCCAGCTTGTCGTACAGCGACGGGCTGATCGTCAGCGGGCCGCCCGAGCCCATCAGCAGGGTATATCCGTCCGGCGCGGCACGGGCCGCCATCTCGGTCCCGATCATCCCGCTGGCCCCAGGCCGGTTGTCGATGATGATGGACTGGCGCCATTCCTTGCCCAACTGCTGGAACACGGTGCGTGCCAGGATGTCCGTGCTGCCGCCCGGCGGAAATGGCACGATGACCCTTATGGGGCGCGAGGGGTAATCCTGCGCGGCGGCGTTGAAGGCCAGGCCGGTCGCCATTGCGGCGAGGACCAGCGCGGCTTTGATGCGGATCAACATGCTCTGTCTCTTTATCGTTGGAATGTCGGCGCGTTCACCGTCATCGGTATGGTGGCAGCCGCGTCGACTGCATATATTATCCCTCGATCAATTAAAGCGGGAAGATTTGCCGCGAAGGCTGCCTTGTGCGGCCGGAATGGCGCCCCTGCACGATCAGGCGCCGCCCCGCCATCACGCTATCCGCCGCAGGTCGCCGTCGAATTCGACCATGCAGCCGAAACCGCCATGGAACAAGGCCTCCCGCGCGTCTTCGTCGGACGCCTTGCTCCGGATTTGGGCCGACCATGCGTTCGCGTTGTCCTGTGGCTGGTATCCAAGGAAGGCCGCATGGCCGTTGTCCCACCTGCCGGCATCATTGCCGGAAACGCCATATACCACGACGTAGTGATAGTTCGGATGATCGATGCAGCGGCGTGTCAGTTGCACCATGTCGCGGTGGCTGATCCACGTCGCCAGATGCCGCGGGGCTGTCGGCGTGTCGTCGGGCCGGAACGACCCGATACGCAGGCAGGCGACGCTCACCCCGTGCTTGTCCGCATACAGCCGACCCAGCGCTTCGCCAAACGCCTTGGAGACCCCATAGCGGCTGTCCGGCCGCGGCAACGACAGGCCGTCCAGCACCTGGTCACGGCGGTGAAAACCCACCGCGTGGTTCGAACTCGCGAATACCACCCGCTTCACCCCCATGCGATAGGCGGCCTCGAACACGTTGTAGCAGCCGTCAATGTTCATCTCGCGTATGCGGGGCCAGGCGTCCTCGTCGGGTATGCCGGCAAGATGCACCACGCAGTCCACGTCCCGCATGGCCTCCACCATCGCGGCCGGGTCACGGATATCCGCCTGCACGATTTCCTCGCCCGAGCCAGCCGGCGCCTGCTCCGCGATGTCGGCAAGCCTCAGCATGTAATGGCCCCGCATGCCTGCGCGCAATGCGCGGCCGATGTGGCCCGCGGCGCCTGTAATGAGGATTCTTTTCATCATGGCTCCTGTTCGGGGGCGTCGTGGGCCGCCGCTGCCCCGGGCAACCCCGTGCGCGCCGCGCCTTCCCATTCGAAGGTCAGGATCGTGCCGGTGGCTGATTCGGTAACGAACGCCTGGCAGCCGCCGGGCGCGAAGGCGATATTGGTGGTCGCCTTGCCCAGCGGCGAGCGATAACGCCGCACTGTTTCGCCCTCCGGCGTCACGACGAACACGGCCCCCAGCGATACGTGCGCCACGAACAGCGTGCCCGTGGTGTCCATGGCGAGCCCGTCCGGACCGCCGACGCCAAAGAAGCCGCAGAAGCGGCCGACCTTGGCCGTGCCACCGTCCGCGAACAGCGGCACCCGCCAGACCGCGTTGTCCCGCGTCATGGCGACGAACAGGGCCGATTCATCCGGCGCCAGGACCAGCCCGTTGGGACTGGGGCCGTTGTCGACCAGCACGTCCAGGCGTCCGCATGGGGACAGCCTGTATACGCGCCCCGTCGGGTCGTGCAGACCGGTCTGCCCCTGGTCGGTGAAGTACAGGTCGCCGTTGCCGGCGAAGACGAGATCATTGGGCCCCTTGAAACGCTCGCCGTTGCGGCGCGCCAGCACGGGCTCGACGGCGCCCGTCGCGATTTCGACGCGCAGGATGCCGTTGCGGTAGTCGGCCACATAAAGATGCCGGCCCGCCGGGTGCAGGGCCAGGCCGTTGGGCTCCCCATCGTATTCCGCGACTACGGACCACCGGCCAGTGGGCGCAATGCAGAAGATACGGCCATGCGGGATATCGACGACATACAGGTTGCCGTGGGCATCGAAGCAAGGCCCTTCGAGGAATCCGTCCACCGCCCTGCCCTGCGCCTGCGCCATCGACCACGGCGTGACGCGGGGCCGCCGGAATTCATCGGGCATGCGCTGCCACACTGCCATCTCCCGCGCCTCCAGGCTGCCCAGGTTCATCATGGCCGGCTCACTGGCATATCTGCCATACCTGGCCGCCCCCGGCGGCGGGCACGCCATAGCGGTCGATCGCGCCCGCGTCGAAGTCGAAGCCGAGTCCGGGGTCCGTCGGCAAGAGCAGTTGGCCTTGCTCGGCTACCAACTGACGGTCGATCAGCTTGCGGAAATTGACGATATGCGCGTCGGGCATGAATTCGGCATAGGTGGCATTGGGCGCCGATGCGACGGCGTGCACATGGACATCGTGCCAGGCATGGGGGGCCACCGACACGCCGAAACTGGCAGCCGTCGCCGCAATGCGGCGCCATTCCGTCAGGCCGCCGCACACCGTGGCGTCGGTCTGCAGCAAGGTGGTCGCGCCTCGTTCCAGCAAGTCCTTGAAACGCCAGCGGCCGGCCTCGATTTCGCCGGTGGCCACGGTGACGCGCGTGGCGCGCGCCAGGCGGGCATGGTTGTCGATGTCGTCCGGCGAAAATGGCTCTTCGATCCAATATGGGTCGTAGCGCTCGAAGCGACGCATGTATTCCAGGGCCGTGGGCAGATCCGGCCAGGCGTTGTTGGCGTCCAGCATCAGGCGCACGTCCGGGCCTATGGCCTCGCGCACGGCCGCCAGGCGCTTCTCCTCTTCGCGAGGCGAGAGCCGGCCGGTTTTCATCTTGACGGCGTCGAATCCGCTACTGACATGTCCGAGCATCTCCCCGGCCAGGGCATCGAGGTCCTTGCCAGGCCAGTAATAGCCCCCGCTGGCATAGGCCGGCACGCGATCGTGCGCGGCGGCGCCCAGATAGCGGAACAGCGGCAGTCCGGCGCTGCGCGCATTCAGGTCCCACAAGGCGATATCCAGGGCCGACAGCGCACGCATGACCACGCCCGCGCGGCCCTGCAGCAGCGCCTCCTGGTACATCGACTGCCACAGTCCTTCGACACGCAAGGATTCATCGCCCAGGATGATGGGCGCCAGCAGGTCGGTCACCGCGGAGCACAGCAGCTTGCCGGAAGTGTTCACCGCGTAGCAATACCCTATGCCTTCCACGCCATCCGCGGCGCGTACGCGCACCAGGCAATATTCCCGGGCGGCCACCGTGCGGGTGGAGAAAGTGACCGGGCTGTCGAGCGGCACGCGGGCCAGGCAAGCGGAAACGGATTCGATACGGGACATGGAAGATCTTCAGGAGAGTTCGAAGGCGGGGTTGGCGCACGGCCGGGGAAACGCGGCTCAGCCGGCCGCGGTATACGGGCGGGTCGGCACATCCGGTGGGGTGGCGGTCGCAGGCGCGAAGCGGGGCGCGGTCTCGCGCAGCTTTATGACACTGACGATGGTGATCAGCACATTCAACAGGAGGTAGGCCACCAGATACCAGGGCGCGCCGTTGCCGATGTTCAGCAGCCAGCTGGACAGCAAGGCCAGGGCCGCGCCCAGCACCGAACCGATCTGCTGGACGAAGGACAAACCCGTCGCCCTGCGCTCCACGGGAAAAAGCTCGGCAAAGAAAGCGGCTTGCGCTCCGTACATCGGGCCATGGCCGAAGGCCAGCGCGAAGATGATGGCGCCCCACAACAATGCGATGTCATGGACGGACGCCGCATAGAACACGAGCGGCGCCCCCACCAGGCACAGCGTGGCGCCCAGCAGATAAACGGGACGGCGCCCATAGCGGTCGGACGCCATGCCATACCAAGGCAACAACAGCGATTCGACGATGAGCGCGACCAGCGTGGCTTCGGTCAAGGGGCCTTGGCAATGCCCTGGTTGACGGCGTACGCCACGATCAGCACCGAATACGCCGAAAACGTCACGCTCTCCGCGAGCTTCGCGCCGACGCCGTACCACGTTTCGCGGGGATACTGGCGCAGTACGTCGCGCAGCGGTGTGCGGACTTCCTTCTGGCGCGCGCGGGCTTCCAGGAATTCCGGCGCATCGGCCAGGTGCACGCGGATGTACAGCCCCAGCGCGACAAGGATCCCGGCCAGCAGGAACGGCACCCGCCAGCCCCAGGCGAGAAAAGCTTCATTCGACATGTTCGCCGTGAGCAGCGCGAACAGGCCCAGCGGCAGCAGGTAGCCAAGCGGCGCGCCAAGCTGGATAAAGCTGGCGTAGAAGCCACGCCTCGGCGCGGGGGCGTGCTCGCAGGCAATCAGAATGGCATTGGCTTGTTCGCCTCCGATGGAAAAGCCATGCAGGATGCGTACCAGCAGCAAAGCCAGTGGCGCCCAGACGCCAATGACCTCGTAGGTGGGAAGGAGGCCGACCGCGAAGGTGCTGATGCCGGATATCAGCAAGGTGATGACCAGCGCCGTCTTCCGGCCCTTGCGGTCGCCCATCGGCCCGAAGAACAGCCCGCCCAACGGTCGCGCCACAAAGCCGACCGCGTAGGTGGAAAGCGCGATCAACGTCCCCACCAGCGGCGACACGCTCGGGAAGAAGACATGGTTGAAGGCAAGCACGGAGGCGGTCGCGAAGATGAAGAAGTCGTACCATTCCACGGTACTGCCGATGGTCGATGACACGATGACGCGGCGCAGGCTGATGGGCCGGCGTGGCGGCGCGGTATTGCGCGCGGACACTGCAGCATGCATGGTTTGTCTCCTGGTTGGAAACGGCGGCGTGTAGTTATGGCGCCAGCGATGGCCGAGCCGTCCGTCGCGGGAAAGTCTAGGAGCCGCCCATCCAAATAACAAATCGATAGTTCATATAAACTGATCGGAAAAACGAATCGCCGAATCGGCACCCGGCGCAGCGTGCCCAGCATGTCCGGCGGCAAGGAGCGACATTGGGCACCAACCTATCGACCCGCCATTTGCGTGCCTTCGTGGCCCTCGTGCATACGCGCAGCTTCACGCGGGCCGCCGCCGCGTGCCATTTGTCGCAGCCGGCCTTCAGTGCGGTAATCCAGAGCCTCGAGGAACATGCCGGCGTGCGGTTATTCACGCGAACGCCCCGCAGCATTGCCTTGACGCCGGAGGGAACGCTGTTCGAGGCCTACGCCATCCGCTTGCTGCACGACTTCGACCGGGCCTTCAAGGAATTGGAAGACCACGTATCCCGGCGCAAGGGGCGCGTGGCCATCGCCACGCTGGCATCGCTGGCCGGCGGCGAACTGCCGCCGGTCATCCTGGAATTTCGCCGCCGCTATCCCGGCATCGAGGTCAGCCTGAAAGACGTGACGGCCGATGTGTGCCTTGAACTGCTGCGCGCGGACCAGGTGGACTTCGCCGTGACAGCGGCCATCGCGCCCGCGCTGGACCTGACCAGTACGCCGCTCACGTCCGACGGTTTCCACCTGGTATGCCGGCGCGATCATCCCCTGGCCCGGCGCAAGAAGCTGGCAGCGGACGAAGTCATCAACCTGCCGATGGTTCGCTTCGCGCGCAGCAGCAGTATCCGCCAGCATCTGGATGCCGCGTTCTATCCGCGGCAACTGATAACGGAAATGGAGGTCTACAACCTGATGACCGCCGCCGGCCTGGTGGCGCGCGGCATCGGCGTCACACTGGTACCTACGCTCGCGCTGTTTGAGTTCCAGGTCCAGGGCCTGGTGGCGATTCCCGTCGCGCTGCCTATCCCCGACCGGGAGATCTGCGTGATACGCCGCAAGGATGCGGCCGATTCCGTGGCGGCGGCGGCCTTCGTCGATCTGCTGCGCGCCCGCTGGGGCCGGCGCGCGAAGGCGGCGGGACGCCCCGGGCGCCCGGGAAGGTAGCCGCAATCAGAACTCATATGTGGAACGTCTGTTACGTTGCGGATTATGGTGCATCACGGTTACGTCATATGCGCTCGCTAGCCTCTGTACGCCGCCGCTTCACGCGGGGGTCGATCCATGCAAGGACTCACACGAGATGACCTCCCGCCGCAAGTTTCTCCAGAACGTCGCGACCTCAGGCCTGTCGGCCGCCGCGCTCGCGACTTTCCCGCCCAGTATCCGTCGCGCGCTGGCCATTCCAGCGCATCACGACACGGGCACCATCAAGGACGTCCAGCACGTCGTGCTGTTGATGATGGAGAACCGGTCGTTCGACAGCTATTTCGGCACATTCAAGGGCGTGCGCGGCTACGGGGACCGCTTCGCCGTGCCCGCATCCAATGGCCAGAACGTCTTTTTCCAGACCTACACGAAAACCGAGCCGGCCACGATCTGCACGTCCTATCACCTCGACGAAACCCAGGGTAACGCGCTGCGTGCCGGCAGTACGCCGCATACCTGGTCCGATTCCCAAGCGGCCTGGGACCACGGCCGCATGAGCCGCTGGCCGGACGCCAAGACTCCCCTGTCGATGGGCTATTACGAAACCGCCGAAGTGCCGTTCCAGCGGGCGTTGGCCGACGCCTTCACGCTGTGCGATCACTATCACTGTGGCATGCATGCCGGCACCATCGCCAACCGGCTGTTCTATTTTTCGGGCACCAACGGACCTAGCGGCGTCAGCCCGGCCGACGGCGGAAAAACATCCGTCGCGGTGCTCAATAACCAGTACAACGCCGGCAACGATATCGGGCCGTCCACCGAAGGCTGGACATGGACCACGTATGCGGAACGCTTGCAGCAGGCCGGCGTGAGCTGGAAGGTCTATCAGAGCCTGATCGACAATTGCGGCTGCAACGAGATGATGAGTTTTCGGCACTGGCGCGCCCAGATCGAGCAGATGCCGCCGTCGCGCCGTCCCGTCTACGTCCCCAGGACCGACATCACGCAGCCGGCCACGCTGGCTGGTCCGTTTTACGATCCCGCCGTCGACGACGCGCTGAGCCCGCTTGCCAAGGGCTTCGGCAATACCATGCCGCATGGCTTCCTGGAGACGTTCCGCGCCGACATCCAGGCCGGCACGCTGCCCGCCGTGTCGTGGATCATTCCGCCCTCGGTCTACAGCGAACATCCCGGCCCGTCGAGCCCGACCCAAGGCGGCTGGTACGTGCAGGAAGTGCTGGACGCACTGACCTCGAACCCGGAGGTCTGGAGCAAAACGGTCCTGCTGATCAACTTCGACGAGAACGACGGCTTCTTCGACCACCTGCCTCCGCCCAGCGCGCCCTCGCACAACCCGGATGGCAGCCTGGCCGGGGGCCATACCTTGTCGGATGCCGAGATCGCGGTCGAATACCACAACTACACGCCCGCCACGGCCAACCAGCCGGCCATGGACGGCCGCCCCTATGGCCCGGGGCCTCGCGTGCCGATGTGGGTAGTGTCGCCGTGGAGCCGGGGCGGCTGGGTCAACTCGCAGGTATGCGACCACACCTCGACGCTGCTTTTCCTGGAAAAGCGCTTCGGCGTCGTCGAGCCGCAGATCAGCAAATACCGCCGCGCGATCTGCGGCGACCTGACGAGCGCATTCAACTTCGCCGATCCCAACCGCGAGCCCCTGCCGGTCCTGAGCGGCAGCAAGACCAAGACCGAGGCGGACACGCTGGCCGCGTCCCAGCAGAACAGCCCGAAGATCCCCGCACCCGTGTCGCCCAGCCTGCCCGCGCAGGCTACCGGCGTGCGCCCTTCGCGCGCCCTGCCCTATGCCTTGCACACGCGCTGCGAGGCCGAGCGCGACAAGGTCAAGCTGCAGTTCATCAACGAAGGCAAGGCCGGCGCCGTGTTCCATGTGTACGACAAGCTGCATCTGGACCGGGTGCCGCACCGCTATGTCGTTGAGGCCGGCAAGTCGCTGAAAGCCAGTTGGGAAGTGGCCGACGATGGCGGCAAGTACGATCTGTGGGTGCTGGGCCCGAACGGCTACCACCGCCGTTACGCGGGCGACCTGGGCGCTGCGGGCAAGCGTCGCGCACCGAGGCCCGAGGTCGAACTGGTCAACGAGGGCGACAGTGGCCATGTCCGCCTGGAAGTGCGCAACGATGGCGACGACGAGGTGCGGTTCTCGGTCAAGTGGAACAAGGCGTATGGCGCCCTCTCGCCCAAGGGCGGGCAGTTCGAGCCGGAGCGCGACGGCGCGTGGACGGCCACCGTGCGCGGCGGCCACAAGGCCCAGATGACCTGGAAGTTGCGCGACAACGGCAACTGGTACGACCTGCTCGTGACCGCCGATTCGGACAGTCGCTTCACGCGGCGCCTGGCGGGACGGGTGGAGACCGGCGACCACTCGGTAAGCGATCCTGCCATGGGCATGGCGGACCGTTTCTGAGCCTGCCCGCGGGCGGCCGGTCAGCCGGGCCGCCCGCGGGGCCGGAAGCTTTCCAGGCGTGCCAATAATCTGTTCTTCATCTTTTCGCCGATGGCGGACTGCGCGATCAGTGCCGGCCAGTGCTGGAAGGCCTTGGCAGCGCACTGCCGCAACGCGGCCCATGCCGGCTTTTCCGGCAGGCCCAGCCGTGCGCAGAAATCGCGCACCACGACGGGCGTCAGCTCGGCGCCTGCCGCCGTTGCCGGGGTATCGCCGGCCGATCGTGGAAGCCATCGCAGTGCGCGGCCCGCCTTCACGATCCCGTAGGCAGCATAGCCGACCAGGTCGTAGGCTGGCGGCAGGTCCGGAGTGCGGCCATCGGAATAGCGCAGGCCGATGTTCTTCAAGTGCATGTCGGGATTGCCCATGAGATCGCTGACCAGGATGCGCCGCAATAGTTCATGCACGGCCGGTTCGCCCAACGAAGGCGTGGCCATCATTACGCCCGCGACGGTCAGATAATCCCCCGCGTACTTGTGTTCGGGCTGTACCGCCAGCACTTGCGCGAAGTCCTCGCAATGTACGCGTCCGGTCGGCGTGCCGGCGTCCCGGTCGTAGCGGAACACCGCCAGGAAGCGCGTATCCGGATCGACCCGCCCGAGATCGTAGCCGTGCTCCACGGCCAGCCGTCCCAGCGGGGCCAGTTCCGATTCGACGACCGACACGCCGGCAGCGGCGGCCAGGCGCAGCGACAAATGCTCCAGTTCGGGCAGCTGGGGATACTGCGGCACCGGCAGCTTGGCGATGACGTGGCGCACCTTGCGCCGGTCGGCCAGCTTGGTGCGGGCCACGAAGCGGTCGCCATGCTTGAGCACTGCCAGCTTGGCCTGGACACCCGAAACCGAGATGGCGTCCTCCAAGGGCGCCTCCACGACCGACATCTCCAGCGCGTCATTGTCCTGCGCGATATATCGCGTCAGGTCGGCACGCGACAGCGTGGCAGGCAGCGCATGGATATCGCCAGGAAGATCCTTGCCCGTGGCCGCCAGCAGCTCGAAGTGATCGTTGGGGCTGCACCCGCGCAACTCCGCGATGCGCGTGCGCAACGGCCCTTCGGGCAGCAGGTTCTGGAAAAAAGCCGGCAGCAGCCAGCCGCGGTCGGCTGCGTCCGACAAGGCGCCATTGAGCTGCGGCGCAGCCACGCCCGCCCAGAAGGCCGCCTGCGCCTGCGGGTCCCCCGCGAGAAAGGAATACGAGAGCACCGGCTGCCCGGGGTCGCGTGCGTAGCGATGGTCGGCCACGAAGCGGTTGATCACCTGATCGTGCGATAGCGCGTACTGGAACAGGATCCCGACGCGGCGCCTGCCCAACCGTATCTCGAGGGCCTTGACGTTCATTGCCGCTCCCCCGGGTCCGAGCCGCCGTCCGCGCCGCGCAAGCGTTTGCGGACCTGGTCGACGACGGTCTCCACGACCGGCGCCGCCGCCGTCGGCTGCAGGCCGCGGGCGGCGTTTTTGGGAACCAGGAGCAGCTCCAGTCCCAGGCGGTCCGCGAGCGCCAGCAGCGTACTGACACGGAAGTCCTCCGTGCCTTTGAACACGTTGACCAGCGTCTGGCGCGAGATGCCGGCTGCCTCGCGCAAGCCCTGCTGGGTCGTGCCGGCATCGCGAGCAGCCTGACGCAGCTGGGCGGAGATTTCGGCGATCGATGCCATGTCTAATATCCTGTACTTTTCAATAGTTATTCTACTAAATTAGACCACGAAAAAACTCACACGTCATGTCTAATTCAGTAGACCGACCAACGAAATGTACAGTATATTTTCGCTACACCGGGGTTCGACACTGGTTGTGGCGCGCGTACTAGCGCGGACTGAGGCTGGTGATCAGGTCCATCACGCCATGCTGCATGCCCTCGAACATCGCGAAGTCCACTTTGCCCACCGAAACGAAAACGCCGATGTGGCGTTGCGGCGACAGCGCGACGTAGCTCATGAAGCCGACCAGCCCCCCGCTCTTGCCCAATACGAAGGGCGTATTGCCATGAGGCATGGAGACCACCCAGCCCAGGCCCATGCCGGCGCCGCTGTCGGCCTCGACGCCCACGGCGCTCTTCAGGCCATCGTTCGGCCGATACAAGGCATGCGCCAGCGTGCGGGCTTCCGCCCCCGCGGCATCGCTGGACAGATGCCACCTGATCCATTTCGCCATATCGTCCGCGGTGGAATGCAGCCCGCCGCCCGCATCGAGCACCGACGGCGTATCCCAGGGATGGGCGGGCTTGCCATCGAAGTCGATGCCCCCCAACATGCGCTTTTGCTGCTCCGGGTTCAACCGGCCGACGGTGTCGTTCATTCCCAACGGCCCCGTCGTGTAGCGACGCAGCAGCTCCGGATACGGCGCGCCGCCGGCGCGGGCCAGCGCCTCGCCCAGCAGGCCGAAGCCGAAGTTCGAATACATGGCCACGGTGCCCGGCTTGTACGCCAGCTTGTGGTCCTTGAACCAGTTCCAGTAGCCCTGCGCCGTGTAGACGCCGTAGGGATTCTCGCCAGGCGCCGGCTCGTGATCGGGCGCTTCGCGCGGCAGCGAAGCCGAATGTGTGGCCAGGTCCAGCAGCGTGATGGTCCGCCCTTCGACGCTGGGGATCTGCACGCCGGCGGGGGCAAAGGCGGACAAGGGCGAGGTCAACGCCACCTTCTTGTCGGCCACCATCGCCGCGAGGACATCGCCGGCCAAGACTTTGGACAGCGAGCCGATGCGCACGATGGATTTGCCGTCGGGCTCGACGCCGCTGCCGGGACGTGTTTCGCCAAAGCCCTCGACGTAGACATCGTCGCCGCGTACCACCGCTATAACCATGGCGGGGCGACCCGCATTGAGCCATATCGAGGCGCCGGCAAAACTCGCCGCTTCGTTCAAGGCCAGGTCTTCGGCGTGCGCGCCCACGGACAGCGTCGACAGCGTCAGCGCGGCGACCAGCGCCCGCAGGGTGGATGGGACGGACATCGGGATACCTCCGTGATGGATGGTGGGGACGGCGCGGTTGGCCGCTATGGCAGATCGGAACGCGTGAACACCGCCTGGGGAATGTCCTCCAGCGGTGACAAGGTGAGCGCGCGGCTTGCTCCGCCGCCGTCCGGCAGGAAGGTGACGGCCATGTCCTGCAAGGCGGGCACGCGGAAGGTGTCGTCCTGCCAGCGCTGCAACGCACGTGGCGGCGCATGGCCGGCACGCAGTTGCAGATCGGCGCCGGCGGTTTCGATGACGATGTCGCCGTAGTACGGATGCGTGTACCGCCCCGTGTAGCGGGTCGCCGGGGCAATGGGGTGCGCGCCGCCAGGCGGCAGCCCATGCAGGCGACCGGGGCGATCCAGCAGTCCCTGCATGGCGTGGCGCCATTTCTCGTGCAGGGACGGCCACATGTCCTGGTCCGGCCGGTCGCGGAACAGCAGCGCCTGCAGCTTGTATTCCAGTGCGTCCGGAATGCCCATCGGGCCGCCGTTGGTCAGGATGACGATACCCAGGCGCTCGTTGGGCATGAAGGCGATGCGCGTGTTGATCCCCTCTTCGAAGGCGCCGTTATGCGCGAGCTCTTTGCGGCCATGGTCATCGCGCACTTCCAGGCCCAACCCGTAGTGCAATGCAGGGAATGCGCCGTTGACAATGGTCTGCGCGTTCTGTGTTTCGCGCAGCGGCGCTTCGGCCACGACCTGGCGTCCTTGCCACCGTCCGCCATCGATCTCGAAAGAGAGCCAGGCCAGCATGTCGTTGACGGTGGACGCCACGCCGCCCGCCGGGGCTTGCGCGTCGCGTGAATTGAACGCCACGGCACGGGCGCGGCCGTCCGCTACTTCATGCGCCGCGGCCCGGTCCGGCGCGGCCAGGTACGCCTCGCGGGAGACGACCGTGCGTCGCATGCCCAGCGGCCCGATGATCTTGCGGCGTACCAGTTCTTCCCAGTGCATGCCGGCCGCCTGGGCGGCGATTTCGCCGGCCAGCGTGATATTCCAGTTGGAATAGGCGTAGCGGGCCCGAAAGGCCGTCGCGGGCGGCAGGTAGCGCAGGCGCCGGAAGATTTCCGCGCGCCCATAGCCGAAGACCTCTTCGAGCTCGTCGCCGTAGAACGGGGCATAGCCGGTGCGCTGCGCAAGCAGGTCGCGCACGGTCATCTCGGCGGTGACATACGGGTCGTAGAAGCGGATGTCCCGCGCCAGCGCCGCCACCTTGTCGTCCCAATCCAGCTTGCCCTCGCCGACCAGCGCGGCCACCGAAGCGCCCGCGAGTGCCTTGGAGACGGACGCCAGCGGAAACAGCGTATCGGCCGTCACCGGCTTGCCCTCGCGGATGTCGGCGACCCCATAGCCGCGCGCGAGTACGGTCCGGCCATCGGCGACGATGCCGATCGCGATGCCAGGCACGCCACTGCGCCGCAGGATGTCCCTCACATAGGCGTCGAACTGCGGAAGGATGCGCTCGACCTCCGGGGCGGCCACGACGCGTTGCGACGCGCCGACGCCGTCATCGTCGAGGTTGTAGGCCTGCGCCGCGCCAACCATGCACGCCACCGCCGCCCACGCTGCCCAGTTCATACCAGCCCGAAAAAAAGATCGCTTCAACTCGCACTCCTTCCCTGGATCCGGCCCAGGCTCAGAAACCCGTTTGATAGATGAAACGCAGCAGCGCCTGGTTGAATGCGACGCCCTGCTCCTGCTGCCGCAGGATGCCCGCTTGCACAATCAGCCCGAAGTCGGTCTGGTAGGCCACCGTGCCGGCCAGTCCCCAATCCCGGCTGTCGACAAAGCCCTGGTCCGCCAGCGAACCCTCCAGCGCGTCCACTCGCCGCTGCGCCACGGCCACCGTGTACAGGAAACGTCCGGCCGACACACTGGCGGCGGCGATCATATCGGTGGCCGCGGCCTGCCTGCCCATGAAACCGCGCAGGTGCACGGCTTCGGCGAACAGCCGCAAGCCCACGCCCTCGGCCAGGGGCGTTTCGTAATTGACATGCAGTTCCAGGCCGTTCTCCGCGCGCTGGTCGCCCTGCCCCGCACCCAGGCGCGCCACGGTGCCCCCTGCCCGCAGGCCCGCCAGGCCCGGGATATCCGAAATTTCGTACGAAATGCCGCCGGATTGCAGGCCCGACGTATTGCCGGGCCCGCCATCCTGGAGATTCGGCTGGGAGGGATAGTCGTTGAACCAGGTCTGCCCCAGCGTCGTGTTGTCGCGCTTGAACAGGATGGAGGTGAATGTGTGGGTCGCTGAACCGGCCGGCTGCAATGTCCACCGTGCCCCCAGCCCCAGGGATCCCGGATAGCTGTAGTCGCCCGAAAAGCCGCTATAGATGCCGTCCATGGTCTGCCAGGCCTCGCCGTACCCCACTTCGAACTTGCCGGCGAAATAGCTGACGGCGCCTGCGTCATAACTGAGGAACAGGTTGCGCAGTTGCCCGTCCAGGCGTTCGAATGCGCGGTCAGCCGGATCGTTGCCGAAGGATCGGAATTCAGCCAGGCCGGACAAAGTCCAGCGTGGCGCGAGCCGTGCAATGGCCGCGCCTTGCAGGAAGGGGTCCACCGTCTGCCAGGACGAAGGCAGGCGTGCCGCGTCGGGTCCGCGCACACCGAAAAAATTTGCGCTCTCCACGTAGCCCAGGAAGCGGCCCGACACGGAGGGATAGGATTGCTCCGGCGCAGGCCCCGGCGATTCCGGGGCGGGGTCGAGAAAGATCTCGGACTGCGAGGCACGGGCCTGGCCGGCCGCCAGCATGCACGCGCCGGACACCGTAACGGCGGCCAGCGCGCGGTACAGGCCGGAACGCCGGCGCGCTATCACGGCGCGGGCGTCCCCGGGTCTATCCTCATGATCAGTTCGACGCGTCGATTGGCGGCGCGGCCGGCCTGCGTGTCATTGCTTTCCAGCGGCTTGGTGTCGGCATACCCCACGGCGCGCAGCCGCTGCGGGTCGACGCCGTCGCGCACCAGTTCGCGCAGCACGGCCGTGGAGCGCGCCGCGGACAGGTCCCAGTTGGACGCGAACTGGCGCGTCAGGATGGGGACGTTATCGCTGTGTCCTTCGACCGATACGGGATACTTGCTGCGGTTGATGACCTGGGCGAGTTTCTTGACCAGGGGCACGCCCTCACTGCTCAGGGTGGCCTGCCCCGACGTGAACAGCAGCTCGTTGCTGATGCGGAAGCTCACGGTCTGGCGGTTGATCTGCACATTGACCGACTTGCCCAGGTCGGCCAGGCCCAGTTCCTCCGCGGTCGGCATTGTGACCGGCTCGGCAGGCTGCTCCAGCGGCTCGGTCGGCGCCGTGGCCACCGCCGCGACGGTAGCCGGATCCGGCAGATCGGCCCATTCGGCGGGGATGTGCGGCAGATCGGCGGCCCAGGGCTGGCCGGGTGCGGGCGGCAGCTTGGCCAGGCTCACTCCAGCGGCGACCTCCGGCGGCTCCGCCCCCAGGCTCGGTCCCAGCCGTGTCAGCGCCAGCATGACGACAAACAGCGCCAGCAACAGCGTGACCAGGTCCAGGTAGGTCATCAGCCAGTTGTCGGGCTCCCTGTCCAGGGTTTCGGGCACGTGCCAGCGCTCATAGCGATTGCGCCGCAATGCCTTGCTGCGTTCGCGGCGCTGGCGCTCGTCCTCCGCCTTGCGCTGTGCGGCGATGTCTATCCAGGACGGCCGGGGGGAACGGGTGGCGCTCATGACCGCTGCGACGTCACCCGGCTGCGCAGCGCGGTCGCCCCGCCCAGTGCCGGGTCGGGAATGGCGGACGGCGCGCGGGGCGTGCTGCGCGGGGCGCCCGCCTTGGCCTGCCTGCCCTTTTTCACCGGCTGGTCGCGGATTTCGTCCTCGATGTTCTCCATGAAGGAATTGAGGGTTTCACGAACCATGGCGGGCCCGCGCCGCTCGCACATCATGGAAATTCCCTGCAGCACCATGTTCATCAGCACCAGGCGCTGTTCGGTGCGGCGTTCCAGCTTGATGGCGATGGGCTTGCAGATCAGGTTGGCCAGCAGGATGCCGTAGAAGGTCGCGATCAACGCAATGCCCATCTGCTTGCCGATGACGTCCATGCCTTGCGAGCCCAGCACCGTCATCAGGTTGACCAGCCCGATCAGGGTCGCGAGCATGCCGAAGGCCGGCGCGAAGGCGGCCATGGTGCGGAACATCTGCGCCTCGGCCTGCTCCCGCGCCCGCATGCGCGCGATGCGCCATTGCAGCAACTCGACGATCTGTTCTTCCGGCGTGTTGTCGATGATCAACTGCACGCCGGTGCGCAGAAAGGGGTTGGACACCTTCTGCAGCTCACGCTCGACATTGTGTACGTCCGCGCCCGCCCAGCTGTGCGCCAGGGCGACCAGTTCCTCGATATCGCGCTGGGTGTCCACTTTTTCGTTGCGGACCACCAGGCGCATGAGCGGAACGATGCGCCGGATTTCGCTCAAGGGGTAGGCAATGAACAGCGCGGCCGCCGTGCCGCCCAGCACGATGCCCAGGCCCGGCAGGTTGATGAAGGTGACGGCGTCCGGCGCCGAGGAAAAGATCGCCGCCGCCAGGGTCGCGACGGCGACGGCAATACCGATCAGGGTCGAGGAATTCATGATTTGCCCAATGGAGAGGCGGCCGGACCAGGCCAAGAGGGCCGTCCGGATCCCGCGCGGTACACGGGACGCCCCAATTCTAGTGAGCCGCCCGCCGCTCCAACGGCCCTAAAAAGGGCCGAAAAACCCCCGACTCCTGCGGCTTGGGTGCGCCCGGCGCACTTACTCCGGTCCTGGCCAGCGCTGACCGACCAGGAAACCCGCTCGTTCGCGCCTCGCCCGTTGCTCGCGGCCAGGTCTTGACATCGTGAGATCATGACATCATGATGTCTGAATGAATTCCGCCGCACCCGCCGCCCCGCTCTATGCCAAGGTGGAAATGACCCTTGCTGAAGACATCGCCGCCGGCCGGCTGCCCATCGGCAGTCAGTTGCCATCCGAGGACTGCCTGGTGTCCCGATTCGAGGTCAGCCGCACCACCGTGCGCAAGGCCGTCGAGAACCTGGTATCACGGGGGCTGGTCCAGATACGCCGCGGCAAGGGCACCTTCGTCGCGGAACCCCGCATCCACCAGGAACTGACCGAACTGAGCGGCTTCGTCGAGGACATGACGGCGCTGGGCCGGCATCCGACCGCGCGCCTGCTCGATCACCGCGTGGTCGTGGCCGGTGAAGCGGTCGCGCGCGAACTGGACATCACGGCCGGCACGCAGGTCACGCGTATCGAACGGGTACGGCTGGCCGACGGCGTGCCCATATCGCTGGACGAGACCTACCTGCCGCTGGCCATCGGACAAAAGATCGTCCAGCACGATCTGGAAGCGGAGCCCATCTTTTCGCTGCTGGAAGACAAGTACGACCTGCCGCTGGTGGAGGCCAAGTACCAGTTGGAAGCCACCACGGCCACGGCACATGTCGCCGCGGCCCTGGGTATCGCGGTCGGCAGCCCCATCTTCCTGATCGAACGCACGTCGTATTGCGCGGGGCCGCGGCCGATCGATTACGAAAAGCTCTACTACCGCGGCGACTTCATCCGCTTCGTCACGCGCCTGGCACGCCGCCCGCGGCCGCGCAGCTGAACGCCATCGGCTCACGCCGCCAGACGCCGCGCATGCGCTCGCAGCCCCAAGGACGCCCCCGTTGATCTGCCCCACGTTCACCTGGCTGTTGCTCGCCGCGTTCTGCGCCAGCGCCTTCGGCGGCATGCTGGGCATGGCCAGCGGCATCTTCATCGTCCCGCTGCTGACCATGCTGTTCGGCATCGATATCCGCGTCGCCATCGCCGCCAGCATCGTGTCGGTGATCGCCTGTTCCTGCGCGGGCGCGGCGTCGTTCCTGCGCGCCAGGCTGACTCACATCAGGCTGGCCATCGTGCTGGAAAGCGCTACGACGCTGGGCGCGGTGACGGGCGTGTTCCTGGTCGGCTGCGTACCGGTAGCGTGGCTGTACGGGCTGTTCGCCATCATCCTGGCGTTGTCGGCACGGCAGATGGCGACCCGGCGCGGTACGGAAACCCCGCCGGGTCGCATCGCCGGCGACGCGGGGCCGGGATGGCTGCGTCTGCATTCCACCTACCGCGATCCGGAATCGGGCGCCAGCGTGGCGTATCGGGTCGAACGCGTGCCGCTCGGCCTGTTGCTGATGTACGGCGCGGGATTGATCTCCGCCCTGCTCGGCATTGGCAGCGGTGTCCTGAAGATTCCCGCCATGGATACCGCGTTGCGGCTTCCCATCAAAGTGTCCTCGGCCACGTCGAACTTCATGATCGGCGTGACCGCCGCGGCCAGCGCGGGCGCCTATCTGGCGCGCGGGGATATCGACATGAGCATTGCCCCGCCCATCGTGCTGGGTTCTGTCATCGGCGCGTATTCCGGCGCGCAAGCCGTGGTGAAAGTGTCGGGCGATACCCTGCGCGTGCTGTTCATCGTGGTGCTGTGCATCCTCTCGGCCTGCATGCTGTTCAGCGCGCTGGGGGTGCAGATTCCCGGAGGCGGCGCATGAGCGGCGCGGCGGATGTCCTGCGTCGCCACGAAGCCCTGCTGGGGGGACTGCTGCGGTTCGGGACATGGGCCGCGTGCCTGCTGATGGTCGCCGGCGCGCTGCTGGACCTGCCTGCCGCATCCCGGCTCGGGCTGCCGGACGGCATGGCCGCCATGGATGTCATCAGGGCCGGCATCGCCGTGCTGATTTTTTTGCCCGTGGCGCGCGTGGCGCTGATGCTGGTTCTCTTCCTGAACGAGCGCGACTACGTGTACACGGCAATCGCTGCCCTGGTGCTGGCCATTATCGGCACGGGGTTTTTCTTCGCGCGATAAGCCGCTCTTCCGGCCTCCTGCCCCAGGTGCGTCCCAGGCGGCCTCCGCGCCCATCCTGAAAGGAAGTATCCATGAGCCTGCCCGCCTTCATTCGCAAGTTCGCCTTCGCTCCCCTGCCCGTCCCGCCCGGACTGTACGCCGTGCCCCTGCGGATGATGGTCGGCTTCGGCTTCATCCAGCACGGCTATGCGAAGCTGGCGCGCGGCCCGGAGGACTTCATCACGATTCTGCATGCAATGGGGATGCCGGCGGCGGCCCTGGCCGGCTGGGCCACGATCGCCGTGGAGATCCTGGGCGGCCTGCTGATCTTCCTGGGCGCGCTGGTTCCGCTTGCAACGGTGCCGATGGCGATCGTGCTGTTCGTCGCCATCGTCACCGTCCACATGCCCAACGGGTTCAGTTCGATCAAGCTGCAATCCTTCGGGCCAGGCGGCGCGCATTTCGGTCAGCCCGGCTACGAGACGGACCTGCTTTATCTGGCGGGGCTTGTCGCGCTGTGTTTCGGCGGGGCGGGGCCGCTGTCGCTGGACGGCTGGATACGCCGGCGGCGATCCCGCGAGGCGGGGCGCCAGCCGGCCTGAACACGCCGCGGTCTTCCCGGGCGTCGCGCATCCAGGCATTCCTATATCATCGATGGACCTGTCGCGCGCCGCGCGCATGTCCTCGGTAAACAGCAAAGGAAGCCCGTGCCCATCGCCCAGGGAACATTGACGCAGACCTTCACCCGCTTCTTCGATTCGGAAAAATCAGGCGGGCTCGTCCTCATCGCCGCGACCGTGGTGTCGCTGCTATTGGCCAATTCCCCCCTTTCGGACGTCTACCTGGGCATCTGGCAATGGCACGTCGGCGGGCTCAGCATCGAGCACTGGATCAACGATGCCCTCATGGCCATCTTCTTCCTCCTGATCGGGCTGGAGCTGGAACGCGAAATCTACAACGGCGAGCTCTCCGATTTCCGCAGCGCACTGCTGCCCATCCTGGCCGCGGCGGGGGGTATCGCAGCGCCCGCGCTCATCCATTATTTACTGAACGCGGGAACCCCGACGCAACCTGGCCTGGGCATCCCGATGGCTACGGATATCGCGTTTGCATTGGGCGTGCTTGCGCTGCTGGGCAGCCGGGTGCCCGCCGCCCTGAAGATCTTCCTGACGGCGCTTGCCGTCATGGACGACCTGGGCGCCATCGTGGTGATCGCCGTGTTCTACACGGCGGAGCTTTCGGCCGTGTACCTGCTGGGCGCCCTGGCGGTGTTCGCGCTACTGGTGGGGATGAACCGCTTCCTGCGCATCATGGCCTTGACGCCCTACCTGGTGGGCGGGGCCCTCATGTGGGTGCTGATGTTGAAATCGGGCGTGCATGCGACGATCGCCGGTGTCCTGCTGGCCTTTGCCATCCCCTACTCCAGGAAGGAAGACGACGCCGCGTCGCCCTCGCATCGGCTTGAGCACATCCTTCACAAGCCGGTGGCCTTCGTCATCCTGCCCGTCTTCGCCCTGGCGAACACGGGCATCGTGATCGGCAGCGGCTGGAGCGCGCAACTGGCGTCGGCCAACGGCATCGGCATCCTGGCCGGGCTGGTGGTCGGCAAGCCGCTGGGGATCATGCTGCTGTGCCTGCTGGCCGTCAAGCTGGGGATCGCGGCACTGCCGGCGGGCCTGGGTTGGCGCCATCTGTTCGGCGCCGGCCTATTGGCAGGCATCGGTTTCACCATGTCCATCTTCATTACCAACCTGGCCTTCACGGCGCAGCCCGACGTCATCACGGAATCCAAGATGGCGATCCTTCTCGCATCCCTGGTGGCCGGCCTGCTCGGATACATGTGGCTGAAGCTGTTCGCCCTGCGCGGGGACGCGCCACGGTACTAGGAGGCGTCCCGGCTCAGGCCTGCACGCCGGCGGCCAGCGCACCGCGTTCGCTCAGCCCCATTTTGCTGGTCAGCATGCCGAACACATAGCGCGTTAGCGGATTGATCAGGTCGCCGCGGATCCACAGAAAATAGTTCACGTCCGGAAGCGGCGGCAGGCCGTCCTTTTCGCCGAGGACGCGCATGTCAGGGGCCAGGAATTCGACGCTGCGCGCGGTCACCCCCAGGCCCGCGCGCACGGCCGCGCGGATCCCCACCAGGTTGGGCGCCACATAATTCGTCAACCACGGCACCCTGGCCTGTTCCAGCGCATTGAGCGCCAGCCGCCGGAAAATGCTGGGCTCGTCGGCCAGGACCAGGGGCACGGGCGCGGTGGCGTCATGCACATAGCTGGCGGAGCAGATCCAGGCGGTGGGCGATGTGCGCAGGATCACGCCTTCGAAGGCCTGGTCAAAGCGCGTGGAAATGGTCAGATCCAATTCGCCCGCCCGCAGCGCGGTCATCAGCACGGGGCTGCGATCCACGCGGATCTCCAGCCTTACGCGCGGGGACGAGCGCGCAATGTGCGTCAGCACCGTGGGCAGGATCGTATCGGCCACATCGTGCGGCGACCCCAGGCGCAGTTCGCCTTCGAGCTGACCGTCCTGCATGGCGCGCACGGCTTCGTCATTCACCGCCAGGATGTGGCGCGCGTAGTCGACCAGCTTGCGTCCATGCGAGGAAAGCAGCTTGTTGCGGCCATGCTTTTCGAACAAGGGCACGCCGATCAGGCCTTCCAGGCGCTGCATCTGTTGCGTGATCGCCGATTGGGTTTTGTGCAGGCGCTCGGCCGCGGCGGAAAACGTTTCTTCCTCCGCGATGGCCGCGAGCGTGCGCAGCAGGTCGAGATCCAGGTTCCGCATATCTCCCCGACATATTACTGGCGCTAATGAGTTCTTAAATCAATTTAATTTGTCAGCTCGCGGTACGCCCCGTAGAGTACGGCTTGTTCCCCGTACAGCACAGGAGTTTTGAGCATGGGCAGCCAGCACCCGCATGACGCTGAGATTTCAGCAGCGATCGAAAGTATAAAAGATACTTTAGGAACCGCGGGCCTTGGCCGTCCCAGCCTGGATGCGGTGCTGCACAAGGTGATCGCCCTGGCCAGCCACGCTGACTGGTGGGGCCAGGACCGCTATCCCGCGCCGCAGGGCGACGAACGCCAGGCGCGCTACCTGATCAGCGAGGACGCCGATCGCAGCTACGCGCTTTACCTGAATGTCATGCGCCCCGGCAAGCAGATCGTGCCGCATAACCACACGACCTGGGCCTGCATCGCGGCGGTGGAAGGCGTCGAATACAACTACGTGTATGACCGCCTGGACGACGGCACCCAGCCGGGCGTGGGCCGCCTGGCCCAGCGCGACACCGTGGTGGTGGAGCCCGGGACCGGCATCGCCCTCATGCCCGACGATATCCATGCGGTGGAAATCCGCGGCGACAGCGTCATCCGGCATTTGCACATGTACGGACGCGCCCTCGAAACCCTCACCGAACGGGTGTCATTCGACCTGCAGGCGGGCACCTGCAAGGTCATGCCCATCGGCGTGCAGACCCGCCGCTGACGGACGACGCCTCCATGGAAGAACGGTACAAGCCTGGCACGCGCTTGCTGCGTGCCGGACGGCCCCATCGCGGCTGGGTCAACACGCCGGTCACGCGCGCCAGCACCTATGTCTACGACAGCGTGCAGCACTGGCGCGACACGCGCGCCCGCCGCGATCAGGAACGGCTGGTGTCCTATGGCGCCCGCGGCACCGACAGCACCTATGCGCTGGAGGATGCGCTGATCGAACTGGAGGGCGGATATCGCGCCAAGGCGTTTCCGACCGGCCAGGCGGCGATCGCCGTCGTCCTGCTGGCCTACCTGAAAAGCGGCGACCATGTGCTGATCACCGACGCGGTCTACGAGCCGGTGCGCCGCTTTTGCGCCGAACACCTGGAAAGACTGGGGATTGCCTACAGCTACTACCTGCCCGACGGCAGCGACCTGGCCACGCGCATCCGCCCTGAAACCCGGATGATCTACGCGGAGTGCCCGGGCTCGCTGGTCTACGAAATGATGGACCTGCCGGCCGTGGCGGCACTGGCCCATCGCCATGACTGCTGGCTCGCCGTGGACAACACCTGGGGTTCCGGGCTGCTGTACCGCCCGCTTGCGCTGGGCGCGGACATCTCCATCACCGCCGCGACCAAATACCTGGGCGGCCACGCCGACGTGATGATGGGCACAGTGGTCACGAACGAGCGCGCCTGGTCGCCCCTTGAGCGCGCCACGGTGGACCTGGGGCAGACCGTGGGCGCGGACGACGCCTATCTGGTGCTGCGCGGCATACGCTCGCTGCCGGCGCGCCTCGCTCTCCATGGCCGCAACGCGCTGCGCGTCGCGGACTGGCTGCAGGGCCGCCCCGAGGTCGCGCGCGTGCTGTGCCCGGCCTTGCCCGGCGATCCCGGCCACGCACTATGGCGGCGCGATTGCACCGGCACCAACGGCCTGCTGTCGATCGAATTCTCTGCCGGTATCCGCGACGCGGACGTCGAACGCATGATCGATCGCTTCCGGCTGTTCGGCCTGGGCGCCTCCTGGGGCGGCTTCGAGAGCCTGACCGTGCCGGTCAATATGGCCCGCGCGCGTTGCGTGGCGGACTGGTCCGGACGCGGCGCCATCCTGCGCCTGCACATCGGGCTGGAAGATCCGGAGGATCTCATCGCCGACCTGGAGCAGGCCATGCCCGCGCTGCAACCCTGAACCGCCGCGGCTGCGGCGCCTGCACCGACGTGACAGGGCCCGCAGCCACCGCGCCACCCGCTACGCCGACACACACGCCGGCGGCACGCCGCATTCCGGCGCGCCGCCAGGGACTGCTTTTTTTCTCGATTACGCGACTTCCGCCATGACGCTGCGCCAGACCGAAACCCCGCCCTTTCCCGCCATCGATGCGCCAACCCTGAAGCGCTGGCTGCACGACGGCGGCGAAATCGCCTTGCTGGACGTGCGCGAGCATGGGCAGTATGGCCACGGCCACCCTTTTCTCGCCGTGCCCCTGCCCTATAGCCGCCTGGAGGCGGAAATCGCGCGGCTGGTGCCGCGGCGTGCCGCGCGCATCGTCGCGATCGACGACGGCGATGGCGTGGCGGTACGCGCCGGGCGGGCCCTGGCGGGACTGGGGTATACGGACGTACACGTCCTGGAAGGCGGCGCGCCGGCCTGGCGCGATGCCGGCTACACCTTGTTTGCCGGGGTGAACGTGCCCAGCAAGACATTCGGCGAACTCGCGGAGCATCTGCTGCACACCCCGCGTATCAGCGCACCCGAGCTGGCCGCGCGCATGAAGGACGGCACTGACCTGGTGGTGCTGGACGGCCGACCCTATGCCGAATACGCCAAGATGAACATTCCTGGCGGCATCTGCTGCCCCAACGGCGAACTGGCGCTGCGCGTGCAGGAGCTGGCACCGGATCCCGGCACCGTGATCGTGGTGAACTGCGCCGGACGTACCCGCAGCATCATCGGCGCGCAGACCCTTATCGAGCTGGGCGTGCCCAACCCCGTCTACGCACTGGAAAACGGCACCCAGGGATGGTATCTGGCCGATCTGCAGCTGGAACACGGCGCGCAACGCAAATATCCCGATGACATCGGCCCCGACGTCCTGCCCGCGCTACGCGAACGCGCGCAAACCCTGGCGCGGCGCAGCGGCGTGCCGATGGCCGATGTCGCGCAGGTGCGCGCATGGCTGGCCGACCCGGGACGCACTACCTACCTGTGCGACGTACGGACGGCGGAGGAATACGCCGCCGGTACGCTACCCGGCGCCCAGCACACGCCCGGCGGGCAGTTGATCCAGGCCACCGACCAATACGTGGGCGTGCGCGGCGCGCGACTGGTCCTGCTGGACGGCGAGGAAGTCCGCGCGCCCGTGGTCGCGGCCTGGCTCGCCCGCATGGGGTGGGACGTCCATGTACTGCGCGACGGCGTACGGGCGGACCTCGGACCGGGCCTGGCGCCGGACATCGGCGCGGCGCGACCGCATGAGCCGCGGCCCACGCCACCGTCCATCACCACGCTGGCGCTGGCCGACGCCCACCGCGACGGCGCCCTGCTGGTCGACGTGCGGCCCAGCATGCGCTATCGCAAGGCACATATCGCCGGCGCGCGTTGGTCGATACGCCCCCGCCTGCATACGCTGGGCATCCCGCCCGGCACGCCTGTCGTGCTGCTGGCCGAGGATGCCGCCGTCGGCGCATTGGCCCGGCGCGAGCTCGAACAACTCGGCGTGCGCGACGCGCGCCTGCACACCGGCACGCCGGAGGAATGGCGCCAGGCCGGGCTGCCGGTGCAGGCGGCGGACGCCACGCCGGCCGACGCCGAATGCATCGATTACCTGTTCTTTGTCCACGACCGCCACGACGGCAACAAGGCGGCGGCCAGGCAGTACCTGGCCTGGGAAACCGACCTGGTCAACCAGATCGACGAGTGGGAGCGGTCGATATTCCGACTCCCGACCGGACTACCGCAAGCCTGAAGACCGGCCAGGCTATCCGCGCCGGCAACCACGAGAAGGGGAACGACGATGAGCAACGGGATATGGACATGGGCCGCGGCATGCGTAGCGCTGCTGTGTGGCGCCGCGCACGCGGACGCCCTGGACGATATCAAGGCGCGCGGCACGCTGGTATGCGGCACGCAGAACGCGAGCGTGCCCTACGCCTATCAGGATGCCGCCACGCGCACCTTTGTCGGATACGACGTCGACATGTGCGCCGCGCTGGCCAAGGGCCTCGGGGTCGCGCTGCAACACAAGCCGCTTTCCACGGAAGCGCGCATCCCCGAGCTCAAGATGGGACGCGTCGACGTGGTGGCGGGCGCCATGGCCTACCTTCCCGAACGGGCCAGCCAGGTGGACTTCAGCCTGCAGTACCTGCAGGGTGGCATCAAGGTCCTGGTCAAGCAGAAGTCCGGTATCGCGACGCTGGACGACCTGGCCGGAAAGAAGATCTGCGCGTCCAAGGGATCCAGTTCCGCCGCCATCGCCGCGCGCGTCTTGCCCAAGGCGCATGTGCTGTCTTTCCAGGACGTGGCGTCCTGCTATCTCGGGCTGCAGAACGACAAGGTCGACGGCTTTACGGCAGGCGAGCTGGTGCTCAAGCGCTTCGAGCTGGACTCGCAGTCCAAGGGCGACCGAACCGTGCTGCTGGAACAGGCGACGTATATCGAACATATCGGCGTGGTGGTGAACAAGGGCAATCCCAAGCTGCTGGCCGCCGTCAACGGCGTCATCCGCGATATGGACAAGACCGGCGCCCTCGACGCCATGTACGACAAATGGCTGGGCTTGGGGTCTATCTACAAGCTCGCCCGTACCTTCAAGGTAGAGCCGGTCGACACGCCCTAGGGCCTGTCCAGGCCGGAACGAGGCTCGTACCCGTACGCGGAGATCGCAATGGAATTCGACCTTTCCTTCCTGGGCCGCGGCGGTTATGGCGCGATGCTGCTCAACGGCGTGGCGACGACCATGCGCCTCTTTGCCGGGGCCTGGCTGCTGGGCTTCGCCGTGGCGCTGCTGCTGGTAGGCCTGCGCGCCGTACCATGGCGGCCGCTGCAGGCGGTGCTCACGGCATTCGTGGAATACCACCGCAACGTGCCCACGGTGGTGCAGATCATGGTCTGGTACTTCGGCATGCCGCAAGTGCTGCCCGACGGCCTGCGCCTGTGGCTGAACAAGGGCGATACCGAGTTCATGTTCGGCATGATCGCCCTGGCCCTGAACGTCAGCGCCTTCATGTGCGAGGACATACGTTCCGGCCTGCGCGCCATACCGGTCACGCAGCTGGAAGCGGCACGCGCCATCGGTCTCGGCGCGGTGGGCGCCATGCGCTACGTCATGCTCCCGCAGGCGCTGCGCATAGGCGTCCCGCCTCTCATCAACCGTTCGCTGATCCTGTTCAAGGACACCAGCCTGGCGATGGTCATCGGCGTGGGCGAGCTGACGTACCAGGTCAAGGCGATCGAGAACCAGACCTTCCGCTCCTTCGAGGTCTTCGCGGTGTCGACCGGACTGTACCTGGCCGCGTCGCTGCTGCTGATGACGCTGGGAGCGTGGTTCGGCAGGCGCTTTCCGCCGGCATTCAGGGGATAGGCATGCTTCAGGTTCTGCACGACTACGGCACGATGTTCCTGGTGGGCTCCTGGCCCGGCGGACCGCTGGGCGGTTTCGCCGCCACCCTGGTCCTGGCCGGCGTGGGCCTGGCGGTCTCGTTTCCCCTGGCGATATGCCTGGGCATGGCCCGCACCAGCAGCCGCCGCGCGGCGCGTTGGCCCGCCACCGCGTGGGTCTACACGTTCCGCGGCATCCCGCTGATCATGATTATCTTCTGGGCCTACTTCGTACTGCCCGCGCTGACCGGCGCGACGGTGCCGGCCTTCACGACGGCGCTATGCGCCATCGTGCTGTACGAGTCGGCCTTCCTCGGCGAGATCGTGCGCGCCGGGCTGCAGGGCCTGCCGCCGGGCCAGACGGAAGCCGCACGCGCCCTGGGCCTGTCGTACGGCCAGACCATGCGCCACGTGGTGCTGCCCCAGGCGCTGGCCAACATGATCCCCTCGCTGGTGAACCAGTTCGTCTCCACCATCAAGGCCACGTCCATCGTCTACGTGATCGGCGTGCAGGAAGTGACCTTCGCGGCGCAGCAGGTCAACAGCATGGAAATGACGCACGCGCTGCAGACCTTCCTGGTGCTGGCCGCCTTTTACTTCGTGCCCTGCTTCGGCCTCTCGCGCCTGGCCGGACGGCTGGAACGCGGACTCGCACGCAAGCGCCTGCGCGCGGCATGACGCACGCCGCCCCACGGATCGCGACGGAGACCTCGATGATAGAAATGGACCAGGTACACAAATGGTATGGCGACTACCACGCCTTGGACGGCATATGCGGGCGCGTCGAAAAAGGCAAGGTCGTGGTGGTGTGCGGCCCGTCCGGTTCGGGCAAGTCCACCATGATACGGACGATCAACCGGCTGGAGGCGATCCAGGGCGGGCGCATCCGGGTCAATGGCCAGGATGTGTGCGCGCCGGGCCGGGATATCAACCGGCTGCGCGCCGGCATCGGCTTTGTCTTCCAGCAGTTCAACCTGTTTCCGCACCTTTCGGTGCGGGAGAACATCCTGCTTTCGCCCACCCGGGTCGCTCGCATGCCGCGGGCGCAGGCCGACGAACTGGCGCGAGAACTGCTGGCCAAGGTGGGGCTGGAGCACAAGATCGACGCAATGCCGGCCAGCCTGTCCGGCGGACAGCAACAGCGCGTGGCCATCGCGCGAGCGCTGGCGCAACATCCGCCGCTCATCCTGTTCGACGAGCCGACCAGCGCGCTGGACCCCGAAATGGTGGGCGAGGTGCTGGCCGTGATCCGCAAGCTCGCCGCCGAGGGCATGACCATGATGGTCGTCACCCACGAGATGGCCTTCGCGCGCGAGGTCGCCGATCGCATCTGGTTCATGGACGCCGGCCGCATCCTGGAGGACGCCACGCCCGGGCGCTTCTTCTCCTGCCCGACGCACCCGCGCGCGCAAAAGTTTCTCTCGGACGTCGTGCGTCCGGACCTTTCTTTCGACCATCAACGGCCGAGCGTGTAGCCACGCAACAGGCCAACAAGGGGAATACCATGCTTTCAAAACGCTACGCCGCCCTGCATTTCGCCGCGCTGTGCGCCCTGTCCGCGCCCGCTGTCGCCCAGGCCGCCTTTCCGGAGCCCGGCGTGCCGGTACGCATCGTCGTCGGCTTCCCGCCCGGCGGCGGCGCCGACGTGCTGGCGCGCGCGGCCGCGATGGGCGTTTCCCGGACGCTCGGCACGAACGTGATCGTGGAGAACCGGCCCGGCGCCAGCGGGATCATCGCCACGGATTATGTAGCGCGGGCCAAGCCCGACGGCTACACGGTGTACATCGCCACGCCGGGTTCGCTGACCATCCTGCCCAGCCTGCAGAAGGTGCCCTACGACCCTGCGCGGGACTTCGCGCCCATCTCGCTGCTGGTCACGATGCCCAACGTCCTGGTGACCAGCCCCTCGTCCGGCATCGACAGCGTCGGCGACCTGATCGCGCGCGTCAAGTCGGGCAAGGATGTCACCTATGCCTCGGGAGGCAACGGCACGATCGGACAGATGGCGGCCGAGCAGTTCAAGATGATGGCCGGCGTCCACATGCGCCACATTCCCTACAAGGGCACCACGCCCGCACTGAGCGACGTCGTCAGCGGATTGGTGGATATCACCTTCTCCGATCCATCGGTCAGGACGCTGGTGGCGGGCGGCAAGCTGAAGGCCCTGGCAGTCACCACCGCGACGCCCTCCGGCGAATTCCCGACGGCGCCGCCGATCGCCCAGGCCGGCATTCCTGGCTACGAGCTGACGAACTGGTACGGCGCGATCGCGCCGGCCGGCGTGCCGGCAGACATCGTCGAAACACTCAACCGGGCCTTTGCCGCCGCCATGGCCGACCCTGAGGTAGGCCGCCAGCTGGCAGCCTCCGGCATGACGGCGACTTCCAACACGCCGGCACAGTTCGGCGAGCTGATGGCAAATGAGCGCGGCAAATGGGCGGAGCTCATCAAGAAGGCCGCCATCCGCCTGGATTGACGCGGACATGTCCATCCCGGAGACCGACATGACATCCACGCGGACGGGCGAACGCCGTTATCCGCAATTGGCGCACTGGGGCGCCTATACCGCCGTGGTGCGGGACGGCCGCCTGGTCGCCTGCGAACCGTTCGCCCTGGACCCGCGCCCATCGCCGTTGCTGGACGCCATCGTCCCGATGGTCTATTCGCCGCGGCGCATCGCGCGACCCGTGGTGCGCAAGTCCTGGCTGGATTCGCGCGGCGCGCGCGGACGCGACCTGCGCGGACGCGATCCCTTCGTCGAGGTCGATTGGGACCAGGCCTTGGCACTGGTCGCCGACGAGATCACGCGTACCCGCGCGGAGCACGGCGCGTCCGGCATCTTCTGCGGCTCCTACGGGTGGTCGTCGGCGGGCCGCCTGCACCACGCGCGCTCGCTGATCCGGCGCTTCTACTTCGCCGGCGGCGGCGGGGTCGACCAGGTCGGCAACTACAGCTGGGGCACGGCGCAATTCCTCCTGCCCCATGTAATCGGCACCTATGCACCGCTGACCGGCAGGGTGACATCCTGGCCCAGCATCGTCGCGCACACCGAGGTCTTCGTGGCCTTTGGCGGCCTGGCGCTGAAGAACGGCCAGGTATCGTCGGGCGGCGCCGCCGAACACACACAGGAACATTGGCTGCGCGAACTGGCCGCCGGCGGCGCACGGGTCATCAACATCAGTCCGACCCGCGACGATTGCCCGGCTTTCCTCAACGCCGAGTGGATACCGATACGCCCGAACACCGATGTCGCCCTGATGCTCGCCCTGGCCTGGGAACTGCGCCGCCTGAACGCGCACGACCCCGACTTCCTGTCGCGCTGCTGCGTCGGATACGACGCGCTGGAGGCCTACTTCCTGGGCCGGTCGGACGGCACGGCCAAGACGCCTGAATGGGCGGCGTCGGTCACCGGCGTGCCGGCGCAACGGATACGGGAACTGGCGGCGGCGCTGTGCGGCAAACGCAGCTACCTGACATGTTCCTTCGCCGTCCAGCGCGCGCAATACGGCGAGCAGCCTTACTGGATGGTCATCGCCCTGGCGGCCATGCTCGGGCAGATCGGGCTGCCCGGCGGCGGCTTCGGCTTCGGCCATGGCTCCATGAACGGCGTCGGCAACCCCCGCATCGCCACACCGGGTCCGGAAATGCCCGTGGGTCGAAACCCCGCGGGGCTCTCGATACCCGTGGCCCGCCTGACCGACATGCTGGAGCACCCGGGCGCCCCCTACGCATTCCAGGGCGAAACCCGCCACTATCCCGATATCCAGCTGGTCCACTGGGCCGGCGGCAATCCCTTCCACCACCACCAGCAGTTGAACCGCCTGTTGAACGCCTGGCGCGCCAAACCGCGCACCATCGTCGTGAACGAGATCTGGTGGACCCCGGCGGCGCGGCATGCCGACATCGTGCTGCCGATCACGACTTCGCTGGAGCGCAACGATATCGGCGGATCGTCGCGCGACCGATACGCGCTGGCCATGCACCGGGCCATCGATCCGGTCGGCCAGGCGCGTGACGATTTCGACGTGTTCGCCGATCTCGCGCGCCGGCTGGGCTATGGCGAGCGCTACACCGAAGGGCGCGGCGAAATGGACTGGGTGCGTCACATCTACGCGCGCTTCGCGTCCGCGCAAGGCCACGCCGCCGCCGCGCTGCCGGATTTCGATGCGTTCTGGCGCCAGGGCTACGTCGAACTGCCGGCGCCGCAGCACGATTTCGTGCTGTTCGAGGAATTCCGCGCGGATCCGCCGGGCCATCCGCTTGGAACGCCGAGTGGACGGATCGAACTCTATAGCGAAACGCTGGCCGCGTATGGCTGCACCGATTGCGGACCGCATCCGCGCTGGATGGCACCGCGCGAATGGCTGGGGGCCGACGCGGCGCAGAAGCACCCGCTGCACCTTTTGACGGTGCAACCGGCCGACAGGCTGCACAGCCAGTTGGACCCCGCGCCGCTGGCGCAAGCCAACAAGGTGGCGGGATGCGAGGCCTTGCGCATCCACCCCCATGACGCCCGGCAGCGCCGGGTGCGCGCAGGCGACGTCGTGCGGCTGTACAACGACCGCGGCGCCTGCCTGGCCGGCGCCGTCCTGGACGAGGGCCTGCTGCGCGGCACCGTCGTCATGGCCACGGGCGCCTGGTTTTCGCCCGATCAAGGCGGGAATGCGCCCGAGCGCGCCGGAACGGCCAATGTGCTGACGCTGGACATCGGGACTTCCTCGCTGACCCAGGGACCCAATGCCATGAGCTGCCTGGTGCAGGTGGAGCGCTGGAACGGACCGGCCGCGTGAGGCGCCATCCGCGCCTGTCACCAGGCGATAAAAACGCGATGCCACGCAGGAGCGTGGTGTCGCGCAGACGGAAAACAGGATCACACAGGAGTTTCGAATGGGATTGATCAAGGACTTTCTGGCCGGGCGCGAAGGTGAAGCCCGGTGGCATGGCATGGTGCCGGTCGGTTCGATGTCCTCGGGCATGCCGGTTGGATTGCCCTTCGTCGCCGTGCGCGGCGCCCGGCCCGGCAAAACCTTATGGCTGCACGGCCAGGTGCACGGCGACGAAATCAATGGCATGGTCGCGGCCTTGCGCTTCGCCGCGGCGCTGGATCCGCAGACCATGCAGGGCAATGTCGTGGTGACGCCCACCGGCAATCCGCATGCGCTGGACGCCCGGCGCAAGCGCAATCCCTACGACGAGCTCGACCTGGACCAGTGCTATCCGGGCAGTCCGCGCGGTCTGGTGTCCGAGCGGCTGGCGCACGCCCTGTTCGCGGAGATCCGCGATACCGCGAGCCTGGTGGTCAACCTGCACACCATGAACGCGCTGTTCGACTCCAAGCCCTACGCCGTGTACAAGCTGCACCCGGATAGCGGAATCGACGAGGCCGAGCTCCTGGCCGCGATTGCACTGTTCGAGCCCAATGTGGCGTGCCGCATGGATGTAGGCGGCAAGGGCGAGCTGCCCGGCAATATCGCGGGCGCGCTGGACTACCAGTGCCTGGCCGGGCGCATCCCCGCCTTCATGCTGGAGCTGGGCGGAGGCAGCCGCTACGAGGCCGCCCACGTCGCCCTGGCCGAGCGAGGCTTCCTGCGCCTGGCGGCCCGCCTGGGCATCCTGCCGCATCCCGCCGCGGCGATCGACGTGGCGCCCGCCACCGTGCGGCGCGTGACGCGGCGCGGCTGGATCACCTTCGACCACGGGGGCCTGTTCGTTCCCGCCGTGCAGGCCGGCGACACGCTGCCCGCGGGCGCCCTGCTGGGAACGTCGATGGATATCCACGGCAGGGCGCGGGAGGAAGTCCGCGCTGCCGGCGCCTGCATCGTCATTGGCTTGCGCCGCGATCCCGTGGTGCATACAGGCGAACGCGCCGCCTTCGTCGCCCACGACTGGGACGAGGTCGCGCTCGGCCCGGATCGCGGTTAGCAGGCCGGGCGGCGGCGGTCCGGCCGTCCGGCGGGACCGCCGGATCGGTTACATTAACTTCCGCTGTAGCCTGCGTACATCGCAGCCCGATGCCAGGATGTCCCTGCACCGGTCCGGGCCTGGCTGGTACGAAGCGCGACAGCGTATTCCCCAGAACCATAAGACAGACCCGGAGCACTTTCATGGATATCGTACGTCGCCGCCTCAACGCGGCCGCGCTTGGCCTGGCCAGCGTCGCCCTCGCCCCACGGATTTCCTTCGCCGAGGACAAATGGCCCTCCAAGCCCATCCGCGTCATCGTGCCTTTCGCTGCGGGTGGCGCCAATGACCTGCTGGGCCGCGCCGCCGCCGAAGGCATGGCCAAGGCGCTGGGCGCCAATGTCGTCGTCGAGAACAAGCCGGGCGCGGGCGCCGTCATCGGTACCGACTACGTGGCCCGCGCCGATAACGACGGCTATACCTTCCTGATCAGCGCCGCCGGCGTCATCTCCAACAGCATGATCCGCAAGGTGCACTACCAGGACAGCGACCTCGTCCCGGTGGTGATGGTCGGCCTGGCGCCGTCGGTCATCGTGGCCCCGGCCAATTCGCCGTACACGTCCCTGAAGGACTTCGTCGAGGCCTCCCGCAAAGGCGCGGGCCTGCATTTCGCCACCGCCGGCACCGGCAGCACGCCGCACTTCGTCGAAGGCATCCTGACGACCAAGTATGGCGCCAAGCTGGACCTCGTTCCCTACAAGAGCGGCTCGGAGTCGGTCTCCGCCGTCATCGGCAACCAGGTGGACGCCACATCCGAAGCCAGCATCGTCGTGCTGCCCATGATCCGCTCGGGCAAGCTGAAGGCGCTGGCCTGCACGTGGTCGGAGCGGATCGCGGCCTATCCCGAATTGAGCACCGCCGCCGAGCAGGGCTTTCCCGACATCAAGATCGCCCACTGGGCCGGCGTGCATGCCCCCAAGGGTACGCCGGACGTCATCCTGGACAAGGTCGCGGCCGCGGTGGACCAGGCCATGAAGGACCCCGCCAACGTCCAGAAGCTTACCGCCCTGGGGATCGAACCCGTCGGCGGTACGCGCGCCTCGTTCGCGAAATTCTGCGACGAAGAACGGGCGCGTCTGGGCGCCGTCGTCAAGGCCACCGGAATGCGGCAGGAAAGCTGATGGGCGGGCGCGGGGTGCCACGGCGCCCCGTCGTGGCGGCGGGGCCGCTGCCACGATACGCATCATCGGTGCGGCGGCGTCGGGCGGCCGACCGCGTCGCGCCGTGGCCTTGCGCGCTCAAGACTGCCGAATGACGTACGGAATGGCGTATCGCGAAAGGATTTCCTCCGCCTGCCGATACGCCTCGCCGGTGCCTCCGCGCAGATCGAGGGTCAGCTTCAGGCCGCTGCCGCCCGTATTCGCCACATCGAGTTCCCACGCACACGCGACCGGCTGCAAGACCTGGTCGAAGACGCGCCTGGCGGCGTCAACCTGCAGGATGTGCTTGATGGGCTTGCCCACCGCCGTGAGCGGCAGCTTGTCGAGGACGATGATTTCCTTCGGCACGGCAGGACGCTCCGGAATGCGGTCGGCGGCGTAGCGCAGCAAACCCTCGGCGGTGACCTGGGCGCCTGGATGCAATTCCACGTAGGCGATCGGCAGTTCCCCGGCGTGCGCGTCCGGCTTGCCGACCGCGGCGGCCTGCGCCACCCAGGGCGATTGCAGCAATGCGTCCTCGATCAGGCCCGGTTCGATGTTGTGGCCGCCGCGAATGATCAGGTCCTTCTGGCGACCGCTGATGCGCAAGTAGCCGTCGTCGTCCATGCAGCCCAGGTCTCCGGTCACCAGGAAGCCATCGGGGCGGAACACCCCGCGATCCTGCGCCGGGTCCAGGTATCCCGCCGCCACGCCGGGACTGCGCACCAGCACCATCCCGATTTCACCGGGCGCGCAATCGCCCAGGATTTCGCCGTCCTTGTCCAAGCGGACGATCCGTACCGTCGTGTAGGGCACGCGCAGTCCTGAACAGCCGCGCCGGATCTCGCCGTCGCGCGGATCAACCGCGACGTGGCTGGTGTTCTCGGTCAGGCCGTATGTCTGCAGGGTGCGGGCCCCCGTAATCGCGCGGATGCGCTCCTGGATGGCCGGGGCCATCGCGGTGGACCCCGTGGCGAAATAGGGGCGCAGCGAGGAGATATCCTCCGTGGTGGGCGGGTTCTTGGCCAGCACCGACAAGGTCGTCGGCACGCCGGAAATCTGCGTGATACCGAAGCGCTCCACATAGCGCCAGTAGTTGGCGATGTAGGTCTTGTCGCGCGCGCCGTGCATGCTCGGAATGACGGTCGTGTTGCCGTCGGCCGTGCAGACCAGGCCGCGCACCAGCAGGCCGCCGATATGGAACAGCGGCGTGTCCGACAGAATCACATCGTCGGGCGTGAAAGCCAGGCATGCATTGGCGGCCCATTGCCGGAATACCATGCCGCCGTGCGTCACCTTGACGATCTTGGGATGGCCCGTCGTGCCACCGGAATGGACGTAGCAGGCAACGGTATCGCGCTGCGCCGTGGGACGCGCGAACGAAAGGCCGTCCCCGGCATGGCGGGCGGCCTCGGTCAGCAGGTCGCCTGCATGCGGTTCGGCGAAGGGATCGTGCAGCGTGAGCAGCACGCATGGCCGTCCGAGCTTGGCCACGGCCGCATTGACGTTCTCCCAGATGGAGAAACCTGGCGTAGGGCCCAGCGCGACGATCGTCTTCGCGCCGGAGCGGCCGATCAGGTCCGCCAGCGCATCTCCGCTCAGCATCCAATTGATGGGGAAAGGACGCGCCGCCAGCAGGCCGCCGATGAACAGCGCGAAAAGCGCGGGCACGGTCGGACTGACGATGGCCACCGCATCCTCGGGCCCGACGCCGTGGGCGCGCAGCATGTTGGCGATGCGCAGGGCATGCCGCTCCAGGTCGGCGAACGACCAGGTCAACAGCTTGCCATCCGGATCGCCGTTGTCGGTGGCGTGCAGGGCGGGACGCTGCGGGTCGTTGCGGCAGCCATCGAGCAGGTTCATGGCAAAGTCCCAGCGCGTGATGCGCTGCTCGATCGGAATTTGCTCGATCGCCAGGACGTCGGCCATCGAGCGCAGCGGCGGGTACCGCCGCGCAGGGACGCTGCCCTCCGGTCCGATGTCGGGAGCGGCGGCCTGGGCCTGGACTGCAGCTTGGGCTTGCGATGCGGTGGACATGGCGGTCATCGTCCCGCCAGAGCCAGCGTACGCTCCGCCAGCCGCGCATTGGCATAGTCCACCATCATGCCGCGATACCTGACGGCGCCCAGGCCGCGCGCTTCGCCCTCCCGGAAAGCGGCCAGCAGGCCGCGCGCATGCTCGATTTCCTGCGCGCTGGGGGTGAACACCTCGTGCATCACGGGCACCTGGGAAGGATGGATGGCCATCTTGCCGGCGCAGCCCAGTTCGCGCGCCAGCAGGCATTCGGCGCGCAGCGCATCCAGGTCCTGCAGGTTCATGAAGACGCCGTCGACGATCCATTCGATGCCGGCGGCGCGCGCGTCCACCACCATCTTGCCGCGGGGATAGGCCAGCGCGAGGCTATGCGGTGTCCATCGGCCGCCCAGGTCGACCATGAAGTCGCCCTCTTCCGCACTGGCCAGCGCCACGCCTCCGACGCGGGGGGTGGCGACGCAGAGGTCGTAGGTATTGCGCAAGCCCAGGCAAGTCTCGATGAGAGGCACAATGTCCAGCCGGTTCGCCGGCAGGCCGTGCCCGGTTTCGAGTTCAGCCAATACCGCTGCCACGGCGAGCAGGTCGTCGGGCCGTTCCGCCTTGGGCACCACCACGCCCATGACCTGCGTCAGGTCGCCGGCCATCTTCAGGATCGCCAGATCGCTGGCGAAATCGCCCGCGCGGGGATTATGGATGCGCAAGTAGGTCGGCTTCTTCAGGCCTTGCGCCAGCACCGTGGCCACGTTCGCGCGCGCCTCGTCCTTGGCATTCGCCGCGACCGAGTCCTCCAGGTCGAAGATCAGCGCGTCGGCCTCACCGCCCTGCGCTTTGATCAGGAGTTCGGGGCGGCTGCCGGGCGCGAACAGCAAGGTACGGTACATCTTCCGGGTGGATGCGGTCATGGCGTGCTATCGAGGTTGGACAAAGCGAGGGTCAGCGGCCCTGCCATACGGGTGGGCGTTTTTCCAGGAAGGCACGCGGGCCTTCCCGGGCGTCTTCGGTGGTGTAGAGAAAGGCCGCGAGATCCTGTTCCAGGCGCAAGGCATCCTGCAGCGACATCTCGGCGCCGCGCACCACGGCGGCCTTCGCGGTCCGCACGGCGACCGGCGCATTCCCGGCCATTTCCTGGGCCAGCGCCACGGCGCGGTCCAGCAGTTCGGCTTCCCCCACGACGTATTCGACGAGGCCCAGGGCCAGCGCCCGGGCAGCGTCAACAGTGCGACCGGTGAGGATCATCTCCAATGCGTGCGGCGTCCCGATGCGGCGCGACAGGCGTTGCGTGGCCCCATTGCCGGGCATCAGGCCGCGCTTGATCTCCGCGCAGGAAAACGCCGCAGTGTCGGCGGCGAATATGAGATCACACTGCAATGCCAACTCCACGCCGCCGCCGATCGCCTGGCCATTGACCGCCGCGATAACGGGTTTGTCGAACGTCGCGATGCCTTCGTGCTGTTCGGCACGCAAGCGCTTCAATTCCGCGACCGGCAGCTCCGCGCTGAGCCTGGCGAACTCCCGCAGGTCCATGCCGGCGCAAAAAGCGCGCGAACCGCTGCCCGTCAGCACCGCGGCGCCCAACGCCGGGTCGCGCCCTATCGCCGCGAAGGCGTGGCGCAACTCCTCGCGCATCCGCATGCTGATCGCGTTCATCGCTGCGGGGCGGTTCAATGCAACCACGGCGACCTGCCCTTGTCGCGTCACGATGATCGTCTCGTATGAAGCTGAGGTCATAAGGCAGGGCGACGTGGCGCCGATGCGGAACGTTAGAATGGCGCGCGCTGCACGCGCACGATTTAATCGACTGATTGAATGTACGTGAGGCCCATCGAGAAGTCAATCAAGCGATTGATTAAAACGCGCAAGACTTATCTCTTACAATCAAGGCCCTACCCCTATCTATGCAAGCCATGGCGAAAGCGAGCAAGGCCACCAAGGCCGTTGAGATCGAAGCGAGCACACCCGAACGCATCCTGCTGGCGGCGGAACGCCTGTTCAGCGAGCGCGCCATCGGCGATGTCAGCCTGCGCGAAATCACGGCAGCCGCCGGCGTCAACAGCGCGGCCGCCCACTATCACTTCGGGTCCAAGGACGCGGTGCTCGACGAGCTCTTCGCGCTGCGTGCGCGCCCCATCGCGGAGCAGCGCGAACGCTTGCTCGGCCAGGTCAAGGTCGACCGGCAGGGACGACCGGTGCTTGAGGAAATATTGCGCGCCTTCCTGCGCCCGGCGCTGGACATCATGCGCACGCCGGAAGGTCTTGCCTTCACCATGCTGCGGGCGCGCATGGTGTTCGAACGCGAGGAAGTCAAGCGCAAGGTCCTAGGAAGGGCCTTCAACCAGACCAACAAGATGGCCCTCGACGCCCTGGCCAAGGCCTTGCCCAAGCTGTCGCAACACGAGCTGTACTGGCGCTTCCATTTCTTGCTGGGCACCATGGTCTACACGATGGCCAAGCCCGGCCGGATCGAAGCGATATCGCATGGCGAAATCGATACCTCCGACCCGGAGGCGGCGCTGGAGCACATGGTGCGTTTCGCCGCGGCGGGCTTCAGGGCCCCCTAGGGCCCGTGCATGTTCCGGCATCCGCGGCCCTAGTCCAGCTTCAGGTTCGCCTGCTTGACGATGCCGGCCCACTGCTGCAATTCGCTGTGTATGCGCGCGGCCATCTCGCCCGGGGTGGAGCCCACCGGCTCATAACCCAGCTCCTGGATGCGCTTCTGCATCTCCGGCGCGTGAATCACCTTCACCATGGCCGCATTCAGCTGGCGCACGATCGCGTCGGGCGTCCCGGCCGGCGCCCATAGGCCCTGCCAGCCTGTCATTTCATAACCTGGAACCGTCTCCGCGACGGTCGGCACGTCGGGCAGTACGGCCAGGCGTCGCGGCGAACTGACCGCCAGGACTTTGACCTTGCCGGACTTCACCAGTCCGATCGAGGCGGCGACGGGGTCCAGTTTCAGCTGCACGACGTTGGCCAGCAGGTCCGGCGTGGTGTTGCTGCGATAAGGCACATGCGTCATGCGCGTGCCCGTCATCCGCTCCAGCAACAGCCCGCCCAGGTGCGCGGCGGAGCCGGGGCCGGTGGATGCGTAGTTGACGCTACCCGGCCTGGCCCGGTTCAACGCGATCAGCTCCGCGATGCTCGACGGCCCGAAACTTTCGTTCGCGATCCACATATAGCCCAGGTTCAGTGTCAGGCCGATCGGGGCGAGATCGCGCTCGGGCTGGTACGGCAGGTCCTTGTAGAGCGGCGGGTTCATCGTCGCGATCTGGTTGAACCCATACAACAGCGTATAGCCATCCGGGGTGGCCTGCGCCACCTTGTTCGTGCCCACGATACCGGCCGCGCCGGGCAGCGTCTCCACCACCATGGCCTGACCCAGTTCCTTGCCGAGCGCCGCGCACACGATGCGGGCCAGCACATCCGGGCTGCCACCGGGAGAACTCGGCACGATGACGCGGATGGGCCTGGAGGGATAGGCGTCGGCGCGCGCGTCCGCGGGGCCCAGGCCCAGCGCCGCGCAGAGCGCCAGGGCGAGCCCCGCGCCCAGGGTTTGCATGAAGGTCTTCACAGGGTCTCCTCGCTTTTTTTGTGTGAGCGTCGGCGGCGGCACATGGCCGGACGCGCCGCGCGGGACCGTACGGCTCCGGCTCATGCCCGGTAGCGATCGGCCCAGCCGGATGGTAATTCAATCATGTGATTCATTCAATCAACCGATTCAATCAATCATATGATTGATATACACTGGCCTGCCCTGCCGGTTCGCCCGGCGCGCCCCGGGGGCCGGTGATCCGGGTTTGTATTCCGCCTGTCCCGATCGCATGAAGGCCGCCCGTTTTCCACCTGGAGAAGTCCATGCAATACGCCCATGCAGGCGTCGACGCGCAAGCCTTGCAATGCATCGCCGCGACCGTGGATGAAGGCATCCTGACGATATGCCTACAGCGTCCGGAGGAAGGCAACGCGATCAACCCGAGGATGTCCAGCGAACTCGACGCACTGCTGGCTCGCGTGGCGGCCGACGACGCCGTCCAGGTGGTGGTGCTGCGCGGCGCGGGCGCGGATTTCTGCGTCGGCCTGGACCTTGGAGAGCCTGCGGCCCTGGCGGATCCGTCCGCGTCGCAGGCGCCGCGCGACACGCCCCATGGCTGGCGCACACGGAGCCTGCGCAAATTGCCCCAGCCGGTCATCGCCATGGTCCATGGACAATGCCTGGGAGACGCGCTGGCCATCCTGGAAGCCTGCGACATCGTCATGGCTGCGTCCGACGCCGTGTTCGGCGCCACGGGGCCGCGGGAGCACAGCGGCCTGAGCGGGGCCTCCGCGAAGGCGCTGCCCAGGGTCATGGCGCCCCGGGCGGCACGCTATTTCCTGCTCACCACACAGCGTTTCGATGGCGAAGAAGCCGCGCGCAACGGCCTGGCGACGCGCAGCGTGCCACCCGCGCAACTTGAAGCCGCCACGCACGAGCTGGCGCGCGAATTGGCGGGCAAGGACGCGATCGCGCTGCGATTTACCAAGGAAACACTGGATTGCGCCCCGTCGATGTCCTGGGACGCCGTCCTCAGCTATACCGCCGCGAAGCAGGCGGAACTCAAGGTATTGCAGGCGGGCCGTCCGTCGTCCCGGGCGGCCGCCGTCGAAAACTTCCTGGCCGGCAAAAGCAAGCCCGGACTGGGAGCTTAGCGCGATGCTGCGGATCACCGATCTGGACGGCGGCGTGCGCTGCATCGGGCTCGACCGCCCCGCCAAGCGCAACGCCATCGGCGTCGAACTGACGCTGGCGCTGGAAGACGTACTGCTCCGGACCCGGCAGCGCGGGGATATCGCGACCCTGGTGTTCCATGGCGTGGGCGCGCACTTCTGCGCCGGCATGGACATGAAGGATTTCTTCGACAGCTCCACGCGCACGCCGGAAGAACTGCGCCGCGCGCGGGCGGCGACGGAGAATTGGCGCACGCGGCTGCTGCGCACCATGCCGCAGACGATGATCAGCGCCGTGCAAGGCTATTGCCTGGGCGGCGCGATGCCCATACTGGAATCGTCGCACGTGGTCCTCGCGTCCGCGGATGCGCGCTTCGGTTTGCCGGAGATCAACTTCGGCTTCGTGCCCGGCGGGCAAATCATCAAATCCGCATCGAACGTGATGACAACCCGCGGACTGCGATATGCGGCCCTGACCGGACGCCCATTCGACGCGCGGCAGGCCCTGCGGTGGGGCCTGGTCACACGCGTCGTCGACAGCGATCCCTACGCGGAAGCGTGTCGCGTTGCCAGCGGCCTGCGCGCCGGAAACTCGCGAATCCGCGCCGATGTTTGACCGCCGCAAGGGATGAACTGTATGATTGAATCGATTGATTAAATCACTTAATTGAATATACGGATTGCCGCGCGGCCGCCCCTTGTCCGCATGCGGCGCGCCGTTCCAACGACTCCCTTTCTGCAAGGAACCGCTGGCGTGGAATTCGGATTGACGAGCGACCAGGTCGCAATGCGCGACCACGTGCGCGCACTGCTGGACGACGTGTGCAGCATGGAATACGCGGCACGGTGCGACGAGACGATGACGCCTCCCCGCGAGGCCTTCGAGGCACTGGCCCGCAACGGCTGGCTGGGACTGATCGCACCGGAGGAATACGGCGGCGCCGGCGCCGCGCCCACCGACCTGGCCCTGCTGCTGGAGGAAACCGGCAACCACTTCGAGGAACTCGGCCTGTGGCTGTTCCGCAATTTCACCTACGGCTGCTATGCCATCCTCAAGCATGGCACCGACGAACAGAAGCGGCGCATCGTGCCGGGTGTGGTCAAGGGCGAGCTGTCCTTCGCCTTCGCCCTGACCGAACCGGATTCGGGCTCGGATGCCGCTGCGCTGCAAACCCGGGCCGTCGCCGATGGCGACCACTTCGTCATCAACGGCCGCAAGGTGTTCACCTCGGGAATGGACATCGCGGACTATGTGCTGCTTGCCCTGCGCACCAGCGACCTGGGCAAGAAGCAGCTTGGCATCAGCACCTTCGTGGTCGACACCCGGCTTCCCGGCATCGAGATCCGCAAGATCCCCACGCTGGGCCAGCATGCCATCGGCACGACGGAAGTGACTTACACCGACGTCCGGGTGCCGCGCAGCGCCGTGCTCGGCGAGCTGGACAAAGGGTGGGCCATTTGCGAAGACACGCTGCGCTACGAACGGCTGTGCCTGTCGGCCGCCCGCATCGGCGCCGCCCGCCGCGCGTTCGAGTTCGCCCTGGACTACGCCAAAACCCGCCATCAATTCGGCAAGCCGATCGGCAGCTTCCAGGTGACGCAACACAAATTCGCCGACATGAAGGTCATGCTGGATGTCGCACAGACCATGATCCGCCGCTATGCATGGCTGATGGAAAACCAGCAGGCCGAACGCGCCGACACCGCGGTCCTCAAGTACTACGTGGGCGAATCGTACAAGACGATCTCCGACATGTGCCTGCAGATCCTCGGCGGCTATGGCTATTGCATGGAATACCCGATGCAGCGCTTCTTCCGCGATTCGCGCCTGGCAACCATCGGCGGCGGGACTTCTGAAATACAGAAAAACATCATTGCCGCAACGCTCGGCCTTTGATCAACAGCAGCCCGCAGAGGCTGCCGGACGATTCGATGATGGGTGGAGACAACCATGACCAGACGAAGATTCCTGGCGGCAGCCCTGCTGGGTGCGGCCTCACCGCTATGGGCCGGCGCGGCCGAGCCCTACCCGGCCCGGCCGCTCAAGTTCGTGGTGAACTTTCCTCCGGGCGGCGCGGCCGACACCATGGCGCGCATACTGGGGCAGAAACTCGGCGAGGCCCTGGGCCAGGCGGTGGTGGTCGAAAACCATGCCGGGGCAGGCGGCGCGGTGGGCATGATCTACGCCAGCCGGCAAGCACCGGACGGATATACCTTCGCCCTGGGGACGCTGGGGTCCGCCATTACGCAACCGCTGATCTCGGCCACCTCGTATGACATGTCCAGGGACTTCACGCCGGTATCGCTGATCGCGACCGGGCCCGCGCTGGTGGTCACCAGCGGCGCGTCTCCCTACAAGAGCCTGGCCGATATCGTGGCCGCCGCCAGGGCCAACCCTGGCAAGCTGAATTACGGCTCCGGTGGCATCGGGACTTTCGCGCACTTGTGGGGCGCCATGCTGAACGACACCGCGGGAATCAAGATCACGCACGTGCCCTACAAGGGTGGCGGCCAGGCATTGAACGATGTGCTGGCCAACCGGCTCGACATGATCGCCGTCGATCCGCCGGCGGCCCTGCCGCATATCCGGTCCGGCGCGCTGCGCGCCGTGGCGTACACCGGCGCGAGCCGCAATCCGCGCTTCGCCGCCATCCCGACGGTGGGCGAAGTGGGCTATCAGGCACTTACCGGGGCAAACTGCTGGAGCGTCTGGATGCCCGCCCGCGTACCCGCGGCGGTGATCGCGACCTTCCAGCAGGCCCTGGCCAGGGCGATGAACGACCCCGCGCTGCGAGCGCGTTTCGTCGAACTGGGCGCGGAGCCCATGCACACCACGCCCGAAGAACTGCGCCAGTACGTCGCCACGGAAAGCGCCAAGTACCGCCGCGTAATCCAGGAGCAAGGCATCAGGGCCTGAGTTACCGCGACTTCGAGCCCTTAGCCCGCTTCTTCGACAAAGGCTTCGGAACGCGTCCGGCGTATCGAAGGCAGGGCCACGATCAGCACCAGCGCGGCGGCCGCGCCGAGCAGCCCGGCCGACAGCGGCCGGTCGATGAAGGTGCCGAAATCGCCACGTGACAACAGCAGCGCACGGCGGAAGTTCTCTTCCATCATCGGTCCGAGCACCAGCCCCAGCAGCAAGGGCGCGCCTTCGCACTTGAGCTTGTACCAGACATAGCCGACCACCCCGAATACAGCCGTCACCAGGATGTCGAATACGTTGTAGTTCAAGGAATAAACGCCGATGGTGCAGAAGATGATGATCGCGGGAAACAGCACACGGTAGGGAACGCGCAGCAGCTTGACCCAGATGCCGATCAGCGGCAGGTTCAGCACGACCAGCATCAGGTTGCCGATCCACATCGAGGCGATCAGGCCCCAGAACAGGTCGGGATGGCTGGACATCACCTGCGGGCCGGGCTGGATGTTATGGATCGTCATGGCGCCCACCATCAGGGCCATGACCGCGTTGCCCGGAATACCCAGGGTCAGCAGGGGAATGAACGAGGTCTGCGCCCCGGCATTGTTGGCCGACTCCGGGCCGGCGAGACCGGCGGGATGGCCTTTGCCGAACCGTTCGGGGTTTTTACTGATCTTCTTTTCAAGGGTGTACGAGGCGAATGCCGACAGCACCGAACCGCCGCCGGGCAGGATGCCCAGGCAGGATCCCAGCGCCGTCCCGCGCAGGATGGCGGGCGCGGCCTCGCGCAGCTCCTGGCGGTTCGGATAGAGCGAGCCCACCTTGTCGGCGATGCTGACGCGGTTTTCCTTCTGCTCCAGGTTGGAGAGGATTTCCGAAAAGCCGAACACGCCCATGGCGACGATCGCGAAATTGATGCCGTCCTGCAGCTCCGGAATGCCGAAGTCATAGCGCGCGACGCCGGAATTGACATCGGTGCCGACCATGCCGAGCAACAGGCCCAGCACGATCATCGCGATGGCCTTCAGCAGCGAACCCGACGCCAGCACCACCGCGCCCACCAGGCCCAGCGTCATCAGCGAGAAATACTCGGCCGGTCCGAATAAAAAGGCCACCTCCGCCAGTGGGGGCGCGAAGGCGGCGATAACCATGGTGGCCACGCTGCCCGCGAAGAACGACCCCATTGCGGCCAGGGCCAGGGCCGCTCCCGCGCGGCCGTTGCGGGCCATCTGGTGTCCATCCAGTGTCGTCACCACTGCCGAAGTCTCGCCCGGCAGGTTGACCAGTATCGCGGTGGTGGACCCGCCGTATTGCGTGCCGTAATAGATGCCCGCCAGCATGATGAGGCCTGCGATGGGCGGCAGCACATAGGTGATCGGCAGCAGCATCGCGATGGTCGGGACCGGGCCCAACCCGGGCAGCACACCCACCAGCGTGCCCAGGATGCAGCCGAGCAAGGCATACAGCAGATTTTCCGGCGAGAAAGCCACCGAAAAGCCGAGTGCCAGATGATCCCAAAGTTCCATGGTGACTGCGCCCTCCTACATAGGCTGTGCGTCGAACCGGCATCGGCGCCGCGCCACCCGCCCGGGCGACATCACACACTGACAGCGGATTGAAAAGAAGCTGTCGCGAATCTTACCGACGGCTGTCGTGCGGGACTATTAGGGATACCTCGTAGTACGATATATTTTTTTGCGTTTCCCTTCTTCGTTTCCCTTCGTCCCATCGCAGCTCGCCATCCGCGTGTTGGCACCCCATATCGATCACCAGGAACCATCCGTGCACGGAGATAAATCAAAGGGCGACTTCGCCGCCAACGCGCGTTTGCTGCGCATCGCCGTCATCGCCGCCGTCATCGGCATGCTCAGCACCTTCACGGCCTATTGCCTGCTCAAGCTCATCAGCTTTTTCACCAACCTGTTTTTCTTCGGCGTGCTGTCGTTCGAGCACCGGTCTCCGGCGGAAAACACACTGGGACTGTGGGTCATCGCGATTCCCGCGCTGGGCGGACTCATCATCGGCCTGATCGCGCGCTTCGGCACGGAGAAGATACGCGGCCACGGCATTCCGGAGGCCATCGAGGCGATCCTGTTCGGCAAAAGCAAGATGTCGCCGAAGGTGGCGGTGCTCAAGCCCCTGTCGTCGGCGATTGCCATCGGCAGCGGCGGCCCGTTCGGCGCCGAAGGTCCGATCATCATGACGGGCGGTGCGATCGGTTCGCTTATTGCGCAGCACTTTCACCTGACCAGCGCGGAACGCAAGACCTTGCTGGTGGCCGGTGCGGTCGCCGGCATGACGGCCGTTTTCGGCACACCGATCGCGGCCGTGATGCTGGCGGTCGAGCTGCTGCTGTTCGAACTGCGGCCGCGCAGTTTCCTGCCCGTGGCCATCGCCTGCGCGGTGGCCGGCTTCGTGCGCCCGCTGGTGCTGGAAGGCGGCGCCCTCTTCCCCCTGCAGACCGAGGTGCTGGGCCCGGTCGGCCTGCTCTCCTGCGCGGTCGCCGGCGTGCTGGCCGGGGCGATGTCCTGGGGCCTGTCGACCTCCCTGTACAAGGTGGAGGACCTTTTCGGCAAGCTGCCGTTCCACTGGATGTGGTGGCCGGCGCTGGGAGGACTGGCCATCGGCATCGGCGGTTTTTTCCAGCCGCGGGCCCTGGGCGTCGGCTACGACGTCATCGGCGACCTGCTGCACAATCACCTGGCGGTGGGGGTCGTGATCGGGTTGATCCTGGTCAAGGCCGTCATCTGGGTCATCTCCCTGGCGTCCGGGACCTCGGGCGGCGTGCTGGCGCCCTTGCTGATGATGGGCGCCGCGCTGGGCGCGGTACTGGGACCGATCATGCCGGGCGGCGAACCCGCCCTCTGGCCCATGGTGTTCATGGCCGCCACGCTGGGCGGTATGATGCGCGCGCCCATCATGGCGGTTCTCTTCGCCTTCGAGCTGACGCACGACATCAATGCCCTGCTCCCCCTGCTGACGGCATCGTCATGCGCCTACGGGTTCACGGTGCTGGTCATGCGGCGCTCCATCCTGACGGAAAAAATCGCGCGGCGTGGCTATCACATCTACCGCGAATACGGCATCGACCCGCTGGAGCGCCACTTCGTGAGCGAAGTGATGACGGCGCAAGTGCAGACCATCGACGCGGAAACGCCGGTCGGCACCGCGCTGGAGATGCAATTCGGCCCGGCACAGACGCACCGCGCCTACCCCGTGGTGCGCGACGGCGCGCTGGTAGGCATGATCGACAAGGCGGCCCTGCTGGCGGGTATCCAGAATCCGGCGGTTCGGACCATGGGCGATCTGTTCGGCGCCAATGTGCCCATCATGGCCCTGCCCGGCGAAACCTGCCGAGTCGTAGCCAACCGGCTCGCCGTGCACGGGCTCGAACGCTTGCCGGTAGTCGATGACGCGCAGTCGCGCCGCCTCGCCGGCATGATCAGCCGCAGCGACCTGGTCAAGCCGTCCCTGGCGTTCTCAGAAGAGGAAGACCGCTTCGAAACCTTGCGCCGGACTCCGCTGCATGCGCTGCGACAACGGCTGGCCAAGGCGCGGCGGGGCGAGGACCGCATCGCCAGCTGAACACCGCCGTGCCGTCCGCTCCGCTTACGGCAAGGTCTTCCAGATCGGCAGCAACCCGTTTCAACTAATATGGTGGGTTAACGCGGGTTGACCGAGGAAGCCATGAGCACGGAACAAGGTCCAGACGATATCCACAACGAAGATCCGCCACGTATTTCGACGGGAGATCGCGGCCTTGACGATATCCTGAATGGCGGATTCGATCCGGACCGGATGTACCTGTACGAGGGCAATCCCGGCACGGGCAAGACGACACTGGCCATGCAGTTTCTGCTGGAAGGCGCGCGGCGTGGGGAAAGCGTCCTGTATATCGCCCTATCGGAAACCCGCCGGGAGCTGGATCTGGTGGCCAAACGCCACGGATGGACACTGGACGGCATACAGATCTTCGAACTCGTTTCGCTTGAAACAGCCTTGAATCCCGACCGCGAGCTGACGGTGCTGCATCCCGCGGAGATGGAACTTAGCGAGACCACCAAACTCATTCTTGACAAGGTCGAGGCCATCAATCCCTCACGGGTAGTGCTGGACAGTCTTTCCGAATTGCGCCTGCTGGCCCAGGGTCCGTTGCGCTATCGTCGCCAGGTGCTGGCCCTGAAGCATTTTTTCGCCAGCCGCAGCTGCGCGGTCGTGCTGCTGGACGACCTCGCGTCCCGGGACGACGACCTGCAGCTTCATTCGATTTCGCATGGTGTCGTCGTGCTGGAGCAATTGGCCGTCGACTATGGCGCCCAACGACGCCGCCTGCGCGTGATGAAGATGCGCGGCATCGACTACCGGGGCGGCTACCACGATTTCACGATCAAGAAAGGTGGCCTGTCCATCTACCCGCGTCTCGTGGCAGCGGAGCACCACAAGAGCTTTGCCGTGGAGAAGATGTCCAGCGGCAATGCGGAACTCGATACCCTACTGGGCGGCGGCCTGGAACGGGGCACCAATGCGCTCATCATCGGCGCGGCGGGCGTCGGGAAGTCGTCACTGGCCCTCACGTATGCCCTGGCGGCCGCCCAGCGGAACGAACATGTGGCGTTCTTTGCCTTCGACGAAGGTCGCGGCACGCTCGAAAGCCGCGCCGGCACGCTGGGCATGGCGCTGCAGCCGGCAATGGAGAAAGGCCGGCTACGGATTCAGCAGATCGATCCGGCCGAGCTTTCGCCGGGCGAATTCGCTTCCATCGTCCGCCGCAGCGTCGATGTCGACGGCGCACGGGTCGTGGTCATCGATAGCTTGAACGGCTACTTGAACGCGATGCCCGATGGCCGGTTCCTTATCCTCCAGATGCATGAGCTGCTGAGTTACCTGGGCCAACAAGGCGTCCTGACGATACTGGTTCTTGCCCAGCACGGGCTGGTGGGTCCCATGGACACCCCGCTCGATATCAGCTATCTGAGCGATTCCGTCATCATGCTGCGCTATTTCGAATACGCCGGCCAAGTGCGCCGCGCGCTGTCGGTGGTGAAGAAACGCAGCGGGGACCATGAACACACGATCCGCGAATTCAAGCTTTCGCCGCGCGGGCTGAGGGTGGGGCCGCCACTGACCGCCTTCAGCGGCGTACTGTCCGGAACACCGCAGTACACGGGGGACGACCGGCCGCTCATGCCCGGGGAGAACGATGGGCATGCCTGAATCGGGCGAAGGCCGCGTCCTGGTCCATGCGCCCATCGGTCGTGACGGCGCGGCGTGCGTCGAATTGCTGCGCCGCGGCGGACTGGACGCGAAGGCCTGCGCGAGCGTGGACGAACTGCTGGCGGAAGCGGATGCCGGCGTGCTGGTCGTCTGCATGACCGAGGAGGCCCTGTTCGGCAAGAACCTCGCCGAGGTCGCGGCCTGGGTGGCGAACCAGCCGGCGTGGTCCGACCTCCCTTTCGTGGTCCTGACCAGCCGTGTCGAACAGCCGGCGGTGGCCGCCTGGCGCGAGAAGATGGTGACAGCGCTGGGCAACGTGTCCTTGCTGGAGCGCCCCGTGCAAAGCCTTGCCCTTTCGACGATGGTGCGCACCGCCGCGCGCGCGCGGGTGCGGCAATATCAGGTCAAGGCTCTCCTGCAATCGCAGGAGAACGCCGCCGCGGTCCTGGAGGACACGGTCAGGGCAAGAACCGAGCAACTGGAAAACGCCAACAGGGAATTGCGCCACCAGATGGCCGAACGCGCACAGGTCGAGGAAACCCTGCGGCAGGCCCAGAAGCTGGAAGTCCTGGGCCAATTGACCGGCGGCGTGGCGCACGACTTCAATAATCTGCTCATGGTGATCTCCGGCGGCCTGCAACTGCTGGACAGGCAGGCCGATCCGGAACGGCGGCAGCGTCTGGCCGTGACGATGCAACGCGCCGTCGCGCGGGGTGCCGGGCTGACACGGCAGTTGCTGACGTTTGCCAGGCGCCAAACGCTGCAACCTCAGGTGGTGGACCTCGCGCGCCAGATCGGCGGCATGCGTGAAATGCTGGAGCGCAGCCTGCGCGGCGACATCGACGTGGCGCTGCACGCGGCGCCCGAATCGTGGGCCGTGGAGGTCGATCCTGGCGAACTGGAACTGGTTGTCCTGAACCTGGCCGTCAATGCGCGCGACGCCATGCCCGGCGGCGGGACAATCGATATCCGCACTGAAAATCTCGCCGACCTCAACGAAGGTGATCTGCGCGGCGACTATGTCTGCCTGTCGATGACGGACTCCGGGACCGGGATGACACCGGAGGTCAAGGCACGGGTCTTCGAACCTTTCTTCACCACCAAGGACGTCGGCAAGGGCTCCGGCCTGGGACTGGCGCAGGCTTATGGCTTCGCCCGGCAATCCGGCGGTACCGCTCAGATCATCAGCGAGTGGGGCCAAGGCACCACCGTGCGGCTGCTGCTGCCGCGCTCGCACAAGGCCGTGGAGACGCCGGCGGAAACATGCCAGAGTCCGGCGCCTGCGCCCGCGCGGGCCGAATTCCATGTGCTGCTGGTCGAGGACGACAATGAAGTCGCCGCCTTGACGATGGAGATGCTCATGCAGCTCGGCTATGAAGTTACCCGGACCGCCAGTCCCGCGGCTGCGCTGGGCGCACTGGCGGACGGCAGAAGCATCGATGTGGTCTTCTCCGACATCATGATGCCGGGCGGCATGAGCGGGGTGCAATTGGCCCGCGAGATACGCAAGCGCAGGGCGGACTTGCCGGTGGTGCTGACAACCGGATACCTGGGCAGCGAAGCGCGCGGGGCGGAAGCCGACGGCATCCTGCTGCTGCCCAAGCCCTATCGGATCGAAGACCTGGGGACGGCGCTCGAGACCGCGCTGGCCCGACGGAGCACGCCTTCCTGGCGCGGCGCGCGCACGTCCTGACCCCCGCGCGTAAAGGTCAGTGGTCTGACTTGAACTGGGCGCCCACGTAGCTGATGTGGCGCGCCATGGCCTGGGCGGCCCGCGCGGCCTGGCCGGCCCGCACCGCCTGGTAGATCGCGTCGTGCTGTTTCAGCCGGGCGCTGGATCGGGCTCGGGCATGCCGCACGTCCTGGTTCGCGTCGTAGGTATTCAGCGTGATGTGCTCGCGCAACTGGTTGATCACCACCGCGTAGAACTGCGTCAGCATGAAATTGTGCGAGATCGCGGCCAGCGTCAGGTGAAACTGCGCGTCCGCCAGCGCCTCCGCCGCGACGTCCTGTCGTTGCACGGCTCGCGCCATGTCGTCGATCACGGCGCCCAGCCTGGCTTTCTCTTCGCCACTGGCGCGGTCCGCGGCGAAGCGGGCCGCGCAGCATTCGAATATCGCCCGGAACTCCAGCGTGTCCGCGCGCAGGGCGGGCTGCTCCGCGATCATGCGCAGCCAGCTCGACGCCGGCTCGCTGGGATGCGCGCCCGCGACAAACACGCCACTGCCGGGGCGTGACTGCAGCAAGCCGCGCGCAATCAGCCTTTGCACCGCTTCGCGCACCGTGGACCGCGATGCGCCGAAGCGCTCGGCCATCGCACGCTCGGAAGGCAGCCGCGAGCCATCCCGCAACGCCAGTTCGTGCAGCTGGCTTTCCAACTGTTTGGTGACGCGTAGAAGCGCGCTTTCAGGGCGGGTCTGCGGTGCCATACACATGCCTTCCATCAACTGGTCCGACCAATTTGCGCCGCCCGGGACCATTCCCGATACTGGCGCCGCTTATTCATGCGGAACCCCGCACCAGGCCCCTGCCGCATGAACTGCCGCTAGCGTAATCCGGGAGACAAACCATGAGCAACGCATTATTCGCCTTGAAACTGCACGCCGACGACGATGTCGCGATCGCGCGGCGGCCCATCGCCAGCGGTGTGCTGCTGGAGGAATTCGACGCCGTGCGCGTGCGTGATGACATACCGGAGGCCCACAAGGTGGCCCTGCGCGACATCGCGGCAGGCAGCGCCGTGCGCCGCTACGGCCAGATCATCGGATTTGCCACACGGGACATCGAGGCCGGCGAGCATGTGCATACGCACAATCTGGCCATGGGCGACTTCCAGCGCGATTACGCCTTCGGCGCCAACGCCACACCGGTGGTCCCCGCGCAGGAAGGGCTGACATTCATGGGCTTTCGCCGCCCGGATGGCCGGGTCGCCACGCGCAACTATATCGGCATCATCAGCACGGTGAACTGCTCGGCCAGCGTGAGCAAGATGGCTGCCCAGCGCTTTGCCCAGGCCGGCGCGCTCGACGCCTTCCCCAATGTGGACGGCATCGTGCCCATCACCCACAGTTTCGGCTGTTGCATCGACCACGAAGGCGAAGGCATACGGCAATTGCGCCGCACCATCGGCGGCTACGTGCGCCATCCGAACTTCGCCGGCGTGGTCATCGTCGGCCTGGGCTGCGAGTCCAACCAGATGAGCGCCATCCTGGTCGCCGAAGGCGTGTCGCCCAGCTCGACCATGGTGCCACTGGTGATCCAGGAACAAGGCGGCACGCAGAAAACCGTGGACGCCGTGGTCAGGGCCATCGACGCCATGCTGCCCATCGCCAACCAGGCGGTGCGCGAGCCCCTGCCCGTGTCGCACCTGAATATTGCATTGCAGTGTGGCGGGTCGGACGGCTATTCCGGCATCACGGCCAACCCCGCCCTGGGCGTTGCGGTGGACCTGCTGGTGGCCCATGGCGGCACCGCGATCCTGACCGAGACGCCCGAGATCTATGGCGCCGAACACCTGTTGACGCGACGCGCCGTCTCGCGGGAAGTGGGCGAGAAAGTGGTGGAGCGCATACGCTGGTGGGAAGCGTACGCCGAGCGCGAACACGGCAGCATCGACAACAATCCCACGCCGGGCAACAAGGCAGGCGGCCTGACCACCATCCTGGAAAAATCCCTGGGCGCTGTCGCCAAGAGCGGCTCCACGCCGCTGGTGGACGTCTACAAGTATGCCGAACCCGTCGACAAGCATGGCCTGGTGTTCATGGATGCACCCGGCTACGACCCGATGGGCGCCACCGGCCAGATCGCCAGCGGCGCGAACCTGGTGGTGTTCACCACCGGACGCGGGTCCTGTTTCGGCGCCAAGCCGGCGCCCTCCATCAAGGTGGCCACCAACACCCGCATGTACGAACGCATGCGCGACGACATGGACATCAACTGCGGCGCCATCATGGACGGGACGGCCAGCGTACGCGAAAAGGGCGAAGAGATCTTTCGCGAGATTGTCCGCGTCGCCTCCGGAGGCCAGTCCAAGAGCGAAGCGCTCGGCGTCGGCAATGAAGAGTTCGTGCCCTGGATGATCGGCGCGCAGATGTAGCGCGCGGCGTCTGCTCGCTTCGCGATTTCGATGCGCGCCTGGACACCGTGCAGGCGGCACTTTTCTGTTTATCTTCCGGAGACAAATATGATGCAACCCCTGCCCCAGGCTACCTTGTCGCGACGCGATCTGCTGCTGGGCGGCGCGGCGCTGACGATGGCCGGCGTGGCCCGTCCCGCACGCGCCCAGGCCTGGCCGGCCAAGCCGCTGCGCGTGGTGGTGCCCTTCCCGCCCGGCGGCACGACCGACTTCGTCACCCGCCTGATCGCCACCAAGGTAGGCCAGAGCATAGACCAGACTGCCATCGTGGAGAACCGGCCCGGCGCCGGTACGGTGATCGGCGTGGACTACGTCGCCAAGTCGGCGCCGGACGGCTATTCCTACGTATGCGTGGCCGGCAGCTTCTGCGTGAACAGCGTACTGCTCAAGCGCCTGCCCTATGACAGCCTGGCGGACCTGCGTCCCGTGGCCATGATGGGCATGTCCGAGCAGGCCCTGGCCGTCTTCCCGGGCAGCGGGCTGAAGAACCTGGACGACTTGCGCAAGGCGGCGCAGGCCAGTCCGGGCAAGCTCAGCTACGGCTCCTTCGGCATCGGCACCACGCCGCATCTGGCCGGGGAAATGCTCAAGCAGCAGATGGGCGGGCTCGACATCACGCACGTGCCCTACAAGGGCCAGGGTCCGGCGCTGACCGACCTGCTGGGCGGCCACATCACCATGATGTTCGGCACCTGGCTGGACCTGCGCGACCTGGTCAAGAGCGGCAAGCTGGTGGTGCTGGGCATGGCGACGGAAAAGCGCTCGCGCTTCGCACCCGATATCCCGACCATGCGCGAGCAAGGCGTCGACATCGTTTCGAACACCTGGGCCGGCCTGCTGGCGCCGGCAAAGACGCCGGACGTGATCGTCCAGCGCATGAACGCGGAGGTGAACAAGGCCCTGGCGCTACCCGATGTGGTGGCCGCCTTCGACAAGAACAGCACGCTGGCGCTGCCTGGCAGCACGGAACAGTTCAAGGCCTATATCCAAAGCGAGATCGACAAGTACGCGAAAATCATCGCAACGGCTCATATCACGGCCGAAGGCTGAGCCGCGCGCATCCGGACGGAAGAAACATGCCTGAATCCCCTCACCCGACCCGGCCCGATGCCGGGCCGCAGACCTACTTCGACAAGATCTGGGAAGCGCACTTCATCAAGGCCTTCGACAGCCGCGAACACCTGCTGCAGATCGATCGCCTGATGTTGCACGAGGCCATGGGCACGGTCGCCATGCGTGAACTGCTGCAGGAGAACCGCCCGGTGGCGAGTCCGGCGCAGGTCTTCAGCCTGATCGACCACGCCGTGCAGACCAGGCCCGGCATCGGCCGGCGCAAGGGCTGGAACGAGGTCGGCACGCAACTGATCGACGAATCGCGCCTGTCGTCGCGGCGGCTCGGGCTGCACTTCATCGACGTGGACGATCCGCGCCAGGGGATCTCGCATGTGGTGGCGCCCGAACTGGGCATCGCCTTGCCCGGCCTGACCATCGTCTGTCCGGACAGCCATACCTGTACGCTGGGCGGGCTGGGCGCGCTGGCCTGGGGTATCGGCGCCTCGGAGTGCAAGCACGTGCTGGCCACGCAGGTCCTGATGCAGTCCCGGCCCAGGACCATGCGGGTCAATTTCCATGGCGCGCCGCCGCCGCATGTCTATGCGAAGGACATGATCCTGCACCTGATTTCGCGCGTCGGGGCCAACGGGGGCAACGGCCATGCCGTGCAATTCGCCGGCGCGGCCATCGCCGCCATGCCGATCGAGGCGCGCATGACGCTGTGCAATATGGCGATCGAGTTCTCGGCCAAGTACGGCTTCGTGGCGCCGGACGACGCCACCTTCGAATACCTGCATGGCCGCGAGTTCGCCCCCAAGGGCGCGGCCTGGGATGCGGCCGTGGCGCACTGGCGCGCGCTCGCCCGCGACGAAGGCGCGGTCTTCGATCGCGAAGTGGATATCGATTGCTCGGCCCTGGAGCCGCAGGTCAGCTGGGGGACCAGCCCGCAACACGTCATACCGGTCACCGGCCGCATTCCTTCGCCGGCGGACTACGCGGACAGCGGCGAACGCGCATGGGTGGAGCGCGCGCTGCGCTACCAGGGCCTGGAGCCGGGCACCCTGGCCCGGGACATTCCCATCGACGCGGCCTACATCGGTTCCTGCACCAACGCGAGGTTGTCCGACCTGCGCGAGGCGGCAGCCGTATTGCGCGGCGGCAAGGTGGCCCCCGGCGTGACCGCCATCTGCGTTCCGGGCAGCAGCCAGGTCAAGCGCGAAGCCGAGGCCGAAGGCCTGGACCGCGTGTTCCTGGAAGCAGGATTCGAGTGGCACGACTCCGGCTGCGGCCTGTGCGCGCAGGGGAAGGATCGATTCAAGGGCGAACGCATCATGAGCACGACCAACCGCAATTTCGAGAACCGCCAGGGCCTGGGATCGCGCACCCACCTGGCCAGCCCGGCAACGGTGGCGGCGTCGGCCCTGACCGGCCGCATGACCAGCGTGCGCCAGTTGCGCGACGGAGGCTGAAATGGAGAAATTCTCGAGCCACAGCGGATACGGCGCGCCGCTGATGCAGATCAACATCGATACCGACCAGATCATTCCATCGCGCTTCCTGCCGCGCACGTCAACGCCAAACGGATTGGGCGAGGGCCTGTTCGCCGAGTGGCGCACCCGCCCGGACGGCAGCGCGAACCCCGATTTCATCCTCAACCGCGCTCCCTGGAGCGGCGCGACCGTATTGCTGGCCGGCCGCAACTTCGGCTGCGGCTCGTCTCGGGAGGGCGCGCCCAAGGCCCTGCGGCAATGCGGATTCCGGGTTGTGATCGCGCCCTCTTTCGGCGACATCTTCTACGGCAACTGCTTCCGCAACGGTATCGTGCCGGTCGCCCTGCCCGAAGAAGTCGTGACCGCCCTGGCAGACCGCGCGATGACGCTGGGCGCGCAGGCCACGCTGAATGTGGACCTGGGCGACCAGACGGTCAGGACCGCGCAAGGCGAGGTCCACGCCTTCCAGTCGCCCGCCCGGCTGCGCGCGATGCTGCTGGACGGGCTGGACGAAATCGACCTGACGCTGACCATGCAGCAGGACATCGACGCGTACCGGCGCCGGGACACGTCGCGGCGGCCATGGGCGTACGACCTTCCACGCGCCGCACCATAGCGTTTCCCGCGCCAGGGCATGGGTCGTCACGCGGGGAATCGGAGCCCCCGCGCGGGCGGATCACCCGGCCGGCGATGGCGTCGCCGCCGTTGCGGCCAGGCGCATGACTTCGTCGAGCAACGCGCGCGCGCCCGGCGACAACTGGGCGCCGCTGCGCAGCGTCACGCCGATCTCCCGCTGCATGCCGTCCAGCGGGAAGTCCAATGCCGCCAGCCCGCCTGACTCGAACTCGTAGTGCAACTGGTGCACCGACAGCGCGGTCAGCATGTCCGAATGCAGCAACAGGCCCCTGAGCAGGGCCAGGTCGGCCGTTTCCACGGAGGGCGCCAGGGGAGGATGCCCCTTGCGGCGGAAGAAATCGTTGAGCTGGCCGCGCAGCGGCGAGGAGGCGCGCGAGAGCACCCAGGGATAGCGGAACAGGTCGTCGAAACCGATCGCCGCTTGCCGTGCAAGCGGGTGATCGGCGCGCGCGATCAGGACGATGTCCTCGTGCAACAGCACGCGCGTGGTCAGCGAAGTGTCGCGCAACGGCCGCAGCGCACCCAGGATGAAATCCACATCGGCGCTGAGCAAGCGAGCGCACAGGTCCCCGTAGGGGCTTTCCAGCGTGCGTATGCGCAGGCGCGGATGGCGCGCCAGGACGTTGGCGATCGCCGTCGGCAGAACCATGGTCCGCACCAGGGGCAGCGCGCCGACGGTGACCACGCCTTCGATCGCGCCCTTCAGGGCCGCGACGTCGGCCTGGATGTTGCGCAGCTCCGCCAGCACGCGCTTGAAGCGCACCACCCAGCGCTCGCCCACCGGCGTGGGCACCATGCCGCGCGCGGTGCGCTGGAACAGGGGCTGGCCCAGGCTTTCCTCCAGCCGCGCGATCGACGCGCTGATGGCCGGCTGCGTCACGCCGCACAGGTGAGCCACCGTCGATACATGGTGCACGTCGGCCAGCATCGCGGCGCTGGTCAGGCGGCGGGTGTGGAACAGCGCCGCCGTGGCGGCCACGCCGGAGCCGCCCGGCCGGCCGCCGTGCAGGGCCAGGGCCTCGTCGCGCACGGCGTCCAGTTCCCCCTCGATGCGAGCGGCCCGTATCCACACCGATTCTCCGGCGCCCGTCAACAGCATCCCGCTCCCTTTGCGCTCGAACAGCGCGACACCGAGGCTGTCCTCCAGGCGGCCGATGGCGCGCGTCACCGCGGAGGACGCGCGCAAAAGCGTCTCGGCGGAGCGCCGTACCCCGCCCGACGCGGCGACCGCATTGAACACATGCACATGCCGCAGGCTCAGCGTTTCCGCCGGGCCGGCGGCGTCGCCGGATGGCCTTTCGATGCCGCCCAAGGGAAGAACTCCATAAACGAATTCGAACGACGCCCATCGTACAAGGCAACCCCGTTTCCGCGCCAGCGCTCCATACTCGACAGGCACAACCCCGCGAGGCAGAAGGCCATGGACACAGGCTCGAAAAACCAAACGCAGCGCTCCATCCCATGCATGCTGATGCGTGGCGGGACCTCCCGGGGCCCCTTCTTCAAAGCCACCGACCTGCCGCGGGACATCGCCGCGCGCGACGCCGTGCTGCTGGCCGCCATGGGTTCCCCGGACCGCCGCCAGATCGACGGCCTGGGCGGAGCGCACCCGCTGACCAGCAAGGTGGGCATCGTGCGCCCCGGCACCCGCGCAGGCGTGGATGTCGAATTCCTGTTTGCCCAGGTATCGCTGGAAGACGCCAAGGTCGATACGACGCCCAACTGCGGCAACATGCTGGCGGCCGTCGTGCCCTTCGCCATCGAGACCGGCATGTTGGCGCCTCAAGGGCAGACCAGCACCTTCCGCGTCCTGACCGTGAATACCGGCATGCAGTGCGATATCACGGTACAGACGCCGGACGGCGCGATGCGCTACGACGGAGATGCCAGGATCGACGGCGTTCCCGGTACCGCCGCGCCGATCTACATCGATTTCCTCGACACCGCGGGCTCGGTATGCAGCGGGCTGCTCCCCACCGGGCGGGCATGCGACACGCTGGAGATCGATGGCCAGCCTCCGTTGCAGGTCACCTGCATCGACAACGGCATGCCCATGGTGTTGATCCGGGCCGCGGACCTGGACCGCGTGGGCGACGAGCCCGTCGCCGCCCTGAACGCCGACGGCGAGCTCAAGGCCCGGCTCGAGGCCATCCGCCTGCAAGCAGGCCACCTGATGGGCCTGGGCGACGTGCGGGACAAGCCCTACCCCAAGATGTGCCTGGTGTCCGCGCCGCGCCACGGCGGTAGCGTCAGTACCCGCTGCTTCATTCCGCATGTCTGCCACGACGCCATCGGCGTGCTGGCCGCGGTAACGGTGGCCACCGCGTGCGTGCTGGAGGAGTCGGTCGCCGCCGGCGTGGCGTCGCTGCCCGCCACTGGATTGGCGAAGAAAGTTTCCGTGGAGCACCCTTCCGGGGAGTTCAGCGTGGACCTTGCCCTTGACCCGGCCGATCCACGCAAGGTGGCCCGCGCGGCGTTGCTGCGCACGGCGCGGCTTATCATGCGAGGCGAGGTCCAGATTCCAGCCGGCGCCTGGCCCGCGACGGCGGCGTGACCGCCCTCCCGTTTACCCACGCCCGCGGACCGCAATGCATTCCCACGAACTCAGGAGAAGCACGTGATCATCGATTGCCATGGCCACTACACCACCGCGCCCAAGGCGCTCGAAGCCTGGCGCAACCAGCAGATCGCCGGTCTGAAGGACCCGACGCTGACGCCGCGCGTCGCCGATCTGCGCATCAGCGATGACGAGATCCGCGCCTCCATCGAGGACAACCAGCTGCGCCTGATGCGGGCCCGCGGAAGCGACCTGACGATCTTCTCGCCGCGCGCGAGCTTCATGGCGCATCACATCGGCGACCTGCAGACCAGCCTGACCTGGGCAGCGGTCTGCAACGAGCTATGCCACCGGGTTGCGTCGCTGTTCCCGGACGCGTTCATCGGCGCCGCGATGCTGCCGCAATCGCCCGGCGAACCGGTTACGACGTGCATTCCGGAATTGGAGCGCTGCGTCAGGGAATATGGTTTCGTCGCCATCAATTTGAACCCCGACCCCTCCGGCGGGCACTGGACATCGCCGCCGCTGAGCGACCGCTACTGGTACCCCATCTACGAAAAGATGGTGGAATACGGCATCCCGGCCATGGTCCACGTCAGCACCAGTTGCAATGCCTGCTTCCACACCACGGGCGCCCACTACCTGAACGCCGATACGACGGCCTTCATGCAGTGCCTGACCTCCGATCTGTTCAAGGATTTCCCGGAACTGAAGTTCGTCATCCCGCACGGCGGCGGCGCGGTCCCGTATCACTGGGGCCGTTTCCGCGGCCTGGCGCAGGAGCTGAAGCGCCCGCCGCTGGACGAACTGCTGCTGAACAATATCTATTTCGATACCTGCGTCTACCACCAGCCTGGCATCGACCTGCTGGCCAAGGTCATTCCGGTCAAGAACGTATTGTTCGCCAGCGAAATGATCGGCGCGGTGCGCGGCATCGATCCGACCACGGGCTTTCATTACGACGACACCAAGCGCTACATCGACGCGGCGCCCGAACTGAGCGACGCGGACCGCCACATGATCTACGAGGGCAACGCCCGGCGTGTCTATCCGCGCCTGGACGCCGCCCTCAAGGCCCGCGGTAAATAAAGCCCCCGGTCGGCCTCGATGTCGACCGCATCGACAATGCCGGCGGATGTCTCCCGCGGTGGCCTGCCGGGCTCAGCCGCGCAGCCGTGCGATGGCCTCGATGATGGCGGCATTGTCGAATTTGCCCTCGCCCGCCTGCATGCAATCCTCCAGCAGCCGCACGTAGACCTGGGCGAACGGCAAGGGCTGGGCATGGGCGTCGGCTTGCGCGAGGATCAGCCGGAAATCCTTCAGGCTCTGGTCCACCCGGCTTTGCGGGGGATCGAACCGGCGCTGCGCCATCGCCGGGCCCTTGACTTCCATAACCCGCGAATACGCGGCCGAGCCGATCAGCACTGACAGGAATTCCTGCGGATCCAGGCCCAGCCGCTGCGCAAACTGCAGCCCCTCGGCCATGGCGGCCCGGTTCAGCCCGAGCACCAGGTTTACCGCCAGCTTGGCGCGCGCGGCGTTGCCCGGAGCGCCCAGTCCATAGCGGCGCGGGCACAATGCGTCCAGCACGGGGGCCGCGCGCGCCAGGTCTTGATCGCGCCCGGCCACCAGCCCGACCGCCTCCCCCTTGGCCAGCGTCGCGCTGGTGCCGGAGATGGGCGATTCGACGAACGCCAGGCCTGCCGCGGCGCACCGCCGGGCCACGGCCGCGATACGGTCGGGATCGCATGTGCTGATGCACACCAGCGCCGGCGCGCGCCCCGCGGCCTGCGCCGCATGAACCAGGCCGGAGGGCCCGAACAGCGCCTGCTCGACCTGGTCCGTATCGAACACGGCCAGAACGATTGCATCGCATTGCGCCGCCAATTCCGCCAGCGATTGCACCGCCGCGCGTCCGGGCTGGTCGGCGCCCGCGAATTGCGCGCAACGGCCGGGATCGACGTCGTAGCCTCTCAGGCCGAAACCCGCCAGGGCCAGCCGCTGCGCGCTGGCGGCGCCCATCAGGCCCAGGCCCGCGATACCGACGGTCCGTATGGCGTGCTGGGCGGCGCTCATTGGGACTTGATTCCGGCGTCGCGTATCGCCTGCCCCACCCGCGCGTAGCCCTCGCGGGTCAGCGTGCCCAATTCGGCCGGCGTGGAAGCCACGGGATCGAGCCCGATGCCGGCCAGGCGTTCCCGCACACCGGGGTCCGCGACCGCCTTGACGACCTCGGCGTTCAGCCGCTCGACGATGTCGGCCGGCGTGCCTTTGGGCGCGTACAGGCCCAGCCAGGTGGAAAAGCGGAATGCCGCCACGCCCGCCTCGGCGAAGGTGGGCACATCGGGCAGCAGCGCGGACCGCCTTTCGTTCGGCTGCGCCAGGGCGCGCAGCCTGCCGTCCTTGATGAAGGGCTGGGCGACCGACACGGCCGAGAACATCATGGGGACCTGTCCGCCGGCCACGTCCGTGGTCGCCTGCGTAGCGCCCTTGTAGGGGACGTGCGCGAACGAGACCCCGGCCGCGGACGCGAACAGTTCCATGGCGATGTGATGCGGACTGCCATTGCCGCCCGTCGCATAGTCGATCTTGCCGGGCCGGGCCTTGGCCTGCGACAGCAGTTCGGCCATGGTCCTGGCCGGGAAGCCGCTGTTGACGACCAGCACCCAGGAAATATTGGCCATCTGGCTGACGGGGGCGAAGTCCTTGAGGGGATCGAAATTGACCTTGTCGTTCAGGTTGACCGCGTAGTTCAGCACGCTATCCGTGATGCCGCCCAGGGTATAGCCATCCGGCGCGGCACGCGCCACGCGCTCCGCGCCCAGCAGCCCCGATACGCCCGCCTGGTTTTCCACGATGAAGGTCTGCTTCATGTTCTCGGCCATCTTGGCCACCACCACACGGGTGGCCACGTCGGCCGCGCTGCCCACCTGCAGCGGCACAATGACCTGGATCGGCTTGGTCGGCCAGGCCGCTTGCGCCGACGCGCCGGCGCCCGCCAGCGTACAACCTGCCAATAGCAGGGCCGCCGCGCCCCGGCGCGGCAGGCAAAAGCCGGATGTCCTTGTCGACATGAAAGTCTCCCCTATTGTTGAAATGCCGCGACCGCGGAACGGTCAGCCCAGCCGCCCGACTTCGGCTTCCAGCAGGCTCCACACCCGCGTACCGAGCTCGTCCTTCCACTGCCCGTAGAAGCCGCCCGCCAGGCGCTGCCGGAAGCTGTCGGTGTCCGCCGTGTTGAAGCGCAGTCCACGCTCGCGCAGCGTCCCGGCCAGGGCCTCGTTGAGCGCCATGGTGTGGCTGCGCTGGCGTCCGACATGCAGTTTCACGTTGCGCAGCACGATCTCGCGCACGTCTTCGGGCAACGCATTCCAGAACGGCAGGTTGCCGATGATGTTGAACCCCGACCACATGTGGGAGGTCAGCGATACGTGGGTAACGACCTCGTGCAGGCGTAGCGAATCCAGTATCGCCAGGGGATTCTCCTGGGCCTGCAACTTCCCGGTCTTCAGCGCGTCGTACAACTCCAGCACGAACAGCGGCACCGGCTCCGCGCCCAGCGTGCGGAACGTCTCTTCGAAGACCTTGCCTTCGGGGATGCGGATCGACAGTCCTTCCAGGTCGCTGGCGTCGGCGATGACGCGGCCGGTGGTGGCGATGTGGCGAAAACCGTTCTCCATCAGGCCATACGGCATCAGGTACAGCCCGCGCGCGCCCAGGTCGGCACGCAAGGCGTCGCCCAGCGCGCCGTCCATGGCGCGGTAGACCTCGTCGTTGTCGCGAAAGGCGAAAGGCAGGCTCTGGACGTTCATCGCCGGCGCCAGCGGCCCGAGTATGCTGCCCATCAGCGCATAGAACTGGATCTCGCCGGCAATGACCCCGTCGACGATCTCCAGGTGCGATTTCTTCAGGCCGCCGTTGTCCGCCACGACCTCGATATCCAGGCGGCCGGCGGTTTCTTCGCGCACCGCGTCCCACAGGTCGACCAGGAAGGGATGCACATGGCTGGCGACCGGCTGGTAATGGAACTGGCGTCCACGCCAGCGGGCCGCCGAGGGTTCTTGTGCAGCGCTCATTCCGTCTCCATCCCTGCCCGCTTGACCACATCCGCCATGCGCCGGCTGTCGTCGGCCATGTACTTCGTCATCTCCTGGGGCGTCATGATGAAGGGATCGATGCCATTCTCCGCCAGGCGCGCGACCGTGTCCGGCGACTTGAGGACCTGGGTCAGCTCGCGCGAAAGCTGCTGCACCACGGCGTCGGGCGTCTCCGCCGGCGCGACGATGCCTATCCATGACGCGTAGTCGTAGCCCGGCACGCCGGACTCGGCCACCGTGGGCAGATCCGGCAGGATGGCCGTACGCTGCGCCCCGGCCACCGCGATAGGCCGCATCTTGCCGGCCTTTATCAGTGGCAGCACGGTTCCGATGGCGTTGAACATCACCTGCGCCTCACCCGCCGCCACGCCGACCGCCGCAGGACTGGCACCCTTGTACGGCACGTGCATCATCTTCACGCCCGACCCCGACTCGAACATGGCCATGGCGATGTGCTGGGGACTGCCCACGCCGCCGGTCGCATAGGACACCTTGCCGGGATTGGCCTTGACGTACTCCACCAGTTCGCGGACGTTCTTTACCGGCAACGACGGATTCACCACCAGCACGGTCGGCAGTACCGCGACCATGCCCACCGGCCTGAACTGCTTCGCGGGGTCATAGCCGACCTTGCGTACATGCGGCAACACGCTGAGGATGGCGTTATTGCAACCGCACAGCGTGTAGCCGTCCGGCCTGGCACGCGCCACCTTCTCGGCGCCAATGGCGCCGGAAGCGCCCGTCTGGTTCTCCACCACGATGGACTGGCCCAGCGGCCCCGCCAGGCGTTCGACGACAATGCGCAGCGCCAGATCGGAAGCGCTGCCCGTGGCCAGCGGCGTCACCAGGGTTACGGGCCGTTGAGGCCAGGCCTGCGCCACCGCCGAAGCCGGCGCCAGGGTCAGCGCGGCGATCGCCGCGCCGCATAAGGAAGCCGCCAGAACGGCGCGCAAGCGCAGCCTGGCCATCTCGAAACGGTACATCAGTGTCTCCTCTTCATGGTGTGGACGTCCCATCTGGCGGGGACTATCCCGGGGTGGCAGCCGTGCGAACCGCGCTACAGCATGACGCGCGCTCCATTGGTGTCCAGGTTCACGCCGGATACGAATGACGCGCCGTCCGACGCCAGGTACAGCATGGCGGCGACGTGGTCGTCGGCCGTCGCCAGGCGGCGCAGCGGCACCTGCGCCGCGATACGGTCCAGGTCATCCTGTGAGCGCAGGGCCGCCACGCGCGGCGTGACCGTCGTCAGCGGCGCGATCGTGTTGGCGGTGATGCCATGCGGGCCCAGCTCGTACGCCAGGAAACGCGTCAGTTGCGTGACGCCGGCCTTCGCCGCCCCATAGGCGGGCGAGGATGCCGCGTGCACCGTACGGCCGGAGATCGACGTAACGTTGATGATGCGGCCGGCCCGGGACTGCTTCAGCGGCGCGATGGCTGCCCGGCAGCACAGGAACACGCTGCGCAGGTTCAGCGCCACGGTGCGGTCCCATTCCTCCAGGTCCATCTCCTCGACAGTCAGCAGCTTGCGGTAGCCGCCGGCGCAGTTCACCAGCACATCCAGCCCATGCCCCGCCGCCAGCACGGCGTCGAAGGCCTGCTTGACCTGCGCCTCGTCGGTAATGTCCACCGCCAGGCCTGCCGCGCGCTCGCCCAGCGTGTCCGCGATGGCGCGCACGCCGTCGCCCTGTACGTCCAGCAGGAAGACCCATGCGCCCTGCGCATGAAAGGCGCGTGCCGCCTGTTCGCCGATACCGCCCGCCGCGCCGGTGACGACGACGCTGCGGCCCGCGAGTTCCGGATAAATCGCCATGGCTGTGTCTCCGCTCAGCGTACGCCCGGCGTACCGGCATTGGAGCCGGTGTCCGTCCAGCCTGGCACACGGCCGGCCCGCACGGCCTCTTCCGCGGAGAAGTTCAATTCGACCTTGATGCCGTTGATCGGTTCTCGCATGAACAACTGGTACAGATCGGAGTTGTGCGCCTTGCGCTCGCTGAAGTCGACGCCGTTGCGCGTCAGGCGGTCGATGAATTCGTTGATGTTCTCGCAGTTGAAGCACACGTGGTCGATACGGCCCGATCCCATGGCGCCCCCGGCGGAATAATCATCGCCGTGCTTGTCGCTGGGCGTACGGAGATAGGTATTCTGGTGATCCGAATGGCGCGCCTTGCCGATGTGGACCACGTCCTGGTCGCCGATGTACAGCCAGTACACCGGGAATCCGAATTCCGGGTGATAGCCGTTGCGAAATCCCAGGTTGTCGCAGAACCAGTCGCGCGTGGCTTCCGGGTCGTGGGTAAGGATCAGGATGTGCTCCATGAAGCGCAGTCCCATGCTGGTCTCCTCATTGCGTTATGTGGCAGCGTCAGGCCGGCGCAGGCCTGGCGGCGGTGGGATAGGCGGGGGCGTACCGGGTACGAGCCGCTTCGGCCTCACCGATACCGTTTTGTTATCTCTTGCATGTCGTCTCCATCTTGCCGCCGCGAGTCGGCTTCGTTTTTACTGAGTGTAGGGAGCCGGCATTTCCGCGTCCAATGCTGAATTTGTCATTACCCATCGCATATTGATATACACCCAGGGTAGCCGACCGTATGCCCCGCGCGAGCCACGGCATGACGGATTCCCGCCTGCAACGGGATACGCGCCGCCGCCGGCGCGCGCTTCATCCCGCCCGGCTCATTAGAATCCGGATATCCGCGGTCCGGCGCGCCTGACCGCGGCGCTTCATTCACCGTGTTTCCGGAACCGATATGGACAAGCTTCAGGCCATGGCGGCCTTCCTGGCCGTCGTTGACGAAGGCGGCTTCGCGGCCGCGGCCCGCAGAATGCGGATATCACCCCCCGTGGTCACACGCGCCGTGAGCGACCTGGAGAAGGCCATGGGCGTGCGCCTGCTGACGCGCACCACGCGCGTCGTGCGCGTCACCGAGGTCGGCGCCCGCTACGCCGAGGATTGCCGCCGCATCCTGACCGACATCACGGAAACCGAAGAGGCCGCCACCGGCACCCATGGCCTGGTGCGCGGCCGCCTTGTCATCACGGCGCCCGCGATGTTCGGCCGTATCCACGTCACCCCCATCGTCACCGCCTACCTGCGCCGTTACCCCGAGGCCGAAGCCGAGACCCGCTTCCTGGATCGGGTCGTCAACATGATGGACGAAGGCGTGGACGTGGCCGTCCGCATCGGCCACCTGCAGGATTCCAGCTACCAGGCCATACCGGTCGGCCAGGTGCGCCGGGTGGTGTGCGCCTCGCCGGCCTACCTGGAACGCCACGGCGCGCCACGCAGCCCGGCCGACCTGGCGGACCACACCTTGGTCGCGTCCACGGGCGTGGCGCGCGCCAGCGAATGGCGGTTCACGCGCGACGGCCAGCCGACCGACGTGCGCATCCACCCGCGCATGACCGTCGTCACCAACGACGCGGCGATCGCCGCCGCCCTGGACGGCTTCGGCATTACCCGCGTGCTGTCCTACATGGTGGCGCCGCAACTGGCGTCCGGTGAACTGGTCGAGTTATTGCAGGAACATGAAACGCTGGCATTGCCCATACACGTCATGCAGCATGAAGGCCGGCACGCCCCGCAGAAGGTGCGGGCCTTCCTGGACATGGCAGTGGCGGCGCTGCGTGCGCGGACCCAATGAACGGCGCGGCGGTGCGGCGTGCGCCAGCGTCCATGCCGGCCGCATCGTCCGGCCCGGGATAAGCGTCTAACCCATACCCCGGCTTGCCGTGCTACAAAGCCACGCAACCATCCACCTGGCCGCAGCGCGTGCATTGCGGCAACCCTTTACTCCATTCCTGCTCGATGCTGCCCTTCTCCGACCTCGCGATGTTTGCCCTGGGCGCCGCTACGGTCCTGGCCGTGCCGGGCCCCACGAACACCTTGCTGGCCGCGGCGGGATTGCGGCAGGGACTCCGGCGATCCCTGAAGTTGACGGGCGCGGAAGCGGGCGGGTACCTGGTCTCCGTCACGCTGTGGGGGCGGTTCCTCGCCCAGGTCACACAGACGCTGCCCTGGCTGCCCCTGGTGGTCCGCATGGCATGTGGGCTCTATATCGCGTGGCTGGCCGTGCGCATGTGGCAGGTGGCGTCCGCGCTGGACACGCGGACGCCTGCCTCGTTCGGCATGCGCGGCCTGTTCGTGGCGACCTTGCTGAATCCCAAGGCCATCCTGTTCGGCGGCACGATTTTCCCGGCCGCCGCCTTCACCTCCTTGTATGTCTATCTGCAGGCGATGGTGACGTTCGTGGTCGTGCTGGTCCCCATCGGGTCGCTATGGATCGCATTCGGAGCGCAGGTGGCGGCGGACCGCACCGGATGGCTGAAGCCTGTCCATGTGCAACGCTGCGCGTCGGTGGCGCTGGGAGCGTTCTCCCTGTCGCTGGCGTGGACGGTCTTCCGCTGACTCTGGCTCACCAGCCCGCTATTCCGCCCGTACCGGGTTGCGCAGGCAGCCCACGCCGCCCACCTCCACTTCGACCACGTCGCCATCCCGCAGGAATACCGGCGGATTGCGCTTGAACCCGACGCCGCCCGGCGTGCCCGTGACGATCACGTCGCCGGGTTCCAGCGTCGCGAAGCGCGACGCGTAGTGCACCAGCCGTGGAATATCGAAAATCAATTGCGCTGTGGTCGCCTCCTGCATGACCTCGCCGTTCAGGCGCGTCGCCAGGGTCAACTCCGCGCCGTCGGGAATCTCGTCGCGCGTCACCATCCACGGACCGAAAGCGCCGGTGGCATCGAAATTCTTGCCTGGCGTCCATTGCGTCGTGTGCTGCTGCCAGTCTCTTGCCGACACATCGTTGTACGGGGCATAGCCCGCGATGTGCTCCCAGGCATCGGCCTGCGCGATGCGGCGGCCGGCGCGGCCGATGATGATGGCGATTTCGCCTTCATAGTCGATCTTGTCCGACTCCGGCGGCGCCACGATGGCTTCGCCATGGCCGATCTGCGAACTGGCCACGCGCAGGAACAGCGTGGGCTCACCCGTGGGGGCGCGGTTGGTCTCGCGGCGATGCGCTTCGTAGTTCAGGCCTACGCACAGTATCTTGCCGGGGTCCGGAATAACCGGCAGCAGTCGCAGTCGATCCAGGTCCAGACCAGCGCGCGCTGCCGAGGCCAGCCGTGCCACCTCGTCCAGCGCGCCGCCGCGCAATACCGCGCGCACGCTGCCGTAACGTCCGCCTGTCAGGTCCAGGCCGTCGATCACGCCGCCGTCATTGGCCAGTACGCCCCAGCCCGCGCGCGATTCGTCGGTGTAGCTCAGCAACTTCATTGGGCACTCTCCTTCATGTGTGCAGGGCCGCTATGCGGCGCCGGGGGTTTTCAATAGAATGGGCCGGCCCGCAACGCACCCGCCTGTCTTATGAACGTCACCATCAAGCAGCTCCGCGCCTTCGTGAACGTCGTCAATGCGGGCAGTTTCACGGAAGCGGCCAAGCGCATGTATGTCACCCAGTCCGCGCTGAGCCTGCTGCTGCGCGAGCTGGAAAGCGAACTGGGCGTGCGGCTGCTGGACCGCAACAGCCGGCGCACGCAGCTTTCCACCATGGGAGCGGAGTTCTATCCCCTCGCCATCAAGGTGCTGGACGACCTGGACATGGCGGTCAACAGCACGCTGCAATTGCACGAACGGCAGCGGGGCAGCGTGCGCGTCGCCTGTACGCTGTTGTACGGGCAGGCGCTCATGCCGCAGATACTCGCCGAGTTCGGTGAACGCTACCCCGCCATCACGGTACGCATGCTGGACCTGCCCAATGAACAGGTGCTGGCGCGCGTACTGGCCGACGAAGCGGACTTCGGCGTGGCGCCGCAGCGCCCGACGCCCGCGGGGCTGGCGCAGGAACGCCTGTTCCAGGACCGCATACAGCTGATCTGCCCGCGCGAGCATCCCCTGACACGCCGCAAGCGCGTCAGCTGGAGACAGGCGCTTGCCTATCCATTCATCAGCCTGCCGCTCGACTTCACCGTGCGGCTGCAGGCCGATCTGCTGGCGTGGTCCGCCTCCCTGACGCTGAAGCCGCAGCATTCGGTCTCCTACCTGACCACCGCGCTGGGCATGGTGAAGTGGGGCCACGGCCTGACCGCCCTGCCCTCGTATTCCACGCCCTTGCTCAATGCCTATGGGCTGGCCGGCATCGCGGTGCGGGACCCCATCATCCACCGCCAGATCTCGCTGTTCACCAAGCGCGGCCACAGCCTGTCTCCGGCGGCCACCAGCCTGGTCGATTTCATGCATGAGTTCATGGCGTCGCCGGCGCGCGCCGCGTCCACGGGCGGACCGCACCAGAACAGGCCCTAGCACCGCTGCGCGGCCAGAACCTGGCATACGGCGTCGCCGACCTGTCGAATCGTTGCCGCGCTGTCCTGGTGCGCATGGGGTCCAATGCCGTCGCCGGCGATAGCCATATCGCGGTGCACTACCATCGCTTCCTCTCTGCCGGAGTGACTGGGGATCGGGCCGATCATGCGGCAGGCAACGGTTCGCCTGCGCGCGCGAAGGCCCAGTCGGGGTGACAAGGCGGCGGCGCTACAGATCGAGCACCAGTTCCGCATCCAGGCTGCCGGAGCAGCAAATCATCATGGTCTTCCCAGCGGCGCGTTCCGCTTCGCTCAGCACCTGGTCGCGGTGCTCCGGCCGGCCCGCGAGCACGGCGGTTTCGCAACTGCCACATACGCCCTGCTGGCAGGAATGGGCGGGCGCTTCGCCGGCATCCAGCAGCGCTTGCAGGATGCTGTGGCCCGGCGGCACGCGCACGCTGCGGCCGCTGCGCGCGAGGCGGACATTGAAGCCGCCTTCCTGCGCCGGCGTTTCGACCGCTGAAAAGTGCTCGAAATGGACCCGCTCGGCAGGCAGCGCGGCCGTGTGCCTGCGGAAGTCCTCCAGCATGGGCAAGGGGCCGCAACAGTAGACGTGTGCGTCCCGGGGTAGCGCGGCCACGGTGGCCGCGATATCCAGGCGCCGCGCCCGCGCCGCGCCATCGAAGTAGGTTGAGACGCGGTCGTCCCCGTCCAGTTCATCCAGGAAGGCTGCCGCGGCGGGGCGGCGGGCGCAGTAGTGCAGGCGCCAGTCGCGCCCCAGGACCTCCAGCCGCCGGATCATGCTGCGGATGGGCGTAATGCCGATGCCGCCCGCGATCAACACCGACCGCTGCGCGGTTTCGTCCAGCGCGAAGAGATTGCGCGGGGCCTCGGCACGCAGCACCTGGCCCACGCGCGCCTGCTCGTGCAGGTAGCGGGATCCGCCTCGGCTGGCCGCGTCGCGGTTCACCGCGATCACGTAGCGATGCTGCTCGCCCGGGGTATTGATCAGCGAATAACTGCGCGCCAGGCCGCCGGGCAGGTGCAGGGTGATATGGGCGCCCGCCGTGAACGGCGGCAGCGCCGCGCCGCCCTCCTCCACCAGTTCAAAGCTGTGGATGCCGTCGGCCTCCTGCGCGATGGTCCGTATGCGCAGGTTCAAATGGGTCGTGGACATGTTGCTGCGTCGATGGAGGATGCGCGGATCAACCCGCCTTGATGCCGGCGCTCTTCGCCACCTGGCCCCATTTGTCGTATTCCGACAGGAAGAATTTGCGGAAGTCTTCGGCGCTGCCGCCCGCGATCTCCGCGCCTTGCGCCACGAGCTCTTTCTGCAGGGCCGGTTCGGATAGCACCTGGTCGGTGGCCTTGGACAGGCGGGCGACGATCTCGGGCGGCATGTCCGCCGGCCCCAGCAGGCCGAACCACGTACCCGCCTCGAATCCGCGCACGCCGGCTTCCTGCATGGTCGGCACATCCGGCACCAACTGCGAGCGCTGGCCCAGCGTGATGGCCAGGGCCTTCAGCTTGCCGGCCTGTACCTGCGGCAGCGCGGACACCAGCACGTCGAACATGACGTTGACCTGCCCGCCGATGACGTCCACGAGCCCGGGCGCGCTGCCCTTGTAGGGAACGTGCACCATGTCGACCCCGGCCACGGACTTGAACAGTTCGCCCGCCAGGTGGGCGGCGCTACCTGTCCCGAAAGACGCGTAGGTGATCTTGCCGGGACTCTTGCGCGCCGCCGCGATCAGTTCCTGGACGCTATCGATGCCCAACTTCGGATTGGCGACCAGCAGGAGCGGTGCCTTGGCGATCAGCGTGATCGGCGTGAAGGCACGGATGGGGTCATAGGGCACCTTGGCGTAGGCGTGTGGCGTCACGGCCAAAGGGCCGGCGGCGCTGAACAGCAGCGTATAGCCGTCGGCGGGTGCCTTGGCGACCAGGTCCTGGCCGATCATGCCGCCCGCGCCGGCGCGGTTTTCCACGACCACGCTTTGGCCCAGTTGCTGCGCCAGCCCCTTGGCGATCAGGCGCGCCGTCGTGTCGGTGGAACCGCCGGCCGCATAGGGCACGATCAGGCGTATCGGTTTGTCGGGATAGCCTGCCGCAAGGCCACAGGCCGCGTATACCAGGGCCATGGCGGCCCATACACTGCGTAACAGCGTTTTCAAGATGGTCTCCTCCGGGTGGTTCGTGTGCGCCGCTTGTGGACTAGGCGCTTTCAAAGGCTGGGCTGCCTTACGCAGCGGCGTCGCCGGCATAGCCGATGGGATTGCCGAAGCGCTCCTGCATGATCTGTTCGAAGGACTTGCCCTCCTCGGCAATCCAGCTGCCCGACCGCAGGCAATAGGCGTCGTGGCGCCACGGCGCCTGCGGTTCGCTGCCCTGCGCCAGCGCGCGTGCGCCCGTAATCAGCGTACGGCGAAAGCGCACGATCGCGGCGTCGGTGGCGGTCAGGTGTTCGCGGGTGCGGTCCGCGATGAGGCCCTGGCTTTCCTGGACCATGGCGTCCTGCTCCGCCACCCCGCGCACGCCCGTAAAGGTCTTGTGCTTCTGTTCATTGCGATCGAGCAGATACCCATTGGAAAGGTTGCGCAAGGGAATATAGTCGGGGCCGACCTCGGCCACCACGCCATGGCCGCCCTTGAGCTGCCCGATCTCCTGCGCGCTCAGGTCGCGATCGGGGTTCCACACGTAGGTGTAGATCCAGCATGCATGGTCGTCGATCGGCACGAAGGTGTAGCCGAAATAGTTTTCGCCCGGCAGCGTCGATGGCGTGGTGCTGTGCGAAGGCAGGGCGAACTGCGTGGTGCGCCAGTAGATGTCGCGTCCCTCGGCACGACGCGCGCCGCCAACCACGAAACCCACTTCGTGATCGCGGATGGAGAACTTGGGCATGGGGTCGCGCCGGATCCACGCCAGGCGCTTTTCGTCGGCGGGTGCATCGCGGTTTTCGTTGGAAGGCACGCCGGGCGCCGGCATATGCAGAAATGAGAAGTGCGAGGTATCGAGCGCGCCCTCGATGGCCTGCGCCCAATTGCATTCCTGGCGCTTCTTGGTGACGTAGCGCCGGCTGGCGGGGAGAGCGCCGAATTCCAATTGCGGCACCTCCGGCAGGCGGCCGTCCTCGCGGGCCGGTCCCATATAGGCCCATACGATATCGCCGTACTCGCGGGTCGGATAGGCGCGTACCGAGATGTCTTTGTGGTAGCTGGAGCCCGGCGGAACATTGGGCAGGTCCATGGCCTTGCCATCGACGCCGAACTTCCATCCATGGAAGACGCAGCGCAGCCCGCACTCCTCGTTGCGGCCGTAGTAGAGATCCGCGCCGCGGTGCGGACAGACCGGTTCGATCAGGCCCACGCGGCCCTGTGTATCGCGGAACGCCACCAGCTTTTCGCCCAGGACCTGCACACGCAGGGGCGGACCGTCCGGTTCGGGCAGTTCGCGCGACAGCGCGACCGGCTGCCAATAACGGCGGAAATACTGGCCCATGGGCTGGTCAGGACCCGTGAGCGTCAGGACGGCATTGTCGGCGGCGGTAAGCATAGGCGTCGGATATGAAGGTCGGGGAATGGATGCGCCGGTTCGGCGCGCTCATGCGTCGGGATTGCGGATGCCGTAGGGCTGGCCCCACGCCAGGCAATCGTCCGTGCGGCCCGAGGGCTCGAACTCGCAGCCGACCCAGCGGTCCCAACCCAGCGCCTGGAGTTGCGCGAAGAAGTATGGGAAGTGGATCTCTCCGGGGCCGGGTTCATGGCGGCCAGGCGCGTTGCCGATCTGGACGTGCCCGATATGCGGCCACGCCTTCTTCAGGGTATTGGTGATGTTGCCCTCTTCCATCTGCACATGATAGGTATCGAAGCACAGCTTGACGTTGGGGCGTCCGATCTCCTCGATCAGGCCGGCGCCTTCCGCGATGCGGCTGTAGAAGTAATCCGGAAAACGCGCACGGCAACAGGGCTCCAGGATCAGCGTCAGCCCTTCGCCGGCCATGATGTCGGCGGCGCGGGCGATGTTTTCCAGGAAGGTCGCGCGACAACGCGACCGGTCTGCGCCAGCCGGCAGGTTGCCGGCCATGGCGTGGATCATGGGCTTGCCAACCTGCACCGCATAGGCCACCGCGGTGTCGACGCTGCGGCGGAATTCGTCTTCGCGTCCCGGCAAGGCGGCAATGCCGCGTTCGCCGGCCGCCCAGTCGCAGGGCGTCAGCACCTGCACCAGCGTCAGGCCGTTCTCGCCCAGCAAGTCGGCGATCTGCGCGGCCGGGTACTCATACGGGAAGGCCACCTCGACGCCCTGGAAACCGGCCCGCGCCGCGGCCCGGTAACGCTCCAGCATCGGAATCTCGGTGTACATCCATCGCAGGTTGGGATCGAAACGCAGCATCGGCACCGCCCTCTTTGCATACGCCCCGCGAGTGGGGCAATGGCAGGTACTCTAGGGATGCGGCGCGGTCCGATCAATGCAAGTGGACCAATCCTTCCATGAGGAAAACTTATAGGTAGGGCCGCGGCGCGCGCGTCTCCGGACGCCAGGCGCGCCGGATTGCAGTACTCTGTCGGTTTGCCCAAAAAGGAGGTTTCCCCATGGCACAGGCCGCCGCCCGCCACATACTCGTTTCTACCGAACAGCAATGCAAGGACCTGAAGGCCGCCATCGAAGGCGGTGCCGATTTCGCCCAGGTCGCACGTGAGAATTCGCTATGCCCGTCCAGCCGCGATGGCGGCAATCTGGGCACCTTCGGCCCAGGCCAGATGGTCCGCGAATTCGACCAGGTCGTATTCAGCGCACCCGTGAACGTCGTGCAAGGTCCCGTGAAGACCCAGTTCGGGTATCACCTGGTCGAAGTCACCAGCCGCCAGGATTAAGCGCGGCACACGCACGGGCGGCCATCGCAACGGCCGCCCGGCCGGACCGCCGCATCGACGCATGCGCCAGCATGGCGTCGATGCGGAGTCTTCGAACCGGCCGCCGGCATGATCCCGTAGCGGATCATCCCATCAACGCCGGATGCAGCGTGCCCGCAGCGCCCCGCCTTCGTTGCCTTGGATCGCCGCCGTGCGGGCGTCCCGCGCCCCGCGCCGCGGGCCTTTCCCGCGCAACACCCTGAATACCCCGCTGTGTGCGCGCATGCGCAGCCGGCTCGCCCGTCGGCCGGCACCGGCCCGCATGCGATGCGGCGCCGGCCCGACGTGCGCTTCCTGTTCGATGGTTACGCGCGTGCCCTTTCATCCAATGGTTGGTTGCCCCGCGTGAATGGCCAAGACAGGGGCTCCAACAGCCATGGGTCGATACAAAAGGTTATGGCGGGCGCCCTGCTTATCGGCTGCACCCGCTGATAGAGTGGCTGCGATCGACAGCGGACCTCAATGAGCCCGCGCCTGGCGCCGTGCCGCTTATCAAGGAGAGCTTCCATGGCCAATCCACCCACCACCGATTGCGATATCCAGATCCGGATCCTTATTGATGACAACACCGTCCAGAACGGTACGTCGAACGGGGTCTACATCATGGATAACCGCGTGGGAGCCGGCAGCGGCGCGGAAGGCGCGTCCAACCTGAACACGGTTGCCAATATCAACGAGAAGATCTGCTGGCGGGTGGAGCCCTTGAATCCGAGCTCGCAGTCCACCTTCACGATCCAGTCCATCGGTGAAATCTCGGCGTGGGGATATACCGGCGGCCCCGGAATTTCCCCTGACCTGGGAGAGAGCGCCTATACCGGAACGGTCGAGGCTGCTTGTGCGGCGACAGCCTACAACATCGATATTTATGCCTCCCTGGCCAATGGCGGTGTCATGACGCTGAGCGTGCAGCCCAGCATCACCGCCAACTGAAACGCCATCGAAGGCTTGATCCGAGGGCAGTGCCGACACGCGGCATGGCCCGATTCCAGTTGATATCGCACCGGAGTTGATGATGGGTACGCAAACCTCCAATACACCTGCGAACGTGAACCCCTTGACCGTGACCGGCGAGGACTATGGACCGGATAATCCGCAAACCGTCATTCGCATCCTGGTCGATACTGCCTATGTAGCCACCACCGCGCCCGGCACCAATGGTGCGATCACCAACGGCGCGTACATGGTCGACAACCGGGCGTCCAACGGCAGTTCCGCGGAGGGCGGCCTGGAACTGCATACCGTGGCGCATATGGAAGATTTCGTCGGGTTCTACGTCGAGCCCGTCGACCCGACCACGCAGGACACGGTAAGGATCGTCGGCATACAGGCGCTGAGCAATGATGTGTTCACCAGCGCCGGCGAGCCCAGAATGCGGGATACCAAGGGGCAGATTTTTGTCGGCCAGATACTGAACAACGCGTTTTCGACTTATCGGCTGCAGTGCGAACTGACCGTCAATGGGTTGAGCGTCGAGAAGATTCCCTTCTGGTGGGACCCATACCTTGGCGTGAACTGAAGCGGGACAGGTCTTTCGCCTTGCACCGGGAGCATGCGATGAGTGATCAGAATGAAGACACGGGCACGGACGCCTCGCCGGACGGCGATGACGACGACGCCGCGACGGGAAAATTCGTTATCACGGCTTTCCCACCCTACTTCGAATCCCAGCACAGGACCAACTGGTGCTGGATCGCGGTGGCAGTGATGATCGGGAACTACAGCCAGACCGGGCCGCTGGTCAACGGCAAGCCCAGCAAGTGGACCCAGAGCGGCGTGGCCAGCGCATGCCTTGGCAGTTCCTCCGTGAACTCCATCGGCTATCCCGACAGGTCCATGACGGAGACCCTGGTCTACTCGCCTACGGACAGCGTGGCCAGCCAGAGCTACGAGGAAATGCGCAAGGCGATCAGGCAGAAGGCGCCCGTCGTGCTGGGCTGGGGATCCACCGGGCGGGGCGGGCAGATACACAACGGCCACGTGATCGCCGTCTATGGCTACGATGGCGCCAAGAAGTGGTATTTCGCGGATCCGCTGAAGTCGGGGGTGACCGAAGATTCGGCGCTGCCCATTCCGAAAGACCTGCCGAACCCGCACATGATGGTGTGGTATTCGCGCGTGCCATCGATCAGGATGAGCTGACGCGCGATTGTCCCGGGAGACTTCTCTGCACCGTTCCCGGTACGACCGCGACGTCATGCGCGGATGGCGCCGCCGGGTCCCGCCTTGCGGCCGGCCCGGCGCGCGGCGGCCGTCAGCGCGGCGCGACGAAGCGCGTGATTTCCGAGGAAGCCCCGTCTGTCCACGTATCGATGAGGGGCCGCAGGCTGCCCGCCTGGACGCCGCCCTGTCCCTGGGCGGCGCTTTGCACCCGCTCGCCGGTGCCGCCGCGCACCGCGGCATACAGGACTTCCTGCGTCATGCTGTCGGTGATCGACGTCTCGATGGCTACCGAGGCATCCTGCGGCCGGCCCCCTTCGGCCAGCGCGCGCGCGCCCGTAATCACCAGCGCGACGGGTATGTACTGATACGCCTTGAGCGCCTGCGACTCGGTGCCCACCGCGGTAATGGCCACGCGGATGCGCGCCACCCCTGGCCCGGCCTGGTTGACCAGCCGGACTTTCTGGCCCAGCTTCTGCCGCAGCGAGGTATCGACGTAAGTCCGGATGTCGTCGAGGGTGGCCATCGATACGGCATCGCTGGGCTGCGGCTGCGGATAGTAGGTCACCGACTCCAGCAAGACGGCCTTGTAGCGCGCCGGCGTGAAGTCAGGGTTCAGATAGGCAAGGCGCGATCCGCCGCCGGGCGCAGGCATCTTCTGCAATTTGGAGTAGTCGCCCAGGAAACCCGATTCCTTGGGGGTGGGGCTCGTCGCGCATCCCGCCACGATAAGTACGGTTGCGCACGCGCCCAAAAGCCGGACAGCCAGACCTTTCATCATTGCCTCTCCCACTATGTCGGTTGTTGAGGTGAAGCGGTGGCATGAAAAGTCTTGTCGATGCCCGTTGCGTTCACTTTCGGAAAGTAGCCGGCGACGGCCGCTCCTGTCTAGTACCCTTCCTAGCACTAAAGTCGCCACCCCTGGATGCGCGCTCAGGGACGTAGGCGTTACACGGCCGTTTTTCCTGGCGCGTTTGCACGGCTTTCGGCTAAAACTGGTTGCGTATGCCGTCATGCACGACGGCTCCCGGAAATACCACTGACATGCCCTACCGCCATCCGCATATCGGTGTCGCTTTCGACCTGCCCGAGGGTTGGGTCCTTGAAGGCGCGGAACTGTCCGCGGACGGCGCCACCATTACGCACCGGTGCCACCGGACCCGGCTGTCCCTGCAGATCAAGCCCGGCCAGGGCAATGGCGCGGCGCGGCTGTCGGCGATGACGGAGCAGCTCACGGCGCTGGGCGCCGCCGGTGTGACGCCCGCGCCCCCGCCCCCCTTTCGCCGTACGCGCGATATTGTGGCCCTGGCTTTCGAGTTGAACGGCGAACCGAAGCGCTGGATTTCCGTCATGCACGACGGCTACGACTATACGGTCAGCCATACCGACCACTGGCAGGACGTAGCCGTGGCGGTGGACCGCATGGCCGGCACCTTCGCCTTTCCCGAACCGCATAATGTCCGCCGGGCCCTGGATGCCTTCCCGGCCGACCTCCTTACGCCCCGGCCGCCATCCGCGGCGGCGGGCATCCCGGGCGCGGCGTCGCTGCATGGCGATGCCGCCCTGGCGGCGCGCCTGCATTTTCCCGGCGCCATGCTGCCGGCACTGTGGCAGGCGCTGCGCGCGCGGCTGCGGCGGTCCGGCGTGCGCGGCGCGAAGGACGAGTAGCGACCAGCGGACAATGGACAGGCATCGCGCACGGAAACCGGCATACGGGATAACCGCTATGGCCACAGGCGGGCGGAATCCAGGGATTGGGACGCTTTCGGTGTTATAAGAATTGTCCTGTGCCGCATGCAAACCGAACACCGTGCGGCGCGGGACAATGAAAAATCCTGATCGCTGACGTCGCTTGAGATCGGGCATCTCCGCGATCGGATCCATAACATTCCGGAGACAACACCATGAACCCCCTATCGTCGCTCGCGGCCGCCTTGCTCGCCGTTTCCCTGGTCGGCGGCGCGCCCGCGCAGGCGCAGTCGCCCACCGATAAATATCCCGACCATCCGATCAAGCTGGTGGTCGGCTACGCGCCCGGTGGCGGCAACGATATCGCGGCGCGGCTCATCGCCAAGGAACTCACGGAGATCCTGGGCCAGTCCATCGTGGTGGAGAACCGGCCCGGCGCCGGCACCAATATCGGCGCCTCTTATGTGGCCCGCTCCGCGCCGGACGGCTATACGTTGTCATTGTCGTCTACCGCGCTGGCCGTCAACGTCAGCCTGTATCCCAAGCTGGACTACGACCCGGTCAAGGACTTCGCGCCCGTCGCGATTTTCGCGAAGGCCCCCAATCTGCTTATCGTCAGCAACAAGCTGCCCGTGTCGTCCGTGAAGGAGCTGGTGGCCTACGCCAAGAAGAATCCCGGCAAACTGAATTTCTCGTCGGCCGGCAGCGGCAGCACGCAGCAGCTCGCCGCCGAGCTGTTCAAGACCAAGGCAGGCATCACCGCCATGCACGTGCCGTACAAGGGCTCCGCGCCTTCGCTCAATGCCGTCATCGGCGGCGAAGCGGATTTCACCTTCGTCAACATCCCGAGCAGCAAGCAACTGGTCGACAGCGGCCAGGTCAAGGCGCTGGCCATTACCGCCGACAAGCGCTTCCCGGCGGTGCCGAACGTACCGACGATGGAAGAAGCGGGCATCCCGGGCATGGATGTCGCCACCTGGTACTCCATACTGGCCCCGGCCGGCACGCCCCCCGCGATCATCAACAAGCTGAACGCGGCGGTGAACCAGGCCGTGGAGCGGCCGGCCTTCCGCAAGGTCCTGGAAGATATGGGCACGGCGCCCATGACCGCCACGCCGGAATACTTCCAGAAGTTCCTGGCCGAGGAAATCGTCCGCTGGCGCGAGATCGTGCGCCAGTCCAACGCGTCGGTGGGATAACGTCCGTCGCAGGCCGGTAGACGGCGCCGCGGCAAGGCCACTGGCCGGGTCCGCCCGGGCCCTGCTTATTGGGTTGCCGCGCGGCACGGACCGGCCGCCGCTCCCTGGCTGCCGCATCCTCCACGGCGCGGCGCGCTACGACACCGTAGTAGCGGCCAGGTCCACGACCAGGGCCGGCCGGAAACCCTCCTGCTCGCCCTTGGCGGCATAGCCGAGCGGATTGGCGATAATCCTGCAGCCATCCTGTACATAGTCGAAAGCGCAGTGCAGATGGCCGTGCAGCCATAGGTCGGCCTGCGGAATCAGCATATCGAGCGCATTGCAGAATCCGGCCGTGCCGGGCGTGACGCCGTAGCGCGGATCGGCGCTGGACAGCGTGGGCGCGAAGTGCGTGACGGCGACGGTCGTGCCGTCGAAGGGTTGCGCCAGCGCCTGTTGCAGCCATTCCTGGCATGCCAGCGCCTGCTCGCGCACCTCTTCGGCCAGAAAAGGCTGACCATGGCGCATGGTCGCGGCTTTTTCCAGATAGAAGTTGGCGGCCCGCATGGCCTTGCCCCGCTTGCGCAGGACTTCGGTCACGGTGTCGCCTGGCGTGACGAGCGCGTCGAAGTCGCTCCACAGCGTCGTGCCGATGAAGCGCACCCCGTCGATGACCAAGGTTTCCCGTTCCAGCCACTGGATCTGCAGGTCGTCGCACAGGCTGCGCAGGCGCTCGTGCGCCGCGTCGAAGTCCAATGCGTCATATTCATGGTTGCCCGGTATGTAAATCACCGGCACCGGCCATCCGTGCAGCGGTGAAAACCGTCCCAGGCCGAAATCATCTTCCTGCAGGCGCGATCCCTGCTGGTACGAGCCGATGTCGCCAGCCAGGACCAGCAGGTCGGCATCCGGCGCCGGCAGCGCCTGGAAGTCCGCATTCGTTTCGAGGTGCAGGTCCGATAACAGCTGGATCTTCATGCGGATGGACTCCCCTACGCCGCCGCCCGTGCCAGCCGCAATGCGCCCCGCTGGCGCAGCGCCAAGGTGGCAAGCAGGCCCAGGTTCACGATATTGAATGCCACGCCCAGGGCGAAGGCGGGTCCGTAGTGGCCGAAATGGTCATACAGGAAACCTGCCAGCCATCCGCCCGTGGCCATGCCGGAACCCGTCATGAGCAGCATTGCCGGCACGCGCCAGTAGGCGTCCTTGGGCGGAAATATTTCGCGCACCGCCAGCACATAGGCCGGGATGAGCGCGCTGAAGCCAAGCCCGAAGGCAATGGACACGGTGAACAGGCCGAACTGCTGCTGTACATACAGATAGCCCGACACCGCGATGGCCTGCATGAAAGAGCTGATGAGCGCAGTGCGTATGCCACCGATGCGGTCGGACACCACACCCCATACCTGGCGGCTCAGGAAGGCCACGCCCAGCAGCACGGACAGCATGACTGCTCCCACCGCCGCCGACAAGCCGCGGTCGCTGCACAAGGCTACGAGGTGGCCTTGCGGCATCGCCATGGGCACGCAGCACAGGAAGCCCGCCACCCCCAGCATGGCGAATACGACGTTGGGCCGCCAGCCGAAGATGCGCCCCGTGCGGGTGGCCTGCGCCGCCAGGGGCGGCGGCGCTGCCTCCGGCGGCGGACGCAGGAACAGCGCGGCCAGCACCGTCACCAGCACCACCTCGATCACGCCATAGGTCACCATCGTCGCGCGCCAGCCCCAGCGCCCGATGGTGTATTCGAAGACCGACGGCCACACCATGCCGGCGATGTAGTTGCCGCTGGACAGCAAGGCCAGCGCGGATCCGCGCCTGCGTTCGAACCAATGGCTGACATAGATATAGAGCGGCGCGTTCAGCCCGGCAATGCCGAGCAGTCCGATCAGCAGGCCGTGTCCCACATACAGTTGCCAAGCCTCGCCGAGCGTGGACACCATCAGGCCGGCACACACCGCCACGCCGCCGAAGATCACGGTCCAGCGCACCCCGAAACGATGGGCCAGGCGGCCCATCAGGATGCCGCCCACCGCCGATCCCAGCCATGCCAGGGAGCTGCCAAGGGCCGGCACGGACCGCGCACCGCCCATATCCGCCGCGATGGTCTTCAAGCCGACGGTGGAAATCAGCGGGCCACCGAAAGACATGCCCAGGCAGATCAGGGCGACCGTCGCGACGATCCAGGAACGGCGTGAATCCAGCGTATCGGCGGAGCGCAGGCCGGGCGGGGTCCGCGGGGTGGCAGGTGTGGTCATGGGCAGCAATATATCAGCCCGGCAGCGCTTCGATTTTGCTGCAGCGCACGCGGGCGAACAGCCCCGGCGTCAAGCCTGCCGTAGTCCATCCATATCGAGAATGCGCACTTGCTTGGCGCGCATCTGGATCAGGCCGTGCTCCTGCAGGCGGGAGAACATGCGGCTCACGGTCTCCAGCTTCATCCCCAGGTAGCAGCCGATTTCCTCCCGGCTCATCCGCAGGGTGAACTCGCTTGCCGAGTAGCCATGGGCGCTGAAGCGCTCCGCCATATTGAGCAGGAAGAAAGCAACACGAGCCTGCGCGGCCCGCTTGCCGATCAGGGTCATCATGCGGACGTTGCGGGCGATCTGCTCGCCCAGCGTTTTCTGCTGGAAGCGCCGAACTTCCTTGATATCGTCGGCCAGCGCTTCCAGGCGGGCGGCCTCGAACATGCACAGCATGGTGTCTTCCAGCGCCACCGCGTCGCTGACATAGTGGCCGGTGCCCAGCCCTTCCATGCCGAGGAAGTCGCCCGCCAGGCGAAAATCCGTGATCTGCCTGTCCCGGGGATCATCCGCCAGCACGGTGACGGCCTTGAAGGACCCGGCCCGCACGACATACAGCCGCGTACAGGCATCGCCGGCGCGATAGAGGGTTTCGCCAGCCTTGATCTTGCGCGGACCCGCGATCGCGCTTTCGAACCGGGCGCGTTGATCATCGGGCACCCGCGAGTACACACAGCTGCGCCGTACCCCGCAATCCATGCAGCCTGTCGCGGCCGGACGCGCGCGATCCGCCACCCGCAGTTCGATGGAGCCCCGCGCGGACAGCGACGGCCGCGCGGATGGCGGCGCCGCGCCGGTCAGGGGGAGGGGCAGGGTTGCTTCCATGAATCGATGCTCCGATGAAGCGTGCCGCGTCCGGATGGAGGCGACGCAACGCAATACAACGCGGTTTGATCTTGCGGATTCCGTGACGATGGCGCGCCGGCGCCGTACCTCGGGCGGGACGGTGTCATGCCTCGGCCGGAATGGAAATACCCACCTTCGTTCCAACCCCTGGCGTGGATTCCAGCCATACCTGTCCACCATGCAGCTGCACGATTTCCCTGACCAGCGCCAGGCCCAGTCCGCTGCCCGGCACCGCGCCGTTCTTGTCCACGCGATAGAAGCGGTCGAACACCTTGGCCTGCTCGCTCTTGGCAATGCCGATGCCCTCGTCCTCGACGGTCAGGCGGAACATCGGGCCATCCCTGTCCGCCGAGATCCTGATGGGCGTGCCGGGCGCCGAATACTTGACGCAGTTCTCCAGCAGGTTGCGCACCACGGTCTCCATTTGGGTGAAATCGCCGTTGATGAGGACTTGCGGCTGGGCCGCCCGCAGCGATACGCGTTCGCGCACGCCGGGCAGGCGATCGATCGCGCTCTGCACCGCGTCGAGGACGTTGAACTCCGCCATCTTGAAATCCTTGTCGGCGCGCGCTTCGATGCGGGCCAGGTCCAGCAGGTCGGACACCAGGGTGGACAGGCTCTTGGCCTGGTCGCGGATCATCTCGTAGATGGACTGCTTGCGCGCCTGGGGCACGCGATCCGCAGCCAGCAACTCCGACAGCCCCAGGATGCCGGCGGTGGGCGTGCGCAGTTCATGCGCCGCCGTCGCGACGAACTCGGTTTTCATGCGGTCGACCTGGGTCTGCGCGGTGACGTCGCGAACCAGGGCCACCACGCCGTCGTAGGGATCGCGCAACGATTCGATGCGGAACTCGAGCACGCAGACCCGCGGCGTCTTCAAGGTGAACAGAAGGCGACGGCTCGGGCCCGATGACCGGTGCTGCAGCGCCTGGGCCAGATCCACCCTTTTCTGCGCCCGATCGTCCGACAGATCGCGCGCGAAAACCATATCGGCCAGTTTTTCCGGCGTCCAATCGGTCAGGGTTGCGTTCTCCACGCCCAGCATTTGGCCCAGGCGTGGATTCATGCCTCGCAATACACCGTCCGAGAAGGCGATGACCGCATCGGGTATTGCCTTGATCAGCGCCTGCAGGTTCGCGGCGCGCTCGGCTTCCTGCTGTCGCGCTGCATGTTCACGTTGGGCCGAGGCGCTCAGCTTGCGCCACAGCGACACGCGGCGCAGTTCTGCAAAGAGGATCAATGCGGTCATGAACGCGCCGGTGAGCAGCGACAGGTCACGCCGCCGACGGAAGGATTGCAGGTAATCCAGCGTGGAAAAGCCCACAGCGACGGCGAGCGGATAGCGGTCCAGCACCCGGTAGCTGGTGATGCGCTCGATCCCATCCACGGCGCTGACCGCATTGAAGGTACCGTGGGTGCCGCGGGCGAGCGCGGCGCGCAGCGCACTGTGGGGGGACAATACATCCCCGAGCGATTCGTCGACGTGCGTGCGCCGCGCGCGAACCACGAAATCGCGCGTGCCGACCACGCTGACCATGCCGTGTTCGCCGATCTGCAGCAGCTTGTACAGCCCGGTGAAGTAGGAGGGATCCATCGAAACCACGGCTATCCCGATCAGATTCCCGTCGTCGTCCAGAATGGCGCGCGACAGTTGCACCGACGGTCGCCCGCTGGTGCGCCCGACGACGGGCCTGGCGATATACAGCAGGCGCACGTCACCCGTATACGGGCCGGCGAGCTGGGCGCGGATATGCTCGCGATCGGATACGTCGATGGGCTGGAAGCCTTCGATGGTGGAGTCGCGCAAGATGCCTTGCGCGTCGACGACGGCCACCTGGACGAAGGCCCGGGCGTTGATCAATCCGCTGCTCGACCATTCGCGCAAGCCGATGTCCAATCCATGCCCGCGCACCTCCGTGGCGACCATGGCGGCAGTCTGCTCCGCCTCGCCCAGCACCTGGCGACTGTGTTCGGCCAGCGTCTCCACCAGCGTTGCCGACGCCTGGGCTGCCGCGCCCAGCTCCACGGAGCGGTCCCACGATATCCAGACCGCGAGCGACGCCCACATGGCGGCGATCAATATCAGGCCTGGCCAATAATGGGCCAGCGGCCCAAGAGAGGTGGGTCCCGCGTGTCTCACGATACGAGCCCGCTTGTGCGCGTAGCCGAGAGTTCATCGATGGCCAGCAGGATTTCGCCGGGGCTGAAGGGCTTCACGAAATAGCGGTCGGCGCCGACCTGGCGACCGCGCTGGACGTATTGCGCACTGTCGAGCGCCGTCAGCATATAGACGTGCGTATGGTGCAGCCCATCGTGGCCGCGGATATAGCGGCAGATCTCGTAGCCGTCCAGCCACCCGGGAATCGTGACATCCAGGATGGCCAGGTCCGGCCGATGTGTTTCCAGAAGGGATAGCGCGCCATCTGTGTCGCGTGCAAACAACACCTCGTGCGCACGGGCGCGGAGCGTCAGAGCGATGACTTCGCAGATGGCGGGATGGTCTTCCACGACTAGGATCTTCATTGATGCTCTGCAGTTGTTCGCATTCAGGAGTGACGGATGCCTGTACCGCGCGCTGGCGCGTCTCCCCGCGACGGACGCCCGGATCAGGTTTCAGATTTGTATTCTGGAAACTGAAAATATGAAAAATATGATAACGTCCGTTTCAATTAGTCGCTACAAAATTTGAAGATTTAAGAAAAACAACAACATCGCCTCCAAGGGGCGTTACATACGGTATGGAGTAGAAGATGAGTTCATCCGATCCGGCTTTCATATCGACACGGACCGCCGCGGAGCGGATCGGCGTGTCGGTACGCACGGTTCAGCTGTGGGTCGAGGCCGGCATCCTCGAAGCATGGAAGACAGAAGGCGGGCACCGCCGCGTGGCGAGCGCTTCGGTGGACGCACTGCTGCGCCGGCGCGAGGGCGATGGGCCGGCAGCCGCCCAGCCTATCGACGCGGGGCCCCTGCGCGTGGTGGTCGTCGAGGACGATGTGCACCTGCAGACCATGTACGAACTCAGCCTGGGCAGCCTGCCCTTCGAGCTGAAGCTCAAGCTCGCCGGAGACGGCTTCACCGGCCTGGTGCGCATCGGCGAATTCCGGCCGCACGTGGTCATCGCGGACCTGAACCTGCCCGGGCTGGATGGCTTTCGCATGATCCGCGCGCTGAAGGACGCCCCGGAATCCCGGAACGCCCAGCTCTTCGTCATCTCCGCCCTGACACGCGAAGACATCGAGGACCGCGGCGGACTGCCCGCCGACGTGCAGGTACTGTCCAAGCCCGTACCGATGAGCGTGCTCGAGTCCCTGATGACCGAAGCCAACGAAAAGCGACAACGGCCGGCCGGCTATCCGGGCCGGGAATAGCGCTACCCCGTGCCGCCCGGCGCACAGGCGGATAACTCAAAGCGAGCCCCAGCATGAGCACACAGGCAATGCAAGACACCCTCTCCCGCTCCCGCGTGCGCGCCGGTTGGCTCGCGCGGCAATCCATGTCGCGCCGGATCATCCTGGCCACGCTGCTGGTGACGGTCATCATCATGGGCGCCATGATCGGCGTCCTCGCGCACCAAGGCAAAGCCAATGCGGAGGACAACGTACAGCGCGAGATGCGCAGCGCCCTGACCGCCACTGACGAATCGCTGCAACTGGTCTTCCGGACGGCAAGCGCACGCGGCCAGGAGCTCATGCCCATGCTGGTTCGCGCCCTGGGCGGAGAACCCGTCCTCGACGGCGCAAGCATCCCCACCGGTGAAGCGGGCAATGTGCCGCGCCTCGTTGCCGGTGGCCGCGTGCTCAACGGCGACGCCGACACGCTGGAGCGCCTGCGCGACGCCACCGGCGCCGACCCCGCGGTGATTGTCCGCGCCGGCGGACGCTGGGTACGCGCGGCCACCCTGCTGACGGACGCGCAAGGACGGCGCCGCATAGGAAGCACCGTCGATGCCAACGATATCCTCGCGCGCAAGCTGGACCAGGGCACGGCATACACCGGGCTGGTGCAACGCAATGGCCGATGGTATTCGCTTAGCATCATGCCGCTGCGCGATGCCAGCGGCACGGTATACGGCGGCCTCACGCTGCGCGTGAACGTCAACGACAACATCTCGCATCTGCTGGACTGGGTGGAAAGCGCGCGTATCGCGGGACATGGCAGCCTGACGCTGCTGCAGCACAGCGCCGATGGCAAGGGCTGGACACCGGTCATTGCGGCCGGTCGCAAGGCTGTCGACCGGCCCGAGGCGATCGGGGCAGTCGGCCCCGACGCCGCACTGGCGACGCTGTTCCGTCAGCCCGACGGCTTCGATGACGACGTCCTCCTGGGCCAGGACGGCGCGCCGAGCGTCGTGACCTGGCATACCGTGAAGAACTGGGACTGGATCATGGTGGGCAGCGGCAAGCGCGCCGACTTCCTGGCCAAGGCGCATCGCGAACTGGCCGTGCAGGTCGGCATGATGCTGGCCGGAATGCTGCTCATCGCCTCCCTCATCGGCGGTTTCTCCGCCTTGGCGCTGCGTCCGGTGCGCGACATGCTGGCCGGCATGCAGCGGCTGGGGCAAGGCGACCTGACCGGCCAACTGCCCGAGGTGCCCGAGGTCTCGCGCAATGAGGTACACATCCTTTTCCGCAGCCTCAAGCACATGCAGCAAAACCTGGCCCGCACCGTGGCCGTGGTGCGCGGGGGCGTGGATGAAATCAATACCGGCGCCAGCGAGATCGCGGCCGGCAACGCCGACCTGAGCAGCCGCACGGAAGAACAAGCCGCCTCGCTGGAACAAACGGCGGCGTCGATGGAACAACTGGCCGCCACGGTCAAGCAGAATGCCGAAACGGCCCGCGAGGCCAGTGCCCTTTCGCTGACGACCTCGGAAGAAGCGCAAGGCGGCGGGCGGGCAGTGGCCGCGGTTGCGGAAACCATGCGCGGCATATCGGAGAGCTCGCGCAAGATATCGGAGATCGTGTCCTTGATCGACGGTATTGCCTTCCAGACCAATATCCTGGCGCTGAATGCGGCGGTGGAAGCGGCCCGCGCCGGGGAACAGGGCCGCGGCTTCGCGGTGGTCGCCGGCGAGGTCCGCACCCTGGCCCAGCGCAGCGCGGTGGCGGCCCGTGAAATCAAGGCCTTGATCGAGGACTCCGCCGGCCGGGTGGGCACCGGCGCGCAACAAGTGCAGAACGCGCGCGCCACCATGGAGCAGGTCGTCGCCTCCGTCGGCCGCCTGACGGCCCTGGTCAACGGCATTTCGGGCGCCTCGGAAGAACAGTCGCGCGGCATCGAGGAGGTGAACCGTGCGGTGGCGCAGATGGACCAGGTCACCCAGCAGAACGCAGCGCTGGTGGAACAGGCGGCCGCGGCCGCGGGGTCACTGGAAGAACAGGCGCGCCACTTGGCCGAGGCCGTGGCCGTGTTCAAACTGGCGCAGCAGCCCGAGCGGGCGTATGCCGGCGATGCTTACGCCACCGGCGACCGCCCGGCCATGCTGGCGATGGCTTGAGCCGGGCCGCAACGGTGGAAGCACCGTGTCCAGTCGCCGTTCAGGATGGTCCGCGCGCCACGGGTGGCACGAACAGATAGCCCCCGCCGCGCACCGTTCTGATGATGGAAGGCGACTTGGGTTCGTCGCGAAGTTTGCGGCGCAGACGGCTGAGCTGCACGTCGACGGTGCGGTCGAAGGGTCCGGCCGCGCGGCCGCGGGTCCAGTCCAGCAATTGCTCGCGGTTGAGGACGCGTTGCGGATGCATCAGGAAGACCATCAGCATATCGAACTCGCCGCCGGTCAGCGTGATGGCCTCACCGGCCTGGTTGCGCAGCGTGCGCGCGGCCGCATCCAGGGTCCATCCCGCGAAGCGGTAGATTTCGACCGGAGGCGCCGGTGGCGCGCGACGGCGGTCTGGCGTTGTGGTTTCCATTTCTGCACGCCGTTGCGAATGGAACGCACAAGTCTACCGCCGCGGCGTGCAACCGGAACCATCGATACAGTTCGTTGCTCACGCGGCACGGCGCGGGCGCCCCGGCCTGCCCTGCACCGCTATGCCCAGGCGCGCCGCGCGGCGGCGCAGGTTGGCACGGTCCACGCCCAGCTCGCGGCCGGCCGCGCTCCAGTTGCCGCCGTGGCGGGCGACACAGCTTTCGATGGCGGTCCGCTCATAGTTTTCCAGTGCCTGTTGCAGGGGTAGCCCGGGGGCGACGGCCTGCTGTGGTGCCGCCGCCGGCGCGCCGCTCACCCCACTGACTCCGGGCGGGCCTATATCCAGATCGTCGCGGGAGACGGTCAGAATGCGCGGGCGTTCCGCATGCCGCCCGAGGGCCTTCAATACGCCGCGGCTGATGACGTGTTCCAGCTCGCGCACATTGCCGGGCCAACTGTACTGCTGCAAGGCGGCCGGGATATCAGGCGCCAGGCGCACCGCACCGAGCCCCAGGCGCGCGCGGTTCGCCTCCAGGAAAGAGCCCGCCAGCATGACGATGTCGCGGCCCCGCTCGCGCAAGGGCGGCACGCGCAAAGGGTAGACACTGAGCCGATGATAGAAGTCCGCCCGCATGCGGCGGGCGCGCACTTCCTCGGCCAGGTCGCGGTTGGTCGCGGCGATCAACCGGACGTCCACATGATGCTCCCGGTCCGATCCCACCCGTTGCAACTGGCCGCTTTGCAGCACCCGCAGCAACTTGGCCTGCGCGCTCAAGGGCAGTTCGCCGACCTCGTCCAGGAACAGGGTGCCGCCATCCGCCAGCTCGAACTTGCCGCGCCTGTCCTGCACCGCGCCGGAAAACGCGCCGCGCACATGCCCGAACAGCTCGCTTTCGATAAGGTTGTCCGGCAAGGCGGCGCAGTTCAGGCTGACCATCGGTTTGCCGGCGCGCGCGGAGCCGGCGTGCAGCGCCTGGGCCACGAGTTCCTTGCCCACCCCGGTCTCCCCCGTAATGAGCACGGTCAATTGGCTGTCGGCCACCATCTCGATATCCTTCATCAGGCGGCGATAGGCAGCGCTCTGGCCGGTGAGCCGGCGCGCCGGCTCGGCGGTGGCCAGGCGATAGCTTTCGGCACGACGGCGCTCGTCTTCCACTGTCACCGCCAGTTGTTCGATGCGTGCCGCCACCGTCACCGTGGCCGCGGCCAGCCCGGCGAAGATCTCCAGCACGGCGAGGTCGTCGTCGGAAAAGCGCGAGGCCTGCAAGGCGTCCAGCGTCAGCAGGCCCCATCTGCGCTGGCCCACGGCGATCACGCAACCCATGCAGTCGTGGACGTGCAAGTCCCCGGCGGCATCCTGCACCAGTCCGTCATAGGGGTCAGGCAGCGGGCTGTCCGGGGCGAAGCGCATGGCGCCGTCCGCGTTGAGCAGCGCCTGGAAACGGGGGTGCTGGTCCACGCGGAAACGCCGGCCCATCGCGTCGGGGGCCAGCCCTTGAAGCGCCAGCGGTATCAGGGCGTCGTTCTCCAGCCGCAGCAGCCCCACGGCGTCGCAGGGCAACAGGCTGCGCAGGGAGGTCAACAGGCGTTCATAGCGTTCGCGCGGCGGCACCTCGCGCGCCAGGTCCGAAACGAGCGGAATGACCGCGGCGAGCAGCGGATTATGGGTCTTCACGACTCAGATTCCTTGAAACCAGGTCATAATAACGTGATTTTATGACTATTTCTCCTCGCAAACGCGGGCGCGCGCCCGCGGCGTCGGATTGGCATGGATGTTGCATTGGAAAGAAGGCCGACAACGGCATATCGATGGACGGCGCGCCCGCAGGCTTGCGCGGCGGCCGCCCTTTCCAGGAGTCTCCACGCCATGCTCGATTCGAACCAGCTCGCCATCATCCGCGCCACCGTCCCCCTGCTGGAAAGCGGCGGCGTCGCGCTGACGACGCACTTCTACAACATCATGCTGAGCGAATATCCGGAAGTCCGCCCGCTCTTCAACCAGGCGCACCAAGCCAGCGGCCAACAGCCGCGCGCCCTGGCCAACGGCGTGCTGACCTACGCGCGCAATATCGACCGTCTGCAGGCCCTGCAGCCGCTGGCCGCTCAGATCGTGAACAAGCACGTCTCCCTGCAGGTACTGCCGGAACACTATCCCATCGTCGGCGCCTGCCTGCTGCGCGCGATCCGCGAAGTGCTGGGCGCCGAAATCGCCACGGATGAAGTCATCGCGGCCTGGGCCGCGGCGTACCAGCAACTGGCCGATCTGTTGATCCAGGCGGAAAAAGCTGTCTACGACGCGGCCGCGCAGGCGCCGGGCGGCTGGCGTGGCGCGCGGCCCTTCGTGGTCGCGGACAAGGTCCAGGAAAGCCAGGAGATCACGTCTTTTTACCTGCGCCCCGCCGACGGTGGCGCGGTGCTCCCCTACAAGGCAGGCCAATACCTGGGCTTGCGCCTGATTGTCGATGGCAAGGAAGTGCGCCGCAACTATTCGCTGTCCCGGTTCGGCACGGACGGCCAGTACCGCATCAGCGTCAAGCGCGAGCCCGGTGGCGTTGCGTCCAACTTCCTGCATGACCGCGTCCAGCCGGGCGATACCGTGGATGTCTTTCCGCCGAGCGGCGAATTCGTGCTGCACGAGAGCCCGCGGCCGCTCGCGCTGATCAGCGCGGGCGTCGGGATCACGCCGACCCTGGCCCTGCTGGAGGACGCGTTGCGCGACGGCGACCGCCCCATCCACTTCATCCATTACGCGCGCAGCGGCGCCGTCCACGCTTTCGGCGACTATGTCGACGCACTGGCCGCGCGGCATCCCCGCTTGCGCCACTTCGTCTGCTACGAAGACCCGCAAGGCGCGGCGCGCACGCCGGACGCGATCGGGCGGGCCACGCTGGACCAGTTGCGGCAATGGCTGCCGGACTCCACCGACCTGGACGCCTACTTCGTGGGCCCCAAGGCCTTCATGTCGCACATCAAGAAGGCGCTCGCGACCCTGGGCGTACCGCAGGCCCAGAGCCGCTACGAGTTCTTTGGTCCCGCGGACGCGTTGTAACCGGCCCGCTGCGAGTGCGGGGCCGCATCCCGGCCGGGGCCGGTACCATGGCATTTTCATGGTTCCAGGAATCTCCATGCCGCAGATCCCGCCCCGCCGCCTCGCCGTCGCCGGCATGGCCGCGCTGCTGTTGCTGGCCGGCTGCGCAACCCGGCCGCCCGAGCCAGCCCCGCGCAGCCCGGCGCAGGTGCGCGCGGATATCGCGCGGCTGCTGCCGCCGAACGTCAGTGACGCATCCGGCTGGGCGCGGGATATCCAGGTCGCGGTGACGTCGCAAGCCATCGCCGCGACGCCGGACAACCTGTGCGCCATCGTCGCGGTGACCCAACAGGAATCGAGTTTCCAGGCCGATCCGGCCGTGCCCGGGCTGCCAACGGTGGCGCGCCGCGAAATCGCCCGCCGCGCGCAGTCCATGCACATCCCGGCCGTACTGGTGGATGCCGCATTGGGAATCCAGTCGCCCAACGGCAAGACTTATGGCCAGCGGCTCGCCAGCGTGCGCACGGAACGGGACCTCAGCGCCATGTTCGAAGACTTCATCGGCATGGTGCCGATGGGCCGTCGCCTGTTCGGCGGGTTGAACCCGGTGCACACGGCCGGTCCGATGCAGGTCAGCATAGATTTTGCCGAGGCGCACGCGCAGGACTATCCCTATCCGGCGCCGCAGGGTATCCGGCAGGAGGTCTTCACCCGCCGGGGCGGACTGTACTTCGGCACCCTGCATCTGCTTGGCTATCCGGCGGACTATGACGCCATGGTGTATCGCTTCGCCGACTTCAACGCGGGCTGGTATGCCAGCCGCAACGCCGCGTTCCAGAACGCCGTCACACGGGCAACCGGCATCGAACTGGCGCTGGATGGCGACGTACTGCGCGAAGGCTCGGACGAACCGGGAGAGACCGAACGGGCCGTGCGCGCCTTGCGCTCGCGGCTCGACATGAGCGAGCAGGCGATACGCCGCGACCTGGCGCGCGGCGCACGCCTGGACTTCGAAGACACCATGCTCTACCGGCGTGTCTTCGCCATCGCCGACGGGATGTCGGAGCGCCCCCTGCCGCGTGCCGTGCTGCCCCGCATCACCCTCAAAAGCCCGAAGATCACCCGCAAGCTGACAACCGCCTGGTTCGCCGAACGCGTGAACACCCGCTGGAAGCAGTGCATGGCCCGGGCTGACTGACCTGCGGCGGCGTCGCGCCGGGCGGGGGGACATCGCGTGGGCGCGGTGCCCGGCGCCCACAGGGCGACGCCCGTCCGCGCGCCGTCCCGGCGCATGTCCCTTGCCCGCCCCGGCCGACCCAGCCCGCCACCCGGCCGCCACGGGGCCGCCACGGGTCCCGCCACGAGGCCGTCGCCCATGCGGCGGTGGGACGGCATCCGGGCTAACCCTTGTTCCCGTGCATATACAAAGCGCTTTTTCTTCGTTAGCCTGGGCCGAGCTCGTCCATAGAATGTCGTGTAGACACGTTTCATTCGTCCTGTGAGCTGCTCACAAGACGAATGAGACCTTATCAATATGCTCGACTCCACCGCCCACATCTCATCATCCGGCTCCCAGGCGCCCCGACTCAGCTCGGGCGACGACGCATACACGCGCATCCGCCGCGACGTGTTGTCATGCAGGCTGGCGCCGGGCGCTTTCGTCACCGAACCGGAGCTCATGTCCGCCTACGGCATCCGCAAGACCAGCTGCCGTATCGCGCTGGTGCGGCTGGCCCACGAAGGCTTCGTGCGGTCGCGGCCGCGCAAGGGATACCAGATTTCGCCCATCACGCTGCGCGATGTGGAGGAAGTGTTCACCCTGCGGCTGCAACTGGAGCCCCTGGCGGCGCGCCTGGCCGCGGGACGGGTCGACATCGAGCTCCTGCGCCAGTTGGAAGCGGCGTGCCGCGTACGCCATCCGGTGCTGCAGCTCAGCGACCAGATCGACGTTTTCATGGATGCCAACAAGGCCTTTCATCTGGCGATCGCGGCGGCTTGCGGCAACGAACGGCTGTACCGGACGCTGGGTGTGCTGATGGACGAAATGTCGCGCCTGGTCGCGCTGGGCTTCGGCGTGCAGGGAACCAAGCCCGAGATCAAGCACGATCACAACGCGATGATCGATGCGCTGGCCGAGGGAGACGGCAAGCGTGCCGAAACCATCGCGCGCCGGCATATCGAGACCTTCCAGGTGATGACCCTGGAAAAACTCTACGCCAGCCTGGCGCAGACCGGGACGGCCATTCCCGTCGGCCTGGCCGGGAGCACGCGATGACGCAGACCGCGACACGGCCCTGGCCCACGGCGGCCGCGCAGGCCACCCAGGCGGACCCTGCCGTCGACGCAGGCGACTCCGGGCTCGCCGCGCAGGCGGCCACCGCAGGCGCACCCGCGCTGGAGGTCCGCCATGTGTTCAAGCGCTTCGGCGCGCTGGAGGCCTTGCGCGACATCTCTTTTTCGGTCGGGCGCGGCGAGATCGTGGCCTTGCTCGGCCCTTCCGGCTGCGGCAAGAGCACGCTGCTGAACATCGTCGCAGGGCTCGATACCCATGACATGGGCGAGCTCGTCATCGGCGGCGAATCGGCCGCCCGCACCACGCAATGGAGCCAGCTGGCGTACATGTTCCAGGAAGACCGGCTGCTGCCGTGGCGCAGCGTGCGCGACAACGTCGCGTTCGGGCTGGAAGCCCAGCGCGTCCCGACGCGCGAGCGCCGGGAGCGCGCCGACGCCGCCCTGGACATGGTCGGCCTGTCGGGCTTCACACGCTCCTGGCCCCATCAATTGTCGGGTGGCATGCGCAGCCGCGTGGCGCTCGCGCGCAGCCTCGTCGTCGAACCGCGCATCCTGCTGATGGACGAGCCGTTCTCCAAGCTGGATCCGCAGACCCGTACGCAGATGCACGAGGAACTGTTGCGCATCCACGCGATGAAAAACATGACGGTACTGTTCGTCACCCACGATGTGGAAGAGGCCGTCGTCCTGGCCGACCGCATCGTGCTCATGGCGCCGCGGCCGGGACGGATCCGCGAGATCGTCGACGTGCCGCTGGTGCGGCCGCGCCGGCCCACCGACCGCGACGTGGCCGAACAGACGCGCCTGCTGCGCATGAAGGTGCAGGAATGAAGCACGCCTTACGTGGACTTGGACTGCTGTTCGCGCAGCGCGCCGCGCTGGCCGTGGTGTTCGTGTTGCTGTGGACGCTGGCCGCCGCCCGTGTGCCGGCCTTCGTGCTGCCGGGGCCCGACAAGGTATTGCATGCGCTGGTGGCGCTGATGCAGACCGATACCTTCTCGCATGATGTCCTGACCACCTTGTCGCGCATCGTCACGGGCTTTGTACTGGCCACCCTGATCGGCACGCCGCTGGGCCTGGCGCTGGGCTCCAGCCGCACGCTGGCGCGCTTCTTCGAACCGCTGCTCGCGGTGATGAACACCGTGTCCTCGGCCATCTGGGCGGTGTTCGCGATTATCTGGTTCGGCATTTCGAACGCCACCACGATCTTCGTCGTCTTCATGACGGCCATGCCGCTGATCCTGACCAATGTGTGGCAGGGATCGCAGAACGTCGACAAACTGCACGTCGACCTGGCGCGCAGCTTCCGCATGTCGCGCACGCAGATCCTGCGCAAGATCTACCTGCCCACCATCCTGCCCTACTTCTTTTCCGGCGCCCGCCTGGCCTTCGGTTTCGGCTGGCGCGTATCCCTGGTCGCCGAGACGCTGGGCTCGTCCGATGGCATAGGCTACCGCCTGCGCCAGGCGGCCGACCTGGTGCAGACCGACCAGGTCTTCGCCTGGACCCTGCTGCTCGTCGTACTGATGCTGGTCTTCGAAAGCGGGCTGCTCAAGCCGCTGGAGCGCCGCCTGTTCCGCTGGAAACCCGCCTGAATCCTGAATGGAGAACTGATCATGCAATGGACGAAATTCCTGTTCGCGGCGCTGTTCGCGGGCGCCGCCGCCGCCGGGACCGCGCATGCGGCGGACAAGGTGCGCATCGGCTACTGGAGCAGCGGCGTCAGCCTGGGCTACGGCGCCGTCCTGGAAGCGACCGAGTTCCTCAAGCAGCAGAACCTGGACGTGGAGTTCTTCCGCTTTCCCGACGTGAATGCGCCCTTGCGCGCGCTGGCGTCGAATTCCATCGACCTGGCCTACGGAGCGCCGGCCGCCGGCGTGTTCAGTAGCGCGGCCGAAGGCGTGCCGATCAAGATCTTCGCGGCCACCCAGCCCGCGGACGTGCAGTTCGTCGTGCCTGAGGGCTCTCCGATCCGCTCGCTGGAACAGTTGCGCGGCAGGAAGGTCGGCATGTCGCCGGCGGGCAGCTCGGTGGCCGTGATCGCCGGCGCCGTGCTGGCGGGCAACTACGGCATCAAGCCGGGCGACTTCTCGCTGGTGGGCGGCAACGAATCGCGCCTGGCGCAGTTCCTGGTGCAGAAGCAGGTGGACGCCGCCGCCCTGCGTTCGGTGACCGTGGCGCAGCTCGACGAACTGAAAGTGACGCGGCTGGGCACCTTCGCGGACGAATGGCGCCGCCTGACCAAGACCGACTCCGTGCCCTATATCGGCATCGGCGCGGTGCGCAGCGAGTTCGTGCAGGCCCATCCCGAAGTGGTGGCGCGCGTGATCGCCGGCCTGCGCAACGCCCTGGTGTGGGCCGAGACGCCTGCCAACCACGACAAAGTGGTCAGCATCCTGCAGAAGTCCGCCAACCTGCCCGAAAACGATGCGCGGGTCTATGCCGGCCTGTGGAAAGACATGTACCGGATTTCGTTCGAACCGGCGGACATCGAAACACTCAAGCGCGAACACCAGGTTTTCCTGGACAGCGGGCTTATCAAGGGCGCCCTGAAGGACGACCTGTTCGTCCCGGCGCCGTTCCAGCAATCGAAATCCATAAAGTAATCCAGCGATCGCAAGGAGGCATCCACCCATGAGCAAAACCATGAAAGCCCTGATACTCGACCAGCACGGCGACATCGACAGCCTGCGCGTCACGACCGACAAGCCGCTGCCCGCCGCGACGCCAGGGCATGTCGTCATCCGCGTGCGCGCGTCCTCGTTCAACTATCACGACGTGTTCACCGTCCAGGGCATGCCCGGCATCAAGGTGCCGCTGCCCGTGGTGATCGGCCTGGACATGGCCGGCGAGATCACCGAGGTCGGCAGCGACGTGCAGGACTGGAAGGTGGGCGACCGCGTGCTGGTCAACCCCTTGAACCGCGCCAAGGGCCTGATGGGCGAAATGCTCGATGGCGGCATGGCGGAATACTGCCTGGTCTCGGTGGGGCAGTTGATCGCCCTGCCCGACAAGGTGGGCTTCGACGACGCCGCCGCCCTGCCCGTGGCCTACGGCACCGCGCACCGCATGCTGATCACGCACAAGACCGTCAAGGCCGGCGACCGCGTGCTGGTGCTGGGCGCCAGCGGCGGCGTGGGCACGGCCAGCGTGATCCTGGCCAAGCGGCTGGGCGCCGAGGTCATAGCCTGCGCCGGCAGCGACGCCAAGGCGCAGCGCCTGAAGGATCTGGGCGCGGACCACGTCATCAACTACCGCGACACCGATTTTTCCAAGTGGGCCATCAACCAGTATGGCAAGCCGCAGCGCCGCAGCTACGAAGGCGGCGTCGACATGGTCATCAACTTCACGGGCGGCGATACCTGGGTGCCGTCGCTCAAGTGCCTCAAGCGCGGCGGCACGCTGCTGGTGTGCGGCGCGACCGCCGGACACGATCCCAAGGAAGACCTGCGCTACGTCTGGAGCTTCGAGCTGAACATCAAGGGCTCCAACAGCTTCTACGACGAAGACCTGAAGGCCCTGCTCGAAATGGTGGCCGAGGGCAGCATCGCGCCGCTGATCGACCGCAAGGTGCCGCTCGAACAGGCGGCCGCCGGCCTGGCCCTGATCCGCGACCGCGAGGTCCTGGGCAAGGTCATCGTCAATCCCTGAAGCTCCAGCCGAACCGCACATCCATAGAGAACGCCATGACCGACAAAGCACTCCCCTCCAAGGAAGACATCCAGGCGCGCCTGCTGCGCGGCCCCTACCACCAGTGGCTCGGCATCGAGGTCCTGTCCGTGGCCGAGGGCGAGATCGAACTGCGCGCGCGCTGGCGCGAGGAATGGGTCGTCAACCCGGACAAGCGATACACGCACGGCGGCATCCTGGCCGCGCTGGTGGACCTGACCGCCGACTGGGCCCTGGTGTCGAGCACGGGGCGCGGCGTACCGACCATCGACCTGCGCGTGGACTACCACCGCGCCGCCCTGCCGGGCGACCTGGTGGCCAAGGGCAAGGTCATCAAGTTCGGCTCGCAGGTGTCGGTGGCCGAAGCGCAGGTGTTCGACAAGGACGGCAAGCTGGTGGCCAGCGGCCGCGGCGTCTACTCGACCGCGGCGCCGCAAGCCTGATCCGTATCGACGCCGGATTCCGAGATGCACATTCCGCACAACCTTGGCGACCTTATAGACCCGGCCGCCGACCCCGGCCGCGTGGCGCTGGTCGGGGTGGATGCCGACCTGCAGGAATCCCCCTGCACCTATGCCGAGCTGGATGCGATGGCCGAAGGCGTCGCGCAGGCGCTGCGGCAGCGGGGCTATGCGCCCGGCGACCGCATCGCCCTGCTGGCGGCCAACTCCGTCCGCTATATCGGCGCGGTACTCGGGATCATGCGGGCCGGCCTGGTGGCGGTGCCGGTCAATTTCAAGTTCCCGGCCGCCACCATCGCCTACGTGCTGCAGGACAGCGGCGCCCGCCTGGTCCTGTACGACCCGCCGCGGCAGGCCAGCCTGCCGGCGGGGCTGGAGGCCATCGCGCTGCACGGCCCGTCCTTCCTGGAATTCCTGCGTCCCGGCCGCCAGGATTCCTACGCGCCGTCGCCGGACGACGTGGCCTTGATGCTGTATACGTCTGGGTCCACCGGGCGTCCCAAGGGCGTGCGCCTGTCGCATGCCGGCCAGTTGTGGACAGTACAAATGCGGCGGCGCGCCACGCCGCTGGACGATGAGCGTGCGCTGATCGCCGCGCCGCTTTATCACATGAACGCCCTGGCGCTGGCCTTCCTCTCGGTGGGCAGCCATGCCACCACCGTCTTGCTGCCGCAGTTCACGGCGTCGGCCTATATCCGCTGTATCGGGCACTATCGCTGCACCTGGCTGACCGCGGTGCCGCCCATGATCGCCATGATGCTGCGCGAACGCGAGCTGCTGGCCGGCGCCGACCTGTCATCGGTGAAGGTCATACGCATGGGGTCGGCGCCGGTCAGCGCCAGCCTGCTGACGCAGATCCATGCCATGCTGCCCAACGCGCGTGTCATCAACGCCTATGGCACGACGGAGGGCGGGCCGGTGGTCTTCGGTCCGCATCCGCAAGGCCTGCCGACGCCGCCCATGTCCGTGGGCTACCCGCATCCCGCCGTGTCGGTGCGCCTGGCGCCCGGTCCGGCCGACGGGCCGGACCAGGGCATCCTGGAGCTCAAGAGCCCGGGCCTGATGCTGGGCTACCACCAGCGTCCCGACCTGGCGGATCCCTTCACGGCCGACGGCCATTACGCCACCGGCGACGTGTTCCGCCGCGATGCCGACGGCTTCTACTTCTTCGTCGGCCGGCGCGACGACATGTTCGTCAGCGGCGGCGAAAACATCTATCCCGGCGAAGTGGAAAAGATGCTGGAACAGCATCCGGCCGTGCAACAGGCCTGCGTGGTCCCGGTGGACGACGAGATCAAGGGCCAGAAACCGGTGGCCTATATCGTGTTGCGGCCGGGCCATGCCGCCGACGCGGAAGAGATCAAGCGCTACGCCCTGGCGCACGCGCCGGCCTACCAGCATCCGCGCCAGGTATGGTTCGTCGATGCCCTGCCGCTGGCTTCCACCAACAAGATCGACCGCAACCAGTTGCTGCGCGACGCCGCATCCCGCCTGGGACAGGCTTGAACACCCTCACTTTGCAAGGATTGTCCATGCGCTATTCCCTCCCCCGCGTCGTGGCCGGCCTGCTGGCCGCCATGGCGGCCGCTCCCGCCCTTGCCCTGGACGAAGTCACCGTCGCGCTGGCCATTCCGCCGGCCGTGCACGATGGCGCGCCGTACGCGGCGGCCGACGAGCTGGGTTACTTCAAGCAGGAGAACCTGTCCGTCAAGACCATCGTGTTCCAGGGCGCCGGCGCCCTGCTGCCCCAGGTTGCCGGCAAGCGCGTGACCTTCGGCTATCCCACGTCGGAACCGGTGATCTCCAGCTACTTCAACGCCAAGGATGTCCTGCCGCTGCGCTACTTCTACAACGGCGTGCCCGGCAACACCATGGAGTTCGCGGTGCTGGCCGATTCGCCGGTCAAGACCCTGGCGGATTTCAAGGACCGCCAGATCGGCGTGGGCGCGCTGACCTGGGGCACCATCCCCGGCGGCCGTGCGGCCTTGCGCACCGCCGGGCTGACGCCCGGCAAGGACGTCGAATTCGTCGCCGTCGGCGCACTGGCCTCCGGCTTCCAGGCGCTGAAGAGCGGACGCGTCGCGGCACTGAACTTCAACAGCAGCTGGAACGACATGCTGGAGATGTCCGGTACGCCTATACGCCGCATCGCTTATCCGCCGGTCTTCGCCGAGACGGCGGGCAACGGGTTCATTGCGCACGTCGATACCTTTCGCGACCATCCCGACCTGATGGTGCGCTTCGCGCGGGCCTACGCCAAGGCGCAGATCGCGTGCAGCGCCAATCCGGTCTATTGCGTGCAGGCCTGGTGGCGCGCCAATCCGCAGGCACGCCCCAGCGGCGGCGATGCCGACAAGGCCCTGGCCGATGCGGCCACGCTGCTGAGCCGCCGCCTGCAACGGGTGCTGTACACGCCATCCGGGCAGGCGCGCGTCCCGGGCTACTACGACCTCAAGGCCATCCAGGGCGGCATCGACGCCATGGCCAAGGCCGGCGAATACCCGTCGGCGAACGTGCCGGTGGACCAGATCTTCTCGAACCAGTTCATCAAGCAGATCAACGATTTCGATGCCGACGCGGTACGCGCGCAGGCAAAGGCGGCGAAATGAACGCATCCACGCCCACCCTGCGCATCGAACCGCGCGATGCCGCCCTCGATGTCGCGCGGCGCGTCGTCCTGGGCGGTTTTCCCGCCGGCCCCGTCCGCGTGCAGGCTGAACTGCGGCATCCCGACGGCAGCCTGTGGCGCAGCGAAGCCGTGTTCCGCGCGGCGACCGACGGCTCGGTGGACCTGGGGCGTGATGCGCCCGAATCGGGCGACTGGGACGTGCCGGATCCGATGGCGCTGGTGTGGTCGATGCGGCGCGTCCAGGCGCCCACCGACGCCGACCGCACCGATGAAGTCGATGCCTTGTCGATCGAGGTGCGGGCCGAAAGCCCGGACGGACATGCGCAGGCCCGGGCCACGATGCTGCAACGCTATGTGGTGGACGGGGTCACGCGCCAGGAGATCCGCGACGATGGCCTGGTCGGCACCGTCTTCCGGCCGGCCGGCGCGGGGCCGCATCCCGCCATCATCGTGCTGAACGGATCGGGCGGCGGCATCCCACGCCAACGCGCCGCGCTCTACGCGGCGCACGGCTATACCGCCTTCGCACTGGGTTACTTCAAGGCGCCGGGACTGCCCGCCTACATCTCGCGCACGCCGCTGGAGTATTTCGAACGGGCGCTGGCGTGGACGCGCCGCGTCCTGGCCCCCGCACGCGGCTTCGTCGCCGTGACCGGACAGTCGCGCGGCGGCGAGCTGACCCTGCTGCTGGCGTCCCGCTTCCCCGACCTGGTCAACGCCGCCATCGCCTACGTGCCGAGCGCCGTCGTCCATGGCACGCTGCGCGCCGGGCAGCCCGGCGAGGCGCCCGACGCGCCGGTCTGGACCTGGCAGGGCGAACCCCTGCCCAATGTCTGGCAGGACAATCCGCAGGCGGACTGGACGGCGTTCCACCAACGCCCCGAGGGCGACGCGCCGGTGCGCCAGGCCGCCGCCTTCCTCAGCCCCTTGCGCAATCCTGCCGCCGTACGCGCGGCCCGCATCCCGATCGAGCGCATCGCAGGGCCTGTCATGCTGGTCTCCGGCACGGACGACGGCTTCTGGCCCTCGACGCAGTTCAGCGAGCAGATCGCCGCCGACCTGGCCGCGCATGGCCACCGCTGGCCGGTGCGGCACGTGCGCGGCGAAGGCGCCGGCCATGCCATCGGACTGCCCAACGTACCGACGACGTTGATCGCCAAGCCGCATCCCGTGGCTGGCGTGGTTCTGACCGGCGGGGGCACGCCGGCCGCCAACGCGCAGGCCAACGCGGAGTCCTGGGAAGCCGTACAGGCCTTCCTGGCCGACGCCTATGCGGCGCATGGCGCCCAAGCGTCGCAAGGTGCCCCGGGGGTGCCGGGCGCGCATGGAGCACCTGGCGGGGCGCCGGCATGAGGGGAGCGGCCGATCCCTCCGCCAGCGCGCCCGCGGCCCCTGGGCTGGCGCAAGCCGGGCCCGCCAACCCGGCACGGCCCGCGCTGGCGCTGAAAGGCGTGGGCCTGACCTATCCGACGCGGCGCGGGCGCATCCAGGCCCTGACCGGCATCGACCTGGACATCGCGGCTGGGGAGTTCGTCGCGGTACTCGGGCCTTCCGGCTGCGGCAAATCCACCCTGCTCAAGCTGGCCGCCGGGCTGCTGGATGCGACCGAGGGCGACATCCGCCTGGGCGACGAGCCGATACGCGGTCCCAGCCGGCGCACTGGCGTGGTGTTCCAGAAGCCGAACCTGCTGCCCTGGAAGACGGTCCTGGACAATGTGCTGCTGCCGGCCGCGACACTGGGGCTGCCTGCCGGGCCGGCGCGCGAGCGCGCCCAGGCCCTGCTGGAGCTGGTGTCGCTGGGCGGCTTCGCCCGCAACTATCCCGGCGAGCTGTCCGGCGGCATGCAGCAACGCGTGGGCATCGCGCGCATGCTTTTGCCGGACCCGGACCTGCTGCTGATGGACGAACCCTTCGCCGCCCTGGACGCGCTGACGCGCGAGGCGCTGACGCTGGAACTGCAGCGCATCTGGAGCACGCAGCGCAAGTCCGTGCTGTTCATCACGCACAGCATTCCGGAGGCAGTGTTCCTGGCGGACCGCATCCTGGTCATGTCCAGCCGCCCCGGCCGCATCGTGGAAGACTACCGGCCCGAGTTGCCGCGTCCCCGCACCCTCGACACCCTGGGCGATGCCGCGTTCAACGCGGCCTGCCAGCACCTGCGACGCCATTTCACCCATGCTGAAACGCCTTGATCCGACTTCCCTGCTGTATCCGCTGATCAGCCTGGCCGTCCTGGTGGCGATATGGCACTGGGCCATCCGCCTCTTCGCCATTCCCGACTATCTGCTGCCTCCGCCCGGCGCGGTATTCGCCGCCCTGTACGAGGGCTTCGCCAGCGGATCGCTGTGGCCGCACATCGGCGCCACGCTCGCCGAAACGCTGGGCGGCTATGTCATCGGTTGTGTGCTCGCCGTGCTGATGGGCGCGCTGCTGGCGGAATCGCGTACCTTCGAACGCTTTTTCTATCCGCTGCTGATCGGCCTGCAGGCCATGCCCAAGGTCGCCCTGGGCCCCATCATCCTGGTGTGGTTCGGCTTCGGGATGACGTCCAAGGTCGTGCTCGTGGCCCTGGTGTGCTTCTTCCCCTTGTTCGTCAATACCGTCAACGGCATCAAGCGCACCGACACGGAACTGCTGGACGCGTGCCGGGCGTTCTCGGCCAGCCGCCGCTACCTGCTGCTGCACGTCAAGCTGCCCGCGGCCGCCAGCGATATTTTTTCAGGCCTGCAGATCGGCGTATCGATGGCGCTGATCGGTGCAGTGGTGGGCGAGTTCCTGTCGGCCCAGCAGGGCCTGGGCTACCTGATCGCCTCCGCGTCCGTCAGCATGAGCCTGTCGACCATGTTCGCCGGCGTGCTGCTGCTGGCGGCGATCGGCCTGATCGGCTCCATGCTGATGCGCGCCCTGCACCGGCACGTCGTGTTCTGGGAATCGCGGGGCGACCGCTCGTCCTGAAGGCGGTACGCCGCCCCGCACGCGGGCGGCTCCATCGCACCGGCCTGCTACGGCTTGGCCCTGACCAGCACATCGAAGGCCTGGTCCAGCTTGTCCTGCGCGGCCGTCAGGCGATCCCGCGCGGTCTGCACCCAGGCCTTGTCGGCGGCCAGGCGCTGGCTGGCTTCGCCCAGCATGCGCGTCACTTCGGCCGGTTGCGGGCCACCCAGGCCCTGGCTGGACGCCACCATGTTCTGCGCGGTCAGCACCTGGCGAAAGCGCGCCTCGTCCAGGGGCAGCTTGGCGTTGTCGATGCCGAAGGACTTGGCGGCGGCCGTGTAGATGCGCTGCGCCTCGGCATAGGGCAGCTCCGCAGGCTTCAGGTTGTTCTGCCGGCCATAGGTCACCAGGTTCGACGCGAAATGATGGCCGATGCGAAACGGCACGTTGGCGTCGCGCTGCAGCACATCCGCGAGCTCCGTGGTCGTCGAGTAGTCCGCATCCACTTCCGCCAGCGCACGCTCGCGGTTCAGGACCAGGCCGCCCAGCATGTCGTCCAGCTTCAGGTACATGTCGATGGCGGCATCCACCGCGTCCTGGGCCTGTTCGCGCTTGTAGTCCGGCATGCCAGGCGTGACGTTGTGCGCCACCACCAGCGCCGTCATCGCCGCGCCCACCGTTTCGCTGGCCTGCAGCCGCACCACGTTCAGCGCGTACGGATTGCGTTTCTGGGGCATGATGCTGCTGGTCCCCGTCAGCTTGCCTTCCTGCAGCATCAGCCAGGGTTTGGTCTGGTGGTACTGGGTATGCACGTCCTGCACGAAGGCTCCCACGCTCAGGGCCATCGTGCTGGCCAGGCTCGCGGCCTCCGCGCCGATGTCGATCTGCGCGAACTGGTTGGCATCGTAGGAGTTCTCCACCACGCCGTCGAAGCCGAGCAGCTCGGCCAGGCGCTTGCGGTTCACCGGAAAGCTGGACGTGCCCAGGGCCGCCGATCCCATGGGGCTGAGGTTGACCCGCGCATAGGCTTCGCGCAGGCGGGCCGCGTCACGGTCGAGTACGGCGGAAAAGCCCAACAGGTAATGGCCATAAGTGGTGGGCTGCGCCTGCACGCCGTTGGTGTAGGCCGGCACGATGGCGTCGGCGTATTTCTGCGCCAGCGCATTGACGCTGTCGTGCGCCTGGTTCAGCGCCTCGTACAGGTCGAGCAGCCGGTCGCGCAACATCACGCGGCGCGTGGTGGCCAGGATGTCCTGGCGGCTGCGTCCGGAATGCATGCGTGTCGCGTCCGGCCCGGCGATACGGGTGATCAGCGGCTCCACCTGCAGGTAATCGCCGGGCCGCTTGCCGCCCGGCTTGTCGCCGTCGGCGATCACCTGCGCCACGGCGCGCGCCGTTTTCTGGCCGATGTCGCGCGGCATGATGCCCTGCTCCACCGTCATCACGGTGGCGGCCTTGTTGAATTCACCCAGCCAATAGAAGTCGTCGTGGCGCGAGGCCGCCCGGACGGTGTCGTTGCCGGCGGCGTGCGCGCACGCGCTGAACAGGATCATGGTCATCAGGCCGGCGGCCGCCGCGGCGCGCGGCGCGCCACGACCTGCCACGCATGGGCGGGGGTCGGTGTGGGTCATGTTCTCTCCTCGTATGCATGGCCCATCGACGGCGGCGATGGCGCCGGACCGGGCCCGTACGCGATCATACGTCGGATGGCGGTCCCGTCCCGGGCATCCGGTATCCGTGGCGGAAACGGCGGCCGGGACGTCGCGGCGGCGGGATACGACTGCGGCGGCGGGATACGACTGCGGCGGCGGGATACGACTGCGGCGGCGGGATACGACTGCGGCGGCGGGATACGACTGCGGCGGCGGGATACGACTGCGGCGTCGGCGGCGGCCGGCGGCTCGACACCGTGCGGCCGGCCGGCCCGGGTCAGTCTTCCTCGCCGGTCGGATCGTCCACCGTTTCGTCGGGCGGCGGAGACAGCGTCACCACCAGCTTGCCGCGATTATGGCCGGACTGCAGTTGCTGCTGCGCGAATTCCATATCGGCGAAAGCGAAGACCCGGGCCACCCTCACGCGCACCTTGCCGTTGTCGATCAGGTCGGCGATCTCCGCCAACTGCCGGCCGTCCGGCCGCGCGGTATAGCGTCCGGCGCGGACCCCGCGTTCGCGGGCCCGTTCCTGGGACGGCTCGTTCAGCGTGGAGATAAGCGCGCCGCCTTCCTTGACGACGTTCCAGGAACGCTCCTGCGTGTGCCCGCCGATCAGGTCGAAGACCACATCGACATCGCGGGCCTCTTTCTCGAAATCCTCGTTCCTGTAGTCGATGACCCGGTCCGCGCCGAGGCCGTACAGGAACTCGGCGGCATCGCCCGAGGCGGTCGCGAAGACTTCCGCACCCGCGGCCTTGGCGAATTGCAGGGCCAGGTGGCCTACACCCCCGGAAGCCCCATGGATGAGCAGGCGTTGCCCGGCCTGCAGGCCTCCATGCTCGAATATGCCTTGCCACGCGGTCAGGCCGGCCAGCGGCACCGCGGCGGCCGTGGTGAAATCCAGCGACGCGGGTTTGCGGGCAATGGCCTCCGCCGGCACTGCAACGTAACGCGCATAGGCGCCCTGCCCTTGTCCCACGAAGGCGTAGACGGCCTGGCCCGTCGCAATGCCATGGCCCCGGGCGCCGATCGTCTCTTCGAGTATGCCGGCGCAATCGCGGCCCAGCGTATAGGGCAGCTGGTTCAGCCGGACCAGCGGATACTTGCCTTCGCGGGTCTTGTAATCGACCGGATTGAGGCTGGCGGCCTCGACCCGTATCAGGGCCTGGCCCGCACCAGGCGTGGGAATGCCGACCCATTCCTGCTGCAATACGTGCGGGCCGCCGAAGCGGTGTATGCGATAGGCTTGCATCTGGCTCATGCGGGGCTCCCTTTCAGCACGGCGAAAGCGCAGGGCGACGCAAAGCCCATGCCGTCGCCGCTGCCCGATGGCTGGAGCCTTGGCGCTTACATCCCGCCCAATGCGTCCAGGATGGCCTTGCCCGCTTCGGTGGTGGAGGCCTTGCCGCCGAGGTCAGGCGTGCGCACGCCGTCGGCCAGGCTTTGCTCGATGGCGCGCAGAATGGCGTCGTGCGCCTCGCGATACCGGCCCTGGCCATTGCCCAGGAAGTCCAGCATCATCGCGCCGGACCAGATCATGCCGATCGGGTTGGCGATATTCTTGCCATAGATGTCCGGTGCCGAGCCGTGCACGGGCTCGAACAGCGAAGGAAACTTGCGCTCGGGATTGAGATTGGCCGACGGCGCGATGCCGATGGTGCCCGCGCAAGCCGGGCCAAGGTCCGACAGGATGTCGCCAAAAAGGTTGCTCGCCACGACCACATCGAAGCGCTCCGGGCTGAGCACGAAGCGCGCCGCCAGGATGTCCACATGGTACTTGTCCTGGCGCACCTCCGGATACCGCGCCCCCATGGCGGCGAAGCGCTCGTCCCAATATGGCATGCTGATGGAAATGCCATTGGACTTGGTGGCCGACGTAAGGTGCTTTTTGGGCCGGCTTTGCGCCAGTTCGAATGCGTACTGCAGGATGCGGTCCACGCCGCGCCGGGTAAAAATGGACTCCTGCACCACGAATTCCTGGTCGGTGCCTTCGAACATCCGCCCGCCGATGGACGAATACTCGCCTTCCGTGTTTTCGCGGACGACATAGAAATCGATGTCCCCGGGCGCGCGGTTGGCCAGCGGGCACGGCACGCCCGGCATCAGGCGCACCGGGCGCAGATTCACATATTCGTCGAAGTGCCGGCGGAACTTGAGCAACGAGCCCCATAGCGAAATGTGGTCCGGCACGGTATCGGGCCAGCCGACGGCGCCGAAATACAGGGCATCGCAGTCCTTGAGCTGGTCGAACCAGTCGGCCGGCATCATGTCGCCGTGTTCGGCGTAGTAGTCGCAACTGGCCCAGTCGATGTCCATCCATTCGATGGCGATGCCCATGCGCCTCGCAGCGGCGTCGACCACCTGCTTTCCCACCGGCATGACTTCCTTGCCGATACCGTCGCCGGCTATGGCCGCTATCCTGTGTGTCTTCATGTTGTAATCTCCTCGTGAGCGCGCATGCCGGTCCATGCGCAGATGGCCTTGAGGGACGTGAGCATAAAGTCCGCATCACCGAAGATAATCGGGCGAAGCGTGAATAAACAAAACACTAATCGTGAATAGCAGGCGCACCGCCGGGCATCGCCAGGCGCGGCATGCAAGCGACGACTGGTGCTGGAGCGGCCTTGGGATTGAATGGGATCATGAACACACCTTTTCCTCTTCTGGAGGACCTTCGCCTGTTCTGCCTGGTCGTACGCAAACGCAGCTTCGTCGCGTCCGCCACGGAACTGGGCGTATCCCCGGCCTATGTCAGCAAGCGCATCGCCATTCTCGAAAATGCGCTCAATGCCAAACTGCTGCACCGGACGACCCGGCGCATCAATGTGACGGACCATGGCGAAACCGTCTTCCAATGGACCCAGCGCATCCTGGAAGACGTGGAGGAGATGACTGAAGCGGTCTCCACTTCCCGGACCACCCCGCGCGGGATTCTGAGCATTTGCACGAGCACGGGATTCGGCCGCAATCACGTCGCGCCGGCGGTATCCGAACTGGCTACGCGCTACCCTTCATTACAGGTCCAGCTGCACTTTCTGGACCGTCCCGTCGATATGCTGGAAGAAGGCTTCGACCTGGACATTCGCGTGGGCGTGGTTCACGAACCCACCCTCATCGCCCGGCGTATCGCCTCCAATCACCGTATCCTTTGCGCGGCACCGGCCTACCTGGCGCAACATCCGGCGCCGGAGCGTCCCGCCGATCTGGCGCAACACCACTGCATCCCCATACGGGAACGCGACCAGGCATTCGGACTGTGGCGGCTGACCGGCCCGAATGGCACCGAAACCGTCAAGGTCAGCGGGCCGCTATCGGTGAACAACGGCGAAACAGCCCATCGCTGGGCCATCGACGGCCACGGGATTGTGCTGCGCTCTGAATGGGATGTCCGCGCCAGCCTGCAGACCGGCACCCTGGCGAGGGTGCTGCCGGACTACCACCAGGAAGCCCATGTCTGGGCCGTCTATCCTTCCCGCCTGAGCCACACCGCGAAGGTACGCGCCTGCGTGGAGCTGCTGGAAGAACGCCTGCGGTGCACCGCCACGCTCAGGGAAGAATCCAGCCTCCATCAACCACCAGTGTCTGTCCCGTGATATAGCTGGCCGCGTCGCTGGCCAGGAACACAAACGCCGCGGCCTGGTCTTCCGGCACGCCAAGCCGCCCCAGCGGAATCCGGCCGACCGCCTCCGCGTGCGCTGCGGGGTCGGAAAGCAGCCTGCTGTTCATGGGTGTCAGGGTACGACCCGGCGCCACGCAATTGACGCGTACGCCATGGCGGCCCCACTCGAGCGCGGCCGTCTTCACGAACTGCGAGATACCCGCCTTGGTCGCGGCATAGACCGCGCGGAACTCCGCTCCGTTGAACGTAAGCTGGGAGCCGGTGTGCAGCACCACCCCGCTGCCTGTCGCGATCATTCGCGTGCCCACCAGCCTGGTCAACGCGATCGCGCCTTCCAGGTTGATCGACACCAGGCGATGCAGATCGTGCCAGGTCAGCTCGGCCAGTGGCTCGTAGATCAACACGCCCGCGTTATTGACCAGGACATCCACGTTGCCCACGGTCGCAGCCAATGCCTCGACCGAAGCGATGTCGGCCTGGTCATATTGAACGGCATGCAGGTCCCGCGGACGCTCCGCCACGACGGCCGACAACCCCGCCGCATCGCGGTCGGCGACGTGCACGGTGGCGCCCAGGTCCGCGAACAACAAGGCGGCTGCCCGCCCGATGCCGCTCGCGGCGCCCGTAACGCATACGCGCTTGCCGGAGAAATCGAAATTCTTGAGAAACGAGGGTTGGGATGACATAAGACGGGGAATTCTCAGGCTGGGATGGAACCGTTGCGGTGAGCCTCTACCCACGCGCGTACTTTGGCGGCCCCCTCTTCCAGGGACGTCTTCGGGACGAAGCCGAGATCGCGACGCGCGGCGTCGACGAGCAAGGGGCCGAGCGGGAACGTATTCCAGCCCATGCCTTCCTCCACGACCTCGGCCTTTACGCGCGGCACGGCGGTCCGTACGGCCGCGACGATCTCCCCCAGGCTCTGCGCTACGCCCGGGCCGATGTTGTACGCCCGTTGCGGCAGCGAGGACGCGAACAAGGCGGCATGGATGGCGTCCACCACGTCGTCGATGTAAACATGCTGCCGGGTGGTGCCGGCCTCGGCGCGCACACGGGTGACGCGGCCGTCCAGGCCATCCTCGACCAAGGTTCGCATCAGGCAAGCCGTGGTGCGTCCAGGCCCATAACACGACGCGACCCGCAAGGCGACGGCATCCACGCCATGTTCGGCATGATAGGCGCGTAGCATGGCCTCCCCTGCGGCTTTGGTTCCGCCATAAACGGTGACCGGCTGCAAGGGCGCGTCCTCGCTGACCGCCCCGCCGTCCGCCCTGGGCCCATACGCCATGATGGACGAGAACCAGACAATACGCTCGATGCCGTGGATGCGCGCCGCCTCGAGCAGGGAGGTCGTTCCCGCCAGATTGATGTCGACGATACGAGCCGGCGCATCGCGCAATAGCATGGGGCCGGAAACCGCCCCTGCATGAACCACCCGGGTCACGCCATACCGCACGATGACTTCGTGCCAGCGATGGGGATCGGGCAGGTCGTGCGCGACCACCGGATACGACAGGCCCGGGGGCACGACCCGGTCCATGCCCACTACCTTATGGCCCTCGCGCGCCAGCCGGTCGGCGATGGCGTGCCCCAGCATGCCTGTAATGCCGGTGACGAGTACGGCGGGGCGGGAATCTGGCGAAGATGTCATTGCTGCTCTAATCGATGAGTCACTGAACGGCCTGGATCTTGCTGTACAGATCCGCCAGCCTGCCGCCGTCAAAGCGCTTGGGCACATCCGCCACCTTGGCCTTGAACGCCGCAATATCGGGCTCGATGACCGTGACGCCCTGGGCCTTGAACTCCTCGACCAGCTGCTTCTCGCTTTCCGCCACGAGACTATCGTGATAGCGGCCCGCATCGACGACAGCCTGTTTGATGAGCTGCAGTTGCTCGGGCTTGAGGCGGCGATAGAGATCGTCGCTCATCCCGACCACGCTGTTGGCCACTAGATGGTTGGTCAGCGACAGGTACTTGTTGACCAGGGGGACACCGGCACCCTTGGCCGTTGCCAGGGGGTTCTCCTGCGCGTCGACCACGTGCGTTTCCAGGGCGGTGAACAAGTCCTTGAAGTCGACCGGCGTCGGGGTGGCGCCGATAGCGCGCCAATAGGCGTCGAAAATCGGGACCGGCACGACTCGCATCTTCACACCGACGAGGTCCTGCGGCGTGCGAACCGGCTTGTTGGCCGTCAGTTGCCGGGTGCCGTAGTACCAGGACATGCTCAGCGCGTGAATACTGGTTTTCTTCAACAGGGCGTCCGCGATTTCCTGTCCCACCGGACCCTCCAGCGCGCGACGCATATGATCGGGATCGCGGAAGGCATACAGCATGGCGAAGACATTCGCCTGCGGCAGGACGTTGCCATAGGTCGAGCCCGCGATCACGGCCATGTCGAGCGTGCCGATCTGCAGGCCCTCGATCATTTGCTGCTCGTTGCCGGCTTGTCCGGCAGGGTAATCCTTGACGGCGATCTTTCCCCCCGAACGCTCCTGGACGAGTTGGGCAAAGCGCTTGACGCCCAGGTCCTGGGGTGTACCCACGGCAATATTCTGGCCGATGCGTATCGTCAGGTCGGGCCGCTGTGCCTGCGCGGGCAATGCGGCCAACACCGCCACGCCGAGCGTCAGGCAGCCGGCAGCGGCTTTCAGAACGCGGAAATTCGGGACTGCTCGCATTATTTCTCCTTGCTCGCGCGAGTCGCGCTAATTGGAATAAAACGCTTGCGGCAACCACGTAATGAGTGATGGCCAGACGATGATAAGCACGAGGGTGATCACGAGCGGGATGAGGAACGGCAGGACGGCGCGAACCACCCGCTCCAGGGGCGCTCCGGAAATCTGGCTGCCGACGTACAAACACATCCCCACGGGTGGCGTCACCAGTCCGATGCCCAGCGCGTACACCATGATCACGCCCACATAGACGGGGTCGAACTGCGCGCCGATCAGCGCGACGCCCAGGACAGGCGTAAGCAGGATGATGGCCGCGGCGACTTCCATGAATGTTCCGATCACGAGCAACAGGGCCGTGGAAGCCGCGATCAGCGCGACCGGATTCTGGAATGACTCGATCAGGAAGCGGCCCAGGTCCGTCGCGACCTGTTCGCGTGAAATGACATAGCCCAATGGCGCGGCGAAGCCGATGATAAGCATGATGGCGCCGGACAGCACCACCGTCGACAACAGCGCCTCGAACACATGCTTCAGCGTCAACTCCCGGTAGACCAGGCCGCCCACCAGCAGGGTATAGATCGTGGCGAGGATGGCGGCTTCGGTGGGTGTGGCGATGCCGAAGAACATGGCGCCCAGCAACACGACCGGCGTCAGCAAGGACCAGATGCCATCGCGCAGCGTGCGCCACCATGCCAACCTGGGCGCCGGCGCAACCTCATGCCGGCGCCGCTGAAACAGCAGCGCGAACATCAGCATCAGCATGATGCCCGTCAGGATGCCCGGCACCACGCCTCCAAGGAACAGCATGCCAATGGGTACATTTGCGATGCTGCCGAATATCACCATATTGATGCTTGGCGGGATGATGGGACCGATCGTCGACGTCGCCACAATGACGCCCGTACTCAGGTCATCCGGATAGCGGCTTTCGCGCATGGCGCGCAGGCCGACCTTGCCGACGCTGGCCAGGTCCGCCACCGCCGAACCCGACATGCCGGCGAAGATCATGCCCGCCACCACATTGGTATGCCCCAGTCCTCCCGGCACGCGGCCGACGCAGGCCAAGGCAAAGGCAAAGATGCGCCGCGTCACCCCACCCTTGTTCATCAGCTCGCCGGCCAGGATGAAGAACGGAATGGACACCAGCGGCATGCTGCCGAGTTGCCCGATGAATTGCTGCGGCAGGACCAGAAGGTTGGCTTGCGATAGCAGGAAGTAGGCGAAGGCGGACAGCGCGATGGCGAATGCCACGGGCACGCCGATCAGCATGGTGCCCAGCAGGACAAATACGGATACCGTCATGGCCGCGCCTCCGGCCGTGCCGGCTGTCCGCCGTCGTCGTCGAGCAGCGTTTCAAGGTAGCGGTACTCGCGCTTGAACACCTGCAGCTGCAGCATCCGCACGATCATCAATGCCGAGAAGACCGGGGCGGCGGCATAGGCCCATGCCCAGGTGACCGGCAGGGTCGCCGCCGAGAACGAAGTACGCGATGCCAGTTGGTAGCCCTTCCACCCTAGCACCGCCAGGAAAACCGCGATCAGCAGGACGCATAGATACTCCAGGGCGGCCTGTGCGCGGGGCGACAGGCCGCGCGTCAGCAAGTCCAGCCGCACCAGCCCGTGGCGCTTGTACGCGCCGATGGCTCCCAGCGCCGAACACCAGACAAACAGGAACTGGGACAATTCCTCCGGCCAGCTCAGGGGCGTATCGAACAAGGTGCGAAGCAACACCTGCGCGGCCATCACCATGCCGATCACGACCACCAGCACCAGCGCCAGCAACTCTTCCGCGTTATCGGCAAGCACGCGCACCAGGCTGCCCGGCTTGCCGGCGGCCAGGCCGGCTACATTCGCGCTTGCCATGTCATGCGACCCCGGCGCCGGCCGGCGCCCAGCCGCCTGCCTCCAGGATCTCCTTGGCCCTGGACGCCGCGGCGTCGAGCAGGGCGATCTCGGATTCTTTCCAGGCGCGTGTCCCGCCGATGTGGTGCACCGAAATCCAACCCATCACCTCATCGTTCCAGACCAGCGGCGCGAGCATCTGGGCGGTAACGCCATAGACGCTCATGAGCGCTTTGGGCGGCGGCGTTTCGGCATTCACGCAATCGGCCTGTATCAGGCACCTGCGGTGCTTCTCCAGCCACTGCACCGTCCCCAGGGCCCGCTGGTTCAGGCTGGAATCCAGCTTGAGCGGCGGAATGCCGGCCGCGACCGATTCGGCGTAGACATCGTCCGCGCCGATATTCAGCCGCGGCACATCGAGGCGAATCGTGGTGCGCGCGGTACCGACCTCCTCGCGCAGCGATTCCATGAGCGCATCGAGGCGCTCCAGTACCGGATGGCGGCGCAGCAGCATGCCCCAGCCATGGATCGGCCGGTCGATACCCGACATACGCAACGCCTTCCACAGGGTGACCGCGATGCTGTCGAAGACCGGCTTGCCCAGCTTCGCCTCGATTTCATCGAGCAGTACGGTGGCCGGCAGATTGGTGCACCCAACCATGAGGCATTGCGCCTGCGGCGAATCGGCGTCCAGCAGCAGCTGGCGAATGCGCTCGAACGGCAGGGCCCCGATCACCGTATTGACGCGCTCGCTCAGCATGGCGTGGCTGACTCCCTCGAAGCCTTCGGCGCGGTAGGTCTTCAGCATCATCTCTGTCGGACCAGGCTCATACGGAACCGCAAGGCCGTAGCGCGTCATCCCGTAGCACTGGAACGCCTCTACCTGCGCCAGCGACGTCGTGGAGGCGGCGATGCCCGTCGCCGCGGTGATACGCCGGCAGATCTCCCTGTCCGCCTGGAGCCCCTCGCCCGTCCACCCTCCGGAGGTGCCGTTCCACAGGATTATGTCGACCCCCGCATCCTTCAACAGCAGCGCCGCGTTCGTCATTTTGTCGGCCTGGAACTGCGCCACATCGTGGCTATCCAGCGTCAGGGTCTGCACCGGCAGGCGCTCGATGTGCACGGAGACGACATCCGACAGTTTCTCCAGCATCAGGCTGGTAATCGGTTCCAGCGCCGTATTGGAAGACGGTGTAATGAAGCCGATCTTCTTCATTCCCGCCATGCAGCCTTGCGTCAGCAGGCGCTTTTTCATGCTTGTTGCCATTTCGCTCTCCGTACGGCGCCGAGCGCGCCGGGAACATTCACGGACTCGCTCAGTACCCGGCCAGGCGCGGCAGGAACAGCACGAAATCCGGGAACAACATAATCAGGAACAAGAGGCCGTACTGCAGCAGGATGAACGGCCATATCTCGCGAATGATCTGGGCCACCTTGATGCGCCAGATCCCCGAGGTGACGATGAGCAGGACGCCCACCGGCGGAGTGATGCCGCCGATGGTAATGTTCATCACGAACAGGAAGCCGAAGTAGACCGGATCGATGCCATAGCTGGTCGCGATCGGGGCGATGATGGGCACCAGCATCAGGTAGGCGGCATTGGCTTCCATCACCATGCCCACCAGTATGAGGATCAGCATGACGATGAAGGTGAACATCAGGGGGTTTTCCGTGACTTGGGACAGCCATTCGCCTATCGTCACGCCCACCATTTCCGCCGTCATCAGATACGTCACCTGCGACGCGAACGCGATCAACGCGCCCACGATCGCCGTCACGATGGCGGCGTTCAACAACGACACCGGCAGATCGGAAAGCTTCAGCTTCCGGGTCACGAAAAAACCCACGAGCGTCGCATAGGCCACAGCGATCGCGGCGCCCTCGGTCGAGGTAAACGCACCCGCGACGATGCCGCCAATGACGATGACCGGCATCAGGAACACCAGCCAGGAACGGCACAACTCGCGCAACACCCTGCCGACACTGAATGCGTCACCGGTGGCGGGGTAACCCCGACGGCGGGCAATAATCGTGCACAGCAGCATGCCGCCCAATCCCATGGCGATGCCGGGCAGAATCCCGGACAGGAACAGGGCCCCCACGGAAACTTTGCCTGCGGCGACGGCATAGACGATCATGCCTATGCTGGGCGGCAGGATCGGGCCCAGGTTGGACGCCGAGGCCACCAGCGCCGCGCCGAATGGCGCGCTATAGGCCTTGGTCAGGCTGGGGCCGAGCGTGCCGCCCAACGCGGTGGCATCGGCAACGGAACTGCCGGATACCGACGACAGCCCCATGGCCGATGCCACGGTCACATGTCCCAGGCCGCCAGGCACGCGCCCGACCACAGCATTGGCCAGATCGATGATGCGGTCCATCAGGCCGCCTCGCAGCATCAATTGCCCCGCCAGCATGAATAGCGGTATCGCCATCAACGGGAACGAATCGAGGGCATAGACCATCTTGCCCGCCAGTTGCAGGGGTGGGAAACCACCCACCAGTACACCGCAAAGGCCGGCCACGCCGAGCGCGTAGGCCAGCGGCATGCCGATCATGGCGAACACGACGAATGTCGCCAGCATGGACCAGAAAATCATGCTTCGCTCCACTCGGCCGCTTGGGCCTCGCCGGTGATAAGCGCGCGCAGCAGGTGCATGGCCGTATGGATTTGACTGAAGCCCAAAGCCAGATAGAACACACCGACCGGCAGCGGAATATTGGGCATCAATTGATCCCAGGTCTGCCTCATGAGAACGACTGCGTAATACGTCAAGACCAAGGAGAACAGCAGCATCACGATCGCGTTGACCTTGGTCGCCCAGAGGCGGGAGCGATCACTGAAGCGGTCCACCAGCAGATCGATGCCCACATGGGCGTTCGTGCGGATCCCCAGCGGAATGGCCAGGAGCACCATCCAGATGAAGCACAGGCGTGGCACGTCGTAGCCCCACGCGATGGAGTCGTTCAATACGTAACGGAAGAACACCTGCAGCAGCAGGACTGCCGTCAATACCGCCATCGCGACGATCACGATGAAGGTTGACGCGCGGTCCATGCACGACAGCACCGTGCAATACCGCTTGAACAGCGGCGAATCGGACATGGGTAATTCCCCTTATGGCGTCCCCGCTGTGCGCGGGGAGGCGACGTAGCGAACGGCTTACTGGCAGCGCTTGATCGCGGCCTCGGCCACGTCCATCACCGGATCGCCCAGCGACGCGCGCATGGCCTTGTATACCGGCTGGGTCGCGGCGCGGAATCTCGCCAGTTCCGCCGCGGGGATTTCGTCGTACTGCATGCCCGCCTTGATCAAGCCTTCGCGCGCCGCCGCATTCGCTTTGGCCGACAGCTCGCGCTGCTTCTTGACGGCAATCGCAACGGCCTCCTTGACGGCGGACTGCTGTGCCGGGGACAGGCTCTCGAAGGCTTCCTTGTTCACGATGTAGCCAGCCCAGTCGAAGAAGTGGCCGGTGTTGGACAGATACTTCTGCACCTCGTCGAACTTGCGCTGCAGCATGTTGTCGTAGGGATTCTCCTGGCCATCGACGACGCGTTGCTGCAGGGCCTGGTACAACTCATTGATATCGACGGGCGTGGGATTGGCGCCCAGCGCCTTGAAGGTCTGCAGCCAGGCCTCGCCGGGCAGGGTGCGGATTTTCAAGCCTTTGATGTCGTCCACCGTCTTGATGGGACGAACGTTGTTCGTGACGTGCCGGGCGCCGATCGAACCCATGCCCAGCAGCAGAATGCCCTTCTCCGCCGCTCGCGATGCCAGATACTCGGTGAAGGGGCCATCCATTTCGCACGCGGCCTGTTCGGCGGAGGTGGCGCTGAACGGCAGTACCGCCGCCCCGAACGCCGGCACGAGCTTATCGAAAAAGCCCAACGAACCCCATGCCATCTGGATCTGGTTGGTGCGAACCTGATCCACCTGCTCCATGGCACCGCCAAGGACGTTGTCCGGAAAAAGATCGACGCGGATCGTGCCATTCGACAGGCGTGCCACCTCGGTCTTGAAGGTTTGCATGGCTACGCTGGTGGAATGCGCCGCCGGAAAGGATCCGCTGGCCCGCCAGCGCACCTTGCTGTCCTCCGCATGCGCGGCGCCACCCGTCGCCATGGACCCCATGATCGCCATGAAGGCTAGGACCGGCCACTTCCTCACGTGTTCGCGAAACATTTTTTCCCCTTGTTCGTGCATATGACCCGTCGCGGCGTTGCCGTGCGAATCGAATGAAGGCAATAGTAGGACAGCGGACAAACCGGATAATCAGCAACAGCGTAAATTCATATTACACACTGCGTGAATAAAACAAAACATACTTTGGTGGTCCAATATGCGCAAGCCCTCGGGCGCAGATCGCACTCAACCAATTGTTTTAACTGATTTTTTTAGCTCACCTTCCACAGATTTCCGGTCTGACCACTCAGACCACGTAATTGGTGCATTTGCCATTTATAGGTGTTTACCCTGGATCAAGGACCTGCTCGCCGCGACTCAGGGTTACCCTAAGCCGATCTGCACGAACTTCGGACAGATCAGAGGCTTTTTTCCAACGACTGGTCAGACCGCGGCGACGCTGGGCGCGGACCCCTATATGGAGAACGGACAAATGAAGGAAATTCTTTGCGGTATCGGCGTGGACGTCGACGCGGTGGCCGGCTGGCTCGGGTCCTACGGCGGCGAAGATTCGCCGCTCGACATTTCGCGCGGCATGTTCGCTGGCGAAGTGGGCGTGCCGCGCCTGCTCAGCCTGTTCAGGAAATTGGACATGCGCACGACCTGGTTCGTACCCGGCCATTCGATGGAGACCTTCCCCGACCAGATCCGGGCCGTCGCCGATGGCGGCCACGAACTGGGCCTGCACGGCTACAGCCACGAGAATCCCATCCACATGACGCGGCAACAGGAGCAGGACGTCCTGGATAAAACCATCGACGTCATGCTGAAACATACCGGGCAACATCCGCGCGGCTACGTCGCCCCATGGTGGGAGCTGAGTCCCAATACCGCGGAGCTGCTGTTGTCGCGGAACATCAAGTATGACCACAGCTTCATGCACCACGACTTCCTGCCGTATTACGTCCGCACCGGCGATTCGTGGACCAAGATCGACTACTCCAAGCCCGCCGCCCATTGGATGAAACCCTTGCAGCGCGGCAGCAACCTGACGCGCCTGGTAGAGATCCCGCCCAGTTGGTATCTGGACGATCTGCCGCCCATGATGTTCATCAAGAAGTCGCCGAACAGCCACGGCTTCGTGAACCCGCGCGACCTGGAAGAGATGTGGCGCGATCAGTTCGACTGGGTATACCGTGAAATGGACTACGCGGTGTTCACCCTGACCCTGCATCCGGACGTCTCTGGACGCCCGCAGGTACTGCTGATGCTGGAGCGCCTGATTTCCTACATTTCCTCGCACCCTGGCGTACGCTGGCTACCCTTCGACGAAATCGCCGACGACTTCATGCGGCGCAGTCCACCTCCTTCCGCCTGATCCCGTCATGTGCAGCCTGTGCGGGGCGCTCGGCCCCGGCATCTCCTGGGAACAGAATGGCCTGGATACGGCCGACGCGCCGCTCTGGCGCCGGCGGGAAGCGGCCGCGACCGCGCGCGAACTGTCCCGTCTGCTGCGACCGCTTCGCGTCACGGTCGATGCCCATCCGGACTTCGGTTTCCTGATCTCGTTTCCCACCGGCGGCTCGCAGATCGCCAACGGCCTGGCGGATATCTGGCATGTCCTGGATAGCCGCGGGCTGGACATTCCCGACCCGCTGCGGCCCGCATGAACGCCGACTCCCACCTGGACATCCCGCCGGTCCATGTACTGACCGGCCCCCTGGGCAGCGGCAAGTCCACCTTGCTCAACCGCCTGCTGCACACCGGCCTGGCGCCGGACACGGCGATTATTGTCAATGAATTCGGCGAGGCCGGCCTCGACCGCACCTTCATCCAGGAAAGCTCCGATGAAGTCCTGCTCATGGACAATGGGTGCATCTGCTGTTCGCTGCGCAGCGACCTCTCCGACACGCTGATGCGCCTGGCCGCACTGCGCGACGAGCACGCCTGGTCCATGCGCCGCGTCATTATCGAGACCTCGGGCATATCCGATCCGATCCCCATCCTGCATACATTGCGTTCCGACAATCGGTTGCGGGACCGTTTCCGGGCGGGATCGGTGTTGTGCACCGTAGACGCGCAGGCGGGGGCCGCGGCATTGCGCGAACGCCCGGAGTACGTGGCCCAGCTCGGCGCTGCCGACCTGGCTTTGCTTACCAAGGCGGACCTGGTCGATGAACCGGCATTGCGTGACGTGTCGGCCGCGGTCGCCAGCGCCAATCCCCTCGCCAAGGTGGTGCGGACGAGGGAGGCGCTATACGACTACCTGGTCGACGCAGCCCCCCGCACCGACCACACATACGACCAGCTCGAATCACTCGTCCCGCCGGCGCGCCGCGCCCCCCACGGCGTACAACATATTGTGCTGCGCTATCCCGGCCCGCTCTCGTGGCCCTTGTTCGCCATCTGGTTGACCCGGCTGCTGTTCCTGCATGGCGACCGCATACTGAGGACAAAGGGCATTCTTTTCGATCGTGACCGCAACGCCTGGATAGGAGTGCACGCCGTGCGGCGTTTCCTGCACCCGCCCATCCACCTGAAACTGGAGAGACCGCCCGAATCGGGCTCGTGCCTGGTCTTCATCACGGACGGAATCGATCCCGCCCGCATTGCGCGGTCGTACGAGGAACTCTGGCAAGCGTCCTCGGGGCATCCCGCGGAACCCCTTTCCTGAACGCCGCGTTCTACGCATCCATCCCACAACGATGACAAAAAAAGTCCTATTACTCGCCACCGGCGGCACGATCGCATCGCGCTACGATGCCGACCACGACGACGTCCGCGCCGTCGGACACGCGGATGACCTCACCCGCTGGGTACGGAGCCATACCCAGGGCATCGATGTCGAGGCCAACGACATCATGACGGTCAACAGCTACCAGATGACGCTTGCCGACCTTTTCCGCATGGCTTGCGCGATCCGCCAGGCAGTGGACCGCGAAGACGTGGCGGGCGTCGTGGTCACGCATGGCACGGACACCATGGAGGAGTCCGTGTTCATGGCCGACCTTCTGGTCGACACCGAGAAGCCGATCGTTTTCACGGGCGCGCAACGCAGCGCCGATGATCCACACGCCGATGGTCCGGCGAACCTGCTTGACGCCATCCGGGTCGCCAGCACGCCGGCTGCCCGCGGTCATGGCGCACTGGTGGCATTCGGACAGGAGATCCACGCGGCGCGATGGGTCTCGAAAACCCATACATCCGCGCTGCGCGCCTTCCAATCGCCCGGCAAAGGCCCACTGGGTATCGTGGATGGAGAACGGGTGGTTCTCCACTATCCTCTGGACCGGCACGCGAAAATGGCATGCGAGGCGATCGAACCCCGGGTGGACCTCCTTCGCCTGTACGTAGGGGCGGATGCCCGTTTCATCGATTGCGCGGTCGCCACCGGAGCCCGCGCCCTTGTGCTGGAGGCGTTCGGCCGCGGCAATGCCACTGCGGCCGTACTTGAAGGCATACAGCGCGCGGTGGCGCGCGACATTCCGGTGATTGTCACCTCGCGCTGTCCACAAGGGTTGGTGGAACCCGTCTACGGCGGAAGTGGCGGAGCGGCCCTGGCCCGCGCCGGTGCCCTGTTTGCGCCAGGAATCAGCGGCATCAAGGCGCGCATTCTGCTGTCCGCGCTGCTCGGCCGTTCGCCGTCGCCCGAGACGTTACGGACGGGCCTCTTGTCATTTCTGGAGCAAGCGTTCAACATGCGCTCACCCAGTGAATAGAGCAGAAAAGCGCCCATGCTGAAAGCGCCCATGCCGAAACTTTCCACGCCGGAAATGATCGTCCGCACCATTCAGAAAATGATTCAACGCGGTCGATTCCAACCGGGCCAGAAGCTTCCCGGCCAACGCGAGCTTGCCGAACACCTGAATGTCAGCCGCGCCTCGCTGCGAGAGGCGCTTTCGACCCTGGAAGCCCTGGATCTGGTGCGCACGCGCGCCGGCCAGGGAACCTATATCCATGATCGAAAGCTTGCCAAGCCCCTGCCCATGCATGATTGGAAGTTTGCCGATCAGTATGCGCTGTCGGAGGTCTATGAATTCCGTTATTTCACGGAAACGGCGGCGGCCCGTCTGGCCGCCGTGCAGATAGAAGATCGTGAAATCGCAACACTGCGGGAATATCACGCGAAACTCGCGCGAGCGCTGCAGGAAGAAGATGTGATGGTCAGCACCAGCCACGATTACGAATTCCATCGGTACATCATGCTCTGCTCGCGCAATCGACTCTTTGTCGACCTTTACGATCGCTTCCAGAAGATCTTTCACGAAACCCAGATGCTGCCCTATGCGAGGCACGAACGCCTGAGCGAAGTGATCGAGGAACACGGCCGGATAGTGGAAGCCATTGCGAGGCGCGACGGAGACGCCGCCGCCGATTGCCTGGGCCAGCACCTGCTCAACGCGACCGAAAGGATCGGCATTCCGATGACGCGGGTTGGCCCCGGCGCCGACCGCAAACCCTGATTTCGCGCGGCGCCGCCGTGGCGCGCGCGCGCGCGCTGGCCGTCCGCCCCTAGGCGGCCCGCTGGTAGTAGATGTTCTGCGGATGGCGCGCTTCGGCGAAGAAGAACCAGCGCTCCGCCAGCAGGCCCAGGTACTGGATCGCGAAGGCCGCCGCCAGTACGGTGACAGGCGCCGTGCGGGACGAGGCCAGCAGCACCAGCACGAAGGGAACGATGAAAGCGCCCAGCAGGAAGCCGCCCTTCACCACGGCCAGCGTCGCCGCGCTCCTGCCGTGGAAGAACTCCCGCATATTGAACGAACTGGACGTAAAGCCCTGCGACTTCTGCACCACCTTCTGCGCCTGGATGCCGGTCGCGCTTTGCACGGTCGAGCGCGGGTGCAGCCGCGCATTGCGTGCCAGGGAAGCCAGCCGCGACAGCGCGCCCGCCGCCGTGAAAATGCAGGCGCAGGGGCCGAGGACCGCCACCAGCGACGTCTCGGTCGCGGCGGCCACCAGGGTCGCGAGCGTGAAGCCCGAAGCGCAGCCCAGCAGCACGAAGTTGACCAGGGTGTACGGGCTGGCCCATTCCTGCAGGAAGCGCAGGCAGGCATAGATCATGGCGGTGCACAGGTACAGCACCGCGGCCCCCAGCACCGCCAACAGTCCAACGACGAGGGAATACGGCAGTGCCAGCCAATGCATGGCGCCATACGCGAACGTCAGGGCGAGGAAGGCCGGCACCGCCAGGCACTCACGCGATAGCCAGGATGTGCGCCACATCGCGATGGCGCGCCAGGCGCGTTCCGGATGGCCCAGGTGAAAGAAGGACGCCAGCAGCCCCAGGGCGCCCAGCACCACGGAAACCGTGGCGCCCGCCACGAAGAAGGACCGCGCCGGCATCGCCAGCAGGCCCGCCGTGGCGGCCGATTGCATGGCCACGAGCGCGATCAACAAGCCTTGCGCCGCGCCACACAGTGTCGTCAGGAACACGACCGAAAACGGAGGCCGCATCGAATATCTCCTTAAGAGCGGGAACCGGGCGCCATCGGCCCGCGGCCCTGCCCGCTTGCGTTGATCGGATCAGTGGGCACGGGCGGCGGCAGCCAGGTCAAGTTGGCCGCTGGCCAATTGTGCCTCGAGGTCGGCCGCGGGCGCGGCCTGCGCCGCGGGCCCGCACGAACAGGACGACGAACCGCAGCCCTGCGCTTCGGTCTTGCGGCGCGGCAGATAGTGGTTCGCCGGGCGGGTATCCCATTCCGGCATCAGTGCATAGCCGCCGCGCTCGCGTATGGCCTGCGATACCTCCGAGTCCGGATCGTGGATGTCGCCGAACAGGCGCGCCGAGGTCGGACAGGCCAGCACGCACGCGGGCTTGCGGTCCCGTTCGGGCAGCGCTTCGTTATGGATGCGGTCCTCGCACAAGGTGCACTTGGTCATCTCCTTGCGCTTGGGATCCAACTCGCGCGCGCCATACGGACAGGCCCACGCGCAGTAGTTGCAGCCGATGCACTTGTCGTAGTCCACCAGCACCAGGCCGTCGGCTTCCCGCTTGTAGCTGGCCCCGGTGGGACACACCGGCACGCAAGGCGGATCCTCGCAATGCAGGCAGGACTTCGGGAAATGGATGGTGTCGGTCAGCGGAAATTCGCCGGCCTCGTAGGTTTGCACGCGGTTGAAGAAATTGCCGCTCGGATCGGCGTCATAGGCGCGCTCGTCGGCCAGGCTGCCAGCCTCGCCCGAGGTATTCCATTCCTTGCAACTGGTCACGCAGGCGTGGCAGCCCACGCACACGTTCAGGTCGATCACCAATGCCATCTGGGTCATGTCGGCTTCCTTACTTGTTCTTGGCGGCGCCGCGCAGGCGGGCCGCGAAGTCGCCTCGCCCGGCGAAATAGGTCTGCACCAGCCGGGTCACCACATTGGCCGAGCCCGGCAAGGGCCGCATCGGCGCGAACTGCGGCAGCGAGAAATCGGCGTCGGCCTCGGCGGGGTAGATGCGCACCCGCACGTCGTACCAGCCGGCCTGCCCGGTAATCGGATCGGAATTCGACATCCGGCCCGTCATGCCGTCCGTGGCCGGCAGCTCGTCGGTAATGACATGGTTCAGCAGGAAGCCGCGCCGCGACTCGTTGGCATCCGGCCCCAGGTTCCAGGCGCCCGCCGCCTTGCCGATGGCATTCCACGTCCACACCGTGCCGGGCTCCACCGCCTCGCTGTACCGCGCCATGCAGCGCACCTTGCCCCAGGGCGATTCGACGTAGATCCAGCCTCCATCGGCGATGCCCTGCGCCGCTGCCGTCCCGGGATTGACGAACAGGTAGTTCTCGCCGTGGATCTGCCGCAGCCAGGCGTTCTGCGAGTCCCAGGAGTGGTACATGGCCATGGGCCGCTGCGTGACCGCGGCCAGGGGATAGGCTTCCTGGTCCGTCACGCCGCGCTCGATGGGCTCGTACCAGAACGGCAAGGGATCGAAGTAGCGCTCGACGCGCGCGCGCAGGTGGTCCGGCGGCTGGCGCCCGGCCGTCTTGCCCTGCGCGGCCAGGCGGAACTTCTGCATCACATCCGAGTAGAGCTGGATCACGATGGGCGTGCCGAACTTGCGCATGCCGTTGTCGACCGACCATTTCAGGTAGGGTCCGTTGCAGTTGCGCATGTACTGCATCTCTTCGGGCAATACATAGTGATAGAAGCAGTTGTTGTCGGCGTACTGCTCCCACTGGCGCGGGTTCGGTTCTCCGACCAGCGCCTTTTCGCCGTCCTTGCCGCGCCATCCGATCAGAAAACCCACGCCGGAATCCGGCGTCGTCTGGAAATTGACGATGAAGTCCTCGTACCCCTTGAACTTGGGGGCGCCGTCCGGACGCGTGAACGCGGGGAACTTGAGGCGGCCAGCCAGCTCGACCAGCACTTCCTGGAAGGGTCGGCAGTCGCCCGTGGGCGGCACCACCGGGACACGCACCGCGTCGACGGGCCCATTGAACTCGGAGATGGGCCGGTCCAGCATGGACATGGCGTCGTGCCGTTCCAGGTAGGTGGTGTCGGGCAGGATCAGGTCGGCGAAGGCGGTCATCTCCGACTGGAACGCATCGCACACCACCAGGAAGGGAATCTTGTACTGGCCGTCCGCGTTCTTGTCCGTCAGCATCTTGCGGACTTCCACCGTATTCATCGAGGAATTCCACGCCATGTTGGCCATGAAAATCATCAACGTATCGATGGGATAGGGGTCGCCGCGCCAGGCATTGGTGATCACGCTGTGCATCAGGCCATGCACGGCCAGCGGGTATTCCCAGGAAAAGGCCTTGTCGATGCGCACCGGCCCGCCCTGGTCGTCGATGAACAGGTCCTCCGGCGCCGCGGGCCAGCCCAGCGGCCCGTTGGGCAAGGGCGTATTCGGTTGCACGTCCCTGGCATTGTTGGGCGGCTTGGCCGAAGGCGGCACGGCGCGCGGATACGGCGACTTGTGCCGGAACCCGCCCGGGGTATCGATTGTCCCCAGCAGGCTCATCAAAATGGACAGAGCGCGTATGGTCTGGAAGCCATTGGAATGCGCCGCCAGGCCGCGCATGGCATGGAAGGCGATGGGCGCGCCGCGCACCGATTCGTGCGTGACACCCCACGCGTCCGTCCAGCGTATCGGCAGTTCGATCTTCTGCTCGCGCGACACCTGGATCAGTTCGCCGGCGATGCGGCGGATGGTCTGCGCGGGGATGCCGGTAATCCCGGCCGCCCACTCCGGCGTACAGGACGCGACACGCTCGCGCAGCTTGACGAAGGACGGCGCGACGGGCGTGCCGTCGTCCAGCGCATACTGGCCGTCGAGCGCCGGCTCGGCGCCCGCGGCGTGGTTGACGACCGGCCGGTTGGTACGCTTGTCCCACCACATGCGGTTCTGCGGGAACAGCGCATTGATTTCCGGGCTGGCGGCGTCGCGCACGAACAGGCCCGATGTCTCGCCCTCCTCGCGCAGGTCTATCAGTTCGCCGGCATTGGTATAGCGGGCGACGAACTCGTGGTCGTAGGCGTCCTGCGCGATCAGTTCATGGATCAGCGCCATGAACAGCGCGCCGTCGGTGCCGGGGCGGATGGGCACCCACTCGTCGGCGATGGCGGCGTAGCCGGTGCGTATCGGATTGATGGCGATGAAGCGTCCGCCGGCGCGCTTGAACTTGGAGATCGCGATTTTCAGCGGATTCGAATGATGGTCCTCGGCGGTGCCTATCATCAGGAAGAGCCGCGCGCGGTCCAGGTCAGGGCCGCCGAACTCCCAGAAGGACCCGCCCATCGTGTAGATCATGCCGGCGGCCATGTTGGCCGAGCAGAATCCGCCATGCGCGGCATAGTTGGGCGTGCCGAACTGCTTGGCGAACAGCCCCGTCAGCGCCTGCATCTGGTCGCGCCCGGTGAACAGCGCGAATTTTCGGGGGTCGGTGGCGCGCAGGTGCGCCAGGCGGGTTTCCAGCAAGGACAGCGCCTCGTCCCACGACACCGGCTCGAATTCCGCGGCGCCGCGCTCGGCCCCCGGCTTGCGCCGCAGCGGCTGGGTCAGCCGCGCGGGCGAATACTGTTTCATGATGCCCGAGGAACCCTTCGCGCAGATCACGCCCTGGTTCAGCGGATGCTCCGGATTGCCGTCGATATAGCGCACCTCGCCGTCACGCAGATGCACCCGGATGCCGCAGCGGCAGGCGCACATATAGCAGGTCGTGTTCTTGACCTCCAGGTCCTCGCGTTGCGTGCGATGGCCATGCTCCATGCGAATTCTCCCTGCGATGCCTCGCGCCCTGGGCGGAATGCCCCGGTGCTCCGCTGATATGCCGTCGGATCGGGGACCGATCATACGGAGATGGGGCGAGAGACGGAAATCGTCATTTCGCATTTTAGTTATAAGCAAATCCGATAAAGTAATTTACGGATCCGCCTGAGAGAGATATAGCCTCGGCCGCCGTTACCTCGCCATGAATCGACTTCGGGAACTGCTCCAGCCGCTGGCATGAAGACCGCATTGGAACGTGTTCTTGCCAAATGGAAGGAGCACGTCAAGCATGCCGGCGTGCGCGTTACGGACACCGACGCCCTGGCCAACCAGATCGATCGCCCCTTCCTGATGGATCGGCGGAAAGCCTACATGCGCTGAGGTGCCATCCATGGATGGCGCCGCGCGATACGGGCGGGCGCGCACAAGTCCTAGCCGATAAAGGCCTGCGCAGCGCTGCGCATCGGGTACGTGAACAGGAAGAAATGCAGCGCGTTCAGGCCGAAATGGGCCAGCATGGCGGCGTACAGGCCGCCATGGCGGTAAGCCAGGCCGTAGCCCACGCCCGCCACACCCGCCACCACCATCCACTGCCAGCCTCCGGCCAGGTGCGCCACGCCGAAGAGGGCCGCGGCGCCGAACAGCGCCAGCAGGGGCCCATGGCGACGGCCTTGCAGCAGGCGCTCCAGGCCGCCCTGCACATATCCGCGGAACAGGGCCTCCTCCGCGAAGGTGACCAGAAGCAGGTTGTTCAGCAGCCACAGGCCGGCGTCCGCGGGCCATTTGGGCGCCCACCCCACCATGCCCAGGGCGCTGACCAGCGCCAGGCATACGACGCTGGTGCCGACACAGCCGGCAGCGCCGGCGCGCAGCGCCGTCCACGGCCCATGGCGCGGATGCACCCAAGGCAAGGCCAGCAGCAGCCAGAAGCCCGCCAAAGGCTTGTCCCAGTTGAGGTACATGGTGAAGGGCACGGCGTCAGGCGTCAGCCGCACCGGGCCGATGACGCGCGGATTGTGAAAGCCCGGCATCCAGTGCAGGCTCAGGCCCAGGGCCAGGGCGATGAACAGGGCATGGCCCGCCACGCGCAGCCATGCCGGCCGGGGCGCCGCCACGGCCCAGGCGGCCAGCAGCAGCAAGCCGAGCGCGATGGCCGCGGCGGGCCCGATCTGGCCCGCGAAGGCGGCGCTGGCCAGTGCAAGGACAAGCAGGCCCAGACCCAGGCGGCGCAAGGCCGGCATCGATACGGCGGGCGCGGCCAGGAACATTGCGATCCACGGCAAGACGGTCATGCGGACTCCAGCGGCAAGGACCAGGAGAAACGGACCGCCGCATCTTAGCCGGCGCGACGCCGGCTGGGGGATGGCCGCCGGCGCGGGGCGTACGCGGACCTTGATACCGCCTCGGTGCCAGGGAGGGCTGCGTCGGAGAGGTCGGGGCGCTCGCGGGGCGGCCTGGCTGTTTTCCAGGCCCTCCCCTTACTTGAAGTCGGCCCCGGGGTCGCCCGCCCCGCCGCCGTAGACGCTATCCCCGTAGCCGCCCTGCACATCGATCTTGACGGTGTTCGGATCGACCTGCGACAAATCGCCCTTGTAGTGCATGACCATGCCGGGGAACAGCATGACGGCGGCCACCATGATCAGCTGGATGATGATGAACGGCACCGAACCCCAGTAGATCTGCCCGGTGGTCACCGGCGCGATGGTGCGCCCCGTGACCTTGTCGCGGTACGCGTCCTTGGGCGCGACCGAGCGCAGGTAGAACAGCGCGAAACCGAACGGCGGATGCATGAAGGACGTCTGCATGTTCACCGCCAGGATCACGCCGAACCAGATCAGGTCGATGCCCATCTTGTCGGCCACCGGCCCGAGCAGCGGCACGATGATGAAGGCCAGCTCGAAGAAGTCCAGGAAGAACGCCAGCACGAAGGTCAGCACGCTGACCACGATCAGGAAACCCCACTCCCCGCCCGGCAGCCCGGTCAGCAGGTGCTCGACCCACAGATCGCCGCTGACCCCGCGAAAGGTCAGGCCGAACACGGTCGAACCCACCAGGATGAACACCACGAAGCACGACAGCTTGGTCGTGGTGTCCATGGCCTGCTTGAGCAGGTTCAGTGTCAGCCGGCGCCGGATCAGCGCCATCGCGATGGCCCCCACCGCCCCCATCGCCCCGCCCTCGGTGGGCGTGGCCACGCCGATGAAGATCGTGCCCAGCACCAGGAAAATCAGGAACAGCGGCGGAATCATCACGAAGGTGACCCGCTCGGCCAGCGCCGACAGCAGCCCCAGGCGCAGCACCTTGTTGGCCCCGGCCACCACGAAGGCCGTCAGCCCCCACAGCAGCAGGCTGACCACGATGCGCTCGTCGGCCGGCGCCGTGTCGTTCTCCAGCGCCTGCCCCGCGAAATACGCCACCGCCACCGAGATCGCCATCAGCACCAGCAGCGAACGGCCGCCGCGCGTGCCGTTGTCCTCGCGAAACCGCCGCGCCTCCTCGGGCAGCGCCGGCGCCGAGGCCGGCTTGATCACGCACATCACCGCCACGTACAGGACATACAGCCCGGCCAGCACGAAGCCCGGCACCATGGCCGCGCGGTACATGTCGCCGATCGAGCGCCCCAGCTGGTCGGCCAGGATGATCAGCACCAGCGAGGGCGGGATGATCTGCGACAAGGTGCCCGAGGCGGCGATGACCCCGCTGGCCAGGCGCCGGTCATAGCCGTAGCGCAGCATGATCGGCAGCGAGATCAGGCCCATGGAGATCACCGAGGCCGACACCACGCCGGTGGTGGCCGCCAGCATCGCGCCCACGAACACCACCGCGAAGGCCAGCCCGCCGCGCACCGTGCCGAACAGTTGCCCGATCGTCTCCAGCAAATCCTCGGCCATGCCCGATCTTTCGAGCACCAGCCCCATCAGCGTGAAAAACGGCACCGCCAGCAGCGTGTCGTTCGAAATAATGCCGAATATCCGTTGCGGCAGCGCCTGGAACAGCGCCGGGGTCAGCAAGCCCAGTTCGATGCCCACCAGCCCGAACAGGATGCCGATGGCCGCCAGCGCGAACGCCACCGGAAACCCCACCAGCAGAAACACCACCAGCGTGGCGAACATGATCGGCGCCAGATTGGCGATAAAGAATTCCATCTCAGCGCTCCCCCTGCCCCAGCTGCGCGGCCTCGCGGACCCGCGCTTCGCGTGCGATCTCCTCGGCCAGCTCCTCCTCGGCCGACTTGGCCGATTCACGGCGCAGGGGGTCCTCGCATTGTCCGCGCAAATACCCCACGCACTTGATCAGGTGCGAAATCCCCGCCAGCACCAGCAGCGTGAAACCCACCGGAATCAGCAGCTTGACCGGCCAGCGCACCAGCCCGCCCGAGTTCGACGACTGCTCGTCGGTGACCCACGACTCCGTGAACATCGGCCAGGACAGCACCAGGATCAGCAGGCACGCCGGCAGCAGGAAAAACACCACCCCGAAAATCTCGATCCAGATCTGCTTGCGCCGCGGCAGCCGCGAGGACAGGATGTCCACCCGCACATGTTCGTTCTTGAGCAGCGTATAGCCCGAGGCCAGCAGGAACATGGCGCCGAACATATACCACTGCAATTCCAGCCACGCGTTCGAGCTCGTATGCAGCACCTTGCGCACCACCGCATTGCCGGCGCTTACCAGCACCACCAGCAGTGTCACCCAGGTCACCGCGCGGCCCACGCGCAGGTTTATCGCGTCGATGACGCGTGATAAGGCGATGAGATATCGCACTGCTTTCCCCTTGCTTTGATTTATTTATGACATATGTCCATGGTGCGACCGCATATGCCATGGCGTGCCCGTCGGGCGTCAAGGCCCCTCGCGCGCCTGCCGCCATGGCGTGGCCTTGCGTTCCATCCAGGCCACCGCGCCGAATAGCGCCAGGCCGATCAGCGCCAGCACGAATAGCGCGGCGAACACCCTGACGGTGTCGAAGGTCCCTTGGGCGGTCATGATGACGTAACCCAGGCCGCTTTGGGAGGAAACGAACTCGCCCACGATCGCCCCGACGAGGGCCAGCGAAATCGCCACCTTCATACCGGCCAGGATGGAAGGCAACGCGCACGGCAGCCTGACCTTGAAGAAAAAGTCTCGCCGCCTGCCCTTGAGCACGCGGCCCAGGTCCAGCACGTCCTGTGGCACGGATCGCAATCCGTGCACCGTATCGACGATGATGGCGAATACCGCGATAAGGAAAGCGATGGCGATCTTCGGTTCGGCGCCGGTTCCCAGCCAGATGACGAACAGCGGCGCCACGGCGACCTTGGGCACGCTGTTCAGCGCGACGATCAAGGGATACAGCACGCTTTCGAACCACCGCGATCCGACCAGCAGGACGGCAATGGCCACGCCGCCCGCGACCGACAGGGCAAACCCGGCCAGCGTGGTCATCAGCGTATAGGCGGCCTGGCCCGCATACCAGCCGGCATCGCCGGCCAGCTCCACCGCCACCTGCGACGGCAGCGGCAGCATGATGGGCTTGACGTGCAACGCCCGCCCCAATAGCTCCCACAGCGCCAGGAACAGCACGACGGAGCCGATCCCGGCAAGGCCATGCATGGCGGAGCGCCCTGGACGGATCATCGCCGGCCTCCCTCGTCGATCAGCCCCATCTCCTGGAACATGTCGCGGATGCGGCGCACGTAGCCGCCGAATTCCGGTGATTCACGCACCGCCAGCGGACGCGGCCGCGGCAGGTCGATGTGCAGCGTCTCCACGATACGGCCGGGCCGTGGCGAAAACACGATCACCGTATCGCCCAGGAAGACCGCCTCGGCAATGCCATGGGTCACGAACAGTACCGTGTTGCGCACTTCCATCCAGATGCGCTGCAGCTCGACATTCATCTGGTCGCGCGTCAGGGCGTCCAGCGCACCGAAAGGCTCGTCCATCAGCAGCAACCTGGGGTCGTCGACCAGCGCGCGGCAGATGGCCGCCCGCTGGCGCATCCCGCCGGACAGCTCACGCGGATAGCTGTCGGCGAAGTCCTGCAGCCCGGTCAGCGCCAGCAGGTCGCGCACTTTGCCGGCGTAGTCGCCGACGCGCTTGCGGGCAAATTCGATGGGCAGCAGGACATTGCGCCGTATGCTGCGCCAATCGAGCAACGCGTCGCGCTGAAACACCATGCCAATGCCGTCCGGCGGCCCCTTGACCGCCCAGCCGTCGACCCGCAGTTCGCCCGATGTGATGGACTCCAGTCCGGCCACGCAACGCAGAAAGGTGCTCTTGCCGCAGCCGCTCGGTCCCAGGATCGTCACGAAGCGCCCCGCCGGCAGGTCCACCGACACGGCGTCCAGGGCCTGCACGCCGCGCTCGCCGGGATAGTGCTTGCGGACGTCACGCGCGGACACCGCCCAGGCCGTCATCGTCCCACCATGGCGTCATAGCGTTCGGCATGGACCAGGTCCGGCACATAGAAGCTGGCCGGATCGGCGTCCGCGGGGATCAATCCCACCGACGACAGGGTCTTGACCGCCTGGACCCAATCGGCCGGCACGGGACGGCCAAGGCGGCTGCCCGCGGCCGGCGTACCGAAGTATCCCTTCAAGGCGTCGATCTGGCCGCGCAGCACGGCCTTGTTCAGGCGTGCCTGCGGGCGCTGCGCCAGGATGGCGGCCACCGCCTCATCCTCGTGGCCGGCGTAGATGTATTCCCAGGCGCGCGCCGTCACGCTGGCGAAGCGCGCGATCGCGTCGCCCCGGGTCTTGAGCTTTTCCTCGCTGGCGAACAGGCCGAAGCTCGGCATGTTGAGGCCGTAGTCGGCGAAGCGCACGGCCTGCGACGGCCGCGTCTGCGAAACGACGGGCAGGAAAAACGGGATCGTGGAGAACGCGGCGTCGGCGCGCCCCACCGCATAAGTGGATGCCTTGCTGGCCGCATCGACGTTGACCAGTTCGACATCGCCGCGCTTGAGCTTGCCGGCCGCCAGGAAAGCGTCGATGAACGGCGCCTCCAGCGAGCCCGCCGTATAGGCCACCTTGCGCCCCTTGAGCGCGGCCGGTCCGCCGATGCCGGAATCGGCGGGAACCAGCAGCCCGATATCGCTCTGGCGCGCGAACACCGCCACCGCCTTGACCGGCAGGCCCTTGTCGCGCGCGATCATCATGGAAGCGAGCGCGGCGTGGCCCACATCGAAGGCGTCGCTGGCGCCGACGATCTGCACGGTGGTGACCGAGCCGTTGCCGTCCTCCAGCGTGACATCCAGGCCAGCCTGCTTGTACCAGCCCTTCTGCTGGGCCAGGTGGAACGGCGCCTGCACGCCCCATGGCGTCCAGTCCAGGCGCACCTTCAGCGGCGCCACGTCCTGCGCGGCGGCCGCCGCGCATAGCGCCATGATGGCCACGCCGGCCAGCAGCCGGCTCCATACGCTTGCCTTAGCCTTATGCATCGGTTCCCCTTGCCAGATGAAACGCCGGCATGGCGCGCGGCATCAGACGCCGCGGCCGAACCAGCGCCGGATGCGCGCCCACAGCACGTGGAAGAACATGCCGGAGGCATTGAACGAGGCCGGCGCGGCATCGCCGCCGCCCTCCATGCGGGCCGCCACGTTGCGGCCGAAATCGGCGATCATGCGGCGCACGAAGTCCTGCACCAGCCCGGAACGCGAAAACTGCGCCAGCGGGCCTTGCAGGGAGTATGCAAGCTCGACATGGACGCGGGCACGGTCGGCGCCGGCAGCCTCCACGCGGTACACGATGTCGCCGTTGGCGCGCGATCGGCTCAGCGTATCCTGGCCCGCGCCGCGAAACACCGCCCGCATCGCGGCGTCGTCGCGCTCCAGCCGCGCGGCGCCGTTGAACGCCGCGCGCATGGGACCGAACTTGACGGACACCGTGCCCTTGACCCGTTCACCCTGCTGTTCTTCGATGCTCGCGCCGGGCAGGCAGGCCGCCACGGCGGGAAGATCCGCCATGAAGGCCCATACGCGCGCGGCCGGAAACGGCACATCGAACATGCCGTCGATCTGGTTGGTCTTGCCGGCGCCGGGCTGGGCCGTGGCCGGCGCGGTCCGCGCCGCCGTGCCCGCGGCCGCAGCGGATGCCGCGGCCGGTGCCCTGGGCGCCGAGGCGCCGGGTGGCATCGCCGCGCCGGACGGCGTTCCCGACACGGCCGGCGCCGCCGCGCCCATGCCCGCCGACGAGGCTGCAGCGCCACCCCGTGGCACGTCCGACCCGGACGGCGTGAACGCCATGAATACCCGCTGCCCCGGGACGGCGACCGGCGCCGCGCCGCGGCCCTGCGCCAGTGCCGCGCGCAAACCGTCGACGTCCGCATCGGGCTGTTCGCGCAGTTCGCGCAGCACCGACATGATGGCGCCCACGATGCCCATATATCCCGTGCAGCGGCACAGGTTGCCGGACAGTTCGACGCGCACGCGCGCCTCGTCCGCCTCCGGCAGCCGCAGCACGATATCGCGCGCCGTGGCCAGCATGCCCGGCGTGCAGTAGCCGCACTGCAAGGCGTGATGGCGGTTGAAGGCCTCGCGCAGCCGCCGCATGACGGGGTCGGCCTCGTAGCCTTCGATGGTGGTCACCCGCCTGCCTTCGCAGGCCACCGCGTAGGAGATACAGGACCGCACCGGCTCGCCGTCCAGCAACACTGTGCACCCGCCGCACACCCCATGCTCGCAGCCCAGGTGGGTCCCGGTCAGCCGCAGCCGGTCGCGCAGGAAATCGCCCAGGTGCATGCGCGGCGGAGCGTCGTCCACCACCGGCGCGCCATTCACTTCCATCGTCACTTGCGTCATTGTTATCGTCCTTCACCCGTCACCTGCGCCAGGCAGCGCGCGATGGCCGCTGCGTGCAGTTGCCGGTGTGCATCGTCCCGGTCGGGCATCACCGCCGCCACTTCCTGCGCGATGGCGCCCGCTTCCACGGCGGCGGCGCCGTCCTGCGCCACCTGCGCCGCCAGGGCCGGCAACAGGCGCGGCGGGCCATCCAGGGCGCCCAGCGCGATGCGCGCCTGGGCGCTGGCCGGATCGAACCAGGCGGCACAGCTGGCTTCGGCGAACTCGCCGGTCTTGCGGCAAAACTTGTAATAGCCCCAGCGGGACTGCGCGCCGGCGACCGGCACGCACACGCCCTGGATCAGCTCGTCGTCCCGCACGGCGGTCGTATAGGCGCCCTGCATCAGCGCGTCCGCGTCGACGACGCGCACCCCGTCGCTGCCCGCCAATTCGACACGCGCGCCGAGCGCCGCCATGACGACCACCCAATCCGCGGCCGGATCCGCGTGGGCCAGGCTGCCGCCGACCGTGCCCCGGTTGCGCACCGCGCGATATGCAATGCCGGCCGCGACCTGTTGGAGGGGAGAACCGCGCAGAATGTCGTGCACGCCGTCCTCGATCTGCGCGTGCGTCACCGCCGCGCCCACGCGGATGGTGTCGCCGTCGCGCTCCACGGCACGCAGCGCCTCGATGCCGGAAATATCGATGACCACCGCCGGCCGCGCCAGGCGCAGGTTCAGCATGGGGCCGAGGGACTGTCCGCCCGCCATCAGCTTGGCCAGCCCGGCATGGGCCTGCAGCGCGTCGATCGCCTGCCGGACCGACGTCGCGCGGATATAGTCGAATTTCGCCGCTTTCATGATGCTCCTCAGGCGGCGCGCGCGCGCTCGGTGGCCTGGCGCGCCTGGCCTTCGGCGATGGCCTGCAGTACGCGCACCGGCGTTAGCGGCGTATGCGCGAGCTCGGCCGCCCCGACTGCCCGCAAGGCATCGTTCACGGCGTTGAACAGCACGGCCGGGGGCGCGATGGCGCCGCCCTCGCCCATGCCCTTGGCGCCGAACTCGGTGTGCGGCGACGGCGTCTCGAAGTGATGCATGCGCATGTGCGGGATTTCCGTCGGGCCGGGCAGCATATAGTCGGCAAGCGTGGAGGCAAGGGGTTGGCCGTTGGCGTCATACGGCGTTTCCTCGTAGAAGGCCGTGCCGATGCCCTGCGCGATACCGCCCATGGTCTGCCCTTCGACCACCATGGGGTTGATCATGGTCCCGCAGTCCTCGACGACGACGTAGTCGAGGATCTCCACCGCCCCCGTGGCCGGGTCGACCGCCACCGTCGCCGCCTGGCTGGCGTAGGTAAAACAGCCGGTATCCACCTTGGGTTTGTAGCCCACGGTCACTTCCAGGCCGCTGGTATCGACATCCGCGGGCAGCAAATGCGGGCGCAGGTACCAGGCGTCGGCCACCTCGTCCATGGAGACCGAGCGGCCTTGCGCCAGGAAGCGCCCATCGGCCAGTTCGACGTCCGCCGGCGTGGCCTGCAACAGGTGCGCCGCGATATGGACCGCCCGCGGCAATAGGCGCTTGCAGGCCTGCGACACGGCGCCGCCGGACATGACCAGCGAGCGCGAGGCGTAGGTCCCGGTGGAAAACGGGGTCTGGCCGGTATCGCCGTGCACGACCTTGATGCGCGCCACGGGAATTCCCAGGATTTCGTTGGCGATCTGCGCGAACGTCGTTTCCATGCCCTGCCCGTGCGAATGCACGCCGACCCTGACTTCCAGCCCGCCGTCCGGCGTCACGCGCACGGTGGCCTGGTCGAATCCGGGAATGACCGGCGTGCCCCACGTGGCGAACACGGACGTCCCGTGCGCCGCCTGTTCGGTGTAGGTGGCCACACCGACGCCCAGCAGCCGCCCGTCGGCAAGCCCCTGCGCCTGGCGGGCGCGCACGCCTTGCGCGTCTATCATTTCCAGGGCCTTGCGCAGGCTGGCCGGATAGTCGCCGCTGTCCAGGTGCTTGTTCGTGACATTGACGTACGGCATCTGTTCGGGCTGGACCAGATTCTCCAGCCGCACCTCCCACGGCTCGCGGCCGACCTCGCGCGCGATGGCGTCCATGGTCAGTTCGATGGCGAAACACACGCCGGTGCGGGCCACGCCACGGTAAGGCACGAAACCCGGCTTGTTGGTGGCCACCGCGCGCGTCACGCAGCGGTAGCCCTTGAAGTTGTACGGGCCCGGCAGGTTGCCCACCGCCTGGCCGGGCTCCAGCCCGATGGTGAAAGGCCACACCGAATACGCGCCGCCGTCGACGGTGATGCGCGCGTCCAGCGCCAGCAGCTTGCCGCGCCGGTCGGCGTACGCCACCATCTCGTAATGGTGCTCGCGCGAATTCGCGCCCGCCGTCAGGTGCTCGCGGCGGTCCTCGATATAGCGGAACGGCCGCCGGTAGGTCTTGGCCAGCCAGGCCACGCACAGTTCTTCCTGCTGCAGCACGCACTTGTAGCCGAAGGCGCCGCCCACGTCCGGCGATATCACGCGCACGCGTCCCTGCTCCAGTCCCAGGGTCTGCGCCAGGATGCTGCGGATCATGTGAGGCACCTGCGTGGCGCTGTACACCACCAGCTGGTCGCCCTGGTGGTCCCAGTAGGCCAGCACGGCCTTGCCTTCCATCGGCACCATGCACTGGCGCGCGAGACGCATCTGGCGCCGCACGATCACGTCGGCCTGGGCGGCGTACGCGTCGAACTCCCTGTCCGCGTTCAAGGTGACGAAGACATTGTCCTTCCACTGGTCATGCACCAGGTTGTCCGTGGCGGCCTGCGCGGAAAACACATCGGCATAGACAGGCAGGTCTTCATAGTCGACATCGATGAGTTCGGCATGGTCTTCCGCCTCGGCCCGCGTGGGCGCGAAGGTCATGGCCACCGGCTCGCCGACGAAGCGCACCTTGCCGCTGGCCAGCGGCGGCTGCGCCGACGACTGGTAGGTGGGCAGGCTGGAATCCGCGACGATGTCGGCCGCATCGGCCATCTGGTCGCGCAGGATGACACAGCCCGCCACGCCAGGGTCGACGCGGACGTCGACGATACGCGCATGGGCCAGCGGGCTGCGCAGGAAGGCGACCTCGCACAGGCCCGGCATCGCCATGTCGGCGACGAAATTTCCCTTGCCGTGCAGGTGTCGGGCGTCCTCCTTGCGTGGCACGCGCGCCCCGATCCCTTCGGGCTTGCCGGCGCGCGTCCCGTGCGCATGTTCCGTCGTCATCCTGTCTTTCCTCCGCCTATCTACTTGGCTTGAGCGCGCGCCACCTCGGCGAACGTGTAGTTGTCCAGCGCGTTTTCGGCCACGCGGAACCAGCCCGCCTCGTCTTGCTGGAACTTTTTCCAACCGGGATACAGGGCCTTGAAATCCGGGTTCCTGGCCGACAGATCTTCCCAGAGCTCCTGCGACGCCTTGTACGCCGCGTCCATGACTTCCTTGGGAAAATACCGTACCTTCGCGCCGTTGGCGATCAATTGCCGCAGGGCCTGCGGGTTGCGGGCGTCGTAGTTCGCCAGCATCTTCATGCTCTGCTCGCCGGCCGCGCATTCGAACGCCGCCTTGTACGATTCCGGCAGCGCTTCCCAGGCCTTGTCGTGAACCATGCTGGTAATCGAGGCGCTGCCCTCGAACCAGCCCGGCGCGTAGTAGAACGGCGCGACCTTGTCGAAGCCCAGCTTGGCGTCGTCATAGGGGCCGATCCATTCGGCCGCGTCGATCGTGCCCTTCTCCAGCGCCGGGTAGATATCGCCCGGCGGAATCTGCTGCGGGATTACCCCGAGCTTGGACAGCACCATGCCGCCGATGCCGCCGATGCGCATGTTCAGCCCGTTCAAGTCCGCAACCGACTTGATCTCCTTGCGATACCAGCCGCCCATCTGCACGCCGACGTTGCCGCAGACGTGGTTGACGATGCTGTACTTCTTGTACAGCGCGCGCAACTGCTGCAAGCCGCCGCCATAGTGGATCCAGGCATTGTGCTGGCGCGCGTTCAGGCCGAAGGACAGGCCGGTATCGAAGGTCAAGGCGGTGTTCTTCCCGATATACGCGGTACTGAGGACGTGGTTGCATTCCACCGTACCGTTGCTGACCGCGTCCATGTTCTGTGCCGAGGGCACCAGTTCGCCGCCGGGAAACGGGCGTATCTCGAACTTGCCTTCCGTCAATTGCGAGACGCGCTTGCAGAGTTCGTCCGCCGAGCCGTAGATGGTGTCCAGGCTCTTGGGCCAACTGGTGGACATGCGCCAGCGCACGGCAGGATTGGCTTGTGCCAGGGCCGGAGCGGCCACGGCGGCGAGGCCCGCGCCCGCGGCGCCGGCTGCCTGCGTAAGGAAACGGCGTCGTTGCATAAAGACTCCTTGATCGTAGAAAAAGAGTGCCGCGAGCGAGGCGGAAAACGTGGAAAAAAAACGTAAGTACACTGACCTGTTAGTCAGCATACTGACAGAGTTTTTGAGTGTCAACGATGATTACCCCTGTATTCGGGCGATCCCTGATGCGCACGGAAAACGCGCGCCACGGTGGTTCACGCCTGCATCGTCCTGGCGCATCGCCGCACCATTTCAACCCTATAAATACGAGGTGGCGCGGTATGTCGCCGGTTTTCCGCGCGCATACCCGGAGCGGCGATGCGGGTACTGCCGCCCCCCGGGAAATCCCTAGGACGTGGCATGTTTTTATGGGCAGTACACTGAACACATTTATTCAGCATACTGACGAGAACACGATGAACTGGATAAGAATCGCATCCGCGGATGCACTGGACGACGACGAAGTGATGGCGGTCGACGCGGAGGGCCGGCAGTTCGCGCTGTATCGCAGCGACGGCGAGTTCTTCCTGTCCGACAACATCTGCACCCATGCCCATGCACTGCTGTCGGATGGCTACCTGGAAGACGGCTGTATCGAATGCCCTCTGCACCAGGCGCGCTTCGATATCAAGACGGGCAAGGCGCTTTGCGCCCCTGCCACGCGTGACATCCGCGTCTATCCCGTGAAGGTCGACGGCGATGCGGTGCTGGCCGACCTGGGCGAATAGACGTATGGCTCAACCCGCCTCCATCGTTATTGTCGGCGCCGGCCAGGGCGGCGCCATGGCCGCGGCGGCCCTGCGCGGCCTCGGTTATGGCGGCCGGCTCACACTGGTGGGCCGCGAGCCGCATCCGCCGTATGAACGGCCGCCCCTGTCCAAGACCGTGCTGCGCGACGCGCAGGCCGAGGCGACGGGGACGATACATCCACCGGCGTTCTACGCCGAACAGGACATCGCGCTGATCCAGGGCATCGACGCCGTGGCCCTCGATCGCGGCCGGCGTGAGGTCCGCCTCGCCAACGGCACCGCCCTGCCCTACGATCGCTGCCTGCTCGCGACGGGGGGCGACGCCCGTCAATTGCCGGCCACGCCGCGGGGCACCCCGGGCGTGCACTATGTACGCACATTGGATGATGCGCGCCGCTTGCGCGACGGCCTGCGGCCGGGCGGGCGTGTCGTCATCGTCGGCGGCGGATTCCTCGGGCTGGAGGTGGCTTCCACGGCCCTGGACGCCGGTGCCGATGTCGCGCTCGTGGAAACCGCCGACCGCTTGATCGCCAATGCGCTGCCCGCGCCCATTTCGGCCTGGCTGGCCGCGCGCGCGACCGCGGCCGGCGTCGCCTTGCACCTGGGCGCCCGCATCGCTTCACTGGCCGCGCACGGCACGCAGGCGCCGGCCGGCCTGGTGCTGGACGATGGCCAGGCGCTGCACGCCGACGCCATCGTGGTGGCCATCGGCCTGGTTCCTGAAGTCGGCCTGGCGCGCGCCGCCGGGCTGGAACTGGACCCGCAGAACGGCGGCGTTCGCGTCGACGCGCACTGCCGCAGCTCGGACCCGGACATCCTGGCGATCGGCGATTGCGCCAGCCAGCACCGCGATTGCCTGGGCCGCCATGCGCGCCTGGAGTCATGGCAGAACGCCAATGAACAGGCGCGCGTGGCGGCCGCCGTCATGCTGGAACAGGAACCCACGCCCGCGGCCTACCCCTGGTTCTGGACCGACCAGTTCGGCTGCAATATCCAGATGCTGGGCCTGCCCGCGGCCGACCTGGCCTACGTATGCCGCGGCAGCGCCGAGCCGGGCGCGCCTGCTCCCAGGCTGGTCTGGCTGGGCCATCGCGACGGCATCCCGGTGCACGGCGTGGCAGTCAACGCGCCCGGCGACCTGCGCCAGTTGCGCGTGCTTTTCGAACGAGCGGTGCCCATCGACCCGGCCGGCTATGCCGACGAATCGACCGCGCTGAAACCCTGGATCAAGGCCTGCCAGCAGGCCGCCGCGGCGGCGTAATACCGGCCGGCGCTTACGCATACGCGAGGAGCTTTTCATGTACCAATCCCAAACCGTCATCGGCCGCACCGAGTCCGACAAGGACATCGACCTGGCGCAATGCGTCTGGCCCGAGGACGCGCTGCACGCCATCCCCGATTGGGTCTATACCAGCAATGCCGTCTACGAGCGCGAAATGGAGCGGATCTTCCGTGGAAGGACGTGGAACTACGTCGCGCTGGAAGCCGAGATTCCCAACGCCGGCGACTACAAGCGTTCCTACGTCGGACCGACGCCCGTGGTGGTATCGCGCGCCGAGGACGGCTCGGTGCATGTCTTCGAGAACCGCTGCGCGCACCGGGGGGCGGAATTCTGCCGGCACGGCCAGGGCAATACCAGGGAATTCGTCTGCCCTTACCACCAATGGTCGTATGACCTGAAGGGCAACCTGCAGGGCATCCCGTTCAAGCGCGGCGTCAACCGCGAAGGCGGCATGCCCAAGGACTTCCGCAACGACGACCATGGCTTGCGCAAGCTGCACGTGACGACGCGCCACGGCGTGGTGTTCGCCTCGTATCGAGACGACGTCGAACCCATCGACGAATACCTGACGCCGGAAATCCTGGCCGACTTCGATACCGTCTTCCCCGGCAAGAAGCTGACCATACTCGGTTACTACCGGAACGAATTGCCGTGCAACTGGAAGATGTACCACGAGAACCTGAAGGATCCCTACCACGCTACCCTGCTGCATTCCTTCCTGGTGGTCTTCGGCCTGCTGGTCGCCGGCAATAAATCCGCCATGCTGGTCGACGCCGCGCACGGCCGCCACGGCACCATGGCGTCGGCCAAAAGCGAAGACAAGTACGCGAAGGTCAGCGACGAGAACAAAAAGGAAATGCGGTCCTTCCACGACGGCCTGCGCCTGCGCGACGACCGCTTCCTGGAATTCGTCAAGGAGTTCGATTCCCCCTGGTCGGTCACCATGCAGACCGTCTGGCCCAACCTGGTCGTGCAGCGCGAGATGAACACCCTGGGCGTTCGGCATATCGTGCCGAATGGACCGGACAGCATGATCATGCAGTGGACGATGTTCGGCTATGAGGACGACACGCCGGAGATGACCCGCCACCGGCTGCGCCAGGGCAACCTGATGGGGCCGGCGGGCTTCCTGGGGCTGGAGGACAACGAAGCCATGAAGTTCGTGCAGGAAGGCGTGCGCCGGTCCACCACGGACGTGAACGTGCTGAAGCTGGATTCCGGCAAGCTGGGTACCGCGACCAACCTGATATCCGAGTCGGCCATCCGCTCGATGTACCGTTACTACCGCTCCGTGATGGAACTATGAGAACACAATTCCCCTATGCCCCCCGCCGCATCGATCCGGCCCGCGCGATCGCGCTGCGCCAGGAGATCGAGGAGTTCAACGCCGACTATTGCGCAGCGCTGGACGCCAACGAGATAGAAAGCTGGCCGGATTTCTTCACGGAAGACGCCCTGTATCGCGTGACGTCGCGCGAAAACGCGAACCGCGGCTTGCTGGTGGGGCTGGTCTACGCAGAAGGCCGCGACATGATGCACGACCGGGCGGTGGCGATTTCCCGCACGCAGATGTTCGCGCCGCGCTACATGCGCCACCTGGTCGCGAACACGCGCGTCATTGATGAATCCGACGCGGGCATCGAAGCGCAGTCGTCCTTCCTGCTGATGCAGACGCTGGTCGAAGGGCCGACCACGCTGCACCTGGCAGGGTTCTACCACGATGTCTTCGTGCGGAACGAAGGACGGTTGAAGCTGAAGGAACGCCAGGTCATCTACGACACGGAGATCCTGGCCAACGACCTGGTGTATCCGGTATAGCGGCGGCTCGGGCAGGCGTGGCTCATGCCTGCCCTGCCAGGTCGAAGGTTCCGCTCATCGCACTGGCGCATCGGCCTCCGACTCGCACCGACGGCACGCCGTCCATCGTGTCATAGTGCGCCAGCAGCAGGCTGGGCCGTCCCATGTCCACGCCCTGCCGCACGCGCAAGCTCAGGCGCGGCGCCGATGCCAACGCGGCCAGCAATGCGAGGGTCGCGCCCGTGGCGCTGCCGGTGGCGGGATCCTCCGTCATCCGCGCCGTGAACATCCGCGACTGCAGGTCGCATGCAGGCCCGTCGCGGTCGGCGCCCGTATCGCGCGTATACGCGTAGATCGACACGGCGCCATCGAGCGGCAATGTCGCCTTGTAGGCGACCGGGTTCGGCGTGCAGGCGCGCAGCGCGTCGCGCGATGCCAGCTCCACCACCAGGAATGGCAATCCCACCGAGACGACCTGCGGGCGGTGCGCGTCCTGGCGGATACAGGATGGGTCCAGGGACAGGCATGCGGCGACCTTCTCGGCGGCCACTTCCGCGCGCCGCGACAAGGGCTCCGGCGCGGTGAGCTCTCCGCCCACGACGGTGTCGCCCTCCTTGATCTGCCGCACCGGGACCAGCCCCGCGCCTTCCTCGAAAAGCAGCGTCTGCGGCAACGCGGCGCCCGCGTCCGCCGCCTGCCGTGCGAGGACGAAAGCGGTACCGATGTTGGGATGACCCGCGAAGGGTATTTCGCGCGATGGGGTGAATATCCGCACCCAGGCGGTATGCGCGGGATCGCGCGGCGGCAGCACGAAGGTCGTCTCGCTGTAGCAGAATTCCGCCGCGATGCGCTGCATCTGCTCCGTGGACAGCCCTTCGGCGTCGAGCACGACGGCGACCGGATTGCCCTCGAACGGGGTATCGGAGAACACATCGGCCGTCACATAGCGGCGTTTCATGGCGTTCTTGCTCCCTGGCAACTTGCGACTGGAAGCAGGATGATATCGCGCCGCCGCCCTGCCCTGCCTTACCGCGACAACCGGTACGGCGGGACGCATCCGGAAGCGGTCAGAAGCGCTCGGCGGCGTCCAGGCACCGGAGGCAGCCTGGGGGGGCGCGGAGCGTCAACGGCCCTGCGGGCCTATCGTGCCGAGCGCCGCGTCCCGCGTCATGACCGTGGCGTACTTCTGCTCCATGTCGAACAGATTCGCTTCATGGGGAGCCAGCGCCCGGTCGCCCACGCAGTCCGATACCACCAGGGGCCGGAAGCCATACTGCATGGCGTCCACCACGCTGGCGCGCACGCACCCGCTGGTGACGGCGCCCGCCACCAGCAGCGTCTGCACGCCGCGCTGGGCCAGCCAGGCGGCCAGGCCGGTGCCGAAGAACGCCGACGGCACCGTCTTGCGCACGATCAGTTCGCCGGCGCGCGGCGTCAGGTCCGGCACGATGGCGCTGCGGGCGTCATGTTCCTTCAGCGTCAGCATGCCGGGCACTTTCAAGGTGAAGATGTTCGCATCGGCGCCATCGTCGGCGAAGACGATGCGCGTGTGCGCCACCGGCCAGCCCTGCTCGCGCGCGTGGGCCAGCAGCGGCACCGTATTGGCGATGGCCTGCGCGATGTTGCCGCCGCCGAACACGGCCGGATCGGCGAAACCGTTGACCAGATCGACGATCAAGAGGCCGAAGGGAGGCCGCGGCGCCATGGCGGCGCCGAAGCCCTGTCGTTCATACACTTGTGCCTGGCTTTCCATTCTGTCTTCCTTGCAGTGTCGCCATCCCGCGTTGCGGCGCGCCGGTCGGTTCGACGGCGGTGCGCGCTCCGCCTCGCGCCGCCCTATCTCTCGTTGACCACCTTGCCGTCCCGCACGACTTCCTGCCCATCCAGCCGCACGGTGCAGCGGCGCAGCGGAATGTCGATATGGCAGGCGGTGGTACGGGATCCGCCCGCTTCGTTGTTCGGGCCCAGCGAAAACAGGAAGTTGCCCTCGTAGGCGCGCGCGTCCATGCCCAGTGTCGCTTCGCGGTCGTAGAGCGACAGCGTGCTCCAATGGGCGCGCGGCTGCAGGCCCCAGCCGATGTGCGAAATCGCGTAGGCTTCCGGATCGTTGAAGCTTTCCATGTAGGTCCGCAGCAGCTCGGCGTCCACCCCGCCTTCTATAGCCGTGGCATAGCCGTTTTCCACCGTCAGGACCACCGGCTCGGTGACATACGACTTCTGCGGCAGCAGGATGTCGCCACGGTCGATCACAATGGTGCCGTTGGCGCCGCCTTCGTTGGGGAACGTCAGCACGAAGCCGCTGGGCCAGTGGTCCCAGCGTCCGGGCTCGTCCACGAAGCCGTACTCGCTGATGACGGGGAACTCGCCCAGCGGCAGATTCAGCTCGGTGCCGGCCGCGGAAGCCACCGTCATCTCGCGGGATTCCTGGATGCGGGCCGCAGCGGCCTTCACGCGCGCACGATCCGCCTCGGTGGGAACCAACCGGGTCAAGACCTCGGGCGGCTCGACCGCCAGCAGGATTTTGGTTCCGCCCTGCAGGATGTCGTGCTGCTCTGGCGAGAACAGCAGCGTCATCAGGTCCAGCACCAGGTCGCTGGCCTTCAGGGCCGCCATGGCCGCCCGGTTTCCGGTCAGCGGCGTGGTACCCAGGTAGGCCAGCGAATCGCGGCTGAGCGCCTTGTCCCCATTGACCGGCGGCAGGTCCAGCCGGTTCACCACCGCGCCCATGTCCTGGCAGGCGATCAAAGCCGTCGAAAGCGTCTGCAGATGCGTTGCAGCGCCGGTCAGAATGGTGACCGTCTGCCCGGCCTTCAACCGGGACAATTCCAGCACCTGTTTCCAGGCACGTATCATTTCATAGTCGCTGACTGGCATGGTTTGCTCCTTGGAGTCGGACGTCCCTATTCCGGCAGGCGCGCACCCAGGAAGTCGCCGAAGGCGCGGTAGAAGCCGGGCTCGTTGTCCCACGGGATCATGTGACCGGCGTCGGCCACGCGGACATGCTGCGTACCTGGCTTGAGCGCCTGGATCTCCGCCACATCCTCGTCGCCAACCACGTCGCCGCGCGCGGCCGTTACCAGCAACAGCGGGACTTGCACCGCCTGCAGGTTGGCATGGATATCCTGGGTATGGAATTCCTCGAAACTCTGGCGTATGGCGCGCTCGTCGCAGGTGTGCAGCCACTGCGCGCGCAGCCGCAGTTGCTCCTCCGTCCAGGTCGGGCAGAAGCGCCGCATTTCCTCGACGCCCATGCCGTGGCGCGCCTGCGCGATCGAATCGACATACCAGGGCAACTGCGACGGGTACGGCCGCCGGCCGGGACCGGACACCGGCGGATCGACCGCGACGACGCGCGCCAGCCCGGCGGGATGCCGGCTGGCCGCACGTATGGCGATGCGTCCGCCCATTGAATGGCCGACGAGGCTATAGCGCTCCAGGCCGAGCGCGCGGGCCAGCGCGATGACGTCTTCCGCCTGCGCATCCAGGCCGTAATCCAGGTCGGCGCCGGCCTGCGACAGCCCGCGGCCGCGCACGTCCAGCACATAGGTATCGAAAACCTGGCCGAACCGCTCGCCGACGTATCCCCAGGTGACCGCCGGGCTGGTGATGCCCGGCACGATGAGCACGGGGTCCTTGCCCGGCTGTTCGCCGCCGTAGCGCAGGTAATGCTGCCGGATGCCGTTGGCATGGACGTTGGCGCCGTACCGGAACGTACTGGCAGGTGAACCGGCCGTCTGGGAATTCATCGTGTTCGACCTCGCTGCATGAAGGAATGTGTGGCGGGGGCTGCTCGCTGCCCCCGCCATGATCCATGCCCGACCGGGCGGCGGTCAATATGCGCCGGACAAGAGCGCGCCGGCGCCCGGGACGACGGGATCCAGCTTCAGCGCTTTCAGCATGGCGTACGTGGTGGCGACCGCGGCCGTGATGACGGGCTTGCCCGTCATGGCCTCCACCTGGGCGATCACCGGCAGCGAAGGCATCTGGACGCAGGCCGACAGCACGATGGCGTCCACCTTGGACGTGTCCATCTCGGCGACGATGGCCGGCAGCCGGGACGGGTCATGGCGCCCGACTTCCAGGTTGTCCGGGATTTCCAGGGCGCGCCAGTCCACCACCTCGTAGCCTTCGTTGCGGATGTAGTCCACGACCAGCTCGGTCAGCGGCTTCATATAGGGGGCGACCACGGCGATGCGGCGCGCGCCGATCACCTTCAGGCCGTCGATCAGCGCACCGGCGCTCGTGATCACGGGTGCGTCCGCGCCGTTCCTGGCGGTATGCGCCTGCAAGCGGCTTTCGGATTGCCGGTGGTAGCCGTGTCCCATCGCCATGATGGCGACCAGGCAGGCATATCCCAGCACATCCACGCGCGCGTCGCTGAGTTCCACCGCGCAGCGGTCGGACTCCGCATCCATGGCGGCCAGTTCTTCCTTCACCACCTTCTTCATCCGCATGCGGCTGGAATGGAAGGTGAAACGCTCGGGCCGGATCTGCTGGCGCGCCAGCAGCATCGCCGGAATCTCCGTTTCCATGGTCGTGTTCGAACTCGGCACGATCTGGCCGATGCGGTAAGGGCGTTGCATGGTGGCTCCTCCGATGTGCTGCGCGGTCGTAGTGTGGATCAAAGCTTGAACAGCCGGCGCGCGTTGCCGTGACACACCATTTCGCGGGTCTGCGCGTCCATGGGCGCCTCTTCGATGAAGCGCGCGGCGGTGGCGGTGGACTCGTACGGATAGTCCACCGAGAACATTACGGCCTCCGGCCCCATCTCGGCAATCGCCCCCATCAGCGCATGAGGTGAACATACACCGGATGTGGTGATCACGATATTGCTGCCTATGTACTCCGACGGCGCACGCTGCAGCGTGATGCCATGGGAGTAGACCGCGAAGCGGCTGTCGAAGCGCCAGCGCTGGAACGGCAGCCCTTCGCCCATATGTCCCAGTATCAGCTTCAGGCGCGGAAAGCGGTCGAACACGCCGCCGAACAGCAGGCGCAGCGCGTGCGACGCCGTTTCCACGCCCCAGCCCCATGACGCGCCGACGAGCTCCGGGTGTCCGGTATAGGCGTGGGGTATCACGTAGGGATCGACCGGGTGCAGGTACATCGGCACGTCCAGGTCCTGCATGCGCTCCCAGAAGGCATCGTAGGCCGGATCGTCGTAATAACGGCCATTGGTGTGCCCGTTGACCAGCGAACCCTTGAAGCCGTAGTGCCTGACACAGCGTTCCAGTTCGTCCGCCGCGGTCTTCGGATCGTGCATCGGCAGCACCGCGAAGCCGCCATAGCGCTTGGGATGGCGTTCGACCTGGCTGGCGAGGAAATCGTTGTTCTGGCGGGCGCGGCTGAGCGCCACGGCGGCATCCGGCTCCGCCTGGACCCCGGGGCCGGTCTGCGACAGGATGACGTAGTCGATGCCCGCCTCGTCCATTTCGCGCAGCCGCACTTCGTCGAAATCCTCCAGGCGCTTGGCAAGATCGGCGAACACGGCGGGATCGATATGCTGCGAAAAGCTCTTGGTGTAATCCTTGAAACCGACCGCGGTGTAATGCTCCTCAAAGGCGATCTTGCGCACTTTGGCTGCCATTGCCGTGCTCCTCATGTATAGGGTTCGCCGCGCCGGGACGCCCCGACCTGGTCATCAGCGTACTGAATATAGATTCGGATCTTGCCCTTGGATACGCGAGCCCGCGGCAAGTCGTGGGGCACGCCGGCCCGGCCGGCGCGATACGTCAGTATACTGAAGTTATAGTCAGCGTACTGACAAACTAGGGAAATCCTGGATATGGATCCGCGCTGCGCCGCGCAGGAATCAAAAGGCGCGCAGTTGCGCGCGCCCGTATTGGTTATTGGCTTCCACCAGCGTGGACAGCAGCTTCATGAATACCTGGCGGTTACGCGGCGACAGCGGTTCCAACAGCCGCTGCTGCGCGCGCGCCATGCCGGTCTGCAGCAAGCCCATGATGCGCAGGCCTTCTTCGGTGATGACCGCCTGGCGCGACCGCTTGTCGTTGGGGTTGACGCGGCGCTGGACCAGGCCACGCTCCTGCAGGCGCTTGATGACGTCGGCCGTCGTGGTGCGATCCAGTCCCAACTCCATCCCGAGAGCGGTCTGGTCCATCCATGGACTGAGCGATAACGCGGTCAATACGCCATACTGAACCGGCGTGATGTTCTGCGTCTTGCACTCCTCGAAGAACATCGCATAGTGGATCTGGTTCAGCCGTCGCACCAGGTAACCGGGGCGCGCGAACAGTACTTGTTTTGCCGGCGCGAAGACCGTGTCGTCCGCCGCTGACGCGGCCGGAGCGCGTCGCCTTCTTGTCGTCTTGCTGTCCGCGTCTGCCATAGGAAATGACTGCGTGGTGGCCCGTAAAGTCGTTAGTACACTGAATATTACACCATCGTCCCCGGGCCGCGACGCGGGCCTGCCCTGCGGTGGCACCCCGCGCACGGCACGGCGCTGGCCTCAGGGCTGCGTGACCTTGCCGAGCGCGACATCCATGATCAAACGCGCGGCCAGGTACATGCGCGGCACGATGGTGTCCACTTCGATGTACTCGGCGGAATTGGAATGCGCGCCGAATCCGTTGACGCCCATGCCCTCGATGACGGGGCCGCGCGCCTTCAGGGCAGCAAAGGCCGCGTCCGTCCCGCCACCGGTTGCCCTGTCGAGCACATTGAGCGACATGCCCAGTTCCTGGTAAATGCTGGCGCCGTGTGCGGCCAGCGCGCGCGACGCCGGCGTGGCCTCCAGCGGAGGACGGCGTACCTCGAACTTCAGGCTGACCTTGGATTCGGGCAGCAGCTTGTTCTGCACGCGTTGCTGCAGGGATTTCTCCAGGTTGTCGAAGTCCGCGACCCGCAAGGCGCGCGCGTCGGCCTGGGCTGTCGCATTGCCCGGGATGACATTGCGGTTGGTGCCCGCCTGGGCCATCGTCCAGTTCAGCTTCAACCCGCTGTCCGGCTGCGATAGGTCGTCCATTTGCAGTACCTGGTGCGCCAGTTCGTACAGCGCGTTCACGCCGCCTTCGGGACGGCTGCCCGCGTGCGAGGTCCGGCCTTCGACCGTCAGGTAGGCCGCGCCGATGCCGCTGGTGGCCAGGCGCAGGTCGCCCTTCGTGCCGCCGCTTTCGAAAGAGAACACCGCGTCCTGGTCCGCGCCCAGCCGGGTGATCGTGCTGCGCGCGCCAGGGGAGCTGATTTCCTCGTCGCCGTTGATGAGCACGGTAAGCGTGCCGAATTCCTGGAAGCCGAGCTTCTGCAGCAGGGCGACGGTATGGATGATGGTGGCCACGCCTTGCTTGTCATCGGAGATACCCAGCCCGTAGGCGCGCTTGCCCTCCACCCGGAACGGCTGGTCTTTCAGCATGCCGTTCCTATAGACCGTATCCATATGGGCGATCAGCATGATTTTCTTGCTGCCCTTGCCCTTGAATTCCGCGTGGACCATGGGTCCCACCACGTCGGGCGTGTCGCCCATGCGGAAGACATCGGTGGGCTTGATCACCTGCACCGACCCGCCGAGGGCCTTCAGGCGCTCCGCCACCAGCGCGGCGATTTGCTCGACGCCTTCGACGTCGCGGCTACCGGATTCGATGCCGACCAGGTCGCGCAGGGTATCGAGCATGGGTTGCTGCTGGGCCCTGGCCTGCTCAAGGACTTCCGGCACGGGCGCGGGCGCGGCCTGCGCTGCCGAGCCCCCCAATGCAATGAAGACGAGCAAGGCGCGCGCAAGACCGCGGCGGCAGCGGGACATGGCTTGTGGCATGGCGTTCTCCTCCTTGTGGTCGATCGATCATAGAGCACGCCGGCGCTTAGTGGACGATGCCGCCGCAACGGTGCTAATCTGCACGCATATTCCAACATTCGTTATTCGATTCCCAAATATTAGGAATAAGCATATGCCCGAAACCGCGGGTTCGGCCCTGTCCGGAATCACCGTCATCGAAATCTGCAATGTCGCCGCGGGTCCCTTTTGCGGCATGCTGCTGGCCGACATGGGCGCCGATGTCATCAAGATCGAACATCCCGAAGGCGGCGATACCCTGCGCAGCTGGCCGCCGATTTCGGACGGCTATAGCGAGAACTTCGCTTCTTTGAACCGCAACAAACGTTCGGTCACCCTGAACCTGAAGGACGCCGGGGACCTGGAGCTGGCCCGCCGGCTCATCGCGGGGGCGGATGTGCTGCTGGAGAACAATCGCCCCGGCGTGATGGATCGCCTTGGATTGGGGTATGCCGACATGCGCGCCCGCAATCCGCGGCTGCTCTACTGCTCGATCTCGGCCTACGGACAGTCGGGCCCGCGCGCCCAGGAAGGCGGTTTCGACCTCACCATACAGGCCATGAGCGGCCTCATGAGCGTCACCGGCGAAGCCGGCGGCGCCCCGGTCAAATGCGGCGTGCCGGTGGCCGATTTCTCCGCGGGGCTGTATGCGGCCTTCAGTATCGCCAGCGCCCTGCGCACCGTGCAGGCCAGCGGGCAAGGTTCGCATATCGATGTCTCCATGCTGGGCGCCACGCTCGGCATCGCCGCCTTGCAGACCTCCGAGTTCTTCGGCAGCGGCCGCGACCCGGCCAAGCTGGGGTCCGCCCATCCGCGCAATGCGCCGTACCAGGCCTTTCGGTGCCGCGACGGCTATTTCGGCATGGCGGCCGGCAACAACGCGCTGTGGAAAAGCGTGTGCGCGGTGGTCGGCCGGGATGCCTGGTACGCCGACCCGCGCTTTGCCAATACGGGGCTGCGCGCGCGCAACCAGGACGTACTGCGCGACATGCTGGAGGAAATCTTCATGAGCGAGGACGCCTCCCACTGGCTGGCGCGGTTCCGCCAGGCCGGCGTGCCCTGCGCGCCCATCAATTCATATTCCGAAGTGCTGGAAGATCCGCAGGTCGCGCACATGGGTTGGGTGCAACCCGTGCAGTTGCCCAATGGCGTGAAGACCCGCACCTTCGGCATGCCGGTACGCTTCGACGGCCAGGCTTGCGCCATTCGCCAGCGACCGCCGGCGCTGGGCGAACACAACGACGACGTGCTGGCTCCCTTGCGCGCGGCCGCGCCTGCTCCGGAGACCGCCAAATGAGCGAACTCGTGCGGGTGCGCCAGCAGGACGGGGTATGCCACATCACCCTCGACCGGCCACACAAGATGAACGCGCTGTCGGCCGACATGGTGGAGGCCTTGCTGGCCGCGCTGCAGCAGGCGCACCGGGATGATGCGCAGGCCATCGTGCTGGAAGGCGAAGGCCGCAACTTCAGCGCGGGCTTCGACTTTTCGGACCTGGAGGCGCAGTCCGAGGGCGATCTGCTGCTGCGTTTCGTGCGCATCGAAACGCTGCTGCAGGCGCTGCGCGATTCGCCCTGCCTGACGATAGGCCTGGCCCATGGCCGCAACTTCGGCGCGGGGGTGGACCTGTTCGCCGCGTGCCGCGTGCGCTATGCGGAGAGCGACGCCAGCTTCCGCATGCCCGGCCTGAAATTCGGGCTGGTGCTGGGCACCCGCCACTTCGCCTCCCTGGTCGGCGTGCAGGCGGCGCGGGCGCTGCTGGAAACGGCGGCCACCTTCGACGCCGCGCACGCCCAGGAAATCGGTTTCGTGCACGCCGTCTGCGCGCGCGCCGAATGGCCGGCGCGCTGCGAGCAGGCCGCGCTGCGCGCGCGTCAATTGCCGTCCGCCAGCCGCGCCCTGCTGTACGACGCGCTGGCCGGGCATACCGCCGACGAGGACCTGGCGCGGCTGGTGCGTTCGGCCGCCGCGCCGGGCCTGAAGCAGCGGATCGCCGCCTATATGCAGGCGCCGCAGGGATAGCCGCCGCCCGACGCGCGCGCATGGGCGCGATGGACCACGATCGACAAGGAGACTACGCACATGGCATCCGGGTTCAATGAGACACAGAAACAGATCCCCCTGGCGGAATTGGCCGCGCTGATCCCCGACGGGGCCTCGGTGGCGCTGGGCGGCAGCTTCCTGCATCGCGGGCCGTTCGCGCTGGTACGCGAACTGATCCGCCAGGGCCGCCGCGACCTGGAACTCATCAAGCAGTCGCCGGGCTACGACGTCGACATCCTGTGCCGCGCCGGCGTGCTGCGGCGGATACGTGCGGGCATCGTCGCCATGGAAGGCAATTTCGGCCTGGCGCCCAGCTATCGCAAGGCCATCGAACAGGGTCGCGTGGCGCTGGAGGAACACGCGTGCGCCACCCTGACGGCGGGCCTGCGCGCCGCGGCCTATGGCGTGCCGTTCATGCCCTGCGGCGGCCTGCACGGCAGCGACCTGCCGGAACTCAACGGCTGGCGCTGCCTGGACGATCCGTATGGGAGCGGGACCAAGACCTGGGTGATCCCCGCCATCCGCCCCGACTTCGCCGTCATACACGCCAGCGAGGTCGATGCGCTGGGCAACGTGCGCGTCCGCGGCACCTACCACTGGGATCGCATCATGAGCCGCGCATCGGGCAGCGTGCTGGTGGTGGCCGAACGCATGGTCGACAGCGCGGTGTTCGAGCGCGAGCCGGAAGCCACCGTGGTGCCCTACTTCATGGTGCAGGCGCTGTCCATCGTGCCGCAAGGCGCCTGGCCCGGCTCCTGCTGGCCCGACTACGCCATCGACTATCCGGCCGTGGAGCGGTACATGGATACCGAGCGCCACCTCGACGCCCACATGGGCGAGGCGCCGGAACTGCGGGAGGCGGCCCATGCCTGAATCCTGGTCGCCCTTCTCCTACATCGTCGTCAACCTGGCGCGGTTCATACGCCCGAACGAGATCACCTTCAGCGGCGTGAACTCCACCTTCCCCATGCTGGCCTGCCTCCTGGCCAAGCAGGCGTATGACTGGAACTTCGTTTACATCAACGTGGCGGGCGGCGTCGACCCGCGTCCGTCGCACGTGCCCCTGTCCAGTTCGGATCCCGTGCTGGCGGAGCATTCGGCCTCCATCTTCGCCAACGAGGACTTCTACGACCTGTGCACACGCGGCCGGATGGACCTGACCTTCCTGGGCGCCGCGCAGATAGACGGCCGGGGCTGCGCGAACAACTCCTGCATCGGCGACTGGCACCGGCCCAAGGTGCGCCTGCCCGGTGGAGGCGGCGGCGCGGTCATGCTGCCGACCGCCCGCCGCGCCTGCACCTGGCGCACCGAGCATTCGACGCGCGCCTTCGTCGAGAAGCTCGACTTCACCACCTCCTGGGGCGGCTTCCATGGCGTGGTTACGCCCATCGCCGTGTTCGTCAAGCGCGACGACCGGCTGGCCTTGCAATCCTGGCACCCCGAGGCGAGCCTGGACGAAGTGCGTGCCCGGACGGGATTCGATTTCGACGCTGCGGATGCCACGCCCACGGCCTTGCCGACGGCCCGCGAAATCGACGCCTTGCTGACCCTCGATCCAGCCGGCCAGTTCGAGCGCGACGCCGCCGTGCGCCTGCGCTAGCGACATAAGGGGAAACGGCATGCCGAACGAATCCGCCAACCTCCTCACCGCGCTGCGCCGGCGCTGGACCGATCCGTCGTGCGCCGCCCGGCCGGCGCTGGTCGACGCGGCCGGGACGCTGGCCTACGGCGAGATGGCCGACACGGTGGCCCGCACGGCCGGCTGGCTGCGGCACCAGGGCGTGCACCGGGGCGACTTCGTCGGCCTTGCCATGGCGCGTTCCAGGGACCAGGTGCTGGCCATTCTCGGGGCACTGGCCGCGGGCGCCTGCCCTTGCCCGCTGGAACCGCGGCTATCGGAAGAGGAAACGCGGCGCCGCATCGCCGCCGTTGGCATGCGCTGGCTGGTGCACGATGACGCGCACGGCGCTACGGCCGCGGCCAGCGGCCTGCCGAGCGATGCGCAGTTGGACTGGCGCGGAAGTGACGGCAGCGCAGATCCGGTCTGGGACGATGCCGTGGCGCCCGACGATCCGGCCCTGCTGCTTTTCACGTCGGGCAGCACGGGGCATCCCAAAGGGGTGTTGATCAATCACCGCGGCCTGCTTTGCAACGCCCGCGGCGTGGCGTCGCATACCGGGCTGCGGCCCGATGACCGCCTGCTGCACGTCATGCCGCTGCACCACACCAACGCGATCAATAACCAGTTGCTCGCGCCGTTCCTGGCCGGTGCCTGCGTGGCGCTGGGCGGACGTTTCCGTGCGGAAGACATGCCCGGCCTGCTGGACCGGTACGCGCCCACCATTATTACGGGTGTGCCAACCATGTATGCGCGCATGATCGAGCTGCGCTTCGACGCCGCCAGCCTGGCGCGGTTGCGCTTCGCCCGCTGCGGCTCGGCGCCCATTACCGAGTCGCTGCATCGGCGCATCGAGGACTTCCTGGGTTGCCCGCTGGTCGTTTCCTATGGCTTGTCCGAAGCCACCTGCACGTCGACCATGAATCCGCCCCACGCGCGCCGCATAGGCACGGTGGGCACCGTACTGCCGGGGCAGCGCGTATTCCTGCGCCGGCTGGACGGCGGTCTCGCGCCGCCCGGCGCCGAAGGCGAAATCTGTATCGCCGGCGATAACCTGATGACGGGCTATGTCGGCACGGCGGATCCCGCCGCACTGGATGGCGTCCTGCGCACGGGCGACCTGGGCCGCTTCGACGAGGACGGCTATCTGTCCATCACCGGGCGCATCAAGGACGTCATCATCCGTGGCGGCGAGAACATCTCGCCATCGCTTATCGAACGCGCGCTGGCTGCCGTGCCGGGCGTAGCCGCCTGCGCCGTCGTGGGCGGCCCGCACGCCGACCTGGGGGAAGTGCCGGTGGCCTTCGTCGTCGGCCGCAACGGCGACGCGCCGGACGAAACCCGGCTGCGCGCCGAGATGCTGCGCAGCCTGGGACGCATTTATGTACCGGACCGCTTTATCGCGGTGGCGGCGCTACCGGAGAACGCGGTGGGCAAGGTGGACCGCAACGCGCTGGCGGCGCAATTGCGCGCGCAGGCGGGAGGCTGACGGCGCGGTCCCGCCGGATCGCCGTCACGCCGCCTGCCGCCCGCAGGTACCGCGAAGGAATTGCAGGACCGTAACGCCGCATGCCGACATGCGGTGCACATAAAGCGCCCGGGGGCAGCGGCCGGGTCACTGAAGGAGACACATCATGCATCGTCATTGGCGCGCGCTCGCAAGCGCATTGCTGTTATCCCTGTGCTCGGCCACCGCCTGGGCGCAGTCCTGGCCCGCGCGGCCCATCAAGCTGGTCGTCCCCTTCCCGCCTGGCGGCGCCAGCGACGCGGCGGGCCGAATCTACGCCCAGTACCTCACGGACAAACTGGGCCAGACCGTAGTGGTGGAAAACCGGGCAGGCGCGGGCGGCGAGATCGGCGCCGACCATGTCGCCAAATCGGCCCCCGACGGCTACACCCTGCTGCTGGGCGCCCTGGGCAGCCATTCCATCCACGCCGCCCTGGGCGAGAGCCCGTACGATCTTTCCAAGGCATTCGTGGGGGTCTCCATGGCCGCGACCGTGCCCATGGTGGTGGCGGTCAACACGCGGGTTCCCGCCAAATCCATCGAGGAACTGATCGCGCTGGCGCGGCAGAAGCCCGGCCAGCTCACCTTCGGCTCGGCCGGCCCCGGCACGCCGCAGCAGATGGCGGTGGAACTGTTCAAGGCCGACACCAGGACCAACCTGATGCATGTGCCGTACAAGGGCAGCGGTCCATCGGTGGCCGCGTTGCTGGGCGGCCAGGTCGACATGGTGTTCGAAACACTGCCGGCGCTGCAAGGCAATATCAACGGCGGGCGCATCAGGGTGCTGGCTGTGACCAGCGCCACGCGTTCACACAGCCTGCCGGACCTGCCGACCCTGCAGGAAGAAGGCGTGCGCGGCTACGACGTCACGAACGCCTATGCCGTCCTGGCGCCCGCCGGTACGCCGCAAGCGGTCGTCGATAAACTGGCCGGCGCCATGCGTGAAGTGGGCGCCATGCAGGAGGTGCAGCAGAAATTCCGCCAGCAAGGAGCCGAAGCGGTAACGACGACACCCACCGAGACCACCCGCATGCTGCAGGCCGAACTCAAGAAGTGGACGGCGGTGGTGCGGCAGGCCGACGCGAAGGAGATGGCGAAGAAGTAAGCGAGAATTCGCTGGTCTCCCGGGCCAGCGCTGCGACCGCGGCGGCCAGCGGATCGATCAGGTCGCGCTTGTGCAGCGCCACGAACTCGACCGGGGGCAAAGCTGGTCGCGTTTCGATGACCCGCAGTTGCCCCGCATCCACGGCGTGCTGGCAGGATCGTCGCGGCAGCAGGCTGATGCCCAGGCCGGCCAGCGTCAGGTCTGCCAGCACCCGCACGTTGCTGCACGACACCACCGGCTGGTACGCCGCGTTCCCCGCGCGGAACCAATCGTCGATGACGGGATAGTGATGCGAGGCTTCCGACAAGCCGAGGATAGGCCACTGCGCCAGTTCGACGGGCGTCAAGGCGCGCCGGGGCACCGGCAGCGCCGCCGGCGCCATCCACACGAACTGGTCATAGCCCAGCGACACGCATTCCAGGCCGGCGCCCCTTACCGGCCCGGTCACGATGGACACATCGAGTTCTCCGGCCCCCAGCTTGTCCACCAGCGGCGTGGTCAAGGCCACTTCCAGCTGTACCGCGACGCCGGGAAAACGCTCGCGCAGCGCGCCCATCAGGCGCGGCAGCCATGTCATGGCGACCAGGCCGGCGACACCGATGCGTACTACCCCCGCGGCCGCGCGCGTATCGCCGATCTCCCGGGCGATATCGGCGGCCAGGCCGACCATCTCGCGTGCACGCGCCAGCAAGGCCCGGCCGCGCGGCGTCAAGGTGGCGCGATGGCCGCTGCGGTCGAACAGGGCCACGCCCAGGCCCGCTTCCAGTTCCCGCATCCGCGCGGAGATCGTGGACTGGGTGGTATGCATGGCTTGCGCCGCGCCGGCGAAGCTGCCGGTTTCCACAATCCTTATGAAGGTTTCCAGTTGCTTGACGTGCATTGCGCGCTCCCGGGCAGCCGACCGCCGCGGGATACGGGCGGGGCCGGCGGAGCATCGTATTATGCGATGAAGTTCAATAAAAATAAATCGCTTTCATCGATCGACATGCCGTCCTAGACTGGCCATCATCAACCGTGCGCCGCACGGCCGACACCGGGAGGAAGACATGGGCGCCATCGAACGCATCCTAGACGAACATCACGACCGTGCCATACAGGTGCGCGACACGCCTTTCGACGAGCCGGTCGTATGGCGCCGCGACACGCTGGCGCCGGAGGACGGGCTGGAGAGGATCGATGGCGCCGCGCGCAAGGAACTGGACGAACTGGTCGAGACGCTGCGCCACAATCCCCTGCCCCTGGCGATGCTGCAGGTCGAGGATTTCGAGCTGACGGCGTGCCGCGCGATGATGAAGCGCGTGCGCGCCACGCTGGAGCACGGTGTCGGCTTCGCGATCATCGATCGCCTGCCCATGGACGACTACAGCGTCGACGAGGCCCGCGCCGTATATTGGCTGCTGGCGCAGCTGGTATCGCGCCCCGTGGCCCAGAGCTGGGACGGCAAGGTCATCTACGACGTGCGCGACCTGGGCAAGCCGCCCGGTAATGGCGTGCGTCCCGACATCACCAACGCGGAACAGAATTTCCACACCGACAACAGCTACAACCTCTACCCGCCGGACTACGTCGGCCTGCTGTGCGTGCGGCCCGCCATGGAGGGCGGCATCAGCAGCATCGTCAGCTTTTATTCCGTCTACAACGAGATGCTGGCCCGGCACCCGGAACTGGTCGAGCGCCTGTACCAGCCGTATCTGTTCGACCGCCAGCGCGAGCACGCGCCCGGCGACCCGCGCCTCCTCAGCCATCCCCTTTTCCAGACCCGCGATGGCCGTACGCTATGCCGGCTGTCCCACCGGCATGTGGTCACGGGCTACACCATGGCGGGGCAGGAAATGGACGAGCGCGGCAAGCAGGCCCTGCACGCGCTGGAATCCATCATGATGGAACCCCGCTTCGCGCGCGAATTTTTCTTCGAGGCCGGCCAGATCCAGATCGTGGACAACACCCGGCTCGGCCACCGGCGCACGGCCTTCGTCGATTACCCGGAGGAAGACCGCAAACGGCATCTAGTGCGATTGTGGTTGCGCAACCATGGGCGCCGCTTCTACAACGGCTAGCGCAGGCGGGCGCCGACGCGCCGTTACGAGCCGTGGTGGCCCATGCAGCGCGATACCTCGCGCGCGCATTCGGCCACCGTCGGCGCCAGCTCCTTCATGCGGCTGGCGCTCAAGCGTTCCAGCGGCCCGGAAATCCCCAGGGCGGCGACGGGCTGCTCCAGGCTGTTGAAGATGGCCACCGCCACGCCCCCCACACTGGCGCGCCATTCGCCGCGGTTGATGGCGTAGCCCAGGCGCCGCACCTTGCGCATTTCGTCTTCCAGGGCCGCCATCGACGTGATGGTCCTGGGCGTGTGCGCCTGCAGCTCGCCGGCGCAGCGCGCGATATACCCGTCCGGTTGATGTGCCAGCAGCGCCTTGCCCGTGGCGACGGCGTAGGCCGGCGCGCGGCCGCCGATATACGAATAGGCGCGTATCGGCTGGGCGCTGTCGATCTTGTCGATGTAGACCACGTCCATGCCATCCAGCACGGACAGGTGCACGGTTTCACCCGTTCCGTCGGTCAGCCTGCGCATGGCGGGCTGCGCCAGTTTGCGCACGTCCAGTTGAGCCAGTTGGCGCGCGCCCAGTTCGAACAGGCGCACGGTGGCGCGGTAGCCGCCGCTTTCGTCGTCCTTGACCACATAGCCCGCATGCACCAGGGTCTGCAAGGTGCGATGCGTATTGCTGCGCGTCAGGCCCACGCGGCTGGCCAGTTCCTCGATGGTGCGCGGCCGGTTTTCGACCTCGGTCACCGCCTCCAGGACCATGAGCCCCTTCAATAACGTTTTGTCCATGCCTGGGTCCTCTCCGGCGGCAAAGATAGCACGAAGGGATTGGGAGGCCGGCGCGGCATCCGCGCTTCAGCCGCGCGGCCTTCTGTACGGCCGGGGTAGCGGATATCAAAGGACCGGACCGCGCGCGGCCGGCGCCGCCCGGACCTGCGCCGAGCGGTCCCACAGATTGGGCACGGTCGGCGCCGAATAACCGGATACGAAGCGCTTGGCCTGGCCGGTCGCCGGATCGAACACGCTGCGGGCGACCGCGCCGATGTTGCCGCCGTACAGATGGATGCTGATGGACACCTGGTCTTCCAGCACGTTGGCCACCTGATGGATATCGCCCTCCTCCGGCCGCAGGATCTCCACCTGTCCCGGCGCCAGCACCACCGCCTCGCCATCCGGCACCAGGCCGCCGCCGGGCGCGTGCCGATAACGCTGGCTGCGCTCCGCGCCCCGCAGCATACCGACATAACCCCACACCGTATGGTCGTGCACCGGCGTGGACTGCCCTGGGCCCCACACGAAGCTCACCAGGGAGAACCGCTCCAGCGGATCGCAATGCAGCAGGTACTGCTGGTAATGGACGGGGTGGGGCCGGGTACAGTCCTGGGGCAGCCAATCGTCATGGCCGACCAGGGCGCGGAAAGCCGTCAGCAACGCTGGCCCTTCCATGGCGCCCTGCTCGGCCAGTCGCGTCGCCGTGGCGATGAAGGTACGGAGCCGCCCTGGCCCGGACTGATCGGCGGGCAGGTCTTCTGATACGTGCGACAGGTCGGCCATGATGCGGATCGTCCAGGAGAAAGTCGGGGCTATCCCGCATTCTCCACAGCTCGATCCGCCCCTGCAAGCGGTTCACAGATAGGCAGCGGCCGGCGTGCCCAGCGAAGCCTTCACGTCCTTGCTGAGCTGGTCGATCAGCAATTCGGGCTGCGCATCTCGAATGGCGGCGACGATCTGGGCGGCGGCATCCACGGGGGAGGTCTTGGGTCCTCCGACGTGGCCGGCCATGTCCGTATCCATGTAGCCGACATGTACCGCGGTGACCTGCGTATTCTGGGACTTGAGCTCCTGGCGCATGCCATTCGTCAGGGCCCACGCGCCCGCCTTGGACACGCTATAGGGCGTCAATCCATCGAGCGCTACCCAGCTCAGTACCGACAGCACGTTGACGAAGGCGCCGCCGCCGTTGCGGCCCACGACCGGCGCAAACGCACTGCTGACGTTCAGGATGCCGTACAGGTTCGTATCCAGCACGCGGCGCAGCACGTCCGATGTCTCGCTGCCCAGCGCCGGCGCATGCACGGAGATCCCGGCATTGTTGACCACGATGTCGACATCGCCGCAGCGCTCGGCCAGGGCCCGCGCGCTGGCGGGGTCGGTCACGTCCAGTTGCACCGGCACGACGCCGGGCAGATCCACCTTGCCGGGATCGCGCGCCGCCGCATAGACCTTGGCGGCGCCCGCTTGCAACAGCGCCTGCGCGATGGCCTTGCCCAGGCCCCGGTTTGCGCCCGTTACCAGCGCGATACGTCCTTGGATTTCCATGTCAATTTCCTTTCGGTTGTGCCGGCAGGTTCGCCGCGGCGCCTGTGCGCCCTGCTGAATCGCCGGCCGGCATTTAAGATGTCACGCGACATCTTATTAAATGTCGATTATCATCTAAATGTCAATCACTTTTCGAAGGTCTCCGGTTATGCGCAAATCGAGAGAGGAAGCGGCCCGTACCCGCGAACGGATCATCGAGGCCGCGGGCCAGGAGTTCCGCCGCAATGGCATTGCGGCAACGGGACTGGCCGGACTGATGGCCAGTGCCGGCCTGACGCATGGCGGTTTCTATAAGCACTTCGGATCCAAGGAGGAACTGGTGCGCGAGGCCTGCGTGCGTTCGATGAACGGCGTGCTGGACGCCCTGGTCGAACGGATTGAACAGGAGCCTCCGCCGGCGCGGCTGCGGGCGCTGCTGTCCGCCTACTTGTCGACCGCGCACCGGGACGATCCCGGCCGCGGCTGCGGCCTGGCCGCACTGAGCGAGGAATTGGCGCGCGGCGACGACACGACGCGTGCCGAGACGACCGATTATTTCCGGCGCCTGGTGAACACCATCGCCGGCTACCTGCCGGATCCTGGACATCCGGACGCGAACGCGAAGGCGCAGAGCATCGCCGCCGCCATGGTCGGGGCGATGAGCGTCGCACGCGCCTTGAATGATCCCGCGCTGTCCGCACAGCTGCTGGAAAGCAGCAGGCAGACACTGCTGCAGCTTGCGGGCGCCGCGTAGCCGTCTCGAACCGCCCGGCCACCCGGGAAACGCCTCGCTCCCGTATGGGCACGCGGCGTGCTGACGCCGCCCCACCCGCGTCGCGCACCGGCCCCGCGAGGGCGTGCGCGGCGCAATCCAGAAGACAACTGGGCAGAGCAATGGCGAAAGAGAAGCAACACAGGCCCCATACCGAGCCGGCAGGCGGTTGGGGATCGGCCCGCGCGGTCGGGTCCATCCTTCTCAAGGAACACCGGCTGTTGCATGGCAGCCGGATCCTCACGCACCAGAACAAGCCGGACGGCTTCATGTGCGTCAGTTGTTCATGGGCCAAGCCGGCTCACCCCCATCCCTTCGAATTCTGCGAAAACGGCGCCAAGGCGACGGCATGGGACATCACCAGCAAGACCGCGCCGCCGGGCTTCTTCGCCGAGCACACCTGCGCGGAGCTCGAATCCTGGTCCGACCATGACCTGGAGGAAGCGGGCCGCCTGACCGCGCCCATGCGCTGGGATGCCGGGACCGACCGGTATGTGGAAATCCCCTGGCAGCAGGCTTTCGACGAGATCGGCGCCCTCCTCAAGGGCCGCGACCCGGATTCCGTGGTGTTCTATACCTCCGGCCGGGCCTCGCTGGAGACCTCGTACATGTTCGCCCTGCTCGCGCGCATGTACGGTACCAACAACCTGCCCGACAGCTCCAACATGTGCCACGAAAGCACCTCCGTCGGCCTGCCCAAAACCATAGGCGTGCCCGTGGGCACGGTTACGCTGGACGACTTCGAGCACACGGACTGCATGCTGTTCTTCGGGCACAACACCGGTACCAATGCGCCGCGCATGCTGCACCCGCTGCAGGAAGCGCGGCGACGCGGCGTCCCCATCGTCACCTTCAATCCCTTGCGCGAGCCCGGCCTGGTCAGCTTCACGAATCCACAGTCGCCGATCGAAATGCTGACCGGCAAGGAAACGCAAATCAGCACCCAGTACCTGCAGCTCAAGCTGGGCGGGGACACCGCCGCAGTCGCCGGACTGTGCAAGTGGTTGATCGAGGCGGACGACATGGCGCGGGCCCAGGGCGAACAGCCTATCGTCGACCATGCCTTCATCGCCGAGCACACGCACGGCTTCGAGGCCTTCGCCGACGCGATGCGCCAGGCCTCATGGACGGACATCGAACGCGAATCCGGCCTGACCCGCATGGCGCTGGCCCAGGCGGCCGCGACTTACGCGCACGCGCAAGCGGCCATGGTGCTGTACGGCATGGGCGTGACCCAGCATCGCAACGGCGTCCAGAGCGTGCAGATGCTGACCAACCTGCTGCTGCTCAGGGGCAATATCGGCAAGCCGGGGGCGGGCATCTGCCCGATACGCGGGCACTCCAATGTGCAGGGCCAGCGCACCGTGGGCATCACCGAGAAACCGGAGCACGTGCCCGCCGACAAGCTGCGCGAGCTATACCACTTCGAACCGCCAGCCAGGAAGGGCATGAACACCGTCGAAGCCTGCGAAGGCATCCTGGACGGGCGGGTGACCGCTTTCGTCGCGCTGGGCGGGAATTTCGCGCGCGCCACGCCCGACCATGCCCGGATGGAGCCGGCGTGGCGGAAGCTGGACCTGACCGTGGCAGTGGCCACGCGGCTGAACCGCAGCCATCTGCTGCACGGCCGCACAGCGTATCTGCTGCCCTGCCTGAGCCGCATCGAGGTGGACCGGCAGGCCACCGGCGAACAGGCAGTGTCCATGGAGGACAGCACCGGCTGCTTTCATGGTTCGCGCGGCCGGCACGAGCCGGCCAGCGACAAGCTGCTGTCCGAACCGGCCATCGTGGCACGCATCGCCAAGGCCACGCTTGCGCCCAATCCGCACGTGGACTGGGACCAGTGGGTGGGCGATTACACACGGGTGCGCGCGGCCATCGAAGCCACCTATCCCAGGATCTTCAAGGACTTGAACGAGCGCATGTGGAATGCCGGCGGCTTCCATCGGCCGCTGGCCGCCTGCGAACGCAAATGGGAAACCGAAACCGGCAAGGCCAACTTCGTGGTCCCGGAAACGCTGGAGGCGGATCCCGATATGCCGGAACAGGGCGATGACATTATCCGTCTGATGACCACGCGCAGCGACAACCAGTTCAACACTACGGTGTACGGACTGGACGACCGTTTCCGCGGCGTGCATGGCACGCGCATGGTCATCATGATGAACCCGGGCGATATGCAGCGGCTGCGCCTGAACGAAGGCGACGTCGTCGTCGCGAGCACCGTCGCCCATGACGGATACAAGCGCGAGGTCGCCGGCTTGACGGTACGCCCCTACGACATTCCGGCCGGCTGTGCGTGGTCCTACTATCCGGAGTGCAATCCGCTGATTCCGCTGTGGCACCATGCCAGGGAAAGCAAGGTGCCCGCCGCCAAGTCGGTGCCGATCACGCTGCGCAGGGAAGGTTGACGCCAACATGGTCGCCCGCGCCAGGGAATGGAGCGTGCCGGCCCGGATGGCCGGCCTCTGCGCCGCCCTGTCCGCGTGGAGCCCCGGTGCGGGCGCCGCGCCCATGCAGGACGTCCTGGCGCCGGCCGGCATACAGGCCGAGCACATCCTGGCGCTGTGGCATGTGACCCTGGCCGTTCGCACTGCCGTCTTCGTCGCCGTGCTGCTGGGCCTGGCCATCGCCGATGTCGTCACCGATCGTCCGCTGTCGCGCCTGCCGATGGAGTACCCGCTGCATGTCGGGATGATCGGCCACCGATGGTGGTGGAAAACGCGCTACGAACGGGATGGCGACCGCCCGGGCTTCGTCACGGCCAACCAACTGCGGCTGCCGGTCGGCCGGCCGGTGATCGTCTCCCTGAAAGCGGCCGATGTGATCCACACATTCTGGATACCCCACCTGCACGGCAAGCGCGACATGATCCCGGGGCGCGAGGCCGACATCACCCTGCGTGCCGACCGCGCGGGGGAGTACCGCGGCCAATGCGCGGAATTCTGCGGCGCCGAGCACGCCCTGATGGCGTTTCCGGTGGTCGCCGATACGCCGCAGGACTACGCAGCGCGCAGACGGCGCATGGGCCGCCTTCGTCGCACATGCCTCCCTTCGACACCATCCTGACCGACGCGCACAGCGCGCAAGTACTGGCTTATGTCCGCAGCAGCCGGGGCAACGACGCGCCGCCGGTCGCCGGAACCGAAGTCGCCCAGCTGCGGACCACATTGAAGAAGTGAAAGGACAGACATGATGATAGAAGGCATCTGGTACGTACTGGTGGGGATACTGTTGATCGCGATGGCGGTCGCCCGCAACGTTATCGCGCGGCTGCCCATGACCGGCGCCATGATTTACCTGGTCGTGGGCTTCGTGATCGGTCCGGCCGGGTTCGGCCTCCTCGATGTGGACATCTACGACGACGCGCACGTGCTGAGGCTGATCACCGAATGTGGCCTCATCATCTCGCTGTTCGCCATCGGCCTGCACCTGCGAGCCCCGCTGGGGAACCGACTGTGGTCGGCGCCTTTCCGGCTGGCGCTGCCCGCCATGCTGATCACCATCGCCGTCATGACAGCCGCCGCCTGGTATGGCATGGCGCTGCAATTCGGCGTCGCGCTGATAATGGCGGCAGCCATGGCGCCAACGGATCCGGTGCTGGCGAACGAACTTCGTCCGCGCGAAGCCGGAGACGAGGACCCGCTGCGGTTTTCTCTATCGGGCGAAGGCGGCGCCAATGACGGGGCCGCCTATCCCTTCGTGCTGCTGGGTGTCCTCCTGTGCACCGGACGGGACGCCGAGTACGCTTCGCCATGGCTGCTTGGCGCGTCATTGGTCTGGGGCGTGGTCGTGGCCGCCGCCATCGGCTGGGGAATGGGCAGCCTGACCGAAGCCCTGGTCGCGCGCCTGCGCATCCGCTACGCTCAGGCGCTGGGTTTCGAAGGCTTTTTTGCCCTGGGTCTGATCATGGCCTGCTATGGCGTAACCGTGCTGGCGCAGGGCTTCGGCTTCCTGGCTGTATTCTGCGCCGGTGTGGCGCTGCGGCGGCGCGAAATGGCGGCGACCGGCGAAGAGCGGCCCAGCGAGGCGCTGCAGGACATACGCCAAGGCGAGCGTGGGCAGGTCTCGAAGGACCCGGAACTGGCCCACGCCTATCTGGCCGAATCGATGATGGCCTTCTCCGTGGAAATGGAGGGCATCGTGGAGCTTGCGCTCATGGTAATCATCGGCAGCGTCGTATCGGCCCACTGGCGCGAGATGATCGCCTGGGGGCCGGTGATCATGATGGTGCTGCTGTTCTTCGTGGCCCGCCCCCTGGCCGTCTACGCCGCCATGCTGGGGACCGGCGCGACGTGGCAGCGCAAGCTGGTGTCCGCATGGCTGGGCTTTCGCGGCGTCGGAACCTTCTTCTACCTGATGTACGCCGTGGAGCATGCGCCACAGCAGGTGCGGCCCGTGGTGCCCGTTGTGCTGGCCGCGATCGTCGTGTCGGTATTCCTGCACGGCATGTCGGCCTCGCCGGTGCTGAAGTGGTATTACCGAGCCAAGCCTGCGCGGGACTAGAGCGACGCAGCAGCCGGCCCGCATACCCGCAGCGGGATTTCACATCGCGTCGTGCGGGCCCCAGGGGGGGGGGCCCGCGTCGTCATGGTCAGTCCGAACCCAGTTGCAGCGAATTGGGCTGGCGCTTTTCGATGTTCCACTTCAGCAGCGCGGCGCTGCGGTAGATGCCGTGCGCGAACTTGCTATACGGCAACGTCAGGAACAAGGCCATGACGGTTCCCAGGTGCACGGCCAGCAGCAAACCCATCGCGCCGGTGTCGCGAAAGGCGAGCAGCGCCAGGCCCGTCAGCGAGATCAGGAACAGCAGCACGATGAAGCCGCGGTCCATGGGACGCTGCGCGACATCGCCCTGCATGGGGTGCCGCCGCAGGTTCAGCCACAGCAGGCCGGCCGGCCCGATCAGCAGCCCGATGCCCCCCAGCGTGCCCAGGATGACCGGCACGCTGAAGAAGGGATACGGCGCATGCAGGTCCAGCAGATAGTGGTACAGCGTGGCCACGCAGGTCGCGGCAAAGCAGAGCATGAAGCCGTAGAAGGTGAAATGGTGGAAGCGCCGCCGGGCCTGCGTGAAGGCGTCGTCCGACTCGTTGCAGCCCTTGCCGTGTCCGCCGTCCAGGTAGCGCAACCGCAAGGCATCGTGCGCGGCCTCCGCCACCGCCGGCCCGGTCGCCTTGCCGGGCGACACATTGCGCCAGAAGCGCGTCACGCCGATCCCCAGGGCCAGGATCGCCAGCAGGAACACGACGCCGAACATCAGCGCCAGCGTATTGTGCGGAAAGATCGCGTAGAAGTTGCCGGCCAGGGGGGCGTGGATCAGCGAACCGGTCGACATCATGGCCAGCACCAGGAACAACGCGAGCGCCGCCGCCGTCGCCAGCGACAGGGTCAGGCCGTTATGCCGGTACAGCTTGCCCAATGCGGCGGGCCAGGCGTAGTCGGTATAGGTCTGCACGCGCACCTTCGCCATGGCCTGCGGCACATTCACCGCGAACTCATGCGGCGGCGCGTACTGGCAGGCGTACAGGCAGGCGCCGCAGTTGTGGCACAGGTTGGCCAGGTAGTTGACGTCCGCCTTGCCGAACTCCAGGCGGCGGGTCATTGCCGGGAACACCGCGCAGAAGCCCTCGCAATAGCGACAGGCGTTGCAGATCTGCATGACGCGCGCCACTTCGGTCTCGTTCTCCGTGGTGGGCGCGCTGGCCCCGCCGCGGACGAACTTGACCGGGGTTTCCTTCATATTGGTATGCCCCTCCGCGGTGCGGGCGGGGGTCACCGAGACATCGGGCGTGGCCATATGCATGGCACTCGCCTGTTTGACGAGGGCTTCAAGCTGTTTCAAGGGAAGCTCCCATGGATGTATTACTGGCGGCCAGCGCGGAACGCGCGGCCTGGGTGCCGGCGATGCGGCCGAAGGCGGTACCGATGGACATGCCGACGCCGGCGGTGTAGCCCTTGCCCAGCACATTGCCCGCCATCATTTCTCCGGCGACGAAGAGGTTGTCGCTGGGCACGCCGCCGAAATGCACGGCGGCCTGGTCATTGACCTTCAGGCCCAGGTAGGTGAAGGTAATCCCGGGGCGCAGCGGGTAGCCGAAGAACGGCGCGCGGTCGATCGGGCGCGCCCAGTGCGTCTTGGCCGGCGCGATGCCTTCGGTGTGGCAATCGTCCAGCTTGGTATGGTCGAAGGTACCGATGCGGCACGCGGCGTTGTACGACTGCAGCGTCTGCATGAAACGCGCTTCATCCAGGCCCAGCTTGCGCGCCAGCTCTTCCAGCGTGTCCGCCTGCGTACCCGGGAACACGGGCGGCATGAAGCGGCCCACGGCCTTCGCATCGATGATGGAATAGGCGATCTGGCCCGGCTGGCCGGCGACCAGGCGGCCCCAGATGGCATAGCGCTTGGGCCAGAAGTCCTCGCCTTCGTCATAGAAGCGCTCGGCATCGCGGTTGACCACCACGCCCAGCGACACGCAATCGATGCGGGTGCAGATACCCCCGTCGTACAGCGGCGCGCGCGCGTCGATGGCCACGCAGTGCGACTGCGACGGATCGCCGATGATGTCGGCGCCCGCGTTCATCATGAACTTCAGCAGCACGCCCTTGTTGAAGCGCGTGCCCCGTATCAGGAAGTTGTCGGCGGGCCATTCGCCACGCTCGTTCTGGCCCCAGGCTTCGCGCAGCCACTCCAGGTTGGACTCGAAGCCGCCGGCGGCCAGGACGCAGGCCTTGGCCTCGATGCGTTCCTCGCCGACGAAAGCCGCCACGAAGCGGCCATCGCGCAGTTCCAGCCGTTCGACCGGCGCCTCGTAGCGCACTTGCACTCCCAGCGCCTCGGCGCTGCGGTAGTAGGCATTGACCAGGGCCTTGCCCCCGCCCATGAAGAAGGCGTTGGTGCGGGCCACGTGCAGCGCGCCCGACAGCGGCGGCTGGAAGTTCACGCCATGGCGCCGCATCCAGTCCCGACAGGACGAGGACGCGCGGATGGTCAGCCGCGCCAGATGTTCGTTGGTGATCCCGCCCGTGACCTTGAGCAGGTCCTGCCAATACTCTTCTTCCGGATAGGCGTCGACCAGCACATCCTGCGGCGCATCATGCATGCAGCGCAGGTTGCGCGTGTGCTGGGAATTGCCGCCGCGCCACTCCTTGGGCGCCGCTTCCAGCAACAGGACGCTGGCGCCGGCCTCGCGGGCCATCAGCGCAGCGCAAAGGGCGGCGTTGCCGCCGCCTATGACCAATACATCCCACATGGCGTTGTAGCCCTCCCTGGACAGGTGCGCACTGTAGACCACCCCGCACCGCCGCGTAAGCCGGTTCTCTTCAACAGGTCTTCATTAACACTGAAGAGCGGCGCCGGGCCAATGGCCTTCGCGCACCAATTCCCGCACGACATCGCCCAGGACCACCCGGGCGGCCAGGCCCGCCGGGGAAAGCTCGTCTTCAGGCAAACTGACGAGGAGGTTCTTGCGATGCAAGCCGGCGCCGGTGAGCCAGATGCGTCCCAGCGCGGGGTCGGCCGCCAGCGCCGCGCCCGGCTGAATGGTCGCCACATGGCCGACGCGCACCATCGCCATCAGCGTGGCCAGCCCATCCACCTCGGCAACGATATTCGGTTCCACGCCCAGGCGGGCGAAGGCGCCATCCAGCAGATTGCGCAGGCCGTGGGCCGCGCTGGGCAAGACCAGCGGCACCGGGGCCACTTCGGCCAGGTTGGCGGTTTCGCCCGCCGGCCAGCGAGGCATGGAAGGCTGGCCGATCAGCACCAGTTCTTCGTCCAGCAGCGGCAGCACTGTCCAGCGCTGGGCCGCGTCGGTGTGGAAGACGATGGCCAGGTCCAGTTGGCGGGCGTTCAGCATGGCGGCCAGGTGGCCCGACAGGCTTTCCGTCATGCGCAGCCGGACATCCGGGTAGCGCTGCTGCATCGCCAGGATGAAACGGGGCGCGAGGACCGTGGCGGTGGTGGACGCCAGGCCGACGCTGACCTGCCCTGTCAGGCGCGCCTCGCGCGCGGCCATCGCCGCGGCGTCCGCGTGTCGGATCGCCAACTGAGCCTGGCGCAGGAAGGCGCGGCCGGCGTCCGTGGGCACCACGCCGGTGGATGTGCGCTGCAACAGGCGCGTGGCCAGTTCGCTTTCCAGCCGGCTGATCTGCTGGCTCAGCGCGGACGTGACCACGCCCAGTTCGGCCGCCGCCCGGCCCATGCTGCCGAGTTCGACGACACGCGCGAACGAGCGCAATTGTCGGAGTTCCATGACGGTGAAGAAGAACGATATCGATACGGCGCATTGTGGCACGTCGTCGCGCCGACTTCAGTTCCATTGAAGAGGTGTTCACCGCAAAACCGCATACACGGCATGGCGCGACGCTGAATGGTCCGTCATAATAACGTTTCATTTGCGGCGCGCAGCGCCCACCGCCCTCGCGCCGAGCCGTCTTCTTTGCGATCGTCGCCGCGGCCAGCGGGGCGGCGGCGCCGCACGCTGACGCATAACAATTCAAGGCGCCACGGCGGCATCTCCGCCCAGCGCCTAAAGGACGAGACATGCACCCCACCTATCGCGGGGATCGGTGGCCCGCCAGCGGCCCGGCACCGGCATCCCGGACAGGCCTCGGCTTTCACGCGACAGTGTAATAACGTTTCATCTCGACGCAGCAACCCGCGGCGGATCCGTTGATATTCATTCTGCCCGTCGCCTTCCGCCTCTTGCCCTCCGACTGACTTTCTCCTTGCACGGACAACGACATGCACGCCCCTCTTATTCCTCCCGAAGCCCTGCCCGCCACCGGTACGCTGATCGGCGGCGAATGGCTGGACAGCCCACGCCGCTTCCCCGTGACCGACAAATACACCGGGCAGCCCGTCGCGGAAGTCTGCGAAACCACGCGCGAGCAGGTTGCCCTGGCGGTACGCACGACCCACCAGGCCGTACAGGCAGGCGCGCCCGCGCCGCACCTGCGTGCGGCGGTACTGCGACGCGCCGCCGAACTGATCGAGACGCGGCGGGAGCACTTCGTTATGGCGATGGTCGCGGAAGCGGGCTTTACGCTGGCCGACGCCAACGGCGAGGTCGACCGGGCGATGGTGACCCTGAACCTGTCGGCCGACGAAGCGGTGCGGCTGGTCGGCGAGATGGTGCCCTTCGCCGCCAGCCCGGGCGCCGAAAAACGCCTGGGATTCACCCAGCGCTTTCCCGTGGGAGTGGTCTGCGCCATCACCCCGTTCAATTCGCCGCTGAATACGGTGCTGCACAAGGTGGCGCCCGCCTATGCCGCCGGCAACGCTGTGGTGCTCAAGCCCTCCGCGTTCACGCCGCTGACTGGCGCGCTGTTGGGCGAAGTCCTGCTGGCGGCTGGCATGCCGCCGGGATTCCTGGCCATCGTCCAGGGCGAAGGCGACAGCGTCGGCAGCTGGCTGCTCGCCGAGCAGGATGTGGCCTTCTATACCTTCACGGGCAGCACGCGGGTGGGCCGCATCATCCAGCAGGCGGCCGGGCTGCGCCGCACGCAGATGGAGCTGGGCAGCATCGCCAGCACGCTGGTGTGCGCGGACGCCGACCTCGAACGCGCCATCCCTAAGATCGCCAACGCCGGCCTGCGCAAGGCGGGCCAGGTATGCACCTCGGTGCAGCGCCTGTATGTGCACCAGTCCATCGCCGAAGAGGTCGCGCAGCGCCTGGTCGAGTATGCCGCCACGCTGCGCGCCGGCGATCCGCGCGACCCCGCCACGCGGGTCGGGCCCTTGATCTCGGAGCAGTCCGCGATACGCGCGGAAGGCTGGATGCAGGAAGCGGTGGCCGCGGGCGCCCGCCTGCTGTGCGGCGGCCGGCGCGATCGATCCGTGATCGAGCCGACGATCATCGCCGATGCGCCGGGCGACGGCCGGGTGTGGTGCCAGGAGGCCTTCGCGCCCCTGCTCGCGCTGCGTCCCTTCGACGACTTCGATGCCGCGCTGGCGAGCGCCAACGACACGCCCTACGGCTTGTCCGCCGGCGTCTTCACGCAGGACATCGACCGCGCGCTGAAAGCCGCGCGCACGCTGCGCTTCGGCACCGTGCAGATCAACGAGACATCCAGCGCGCGTTCCGACGTGATGCCTTTCGGCGGCGTGAAGGACAGCGGTTTCGGCAAGGAAGGCCCCGCCTACGCCGTGCGCGAAATGACCGAAGAACGGCTGGTGATTTTCAATCCCTGAGACAAGGACGGTACGCATGAAACCCGATCCATTCAAGCCCGGCCGCCGCCGGGCCGGGCGAGCCTGTGCCGCCGCGGCCGCCGCCTTGCTGATGGGCCTGTCGACCGGCAAGGCGCACGCCGCGCAAGGCGATTTCCCGCTCAAGCCGCTGACGCTCATCGTGCCCTTCGCGGCGGGCGGACCGACCGACGTACTGGCGCGCGTCATCGCCGAAGGGATGTCCAGGGACCTGGGCCAGCCTATCGTGGTCGAGAACACCCCCGGCGCGGGCGGCACGGTAGGCACTGCGCGGGCGCCCCGCGCGAAGGCGGACGGCTATACCTTGCTGGTCGGCAATGTGGGCACCCTGGCGGCCAACGCCACGCTGTACAAGCGGCTGCCTTACAACGTGCTCACGGACTTCATCGCGCTGGGCTCGATCGGCGATGCGCCGCAAGTCGTATCTGCGCGCAAGGACCTGCCCGTATCCGGCCTGGACGCGTTCGCCGCCTACGCCAAGACGCATGCCGCGGAAATGAATTTCGGCGCGGCGGGCGTGGGCTCGGGCTCCTTCCTGGGTGGCATCCTGCTGAACGACCGGCTGGGACTGAAGATCAACGCGGTGAACTATCGCGGCGCGGGTCAGGCCCTGAACGACGTCATGGCGGGCCACCTGGACTACATGGTCGACAGCAGTACCACGTCGGTCGGCCACATCCAGGCCGGCATGGTGCGCGGCGTCGCGGTGCTGCGCCCCGCGCGCATCAAGGCGCTGCCGGACGTGCCGGCCGCCGGCGAGTCCGGCTATGGCGACCTGCACTATGACATCTGGAACATGATGCTGGTCCCGCATGGCACGCCCGCCCCCGTCGTCGCGCGATTGAACCGGGCGCTGAGGCAGTCCATCGCCGATCCCGCCACGCAGGCGCGCCTGTCGGGCAGCGGCATCGAAGCGCCCGCGGCCGCGCAGCAAACGCTGGCAGGCGCAGCCGCCCTGCTGCACGGCGAAGTCGACCGCTGGGCCCCGCTGATTCGCAAACTGGGCATCACCGTGGATTGATGTCCGGCCGACCATCCCCCGGGCGGCGCACGCGGCCCGGCGCCGCGGCATAGGCCCGCGGCACCCACAACCTGAAAATACAACGGAGATAGGACATCATGTTCAAGCATGTTTTCGCACGCGCCGCGATGGCGTCGATGATCGTGACGGCGTGTGCCGCCGCCCACGCCGCGGAATGGCCGGAGCGCCCGATCACGCTGGTCGCGCCGTTCACGCCCGGCGGCACCACGGATATCGTCGCGCGGGCCATGGCGGCGCAGTTGCAGAAGCGCCTGGGACAGACCGTGGTGGTGGAGAACAAGCCGGGCGCGGGCGGCACCGTGGGCGCCGGCATCGTGGCGCGGGCCAGGCCCGACGGCTACACGCTGCTGCTCGCCAACGTGGGACACACCGCCGGCGGCGTGCTCTACAAGAATCTTTCCTACGATTTCGAGCGCGACCTGACGCAGATCACCACGGTGGCCAATGTGCCCAACGTGCTCGTGGTCGCCAGGACCTTGCCCGTGTCCAACGTGGCGGAACTGCTGGCCTACGCCAAGGCCCATCCCGGCGACGCCAACTACGGCTCGGCCGGCATCGGCAGCACGCAACACCTGTCGGCGGAACTGCTGCTCAAGCAGACCGGCATGCAGGCCGTGCACGTGCCCTTCAAGGGCGCGGCGCCCATGATGACGGACCTGATCGGCGGCCGGCTCACCTTCGCCCTGGACTCGGCGGCATCGGCGGCATCGCAGATCGCCGGCGGCAACGTCAAGCCGCTGGCCGTCACCAGCCTGCGCCGCACGCGCTTCCTGCCGGATGTGCCCACCCTGGATGAGTCCGGCGTGCCCGGCTTCGAAATGACGACCTGGTACAGCCTGGCGGCGCCCAAGGACCTGCCCGCGCCGATCAAGCAGAAGATCTACCAGGCCGTCGTCGACAGCATGAAGGATCCGGACCTGCGCAAGACGCTGGACAGCATGGCGGCCGATCCCGGCGGCATGCCGCCCGAAGAATTCGCGGCCTTCGTCCATCAGGAAACCGAACGCTGGACGCAACTGGCCGGCGGCTGGGACACCACCAAGTAACGCCCCTGGGAATCATCATGCAATCCATGGACATCAGTTCCTTCTTCTGCCCCACGCGCCTGTACATGGGCGTGGGCGCCCACCGGAAAATCGGCGACCTGGTTCGCCAGTACGCATGCGAACGCATGTTCATCGCCATCGACGCCGCCCTGCTGGACAGCGAATTCGACATCGGGATACGTCGCCTGCTGGCCGACGCCGGCGTGCAGGTCGCCACCTACTCGGACATCGAGCCCGACCCCAGCGCTCATACCGTGGCCAAGGCCTTCGAGGCATGCCAGGCGCACGGGGCCACCATGCTGCTGGCCGTCGGCGGAGGCAGCACCATGGACGTGGCCAAGGCCGTGGGCATCCTGGCCACCAACGGCGGGCGCATACACGACTACGAAGGCATCGAGAAATTCTCCACGCCGCCCTTGCCGCTGATCGCCATTCCGACCACGGCGGGCACCGGCTCGGAGGTATCCGGGTCCTGCGTCATTACGGATACGGAAAAGAATCTGAAGATGTCCATCCGCCACGCGGCGCTGAACCCCGCCGCCGTGGCGATCCTGGACCCGCTGGCCTTGCGCACCGTGCCCGCCCATGTGGCGGCGCATTCGGGCCTGGACGCTTTCGTCCACGCTTTTGAATCCTTCATTTCGCGCCAGGCGAACCTGGTCACGGACGCCATCAATATCCAGGCCATCGAGCTGATCGCCGCCAACATCCGGCCGTTCGTGGCCAACCGCGAGAACCTGGCGGCGGGGCTGAACATGCTGTGCGGGTCCGCCCTGGCGGGCATCACCTTCGGCCAGACCGGCCTGGGCAACGTCCATTGCATGGCGCGCTTCGTCGGCGCCTTCTTCCACCTGTCGCATGGCCTGTCCAATGCGCTGTGCCTGCCGCATGTGGCGCGCTTCAACCTGGCGGCCGATCCCGCCAAGTTCGCCCGCATCGCGGCGGCCATGGATCGCCCGACACGCGGCCTGCCGCAGATGGACGCGGCGCATGCCGCCCTGGAAGCCATCGAGGCGCTGTGCCGCGACCTGGGCATCCCGCAACGGCTGCGCGACGTCGGCGTAACCGCCGATCGCTTCGACGAGATGGCCGGGCTTTGCACACAGGCCAACTACAATCGCTGGAACCCCCGCCACACCAGCACGGCGGATTTCCGCAACCTGTTCGAGCAAGCCTACTGAATCGTGACCGCCGCCAGCACGCCGCGCGACAAGCCCGCACCCCGCATCACGGTGCACGACGTGGCGCGGGCGGCCGGCGTGGCCATCGGTACCGTATCCCGCGTGGTCAACGGCGCACCGAGCGTCACGCGTGAAGTCCGCGAACGGGTCGAGCGCGCCATCGCGGAGCTCGGCTGGACGCCCAGCGCCGCGGCCCAGGCCATGCGCGGCGCCCCCACGCGCATGGTGGGCTTCATCTTTTCCGACATTCGCAATCCGCTGTACTCCGCCATGATCAAGGGCGCCGAGGACATACTCGGCGAACATGGCTATATGCTGGTGGTCGCCAGCAGCGATGGCCAGTCGGCGCGGGAGATCGCGCTGATCGAACTGTTCAAGCGGCGCCGCGCCGACGGCCTGCTGTTCTCGGTCGAGGAAGAGTCCAACGCCAGCGTGCTGCGCTGCGTGGGTGCGGCCGGCTATCCGGTGGTCCTGCTGGAACGGGAGATGGGCGGCACGCTGGGCACGGTGGGGGCGGCCCACCTGACCGGCACCCGCCAGGCCACCGAATACCTGCTGGGCCTGGGCCACCGCCGCATCGCCATGATCAGCGGCGGCCGCAACAATCGCGTGGGGCGAGACCGGCTCGCGGGGCTGATGCGGGCGCATGAGCAAGCGGGTGTCGCGGTGGACCCGGCACTGCTGCGGCTGGACAGTTTCTCCTCGGATTACGGTTTCCGCGAAGTGCAGTTGCTGCTCGACATGCCCGATCCGCCGACCGCCATCCTGGCGCTGGGCATGCACCTGCTGCCCGGCGTGCTGCGCGGCATACGCATAAAAGGCCTGGGCATTCCCGGCGACGTGTCGCTGGTCGCATCCAACGACAGCGAGCTCGCGCAACTGGTCAGCCCCGCCATCGCGGCCATCCGGTACGACGGCTACGCGCTCGGACGCGAAGCCGCGCAACTGCTGTTGCGGCGCATGCGCGACGAGGCGGTGCCCGACGGCGCGCGCATCGAGATCCCCACCGAATTCGTCATGCGCGAGTCTTGCGCCAGCCCTAGGAATTACCCCTAGACAACGCCGCCAGGCCATTTCGAGGGCATCGGTCCCCGTAGAATTGCGCGGTCTTCTTTCCGACGCGCGGGTCGACCGGGCGGGTGCCTTGCCGCGCCCCGGGACCGGCGTTGTGCCCCACTACGAAGGAGCAGCTCCATGCTGAAGAAACTCGCTTTGCTCGCGACCGGCGCCCTGCTGGCCGCCGGCGCCCAGGCCCAGACCAAATGGGACCTGCCCAGCGCCTATCCCCCCAGCAATTTCCACGTGGAGAACCTGAACCAGTTCATCAAGGACGTCGGCAGCCTGTCCAACGGCAAGCTGGCGATCACGCTGCACAACAATGCGTCCCTGTACAAGGCGCCGGAAATCAAGCGCGCCGTGCAGGGCAACCAGGCGCAGATCGGCGAAATACTGCTGACCAATTTCGCCAACGAAGCGCCTGTCTATGCGCTGGATGGCCTGCCTTTCCTGGCCACGGGCTACGAGGCCTCGTTCAAGCTCTACCAGGCGCAGAAGCCCTTCCTGGAGAAGAAGCTGGAATCCCAGGGCATGATGCTGCTGTACGCCGTGGCATGGCCGCCGCAGGGCATATTCGCCAACAAGGACCTGAAGACGGTCGCCGACATGAAGGGGCTGAAATGGCGCGCCTACAGTCCGGTCACGGCGCGCATCGCCGAACTCGTCGGCGCCCAGCCCGTGACCGTGCAGCAGGCCGAACTGGCCCAGGCCATGGCCACCGGCGTGATCGACTCGTACATGTCTTCCGCGTCCACCGGCTACGACACCAAGACCTACGAGTACATCAAGAAGTTCTACGACACCCAGGCCTGGCTGCCGAAGAACGCCATCATTGTGAACAAGCGCGCCTTCGACGCGCTGGACAAGCCGACGCAGCAGGCCCTGCTCAAGGCCGGCGCGCAGGCCGAGGAACGCGGCTGGAAGCTGTCCGAGGAAAAGAACAAGTGGTACCAGCAGGAACTGACCAAGAACGGCATGGCCATCGTTCCGCCCAGCGATGAGCTGAAAGCCGGCCTGCAGAAGGTCGGCCAGCAGATGATCGCCGAATGGGTCAAGAGCGCGGGCGCGGACGGCCAGGCCATGATCGACGCCTACAAGAAGTAGCCATGCGACGTTTCCTGAACGCCCTGTACGGCCTGGGGGCCGTGCTGGGCGCGGTGTGCACCGTGGGGGTGCTGGTGTCGGTGCTGGCGGGCATCGTGGCCCGCCTGATGGGCTGGAACATCCCGGGCACCGATGCCTACGCCGGCTATTTCATGGCGGCGGCCGGGTTTCTCGCCCTGGCCAGCACCTTCAAGCACGGCGAACACATCCGCGTCACCCTGATCCTGAACGCATTGTCCCCCGCCCCCCAGCGCCGGCTGGATATTTTCGCCCTGGCGGTCGGCGTGGTGCTGTCGGCGGCGTTCTGCTGGTATGGCATCAAGCTGGCGCACGACTCCTGGTCGTTCAACGACATATCGACGTCCAACGACGCCACGCCGCTGTGGATACCGCAGGTCAGCATGGCCCTGGGCGCCCTCCTCTTCTTCGTGGCCCTGGTCGACGAGCTCGTGCGTCGCCTGAAGGGCCATGCACCGCCTTCGTCGCAGCAACTCCATGAATGATCTGGCTGTCATCACCATATTGATCCTGTCCATCTTCGCGCTGCTGGGTTGCGGCGTGTGGGTGGGCCTGACGCTGACCGGCACGGCGTGGATCGCCATGGAGATTTTTTCGAGCCGCCCGGCCGGCGACGCCATGGCGGTCACCGTCTGGGGGGCCGCGTCCAGCTGGACCCTGACCGCGCTGCCGCTGTTCCTGTGGATGGGGGAAATCCTGTTCCGCACCCGCCTGTCGGAAGACCTGTTCAAAGGCCTGGCGCCGTGGCTGGACCGCCTGCCCGGGCGCTTGCTGCACACCAATGTGATCGGCTGCGCCATTTTCGCCGCGGTCTCCGGCTCGTCCGCCGCGACCTGCGCGACCGTCGGCAAGATGACCATCCCCGAACTGAAGCGGCGCGGCTACCCGGAAAAACAGGTGCTCGGCACCTTGTCGGGCGCCGGCACGCTGGGCCTGCTGATTCCGCCGTCCATCATCATGATCGTCTACGGCGTCGCGGCCGACGTGTCGATCGCGCACCTGTTCATCGCGGGCATCATCCCCGGCATCCTGCTGGCCGCGCTCTTCATGGGCTATATCGCCTGGTGGGCGCTGCGCAATCCGCAGGACGTCCCGGCCCCCGATCGCCGGATGGCGCTCCGCGAAAAGCTGCACGAGGCGCGCCACCTGATCCCCGTGCTGCTGTTGATCGCCGCGGTGCTCGGGTCCATCTATACCGGTTTCGCCACCGCCACCGAGGCGGCGGCGGTGGGCGTGGTCGGCGCGCTGATCCTCTCGGCGCTGCAGGGCTCGCTCAGCCGCAAGGCTTTCACCGATGCGCTCATGGCCGCCACGCGGCTCTATTGCATGATCGCTCTGATCCTGGCGGGCGCCCAGTTCCTGACCCTGGCCATGGGCTATATCGGCCTGCCGCGCCAGCTTGCCGAATGGATAGGCGGCCTGGGCCTGTCGCAGTTCTGGCTCATCATGGCGCTGATGGTGTTCTTCATCATCCTGGGTTGCTTCCTGGACGGCATTTCCATCGTCGTCCTGACCATGGGCGTGCTGCTGCCGACCGTGCAGGCCGCTCACATTGACCTGATCTGGTTCGGTATCTTCATCGTGTTCGTGGTGGAAATGGCGCAGATCACCCCGCCGGTGGGTTTCAACCTGTTTGTCCTTTCCGGCATGACCGGACGCGAGCTGCCCTATATCGCCCGGGCATCGCTCCCCATGTTCCTGCTGATGATCGTCGCCGTGCTGCTCCTTTACGTGGCGCCCGGCATCGCGACCTGGCTGCCGCAACACATGCGGATGTAGGTTTTTCCGGCGTGGATCGCCGGCATGCGACGCGAAATGCGGACATGCCCGGCGCAGGCGTTACCCAGGGATCCGAAGCGCGGCATCGCCGCGCGGATCTCCGTAACTCCTCGAACTCCTTTCCTCCATGCCGCTTCCCTTTACGCCGCATTGCGGCTCGCTGCGTCCCTTCTGGCTTGCCGCCGCCCTGGCGCTGAGCGCCGCGACGGTCGTCAACCTGGATATCGCCAACCTCGCGATCGGAAATTTCGCCGGCAAGCACGCGCTTTATCACTTGTTGGCGGCTGCCTTCTCCGGCGCCCTGGCCGGACATCTGTGGGCGCGGCACCGGCCCCGCGCTCGCGCGATCGCGCCCCTGCTCGCCGCGGCCGCCGGCATGTTGATCATGGTGCTCTGCGGCCAGAACCACGTCGCCAAGCTCGACGCCGCGGCCGGCATCCTGCTGCTGGCGACCATCGCGCCCTATTGCGGCACCAGGCCCGCGCCGGAGGTCTTGTGGCGCTTCTGGCTGCGCCTGGCCACCGCCACGGTTCTGGGCATGACGGCAATACTGGTCTGCGGCGGCGGCGCGTCGCTCTGGCTGTTCAGCCTGAAGCAGTTGTTCGACCTTGACATACCGGCCGACCTCTACGTCCATCTTTGGGCCAGCGCGGCGATCGGGGTCGGGCCGCTTTTCGCGCTGTCGGCGGTCGGGCGGCTGGGCGAGGCGGCCGGCCCCGGGGGCGAAGCCGATCCGCGGGCCGGCACCGCGGGGCGTGCCATCCTGGCGCTGCTGTACTACGCCGTCATCCCCCTGACCTTGGCCTATGCGGCGATGCTGCATGTCTACGCCATGAAAATCGCCGTATCCGGCCAACTGCCCGATGGGGAAATCGGCTGGCTCGTCGTGGCCTTCGGACTGGCCGGGACGGCGGCCTACCTGGGCGCGTTTCCTTGGGGCGACACGGGGTCCCGGATCGTGCGGGTCTTCTTCAAGGGCTGGTTCGGGCTGTGCATCGTGCCGGCGATCCTGCTGGCTGTGGCGCTTGCGCGGCGCATCGCCGACTACGGCGTCACCGCGCCCCGCTATTACCTGGGCCTGTATGCGCTGTGGCTCGCCGGCACCGCCGTCTTTATGCTGCTGCGGCGCAACGGCAAGGATCCACGCAGCATGGTGGCCGCCATGGGCGCGCTTCTGATCCTGACGAACCTCGGGCCCTGGAACTCCGTGGCGGTGTCCGCGCGCAGCCAGGCGGCGCATTTGCGCGATGTGCTCGCACAGGCCTGCGAAATGCCCGGCGCATCGCCATTGCCGGATGCGGACCGGGCCTGCGTGCCGCCCGCCGGCCCCGCGCGCGAACGCGCCCGCTCGGCGCTACTGGCGCTGCAGGATCTCCAGGCGCTGGACAGGTTGCGGCCCATGTTCGAACGGGCCGGCAGCGCGCCGGCCGCCGGCACGGCCGACGCCCTGTATGACCGCCTGGAGGCGGCACTGGACACGGACGCGTCCACCACGCCACATGATGAACCCAGCCCCGCGGACCGGCCGGAGCGCGGTCAGGCGCCGCCGTTGTCCGACTGCCGCTGCCCGTAGCCGGTCAGTGTCACCGTGACCTGGCGCTGGTGCGGGCGCGTGCGGTGTTCCCACAGGTAGATGCCTTGCCACGTGCCCAGCGCCAGTTCGCCGCGCGCGATGGGGACGGTCAGGCTGACACCCGTCAAGGCCGTGCGCACATGGGCGGACATATCGTCGGGACCTTCCTCGTCGTGCCGGAACAGCGTGTCGCCATCCGGCACCAGCCGCGCGAAATAGCGCTCCAGGTCCTCGCGTACCTGCGGGTCCGCATTCTCGGTAATCAACAGCGAACAACTGGTATGCCGGGTGTAGACATGGGCCTGGCCGGTTTCGATGCCGGTGACGGACACCAGGGAGGCTATCGCGTCCGTCAGCTCGGTAAAACCGCGGCCAGGCGTGGCGATTTCGAGTTCTTCCTGCGCGATAAAGCGTATGGGCAGGATTTTGGGTGAAGCGCGTCTCATCGTAACTCCCGTGTCACACTTCTTGCGCCCGGGGGCGGGTATAAAAGTTTAGCCCCGACGTGTCGATTTCCGGACGTACCATCCGTCGTCAGGCAGGCCCACAATGCCGCGGACCGGGCCGCCGCGCTCCGATTCAAGGATTCGATCATGCCTACACCCACCTCCCACCCCATTCCGCCCGGCATGCCCACGCTTACGCCGCACCTGACCTGCGCCAACGCGCTGGCCGCGATCGATTTCTACGTCCAGGCCTTCGGCGCCCGGGAAGAAGGCCGGATGATGGACCCCGAGGGCAAGAAGCTGATGCACGCGATGCTGCGGATCGGCGATTCACCGCTGATGATGGCCGACGAGTTTCCGGGCTGCGGTATGGGCGCCGGCGGCAGCGAGGGCAAAGCCGTGGTGCTGCACCTCTATGTGAACGATGTGGACGCCGCGATGGAGCGCGCGCTGGCTGCCGGCGCCAAGCTGGTGATGCCGGCCACCGACATGTTCTGGGGCGACCGCTATGGCCAGTTGGACGACCCCTTCGGCCATCGCTGGTCCCTCGCCACCCACAAATTCGACGTCAAGCCCGAGGAAATGCGCGAAGCCATGCAGCGGCAGTTCCAGGGCGGCTGAATCGGCGTCAGGCCGGGCGCTCGCGCGCCGCCAGGAAACCCGGCACCGCCAGCACGCCGGCCAGGCGCGCGAACGCGACCTGTCCGGCCTCGATGCGCGGGGTCGGCATCAGCAGGTTCAGCGTGCCCAGGCAGACATCGTCGGCCACCACCGGCACATTGATGACCGACTTCAAGCCCAGGGCGACGATGGTGGCATGGTCGTCGAACGATTCCCGTATCGCGTCTTCGCCCTCGCCGACATAGATGCGGCGGTCCAGCAGCACCTGCTGGCCCCAGCGCGTACCGGCCTTCTGCTTGGAACCTCCCGGCGGGTAGGCAACCGGGTCCGAACTGTAGAGGCGGACCACCGCGATGCGCTCGGCATCGAAACGGTTGACCGTGCACAGGGCCTGCTGCAATACAGGCTTGGCATAAGCATCGATGGCGGCGAACAAGGCGACCGGATCGCGTCCCGCGCAGGCATCGGCGATGACGTCGATGCCTTGCAAGGGGGCGGTGGCGAAACCTGTCGGCTCTAGCGTGGCGAGTGTGGACATGTAGGCCAAATGGGAATCAGGGTCAATCGTCGGCCTTGATGCCGAGTTCGCGCACCAGCTTGCCGTACTTGTCGGCATCGCGCTGCAGCGTCTGCTGGAACTCGGCCGGCGTGGTCTGCAATACCTGCACGCCGATATCGCCCATCTGCTTCTTCACTTCGGGCAGCGCCAGGATGCGGTTGATCTCCTGGTTCAGCTTCTGCACGATGGCCGGGTCCATGCCCGCGGGACCGAAAGCGCCATACCACACGGCGAGCTCATAGCCGGGCACCGTCTCGGCCACCGTGGGCACATTGGGCAACAGCGGCGAACGCTTGTCCTCGGTCACGGCCAGCAGCTTGAGCTTGCCGCTATTGACGTGCGGCAGCGTCTGCGTGCCGGCGCTGAACAGCAACTGCGTGCGTCCGGCCACCGTATCGAGCACCGCCGGCGCGCCGCCGCGGTACGGAACGTGGACCATTTCGACGCCCGTCGCCTTCTGGAACAGCGCCGCGCTCAGGTGGTTGGTGGAACCGGCGCCCGCGGATGCGAAGGCGATCTGGTTGGGATGTGCCTTGGCATACGCGATGAACTCAGCGACGTTGTTCACCGGCAACTGGGGGTTGATGACCATGGTGTTGGTGACCAGGGCCAGTTCGGCGATGGGCGTGAAGTCCTTCACCCCGTCGAAAGGCATGGTGGCGTACAGCGCCTGGTTCATCGTGTGGGTGCTCATCGAGCCGACCAGCAGCGTATAGCCGTCCGGCTTCGAGCGCGCCACATAGGCCGACCCGATATTGCCGGATGCGCCCGAGCGGTTTTCCACGATCACGGACTGGCCCAGGGACTGGGTCATGTGCTGCGCGAGCAGGCGCGCCAGGATGTCGGTGGAGCCGCCGGCGGCCCAGGGCACGATCAGGCTGATGGTTTTTTCGGGATAGGCCGCCATCGACAAGCCAGGCAGCACCGCCAACGCGACCGTGGCCGCGCGCAAGAAACGTCGTAAGGAGTTCATGATGGATTCCCCAAGGTTGAGTCGCGGCCGGTACGGTTGCCGGAACGCGGAAGCTGAAAAAAATGGCCACGGCTTCAGCCATGGCCGGACAAAAAAACTAGCGGCCCACGGCATAGCCCTGCATGCCGCGCGGGTTGGCGGCGGCGCGCAGAAGCCGGCTGCCGCCCGCATCCGGTTCTCGCGTGCAGGCGCTGATGCGGCCTTCCGACCACTCCGCGCCGACCTTGACCTCATGGCCGGCCGCGCGCAGTGCGTCCAGCGTGGCTTCGGGAAAGCGGGATTCGAGCGTGATACGGTTCAGCGTCGGCGTGCGCGGCCAGAAAGAGCCGGGGAAGTGGTCGATATGCCAGGACGGGCAATCGATGGCTTCCTGCAGGTTCATGCCGCAGGCGGCATGGCGCAGGAAGAAGGCGACCGTCCACTGGTCCTGCTGGTCGCCGCCCGGCGTGCCGAACGCCATGTAAGGCTCCCCGTCGCGCAGCGCCATGCCGGGCGACAGCGTGGTGCAAGGGCGCGTGCCGGGACGCAGCGTGCCCGGCAGGTCTTCGTCCAGCCACGTCATTTGCAGGCGCGTGGTCAGCGAAAATCCCAGTTCCGGCACGGTGGGACTGGACGACAGCCAGCCGCCGGACGGTGTCGCCGATACCATGTTGCCGTCGCGATCGATCACGTCGATGTGGCAGGTATCGCCGACGAAGACCTCGCGCTCCAGCCATTCCTGCACCGGGGGCAATTGGGCGAAGGTCGGTTCGCCCACGCCGAAGCGGGTATCCGCATCGGCCAGCGCGCGAGCCGGCGCCTGCAAGTCCGGCAGGCGGAAGTCACGTCCGTCGGGGCGGCCGGGGCGCAGTTGCGCGGACGCGGCGGCGCCGATCAGGGCGGCGCGCTGACGGGCGTAATCATCGGACAGCAGCGTGGCCAGCGGCACATCGACCGCGTCGGGGTCGCCATACCAGGCCAGCTTATCGGCGAAGGCCAGCTTGGCGGCTTCGGCGACCTTGTGGACGAATTCGGGAGAATCCGGCGCGAGGTTCTCGATGCCCAGGTGGCGCAGCATGGCGACCTGCTGCAGGAACACGGGACCTTGCGACCAGGGACCGCATTTGGCGACGGTGTAGCGGCCGAACTCCGTCGTCGCCGGCGCTTCGTAGCGCGCCTGCCAGTTGGCCATGTCGTCCAGCCGCAGCAGCCCGGTGTTGCGCTCTCCCGTGCAATCGCGCACCGCCTGGGTGCGATAGAACTGGTCGATGGCCCGCGCGACAAAGCCGCGGTACCAGACGTCGATGGCGGCGTCGATACGGGCGCGGCGGTCGCCGGGAGCGCTGGATTCGTTCAGGATGCGGGTGTAGGTGTCGGCAATGCCGGGGGTACGGAACAGGCGCTCCGGGTGCGGCACCTTGCCATCCGGCATCCAGACCGCGGCGGACGAGGTCCACTCATCCCGGAACAGTCCCTGCACGGCATAGATGGCCTGCACCACGCGCGGCACCAGCGGGAAGCCGTTGCGCGCATACTCGATGGCGGGGCGCAGCACATCCGCCAGTTCCCAGGTGCCATGGTCGCGCAACAGCGTCAGCCAGGCGCCGAACGCCCCCGGCACCGTGGCGGGCAGCAGCCCGATGCCCGGCACCAGGTCCAGGCCCAGCCCCTTGAAATACGAAGTCGTGGCCAGGGCCGGCGCATTGCCCTGCCCGCACAGCGACTGCATGCGGCGCTGCGACTCGCTCCAGAACAGGATCGGCACTTCGCCGCCCGGACCGTTCAGATGCGGCTCCAGGACTTGCAGCATGAAGCCGCCGGCCGCGGCGGCATCGAAGGCGTTGCCGCCCCGTTCCAGCACGCTCATGGCAACCTGCGAAGCCAGCCAATGGGTGGAAGAGACGACGCCGAAGGTGCCGCGGATCTCGGGACGTGTCGTGAACGAAGGATTGGCCATATGCCCGCCCGGCTGCGCCGGATGTATCGAAACGCTTCCAGTATACGGAGGCGAAATAACAGATTTCCTGTTTTTTATAATGAGTCCATAAACAACTGGTTATGGGTACACCATGTCATCCGCCTCCACCCGCCTGCTGTCGCGCCTGAAGCTGCGCCACCTCACGCTCCTGACACGCATTTCGCGCGGCGAATCCCTGACGCGGGTGGCGGAGTCGCTGGGCATCAGCCAGCCGGCGGCCACCAAGGCCTTGGCGGAAATCGAGGACCTGTTCGGCGGCCCGCTGTTCGTGCGGACGGCGCGTGGACTGCACCCCACCCCCCTGGGCGAACTGGCCCTGGTCCGGGCGCGCCACATGTTGCAGGACATCGACCACTGGGCCGTGGAGATGGAAGCCTTGCGCGGCGGACACGCCGCCCACTTGCACGTGGGCGCGATACCGTTCATCTCGGCCCGCGTCCTGGTTCCCACGATCGAGCGGCTCTATGCCCAGCACCGCATCACCGTGCGCCTGGAGCGCGCCACCACGGACCAGTTGCTGCAGTCGCTGCGCGCGCACGCGCTGGACTGCGTCATCGGGCGCGCCTCCGTGATGATCGGCATGAACGAACTGCATCACGAAGTGCTCTATCCCCAGCGTCCCGCGCTGATCGCCAATCCGCGCCTGGCGCGGCGCATGGCGCGGCGTCCGCCGGATTGGCGCGAGCTGGGCGAGATGAACTGGATCCTGCCCACGCCCGCCACGCCGATCGGCAATATGGTCAGTGAACTCTTTACGCGGGCCGGCGTAAGGCCGCCCTCGCCCCGCGTACAGACCTATTCCATGGACGTCATCGCGGCGCTGATGCATGGCGACGACAGCCTGGTATCCATCGTGCCGGAGGACATCGCGGCGGACCTGGCGCGCGGCGGCGACATCACCGTGGTGCCCTGGCGCTTCGACTGGTCGCTGCCGCCGATCAGCCTGATCCGACGCAAGCGCGACGTCGCGCTGGAGGCCGAGGAGCGCTTCGCGGGGATACTGCGCGGCGTCTGCCGGGATATTGGCGGCCCACCGCACATTGTGGATGATGCGTAAATATTGGCAAATGCGCGAGGTGCGGTTCGCCTGCCCGGCGCGGCGGCTGGCCCCGGCACACACAAGGGCTTAGGGCGCGGCCGCGCGCAAGCTGACAGTACGATTCATCACCAAGCCACAGAGTCGGCAGACATTCCGGCCCGCCCGGATGCGTATGCTCTGCACGGTTTCCGCCGCTTGCGACGCCTACCCGGCGCCGCGCCCGCGCGGCGCGCGGCGGATCGATCGTTGTGGCACGTCCCGGAATGGGATGAAAGGAGAATAGGATGAAATTGCGGATCACCGTGCTGGCCGCCTCGTTGTTGTTCGGCACCGCGGCCCTGGCGCAAACGCCGGCTACCCCGCCAGCCGGGGGTGGGGTCACCGCGACCGGCGCCGCCGCCCAGGCCCAGGCCAATGACCGCGTCGAGGCCCACATCAGGCAACTGCACACGCAGCTGAAGATCACGACCGCCGAGGAACCGCAGTGGACAGTCGTTGCGCAGACCATGCGCGACAACGCCGCGCAGATCGACGCCTTGATCGCCAAGCGCGAGCAGGACACGTCCATGTCGGCGCTGGACGACCTGGATTCCTATGCGCAGATCACGCAGGCCAATTCCGATGGCGTGAAGAAGCTGGCCGCCGTGTTCGCGCCGCTCTATAACGCCATGCCGGACGACCAGAAGCGCAATGCCGACAAGGTGTTCGCCGAAACGCATCGGCGCCACGCGGCCCATACGCACAAGGCCGCGCCCAGCCAGGGCTGAGCCAGCCTTCAGGAAGGAACAACCCTATGAAGCGTCTTATCTTGGCCGGGCTTGCCGGCCTGGCCGGACTCGCCGCCCTGGGCGCCGGCACCACGGCGGATGCGCAGGTCAGCATCAACCTGGGTATCGGCGTGCCCCTGTATACGGAGCCGCCGCCGGTGGTGTACCAGCCGCGACCGGTCTATGTCGCGCCCCCGCCGGTGATCTACCGTGGCGGGGGCTATTGGGGCCACGACCGCCGCCCGCCGGTCGTCGTCGTTCACCACGATGACCATCACGATCACCACGACCACCACGGGCATCACGACGACTATCATCACTGAAAGAGGCGCCTGCGAACTAGCGCCAGCCGAATCCTCGCGTGTTGCTGACGCCGCTGTATGGCACCGCGTGAGGGCGGTGTTTCAACATGGGCACGAAGGCGCCATGGCCCGGGTTGCTCAGCGTCGCGGCGGACCAGAGCACGGTGACCAGGGCCGAGCCGAACGACACCAAGGCGTTCTGTCCCACATCGAAGACCTCGCGGGGTCCTTCCAGAGAAGCGGAGGCAGCGCGGGCGGGCGGCAAGCCGGCCTTGCCCGGGAAACCCCCGCGAGCAGCGCGATACGCGGTGCTGTCGACCGGACCAGCCGCCTCGATGCCGCCATGGTGGCGGTAGCTGAACGGGAAAGCCGCCGCCGGCGCGGCGGACTGGCCCAGGTTCAAGTCGCCGTGGCCGGTGGCAGTGGAAAGGCTGCCGTCCGCCCACGCGACTCCGGGTGCCAGGCAGGCGCCAACTACCATGGCAATTGCCTGAAGGCCGATGGACTTCACGAATGGACTCCTACGATGGGATAACGCTGGCGTGTGTCGGACCGCCCGCAATGGCGATGTCCGGACACGAACCAGCGGTGTGTGTACCCCACCCCGGCATTCCGTTCCCCGGCTTTCCCGGCCCTATTCCAGGCGGATCTGCATCTCGTCGCCCAGCTTGCGCACCGTCGCGACGTATTCGCGCAGCATGGCGTCGAACTGTTCCGGCGTGCTCGACTCGGGTTGGGCGCCGATTTCATTGAGCCGCGTGCGGACGTCGGGCAAGGCCAGGATCCTGGCGATCTCCGCGCTGAGCTTCTCCCGCACCGCCAGGGGCGTCTTGCCCGGCACCAGGGCGCCGAACCAATCGTCCGCATCGACGCCCGTCATGCCCGGCTTCCTCACAACCGGCACGCCAGCCATGAATTTCGCACCGGCGGCGGACGTGGCGCCCAGCACCAGCAGCCGGCCGTCGCGCGCCAGCGGCAAGGCATTGGGGCCCGGCGCGAAGGCATACTGCACGCGGTTCTGCATGACATCCGTCACGGCTTCCGGCGTACCGCGATACGGGACATGCACCCCATCGAAGCCATATACGGCGGCGAACTGCGCCGCATGCAGGTGCCCCGTACTGCCCATGCCCGCGGACCCATAGCTGACGCCGTCGGGGCGCTCCTTGGCGTAGGCGGCCAGATCGGCCAGCGATTTCACGCCCAGCGCCGGCGAGACGACGAGGAAGCTCGGCGAGCGCGCCATCAGGCCCACGCCGGCCAGATCCTTGAGCGGGTCATAGGGCAGCTTGCGATCCAGCGCCGACCGCACGCCGAAGGCGCTCGGCGCGATCAGCACTGTCTGTCCGTCCGGCTTGGTGGAAATCACATAGGAAGCGCCGATGACGCCTCCCGCACCCGCGCGGTTCTCCACCATCACGGGTACGCCCCAGGATTGGGTCATGTGCTGCGCCACCACGCGCGCCAGCACGTCGGTCGTGCCTCCGGGCGTCGCCGGGACGATAAAACGTATGGGACCATTCGGAAACGCCGGGCCGTCCGCGTGGGCGGCGGTGGCGGCGCACAGCGCGGCGCAGGCGAACGCCATGCGCAGGAAACGGGATCGAGATGTGGACATGATGGCAAAAGGCGCGCACCCCGGCCGCCATGCGGTCCGGCGCTACGCCACTCCTGTGACGATTGAACACAGCGCCATCGCGGTCCATAAGGCACCACGAAGGCCCCCCGCATCGGTCCCGTGCCTGACTGTCCGCCGGGCCCTATGCTTTTGCCGTCTCCACCCTTGCTATCGGCGGAACGTCCGCGCCTGCATGGCGCGGCATGTATGTCGCCGGGTGGCCTACACGTGGAAGGCGCATTCCCGCATCAAATGTGTCCGGGTCATGCCGGCCCCGCGCCGGCCTGGGGCTGCTCCTGGCGGTCCAGCCACCAGTGGCGCAGCCAGCCTTCGTTGCCCCCGCGCGCAACCAGTTCGCGCAAGGCCGCCGGCACCGGCGGCAGCATCAGCGCGACGCCGCGGGTGTGGTTGACCAAGGCGCCGCTCCGGAAATCCACCTCCAGGTCATCACCGGTTTCGCAAACGCTGGTAATGCCCTCGCAGTGATTCAGGACCCGCAGGCCGGTACTGATCGCCGCCCGATAGGCCTGCACCGACATGGATTCGCACACCAGGCCCAAACCCAGCGCATGCATCGCCACATAGCCATTGCCCTTGGGGCCCATGCCGAAATTGCGTCCGGTCACGATGATGTCTCCCGGCCGGCTGCGCTCGGCAAAGCCGGGATCGGTCTCAGAAAACAGATGGGGCACCAGCACGGCGGGGTCCATCTCGCGCGCGGTGATGAAACGGGCCGGAATCACCCCGCCGGGATGCGGTACATCGTGGCCGAGCTTGTAGCAGCGCCCGCGCAATGTCCATTGGAAGTCATGCATAGGCGGCCTCGCTCTGCCGGCGCAGCACCGGGTCCGCATCGAGCCCGCGGGGATCGGCGATACAACCCGCCACGGCGGATGCCGCCACCGTGGCCGGGCTGCCCAGGAACAGGCGCGCATCTGTCGGGCCGAAGCGGCCCGCGTTGTTGTTGGTAGCCGTGGAAATGGACGCCTCGCCAGGAGCGAGAGGCCCCACCACCGCGTCGTTACAGGGACCGCATCCGGCCGGCAGCAGCATGGCGCCGGCTTCCAGCAGGATCTGCATTACGCCCTCCTCGGCCAGGCGGCGCGTGGAGCGCTCCGAGCCCGGCACGACGAACAGCCTGACCCCGTCGGCCACGCGGCGTCCCTTCAGCAGGCTGGCCACGCACAGGAGATCCTCGTACGTGCCGGATCCACAGGAGCCGACAAAAGCATGGTCGACCCGCGTGCCCACCGCTGCGCCGATGTCGACCGCGTTGCCCACATTGCCCGGCAGCGCGACCTGCGGGACGATATCGGCCAGGGCGATGGCGTGCCGCGACTCGTATTGCGCGTCCGGATCGCTGTACACGGGTTCGAAATCGCGCTGCGCATGGCGGCGGCAATACGCCAGCATCGCGGGCGACGGCGGCACGAACACGCCGGCGGCCCGCATCTCGGTGGGCGTGCTGCACAGCGCCACGCGCGCGCCGAAGCCGAACGCGTCCACATCGCCGCCGTATTCGAGCACCCGGTAATCCATGTCGATATCCAGCACCCCTTCCTTCACTTGCCGCGCCAGGTAGAAGCCGATGTCGCGCGCCATCACGCCAAGCGCGAGCCGGCCCCGCAACTCCAGCAAGACGGTCCTGGGCACTTCCACCCACGTCGTGCCGGTAGCCAGCACGCGCGAGATCTCGTTGCCGACGCGCAGTCCGAACGCGCCGACGGCGCCGGCATTGGTCGCGTGGGTATCGTTGTCGAAATAGAACATGCCTGGCAGCACCTTGCCTTGTTCCATCGGAAAGATGTGGCCATGGCCGCCGCGGCCGGCGTCGTAGAACTGCGCCACGCCCCACTGCGCGGCGGCCTGGCGGTTGAAGGCGCCGCGTTCCGCGGCTCGCGCGCTGCCGTAGACGACGTCGTGGTCGCTGACCATCATGACTTTCTGCGGCGCGGCCACCCGGCCAATACCGATACGGTCCAACTCGACCTTCGTTTCCTTCACCAGGCCGTCATGGATCATGACCATGTCGGGGTCCGGATAGACCACCTCGCCGGCGCGCACGCAGGGCTTGCCGCACACACGTGCCAGGACTTTTTCGATCGCGGTGTAGCCCATGTGCCGCCTGCCTCATAAGGGGATGCCACAGTGTCACGCCGGACCGTTGATAAGTAAAATAACAATCAAATATCCAGTCATTGCAAAGTTTTATGAATCTGAATCTGCGGCAGTTGGAGGCTTTCGTGCTGCTGGCGCGCCTGGGCGGGTTTTCCCGGGCCGCCGACCAGCTGCACCTGACGCAGGCGGGCCTGAGCATCCTCATCCGCCGGCTGGAGGAAAGATTGAACGTGCGGCTGGTCGAGCGCACCACCCGCAGCGTGGCGCTGACGCCGGCCGGCCACCAGGTGCTGCCCATCGCCGAACGCATGCTGGCCGACGCGCAATCCATCCTGGCGTGCGGCCGCGGCATGACGCCCGACCAGGCCGGACGCATCTCGCTGGGACTGGCGCCCCAACTGGCCGGCACCGTGCTGCCGGAGGTCCTGAAGGCCTTTCGCGACGACTACCCGCGGGTATCGGTGATTTTTCGCGAATGCGTCAACGAGGAAATCGTCGGCCGCATCTACGCACGTGAGATCGATTTCGGCCTGGGCTTCGGCATCCAGACGAACAGCGAACTGGACAGCCAGCCCCTGACGCAGGACACGCTGGCCGTGGCTTTTCCGCCCGGCCATCCGCTGGCGCGCAAGCGCATCGTGCGATGGAAGGACCTGCTGGCCTATCCCGTCATTACCCTGACGGTGGGCAGCACCATGCGCACGCTGACGGAGAACGTCTTCCTGGCCGCCGGCCAGGCATTGCTGCCCGCCTACGAAGCCACCAATACGATCACCGCCCTGGCGCTGGCGCGCGAAGGGCTGGGCGTGGCCGTCGTGCCCACCAGCATCCACCCCGCCGCCGCCGCGCAGGCCATGCTGCTGCGTCCCTTGCGGGACCCGGTTGTGCGGCGGTCGCTGAACCTCATTACCCGTCGCGGTTCGGTGCTGTCCGACGCCAGCCAACGCTTCATCGCGTTGTTCACGGCCGCGATCACGCGCATAGACGTGCATCCGCCGGCGCATTCGCGTTGATTCCGCGTCGCGGCCTGCGACACCGCGCGGGCATCCCCCGCGTCATCCGACCACCGCCAGCGAGAACCCGTCCCAGCCCTTGCATCCGACGGTCTGCAAGGCCGTGGCTTGCAGGCCAGGAGTACGCGCCATCAGTTCGAAGAAGTCATGCACCCCGCGCACGTCGGCATCGCCCTGCGCCTGTGCATCGGCGATGCGGCCGGCGCGGATGATGTTGTCGCCGATGATGACCGTCCCTTTCCGGGACAGCGCCAGCGCGCCCCGCAGGTACACCGCATTGCTGGCCTTGTCGGCGTCGATGAACACCAGGTCGAATGCCGGTTCCCCTGCTTCGCGCAGCCGTGCAAGCGTGGCCGCGGCATCTCCCACGACAATGCGCACGCGCGCCTGCAAACCGGCATGGCGGATATTGGCGTCGGCCACCTCCGCGTGATGGGAATCGGCCTCCAGCGAGACCAGCGTGCCGTCATCGGGCAGCGCCCGCGCCATGCATATGGCGCTATAGCCGCCCAGCGTGCCGATTTCCAGGATGCGCCGGGCCCCTGTCATGCGCACGAACAGTTGCAGCAGCTTGCCCTGGTTGGGGGCGACGTCATGGGGCGGCAGGCCCGCTTCACGGCAACGCGCCAACGTGGCGGCCAATACCGGATCGGACAATCCGAGCGTCCGTTCGAAGTAGGCGTCGACGTCATCCCAGCGCTGTTCATTCATGGCTTCGTTCCTTGAGGTTCCAATCCGGCAGACCGGGCCGCGCCAACGTTCCAGTACGCCGCGCCGGCGCCTGTGCGTCCCGGGTCAACGTTTCAATAGCGCGGTCAGTTCGGCGATCTGTCCGGCGCAGGCCGCGTGGGCGCGCGTCTCGATGTCGCGGTAGAGGGCGACGATGCGCTCGCCCACGGGAGTCAGCGCACTGCCTCCGCCCGCCGGCCCGCCGGGTCCCGACCGCGTCGCGGGCGCATCCAGGGCGCGATTCAATTCGTCGATCAGCAGCCATGCGCGCCGGTACGACATGCCCAGGCTGCGCGCCGCCGCGGTGATGGACCCATGCGCCGCGATGGCCTGTAGCAAGGCCACCTTGCCCGGTCCGATGGCCAGCAGATCGCCCTGGCGGATACGCAGCCGGAAACGCACCTCGGGCTGGGCGGCGGGCGTGGCGGTCTTCTGTGTCGGCATCCGGGAAGTCACCATGCAGGCAAGAATACACGAGGGCGTTGACGGCACGGAGACACCGGCATGATCGGGCGCGCGTGCACGGGCGCGGCCCGTCAGGCCAGCAGGGATACCGACTTGATCTGCGCCCACACCTGCTTGCCGGCCGCCAGTGCAAGCTGGTCGTGGGAATAGCGCGTAATGCGCGCCAGCAGCGGCGTGCCGTCCGCGTCCAGCCGGACCATCACATGCGCCGGGTTGTCGGCCGGCACGCAACTCTCCACGCGAGCCGGCAATACGTTCAGCGTGCTGCCGTCCTGCTGCCGGCTCAAGGCGAGGCTGACATCGCGGGCCTTGACGACCAGCCGCATGGGGCGGCCCGGCGGCACCGCATCGTGCACCACCCGCAACGTCGCCGCACCGCCCGGCAGCGCCACGGCCAGCAGGCGATACACGGCGTCATAGTTGTCCACCACGCCGCGCACCACCACGGCAGCGTCCTGGGCCAGGGCCGGCGGCAGGCGCAGGTCGGCGAAAGTGGCGCCAATGGGGCCGCTGCCGATGGCGCGGCCCTCTTCCATCAATACGACGTGGTCGGCCAGCCGGGCAACCTCCTGCACCGCGTGGCTGACGTATACGACGGGGATGTCCAGTTCGTCGTGCAGGCGTTCCAGGTAAGGCAGGATTTCCTGCTTGCGCCTGTCGTCCAATGCGGCCAGCGGCTCGTCCATCAGCAGCAACCGCGGACTGGTCAGCAAGGCGCGCGCGATGCCCACGCGCTGGCGCTCCCCGCCGGACAGGCTGGCGGGCCGGCGCTGCAACAGGTGGCCGATGCCCAGCAGCGCCACGGCGTCGTCGGGCTGCACTTTGCGTTCGGCCTTGGCCACCCGCGCGTACCCATAGTGAAGATTGGCGCGCACGTCCAGGTGCGGAAACAGGTTGGCGTCCTGGAACACATAACCCACCGCGCGGCGGTGGCTGGGCACCGCATGGCCGCGTTCCGTGTCCAGCCAGATTTCGCGATTGACCCGCAGATAACCGCTACGGGGCGTCGCCAGTCCGGCCAGGCAGCGCAACAGGCTGGTCTTGCCGGACCCGGACGGCCCGAACAGGGCCGTCACGCCACGCCCCGGCATGTGGAGGTCCACGTCCAGGATGAAACCGCCCTGCTCGAGCCGGAAGCAGGCATGGATACCCGTACCGCTGGCGTTGCCATTCATATCCGCCGGCATCAGCGTCCTCCCCAGGGGTCGCTGCGCCGGGCATACAGCAGCAGCAGGATCACGAAGGAAAGCACCACCATGCCACCGGCCAGCCAATGGGCGCGGCCGTACTCCAGGGCCTCCACATGGTCATAGATCTGGACGGAGACCACCCGCGTGCTGCCCGGAATATTGCCGCCTATCATCAGCACGACGCCGAACTCGCCGACCGTATGGGCAAAGCCGAGCACCGTGGCCGCCAGATAGCCGGGGCGGGCCAGCGGCAGCGCCACGGTGACGAAGCGGTCCCAGGGTCCGGCGCGCAAGGTGGCCGCCGCTTCCAGCGGTTGCCGGCCTATCGCCACGAAAGCGTTGTGCAACGGCTGCACGACGAAAGGCAGCGAATAGACCAGCGACCCCACGACCAGGCCGGCGAAGGTAAAAGGCAGCGTGCCGATGCCGATAGCCTGCGTGAAGCGGCCGATATAGCCTTGCGGCCCCATGAGCAGCAGCAGATAGAAGCCGATGACGGTAGGCGGCAGCACCAGCGGCAGCGCCACGACGGCGCCGACCGGCCCGCGCCAGCGCGAGCGTGTGCGGGCCAGCCACCAGGCGACTGGCGTACCGACGACCAGCAGCAACACGGTCGTCAGCGCGGCCAGGCGCAGCGTGAGCCAGATGGCGGCCGCGTCCTCGGCGTTCAGCACCATGGATCGGCGCCCTTCATGCGGATGCATCCTTGCGGGTCGAGACGCGCGCGCTGCCTGCCCGATGCGCAGGCGGCGGCCGTTTCAGCGTTGATAACCATAGGAGCGGATGATAGCCGCGGCTTCCGGCCCCTTGAGGAAATCCATGAAGGCGCGCGCCGTGGGGTTGTCCTTGCCCCTGGCCAGGATAACGGCGTCCTGGCGTATCGGTTCGTGCAGGGATTCTGGAACGATCCACGCCGAACCGCCGGTCAGCTTGCCGTCCTTGTAGATCTGGGACAAGGCGACGAAGCCCAGTTCGGCATTGCCGGTGGCGACGAACTGGTGCGCCTGCGCGATGCTCTGCCCTTCGACGATCTTGCCGCGCAGCGCGTCGGCAAGGCCGAGCTTTTCCAGCGTCTGCATCGCGGCCAGGCCGTATGGCGCAGTCTTGGGATTGGCGATCGACACGTGCGCATAGCCGTTCTGCTTCAGGACCTGCCCTTCCTTGTCGACGTACCCGGACTTGGCCGACCACAGCGCCAGCGCGCCCGTGGCATAGGTGAAGCGCGAGCCCGGAACCGTCGCCCCTTCGCGCTCCAGCCTGGCCGGCGTTGCGTCGTCGGCGGACAGGAAGACTTCGAAAGGCGCGCCATTGCGGATCTGCGCATAGAACTGTCCGGTCGCGCCATAGGCGGCGACGACGCTATCCCCCGTCCTTTCCTTGAACGCCGCGGCGATCGCTTTCATCGGCGCCGTGAAATTGGCCGCCACGGCCGCCTGGACTTCCGCCGCCCGGGACGGCGTGACGCAGACGGCGGCCATGATGGAAAACGCGAGTGGAACGAAGCGCAAGTGCATGAAGATTCCTGTCCAGCCGCGCGAGGCGGCTTAGCGCGAATAGGAGCATGGGCCGGGCGGACGCCATGCCGGCGATGACGGACCGTTATGCACGGCCAGATACGACGGACGATATAGTACGCAGGATCGGCCGAATCGCCCAGCCCGTCATCGCAACCACGTACCCGGCGATTCAGGCGTTGGTCAGGCGCGTTGGTAGCGCCCGCAGCCAACGCCCGCAACGCACGGGCGGCCCGTAGGCCATTTAGAATCACGACGTTGCGCCATGTGTGGCGCCCATGCCTGCTGCCTGTCCCTGTCCTGCCACTCCCTTTCCGTTCATGTCCGTGCTTTTTCCCCGGGTCCGCCTCGCTCTCCCGTTCCGCCCCGCACGGAGCCGGGTCGTCGCCCGCGCACGCCGAGCCGCGGCAATGTGGCTGCGCGCTGTCCCCGCGCTGGCCGCTCTCGCCCTGGCGGGATGCACGACCTGCTACCAGCCGATGGGATCGGCGCGGGCGACGCCGGCCATCTCCGGACAGGCGCTGACCACCGTGGACGGCGTGCGCTTGCCGCTGCGCACGTGGAATCCCATGGACCAGGCGCCCTGGGCCGCCCTGGTGGCGCTGCATGGCATGAACGACTATTCGAACGCCTTCGACCAGGCGGCGCACTACTGGGCAGCCCAGGGCATCGTCACCTACGCCTATGACCAACGCGGCTTTGGCGCCGGCCCGCGGCCCGGCATCTGGCCCGACACGCCCACCCTGATCGCCGATCTCGATGCGGCGGTCGAGGCGGTGAAGGCGGCCCATCCGGGGCTGCCGGTCTACGTGCTGGGCGAAAGCATGGGCGGCGCCGTCGTCGCGGCGGCGCTGGCCGCCCGCACCGTCGGCCCGCAAGCGCCGCTGGCGCGGCGTATCGCCGGCGCCGTCCTGTCGGCGCCCGCCATGTGGGGGCGGGACGTCATGAATCCGTTCTACCGCTTCACGCTCTGGCTGGGCTACAGCACGGTGCCCGGCATGGTGGTCGAGCCGCCGCGTGGCCTGAAAATAATGCCGTCGGACAACATCGACATGCTGCGCGCCCTGGGCAGGGATCCGCTCGTGCTCAAGCGTACCCGCATCGATGCCTTGAAAGGCCTGGTGGACCTGATGAGCCAGGCCGAAGCCGCCCTGCCGGACCTGCCGCCCGATGTACCGCTGCTGGTGCTGTTCGGGCGGCACGAGCAGGTACTGCCCGAACGCGTGGTCGACGAGACGCTGCGGCGGTTCGCCGCCGCGCCGGTCGATAGCCGGCCGCGCGTGGCGCTGTACGAGGACGGCTACCACATGCTGTTGCGCGACCTGAACGCAGAAACGGTATGGCGGGACATCGCCGCCTGGATGCGCGCGCCCATGGTGGCGGCACTGCCCAGCGGCGCCGAGCGCCATGCGCCCACGGTAGCGCCGGCGACGCCCGCGCCCGCCTCGCGGCAGCTATCCCTTCAGGGTCCGTAGCACATCCGGAATGCGTGCAGGCAGGTCTTCCGCGATCAGGCCGGGCCCGTGCGCGGCCGCCGCCGCGCCATGTATCCACGTCGCGGCGCACGCCGCATCGAAAGGCGCCATCCCCTGCGCCAGCAAGCCCGTGATCATTCCGGTCAGGACGTCGCCGCTGCCGCCCGTGGCCAGGTCCGGCGGCGCATTGCTGTTGATCGCCGCCCTGCCGTCCGGCGCCGCGATTACGGTATCCGCGCCCTTCAGCACGATCACCGCGCCGCAGCGCGCCGCCGCCGTGCGCGCCCGCGCGAGCTTCGGGCCCACGCGCTGGAACAGGCGTCCGAACTCCCCTTCGTGCGGCGTCAACACGCAGGGGCCGCGTATGGCGTCGAACAGCGTATGCGCCGTATCGGAGAACGCGGTAATGGCGTCCGCATCCAGCACCACGGCGCGCCGGGTCGCCAGCGCGGCCAGCGCGTGACCGCGCGTCGCGGCCGATACGCCGGCCCCAGGGCCGATCGCGATGGCGTTCTTGCGCGTGTCCGCCAGCAAAGTCTCGAAGCGGGTTTCGCCACCCAAAGGCAGCACCATGACGCTGGTCAGCGCGGCGGCATAGACGGGCCAGGATGCGCTGGGCGCGGCCACCGTGACCAGCCCCGCGCCGATGCGCGCGGCGGCCAGCGCGGTCAGGCGGGTCGCGCCCGTCATCACCGCGCCGCCCAGCACCAGCGCGTGGCCGCGCGCATACTTGTGGCCCTGCAGCCGGGGCCATGGGAAGCGCGCGATCCAATTGGCCGGCGCGTTCTCCCAGGTGTGCGGAGCGATCGCATCCAGCACGGCATCCGGGATACCGATATCCGCGACTTCCAATTCCCCGCACAGCGCGCGTCCCGGCAGCAACAGGTGGCCGGGCTTCTTGCGAAAGAAGGTCACGGTGATATCGGCCGGCGCGGCGATGCCGCGCACTTCGCCGGTGGCGCCGTCCACCCCACTGGGCGTATCGACCGCGCAAACCGGCAGCGCACGGTCGATGACCGCCTGCAAGGTCGCGGCGGCCACGCCGTCGACAGGCCGCGCCAGGCCGGCGCCGAATATCGCATCGATGACCAGCGTGGCGCCATCCAGCGCGTCGGGCGCCAGCGGCACCACCGGCCCCGGCCACAGGGCGGCATGATGGGCCGCGTCGCCTTTCAACGCGTCGCGGCCGCCGAGCAGGGCCAGGGTGACCGGCCACCCCGCCGCCGCCAGATGGCGCGCGGCGACAAAGCCATCGCCGCCGTTATTGCCGGGACCGCAGAGGACCGCCACGGGCTGGCGCGGCCAGCGCGCCTGGACGGCCCGGGCCACGGCCAGGCCGGCATCTTCCATCAAGGCGACGCCGGGCCGCCCGCCGGCCATGGCGGCCTGGTCGGCCTGCGCCATTTCGCGCGGCGTCAACAGCGCATGCGCGCGCCGGTCCATTGAAGGCTTCGCCGGGTAATCCGCCGCTTGATCGACCACTGTGAGGCTCCTGGGATGCTGGGGCTGCGGCCACGCAGGCCTATGCATCCACAGACTGTAGCGCACTGCCGCCGGTGCGCGCGCCTTAGCCGGCCAGCAGCAGATGCAGCCCCAGCGCTCCCACGCCCACGAAGAAACAGCGCCGGAACGTCGGCGCGCTGACCCGGTGGCGCAGCCATTGCCCCGCCATCATGCCGGCCAAGGCCGGCAGCAGCGCCAGCAGCGAGGCCCAGGCCTCCCGGCCGCCCAGTTGCCCGCCGTGTATCAGGTCGCCGGCCAGGGCGATGGTGGAGGCGGTGAAGGCCAGGCCCATGGCCTGCACCAGTTCGTCCTTATCCAGCCCCAGCGCCTGCAGGTATGGAACGGCCGGGATGACGAAGACCCCTGTCATCGAAGCGATGCCGCCGGTGGTCGCGCCGACGATCGGTCCCGCCCAAGCCTGCACGCCGGGCGGCACGCTGAGCCGCGCCCCGCTCAGGCCCACGGCGGCATAGATCATCAAGGCGGCGCCCAGGGCATGGCCCGCCCACGCGGTCTCGCGCCCTGCCAGCCAGATCCCCACCCCCAAGGTGCCGACGACGATTCCCAGCAGCAAGGGCCATAGGCGCCGCATCAGGTACAGGAAGCGGCCGCCGACGGCCAATTGCCAGACATTGGTCACCATGGAGGGAATGATCAGCAACGCGGCAGCCTGCGGCGGAGCCATAGCCACACTGAGCAGCCCGATGGAAACCGTCGGCAGTCCCAGCCCGATCACTCCCTTCACCAGGCCGGCCACGCAAAAACTCGCGGCGACCAGCAGGATCAGGCCCGTCCCGCCATCGCGGTAGAAATCCAGTAGCGTGTTCATGCCGCCATGATGCCGCGCGCCGACGTCCTTGCAAAGTCGCATTACACTGAGGCAGCCTTCGGTTCTGCCGCAGGCTGAGCGCCTGGAGCCCGACAATGCACTTCGACCTGACCGACCTGCGACTATTCCTGCAGACGCTGGACAGCGGCAGCATCACGGCCGGCGCCGCGCGCTGCCATCTGGCGTTGGCCTCCGCCAGCGCCCGGATGCGCGGCTTGGAAGCCTCGCTGGGCACGCCCCTGCTGCTGCGCGGCCGGCGCGGGGTCCGGCCCACCGCGGCCGGCCAGGCGCTGGCTTACCACGCACGCAGCCTGCTGCAACACGTCGATCGCATGGAGGAAGACCTGGGCGACTACGCCAGCGGTTTCAAGGGCCGGGTGCGCCTGCTCTGCAACACCGCGGCGGTCACGGAACACCTGCCCGAGCCGCTTGGCGCTTTCCTCAGGGTGCATCCCAATATCGATGTGGACCTGCAGGAACAGCCCAGCCATCGCATCCTGCCCGAGCTGCGCGAAGGCACGGCGGACGTGGGCATCGTCTCCGACGCCGTGGACCTTAGCGGCCTGCATGCCACGCCCTTTCGCCGCGACCGCCTGGTATTGCTGGCCCCACGCGGCCATGCGCTGGCGCGCCGCGCCCGCGTCCGCTACACCGAGACCCTGGACCACGATCATATCGGCCTGCCCGCCAGCACCGCCCTGGGCGTATACCTGGATGACCAGGCCGCCCGTGCCGGCCGCCGCGCGCGCACTCGTGTGCGCGTGCAGGGCTTCGACGCCGTGGCGCGGCTGGTCGCGCAGGGCGCCGGGCTGGGCATCATGCCCGAGGCGGCGGCACGTCGATGGGCCGGACGCGCCGGCATCCGGCTGCTTATACTGGACGAGCCCTGGGCCGACCGGCAATTGATGCTGTGCGTGCGTACCATGGAAGGCTTGCCCAATTACGCGCGCGCCTTGATCCAGGCGCTGCAACCGCAAGCCGGAGAACCGTCATGAGCCCGTCCGCCCTGCCCCGCGTCACCATCACCTATTGCACGCAGTGCCAATGGCTATTGCGCGCGGCATGGATGGCCCAGGAACTGTTGTCCACCTTCGGCACGGACCTGGGAGAGGTGGCGCTGGTCCCGGGCACCGGCGGCATTTTCCAGGTGCACTGCGACGGCGTGCTGCTGTGGGACCGCAAAGTACAGTCCGGCTTCCCCGACGCGAAGACACTGAAGCAGGCCGTGCGCGACCGCATCGACCCCGGACGCGATCTGGGCCACGCGGACCGCAAGGCCGCCGGATGACGGCAGGCGGTTTCACCCCGTATGCGATGCGCCCAGGATGACGGTGTACTGCGACGACAGTACACCGCCGTTGCCATGGGCCAGCGCGACCTCGGCATCCGCCACCTGGCGCGCCCCGCATTCCCCGCGCAGCTGGCGTACCGCTTCGATCAGCAGGAATAGCCCGTACATGCCAGGGTGGCAGTAGGACAGGCCGCCGCCATTGGTATTTACCGGCAGGCTGCCGCGCGGCGCGATGCGGCCCCCCCCGACGAATGGCCCACCTTCTCCCTTGGCGCAAAAGCCCAGGTCCTCCAGGAACAGGATGGTGTTGATGGTGAAGGCGTCATATACGCCCACCACGTCGATATCGGCGGCCCGCAGGCCCGCCTGTGCGTAGGCAATCTCGCCGGAGCGCTGCGCGCCGGTCCGGACCAGATCCGGCATGTTCGATATCGTCAGGTGCGTGGTCACGTGGCCGGCTCCCAGCAGATGCACGGCGGGTTTGGCCAGGTGCCGGGCGCGCGCCGCGGAAGTCACCACGATAGCTCCCCCGCCGTCGGTGACGAGGCAGCAATCGCGTATCGTCAGCGGATGGCTGACCATGCGCGACGCCAGCACTTCTTCCACCGTCAACGGGGCCTGCTCCCAGGCAACGGGATTCAGCATGGCCCATTCACGCGCCGCCACCGCGACCTGGGCCAATTGCTCGCGCGTCGTGCCGAACTCGTGCATATGGCGGGCCGCCGCCAGGGCATACGCCGTGGGCGGCAGGAACGGCTTGAAGGGGTGCTCGTAGGGATTGCGTTCCGCAGGGCTGGTATTCCTGCGGCCGAGCGAACGCTGTGTGCTGCCATAGGCGATGACGGCCACCTCGCAGGCGCCCGCGGCGATGGCTTGCCGGGCGCGCGCCAGATGCCCCATGAACGAAGAACCGCCCGTCGAACTGGATTCGATGTAGGCCTCGGGCAGGTTCAGGTATTCGGCCAGCGCCAGGCCTGCCATGCGGCTTTGCGTGGTCGCGCAGAACAGGCCGTCGACGTCCCGCAGCCCCAGACCGCAATCGGCCAGGGCGCGCTGCACGCCCTGCGCCATGAGGTCCATGGCCGAAAAGCCGGGGCCGACTTCACCCAGGTCCGATTCCGCGGCGCCGACGATCACGGCGCGGCGGTCTTGCGTAAGTGTCTGCATATCAACCAGCCGGTGTGAATACGGGATAGGGATCGTCGTCGTCCGCCTCTGCCTCGTGCGGCCGGAAGCGCACCCGCAGGCCGATCGCCACCTGCAGGGGCGGCACTCCTTCGACGCGGCTCATCAGGCGAAAGCCCTCGTCGCAGTCGACGAGCGCGACGTTGTAGGGCTCGCCCTTGCGCGGGTAGACCACGGAAGTGCTGTATACCGTGCCCCAGCCCTGGCTGGTGCGCCATTCCAGGCAGTCCTGCCCGGAGTACGGGCACAGCACGCGCGGAAAGAACACCGGCTTGCCGGCGACCGGGCTGTACTGGTACGCCAGCCGGCCCGCCCGCAGGTGCGCCAGGTATACCGCGTACGGCGACTGTGCGTCTGCCTTCATGGTCACTTCCCCTTCGCGTACATCACCGATATCGTTTCGGCCACCATGGCCGGCCGTTCCCGTCCTTCGATTTCGACACGGTTGCCGAAAGTCAGGCGGGCTCCGCCTTCGATGGGCTCGTAGCGCTCCAGCGTACGGTGCAGGCGGATGCGGGCGCCGCATTGCACCGGCGCGGTAAAGCGCACCTTGTTGGAACCATAGTTGACGCCGCGGGCGCGCTCCCGCACCCGGCAGATCGTGGCGCCCAGGTGCGTCACCAGCGACAGGGTCAGCATCCCGTGGGCGATGGTCTTGCCGTCCGGCAGTTCGCGGCGCGCCCGCTCGACATCGACGTGGATCCAGTTATCGTCGCCGGATACGCGGGCGAAGTCATCGATGCGCGCCTGGTCGATTTCGATCCAGTCGCTGCACCCCAGGGGTTTGCCGACGTATTGCTCGAGGTCATAAGGGGTATCGACTTCCATCACTTTCTCCTCCTCCTTCGGTTCAGGCCGTGGCCAGCGCGGGCGCCAGCAAGCCGCACAGCCGGTCGCGCACCAGCACTTCCGCTTGCGATACGATGCGCCGCACCAGGTCCGCGCAGGTGGGCACGTCGTCGATCAGACCTTGCACCATGCCCACGGTCCAGATGCCCTCTTCCACGTCGCCCTGCTCGTAGACGCGCCGGCCCTTGCCCCCGGCGACCTTGGGACCGATCTGCGCGATACCGGCGCCATCCTTTTCCATGTCGATGACGCTCTGCGCCAAGGCCGTGCGCGCCACGCGACTGCTGTTGCGCAGGCTGCGCAGGATCAGGCAGGTGTCGGTCTCGGTACTGCCCACGATGGTGCGCTTGATGTTGTCGTGCACCGGCGATTCCTGCGTGCACATGAAGCGCGTGCCCATATTGATCCCTTCGGCGCCCAGCGCCAGGGCCGCCACCAGGCCACGCGCATCGCCGAAACCGCCCGAGGCGATGACCGGGATGCTGACTTTCGACACCGTCGCGGGGATCAGGATCAGGCCCGGAATATCGTCCTCGCCGACGTGGCCGGCGCACTCGAAGCCGTCGATGCTGACGGCGTCGACGCCGATCTGCTCCGCCTTGAGCGCATGGCGCGGCGTCGTGCACTTGTGGATGACCTTGATGCCGGCGGCCTTGAGGGCGGGCATGTGGGCCGCCGGGTTGTTGCCGGCCGTCTCCACGATCTTTACGCCCGCATCGATGATGGCGTCCCGGTAGGCCTCATACGGCACCGGCTTGAGCGTCGGCAGGAAGGTCAGGTTGACCGCGAAGGGCTTGTCCGTCATCGACCGCACGCGTGCGATTTCATCGGTGAGCGCCTGTGGCGATGGCTGCGTCAACGCGGTGAGCACGCCCAGCGCGCCGGCATTCGACACAGCGGCCACCAGCTCGGCGCGGGCGACCCACTGCATGCCGCCCTGGACGATGGGATGCTCGATGCCGAGCAATCGGGTAATAGCGGTTTGCACCGTCACACTCCTTTAAGCGCGGGCGGCGCCATGCGCCCCCGCCGGTTCGTCCGGAAAGGGACGGTAGGGCCGGCATTGCGGACTGAGCGTCAGCGGGGCATCGGTCAGGGCCTGCAAGGCCGGCAAGTCCAGCCCTTCGGCCATGCGGGTCACCACCAGTCCGGTATCCGTGACCTCGATCACGGCCAGATCGGTATAGATCCGGTCGACGCACGCCGCGGCAGTCAGGGGATAGGTGCATCGCTCCAGGATGCGGGGCTCACCCGACTTCTGGCAGTGTTCCATGAGCACCCATACCCGCGCCGCGCCCGCGGCCAGGTCCATGGCGCCGCCCACGCCGGGGATCTGGCCTTCGGCGTCGGTGCTCCAATTGGCGAGATCGCCATTGGCCGCCACCTGGAAGGCGCCCAGGCAGGCGATATCGATGTGGCCACCGCGCACCATCAGGAAGGAATCGCTGTGGCTGAATACCGATGCACCGGGCAATAGCGTGACGAACTGTTTGCCGGCATTCAGCACGTCCGGGTCCTCGTTGCCGGGCGCCGGGGCGGGACCCAGGCCGAGCAGGCCCTGCTCGCTGTGCAGCAGCACTTCGCGGCCGGCAGGCACGTAGTCGGCGATCAGCGTGGGCACCCCTATGCCCAGGTTGACGCAGCTGCCCTCCGGGATATCCTGGGCGGCGGCCCGCGCCATGTCCTGGCGGCTAAGTCCTTTCTTCATGCGGCACCTCCACGAGCCTGTCGATGAAATTGCCGGGTGTGACGATGTGCTCCGGATCCAGCGCACCCAACTCGACGATTTCACTGACCTGGGCGATGGCAAGCCTGGCGGCGCCGGCCATCACGGGATTGTTGATGCGGGCGCCGCGGTGGTACACCAGGTTGCCCCACCGGTCTCCGCGCAGCCCCTTGATCAGGGCCACGTCGCCACGCAGCGGCGCTTCCAGCACGTACGCCTGGCCGTCGATGATGCGCGTTTCCTTGCCTTCGGCGAGCCGCGTGCCCGCGGCGGTGCGGGTGAAGAACCCGCCGATACCGGCCGCGCCGGCACGGATACGTTCAGCCAGCGTTCCTTGCGGCACCAGTTCCAGCTCGATCTTGCCAGCGGCGTAGAGCTCGTCGAAGATGGTCCGGCCCTGCAGGCCGCGCGGGAACGAACACACCATCTTGCGTATGCGGCCGGCCCGCATCAGGTCGCCCACGATATCGGCGCCGATGGTCGCGTTGTTGGCCACGATGGTCAGGTCGCGCACGCCCAGCTCCAGCACGCCCGCCAGCAGCGCCGCCGGGCGGCCCGACGTCCCGAAGCCGCCCACCAGCAGCACGTCGCCATCCCTGACCCCGGCCACCGCATCGGCGATGCATTTGACGCGTTTGTCGATCATGGCTCAGTCCAGGTCCTTGCCTTTCATATCGGCATTGCGGCGCGCCCGCCGGGCCAGGTCCAGCAAGACCGGGCCGATGCGCTCGGGGTCGTCCACCGGCTCCGCCTCCGGCCCACGGTGCCACCCCTCCAGGGCGGCGAGGAAGCCGCCTCCCACCTCGAAGAGGCGGCCGGTGACTTCTTCGCTCTGTGCGCTGGCCAGCCACACCACCACGGGGGCGATCCAGCGCGGATGGCGGGCGGCGATCTCCTCCGGCGTGCGCTCGCGCAGGCTTTCGGTCATGCGGGTCTGTGCATGCGGCGAAATGGCATTCACCGTGACGCCATAGCGCTTGAGCTCGCGCGCCGCGATGATCGTCATGGCCGCGATCCCGGCCTTGGCCGCGCCATAGTTGCACTGGCCGATGTTGCCGAACAGTCCGGACGATGAAGAAGTATTGATGATGCGCGCATTCACCGGCTGGCCCGATTCCTTCTGCAGCGCCCGCCAATACGCGGCGGCATGGTGCGAGGGCGCGAACGTCCCCTTCAGATGGACCTGGATGACGGCGTCCCACTCGCTTTCCTCCATGTTCACCAGGGTGCGATCGCGCAGGATGCCGGCGTTGTTGACCAATGCGTGCAGGCCGCCGAAATGTTCGACCGTGGTCTCCACCATGCGGCGCGCGCCCTGCCAGTCCGACACGTCATCGCCGTTGGCGATGGCGATGCCGCCCGCGGCGCGGATCTCGTCGACGACGGCCTGCGCGGCCGACAGGTCCCGGCCGATGCCATCGCGCGCCGCCCCCAGGTCGTTCACCACGACCTTGGCGCCGTGCGCCGCCAATTGCAGCGCATATTCGCGCCCGATGCCGCGCGCCGCGCCGGTCACGATTACCACGCGGTCTTCACATAACCTGCTCATGCTGTGCTCCTGTTGTTTTTGCCTGTCGCCAAGCGGCGCCACACCGCCCGCGCGCGGGACACGATCCCGCGCACCCGTCCGCCCAGCCCCGCTCCTTCATGGTCGGTGCCGCTCAATCGCCCGCCTGGCCGAAGCGCGGCGGTCGTTTCTCCACGAAGGCGCGCGCCGCTTCCCGATGGTCGGCGGTCTGCGTGCACCGCACATGGCGCCAGGACTCCCTGTCCAGCACCTGGGCCAGCGACAGATGCAGTGCATCATTCAGGTTGGCCTTCATGTGGGCGATGGCGGTGCGCGGCCCGCGCGCCAGCCGTCCCGCCACATCCATGACGCGCGCCTGCAACGCGTCGGGCGCCAGCACCGCATTGAGCAATCCCAGCGACAGCGCGGTCGCGGCGTCAAGCATGGGAGATGTCAGGTAGAGTTCGCGCGCCTTCGCCATGCCGACCAACCGCGGCAGGAAGTAATGCCCTCCGAAATCGCCGGACAAGCCGACGTCGATGAAGCCTGTACGCAGGCGCGCCGTGGTGTCGGCATAGCGCAGGTCGCAGGCCAACGCCAGGCTCAGCCCCGCGCCCACGGCGGGCCCGCGCATCATCGCGATGGTCGGCTTCTGCATGGTATGGAGTGTTTCGCAGATGCCGGCGCGGCGCCGCAATCCGTTCAGCTTGTCCTCGAAAGACATCGCCGGCGCCGCGGCCGCCTCGGCCATACGACTTACGTCGCCGCCGGCGCAGAACGCCGCGCCCGCTCCGGTCAGTACGACCGCGCCCACGCCGGCGTCGCCGGCCGCGTCATGCAGGGCGTCGAGCAAGGCGTCGTACAGCGCCGGACTCAGCGCGTTGCGCCTTTCCGGACGGTTCAACGTCAGCACCAGCACCGCGCCCTCGCGTTCCTGCCGCAATCCCGCGTCGTGGGTGTTCGTCACCGTGTCTCCTTCCCGTCCCATCCTGGTACTTCGCCTCCATCCTTTTTTTCGTGCTGGGCTCGCTGTTCTGCGCCGGCCTGGCGGCGCGCCCTTTTTTATATCCTAGGGGAAGCTGCACGCCACGGCATGCGTACGTCCCAATAAAAGGTCCACATATCGAGAAAGGGATACGCCAGCCACCTGTGCAACGCAGTCGCCACCTTCCACCGGTCGAAGTCCAACATATAGAATGTCCCGGCCGTCCCACGGAAGCCCGCGAGACCGTGGCGGCGCGCTCCCGACTCGGAACACTGCCGGAGCAAGGCCCATGAATCCGACACAGTCCAGCCCTGCCGCGTGTGCGGCCGCGGGCACCCAGACCTTGCATCGCGCCGTAGCGCTGCTGCGGCTTATCACGGCCCACAACCGCAGCGGCAGCCGGCTGGTGGACCTGTATCGTCGCACGGGCCTGGAACGGCCCACCGCCCACCGCATCCTGCAAGGCATGATCGCCGAGCAGCTGATTCGCCAGGACAGCCAGAGCAAACGCTACTACCTGGGCTCGCTGCTTTACGAGATGGGCCTGGCGGCCGCGCCCAAGCTGGCATTGCGCGACATATGCCACCCTTATCTGGAGGCGGTCGCCGAACATACGGGCGATACGGTCTTCATGACCGTCCGGTCCGGCTTCGACGGCGTGTGCGTGGCGCGGGCCGACGGCTCCTTTCCGATCAAGATGTTCGTCCATGACGTTGGCCGCCACCGCCCGCTGAACGTTGGCGCCGGCGGACTCGCTCTTTTGAGCGCGCTACCCGACGACGATATCCAGCGCATATCCCGCATCAACGTCGAACGCACGCAACGCAAGAATCCGCGATACACCGAAGCGCAGCTGCGCGCCAGCATCGCGGCGACACGCCGGCGCGGCTACGCGACGAACAAGGTCATGGACGAGCCGCCGGTGCATTCCGTCGGGCTGGTAGTCCGCTATCCGGACGGTACACCGGCCGCGGGGATCAGCGTATCGACGCTGGCGTCCAGGCTGGGCAAGGACCGCCTGGAGATGGTGGTGCGCTGCCTGGGCGACGCCGTCGGATCGATCGAAGCCGACCTGCGCAGGCAAATGGAACGAGGACGCCTGGTCTAGCGCCCATCCGCAGATCGGGCCGCGCACGGCCAGAGGCCTCGCCGAAGTCCAATTTATGGACCTGAATCTTCACGCCGCAGCGCATCAAGGCGTCAACTGCGCCGCGTAACTCCGTAGACTTTTTCCATGCACGCGCCGACTGCAAGGCGGATGTGTGGAACCCAGAAGAATAGCCGCCACCCGCGGCAACGGAGGATGATGATGAACAAACGATTCGGCGCCGGCGCGCGCCGCCTGACGGCGCTGTTCGCCTTGTCGCTGTGCGCGGTGGCGGCGCATGCGGATTACCCCGACCGGCCGATCCAGGCCGTCTCTCCCTACGCCGCCGGCGGCGCGAACGATTTCCTCACGCGCCTGATGGCGCAGAACATGGGCGCAGTGCTGAAGACCAGCATCGTGGTGGAAAACAAGGCGGGCGCCAATGGCATCGTGGGCGCGGGCTTCGTCGCCAAGTCCGCACCCGACGGCTACACGCTGCTGATGGGAAACAGCGCCACGCATGGCACCAATCCCACGCTGTACAAGGCCCTGCCCTATGACCCCACGGCCGACTTCGCGCCGGTGGGCATGGTGGCGTCCGTCCCCATCGTGCTGGCGGTCGACAGCAAACTGGGCGTCAATAGCGTCGCGGAACTGATCGCCTACGGCAAATCGCATCCGGGCAAGCTCGCATTCGGCAGCAGCGGCGTCGGCGGCACCGGGCATCTGTGCGGGGAAGCCTTCAAGGCCGCGACCGGCCTGGATATGGTCCACGTTCCTTACAAGGGCGATGCGCCGGCCGTCGCGGACGCCATGGGCGGGCAGGTCTCCATGGCCTTCGTCGGCGTGGCTTCCGCCGCGCCCCTGCTCGCATCAGGCAGGATCAAGATCCTCGCCGTCGCCAGCACGCACCGGTCCGGCTCGCTGCCCAACGTTCCCACCATGGCCGAAGCCGGCTACAAGGACCTGCAGTTCGCCCAGTGGTATGCGCTCTTCGCCCGCGCCGGCACGCCCGCTGGCGCCATCGAGAAACTCAATCACGCCACCAAGGTCGTGCTGGCCAGCGACGACGTGAAGAAAAGCCTGGCCACGCAGGGCGCGGACCCGGAGTACATGACGCCCGACCAGCTGCGTGCTTTCTACCAGTCGGAAATCAAGCGCTTCGCCGACATCATCCAGCGGCTGGACATCAGGACGGAATAAGGCGTGCTCTACGGGATCGCACGGGACCGCCTCGGCCCTGCACGCGAATAAGTACATCGCCCATAAGGAAATGCGCCAAAAACTAATGAGTATGAAATCGTTTGGGTGAGCAGGTCGCGCCGGTAGTGTACGCATCACGCACCTACCGGAGACACCGCATGAACGACCGCTTGAAGCAAGTCCAGGGCTCCCGCTCCGCCGCCGTCAAGGCACGGCTGGATCATCCCGTCATCGACACGGACGTCCACGTCAATGACTACGCCCCCGCGCTGGAGGACTACGTTCAGCATTACGGCGGCAGCAAGCTCGTGGACGCGCTGCGTCGCGCGCAAGGCGGCCGCTTCGCCAACCGCAGTGCCGGCGGCAAGGACTGGTACCAGCAGACGCCGCAGGAGCGCCAGTATCACCGTACGCTGCGCTCGCCGTGGTGGGCGCGCGTCACGCGCAACACGCTGGACCTGGCGACATACACCCTGCCCGCCTTGCTGTATGAGCGCCTCGCCGAACAGGGATCCGATTACTCGGTGCTGTTCCCGAACGATGTCCTGGCGCCGCTGGCTGCTGGCGCGGACAACCGCCAGGCACTGCAGCGGGCGATCAACCATTTCCATGCCGACCTGTATCGCCCCTATGCCGACCGCCTGACGCCTGTCGCCGGCATCGGCCTGCACACGCCGCAGGAAGGCATCGAAGAACTGGAATTCGCCGTCAAGACGCTGGGACTGAAGGTCATCAACATCCCGGGCGGCATTCGCCGCCCCATCCGGGCCATCGCCGACAAGTATCCCGCCAGCGAGTATCCGGACGTCGCGCGCCACGCCGGCTACGTCGACTTCCTGGGCATCGACAGCGAATATGACTACGACCCGTTCTGGGCCAAAGTCGTCGAACTCGGCGTGCCGGTCACCACCCACTACGGCAGCCAGGGCTGGACAGGCCGGCAATCGATCAGCAACTACATGTTCAACCACATCGGCCATTTCGCCGATGGCTCGCAGGCATTCGCGAAGGCATTGTTCTTCGGCGGCGTGACGCGGCGCTTCCCAGGGCTGCGCGTCGCCCTGCTGGAAGGCGGCGCGGACTGGGGCGCCCATGTGTACACCCACCTGATCGACCGCTGGGAAAAGCGCAACCGCAATGCGGTGCAGAACTACAACCCCGCCAACGCGGACCTTGACCTGCTGGAAGATCTGTTCAGGCGCTATGGCCACCCGCTGTTGCAAGGTCGCGAATTGAATCGCGAGACGCTGCTGCGCGACAGCCTGGGCATCTCGGCCCTGCATCACAGCCGCGAGCCGAACGCCGATGAACTGGACGACTTCGCCGCCGCCGGCATCGAAAGTCCGCACGACATCAGGACGCGCTGGCTGGACAGCTTTTACTTCGGGTCGGAGGCCGACGACCGCACGGTCGCGTCGGCATTCAACAGCCGTGCCCTGCCGCTGGGCGCCAAGGTGAACGCCATCTGGTCCTCCGATGTGGGCCATTGGGATGTGCCCGAATTCACCGAACCGCTCGCGGAAAGCTGGGATCTGGTGGAAAACGGCGTCATCGCGGCCGCGGACTTCAAGTCCTGGGTCTTCGACAACCCCTATCGCTTCTACACAGAAGCCAATCCCGGCTTCTTCAAGGGCACGGCCATTGAACGGGCGCAGGCGTCCCGTGCGGAGCAGGCACGATGACCGGTACGTCTCGTTTGCGGCGGCGGCTGTTTGCCGGGCTGGCGGGGGCCTTCATGGTGGCGATGGCCGGCACCGCCTGGCCGGGCCCGGACGTCGTGCGCATCGGCGTGGCCACGGCCGGCGGCGGCGATCCCATCACCTGGGGCGGATCGCCGGGCGCCGTCGTCCGCGCCAATCGTTGGCTGGAAGACGCCTTCGCCCGCCAGGGCACCAAGGTGGAATGGCTGTTCTTCAAGGGCGCCGGGCCGGCCGTCAACGAAGCGCTGTCCAACCGGCAGATCGACTTCGCCTACCAGGGGGACCTGCCCTCCGTCGTGGGACGCGCCAACGGCCTCGACACGCGGCTGCTGCTGGTCAGCGGCGCGCGCAACAACCTGTATGTGGCGGTGCCCCCGGCGTCGCCCCTGCGCACCCTGGAAGACTTGAAGGGCCGCACGGTAGCGCTCTTTCGCGGAACCAACGGCCATCTGGTGGCCATCAACGTGCTGGCTGCGCATGGGCTGGCCGAGCGCGACCTGAAGGTGGTCAACCTGGACACCGGAAGCGCGCAGGCGGCCATCGTCTCCAACGGTGTGCAGGCCGCGTTCGGCGGCATCGAATACTTCAAGCTGCGCGACCAGGGACTGGTACGCATGGTGTTCTCGACCCAGCGCGGGAACCCGGCCTACACGCGGCAGGCCGCGCTGTTGGTCCGGGCCGCGTTCGCCCAGGACAATCCGCAAGCCACCCAGACCGTGGTCGACGCCTTCGTGCGGGCGGCGTGCTGGGCCTCCGACGAAGAGAACCGCGACGCCCTGTTCCAGCTATGGGCGCGCAGCGGTATTCCCTATGCGTCGTTCAAGGCGGAATTCCAGGACCAGACGCTGAAGTCACGCAACTCGCCGGTGGTCGACGCATTCATCGTCGGCCGCTACAAGGCCGTGGCGGCCGACGCCTTGCGGCAAAGGCTGATACGACGCGAGATCAGCGTGGACGACTGGTTCGACACGCGTTACCTGGAGCGGGCGCTGAAGGACCAGGGCCTGGAGGACTACTGGCCGCGCTATGCCACCGACGGCATCACCCGTGTCAATGGCCCAGCCTCGACCGCCCAGGCCGGACCCAGGGAGAATAGGCCATGAGCGCATCGCCGTCCATCCTGTCCGGCGTAAACCGCCCGCGCCGCACCGTTGCGCCCCGGGACCTGCTTGCCTGGGCAGGATCCCGGGGATGGGGGTGGCTGCTGCCGGCCGCCCTGCTGGCCGTGTGGCAGGTCTGCGATTCGTACCGGTGGATATCGCCGCAGGTGCTGCCGTCGCCGCGCTTCGTGTTCGACACGCTGTGGGACCTGGCCGGCAGCGGCGATCTCTGGCTCAACGCCCGGGCCAGCATGACGCGCGTGGCCGTGGGTTTCCTGGCTGGCGCCGCGCTTGGGGTTGCCCTGGGGAGCGTCATGGGCCTGTCGCGCCGGGTCGAGGCGTATCTGCTGCCGACCTTCAATGCGCTGGTGCAGATCCCCGTACTGGCGTGGCTGCCCTTCGTCCTGCTGCTGGTCGGCATCGGCGAACCGCTCAAGTACATCCTGATCGCCAAGGCCGCGCTGGTTCCCGTCACGCTCAATACGCTGCAAGCGTTCCGGCAGACGCCGCTCGCCTTGCTGGAGGTCGCCCGCATATATGGCTACTCGCAGCGCCAGCAAGTCCTGCGGGTCGTGCTGCCCCACGCCATTCCCACGTTGTTCACCGGCCTGCGGCTGGGCTTCACCAAGGCCTGGCTTTCGCTCGTGGTCGTGGAGCTGGTCGCCTCCAGCGAGGGCCTGGGTTATCTCATCGTCTACGGACGGCAGTTGTTCCAGCTGGATCTCGTCATGGCCGCCGTCGTCGTCGTAGGCGCCATCGGCTTTGCGATAGACCGGCTGCTGGATGGCGCCGAGCGGCGCCTCTGCCGCGGCCGGCCCGCGCCGGCGTGGGGGTCGGCATGACGGCGCCGGCCAAACGTTGGCGCGGCTGGGTGCTGCCCGCGATGCTGGTGGCGATCTGGTGCCTGCTGTCGTACAGCGGTCTGCATCAGTCTCCGATGCTGGTGTCGCCCGGACAGGTATGGCAGACCACCCTGGACCAGGTGTCGACCGGAAAACTGTGGCGCGCGCTCGGGGCCAGCTTTGCCCGTGAACTCGCGGGCTTCGGCATCGGCACCACGCTGGGCCTGCTGCTGGGCGCCGCGCTGGGGCTGTCACGACATTTCCAGCGCATCGTGGGTCCCAGCTTCAATACGTTCAAGCAGGTCTCGCTTTTCGCGTGGATTCCCCTGATTTCGGTCTGGTTCGGCCTGGGCGATACCGCCAAGGTGGTGTTTCTTTCACTGGCGGCCCTGGTGCCCGTCGTGGTGAACACCTGTGACGGAATACGCTCTGCCCCGATCGGCTTGCTCGAAGTCGCCCGCGTGCACGGCCACAGCCGGATGCAGCGGGTCTTCTCGGTAATCCTGCCCTGCGCCATCCCGTCCATTTTCACCGGCATCTACCTGGCCCTGATCTATTCGTGGCTGGCCACCATCGGCGCGGAATACCTGCTGGTGGCCGGCCTGGGAATCGGCAACACCCTCATCGACGGCAGCGAACACTTTCGCATGGACCTGGTCATCTTCGGCATGGTCGTCATCGGGCTGGTGGGCTGGGGCCTGAACGCCATCGCGCGCTGGACGGAACGCCGCCTCGCCCGCTGGCGCGTGGCATGAGCCGCCACAGGTCCGGCCGAACGCAGCCGCGGCCACACCGTTTTCCTCCAGGCGACGGCCGTACTCGGCCGCCTCGCGTCGCTGGAATCGCATGCGGGCGCATTGCCCCCAGCCGTCCATCCGCCGCCCGATCAACAAACGTCGTTCTCCGTACCGTTATGACCGCCACCTCCACACTCGAAATCCGCGCGCTGGGCAAGCGCTATCCCGGCGCGCCGGGCCGGCAGGCGCTGCCCGTCCTCGACAACATCAACCTCGACATTCCGGCGGGCCGATTCATCAGCATCGTCGGCGCCAGCGGATGCGGCAAGTCCACCCTCCTGCGCCTGATCGTGGGCCTGGACAGCGACTACCAGGGCGCCATTCTGCTGGATGGCCTGCCGGTGGGAGACCCGAGCGGCGATCGCGGCATCGTATTCCAGGACCATCGCCTGTTCCCCTGGTTGACCGTGGCGCGCAATGTCGCCGTGGCGCTGCGCAACGTCGCGATCTCGAATTCGGAGAAGCGCCAGCGGGTCGCCGAACACCTTTCCCTGGTGGGCCTGCAAGGCTATGACAACGCCTATCCGCACCAGCTCTCCGGGGGCATGGCGCAGCGTGTCGCCATCGCACGCGGGCTGGTGAACCGGCCGCGCATCCTGCTGCTGGACGAACCGTTCGGCGCTCTCGACGCGTTGACCCGGTCGCGCATGCAGCAGCGGTTGCAGCGCATCTGGCAACAGGAGCGCATCACCATGATCCTGGTCACGCATGACGTCGACGAAGCCGTCTTCCTGGGCGACGAAGTGGTCATCATGCAGCCGCATCCCGGCCGCATCCATCGCACGATACGGGTGAATCTGCCGCATCCGCGCGACCGCAGCGACCCGCGTTTCATACAACTGCGCGACGATGTACTAAGCGATTTCCTGGACGCGGAAGAATACGGCCAGTAGTGTAGAGTGCACGGATTACTGTGATTATTGCGCCTAGCGCATCAACGGCAGCCCGCGGTGGCCGACGCCGGTGGCGCCTTTCCGGGGTGTCCCCGACGACATCGGACCTCGGGCGGCCAATGATGCGTTACGCCACATCGCCCCGTGAACTTCGACCTTGCAGACCTGCGCGCCTTCGTGGCGGCCAGCGACCACGGCAGTTTCCGCGCCGCGGCGGACGTCCTGTGCATCTCCCAATCGGCGCTGAGCCGGCGCATCGAAAAACTGGAAGGCGCGCTGGGCCTGCGCCTGTTCGAGCGCACCACCCGGCGGCTGGAATTGACAACGGCCGGACGAGGGTTCGTCCACAAGGCCCGGCACGTCCTGAACGAACTGGAAAGCGCGCTGCTGGGCACGCGCGACCTGGCCGACCGCCTGTCGGGGGAAGTGACCATCGCCTGCGTGCCCTCCGCCGTGGGCTACTTCCTGCCGCCCGTGGTCAAGGCGTACCACGACGAATACCCACGGATCCGGCTGCGCATCCGCGACGAGACGTCGGCGGAGATCCTGACCACGGTGGCCCGCAGCGAAGCGGACTTCGGCCTGACCTACATCGGCACCCAGGAGCCGGACATCGAATTCCAGCCCCTGATCGAAGACCCCTTCGTGCTGGCCTGCTCGCGCGAGCATCCGCTGGCGCGCAAGCGCAAGGTGCGCTGGGCCGAACTGGCCAACCATGATTATGTGGCCGTGGCGCAAGGCAGCGGCAACCGCATGCTGATCGACCAGGCGCTCGCCCACACCGCGCAGTTGCCGCGCTGGTTCTGCGAGGTGCAGCACGTTCCCGCGCTGGTCAGCGTGGTGGAAGCGGGCGTGGGGGTAGGCGTGGTGCCCAAGCTCGGCATGCCGCGCGGCGCGCACGCGACCCTGGTCAGCGTCCCGCTGGTCGACCCGTCGATATCGCGCACGCTGGGCCTGATCAAACGCCGGGGCCGCGCGCTATCCGCGGCGGCGCAGCGCTTCTACGATTTCATCCTGCGCGCGCATGGCTAACGCGGCCGGGGTACGCCGGCATGGGCTCAAGCCGTGGGATACGTACCCGGCACCAGGATGTCGCGATCGATATCGTGGATATCGCGATGCCCGCACAAGGCCATCGTCACATCCAGTTCATTCGCCAGGATTTGCAGGGCCTTGGTCACGCCTTCCCTGCCGCCCGCGCCCAAGCCGTAGAGAAAAGCCCGGCCGATCAGCGTGCCGCGCGCGCCCAGCGCGACCGCGCGCAGGATATCCTGGCCCGACCGGATCCCGCTGTCCATCCATACTTCGATCTTCGAATCCACCGCGTCGACGATGCGCGGCAGCATGCTGATCGCCGACATCGCGCCGTCCAGTTGCCGGCCGCCGTGGTTGCTGACGATCAGCGCATCGGCGCCCGTGTCGGCCGCCAGGCGCGCATCCTCGGGATCCAGGATGCCCTTCAGGATCAGCTTGCCGCCCCAGCGCTTCTTGATCCATTCCACGTCGTCCCAGCTCAGGCGCGGATCGAATTGCTCCGCCGTCCATGATGACAGCGACGACAGGTCGCCCACGCCCTTCGCATGGCCGACGATATTGCGGAAAGTGCGCCGGCCGGTGCGCAGCATCTGATAGCACCACGCCGGCTTGGTGGCCAGGTTCAACAGGTTGGGCAGCGTCAGGCGCGGCGGCGCGGTCAAGCCGTTGCGCAGGTCCTTGTGGCGCTGGCCCAGGATCTGCAGGTCCAAGGTCAGCATCAAGGCGGAGCAGTTGGCGGCCTTGGCCCGGTCGATCAGGCGTTCGATGAAGTCGCGGTCCCGCATCACGTACAGCTGGAACCAGAACGGCTTGGTGGTGTGCGCGGCCACGTCCTCGATGGAGCAGATGCTCATCGTCGACAAGGTGAATGGAACGCCGAAGGCCTCGGCCGCCTGCGCGGCCAGGATCTCGCCGTCCGCGTGCTGCATGCCGGTCAGGCCGGTGGGCGCCAGCGCCACCGGCATGGCGGCGGGGATACCCACCATGGTGGTGGCGATGTTGCGGTTCTCCATATTCCGCGCCACGCGCTGCCGGAAACGAATCTTCTGCAGGTCGGCTTCGTTGGCCCGGTAGGTCGATTCAGTCCATGAACCGGAATCCGCGTAGTCGTAGAACATGCGCGGCACGCGCTTTTCCGCAAGCACGCGCATGTCTTCGATGGTTGCGATAAAGGATCGGGACGGCAAAGGCATGGTCGTATTGGCAGCGTCTGGGGTTCTGATTCAACGAGGCGGAAGCTTAACCCAGCGTGCGCGGCCATGCCGGTTGCGCCGCAACATCGGTATGGCCGCGCACGCTTTCGCACCGTTTACGCCAGGTATCCACCGAAATAGGGGCAAACCCCTCGTTTATCCGCCTTGCGCTTTCCCGCGCCATGCCCAAAAATAGCTGTTACGTTCTGTATTGAAATTGTCGGACATCCCGGCCCTGCTCCATCCCGCGTGCGCCACCGGCGCGCGGGGCGTGGGACAGGGCCCGCGTGCCGTCCCACTCACGCCCGCCACAGGGCGCCCGCATCATGATGCTGCAGCACCCTCTTCCGCTCTGGGGATAAGTTGTGTCGGTGGTCCAACTGGCCTTGCGCCGTCCCTATACTTTCATCGTGATGGCGCTGTTGATCATCCTGGCGACGCCCTTTGCGTTGATGAGGATGGCGACGGATATCTTTCCCGAAATAGACATACCCGTCATCAGCGTCATCTGGAACTACAACGGCTTGTCGGCGCAGGAGATGGGGCAACGCATCGCGGCGCAGAACGAACGCGGACTGACCACGACGGTCAGCGACATCGAGCACATCGAGTCCCAATCGCTGGCGGGCATCACCGTCATCAAGATCTTCTTCCAGCCCACGGCGAACATCCAGACCGCCATCGCCCAGGTCGTGGCCGCCGAACAGACCCAGGTACGCCAGCTGCCGCCCGGCATCACGCCGCCGTTGGTCATCAAGTATTCGGCGTCCAGCATTCCGGTCATACAACTGGCCCTGTCCAGCGCCACGCTGCCCGAACCGTCCTTGTTCGACGCCGCGCTGAACACCCTGCGCCCACGGCTGATCACCATTCCCGGCGTGGCGGTGCCCTTTCCCTACGGCGGCAAGAACCGGGTGATCTCGGTCGACCTGGACCTGCAGGCGCTGCAGGCGCGCGGGCTGTCGCCAGCCGACGTGGTCAACGCCGTCAACCTGCAGAACCTTATCCTGCCGTCGGGTACCGCCAAATTCGGCGATACCGAGTTCAGCATCAAGATGAACAGTTCGCCCGAAACCATCGCCGGGCTGAACAACCTGCCGGTGCGCACCGTGCCCGGCGGCGCCACCACCTATGTGCGCGACGTGGCGTATGTGCGCGACGGCTTCAATCCGCAGACCAATATCGTGCGCCAGGACGGCGTGCGCGGCGTGCTGCTGTCGGTGCTGAAGAACGGCGGCGCCTCGACCCTGGACATTGTGGCGAACCTGCGGGAGCTTCTGCCGAGCGTGATCCAGACCATGCCGGCCGACATCAAGGTCACGCCGCTGTTCGACCAGTCGGTCTTCGTAAAGGCCGCCGTCAAGGGCGTCATCATCGAAGCCCTGATCGCGGCCTTGCTGACCGCCACCATGGTGCTGCTGTTCCTGGGCAACTGGCGCAGCACGCTGATCATCGCCCTGACCATCCCGCTGTCCATCCTGGCGTCCATCCTGGCCCTGCACATGATGGGCGAGACGCTCAACCTGATGACGCTGGGGGGGCTGGCGCTGTCGGTGGGCATCCTGGTGGACCAGGCCATCGTCACCATCGAGAACATCGAACGCCACCTGCACCTGGGGACCGAACTCAAGCAGGCCATCCTGACGGGCGCCAACGAGATCGGCATGGCGGCCTTCGTGTCGACGCTGTGCATCTGTATCGTATTCGTGCCGATGTTCTTTTTGTCGGGCGTGGCGCGCTACCTCTTCGTCCCCCTGGCCGAGGCCGTGGTCTTCGCCATGCTGGCCTCGTACGTGCTGTCGCGCACCCTGGTGCCGACGCTGGTCATGTTGCTGATGAAGAACCACGGCAAGGGCGACCCCGATGCCCGGCCCAGCGCCCTGCAGCGCGTGTATCGCGCCTTCGACCAGCGTTTCGAGCGCATGCGGCGCGCGTACACGCTGGTGCTGTCGGCGCAGTTGGCCCGGCGCAAGGCCTTCGCCCTGCTCTTCCTGGGTTTCTGCCTGCTGTCCTGCCTACTGTATCCCTTCCTGGGACGGGACTTCTTCCCCACCGTGGACGCGGGCCAGATCCGCCTGCACATGCGCGCGCCCACCGGCACGCGGATCGAGGAGACCGCCCGCCTGGCAGACCAGGTCGAGACCGCCATCCGTGAAATGATTCCCCCGAAGGACCTCGAGACCATCCTGGATAACCTCGGCGTGCCGAACAGCGGCATCAATCTCTCGTACAGCAACGCCGGCACCATCGGCACGCTGGACGGAGAAATCCTGCTGTCGCTGCGCGACGGGCATGCACCCACCGAGGACTACATCTCACTGCTGCGCGCCGAGCTGCCCAAGCGCTTTCCCGGGATCGAGTTCTTCTTCCAGCCGGCCGACATCGTCACGCAGATCCTCAACTTCGGCCTGCCCGCGGCCATCAACGTACAGTTCACGGGCAGCAATATGAACGCCAACGCGGAGCTGGCAGCCGAACTGACCAAGTCCATCCGGCAGATCCCGGGTGCGGTGGACGCCCATGTGCACCAGCGCCTGGATACGCCGACACTGAACATGGTGATGGACCGCACCCGCCTGCAGCAGGTCGGCCTCAGTCCGGCCAACGTGGGCCAAAGCGTGCTGATCGCGCTCTCGGGCAGTACGCAGACCTCGCCCGCCTTCTGGCTGAATCCGCAGAACGGCGTGGTGTACAACGTCGCCATCCAGGCCCCGCAGTACCAGATCGACGGCATGGACCAACTGCTGGCCTTGCCCGTGGGCGCGCCCGGCGCGCCTGGGGGCGGCAACACGCAACTGCTGGGCAACCTGGTCGACGTCCAGCCCTCGCGGCAACCCGCCGTCATGTCGCGCTACAACATCCAGCCCGCCATCGACGTCTACGTCGGCGTGCAGGGCCGGGACCTGGCCAGCGTGGCGGCCGATGTATCCCGCAAGGTCGACGAAATCCGCCACAAGCTGCCGCGCGGCAGCCAGGTGACGCTGCGCGGACAGGTGCAGACCATGCAGTCGTCCTTCATCGGCCTGGGGGTCGGGCTGCTGATGGCCATCGTGCTGGTCTACCTGCTTATCGTCGTGAACTTCCAGTCCTGGATCGACGCCTTCATCATCATTACCGCCCTGCCGGCCGCGCTCGCCGGCATCGCCTGGATGCTGTTCATCACCGGCACCACGCTCAGCGTCCCGGCGCTGACCGGGGCGATCATGACCATGGGCGTGGCTACCGCCAACAGCATCCTGCTGGTGTCCTTCGCCCGGCAACGGCGCGAGGAAGGCGCACCCGTGCTGTCCGCGGCGCTGGAGGCCGGGGCCACGCGCCTGCGGCCGGTCCTGATGACGGCGCTGGCCATGATTATCGGCATGATCCCCATGGCGCTCGGCATCGGCGAAGGCGCCGAGCAGAATGCGCCCCTGGGGCGCGCCGTGATCGGCGGGCTGCTGTTCGCCACCGTATCGACGCTTTTCTTCGTGCCGGTGGTCTTTGCCGGCGTACATCATCGCCTGGGACGCCGCAAGGCGCAGGCCGGGGACGCGCGCCCTGACGCCGCGCCCCTGGCGCCGGATACCGCGCCGCGGGAGATCTAGGAACATGTCGGAGCAGCGACACAATCAATTGGGCATACACCCGCTCAGCCCCGGCGAAGCCGGGTCCGGCGAATTGCTCAAGCGCGACCAGATGGTGCGGCGTACCCGCATCCTGACCCTGGTGGTCCTGGTGTTGCTGGCCCTGGGCGCGGCGCGCACCGTGGTCAGCCGCATCCAGACCGCCGATGAACTGGAAGCCGGCACCCACGCGCGCGCCATGCAGTATGTGCAGACGGTGCTGCCCAGCGTGCCCAAGACCGGCCAGTCCCTGGCCCTGCCGGGCACGCTGCAAGGCTATGTGCAGGCGCCGCTGTCCGCGCGCGCCAGCGGCTACCTGAAACGCTGGACCAAGGACATCGGCAGCCGCGTCGAAAAAGGCGAGTTGCTGGCGGAGATCGAAACGCCGGAGATCGACCAGCAGTTGTCGCAAGCCATCGCCTCGCGCGAACAGGCCAAGGCCGCCCTGGGGCTGGCCACCAGCACCCTGACACGCTGGGAAGCGCTGCGGCGCAAGGACGTCGTGTCCCAACAGGATCTGGACGAACGGCGCGGCGCGGCCGCGCAAGCCAATGCCAACCTGGCGGCGGCCGAGGCCAACGTGCAGCGTCTGCGCCAACTGGAAAGCTTCAAGCGCATCGTCGCGCCCTTCTCGGGCATCATCACGCGCCGCAACGTCGACGTGGGCGACCTGATCGACGCCGGCAGCGGACGGCCCCTGTTCCTGTTGTCGCAGACCGATCCGCTGCGCGTCTACATCAATGTGCCGCAGCGCTACGCGCAGTCGGTGAAGATTGGCGCACCGGTGACCGTCACGCAGACCGAACTCAGCGGCCGGCGCTTCCCGGGCAAGATCGCCCGCACGGCGGCATCCATCGACCTGGCCACCCGCACCATGCAGGTCGAGGTCGCCTTGCCGAACCCCGAGGGTGTCCTCATGCCGGGCGCCTACGTCCAGGTGGCGCTCGACCTGCCCGCGGGCGATACGCTGGCCGTGCCCACCAACACCCTGCTCTTTCGCCGCGAAGGCACCATGGTCGCCCTGGTGGAGCCGAACGGACGCATCGACATGCGGCGTGTGACCGTGGGCCGCAATTACGGCCAGAGCGTGGAGATATCCGACGGCCTGCAGGCGGGCGACCGCATCGTCCTCAATCCGGCGGACTCATTGGCGGCCGGAGACATGGTCCAGGTCGCGGAATCAGCCACCCCGGCGCCAACACCGGCCGTCACGCCGGTAATCGTCGCCCCGGGAGGCAACGCGGGCCACGGCGAAGGCAGCTCGCAATGACGCAGCGGCGCGGGATCAAATGCGCCCTCCACGGCGCGGCCATCGCGACCCTGTTGTCCGCATGTGCCGCCGGTCCGGATTACCAGCGTCCGCAGGTGGACATACCGGTTACCTGGAACGTGGAGGCGCCATGGCGGCAGGCCCGGCCCAGCGATGCCTCCGACAAGGGCGCGTGGTGGCGTCGCTTTGGCGACCCCACGCTGGACCGCCTGCAGGAACAGGTGCTCGCGGCCAACCCTACCCTGGCCATCGCCACGGCGCGGCTGGCCCAGGCGCGCGCCGCCGCGGACGCCAGTTCCGCCGGCCTGTTCCCCGCGCTGACGGCCGGCACCCGTGCCTCGCGTTTCAAGATCAGCGGCAACCGGCCGCTGACCAACTACGCGTCGCCGCAATATTCGACCGTACAGAACGACTACGCCCTGTCCTTCAACGCCAGCTATGAGGTCGATCTGTTCGGCCGGGTGCAGCGCTCGCTGGAAGGCGCGCGGGCATCGGCTGAACAGTCGGCCGCCGACCTGGCCAACACGCGCCTGCTGCTGACGACCGAGCTGGCGGCCAACTACGTCAACCTGCGCGCGCTCGACACCGAAATCGACGTGGTCAACCGGTCCGTGGCCTTGCAACGCCGGGCGCTGGACCTGATCACGGCGCGCTATGACGGCGGCGCTGCCTCCGGGCTGGAAGTCGCGCAGCAGCAGGCATTGCTCGACAACACCCTGACGCAGACCCATATCCTGGCCAAGCAGCGTGCGCAGTTCGAACATGCGATCGCGTCGCTGACGGGCACGCCGGCGCCGGTGTTTTCCTTGCCGCCGCAGCCGCTGTCCGAGGCCATGACACCGCCGGCCATTCCGTTGGGTGTGCCGTCCGACCTGCTGGAGCGCCGGCCGGACATCGCGGCCGCCGAACGCGCGATGGCCGCGGCCAACGCGCAGATCGGCGTCGCCACGGCGGCGTTCTACCCCAGCGTGATCCTGAATCCCAGCGTAGGGTTCGACAGCCGCGAAATCGCCACGCTGTTCGATGCGCCCAGCCTGCTATGGTCGATCGGCGTGTCCGCCACCCAATCGTTGTTCGATGCCGGACGCACGCGCGCCAACGTCGACTTTGCCCGCGCCGGCTATGAAGCCACGGTGGGCAATTACCGGCGTGTGGTGCTGGGCGCGATGCAGGAAGTCCAGGATGGCATCACGGGGCTGGCCGCGCTGGACCAGGCGACCGCCCAGTCGCAGACGGCGGTGGCCGATGCGCGGCGGGTGCTGGATATGGCGGCCGACCGATATGGCGGCGGCGCCACCACCTACCTGGATGTGATCACCGCGCAGCAGGCGGTGCTGAATACCGAGCGGCAGGCGGCGCAATTGACCGGGCAGCGATTGCTGGTGTCGGTGCTGCTGGTGAAGGCACTGGGTGGCGATTGGGTAAATGCGGATGCCCAGGCGCGGTCGGCGGTGAGTCATGGTGTGGCAGCCGGGGCCGCACCTGGGTCTGCCGGAGTGCCCGCGGCAGCGACTCGATAGGACGCCGAGGTTGTCGCAGCAAGGCGGCATGGACGTCCTCGCGTCCGCCCGATCGTATAGTCCGGATGCCACTCAGGCAGATGTGTCTTCTCTCCAACGAACCCGATGTCCGACCTGAAACTTTTCGAAGACCTGATCGCACTGGCGCGGACCGGCAGCTTCGTCCGGGCGGCGGAATCGCGGCACGTCACGCATCCCGCCTTTGGCCGCCGTATCCGGGCGCTGGAAGCCTGGGCGGGCGCTCCCCTGGTGCATCGTGGCCAACATCCCGCGACGCTGACGCCGGAAGGCGACGCGCTGCTGAAAGCCGCGATACAGGTGGTCGAGCACATGGGCCTGGTGCGCCAGCGCATGCGCGGATCCCGCGCGGAAGGCGATGCGGTGCTGCGTATCGCGACGGGGCGGAGTCTGGCCCGGACGCTGGTCACCGACTGGGTGGCCCGGCTGCGGCACCGTACCCCCAAGGTGCTTAGCGGCGGCGCCCAGGTCGAAATATCGACGGGACACATGCAGGACCTCGTCGTCAGGCTCGAGCAAAGCAAGGTCGACATGTTGTGCTGCTACGAGCACCCCGCGATGTCGATCTCGCTAAGCCCGCAACGCTATCGGTACATGACCTTGGCCACCGACAAGCTGGTGCCGGTCACCCAGGTGGACACGCGAGGGCACCCACGCTATGCCTTGCGCGAAGGCGGCCGCCCCACACCCCTGATTGCCTACGCGGGTGGGCTGGCGATGGCGCGCATCCTGGGCGATCGCCTCGAGACCACGCCCTACGCGTTGGCGCCGTTCATGCGCAGCGATTCACTGGACGCCGCACATGGCGCGGTAGCCAATGGGCTGGGCGTGGCGTGGCTACCCTGGTCCATGGTGGTCGCCGACTGCCGGCGTGGCGTGCTGGCGGCCCTGGGCGGGCGCAACGACGAGGTGGCATTCGAAGTACGCCTTTATCGGCCACGCGCGCGCATGGCCGAACTCGCCGAAGCGGCCTGGGCAGCGACTGCCCGCCGCACCGCCTGACAGCATTCCTCCCCTGACCAAAAAGGCACGACAACGTGCCGCTTCGGCACGGCGATCGCACATTGGCGCCGGACAATACGCCCTGAGTCCAAGAAGACGGCCAAGCCGTCCAAACCGCCCCCAGGGAGAAACTGATGAAAGCGATCACCCACCGGATGTCCAAGGTATTTGCCGTTCTATGCGCCGGCTCCGCGCTCGCCGTACCCGCCGCGGCTTTCTCGGCTGCCTATCCCGCGCGCACCATCTCGTTGGTCGTCGGCTATCCCGCGGGTGGAAGCGTCGACCTGACCGCACGGCTGCTGGCCGAGGAAATGGCGAAGCGCCTCGATCAGGCCGTAGTGGTCGAGAACCTGGGCGGCGCCGGCGGCACCATCGGCGCGCAACGCGTGGCGCGCGCCGAACCGGATGGCTATACCCTGCTCCTGGGCTCGACCAACGAAATGGTCATCGCCCGGATGATCAACACCGCCGTCCAATACAACGGCAGCTCGGACTTCACGGCCGTAGGCCTCGTCGGTTCCCAGCCGATGGTGCTGGCCGCCAGCCCCAGATCGGAGGTGAAGACCGCTGCGGATTACTTGCAGAAGGTGCGCGCCGCGACGCCCGGCACCTACAACTATGGGTCCTCTGGCGTGGGCACCGCGCTTCATCTGGCAGGCGAAATGGTGAACGAGTCCACCCACACCCAGGTCGGCCATGTCCCCTACCGGGGCGTGGCGCCCATGGTCACCGACTTGATAAGCGGCCAGCTGGACTTCGGCGTCCTGGTGCTGTCATCCGCGCTGCCGCAAGTCCGCGCCGGGAAGATCGTCGCGCTGGGCCTGACCGAGAACAAGCGCTCGACCGCCGCGCCGGAGATTGCACCGCTGGCGGCCACTCCGGGCTTCGAGTCCGTGGATATCAATGTCTGGTTTGCTCTGTATGGTCCCGCAGGACTTCCCCAACCCGTGGTGGCCAGGCTACGCGCGGCATTGGACGACACGCTGGCCTCCGAGCAGTTCCGCGCCAGGATGCGGGACGCAGGCGCCGAGGTCGCGCGACCGGGAGTGGATCTCGCGGCGTTCCAGGCCGCCGAGACGCAGAAGTACCGCGGGCTGGTCAAGGCGGCCAGGATCGAGGCCAATTGACAGCGGGCGGCGTTTCTAGCCGCGCCGGGTTCCACCCGCCCCCGGTCGGCGATCATGACCTCACGGACAGCTTCATGGACTTCAAACTCTCCACGCCCGATCTGGGTACCGAACGCATCGGCAACACTGGCACCCCAGGCGTATGGCACTTCGACTCCGGGATGCCGGGCCGCCGCCTCCTGATTACGGCGCTGCTGCACGGCAACGAGCTATGCGGCGCCTGGGCGCTGAAAGACCTGCTCGCCACGGGGCTACGCCCGCGCCGTGGCAGCCTCACCCTCGCGTTCTGCAACCTGGAGGCCTTCGACCGGTTCGACCCTTTCCGCCCCGACGCCGCGCGCTTCGTGGAGGAAGACATGAACCGCGTATGGAGCGACGGTCGCCTGCAAAACCCACAGACCGCCGACTGCCGGCGCGCCGCGGCATTGCGCCCATGGGTGGAACGCGCGGACTGGCTGCTGGATTTGCACTCGATGCACGAACCCGGCGCCCCGCTTCTCCTGACCGGCGTGCTGCCACGCAACATCGCCCTGGCGCGCAGCCTGAAGGCCCCCGGCCACGTTATCGTGGATGCCGGCCACAAGGACGGCGTACGCATGCGCGATTTCGCCCAATTCGGCGATGCGTCGCGCGAGGACGCCTGTGCCTTGCTGATCGAATGCGGCTTCCATGGCGACCCGTCTTCCCACGGCGTGGCGCGGGACATGACGGCGCGCATGCTGTCGGCGTCCGGTGTCGTCGGCGCCGATGACATTCCTGCGGAATGGCTGCTGCCCGACCCGCCGACCCAGCGGGTGCTCGAAGTAAGCGATGCAGTGGTCGCCCCGTCCATGGAAGTGCGATTCAGCGAGCCTTGGCAGGGCCTGGAAACCCTGCCGCACGCCGGCACGGTGTTGGGCTGGGCGGACGGCAAGCCCATTGTTACGCCCTACGATCGATGCACGCTGGTCATGCCGTCGCTCCGGCAACTGAAGCCCGGGGTGACGGTGGTACGGCTGGCGCGCGATTTATAGAATCGCGCCGCGCAAAGTGGCGCGTCGATCGACCGTGCGCCTCGTCGCCATCATTCCAACGCCCATGTTATCCAATGCGCGGCCAGCGTTATTCGGCCTCACTCCGCCGAGTTGCGCCGGCAAGCGGATGATCTCCCTCGAGCGCTGAGACTTACCCCTGCAGCGCCCGCATCACCTGCCTGTGGACCTCGAACAAGGCCGGATCGTCAGGATCGCGGGGCCGCGGCACATCCACCTCGATGACACGTACGATTTCGGCTGGCGATCCGCCCATCACCGCGATACGGTCGGCCAGGAATGCGGCCTCCAGCATGTTGTGAGTCACCAGCACGCCGGTGGGCCGGGGGCCCTCCCCGGCCATCCACATTGCCTGCAGCAGCAGCCGCAGCCGCCGGGCAGTGAGCTCGTCCAGTGCGCTGAACGGCTCGTCGAGCAAGAGCACGTCGGGCTGCACCGCGAAGGCACGCGCGATGGAAACCCGCTGGCGCTGGCCGCCGGAAAGAAACTGCGGATAGGACTGCGCATGGTCGGGCAGTTCGACGCGTTGGATCAACTGACGCACCGTACGCGCGACGTCTTCCGCCGTCTTGCCCCGACCGGCCAGGACGATGCCGATATTTTCGGCCACGCTCAGCCAATCCAGCAGGCGGGGCTGCTGGAACACCACGCCAAGATTGATCCCTTCGAAGGGCCGGTCGAAGCGCACATCGCCTTGCGTGGGCAGATCGAGTCCGGCAATCAGGTTGAGCAGCGTGGACTTGCCGCAGCCGGAAGGCCCCACCAGGGCGAGCAATTCGCCGGCGTGCACGTCCAGGTCCAATTGGGCGATCACGATGCGTTGCGAGGCGCTTCCCAAGGGCGGGAAGCTCTTGGTGATGCCACGAAGCCGGATATGGCTGCTCATCGCGGGTTTCCCCGCTTCCAGCGATTGGCGTGGACCTCCAGCGGCCCGAAGATGCCGTGTTCGATGGCCAGCATCGCGACCCAGAAGGCCAGCGTCCAGGCAATCACGCCCTCTACGTCCTGGGTGCTGAACTTGGAATTCAGCTGGTAACCCACCCCGTCCGACATCCCGAATATCTCCACCAGCACAATGACCTTCCAGGCGATGGAAAATCCGACGCGACAACCCGACACGATGAAGCTGTAAAGCAGCGGCAGCCATACCTTGCGCAGGACCAGTACCGGCGGAAGCCGGAATACCCGCAGCATTTCCACACGCTCATGCTCCAGCGAACGCACCCCTTGGTGCACCGCGATCACCATAGCGGGCAGCACCCCCAGGGCCACCGCGACAACCGGCGAGGCCAGCGATACGCCGAACCAGATGACGCACAGCAAGGCCCACACCAGGCCGGGTACGGTCAGGCCCAATATGACGCCCGGTTCGAAGAAGCGTTCAGCGGTGCGCGAGACCGCGCTCAGAATGCCGACGGGCATGGCGAACAGCAGCGCCAGCAGAAAGCCGAGCGACATGCGCAAGAACGTAATGCCGATTTGCGTGAATCCCGCTCCGCTGCGCACGATATCCACGAGTTCGCGCAGAATGGCCGCACAGTCCGGTACCAAGGGGGAATGAAGCCAGGTCGCCATGGCCTCCCAGCATGCAGCAAGCAGCAGAAAAAAAGCCGCCGGTGGCCAGGCCCGGACCAGGAATGCGCGCAGCCTCCAGGCCTTCGCGGCGGAAGGTGGCGGCGCCACGCCGCCGCTTCGCAGGATCGCGTTGTCGGAGCTCATTCAGGCCTGCGCGTAGAGTTTGCGGGGCGGCGCGGCCCCCACCAGGCCGAGCTTCACCGCCACGTCGACTTGCTTGTCGATGGTCGCGAAGACGCCCGTGTCCCACTTGGTGGCATAGGCGGGCGCCAAGCGCCGCGGCAGCAGATCGATGGCCTGGGTCTCGTCGGCCTTCAGGCCCAGTTCGCCTGCGATCGGCTTCAGCCTGTCGGGGTCCTGGGCAATGGTGGCGCCGATCCGCTCGAACAAAGTGGCCAGCTTGGCGGCAGTCTCACGGTTCTGTTCATACCAGCCCCGACTGGCGGCTAGGCCAACCAGGAAGGGATCGTCGGCCTGTCCGGTCGCCTCTTTCCAGATATCGGCGACACGGGCGATTTCCAGCGCGCCGCGTCCCACCAGGCGCGTCGCGGTCGGCTCCAGGGTAATGATGCCTTCCACGTCGCCGCGCTCGAACAGCGCCAGATTCGCCGTCGGGGATCCGAAGATCACCTTGATGTCCTTCTTCAGGTCCAGGCCCGTCAGCGATGCAGCGATGCGCGCCTGCTGATATGTTTCGCTGGTTTCGGCGGTGGTGGCGATGCGCTTGCCGATCAGGTCCTTGGGCGACCTGAAGGCGCTGTCGCCGCGCACGATCCAGCGGCCGTGATTGTTCAGCGCCGGGCCGAACAGCACAATATCGCTGCCACGATTAGCCAGCGTCGCCAGGCCTATGGACCCGAACACCCCCACATCCAGGGAACCGGCGCTCAATTGCACTTGCATCTTCCCCGGGTCCGCCGTCACCCATTCCAACTCCAGCGCCAGGTCCTGGTCGAGCCTGTACCGGGCGACCAGCGGCCTCCAGGCCGAGCCGGCGCTGCCCGGCGATGGCAGCGTTATGCGCACCTTCTGCCTGTCTTGCGCCCGGGCCGCGCCCGGCAGCATGCCGATGCCAGCCGCGCCAGCCGCCATTTGTAGGAAATCTCTGCGTTTCATATCCTGCCTGCAACTGAAAATCATCGGGTGAACACCGCCCGCCGCAACGAGGTGGGCGGGATCGAAATACGGCCTTAGTCCGGAAGCACCAGCGCACGATGCATGATGCGCCGCTGCGTGCCGAAATCCGGAACGCCGCGATGCTGCACGGTACGGTTGTCCCAGATCAGGGCGGTGCCGTCCTCCCAGCGATGGCGCGCCTGTACCTCCGGCGCGCTGAGCGCATCGAACAGGACGTCCAGCAAGGACTGGCTGGTGCGTCGGCTGACACCCAGGATGCGGTGCGTATAGAGCTCGTTGACGAAGATCTGCTTGCGCCCGGTCTCCGGATGCGTGCGAATGAGCGGCACTTCGATAGGCGGATACTTGCGCCGCTGCTCCGCGCGCGCATCGAGGTCGTGATATGCCAGGGTCAAATAGCCCATGGTGTCCGCGTCATGCACGGCGGTCAGCGTTTCCAGGTAGGCCGTTAGCAGCGGATCGAGCAGGTCGTAGGCGGCCGTCGCATTGGCGAACAGCGTGTCGCCGCCCAGCGCAGGCATCGTCTCGCCCAGCAGCGCGGTGTACGGCGGCGAAGTCGGCTGGAACACCTGGTCCATGTGCCAGATATAGTTCATGCGCGTTTTCTTCGTCGACGCATCTATGGTGTTGAGTTGCCCGCTCTTGCCCGTCTCCGGCGTATACGGCGTGTTCATCAGCTTTGCCTTGCCGAACAGGGACACCAGCCGCTCGAACCGTGCGACGTCCACGGTGCCCGGCTCGAAACTGAGGAACCCGTAGCGCAGCAGCGCGTCGTACAGCAGCGTTCTAACCGCGGGCGTGACATCACCATCCTCGTCGATGCGCAGTCCGCTGACACGCGCGCCCACCGTTGGCGAATAGGGCGTCACGGTCACGCGGCCCACCTCGGCCGGACTGCCCAGATAGCGGGATATATCCAGGATCCTGGGTTGGATCCGGTCGAGTTTTTCGTTGTCGACGACGATGCCGTACATGGTGTCTTCCATCCTTGTGTCGTGCTGGGCCTAGGCGCCGGCCGTGTCGACCGGATATCTCTCGGAGGTGCCCCATTCATTCCAGGACGCCGGATAGACCGCCGCGCCGCGATGCCCCGCGAGTTGCAAGGCGATGAAGGTGCGGGCCGCGCGACCGCCGCCGCCGCAATAGATGATGGCCCGCTCGTCCGCGGCGACCAAGTCCTTCACCGCGGACGCCAACTGGCCGGGAGCCGCGTAGCGTCCATCGGCGTCGAGTTCGCGGCTCGTATCCCAGAATCGCGCGCCAGGCACGCGGCCGGTGCGTCCGGCATTGCTGCGCTCGCCTGCGTATTCTTCCCGGGTGCGGGCGTCCAGGATGCGCGCACCGCCGTCTCCAGCGGCGGCGAGGACCTCCTCTGCCGTGGCCAGATAGGCGGGCTGGGGGTCCAGGGTGAAAGCGGTGGCCGTTACAGCAGGCGCGGCCGTCACGCGTTCGCCCTCCCAGGCTTCCACACCCCCGTCCAGCAGTGCGATATGCCGCACGCCTGCATAGGCCAGTGCCCATGCCACCCGGGCTGCGTTGACCTCGTTCCGCATGCCCGCGACAACGACACGGGCATCCTGCGTAATGCCCAGCGCGGACAGGCTCCAGGCCAGGACGGCATGCAGGCGCGCCAGGGATGCGGCGTCGGTTCCGGGAGTCGCGAACAGCGAGGGATCGAGGTGGCGCGCGCCCGCGATATGGCCAGACCAATAATCGCCGGCGGGACGCGTATCGATAAGCGCCAAGTCCGGCTGGCTGATGTCCTTCATCAACGATGCTGGCGTGGCCAGTTCGAATGTTGCCATTGCCCTGCTCCATTTCGGGATCGGTATGGACGGCATCGTATCGTCGACGGGCTCGCCCTCAAACGCACATTAATTTGTTAGCTTATTTACTATTCACACTTTTGGCGCGCCGTTCGAGCGCGCAGAATGACGGCCTGCCCCCTTCTTCGCACACCGGCCCGAGACACATGTCTTCTTCCATCCGTGACGCCAACGACATCGATAAGACGATCCCTGCGGATCCGCCCCACGCCACGAAGGCGGACGCCCGGAACACCAGCTTTCGCCCCTTGTCGATCCTGGTGGGCTCCGCCTATTTCATGGAGCAACTGGACGCCACCATCATCAGCCCGGTCATCCCCGACATCGCCCGCGACTTCGGCGTCGATCCGTTGAGCCTGAACGTGACGATGACCATCTATCTGCTGTGTTCGCTGGTGTTCGTCCCGCTGAGCGGCCTGGTGGCGGCGCGCTATGGCACGCGCACGGTATTCTCCTGCGCCGTCGCCCTGTTTACGGCCAGTTCGGTGCTGTGCGCCGTGGCGCCAAGCCTGGCGGTGCTGACCGTATGCCGCGCCCTGCAGGGCGCGGCGGCGTCGATGATGGTCCCGGTAGGCCGCACGGCCATTGTGCACACCACCAGCAAGGCGCAACTGGTGGAGGCGCTGGCCTGGTTCATCACGCCGGCCATGGTCGGCCCCATGCTGGGCCCGCCGCTGGGTGGCCTGTTCTCCGCATATCTATCGTGGCATTGGGTATTCCTGATCAATGTGCCGGTGGGCGTGGCCGGCCTATGGGCGGCGCGCAGCCTCATGCCGCAATTGCACCAGCGCGCCGACCTGGCCTTCGACGTGCGGGAATGGCTGCTCGCGGCGGCCGCGCTGGCCCTGCTGATCCTGCTGATCGAGCGCGCGAGGCACGGAGCGAGCCTGCCCTTGCTCGGTGGCCTGCTGGCGGCCCTCGCGCTATGCGTGGTGTTCTATGTTCGCCGCTTTCGTCGCCTGTCCGCGCCCATGCTGGACTTCCGGCTGTTGCGGTTGCCGACCTTCGCCGCGGGATTCTGGGGCGGATCGCTGGTGCGCGTCGGCTATGGCGCCTTGCCCTTTCTGCTGCCTCTCATGCTGCAACTGGGCCTGGGCTACACCGCGCTGCAAAGCGGCGTCGTGCTGCTGATCAGCGGCTCGGTGGCCTTCTTCACCAAGACGCAGACCACCCGCCTGCTGCGACGGTGGGGATTCCGGCGGGTGCTTTGCTACAACGGTGTGGCCTGCGCGACGGCGCTTGCCGGCTGCGCGCTGTTCTCGCTGCCGCACTGGGGCCTGGCCGGCATCACGGGCTTCGTGTCCATGGCCGGTTTCTTCCGGGCGGTGCAGTTCAATGCGCTGACCGCCGTGTCCTATTCCGATCTGCCTCCCGGCAAAGTGGCACCGGCCACCACGCTGAACACCATGGCGTGGCAACTGGCCGTCATGGTCGGCATCTCCTTGTCGGCGCTGACCGTGCAATGGTCTGCTAATCTAGGCGCCCGCAACGCGCCCGCCGCCACGGATTATTCGGTCGCCTTCATCCTCCTCGCACTGTTCGCCTGCGCCGCCATGCCCTGCTACCGTGCGCTATCCGCGCGCGCCGGCGCAGAACTCAGCGGCCACCGGGCCGGCTGATCGCGCGCAGCGAAATCGGCAGAGCCGTACGCGATGATGGTGCATCCGATGCCGGCCTCCGTGCACGATCAGGCGCGATGCGCCCCACCTCGCCATTCACATGCCCGCCCAACCCGTCGAACGCCTGTCCCAGCTTTACTCCCGCCCCGGCTTCCTGCTGCGTCGGGCGCACCAGATTTACGTCGCCATCTTCGAAGCGAACTTCGAGCAATTGGCCCTGTCTCCCGCGCAGTATTCCGTCATGATCGCCCTGCATGACCTGCGCGGCGTGAACCAGAGCGACCTGGCCAAGGCGATCGGGATGAACAAGGTCACGGTATCGCAAATCGTCCAGGCGTTGGAGACGCGCGGCTGGATCACACGCAAGAAGGCGGACATCGACCGCCGGCGGCGCCGGCTTATCCTTACGCCGGCGGGACAGCGCGCCCTGGATCAAACGGCGGAAATGGCGGAGGCCACCTATGCGCAGCAGATGGCGCCCCTCTCGGAGCCGGAGCGCCTGCGACTGCTCAAGCTGCTGCGGCGCGTCGTCGATGAACTCGAACCGAGAGCCCGCACGCCGTTCGAGCCCGTCGCAGCGAGCCAGGATTCTGCATGATCATCATGCCTACACCGTGACCGCCTGTTCCAATATCAAACCCCGTTCCGCGTCCAGCGTCACTCGCGCACCGAGCGGCAGCGTCAGATTGGGATCGCCATGGCCGCTGGGCCAGCCGGCCAGCACGGGAATGCCCAGTCCCTGGAAATAAGCCTGTAGCAGCATATGAACGGCCAACTGCGCGATCTCGTCCGGCGCGTTCGTGCCCTGCCGGGTGAAGTTGCCCGCCAGGACCCCGCGCAAGCCCTCGAACTTGCCGGCCGCCCGCAGTTGGGACAGCAGGCGGTCGATGCGCGGCGGCGACTCGTTCACATCCTCGATGAACAGGATGGCGTCGCGCGTATCGATTTCGTGCGGCGAACCGATCAAGGCGGCGATCATCGCCAGATTGCCGCCCGCGAGCCGTCCGGACGCGCGCCCGGGCAGCAAGGTGGTGAGCATGGGCGACGGAGCAGGGGCGACCGGATCCCCAGGCCGCGCGGCGCCGCCTATCATGCGCCACAACGCGGACTCGGTGGGCGGCTCGCGGCCCGCCAGGAAATCCTGTCCGAGCATGGGGCCATGGAAGGTCACGAAGCCAGCGTGCCGCTGGATCGCCAGGTGCAGCGCCGTGATATCGCTGTATCCGATGAAGGGCTTGGCATGCCGGCTTAGCAGCCCGAAATCGACCGCGTCCAGCAGACGCCATGAACCGAAGCCGCCTTGCAGACACCACACCGCACCAACGTCGGGTGCGGCGAAGGCGTCGTGGAGGTCCTGCACGCGCGCGGCGTCAGGGCCGGCGAGGTAATCCAGCGGCGCGGGCAGGCGCATGCGCGATGCCGGCATGACGCGCACCGGTACGTTACGCGCCTGCAACCATAGCGCAGCCTCGTCGGCGGCGTCGGGAGCCGCCGACGCCGGCGCCACGATGGCGACCAGGCTTCCGGCCCGGAAGGCCGGGACAGGACGCGCGTAGCCACTAGCCGGCAGCGACGACGATAGATCCCCGGCCGGCGTATCGGCTCCATTCCGGCGTCGGACAGCGGGCGCGCAGCCCGACAACAGCACACCGCCCAGTCCCAGCGACAACGATGCCCCAAGGAGGCGTCGACGGGTGACAAGGGTGTCGCCAACGAACAGTGGAGATTTCATAAAACTGTCGTGTCCCGGTAGCTACCCGCGCTGGCGCAAGGCATGGCTAATGCGGTTGCGCGCCACCGTGGTGCGCGGCACCTTGAAGGGAAACCAGCTGCGCACGTCCTCGTCCAGGCCGATGCCATGCATGTAGTTGTAGATGGCCTTCTTCAGCCCCTTGCCCAGGGCGTCATGGTCCACGCCCGTGGGATCGTGGAATCCGATATCGTTCTTGGCGAATGTGACCGGCGGCAAGGCTTGCAGCGTTACGCCGTATTGCTCGGGATTCATCCCCACCGGCGAATGGACGGTACAGGCGAAGCGATGGAAGAAGCCGCTCTGGATGCAGTCGTTTTCGAACAGCTGGCGCACGTACTCCAGCGCATCCACCGTATCCTGCACCGTCTGCGTGGGGAAACCGTACATCAGGTAGGCGTGCACCAGCACGCCGGCATCGGTGAAGGCGCGCGTGACCCGCGCCACCTGGTCGACCGAAACGCCTTTTTTCATGAGGTTCAACAGGCGGTCCGAAGCGACTTCCAACCCGCCCGATACGGCGATACAGCCGCTATCGGCCAGCAACTCGCATAGTTCGGGAGTGAAGGTTTTCTCGAAACGGATATTGCCCCACCAGGAAATACCGGCGTTGCGCTCGATGAGTTCGGCCGCCAGCGCCTTCAGGGACTTGGGCGGCGCCGCTTCGTCCACGAAATGAAAACCGGTCTGCCCGGTCTCGCGCACGATCGCATCGATGCGATCGGCCAGCACCTTGGCCGACGCGCCCTCGTATCGGCCGATATAGTCCAGGCTGACATCGCAGAAACTGCATTTTTTCCAATAGCAGCCGTGCGCCACGGTCAGTTTGTTCCAGCGTCCGTCGCTCCACAAGCGATGCATCGGGTTCAGCATGTCCAGCAGCGACAGGTAGCGGTCCAGGGGCAGGCCGTCCCAGGTCGGGGTGCCCACTTCTGCGAACGCGACATCGGGCTCGGCCATGTTCACGTACCGTACTTCCCCGGTGTCCTTGTCGCGCAGGAAGGTTCGTACCAGGCGTTGGCGCGAGCGCCGGCCCTGGACATGCTCCAGCAAGGCCAGCAAAGGGCGTTCGCCGGCATCCAGGGTGACATAGTCGAAATAATCGAACACGCGCGGGTCTTTCAATTCGCGCAGTTCGGTATTGACGAATCCCCCACCCAGCACGGTGACGATGTCCGGGTCTTGTGCCTTGATCGTCTGGGCGATGCGGAAAGCCGCATAAACCGAGCCGGGAAACGGCACGGACAACAGCACCACGGTCGGCGCATGCCGCGCCAGCGTCTCCACCGTAAGCTCGCGCAGCGTCTCGTCCACCAAGGTCGGCGCGGCTGCCAGTGCCTGGGCCAAGGGGTCGAACGTGGGCTGGCTGCCGGCCAGCGACTCGGCATAGCGCACGAATTCGAAACGCGTATCCACTGCGTCTCGCAGCACGTCGGCCAGATCGTTCAGATACAGGGTCGCCAGGTGCTTGGCGCGATCCTGCAGGCCGAGGGCGCCGAATGCCCACCCCAGCGGGTCGCCGCCTTCTTCGTCCACGTACACGTCCAAGGTCTTGAAACGCGGTCCCTCGGGCAGGAAGTTGCGGCTTACGATGCGGTGGGCCAGGGTGGAATCGCGGCCTTGCAGGAACCCGATCGTCGGTCCTATCGTGGCCAGGTAGCGGGCCTGCTGCGCCATGAAGGCCTGGACGGTACGGCTGTGTTTTTGCACCGGCAGCGTGGCGATGCGCTCGGCCACGGCACGCAGGCCTTCGGCCGAAAGCAGCCGCAGCACGAGCGCGAGCGCGAGGTCCTCCTGGAAAGACGCAACGCCGCGCGAGCGCAAAAAGCCCGTCAGGTACGCAGTGGAAGGATAAGGCGTGTTCAACTGCGTCATCGGCGGAATGACGGACAACACGCGTAAAGGCAAGGTGGACATGAAGCACGGCAAGGCTGCCGCCGAAGCGGGAATCGCGTCAATTATAGGCAGCACGATGGATCCGGCCGGCTAACAGACGGTCAAAGAGACCTTTCGCGGAGCGCAATCTCCGGGCCGCGCTGCCCTTCAAAGCTGAAGCACATTCGCCCCGATGTCCGGGTCCACCGCCCGCTCCAGGCGGACCGGCATGACGGTAATACTGATCTCCAGCGAGCCGCGACCCACCTCAAGCGCCAGGAGATGGCCACCGAAGGTCCTGAAACTCTCGTCGCCAGCCACGCCGTGGGCATGGATGGCCGGCTTGCCTTCCTTCCACGCCAGGGTGCCGGTGATATTGGTCAGCTCCAACGTCTCCATCGTTTTCGGCCGGTACGCCTTCTTCTCGAAATCGAAGAAGCCGAAGGTCACCGTGCCGGCGAAGCCGAAGCCGCTGATGACGGCCGATGGAACGGATTCCTGCTCCATCAGTGCTTCGAGCCTGGCAAAGGCATCGTCGCCCTGGCGCAGCACCATCAGGAAGCCGGTGGGCGTCGGTATGTAGCGCTTGTGCTCGGTCATCGATTGCAGCCTCATATGATCGTGGGGGTGATACCGCCGTCAACGCGCAAGGCCGCGCCATTGGTCGCGGCCGAAAGCGGGCTGGCGACATAAGCGACGAGGCTGGCGACTTCCTCGGGTTCGATCATGCGCTGGATCAGGGAGCTTGGTCGTTCCTTCGCGAAGTACTCGCGCTCCATTTCTTCCGGGGCCAGATCAGGATTGCTGGCCACGCTGCGCATGAAGTCCTCGATGCCGGCCGACCGCGTGGTGCCGGGCAGCACGGCATTCACGGTGACCCGGGTGCCCTTGGTCGTGCCGGCCAAGCCACGCGAGATGGCGAGCTGGGCGGTTTTGGTCATGCCGTAATGGATCATGTCGGAGGGAATGACCAGGGCGGAGTCGCTGGCAATGAAAATGACCCGGCCCCAGTTGCGTTTCATCATGCCGGGCAAATAATGGCGCGCGAGGCGCGCGCCGCTAAGGACGTTCACATCGAAGAACCGCCGCCAGTCCTCGTCGCTGATCGCGTCGAAGGGCTTGGATTCATAGATGCCCAGATTATTGACCAGGATGTCGATCTCGGGCACGGCCTGGGTCAGAAGGGCCGCGCCCTCCCCGGTCGCCGGGTCGGCCTGCACCGCACGCACGTTCGCGCCGATTTCGGCAACGGCGGCGTCGAGCTTCTGCTGCGAGCGTCCGCAGATCAGGACCTCCGCGCCTTCGAGCGCCAGACGGCGGGCGATCTCAAGGCCTATGCCCGCGGTCGATCCGGTTACCAGGGCAGTTTTGTTCGCAAGTTGCAAATCCATGGCGATTTCCTTTCCTTTGTCGCGTAATGGCCAGAACGGTTGTGCGGAGCAACGGCCATGCCAGGCAACGGGGGCCAGTCATGCTTTCCGATTCGGAGCGGGGCGCCGTCCCCCCCGCACTCGGCACGGCACGGCACGGCACGGCACGGCACGGCACAATCCGGTCTCCCGCGGCAGAATTGGTTCCCTGCGGGCAACACCATGGTCCCCTCGCCGCGTCTACCGCTGCATTCGCCCCACGCCTACCATCTGTCCGTTGCCTGAACAGTTGCAACGCACTTTTCAACCGCCCTGGCCGGCGGCGCCAACCTCCGAGGAAATTCACCATGACCCAACGCGTCAACGCCTTTGCGCAATCGCCCGAGTTTTTCAAGAAATTCGTCGAATTCGGCATGCTGCTGAAATCGGGCGCCATCGAACAGCCCATCCTCGCTCTGGTCGAGATCCGTGCTTCGCAGATGAATGGCTGCGGCTTCTGCCTGGACATGCACGTGAAGCAGGCCAAGATACACGGGGAAAAGGAACTGCGCCTGCACCACGTCGCCATCTGGCGCGAATCCACCCTGTTCTCGCCGCGCGAGCGCGCCGCGCTGGCCTGGACGGAAGTCCTGACGCATCTCCCCGCGCAGGGCGTGCCGACCGAGATCTATGAACGCGTGCGCGGGGAGCTGTCGGAAAAAGAGATCTCCGACCTGAGCTTCGCCATCATGGCCATCAATGGCTGGAACCGGCTGAATGTGGGTTTCCAGACGGTTCCTGGCTCGGCCGACAAGGCCTACGGCCTGGACAAGGCCAAATTCGACCAGGGACAACCGTCATGAAGATCCTCGTCATAGGTGGAACCGGCCTTATCGGTTCGAAGCTGGTCCAGCTCCTCGTCCAACGCGGCCATGAAGCCATCGCCGCGTCGCCGGGCACGGGCGTCGACACGATCACCGGTGAAGGCCTGGCCGACGCGCTCGCGGGTGTGCAGGTCGTGGTGGATGTCGCCAATTCGCCTTCTTTCGAGGACAAGGCGGTGCTCGACTTCTTTGAAACCTCCGGGCGGAACCTGCTGGCCGCCGAAGCCAATGCCGGCGTGGACCATCATGTGGCGCTGTCCGTGGTAGGCACGGACCGCCTTGCCGACAGCGGCTACTTCCGCGGCAAGATTGCCCAGGAAAAGCTGATAAAGGCCGGCAATATCCCCTACACCATCGTACGCAGCACGCAGTTCTTCGAGTTCCTGGGCGGGATCGTGCAGTCCGGCACCGACGGCGATGTGGTGCGGCTGCCTGCGGGGTATGTCCAGCCCATCGCCTCCGACGACGTGGCGCTGGCCATGGCGGACGCCACGCTGGGCGCGCCGCTCAATGGCACCATAGAGATCGCCGGGCCTGTGCGCGAACGCATGGGAGCCCTGGTCCAACGCTATATGCAGAAAACGGGCAATACCCGCAAGGTCGTCGCCAGTGCGCAAACGCCATATTTCGGCGCGGTGCTGGAAGACGATACGCTGGTGCCGGGACCCAACCCCCGCCTGGGCAGGATCGACTTCGAAACCTGGTTCGCGCGCACGCCGAGAAAATAAGCGCAGCCGGTCCAGGATGACGGCGTCGGCAGCGACGCCGTCATTTTCCCATGCCCGCGCCGGGCGAGAGACCCCCATGAGCGAACTGCACCCGCCGTCCTCTAGCTTGCTGGATAAATTCCGGGGGGATGAGTTCGCTCCCCTGTACACGGCCTCCGTCACCGTGCAGGGAGGCGCGGCCGCCCATGGCCGGGCGTCCGGCATCGCGCGGTCCGAGGACGGCCAGCTGGAGGTGGACCTGAGGCTGCCCCCGGAGCTGGGCGGTCCCGGCGGGGGCACCAACCCCGAGCAACTTTTCGCCGCCGGCTACGCCGCCTGTTTCCATGGCGCGCTTAGCCTGCTCGCAGCGAAGGCGGGCCTGGCCATCCCCGACGCGGAGGTCAAGGTTTCCGTGACATTCGGCCGAGACCCGGTCGACGGCCTTTATGCGCTCAGGGCGAAGGTGGAGGTCCGCCTCCCGGGGCTGGACCAGGCGCCCGCCGAAGAACTGGTGCGCAATACCGAGCGCTTATGTCCGTACACCAAAATGACGCGGCGCGGCATGGAAAGCGCGGTCGCCCTGGCGCCATAGGGTGGCCGGCGCCCCGCAGGTCCACCGGCACCTAGCCCTGCTTGGGCAGGAAACTGTCCAGCGTCTGCAGGTCGAGCGCGCGGATATGCGTCGTCATATAGTCGATGAACACACGCATGCGCCCGGGCAGGTGGTCCCGGCTGAGATAGCAGATGTAATGGCCTCGATCGTCCGGCGCGTATTGCGGCAGGCACGCCACCAGGCTGCCGGCACGCAGGTGATCGCTGATCTGGTAGCCCGCCATTTGCGCGATGCCCTGTCCACCCAGCACCGCCTGCAGGACGAGATCGGCATCGTTGAAGGTCAGCATGGCGCGCGGCGCGAATTTGCGCATCTGCCCGCCGACCTTGAACTCCCATTCGTACACCCGTCCCGACGCCAGGCGGAAATCCACGCAGCGATGGCCGGCCAGTTCATCGATGTCTTGCGGCAGTCCATGCATCGCGACATAGGCCGGCGCGGCGCATACATGCATTTGCATCGGGATCAACTGCTTGGCGATGACCTGGCTGTCCTCCATGCGACCGTTGCGGAACGAAACGTCGATCCGGTCCGTCGTGAAATCGGTTACGCCGTCGTCCAGCACCAGTTCGACCGAGATCCCGGGATAAGCGGCCTGGAAGCCGCTCAACAAGGGCGCGACGACTTTCCGGCCGAATCCCACGGTCGAGCAGACGCGCAGCCGGCCGGAAGGCGGTCCCTGGCGCAATTCGCGCATGTCGTCCAGCGCCTGCACGATGCGTTCGACCCCCGCGTGGCATTTTTCGTAGAACCGCTCGCCCTCGCGCGTCAGGGATGTACTGCGGGTAGTACGCACGAACAGGCGGGTGCCCAGTTGATCTTCCAGCTTCTGCACGCTGCGGCTGACGGCGGACCGCCCGATGCCGAGGCGGTCGCCCGCCTTGGCGAAATTGCCTTCCGAGGCGACCGCGATGAAGGCGACGACGCCGGCGTAACTGGTGGCGAAACTGTGCGCGAGGGAATCCGCGGCGCTGCATGGGGATGGCGCGCAGGACGCAGGCGAGTCAGGGGGGGATGGTCTGTTATCCATGCTCCTAAGACGTTGGAGCCGCGCGCCCTGTGACACCGCCTGGAAAAAAATCCGCCGGACGGTGCCGTGGCCGGCCGGATCACGGCGTGGACGCTCGTGTACGTCCGTACCGAGGTCCGCGTCATGGACCCAAGGGCGAATCCTTACTGCAGGGGTGTGAGGATGGGCGCCCCTGGTTTCTTGATCAGGAACACAATGAACTTCGCCGGCTGGGTCTGGCTGGCATTACGGCCGACGGTGTGGATGTCGTCCGGTGCTTCGTAGAACGTCTGGCCGGGGGTGAGCGTGACCTCCTTGCCGCCTTTCACCTGCATCACGATGCTGCCTTCCAGTACGTAGACGAAGCTGTGCGCATCGTGGCGGTGTACGGGATCGACCGCGCCCGGCGGATAATCCACCGTAATCATCACCCCTTCCTTGCCGGGAATATCGGGCAGCGGCTTGGCCATGAGCGACGTGACGATGGCTTCGGGCGCGGCGGCGGCGTGGGACGCATGACCGGCCGGCGGGGCGGCGTGGGCCAGTTGCACCATCAGCGCGCCTGCGGCGATGAAGGGAAATCCGGTTTTGGTGATCTTCAGCATGACCTTTCCTTGGGGTGATTGGAACAGGTCTATCGTAGGCAGCCCGGCATGGGCGCGGTAGATCCGCGCGGGGGATCACAATGTTGCCGGCGCGACACCAATGCGCCGGCGCCCGGCGCATCCGCATGGCCGATTCAGTGCCGTGGCAACGCGGCCGCGACGCGCGCCAGCTTGTCCGGATTGCGTTGCACCAGCACACGGACGATGCGGCGGCCGTCCGTTTCGTATGACTGCACCGATTCCAGGGAACCGTGTATGTAGCGCAGCAGCGACCACTGTCCGTTCACAAGCGCCAGTTCCACCCGCACATTGTCGCCATAGCGCCGCGCGCCGGCATAGAACAACTGCGCCAGCCTTTTCCCGCCCGCCAGGTAGGGGAAGGCCGTGGCCTTGCCGCCGCCGTCGCCGATCAGTTCGGCATTGTCATTGAGCAGGGCATGCAGGCCGTGGAAATCGCCGCGCTGCATGGCATCGGCGAAGCGCGCCATGAGGTGGCGGTGCGTTTCGCGCGAGACCTTCCGGCGAGGCGATTCCTGGCGCAATTGCTGCTTCGCCCGGCTTACCAGTTGGCGGCAGGCCGCCTCCGTCTTGCCCAGGGTTCGAGCGACCTCGTCGTAATCGGCGTCGAAGACCTCGCGCATCAGGAAGGCCGCCCGCGCCTCCGGCGACAGCCGCTCCAGCAGGAACAGGAACGCCACGGACACATCGTCGGAGAATTCGTGGATTTCCTCCGGTGTGGCCGGCTGGGGCATCAGCAAAGGTTCGGGCAGCCAGACGCCCTCGTACTTTTCCCGTTGCGCCTTGAGTGCGCGCAGGCGGTCTATGGACAGGCGCGTCGTCACCGTAACCAGCCAGGCTTCGGGATTGTCCAGTTTCGATGGATCGGCGTCGTGCCAGCGCAGCCAGGCATCCTGCACCACGTCCTCGGCCTCCGCGACCGCGCCCAGCATGCGGTAGGCAATGGCGAGCAAGCGGGGGCGATGACTATTGAACAGGCTGGTGGAGTCGGTCATGGGAGAAGGACGCCGCCAGAGCGCGGACCGGTTGAAACCTGCGCTATTTTGCTGGGGCATCCCGAAAAGGGCAAGCATCCGCCCACCCGCGCGCCATGCGCCGATGCGCCATGCCTGACCCGACGCTACAGCACGATCTCGCGAGATGGAGGCAGGCCCGGAAGATCGGCCCGTCCCTGCATCTGCTTGATGTCGCGTTCGATCACCAGGCTCAAATGACTGATCGGCACGTCGTTGGCGCTGCCCTCGAATGGATTCTCGGTGCCCTCGCCCACCTGTTCCAGCGCCGTGTAGATCCACGAGATCATGACGCTGAAAGGCACCGCCAGCCAGATCATCTCGCCATGCATGATCCCGCCCACGCTGTCGTTCAGGCGGTCGAATTCCCCCATCAGCCCAAACGGCAGCAGCAGGCAGAACGATCGTACGAAGAAGGTGTTGATAATGGCGTACTGGCGCGGATAGGGAAAATTCTTGATGCGTTCGGCCTGGCCCTGCAGATCGAGGAACTCGCGGATGCGGCTATTGAACTCGGTGTACTCGGAAGACGCGATAAGGCCTTCGTCGTACAGTCGCCGGACCGCCTGGCCCTGCATACCCAGCAACTGCACGGAAATACTGTCCGCGTCCGACACCGTCCGCAGGTCTTCGGGAGACAGATACCGGGACAAGGCGGCCTGCAGCGGCTGCTGCCTTTCCGGGATCACGTAGTGCTTCTGATACTCGGCGTTCGAAGCGGTTTCCACCGTCTCCCAGACCCGCGGCGTCCGCAACTGGTAACGCAGCGCCGTCAACCAGGCCAGGTGCCCGTTCAATAATGCGCCGGAGCGCGCCACATCCCCTACGAAATCCCGGCTGATCATGCCCCAGTAGCGGCTGGTGTTGACGATGGCCATCCAGATCTTCTGCGCTTCCACGGTACGGGTATAGGTCTGCACGTTCTTGAAACCGACCACGAATGACGTGGCCGTGCCCAACAGCGTCACCACCGTCAAGGGCAGCGTCAGCCATTTCAGGCCCAGTACCTGATACAACAGCACCGGCACCAAGCCCAGCACCAGCAGCCGGTAGATCTTTCGTCTCGTCCAAAGGACGAACTCGAACAAGCGGTAGGATCTGCCCAAATGCATGGTGGTATGGCCTCGACGCGTGATGCGAGCGCATGGTGCAATGCGTTGCGCGCGAATCTGAAGACGCCGCCCGGGCCCGGCCACGGGCGTGCTCTGCGCGCAGGCGAATCGTAGACGGGGCGGTCCGGCCGCAGTAGCCTCGCACAAGGACTCGCCGTGTTGTCGCGCGGACAACAATGAAGCGGCCGGCCGCAACCGCCGGCGCATATCGGTCCACCAGCGGCGGAATGCCGCCACACTTGTTACTCCCGCGCACGCGGCGTCCGGCGTCACACTGGCCGGAACCAGGAACGGGCCAACGGCGTGGGCGGGCATCACGCTTCGAGGCACCGCTGCTTGGGCACCGCTCACATTCGGAGAGAACGACCATGACCGCATCACCTGAAAACGGACGCAACGGCGACGGACAGCCTGCCATGCAGACGCCGCCCGTCGTGTCGCCGCAGGATTAGGAAGCCGCCCGCCAGCGGCTGCTGGTGAAGGAAAAGGAACATACCCGCGCCCGTGACGCCCTGGCCGCCGAGCGCCGGCGCATGCCATGGATGGCGGTGGCCGACGCCTATGCATTCGAAGGGCCCGAAGGCAGGCTGAGCCTGCCCGATCTGTTCGCGGGCCGGCGCCAGTTGATCGTCTACCGCGCGTTCTACGAACCGGGCGTTTACGGCTGGCCCGACCACGCCTGCCGAGGCTGCTCCATGGTGGCCGACCAGGTGGCCCACCTGGCGCACTTGAACGCCCGCGACACCACCCTGGTGTTCGTGTCGCGCGCGCCGCAGGCGGATATCGCCCGGCTGAAGGCGCGCATGGGCTGGGGGGACATTCCGTGGTTCACCCTGACCGATCGCTTCGATGCCGACTTCGGCGTGGACGAGTGGCATGGAACGAACGTGTTCTATCGCGATGGCGACCGCATCTTCCGCACGTACTTCCTCAACAACCGTGGCGACGAGCAGATGGGCAGCACCTGGAACTATCTGGACATCACGCCGCTGGGGCGCCAGGAAGTCTGGGAAGATTCACCACCGGGCTATCCGCAGACGCCGACCTACAAGTGGTGGAACTGGCATGACAGCTACGTGCCGGGCGCGGCGCCGGACAGGAAATGGGTCGAGGTCTCCGATGCCGGCGAGGCGACGTTCCGGAAGAAGGACGGGAACCCGCAGCCGTGAAGGGACAGCGATGCCCAGGCCGGCATACTGGAGGACCGCCGCGCCCTTCTACTCCCGCGCCCTATTCCGCGTAGCGCTTTTCCAGGTCGTCGTACAGCGGCTTCTGCACCAGCCGCTGGCGCTCCTGGAAGGGCGCGACCAGCGCCGGGTCTTCCTTGAGCTGGCCGTCCCGCTTGAGCACGCCCAGGGCGCGCTGCATGCCGGCCACCGCGCCCTGCAAGGCGGCGTTGGCATACAGCACGATGCCATAGCCCATCTTGCCCAGTTCCTCCGCGGGCAGCGGCGGCGTCTTGCCGCCGATGACGATGTTCACCAGCTGCGGCCGGTTCAGCAGGGTGGGCAGGCGCCGCACCTCATCCAGGCTTTCCGTGGCCTCGACGAACAGCACGTCGGCGCCCGCGTCGGCGAAGGCCTGCGCGCGTTCGACCGCCGCCTCGAAACCCAGCACGGCGCGCGAATCGGTGCGCGCAATGATAAGGAAGTCCGGGTCCACGCGCGCGTCGGCCGCGGCGCGTATCTTGCCCAGCATCTCGGGCAGCGGCGCGACCTCCTTGCCGGAGAAATGGCCGCAGCGCTTGGGGAACACCTGGTCTTCCAGCTGGATGGCGTCCGCGCCGGCGCGTTCGAGCGCACGCACGGTATGCCACACATTCACCGCATTGCCGAAGCCGGTGTCGGCATCGACCAGCAAGGGAATATCGACCGCATCGCGGATGCGGGCAGTGGCGTCGGCCACGTCGCGCAGCCCGATAATGCCGAGGTCGGGCACGCCATAGTGCATATTGGTCAGGCCCGCGCCCGTCAGGTAAACAGCCTCGAAGCCCTGGTCCGCGACCACGCGCGCGCTCATCGCGTTGAAGGCGCCTGGCACGACCAGGCCGTCGCGCTGCTCTATCCGGCGACGCAGGCGCTGTTTGGTTGTTTCACTCATGATGGGTCTCCTGCTTCGGTTCGGGATGGGGGGCCGGAGCAGTCTAATGAGCGGTGGCGACGCGGTCAATCGCCGCCGTCGTCAGGACACCGCTGAACTCGCTTCATCAATGGATGGCGGGGTTGGAATGGCCGAGCCGGAGGCCACCGGCCCTGCTCGCTGGCGAGGCGCCAGGCCCTTGCCGCAAGCCGCAGGCATGGCCGAAGCGCTCGCAGGACCCGATCAATTCGCGGCAGCTTCCAGCCGCTTCACGAACGCGGCGCCCGCCTCGCGCGTACCGAGCTTGCCGCCCACATCGACCGTGCACTCGCGCGCCTGGATGGTGTCGGCCAGCGTTTTTTCCATGGCGGCACTGGCCTCCATGAAAGCCTGCTTGCCCTTGCGCTGGCCATACCAGTTCAGCAGCATTGCGGCCGACAGGATCAGCGAGGCGGGGTTGGCGATGTTCTGCCCGGCAATGTCGGGCGCGGAGCCATGCGCCGCCTGCCCCATGGCATGTTCGCGTCCGGCGTTCAAGGAACCACCCAGGCCCAGGCTGCCCGACAGCTCGGCGGTCAGGTCCGACAGGATGTCGCCGAACATATTCGTCGTGACGATGACGTCGTAGCGGTCCGGCGCGCGCACGACGTGCGCCATCATGGCGTCCACGATGACCTCGTCGATGCGGACATCCGGGAACTCCTTGCCCACCTGGTGGCACATGTCGATGAACATGCCATCGCCCAGCTTCAGGACATTGGCCTTGTGCACGATGGTCACATGCTTCTTGCGGGTCATGGCCAGCTCGAAGGCCGAGCGGGCGATGCGCTCGCAGCAGAGCCGCGTGATCCGCCGCAGCGATATCACGAGGTCCGGGGTGATCAGCATTTCGCTGGGGCCCGACTCGATATTGCGGTCGGCGTAGAAGCCTTCGGTGTTCTCGCGCACCACTACCAGGTCGAACTCGCCCAGGCGTGCGGGAATGCCGGGATAGGTACGTGCCGGCCGGATATTGGCGTACAGGTCCAGCGCCTTGCGGAAGAACTTCGAGGGATTGATCTCGCCCTTGGCCTCGTCCTTGAAGTCGTACGTCGCCATGGGGCCCAGCATCAGGCCGTCGGCCGCGCGCACCTTTTCCAGCAACGCGGGAGTGACCGTCGCACCGTGGCGCTGCAGGCTCTCGTGGCCGGCGATATCGTGATCCAGCTGCAGGCCCAGGCCGAAGCGGCGATCCGCCGCATGCAGGGCGTCGACCGTCACGGCCATGGTTTCCGGTCCGATCCCGTCGCCGGGCAGCACTACGATTTTCATGAATTTTTCCTTGAAAGAAACAGCAGATTCGACACGTCTGCGGAAAATGGCATTCAGTCCAGCTTGATGCCGGACTGCTTCACCACGCCGCGCCAGAGCGTGAGCTCGTTATGCAAGACCTGCGCGAAATCGGCCGGCGTGCCCTTGAACAGGTCCGCGCCTTCGTCGGTCAGGCGCCGCCGCGTCAGGTCGGCGGCCGCGGCATCATTGACCGCCACATTCAGCTTCTCGACGATGTCCTTCGGCGTGCCCGCCGGAGCCAGCACGCCCCACCAGGTGCTGATGTCGAAGTCCGGAATCCCGGCCTCGGCCATGGTCGGCGTATCGGGAAAGAGCGGCGAACGGGTCTTGCTTGTCACGGCCAGCAACCGCACGCGCTGGTCCTTGACCTGCGGCAGGATGGTCGGCACGGTGGCGAAGAACACCTGCACGCGGCCCGCCAGCAGATCCATCGTCGCCGGCCCGCTGCCCTTGTAGGGCACATGCGTCATCTGCACACCGGCGCGCTGCTTGAAGAGTTCGCCGGACAAATGGTTGATGCTGCCGTTGCCGGCAGAGCAGAAATTGATCGTTCCCGGTTTTTTCGAGGCCAGATCGCGCAACTGGGCCACGCTGTCCACGCCCAGGTCCCTGGTGGTCACCACCAGCAACGGGCCGCGGCCGATCAGGGCGATGGGCTGGAAGGACTTCTCGACGTCATAGCTGGTCGAGGCTTCCGCCGCGGCGTTGGTCACGAACGTGGAGGTGGCGAACAGCAGGGTATAGCCGTCGGGCGCGGCATGGGCCACGGCATTGGCCCCGATCGAGCCGCCTCCCCCACCGCGGTTTTCCACGACCACGGCCTGGCCCAGCTTTTCCCCCAGGCTGCGGGCCATGTCGCGGGCGATGCTGTCGGTCCCGCCGCCCGCGGCAAACGGCACGATAAGGCGTATGGGCTTTTCGGGAAAGCCTTGCGCGCCAGCCAGCGCAGGCAGCAAGGTCGCCGTGGCGAGCAGCCACGCACGCAGGGTTTCGAGGCGCGGTTTGAACACGGGGTGTCTCCTGTAGGCGTCACGCCGGGCGCGCGACGTCCGTTCGATTCAAGTTATGCATATCTTTGCATACAAAAAATCCTCGTGCAAACCTGGCGGTTCGCAGCAAGGGCACGGCATAGGTTTGGGCTTACGATAGACAGCAACCCATCCGGCCTGCGCATTCCGTATTTCCCGCGACGGCGCGCCGCGCTGTGCCATCGGCGCCGCCGCTCATTCCCAGGAGCAAGCAGTGACCTCCCTATCCCAACGCCTGCAACGTCCCGAATTGCTGCGCGACGCCTGCTATATCGACGGCAAGTGGCATGAAGCGGGCAGCGGCCCCACCCTCGCGGTGACGAATCCTTCGACGGGCCAGACCATCGTGTCGATTCCCAAGCTGGGGCGCGCGGAGACCGAACATGCCATCCAGCGCGCCGAAGCCGCCTTGCCGGCGTGGTCCGGCCGTCCCGCGAAGGAACGCGCCGCCATCCTGCAACGCTGGGCCGCCCTGATGATGCAGAACCAGGGCGACCTGGCCGCCATCATGACCGCCGAACAGGGCAAGCCGGTCACCGAGGCAGCGGGGGAAATCGCCTACGCCGCCTCCTTCCTGGAATGGTTCGCCGAGGAAGCCAAGCGCATGGACGGCGAAGTCCTGCAAAGCCCCAAGGCCGGCCAGCGCATCATGGTGCTGAAGCAGGCCGTGGGCGTGTGCGCAGCCATCACGCCCTGGAATTTCCCCGCTGCGATGATCACGCGCAAGCTGGGCCCCGCCCTGGCGGCCGGCTGCACCATGATCGTCAAGCCGGCCCAGCAGACCCCGCTCACCGCGCTGGCGCTGGCAGTTCTCGCCGAGGAAGCCGGCGTACCGGCGGGCGTGATGCATGTGATCACGGGCAGCTCCAGCGATATCGGCGCCGCGCTCTGCGAAAGCGAAACGGTGCGCAAGCTCAGCTTCACCGGCTCGACGGAAGTCGGCCGCAAGCTGATGGCCCAATGCGCGCCGACGATCAAGAAACTGTCGCTGGAACTGGGCGGCAACGCGCCGTTCATCGTTTTCGACGATGCCGACCTGGACAAGGCCGTGGACGGCATCCTGGCCTCCAAGTTCCGCAACGCCGGCCAGACCTGCGTCTGCGCCAACCGCATTTACGTGCAGGATGGCGTCTACGACGAGGTCGCGCGGCGCCTGGCCGAAAAGGTCGGGGCGATGAAGGTGGGCGATGGCTTCGAGCAAGGCGTGGTGCAAGGTCCGCTGATCGACGAGCACGCCGTGAAGAAAGTGCGCGAACACATCGACGACGCCACCCGGGCCGGGGCCAAGGTCATCGTGGGCGGCAAGGCGCATGCGTTGGGCGGTACGTTCTTCGAACCGACGGTGGTCAGCGGTGTCACGCAGTCGATGCTGTTCGCGCGCGAGGAGACCTTCGGCCCGGTCGCCCCGCTGTTCCGCTTTTCGACGGAGGCCGAGGCGCTGAAACTGGCCAACGACACGATCTTCGGCCTCGCGGCCTATTTCTATACCTGCGACAACGCCCGCGTCTGGCGGGTATCGGAAGGCCTGGAGTATGGAATCGTGGGCATCAATACCGGCCTGATCTCCAACGAAGTCGGGCCGTTCGGCGGCGTCAAGCAGTCCGGCCTGGGTCGCGAGGGCTCGCGCCATGGCCTGGACGAATATGTCGAGCTGAAGTACCTGTGCGTCGACATCGGCGCCTGACGCGCCGCGACGGACGCTAGATGACCGGCGCCAGGCCGCCGGTCATCGGCACGACGGCGCCCACGACATAGCTTGCCCGGGCGCTGGCCAGGAACACCGCCACGTCGGCGACTTCCTCCGGTTCCGCATACCGGCCGAGCGGAATACTGGCTTCCGCCCGGCTGCGCGCCTCTTCCTTGCTGATGCCATGGGTCTTGGCTTCCACGGCCAGGCCTTCCTGCACGCGCTCGGTCACCGTGCCGCCGGGGTTGATGGCGTTGATGCGTATGCCGTACTGCGCATAATGATGGGCCGAGCCCACGGTGGCCAGCATCAGGGCCGCATTGGCCGACCCGCCGGCCAGATGGGTGGTCGTGGGCGTCTTGCCACCGGACCCGATGATATTGACGATGGCGCCCTGGGCGCCGCGTGCCCGCAGGCGCTTGAGCACCTCGTCCTGCGTATGGATATAGGTGAAGAATTTGGCGTCCATGGCGGCGCGCCATTTATCCGCCGTCAGCGTTTCGGGATCGTGCCGGCGCGCCGCGCCCGCGCTGTTGACCAGGATGTCGATGGGGCCGAGCGCCTCCTCGATGCGCGCGACCGCCTGGGCGGCCTGGCCCGGATCGATCAGGTCGGCCGCGACCGCGAAGGCCTGACCGCCCTGCCCCGACAGTTGCGCCAGGGCCGCATCCAGGCCTGCCTGCCCGCGCGCGACGATACCCACGCGTACGCCCTCGGCCATCAATGCCCTGGCCACCGCCAGGCCGATGCCCTTGCTGCCGCCGGTCACCATGGCGGTCTTGCCTTTTAAGCCGAGATCCATTTTCGCGTCCTTTGAAAGGTGGCACACCGGCCAGCATGCCGGCATGGCGGCGAAGCGGGCGCTTTGTGCGGATCGCTGGCGCGGCGGCCCGCCTCGCCTCTAGGGTAAGAGCCGGTTCGACCGCGCCTTATCGCCTCGGTTCCATCATCATCCGTACCGCGAGCGCGGCCAGCACCCCACCCATCAGGTAGCGCTGCGCCGCCATCCAGGTCCGGTTGCGGGCGAACCACGCGGCGATGCCGGCCGCCGAGATGGCGATCAGCAGATTCACCATGAAGCTGACGGCCGTTTGCGTCAGGCCCAGCGTAACGCTCTGCATGAACACCGAGCCGCGTTCGGGATCGATGAATTGGGGGAAGAAAGAGACATAGAAAATGGCCACCTTGGGATTGAGGAGATTTGTCAGAAAGCCCATGGTGAACAGCTTGCGCGGCGTGTCGGCCGGCAAGGCGCGCGGCTCGAAGGGCGAGCGCGCGCCGGGCTTGACGGCCTGCCACGCCAGCCACATCAGGTAGGCGGCGCCTGCCCACTTCAGGATCTCGTAGGCCAGCGGCACGGTCTTGAAGACGGCCGACAGGCCGACCGCCGCGGCCAGCATATGAACCAGGAAGCCCACCACCACGCCGAACAGCGAAATGACGCCCGCCATGCGCCCCTGGCACAAGGAGCGCGAGATCAGGTAGATCATGTTGGGGCCGGGGGTGAGCACCAGCAGCAGGCAGGCGCCGGCGAACAGCAGCAGGTCGTTGAGCGGAATCATGTCAATCCGACGGAAGAAGGGTATGAATACCGAGGGAACCACCCGGGCCCGCGATGGGCAACCCGGCGCCGCAAGGATCAGCCGGCGGCCTCCACATTGTGACGCATCGGCAAGCCGCCCGTCCACGGGCCGCCATGGGTTCGCCTTCCCGCGAAGTCCGGCGGTGTTCCGCCGCGCCGCCTAAGCGCGATCTGTTCCACGCGCCGGCTTCTTGCGGGAATCGCCGTTGGCGCCGGATGGGGGACGACGCGCGGCGCGGCGGCCCGCCGGCGCGCTTTTGGCATCCCGGACGGTGGCCTCGATCAGCGCTTCCACCATCCAGAAGACGATGCTTTCCACCTCTTTGTTCTTCGCGCCCCAGATGTCCTTGAGGATGATGTGCGGCTCGATGCCATAAATGATGGACAGGGCCTTCTGCAGGCGATCCACCCCCTTGGACGCTACCTGCGCCTGGAAAGGTTGCACCGCGTGCGCCAGGATGCGGATGCGGTGCCCGCGGCGGTAGGGCTCTTCCTCCAGGATGCCGGCGCGCTCCAGTGCCTGGTGCTCCAAGGCGAGTTGCGCCGCGGCCCGCATGTGCGGTTCGAATTCCTTGAACCGTATGAATGTGGACTGGAAGAGCTCCATGATGCGGGCCCGGCCATCGGACTGCGACGAAGACCAGGACCGCACCGGGCCCAGCGCCGTGTCGACCATCGCCGTGATCAGGCGGCTGCGCGTAGGGAAATAGCGGTAGGCCGTGGCGCGCGAGACCTGCGCGCGCTTGGCGACTTCCGCGACGGTGGGCGTGTGCCCTTCCTCGATCATGCCGCTGGCGGCTTCGAGCAGGAGCTTCCAGGTACGCGCACGGGGTCCGCGCGTGGGCGCCTCGGGAACGGCGGTGATGGCGTTAGGGGAATATCCCATGGTCGTATGTCCAGATTTTTATTGACAGTGCAAAAACCGTCTTCTAGCATGATTCGACAAAACGAGACACGTATCTTAAATCGGATCGCGTGTCTCACCTGGGTTCCTGATCCGGAACCCGATAAAAAAATCCTCGGTGAGGAGACATCCATGACGATTGCTGTCCTGCGATCGGCGGGGCCATGCCCGGCCGGCGCGATGCCCGCGCTCGCGCCGCCTTGTTGTCCTGGTGGCCGCTGGCCCGGGGGCGTGCCGGCATGAGCACTCAATTCGTCAGCCGCATTGCCGTCGAGGTCGACGGCGAAGGCGAAGCCGCCGTCTGCATCCATGGCCTGGGCGGCTCGTCCAATAACTGGACTACCGTGATGAGCGCGCTGTCGCGCTTCAGGACGCTGCGCATCGACATGCCCGGCAGCGCCCGCTCCGCTTCCGTCAGCGGCCCGCTGTCCATCGACGGCCTGGCGCAGGCCGTGCGCGATGTGTGCGCGCGGCTCGGCGTGGAGCGCGCCCATCTGCTGGGACATTCCCTGGGCACCATCGTCTGCTTCAAGTTGGCCGCCGAATCGCCGGAGCTGGTGCGCAGCCTGGCGTTGTTCGGCCCCCTGCTCTGCCCGCCCGACGGCGCGCGCGCCAATATCCGCGCTCGCGGCCAGCGCGCCCGCGACGAAGGCGTGGCGGGCATGCAGGCCATCGCCGACGCCATCGTCGCGGGCGCTACCTCGGCCGACACCCGCCAGCACCGTCCCATCGCCGTGGCCCTGGTACGCGAAAGCGTTATGCGCCAGGACCCCGACGGCTACGCGCGCAGTTGCGACGCGCTGGCGGATGCCCAGCCCGCCGCCGTGGAGTCCATCACCTGCCCCACCCTGCTGGTGACCGGCGACGAGGACGGCGTGGCGCCGCCCCAATCGGTGCGCGCCATCGGCGATCGGATTCCGGGCAGCCGCGTCGTGGTGTATTCGCGCTGCGGGCACTGGACCACCTTCGAACGCCCGGACGAATGCCTGCGCGAGCTGAAGGACTTCTACTCGGCGCACGCGCGCTGAAGGCTTTTCCTCACACCCAAACGCCAGGAGACCGCCATGGCCCAGGTGCTGTTCACGAATGTGCGCGTGTTCGACGGAACGGGCGCGCTGCCTTATACAGGCGAAGTGCTGGTGCAGGGCAACCGCATCGCGCGGGTATCGCGCTCCACGCGGTCGCTGCCCGTGGGCGGCGTCACCGTGGTCGACGGCGCGGGCGCCTTCCTCATGCCCGGCATGACCGAAGCCCACACGCATTTCTCCTGGAATGACCAGCCGTCGCTGGACGCCATCCAGCGCATGCCGGTGGAAGAGCATGTGGTCTGGTGCGTCAACGTCGCGCGCCGTTACCTCGACATGGGATGGACGTCCTGTGTGGGCGCAGCCACCGCCAAGCCGCGCCTGGACGTGGTGACGCGCAACGCCATCCGCGAAGGCCATATTCCCGGACCGCGCTACCTGGCGGCGAGCCAGGAAATCACCACCACCGGCGGGCTCGGCGATTCGACGCCTCCGCACCTGCCCTATCCCGAACTGAGCTTCGGCGCCCTGGTCAGCGGGCCGGAGGAAATGCGCAAGATGGTGCGGCAGTTCGTGAAGTACGGCGTGGACCAGTTGAAGATCAACCTTTCGGGCGAATACATCGCCGGGCTGCCGGCCGAGATGACGCAGTTCTCCGAAGAGGAAGTGGCGATGTGCGTCACCGAAGCCAAGCGCTTCGGCAAGCGGGTCGCGGCGCACGCGCGTTCGTGCGAATCGATCAAGCAATGCATCCGCCATGGCATCGACATCATCTACCACGCCAGCTTCACCGACGAGGAAGCGCTGGACATGATGGAAGCCAAGAAGGACCGCATCTTCGTGGCGCCCGGCCTGGCCTGGCTGGTAAATACCTCGTACCACGCCAGCGAATGGGGCCTGACACCGGAGATCACCGCCAAGATGGGCTACCACCGCGAGCTGGAAGTGGCCATCGAGTCGCTCAAGAAGATGCATCGGCGCGGCATCCGCATCCTGCCCGGCGGCGATTACGGCTTCGCCTGGACGCCCCACGGCACCAACGCCACCGACCTGGAGTACTTCGTCAAGTACCTCGGCATGACCACCCAGGAAGCCCTGCTGTCGGCAACCACCCTGGGTGGCCAGATCATGATGCAGGGCGACGAACTTGGCCAGATCCGGGATGGCTATCTGGCCGACCTGCTTCTGGTCGACGGCGACCCCCTGGCCGACATCCGTATCCTGCAGGACAAGAACCGGATCCTGGCGGTCATGAAGGACGGCGAATTCCATCGCGCGCCGCAGATCGCCAGCGCCCGCAATACCCGCTGGGCAGCCTGAAGGGGCGCCGCGTGAAGCGCTACGCGCAAGCCATACTGGTCGTCGCGGTGCTGGCGGTATTGCTGGCGCTGGCCGGGGCCGCCGTCCGGGATAACGCGCGGCTGTTCGGCCTGTCGCTGCTGAACGGGCTGACGCTGGCCGCCTTGTATTTCCTGGTGGCCAGCGGCTTCACGCTGGTGTTCGGACTGATGCGCAATGTCAACCTGGCGCACGGCTCGCTATTCCTGCTGGGCGGCTACATCGGCTACACGGTGGGCGACGCGACGGGTTCATGGTTCCTGGCCTTGCTGGCCGGCTTCCTGGCGACCGCGCTGGCCGGCCTGCTGCTGCAGGTACTGGTGTTCCAGCACATGGAGGGGCAGGACCTGCGGCAGACCCTGGTGACCCTGGGCCTGTCCATCGTGCTGGCGGACATCTTCCTGTGGATATGGGGCGGAGAAGCGTACCAGTTCGACCCTCCACGCTGGCTGCTGGGCGTCGTCAGCGTGCCAGGGGTCGGCAAGTACTCGGGCTTCCGGCTGGTCGTGCTGTTGTCGGCGATCGTCATCGGCCTGACGCTGTGGCTGTTCCTGAACCGCACCCGCGTGGGCATGATGATACGCGCCGGCGTGGACAACAAGCGCATGCTGTCGGCCAGCGGCGTCAACGTGCAGAAGGTGTTCGCCATTACGTTCGCCGTGGGCGCGGGCCTGGCCGGCTTCGCCGGCGTGATGGGCGGAACGGCCTTGTCGATCGCGCCGGGCGAGGATGTGCGCTATCTGCTGGCCTCGCTCATCGTGGTGATCGTCGGCGGCATGGGCAGCATCACCGGAGCCGCGGTGGGCGCGCTGCTGATCGGCCTGGCCGAAACCTTCGGACTGGCCTACGCGCCTACGTATGGGGTGGTGTTCACCTTTCTCATCATGGTCGCCGTGCTGGCCTTCCGTCCGCAAGGGCTGATGGGCAAGCGCGCATAACGATACGGACAAGGGCACAGTATGAGTGCGGCGAAATGGCGGCGTGTCATGTCCCAGGCCACCGTGGCCTATCCCGTGCCCGGCATGCCGACGCGCCCGGGTGCGGACGGCACGGTATCGGCGGGAGCGCCGCTCGCCGGCGTGGCGCGCGCGGGCGATGGCGCGCCTGCCGGCGCGCGCAGCGGCGCCGCCGCGCGCGCGGCATCCCGCCCGCTGTGGGCGGTACACGCATGCGTGGCCGCGGCGCTGCTGCTTTACCCCGCCGTCGCCTCGCCTTTCTTCACCTTCCAGGTGGGCGCGCAATCGCTCGTGCTGGGCCTGATCGCGCTCTCGCTGGCGCTGCTGGCCGGCTACGGCGGCATGGTCACGCTGTCGCAGATGACGGTGGCCGGCCTGGCCGGCTACGCGGTGGCGCTGCTGGGGGTGAATGCCGACGCCGCGCACAGCCTGGGATGGCCGTGGTGGCTGGCCGTGCTGGCCGCGCTGCTGCTCGGCACGCTGGCGGCCACCCTGATCGGCATGCTGGCGGTACGCACGGAAGGCATCTACACCATCATGATCACGCTGGCCATCGGGGTCGCGTTCTTCTACCTGGTCCAGCAGAACTACACGGTGTTCAACGGCTTCCAGGGCTTGGCGCGGATACTTCCGCCGTCGCTGTTCGGCATCGATATGCGCAGCCCGATGCCGTTCTACTACTTGAGCCTGGCCTGCGCCGTGCTGGGCTACGCGGGCGTCGCGTATATCGCACGCTCGCCCTTCGGCATCGCCTTGCAGGGCATACGCGACAACCCCCGCCGCATGCGCGCGCTGGGCTTTCATGTGACCTGGCATCGCGTGGCCGCGCACGCGCTGGCCGGCCTGATCGCCAGTGTCGGCGGCGTGCTGCTGGTCTGGTACAACTCGCAGATATCCCCCGGTTCGGTCAATACGACGGCGATGATCAACATCCTGATCGTGGCCGTGCTGGGCGGCATGCGGCATCCCGCGGGCGCCTTCGTCGGCGCGCTGCTGTTCGTACTGCTGCAGAACTTCGCCATCGATCTGGTGGACCGCGAGCGGTTCAACCTGGTGATCGGCGGCGTGTTCCTCCTGGTTTTGATGGTTTCGCCGGATGGCCTGCTGGGCGTCTGGCGTCGCTTGCGCGGGCCGGCTCGCCCCGCCGTGCATGCTTCCATGCGTCACGCGCTATCCACCGACATAACGACGAAAACCAGGAGACATCCATGACACACGCGATACACATCCCCCGCCTCGGACAGCGTCCGCTGCGCATCATGCTGGGCATAGGCGCCCTGGCCCTGGCCGCCGCGATCGGCGGCCGCGCGCAGGCGCAGGAAGTCATCAAGATCGGCGCGCTGGCCACGCTGGAAGGCCCCTTCGCCGTGCCTGGCCAGGACGGCATGCGCGGGGTGGACCTGGCGGTGGCGCAACACAAGGGCATGGTGGCCGGCAAGAAGATCGAGATCATCAAGGCATCGTCGAACGGCAACCCGGATACCGCCGTCAACGCGGCACGCAAGCTGGTCGAGCAGGATGGCGTGCAAATCCTGATCGGGCCGCTGTCCGGTTCGGAAGGCATCGCGGTCAAGAACTACGCCAAGACCCATCCCGAAGTGACTTTCGTGAATGGTTCCTCCGCCGCCCAGGGCACCACGCTGAACGAACCGGCGCCCAACTTCTTCCGCTTCTCCACCGACGGCGCCCAGTGGCAGGCCGGACTGGGCACCTATGCCTACCAGGACAAGGGCTACAAGCGCATCGTATCCGTGGCGGAGGACTACTCCTTTCCGTACTCGCTGCTGCAGGGCTTCATGATCGAGTTCTGCAAGGCCGGCGGCAAGGTGATCGACAAGCATTGGGTTCCGCTGGGCACCAAGGATTATTCGTCCGTGATCGCCCGCCTGCCCGAGAACATCGACGCCATTTACGTGGCGCTGGGCGGATCCGACGCGGTGAACTTCTTTTCGCAATACGAGCAGGCCGGCGGCGACAAGCCGCTGATCGCCGGCTCCATCACCATCGACCAGTCCGTGCTGGGCTACAAGGGCAAGCGCCGCGATGCGCTGATCGGCACGCCGTCCGCCGGACCCATCGCGGACAACTACGATGATCCCGCCTGGAAGAAGTTCGTCGCGGACTACCGCGCCGCGTTCAAGGATGGACTGCCCAGCCCCAGCCTGTTCGCCCACGCCTACTACGTCAACACCAAGGCCGTCCTGGACGCGCTGGAGCAGGAGAAAGCGGATCTGTCGAACAACCAGGCCAAGCTGCGGCAGACGCTGTCGACGATGACGGTGTCGACCCCGACGGGCGACGTCAAGCTGGATGAGAACCGCAACGCCATTGCCAATATCTTCCTGACCGAAGTGGCCAAGAATAGCGACGGCAGCCTCTACAACAAGTTCGTCAAGGTCATTCCCAATGTCAATCAACGCCTGGGATTGAGCAAGGCCGAGTTCGACAAGATGGGCCTGGGCTCGCGCACCAATCCGGAATGCAAGTGAACGGCATGCGCGCGGCCACGGGTTTTTCGTCCGGCAATGCGCTCGAACTGCATGGGATATCCCGTGCGTTCGGCGCGCTGAAGGCGATCGACAATGTCTCCTTCAATGTGGAAGCCGGGCAGCGCTACGCCGTGCTCGGTTCGAACGGCGCGGGCAAGACCACCCTGTTCAATATGATCACCGGCGATTTTCCGGTGACGAGCGGCCGCGTGCGCCTGTTCGGCGAGGATGTGACCGAGCTGGCGCCCTGGGAACGGATACGCCGCGGCCTGCGCCGCACGTATCAGTCTTCGCTGCTGTTTCGCGACCTGAGCGTACGCGACAACCTGTACCTCGCCGTGCGGGGCGTGTCGCGCGGACGCTTCAGCCTCTTGCGCACGGGCCCGTCTTCCGCTTCCGACGTCGCGGCCGCCGAACTGCTGGAGCACGCGCGGCTGGCCCACCTCGCGGATACCCTGGTGGCCTCGCTGTCGCATGGGCAGCAGCGCCAGCTGGAAATCGGCATGGCCCTGGCCGGCGCGCCGCGCCTGATCCTGTTCGACGAGCCGGCCGCAGGCCTGTCCCCGGCCGAGCGGCGGGAATTGGTCATCCTGCTTGAAGGGCTGCCGCGCCATATCGGCTACGTCATTATCGAGCACGACCTGGAGATCGCATTGTCCGTGGCCACCCATGTCACCGTGATGCACAACGGCCGCGTGCTCAAGCACGGCACGCCGCAGGAGATCGAGGCCGACGCCGAGGTGCAGTCCATCTACATGGGGGAACGCCAGCATGGCCATTGATGCGCGCCGCGCGCCTCCGGCAGGCCCGGGCGCGACACCGCCGGTCCTGCAGATCACGGACCTGAACGTCTTCTACGGCAGCGCGCACGCGCTGCACGATGTCTCGCTGGCGCTGCCCGGCGGCGTGCTGGCGGTGGTGGGCCGCAATGGCATGGGCAAGACCACGCTGTGCAATGCGGTGGCGGGCCTGGTGCCGGCGCGCGGCAGCATCCGGCTGCACGGCCAGGAGATCCTGGGCAAGCCGGCGCACGCCATTACCGACCTGGGCATCGGCTACGTGCCGCAGGGACGCCACGTCTGGCCGTCCCTGACCGTGGACGAACACTTCCGCCTCGCCGCCCGCAGCGCCCGGCGCGGCGACTGGACGGTGGACCGCGTGTACGCCACCTTCCCGCGCCTGGCGGAACGCCGCCACAACGGCGGGGCGCAGTTGTCCGGCGGCGAGCAGCAGATGCTGGCCATCGGGCGCGCCCTGCTCTTCAACCCCAAGCTGCTCGTCATGGACGAGCCGACCGAGGGCCTGGCGCCCGTCATCGTCGACCAGGTGGCGACGATGCTCAAGTCCCTGGCCAGCGGCGGCGAAATTGCCGTGCTGCTGATCGAACAGAACCTGGGCGTGGCCATCGACGTCGCCGATACGGTGGCCGTGCTGGTCAATGGCCAGGTCGCGCGCGTCATGCCCGCGCCCGAACTGGCTGCTGACCGCGAGCTGCAACAGCGGCTGCTGGGCGTGAAGTCCGGCGCCAGCGCCGCGACCGGCGCCGCCGACGCCGCGCCGCCCCCTGCCCGATCCGGCGTGGTGGAAGTCCTTACGGTACGGCGTTCGCATACCGAGGATATCGCGGTGCCGCTGCCCCGCATGGCGGAGGGACTGAACCGATGGCAAGGCCTCCCGGGGCCGGCCGGCGCAGGCGACGGCACGGCCAGGGCAGCGGGCGGGAATGCCGCGCACGCCCATGGCGGCGCGGCGGCCGGCAATGCCCACGCGGACGGCGCATGGATGGAGCCGGCGGATACCGCACCGCGCATGCCCCGCGCGACCCCCCAACCGGGGTCCCGTTCAGTGGATCGGGCCGCTTATGTCGTCGGGACCTTCGACACCAAGGCCCGTGAACTGCTGTTGCTGCGTGACTGCCTGGAGCGGCTGGGCGTGCGCACCGTGACCGTGGACGTGTCCACGTCCGAGCGCCTGTCGCCCGCCAATGTCCATCCACGGGAAGTCGCGCGCCACCACCCCGGCGGGGAACGGGCGGTCTTCACCGGAGACCGCGGCTCGGCGGTGTCCGCCATGGCCGAGGCGCTCGCCCGCTACCTGCCCGCCAGGCGCGACCTGGGCGGCGTCATCAGCGCCGGGGGCTCCGGCGGCACCGCGCTGGCCAGTGCCGGCATGCGGGCGCTGCCGATCGGCGTGCCCAAGGTGCTGGTCTCCACGGTCGCCTCGGGCGACGTACGGCCCTACGTCGGCCCCAACGATATCTGCATGATGTATTCCGTCACGGACGTGTCGGGTATCAACCGCATCAGCATGCAGGTGTTGGGCAACGCCGCGCACGCGATGGCTGGCATGATCCTGTATCGCCAGGCGCCCGTCGCGGCCGAGCGGCCCGCGCTCGGGCTGACCATGTTCGGCGTTACGACGCCCTGCGTGCAGGCGGTCACGCGGACGCTGGACGCGGACTACGACTGCATGGTGTTCCACGCCACCGGCATCGGCGGAAACTCCATGGAGAAGCTGGTCGAGTCGGGCCTGATGCACGCGGTGATCGATGTCTCGACCACCGAGATCGCCGACCATATCGTCGGAGGCGTGTTCTCCGCGGGCCCGGCGCGCCTGGACGCGATCATCGACACCGGCATCCCCTACGTGGGCTCATGCGGCGCGCTGGACATGGTGAACTTCATGGCGATGGACACGGTGCCGGAGCGATTCCGCAACCGCCGGCTCTACAAGCACAACGACAACATCACGCTGATGCGCACCACGGTGGAGGAAAACCGCCGCATCGGCGCCTTCCTGGTCGACAAGCTGAATCGCATGCCGGGCCCGGTGCGCTTCCTGCTGCCCGAGGGCGGCGTGTCGGCCGTCGACATGCCGGGCAAACCGTTCTGGGACGCGGCGGCCGATCGCGCCCTGTTCGACACCATCGAGCAGGGGTTTCGCGCCTCCGTCCACCGGCAGTTGCGCAAGCTGCCGTATCACATCAACGACCCGCGCTTCGCCGACGCGCTGGTGCAGGCCTTCCATGAAATCGAACCGGGCGGGCAGACCCGCGCGCCCGTCCCACCCCAGGAGACCCGCCATGCCGCGCATCGCGCGTGAAACGATACTCGACCGCCTGCGCGGCATGATCGCCCGCGGCGAACCGATCATCGGCGGCGGCGCCGGCACGGGGTTGTCCGCGCGCTGCGAAGAGGCCGGCGGCATCGACCTGATCGTCATCTACAACTCGGGCCGCTACCGCATGGCCGGCCGCGGTTCGCTGGCCGGCTTGCTGGCCTATGGCAACGCCAACGAGGTCGTGCTGGAAATGGCGCACGAAGTGCTGCCCGTGGTGCGGCACACGCCCGTGCTGGCCGGGGTCAATGGGACCGACCCGTTCATGATCCCGGATGCCTTCCTGCGCCGGCTGCAGGCGCTGGGGTTCTCCGGCGTGCAGAACTTCCCGACCGTCGGCCTGATCGACGGCACGTTCCGGGCCAATCTGGAGGAAACCGGGATGAGCTACGGCCTGGAGGTCGACATGATCGCCCAGGCGCACGCCATGGATATGCTGACCACGCCCTATGTGTTCAGCGCGGAGAACGCCGCCGACATGACGCGCGCCGGCGCCGACGTGGTCGTCTGCCATCTGGGATTGACCACGGGAGGCAACATCGGCGCCGAGACCGCGCTGACCCTGGACGATTGCGTGCCGCGCATCCAGGCCTGGGCCGAGGCCGCCCTGGCGGTTCGGGAAGACGTCATCGTGCTGTGCCACGGCGGGCCCATCGCCACGCCGGAGGATGCCGCCTACATCCTGTCGCGCTGCCCGCCATGCCATGGTTTTTTCGGTGCATCGAGCATGGAGCGCCTGCCCACGGAAATTGCGCTCACCGAGACCACGCGGCAGTTCAAGAACATTACACGATAGAAGAGGCTCATCATGACAGGCTCACAATTCGGCACTTTCCTCCTGGTCGTCGTCGCGATCGCGATCGTCGCGGCCATCGTGGTGGGACTGCTGCACTGGCTGTATCTGCGCGCGTCGAAGGAGCGTGCCTTCGTGCGGACCGGGCTGGGCGGCCAACGCGTCGTCCTGGACGGCGGCGCCCTGGTGCTGCCCATCGTCCACGATGTGATTCCCGTCAACATGAACACCTTGCGCCTGGAGGTCTCGCGCGGGCGGGACAAGGCGCTGATTACCAAGGATCGCATGCGGGTGGACGTGATCGCCGAGTTCTATGTACGGGTACAGGCCGGCGCGCAAGCGGTCTCCGACGCGGCGCAGACCCTGGGCCAGCGCACCATGGCGCCGGAACAGCTCAAAGAGCTGCTGGAAGGCAAGTTCGTCGACGCGCTGCGCACGGTCGCGGCGGAGATGACCATGGAAGAACTGCACGAGCGCCGCGGGGATTACGTGCGGCGCGTGCGCGAGGCCGTCGCGGACAACCTGACCAAGAACGGCCTGGAACTGGAAGCCGCTTCGCTGACCCAGCTCGACCAGACGTCCATGGAATTCTTCAATCCCAGCAATGCCTTCGACGCGGAAGGCCTGACGCGGCTGACGGAGCAAATCGAGCGCCGCAAGAAGCAGCGCAACGACATCGAACAGGACACGCTGATCGCGATTCGCAATAAGAACCTGGAAGCGGAAAAGCTGTCGCTGGACATCGACCGTGAATCGGAAAGCGCCCGGTTGACGCAGGAGCGCGAACTGGAGATCGCCCGCGCCGAGCAACGCGCCACCCTCGCCCGCGAACGCGCGGAACGCGACCAGGAAGGCCAGCGCGCACAGATCAGCGCACACCAGGCGGTGGAGGAAGCGCGCCTGCGCGCCGAGCAGATCATCGAGTCCGGCCGCATCGGCAAGGACCGCGAGCTGCAGGCCGCCGAGATCGAGCGCCGCAAGGCCATCGAGCTGGCGGAACAGCAACGCTCCATCGCCGTCGCCATGCAGTCGAAATCGCAGTCGGAGGCCCAGGCCGCCGCCGATGCAGCGCGTGCCCTCGCCGTGGCCGCCGAAGAGAAGATCTTCACCGCGCGCGAGCTGGAAATGGCCGAACGCCGCAAGCGCATCGAACTGGTCGCGGCGTCGCAGGCCGCGGAGCGCGAGGCGCTGGCCATCCGGGTGGCCGCCGAGGCGGAACGTGCCGCCAGCGAGGACCGCGGCTATGCGCTGCGCGCAGAGGCCGAGGCGCAGGCCGATGCCGAACGCATCCGGCTGGCCGCGGCCCGGATCCGCCATGAGGTCGAAGCCGAAGGCCTGCGCATGATGAACGAGTCCTCGAATATCCTGACGCCGGATGCGCGCGCCTCCGCCATGCGCCTGAAGCTGCTGGACAAGGTCGAAGGCATTATCCGCGAATCGGTCAAACCCATGGAGAAGATCGACAGCATCCGCATCATGCATGTGGACGGGTTGGCCGGCGGCGTCGGCGGCCACGACCATGGGGGCAATATTTCCGATTCGGTGGTGAATTCGGCGCTGCGCTTCCGTGCCCAGGCTCCCATCGTGGACCAGTTGCTCAAGGAGATCGGGCTGGACAGCGCGGATATCAACCGCCTGGGCGCCGCCGGCAGCCTGGCTGCGCCCACCGCGGACAAGAAGCCGTCGGACACGGCGCGCTGACAGGAGACCCGCCGTGACCACCGTCTTCGTATCGAGTGTCATCGACGCCCCTGCTGCCGACGTCTGGAGCATCGTGCGCGATTTCAACGCCATGCCGCAGTGGCATCCGCTGATCGCCGATTCCATGATAGAGAACGGCCTGACGCCGGACCGCATCGGCTGCGTGCGCTACTTTCATACCCGCGATGGCGGACTGATACGCGAGCAGTTGCTGGCGCTGTCGGACTACGACTACACCTTCACCTACGTCATCCTGGAAAGCCCCATGGGGGTGTCCGACTACGTTGCCACCCTGAAGCTGACGCCGGTCACCGACGGCGATCGCTGCTTCGCGGAATGGACGGCCGAATTCGGCTGTCCCGCGGAGAGAGAAGCGGAACTGCGCCGGCTGATCGGGCAGGACGTCTTCCAGGCCGGTTTTGATGCGCTCAAGGCCCGGACGGCCAGGACGGCCGGGACGGTCCGCCGGGCCTGACCCGGATCGCGCCGAACGCTGGCCAGGCGGGCCCGGTGGAATGAGCCTGGCCTGTCGCCCGCGGCCAAGAGGTGCGCCGCGTCGCCTCGGCGGCCGGCGGCGTCGGCGAACCGCGATGCCCGCCTGCTACGAGGACTGCCCCGGCATCATGTACAAGAGATAGCGCCGTGCCGGAAGGGGCACGCCCCAGCGCCGCTTGGCGACGTCCACGGCCACCGGCCCAACTCCGCTGAAGGAGGTGGCGGCGTCCCGGCAGCTCTCGTCGGCGGCGCGACAGACGAACAGCGCGCCCTGGCGCCGGACATCCGCGGCGGACAGCCACGGCGTCGTGGCTGGATCGAAGAGCTCCCAGTAGCGCGTCAAGCCTGCGCCATAGAAGGCGATCGAACGCGCTTCCTTGTCGTTGCCGGCGACGATCGCCAGCGGCGTACCCATGTGCCGACTCCAGGCCGCGCGCGCCGCCTGCGCCAGTTCGGCACGGGGCTCGACGGCCAGGCGCTCATGGCTGGCGACCCGCATGTAACCGGCAAGTGCGGACACACCCAGCACCACGACCCAGTAGGCGGCCATCAGCCGGGGAATGCGGCGCGTGTCCAGTGCGACGCCCCCGTTGCGCAGGATGACCAGCCACAGCGGCACGATCGCGAACCACTGCGCATTGCCCCACAGGACGGAAACCCGTGTACGCGTGGCCAGGGCAAGCACGCCGATGGCCAGCAGCGTCCCCATGGACAACCACCACAAGTCCCGGTCCGTCGACCGACGCAGGAAGCCCAGCAGCATCAGCCGGGCGGCATGGCCACGTTTCTGGCGCGCCATGAGCAATACGAATGCCATGCAGGGGAGCAGATATGCCCATTGCGTCAAGGCGTAGGCGAGCATGTCGGCGGCTACGACGGCCAGCGGATGTTCGATTTCCGCCATGCGTTCGCGCGCGTAGGTGAATGTCGGCATGCCCGACTGCAACAGCCAGCGCACATGCGGCAAGAGTACGATCGTCCCCGCCATGATGACGAGCAGCGATTCCGGGCGCAGCACCCGCGCGCGCCACGCCGGCCGCGCCATCGCCGCCGCGGCGAGGCCGGCAAGCACGACGACCGAAAAGTACTTGCCCAGCATGGCCAGTGCCGCGACCGCCCCCAGCGCCAGGGCCAGTTTCCTGGTGCCCTCCTGCACATAGCGTACGAAGCAGTACGCAACCCACGGCCATACCGACAGCAGGACGGTGTTGGCGTTGAATTTGATGGCCAGGGTGGTATAGATGGGCGAGACCGCCATGGCCAAGGCCGCGACCGCGGCTTGCCCCGGCGGAATGAAACGCCGGGCCAGCGCGGCGATGCCGCACAGGCCGACCAGGGCATTGACGTTGGACAAGGCGAAATACGCCAGGTCCGTACGGGGAAAGACGCTGAACCACGCGGCCGTGATCCAGGCGAACAGCGGTGGGTGCTTATGGTACCCGGCCTGCCACTCGATCCCCCATACGTAGTTTTCGAGCATGTCCCCCGCCCAGTCGAGGTTGCTGCGATAAAGCCCCGACGCCAGCGTCCATACAAGGGCGTGAAGCGCCAGCAATACATACAGGCCTGCCTGCTCCGCTCCCAGATCGGAAGGAAAACGAAGCGCCGGAGATTGTGCCGGGAATACGGCGAGGGGGCTGCGGGAAGGAGGACTGAGTGAAGCGTGGGTATCGGCCATGGAGATCAATGCAAGCGGGAATGGCGCTATCCATTCCGGGTGCGTTGAGTGCTTCACCCGCCGTTCCGGTTCCCCCGGGCGCCACCCTCGGAAAGGCCGCGCCGCGCCGCCGCTACCGCACGATGCATGCAATGTCCGCCAAGCCGGGGCAGAGACCGTATAAACGCCGTGAAAAAACGGCGCATCGCGGCCGTGCGGCGAGCGGGCCACCGGCTCGGAGCCTGCCGTCACCGCCGGTTCCATGGCCTAGTAATGCGGCGGCAGTTCGTCCCGCAAGCTGCGGAATTCTCCCTTGTCGGCATCCGCCTCGGCCGCCTGCTGGCGCAACCGGCCAAGTTGCTGCGCCAGCCTTTCGATCTGCGATTGCTGCCTGTGCACCACCTCGTCCAGGCGTTCCAGCAGATCTTCCGCGAAGCCCGTCTTTATTTCCAGTTCCTTCACGCGCCGGGCCAGTTGGTCGATGTCCGGCATGTCTTGCATGTCTTGCATGTCTTGTATGTCCTCAATACCCCAGTGCCGCGCCGGCCGGCCGGCGCACGTCGTTCGCGCCATACAGATATCCCGGACGCACCGCCCCGGACACCGACGCGTCATTGCCGGAACTGGCCGTGCCGCCGCTGGACGCGTTGTCCGGCAGGCCCACCAGTACCAATTCGGCCGCGCCCCAGGGCGTCTGCTCGACCATCTTGTAGCCCATTCCCTGCAGGATGCGCAGCGTATCGGGGGATAGCCCGAACCTTTCGTAGTAGACCTCGTCCGGCAGCCATTGATGATGTACGCGCGGCGCGTCGACCGCCTCCTGCGGCGCCATGCCGTGGTCGATGACGTTGATCGCCGTCTCCAGCGTAATGGTGATGATGCGCGAACCGCCCGGCGATCCCAGGACCATGTAGGTCTTGCCATCGCGGGTGACCAGCGTCGGCGCCATGGACGACAACGGGCGCTTGCCCGGCGCGATCGCGTTGGTAGCGCCCTGCACCAGGCCAAAGAGATTCTGTTCGCCGATCTTGGTGGTGAAGTCGTCCATCTCGTCGTTCAGGAAAAAACCGGTCCCCGGCGCGATCACACCGGCACCGAAACGGCCGTTCACCGTGTACGTCGTGGACACGGCATTGCCGTCCTTGTCCACGATGGAGTAATGCGTCGTCTCGGTTTTCTCGTGGGGACCCATGCCGGGCTGGACCTGCGCCGAAGGCGTCGCGCGGTCGGCGGCGATCTGCTCGCGGATGGACGCCGCATAGGATTTGCTCAGCAGCCGGCCTATGGGGTTGTCGACGAAGGCCGGATCGCCTAGGTAGGTATTGCGGTCCATATACGCGTGCCGCATCGCCTCGGCCATCACATGGACGGAAGCCGCCGAACCGAAACCCATGGCGCGCAGATCGTAGCCGGAAAGGATATTCAGGATCTGGCACAGCGTTGTCCCGCCGGAACTCGGCGGTGGCGCGGACACGAAGACGTAGCCCCGGTAGTTGCAAGTGATGGGGGCGCTTTCCGTGATCTTGTACGAGGCGAAGTCGGCCGCCTTGATGACACCCCCGCCCTGCGTGGACGCACGCTCCACGGCCGCGGGGATGTGCCCTTTGTAAAAGGCATCCGGCCCCTGGCGCGCGATCGCTTGCAAGGTGCGGGCCAGGTCCGGCTGCACCAGCCTGTCGCCGGGCTGCAGGGGCGTGCCGTCCGGCCGCAGGAAGATGCGGGCGGCATCCCGGTCACGACGGAACATGGCGGTGCTGGTATCGAGAATGTCCGTGTCGGCGCGGGTCAGGACAAAACCGTCGCGCGCCAGCGCGATGGCCGGCGCCATGACGGCCTCGCGCGTCAGCCGGCCGTACTTGCGCAGCGCGGTGTCCATGCCCAGTACCGTGCCGGGCACGGCGACGGCGCGGTAACCATAGAGACTGGCGCCCTTGATCAACTGGCCATTCGCGTCCAGGTACATATCGGGCGACGCGCCGGCGGGCGCGGTCTCCCGGAAATTGATGAAGGTGTCGCGCCCGTCGGCAAGGTGTATCGTCATGAAGCCGCCGCCGCCGATATTGCCGCAGCATGGGTTGACCACGGCCTGCGCATAGCCCACGGCCACCGCCGCGTCGATGGCGTTGCCGCCCATTTTCAGGATATCGACGCCGACCTGCGATGCCAGGTGCTGCGAAGTGACGACCATGCCGTTGCGCGCTTCGACCGCCGGCGGCGACGCGGCCCCCGCGCTGAGCCAGAATCCCGCGCACAGCACGGCGGCTGTCCATGATTTGATGCATTTTCCGATGCGCATGCTCGCCCCTTTTTGGCAGTTGTAGCGGTCCTTGCCGACGACTGGGCATTGTAGGACTGTCGGCGAGCGCACGGCCCCCACGCAAGCGTTAAACGCAAAACTGCATGCGTAACCTGCATGAAAGATGACGGGAAACTGCCTTGCGTACCCGTGGGCGACACGGTATCTTCGCCTCCCGAACCCTCATGACCGGAACGGCAGCCGTCACCACTCCATGATCCGTCATCGCGTCCTGAGCCACCTTGCATACGTCGTCGCCTACTCGGGCCTGGCCCTGGTCAGCATGCGCCACCTTGACGCGACGACGCTATCCACGCTGTTCTGGCCTCCGGTCGGGCTGCTGATGGCCGCCCTGCTGCTGAACCCGCCGCGACGCTGGCCCGTCTGGATGGCGCTGGCCGCTGTGCCCCATACCGCGATCGGCATGTTGGTCGCGCATCGCACGCCCGGCATCGCCCTGGTCTTCGCGACGGCGGACCTGGTATTTTGCGCCACGGTCGCGGCCTTGCTGCGGCTGCGGCAGCGCGACCCGGCCAACCTGGCCACCCTGCCCGGCGCCTTGTGGTTCATCGGGGTGCTCTCCACCTGCGCGGCGCTGGCGGGCGCGCTGGTCGCCCAGGTCCTGCGCCTCGTCCAACCCGCCACATCGGTGGACCATTGGTACGTATGGAGCATGGCCGGCTTTGTCAGCTGCATGATCATTACACCGCTGGTCGTGGCCTGGGCGAACTTCCGTTTTCGTCGCCTGGCCGACCAGAACCTGCTCCATCTATGGGTCGGCCTGATCGCGGCGTTCGCGCTGCTCATCGGGACCACCATCGTCTTCGACGATCCGCCGCGCGCCACCGCCCTGGTCTGGCATGATGGCTTCGGCATGAGCTACGGACCGCTGCTTTTCCTTGCCGTGGTGGCCCTGTGCTGGGGCGCCCCGGGCGGCTCGCTGACAGTCGCGGGGCTGGCCATCGTTGCCGGGTCCTACACCATGAGCGGCATGGGTCCCTACGCCAACATCCTGCACTTCGCGGGCGAACCGCTGCTGGCAGTCCAAGGCTACGTGGGCTGCGCGGCGGTGTTGAACCTCATCATCAATGCCCTGTCGGCCGACCGCGAGCGGGCCCTGCACCGGAACGGCACGCTAAAGGCCCAATTGCAGGCGGCATTGCGCGTCAGCGGGCAGGTCGCCTGGGAGTTCTGGCCAGCCGCGGGCCGGCTGCAATGGCTGGGCCAATGGCCGCTGGGGCTCGCCGGCGAGCGTGATGAAATGACCCTGGACGAATGGCTGGAGCGCACGCATCCCCAAGACCGGGACAAGGTGCGCGCATGGCTGCACGGCATGGACGCCCCGTATGCGCGCCCGCTGCAGTTCCGGCTGCGCGGGGCGGACGACCGCTACCATGCGGTTGAAATGACCGGCTCGCGCGCGAGCACGGAGTCCGGCGCACCGGACAGGATGATGGGACTGCTGGGCGCGGCGCGCAGCGACATGCCTTTCTAGCGCACGCCGTCGATATGCCGGTCGATGTCGTCGATCGCATCCTCGAAACGCCGCAGGAAGGCCTGCATGCGCGCCAGCGCCTGCGCCCCGCCCGGCCGCTGCAGGGTGTCCTCCAGCACGGCGCCCTCGTCCACCACGGGCCAATGGCCCAGCATGCCGAGCGCGCCGACGGCGCGGTGCAGCCAGGCCGCCATGCGCTCCGCAAGCAGGGCATCCGCCGCGGCATCCGTAGGCGTCGACATGCGGTGCGCCTGCGCCAGGTCCGCGCGCAGCGCTTCCACGGAGGCCCGCAGGAATTGCCGCAGGCCGTCATCGTTGCCGGCAAACTGTTCGCGCAGGGTGGACAGGGCCAGGCCGCCGTCCCGGGCGGATCGAGTACGGTCCGGGTCGGGCCCCGCACCCGCCGGCGCCGCGCCGGACCGCCCCAGCGCGTCGTGTAGTACCTTGCGCAGGATCTCGAGCTGCACGGGCTTGCGCAGCCGGGCGTCGACGTCGGGGCTCAGCGGCTTGTCGGCGAAGGCCTTGGCCGTGACGATGACGATGGGCAGCCGCGCATCGACCGGCACACCGCCCTGCCGTTCCCGTTCCCGCCATGCGGACGCCAGTTGCTCGCCGCTCATGGCCGGCATCTGGCAATCGGTCAGCAGCAAGGCGTAGTCGCCGGTCTGCAGTGCGGCCATGGCGCCGGGGCCGTCCGCCCGCACATCGCAGGCATACCCCAGGCTGGTGAGCTGCCGGCGCATGAGGTCGCGGTTGATTTCGTGGTCGTCCACCACCAGTACGCGCGCCGGACGCGTACCCGCGGTCCTGGCGGCATTTGGACCAGGCGAGTCGGGCGCCTGCGTGTCGCCACTTCGCAGGACCGCCGCGGCGGCGGGACTGGCGGATGCCGGCGCCGACACCGGAACCGGCGTGCCCGCGGGATCCGCGCGATGCACCGCGAAACGGCAGATGAACTCCGCCCGGGTGCCTTGTCCCGGCACGCTGCTCAGCGTAAGGCGCCCACCCATCAGCGCGGCCAGCCGGCTGGACACCGGCAGCCCCAACCCAGTCCCGCCATACTGCCGTGTGGTGGACGTATCGGCCTGGCGAAAAGGCATCATGACCTGCGCGACCTTGTCGTCGGGGATGCCGATGCCGGTATCGGTCACGACGAAACGCAGAAGCTGATGGTCCGCGGTCGTTTCTTCGGCGTGGAGGGTCAGCCTCACCTCGCCCTGCGCGGTGAACTTGGCCGCGTTGCTCACCAGGTTCGTCAGGATCTGCCGGATGCGCAGCGGGTCGCCGAGGATCTCGCCACACACCGCGTCGTCCACCTGGCATGTCGTCTTCACGCCGCGTCGGCGTGCGGGCTCGCCCATGACCATGACGACGCTCTGCGCCATCGGGCGCAAGTCCACCGGGATGCACTCCAGGCTCATGCGGTTCGCTTCGACTTTCGTGAAGTCCATGACCTGGTCCAGTATCTGCAGCATGGAATTGGCCGCCGTATCGACGGCCAGCAGCATCTGCCGCTGCTCGGCCACCATGGCGCCGCGCTTGAGCAATTCCAGCATACCGATGATCCCGCTGAGCGGAGTCCGGATCTCGTGGCTCATCGTCGCGAAGAACGTCGACTTCGACAGCATGGCGCTGTCGGCCAGGTCGCGAGCCGTTTCCAGCCGCACCTCGGCGGCGCGCCGGCGCATCACCTCGCGGCGCAACTGCACATAGCCGAAGGACACGCCCACGGCCGTCGCCAGCAGCAGCAGCATGCCGGGAAAAATCTGCAGCCAGAAAACGTCCGGCGGTATGGTCGACGACTGGTATCCGCCCGCCCAGCCCAGGTCGCGCGCATTGTCCGCCGGCACGGGGCCGCAGGTTTTCGCTTCACCCGCCGGGCCGGTGCGAGCCAGGGCGTGTTCCAGGTCCGAGTCGGTCTGCCCTATGCCTTCGCTGCCGATGACGGCGGACGGCGCGTGCGGTGCTTCGGCCGTTCCGGCGCGCGCGTGCACGTGGCCTGCCGGTATCGCGAGCGCCGCCGCCAACAGCAGGACCGCGATGCCGGCCTTGCCGGGCAGGCTGCGCACCACCTGGGCAAGCCCTGCGGCAAATGAAAACGGAAAACCCGCCGGCGAGCACCGCGTGAAAGCCGCCGGTCGGCGGCCCCGGTTTGCCCGCTCCGGCGCGTGGCCACCCTGTATTCCTATCGTGGGCAAAACTTATGTTCCTACGGGGGCGAGCGCCAGCGGCCGTACGTCCGGCTGCGCCCCCACGCGCATTTCATGGGTGTGGAATCGGGCCAGCGTATCGCGATGCGCGATGCTGACCACCGCGGCGCGCGGCAGCCGCGCCAACAGCGTTTCATACAGATGCCGTTCCGTGTCCACGTCCAGCGAGGAGGTCGACTCGTCCATGAACAGGAAGTCCGGCTTCAGCAGCAAGGCCCGCGCAAAGGCAAGACGCTGCTTCTCGCCGGGCGAAAGGCGATGGGACCAGGCATCGCGCACATGCAGCTGCTCGACATACGCGCCCAGGCGGCAATCGCGCAGGGCCTGGAGGCAGTCGGCGTCGCTGTGGTCCTGCGCCCCATCCGGATAGCACAGGGCATCCTTCAGCGTACCGTCAGGAACGTAATTGGATTGCGGCAGGAACAAGGCGCAGCGGGATGGCGCGGATAGCGCCTGCGGCATGGTCAAGTCACCCGAGGCGTGCGGCCACAGTCCCGCCAGCGTGCGCAATAGCGTGCTCTTGCCCGCGCCGGAAGGGCCGCGTATCAGCCAGCGCTCCCCGGGGAGAATGCGAAACGCCGCCGGCACAGGCAGTGCCGCCCCGTCGGGCCGGAACACCCGCAGATTGTCGGCGGCGACTTCGGGGCCCTGCACACGCGTCAGGCGGTCCGGTTCGCCCTGCGCCATGCGCATGCTGAATTCGCGCAGGCGGTTGATGGTGGCGCGCCAGTTCGCCAGCGTGGCATAGCTGTTGATGAACCAGGAACAGGCGTCGCTGACCTGGCCGAAGGCATTGACCAGTTGCATCAGCACGCCGATCGTGAAGGCGCTGGCGAAATAGCGCGGAGCGGCCGCGACCAGGGGGAAAATAAGCGCGGCCTGCCCATAGATGGAGCTCGCGAATACCAGCCGCTTGGTATAGCGCATGACTTCGCGCCAGTTCTGGCGCACCGCGCCGAAGGCCGCGCGGGCGCGCCGCCCTTCGGCCGCCCCTCCATCATAGAAGGCGATCTGCTCGGCGTTCTCGCGCAACCGCACCAGCAGCACGCGGAAATCGGCTTCCACCTTCTGCTGCCGATATCCCACGCTCACCAAGCCCTTGCTGACCTTGTGTATGACCCAGGAGCCCAGCAGGGCGTACAGCAAGGCGGCCCAGACCATATACCCGGGTATGGTGACGGAATGGCCGAACACGGCAAAGCTGATGGCGCCCGACAGTGTCCACAATATCGTCACGAACGAGAACAGCGTCACGATGGTGGAGATCAGGTCGATCGACAGGGCGAGCGTGTTGGTCGCCATGCCGCCCAGGTCCTCGGCGATACGCTGGTCCGGGTTGTCGACCACATGGTCGCGCTCCATGCGGTAATACGACCGGCTGCGCAGCCACTGCTCCAGGTAGACGTCGGTCAGCCATTGCCGCCAGCGGAATTCCAGCATCTGGCGAAAATAGGTACGCGCGGTACTCAACGCGATCAGAATGAACGCCAGCAGGGTAAAAACCAAAATCAGATGCGTGAACGCCGGCAGGTTGTGCTTCTCCAGGGCGTCATAGAAAGTGGCGTACCAGACGTTGATCCGGACGTTCAGGTACACGATGGCCAGGTTCAGGGCCAGCACCAGCGCCAGCAGTCCACGCGCCTTGTGGCGATCCACGGAGAACCAGTAAGGGCGGATCAATTGCCAGGCGGACAGACGCCTGCCGGTAGCGGGAAACAAGCCGGTCATCTCCGGCGGAGTGGCGCTGCCCTGCTTTTCGTCGTCTGAAACCATGGTTGTGCACTCGTGACCGAATACCTTTCTGACCGGCCACGGTGGATTAGGTTTCATCCGGTCGCGAGACTCACCGGCACCTCGGGCTTGCTGGCCGAGCGGGTCCCCGGCCGTGGATGCGTGCCGGCGCCGTGGTAGGTGTGCACGACGGACAGCTTGACCTGCTCGCCATGGTTGCGGCTGGCGGCATGCAGGGTGCGGCAGTGGAAAAACAAAACATCGCCCGGTTCCAGCACCGGCGAGACGGCCGTGCCGATCAGCGCCGCATTCTCCGGCACGTCCTCGCGCAGGAACTGCGCGGCATCGAAGCGGTCCGCCGGCAGATCCATCCTGTGCGAGCCGGGCACCAGCCACAGGCCGCCGTTGTGGTTGGTCTCGCGGCCCAGGGCCAGCCAGGTCGACACCAGTTCCTCGCGATCGAACGACCAATACCGGATATCCCGATGCCAGCCCGTCAGGCTGCCGAAGCGGGGGTGCTTCGTCATGACGCAGTTATGGTGCGCGCGCGAGAGGATAACGGCTTCGCCGAAATAGGATTGCAAGGACGCGGCGACAGCGGGTGCGGCCGCCCAGTCCGCAAAGGCCGGATCACGCGCATAGGCGTCAAGCAGCCGCCTTACCGTTGCGCCGCCCGCCGCCTGCCGCGACGGTGGTGCGCCGGGATAGGCCAGGTCTGCCTCGTATTCGACGGGAGCGACCGCCTGTTCGAGATGTCGCAAGGCGAGCGCGCGCAAGGTGTCGCAGAGGACGGCCGGGGCAAAAGCGCGGGCCACCACGAATCCCTGCTCGCGCAAGGCATCGAGCTGGTCGGCGGTCAAAGGCGATGACATGGGATACCACAGGGCTGCGAGGAATCAGCGCTCAAGAAAAGCGGCGGACAGGCATATGCCAGCCGTCCGATTTTACGACATGCCGCTGGACTCCCTGGAAGCGTATTGCCCGCGCGTCGGGATGGTGACCTAGGGATGCCCGAAGCCGACGAGGCCCACGACGGCGCCACCCAGCAGCAGCCACAAGGGATGCAGGCGGGTGCGCCAGCCCAGCACGGCCACCGCCGCGGCGATCGCACCCAGCAGCCATCCGTCCACGGAAGCCTCCGTGATCAGCGCCGCACTGGCCGCCACTAGGCCGACGGTGACAGGAAAAATCCCTTGTTGCGCCACCGCGCGCCACGGCTTGTCCTTGAAGCGGTCCCACAGGCGCAGGACCAGGATGGTGACCAGCGACGACGGCCCGAATTTCGCGAAGCTGCTTACCAGCATGCCCTGCCACCCGGCGATGTGCCAGCCGATCAGCGGCACGATCATCAGGTTCGGCCCCGGCGCGGCCTGCGCCAGCGCGAACAGCGACGTGAAACTTTCGGCGGTCATCCACTGGTGGACGTCGACCACCTGCCGCTGCATTTCCGGCAGGATGGTGTTGCCGCCGCCGAAGGCCAGCAGCGACAACTGCGAGAACAGGATCGCCAGCGCGATAAGGGTCGGAATCATCGGCGCGCCCTCCAGGTCAACAGGATACTGATCGGCGTCAGCACCAGCATGGTCGGCAGCAGGGGCAGCCTGAGCACGGCAATCGCGACGAAACACAGCACCGCCACGAGGATTCCCCCGGCGTTCTTCAAGAGTGGCGCGCCGATCTTCAACGCCAGCGATATGAGCAGGCCCGCCGCCGCAGCAGCCAGGCCCGCGAACAGGTGCCGGACATAGGGATCATGCTGGTAGTGTTCGTACACCACGCCCAGCATGATGACGACGATGGTGGGCACCAGCACAAAGCCCATCATCGCGGTCACCGCGCCCGTCACCCCGCGAAAGCGCATGCCGATGGCCACCGACAGGTTGATGATGTTGCCGCCCGGCAGGAACTGGCACAGGCCCAGCAGCGTGGTGAATTCCTCGCCCGATATCCAGCGGTGCTTTTCCACCATCATGCGGCGCGCGAGCGGCAAGGCGCCGCCGAAGGCCGTCATGCCCAGCACGAAGAAACCCATGAATAACTGCCCCAGGGTCGGGGGATCGGCTAGGGGCGGCTCCGCCGCTTGCACTGCAGGATTCGCTGCGGGCTTCATGCCGAAGGTGTCCTTGTAGATAGTTGCGTCGCTGGCCCGGCGCCAGGGCCCGGAACGGGCATTTACGTCTTATGTATTATATAAGAGTTGTCCCTGCCGGGGGCATGCGCCCGGTACGCGAGATCGTCCCGGTTCCACAGAGGGACCGGCCACGGGGCGACGCCGTTGCACGCGGCGCGGGCCGCCGATGGACAGCCGAGGGATGAAAGCGAACGCCGAAAGCGAACGCCGAAAGCGAACGGGCGGCCTGGGCCGCCCGTTCGCGATACGACACTGCGGGAATCTGCCGCCACGGCAACGCAGCGGCGGCAGCGCTGTATCAGTCGGCCTGTATGTTGGCCGTCTTGATGACGCGAGCCCACTTGACGGTCTCGGCCTGCACGAACTTGCCGAAATCGTCGGCGCTGCCCGGCGTCGACACCGCGCCCAGTTCGGACAGCCGCGCCTGCACGGCCGGATCGGCCAGGGCCTTGTTCAGCGCGTCATTCAGCTTGGCGATGACCTCGGGCGGCGTGCCCTTCGGGACGTTCAGGCCCCACCATACGGTCGCCGCGGCGCCCGGGAGGCCGAGGGAGGCCACCGTCGGAACACCGGGCAACATCGCGGCAGGCTTGCTGTCCATCACGGCCAGCGGGACCATCTTGCCCGCCTTGATATGGGCGATGACTTCGAGCGGGTTGATCGACATGAACGAAATGCGGCCGCCCAGCAGGTCGGTGATCGCCGGCGCGCCGCCCTTGTACGGGACGTGAAGCGCGTTGAACTTGGCTTCGTCCTTGAGCAGCTCGCTGGCCAGGTGGCCCGAGCTGCCGTTGCCGGCCGACGCGTAGGTCAGCTTGTCCGGGTTGGCCTTGCCATAGGCGATCAAGTCCTGCAGCGTCTTGAAATCGGAGGTCGCCGGCACGACCACGACCAAGGGCGCGTAGCCGATGGCGCCGACGGGAATCAGGTCCTTGGCGGGATCGAAATTCAGGTGCGTGAACAGCGCCGCGTTGCTTGCCAGGGTATTGGACGAGGTCAGCAGGGTGTAGCCATCGCCCGGCGCGCGGGCAACGATGTCCATGCCGATATTCGTCGCGCCGCCCGGACGGTTGTCAACGATAATGCTTTGCTTCAGCGTCTCGCCCATTTTCTGGGTGACCAGGCGGGTCACGATATCCACGCCGCCGCCCGGCGCGTATGGGACGACGATTTTGATGGGTTTGGACGGATAGTCCGCCTGCGCATGACTGGCCCCGGGCGCGACGACCGCGGCCAGGCTGGCCGCCAGGCCGAAGCCGCGTATCAATTTGGAAAGCGCGCTGTAGGCTCGCATTCTGGTCTCCTGTGGATTACAAAAAAAGACGTAATGTTTCGGGCTCTATAATGGTTTACCCTTAGTCATACCGTCCAATACTTTTTCCATTGTTTATTCATTCGTTTTCCAGATAAGTATGGATTTCCGCCAACTCCGCTACTTCGTGGCGGTCGCCGAGGAGCTCAGCTTCAGCGCGGCTGCCCGCCGGCTGCATATCAGCCAGCCGCCATTGAGCACCCAGGTGAAATCGCTGGAAGACGAGTTGGGCGCCGCCCTGCTGCACCGGACCAAGCGCCGTGTGCAACTGACGGAAGCCGGCACCCTGTTCCTGGACCAGGCGCGGCGCGCCCTGCAACACCTGGAACGCGCCGGCGATGTGGTGCGCCAGGCCGTACAAGGGGAAGCGGGCGAGATCCGCGTGGCCTTCACGGCCTCCGTGCCGATGTTCGAGGCATTTCCGCAGATCGTGCAGGCGTTCCGCAGCAAGCATCCTTCGGCCAAGGTCGACCTGCTGCATATGTCGACGGGCCTGCAGTTGCAGGCGCTGATGGACAAAACCATCGACGTGGGCTTCCTGCGCCCTTCGATCCTGTTCTGTCCGCCTCCCAATATCCGCGTCTTGACCCTATGGAGCGACCGCCTGGTGGCGGTCCTGCCGGCCACACACCGCCTGGCCCAGAAACACACGCCCTTGCCCATGGCGGCGCTGTCGACCGAGGCCTTCATCCTGTTCCCGCGCGGCCTGGGCTGCGGCTTGTTCGAGCATGTGGGCGTGCTGGCCAGCCGGGCCGGCTTCGCCCTGCAACTGGGCCAGGAAGCGCGGGAAGGCGCGACCATCATCGGGCTGGTGGCGGCCGGCATGGGCGTTTCCGTTTTACCGGAAACCTATGCCAAGACGGGTATACCCGGCGTGGTGTACCGGCCGCTGGACACGCAGGACGCCGCTAGCCAGGTGCTGCTGGCCCACCGCAGCGACGACGATACGCCTTTGCTTACGCGCTTTTTCCAGACGGCCGCGGCGACGCGCTAGCGGCCCCGGACGTGAAAGGCCGCCGTGCCGCTATTTGGGCGTGGCGAAGATGGTGATGGTGTACTCGGTCAGGCTGAAGCCCATATCGTCGGCGATCTGGCGCAGCCGCCGCTCGATATCGGGGTCATAGAACTCCTTGACGTCGCCCGTCGGGGTGCTGACCAGATGGCCATGGTGGCGTTCGCCGTCGTTCAATTCGAACACCGCCTTGTTGCCGCCCAGCTGGCTGCGCTTGAGCAGTCCGGCCTGCTCGAACTGCGTCAGCACCCGATAGACGGTCGCCAGGCCCATTTCGACGCCTTCGTGCATCAGATGGCGGTAGACGTCTTCGGCGCTAAGGTGGCGCTGCTCGCTGTTGCGAAAGAGGTCCAGTATTTTCAGGCGCGGGAATGTGACCTTCAGCCCTATGCCCTTCAGGTCGACGGAATCGGTCATGGCTTTGCCTCCACCTGGCATGAATGGCGGGCCGGGCCCGCGGTCTCGCTCCCGTCCGGGCGTCGCCCAGCGCTACCGGCCGCCCCGACACCGGCGTCGGCACGACCGCGCGGCGCGCCGGGGAGAGCCGCCCTGCTCCGACCCCGAGGACCGGCGACAATGGCATCATGCGCATTGCGCCCGCCCTCCGGGCCGTTCGCTTCCTCGCGGGAACCACATATGAGCAATTCGAATCTGCACTACCGGACCTTCCTGTTCCTGCTGATCGTCGTATCGATCGCATTCGGGTGGATCCTGTGGCCATTCTACGGCGCGGTGTTCTGGGGCACCATCCTGGCCATCATCTTCGCGCCCCTGCACCGCCGCCTGCTGGCTCGCATGGGCAAGCGCCGCAACCTGGCCGCGCTGATTACCTTGCTGCTGTGCGTCGTGATCGCCATCGTACCGGTGATCGTGATCACGGGCTCGCTGGTGCAGGAAGGCACGGCGCTATACCAGCAGATCCGTTCCGGCGAACTGAACTTCGGCCTGTATTTCGAGCGGGTCATAAACGCCCTGCCCCCCTCCGTACATTCGCTGCTGGATCGATTCGACGTCGGCGACATACGCAGCCTGCAGCAGAAACTGTCCGCCGGCGCGGTCCAGGGCAGCCAGTTCCTCGCGACACAGGCATTCAGCATCGGCCAGGACACCTTCCAGTTCGTCATCAGCTTCGGCGTCATGCTGTACCTGCTGTTTTTCCTGCTGCGCGACGGGCCGGCGCTGTCGCGCAGCGTAAGCCGCGCGATCCCGCTGAGCGAAGCCTACAAGCAGCACCTGACGCGCAAGTTCACGACCGTGATCCGCGCCACGGTAAAGGGCAACGTGGCGGTGGCCGCCACGCAGGGGCTGCTGGGCGGCCTGGCGTTCTGGTTCCTGGGTATCCAGGGCTCGCTGCTGTGGGGCGTGCTGATGGGGTTCCTGTCGCTCCTGCCCGCGGTGGGCGCGGCCATCATCTGGGTCCCGGTCGCGGTGTACTTCCTGGTAACCGGCGCGCTATGGCAGGGGGTGGCGCTGATCGCGTTCTGCGTGCTGGTGATCGGCATGGTGGACAACATCATGCGCCCCATCCTTGTGGGCAAGGACACGAAACTCCCCGACTATGTCGTGCTGATCTCCACGCTGGGCGGCATGGCCCTGTTCGGACTGAACGGCTTCGTGATCGGCCCGCTGATCGCCGCCCTGTTCACCGCGGTGTGGGACCTGTTCTCGGCGGAGGGCGAAATGCCGGCGGAGTAGCCCGGCCGCCAACGAGGCGAGACGCGTTCACGTGCAGCAGTCCGGCGCGGCGAGGCCTCACCAGGGAAAATCGATCAGGTCGCCATAGAGGCGGCGCAGCGTCGCCTTGACCTCCGGCGAACCCTGGTACACCGCGATAAGCTTCAACAAGCGCGCGTCCTGCGCATGTTCGGGCGCGGCCACCCAGCGGATGGCATATCTGCGCACATTGGCCGGATCCCCGTTGTCGAAGGCGAGTCCGTCCTTTTCGTCCAGCCCCCCGTGCTTCGCGAACGTGGTGTAGGTCACCGACGCGGTCACATCGTCGAAGGTGCGCGCGGCCTGCGAACCTTCGATGGCGACGAACTTCAGGTCGCGTGGATTCGCCCGCACGTCCAGCAGGGTCGCGCGCTCGGCGACGCCGTCCTTCAGCTCGATCAGCCCCATGGATTGCAGGAGCAGCAAGGCGCGGCCGGTATTGACCGGGTCGGCCGGTATGCCGATGGCCGCCCCTGGCGGGATGGCGTCGCCCCGCTTGAGCTTCTTGGAGAACAGGCCGATCGTCGTCGAATAACCGTAGGCGATGGGGACCAGGCTTGCGCCGCGCGTGCGATTGAAGAGCGCCAGGAAAGGCTCGTGCTGGAAGAAATTGGCCTCGATGGAGCCGTCGGCCACCGCCACGTTGGGCATCACCCAGTCGCTGAACTCCACCAGCCGCGCGTTGACGCCTTCCTTGCGCGCCTGGTCGATGGCGATTTCGGTGGCTTCGTTGGCGACGCTGGCGATCACGCCAACCCGCAGGGGCGCCGGTTGCGCGCGCACCCGGCGGGCGGGGGCCAAGGCCGCGCCGGCGGCTGCGCCGATGGCGCGCAGCACACGGCGACGCGGTGGAACGATAGGCTGCGACATGCTGTCTCCCAAAGCGGTGGGATGCCCGGGCCCGTGGCAGGATGCCCGCCGCCCCAGCGGGGCGACGGCAGGCGCCGGTTCCGTCAGTCGACGATGTCCTCGCCCGGACCTTCGCCGACCGGCACGAAATCGCCCGATACGGGGTCGCGAACGAAAAGCAGCCCGGTGGCGACGCCGAAATAGGCGCCGTGCAACTGCAGTTGTCCCTGCTCCACGCGCTGGCGGATATAGGGAAAGGTCATCAGGTTCTTCAGGCTGTGCTCGACCACGCTCAGCTCAAGGCGGCGCAGGTCGGCCTGCGGGTCAACGCCGGGCAGCTTCAGGCGCTGGGCCGTATCGTTGATCTGGGACATCCACTTGCCGATGAAATCGCCCTTGGCCAGCGGTTCGGCATCGTCGTAGTACGAGCGGATGCCGCCGCAGGACGCATGGCCCATGACGACGATGTGGCGCACGTTCAAGCCGTTTACCGCGAACTCGATCGCCGAACTCGTCCCGTGGTAGTGGGAATCCGGTTCATAGGGCGGCACCAGCGCCGCCACATTGCGCAACACGAACATCTCCCCGGGACCCGCGTCGAAGATCAATTCCGGCGCCACGCGTGAATCGCAGCAGCCGATGACCATGATCTCCGGGCTTTGGCCCAGTTCGGCCAGCCGCCGGAACCGACTGCGTTCGCTGTGGAAACGTCCGGAAAGAAAGGCCTGATAGCCGCTGGTGAGTCGTTCGGGGAATTCGGGTGTGTGGTCCATCGTGATCGGCGAAGCTAGGGAGGCTGCATTTTAACTCCGCGGCGCGCGGTACAGGCGCGCCCGGCTGTCATGGCCGGTCGGGCTGCCCACCGCCGCCGGGGGGGCGTGGACAGCCGGCCGGCGGGCCGCGCCGCGGGTGCGGGCCGCAGGTGCGGACTGCGGCGCGGCCCGCATTCGGCCCGCGACATACAATCGTGCCATGTCCACCGACCCCTTTTCCGCCCGGGCATCCGGCGACCTGTTCGGCGATCCGGACCAGGAAACGCCCTGGACCGAGACGATCGCGCCGGGCGCCGTGCTGCTGCGCCGCTTTGCCTGCGCCCGCGCCGGCGAGCTGCTCGCCGAGGTCCGGTCCATCGCCGCCGCGGCGCCTTTCCGGCACCTGGAAACCCCCGGCGGCAAGCGCATGTCGGTGGCCATGACCAACTGCGGTGCGCAGGGCTGGATATCGGATCGCCGCGGATACCGTTACGGCGCCGAGGATCCCATCAGCGGCAAGCCCTGGCCCGCCATGCCGGCATGCTTCGCCACGCTGGCGCGCGAGGCCGCGGCCGGTGCCGGCTATCCCGATTTCGCCCCGCAGGCCTGCCTGATCAATCTCTACCGGCCCGGCGCCCGCCTGACACTCCACCAGGATAAAGACGAACTGGACCTGCGCGCGCCCATCGTATCGATCTCGCTGGGCCTGCCCGCCGTATTCCTGTTCGGCGGAGGCCAGCGCAGCGACCCCACCCGCCGGTTCCCGCTGCAGCATGGCGACATCGCGGTCTGGGGCGGCCCTTCGCGCCTGGCCTTCCACGGCGTGGCGCCGCTGCGCGACGGCCATCACCCGGCCACGGGCGCCACCCGCGTGAACCTGACGTTTCGCAAGACGCGCTGATATCGGCCGCCGCGAAGGCCGGACGCCTCCGGGTGCGGCACCGCGCGATGGCGGCACGGGCAAGCGCTGCCGTGGTGTCAGCCGCGCGGATGATGCCGCGCATGCAAGGTCTTCAACCGCTCGCGCGCCACATGGGTGTATATCTGCGTGGTGGAGATGTCCGCGTGACCCAAAAGCATTTGCACCACGCGCAGGTCGGCGCCATGGTTCACCAGGTGCGTCGCGAAGGCATGGCGCAACACATGCGGCGAGATCGGGGCATGGATGTCGGCCTCTTTGGCGTAGCGCCCCACCATCAGCCAGAATGTCTGGCGGTGCATCCCTTCGCCGCGCACGGTGACGAACAGCGCATCGGACAACCGCCCGGCCAGCAACAGGGGGCGCGCCTGCTTGACGTAGCGGTCGATCCAGTGCGCGGCTTCCGCGCCCAGCGGCACCAGGCGGTCCTTGCCGCCCTTGCCGCCCACCACCCGCACCACGCCCTCGTTCAGGCTGACATCGAGCGCCGCCAGGTTCACCAGTTCGGATACCCGCAGCCCGGTCGCGTAGAGCGTTTCCAGCATGGCCTTGTCGCGCAGGCCCAGTTCAGTCTCGACGCGCGGCGCGCGCAGCAGCGCGTCCACCTGCGCCTCCGACAGCGTCTTGGGCATGCGCAGCGGCTGGCGCGCCGAGCGTACCGACAGGCAGGGATCGTGGCCGATGCGCCGCTCGCGCAGCGCCCACTGGAAATACCGCCGCAGCGCGGACAGGCGCCGATTGGCGGTGGTCGGCCGCGTGTCGCCATGCACGGCGGCGAACCAGGCTTCGATATCGCCGGTGCGCGCCTCCGAAATGCGGCGCCCTTCCCGCTCCTTCAGCCAGACGTCGAAGCCCGCCAGGTCGTTGCGGTACGCCCCCAGCGTGTTCTTCGACAATCCGTCTTCCAGCCACAGGACGTCCAGGAACTCGGCGATCGAGCCATCGATGTCGCGGCGGCTCTGCAGCGAGGGCGGCTCGCCGGCGGCGCGCGGCGGACGCGGCATGCGGATCAACCCCTTGCAGCGGTGGCCTGCATGCGCGCCACCCAGCCGTCATAGCCACCGGCCAACGCGGAAACATTGCGGTAGCCTGCCTTCAGCAGGCGATCGGCAAGCACCGCGGCGGAGATTTCTTCCGGGCACGCGCAGTACACGATGATGGGCGTGTCCAGCGGCCATTGGAACGGCGGCGTGCCGATGACGCCGCGCGGGTCGACCGATATGGCGCCCGGCAGCGGATCGGCGCTGCTCGCCCGCACATCCAGCAACACCACCTCGCAGCCCTGCGCGCACAGTTCGTCGAGCTCATCCAGCGTAACGCGCCGCACGTGGCTGAAGCGCCGGATGGTGCGCTTGCGCCGGATCCAGCGATACGCCAGGTACAGGACCAGCAGCACCCCCACGGCCAGCAGGCCGTAGCCGCCGTATACGGCGACCATATCCAGCACATCGCCCACCATGTCGTTGAAGGCCACGCCGATGATCAGGGCGGAACCGGCCCAGATGGCCGCGCCGGCGGCGTCATAGGCGACGAAGGTGCGCCACCGCAGGCCGGCGAAGCCCGACATCACCGTGGACAGCGCGCTGGCGCCAGGCAGGAACTTGGCCACCAGCAGGATGCGCGGACCCGTCCGCCAATACAGCGCCTGCGTCTGGCGTATGCAGGAATCGCGCGAAATCGACACCCGGCACACCGTATTGAGCAGCCCCGCGCCGAAGCGCTTGCCGCCGGCATACCAGCCGGCGTCGGCGATCAGGCAGGCCAGTACCGCCGCCAACAAGGTCAGTTCCCACGACAGGTCGCCATGGACGACCAGTGCCCCGGCGATGATGAGGATGGGATAGGCTGGAATCGGCAGGCCCGCCTGCTCCAGCAATACGTTCAGGAAAACCAGCAGCGGACCATAGGCCAGCAGCAGGGACTCGATGTCTTTCAAGGTTGTCGTCCGTTGGCGATGCGGGATGCCGGCGCGGGCCGGCTCAGCGGCGACGCCGCCCCCGGCGCGCCGCCATGTCCCATAATGGGGGCGCGCCGGTTATTTTTCAAATCGGCGGAGATCCGCATGCGTCGTGCTCCCATCATTACCCGCTTCCTTGCCATTGGCATTCTGCTTCATCTCTATATCGCCTTACGCCTCATCCCGGATGCCCCGGTCCATGCCGCCGTGCGCTGGGCGGCCGTCCTGTATCTGGCGGCATCCTGCGTACTGATCCCCCTGGGCGTCCGCGCGCGCCAGCTGGCGCCGTCGTATCCCCGCCTGGTTGCCTGGACGGGCCTGCTGGCGATGGGTTTTTTCTCGTCCCTGCTGGTGCTGACCGTCCTGCGCGACCTGCTGCTGTTCGCGGTGTGGGCGGTCGACGCCGTCGCCGGCCTGTCGCATGACACGGCTGCCTTGCACGGCGTGTCGGCCATGGCCGTCCCCGTACTGGCCCTGCTGATCACGCTGCTGGGCTTGTTCAACGCGCGGCGCCGCGCGCCCATCGTAACCGTGGACGTCCCCATCGCGGGCCTGCCGCAGGCCCTGTCGGGCTTCACCATCGCCCAGATCAGCGACGTGCATGTCGGCCCCACGATCCGGCGCCCCTACGTCCAGGCCATCGTCGACGCCGTCAATGGGCTCGACGCCGACGTGGTGGCGGTAACGGGCGACGTCGTGGACGGTCCCGTCGACCAGCTTTCCCGCCACACCGAGCCGCTCGGGCAGCTGGCCGGGCGCCATGGCGCCTATCTGGTGACCGGCAACCACGAGTACTACTCCGGCGCGCGCGAATGGGTCGCCGAGTTCGAGCGGCTGGGCCTGCAGGTATTGTCCAACCGGCACGTCGTCATCGCGCATGGCGGCGCGCGGCTGGTACTGGCCGGTGTCACCGATTTCACGGCGGGACAGTTCGATCCGGAGCAACGCAGCGACCCTCGCGGCGCGCTGCTGGGCGCCCCGGCGGACGCCACCGTACGCATTCTGCTGGCGCACCAGCCGCGCACGGCCGTGGCCGCCGAGGCCGCCGGCTATACGCTGCAGTTGTCCGGCCACACGCATGGCGGCCAGTTCCTTCCCTGGAATTTTTTCGTGCGCCTGCAACAGCCTTTCACCGCGGGATTGAAACGGATGGGCCGGCTGTGGGTCTATACCAGCCGCGGCACGGGCTACTGGGGGCCGCCCAAGCGGGTCGGCGCCCCTTCCGAGATCACGCGGATACGGCTGGTGCCGGACGCCGGGGAGGCCGCGACAGGGATGGCGGACCGCCGGCCGTCCTGAGGTCGTTCCGTCGGCACGGCGGAACGCGGGCCTTCCCGATGTCATTCCGCCGGCACGGAGGGCAGGTGCAACCGCCCGGTGTGGTAGTCGTAGCCGTAGACTTCGCCGTAACGGCCCCATTCGACGGCGACCTTCAGGACGCGCTCGGCCTCGTCCGCCTTCAGGAATTCCTCCAGCATGTCGAGGAACTGCGTGTCGGGCAGTTCGCCGGTGGACTCCTGGCGCAGCGAATGGCAGATATTCGCCGCCAGCGGAATATGGGCCAGCAATTGCCGCCCGAAAATCTCCTGGCGCTCCTGCTGTTCGGCCGCCGCGTAGCGACGGCCCACCACGGTCAGCGCGATATCGCCCTGTTCGACCACCGCCAGGCCCAGCAGTCCCAGCGCTTCGTAGGCGGGGAAAAGCTCCTCGTCGGGCAAGCCGGCTTCCTCGGCCAGGCGCGGCAGATCGGCGCGCCCGTTCAAGGGCGGTTCGGCGAGCAGCTCCAGCACTGCTTCCATCGTGCCCACATTGGCGTCCGGCAGGCGGTAGGCCTGGTGCACCGCCGGGGCCGGCGCGCCCGGCGCGCTGGCCGGCGCCGGCTTGGCCGTCATCATTGAATAGACCTGGTCGACCAGCGCGCGCACTTCCGCGGAATCCGCATTGCGCGGGCGCGGCAAGGTCACGCGGATTTCATCGCGCACCCGGCCCGGGTCGCTGGCGAAGATAAGGATACGGTCGGCCATCATGACCGCTTCCTCGATGTTGTGGGAAACCACGAGGATGCCGCGCGTGCCGATGCGGCGTTCTTCCCAGAGCTCCAGCATGTCGTCGCGCAGCGATTCGCCGGTCAGCACGTCCAGCGCCGAGAAAGCCTCGTCCATCAACAGGACATCGGGATTGGTCGCCAGGGCGCGGGCAATGCCCACGCGCTGCCGCATGCCGCCGGACAGTTCGCGCGGCAGCGCGCCGCCGAAGCCGGCCAGGCCGATGAGCTCCAGCGCGGCCTCGGCGCGCTGTTCGCGCTCGGCGGTGGGAACGCCCTGCGCCTCCAGGCCCAGGGCGACGTTCTGTCGCACCGTCAGCCAGGGAAACAGCGCGAAGGACTGGAACACCATGGCGATGCCGGCGGCCGGCCCGTACAAGGGCTGGCCGCGATAGCGTATGGTGCCGTGGTCCGCCGGAATCAGGCCCGCCATGATGCGCAGCAAGGTGGACTTGCCGGAGCCGGACTTGCCCAGCAAGGCGACGATTTCGCCCTCGCGCAAATGGAAGTCCACGTGCTCCAGCACCGAACGCGCCGCGCCGTCGGCGGTGCGGAACATCTTGCTGACGCCGCGCAGGTCCAGGAGATTGTTCTCGGCCATCATCGCTATCTACTCCACTTTTCGGCCAGTACATACAGGCGGCGCCACAAGAACCGGTTCAAGCCCATCACGAAAACGCACATGACGCCTATGCCCAGCGCGATGCGCGGGAAATCGCCCTGCGAAGTCATTGCCGCGATGTAGCCGCCCAGGCCCGTGGCGGTCAGCGTCGTCTTGCCCCAGGTGACGACCTCGGCGACGATGCTGGCATTCCAGGATCCGCCGCTGGCGGTGATCGCACCGGTGACGAAGCTGGGGAAGACCGCGGGCAGATAGAAGCGCTTCCACTTCAGCCAGCCCTTCAGGCCGAGGTTGTCGGCGGCGTAGCGCAACTCGCTGGGAATGGTGGTCGCGCCCGCCACCACGTTGAACAAGATATACCACTGCGTGCCGAAGATGATCAGCGGGCTGAGCCAGATTTCCGGATCCAGGTGCAGGGCAACGATGGCCATGACGGCCAGCGGGAACAGCAGGTTGGCCGGAAAGGCCGCCAGCAATTGCGCGAGGGCCTGGATACGCTGAGACCAGCGCGGCCGCAGGCCGATGGCGATGCCGACGGGCACCCACACCAGGGACGCCAGCGCGATCAGCACCAGCACGCGCGTCAGGGTGATCAATCCCAGCCCGAATACGCGCAGCACCTCGGCCCAGCCTACCTCCGTGTGGACGAAAATGGCCAGCCGCCATACGGCGATCAGCGCCAGGGCAGCCAGGAAGGCATCGAAGACGCGCTCGATATGCGGATTGGGGCCGCGCACGCGGGCGCGTACCGACGTGCCGTCGTAGGCGCTGCGAAACCAGCCCAGCGCGCCCTGCCCCCATCGCGCCAGGGTTTCGCTGCCTGCGCGGGTGAGCCGGCCCCGGCGCAGCCAGTCCAGCAGCCAGGACTGCTGCGCGGTATTGCCCTGGGTATCCTCGAAGCGGAATTTGTCGGCCCAGGCCAGCAAGGGCCGGAAGAAAAGCTGGTCATACAGCAGGATGCCGATGGCCATGGCGATGATGGCATAGACGATGGCCGCGACATTCTGCTGGTCGATCGCCACCGCGATGTACGAGCCAATGCCCGGCAGCTTGATGTCCTGGTTGGCCACCGTGATGGCTTCGGAGGCCACCACGAAGAACCAGCCGCCGGACATCGACAGCATCATGTTCCATAGCAGCGCGGGCGTGGCATACGGCAATTCCAGGCGCCAGAAGCGCTGCCAGGCGTTCAGCCGGAACACCCGCGCGGCCTCGTTCAACTCCGACGGCACGGTACGCATCGACTGGTACAGGCTGAGCGCCATGTTCCAGGCCTGTGACGTGAAGATGGCGAAGATGGCGGCGCATTCGACGCCCAGCAGGCTGCCCGGAAAAAGCGCGATGAAGCCGGTGACGGTAATGGACAGGAAACCCAGGATGGGTATCGACTGGAGGATGTCCACCATGGGCACCAGCACTTTTTCGGCGATGCGCGATTTCGAGGCAACGGCGGCGAAAACGAAGCTGAACAGCAACGAGGCGGCCAGCGCCATGAACATGCGCAGCGTCGTACGCAGCAGGTAATACGGCAGGTAGGTGGGGTCCAGCGAGATCGGCAGCGGCGTCCCCACGGCGAAGGGCTTTGCCATTTGCGACGCGCCGAAAGCCAGTGCGGCCAGGACACCGAGCACCAGCGGCAACAAGGCCCAATCCCAACGGTTGGGGCCGCGGCCGTCGGATGGCCGGCTTGCGCGCTTGGAAAACAAAATCGGGTACATGCCCCGCTCCCACAGGCAAAAACGACGATGGCAACCTTCGCGCGGAGGAGCGCCCTCGAAGGCGTGCGCACGGTATCACGCGCGCGGACGAGCGTCCACCGCGGCCGCTTGACAGCGGGCTGAACACCGGCCAGGCCGCCACGACGGCATGCCGATTTTGGTTTACGATCTGCCGCTTCCTCCCGACTCAAGAGCGATCCAGCTCCAATGGCCACGCCCGACAGTGCCGACCGTCTAGCCACCCGGCCGGCCTTCGCCCACTTTCTCCTGGCGCGTTTCGCCGCTTCCCTCGCATACCAGATCGTCTCCGTTGCCGTCGGCTGGCAGATCTACGCGCTGACCGGCAGCGCGCTGGACCTGGGGTTGATCGGACTGGCGCAGTTCGGCCCCATGCTGGTGCTGACGTTGCTGGTGGGCCATGTCGCCGACCGCTACGACCGGCGCAAGATCGTCGCCGTATGCATGGGGCTGGAGGCGGTGGCGGCCGGCGTGCTGGCCGCCGTGTCGCTGACCGGCCATGCCGACCAGTTGATCGTGTACGCGGCGATCATCATCATCAGTTCGGCACGCGCATTCGAGGCGCCGACCTTGCCCGCCCTGATCCCGGCGGTCGTGCCGCGCCACCTGATTCCACGCGCCACGGCCATGTCCACGTCTTCGAACCAGGTCGCGCAGATCGCCGGCCCGGCGCTCGGCGGCGTCGGCTATGGCCTGGGCGCGGGATGGGTATATGCGCTGGCGGCGGCGTGCTATCTGGCCGGCCTGTATTCCATGCTGAGCATGAAGACCGAAGGCGCGCCGGCCCGCAAGGAACCGACCACCTGGCGCACCTTGTTCGCCGGTTTCACCTTCATTGCCAGCCGCCGCATCCTGCTGGGTACGCTCTCGCTCGACTTGTTCGCCGTGCTGCTGGGCGGCGCCACGGCGCTGCTGCCGGTCTTCGCCAAGGACATCCTGCAGGCCGGGCCGTGGGCGCTGGGCGCCCTGCGGGCGGCGCCCGCCTGCGGCGCCGTCGCCATGGCGCTGGTCCTCGGGCGCAAGAACCTGACCGGCAATATCGGCATGACGCTGTTCGGCGCGCTTTTCGTCTTCGGATTGGCGACGGTGGTATTCGGCTATTCGCGGTCCATACCCGTATCGGTGGCGGCGCTGGTGGTGCTGGGCGCGGCCGACGCGATCAGCGTGGTGGTGCGTTCATCGCTGGTCCAGCTGAATACGCCCAACGAGATGCTGGGGCGGGTCAGCGCCATCAACACGCTTTTCGTCGGCACGTCGAACCAGCTGGGTGAATTCCGCGCGGGCGTCATGGCCGCCGCGACAGGCGCCGTGCCGGCCGTGGTGGTGGGCGGGGTGGGCACCATCGTCGTGGCCGCCCTGTGGATGTGGTGGTACCCGGAACTGCGCAAACTGCGCTCGCTGCACAACGTGCCTAATGGTTGACCGCCCGGCGGCGGCCTCGCTGCCTGCGCAGGATATTCGCGTAGAGCGCCTCATAGTGCTCGGCGATCGCCTTCCAGCTGTGGCGGCCGACCACTTCCGCGCCGCGGCGCACCAGTTTGTCGCGTAGCGCCGGGTCCGTGGCCAGGCGATGCAGGGCCCGCGCCAGCGCGGCGCCGTCGCGGGGATCGTCGAGGATGAGCGCATCTTCCTCGTGGCGCAGATAAGCCGCGAAGCCGCAGTACGCCGCGCCGCTCAACACCACCGGCAGCCGATGCGCCATGGCTTCCAGCGGCCCCATGCCGAAGCTGTCGCCCAGGGTCGGATGCACGTAGAGGTCGGCGGCCTCGTAGTAGGTGGCGACGTCCGGGGTCGGTCCCAGCAGGACGACGCGTCCCTCGGAGACGCGTGCCGCGCAGGCCGCGCGCGCCGCATCCTCCGCGGTACCCACGACCAGCAGCCGGTAAGCCTGCGGCAATGCGTCCAGCGCGTCCAGCAACGCCGCCAGCCCCTTGCGCAGCGGGTTGCGCGCCACCAGCAGGCATCCGATGGTGTCGTCGTCCCAACCCAGCCTGCGCCGCGTCGCGCGGCGCCGGTCTGGATCCGGCGGACCCGCGGGGCATACGCCGGGCGGAATGACATCGATGGCCAGGTCGCTGCCGTAACTGTCGCGCATCTGCTGCGCGATAAGCCCGGATACGGCCACCAGGCCGGGGCCCCGCCCCGGCACAGCGCGGACCCGCTGCCGCTCCAGGCACAAATAGGTGGCGATCCGTGGGCTGAGCCAGGCAAAAAAACGCTTCGCCGCGCCCGCGCCGTTCAAGCGCTTGTAGCGCACCGGCGTCACATGGACGACCTGTACGTTACCCACCCCGGCCGAAACGTGGGAATGCACGATATCGAAACGCCCCCGCGTCAGGCGGCGCGCGCGCCAGGCGAAGTACAGCAGGCGCAGCCACCCCGGCAAGCGCGAGACGCGTATCGGCAGATAGGGCAATTGCAGGTCGCAGGCGTAGTCGCGCGCGATCACCGTGACGTCGTGCCGCTGCGCGAGCTCCCGCACCAGCTCCACACCATAAGCTTCCGCGCCGCCGAAGTGCCGGCCGAACCGGTCGACCAGCAAAGCGATGCGCAGACGCCCGTTATCCGCGTTGCCGTTTGTCCTCATGTGCCGTTGCGGTAGTCGTGATGCAATCGTGTGCTTATGAAACCGGGTCTTGCCATATGTGCCGATAATCTAAACAGCTTTCAGCCACTTGTCATCATCCCGCTGCGCCGTTGCGCATATCAAACGCGGCTGGGTTCAACGCCATCGCGCGGGGATGCGACCGCGGGCTGGTGTCTAATACCGGCGGGCGATGTGCTCGTTGTCCGTGAAAGGGCCTGCAATGACTGACCGGGTATTCGTTTTTCTAGGCGCACTCAATATGTTGTTCGCGGTGGGCGCGGGCGCCTTCGGCGCGCACGGGCTCAAGCGCGTGCTGTCCGCCGACATGCTCGCGGTCTGGCAGACCGCGGTGACGTACCAGATCGCCCACGCCCTGGGCCTGCTCGCGCTCGCCGCGCTGAGCCAGCGCTTCGGTTCGCCGTTGTGGAGCGCCGCCGGCTGGGTCATGTTCGGCGGCATCGTGGTCTTCAGCGGCAGCCTGTATTTGTTGTCTGCCACCAACACGCGTTGGCTGGGCGCCATTACGCCGCTGGGGGGCGCCGCTTTCCTCGTGGCGTGGGCCATGGTCGCGTGGGCCGCCTGGCGCGCCACCGCGGCTTCCTGAACGGGCCCCCGGTATGTCCGCCGCCGAAGCGCCCCGTTCCGCCACGGGCGCCGGAATCGTCTGCATCGTGTTCGGCATGTTGTGCCTGACGATCAGCGACGCCATCGCGAAATGGCTGGGCGGAACCTATCCCCCGACCCAGATCCTGTTCATGCGCGCGGCGATCGCCCTGCCCTTCGTCGTGGCGCTGGTATGCCTGCTCGGCAGCCGCCGCGCGCTGCGCAGCCGCCATCCCGGGCTGCACCTGCTGCGCGGAGCCATCAACGTGGTCTCGGCCACGGCGTTCTATTCGAGCCTGCGCTACCTGCCCTTCGCGGAAGCCACGGCCATCTCGTTTGCCGCGCCGCTGTGCGTCACCCTGCTGTCGGTCTTCGTCCTCAAGGAACGTGTCGATGCACTGCGCTGGGGAGCCATCGTGCTGGGTTTCCTGGGCGTGGTGCTGATCGTGCGGCCCGGCACGGCCAGCTTCCAGCCCGCCGCCCTGCTGCCCCTGGTCACGGCGATGCTCTACGCCGTGATGATGGTGACGGCGCGCCGGATCGGCCCCGGGGAAAGCGTGCTGACGACCGGCCTGTATATCGTCGTGGCGCAATGCCTTTGCAGCGCCGTCACGCTGCCGTGGTTCTGGCATACGCCGCAAGCCGGGCATTGGCCTTTCTTCGCCGGCGTGGCCCTGTTCAGCACCCTGGGCTTGACGCTGATCACGCAGGCCTTCCGTATCGCGCCCGCTTCCGTGGTCGCGCCCTTCGACTACACCGGGCTGGTATGGGCCACGCTGCTGGGCTGGGTGTTCTGGAAGGAAGCCCCGGATGCGGTCGCCTACATCGGCGCGGCCGTCATCGTCTCCGGCGGACTGACCATCGCGCTGCACGAAACCATACGTGGACGCCGCGCACGGCCATCCTGAAAACGCGCCTGCCCGACGCCGGCCCGCGCCGTCCGCCCTAGGCGCTCCCGGCCTTCTGGCGTCTGGACCCGCCCGTGACCACATGCAGCCGCCACGCCAGGGCCAGCCCCAGCACCAGCAGCGTACCGATCAGGCCCGCCACGCCGTTCCAGCCGCCGGCTTCCCAGCACTTGCCGCCCAGCGAGCCCAGCACACTGGACCCCAGGTAGTACGCCAGCAGGTACAGCGACGCCGCCTGCGCCTTGTGGCCGCGCGCGAGTTGCCCCACCCAGCCGCTCGCCACCGAATGCGCGGCGAAGAAACCGAAGGTGGCCAGCACCACGCCGCCGACCACGAGGGCCAGCATCGACGACAGCGTCAGCAGCGTCCCGCCGAGCATGGTCGCCACCCCCAGGCATAGCATCGCCCCACGGCCATGCCGATCGGCCAGGCGGCCGAACAGCGCGGAGGCGAATATCCCGACCACATACACGGTAAAGATCGCGCTGATCACCGACTGGCTCAAGCTGTACGGCGGCGCCAGCAGGCGGAAGCCGGCATAGTTGTAGATGGTGACAAAGCCGCCCATGAGCAGGAAGCCCAGCGTGAACAGCGAAAGCAGGTTGACGTCGACCAGATGCGTGGCGATGCCTTCGCGCGCCGCCTGCCACCCGCCGCCGCGCCGGGGCGTGAAATGGCGCGACGGCGGCAGGCGCAACACGAATAGCACGGCGGCCGCGATGCCGACCAGGCCGACCACCACCATCGCGATGCGCCAGTCGGCATGGTCGGCGACCAGCCCCGCCATGACGCGGCCGGCCATGCCGCCGAAGGCGCTGCCCCCGATATAAAGCCCCATTGCGAAACCGAGGTCCGACGGGGCCACCTCTTCGGCCAGATACGCCATGGCGACAGCCGGCACGCCGCCCAGCGCCAGGCCCTGCAAGGCGCGGACGACGAGCAGCGCATGCCAATCCGGAGTCAGCCCCGCCGCCAGGGTCAACAGGCCCGAAGCGAACAACGACACCGCCATAATGCGTTTGCGCGGCAGCCGGCCGGACCAGAATCCCACCGCGAATATCGCCAGCGCCAGCGAACCCGTGGTGAGCGACAGCGACAGGCTGCTCTGGGTGGGCGATACGCCGAAGTGCTCGGCGAACAGCGGCAGCAGCGGCTGCACGCAGTACATCAGCGAAAAGGTGGAAAAACCCGCGGCGAACAAGGCCCAGTTGGCGTTGCGATAACCCGCTGTTCCGCGGGTCAACTGCGGGGCGGGTCGTGCCGCCGGCGCCGCGCGGGAACCGATGGCGGCCGGGTTGGTCGATGAGGAGGTCATGATGAAAAGCGATGCGGAGCGATGCCGGTCCGAAGACGTCTCCAGACAAAGAAAGCGGCCTGTGCTCCCCTGGCCCGCCACGTAGACAGGATCAATTGATCTGCCCAATATATCGGACCGGATGACCCAATATCTTAAACGTATCGCGCACGCGCCGCTTTCTGCTCCCTGTATGGCCTGCACGCCTTCCGCGCGCCTCGCGCTGGAAGGCATAGCGCCAGCGGGGCTGCGGCCCGTTGACCTGACATTGGCGGCGGGCGAATGCGTGGCCATCATGGGACCATCCGGCGCCGGCAAGTCGCTGCTGCTCCGGCAGGTGGCCGACCTGGACCCGGGGGCCGGGGAAGTCCGGCTGGACGGCCGGCCCCGCAGCGGCATGTCCGGCCCGGCCTGGCGGCGTCAGGTGGTGTATTGCCAGGCGGAAGCCGGCTGGTGGGACGACCGCGTGGCGCCCCACTTTCCCGCATCCACCAGCGCCCGCATGGGGGACGCCCTGGCCCTCATGGAACGCCTGAGCCTGCCCGCGCGCCTGATGGGCTGCCAGGTGCACGAACTGTCCACCGGCGAACGGCAGCGCATGGGACTGGTGCGCGCCCTGCTGAACGAGCCGGCCGTCCTGCTGCTGGACGAACCCACGGCGGCGCTGGACGAGGACGCGACCGCCCGCGTGGAGGCCGAACTGCAGGCCCGCCTGGACGCCGGAACCAGCGCGCTCATCGTCACCCATGCCGCCGCGCAGGCCCGCCGCCTGGCCCATCGCACCTTTCACATCGTCGAGGGAAGGCTGGAGGAAGCGGTGCGGGGCGGGCCGCTCCAGGCGATCGTGGGCGGCCCAAGCCAGGCGGGCACCCGGGAGAATCCATGAACGCCATACGGCTGGATGCCTCCGACCTTGCCATCGCGGCCTGCCTGGTGGCGCTCAGCGCCCTGGTATCGCTGCTGCTGCGGCTGCGGATGGAGCGGCAGATCGTGTGGGCCGCGGCGCGCACCGTGGCCCAGCTCCTGTTGGTCGGCCACCTGCTGCGCCTGGTATTCATCCATGACACACCCTGGATCACGGCCGCCCTGGTGGCGCTGATGATGGCCCTGGCCGCGCGCGAAGTGGCCGCCCGGCCACAGGCGCGCTTGCGCGGCCATGGCAATGCGTGGGTGGGCGCGCTGACGGTGGGCACGGCAACCGTGGTCACCGCCTTGTTCATCCTGCATACGGCGCTGCGGCCTGACCCGTGGTATGACCCGCGCTACGTGATTTCCCTGGTAGGCATCGTGCTGGGCAGCGTCCTGAACGCCGCCAGCCTGGCGCTGGACGGCATGCTTTCGGGCGTACGCCGCGACAAGGCCGGCATCGAGGCGCGACTGGCACTGGGGGCGACCGCCTACGAAGCCTTCTCGCCGCTGCTGCGCGCCTCCGTCAGGCGCGGCATCGTGCCGACCATCAACCAGATGTCGGCGGCCGGCATCATTACCCTGCCCGGCATCATGACCGGCCAGATCATCGCCGGCATGGATCCCGTGGAGGCCGTGAAGTACCAGATCCTCATCATGTTCCTGCTGGCCGGGGCCAGCGCCATGGCCGCGATCGGCACCGCCTATGCCGCGATGCGACGGCTGACGGACGGACGCGCGCGCCTGCGGCTGGATCGCCTGTCGGGGTGAGCTGGCGGTGTGCGCCCTTGGCCACCATCCGGGCTTGCCTGGCGTGAGGCCGCTTCCCACTTAAGGCGCCCACGTCGCGGGGGAAACGACGCCGGCATCGCACTCGGCCGCAATAGGCCTTGTGGAGCGCGGCCGGCAACGATATGGTGGCGCACGGGGCGGATCGCGCCTCGGTCCAGGCTGCTTGCCTGGCGCATCGTCCCAGTTCCCTGGACACCGGAGCCGCATCATGGCAGAACGCTGGACCCGCTTCACGTCGGCGATCGTATGCGCGCTTGCCGCTGCTGCGGCAATGGCGGACCCGCCCGCCGCTTCGATACCGCCAAATGAAGTCTCGGCCTTGCCCATTCCCCCCGGCCAGATCGACGCCGCCGTGGCGAGCCTGGACGCGCTGGCCCAGGACCTGATGGACAAGACCGGCATCCCGGGCATGTCCATCGCCGTGGTGCGCGATGGCAGGGTTGCATACGCCAAGGGCCTGGGTGTGCGCAAGACGGGCGAAGACGCGCCGGTGGACGCCGATACGGTCTTCCAGTTGGCGTCGCTGTCCAAGTCGGTGGGCGCCACCGTGGTGGCGCGCCAGGTGGGCATCCGCGCGGTCGGCTGGGACCAGCCCGTCATCCGTTCCATGCGGGGCTTCGCCCTGGCGGACTCGTGGGTCACGCACAACCTGACGCTGGCGGATCTCTATGCGCATCGCTCCGGCCTGCCGGACCATGCAGGCGACGATCTGGAAGACCTGGGCTATGGCCGGCCGGAGATCCTGCAACGGCTGCGATTCCTGCCCCTGGCCCCGTTCCGCGCGACCTATGCCTATACCAACTTCGGCGTGACCGCTGCGGCCGAGGCCGTGGCGCTCGCATCGGGAAGCGACTGGGCCACCTTGTCCGAGCAGGCGCTCTACGCCCCGTTGCAGATGACGTCCACCAGTTCGCGCTTCGAGGATTTCGCGGGCCGCGCCAATCGGGCGTACGGCCATGTCAAAAGCGGCGGCGTCTACCAGGCGAAGTACCAGCGCCAGCCGGACGCGCAGTCGCCCGCCGGCGGGGTCAGCTCCAGCGCGAACGATATGGCCAAATGGCTCGCCATGCTGCTGGGGCAAGGTAGCGTCGACGGACGCGAGATCGTCGCGCCGGCCGCCCTGCTGGCCGCCATGACACCCCAAATGATATCGGCGCCCGCCGCCTCGCCGAACGCCCGCGCCGGTTTCTACGGCTATGGCTTCAATGTCGGCGTGCAGCCGTCCGGCCGCACGGAAATCAGCCATTCCGGCGCCTTCGCGCTGGGCGCCGCCACCGCCTTCGCCGTCATTCCCTCGGCGGGCGTAGGCATCGTGGTCCTGACCAATGCCGCCCCCATCGGCGTTCCCGAAACGCTGATCGCGCAGTTCAACGACCTGGTCCAGTTCGGCGCGATCACCCGGGATTGGCGCGCCGCTTATGGCGAGGTCTTCGCGCATTTTGCCGACCCCTCCGGCAGCCTGGCGGGCAGGACGCCGCCCGCGCAGCCGACGCCTGCCGCGAACGCCGATGCCTATGCGGGGCGCTACGCCAACGACTATTTCGGCGACGCCACCGTGGTCGCGGACAACGGCGGCCTGGCGCTGGTCCTGGGACCGAAGCAAACCCGATACCCCTTGCGGCATTGGGACGGCAACCGCTTCGTCATGGACATGCACGGCGAGAACGCCAACGAAGGATCGGTTTCAGCCGTGGATTTCATCGTCGCCGCATCGGGCAATGCCTGCGCCTTGACGGTGGAGCTGCTGGACGAAAACCGGCTGGGCACCTTCGTCAGGCGCTGAGCGCGGCGCCTGGATGCGAGCGGCTGGGGCCTGCCTGGCGCCCACGTCGGATACGCCCTGCGGCGCGCTTGCGTCGCGCCAAGGCAACCTCGCCTCAATCCCCAGCGCCGGAGAAATGCCGATGGAGCACATCGCGCACCTGGCGATGGCCGGCTGCCTGCTCCGCCACCGCCGCCAGCCGCGGGCAGTGCTGGTCGAACCACGCCCGGCGCGGCCGCCACCGCGTCATGACAGCCACATACAGGTCCAGCGCGCTGAACTGGTCTCCCAGCACGTGCGGCGCTCCGACCTGCTGATCGATGCTGCGCCAGAGCGTTTCGCGGCGTTCGTCCGTGGCCGCCCGCAGGCGTCGCGCGGCATCGCCGGGCCCGGTCCAGCGCTCCGGCTCATCGCCATACGTGAAGGTCGGATACACCGCCGATGTCAGGCGCACCAACAGCTCGAAAAAGCGTACCCGCTGGAAGCTGCCCGGCGCCGGCGCCAGGTTGGCATGCGGGGCGACATCGTTCAGGTGCAGAATCATCGCCGCGCTTTCCGTCAGCACGGCGCCACCCGGAAGTATCAGCGTGGGAACCTGGCCCAATGGATTGAGCCGGAGCAACCGGTCGCGTCCGGGCCCCGGCTTCAGATAAGGCAGGTCGGTCAAGTGGGTATCCAACCCCGCCAGGCGCAGGGCCGCCTCGACAATGGCGGAACCGCAACCGCGCGAACCGATCAATTCGTAGTGCGTCATGGCGTGGCTCCCCCTGCAAGTATCCCCCTGCGGGCCCGCGTGGCGACCGACTTCTGCGCAAACTGTACACCGGCGCACCGGTGCGCAAGGCATCAGGACGTAACGGGATCCGCCGCCGCCCGTGCGGGCCGCGCGGCCGCAAGGCTCAGGACGGGAGCCCGAACACGGGCGCCGGCTCGTCTTCGATGACCTTGCGCAAAACCTCCAGGAAGCGGCGCGCCATCAGCGGCAGCGGCTGCAGCGCCGAGTACGTGGCCCAGATGCCGGTCTGCGCCGCCGGCTCGATCGGGCGCACCACAATGGAGCGGCGCAGGTCCGGGTCGACACACCAGGCATCCACAAAGGCCGCGCCCAGGCCCTGCTGGACGAAGGCGGCGGCCGTCACAGGCGAATGCACCTCGACAGCCGCGGGCTGGGGTGCCGTCGCACCGAAAAACGCCGCGAGTACCTTTCCCAGCGGCGTAGCTGCCGGATAGCCCACCCATGCCACCGAGGCGAAATCCTCGGGCCGCACGGCGGGACGCGTGGCCAGGGCATGGTCCGGCGGCATGATGCACACCACGTCGACCCGGCCCAGCTCCACCGCGACCAGATTGGGATGGTCGGGCGGCTGCATGGACACCGCGATATCGGCATGCCCCCCCAGAAAGTGCCCGGCCAGCTCGTCGAAGGTCGCGCTGCGGTAATCCACACGGACCTGCTCGCGCAGCGCCCGCAGTTCGCGCAAGGCACAGGGAATCATGCGCTGGCCGAAACTGGCGCTGGACACCACGCGCAGCATGCCGGCGCCCGACTCTCCCAGGCTGCTGGCCAGCTCGTTGACGCGGTGGATGCCGCTGTAGACCTGCTCGACCTCGGCATACAGGCGACGCGCCTCCGCCGTGGGGGTCAGGCGGCTGCGCGACCGGTCGAACAAGGCATAGCGCAGCCGGCTTTCCATCAGGCTGAGCACCCGGCTGACAGCCGGCTGGGACACATGCAGCATGCGCCCCGCGCCGCTGATGGACCCCGACAGCATGATCGCCCGGAACACCTCGATCTGGCGAAGATTAAGCGGCGGCCGCTGTCCCGCATCCGCGACCCGCGACGCCAATCCGCCTTGCGTCATCCCCTCTTCCCGCATGCCGTTGGTGGCTCCTGGCCTTGCCCTTGGATAACACGGGATTATAGGTTTTCCATATTTTTTGATATGCGGGGCGCGCGACGGCGGTGTTAGTGTGCTGTCCGGTCCTGTCCGAGGCGGCACATGGCGCACATCGGCACGTCGGGCACATGCGGCACACGCAGCGCATGGCCCGCATGCGCTGCGCGGCGCCACGGCGGGACGATCCGGCTTCGGGCCGCCCCGCGCGGCCCATATCACACAAGGGGATGGACAATGTCCACATTCAAGCAGTTTCGCCGATGGGCCGCCGCCGCGGTCATCACCACCCTGGCAGGCAGCGCGCTCGCCGCATCGGACTGGCCCCAGCGGCCGGTGACGTTCGTCGTGCCGTCCGCCGCGGGCGGTTCGCCCGACGTGCTGTCGCGCCTGGTCACCACGCAATTGGCCAAGCAGACAGGCGGCACGGTGGTGGTGGAAAACCGCCCCGGCGCGGCCGGCAACATCGGCATCAATGTGATCAAGCGGGCGCCGGCGGACGGCTACACCATCGGCTACGGGAACATCAATACCCTGGCCGTGAACCGCTCCTTATTCAAGAAGCTGCCCTACGACGTGGACCAGGACCTGGAGCCCGTGATCCACATGTTCGACCTGTACAACGTGCTGATTGTGCCGGCCGATTCCCAAGCCCACAGCGTGGCGGACCTGATCGCCCTCGCGCGCAAGAACCCGGGCCGGCTGTCGTACGGCGCCCCGGGCGTCGGCACCACCGGCCACATGGGCGGCGAACTCTTCAAGAGCATGGCGAAGATCGATGTCATGTTCATTCCCTACAACGGCGGCCCCGCGGCCATCCAGGACCTGCTGGGCGGACGTATCGACTACCTGTTCGCCAATTCGTCCGAAGCCGGTCCCCTGGTGAAGAGCGGCAAGGTGCGCGCGCTGGGCGTGAGCAGCCTGAAGCGGCTGGCCCTGTTTCCCGACATCCCGACGCTGGACGAATCCGGCCTGAAAGGCTACGAGACCGTGGCCTGGGGCGGCGTCGTCGCGCCGCGCGGCACGCCCCAGGACGTGGTCCAGAAGATCAACGCCGACATCGCGCAGGCCTTGAAGGCTCCCGAAGTCCGCGAGGGCCTGGCCACCCTGGGCGCCGAACCGGCCGGCGGCAGTCCCGCCGATTTCAGGAAGCTGATCGACCGCGAAACCGCCAAATGGCGCGATATCATCGAAACGGCCAAGATCGAAAAACTGGATTGATATGCAGCCCGACCTGATCCTGCGCAACGCCACCGTCATCGACGGCAGCGGCAAGTCTCGCTACGCGGCCGACGTCGCCATCGCTGGCGACCGCATCGCCGGCATCGGCCGCTTCGAGCATCCGGACCTTCCCGTCCTGGACGCGCGGGGTCAGGTGCTGGCGCCGGGCTTCATCGACTCGCATACCCACGATGACGGCTACCTGCTGGCCCACCCGGATATGACGCCGAAGGTCTCGCAAGGTATCACTACCGTGGTGACCGGCAATTGCGGGGTGAGCCTGGCGCCCCTGGTTCGCGAACAGGTCCCGCAGCCCCTGGATTTGCTGGGGCCGCCGTCGCTGTTCCGTTTCCGCAGCTTCGCCGCCTGGCTGGACGCCTTGCGCGCCGCTCCGCCGGCCGTCAATGTCATTCCGCTGGTGGGGCATACCACCCTGCGGGTGGCGGCGATGGCCGACACGCAGCGCCCCGCCACCGCCGAGGAAATCGCCGCCATGCGCGACCTGATGGAGGAAGCGATGCAGGCGGGCGCCTTCGGCATGTCCACCGGCACCTTCTACCCGCCGGCCGCGCACGCTCCGACCCAGGAAATCATCGACGTGGGCGCGCCCATCCGCGCGCGCGGCGGCCTGTACGCCACCCATCTGCGCGACGAGGCCGACCACATCGTGCCCGCCATGCAGGAGGCCCTGGACATCGGCCGCGCGCTGGATTGCCTGGTGGTGTTTTCGCACCACAAGCTGGCCGGCGGGAAGAACCATGGCCGCTCGGCCGAAACACTGGCCATGATCGAACGCGCCAGCGGCATGCAGCCGGTCTGCCTGGACTGCCATCCGTATCCGGCCACCTCCACCATGCTGCGGCTGGACCGCGTGCGCATTTCGCGGCGCGCGATGATTACGTGGTCCAAGGGATACCCGCAGGCCAAGGGACGCGACTTCGCCGATGTCATGCGCGAACTCGGCCTGGGCGACGAGGAAACCCTGCAGACCCTATCGCCCGCCGGCGCGATCTACTTCCTGCTCGACGAACAGGACGTGCGCCGCATCATGGCCCATCCCCTGGCCATGGTGGGTTCGGATGGCTTGCCCTTCGATCCGCATCCGCATCCGCGCCAGTGGGGCACGTTCACCAATGTCCTGCGCACCCTGGTGCGCGAGCAGGAGGTGCTGTCGCTGGAGCAGGCCGTGCACAAGATGACGGGACTGGCCGCCCGCAACTATGGCCTGGCGGAGCGTGGATTGCTGCAGCCGGGCTATTATGCGGATCTGGTCCTGTTCGATCCCGACCGCGTGGCCGACCGCGCCACCTTCGAGGATCCGATACAGATCAGTCAGGGCATCCAGGGCGTCTGGGTCAACGGGCGCCGGGTGTGGCAGGACGGCGCGGCCGGCACGGCGCGCCCCGGCATGGTCCTGACCCCTACCCGAACCACGGAGTGATTGCGTGAATTACCGGCATCCTGGCTGCTATCTGGGCATCCTGGGCGGCATGGGCCCGATGGCCGGCGCCGCCTTCGCGCTGCGCCTGTCCGCCCTGACCCCCGCCGACCGCGACCAGGACCACATCCCCGCCCTGTTGCTGAACGACCCACGGGTGCCGGACCGCACGGCCGCCACGCGCGGCGGCGAGGATCCGCTGCCCTACCTGTTGCACGGCGTGGAGTTCCTCAACACGAGCGGCGCGCGCCTGATCGCGGTGCCCTGCAACACCGCGCATCTCTGGTACGAGGCCATGGCCAAGGCCTCGCGCGCGCCGGTGCTGCATATCGTGGAGTCCGTCGTGGAAGACCTGCGCCGCCGCGGCATACACAGCGGACGGATCGGACTGATGGGCACCGAGGCGACCCTGCGCCTGGGCCTGTACCAACGGCACCTGGCGCAGCACGGCTACGAATGCGTGGTGCCGACGGAAGACGAAATCGCGGCGTATTGCACCGCATCCATTCTGGCCGTCAAGGCGAACAGGCTGGCCGAAGCCTACGAACCGGCCGCGGCCGGCGTGCGCTTGCTGGCTTCGCGTGGAGCCGTGGCAGTCGTGCTGGGATGCACGGAACTGCCCCTGGCCATTCCGCACGACCGCCGTCCGGAATTCGACGTGGTCCTGACGGATTCCATCGACGCGCTGGCCCTGGCGGTGATCCAGCGCTACCAGGCCGACTGCCTGCCGGCATCCGCGGCCGCCTAGGCCCAGGCCGCCCGCGCGGCCTCATGACCCGACGCGAACGCCCCAGCCGCATGACGATAGCCCGGAGGCCGGTCTCATGACCGCGGGGCTCCAGCGGCGCAGCCGCATGCATGCAGCGGCATGCGGGCCACCTCACCCACCCAGGTACGCCTTGCGGACATCCGGGTTCACGAGCAGGTTGGCGCCGGTGTCCTGCAGCACTACCCTGCCGTTCTCGAGCACATAGCCGCGATCTGCCACCTGCAGGGCCTTGTTGGCGTTCTGCTCGACCAGGAAGACGGTCACGCCCTGGTCGCGTATGGTGCGGATGATGTCGAAGATCTGCGCGATGATCAGCGGCGCCAGGCCCAGCGTGGGCTCGTCGAGCAGCAGCAGGCGTGGGCGCGTCATCAGCGCCCGGCCGATGGCCAGCATCTGTTGTTCCCCGCCGGACATGGTGCCTGCGCGCTGGTCGGCCCGCTCCTTCAGGCGCGGGAACAGGCCGTACACATGCTCCAGTCCGGCTTGCACCTCCGCCCGGCTGGCGAAGAAACCGCCCATCATCAGGTTTTCCGCCACCGTCAGGTCCTTGAAGACCCGGCGTCCTTCCGGGGAAATCGCGACACCGCTGCGCATGATGTGATGCGTGTGCTGGTTCGTGATGTCCTGGCCTTCGAACGTGATCGTGCCCGAGCGCGCGCGCGGGTTGCCGCAGACCGTCATCAGCAAGGTGGTCTTGCCCGCGCCGTTGGCGCCGATCAAGGTGACGATCTCGCCTTTGTTGATTTCCACCGACACACCGTTGAGCGCCTGGATGGCGCCGTAATAGGTGTGCACGTTCTCCAGCTTCAGCATTATTCTTCTCCCAGGTACGCCTTGATGACGCGCTCATCGCTGCGCACCGCCTGCGGCGTGCCTGTCATGATGGGCTTGCCATGCTCCATGACCAGAATGCGGTCGGAGATGCCCATGATCAGACTCATGTCGTGCTCGATGAGCAGCACCGCCACGCCGAATTCACGGCGCAGGCGGTCGATCAGGCGCTGCAGGTCCTGCTTTTCCTGGGGATTCAGGCCAGCGGCCGGCTCATCCAGCATGAGCAGCCGCGGCTTGGTAATCATGCAGCGGGCAATTTCCAGGCGGCGCTGATGGCCGTAGGCCAGGTTGCCGGCCTCGCGGTTGGCGTACTGCCGCAGGCCCATGAAGTCCAGCCACTGCGCGGCGCGGGCGAGTGCGTCGGCCTCGGACTGCCGATAGGATTTCAGCTTCAACAACCCGGACAACAGCCGCGTATCGACCTGGGTGTGCTGCGCCACCAGCAGGTTCTCGAGCACTGTCAATTGCTTGAAGAGCCGCACGTTCTGGAACGTGCGCACCAGGCCATGGCGCGCCACGCCGTGGCTGGGCAGGCCGGTGATGCCGCGCCCGTCCATGGTGATCTCGCCGGCCGTGGGCTTGTAGAAGCCGCCCACGCAATTGAAGACGGTAGTCTTGCCCGCGCCATTGGGCCCGATGATGGCGAACACTTCGTCGCTCTTGACGTCGAATTCGACATGGTCCACGGCCAGCAGGCCGCCGAACCGCATGCACAGTCCGGATACCTTCAACAGGACGTCGCTCATTTGTCCAGCTCCACATGAGGACGCTTCATCGGCAGCAGGCCCTGCGGCCGCCACATCATCATCAGCACCATGACCAGCCCGAACATCAGCATGCGGTATTCGGCGAACTCCCGCGCCACTTCCGGCAGGACCGTGAGCAGGATGGCGGCGAGGATCACGCCCACCTGCGAGCCCATGCCGCCCAGGACCACGATGGCCAGGATGAGCGCGGACTCGATGAAGGTGAACGATTCGGGGTTGACCAGGCCCTGGCGCGCCGCGAAAAAGGCGCCGCCGAAACCGGCGAACATGGCGCCCAGCGTGAAGGCCGACAACTTGATGCGGGTCGGGTTCAGCCCCAGCGACCGGCACGCGATTTCATCCTCGCGCAAGGCCTCCCAGGCGCGACCGACGGGCATGCGCTTGAGCCGGGTCGACACGAACAGCGTGATCAGGGCCAGCATCAAGGCCATCAGGTACAGGTAGATGATGACGTGCTGGTTCTGGAACGTCAGGCCCAGCAGTTCGTGAAAGGTCCGTTGCCCCTCCACACTGGCGGTGCGGGTCATCTCGAATCCGAACACCGTAGGCTTGGGTATGCCGGAAATGCCGTCCGGACCGCCGGTCAGCCAGTTCAGGTTGATCAGCAACAGGCGGATGATCTCGCCGAAACCCAGGGTCACGATAGCCAGGTAATCGCCGCGCAAACGCAGCACCGGGAAACCCAGCAGGAAACCGAACAGCGCCGACATCGCGCCGGAAAAAGGCAGGGCTTCCCAGAAGCTCCAGCCGCCCCAGTGATACAGCAGGGCGTAGGTATAGGCGCCTACGGCATAGAAGCCGACGAACCCCAGGTCCAGCAGGCCCGCGAACCCCACGACGATATTCAGGCCCAGGCCCAGCATGACGTAGATCAGCACCAGCGTGGCGATGTCCACCGACCCGCGATCGCTGAAGAACGGCCACAGCACGGCCACCGCCACGACCAGCACGATCAGCCACTTGTGGTGCTGCACCGGCGCGGCGGGCAGCGTGGGCAGCGCGGACTTCATGCGCTTGAACGGCAGCGCCAGCCAGGGCTGGAACAACTGCCCGACGAAGACGACCGCCATGGCGATGAGCACATTGCTCCAATGCGGGTCCATCAGCGTGCGCGCCCCCTGGCGCACCAGTTGCAGGCCGAAGACCGGCGTCACGATGAACGCCGTCAATATGGCGGCGATGAATGCATTCTTGATTTGGTTCGCCATCAGACTTTTTCCACCTCGGGTTTACCCAACAGACCGGTGGGCCGGAAAAGGAGGATCAACACAAGCAGCAGGAAGGCGACGATGTCCTTGTACTGCGAAGAAATATAGGCAGCGGCGAAGGTCTCCACCAGGCCCAGCAGCGCCCCGCCCAGCATCGCACCCGGAATGCTGCCTATGCCGCCGAGCACCGCCGCCGTGAAGGCCTTGATGCCCACGATGAAGCCGATGAAGGGGTTCAGCTTGCCGATGGTCAAGGCGATCAGCACGCCCCCGACCGCGGCCAGCACCGCGCCGAGCACGAAGGTGAACGAGATGACGCGGTTGGTATCGATGCCCAGCAGATTGGCCATGTGCATGTCCTGCGAGCAGGCGCGGGAGGCACGGCCCATGCGTGAGTACTTGATGAACAGCGACAGCGCGATCATCAGGACGACCGTGACGACGATGATCATGATGCGCGAATACGGCACCGTCACGTCGAAGTTGCTGCCCATGCCGAAACTGATGGCGCCGCTCATGATGTTGGGCACCGCCATATCGCGCGCGCCCTGCCCCAGGGCCACCCAGTTCTGCAGGAAGATGGACATGCCGATCGCCGAGATCAACGCGACCAGCCGCGGGCTGCCGCGCAGGGGGCGATACGCCACGCGCTCCACGGTAAAGCCGTACACACCGGTCACCGCCATCGCGACGATCAACATGGCGGCCACGATCAGCGGCACCGGCAAACCGCTCTGCGTGCCGATCGCCGTCAGCGTCACCAGCCCCACATAGGCGCCGATCATATAGATTTCGCCGTGGGCGAAATTGATCATGCCGATGATGCCGTACACCATCGTGTACCCGATCGCGATCAAGGCGTAGATCGCGCCCAGCGACAGTCCATTGAAGAACTGTTGCGTCAATTGCGGAAGAAGGTCAGACATATCTTATTCAGGCTCCAAATAGTTCCGGCCCCGGTAATACGACCCGGAGCCGGAAACCTGGGCGTTCGGATGGAACCCCGCTGCAAAACGGGGCGCACCATTACAGCTGCGTCTTCTTGCCGTCCTTGTCCCACTTGAACACGGCGAACTCGAAGTTCTTCAGGTCGCCCTTCGCATCGTATTCGACCTTGCCGATGGCAGTGTTGAAAGAGTGTTGATGCATATAGTCGGCGACCTTTTTGGGGTCTTCGCCCACGGCGGTGATGCTGTCCGCCAGGATCTGCACCGCGGCGTAGGCCGGCATCTGGAAGGCGCCGTCCGGGTCGCGCTTCTTGTCCTTGAAGGCCTTTACGATGCCCTCGTTGCCGGGCAGCTTGGTGAAGTCCGACGGAAGCGTCACGAGCAGGCCTTCGATGGCGGGACCGGCGATCGCCACCAGATCCTGGTTGGCCGTGCCTTCAGGGCCCATGAACTGCACTTTCAGGCCCTGTTCGCGGGACTGGCGCAGCAGCAGGCCCAGTTCGGGGTGGTAGCCGCCGAAATAGACGAAGTCCACGCCCGCCGACTTCAGCTTGGTGATCACCGCCGAATAGTCGCTGTCGCCGACGTTGATGCCTTCGAAAAGCACCACGTTGACGCCATCTTTCTTCAGGGTATCGCGCACCTGCGTCGCCACGCCGGAACCATAGGTCTGCTTGTCATGCAGTACGGCGACTTTCTTGGGCTTGACCGTCTTGGCGATATAGTTCGCCGCGTAAGGGCCCTGCTGGTCGTCGCGCCCGATGGTGCGGAAGAAGTAATGCGGTTTGATGGTGTCGGTCACCAGCGGCGAGGTCGCCCCCGGGGTGATGGCGACGATATGTTCCTGTTCGTAGACATTGACCGCCGGCACCGTCACGCCCGAGCAGGCATGCGCCACCGCGAACTTGGCGCCCGAATTGACGACCCGGTTGGCCGCCGGGACGGCCTGCTTCGGTTCGCAGCCGTCGTCGATCAGGATGGGTTCGAGTTGTTTGCCCTTCACGCCGCCCTTGGCGTTGATGGTTTCGATCGCCGTCAGGGCGCCAGCCTGGATCTGGTCGCCATACTGCGTGTTGGGACCCGTCATGGGCTGGGGAATGCCGATCTTGATGGTATCGGCGGCATGCACCGCGCCCGCCAAAGTAAGCGCACCCAGTGCGAGCGCGACAGGGGTAAGGCGTTGGAGCAAATTCATGCGAGCAATCTCCGCTAGGGTTGAGCGGCACGGCACCGACAGCCGTGCGGAAGGATATTCCGTGGCCTATCGTGCATCACCGGCTTCTTGGGCAAATCACGATGTGGCGCGTATTCTGGAAGGACGCTGTCAGCCTGTCACTGGGTGTATTCCCCAATATCGAGCAAAATAGGATATAGGGAGACAGATGCCCGCCGCCCCGCTATCAAACGGCCGCCCCGAACAGGGCTCCGACGGCGGCCGTCAATGCCATCGCAAGCGCGCCCAGCGTCGACACACGCAGCATCGCCGCCGTCTTCGGCGCGCCCCCCGCCCACGCGGCGACGGCACCGAGCAAGGCCAGGCAGGCGATGGAACCCGCCGCCACCAGCGGGATCTGGATCGCCGACCCGGGCGCCAGCAAGGCCAGCAACAGCGGCAAGGCCGCACCCACGGCGAAACTCATGGCCGACGCGACGGCCGCCTGCAAGGGCCTGGCCCGCGTCTGCGTCGATATGCCGAGCTCGTCGCGCGCATGCGCGTCCAGGGCGTCATGCGCGGTCAATGCCCGGGCCACCTGTTTGGCCAGCGCCGGATCGAGCCCGCGCCGGACGTAGATCTGCGTCAGCTCCTGCAGCTCATCCGCGGAGTTGCGCTTCAAAGAATACTGTTCCAGCTTCAAGTCCGCGCGCTCTACATCGGCTTGTGATTTGACCGATACATATTCGCCGGCCGCCATCGACAGCGCCCCGGCCGCCAATCCGGCCAGCCCGGCGGTCAATATCGCGCCGTGGCTGGACTGCGCCGCGGCGACTCCGGCGATCAGGCTGGCCGTGGAGACGATGCCGTCGTTCGCGCCCAGCACGGCGGCGCGCAACCAGCCACTACGGTGTATGCGGTGATGTTCTGGAGCCGGCATTGGAATCTCGAATCGCATGGACGCCCGAGATACTACGCCATCCCGGCAGCGCCTTAATCCCCACCCTTGAACAGCCGCACGATGCTGGAGAAATCCAGCTTGCCATGGCCGCCGGCGCTATGCATGGCGTAGAGATTCCGCGCCAGCGCCCCCAGCGGCGTCGACGAGCGCGTCGCCACCGCCGCCTCGGAAGCCAGGCCGAGATCCTTGAGCATCAGGTCGGTCCCGAATCCTCCCGCATAGCCCCTCGAGGCCGGCACGTTGTCCATCACGCCTGGCCACGGGTTGTAGACTTCCGTCGCCCAGTTGCGGCCCGAGCTCTTGGCGATGATTTCCGACAGCACCTTGGGATCCAGGCCGTTGGCGACCCCCAGGGCCAGCGCCTCCGCCGTCCCCGCCATCAGGACGCCCAGGAGCATGTTGTTGCAGATCTTCGCCACCTGCCCCGAGCCGGCGGGCCCGGCATGGAACACATTCCTGCCCATCTGCTCCAGCACCGGCCTGCCGCGCGCGAGCGCGCCCGCATCGCCGCCCACGATGAAAGTCAGCGTGCCGGCGGCCGCGCCCGCCGTGCCGCCGGACACGGGCGCGTCCAGCATGGATATGCCGCGCGCCTGGGCCGCGGCCGCAACCTTGCGCGCGGCCTCCGGCGCAATCGTGCTGCAGTCGATCACCAGCGCCTTCGGATCGATGTGCGCCAGCAGGTCTTCGCCCAGGTACAGCCCTTCCACGTGCTGACTGGCCGGCAGCATGGTGATCACGATGTCCGCGCCCGCCACGGCCTCCTTGGCCGAGCCCGCGGACTGCGCGCCGGCCGTCGTCAATTGCGCCACCCCGGCGGGAAGCAGGTCGTACACCACCAGCGCGTGGCCGGCCTTGGCCAGGTTCAGGGCCATGGGCGCACCCATGTTCCCCAAGCCGATGAACGCGATCCTGTTCATTGCTGTCTCCTTGATCGTTGGATAGCCTTGCGAAGCCCCGCCGGGCGCGGCGGCCGGTACTACACCGCGCCGAGGTCCGCCAGGGGATGCGGCTGCTCCGGCGGCCACGGCTCCACGAGGAATTTCTGTACCCAGTCCCGGCTGGCCTCTTCCAGCGTGGCCGGGTTCCAGCGCGGCTGCCGGTCCCGGTCGATCAGCAAGGCGCGTATCCCTTCGGCGAAATCGCCGTGCGCCGCCGCATGAAGCGCGGCGATGTATTCGGCACGGAAAACGTCTTCCAGCGAACGCTGGCGCATACGTTGCAACAGCGTGAACGCCAGCCGCGCCGTACCCGGGGAGCCGGCCAGCATCGTGCGCGCCGCCTTGGACAGCCAGGGATCGGCATGATCCTTCAAGGCCGCCACATCGGCGTAGATCTCCTCCAGCTGCGTGCCAGCGCAGAGGTTGTTGATCTGGAAGGCGTGCTGCCGCAGCGGCCCCGGCTCCAGCACATCCGCCGGTTCCATGGCCAGCAGGGCCTGGCGCAGCAGGCCGTCGTTCATGGACCGCGGCGCGAAGGCAGGACCTTTTTCTTCGCCGCCTATCGCGCCGGTACTGCCGGCCCAGGGCTGCGCCAGCAAGGCGTCCATCAGCCTGGGCCAATCCGCCGCACGCAGGCGGAAATCCGCCAGGCCGGCATAGAAGGCATCGGATGTGTTGAGCTGTGCCCCGGTCAGCGCCAGGAACACGCCCGTACTGCCCGGCATGTTGTTGAGCAGCCAGCTGCCGCCGACATCGGGAAAAAGCCCGATGGTGATTTCCGGCATCGCCAGCTTGGATGTCTCGTCCACGACGCGGTGGCTGGCGCCCATCATCAACCCGATGCCGCCGCCCATGACGAATCCATGCCCCCAGCACAGTACGGGCTTCGGATAGGTGTGGATGCGGTAATCCAGGCGGTACTCCACCTCGAAGAACTCGCGCGCATAGCGATTGGCCCAGGCGTCTCCTTTGGGGGACTCACGCATGCTGCGATACAGGCCTTGCAAGTCGCCGCCGGCGCAGAATGCCTTGTCGCCGGCGCCTTGCAATACCACCACCGCGATCGCCGGGTCGTCCGCCCACTTCACCAGCCGCTCGTCGAGGCGGTGCGCCATTTCCAGCGAAAGTCCATTGAGCATCTGCGGCGCATTCAGCGTCGCAATCGCCAGGCGCATGCCATTTTGGGCAGCCCGTTCCTCGAAAAGCACCGGCTCGTTCATCGTAGGTCCGCTCCCTTCTCCAACAGCTGGCGAGCCACGATCACACGCATGATCTCGTTGGTGCCCTCCAGGATCTGATGGACGCGAGTATCGCGCACGAGCCGCTCCAATGGATAGTCCTTCAAATAGCCGTAGCCGCCATGGATCTGTTGCGCATCCAGGCATATCTGGAAGCCCATGTCCGTGGCGAAGCGCTTGGCCATTGCGCAGTAGGCGCTGGCGTCGGGGGCGCCGCCATCCAGCTTGCAGGCCGCCAGGCGCACCATCTGGCGCGCCGCCACCAGGTGGGTCGCCATATCGGCCAGCTTGAACTGCAGCGCCTGGAAATCGGCGAGCGGCGCGCCGAACTGGCGGCGCTCGCGCATATACTGGCGCGCGGCGTCCAGGGCGCCCTGGGCGGCCCCCACCGAGCACGTGGCGATATTGATGCGGCCGCCGTCCAGCCCGCGCATGGCGATCTTGAAACCCTGACCCGGCTCGCCCAGCATATTGGCGGCCGGCACGCGCACGTTCTCGAACGCGATGGCCCGTGTCGACTGGCTGTTCCAGCCCATCTTCTCTTCCTTGCGGCCGTAAGTGATGCCCGGACTGTCGGCCGGCACCGCGAAGGCGCTGACGCCCCCCGCGCCCCCTCCGCCGGTACGCGCCATGACGATAAGCAGGTCGGTATCGCCGCCGCCGGAGATAAAGGCCTTGGATCCATTCAGTACATACTCCGCGCCTGCTTCGTCGGCGCGCGTGCGCAGCGACGCGGCATCCGAACCGGAACCCGGCTCCGTCAGGCAGTACGACGCCAGCCGGCTGCCCGCGCACAGCAGCGGGCCCCATTCCGCGCGCAGCGCGGGCTGCGCCCAGGTGCCGACCATCCACGCCGCCATGTTGTGGATCGTCAGGAAGGCCGTGGTCGACGGGTCGACGGCCGCCATCTCTTCGAACACCAGCGTCGCGTCGATGCGCGGCAGCCCCAGGCCACCGATGTCCTGCGGCGCGTACAGCCCGCAGAAACCCAATTCCCCCGCTCGCGTAAAGGCATCCCGGGGAAAGATGCCCTGCGCATCCCAGTGCGCCGCATGGGGCGCCAGCTCCCCTTGCGCGAATTCGCGCGCAGCCTGCGCAAAGGCCCGCTGTTCCTCGCTCAGTTCCACGTCCATGTCTGCTGTCTCCTGTCCGGTTGCGGGCGTGCCCGCGCTTTACGTTAACGTAAACGGAAACAGCATGACAAGCCAGCCCTTTCCGTTGGCGGTCCGCAGAGGTCTTCAACGGCTGCTTGCAACGAGGTGCTTGCAACAGGTGCCTTCACCCAGTCGCTTCAGGGGCCTCTCTGAGCGGGCGCGTCTCCAAAAGGCCCCTTCAAGAGGCCTGCCTTCAGCGGGGCGCCTTGGGCGTGCGCGGCGGGCGGGGCCCCGGCACGGCGCGCGCCCGATGGGCGGCCCGGCGCCGCCGCGACTCCATGGGATCGAAGGCCAGCGGCCGGTAGATCTCGACACGGTCGCCGTCACGCAGCACATGGCCCGGCGCCACGGCGCGCCCGAACACGCCGACGCCGGCCTGCCACGGGTCCAGGCCGGGAAAGGCCTCGGCGAATCCGCTGGCCGCGACGGCATCCGCAGCGGTGGCCCCGCATGGCAGCGTCACTTCACGGAGCCAGGCTTCATGAGGCCGCGCATGGCATACCGACACAGCCACGGTGCCGGCGGCCTCATTCCCCATATACCGCCTGGGCGCGCTTGGTGAACGAATCGATGAAACTGGTGGCGATGCGATTGAACACCGGGCCCACCAGGGCCTCCAGCGCCCGGTTGGAGAATTCATACTCCATGGTGAACAGCACCTTGCAGGCATCCGGCGCCAGCGCCTGGAAGTGCCAATGGCCCACCAGCGTGGAAAACGGCCCGTCCACCAGTTCCAGGTCGATACGACTGGGAAACACGTGGGTGTTGCGTGTGGTGAAGCGCTGTTTCATGCCAGCGAAACTGATGGTGATGGACGCCTGCATGCCATGTTCGTCCCGCGAGCGCACTTCCGCGCCGCCGCACCATGGCATGAACTCGGGATAATGCTCGACACCGGCCACCAGGTCGAACATCTGCGCGTCGCTGTAGGGAACAAGGACGGAACGCTGGACTTTGTGCATCAGTGGTCGCAAATAGCTAGAATGCTAGGATTTTACCGGCTACGCGCAAGCGGCACCTTCCGCAGCCGGCACTTGTACCCCAGGGCATGGCATTCCGTGGGCATGGCATCCAGTCCGGGCCGGCTCCACGCGACGCGTTCCGCGTGCAGGACTCCGGGGTACGCCGCAGGGCCAAACACAGCGCCGCCTGGCGCGCAAGCTGGCGGGGAGCTGGCGGAAACCACATGAGCATTATCGACAATCGCAAGGCGTCCCACGAGTACTTCATCGAAGACCGCTTCGAGGCCGGGCTGGTCTTGCAGGGCTGGGAAGTGAAGGCCATACGCGAGGGCCGCGTCCAACTCAAGGAAAGCTTCGTCATCGTGCGCGATGGCGCGCTCTGGATCGTGGGCATGCACGTCAGTCCGCTGCCGACTGCCTCCACGCACATCCATCCCGATGCGACGCGCACCCGCAAGCTGCTGCTGCACGCGGAAGAAATCAGCAAGCTGATCGGCAAGGTCGAACAGCGCGGCTACACCCTCGTCCCCCTGAACCTCCACTACAAGGACGGCAGGGTCAAACTCGACTTCGCCCTGGGACGCGGCAAGAAGCTGCACGACAAGCGGGACACCGCGCGCGACAAGGACTGGGCGCGGGAAAAGGAACGCATCATGAAGCACGACACGCGCGCATCCCGGCGCGGCGAGTAGCGCGTTCTCAGTACTGCACCGCCACGCGATCGCGACCGTCCTGCTTGGCGGCATACAGGGCGCGATCCGCCCGCTGGGCCAGGGCTTCGGCGCTTTCCTCGCCGTCCCATTCGACCAGCCCGCCGCTGAAGGTATACGAGATCGTGCGCTGGCCGGTGACGCAGGCCGTCCCGCGTACCGCGCCCAGCAGGCGATTGGTCGCGAACGCCGCCGCGTCGATGCGCGTGTCGGGAAACAGCACCGCGAACTCCTCGCCGCCGAGCCGCCCCAGGATGTCTTCCTGGCGCAGGACGGACGTGGCCACCTTGCCGAAGTGCTGCAGCACCGCGTCGCCCACCGCGTGGCCGTGGGTGTCGTTGACGTCCTTGAAACGGTCGATATCCACCATCAGGAGCGACAAGCGCTGATCCCCGCGCACGGCGCGGGCCACCGTCCGGTCGGCCAGCAGCCACCAGGCCTTGCGCGCCAGCACGCCGGTCAACGAGTCGATATTGGCTTCGCTCTCGCGCTCTGCCAGCATGCGGTCGTGGACCATGACGATCATGCCGAGTATCAGGCTCGGCACCGCCAGCACACCGATGGACAGGAACACGATATGCGCCGGCGTGGCCTGTGCCAGGCTCGGCATGCTTTCCCACCGCATGGCGTAGACCAGGGCCCGCAGCGCATGGCCCGCGGACTCGAAGCCCGCGACGGCAAGCGCGAACAGGTATGGATACGCCGCGCGCTCCCGGGGACGGTAGCGATGGATCACCACCGCGGTCGCGCCCGTGAAGATCGCCTGCAACACCGACACGGCGGCGATCCGCATGTCGGTGTCCGGCCATACATGCCAGAACAGCACGATGACGAGGGTCTGGGCGCCCACGGCCAGCGCCAGCCATGCCAGCGGCACCGGCCTGCCGAAAAAGCGCAGCACCGCGGCAAGGTAATACGCCGTGCCGATGGCCATCAGCAGATTGGCGGCCAGGACGCCCAGGACAGGATGCAGCACCACCTGGCCGGCGAACAGCACCAGTGAAACGAAGACCAGCACCGCGCCGCGTATGCATTCGCGTATGCCGGCGATGCCGCTGCGCGCGAGCGAGCCCAGCACAGCCAGCATCAGCAGGTTGGCCAGCGCGGTGACAGCGAGCAGGACGATGGCAGCAGGCATCGACGGTTGCGCCGGAGATAGGCTCCCGGGTCACACAGGGCGCGGGCGCCCTACTTCGAGGACGACTTCACGATGGACATGGCGGAGGCGATCAGGCTGCCTACATCGGCCAGGTTGGCCGGCAGGATCAGCGTGTTGCCCTCCTTGGCAACGTTGCCGAAGGCATCGACATAGCGTTCGGCAACGCGCAGGTTGACGGCTTCCATGCCGCCCGGCTGGCGTATTGATTCGGCAACCTGGGTGACGGCTCGCGCCGTGGCCTCGGCAATCGCCAGCACGGCGGCGGCTTCGCCCTGGGCCTGGTTGATCTGAGCCTGCTTCTCCCCTTCCGAACGTGCGATGAAGGCCTCGCGCTGGCCGGTGGCGATGTTGATCTGTTCCTGCCGGCGTCCTTCCGATGCCGCGATGAGGGCACGCTTCTCCCGCTCGGCGGTGATCTGGGCCTGCATGGCGCGCAGGATCTCCGCCGGCGGCGTCAGATCCTTGATTTCGTAGCGCAGCACCTTCACGCCCCAATTCAGCGCCGCTTCGTCAAGCGACGCCACGATGGTGGTATTGATGAACGCCCGCTCTTCGAAGGTCCGGTCCAGTTCCAGCTTGCCGATCACCGAGCGCAGCGTCGTCTGGGAAAGCTGCGTGATGGCGGAAATGTAGTTGGACGAGCCATACGACGCCCGCATGGGATCGGTAACCTGGAAGTACAGCACGCCATCCACCTGCAGCTGCGTGTTGTCCCGGGTAATGCAGACCTGGCTCGGCACGTCCAGCGGAATTTCCTTCAGCGAATGCTTGTACGCGACGCGCTCAATGAACGGAATGACGAAGCCGGCTCCCGGCGACAAGACGCGGTCGAACTTGCCCAGGCGCTCCACCACCCAGGCATGCTGCTGCGGCACGATGGCAATGGACTTGACGACGATGAGTATCGCGAGGACGACGACGACGATCAAAACGATAGTGGATGAATCCAGCATGGCAGCGCCTTGTAATGTGTATCGATCGATGCGCAATCGCGCGGGCAAGCGGTGGAAGGAGCGGGTTCAGCGCGGAGGGTGCACGGGGCGACGCGGCGTCACGATCAATTGGCTGCCGCGGATTTCGGTGATGACGTGTTCTCCTGCGACGGGCTCGGCCCCGGGCGCCAGCGCAACCTCCCAGCTGGCGCCGCGGTACCACACCCGTGCCGTATGCGCGCCGCCCCAATCGTCGACCGTCACGACCTGTCCGATATCCAGGTTGACGTCGGCATTGCGCGCCGAATCGATTCCGCGCTTTTTCAGCACGCCCGTCGCGCGCAGGACCAGCAGCCCGGCCACCACCACCACGCCGCAAATGGCCAGTTCGGTTTCGATTCCCACGCCCGCCACGGCAGCCAGCCCACCCGCCGCGAGGCCGACAGCCACGAGCAGCAGGTAGAACGTCCCCGTGGCGACCTCGCCGATAAGGGCCAGGACGGCCAGACCGAACCATATCCACATCTCGTGCGCCTTTTAGTGTTATGGGGACCGATTGTACGGGCTTGGGCAGGAATCGGGCGCGCCCGCCCTCCCGGGCCACCGCCCACGCCGGCGCCGCAACACAGCGGTACGGACCAACACTTGTTCAACGGTCGGCCGCGACGCTGCATTATCATCGTCAAAGCCGTGCATCGTGCCGCTGTAGACCTTCCATGACTGCCACCGATCTTCCCATACTCATCCTGCATACCGGCGACCCTGAGGAGAGCCTCAGGGCTGCCTACGGCAGCTATGTCGACTTCATCTGCCGGACGGCGGGCCTGAGCGCCCGCGATGTCCAGGCGGTGCCGGTCTTCCTGGGCGAACAACCCGCCGCCCCGGATCTATACCGGGCGGCCTTCATCACGGGGTCGCCCTCCATGGTCACCGACCGCGAACCGTGGAGCGAGCAGGCCGCACAATGGCTGCGCGATGCCGCCGCACACCGCTTGCCCATGTTCGGCATCTGCTATGGGCACCAGTTGCTGGCGCATGCCCTGGGCGGACTGGTCGGCTACAACCCGGCCGGCCGCGAGATCGGCACGCATGCCGTCGAGCACCTCGGCGATGATCCCCTGCTGGCCGGCGTGCCGCGCGACTTCCCGGCGCAGACGATGCATGCCCAGTCCGTCATGTCGCCGCCGCCGGGCGCGGTGGTGCTGGCCAGGTCCGCCATGGATCCCCACCAGATGCTGCGCATCGGCGAAAATATCGTGACCACCCAGTTCCATCCCGAATTTTCCCCGGAGTTCGTCCGCGCCCACCTGCAACGCTACGCCGACGCCTACGCCCGCGAAAACCTGGATGTCGCCGCGCTGGTGCGCGGCGTCCGTCCCACGCCGCACGCCGCGGGCCTGCTGCGGCGCTTCCTGGATGAGTATGCCCCGGTATCGGGCGGGCCCTCGGGCACCGCGCCATCGCCACGGGCTGTGCGTGAGCCTTAGCGGCGCGGCCGCGATATCGCAATAACCGGAGTGCCCCTGCCCACGCAAGCTGCCACCATACATGCATTGCGCGGCGCCTGTCGCGCGCCGTATCAGGGTACGACGATTGGGGGTACACCGATGGAAGGTACGATGATGGAGCTTCCGGTTCTGGAACTTCGCGCGATGAAGCACACGATCAGCCTCCCGGCCCCATCCGCCAGCGCGCACGCCGCCCTGGTGGAACAGGCGTGCCGCGCCATCGAATCGGGCGAGGCTTTCGACCTGGCCACGCTGGCGGACCAGGCGGGACTGAGCCGGTTCCATTTCCACCGTGTTTTCAAGGCCCTGACCGGCATCACCCCCAAGGCCTACGCCAAGGCGGTGCGGGCCTCGCGCGCCCGCCGCGAACTGGACCGGGCTCGGAATGTCACGGACGCGATGTATGAAGCCGGCTTCAATTCGAGCGGACGCTTCTACGAGACGGCGACCGGCATCCTCGGCATGACCCCGACGGAATTCCGCCGGCACGGCGCGGGCGTGCGCATCCGTTTCGCGCTGGCGCAGTGCTCGCTGGGCGCCCTGCTGGTCGCGGCCACGGACAAGGGCGTGTGCGAGATCTCGCTGGGCGACGATCCGCAGTCGCTGCTGCATGATCTGCAGGACCGGTTCGCGCAGGCACGCCTCGAAGGCGGCGACGAACAGTTCGAACGCTGGGTCGCCGCCGTGGTCGGTTTCGTGGAAGACCCCCGGGTGGGCTTATGCCTGCCCCTGGACGTACGTGGCACGGCCTTCCAGCAGCGGGTGTGGCAGGCCCTGCAGGAGATCCCCGCCGGCAGCACCGCGACCTATGCGGAGATTGCCCGCAGGATAGGGGCTCCGACGGCGGTGCGGGCGGTGGCCCGTGCGTGCGGCAGCAACGCCATTGCCCTGGCCATCCCGTGCCACAGGGTGGTCAGAACCGATGGCGCGCCGTCGGGCTACCGCTGGGGCCTGGCGCGCAAGCTCGAGCTGCTGGCCCGCGAAGGCAAGGCCGGCAACGCCTAGCGCCAGGCAAAAACCCTGCGCTGTCCGGGGAAGGCTCAAAACGCCCAGCTCGCGTTCATTCTGACGGCATGCGAACGCGCGCCCTTGGCCAGTTGCCCGTCGTAGGCCAGGCCCAACCGCATGGTGTCCTTGGACTGCAGGGTCGTGCCCAAGGTCAGCAGCAGGGCGTCGCGCGCCACGGCGACGCCCTGTATATCGAAACCCTCGCCCTGCGCAAAGCGCATTCGGACGCCGGGGCGGGTATCGCCATAGGCATGGCGCCAGCCGGCGCCGGCAATCAAGCCCAAGCGGGTGCCGTCCTGCAGTTCCGCCTGCCTGGACCCGCGGACCCCCAGTGTGGTAAAGCCCAGCTGCTGCGTGCCCGAGCCCACGCGCAAGCCCGCCTTGCCCGACTCCGTGAAGGCGCGGCGCCGTGTATCGACGTAGGCCAGGCCGGCATAGGGTTCCAGGGTCACGCCTCCCCATTGCCCTGGCAGCCCCGCCTCCGCGAACACCTGTCCGGTCCCGGCCTTGTAGCGCCCTTGCGCGCTGCCGAACCCGCCGGTATCGCGCCGGGCGGACACGGAGTGCCAGCTATACGAAGCACCGTAGCGCAGCCGCACGGCCTGCACTCGGCGCCAGCCATAGCCGCCCAGTACATAGCTATCGACCTTGGACTTGCTGCGCCGGGCATCCACGTCCACGTGGCCACTGCCGAAGCCGGCCAGCATGCCCAGGCCCATGTCCGGCGACGGGGCCAGGTCGGTGCCAAACAGGATTCCGGAACTCGCGGCCCGGACCGCGGCGGCGTTCCCGTCACCCGATTGCCGGTCCAGCGATCCGGTGTACTGGGCCCACAGCGCCTTGCCCGGCTGGTCTCGAACCACGGCCTGTCCGGCGGGCGCCAGCACGCCGCCATCGGCCTGCATGCTGCGCGCACGCAGCAGCGCGGCGTCGCGCACCTGGACCGCCTGCCCCGACAAGACGCCGAGCGTGCTGGCATGTGCTTCGCCGGACCAGCGGTCGAACTGCGGCCCGAGCCCTTGAACGGAGGTCGCCATGACGACCGCGTCGTACGGCGCCAGACCGGCGGCCGCGGTGTCCAGGGCGCCCGCGACCGCACGCTGGTTGGCCGTTGCGGCGGGCGCCGCGAACGGCGTGGCATTGCGGGCAACCCGCAAGCCATACCGGGTGGCATCATCCGTCCGCACCCCTTGCTCGATATCCAGGAACACATAAGGATCGGCGACCGCCGCGAACCGCCCCTGCACCCCGCCTTCCGCCCGCAGCACCGTGTACTCGCGATTGACTGCCTGGGGACCGAGATTCTGCACCTGCAGCGTGCCGCTCTCCACGCGGGCCGTCCCGCTGGCCTCGATCCGGTCTGAAGATTGGCCGTCGTCGCTGATCCGGACGCGGTACACGCCTTCCTTGCGCTGCACATAGTCGCCCGCCACGCGCAGCGGCCGGCCGGGCTCGCCGGGCGCCACCGTGCCCGAGATCTCCGTCGATCCGACCCTGCCCGTGCCGGTCAGGGTGCCGGCACGCTCGACGACCAGTGCCGACTGCGCGATCGAGCCCGGAACGGCCAGCGTGCCGCCCTTGACGGCGGTTCGCCCTGTATAGCTGTTGTTGCCCGTGAGGACCAGCGTGCCATCGCCGCGCTTGGTCAAGCCCCCACTGCCGCCGATGTCATTGCGCCACCACGAATCGTGGCCGCGGGTGTCCACATCGAACACCGGCGCGAACCCGGGAGCACCGAATTCGACGGGGCCGCGCGCCGCGCGTCCCAGGTCGAGCAAACCCCGCCCGTACACGGCCCGGTCGGCCAAATGTCCCGATCGGTCCGCCGACGTCAGGATTACTTCGATGACCTGGCGGGCCGTCATGTAGGGGAAGGCCTGGCGCAGTACGGCCGCCGACCCGGCAACCATGGGAGCCGCGAACGACGTGCCGGCCATGCCGTCCACGCCATAGTCGCCATCCGGAGTCGTGGTGCGCAAATAGGCTGCTCCGGAGGTCTGGCCATCGACCGGGACATCGCCCCCCGGCGCGGCGATACACCACTGCCATGCAACGCCACAACGGTTGCTGTACGAGCTGATCCGTTTATCGTGGCCTACCGCCACCACCACGACCAGGCTGCCTTGCAAGTCGCTGTAGTCCAGAGCCCGCAAGCGGTCGTCCCGCCGGTCGACAGCCGGATAGCCATCGACGCCATACAGGTCACTGCCCAGTTCATCCGGGGTGAGCGCGCCTTCGACGATGCGATAAACGCCGGCATCGTGGTTCCCGGGCCGGATATACGGCAGCAAGCCATGGCCCCCCGGGTGGGACGCGGCGACGGGGTGCTCGCCATATTCGTTGCCCGCCGCATAGACCGTGACCACGTCATGGCGGGCGGCATGGCGCAGCGCCGCCGCCTCATCGGAAAAAAACTGCAGCTTTCCCGCAACCGGATCGTAGAACAGGGCCTGCAATGACTGCGGCGCGTAGGCGGGATTGACTTCGCCGTCTTCGGTCTCTCGCGACGGATATACCGGCGGCGCATAGCTGCCATTGATCACCCTGGCGCCGATGTCGACGGCTTCGCGCAAGGCGCGATCGGTGGCGAACGCCGGGGGTTCGCTGGTCCAACCCAGAAGCGGCGCCAGCTTTGCCTCATACGCCACGCCGTGCATGCCGCGGCCATCCCTTGCCGCCGCGATGAAACCCGCGACGTTGGTGCTGTGATCCCCGACCGCACCCGTCTGTTTGCCGGCCTGGGACACGCCATCGCGTCGCGGCATCGTGCGTCCCGCGAACTCCCGATGATCCAGGACGCTACCGTCATCCACCACGCCCACGCGCACGCCCTTGCCGGTATAGCCCAGGGCATAGGCGTCCGCCGCATGAATCATGTCGAGCCCCCACATCGCCCGATACTCGCCTGTGCGGAAGGCATCGGCCGCCGGGTTGGCATTCAACACCGTGGGACAAAGCAGCGCGCTGAATATCGAGCGGCGCACGAAGCGCGGCAACGCCCGCGCGGGTCGGATGGTCTCGGGACTGCACATTGCCGGAAAGTCCTGGATCAATGCCATCACCGGAGCGGTGGCGGCGGGTATGCAAGAAACAGCGCACGGACTAGTGCCTGTACTCGATCCTCGGTTCCGGTATTACTGAAAATTGGACGCAAGCGCCCCCGGGAGGCGGCGTTACGCCGCTACCCATGAACAAAGGCCGCGCCTTGCGGCGCGGCCTTCGTCACGACATCCCGCTACGACAGCGGCCGGTTGTCCAGCATGCCGGACAACCGGCGGCTCAAACCGCCAGGCGCTGCCAGGTGTCGACCACCGTGTCGGGGTTCAAGGACATGGACAGGATGCCCTCGTCCTTGAGCCACTGGGCGAAATCCGGATGGTCGCTGGGCCCCTGCCCGCAGATGCCGACATACTTGCCCTTGGCCAGGCAAGCCTGGATGGCACGGCGCAGCATGAACTTCACCGCCTCGTCGCGCTCGTCGAAATCGGCCGCGAGCAGTTCCATGCCGGAATCGCGGTCCAGCCCCAGCGTCAGTTGCGTCATGTCGTTGGAGCCGATCGAGAAGCCGTCGAAGTACTCCAGGAAGGCTTCGGCGAGGATCGCGTTGGAGGGAACCTCGCACATCATGATGAGCTTCAGGCCGTCCTTGCCGCGCACCAGGCCGTTCTTGCCCAGCAGCTCGACCACGCGCGCCGCCTGGTTCAGCGTGCGGACGAAGGGCACCATGATTTCCACGTTGCTCAGCCCCATATCCCCGCGCACGCGCTTCAATGCCTCGCATTCCATGCGGAAGCAGTCGTCGAATTCGGCGGCGATATAGCGCGACGCGCCACGGAAACCCAGCATGGGGTTTTCCTCTTCCGGCTCGTAGCGCGACCCGCCGACCAACTTGCGGTATTCGTTCGACTTGAAGTCGGACAGGCGGACGATGACCGGCTTGGGCCAGAACGCCGCCGCGATGGTACCGATGCCTTCGGCCAGTTTTTCGACGAAGAACGCACGCGGGCTGGCATAGCCGCGCGCCGCCGACTCCACCGCCTTCTTCAGCTCGGGGTCCACATTGGGATAGTCGAGCACGGCCTTGGGATGGATGCCGATGTTGTTGTTGATGATGAATTCCAGCCGCGCCAGCCCCACGCCTTCGTTCGGAATCTGCGCGAAGTCGAAAGCCAGCTGCGGGTTGCCGACGTTCATCATGATCTTCACGTCGATGGGCGGCATCTCGCCGCGGCGCACTTCCTCGACTTCGGTTTCGATCAGGCCGTCATAGATGCGGCCTTCGTCGCCTTCGGCGCAGGACACGGTGACCGCCTGGCCTTCCTTCAGGTCGTCCGTGGCGGTCGCGCAGCCCACCACGGCCGGAATGCCCAGCTCGCGCGCGATGATGGCGGCGTGGCAGGTACGGCCCCCGCGGTTCGTGACGATCGCCGCCGCCCGCTTCATCACCGGCTCCCAGTTGGGATCGGTCATATCGGTGACCAGGACGTCGCCCGCCTGTACCTTGTCCATCTCGGAGACGTCGCCGACGATGCGCACCCGGCCCGAGCCGATCTTCTGGCCGATCGCACGGCCGGTCACGATCACGCGGCCGGTGGCCTTCAGGCGGTAGCGCTGCTGGACGTCGTTGCTGTTCTGCTGGGACTTCACGGTCTCCGGACGGGCCTGCAGGATGTACAGCTTGCCGTCGACGCCGTCACGGCCCCATTCGATGTCCATGGGGCGGCCGTAGTGCTTTTCGATGATGACGGCGTAGCGTGCCAGCTCGATGACCTCGTCGTCGGTCAAGGAGTAGCGGTTGCGCTCGGACACCGGCACATCGACGGTACGGACCGCGCGGCCCTGCGGACGCTCGGGGTCGAACTCCATCTTGATGAGCTTGGAACCGATACGGCGCCCCACGATGGGGTAGTGGCCCTGTTCGAGCGTCGGCTTGAAGACGTAGAACTCGTCCGGATTGACGGCCCCTTGCACCACCGTTTCGCCCAGGCCGTACGAGGAGGTGATGAAAACCACGTCCTTGAACCCGGATTCGGTGTCGATGGTGAACATCACCCCGGCGCTGCCCTTGTCCGAGCGCACCATGCGCTGCACGCCGGCGGACAAGGCCACCTCGGCGTGGGCATAGCCCTTGTGCACGCGGTAGGAAATGGCGCGGTCGTTGTAGAGCGAGGCAAAAACGTGGCGGATCTTGTCCAGCACGTCGTCGACGCCGACCACGTTGAGGAAGGTTTCCTGCTGGCCGGCGAAAGAGGCATCGGGCAGGTCTTCGGCGGTCGCCGACGAACGCACGGCGAACGAACCCTTGCCATCCGCATCCAGCTTGGCAAAGGCAGTACGGATTTCCTGCTCGAACTCCGGCGAGAACGGCGCATCGACCAGCCATTGGCGGATTTCGGCACCCGCGGCGGCCAGTTCACGTACATCTTCAGGATTGAGAGTAGCGAGGCGATCGGCGATGCGCTTGTCCAGGCCCGACGATTTCAGGAAATCGCGGAAGGCCTGGGCCGTGGTCGCGAAGCCGCCAGGCACCCGTACACCGGCGCCGGACAGCTGGCTGATCATTTCTCCAAGTGATGCGTTCTTGCCTCCTACCGAGTCCACGTCCGCCATGCGGAGCTGCTCGAACGAAACGACGTACGACATTGAAGTCACCTTTTACAATGGAAAGAAAGCGAGTTTGGTCAGGGCACGTCGTGCGCGCTGGCCAAACTGGCCTTGGGACCGCATTGGGGTGACTTATCGGGGGCTGATTGTACCCGGTCGGCTCCGCCTCCCCTCCAGCCTCGTCGGAATTTTTTACATATGACATCCCCTATCGAACGGACGGTTTACATCGTTTCGGACAGCACCGGCATCACGGCCGAAACCTTCAGCCATTCGGTTCTGGCGCAGTTCGAAAACGTAAACTTCCGCCAGATCCGGCTGCCCTTCGTCGACACCTTGCAGAAGGCGGAAGAAGCGGCCTTGCGCATCGACCGCAATGCGGCCGAGACGGGTATGCAGCCCATCGTCTTCAGCACCCTGGTGCATCCGGAGATCATGGCAAGGGTGCGGCAGGCCAACGGGATTTTCCTGGACCTGTTCGGGACCTTCGTCAGCCATATCGAGCAGGAGCTCGGCCTGAAGTCCAGCCATTCCATCGGCCGTTCCCATATGGCGGCCAACAGCGAGAAATATCGCAATCGTATCGACGCGATCAACTTCAGCCTGTCCCATGACGACGGCCAGTTCGTTACAAACCTGGGCCAGGCGGATGTCATCCTGGTGGGGGTATCGCGCTGCGGCAAGACGCCGACCAGCCTGTACCTCGCCATGCAATACGCCGTCAAAGCCGCCAATTTTCCCCTGGTGCCGGACGATTTCGAACGCGGCGTCCTGCCGTCCACCCTGGTGCCCCACCGCGACAAGCTGTTCGGCCTGTCGATACAGCCCGACCGCCTGGCCGAAGTGCGCAACGAGCGCCGTCCCAACAGCCGATATGCCTCGCTGGAGCAATGCCGGTACGAGGTTGCGGAGGCGGAACGCCTGATGCGCCGCGAAGGCATCGAGTGGCTATCCACGACGACCAAATCCATCGAAGAGATCTCCACGACGGTCCTGCAGGAAGTGGGACTGGACCCTGGCGCGTACTGACGCCGGCGACTCGCGGGGAGGCGCCGCGCGCGCCGCCTCGTCCCGGCGACAGGCACCGGACTGCTGTCAGGTCGTCCTGGCTGTCGAGGCGGCCTCGCCCTTCATGCATCGGCGCCGATGCTCGAACAGGCAGATTGCGGTCGCCGCGGCGACGTTGAGCGATTCCACGGCGGCGGTATCGTGCGGAATGCGCACACGCAGCGCCGCCGCGCGCAACAGTTCAGCGGACACGCCCTGCCCTTCATGGCCGAACACCCACGCGCAGCGCGGAGGCAGCTCGGCGTCGTAGAGCGACACCGCATCCTCCAGGGCCGTCGCGACCAGCGGGACGTCGAGCCGCACCAAGGCCGGCTGCAAGGCCACGCGTTCGTGCAGGGCCAAGGCGAAATGCGCACCCTGGGCGCTGCGCAGCACCTTGGGCGACCAGGCCGCGGCGCAGCCTTCGGACAACAGCACGCGCCGGATGCCGGCGGCTGCGCAGGTGCGCAGCAAGGTGCCGACGTTGCCGGGATCCTGCACGCGGTCCAGCAACAGGCAGTTTTCGTCGATGCGATCGGGCAGCACGGGCTGCGGCGGCTGCACCAGGAAAACCACGCCCTGGTCGCTTTCCACGCTGGCCAGCCCGTGGAGCAGCCGCGTATCCAGGCTGGTGCAGACCCCGTCCGGCACAGCGCGAACCAGGGCCGCGATTTCGGGATGGTCCAACCGGGCAGCATCGAACAGCGCCCGCACCGGCGGGCCGTGCCGCGCCAGCCAGGCCTGGCACAGGTGCACGCCATCCAGCAACACCTGCGCCTCGCGCCGGCCCGCCGCCGCGGCGACCCGATGCAATGCCTTGAACAGCGGGTTATCGCGCGAAGCGATGTGTTTCATGGAACGATCAACATGTCCCGCACCGGCGAAAAGCTGCGCCGATGTTCCGGGCATGGGCCGTGTTCGCGCAGGCGTTCCAGGTGCATCAGGGTGCCATAGCCCTTATGCTGGTCGAAACCGTAATGGGGATAAATGCCGTGCAGGCGCACCAGGTCCGCGTCCCGTGCGGTCTTGGCCAGGATCGACGCTGCGGATATCGATGGCACCAGCGCATCGCCCTGCACGATCGTCTTTACCCCGCAGGACAGCTTGGGCGCCTGGTTGCCGTCCACCAGCGCGAGGCCGGGCTTGAGCCCCAGCCCGCGCACGGCGCGCTGCATGGCGAGCAGCGTTGCGCGCAGGATGTTCAATGTGTCGATCTCGTCCACGCTGGCGTGGGCGACGCACCAGGCCAAGGCCGTTTCCTGGATCTGGAGCGCCAGCTCTTCGCGCCGCGGCGCAGTCAATACCTTGGAATCCGCCAGCCCACCGACGGGACGGCCCGGGTCCAGTATTACCGCGGCGGCATAGACGGCGCCCGCCAGGGGGCCCCGTCCCGCTTCGTCGACGCCGGCAATGACGACGTCCGCCAGGCCCTCATCGCCGAACATGTCAACTTGCTCCACCCGCCACCTCGCTTATGACCTGCGCGGCCAAGGCCGGCGTGTCGCGCAGGAGATCCGCATGCAGGCCCTTGAAACGCGCCTCGATCCGCGCGGCGTTGGCGTCGTCCGTGAGTGCGCGCCAGGTCGCCTCGGCCAGCTTGTCCGGCGTGGCGTCTTCCTGCAGCAGTTCGGGAACGGCAAAGTCGCGCAACAGCACGTTGGGCAGCCCCACCCACGGCAGATAGGGACGCTGCTGGCCCGATTTCCACGACATGATACGGCGCATCCAGGGCGTCAATACATAAGAGATAACCATGGGGCGCTTGTAGAGCGCGGTCTCGAGCGTCGCGGTGCCGCTGGCCACCAGCACCGCGGTGGCGGCTTCCATCACGCTCCAGGCCACCGGAACGGCGGGGCCGCGCTCGGGCGGGGCGACGTCATCGGCCGTGACGATGCGCAGGTTGCGCACGGGGTGCTGACGCAGGATGGCTTCGAATTCCGCGCGGCGCGTCGCGTTCACCATGGGCACGACGCATTGCAGGTCGGGGTCGCGATGCTGCAGTTGCTGGACGGCGGCCAGGAAGCGTGGCGCCAGGATGCGTATCTCCGACGACCGGCTGCCCGGCAGCATGGCCAGCACGCGGGCATCGCGATCCAGCCCCAGGCGCGCGCGCGCGGCGGCGCGGTCCGGTTCCATGGGAATGGCAGCGGCCAGGGGATGGCCCACGTAGGTCACCGGGATGCCTTCCTTCCGGTAGATATCGACCTCGAAAGGAAACAGCACCAGCATGTGCGATACGGCCTGCCGGATCTTGTGGATGCGATCGTAGCGCCAGGCCCAGATGGAGGGACCGACGAAGTGCACGGTCGGAATGCCCGCCTGGCGCAGTTGCAGTTCCAGCTTCAGGTTGAAGTCGGGCGCGTCGATGCCGACGAAAACCGAGGGTGGCTCGGCCAGCATGCGCTTCTTTACGTCGCCGTAGATGGCCAACAGGCTGGGGATACGCTTGAGCGCGTCCACGTAGCCGAACACGGTCAAGGCATGCATGGGGTGCCAGCTTTCGCAGCCCTGGGCCTGCATGTGCGGCCCGCCTATCCCGTAGCAGGACGTCGAGGCGTCCTGCTCCCGCAAACCCTGGATGATGCGGCCGGCCAGCAGATCCCCGGAGGGCTCGCCGGCGACCATGCCGATACGCCTGCTCACGGCCGGATGATGCCGCGGCGGGATTTGTCGAGGAAGTCCAGCAATACCTGCAGCACCTCCTGGGTTTCCGGTTCGGTGCGCTGGCGCTCGCGCAGTTCCGCACGGGCCTCGTCCAGGGACAAGCCGCGGCGGTAGATGGCCTTGTACGCGTCGCGCAGCGCGGAAATCACCGCCGGCGAAAAGCCCCTGCGCTTCAGGCCCTCGATATTGATGCCCACCGGCCGGCAGGGATTGCCCGCGGCCAGGACATAGGGGGGCGTATCCTGCATCAGCGAGCTGTTGCCGCCCGTCATGCTGTGCGCGCCGACGGTGCTGAACTGATGCACGCCGGTCAGCCCGCCCAGGATCGCCCAGTCGCCCACGGAAACATGGCCGCCCAGTTGCACCCCGTTGGCCAGGATGGTGTTATTGCCCACATGGCAATCGTGCGCGATGTGAACATAGGCCATGATCCAGTTGTCATTGCCCAGCGTGGTCACGCCCCCGTCCTGCACCGTGCCCGTATTGAAGGTGGTGAACTCCCGCACGGTATTGCGGTCGCCGATCTCCAGGCGGGTGGGCTCGCCGCTGTACTTCTTGTCCTGCGGCATGCCGCCGATGGAGCAATAGCGGTAGAAACGGTTGTCGCGACCGATGGTCGTGACACCGTCAATGACGCAATGCGGTCCGATCTCGGTCCCCGCGCCAATGCGGACCTGGGGTCCGACGATGCTGTACGGTCCGATGACGACGGAGCTGTCGATCTCTGCGGCCGGATCGACCAGGGCGGTGGGATGGATGTGACCGGTCATTTATGCTTCCAGGCTGCGGATGGCACACATGAGTTTGGCTTCGGCGACGAGCTGGCCATCGACGACGGCACGGCCGGCATACTTGCAGATGGTGCGGCTCAACCGTTCCGCGTCGACTTCGATGCGTAACTGGTCTCCCGGCACGACGGGACGACGGAAACGCGCGCCATCGATGCCCACGAAGTAATACACCGTGGACGATTCCTCGTTCTTCAGAGCCGCCTCGTCCGAAAACGAGAACAGCGCCGCGGCCTGGGCCATGGCTTCCAGGATCAGAACCCCCGGCATGACCGGGTGATGCGGAAAGTGTCCCGTGAAGAACGGTTCGTTGATCGATACGTTCTTGAGGGCGACGATGGACTTGCCCGGCTGGATGTCGATCACGCGGTCGATCAGCAGCATCGGATATCGATGCGGCAAACGAGCCAGGATCCCCTTAATGTCCAATTCCATGAGTGTGTTCCTGCATTGCAAATTCTCTGGCGTAACCACCCCCGCCACCGTGGGGCCTACCGCCTTATTCCTGTTCGAGCGCGCGCACACGGCGGCGCAATTGGCCCAACTGTTGGATGACAGCGGCGTTACGCTGCCAGTCGCCATGTTCCGCGTAGGGGAACACGCCGGTGTAACGGCCGGGCGCCGAGATATTCGACGTAATGGCCGTGCCACCGGAAATATGCACGTCGTCCACCAGCGTGAGGTGTCCGGACAGCATAGAAGCCCCGCCTATGGTGCAGCGTTCGCCTATGGTCGTCGAACCGGCAATGCCCACGCAGGCCGCGACGGCGGTATGCGCGCCGATCCGGACGTTGTGCGCCACCATGATCTGGTTGTCCAGCTTGACCCCATTGCCGATCAGGGTGTCCTCCAGGGCGCCACGGTCGATGGTGGTATTGGCGCCGATTTCGACGTCATCGCCTACCGTCACTCCGCCGAATTGCGGAATCTTGCCCCAGGCGCCCTTGCCCAGCACGGGATCCGGCGCGAAGCCGAAGCCATCGGCGCCCAGCACGGCGCCGGAATGGATGATGGCACGCGCCCCCACCGTTACGCCTGCATACAACGTTACCCGGGCGTGCAGCACACCGTCCGGCCCCAGGGACGAGCCCCGACCGATGACGCAGCCCGGCCCCACCACGGTTCCGCGCCCGATACGGGCGCCCGACTCCACCACGCAATGCGGACCGACGCTGGCCCCGGCTTCCACCACCGCATCGTCCGCGACCACCGCGGACGGATGCACACCCGGCGGCAGGGAGGGACGACGCGCCCGATCGAACCACTGGGCTATGCGCGCATACAGCAGGTAGGGATTCGCGGCGACGACGCGGGCGAACGCGGGAGGCGGCGCCTGGGCCGCCAGTGCCTGCTCCACCTCCGGCGCCACGATGACCGCGCCGGCCTGGGTGGCAGAGAGCTGGCTCTGGTACCGCGGATTGGACAGGAAACTGAGTTCGCCGGGCCCGGCGGATGCAAGCGTGCCCAACCCTTGAATCCGGGGGAGCGCGCCGCCAGGCGGCGCGCTGATCTGCCAATTCAGGCCCTGTGTATCGGTGTCCGCTAAAAGCTCGTCAAGCAACGGCGCACGAGTTGGATCCAGCAGGACCGGCATGGGTGACGCTTACTTGCCCAATGCCTGGATCACCTTGTCGGTGATGTCCACGCGCGGGCTGACGGTGACCGCATCCTGCAGAATCAGATCGTAGTTCTCTTTTTCGGCGATGTTCTTGATGGCCGCGTTGGCCTTCTGCACGATGGCCGAGAACTCTTCGTTGCGGCGACGGTTGAAGTCTTCCTGGAATTCGCGGCGACGACGCTGGAGGTCGGTGTCCATGCTGCTCAGGTCGCGCTGGCGCTTCATGCGATCGGACTCTGACAACACGGGCGCGTCCTTGTCGAACTTCTCGGCCTGGGCACGCAGGCTGGTCGCCAGACGCTGGAGTTCTGCGTCACGCTGCTTGAATTCCGCTTCGATCTTGGCTTGCGCCGCCTTGGCCGGACCGGACTCGCGCAGAATCCGCTCGGTATTGACGAAGCCGATTTTCGTCCCTTGCGCCGTTGCCGGGGCCGCGTATGCCGCGCCCAACAGCAGCGCGCCCGCCAGCGCCAGCACAGTCGTCAGCTTGACGGATGCCGTGCGCGATGAGCGGGACAGATTGCGTACGAAAATAGACATCATGAAAATTTCACCTTCCGATAAGGTCAAAGCAAAACGTTATTGTGCCACTAAACGCCGGACGTCAAAGGCGGGCGGAAACATCCCGCCACCTTTGCCGGCCGTTTAGAAACCAGTGCCGATCTGGAACTGGAAGCTTTGCGAGTCGTCACCCGACTTGGCATTGAGCGGTTTGGCATAGGATAGCTGCAGCGGTCCCAGGGGGGACTGCCACGACAGGCCGATACCGGCCGAATAGCGCCATCCGCACGGATCCTCGACCTCGTCCCCACCCTTGCCGCCGGTGCAGGTCATGCCATTGCCCGGCTGCACGCGCCCGGCGTCGGTGAACACGAACCAGCGCAGGGTGCGGTCCTTGGTGGCGCCGGGGAACGGCAGGTACAGCTGTGCATTGGCCACGATACGGCGCGCACCGCCCAGGTAATCGCCGGTCGTCAGGTCGCGCGGACCCAGCGACGAACCCGCGTAGCCACGCACCGAACCGATACCGCCGGCATAGACGTCCTTGATCACCGGGAAGTCCTTGCTGCCGTAACTATGGCCCCAATCCATCATGCCGTTCAGGGCCAGGGTGTAGTTGCGGCTCAAGGGCAGGAAGATCTGGTGCTGGGCCGACAGCATGGTGTACTGCAGGTCCATGGTCGACACATTGCCCTGCAGCTTGGTGAACGAACCCTTGGTCGGCGCCAGCGCGCTGTCGCGGGTGTCCTTGTTCCAGCCGGTCGTGAAGATGAACGCGTTGGTCGCATCGCCGTACTGCTGGACGAACTGCTGGTAGGCCAGCGGGGAATCGCTCTGCAGGTCGACCTGGTTGCGCTCGAAGGAGCCGCCCAGGGTGATGCGGTCGTATTCCGAGATGGGCACGCCGAAGTTCATGCCCAGACCCATGGTCTTCACTTTGTACTCGCCGTCGTTGTCGATGAACGGCTCCGTCTGGCGGTAGTACAACGAAGTGGTACGGCTGATGCCGTCCTTGGTCCAGTAGGGATCCGTGTGCGACAGCACGGCGGCGCGGTTGGTCTTGCTGGTATTCAACTGCAGCGTCAGGTTGGTCCCGCTGCCGAAGACGTTGTCCTCGCTGATGCCGGCCGACAGGATGGCGCGGTCGGTGGAACCGTAACCGACACCCAGGTTGACCATGCCGGTGGGCTTTTCCTTGACGTCGACATTGACGTCGACCTGGTCCGGCGAGCCGGGCACGGGGTCGGTCTTTACGTTGACATCGTTGAAATAGCCCAGCCGGTCGATACGGTCGCGGGACATCTTGATGTCGCCGGCGTCATACCACGCGGCCTCTTCCTGGCGCATTTCGCGGCGGATGACTTCGTCGCGGGTGCGGGTGTTGCCGCCGATCTGGATACGGCGCACGTACACACGCCGGCTCGGGTCGATGTAGAAGGTCAGATCGGCCTCGTGCGTGGCGCGATCGAGCTGCGGGTTCGGATTGACGTTGGCGAAGGCATAGCCCAGTTCGCCCAGATAATCCGTGATGGCCTTGGCGCTGTCATTGGTCTTGGCCGCCGAGAACGTTTCGCCCGGCTTGACCTGCACCAGCCGGTTGATTTCGGTATCCAGGCCCAGCAGGTTGCCCGCCAGCTTGACGCTGCGCACCTTGTAGGGCTCGCCCTCATGCAGCGTGTAGGTAATGTAGATGTCCTTGCGATCCGGCGAGATGGTCACCTGCGGCGGTTCCACCACCACTTCCAGATAGCCGCGGTCCAGGTAGAACGACCGGATGCGTTCGACGTCGCCTTCCAGCTTCTCGCGGGAGTACTTGTCGGTATCGGTGTACCAGGTCAGCCACCCGGGCGTCGTCAGCTGGACCTGATCCAGCAGTTCGCTTTCGGAAAATGCCTTGTTGCCGACGAAATGGATTTCGCGGATGCGTGCCACGTCGCCTTCGAAGACGTCGAAGCTGATACCCACCCGGTTGCGCGGCAGCGGCGTCACGGTGGAGGTGACTTCCACCCCGTACTTGCCCTTGGACATGTACTGCTGCTTGAGCTCGAGTTCCGCGCGCTCCAGCATGGAACGGTCGAAGATCCGCCCTTCAGCGAAGCCGACATTGCGCAGCGAGTCCGTGATGGCCTTGCTGTCGAACTCGCGCATGCCGTTGAAGGTGATCGACGCGATGGTCGCACGTTCCTGCACCACGACGACGACGACATTGTTGTTCGTCTCGATGCGAACGTCACTGAAAAAGCCGCTGCCGTACAAACGGCGCACCGCCTCGGTGGCCATTTCCTCGGTAAACGTATCCCCCACCTTTACAGGAAGATAGCCGAAGACGGTACCCGCATCGATGCGCTGGATACCTTCCACGCGAATGTCTTTCACGACGAAGGGTTCGAAGGCGTGAGCCAGCGCCGGCAACAGCAGCATGGCTAGAAGGCCCGCCCACATACCCTTCTTGGGCTTCAACATCCAGCGGAAAAACATCCTGGGGGATCCTTGGTGGTGCAAATGGCGGAGGATTTTAAGACAGAACCCGCCTAAGTGAAAGGCAAAAGCCGCCTAAGTGAAAAGCCGGACAAAATCGTTGAAGAGCGCCAGCCCCATCAGACCGGCCAGCAGACCCAGGCCGGCACGCTGCCCGAAGTCGAGCCAGCGGGAAGGCGGCGGGCTGCCGCGCACGATTTCGATCAGATAGTACAGCAGGTGTCCGCCATCCAGCATGGGAATGGGCAGCAGATTCAAAACGCCCAGACTGATGCTGATAAGGGCAAGATAGGCGATGTAGGCCGCCAATCCCACCCTCGCGGTCTGGCCGGCGTAATCGGCGATGGTGACCGGACCGCTGATATTGCGCCAGGAAACCGCGCCGGTAATCATGCGGCCCATCATGCGCAGCGAGAACCAGGCCGTATCGGCGGTGCGGGTCGCGCCGCGCCACAGGCTTTCGCCCAGGCCATAGCGCACCGTCACCATGGGCACGTCGCCGCCCAGTTGCACGCCGATGCGGCCGACCGTACCGCCGCCTTCCGCGCGTTCCGCCTTCGGGGTCACGGTCAGCGTGACGGCTGCGCCGTCGCGCCGCACCAGCATGGGAAGCGGCAGCCCGGCATGCTGCTGCACAGTCTGGACTACTGTGCTGACATCCTGGGCCGGCTGGTCTCCCACGGCCAGGATGACATCCCCGTTGCGCAGGCCGGCCTGCTCGCCGGCGCTGCCGGACACGACGCCGCGCACTACGGGCTTGGGCTCCTGGAGCCGCAGGCCGGCGACGGCGAGGGGGTCGCCCTGGGCCGGATCGAGGCTGTTCTGGCCCAGCGTGAGGACGCGCTCGTGCGTTCCGCCCTGTGCGGCCTGGACGTCGATATCGACGCGTCCGCCGCCGGAAATATGGTCCATGAGCAGCCAGCGGGCGTCGTTCCAGGACGAGACCGGCTCGCCATCGATGGCCACGATGCGGTCGCCCGCCTGGAAGCCGGCGCGCGCGGCCGGCGTATCGACCGTCGGCTGCGCCAGCAGGGCCGCAGGTTCTTCCACGCCGGCCAGGTTCAGGCCGGCATACAGCAGCACCGCCAGGATCAGATTGAAGACGGGGCCGGCGGCGACAATAAGGATACGGTTGCGTACCGGCTGGCTGTTGAAGGATGCCGCCTTCTCGGCCGTCGATGCACCGGCCGGGGCATCGTCCTGCATCTTCACGTAACCGCCCAGCGGGATCGCCGATACGGCCCATTCCGTGCCTTGCCGATCCACGCGGCGCAGCAGCACCTTGCCGAAACCGATGGAAAACCGCACCACCCGTACGCCGCACAGCCGTGCGGCCCAATAGTGACCGAGCTCATGGAAGGTAATGAGGATGCCCAGCGCGACAGCGAAGGCAAGCAGCGTAAAAAGCATGAATCGACTACCTAGGGTGTGATCGGGGACCCGCACCGGGAGGCGGCATCCGGGCGGCCTGCGGACGCCGCGCGACGGCTACCGGTCCGCAAGGACGGCGCGAGCCGCGTGGGCGCGCGCCGCGGCGTCCTGCGCGAGGACGTCGTCGAGGCCGTTCAGCGTAACAGATGGAAGACCGGCATGCCACTCCAGCGTCGCCGCGGTGACTGCGGCGATACGTGTGTACGGCAAGGCGCCCTGCAGGAAGGCTTCCACCGCGATCTCGTTGGCGGCGTTCAAGGCGATGCAGGCGCCCTGCCCGGCCGACAAGGCATCGAATGCCAGCGCCAGGCAGGGAAAGCGGCGCAGGTCCGGCTTTTCGAAATCGAGCCGCCCCCAGCGCGCCAGGTCTAGCAGTCCGACGCCGCTGGCCAGCCGGTCCGGGAAGCCCAGGCCGTACGCGATGGGTGTGCGCATATCGGGCAAGCCCAGCTGAGCCAGCACGGAGCCGTCGTCGTACTCCACCATGGAATGCACCACGCTCTGCGGGTGCACCAGGACTTCGATGCGATCGGGCGGCATGGCGAACAGCCAGTGCGCCTCGATGACTTCCAGGCCTTTGTTGAGCATGGTGGCCGAGTCGACCGAGATCTTGCGCCCCATGCTCCAGTTCGGATGGGCGCAGGCCTGGGCCGGCGTGACACTGTGCAGATCCTCGGGGTCACGATCCCGGAACGGGCCGCCCGAAGCGGTAAGTATCAGTCTTCGCACGCCTGCCGCGGGACGCGTCGGCGCCGCGGCGCGGTCGCCGTGCGGCAGGCACTGGAATATGGCGTTGTGCTCGCTGTCGATGGGCAGCAGTTCCGCCCCATGGTCGCGCACCGCGGCCATGAAGAGCGAGCCGGCGGCGACCAGGGCTTCCTTGTTCGCCAGCAGGACACGCTTGCCGGCGCGCGCGGCGGCGAGCGCCGAAGGCAGCCCGGCGGCGCCGACTATGGCCGCCATGACGGTGTCGCAACCGGCGTCAGCGGCGGTGTCGGCCAGCGCGGCGGCGCCGACGCGGATTTCGGGCGAGGACGCGGTACCGGCCCAGGCGACCCGAAAGCGCGAGGCGGCGTCGGCGTCCGGCACGACCACGACGCGGGCGCCACTGGCCTGCGCCTGCGCGGCCAGCTTTTCCATGCGGGTGTTCGCCGACAAGGCGAATACGCCGAGCCGGTCCGGATGGCGCGCGATGACGTCGAGCGTGCTCTCCCCGACGGAGCCCGTGGAACCGAGCACGGCAATACGCTGAAACGCCCTCAAAACAGCACTCCGCTCAAGATCAAGGCCACCGGGGCGACCGGGAGGATCGCATCGATGCGATCGTAGACGCCGCCGTGGCCGGGCAACAGCGCGCTGGAATCCTTGCGGCCCGCACGTCGCTTGAGCAGCGATTCGAACAGGTCGCCCACGATGGACAATACGGCCAGCAGCGCGGCGATGGGCAGCGCGCCCCAGATCGTCCAGCGCTCCACCAGCGCATGGCCGAAAGTCCCCGGCCACATGCTGCTGACGCCGATCCACAGCACCGCCGCGGCGATACCGCCGAGCGCGCCTTCGATGGTCTTGCCCGGACTGACCCGGGGCGCCAGCTTGCGCCGCCCGAATGCGCGCCCGCAGAAATACGCGGCAATGTCCGCGGCCCAGACCAGGGCCAGCAGCGACAGAACGAATATGGCGCCCTGGGTCATGAACAGCAGCGCCAGCACCGACCATGCCGCCAGCAGTGCCGGAATCGAGAACAGCGTCAAGGCCGCGCTGGCCGGCGCCGCGTCCGCGCGGCCGCGCACGACCGCCGTGCTGGCGCCGAAGATCCATAACAGCGCAGCCACCGGCACGACGACCTTGAACATGGCCGCCTGGGAGAGCGTCGCCGCCGGGCCGGCGTTCGACCACCATGCCGTCAGGCACAGCGCCGCCACGCCCAGCATTACGCCGATGGCGACGGCGCCTGTCGCGCCCCGCCCCGCCGGCAGCGTCAGCCGCGTCCACTCCCAGCCGGCGCAGGCCGTGGCCACGGCGAGCAGGACCATGAAGGGCCATGGGGTGGGCGCAGCCATCGCGGCGGCCAGCACCAGCAGCAGGATGACGGCGGTGACGATACGCTGGCGCAGCATGCACTCTCCTTGTGTAGGGCCGGCGCTCGATGCGCGGACGCTAGCGTTTGTCCGCGGCGTCGACCTGGGCGCTGGTACGACCGAAGCGCCGCTCGCGCGTCCGATACCACTCGAAGGCTTCCTCGAGTTCCTGAGCACCGAAATCCGGCCAATAACGATCGGTGAAGAACAGTTCGGTATAGGCCAACTGCCAGATGAGGTAGTTCGATATGCGCTGCTCGCCGCCGGTGCGGATGAAAAGATCCGGCTCGGGCGCCCATGCCATGGAAAGATACCGGCTCAACGTGGCTTCGTCGATGCGTTCCGGCGTCTGTACCAGGCCCGGATTGTCGGCCAGCATGCGGCGCGTCGCCTGCAGGATGTCCCAGCGGCCGCCATAGTTGGCGCATACGGACAGGTGCAGGCGGTCATTGTGCGCCGTGCGCGCCTGGGCCTGTTCGATGAGATCCCGCAGGCGCGGTTCGAAGGGGCTGAGGTCGCCGATCACGCGCAGCCGTACGCCCTGCCCATCCAGCTTGCCGACCTCCCGCTCCAGCGCCTGCACGAACAAGCGCATGAGCAGCGAGACTTCCTCGGCCGGACGGCGCCAGTTCTCCGAACTGAACGCGAACAGCGTCAGGTAGCGCACGCCGCGGCGTCCGCAGGCCTCCACCACCCGCCGCACCGCCTGCACGCCCTTGGCATGGCCGGCGGTGCGCGGCAGGTGTCGCCGCGTGGCCCAGCGGCCGTTGCCATCCATGATGATGGCAACGTGCTCGGGAATGGCGGACGTCTGCGGAATGGCCTGCGTGGAACTGATAGTCATGAGGATGGGTGCGTCGCGGGCTCCGCGCTAGACGGTCATGATCTCCGCTTCTTTCTGGGCGATCATCTTGTCGATGTCGGCCACGCGGCGATCGGTGAGTTTCTGGATGTCGTCCTGGGCGCGGCGCTCGTCGTCTTCGGAGATGGATTTGTCCTTGACGAGTTTCTTCAGGCCTTCGTTGGCCTCGCGGCGCAGGTTGCGCACGGCGATCTTGGCGTCTTCCCCTTCGTTCTTCACGACCTTGGTCAGGTCGCGGCGGCGCTCTTCCGTCAACGCCGGCATCGGCACGCGGATGGTCTCGCCCATGGATACAGGGTTCAGGCCCAGGTCGGATTCACGGATAGCCTTTTCGATCGGGCCTGCCATGTTCTTTTCATACGGCTGCACGCTGATGGTGCGCGCATCGACCAGGTTGACGTTGGCAACCTGGCTGATCGGCACGGGCGAACCGTAGTATTCGACCTGGACGTGGTCCAGGATACCGGTATGCGCACGGCCGGTGCGGATCTTGGACAGATTGACCTTGAGCGTTTCGATGGACTTGTCCATCCGGGACTCGGCCGATTTCTTGATGTCTGCGACGCTCATTGCGACTCCTTCGATTCAAACGTGTACCAGGGTACCTTCATCTTCGCCCGTGACCGCGCGCTTCAACGCCCCGGACTTGTTGATGGAAAACACCTTGATGGGCAGTTTCTGATCGCGGCACAGCGCGAACGCGGTGGCATCCATGACTTCGAGGCGGCGCACGATGACCTCGTCGAAGCTGATGCGGGCGTAGCGCGTGGCGGTCGGATCCTTGTTGGGGTCGGCGCTGTAGATGCCGTCGACCTTGGTTGCCTTGAGGACGATCTCCGCGCCGATTTCCGCCCCGCGCAAGGCGGCCGCCGTGTCTGTGGTGAAGAACGGGTTGCCGGTACCGGCCGCGAAAATCACGACCTTGCCCTCTTCCAGATAGCGCAGGGCCTTCGGGCGGATATAGGGTTCGACGACCTGCTCGATATTCAGCGCCGACTGCACGCGCGTATCGACGCTGCGGTGTTTCAAGGCATCCTGCAGGGCAAGCGCGTTCATGATGGTGGCCATCATGCCCATGTAATCGGCCGTGGCCCGATCCATGCCTTGCGCGCCCGGCGCGACGCCGCGGAAAATATTCCCGCCGCCGATGACGATGGCCAGCTCCACGCCCAGTTCGACGATTTCAGCGATTTCCTCGGTCATGCGCGCAATGGTGGCGCGGTTGATCCCGAAGGCATCGTCACCCATCAGGGCTTCGCCGGACAGTTTGAGAAGAACCCGCTTATACGATCTGCTGGCCATAGGCGATATCCCCTAGAAACGATCCGACGGAAGTGTAAGACAAGAAACAGGCCGGTCTACGGCCGGCCTGTAATAAAAAAGCTGAAACGCGGACGAAAGAAGCGGTGCTCAGGCGCGGCCGGCGGCGGCTGCCGCCACTTCCGCGGCGAAATCGCTGGTCTTCTTTTCGATCCCTTCGCCGACTATGAACAGCGCGAAGCGGGCAATGCCGGCGCCTTCGGCCTTCAGCATCTGCTCAACCGACTGTTTATCATTCTTGACGAAGGGCTGCGACAGCAGGGTGACTTCCTTCAGGAATTTCTGTACCGAGCCTTCGACCATCTTGGCGACGATTTCGGCCGGCTTGCCCGATTCGGCGGCCTTCTGTTCCGCAACGGAGCGCTCGGCAGCGATATCGGCGGCCGCCACGCCTTCGGCGCTCAGGGCCTTGGGCTTGGTCGCGGCGATGTGCATGGCCAGGTCCTTGCCTACCGTGTCCGGGCCGTTGAAATCGACCAGTACGCCGATCTTGCCGCCGTGCACATAGCTGGCCAGTTTGTTGGCGGTTTCCATGCGCTGGAAGCGACGCACCGAGATATTTTCGCCAATCTTGCCGATCAATGCGGTACGCGTCGTTTCGACCGTGCCTTCTTGCAGGGGCAGCTCGGACAGCGCGGCCACGTCGGCCGGATTCTTGGTGGCGACCAGTTCGGCCAGCTTGTTGACGAAGGCGACGAAGTCGTCGTTCTTCGCCACGAAATCCGTTTCGCAGTTGACTTCGACCACGGCGCCCTGCTTGGCGTCGGGGGCGATGTACAGGCCGATCAGGCCCTCGGCCGTGACGCGGGCGGCAGCCTTGCTGGCCTTGTTGCCCAGCTTCACGCGCAGGATTTCCTCGGCGCGAGCCAGATCGCCCTGGGCTTCGGTCAGCGCCTTCTTGCATTCCATCATGGGCGCGTCGGTCTTTTCGCGCAGTTCCTTGACCATCGAGGCGGTAATTTCAGCCATGTTCGCTCCATTTCTTGCTAAAGCACGCCCCGGCAAGCCGGGGCATGTCGTTTCGATACGGGAAGCACCTGCATGCCCCCCCCGGGCCGCGCCGTGGCGCCGATCCCGGGCCAGGCAGCTCAGGCGAGGCGGGGATATCCTGCCCGACGCCGTTGCAGCCGACTGTGTCGGGCAACGGTTACGGACACCACCGGGCAGGATAGGAAGGCCGGAATCAGGCCTGTCCGTCCTGCACTTCCACGAATTCCTCGTGGCCTTCGCCGGGCTCTTCCACCAGGCCGTTCAGGTTCTGCTCGCGGCCTTCCAGCACCGCGTCGGCGACGCCCTTGGCGTACAGCGCGATGGCCTTGGCCGAGTCATCGTTGCCCGGGATGACGTAATCGATGCCGTCCGGCGAGTGGTTGGTATCGACCACGGCCACGATCGGGATACCCAGCTTGCGGGCCTCGGCGATGGCGATCTTGTGGTAGCCGACGTCGATGACGAACAGGGCATCGGGCAGGCCGTTCATGTCCTTGATTCCGCCCATGGCCTTGTTCAGCTTTTCCAGTTCGCGCTGGAACAGCAGGCCTTCCTTCTTGATCATGCGCTCGGCGCCGCCTTCGGCGACGACGGCTTCCATGTCCTTCAGGCGCTTGATGGACGTCTTGACCGTCTTGAAGTTGGTCAGCATGCCGCCGAGCCAGCGGGCATCGACGTAGGGCATGCCGGCACGGGCGGCTTCGGCAGCGATGAGCTCGCGCGCCGCGCGCTTGGTGCCGACGAAGAGGATGGAACCGCCGCGGGCGGCGATCTGCTTGATGAACTTGGTGGCCTCGACGTACTTGTTGACGGTCTGTTCGAGGTTGATGATGTGAATCTTGTTACGCTGACCGAAGATGAACGGCGCCATCTTCGGGTTCCAGTAACGGGTCTGGTGGCCGAAGTGGACACCGGCTTCGAGCATTTCGCGCATCAGGGACATAGTATTCTCCGAGGGTTGGGTCTTGCGCTACGCCTGCATCGCACGGCACCGGCGACTTCCACCCCGATCGCGCAAAAGGTGCGATAACGTGCACCCTGCACTCTCACTGTGGCAGCCCGCCGAACATCGCCGTCGACACCCTGGGTGGCGTAGCACGCGATTTAAAAACGACTTGACCTAATCTGGCCTTGGCCTTGGCCTGGCTTACGACTTGGACAATCGATTTGAAGAACACACTTGAAAAAGCGGCTGAACAAACCGACCACACAAACCATCAAACCAGCGACCCCGAACCGGTAAAGGCCGGGGCAGCTCCCCTGCTTTTCCAGGGAAGCCTATAATTCTACTATTTTTCCGACCCACTTCTCAAGCTGATACATGGGCATAGTCACCGACCCCGCCGATCTCGACCGCATGCGCCTGGCCTGCCAGGACGCCGCACGCGTACTGGACTACCTGACGCCGTTCGTCAAGCCGGGGGTCACCACCGGCGAACTCGATCGCCTCGCCCTCGACTACCTGACCAGCGAACTGCAGGTCAAGTCGGCGACCGTGGGCTACGCGCCGCCGGGATACCCGCCGTTTCCGGGCGCCATCTGCACCTCGGTGAACCATCAGGTCTGCCACGGCATCCCGGGCGACAAGGTCCTGAAAAACGGGGACGTTTTGAATATCGACGTCACGATCATCAAGGACGGCTGGTTCGGCGACACCAGCCGCATGTTCTATGTGGGGGAGCCGTCCATCCTGGCGCGCCGCCTGACCGACGTCACCTACGAATGCATGTGGCTGGGCATCCGGCAGGTGCGCGCCGGCGCGACGCTCGGCGACGTGGGCCATGCCATCCAGAAGCACGCCGAGGGCAACGGCTTTTCCGTGGTACGCGAATTCTGCGGCCATGGCGTCGGCCGGCGCTTCCATGAGGACCCGCAGGTCCTGCATTACGGCAAGCCGGACACAGGCGTGAAACTGGTCCCCGGCATGATCTTCACCATCGAGCCCATGATCAACGCCGGCCGCCGTGAGATCCGCCAGTTGTCGGACGGCTGGACGGTGGTCACGCGCGACCACAGCCTGTCGGCGCAATGGGAGCACACCGTGCTGGTCACCGAAACCGGCTACGAGGTATTGACGGTGTCGCCCAACATGCCGGCGCCGCCCGCCTTCGTGACCGAAAACATCGCCGTGCCCGCGGCTTGAGCGCCCTGCCGGCGACCTCGCCCCCGACCAGCGCAAGCGACATGAATTCCGCGGACCTGCCCTCGCTGCGTGCGCGCCTGCGTGAAAAGCGCCTGGCTGCGCTGGCGGCCTTTCGCGAGCATGAGCGCCCCGATCCCCTGCTGCACGAGCTGCGCAGGATCACGGACCAGACGCTGCGCGAACTGGTCCGGCATTGTCCCCTGCCGGCCGGCGCCGCGCTGGCGGCCGTGGGCGGATACGGACGCGGCGAACTCTACCCGCATTCCGACGTCGACCTGCTGATCCTGCTGCCGCACGCCCCCTCCGCCGAGGACGAAGGCGCCATCGAAAGGCTGGTCGCCGCGCTGTGGGACCTGGGCCTGGAACCTGGCCACAGCGTGCGCACCATCGCCGAATGCGAACGCGAGGCCGATGCGGACATCACGGTCGAGACCGCATTGCTGGAATCGCGCTGGCTGGCCGGCAACCGCACCCTGATGAAGGCCTTCGATACGGCCATGCGCGCGCGCCTCGATCCGGCGCCGTTCTTCCGCGCCAAGCGGGTGGAAATGCAGCAACGCCACGCCCGCTACCAGGACACCCCTTACGCCCTGGAGCCGAACTGCAAGGAGTCTCCCGGCGGCCTGCGCGACCTGCAGGTCATCATGTGGATGGCGCGCGCGGCCGGCTTCGGCGACAGTTGGCGCAAGATCGCCAAGGCGGGGCTGTTGACGGCGTCCGAGGCGCGCGGCCTGCGGCGCGCCGAACAGGCGTTCAAGCGGCTGCGCATCGAACTGCACCTGATGTCCAAGCGGCGCGAGGACCGCGTGCTGTTCGACCTGCAGCCGGCGCTGGCCGAGGTCTATGGCATCAAGGCCACCGCGACGCGACGCGCCAGCGAACTGATGATGCAGCGTTACTACTGGGCGGCGCGCCTGGTCACGCAGCTCAACTCCATCCTGGTGCAGAACATCGAGGAACGGCTGTTCCCGCGGCCGGCATCCGACGCCCGCGTCATCGACGACGATTTCCGCAGCCTGCACGACCGCCTGGACATCATCCGGGACGACGGCTTCGAGCGCAATCCGACGCTGCTGCTGCGCGCCTTCCTGACGATGCAGCAGCATCCGCACCTGAGCGGGATGTCGGCCCGCACGCTACGCGCGATCTGGCACGCGCGCCATCGCATCGACGCGCAATTCCGCCGCAATCCGGTCAACCGCCGGCTGTTCCTGCAGATCCTGCAACAGCCCACCGGCATCGTTCACGAACTGCGGCGCATGACCATGCTGAACATCCTCCCGCGCTATCTGCCGGTGTTCCGCCGCATCGTAGGCCAGATGCAGCACGACCTTTTCCATGTCTATACGGTCGACCAGCACACGCTCACGGTAATCCGCAATCTGCGGCGCTTCACCATGCCGGAGCACGCGCAGGAATATCCGCTGGCAAGCCAGTTGATCTCCGAACTGGACCGGCACTGGCTGCTGTACGTCGCCGCCCTCTTCCACGACATCGCCAAAGGGCGGGGTGGCGACCACTCCGAGCTGGGCGCGCGCGAGGTGCGCAAGTTCTCGCAGGACCATGGCCTGGCGCCGGAAGACGCGGAGCTCGTCGAATTCCTGGTACGCCAGCATCTGCTGATGTCCACCGTGGCGCAGAAGCGCGACCTGTCGGATCCCGACGTGGTGCGCGAGTTCGCCGATACGGTCAAGGACGAACGGCACCTGACAGCGCTCTACCTGCTGACGGTGGCCGATATCCGCGGCACGAGCCCCAAGGTGTGGAACGCCTGGAAAGGCAAACTGCTGGAAGACCTCTACCGCCTGACGCTGGGCGCGCTGGGCGGCGCGCACCACGACGCGGACACGGTGCTCAATCACCGCAAGGCCGAGGCGGCCCGGCTCACACGGCTGGCCGGCCTGCGCGACGATGCGCGCGAATCTTTCTGGCGGCAGCTCGACGTCGCCTACTTCCTGCGCCACGATGCGTCGGACATTGCCTGGCACACGCGGCACCTGTACCACCGGCCCGCGCCGCCGCAGCCGGTCGTCAAGGCGCGCCCCACCGAACAGGGAGAAGGCCTGCAGGTGATGGTGTACACGCGGGACGTGCCCGACTTGTTCGCCGCCATCTGCGGTTATTTCGACGCCAAGGCGCTGGGCATCCAGGACGCCCGCATCCATACCACGCGCCACGGCTGGGCCCTGGACAGCTTTATCGTGCTGCTGCCCGAAGGCGCCAGCGACCTGCGCGCACAGGCCGCGCTGGTGGAACATGAACTGGCGCAGCGCCTGAAGGACCCGCAGGCCCGCGGCGAGGCGGGCAGCACGCCGGTCGGCGCCTACGGCCGCCCGCGCCAGTCGCGCATGTCCCGGGTGTTCCCGGTTCCGCCGCAAGCCGAACTGCAACCCGACGAACGCAGCAAGTCGTGGCGCCTGTCGGTGACGGCGACGGACCGGTCCGGGCTGCTGCACGCCTTGGCCCGGGTCTTCGTCGCGCACGGCGTCAATCTGCAGATGGCCAAGATCATGACGCTGGGCGATCGGGTCGAGGACGTCTTCATTATCGAAGGACAGGCGCTGGAGCGGCCTCGTTCGCAGATGCAGTTCGAGCGCGCGATCCTCGATGCGCTGGCCGGCGATACCGGGCAACGCGTCGCGGCTTGAGCCGATGGCTCGGACCAGTACCCGAGTCGCAAGCGCGTAGCCGCAGATATTGCGGCACGCTTACAATCGGTTTTTCCGTCCGCCGGTCAAGGCACACGTCCCCATGTTGCTGCACGAATATCTGCTGATCTTCGGCCGAAGCTTCCTGTTCGCGCTCGCCACGCTGCTGCCCTTCCTGAATCCTCCCGCGGTTGCCCCCATATTCTGGACCTTGACCGAAGGCGCCTCCGGCGCCACGCGGCTTGCCCTGGCCAAGCGCGTGGCCCTGAACGTGGGCGTGATGCTCACCATCGCCATGGTGGCGGGCAACGTGTTGCTGAGTTTCTTCGGCCTGTCGCTGGCCATCGTGCGCGTGGGCGGCGGCGTGCTGGTGATCGCCAGCGCCTGGCGGCTGGTCAATTCGCCCGACGCCGGCGCCGAGCGTGCGGCAAGAATGGCCGAATCCTTCACGCCCGAGATGGCCAAGGCGCGCGCCTTCTACCCGCTGACCTTTCCCATCAGCTGCGGCCCGGGCTCCATCGCGGCCGCCATCACGGTCGGCGCGTCGCTGCGCGAAGAAGACCATCTCATCAGCCTCGTCAAGCTGGCCGGTTCCCTGCCCGGCATCCTGGTGACTTCGCTCACGCTCTATGTATGCCTGCGCTTCGCCGCGCAATTCCTCTACAAGCTGGGCGAGAACGGCACCACCGTCTTCATGCGGCTATCGGCCTTCGTGATGCTGTGCCTCGGCGTACAGATCGTCTGGGACGGCGCGCATGAACTCCTGCTGAGCGTCCTGGTCGAAGCGATGAACCACATTCCGGTACCGCGCGCGCCTTGATGGCTGCGGTCCCTCGCACCTTTTTCCCGATACAGGATCGCCGCCTCATGATGTCCACCCTGCAACGCACGCTCGTCCTGGTCGCCATCCTGGCCTTGGGCGCGGTCGGAGTCGCCCTGGTTTCACAGTATGTGTTCGACATGCAGCCGTGCGCATGGTGCGTGCTGCAACGATTGGTCTACCTGGCCATCGCGGCCATCTGCCTGCTGACGGCGTGGGCGCCGCCACTGCTGCGTCGTGTCGGCGCCGTGCTGGTGCTCCTGCTGGCCGCCAGCGGCGTGGCCGCGGCCTATTACCAGTACACGGTCGCCGCCAAGCTGCTGTCGTGCGACCAGACCTTCGCAGATAAATTCATCTCGGCGACGGGACTGGACGGCGCCGTGCCGTCGGTATTCGGCATCTACGCGACCTGCATGGACGCGGTGGTGAAGGTGCTCGGTGTGGAATACGCGGTGTGGAGCCTGGCGCTCTTCGCGATCCTGCTGTTGCTGGCCTTGCGGGGCCTATTCAAGCACGCTTGAGCGCGTTCTGCGCATCCGCGCAGGACCGCCCCGCCCGCTCGAACTGCCCCTTTCCCCTGCATGCCTGGCTTGAATGGCAAAGGCCCGGCATGAAGCCGGGCCCCTGGACAAGTCAGTCCACCGGCAATTACGCGTCGTTGGCGGCGTAGCCCATGTTGAACTGCAGCCCGCCGCGCTGCTCTTCATCCGGTTCGCCGCGGCTCTGGCCGAGGCGCTCCAGGTATTCCGGCGTGATGTCCCCGGTGATGTAGTCGCCGTCGAAGCAGGAAGCCTCGAAGCGGCTCATCGCCGGGTTCAGGTCGCGCACTGCCTGCTGCATATCCTGCAGGTCCTGGTAGATCAATGCATCGGCGCCGATAGTCTGCGCGATCTCGGCATCGCTGCGACCGGTGGCGATCAATTCGCGCTGGGTCGGCATGTCGATGCCGTAGACGTTCGGGAATCGGACCGGTGGCGCGGCCGAGGCGAAGAACACCTTGTTGGCGCCGGCGGCGCGCGCCATGTCGACGATTTCCCGGCTGGTCGTGCCGCGCACGATGGAGTCGTCCACCAGCAGCACGTTCTTGCCCTTGAATTCGCGGCCGATGGCGTTCAGCTTCTGCCGTACCGATTTCTTGCGTACCGCCTGGCCCGGCATGATGAAGGTGCGGCCCACGTAGCGGTTCTTGATGAGCCCTTCGCGGTAATCCAGGTTCAGGCGCGCGGCCAGCTGCATGGCGGCCGGCCGGGAGGAATCGGGAATGGGCATGACCACGTCGATGTCGCCCAGGCGCATGCCGCGCGCGACCTTGTCGGCCAGGTATTCCCCCATGCGCAACCGGGCATCGTAGACCGACACCCCGTCCATCAGCGAATCGGGCCGCGCGAAATAGACATATTCGAAGATGCACGGCACCAGCTGCGCGTTGTCCGCGCACTGGCGGCTGACGAAGCGGCCGTCCAGGTCGACGAATATGGCCTCGCCCGGGGCGACGTCGCGCACGAAGTTGAAGCCGCTGCCTTCCAGCGCCACGGATTCCGAGGCCACCATCCACTCCGTGCCCTGGTCGGTATCCTGCCTGCCGATACAGAGGGGGCGGATACCGTAGGGATCGCGGAACGCCAGCAGGCCGTAACCGGCGATCTGCGCGACCACGGCATACGCGCCGCGCACACGGCGATGCACCGCGGAGACGGCGCGAAAAATGGCGTCGTCGTCCAGCGAGACGCCGTTGGCCGACGATTGCAGCTCGTGGGCCAGGACGTTGAGGAGGACTTCCGAATCCGAATTCGTGTTGATATGGCGGCGGTCGACGCGAAACAGCGACTCGCGCAGCTCGCGCCAATTCGTGAGGTTGCCGTTGTGGGCCATCATGATGCCGAACGGCGCATTCACGTAGAAGGGCTGCGCCTCTTCTTCGCTCGCGCTGGAGCCCGCCGTGGGATACCGCACCTGGGCCACGCCGCTGGTGCCCGGCAAGGCGCGCATGTTCCGCGTGCGGAACACGTCCCGCACCAGGCCATGTGCCTTGTACAGGTTGAACTGGCTGCCCTGCTCGGTGGCGATGCCCGCGGCATCCTGGCCCCGATGCTGCAAAAGCAGCAGACTGTCATAGAGCAGCTGGTTCACCGGCCCGCGCCCCACGACCCCTACGATTCCACACATGGCAATTTCCTGTATCCGACTGCGTTCAAATCCGACTGCGCTCAATACGGCAGCAATGACGCCAGCGATGGCGGCAGCCACACTTTGGTATGTTTGACGGCTTCTGTGGCCGTATGGGAAAACATCGCGTCACGCCACCAGGCTTCCTGGGGCAGCGGGGTATAGCCCGCGACGGCGACCAGCACCAGCACTATCAGCGTGCCGCGCACCAGCCCGAACAGCCCGCCCAGCCCATGGTCGGCGGGCGACAGGCCCGTGGTCCGGATGAGCGCGGCCAGGGTCATGTTCACCAGCCCGACCCCCAGCAATACGATCAGGAAGACGGCCGCATAAGCCACCCCCATGCGCAGGACGGTGGTTTCGATCCAGGTCGTCAACCAGCCATAGACCGTGGGACCCCACCAGATCGCCGCCACGAAAGCCAGCACATAGGCGAGCAGGGACAGCACCTCCTTCAACAAGCCACGCACCAGCCCGAGAAGTCCGGAGACGGCGATGACCGCCAACACGACGAAATCGAACCCGGTCACTGCGCGGCAATGAAACCGTTGTCGTAGCCCAGCGTACGCAGCCTCGCCTGGGCCGCCTGGGCCGCCTCGCGGGATGGGAAAGGCCCGACCCGCAGACGATACTGATGCTTGCCGCCGACGCTGGCCTCCTGCACGAAGGCATTGGTGACGCCGGCACCGTGCAGCTTGTCCCGGCGCGCCTGGGCGTCCGCCTGGGTGGTATAGGCCGCGATCTGCAATACGAAGTTGCCCTTGGCATCCGCCGCGGCGCGGGTGTCGGCAGCAGGTTTCGCCGGGGACGCGGCAACGTTGCGGCCTTCCAGCAGGGCGAGGGCACGGCTGCCGTCGTCGCTGCGCGGACCCGGTTCCGGTTTGGCCGCGGGCTTGGTCTCCGGCTTGGTTTCCGCACGGCTCTCCGGACGCGTCTCCGTCCGGGCAGGCTCGCTACGGGTTTCCGTCCGTGGCGGCGATTCGGGCCGGGCAGGGTCGGCATGGGCGGGATCGCCCGCGCGGCCGCTTTCCGGCTTGGCCGGCGCCGGTTTGCCGGTATCCGGGCCGGGCGCCGGCGTACCGCTGGCAGGCGGTTGCGGCGCAACGGCCACCGGACCGGCGACGCCCGCAGTTGCCCCGGACTGCGCGCCTGGATCGGCAGCCGCCGGCGCCTGCTGCGGCTCCGATACGGACGGCTGGTACGGCGAATTGCGATCCGGAATGCGGATGGGGATGTCGTCGCTCACCCGGGTAGGTTCGGAGTCGAGGACCATGGGCAGGATGATGACCGCCGCGAGGACCAGCGCCACCGCCCCGGCCAGCCGGCGCCGGGCCCGCGCACGCAGTTCCACGGCCTGGGCCTCGCTGGACACGGATGGACGCGGCCGGCCCGTCGGCGTATCGGGCGCGGAATCTTTCCGATTAAACAAACCCATGAAGCACGAATTCCTTGCAGCCGGCGCGCCGATGCGCGTTTGAGACCCAGGTGAACTGCCAGAACAGCATCGCGTCCGCCACCGCCCGGCGCGTTATGGCACTTGGCACGGCCTGACGCTTGGCACAGTCGCTATGACGCTGGACACAGTGTGACGTCGATGCATACCGCGATCAGGATTTACGCCCCAACGACTGGAGCACGGCGGCAACGGTGAGGAACGATCCGAACACCACGATTCTATCATTCTCCCCGGCCCGGGCGCGCGCCGCCGCGTACGCCTGGCCCGGGTCCGCATAGGCGGAAACGAGGGGTGCATCCGCACCCGGCGCGGTGTTCGGCAGCGCCGCACGCACCTGGCCGGCCAGGGCTTCCCCCGGTCCGCCACGCGGACCCGGCAGGCCGGCGCAGTACCAGTTGTCGATACGGCTGCCGAGCTTGGCCACCACGCCCGCGATGTCCTTGTCGGAAAGCATGCCGAACACCGCGTGCGTATAGGGGTGGAACCCCATGTTGTCGAGGTTCTGCGCCAGGACCGCGGCGGCATGGGGGTTGTGGCCGACGTCCAGAATGACGGTCGGCTGCCCGGGCAGGATCTGGAACCGGCCCGGCAGCGTGGCCTGCGACAGCCCCTGGCGCACCGCCTGCTGCGGGACCGGCAGGCGATCGCGCAGGGCCTCCAGGGCGGCCAGCGCGGCGGAAGCGTTGAGCAACTGGTTGGCGCCGCGCAGCGCTGGGTAGGCCAGCGCGGCGCGGCGCTGGTTGCGGCCGCCGTAGCCCCACTGCTGGCGATCGCCCGAATAGTTGTAGTCGCGGCCGAAAAGCCACAGGTCCGCACCGATCGCGGCGGCATGGTCGAGCAGGCTTTGCGGCGGCACGGGGTCGGCGCAGATGGCCGGCCGGCCCGGGCGATAGATGTGGGCTTTTTCATAGCCGATCTTCTCGCGGGTGTCGCCCAGCCAGTCCATATGGTCCAGGTCGACGCTGGTGACGATCGCGCAATCGGCGTCGACGATATTCACCGCGTCCAGCCGGCCGCCCAATCCCACCTCCAGGACGACGGCGTCCAGCCCGGCGCCGGCGAACAGGCGCAGGGCCGCCAGCGTGGTGAATTCGAAATATGTCAGCGATACATCTCCTCGCGCGCTCTCGACGGCCTGGAACTGGGCAACCAGGGCGGCGTCGGACGCCAGTTCGCCGTTGACTCTTATCCGCTCGTTGAAATCGATCAGGTGCGGGGAGGTGTAAAGGCCGACCTTGAAGCCGGCGGCCAACAGGATGGCCTCCAGCATGGCGCAGGTCGAGCCTTTGCCGTTGGTGCCGCCGACGACGATCTTGACGCAGTCCAGCGTCAGTCCCAGCCTTGCCGCCACCTGGCGGACCCGGCCCAGGCCCAGGTCGATGGTCTTGGGGTGCAGCGATTCCAGGTACGCCAACCACTGGGAAAGCGTGGCGGCGGCGTCCGGCTTGGTATGGGGAGACATGGCGAGCGATGAAACTGAGGCAAGCCGGATTCTAACGCGCCGAGGCCGTCGGTTCCGACTGCGGCGGTGGCGCCCCCGAGGCGATGGCGGCGCAATCCTAAAGTTTTCGCCCGGCGTGCCGTTACGGAGTTGCAAACCCAGGAAACCTGCGTCGTCGACGCACTGAAAGTGGAGCCCATATGGCTGTCAGCCCTATCGCCCCCGCGGCCCTTCCGGTTCAGCCCTTCGAGGTGAACCCGGCTCCGGTGCCCGACGCCGCCGTACTTGTCACTCCGACCGGGGACGCCCAGCGAGGCGCCGGCGCCCATGGCGCGGGGGCGGATGGGTCCTCGCAGCAGTCCACGCCCGGGCAGGAACTGCCCCTGGAGCGCGCGCTGAAGAAGATTAACGAGCAGATGGAGGCCTGGTCCACCCAGATGCAGTTCGATATCGATCCCGATACCCAGCGCGTGGTGATTTCCATCAAGGATACGAAATCCGGGGACGTCATCCGCACCATTCCCAGCGAAACGGTGCTGAACATCGCCAAAATGATCACCAAACTGCAGGGCGGCGGCGTCGAAACCAGCGCCTGACCCACCGCGCGACCGCGTGGTTGAAAAGCGCCGAACAACGCCGCCTTATGACGCTTGCCCGACGTATCGGGCCAGCGCCGCCTTTGACAGAATACGGAAATCAGGAAAAACACGATGGCTACCTCTACTCTGCCCCCCATTACCTCGCTCGGATCGGGCTCCAAGCTCGATCTGCAGGGCATCCTGGACAGCCTCGCGGCCAATGAAAAGCAGCAGCTGACGCTCATCCAGACGCAGCAGACCAACGTCAAGACGCAGATTTCCGCCTACGGCACGCTGAAGTCAGCCGTGGACACGCTGCAGACCGCGGCCAAGGCCCTGGCTGATTCCAAGACCTACAACGTGACGAAGGCCACCGTAAATGGCGGCGCCACGGAGTTTTCCGTCAGCACCCAGACGGGCGCGACGCCGGCCACCTATAACGTCAAGGTCGACGCGCTGGCCACCTCGCAACAATTGAAGTCCGGCGTGATCGCCGACCGCACGGCGTCCATGGGCGGCGGCGGCAATATCACGGTGACGCTGGCCGACGGCACCACCAAGACGGTGGATGTCGGCAATGACACCTCGCTCAACGGGATCGCCAAGGCCATCAATGCCAGCGACGACATTGGCGTCAGCGCCAGCATCGTCAATAACGGCAGCGGGCAGAGCTATCTGATCCTTACGGCCAGCGATACCGGCACCGATGCGGCAGTCACGAAGATCACCTCCAGCAATTCGGCCATCCAGGGCGTCGTCGGCTACGACAGCTCGGTGCCCGGCAGCCCGCTGACGCAGACCCAGGCCGCCGCCAACGCGAAGCTGACGATCAACGACGTCGCGGTGACCAGCCAGTCGAACACGGTGGACGGCATCATCGACAATGTGACGATCACGCTGAACCAGATCACGACCGGCACGCAGTCCTTCACGGTGGCCTCCGACACGTCCGGCATATCGACGGCCGTGCAGACGTTCGTCGGCGCTTACAACACCCTGCAGAACCTGGTCAAATCGCTGACCGCCTACGATGCCGACACGGAGAAGGGCTCGCCGCTGACCGGTGACAGCGCGACGCGCTCGATCACCTCCACGCTTTCCGGCGCCCTGCGCGTGCTGTCCACCGGCGCGTCGACCCTGAAAACCATCCAGGACCTGGGCATCACAACCGACCCGACGGACGGCACCCTGGATCTGAACGTCGGCACGATCGACAGCAACCACCTGCATTCGCTGAACGATTCCCTGAAGACGAATCCGCAGGACGTCGAGGATATCCTGACCGCGCTGGGCACCAACGTAAGCAACGCCATCAATGGGATCACCGGCTCCAAGGGGCTGATCCAGACGCGCATCGACGGCCTGAATGCCACCGTGGACACCCTGCAGGATACCTACGACCGGACGTCCGACCGTATCGACGCCGATATCGCCAACATTCGCGCGCAGTTCGTGCAACTGGACGCCTTCGTCGCCCAGATGAACAGCACCAGTACGTACCTGACGCAACAGTTCGCCTCGCTCTCGAACAGCAAATAATGGCCTACGCATCGCGCCGTCCCGACAACGCTTACTCCGTGCGTTCCTATGCCGATGTCGGCATCGAAACGCAGGTCATGAGCGCCAGTGCGGAAAGACTCATCACCCTGCTCTATACCGCGGCGCGTGCCGCCATCGGGCAGGCTCGCATCCATATCGAACAGGGCAATGTCCAAGGGCGCGCAGCGGCGATCAGCAAGGCCGCCCGCCTGATCGACGAAGGCCTGAAGCAGGCGCTCGACCTGGAAGCCGGCGGTGAAATCGCCGGCAACCTGAACAGCCTGTACGACTATATGCTCCGCCTCCTGGTGACCGCGAACCTGAAAGGGGATGCCGCGCTGCTGCAAACGGCGGATACCCTGCTCGCCGAGCTCCAGGAAGCGTGGCAGACGTCCGTGGATCGCCCCGGCGACGCCGTCCGGTCCTGAGAGCAACCGGACACAACCCACATTTTCCGCGCCTACAAGGCCTCTTATGACGTCCCAGTCCTCGCAAATCATTCTTGAGCTTTATCGCGAGATCGTCGCGGTTACCGCGGCAATGCTGAATGCCGCCCGCGCGCAGGACTGGACCGGTGTGCTGAAGTTCGGCCAGACCTATTGTGAAATCGTCGAGCGCCTGCGCACCATCGGCGTGACCGAACCGCTGGACGATATGGAACGCCGCCAGAAGCACGATCTGCTGGTGCAGATCCTGGAGAACGACGCCAATACGCGGGACCTGGCCATTCCGGAACTGGCCCGCATGGGCGAGCTCCTTGGCCGCATGAAGCGGCAGCAGGCGCTGCTGAACACGTACGGGTTCAAGGTCCCGGCGGCATGAGAACCCCCGCCCGCGCAAGCGCCAGGGGTGCATAAATGAGCGGCGTAGGGCCTACCGCGCTCAGCTCGCTGCTGGTGCAGCGGCTGGACGCCGTGCTGGGGACGCAGCTCGCGCAACACGGCGGCTCCAACGCCGCGACACGCCAGGACGCGGTGATACCGCCCGGCCGATCGGACGGGCTGCGTCCGGGCCCGCAAGGCCGCGGCGCCGACTTGCTGGAAAACCTCAGCATCCAGGACCGCGCGGCCCTGCGCGAAGCCGCGCAGCAGGCCGAACTGGCGGCGGCGCTGCGCAGCCGCTTCGTCAGCACCGATACCACCCCCTCGGCGCCCACCACGCTGGGCCAGACGGCCCGCGTCATCCTGACCCTGCTCGCCCAGTATCCCGATACCGCGCCCGCGCTGGCCGGCAAGGCGCCTCTCTGGGCAGGCGCGGGAGATCCGGACGGTGCGCAGGACGGCGCCGCCGGTGCCCCGGCGCGCGGCGCGGCCCCCGGCCCGCAAGCGGGCGAACCGCGTGCCATTCAGGGACCCGGCGCGGACGACGGCGCGCAACCCGACCTGGGGCAGCACGGTGCATCGGCCGGTGCCGGCGGCGCGGCCGGCCAGGCCAAGGGCGCCGCGGCCCCCGCGCAGGCTCCGGGCGCCACGCTGCCCGAAGGCGCGGACCCCTCGGCAGCACGCACCGGCGCAGGGCAACCGGGCAACGCATCGCAAGCCGCCGCGGCGGCCAGCGCAGCGGCGTTGCAGCCCGGCACGCCGCAAGCCGGCGCGTTGGCACAGGCACTGAGACAGGCCATCGAAGGCAGCGGCCTGTTTTACGAATCGCACCTGAGCGACGTCGCCTACGGGCAACGCAGCGCAGGCCAAGTGCGCGCGGAACCGCAGGCACGCCTCGACGCATCGCAGGCCCCGCCCATCAACACGCCGGTGCCCAAGCAATCCATCCTGGCGGACAACCCCCGCTTCAATCTGCCGACGCAGGCCGCGCCGCTGATGGCGCAGGCCGACGGGCTGCCGTCCACCGGCACGGCACCGACCTGGTCGGCATCGATGCCCGCCACGCCCCCCGCTCCGCCGCCGGGTATCCATCCCGATGCGGCGCTGCTGGTGCGCCAGCAGCTCGAAGTGCTGGCCAACCAGACCCTGGCCTGGGAGGGCACGGCCTGGCCGGGCACCGATATGTGGTGGGAAATCCGGCGCGAGCCGCGCGAACCGGGGCAGGCGACCGCGCCGGAAGCCCCGGCCGCCTGGGCGACGCGCCTGGTCCTGACCATGCCCCGCCTCGGTACGGTGGAGGCGCGCCTGTCCTTGTCGGGGCAGACGCTGGGGCTGCAGATCGTGGCTCCCGAGGGCGAAAGCGAGATCGCCGCGGGCGGCGCAGCCTTGCGCCAACGCCTGCAGGCGGCCGGGCTGGAACTCTCACAGTTGACCGTCAGCGCGCATGCACCGGCACTGGAGCCGATCCCATGACCGCCACCACGCCGGCGCCCGGGCATGAGCCGGCACGCCACGCGGCCGTCGCCCTGTCGTATGAGGAAGGCGAAACCGCCCCGCGCGTTGTCGCCAAGGGCTACGGCACCCTGGCCGAGACGATCATCCGTACCGCCCGCGAGAACGGTATGTACGTGCATCAGTCGCCGGAGCTCGTCGGACTGTTGATGCAGGTCGACCTGGACGCCCACATTCCGCCGCAGCTCTACCTGGCGGTGGCGGAGCTGCTGGCATGGCTCTACCGGCTGGAAGCCGGGTCCGCGGACCCGGCGCGCGAGCCCTCGCCGGAAAATCTTCGCTGAATCCTGGAATCGCCATGCCCTTGAAAGAGCCCGACTCGGACTTCCTGTTGACGCGGCCGGAGGAAGTCCGTTCCGCCGTTTTCGAACTGACCCACCAGGACTGCCAAGTGCTGGTCCGCGATGCCGCCGACCGCGAAACCGCGGTATTGGTGCTTGGCATCGACAAGCAGACGGGGCATTTTTTCTGGCGCCCGCGCGATTTCGCGGGATCGGACTTCGCCACCAACGACAGCCGCGGACTGCGCGTCGGCATGGTGCTCCAGTTCCATGGCAACGGCTATGGCGGCGTACAGATCCATTTCCGCGTGCCGCGGCCGGAGCTGGTGCGCTTCGACGACGGCAGCGCCGCTTTCGTATCCCCCTTGCCGGAGCGCGTCACGCGCATCCAGCGCCGCAAACTGTTCCGGGCCTCTATCGTGGGCACGGCCGTGCGTTGCGCCGGCCAGTGGCGGCCGGATGCGGCGGTCAAGCCCATCCTGTTCGCGATCCGCGACATTTCCGTGGAAGGCATCGGGCTGCGGGTGAACCGTCCGGCACTTGAGCTTCCGCCCGCGCAGACCATCATGAAAGAGGTCTACCTGGATTTCGGCGACTTCGGCAACATCACCACCGATCTGCAGATCCGCACGGTGATCCCGCTGTCCGGGCAGCCCCTGGAACCGCAAGAGGCTGCCCCATCCGCCGACATCGCGACCGGTACGGACGCGGCCGTGTCGTCCGTACCGGTGCCGGCCGCGGCCAGGCCCGGACTGGGCGGACAGGATCCGCTCACGCACATCGGTGCGGTCTTCCCGGCCCTGAGCGGACGCCAGGAAGCGTGGTTGCAACAGGTGGTCTGGCGCCTGGAGAAGATCCGCACCGCCGGCTGAAGCGGGCGCCCGGCCACTCCGACCGGGCTGTTCAACCCGACCACGCCTCCTGCTACTCCGCCCCGGCGTTATCGACCCAGGGCAGGTCCCGTCCCTCGGCCTTTTCGGCCGGCGAAGGAAAGTAGTGCACCGCGATCTCTTCGGGCGGCATGGGCTTGCCGAGCAGCCAGCCCTGCACGCGGTGGCATTGCAGGGCATTGAGAATGGCGTACTGCCCTTCCGTCTCCACGCCCTCCGCGACGATTTCCCGCTCCAACCTGCGCGACAGCTCCACGATGGTGCCGACGATGGCCTGGGCGCTGGAGTCGCTTTCCAGGTTGCGCACGAAGGAACGGTCGATCTTTATGGTGTCGAAGGGCAGTTGCCGCAGGTAGCCCAGGCTGGAGTAGCCGGTGCCGAAATCGTCGATGGCAATACGCACGCCAGCCCGCCGTAACTCCGCCAAGCGCGATATTTCACCGCCTTCGGCAGCGACCAGCACGCCTTCCGTAATTTCCAACTCCAGCCGCTCGGCCGCCAGGCCGGTACGTTCCAGCACGTTGCGTACATCGCGCACCAGGTGGATCTTCTCCAGTTGGACCGGCGACAGGTTCACCGACAGATACCAGGGTTCCGGCCAGCTGGCGGCCTCGGCGCATGCCGTTTCCAATACCCAGGCGCCCAGCGGCACGATCAGTTCGGTCTGCTCGGCCAGCGGGATGAACTGCATGGGCGCGACGAGGCCGCGATGCGGATGGTTCCAGCGCAGCAGGGCTTCGAAACCGACCAGGCTGCGCGTGCCCGCGCTATAGATGGGTTGGTAATGAACGTAGAGCTGGCCCGACTCCTGCATGGCCTGGCGCAGGTCTTCTTCCAGGGCTTCCGAGTCGGCGACCTGGGACAGGCCCAACACGCTCTGGCCGCTGCGCGTGATGCGGACCGCACGCAGGATGGCTTCCGAGCGCACCAGGTGCAAGGCCAGGAACAGCAGCAGCCCGGTGGGCACCAGCACGATAAGCGCGAGAAGTATCCAATGAAAGCCCGCGATCTGCGCGATTCCGGCGTCCCACACATACCAGGCCGGCAACAGGCACAACGCGGCCACGAGGGCCACGGCTCCGCCGCCCCCCAACGCGCCACGGGCACGCCGGGAGATGAACCACGTCGTCAGCAGCACGACCCCGATGATCTCAAACTGGATTACGGCTACGACAAGCAATGTAAGAGTGTCAAGCATCGCACACCGTGGACGGCGATAACGGAATTAGTCCGAAGCGTGCCGCACGGGCAGGATTCTTGCACAAAACCGGCAAGACTCACACCGACAGGGACGAGATTTCCCTGTACGCCGCGACCAGACGATTGCGCACCTGCACCGCGGTCTGAAAACCGACGTTGGCCTTTTGCATATCGACAATGACGTCGTTCAGGGAAACATTGGGTGCACCGAGTTCGAAGGCCTTGGCCTGCGCCACCGCGGCATTCTGCGCCCCGGACACCCGCCTGAGCGAGCGCTGGAGCTCCGCGGCGAAACCTTCACCGGCCGGCATCGCGCCGCCCACGCCATCCGGGCCGCCGCCCTCTGCCGCACGCACCACCGAGCGCATCTGCTCGAGCATGCCTTCTATACCAGCCAGTCCGGATATTGCCATAGCAAGTCTTTCCTATTCTCGAATCGCGTTTTTCGCCGCCACGAGAGACTACCGCCATGCGCCTGGGACCATACGGAACAAATGACGGCAAAAAACCCGACATTTCGGCTGCTTGAGGCTCGACCCCTGTATCCGGGAAAACATAAAAGGCAAATGACGCCAAAAACCCAGGTTTTTCGGCGCTTGGGATGCGCAGCCACGCCGCCATAATCCACGCTCCGATACCCGAAGCACGTTGCATGTGTAACTTGCCCACCTCCACTCTAGATCCCCGGAACTCGCGACGTTCGCCGAGCAGGGGCAGCCGATGAATCAGCAGGCCACCCTCACTTCGTCCTTGCTCGCGCGGTTTCCGATGCTGGAAAGGCTGCGCACCGTCCCGAAACCGCTGCTGATCGGCACGGCCGCGGCGGTGGTCGCCATTGTCATCGCCGCGGTGATGTGGGGACGCGATCCCAACTATAAGGTGCTGTTCTCCAATCTGGACGACCGGGACGGCGGCGCCATCGTCGCCGCGCTCAACCAGATGAACGTGCCCTACCGGTTCAACGAAACCGGCACGGCCATCCTGGTTCCGGGCGAGAAAGTCTACGACGCGCGGCTGCAACTGGCAGGCCAGGGGCTGCCGCGTGGCGGCTCGGTCGGCTTCGAGCTGATGGACAACGCGCGCTTCGGCGCCAGCCAGTTCACCGAACAGATCAATTACCAGCGCGGGCTGGAAGGCGAACTTGCCCGTTCCATCGAATCGATGAACGCGGTGCAGCACGCCCGGGTACACCTGGCCCTGCCGCGCCAGACCCTGTTCGTGCGCGACCGCCGTCCGCCGACTGCTTCGGTCATCCTGACGCTGTACCCGGGCCGCAGCATCGGCGACTCCCAGGTGTCGGCGATTTCCTGGCTGGTCGCTTCCAGCGTACCGGACCTGACCATTACCAATGTGTCCATCGTCGACCAGAACGGTCGCCTGCTGTCGTCGCCGTCGGGCGAAGGCCGCGGCATGGACGCCGACCAGATGCGTTTCGTGCGCGAGACCGAACAGCGCACCGTGGAACGCATCCTGGCCATCCTCAATCCCCTGGTCGGCCCGGGCAACGTCCACGCCCAGGCCAGCGCCGACGTGGACTTCTCCCGGCGCGAGGAGACCTCCGAGGTCTACCGTCCTAATCAGGAACCGGGCCAATCGGCGGTGCGCAGCCAGCAAACCAACGATTCGCAGCAGCTTGGCATCAACCCGGCGCAAGGCGTGCCGGGCGCATTGAGCAACCAGCCCCCGGCGACCGCGCAGGCGCCGATCGCCAACCCGCCGGCGGTGCAGCCCGCCCCCGGCCAGGCCGCGCCCCCCCCGGCCGGACCAAACGGACAGCAAAACGGCCAGCAGGCCGCCCAGGCGGCCGTCCAGCAGGGTCCTGCGTCCACGCGTCGCGAAGCCACGACGAATTACGAAGTCGACCGCACCATCAGCCATGTCAAGCAACCGGTCGGCGCGGTCAAGCGCCTGTCGGTCGCCGTCGTCATCAACTACCTGCAGGACAAGGACGGCGAAGCCAAGGCCATGCCGCCCGAGCAGTTGAACAAGCTGACGACCCTGGTCAAGGAAGCGATGGGCTATTCCGAAACGCGCGGCGATTCGCTGAACGTGGTCAATAGCCAGTTCAACGACAGCGAACCCAGCACGCCGTGGTGGAAGGATCCGGACAACATCGCCCTGGCCAAGACCATCTTCGGCTGGCTCGTGATCGCCGTGGCCGCGCTGTGGGTGTGGCGCTCCCTGGTGCGCCCGATCTTCCAGCGCTATATGAACCCGGTGGTCGACCCCGAAGTCGCCGAACTGGAGCGCCAGCAAGCGTTGCGGGAGGCTCAGGAACAGGCGCGCGCCAAGGAACTGGACCGTTTCGACGACAACATGAAGCGCGCGCGCGATATGGCGACCAAGGATCCGCGCGCGGTCGCCATGGTGTTGCGTACCTGGATGAGCAAAGATGGCAAGTGATAAACCCATCGACGGCATGACCCGCGCCGCGGTATTGCTGATGTCCCTGGGCGAGGACGCCGCAGCCGAGGTGTTCCGCTACCTGACCGCCCGCGAGGTGCAGCAGGTGGGCGCGGCCATGGCCACCCTCAAGCAGGTGACACGCGAAGACGTCGGCGACGTACTGGAAGAATTCCGCCAGGAGGCCGACCAGTTCATCGCCGTGACGCTGGGCTCGGACGACTACATCCGTTCCGTCCTGACGAAAGCCCTGGGCAGCGACCGCGCGGCAGGCCTGATCGAGGACATCCTGGAAGCCGGCGATGGCGGCAGCGGCATCGACGCGCTGAACTGGCTGGATCCCCACATCGTCGCCGAACTCATCGGAGACGAGCATCCGCAGATCATCGCCACCATCCTGGTGCACCTGGAGCGCGACCGCGCCGCGGCCGTGCTGACCCGCCTGACCGAGCGCCTGCGCAACGACGTGATGCTGCGCATCGCCACCTTCGGCGGCGTGCAGCCCGCGGCCCTGTCGGAACTGACCGAGACGCTGAACGCGGTGCTGGCCGGCCAGGGCGCCAAGCGCAGCAAGATGGGCGGCGTGCGCACGGCGGCCGAAATCCTCAACATGATGAACTCGGCGGACGAGGAAAACGTCGTGACCAGCCTGCGCGAACGCGATGCGGACCTGGCGCAGAAGATCGTCGACGAAATGTTCGTGTTCGAGAACCTGCTCGAAGTCGAGGATCGCGGCATCCAGCTCATACTGAAGGAAGTCGACAACGACACCCTGATGGTCGCACTGAAGGGCGCCGTCGAGGAGTTGCGCGACAAGTTCCTGCGCAATATGTCCAGCCGCGCGGCCGAGATGCTGCGCGAGGACCTGGAGGCCCAGGGCCCCATCCGCATGTCGAAGGTGGAAGCCGAGCAGAAGAAGATCCTGCTGGTGGCCCGCCGCCTGGCCGAAAGCGGGCAGATCGTGCTGGGCGGCCCGGGGGACGACGCGTATGTCTGAACGCCGCGCCGTTCCGGCGTCGATGCCCAGCGCCGCGACCTGGCGTCGCTGGCGCATGGCGTCGTTCGAGGAACAGGACGCCAGCGTGCAGGAACAGGAAGAGGCGCCGCAACCGGGGCCCGATCCGCAGGTCGTGCTGGAGGAGGCCCGCCGCGCGGGCCATGCGCAAGGCGTTTCCGAAGGCCGTGCCGAAGGCTACGACCTGGGCGTCGCCGAAGGCCGCGCGCGCGGCTACGACGAAGGGCTGGAGCAAGGCCGGACGGCCGGATACGCCGAAGGGCTGGCGCAGGCGCGCCAGCAGGGCGCCGAGGAAGCCGCGCAATTGCGCGCCCTGGCGCAGGCCACGGCCGCATCGCTGACGCAGCTCGAAGAAAAAACCGGCCAGGCGCTGTTGACCCTGGCCCTGGATATCGCGCGGCAGGTGGTGCGCACCACGGTGGCGATGCAGCCCGAAGCGCTGCTTACCGCCGTGCGCGAAGTCCTTCATATGAACCCCACGGCGGGGGCGCCCCTGCGCCTGTGGCTGCATCCCCTGGACCTGGAGCTGGTCCGGCTGCATCTGGCCGAGGACCTCAAGGGCGCGCCCTGGCGCGTGCTGGCGGACGAATCCATCATGCGCGGCGGCTGCCGCGCGGAAACCTCGTTCGGCGAGATCGACGCGACGTTGCAGACCCGCTGGCGCCGCGTGGCCGCCTCGCTGGGACGCGACATGCCGCTGGAGGACGCCGAGTGAGCGTGCAGCCATGACCGCCGATACCTCGGCCCCTGCCATCCCCGCCCTTCCGGCCGTGCCGGTTGTGGACCGCTGGGTCACGCAGTTGCAGATCGGCTCGATACGCGCCAGTTCCACGGACCCCTGGCTGGCGACCGGCCGCATCACCCGCGCCACCGGACTGGTGTTGCAGGCCACCGGACTGCGCCTGCCCGTGGGCGCGGTGTGCCGTATCGAGATCGCGCCGGGACACGATCACTGGGCCGACGCCGAAGTCGTCGGTTTCGACGGCCATACGCTGTACCTGATGCCGCAATCGGATATCTCCGGACTGCCGCCCGGCGCCCGCGTCGTGCCGGGGGAACCGCCGCTGCAGCGTCCGATTCCCCTGCCCCGCAAGGCCATCCTGAACGGCAACGCCAAGCCGGCGCTGGGCCGCCACCTTCCCGTCGGCAACGCCCTGCTCGGGCGCGTGCTGGATGGGGGCGGCCGGCCGCTGGACGATCTGGGCCCGCTGGAAGGCGCGGACCAGGCGCCGCTATCGGCCCTGCCGATCAATCCCTTGCAGCGCGCCCCCATCGATACGGTGCTGGATGTCGGCGTGCGCGCCATCAATGGCCTGTTGACCGTGGGACGCGGCCAGCGCATGGGCCTGTTCGCCGGATCGGGCGTCGGCAAGAGCGTGCTGCTGGGCATGATGGCCCGCTATACCAAGGCCGATGTCATCGTGGTCGGCCTGATCGGCGAACGGGGACGCGAAGTCAAGGAATTCATCGAACACAACCTGGGCCCGGAGGGCCTGGCGCGATCGGTGGTGGTGGCCGCGCCGGCCGACGTATCGCCGCTGCTGCGCCTGCAGGGCGCCGCCTACGCGACGCGCGTGGCCGAGCACTTCCGCGACCAGGGCCTGGATGTCCTGCTGATCATGGATTCGCTGACGCGCTATGCCATGGCGCAGCGGGAAATCGCCCTGGCCATCGGCGAGCCGCCCGCCACCAAGGGCTATCCGCCTTCCGTGTTCGCGCGCCTGCCCGCGCTGGTGGAACGGGCCGGCAACGGGGCGCCCGGTCCCAACGGCAAGGCGGGCTCGATCACCGGTTTCTATACGGTGCTGGCCGAAGGCGACGACCAGCAGGATCCCATCGCCGACTCTGCCCGCGCGATCCTGGACGGGCACGTCGTACTGTCCCGCCATCTGGCCGAGGCGGGCCATTACCCCGCCATCGACATCGAGGCGTCGATCTCGCGCGCCATGACCTCGCTGATCACGCCGGAGCAATTCGCCACGGTACGTCGCTTCAAGCAGGTGGTGTCGCGCTACCAGCGCAATCGCGACCTGATCGCCGTGGGTGCCTACGCCCCCGGCCATGACCTGGCGCTGGATGATGCGATCGCGCGCTATCCGCGCCTGGAAGCCTTCCTGCAACAGAACGTGGGCGAGAAGGTGGACTACGCCACGGCCATCGCCCAATTGCAATCCACGCTCCACACAGGTGAACCGCATGCCTAGCCAACTTCCCCTGGATACGTTGATCGGGCTGGCCAAGGATCAGACCGACGAGGCTGCCCGGCGCCTGGGCACCCTGCATACCGTCCGCAACGACGCCGAACGCCAGTTGGCCATGCTGCATGACTACCGGGCAGACTACCTGCAGCGCCTGCAGCATGCGATGGTAAGCGGTATGTCCGCGGCCGACTGCCACAACTACCAGCGCTTCATCGCGACGCTGGACGACGCCATCGACCAGCAACGCGCGGTGCTCGAACAGGCCGACTCGCACCTGGCGCAGGGCAAGGTGCGCTGGCAGGAGGAGCGCCGCAAGCTCAATTCCTTCGATGCGCTGGCGCAGCGGCAGAACCGCGAACTGGCGCGCCAGGACGCCCGGCGCGAACAACGGCTCAACGACGAATACTCCGCCCGCCTGGTACGGGGCGCAACGGGGCTGCACTGACCCCGCACAGGAAACAGGAAGCTCACCATGACCTCGCCCCTTGCCATGCTGGCTGTTGCAGCCCCCGCCCCTGCCGGGCGGCCGTCCGGCGCGTCCGCGCCTGAAGCGGGCGCGTCGCGCGACGGCGACGATGCATCACGTTTCTCCGACATCATGGCGCGCCAGCGCGCCGGCCAGGACGCCGCCGCCACATCGGCGGGTACGGGCGCGCCCGCGTCTCCCCCGGCGGCCGGCGCCGCCGATCCCGTCGCGGATGCCGATGGCGGCGCCACGGCGGACGGCAAGCACGACGACAAGACCGGCGTCGCGGCCGCCACGCCCGCCGAACTGACTCTGGCGCAACAGGCGTTGGCCCTGGCGACCATGGCGGCAGAGTTGCAAGGCGGCGGATCTGCAGCAACACCGCCATCCACGACAGGCGATGCCAGCGGGGCGGGCCAGCCGCTGCCGGGCCAACCGGCCGCGGCGGGCGGCACCTCGGCAACCACGCCGGCCGCGCTCCTGCCCGCCACCCCGGGCGATGCGTCCCAGGCAGCTTCGGCGTCCACCGACGGCGCCCGCGCATCCTCACAGGTCGCCGCGAACGGCCTGCCGGCAGCGCTCCCTGGCGCCGGGACGCCAGGCGCCGCCCCAGCGGCGTCCGCACACCCCGCTGGCGCTACGCACGACACCGCCGCCCCGTCCGCCGTCGATGCGCGCAACGCGGCGCGGCAGGACGAAGAGGCCGTATCCGCGCGCGCGGCCATGGTCGACACGCGCACCGGGACGGACAGCCGGCCGGACGCGCGCGCACAGGCGTCCGGGTCCCACACCCCGGTCGACACGCCCAAGGCCTTGTCCGCCGACAAGGATGCCGTGGCCGATACCAGCTTCGCGAGCAGCCGGCCCGATACGGCCCCGGTGGCCCCGAGCGACATGGCGCAGGCCCTCGCCGGCGCATGGCAGGCCCCGGCCGCGTCCACCGGCGGACCGGCCTCCGCGCCCGCCATCCGCACGCCGGTCGGACAGCCGCAGTGGGGCGCTGAACTGGGCGGCCAACTCGTCACCCTGACGCACCGCGCGGGCGAGGACGCCCAGACCGCACAGCTCAGGCTGGACCCGCCCGACCTCGGCCCGCTGCAGGTCACGATCAAGATCACGGACGGCGTCGCCCAGGCTTCCTTCGTGTCCGCCCATGCGGCCGTGCGCCAGGCCCTGGAGTCGGCCCTGCCCCAGTTGCAGCAGACCCTGGCGCAGGCCGGCATCTCGCTGGGGCAGACATCGGTCAGCGACCAGGGCGCCCAGGCCGGTTTTGGCGGCATGCAACAGGGTAATGAGCACGCATCCGGGCAAGGCGGCGGCCAGACGGCGAACGCCTCGGCCGATACGGCCGGCGACGTGGTGCAGATCGCCGTGCCGACGCGACGTGCCGGCGCCGGCATCGTGGACACCTTCGCATGACGACGCACGGTCCGCGGCAGCGCCGCGCGCCGACGGCGCCGCAAGGGTGCCCGGGCGGCCCGGCGATGCCGCCCGGCAATAGCTGGAGATACCCAGTTTTCGCCCTGTTTTTCCCGCCCCTTGCGCCTGCGTAAGTCAGGCAAAATGCCTACGCACAATCGATATCCGTTTCCCCGGTAAACCACCACCCATCCGAGATGGCGACAACCAAAAACCCCACTTTGCCGACGCGCAGCACCCTGCCGATGCGTACCGGCGGCTCGTCGCGCTTTCTGCGCCCGATCATCGGCCTGCTGGTTCTCCTGATCGTTGCCGCCGCCAGTGTCGCGACGACCTGGATGATCACGACGCGTTCGCAACGCACGGCCGCCAATTCCGCCGTGCAGATCAACGTGGGGCAGCCGCAGCCGCCGGCGGGCGCGACGCCGACGACCTTCGTCGCGCCGCCGGCCGTTCCGCAAGCGGTGCCTGCGCCCATCTTCATCCCGATCACGCCTTTCACCGTCACGCTGCAGAGCGCCGACCGCGAGCGCATCGTGCATCTGGCCCTGACGCTGCGCGTGGCCGACGAGCAGTCGCGCCAGCGGCTGGAAAAATACATGCCCGAAGTGCGCAGCCGCATCCTGATGCTGCTGTCGGCGCAGACGCCGGAAAGCGTCCAGACCCCGCAAGGGAAGGTCGACCTGGCCGCGGCCATCATGAAGACCGCCAACAAGCCGTTCTCGCCGCTGCCTGACGGGCAATACGTCACCGACGTGCTGTTCACCGAATTCGTGGTGCAATAAGCATGGCTTACGAGGCGTTCCTATCGCAGGACGAGGTAGACGCCCTGCTGGCGGGCGTCACCGGCGAAAGCGACGGCAAGGGGCCCAGCCAGGAAAGCGCGGACGGCGTACGCACGTACGACCTGAGCTCTCCCGAGCGCGTCGTGCGCCGCCGCATGCAGACGCTGGAGCTCATCAACGAGCGGTTCGCGCGCCACATGCGCAACGTGCTGCTGAACTTCATGCGCCGTAACGCCGACATCACGGTCGGGTCGATCCGCATCCTGAAGTACTCGGATTTCGAGCGCAACCTGCCGGTCCCCAGCAACCTGAACATGGTGCAGATGAAGCCGCTACGCGGCACCGCCCTGTTCAGCTACGACCCGAACCTCGTCTTCCTGGTGATCGACAGCCTGTTCGGCGGCGACGGCCGCTACCACACGCGCGTGGAAGGCCGCGACTTCACGACCACCGAACAGCGCATCATCCGCCGGCTGCTGAACCTGACGCTGGAAAGCTATGGCCGGTCATGGGAAGCGGTCTACCCGGTCGAGTTCGAATACGTGCGCTCGGAGATGCACACCAAGTTCGCCAGCATCACGGGGTCGAACGAAATCGTCGTGGTCACGCCTTTCCACATCGAATTCGGCGCCACGGGTGGGGACCTGAACATTTGCCTGCCCTACTCCATGATCGAGCCGGTGCGGGACATCCTGACGCGACCCTTGCAGGAAACCACGCTGGAAGCGGTCGACCAGCGCTGGGCGCGCCAGCTTACGCGCCAGATCCGCAGCGCCGACGTCGAACTGATATGCGAATTCGCACGCATCCCCTCGTCGATCCGCCAACTGATGAACCTGAAGGTGGGCGACGTGCTGCCGGTCGAAGTGCCGGAGACGGTCATCGCCAACGTCGATTCCGTTCCGGTCATGGAATGCGGATACGGCGTCTTCAATAACCAGTACGCACTGCGCGTACAGCAACTGCTTACCCCTGTGGATCCCGAGAACGAGGCCCCCGACCATGACTGATCAGAACGCCGAGCGGCCCGATCAAAACAAAGCTGCCGCATCGTCCAGCGCGAGCGACGACTGGGCCGACGCGCTGGCCGAGCAATCACGCGCGGCGCCGCCCACGCAGGCCGACGGCCTGAAGCCGGCCGACGACTGGGCCGATGCCCTGGCCGAACAGACCGCGGCCGCCCCCGCGGCCCCGGCAACTGCCGCCGCGCCCGCGGCCAAGCCGGCCGGCGCTTCCGTGTTCAAGCAACTGGCCGGTTCAAGCGAGAAATCGAACGCGGATATCGACCTCATCATGGACGTACCGGTCCAGTTGACGGTCGAGCTGGGCCGTACCCGCCTGACCATCAAGAACCTGCTGCAGCTGGGCCAGGGCTCCGTGGTCGAGCTCGACGGCCTGGCCGGTGAACCGATGGACATCTTCGTGAACGGCTACCTGATCGCCCAGGGCGAAGTCGTGGTGGTGGACGACAAGTATGGCATCCGGCTGACCGACATCATCACGCCTTCCGAACGGATCAACCGGCTCAACAGCCGCCGCTGACACGACCATGGCCGACGCCGCTCCCTTGCGCGTATTCCTGGGCCTGATCGTCGTCATCGGCGCGATCCTGCTGTGCGGATGGATCGCGCGCCGGGCCGGGCTGGCCGGCCGGGCACAGGGCGGCGCCTTGCGCGTGGTCCACAGCCTGAACGTGGGCCCCCGCCAGCGCATCGTGCTGGTCGAAGTTGAAAACGCCCGGCTGCTGGTCGGCGTGACCCCAGGGCAGATGAACCTGCTGCATACCCTGCCTCCCGGCGAGCCCGTGGTGGCGCAGACGCCCGGCCCCCTGGCCGGGACGTTCGCGGCCCGGCTCGGCCAGGCCCTGCGGCGCGGCTGAACGCCGCCGCGGATGGATGTACCCATGACACGTTTCTTTAGCCGATGGACCGGCTGCTCCAGCGCCATGCGCCGCACCGCCGCCATCGCCGCCCTGTTCTGCCTCGCCTGCCTGCCGGCGGCCACGCTGGCGCAGGCTACGCTGCCCGCGCTGACCACCACGCCCGGTCCCAACGGCGCGGAGACCTATTCGCTGAGCGTGCAGACGCTGCTGATGCTGACGTCGCTGACGTTCATCCCGGCGGCGCTGCTGATGATGACGGGGTTCACGCGCATCATCATCGTTCTGGGCCTGATGCGCAGCGCGCTGGGCACGCCCACCACGCCGCCCAACATGGTGCTGGTGGGCCTGGCGCTGTTCCTCACGGCGTACACCATGTCGCCCGTGTTCGACCAGATCTACAAGGACGCCTACCAGCCGCTGTCGAACGGCACGATCTCGTTCGAAACCGCCATCGAGCGGGGCTCCGAACCGTTGCGGACCTTCATGCTGCACCAGACCCGCGAAAGCGATCTGTCGCTGTTCGCGAACCTGACGAACCAGCCGCCTATGGAAAGCTCGGCCGCGGTGCCGATGAAGGTGCTGATCCCGGCCTTCATCACCAGCGAGCTGAAGACGGCGTTCCAGATCGGTTTCACCATCTTCATTCCCTTCCTCATCATCGACCTGGTGGTGGCGAGCGTGCTCATGGGCCTGGGCATGATGATGGTTCCACCGATATCGGTGTCGCTGCCCTTCAAGCTGATGCTGTTCGTGCTGGCCGATGGCTGGCACATGCTGCTGGGTTCGCTGGCCCGCAGTTTCTACCAGTGACCGGAGCGCGACCATGGATGCCGAAACCGTAATGACGCTGACGTACCAGGCCATGCGCATGGTACTGATCGTGGCCGGCCCGCTGCTGCTCGTCACGCTGCTGGTGGGCCTGCTGATCAGCGTCTTCCAGGCCGCCACGCAGATCAATGAAATGACCTTGTCCTTCATACCCAAGCTGCTGGCCGTGGCGGCCACGCTGGTGCTGCTGGGACCATGGCTGATCGGGATGATGGTCGATTACATCCGGCAGATCATGGAGCAGATACCGACCATGGTGTCCTGACGGACGTCGCGGGCCAGGGACATGATCAACTTCACGCTGGACCAGTGGCATGCCTGGATCACGGCTTTCCTGTGGCCGTTCGCGCGGCTGCTGGCGCTGATCGGCGTCGCGCCGGTTTTTGGTGAGTCCTCGGCGCCCGCACTGGCCAAGATCGGCCTGGCCGCCGTCCTGGCGGTCGCCATCGCGCCTTCCCTGCCCCCCATGCCGGCGGTGCCGCCGGATTCCTACCAGGGACTGTGGATACTGGCGCAGCAGATATTCATCGGCATTGCGATGGGCTTCTGCATGCGACTCTGCTTCGCCGCCGTGCAGACGGCGGGCGACTTCATCGGGCTGCAGATGGGCCTGTCCCTGGCGACGATTTTCGACCCGACGACGCAGGCCAACACCGAAGTGCTGGCGCGGCTGTTCAACATCCTGGCGATGCTGGTCTTCCTGAGCGTGAATGGACACCTGATGATGCTGGCGCTGCTGATGAAGACATTCACCATCCTGCCGATCGGCACGCCCGTGCTGAATCCCGAGGGCTGGGCGATGGTGGCGCAACTGGGCAGCAAGATTTTCTCCTCCGGCCTGCTGCTGGCCTTGCCGCTGATCGCGGCGCTGCTGACGATACACCTGGTGATGGGCATCCTGAACCGCGCCGCGCCGCAGTTGTCGGTGTTCGCGGTGGGCTTTCCCATCACCCTGCTGACCGGGGTAGTACTGCTGGCGGTTGCCCTGCCGCAAAGTACGGGCTTCCTGTCGGCGTTCTTCGAAGAGACCGTGAATACGATGGGCCGGATCGCCAATGTGCTGGCGGGGACCTGAGACAGTAGATCTCCGCCTGAGGCGCAGGGGCGTAGCCGAGAGGCTGACAGCGAAACAAGCGCCGGGACGTAACAACTACGGCTTGTCGTCCTTGAGCGAAAGAGCCCCGCGAGCTTCCAGCAGACGGCGCGTGTGCTCCAGCTCTTTTTGCAACAACTCGGCGTCCGGCAGCACCATCCGATAGTTGGACGCCATCACCTTGGTCGGCAAGCCGTCCAACGCGTACCGCGCCAAGGCATGGCCTTTGTCGGCACACAGGATCAGCCCCACCGGCGGATTCTCATCCGGGTAGGCCCAATGCTCCTTGGCATGGTTGCAGTACATATGCATTTGCCCCACGTCGGCATGGGTCAGGCTGCCTAGCTTCAGGTCGATGATGACCAGGCAACGCAGCTTGCGATGGAAGAACAACAGATCCACCCGATACCAGGTCTGGTCGATGCGCAACCGGCGCTGCCGCCCGACGAAGGTGAACAACCCTTGACCAGCATCGCCGCTTTGTCCTTGGAAAAGCACGTGCGTTCGTAGAACTGACTGCCGATCTGTCGGTCGAGCTGACGCACGCTCCAGCCACCACGCAGTGCTTCGGCTTCGTAGAACTGGCGGGCATGGTCATCCTTGACCGACAACAGCCGGACATAGGCCGACCACGGCAGAGTGAAGACCTGGGCCAATTCGGACAGGCTCAATTTCCCAGACACTGTCTGGGATCTCTCAGCGGGCGGCTCGTTTCCCAATTTCCCAGACAGTGTCTGGGAAATGTGGGGCTGAGGGCAGGCGAGGAAGAAACGCCGCATGCTTTCCCGGTTGTTGACGCCGAACCACGCCCAAATCGGGCCGTCAGATCGGCGGACAACCGCTCCATAAACTGCTCGCCGTAACCGGCCCGCCGCCTGCCTTTTTGCTCGGCTTCGACGATCCGGCGACCAATCTCCCAATAGCTGGCCGTCATCAACGCATTGACGCTGCGCGCCGCTGCCTGGCACGCCAGCGTCCTTGAGCACGCGCGTCATCGTGCAAAAAAAACGCCACCTCTCTGAGGTGGCGGTCGTCCCGGCATTGCGCTTTCAAAAAGCGGCGCCGCGATACGGGTGCTGCGTTGCAGGTGCTGCCTTACCCGCTGCATTGTCCGGCTCCGCTACGGCTTGGAGATCCGGACGTTGCGACTGGCGGCGTTGCGCACAGCGTTGCAGCATTGAAGCTGGGCGGGCAAACCCGCCGTTTTCTTGTTCTTGTACCTATTGCGTGACCATCGGTGCATAGGCGCCGGACAACTGCTGCGCCGGCACGTCGATGACCTGCCCTTCGTTGATCTTGAAGACGGCGACGGCTTCGGCCAGGCGTTGGGCCTGTTCCTGCAGCGAGCCAGCCGCCGCGGCCGCCTCTTCCACCAGCGCCGCGTTCTGCTGCGTCACCTCGTCCATCTGCGAGACCGCGCGGTTGACCTGGTCGATGCCGCTGGACTGTTCTTCCGATGCGGCCGAAATCTCGCCCATGATGTCCGTCACCCGCTTCACCGAGGCCACGATTTCCTGCATCGTCGCGCCGGCCCGCTCCACCTGCTGCGAACCCGCGCCGACCTTGCTCACGGAATCCTCGATCAGCGCCTTGATTTCCTTGGCCGCCTGCGCGCTGCGCTGCGCCAGCGAGCGCACTTCCCCGGCCACCACCGCGAAACCCTTGCCCTGTTCGCCGGCGCGCGCCGCTTCCACCGCCGCGTTCAGCGCCAGGATATTGGTCTGGAAGGCGATGCCGTCGATCACGCTGACGATTTCCGAAATCTTGCGCGAGCTGCCGGAGATCTCCTGCATCGTGTTCACGACTTCGGCCACCGCCGAACCCCCGCGCTCGGCCACATCCGAGGCGCTCGCCGCCAACTGGTTGGCCTGGCGCGCGTTCTCGGCGTTCTGCTTCACCGTCGAGGCCAGTTCTTCCATCGACGCGGCGGTTTCTTCCAGCGACGCGGCCTGCTGTTCCGTGCGGCTGGACAGGTCGGTATTGCCGGCCGAGATCTCGCGGGAACCGACGTTGATTTCATCCACGCCGCGGCGTACCGTCGACACGGTGCGCGTCAACGATTCCTGCATGCGCTTGACCGCTCCATACAGGACGCCGATCTCGTTGTGCGAACGGATATCGACGCGCTGCGTCAGGTCGCCGTTGGCGATCTTGTCGAAGTGCTGTCCAGCCTCGACCAGCGGACGCACCACCATGCGGCCGAACACGATGCGTGCCAGGATCATCAGCACGATGGCCAGGCCCACGGCGACGACGACGGCGATCAGCGCCATATCCAGGTTCTGCTTGGCCTGGGCCGCCGTTTCGGTCTGGGACGTCTTGATGTACTTGGAGAAGTCCTCGATGGCGTCGACGAAGGCGGCGCTGCGCGGCGTACCGTACTCCGTATTGACCATGTAGAAGGTGCTGTAGTCCTGGCTGCGCAGGGCTTCCACCATCGTATCGACGCCGTCATCGATATAGGAGCGGTAGCGACGCACCAGGTTCATCGACAACTGGCGGCCGGTATCGTCTTCCAGCATATTCTTCTGGAAGTCGCCGAAGCTGCTGCGCACGGCGCTCAGCAGGTCGTTGGCGGCCTTCAGGGAGTCGGCGGCATCCTTCTTCGCCGTCGCTGCGGCGTCGGCGGCCACATTGGGCGCGCTGGCTTCCTGCAGGTCGCGGGCCGACACCAGCAGGGCGACGCGGGCGCGCAGCATATTGGCGTTGATAACCTGGACCTGGGTCGCGCGATCGGTCAGCGCGCCCAGTTCGATGACGGCCCGATAGTTCTGGTTCAGGAAATAGGCCGCCATCCCGCCGACCGCGATGATCAGCAGCGCGAAGATGCTGAGGACGAGCATGAGCAGCGTCCCGACGCGCGTATCGCGTACCGAGAACTTGCGTTTTACCTTGGGCGGCCGGGCGGCCTTGCGTCGGCTGGCCTTGGCGTTGCGGCTCGTCTCGTTGATGGTGGTATCCATGGGGCCTCCAGACTATCCTGTAATTCGTATCGAAAATGACCGGGCCGGTCCCTTCCGGGGCGGCATGCACGGCCTGCGTGTGCCGCGCTAAGGCAACGGCAGCGGAATCGCCGTTGCCCCAGCCGGCACGGCTTGCGGCGCTTCGCCGGGCGCCGGGGTTTCCTGCGGAATGGAGGCGGCGCCCAGCAGTTTCTGCCGGGTGGCGCCCGACAGCGGCACATTGGTGGTATCGAGGACCCGTGCCAGACGGCCGTCCGGGCCGAATTGCAGGATCGCCTCTTTGCGGTAGTAGATCGCGTCCGTCACCACGGACACCTTGAAGTGCCACAAGGCAACGGTCGACCCATCGGACTGCGGCAACACCTGCTGCGGCACGGCCTGCAAGGCCTGCACCGCGTCGGCCATCGTGCTGCGGCCGGGTTGCAGGCTGGCCAACTGGTCGCTGCTGAAATTCTGTCCCGCGCAGCCCGTCAGGAGGAGCGCGCCGGCCAGGCTGGCCAGCAGGCCAGGGCTGCATCGTTGCGAAAGTCGCGATAGGAAAGCCATGGCGGTCCTAGAAGGATTCCCAGTCGTCGTCGTTCAGGACCGCGGCCCCGCCGGCGACGGCGCGGGGCCGGACCGGCGCGGGGGAGGCGGCGGCAGGCGCGCGCGCGGGACGGACCGCACGGACGGGCGCCGCGTCATTGGCCGCGGGCGCGCGTCCGGTTTCGGCGGGGGTGGCCGATGGCGCGGCGGGCGTCGGCGTGGCGGGCCGGGCCGCGGCACGCGCCGCGGCCGGAGCCGACGCGCTGGCGTGATCCAGGCGCCGTGCCGGCTTGGCGGGCGCCGCGCTCTCCGCGGGACGCGCCGCCACACGTGGCACGCTGGTCGAAGCGAGTTCGCGGGCCGGCACGTCGATCACCCTGCCCTCGTTCAGCTTGAAGACGGCGACGGCCTCGGCCAGGCGCTGCGCCTGTTCCTGCAGGGAGCCGGCCGCCGCGGCTGCCTCTTCCACTAGCGCCGCGTTCTGCTGCGTCACCTCGTCCATCTGCGAGACCGCGCGGTTGACCTGGTCGATGCCGCTGGACTGTTCTTCCGACGCGGCCGAAATCTCGCCCATGATGTCGGTCACCCGCTTCACCGAGGCCACGATTTCCTGCATCGTCGCGCCGGCCCGCTCCACCTGCTGCGAACCCGCGCCGACCTTGCTGACCGAATCCTCGATCAGCGCCTTGATTTCCTTGGCCGCCTGCGCGCTGCGCTGCGCCAGCGAGCGCACTTCCCCGGCCACCACCGCGAAGCCCTTGCCCTGTTCGCCGGCGCGCGCCGCTTCCACCGCCGCGTTCAGCGCCAGGATATTGGTCTGGAAGGCGATGCCGTCGATCACGCTGACGATTTCCGAAATCTTGCGCGAGCTGCCGGAGATCTCCTGCATCGTGTTCACGACTTCGGCCACCGCCGAACCCCCGCGCTCGGCCACATCCGAGGCGCTCGCCGCCAACTGGTTGGCCTGGCGCGCGTTCTCGGCGTTCTGCTTCACCGTCGAGGCCAGTTCTTCCATCGACGCGGCGGTTTCCTGCAGCGACGAGGCCTGCTGTTCCGTGCGGCTGGACAGGTCGGTGTTGCCGGCCGAGATCTCGCGGGAACCGACGTTGATTTCATCCACGCCGCGGCGTACCGTCGACACGGTGCGGCTCAGGGATTCCTGCATGCGCTTGACCGCCGCGTACAGGATGCCGATTTCGTTGGTCGACCGCACGTCCACATGCTGGGTCAGGTCGCCGGCCGCGATGCGATCGAAATGCACCCCTGCCTCGCGCAGCGGCCGCAGGACCATGCGGCTCAAGACCAGCCAGCAGGCGATGCTGAGCACGACGGCCAGGATCACCATCACCACGGTGACCATGCGCGCAAGCTCAAAGTCCTTGTGGCCCGCGTCCACCATATTGTCGGTGGCCTTGTCCAGGTACGCCAGCATGGCCTGCATGGACTTGTCCAGCTCCAGGTTGGCGGCCGACGAGGGCCGCGCCGAGCGGTTGAAGTCCTCGATCGACCGGGCGCGCAACGCGTTCAGCTGCGTGTCGATCAGGTCGGCATAGGTCTTGTAGTTCCGCTGGATGGTCTGCGCCATCTCGACCGTATCGGGCAGCTTGGGCGCGCGAGCGAACAGGTCCATGCGCTTGTCGGCATCGGCCTTGAATCCGGCGGCGCGCGTCACGTTGCTCATCGCCTCGTCGATGCGGTTGCTCTGCAACATCTCGCTGGAATTGTTCAACACCTGGCGTGCGCGCAGCACCTGGCCATAAGCGGCGTACAGGTTGGTGACCTGGTCGCTGTAGACGTTGTTGACCGCGTCGAGCTTGTTGTTGCTGGACTGCAGCCCCACCCAGGACACGGCATTGGACACCAGCATGGCCGCCAGATACAGCAGCAGCAGCAGGATGACGGAAGTACGGACCTTCATATTGGCAAACATCGATCTTGATCCAGCGAGCCGGCATCCCCGCGAAAGGACATGCCGAATGGGTTGACTACTATTTCATGCTGAACAGACTGGTGCCCTTGATCGCCGAGAAGGCCGCCATGGAGGCCTGCAGCGCGAGTTGCTGCATGCTCATGGCGGACACCACGGAGTAATAATCGATCTGCGTCAGGTTGCTCAGCGTGTTCTTGTCGGTCAGGAAGCGTTGGTCGCCCGTGGCGTCCAGCGCGTCCAGTTCATTCTGGCGCGCGCCGACCGAGGCCTGCACCGTCGAGACGTTGTCCAGGTTGATGGAAAGTTTTTTGCCCGCGGTCGCCAGCAGGTTGGTCAGGTTCGCGGCGGCGTTGGGATCGTCCTGCACCGGCTGCTGCAAGGCGCTGATCAGCGAATCCAGCGTGCCGAACATATCGAGATCCGCGCTCTGCGCGGTTTCCACCTGGAACGTGTCGCCGTTGGCGGGCGTGCCCGTGAACGTGACCGACACGCCGCCCATGTCGATCGGCGTGCCGTCCTGATAAGGCACGGGCGTCGGCGCGGGGCCAGGGGTCGTGAGGTTCGTAACGGTGTAGGTGATCGCGCCGGCGCCGTCGACGGCAAACTGGATCTGGAAATCATCCCCCACATTGGCGCCGCCTGGCGTCACGGTGGGCGTCCCGAAGCGCGCGGTGCCGGCCGGCGTGCCGGTGGCCGACGCGACATAGGCGCTGGTGCCCGGCGTCGCGCGGTTGAAGATATCCGAACCGATATCCGAGCCAGGCATCTGGCGCGTCTGCTCGACCTGGATCAGGCGCTGGCCGGTGCTGCCGTTGTAGGTGATCTGCCCCGATACCGGGTCCTTGACGTAGGCCGCCGCGTCGCCGGTGGTGCCGGAGAACAGGTATTGCCCATTGCCGTCGGTGCTGTTGGCCAGTCCGAGCAAAGCGTCGCGGGAGTTCGACAGCACGGTGGCCAGCGTATTGCGGTCCGTATCGGCCATCGTCCCGTTGCCGGCCTGGACGACGCGGGTCAGCACGTCGGTCAGGCTGGAAACCACCGATGAAAGGGCGTTCGATTCCAGCCCCAGCGAGCGGTTGGCCGCCTCGCGGTTGCTGGCATAGGTGTTCGTCATCGACAGGTTGGTGCTGGACGTGATGGCTTGTCCGGCCGCCAGCGGATCGTCCGAGGGCGTGACGACGCGCCGGCCGGAACTGAGCTGCTGCTGCAGCGACAGGACGTCCGACTCATTCCTCAAAATGCCGTTCAGGCCACTCTGGTAGATCGTCGAGGTGCTCAGGCGAATCATGCTGTGTTGCTCCGGAATGTCTCGTGTCGTGCGATGGCGAACGCAGGGGCCGCCGTTTACTTCAGGCCCAGCAAGGTGTCGAACACGGTGCCGGCCACCTCGATGATCTTGGACGCGGCCTGGTACTGCTCCATGTACTGCGAAAGATTGACGTACTCTTCGTTCAGGTTCACACCCGCCACGGACGCATTGGCCGCCTGGCGCTGGCTGACCACCGTGCTCTGGGCCTTGTCATTGGCCTTGGCGCTGGCGGTCTGCTGGCCCACCGTGTTGACGATCTGGGCGTACAGGTCGGTCACGCTGAGCGTGCCGCCCGACAGGTTGCGGGAGGTCTGCAACTGCGCCAGGGCCAGGGCATTCTTGCCGTTGGCGGTGCCGGGATCGGTCGTGCTGGATGCGGCGATCTTCGAAGGATCGGAGATCGCCATGGCCAGGTCGCGCGCCGCATTGCGCGTCGGCTGCAAGGTCCAGGTATCGCCTTCGGCCGGGGTACCGCTGAAGTTCAGCGTCAAGCCATCGAAGGCCAGGGTGGGCGGCGTACCGGTGGAGGTATAGGTGGTGTTGTCCGACAGGCGTGTCGCCACGTACTGGCCGCCGGTAAACGTGATGGAGTAATCGCTGGCGGTGAGCTGGCTGACGTTCGTGTACGCGGCCGTTATGGTGCCGGTGCCGGTGTTGGCTGCGCCGGTCAGGGCCGTGGGCGTCGAAAGCGAAAAGAAATCCGTTCCCGGATTGCCCTGCAGGTCTACGCCCTGGGTGTGCTGTGCATTGAACGTGACGGCCAGCCCGACGGCCATCTGCCCCAGCTGGTTCTGCAGTACGTCCAGCGACTGGCTACGGAACTGCAGCAGTCCCCCCAGCGTGCCGGTGGTGATCTGCGAATCCGGCAGGGGTACCGGGGTGGTGGCACCGCCCGGTCCGGACGGCAGGTTGTACGCCACCACCGTGCGGGACGGATCGGCGGCTGATGGAACGGCCTGCAGGCTGTACACCGTGGTGCCCGACAGCAGCGCCTGGCCGGACGCCAGCGACACGCTGACCATATCGCCCTGCTGGGTGTAGCGGATGCCGACCGTCTGCGAAAGCTGCGACAGCACCTGGTCGCGCTGGTCCAGCAGGTCGTTCGGCGCATTGCCATTGCCCTGGGCGCGCGCGACCACGATCTCCTGGTTCAGCATGTTGATCTGGTTCAGGTAGCCGTTCACCTGGCCCACGGCCGAGCTGATCTGGCTGTTCAGCCCGTCACGCTGGGTCTGCAGGTCCTGGTAGGCGGAGGTGATCTGCGACACCAGCGCCTGGCCCTTGCCGATCAGGTCCTGGCGGGTCGCGGCATCGGCCGGCGAACTGGCCACCGCGTTCAGGCTGGAAAAGAAGCTGGCCAGCGCCGGCGAGATCCCGACCGTCTCGCTGCCCAGCATGTTGTCGATCTGCGAGACCTGGTCCAGGTAGGTCGAATAGGACGCGCTGCTGCTCTGGGCGGTGACCAGCTGCTTGTACAGGAAGCTGTCGTACTGGCGCTGGACCGTGTCGACCTGGATGCCGCGGCCATAGAATCCGGCGGCCGTCGCGGTGGCCCCGGCCGTGGACGTCAGCACGCGCTGGCGGGTGTAACCGTCGGTCGCGGAGTTGTCGATGTTGTGGCCGGTGGTGGTCAACCCCGCTTGCGCCGCGTTCAGGCCGCTCAGGCCCAGGCCGTACAAACTCATGATCGGGATGCCTCTTGGTTAACCGTTATCGAAACGTCTGGATAGTGGCTTAACGGCAACTTCCCAGCGAAATTTAGCGTTGCCCGGTCAGGGCTCGGCGCTGCCTTCGAATGCCGAACTGCGCAACTGCCCCATGATGCCGATCAGCTTGTCGGCGTAACGGGGATCGGTGGCATAGCCGGCGGCCTGGATGCGGCGGGCGGCCTCGAATTCGTCGCGCGCCAGGGCCACCGCCTCGTAGCGCGGGCTGTCGCCCAGCAGCCGCGCATAGTCGGCAAACGACTCCTCGTAGGAGTTGTAGGCCCGGAATGGCTGCATTACCTTGCGCGGCACGCCGTTCTCGTATTCGGTCGTCATGACGTTGACGACCTTGCCCTTCCAGCTGTCGCCCGCCTTGATGCCGAAAAGGTTGTAACTGGTGCGGCCGTCCGGATAGCGGATCTCGCGCTGGCCCCAGCCGGACTCCAGGGCCGCCTGCCCCAGGATCAGGCGGGCCGGCACGCCGCTCTGGCGCTCGGCCGACTTGGCGGCCGAGGCCATCTGGGAGACGAAATCCACCACATGGTCCGGCGCGCCTTCGGCGGCCGCCAGGGCGCGGTCCGAGGCGCGGTTGCGGTTGAGCACCCGCAGCAAGGCGGTGATTTCCGTGGGCGGCGGGCCGCCGCGCAAGGTGTGCCCCGCCAGGTCGAGCGCCTGTTGCCCCGGGCCCGCCGTCGACCCGTCCGCCCCGCCGTCGCCGTCCGCGCCGCCCGGCTGGTTGGCCTGCATCTGCTTGAGCAGCGCCTGGGCCAGCCCTATCCCGGGGTTGGCCAGTTGCAGGGCCAGCTGCTCATCGCCCATGGACTGCACCATGCGCGACTCGTTGGAATCCAGCAGGCCGCTCTTGAGCGTGGCCTGGCGCATCTGCTTTAGCATCATCTGGATGTACACGGCCTCGAACTGGCGCGCGACCTCCGCCTGCTTCTGCGCCGACGCGGGCTGGTTCGTCACGTCGTGGTGCAGCGTGGACAGCGCGCCGAAGTCGAAGATCGACGCCTGCCCGGTGCCCGACGCGAGGGAGGATCCCAGAGCCATTTAGATGATCTCGAGTTCCGCGCGCAGCGCGCCGGCGGTCTGCATGGCCTGCAGGATCGCCAGCAGGTCCTGCGGGGTGGCGCCCAGCGCGTTCAACGCGCGCACCACGTCGGCCAGGTTCGCGCTGGTGCGCAGATGCTGCAGGGAACCGTTCTGCTGGCGCACATCGATCTGCGTATTCGGCACCACCACGGTCTGGCCGCCGCCGAACGGCGTATTCGGCTGCGACACGGCGTTGGTCTGGTTGATGACGACGGACAGGCTGCCGTGGGCCACCGCGGACTCTTCCAGCATGACGGTGCGGTTCATGACCACCGACCCGGTGCGGGCATTGATGATGACCTTGGCGGACGCCGGAGCGCGCGTGACCTGGAGATTCTCCATCTGGGACAGGAAGGCGGCCTGCGCCGCCGGCTCGACCGGCGCCTGCACGCGGATCACGCGGCCGTCCACGACCTGCGCGACACCGCCGCCGAAATGCCGGTTCAAGGCCGCCGCAACATTCTGCGCCGTACCGAAATCCAGCTCGTTCAGCTCCAGGAACACGTTGCCGTTGCGCGCGAAGGTGGTCGGCACGGCCCGCTCGACGACCGCGCCGTTGCTGATGCGCCCGCCATTCAGCTGGTTGATCGCCACGCTCGAACCGCCGGCCGAAGCCCCTGCCCCGCCCACCAGCAAGTTGCCCTGGGCCAGGGCATAGACCTGGCCGTCGGCCCCCTTCATCGGGGTCAACAGCAAGGTGCCGCCGCGCAGGCTCTTGGCGTTGCCCATGGAGGACACCACCACATCCAGGGTCTGGCCGGGACGCGTGAACGGCGGCAGGGTCATCGTGACCATGACGGCGGCCACGTTCTTCAACTGCATATTGCTGTTGGACGGGATGGTCACGCCCAGCTGCGACAGCATGTTGGTCACGCTCTGCTGCGTGAAGGGCGTCTGCCGCACCTGGTCGCCCGTGCCGTCCAGGCCCACGACCAGTCCATAGCCGATCAACTGGTTGCCGCGCACGCCCTGGATGGAGGCCAGGTCCTTGAGCCGCTCGGCGTGGGCGGCGGCCGCGCCGGCCAGCAAGGCGGCCGCCAGCAGCGCCTTGCCCAGCAGGCGGAACGTCGCGGGATAGGCGGTGGAATGCTTCATGTCAGAACGGGCTCGCAATCAGGAAGAAGCGCTGCAGCCAGCCCATGGTCTGCACCTCGTCCATGATGCCCTTGCTGCGGTATTCGATGCGGGCGTCGGCGACCTGGGTGGAAGACACGGTGTTCAGGCCCGTGACCGAGCGCGGGTCCACCACGCCTGAAAAGCGGATGTACTCGCTGCCGCGGTTGATGGCGATCTGCTTCTCCCCGGCCACCTGCAAGTTGCCGTTGGGCAGCACACCGATGACCGTGGTCGTCAGCGTACCGGTGAAGGTATTGTTGGCGCTGCTGTCGCCCGATCCCTTGGTGACGTTGCTGCCCGACGTTTCGGTGTCGAGCTTGGCGTTGAACCAGCTGCTCATGAAGCCGGGCGAGGCAGCGATGCTGTTCTGCGTGCTGGACGTGCGGCTGGTGTCCGTGGCGACGTTCTTGGCGGCGTTGGTGCGCTCTTCCAGGACCACGGTGACGATGTCGCCGACATTGCGCGGGCGCCGGTCCTCGAACAGCGGATAGTTGCCGTAGACCGTGGGCTGGTAGATGGAGCCGTCGGGCGCGGGCGCCAGCACCGGCTGCGGCGGCGGCAAGGCCGACGTCGGCCCGAGCACCACCGGCTCGGGCGGGATGAGTGCGCAGCCTGCCAGTCCGGCGACCAGCAAAACGGAACAGAGGAAAGGCAGGACGCGCATGGCAACGCTCATCAAGGCTGGGATCAAAGCCGGGGTCAAAGCTGGGTAAGGCGGGCGAGCATCTGGTCCGATGTCTCGACCGCCTTGCTGTTCATTTCGTAGGCGCGCTGGGTGGTGATCATGTTCACCAGTTCCTCGGCCACGTTGACGTTGGACGTTTCGACGTACTGCTGCAGGATGCTGCCCAGGCCGTCCACGGTGGGCTGGCCGATATTCGGCGCGCCCGAGGCGTCCGTTTCCAGGTAAAGGTTATCGCCCACGGCCTGCAGGCCGTTGGGATTGATGAAGTTGGCCAACTGCAACTGGCCGATCTGCACGCTGGTGCCCGGCGCGGCGGGCTGGGTCACCGACACCGTGCCGTCCTTGCCGATGGTCAGCGTCAGTGCGTTGTTCGGCACGTTGATCGGCGGCTGCACGATATAGCCGCCGGCGGTGGTCAGCTGGCCGTTCTGGTCCAGGCCCAGGGCGCCGTCACGGGTATACGCGTCGGTGCCGTCGGGCAGCTGGATCTGCAGGAAGCCCTGGCCCTGGATGGCGATGCTCATCGGGTCGCCGGTGCTGGTCAGGTTGCCCTCGGTGTGCAGGCGCTCGGTGGCCGCCACGCGCGTACCGGTACCCAGCTGCAGGCCCGACGGCAACTGGTTGGCGTCGCCGACCTGCGCGCCGGGCTGGCGCAGCGTCTGGTACATCAGATCCTGGAACACCGCGCGGCCGCGCTTGAAGCCATTGGTGTTGACGTTGGCCAGGTTGTTTGAAATGACGTCCAGGGAAGTCTGCTGGCCTTCCAGGCCGGTCTTGGCGATCCAGAGCGAACGTAGCATGGCGGTAAGGGCTCCTGCGCGCGGCCGGGCCGCGTCACGATGTTTGGTTAGGAAACGGTCGAGAGGATGGTGTTGGCCTTGTCCTCGTTCGACTGCGCGTCGCGGATGACCTGCATCTGCATTTCGAAGCGGCGCGAGTTCTCGATCATGCCGACCATGGACGCCGCGGCGTTGGCGTTGCTGCCCTCCAGCACGCCGGGCATGACGCGCAGCGTCGGATCGGCGGGCATGGGCGGCGCCGGCTGGCCGTTGGCCGCGACGCGGCGGAATACGCCGTCATCGCCGTGCACCAGGGACGGCAGCGGCGGGCTGACCAGTTTCAGTACGCCCAGGTTCAGCACCGTATTGGGCGGGTCGCCCGCGCCGATGGCGGTGATGGTGCCGTCCGACGCGATGGTCAGCGACGCCTGCGGCGGCACGTCGATGGGGGCATTCTGGTTCGACAGCACCGGCATGCCCTGCGCGGTCTGCAGCAGGCCGTTCACGCCCACCTGCAAGTCCCCCGCGCGGGTATAGGCCTCACCCTGCGGGGTCTGCACGGCGATCCAGCCGTTGTCCGTCACGGCCACGTCCAGGTTGCGCCCGGTGGTTGCCATCGAACCCATCTGGAAATCGTTGCCGGGCGTGGAAGCCACAGTGGATACGCGCGTGGGCAGGCTGGTGCCGTCGTTCACCGGCACCGAGCGATAGAGCGCGATCTGCGCCCGAAAGCCCGGCGTGTTGACGTTCGCCATGTTGTTGGTCAACACGGACTGCTGCTCGCTGATGCGGGCAGCGCCGTTCATGGCGGTATAGATGACTCGGTCCATGCGCGCGTATCCTGGCGGCTCTTATTACTGGATATTCAGCAGCGACTGCAACACCTGGTCCTGCGTCTTGATCGTCTGCGTGTTGGCCTGGTAGGTGCGCTGCGCGACGATCATATTGACCAGTTCGGTGCTGAGGTTGACGTTGGATTCCTCCACCGCCTGGCCCTGCAGGTTCGCCAGGCCGTTGGTGCCGGGCTGGCCCAGCACGGCCTGGCCGGATGCCGAGGTCTCGACCCAGGCGTTGTCGCCGATGGGCTGCAGGCCTTGCACGTTGTTGAAGTCGGCCAGCGCCACCGTACCGACGGTCTGCGTCTTGCCGTTGGTGTAGTTGGCGATGATGCTGCCGTCCTTGCCGAAGGAGATGTTCGTGAACTCGCCGGACGTATTGCCGTTGGGCGTGAAGTCGGCCTTGAAGTCGCCGCCGAACTGTGTGGTGCCCGTGTAGTCCATGACCATGTTCAGCGGCGCCGCGGGCGACGTCGCGCCGCCCGGGTTGGCGAAGCTCAGCGGCACGGTGGCTGCGCTGGTCAGCCGGCCGGACGGGTCGAAGGTCATCTGCGAGGTCGCCGGCGTCATGTTGGCGCCGTCCAGGGTGTAATAGACGTCGTATACGCTCTCGCCCGCGCCGTTGGCCGGGCGCTTGGCGAAGTACTGCGTCAGCTGGTGCGCGTTGCCCAGCGAGTCGTACACCGTCATCGGCTGCGAGATCGTGTAGGTGGCCGTCTGCGTCGGATCGAACGGCATGGTGGTGACCACCGGCGCGTTGGCATCCAGGTTCGCGACGAACCCGGAGTTGTTGGTGGCCTGCGGCGGGATATTCGCGGTGGGCAGGCTCAGCGGAACCGGGGCGGTACCGATGCCGCCGGGGCCATAGCCGGTCAGCTGCTGGCCGGCGGCGTTGACGATGTTGTTCTGGTTGTCGATGCCGAACTGGCCGTTGCGGGTGTAGGTGACGGCGCCGCTGGCATCGACCAGGCGGAAGAAGCCATTGGCTCCGTCGATGGCGATGTCGTACTGCCCGCCGGTCGACGAGACATTGCCGACGGTGAAGCGCTGGTCGATCGACGCGACCTTCACGCCCAGGCCCACGCGGGACGTGGCGTAGATGTCGGCGAACGTCGCCGTGGCCGCCTTGAAGCCCACCGTGTTCGCGTTGGCGATGTTGTTGCCAATCACGTCCAGATTCTGCGAGGCGGCGTCCAGGCCGCTCAATCCTTGTCCGAAACCCATTCGTTTTCTCTCTTATCCAGTCAGTTGATCGAAGCGCCGACTCAGGGGCGGCATCCCTACCGCGTCAGCTGCCCAATACCTTGCGCACATCCAGTATGCTGACCTGGCCGGCCAGGCCCAGATCCAGTCGTACGCCTTGCGTCGAATACGCCACGCCGTCGACCTTGCCGTAGGTCAGCGCCTCGGCCGTGACCGCGTTGTTGTTGGCGTCCGTCGCCGCCACCGCGATGGTGTAGGAGCCGTCCGGCATGGCGTTGCCGGTGTCGTCCTTGCCATCCCAGCTGGGGGTCAGGATGCCCGCGTCCTGGGCGCCGAGATCCATGGTGCGGACCACGCGCCCCGAACTGTCGCTGATCTTCACGACGACCTTGTTGGCGTCGCCCTGCAGGTCGATGCCGATCGGCGTCGTGACGCGCGTGCCGGTGGCGTCCGTGTCCATCTTCAGCGTGGAGCCGGGGATCAGGACATGCTTGCCGATCATCGACACGGCATCCATGGATTGCGACACGTCGACCTGGCCGCTGATGGTCTGCAGGACATTCTTCAGATCCTGCACGCCCTGCACGGTGGAAATCTGCGCCAGCTGCGAGGTCAGCTGGTAGTTGTCCATCGGGTTGAGGGGATCCTGGTTGTTCATCTGCGCGACCAGCAGCGTCAGGAACTGGTCCTGCAGGGACTGGGCGCTGGACGCGCCGGGCGTACCCGAGGAATTGCCGGATGCGCCGAAAGCGGGGTTGTTGTTATTGACGTTGCTGGTAGTGGTCATCGATGGCTCCGGTGTCCGTGGATCGGCGTGGGGTCACGGCCTACTGGCCGATGGACAGCGTTCGCTGCATCAGGGCCTTGGCGGTGTTCAACACCTCCACATTGGCCTGGTACGAACGCGACGCCGAAATCATGTTCACGGTTTCCGCCACGGGGTCGACGTTGGGCATGGTGATGTAGCCCTGGGCGTCGGCCAGCGGGTGGCTGGGGTCGTACATGCGCTTCATCGGCGCGTTGTCCTGGATGATGCCGGCCACGCGCACGCCACCGACCTCCGCGCCGGCCGGCTGTCCGGCAGGCGGATTGACCTGGAACACGACCTGGCGGGCGCGGTAGGCCTGGCCGTCCGGCCCGGCCACGCTGTCCGCGTTGGCCAGGTTGCTGGCGGCCACGTTCATGCGCTGCGACTGCGCCGTCAGGGCGGAGCCCGCGATATCGAAGATGCTCAACAATCCCATGGTTTTCCTGGTCCGCGCGTTATTGGGAAATGGCCGTCAACATGTCCTTGAGCTTGGCGCTGAGGACTGTCATGGAGCTCTGGTAGTGCAGCGTGTTGTCGGCAAAGCGCACGCGCTCGGCGTCCATATCCACCGTATTGCCGTCCAGGCTGGCCTGGTAGGGCTCGCGGTACAGCAGGTCGACGGTCGGCTGCCCCTGCCCCTGCGCGGGAATGTGCCGCGGCGAAGTCAAGGCGAGGTTCACGGCCGGCAGGTTCATGGACGAGCCCATCGCGTTCTGCAGCGCCGCGCTGAAATCGAAATCGCGCGCCTTGTAGTTGGGCGTATCGGCATTGGCGATATTGGCCGACAGCACTTCCTGGCGCTGCGCGCGCAGGCCGAGCGATTGCTGGAAGAAGCCGATATCCTGGCTGAGACGATCTATCATGCGGGTCGTATCCTGTACGCGCCCCATCCCGGGGCGGCAAGCCTGTACCCGCCCTGTCGCGGGGCGGCAAGCCGACACAGTCGGCACGGCGTGGTGGGGGATTTCTGCATGACGGGAATCATAGGTGCGGGGCGTCGGCCACAATCATCCAAATAACCGGCCATTCCTCCGCCAATTCGCGTATTGCTTGCCGCCGCGCGCTTCTACAATCTCCCCATCTTCCATGCCTTGCGGCCTGCCGCGGGATCTTCCATGACGCGACGCTCTCTTTATCCTGCCCTGGCCCTGGCACTGGCCGCCCTCGGCGCCCCGACCCAGCAGGCCTACGCCCAGGCGCGCGCCGGCGGCGCGGCCGACGCCCCGCAGGACCCCGCTGCCGTCCAGCAGGTCGCCGAGGACTATCTGCGCCAGCAGTTGTCTTCCCTGCCGGGACAACCGAATATCCAGATGGACGAGGTGCATACCGACCGCCTGCCGGCCTGCGAGGCGCTGTCGGCATCCATCGCTGGGCAGGTACGGCCGCGCACGCGCATGAGCGTGGGCGTGCGCTGTTCCGCGCCACGCCCCTGGAACGTGTATGTCCAGGCCACGGTCAGCCTGCCCGGCCAATACTACGTGGCGGCCCGCCCCATCAATGCCGGCGAGACCATCGAGCTGACCGACCTGGCGCCGCGCGACGGCGACCTGATCAACCTGCCGGCCGGCGCCATCACCGATCCGCAGACGGTGGTCGGCATGACCGCCAGCAACCGCATCGGCATGGGGCAGGCCATCCGCGCGTCGACCCTGCGCAGCGCCGGTTCCGTCCAGCGCGGCCAGACGGTGCGCATCATGGCGCGGGGGCCCGGGTTCGTCGTCAGCAGCGAAGGCCAGGTCTTGAGCAATGCCTCGCCGGGCGCCATGGTGGAGGTCAAGACCTCCTCGGGGCAGATCGTCAGCGGCATCCTGCAGTCGCGCGGCACGGTGGAAGTCCCCCTGTAACCGGCCCCTCTTGAGCCCTTACGCCCCAGATGTTACAAGCTCATAACACCCCGGAAGCCCCCCTAAAGTTCGGGGATTTTCTGCCGTTACACAGGCATCAGCAGGCGGCTTCGCCTGCCCAGCCAGGAGCCCGCTCCGCGGGATTTCGACCGTGAAGATCAATACCTCGACCGCCCGGCCCACGACCACGCCCGCCGAGTCCGCCAGCACGCGCACCGCGTTGGGCCAAGCCTACGGCGGCGGCGGGGGCGCGGCGTCGAGCAGCGCCCAGGTGGACTTGAGCCCGGTCTCGCGCAAGCTGCTGGATATGCAGAGCGGCGGTTCGGACATCGATACCGCCAAGGTGGCCGCCATCCGCGACGCCATCGCCTCGGGGCAGATCAAGATCGATCCCACCCGCATCGCCGATGGGCTGATCGCCAGCGCCCAGGAACTGTTGAAGTAGCCGTGCCGGGACCGCCGCCATGTCGGGCCGGTTCCAGCATCTTTCCGCGGCCGCCCGCGCCCTTTCCGAACGCAAGCCGTAACCCGAGTCCTTCCACGTATTTCATCCGGACCATCATGAATAGCGCAGAAAAACTCTATGAATGCCTGCTGGAAGAGGATGCGCTCGTCGTCGAATTCACGGAACTCCTGGGATCCGAAACGGTAGCCCTGACGGAGCGTCAATCCTTCCAGGCCCTGAACGCGATTACCGAATCCAAGCACGGCATTGCCAGCCGGCTGCAAGCCCTGAGCGAACGGCGCGACGCGCTGCTGGCGGAAATGGGCCTGCCGCCGGGCCACGGCGGCACCACCCAGGCCGCGGAACGCGATCCGGACGTCGGGCGCATCTGGGCGCAGTTGCTGGATCGCTGCGCGGCGGCGGCCGGCATCAACGACCGCAACGGCGCGCTGATCGACATGCACCTGCGCTACACCGAGGAAGCGCTCGACGCGCTGCAGGCGCTGACCAAGCGCGCGAACCTGTACGATGCCAACGGCCGCTCGCGCCAGGGCGGCGGCTCGGGCAAGACCATCGTCGCGACTTGAAGCCGCATACGGGGCGTCCCCTTCCAGGGCGCGCCTGCACACACCCGCATCGCGGGTGGACCCAAGGAAAAGGGCCACGTTTCGTGGCCCTTTACATGCGGACCGCGCCATCGCCGGTCCGCCGCCTCCGGGTGCAGCCCTAGCCCGCCATTTCCACCATCGCGAAGAAGCGCAGCAAAGCCGGCGGCACCAGCCGGGCGGGCAGCTTGCGTTCGGGTCCCATCAGGCTTTGCAGCAGGCGCCGCATAACGGCGGCCGAGGGCGCGTGGGCCAATTGCCAGCAGGCGGCGCCCAACTGGCCCGCCATCAGCAACTGGCGCAGCATGGAGTCGTCGCCGGTGCAGCCCCCTGCCAAGGGCTGCCAGGCATGCGCCATGTAGCGGAATGTGCTTTTGGCGTGGTCGTGCAACACCAGCCAGCGCGACACCGCGGCGGCATCGGCCTGGGCCACGCCGACGTTGGTCAGGCCGTACAACTGCTGCACGACCCGGCCGCTGGGGTCGATCAGCTTGGCGCAGACCAGGCGCACCGGCGCCGCGTCGACGCCGCGGCCGGCCAGGACCACTTCCGTGCCTGCCGCCCACAGGCGCAGCGGCACGACCGCGTCCCCCACGACCTGGCTCAGGCCGACCATGTCGCCGGCTTCCCCGACGGGCACATAACCGAGCGTCTTGCCGACCGCCTGCAAGGTGGTAGGGGTCTCGTCCTGGATCACCCGCAGGGCGCCGGTGCAGCGGGACATCCACGCCATGCCTTGCGCCGACAGGGATTGCCACAGCGCGGCGGTACCGGCGGCCAGCAGGTGCACGGTGGGCAGCGGCTTGAGCGCCTGCGCCAGCCATGCGGCCCGCCCGGCCAGGGCGTCCGCCACGTTGGCGCGCGCCGCGCCACCGGATTCCAGGCTGGACACCATGCCATGCTCGAGCGCCAGCTGCTGCACCGGCGCGGCCAGCGCCGCGCCGCGATCGCTCATCAGCAGAGAAGCCATCAGCGTACCGCCCGGCATGCCCTGCCCGCTCATCGCGACCTGGCCGTGTATCGCCAGAAGATGACGCGCGCAAGTGGCCGGAAACTCCGTCCTTACCATGTCCAGCGGCGCACGGGCCAGGGCCGCGGTGGCCAGCGGCTGGTCACCGCCATAGCCGCGCCAGAGCTCGCGCGCCTGCACGCAGGCCGGATCGGTATTGATCCACGCCAGCGCGGCGTCCATATCGCGTTCCGTATCCGCATCGCTGCCCTGGGGCCTGAGCACCGCGGACGCAAGCAGTTGGCGACGCCGCACCGGGTCCATGGACAAGCCGCCGGCCTCGTCGCGCGAAGCCGACCACAGCGCGGCCAGGTCGGCCTCGCTGGGCGTGTAGAGCGCCGGCCGCCGCAGACAGGAGAAGGCACCATCGACCAGTTCGGCGGCGCTCGGCACGTCCAGGTGCTCGGGCACGCGCTGGCCCCGCGACACATAATGGATCGGCAGGCGGTGGCGGATCGCGGTATCCAGCGCGGCCGCATAGCGCGAGGCCTCGTCGAGTTTGGTGATGATGCAGCCGCGCACATCCTCGTCCGCGCCATTGCGATAGGCGTGGGCCACCTCGTCCAGGGTGTCGCCCTGGCTGGCGGCGTTCAGGACGACCAGGCGTTGCACCGGCCGGCCGGCGCCGCACAGCATCGCGGCCTGCTCGGCGACATGGCGATCGCGCTGGCTGATACCGGTGGTATCGATAAGGACGATCTTGCGCGTGCCCAGTTCGGCCAGCGTGGTGCGCAATTGGTCGACGTCGCGCACCGACCGCGTCGGTACGCCCATCAGGCGCCCGTAAATCTGCAATTGTTCGTGCGCGCCGATACGGAAATTGTCCGTGGTCAGCATGGCGACCTGCTCGCGTCCCACGCGTTCGACGCAGCGCGCGGCCAGCTTGGCCAGCGTCGTGGTTTTGCCCACGCCCGTCGGGCCGACCAGGGCGAAGACGCCGCCGTTGCCCAGCAGTTCATCTTCACCGCCGATAACCGGCAGGTGGGCAATCAGTTCATTGCGTGCCCAGCTCAGGGCGGCGGCGAAACTCAGGCGTGGCGGCAGGCGCGACAACATCGCACGCACCAGATTGGCGCTGAAGCCGGCCTCCAGCAGCGTGCGGAACAGGGTCGTGGGGACCGGTTCGCGGCTAAGGCCCTTGCCCCACATCAGTCCGTCGATACGCGTTTCGAGCGCACCGCGCAGCGCATTGAGGGCTTCGGTGACCTGTGCTGCATCGGGGGTTGCCGCGCCGGCCGGCTGGTACTGGCTGCTGTCCTCGTCCACCAGGGCCAGCGCCGCATCGTCGGGCACATAGCGGGGAGGCGGCGGGGACGCGCCGTGCAAGGCGCCGCGCGCCACGGGAGCCGGCGCGGGCGGGGCCGCCGGCGCCATCGCAGCCGGCGGGGCCACGGCAGCCGCGGTCCGGACCACGGTCTCCGGCTGCGCCCGGGGCGCGGTGGCGACCTCGACTGCTTCGGGCTGCGAGACGCGGATACGGCCTTCGTCATCGATGGCCGACGGGTCCGTGGCCATGACCTCGACGCCGCCATCGATGCTGCGGCTGGAAATGATCAGGGCGTCGGGCCCCAGCACAAGGCGTACTTCGCGCAACACTTCGCGGTGCGTCGCCGCGAAAAAACGGGTGATCTTCAAGCCTGGCCCCCGATCAGCGCGGTAACGCGCACAATGCGTTCATCTGGAATCTCCGTATTCGCCAGGACGCCCAACTGGGGCACGTGGTGGCGCAGGAAGCGTGAAAGCGGCGGCCGCAGCACCGGGGCCACGACAAGCACCGGGGCATTGCCCTGCGCCTCCTGGCGCGTGACGGCGGCGCGGGTCTCGCGCAGCAGGGTATCCGCCAGGCCCGGCTCCAGCACGCCGCTGGTGGAGATGGCCTGCGACAGTACGCGTTCCAGCTTCACATCCAGCGCGATGACCCGGACTTCCCCGTCGCCCGGGAACCACTGCTGCGTGATGGCGCGGCCCAGCGCGCGGCGCACCAGGGCGATCAGTTCGTTGACATCGGGCTGTCCGCCCGCGGTGGCGTTCAGCGCGGCCAGGCGCGGGCCGTGCTCGGACAGCGTATCCACAATGGAGCGCATGTCGCGGATCGGCACTTCCTCGGCCAACAGGCCTTGCAACACCTTCTGCAGCACCGTCAGGGACAAGGTCTTGGGCACCAGGTCCTCGACCAGCTTGGGCGCGTCGCGGCCGATGCGGTCCAGCAATTGCTGGACTTCCTGGCGACCGAGCAACTGAGCGCCATGGCGGTGCATCAGGTGGTTCAGGTGTGTGGCGACCACGGTGCTGGCGTCGACCACGGTGTAGCCGGCCACCTGCGCCTGGTCGCGCAGTCCGGCTTCCACCCATATGGCGGGCAGGCCGAAGGCCGGATCGGTGGTCGGCGTGCCCTTGAGCTTGACCGTGACGCCGCCCGGATCGATGGCCAGCCATTGGCCCGGCATGGCGACGCCGCGTCCCACTTCCACCCCGGACAGCAGGATGACATAGTCGTTGGGCTTGAGCTCCAGGTTGTCCCGGATATGTACCACCGGCGGCAGGAAACCCACATCCTGCGCGAACTTCTTGCGCAGGCTGCGCACGCGATGCAGCAGCTCGCCATTCTGCGAATGGTCCACCAGGGGGATCAACCGATATCCGACTTCCAGGCCCAGCTGGTCGACCATGGAGACGTCTTCCCAACTGGCCTCCGCCGCGGCGATCTTGGCCTGCTCCTGCGCGGCCGAAGGCTGCCGGGTCTGCTCCACCGCCGTGCGCGTCTGTTTCTTGTGCAACAGCCAGCCGCCGCCGCCGAACATCGCGGCCAGCGCCAGAAACGCGAGGTGCGGCATATTGGGGATCAGGCCGATCACGCCGATGATGCCAGCGGTAAGGAACAGGACGCTGGGATTCGAGAACAGCTGGCCGATCATCTGCTGGCCGATGTCCTGGTCGTTCGACACGCGCGACACCACGACACCGGCGGCGGTGGAGATGACCAGCGCCGGAATCTGCGCGACCAGGCCGTCGCCGATGGTCAGGAGCGTGTACACGCGGGCCGATTCGCCGACCGAGAGACCGTGCTGCGCCACGCCGACGATCAGGCCGCCGATGATGTTGAGCGCCATGATGAGCAGGCCGGCCACGGCGTCGCCGCGGACGAACTTGCTGGCGCCGTCCATGGAACCGAAGAAGTCGGCTTCCTGCGCCACTTCGCCGCGCCGGCGCCGGGCCTCGTCCTCGCGGATCAGGCCCGCGTTCAGGTCCGCGTCGATGGCCATCTGTTTGCCGGGCATGGCGTCCAGGGTGAACCGCGCCCCGACTTCGGCGATACGGCCGGCGCCCTTGGTGATGACGATGAAGTTGATGATCGTCAGGATCACGAACAGGATGATGCCGACGGCGAAATTGCCGCCCACCAGGAAGTGGCCGAAGGCCTCGATGACCTTGCCCGCCGCGTCGGGGCCGGTGTGGCCGTTCAGTAGAACGACGCGCGTGGAAGCCACGTTCAGCGACAGGCGCAGCAGCGTCGCGAACAGCAGCACCGACGGGAAGGCGGCAAAATCGAGCGGCTTGCGCGTGAACATGGCGACCAGCAGGATCATGATCGCCAATGCAATATTGAAGGTAAAGAACAGGTCGAGGATGAACGCCGGCAAGGGGAGGATCATCATCCCCAGGACCATGACGATCAGTATCGGCCCGGCGAGAAGACGCGCGTGGGCCGCGCCGTTGTTCTTGAACATGGCGATCAGCGCGCCCATTCCTTAAGCTCCTTGAGCGGCCATGGCGGCCGCGTGCGGGTCCAGCGCCTGGGGCACCGGCAAGTCGGCTGGCGGCACCGGTTCTGCCCAGCCCGGGCGCCAGGCCCGCAGCTGGAAAACCCATGCCAGGACTTCGGCGACGGCGGTATACAGTGCGGCGGGGATTTCCTGTCCCAGCTCGACATGGCGGTAAAGGGCGCGCGCGAGAGGCGGCGCCTCCAACATCGGGACGCGGTGTTCCTGCGCCAGTTCGCGGATGCGGGCGGCGATTTCGCCCATGCCTTTGGCGATGACCCGGGGCGCGGACATGTCGCCTTCGGTATAGCGCAGGGCGACCGCGTAATGGGTGGGGTTGGTGACGACGACGTCGGCCTTGGGAACCTCGGCCATCATGCGGCGTCGCGCCAGTTGGCGCTGGAGTTGGCGCATGCGCGCCTTGACCATGGGGTCGCCTTCGCTTTCCTTGAATTCCTGGCGCACGTCTTCCTTGCTCATGCGAAGTTTTTTGGCATGGCTGAACATTTGCCAGGGGACGTCGAGCATGGCGACCAGGAGGAGCGCACCCACGGCCATGGCGCAGCACATGGCGACGATGTTGAGCATGGTGGCGAGGGCGGCCGAGGGCGAGGCATGCATGATGCCGATCATGTCGTCGTGGTAGTGCCAGATGGCGCCCGCGGCCACGGAGCCGACGAGCAGGGCCTTGGCGACGGCCTTGATGAGCTCGACGACGGTCTGCCAGGAGAACATGCGGCCGATGCCGGACAGGGGGTTCAGCTTGGAGAGCTGGAATTCCAGCGGTTTTCCGGACCAGACGAGGCCGCCCAGGGCCATGGCGGCGAAGATGCCGGCGACGGCGAGCAGGCCGAGGACGGGCAGCAGGGCGAGCAGCCCGTGCCAGCCGCTTTCGGCGGCGCCGACGAGCATGTAGCTGGAGTCGCGGGCGACTTTGGGGTCGAAGCCCAGGGAGTTGCGCATGACGCCATCGAGGGTGGCATACATGTAGGCGCCCCCGCCCCAGAGGGCGGCAACGCCGGTGGCGAGCACGAGGAATGTGCTCAGTTCACGGGAACGGGGAACCTGCCCTTCCTCGCGCGCCTTTTCCAGGCGCCTCGGTGAGGCAGCTTCGGTTTTTTCGAGATCGCTTTCTTCGGCCATGCTTGACGCTTATCCGGACGTGGACGTGCCCACGGAATTGTAGGAAAAGCGCCTGAAAGCGAATGCGCGATCAGACCGGGTAAAGCGTCGCTTTTCGGGGTGTGGTGGGAGGTCTTCCGGCGGGTTGGGGACTGGCGGTTCCTGGGGAGTGTGGTTTCTGGGGAGTGTGGTTTCTGGGGAGTGTGGTTTCTGGGATGTCTGGCTTCTGGGACGGCTGGTTTCTTGGACGGCCGGCGGGGCAGTCGCCTGCCGGTGCCGTCGCGGGCGGTCGGTCCGGCGCCGCGGGGCGCCGGACACCGCTACGCACGCTCGTCCAGCGGCCGCTGCGCGGCGGGGTTCTTGTTCATACCCGTGCGGCTCGCTTCCCTTCGCGCCAGCTCGCTCTTCCCTTACGCGCCGTCCCCGGCAGGCGACTACCCCGCCGGCCTGCGGCGTCTCTCATTCACGGGTGCTGCCACCGTCTGGGTTCTTGCCGCTGCGTTGTGCGGGGCGTGCTGATGGAAGGTCTGGGCCCGCCCGCCGATGAACGGCCCGCGGGGGCCGCCCATCGGCATACGTTGCTCGAGGCCTTGTGGCGCTTCAGAACCAGCGTACTGGGTAGTGGTGCCGCTGCGGTGCTGCGGATGTTGAGGGCGCGTGGAAATATCGGTGGCCGTGGGCCTTCCATCGGCCGCTGCGGGCGCAGGGCGCGTAGCAAAGTCGCGGACCCCGCGGGCCGTGACTTTGCGGGCATCGGCAGACTTTCCAACGTCCAACGGTGTGGCGGTCCGGGTAGACTGCGGACCCCGCGTGGCGCACGGCGCGTGGCAAAGTCGCGGCCCCGCGGGCCGTGACATTGCGGGCATCGGCAGATTTTCCCGACGTCCGGAGGCACGGGCGGCCTGGAAGATTATTGCGGGGCGCGGGCCGGTTGCTGGTCGCCCCGTTTGGGTGCTGCTAGAAGCCCAGGCTGGACAGCAGGTCGTCGACCTGGTCCTGGCTGGTGACGACGTCCACTTTGCCGGTGGGGTTCACCTGGGGGCCGTTGAGCAGGGAATTGGCTTCGTCCCTGCGCTCGGTGGGAACGCTGTCGATGAGGACCTGGAGCAGTTCCTTTTCGATGGCGCCGACGACGTCCATCATCTTCATGATGACCTGGCCGGTGAGGTCCTGGAAATCCTGCGCCATCATGATTTCGAGCAGCTTGGATTGCGTCGCCTGCGTGTTGCGCGGGACGGCCTGCAGGAAGCCGCGGGTGTCCTGCACCAGTTCGCGGGCCTCGGCCAGTTCCAGGGGCTGGTCGAACCACTCGCGCCAGCGGTGGTCCAGCGCCTGCGCCTGCTTGGACATTTCTTCCTGGATAGGCTGGGTCTGGTCGATGGCGTTGAGCACGCGATGGGCGGCCTGCTCGGTCATCTGGGCGACGTAGCGCAAACGGTCGCGCGCGTCGGGGATCGCCTGCGCGGCGTCCTTGATGGCCTGGTCCAGGCCCAGTTCGCGCATACTGTCGCGCAGCATCCGCGTCAGCGACGCGATGCGTTGGATCAGCTCGCCGGGATCGCCGTTCGGGTTCTGCGTGGTCTCCATGGCCTTGCCCTCAGCTGCCGAGTTTTTCGAAGATCTTGTTCAGCTTTTCCTCGAGCGTGGCTGCGGTGAAAGGCTTGACGACATAACCGCTGGCGCCGGCCTGGGCCGCCGCGACGATGTTTTCTTTCTTCGCCTCGGCCGTCACCATGAGGACAGGCAGCTTGGACAGGTTGGCGTCGGCGCGGATCTGCTGCAGCATCGAGAGGCCGTCCAGGTTGGGCATGTTCCAGTCCGATACCACGAACTGGAAGCCTCCCGTGCGCAGCTTGTCCAGCGCCATCTGGCCGTCCTCGGCCTCGTCCACGTTTTCGAACCCGAGTTCCTTCAGCAGGTTGCGGACGATGCGACGCATGGTCGGAAAGTCGTCCACCACCAGAATCTTCAAATTTTTGTCAACCATCTCATCGACTCCAAAAGATAAATATTCGTCCGGGCGCTTCGCGGCCCGGCATCACACGCGGTGACCCCGGTCTCCCGCGTTGGCCAATATGCGTTCGCTCATCCCGTCCAGCGATACGATTTCATCGGCTCCGCCCAGCGCGATCGCCTCGCGCGGCATGCCGAACACGACGCAGCTGGCCTCGTCCTGCGCCAGGGTCCGTGCGCCGGCCCGCTTCATTTCCAGCAAGCCCGCCGCGCCGTCCTTGCCCATGCCGGTCAGGATCACACCGATGGCGTTCTGGCCGGCGCTGACCGCGGCCGAATGGAACAGTACATCGACGGACGGCCGGTGGCGGTTCACCGGCTCCGACGCGTCCAGTTCCACCACATAGTTGGCGCCGCTGCGGCTCAGGCGCATGTGGTAGTCGCCCCCCGGCGCCAGGTAGACGTGGCCGGGAAGCACCCGCTCGCCGTGCGTGGCCTCGCGCACGGTCAGGCTGCAGAGGGAATCCAGGCGTTGGGCGAACGAACGGGTAAAGCCCGCCGGCATGTGTTGCGTGATCAGAATGGCCGGGCTGTCTGGCGGCATGGGCTGCAGTACATGCCGTATGGCTTCGGTGCCGCCCGTGGAAGCGCCGATGATCACCAGCTTCTCCGAACTGGACAGCGGCGAACGCAGCACCTGCCGGGACGGCGCGGCCGGCGCCAGCGCGCGTGGACGGGCCCGCGCGGCGGCACGGAGCTTGTCGGTAATGAGCTCGGTGTACTCGAGCAGTCCATCACGGATGCCCAGCTTGGGCTTGGTGACGAAGTCGACGGCGCCCAGCTCCAGCGCCCGCAAGGTGATCTCGGAGCCACGTTCGGTCAGCGACGACACCATCAGGACCGGCATCGGACGCAGCCGCATCAGCTTTTCCAGGAAGTCCAGGCCGTCCATGCGCGGCATTTCGACATCCAGCGTCAGCACGTCCGGGTTGTGCTTCTTGATGAGTTCGCGCGCAACCAGCGGATCGGGCGCGGTCGCGACGACCGTCATGTCCGGCTGGCTGTTGATGATCTCCGTCATCAGGCCGCGCACCAGCGCGGAATCGTCGACGCATAGAACCGTTATTTTTTTCTGCATGTCGTTTGCCGATGGGGCGCGCCCTTACGGTCTCCCCAGGCATTCATAGACTGTCTGCCCGCGCAGCCGGAAATCGCGACTGATATAGCTGAAGTTTTCGGAGTGGCCGGCAAACAGCAGGCCACCGGGTTTCAACAACGGCGCAAAGCGCTCCAGGATCCGCGCCTGCGTCGGTTTGTCGAAATAGATCATGACGTTGCGGCAGAAGATGGCGTCGAACTTCTCTTGGATCGGCCAACTGGGCGCGAGCAGGTTCAGGGTGTCGAAGCGCACCATGCCGGCAACTTCGGGCCGGACCCGCACCTGTCCCGCCGCGGCGCCCTTGCCCTTCAGGAAAAAGCGCTTGAGCCGGGCCTCCTCGACCTTGGCGACGCGCTCGTAAGGATAGACAGCGGTGCGGGCACGCTGCAGCACATTCGTGTCGATGTCGGTGGCCAGTACGGTCGCGCTGGTGGCGGCCCGCGCGCCCAGCGCCTCCATCAGCGTGATGGCAATCGAGTACGGCTCCTCGCCTGTCGAGGCGGCACAGCACCATATGGACACCGGCTGCGGCCGCGCGGCGGCGAACTTGGCCAGGATGGGGAAATGGTGCGACTCGCGAAAGAAGGCGGTCAGGTTGGTAGTCAGCGCGTTGACGAAATCTTCCCATTCGGGGTCGTCCGGCCGGGATTCGAGCTGGTCCAGATAGCTGCTGAAGTCCACGCGGCCCAGGGCGCGCAGCCGCCTGGCCAGACGGCTGTAGACCATCTCCCGCTTGTGGGTGCCCAGCGAGATGCCGGCGCGGGCGTGGATCATATTGCGCACGCGCGAAAAGTCGGTCTCTCGGAACTCGAATTGCCGTTCGACCGGGTTCGCGGATGCCGTCGCCGTGGCCACGTTTTTCCTCTCAGGCGGCCTGGGCCGCAAGCATAGGCGCGCGCGCCAGGAGCGAACCGGACAATTGCTGCGCCGGCACGTCGATGACCTGCCCTTCGTTGATCTTGAAGACGGCGACGGCTTCGGCCAGGCGCTGGGCCTGCTCCTGCAGCGAGCCGGCCGCCGCGGCCGCCTCTTCCACCAGCGCCGCGTTCTGCTGCGTCACCTCGTCCATCTGCGAGACCGCGCGGTTGACCTGGTCGATGCCGCTGGACTGTTCTTCCGATGCGGCCGAAATCTCGCCCATGATGTCCGTCACCCGCTTCACCGAGGCCACGATTTCCTGCATCGTCGCGCCGGCCCGCTCCACCTGCTGCGAACCCGCGCCGACCTTGCTCACGGAATCCTCGATCAGCGCCTTGATTTCCTTGGCCGCCTGCGCGCTGCGCTGCGCCAGCGAGCGCACTTCCCCGGCCACCACCGCGAAGCCCTTGCCCTGTTCGCCGGCGCGCGCCGCTTCCACCGCCGCGTTCAGCGCCAGGATATTGGTCTGGAAGGCGATGCCGTCGATCACGCTGACGATTTCCGAGATCTTGCGCGAGCTGCCGGAGATCTCCTGCATCGTGCTCACGACTTCGGCCACCGCCGAACCGCCGCGCTCAGCCACGTCGGAAGCGCTGCCCGCCAACTGGTTGGCCTGGCGCGCGTTCTCGGCGTTCTGCTTCACCGTCGAGGCCAGTTCTTCCATCGACGCGGCGGTTTCTTCCAGCGACGCGGCCTGCTGCTCGGTTCGGCTGGACAAGTCGGTGTTGCCCGCCGAAATTTCGCGCGCGCCGATATTGATTTCGTCCACGCCACGGCGTACCGCCGACACGGTGCGCGTCAGGGATTCCTGCATGCGCTTCATGGCCGCGTACAGGACGCCGATTTCATTGGTCGATTGCACGTCCACATGCTGGGTCAGGTCGCCGGCCGCGATGCGGTCGAAGTGCGCGGCGGCGCCCGCCAGCGGCCGCACCACGCGGCGACGCAGGAAGACATAGGTGGCCAGCACCAGCAGCAGGGCCAGGACGCCGCCGGCCGCGACGGCCGTCAGCACCAGGCCGAAGCGGTGTTCGGCCTGGTCGAAGGCGGCGTCGTTGGTACGCATGCGCCAGGCCATGTATTGGCCGATCGCGAGCGACAGGCGATCGTCCATCACGTCGGACACCACCTGCGCATGCGTCTGGTACGCCGGTATGTCGGCCCTGGCGAGGTCGTCGAACATGACCCGCAGCCCCTGCTGCATCAGGGCCAGGAAAGCGTCATCGATTTCCTTGAACTCGCTTTCCAGTCCTGGCGGCTTGGGCAGGTTCTGGTACCGCTTGAAATCGGCCATCGCCTTGTCATAGGATATACGCGCGAAATCGACGAGGCTCCTGGCGGGGCCGCCCAGACCTGGCTGCGGAATACCGGGTTGCCCGACCTGCTTGATAACGTCGTTCAGATGCAGCGCCGCGGCGCGGCCCAGGCCGATCATTGCATTCTTGTAGTCGCGGACCATTTCGTCCAGCGCATTGCTGACGGCCTGGCTGCGGCGCATATCGCGCATGGCGGTATCGCCGACTTTCAGCGACACCACGCCCAGCACCGCGCCCAAGGCCAGCATCGCCGAGAAAAAGACCAACACCCACAGCAAGCTGGCGCGAATTGTCATATTCGCAAAAAAACGGCCCATACATCCTTCCCTACGATTGGACAGGTTGGCCTCCGCCCATTCCCCTTTGCGGGTCGCTCAGCTGGCGACTTTCTCGACCAGCGCCATTTCGTCGCTGGTCATCAGCTTCTCGATATCCACCAGGATCAGCATGCGGTCGTCGATGGTGCCCAGGCCCGTCAGGTACTCCGTGGACAGGGTCGCGCCGAACTCGGGCGCGGGCCGCACCTGCGCGGCCCCCAGCATCAGCACGTCCGACACGCCGTCCACCACGATGCCGACCACGCGGCGATCGAGGTTCAGGATGATCACGACGGTCTGCTCGTTGTATTCGACCTTGCCAAGGTTGAACTTGATGCGCAGGTCGACGATGGGAACGATGATCCCGCGCAGATTCGTCACGCCCTTGATGAACGAAGGCACGTTGGCGATGCGCGTGACGCCGCCGGCGTCGTAGCCGCGGATTTCCTGCACTTTGAGGATATCGATGCCGTACTCTTCTTCGCCGAGCGTGAAGACGAGGAATTCGCGGCCCACATCCTCGGCACGAGCGCCTTGGGCTTGGGGTTTGGCTGCCATAGCTGTTTTCTCCGTCAATTCAGAACCGCTTCGGGCTGGGTCCACTTCTCGCGGTTGGCCCTGGCCAGGGCGAACACGTCGATGATCAGCGCCACGCTACCATCGCCCATGATCGTCGCGGCCGACACGCCCGGCACCTTGCGGTAGTTCGATTCAAGATTCTTCACCACCACCTGGTGCTGTCCCACCAGATGGTCGACCAGCAGCGCGAAGCGCCGGTCCTCCGCCTGCATGATGACGGCGATCGCCTGAGTGGGATCCAGCTGGGCATTGCGCACCGAGAACACACGGTGCATCTCGACCAGCGGCAGATATTCCCCGCGCACATGCATCACGCGTTCGTTGCCCGCCACGGAATAGATCTGTTCGTTGGTCGGCTGCAGAGACTCGGTCACGTGGTTCAGAGGCAGGATGAAGGTCTCGTCGCCCACGCGCACCGACATGCCGTCCAGGATGGCCAGCGTCAGCGGCAGCACGATGCGGGTCGTGGTGCCGCGGCCGGGATTGGACGATAGTTGCACGTGCCCGCCCATGTCCTGGATATTGCGCCGGACAACGTCCATGCCCACGCCCCGGCCGGAGATATCCGTGATTTGCTCGGCCGTCGAGAAGCCAGGCGCGAAGATCAGTTGCCACACTTCGTCGTCGCTGGCGTTTTCGCTGACCGCGATGCCCTGCTGGATGGCCTTCTTCAGAATGCGGTCGCGGTTCAGGCCGCCACCGTCGTCGCTGACTTCGATGACGATGTTGCCGCCGCTGTGCTGCGCCGACAGCACCAGCTGGCCGACGGGCTCCTTGCCCGCCGCGATCCGCTTTTCGGGCGTCTCGATGCCATGGTCCAGGCTGTTGCGCACCAGGTGAGTGAGCGGATCGATGATGCGCTCGATCAGGCTCTTGTCCAGCTCCGTCGCGCGGCCGTAGGTCTGCAGCTCGATCTGCTTGCCCATCTTGCCGGCCAGGTCGCGCACCAGGCGCGGGAAGCGGCTGAATACATAGTCCATGGGCATCATGCGGATGGACATCACGGCTTCCTGCAGGTCCCGCGCATTGCGCTCCAGCTGCTCCATGCCGTTGAGCAACCGATCGTGCAGCACCGGGTCCAGCGTGGACGCCGTTTGCGCCAGCATGGCCTGGGTGATCACCAGTTCGCCGACCAGGTTGATGATCTGGTCGACCTTCTCCACGCCGACGCGGATGGAGGTGGATTCCTTGTCCGCGCTGGCCCCGCCGCCGGGGCGGGCGGCGCGTGCCGGTGCGCCGGACTCGCCCGCCGGCCTGGCCGGCTCGGCGGCCGGTGCCGGGGGAGCGACGGCCACGGGAGGCGGCGCGGCCGGCGCCGGCGCGGCGGCGGGCGCGGCCTGGGCCTGGGCGGCGAACTCGGCCGCGGCCTGGGCAAAGGCGTCGACGTCACGCGTTTCGGCAGCCGGCGCCGCTTCGCGTGCAATGGAGATCTGGTCGGCGTCCACGATGAAGCAGCACACCGCCTCGATATCGTCGGGCGAGCAGGTGCTTTCCAGCCATACCGTCAGGCCGCCGCCGCTGGGGTCGCTGGCCAGTACCTGGCCCAGGTTGCCCATCTCTTCCAGCAGGGACTGGCCGTCCTTGGCGGACACGCGATTGATGCGCACGCGCAGCGGCAGGCCATCCTGCGCCGCGCCGTCCGGGACGGCCGCAGGTGCAGCGGGTGCAGGCGTGAGTACGGGCGCGGACTGGGCGGCCGCAGGCGCGGCGGCAGGCGCAGGCGCCGCGGCTGGCGCTGGGGTGCCGCCTTCCTGCTGGGCCTTGTGCTCCAGCGCCAGTTGCCGCAGCACCTCGCATATGCGCTCGTAGGCGGCGGCGTCAGGCTCCTCGGAGGCGCGGTAGGCGTCCAATTGGCTTTTCAGCACGTCCTTGGTTTCCAGAAAGATGTCGATCATGTCCGTGCGCAACGCCATTTCGCCGCGGCGTATGGCATCGAGCAGGTTTTCAAGTAGATGGGTCGTCTCGGCCAGCTGGGTGAAACAGCCGAAAGTGGCCGCCCCGCCCTTGATCGAATGGGCGGCACGGAAAATGGCGTTCAGCTGCTCGATGTCCGGCGCGCCCGCGTCCAGGTCGAGCAGCAATTGCTCCATCTGGGCGAGCAGCTCGTCCGCCTCATCGAAGAACGTCTCGTAAAACTGGCTCAGGTCAAGACCGCTCATGACGTTCTTCTTCTCAACGCGCCTGCTCGCCGGGCTGGCCCAACAGCTCGGACGCCATTTCGATCAGCAGGTCCGGATCCACCGGCTTCTGCAACCAGCCGCACACGCCCAGATCGCGCGCCGCGGTCTTGCTTTCGACATCGTCTTCCGTCGTCAGTACCAGCACCGGCACGTCCTGGTAGCGGTCGGCGTCGCGCAAGCCCCGTATCAGGTCCAAGCCGCCCATGATGGGCATGTTCCAGTCGCTGACCACCAGGTCCACCGGCACGGCCTGCTCCAGCGCGAGCGCCAGGGCATCCTTGCCGTTGCCGGCGGCCAGCACGGTCCAGCCGGCGCCCGTCAGGGTGGCCTGCACGATCATGCGCATCGTCGCGGAATCGTCCGCGACCAGTATCGTCGCCGTCATCGTCCATAGCTCCTATTGTGCGGATTGGGCCTGCGCGGCGGCGGGCGCGCTGGCGCCCGGCGTCGCGGCTGCCTGCCCCGCTGTTGTCGGGCGCACCAGCGTCTCGCCGATCTGGCGCGCATCCCGGCCGGTGATATCCGCCGCCGCCGCGCTTTCACGATCCAGCCGCTCCTGCGTGGCCCGGTTCAAGACCACCAGGCTGATACGTCTGTTAACGGCAGCATAAGGGTCATCCTTAATCAGGCTTGCGCTCGATGACAACCCCACCACCCGGGAAACCTTGTTTTCCGCCATGCCGCCGGCCACCAGTTCCTGGCGCGACGCATTGGCGCGGTCGGCCGACAACTCCCAATTGCTGTAGGCGCGCTCTCCCCGCGCATACTGGCTGGCGTCGGTGTGGCCGGAAATACTGATCTTGTTGGGCAGCTCGTTCAGCACCGGGCCCAGCTCGCGCAGGATGTCGCGCATGTAGGGCCGCACCTCGGCCGATCCCGTGGCGAACATGGGCCGGTTCTCTTTGTCGATGATCTGGATGCGCAAGCCTTCGGTGGTCATGTCGATGAGCAGCTGCGGCCGGAAATTCTTCAGCACCGGGCTGCTTTCGATCAGGTTGTCCAGGCGCTTCTTCAGATCCTCCAGGCGCCGCTGGTCACGCCGCTCGGCCTCGTTCGGCACCTGCGCCTGGACGCGGTTGCCGTCGGCGCGCCGCACATCGCCCTCGCTGCGCAGGGGATCGGCGCCTCCGCCGGGAATGGCGCTGGTCTCCGCCGAACTGTTGGGCCCGCCCGTCAGGGCGACCCGCAGCGGCATGCGGAAGTACTCGGCGATGCCCTTGAGCTCCTCGCGCGGCACGACACTGATCAGCCACATGACCAGGAAGAACGCCATCATGGCGGTGATGAAGTCGGCGTAGGCGATCTTCCAGCTGCCGCCGTGCGAGCCGCCGTGCGCCGCCTTCTTGCGGCGGATCACCACGCGGTGGTTGTTGACGGGCGCCATGCGCAGAACCCTCCGTCAGGCCTTGCCGCTCGTTTGCGTCTTGGCCTGGCGCACGTGCTCTTCCAGTTCGGCGAACGACGGACGCACCCCGGAGAACAGCACCTTGCGGCCGAACTCCACCGCCAGTTGCGGGGGGTAGCCGTTCATGCTGGCCAGCAGCGTGGTCTTGATGCATTCCAGGATCTTGACGGCCTCGCTGGTCTGGCGGTCGACGCGCGAAGCCAGCGGCGAAACGAAGCCATAGGCCAGCAGGATGCCCAGGAAGGTTCCCACCATGGCCTTGGAGATCAGGTCACCCAACACGGCGGGCGGCTGGTCCACCGCCGCCAGCGCCTTGATCACGCCCAGCACCGCGGCCACGATACCGAAGGCCGGCATCGCGTCGGCCACGTTCTGCAAGGCCTGCACCGGCACCTGGCGCTCATGCCGGAAGGTTTCGATTTCCTCGTCCATGAGCGTTTCGATCTCGAACGAACTCATGTTGCCGCTGATCATGATGCGCAGGTAGTCGGTGATGAACTCCATCAGCTTCTGGTCCTTCATGATGCGCGGACACTCGGTGAAGATCGGGCTGGAGGCGGGATCCTCGATGTGCGATTCGATGGCCATCAGGCCCTCGCGGCGTGCCTTGTTCAGGATCACGTACATCAAGGACATGAGTTCCATGTACACGTCCTTGCCGTAGCGCCCGCCGCGCAGCGCGTTGGGCACCGCCACCTTCACCAGCTGGAGCGACTTGCGGCTGTTGCCCGCCAGGAAGGCACCCGCGGCCGCACCGGCGATCAAGGTGAATTCGAACGGTTGGTACAGCGCGCCCATGTGTCCGCCCAGGGCAATGAAGCTCCCGACGACGGACACGATAACCACCAAGTAACCAATGACAATCAACACATCAGGCCCCTGCCAAGCGTAGACGTTTTACCCAACGCCCATGATCCCCCCATACACCCGGCACGAAAGCGTGGTTTACGGGGGGTTTTCAGTGGCTTTTTGGAGTTATCGAGTCCGGACGGTCAGACCGGGAGCGCGGCCGCGGGCGCGGCGGCGGCACGGCGGCCGGCACGCTCCTTGGCGGCGGCGCGCGTCTTGCCCGCGCGGGGTGGCGGGCGGCAGATCGCGCAGACGAAGTCGGCGCGCGGATCGTGCGCGTGGGCGATGAAATGGCCGCCGCATTGGCGGCATTCCGACAGCTGGAGCATCTTGCCGTCGAAAAAGCGCACCAGCATCCAGGCGCGCGTGAAGCTCAGCACCGGCTCGCTCTGGTCCAGGTCGGCCACGCCGGCGTGTTCGAGGTACAGGCGATATGCGTCGATGATCGCCCGCACGCCCTTGCTGCCCGTGTTCTCGTTCAGGAACTTGTAGACGTTGTAGAACAGGGACGAGTGGATATTCGGCAGCCAGGTCATGAACCAGTCCACCGAAAAAGGCAGCATGCCCTTCGGTGGCGAGCAGCCGCGGATTTCGCGATACAGCCGCGCCAGCCGGTCGTGGCTCAGGCTGGTTTCCGATTCCAGGACCTGGAGCCGGGCGCCGAGACCGATCATGGCGCTCGCCAGCAGGATCTCGTCGGCTTCTTGGGATACGCTTTTGATAGCCATGAGCCTATGCAGATGCAGGTAAAGTCACGCGAGCTGTTCGACGGGCTGCTTGGCGAGCAGGATGGTGGCATGGGCCTGTTGCAGCGCACCGCCCAGCACATCGTGCGTCAGCGCGGACAGCAGGCTGTAGTCATCGAAGCGGAAGCGGCACAGCAGCGAACTGGAGCTGGCCAGCTTGACAAGCTGGGCCGGCGAAAGGCGCAGCAGGATGTCCGCGACCTGTTCGCTGAATCCCAGGCGGAACATCGAGGCGGCGTAATCGTCGCGCAGCATCCGCTGCGCAAGCAGCAGATAGGACAGGTTGACTTCGCGGATGTCAGCGAGCAAAGAGTTTGGAGGCTGGTTCATTGCATTCCCTTGTTCACTATCTTTAGGACTGTCCTGGACGGTCTGGGGACCACGCTGGTCAACCATTACTGCTGGAAAATGTCGAAATGTATCTTTTGTTCCCAGAAGTCATACAATTTACCATGTGCAATGTCATTTTGTATGTCAAACATGACAAATGTTTGTCTAAGGTCAAATATCGCACCTAAACGACATATATAGCAACAAAGAACTTCGCTAGTTTATGGCAATTCCGTAAACAAGCATTTAAAAGGTTGTGTCTTTGTGCCAATGAAACGGCGTGAATTACCCACAATTGGACCCTGAAGACGGAAATCGCCGCCTCCCGGATCCCCTGTAGAGGCCCGGGTCGTTGCAATGTCCCACTGTCGTCTCCAGGCAACACCGGCCGATGGCCAACTGACCAACCTCCACGCTCGACTGCGATGCCTCTTTCAGAAGACCGTTTGGCCGATTACGCCCCGCTGGTGCGCAAGCTCGCCTTGCAGCTCCTGGCACGCCTGCCGGCGAGCGTCGAGCTGGACGACCTGATCCAGGCGGGCATGATCGGGCTGCTGGACGCCGCGCGCCGCTACCAGGAGGTGGCCGATGCGCAGTTCGAGACCTATGCCACGTCGCGCATCCGCGGGGCGATGCTGGATGAACTGCGCAACCAAGACTGGCTGCCGCGCAGCGTGCGCAGCAAGGCCAAGCGCATCGACCAGGCGGTAGCCCAATTGGCGCAACAATTGATGCGCCCGCCCACCGAAGCCGAAATCGCCGCCCACCTGGATGTCTCCCTGCCGGAATACCACCAGTTGCTATATGACGCCCAGGGTGCCCAGATCGTGCATTACGAGGATTTCGGCGCCGAAAACGGCAGCGAGACCCGCGACGCCGACTGGGCCGGCACGAATTCCGAGACCAGTTCGACCGGCAACCCGCTGGACAACCTGCTGGCGCAGGACTTCCGCCATGCGCTGATCGACGCCATCGGCGCCCTGCCCGACCGCGAAAAGCTGTTGCTGTCCCTGTGCTATGAGCAGGGACTGAACCTGAAGGAAGTCGGCGCCGTCATGGGCGTGACCGAGGCGCGCGTATGCCAGTTGCGCTCGCAGGCCATGGCCCGCCTGCGCGCCCGCCTCAAGGATGGCGCCTGGCACCAGGCCCCCGAAGATTTCCGCACGGCCTACGCCGCCTGACCGGGGCGCCGCCCCGACGCCGCAAACTTTTCGCACCCCCTCCCCCTAAAGGTTTAGGCCAGCTTGCCGTTACCCAGGCAGCGGTGCACCTGACGCCTCGTTTCAGGTGGATCCGTACCGCAGGGCGGCATAGCTGCCCGGTTTGAAGAAGCCTTTCTCTCTTGGGAGCTATTCATGGCTGCAGTCATCAACACCAACTACCTCTCGCTGGTTGCTCAGAACAACCTGAACACGTCGCAGTCCGCTCTGGGCTCCGCGATCGAGCGCCTGTCCTCCGGCCTGCGCATCAACAGCGCCAAGGACGACGCCGCTGGCCAAGCCATCGCCAACCGCTTCACGGCGAACGTCAACGGCCTGACCCAGGCTGCCCGTAACGCCAACGACGGTATCTCGCTCGCGCAGACCACCGAAGGCGCCCTGAACGAAATCAACAACAACCTGCAGCGCATCCGCGAACTGACGGTTCAAGCCCAGAACGGCACGAACTCGCAGTCCGACCTGGATTCGATCCAGGCTGAAGTGAACCAGCGCCTGGACGAAATCACCCGCGTTTCGGCCCAGACCCAGTTCAACGGCGTGAACGTCCTGGCCAAGGACACCAGCCTGTCCATCCAGGTTGGCGCCAACGACAACCAGACCATCGACATCAATCTGAAGAAGATCGATGCCGGCACCCTGGGCCTGGACAGCCTCAGCCTGAACGGCCCGAAGGGCGCGACCACCAGCTACGGCAGCAGCACCGCCGCTTCGGTGTCGGGTCTCGACAACACTGGCTCCAGCGCCGCTGTCACCGCTGGCGACGTCACGGTTACGGACTCCGCCGGCACCACCGGTTTCGCTGCCGCTGACGTTCTGCAGGACGAGAACGGTAACTGGTTCGTTGTTGGTACCGACGCCGCCGGCGCGACGGCGTACTTCGCCGCCGACGTCAAGGTGACCGACGCAGCTGCGGGCACTACGGCCGCGGGCGCCACCGCCGAGTTCACGATCGATACCAGCAAGCCGATCTACGCCTCCACGACCGATCCGCTGGCCGCCATCGACAAGGCCCTGTCCGACGTCGACTCGCTGCGCAGCGACCTGGGTGCGATCCAGAACCGGTTCGAGTCAACGATTGCGAACCTGAACAACACGGTCAACAACCTGTCCGACGCCCGTTCGCGTATTCAAGACGCCGACTACGCGACCGAAGTGTCGAACATGACCCGTGCCCAGATCCTGCAACAGGCTGGTACCTCGGTTCTGGCGCAAGCCAACCAAGTCCCGCAAACGGTTCTGTCGCTGCTGCGTTAATCGCCGCACGGTAGATCCCCAAAAGGGCATGGAAGCGGGCCGCGAGGCCCGCCTTCCGGACAAACCCCTGGCCTTTGCCAGGGGTTTGTCATTTTTGGCGAACTGGGGCGAATTTCACGGTTTCACTGCTCGATTGCAGCACCGGCCTCGCAGGTAAGCTACCTGCGAACCTCTACACCTCCGCCGGGCACCATGGCAAAATCCTCGCTTCCCCCGCTACGCAACCAAGTATCCGCCGTCGCCGCGCAGCGTATGGCCCTGCAGCAGGCGCGGGCGCGCACCCGCCGCCTGCCCTGGGAACCGACGGGGTGGAAGGAGCTGGGCGCGCTGCTGCGCAAGACCGGCGAACTGGATGAAGGTCGCGAGGCGCTGCAAAAGGCGACCGATCTGGCGCCCGAGGATGCCGGCTCATGGATATTGCTCGGTCAACTCGAGGCAAGCGCCGGCAACGACAGGCTGGCCAAGAATCACTTCGAACACGCGCTTACGCTGGATAACGATGCTGCGGAAGCCAACCAGGGCATGGCCGATATTCTGTTCCGCAGCGACGAGAACGAAGTCGCGCTTACCTATGCGGACCGCGTGCTCGAACAGAAGCCCAACGATGTCGCCGCGCTGTCCCGCAAGGTCCAACTGCTGACCCGCCTGCGGCGTTTCGACCAGGCCGCGGTCATCTGCCAGAAGCTGATCCAGCAAGACCCCAGGAACGGCTGGACCCATTGGAACGACCTGGGCAATATCAACCGAGACCTTGGCGATCTGGACGAGGCGGAAGCATGCTATCGCAAAGCCGCATCGTTGACCGCCACGGACCCCGTGCCGCTATCCAATCGGCTGACGCTGCTTCACTATATGCCGGACCGGACGGCCGAGGATATCCTCAACGCGTGCAAGGATTGGAGTGCGCGCTTTGCGCCGCCCAAGACGGGCAAGCGGCCAATTCCGGCCGATCTGTCGCCCGGGCGGATATTGCGTGTAGGGATGTATTCGGACGGCTTTCGCCAGCATCCCGTTGGTGCCATGACCACGCCCGCGCTCGAGCACCTGGTCAAGCTCGGCATCGAGATTTATGCATACACCACGAACAACGTAGTGGACAGCGTCACGCGTCGGCTGATGAGGGTTGCCAAGCAATGGACGCCCATTGCAACCCTTACCGTCGAGCAGCTGGCGCAGCGGGTGATGGAAGACCGCATCGACATTCTTATAGACCTGTCCGGCCATAACGCCGGCAACCGCATACGGACGATGACGCTGCAGCCGGCGCCGGTGCAAGTGAAATGGGTCGGCGGCCTGATCAACACGACCGGCGTGGAAGCCATCGATTACCTGCTGAGCGACGCCATCGAGTCGCCGCCGGGAAGCGATCATCTCTACACCGAGAAATTGATCCGCATGCCGGACGACTACATCTGCTATATGCCGCCGGCGCGGGTGCCTGACGTCGGTCCGCTGCCCGCGCGGCGCAACGGCCATATCACTTTCGGATGCTTCAACAACCCGACAAAAATAAACGGCGTTTTGCTTGCCGAATGGGCGCGCCTGCTCAGCGCCGTGCCTGGCTCGAAGTTGTTCCTGAAAGGCGGATCCTACGAAAGCCCTGAAGTCTGCGAACGGATACGCGGCATCTTCGCCGACCACGGGATTGCCGGAGATCGCATCCGACTGGAAGGCCATTCGCCGCATTACGAGGTGTTCGAGCGCTACAACGATGTGGACGTCGCATTGGATCCTTGGCCCTACTCTGGCGGCCTCACGACCTGCGAAGCCATGCTGATGGGCGTGCCGGTCGTGACCCTGCCCGGCCCTACCTTCGCCGGCCGTCATTCGGCCACGCACCTGGTCAACGCCGGCATGCCCGAACTGGTCGCCAAGGACTGGGACGAATATCGCCAACGCGCGCTCGAGCTGGTGGGCGACCTGGATAGCTTGTCCACGATACGGGCCCACCTACGCCAGATCCTGCTGCAGTCTGCCGTGTGCGACGGACCTCGTTTCGCGCGGAACCTCGCCAATGCCCTGCGTGCGATATGGCAGCGATATTGCTCCGGAAAGCATCCTGCCGCGCTGGCCTTCACCGCCGAAGGCAAGCCGTGGTTCGAGGATGAGGACGCGCCGATGGAAATAGTGCAGCCCGACTTCGATGCCTCGCTTCAGGAAACACAGGAAGGGGGCGACTTTCACTTCGGCATCCAGGGCAAGATTATTGCGCTGGATCATGGCGGAATCCTTGCCACGGCGCCTGCAATGCAGACACTGAATCAGGCGGGAGCGTTGACCATCGTTGTCATCGATCCGGCCAGCAGGCTGCAGGAGGTATCCCGGCTCAAGGCGGACAAACTCCTGCACCACCATCAGCCGCACGTCGCCCTCGGCGACGGCGAGCCGGGCGTGCTTTATACATGCCTCGACACGGAATTGACCGGGACGCTGGAGCCCCTGCTCCCCGCCAGGCAGCAGACCTTCATGCAACAGGCCGCCACTGTGCTGGCCAAGTTACCCATCGCGACCATCCGACTGGACCGCATTGACGGCCTGGATACGCTGGACTGGCTGGTTCTGAGTGAATCGCACGACAACGTAAAGCTCCTGCAAGGCGCCGAACGATTGCTGCCCAATCTCCTGATCGTCCATGCCAGGGTTCTATTCACGGACGTCTTCAATGGACAAAGCGAACTGGCCGATCTTGGCAGGGAACTGGCCCGATACGGATTCCGCTTGCTTCGACTGGAGAACCAGCGGATGGGAAGCCTCTTCTCGGATCCGACACTCAGAAGAGTGTACGGCGATGTCCAATCCCAACTGCTAAGCTGCGACGCCGTTTTCGTGCCCGACGAGCAGCGCATCAAAGCACTTGACAACAACCAGCGTGCAAAACTTGCTTTGATCCTTCACGGCGCTTATCGCGCTACCGACCTGGCCCACCGCGTTTTGCAGGCTACGGGAGAAAGCTCGGCAGACGCCTATCTCGCTGCACAGCTACCTAAGAGCGGGGAACAGGAGCGCGAGTCGAAGGCTGCCGCTATGGAACCAACACAGCAGGCCTTGCCCCGTCCGGCCATGGCCGTTCCATCTTCGCAAGAACGCGACCCAACGCATACCGCGTCACCCAGGGTGCCACCAGGGTCCGATGTCCCGAGCAGCAAGGCCGACAGTCAGGCGACCAAACGTTCGCCTATGGGCGGGAAAAGGCCATTCGTGTCGGTCGTGGTGCCATCCTACAATCGGGCCGACGATCTGCGTCGCTGCCTCTATAGCATCCTGGCCGTCGATTGCGATGAGCTGGAGATCATTGTCAGCGACAATGCCTCGCCCGACCATACCCAGGACGTTCTGGCGGAGTTCAAGGATCCGCGCATCAAGGCCTACAGGCAAGACGAGAATGTCGGCGCCGAGTTGAACATGGCGTTCATATTCGAGAAGGCCAGCGGCGAATGGGTGATCACCCTTACCGACGACGACTGGCTTATGCCGCAGGCGGTCAGTGTCATTCGCGAGAGCGTGCGATGCGATCCGAACGTGGGCTTCATCCTGTCTCCGCTAAGGCAAATCAACGCCGAGGGCGGCCTCGTGCCCGATCACCTGCTTCTTCCGCTGCCAGACAAGGCCGAGCAGCAACATCATTTCCGCCGCTTCCCCGCCGGTCCGGAGTCTCTGCGCACCCTCTTCTGGCATGGCCACGTATTTTCCCGTTGGATATTGAGGCGTGATGTTATCGATCTCGCGGGGTACAGGAGGCAGATAGGCCGCCATCTGTATTCCCCCATGTGGATTACCAGCAAGGCATTGCTGAACCACCCGACGATCTATACCAATACCCACGTAGTGACGCACCGGGTCTTCAACAAGATCCACTGGGAATATCCCGACGACTACATGTACGGCGGCGTCATAGACATGATCAAGGAATTGCTAGCGAGCCAGCCAGACCATCTGGCGAAGATGCTGGAATCGACTGCAGGTCGTGCGCTGGCACAGATTCCGTTCGTCCTTGGCCACGGCAAGGATCATCTCGATCGATATGTGCGCGCCTTGATGAAGTTCCCCGAGTTCACGAGGATTCCGACTTTCTCGGCATCCCTGGTAAAGAAATTGGGCGCTGTCGGCGCCGATGAGTCGATCGTGCGGATCGCCCGGAATCCGTCCAAAGCGGGCTGAACGACGAACGACGCCGCGACCTGCCGCAGCCTCCTGACCATGTAAAGTCGAGCGATCAAATGAGCCACACCGAAGATTCAAAATTGCCGAAGGATGCCCATTCGGGACGGCATAGCAGCAAAGACATGACTGTCTACAGCTTGGCAGAAGAGGCCTTCCAGAGTGCCGACATCTCCATTCTGGACAAGCTCGAATCCTTCCCCCGATTCATAAGCAAGCGCTCGATGGCCCGGTTCATCGCAAAGGAGAGGATTTTCGAAAAGATCCTTCCGGTCAACGGGATCATCGTCGAGTGTGGCGTCTTCAACGGCGCCGGGCTTTTTACCTGGGCCCAGCTGTCCAACATTCATGAACCCGTCAACTACAACAGGAAGATTGTCGGCTTCGACACGTTCGAAGGATTTCCCAGTGTCGACGAGGCGAAGGACAACGCAGGCGTGAGGGTCAGCGCGACGGGCGACTTGAAAGGCAGCACTCTCGAAGACATCAGCCTGTCGGTAGAAAAATACAACAACGAACGGCACTTGTCTCATATCAAGAACATCGAACTCGTCAAGGGCGACTTCAATGTAACGGCGCCGGCGTACCTCGAAGCGAATCCGCACATCGTCGTGTCGCTGCTCTACCTGGATTTCGACCTGTATGAGCCAACCAAGAAGGCCCTGGAACTGTTCATGCCCAGGATGCCGAGGGGAGCCATCATTGCGTTCGACGAACTGAACTGCGAGTCCTTTCCGGGAGAAACGGCTGCACTGCAGGAAGTGGTGGGGATCGGCAAATATGAGATACGGCGCTTCCCCTTCGAGCCATGGATTTCGTACATCCAGCTGTGATGCTGGAATGCCCGCAGATAGTGGGAATGCTTCCCTTCTTGCACGCAAAAACCTATTGAGGCTTGCAGTCCAATGAAAGCCGTCATCCTGGCTGGGGGTCTTGGCACCCGCTTAAGCGAAGAGACGTTGGTGAGACCGAAACCGATGGTGGAAATCGGCGGGAAGCCAATCCTATGGCACATCATGAAGATGTATTCCCATCACGGCATACAGGACTTCATCATATGCTGTGGCCACAAGGGATACATGATCAAGGAGTACTTCTCCAACTACTTTCTTCACATGTCGGACATCACGTTCGACATGAAGTCGAACACGACGCACTTTCATCAGATGCGAGCGGAGCCGTGGACAGTGACGCTGGTCGATACCGGCGACGGCTCCATGACCGGCGGCCGCCTGGCCAGGGTCGCTCATTATGTGAAAGAGGAAGAAGCCTTCTGCTTCACCTACGGGGACGGGGTGAGCAATCTCGACATCGGCGCAACCATCGCTTTTCATAAAGCTCACGGAAAAGCCGCGACGCTGACGGCCACCTACCCACCTGGCCGCTTTGGAGCCCTGGACATTCAGGAAGGCCGGATCCGCCGTTTCCAGGAAAAGCCGAAAGGTGACGGTGCGATGATCAACGGCGGCTTTTTCGTCCTGTCGCCGAAGGTGCTCTCACTGCTGCACGGCGACGACACAGTATGGGAGGAGGGACCGCTGATGCAGTTGGCCGAGGAAAACCAGCTGATGGCCTATGAGCATCATGGCTTCTGGCAGCCCATGGACACACTGCGAGACAAGAATCTGCTGGAGGAACTGTGGGCAAGCGGCAAGGCACCCTGGAAAAGCTGGAACTGAGATGGCCATTGATCAGGCATTCTGGCAAGGCAAGAAGGTCCTGCTGACCGGACATACCGGCTTCAAAGGCAGTTGGCTGACCCTGTGGCTGCAATCCATGGGTGCCGACATCATGGGCCTATCGCTTGCGCCGCCCACGGAACCGAACCTATACACCGCGGCACGGGTGGCCGAGGCAACGCAGGGCCGATTCGGGGACATCCGGGATTACGGAATCGTGGAGGCCACGATGACCGCCTTCCGTCCGGAGATCGTCATTCACATGGCGGCCCAGTCACTGGTGCGCGCGTCCTACGAAGATCCGATCGCGACTTATGCGACCAATATCATGGGTACCGTGCATGTTCTGGAAGCCGCCCGGCGCGCACGGACAGTCCGTGCCGTCGTCAACGTGACAACGGACAAGTGCTACGAAAACCAGGAGTGGGTTTGGGGCTACCGTGAGAGCGACCCCATGGGTGGGCACGATCCCTATTCCAGCAGCAAGGGCTGCGCTGAACTCGCCAGCGCGGCATATCGAAGATCCTTCCTGGCACGCGAAGGCATCTCCTTGGCGACGGCGCGGGCAGGAAATGTGATCGGCGGGGGTGACTGGGCTGCGGCCCGCCTGGTCCCGGATATCCTGCGTGCGCTCGAAAACGCTCAGCCGGTTCTCATACGCAGTCCTAATGCGGTGAGACCCTGGCAACACGTACTGGAGCCGCTGTCCGGTTATCTGCTGCTGGCGCAGCGGCTGTATGAGCAGGGACATGCCGTCGCCGAGGGCTGGAATTTCGGCCCAAGGGATGAAGATACGCGCTCGGTCCAATGGATAGTGGACCGCATGTGTCAGCAGTGGGGCACAGGTGCCCGCTGGACCATGCAGCCGGGCGACCACCCTCATGAGGCAGCCTCCCTGAAGCTGGACATTTCGAAAGCGCGCCAACGCCTGCAATGGTTGCCGCGCTGGTCTCTCGATACCGCGCTTGCCGAGACGATTCGGTGGCATAAGGCCTGGCTCGACGGCCGCGACATGCGCACCTTCTGCCTCGAGCAGATCTCGCAATACCAATCCATCTGATCCATGAACGCGACCATTACCTTCAACCCGCAACTCGACAAGCTTCGTGGCCAGATCCAGAAGCTGGTACACCAATACGCAGAGCTTGCGCATGCGCCGGCCCCCTTTGTACCAGGCACGTCTCCAGTCCCGGTATCCGGCAAGGTGATTGGTGGCAAGGAGCTGGAGCTGATGGTCGAAGCCTCCCTGGATGGCTGGCTGACCACGGGCCGCTTCAATGCCTTGTTCGAACAGCGCCTGGCGCAGTTCCTGGGCGTCGAGCACCTGATCACCGTCAATTCGGGCTCTTCCGCCAATTTGGTGGCGTTCTCCACATTGACCTCGGCGCGGCTGGGGGAACGAGCGATCAAGCCCGGTGACGAGGTCATCGGTGTGGCCGCCGGCTTTCCGACCACGGTCAACCCTATTCTGCAATTCGGCGCCGTACCCGTATTTGTGGACGTAGACCTCGCCACGCACAATATCGATGCGAACAAGATAGAGGCAGCCATCGGTCCACGGACCAAGGCCATCATGCTGGCCCACTCACTGGGCAACCCGTTCAATCTTGATGTCGTCACGGCGCTGTGCAGGAAATACGGGCTGTGGCTGGTGGAGGATTGCTGCGACGCGCTCGGGTCGACCTACCGGGGGAAAAAGGTCGGCACCTTCGGTGACATCGGCACCCTCAGCTTTTATCCGGCACACCATATAACGATGGGGGAAGGAGGCGCGGTATTCACCAACGATCCGGAACTCAAGCGGATTGCGGAGTCCTTCCGGGACTGGGGACGCGACTGCTACTGTCCCCCGGGCAAGGACAATACCTGCGGCAGGCGCTTCCAATGGAAAATGGGAGATCTGCCCCAGGGCTACGATCATAAGTACACCTACAGCCATCTCGGGTACAACCTCAAGATCACCGACATGCAGGCCGCTTGCGCGCTGGCGCAGCTGGATCGCCTGGACGACTTCATCGCTGCCCGCAAGGCGAATTTCGATTATCTGAAGGAACGTCTGCGGTCTTGTGAAGAATTCCTGCAGTTGCCCGAAGCTACCCTACATTCCGAACCGTCGTGGTTCGGCTTTCCGATAGTCCTCAAGGAATCCGCGGAGGTCGAGCGTGTCGATCTCCTGGACTATCTCAATCAGCGCAACATCGGCACCAGATTGCTCTTTGCGGGCAATCTGACGCGCCAGCCTTATATGATCGGCAGGAACTACCGGATTAGCGGGGAGCTGACAAATACCGATATCGTAATGAACCAGACCTTTTGGCTCGGTGTCTTCCCGGGCTTGCAGGAAGCACACCTGGAATACATGGTGCAGAAGGTGCAGGAATTCTTCGGCGTGGGATTCTGATGCCTCGTCCTTTCCCCCACGCCATCCTTACCGAGGATGTGGCCGCGGTGCTATCCCGCGACTTGCCCTGGCACAAACTCAGCGGGCTGAGAATCGCAGTTACGGGCGCGGGCGGCTTTCTTGGCGGCTACCTGGTACGTTGTCTGCTAGCGCTGGAAGCAGCCGGCAAAGTGGACCAACCTGTACGGGTCCTGTGCCTGGTGCGTAATGTCGATCGTGCCCAGGGCCGCATGCCGGACATCGCAAGGCACCGGCATCTCGAGTGGATGCAGTGGGACCTGAATCGGATCGCCACACCGGATCTAGGGCCTTGCCACTATGTCCTTCATGCCGCCAGCCAAGCCAGTCCTCGATTCTACGGCAGCGATCCGGTCGGCACGCTGATGCCCAATACCGTCGGCACAGCGGGCTTGCTACAGGCATTGCAGAACTGCACTGATCCACGCGGCCTGCTCTATGTGAGCAGCAGCGAGGTATACGGAAACGTGCACGACACGCAGGCATTGACCGAAGACCGGTACGGCACACTCGATCCTGCCACGGTGCGCGCTTGCTACGCCGAAAGCAAGCGTCTGGGCGAGACACTGTGCGTCGCCTGGCATCGCCAGCATGGGCTTCCTACTTTCATCGTCCGCCCGTTCCATACCTACGGGCCGGGCCTGCAGCCCGATGACGGGCGCGTCTTCTCAGACTTTGCCTTCAACGTAATCCAGGGCAAGAACATCGTCATGAGTAGCGACGGCAGCGCACAACGTGCTTTCTGCTATGCCTCCGATGCCGTCGCCGGATTCTTCACCGTGCTGCTGAAGGGATCACCGGCTACGCCTTACAACGTCGCCAATCCCCAGGGCCAACTTACGGTGAAAGAACTGGCCCATCTACTGGTGGGGCTCTATCCGGAAAAGAAGCTTGAAGTCGAGTACCTGCACCAACCGAAGGACAACGGAACCAGCAGTTATCTAGCCAGCACATTCAGCCGGCTGATCCCCGACGTCGGACGCCTGGCCGCGTTGGGCTGGCGGGCCGATATTGGTCCCGCCGAAGGCTTTCGACGGATGATCGAGGTTTACAACGCATGAGAGCCACCCTCCAAAGTCTGAAGGACCAGTACGCCGAAGGGGTCCTGAGCAAGCCGGACTTTATCGAGCTGGCGCTGGCCATGCATCGCTCCCTTTTCGACTACGTCGACATCGCGCGCAGCACCGACGTACGGGAGATCCGCATCACTGCGGAAGGCATCTGCTTCCGCGTGGGCGAAGAGGACGTTTGGCTGTATGCCCCGCCCGGCGAGGCACGCGTACTTCCCATCGAAGTGATGAATTTCGGGCGATATGAGCCGGAAGAGACCCGGATCATGGACCTGCTGAGCGATGGCGCGGAGGCCGTCCTCGACGTCGGCTCAAACATCGGCTGGTATGCGATACGGTTTGCAAAGCGCCTTCCCATGGCCATGGTCCATGCCTTCGAGCCGATGCCCGTCAGTCATGCCTTCCTACAGCGCAACGTCGCGCTGAACAACGTCGGAGATCAGGTACGCTGCTACAACTACGGGCTCTCTGACAAGTGCGGCAGCTTCGATTTCTTCATGCCGCCGGCAGGCAGCGTGAATGCCTCCCTGAGCAATGTGTCAGGCGCAAAGAATGCCGACGTCGTCGTCGGACTGACGTTAACGCTTGATCAATGGTGCGCCAATCAACGGTTGCAGCCGGACTTCATCAAATGCGACGTCGAGGGAGCGGAGCTTCTGGTATTCCAGGGCGCAAGCCGGACACTCGCACAGGCACGACCGGTCGTCTTCACGGAACTGCTGCGAAAGTGGGCAAAGCCGTTCGGATACCACCCCAATGACGTGCTGGGCTTCTTCGCGCAACTGGGATATGTATGCTACGCGATCGGTTCGACGGGTGTGCGCCATATCGAGCAGGTGACCGACGAAACGGTGGAAACCGGTTACGCGTTCGTGCACCGCGACGCTCATCGCCCGCTGATCCGCAGGCTGGAGACTCTGCAGTGAGTATCGAGCAAACACAGGCTCTGGCCACGCGCATGCGGACCCACGCGCTGCGCATGGTCCACATGGCCAAAGCGTCGCACATCGGGTCGGCTCTGTCGATCTGCGACATCCTGGCCGTTCTCTACGGCCGCATTATGCGGCTGGACCCTGGCCACCCCGGCTGGCCCGAGCGCGATCGATTCATTCTCAGCAAAGGGCACGCTTGCGTCGCGGTCTATGCAGCGCTTGCGGAGCGAGGCTTCATCTCGCATGAGGCGTTGCAGACCTATGGGAAGGATCATTCGATCCTCATGAACCACATCAGCCACAAGGTTGCGGGTGTCGAATTCTCAACAGGATCGCTGGGCCACGGCCTGCCCTTCGGGGTTGGAAAGGCCCTGGCGGCCAAGCGACGGCAACAGTCATGGCGTACCTTCGTGCAGTTGAGCGACGGCGAACTCGATGAAGGCTCGAATTGGGAGGCCGTGATGTTTGCGGCCCATCATGGATTGGACAACTTGGTCGCTATCGTGGATTACAACAAACTGCAGAGTTTGACCACGGTGGAGAAGACGCTGCGGATCGAACCGCTGATGGACAAGTTTGCGGCGTTCGGCTGCGCTGTGCAGGAACTGGACGGACATGACCATGACGCCCTTTATAGATCACTGTCGTCCACGCCGTGGAAGGCGGGAAAGCCCAACGTCCTGATAGCGAACACAACCAAGGGCAAGGGCGTCAGTTTCATGGAAGACAGCGTGGCATGGCACTACAAATCTCCGTCGGCCGAGCAGTTGGAACAAGCGCTCAAGGAACTCGGCGATGCGTAATACCTTCATGCATGAACTTGCCGAGCTGGCTCGGGTCCATCCGCAGATCGCCCTGGTTGTTGGAGATCTGGGCTATTCGGTGGTCGAGCCATTCGCCGACGAGTTTCCGGACCGCTTTATCAACGCAGGCGTCGCCGAGCAGAACATGACTGGTTTGGCGGCCGGAATGGCGTCCGAGGGCTACCACGTCTTCACATATTCGATTGCGAACTTTCCGCTCTTTCGATGCGCAGAGCAGATCCGCAATGATGTCGCGTACCACGGCCTGCCAGTCACGGTGGTTTCCGTCGGTGGCGGGCTCGCCTATGGCGCCCTGGGGTATTCCCACCATGCCGTACAGGATTACGCCCTGGTGCGGACGTTCCCCAACATGTTGATTGCGGCGCCTGGGGATCCGATGGAAGTTCGCGCCTGCCTGCGGTACTTGGTGGCCCATCCAGGCCCTTCTTATTTGAGATTGGGCAAGACGGGGGAACCTTGCTTTCATGAAGCCCCGCCCGCGGTCGCTCCTGGAGAGTGGACAAAGATCCGGGACGGCCAGCACGACAAGGCGATCCTCACTACCGGCGCTGCCCTGGCGCTGGCCATGGAATGGATCAAGCACCCGGAGCACGCCGGGGACAGTGTATACACCTTACCCCTATGGTCCATGGCATCCAAGGCTGCGCAGGCTGCCCAACTGCGTGCCCGTTCCCGCATCATGACGCTGGAGGATCATCTGGTGGACGGTGGGTTCGGATCATGGCTGCTGGAAGCAAAAATGCAGGATGCGTCTCTCGACTGTAGCGTCCAATGCGTCGGGCTCAACCCAGACGTCTGCGGTACAGTCGGCACGCAGGAGACGCTCAATCAACTGGGGGGCCTGTTGCCATAAGGCCTGAGGCCCAGCTTGCCGCTCCGGCGCATCTGCCTCGTACAAAACCGAAGCGGCCCCTGAGGGCCGCTTTTCACTCTTGCGCAACGTCCTGTAGTTCCTTACTTCCTGCGTACCGGCGGCAGGTCCGTGCAGACGCCCTCGGCCACTTCCGCAGCCATCCCCACCGATTCCCCCAAGGTCGGGTGCGGGTGGATGGTCTTGGCGATATCGACGACATCCGCTCCCATCTCCACCGCCAGCGCGAGCTCGCTGATCAGGTCGCCGGCGTGGGTACCGACGATCCCGCCGCCCAGGATGCGATGGTTCTCCGCGTCGAAGATCAGCTTGGTGAAGCCCTCGTCGCGGCCGTTGGCGATGGCGCGGCCCGAGGCCGCCCAGGGGAACACCCCCTTCTCGATCTTCACGCCCTGCTTCTTCGCCTCGTCTTCCGTCAGCCCGACCCACGCCACTTCCGGATCCGTGTAGGCCACCGCCGGAATCACGCGCGCGTCGAAGAACGACTTCTCGCCGGACGCCGCTTCCGCCGCCACGTGGCCTTCATGCACCGCCTTGTGCGCCAGCATCGGGTTGCCCACGATATCGCCGATCGCGAAGATGTGCGGCACATTCGTGCGCATCTGCTTGTCGACCTCGATATAGCCGCGCTCCGTGACGGCGATACCCGCCTTGTCGGCCCCGATCTTCTTGCCGTTGGGCGAACGGCCCACCGCCTGCAGGACGAGGTCGTAGCGTTGGGGTTCCTTGGGTGCGCCTTCGCCTTCGAACGTCACGTAGATGCCGTCCTTGCGCGCTTCCGCTGCCACGGTCTTGGTCTTCAGCATGATGTTGTCGAAGCGCGGCGCATTCATCTTCTGCCACACCTTCACCAGGTCGCGGTCGGCGCCCTGCATCAGGCCATCCAGCATTTCCACCACGTCCAGGCGCGCGCCCAGCGCGGAATACACCGTGCCCATTTCCAGGCCGATGATGCCGCCGCCCACGATAAGCATTTTCTTCGGGATGCTACGCAGCAGCAACGCGCCGGTGGAATCGACCACCCGTTCGTCGTCCGGCATAAAGGGCAGGCGCACCGCCTGGCTGCCGGCCGCGATGATGGCGTGCTTGAAGCGGATGGTCTGCGTCTTGCCGTCGGCGGCTTTTACGCTCAGGTGGTTGGGGTCGGCGAACTCGCCCACGCCGGTGACCACCGTTACCTTGCGCATCTTCGCCATGCCGGCCAGCCCGCCGGTCAGCTTGCCCACCACGCTGTCCTTGAAGCTGCGCAGCTTGTCCAGGTCGATCTTCGGTTCGCCGAAGGTGATGCCGTGGTCGGCCAGGGCCTTGGCTTCTTCCATCACGGCGGCCACGTGCAGCAACGCCTTGGACGGAATGCAGCCAACGTTCAGGCAGACACCGCCCAGCGTCGAATAGCGCTCCACCAGGACCGTCTTCATGCCCAGGTCCGCGGCGCGGAAGGCGGCGGAATAGCCGCCTGGGCCGGCGCCCAGCACCAGCATGTCGCACTCCAGGTCTGCGCTGCCCTGGTAGGAGGCGGCCTTGGGCGCGGGGGCGCTCTGCGCGGCAGTGGCAGCACCGGCGGCGGGCGGCGGGGATGGGGCTTTCTGCGCGGGCGCAGCGGCTGGCGCGGCCTGGCCAGACGAAGCCGCGGCAGGCGCGGCCCCGGCACCGGAGGCCGCCCCGGCGGGCGCTGACGCAGCCTGCGCCGCGCCGCCTTCCACTGCTTCCACTTCGACAATGGCCGAACCCATCGCGACCTTGTCGCCCACCTTGACCTTCACCGACTTCACCACCCCGCCTTGCGAAGCGGGAATTTCCATCGATGCCTTGTCCGACTCCACCGTGATCAGGCTCTGTTCGGCCTTGATCGTGTCGCCGGGCGCCACGAGCACCTCGATGACTTCCACTTCCTTGAAGTCGCCGATATCGGGTACCTTGATTTCCACCGTATTGCTCATGTCGATCCCCGATTACAGCGCGATGCGGCGGAAGTCGGCCAGCAAGGCGCCCAGATAGGCGTTGAAGCGGGCCGCGGCGGCGCCATCGATCACGCGATGGTCGTACGACAGCGACAGCGGCAGCTTCAGGCGCGGCACGAACTGCTTGCCGTCCCATACCGGCTTGTGCTCGGAGCGGGAGACGCCCAGGATGGCGACTTCCGGCGCATTGATGATGGGCGTGAAGTGCGTGCCGCCGATGCCCCCCAGCGAGGAAATCGAGAAGCAGCCGCCCTGCATTTCGGCCGGGGACAACTTGCCGTCGCGCGCCTTCTTCGCCATGTCGGAGGTCTCCTGCGCGATCTGCAGGATGCCCTTCTTGTCGGCGTCCCGGATGACCGGCACGACCAGGCCGTTCGGCGTGTCGGCGGCGAAACCGATGTGGTAGTACTGCTTGAGCACCAGGTTGTCGCCGTCCAGCGACGCATTGAACTCGGGATACTTCTTCAGCGCCGCAACCACGGCCTTGATCAGGAAGGCCAGCATCGTCACCTTGACGCCGGACTTCTCGTTCTCCTTGTTCAACGTGACACGCAGCGCTTCCAGGTCCGTGATGTCCGCCTCGTCGTTGTTGGTGACGTGCGGGATCATGACCCAGTTGCGATGCAGGTTCGCGCCGGAGATCTTCTTGATGCGCGACAGGGGCTTGGCCTCGATCGGCCCGAACTTGGCGAAGTCCACCTGCGGCCAGGCCAGCACGTTCAGGCCACCGACATTGCCCGCGGCGCCCGCGCCCGGAGCGGCGGGCGCACCGCCCGCCAGGGACTGCTTGACGAAGTTGCGCACGTCGTCCTGGGTGATGCGGCCCTTGGCGCCGCTGCCCTGCACGCGCTTGAGATCCACGCCGAGTTCGCGCGCGAACTTGCGCACCGAAGGCGAGGCATGCGGCAATTGGCCGGGCTTGAGCTCGGCTTCGGGCAGCGCGGCGGCCGGCGCGGGACGCGAGGCGGCGGCGGGAGTTGCTGCGGCCTGCGGCTGCGATGGTGCAGGCGCGGCCTCCTGCTGCGATGGTGCCGGCGCAGCCTGCTGCGGCGCCGGCGCGCTGGGTGCCGCGCCGCCTTCGACCACGACCAGCGGCGTGCCCTTGGATACCTTGTCGCCCACCTTTACGCGCACTTCCTTGATGACGCCGCCCTGCGCAGCCGGGATCTCCATGGACGCCTTGTCCGACTCCACGGTGATCAGGCTTTGTTCCGCCTGGATGGTGTCGCCCACCTTCACCATGACCTCGATGACCTCGACTTCCTTGAAGTCGCCGATGTCCGGGACATCGATGGTGGCCTCGCCGCCGCCCTGCGGGGCCGGGGCTTGCGCGGGTTGGGGCTGCGCCTTGGCGGCCGGCTGCGCGGCCGCCTGCGCGGGCTGGGCCTGCGCCGCAGGCTTTTGCTCCTGCTGCGCCGGCGCGGCGGCGGGCGCCGCGGCGCCCTCGCCCGCTTCCACTTGCAGGATGGTCATGCCCATCGACACCTTGTCGCCCACCTTCACCTTGAGCGACTTCACCACCCCGCCTTCGGAGGCCGGTATCTCCATCGAAGCCTTGTCCGACTCGACGGTGATCAGGCTTTGTTCGGCCTGGATCGTGTCGCCTTCGGCCACCAGCACTTCAATGACTTCGACCTCCTTGAAGTCGCCGATATCGGGTACCTTGATATCCACCATATTGCTCATGTCGTTCGGGCCTCAGGCGTATTGCGGGTTGGCTTTGTCGGGATTGATGCCGTACTTCTTGATGGCCTCGGCCACCTTGGACACCGGCACGGCGCCTTCGTCCGCAAGCGCCTTCAGGGCGGCCACCACGACGAAGTGGCGGTCGATCTCGAAATGCTCGCGCAGTTTGTAGCGGAAATCGGAGCGGCCGAAACCATCCGTGCCCAGCACCCGGTATTCGCGGCCCTTGGGCACGTATGGCCGGATCTGGTCGGCGAACAGCTTCATATAGTCGGTCGACGCGATGATCGGGCCCTGCGTCTTCTCCAGTTGCTGCGTGACATACGGCACCAGCGGCTTTTTGGCCTCCGGATGCAGCAGGTTGTGGCGCTCGGCGTCCATGCCGTCGCGGCGCAGCAGCGTGAAGCTGGTCACGCTCCACACGTCCGACGCCACGCCCCAGTCGGCGTCCAGCAGATCCTGGGCGGCCTGCACTTCGCGCAGGATGGTGCCCGAGCCCATCAGTTGCACGCGCAGCTTGCCCTTGCCCACGGTCTTCAGCTTGTACATGCCGCGCACGATGCCTTCCTCGTCGCCCGGATTCAGGCCCGGGTGCGGGTAGTTCTCGTTCATCACGGTCAGGTAGTAGTACACGTTCTCCTGGTTCTCGACCATGCGGCGCAGGCCGTCCTGGATGATCACCGCGACTTCGTGCGCGTAGGTCGGGTCGTAGGGCAGGCAGTTCGGGATGGTCGCGGCCATCAGGTGGCTGTGGCCGTCCTCGTGCTGCAGGCCCTCGCCGTTCAGCGTGGTCCGGCCGGCCGTTCCGCCGATCAGGAAGCCGCGCGCCTGCATGTCGCCGGCCAGCCAGGCCAGGTCCCCGATGCGCTGGAAACCGAACATCGAGTAGTACACATAGAACGGGATCATGATGCGGTTGTTCGTGGAATACGACGTCGCCGCCGCGATCCACGAGCTCATGGCGCCCGCCTCGTTGATGCCTTCCTGCAGCAGTTGGCCGTCGGCCGACTCCTTGTAGTACATGACCTGGTCCTTGTCGACCGGGGTGTACTTCTGGCCTTCCGGCGCATAGATGCCGATCTGGCGGAACAGGCCTTCCATGCCGAAAGTGCGCGACTCGTCGGCCAGGATAGGCACCACGCGCGGCGCCAGCTGCTTGTCGCGCAGGATCTGGTTCAGCGAACGCACGAAAGCCTGCGTGGTGGAGATTTCGCGGCCTTCACCAGTCGGCTCCAGCACCGGCTTGAAGACGTCCAGCGCCGGGGCCTTCAACTGCTCGTCGGCCTTGGTGCGGCGCTTGGGCAGGTATCCGCCCAGGGCCTGGCGGCGCTCGTGCAGGTACTTCATCTCCGCCGAGTCCTCGGCCGGCTTGAAGAACGGCAGTTCCTCGAGCTTGTCGTCGGGAATCGGAATGCCGAAGCGGTCGCGGAATTCACGCACGGCCTGCACGTCCAGCTTCTTCTGCTGGTGCGTGGGGTTCTTGGCCTGGCCGACCTTGCCCATGCCATAACCCTTGATGGTCTTGGCCAGGATGACGGTGGGCTGGCCCTTGTGGTTGGCCGCCGAGTCGAACGCCGCGTACACCTTGTGCGGATCGTGGCCGCCACGGTTCAGGCGCCACACGTCCTCGTCGCTCATGCGGGCGACCATTTCCAGCAGCTTGGGATGCTTGCCGAAAAAATTCTCGCGCACGAACTTGCCGTCATTGGCCTTGTAGGCCTGGTATTCGCCGTCGACGGTCTCTTCCATCACGCGGCGCAGGATGCCTTCCTTGTCATGGGCCAGCAGCGGATCCCAATAGCCGCCCCAGATCAGCTTGATGACGTTCCAGCCGCTGCCGCGGAAGTCGCCTTCCAGTTCCTGGATGATCTTGCCGTTGCCGCGCACCGGGCCGTCCAGGCGTTGCAGGTTGCAGTTGATGACGAAGATCAGGTTGTCGAGCTTTTCGCGCGCGGCCAGGGCGATCGCGCCCAGAGATTCGGGCTCGTCCATTTCGCCGTCGCCGCAGAAGACCCATACCTTGCGGTTGGACGTATCGGCGATGCCGCGGGCATGCAGGTACTTCAGGAAGCGCGCCTGGTAGATGGCGGTGATCGGGCCCAGGCCCATGGACACCGTCGGGAATTGCCAGAACTCCGGCATCAGCTTGGGATGCGGATAGGACGACAGCCCCTTGCCATCCACTTCCTGGCGGAAGTGATCCATCTGTTCGGCGGTGATGCGGCCTTCCAGGAAGGCGCGCGCGTAGACGCCGGGCGACGAGTGGCCCTGGAAGTACACCAGGTCGCCGCCGTGGCCTTCGCTCTCGGCGTGCCAGAAGTGATTCTGGCCGGTGCCTATCATGGTGGCCAGCGAAGCGAAGGAGGCGATATGGCCGCCCAGGTCGCCGCCGTCCGGAGGCGAATGGCGGTTGGCGCGCACCACCATGGCCATGGCGTTCCAACGCACATAGGCGCGGATGCGCGATTCCAGTTCCAGGTTGCCCGGATGCGCCGGCTCCAGGCCGGGCGGAATCGTGTTTACATACGCGGTATTGGGCGAGAACGGGATATGGGCGCCCGAGCGGCGCGCCTCGTCGATCAACCGTTCCAGCAGATAATGGGCACGTTCGGGACCTTCGCGATCGAGCACTGCCGCCAGCGCTTCGAGCCACTCCTGGGTCTCAAGGGTGTCTTCATCGTTGGCTGCCGTGTAGGCGCCAGGCAGGGGATTAGCAGACATCGTGTGTCTCCGGAGAAGGTTGTAGCCGTGCGCCTGTGCAGGCGCGGCGGGCACGGAAAAACGCCCGCAGAAAACCGGATTCCCTGCGATCCCAGGGGTCGGCGGTTGGCCAGGGCAACTTATGCGGCGCATTCTAGGAAACAAGCGTAACCCGTAGCAAGATAAATTTCATGTTGCGGTACGGCATTTCATATTATGAAAATATCGCCAAACGAAACAGGGACTAAAATGCGCGGAGTCTTAGCGACATAGCCATGGCAAGCGCACCCAAGTCGAACATACCCACGCCGTTCCACGACCATGCCCGACTGCGCAGACGCGGCCTGTATTGGCTGACGCCGGTCCTGGTGCTCATACTCTATATATGTGTAATGGGCGTATTCTTCTGGCTGCAACGCATCCACGACGATAGCGTCATGTTCGTGACGATCGATCAGGAGATGCGGCAGCAGCGCCTGATATGGGTCGTGCTGGCGCTGTCCTGCGTCATCGTCATCAGCCTGCTCATGCTGTGGCGGTACACGCGCTTCCGCTCGCATGCCGAGGCCGCTCTAATCGCCGAAACCGGCTTTCGGCGCGCCATGGAAAACTCCATGTCCACCGGCATGCGGGTGCTCGACATGGAAGGCCGCATCGCCTATGTGAACCCGGCCTTCTGTCGCATGATCGGATGGAACGAGGCCGACCTGCTCGGCCGCAGCCCGCCCTTTCCGTACTGGGTCCCGGGCCGGCACGACCAGCACCAGCATACCCTCGACATCCTGATGTCCGGCAAGACGCCCAGCAGCGGCCTCGAGGTCGAGGCCCAGCGGCGCGACGGATCCCGCTTCACGGCGCGCATGTATGTGTCGCCGCTGCTGGACCCGAACGGCAACCAGATCGGCTGGATGACGTCGATGACCGACATCACCGAGCCCAAGCGCATCCGCGAAGCCCTGACCGCGGCGCACGAACGCTTCATGACGGTGCTGGAAGGCCTGGACGACGCAATCTCCGTGACGGCCGATACGCACGACGGGCTGGAGCTGCTGTTCGCCAACCGCACGTACCGGCGCGTCTTCGGCGCCCAGACGGGCGGCCACGACGAACTGCTGGCCGGCCGGCGCGGCCGCTTCACCGACGAGTCGGTCGAGGTGTTCTCGCCGTCGGTGCAGCGCTGGTTCGAGGTGCACCACCGCATGCTGGCCTGGACCGATGGCCGGCGCGTGCGCCTGCAGGTCGCGCGCGACATCACCGAGCGGCGCCAGCACGAAGAAGCTTCCCGCGTCCAGCAGGAAAAGATCCAGCTGACCAGCCGCCTGACCACCATGGGGGAAATGGCCTCTTCCCTGGCGCATGAGCTGAACCAGCCGCTGACCGCGATCTCCAACTACAGCATGGGCGCCGTGGCGCTGGTCAAGGCGGGCCATACCAACCCGCGGATGCTGCTGCCCGCGCTGGAGAAGGCCGCGGCCCAGGCCGAGCGCGCCGGCAAGATCATCAGCCGCATCCGCGAATTCGTGAAGCGCAGCGAGCCGCGCCGCCAGCGCGTGGCCATCGCCGGCATCGTCGACAACGCCATCGGCTTCGCCGACATCGACGCGCGCAAGCGCCGCATACGCATCGAACGCTTCGTGCCGTCCAACGCGCCCGACGTGCTGGCCGATCCCATCCTGATCGAGCAGGTACTGCTGAACCTGCTGAAGAATGGGTTGGAAGCGATGGACGGCAGCGACTCCGATGAGCTCAAGGTCGCCGTCATCCTGCATGACCAACATATCGAAGTCGCCGTCGTGGACCGCGGCCATGGCCTGGCCGATCCCGAGCGCCTGTTCGAACCGTTTTTCAGCACCAAGGCCCAGGGTCTGGGCATGGGGCTGAACATCTGCCGTACCATTATCGAGTCGCACCACGGCCGCCTGTGGGCGGATCCCAACCCGGCAGGCGGCACGATCTTCCGCTTCACCCTGCCTTGCGCGGCGCCACAAGCGCAGTCGCAGACTGACCAGTCCGAGGAGCTTCACGCATGAACACCCCCAATCCGTCGAGCACGGTATTCATAGTCGATGACGACGAAGCGGTGCGCGATTCGCTGCGCTGGCTGCTGGAGGCCAACGGATACCGCGTGCGCGCCTATGCCAGCGCGGAAAGCTTCCTTGAGGACTACGACCCCAACCAGGTCGGCGTGCTCATCGCGGATGTCCGCATGCCCGGCATGACGGGCCTGGAACTGCAGGAACAGCTGATCGCGCGCAAGGCGCCCTTGCCCATCGTGTTCATCACCGGCCACGGCGACGTGCCCATGGCGGTGACCACCATGAAGAAAGGCGCCATCGATTTCCTGGAAAAGCCCTTCAACGAATCCGACCTGCGCGAGATCGTCGCCCGCATGCTGGAGCAGGCCACGCAGCGCGTGTCCAAGTTCCAGGCCCAACGCGACCACGAGGCCATGCTGGCGCGCCTGACCGCGCGCGAGCAGCAGGTCCTGGAGCGTATCGTCGCCGGCCGCCTGAACAAGCAGATCGCCGACGACCTTGGAATCAGCATCAAGACCGTGGAAGCGCACCGCGCCAATATCATGGAGAAGCTGGAAGTCACGACCGTGGCCGACCTGATGAAGGTGGCCCTGGCCAAACCCGAGGCGCACGCATGACCGCACGCATTATCGATGGTTCGGCGCTGTCCCTGCGCATCCGCGACGACGTCGCGCGCCGCGTGGTCGAACTGGCGAAGCAAGGGGTGCGCCCGGGCCTGGCCGTGGTCCTGGTCGGGGACAACCCGGCGTCCCAGGTCTATGTGCGCAACAAGGTGATGGCCTGCGAAAAGGCCGGCCTGCATTCCGTGAAGGAACAGTATCCGGCCACCATGAGCGAGGCCGAACTGCTGCAGCGCATCGCGGTGTTGAACGGCGACCCCACCATACACGGCATCCTGGTGCAATTGCCCCTGCCGTCGCACATGGACGCGCACAAGGTGATCGAAGCCATCGCGCCGGAGAAAGACGTCGACGGCTTTCATATCAGCAATGCCGGCCTGCTGATGACGGGGCAGCCCTTGTTCCGCCCCTGCACGCCATATGGCGTCATGAAGATGCTGGAATCCGAACGGGTGCCGCTGCGCGGCGCCGAGGCCGTCATCGTCGGCGCCAGCAATATTGTCGGCAAGCCCATGGCCATGCTGCTGCTGGCGGCCGGCGCCACCGTGACGCTGTGCAACTCCAAGACGCGCGACCTGCGCGCGCAGACGCGGCGCGCCGACGTGCTGGTCGTGGCGACCGGCAAGCCGGGCATCGTCACCGGCGACATGATCAAGCCGGGCGCCGTGGTGATCGACGTCGGCATCAACCGCGGCGAGGACGGCAAGCTGCGCGGCGACGTGGACTTCGATTCCGCCGTCCAGGTGGCGGGTGCCATCACACCGGTGCCGGGCGGGGTCGGCCCCATGACCATCGCCATGCTGCTGGTCAATACGGTCGAAGCAGCCGAACGCCTGCGCTGACCGGCGCCACTCCCGGCGCCGAACGCGGCACCGGAGGCGCCTCATCCCCCGGCTTGCAGGGATGGATCGACGCGGCAGGCGCACCGGCGTGGTTGGGAGCCTTGTCGCCACGCTCCCCGCACGGAGGCGCCGCGCCATTGCAGGATCACCGACCGCCACACTGCCGCGCAGGCGGCCTTGCAACCTTCGGCCTGCGACTCCATCTAAACTGCATCGTTGTTTTTCTGATCGAGCCCAATATGAGCGTCAATCCGCTACTCGCCCCCGTGGAAGACCTGGTCGACTACGCCGCCATCAAGCCGGAGCACGTCGTGCCCGCCATGGACGCCCTGCTGGCCACGGCGCGCCAGGCGGTGGACCGTGCCGCGGACCCGGCGCTGCCCGCCACCTGGGAGGCGGTCGTGGAGCCGCTGGATGCGACCTCCGAGCGCCTGTGGCGAGCCTGGTCGGTGGCCGGCCACCTGAACGCGGTGGTCAACACGCCGGAGCTGCGCGAGGCCTATAACGCCGCGCTGCCCAAGGTGACGGAGTTCTCGACCTGGGTGGGCCTGCACGAAGGGCTGTACCAGCAGTACCAGCGGCTGCGCGCCACGCCCGCCTTCGCGCAATGGAGTCCGGTGCGGCAACGCATCGTCGAGCTGGCATTGCGCGATTTCCGTCTCAGCGGCGTGGAGTTGCAAGGCCAGGCGCGCGAGCGCTACGCGGAGATCTCGGACCGCGAGGCCCAGACATCGCAGAAGTTCTCCGAGAACGTCCTGGACGCCATCGACGCCTGGTCCCTGGTGATCGAAGACGAAACCCGGCTGCGCGGCGTTCCCGCCGACGTGAAGGACGCCGCACGCCAGGCGGCGGAGGCGGCCGGCAAGCAGGGATGGCAGTTGACGCTGAAGATGCCCTGCTATCTGCCTGTCATGCAATACGCGCAGGATCGCACGCTGCGCGAGGCGATGTATCGCGCCTACGGCACCGTGGCGTCCGAACAGGGCGACGACCGCTTCGACAATTCGCCGCTGATCGAGGAGCTGCTTGCCCTGCGGGCGGAAGAATCGCGGCTGCTGGGCTTTCGCAACTTCGCCGAACTTCGCCTGCAGACCCGCATGGCCCGCAGCGCCGAACAGGTGATCGGCTTCCTGCGCGACCTGGCCGGCCGCGCCAAACCCTACGCCGAACGCGACCTGGCGCAATTGCGCGACTACGCCAGGCAGGAACTGGGCCTGGACGACCTGCAACCCTGGGACATCGCCTATGCGTCCGAGCGCCTGCGCGAAGCGCGCTACGCCTACTCGGAGGACGAAATCAAGCAGTACTTCACGGAGCCGCGCGTCCTGGCGGGCCTGTTCGAAGTGATCGAGACCCTGTTCACGGTACGGCTGCGCGAGTTCCCGGTATCGGCCTGGCACGCGGACGTACGAGGCGTGCGCGTGGAACGGCCCGACGGCGAACTGGTGGGTTACCTGTACCTGGATCTCTACGCGCGCGCCGGCAAGCAGGGCGGCGCCTGGGTCGACAGCGAGCGCAGCCGCCGCCTGGCATCGGGCACGCTGCATACGCCGGTCGTCTACCTGACATGCAACTTCTCGCGGCCCAACGGTGGCAAGGCGGCCCTGCTCACCCATGACGACGTGATCACGTTGTTCCATGAAACCGGCCATGCGCTGCATGCCCTGCTCTCCGAAGTCGACGAACCCGGCGCGGCCGCCTTCGCGAGCGTCGAGTGGGACGCCATCGAACTGCCCTCGCAGTTCATGGAAAACTTCTGCTGGGAATGGCCGGTGGTGCAGCGCCTGTCCGCGCATGTCGACAGCGGCGAACCCCTGCCGCGCGCCCTTTTCGACAAACTGCTGGCCGCCCGCAATTTCCAGAGCGGCATGCAGACCGTGCGCCAGATCGAGTTCGCGCTGTTCGACATGCTACTGCACGACCGTGGCGAAGGCGCCGGCATACAGGCGGTGCTGGACCTGCTTGCGCAGGTGCGCCGCGAGGTTGCCGTATTCACGCCCCCGGCGTGGCACCGCATGCCGCACAGCTTTTCGCACCTGTTCGCCGGCGGCTACGGTGCGGGCTACTACAGCTACAAGTGGGCCGAAGTGTTGTCGGCGGACGCCTACGAGGCCTTCGAGGAAGCCGCGTCCGCACAAGCCGACGCCGGGCGGGGCACGCTGGACGCGGCCACGGGCGATCGCTTCCGGCGGGAGATCCTGGCGGTGGGCGGTGCCCGTCCCGCGGCGGATTCCTTCAAGGCGTTCCGCGGCCGCGAACCGCGCATCGACGCACTGCTGCGCCATAGCGGCATGACGACCCTGCAGGACTGACGCCATGCCAGCCCGCATACTCCGGCCCTTCGCGGCACTGTACGGCACCCGCCTGCTCGCCGCCATGGCCGGGCTGGCGCTGGCGGCGACGCTCAACGTCGCCGCCGCGGCGCCCGCCTTCTATGACGTGCGCAACCATCTGCCCGACCTGAAGTTCAGCCTGTCGGGCGCCAATGGCCGCACCGTCACGCAGGACGACGTCAGGGGCAAGACGGTATTGCTCTTTTTCGGCTATGCCAGTTGCCCTGACGTCTGCCCGACCACCATGGCGCAGCTCACCGACGTACTGTCCCGCCTGGGTGACGCGGCCAGCGATGTGCGGATCCTGTTCGTCAGCGTGGACCCGCATCGCGACACCCCCGACCTATTGCAAGCTTATGTGAACGCGTTCAACAACAATGCCATCGGCTTGACCGGTACGGAACGGCAGATCGCCGACCTGGCGCGGCGCTACCGCGTCTCGTACCAGATCGACAAGCCCGCGCCGGGCGCCTCGCCGGAGAACTACAACGTTACGCACAGCCGGGGGGTTTACGTATTCGATCGCGGCGGCCAGGCCCGCCTGCTGCTGTCGGACAGCGGGTCCACGGAGCAAATTGTTGATGCGCTGCGGAAACTCATCGAGGGTACGCGGCGTTAAAACAACAGGGCAAATAGTTGTTACACGCCCCGGACCGCCGGCCCTGTCCCCCGCCGCTATGATGCCCCTGTTGTTTTCCCTTTGACGCGTACACGAAAGGAGCACCATATGGACATCATCATCATGATCATCGTGGGTTTCATCGTCGGGCTGATTGCGCGTGCGCTCATGCCAGGCGACCAATCCATGGGCATTATCCTGACATCCATCCTAGGCATCGTCGGTGCCGTGGTGGCGGGTTTCATCGGCCGTACATTGGGCTGGTACGGGCCCGGAGAGCCGGCAGGATGGATTGCCGCCGTCGTCGGTGCCATCATTGTGCTCTTCGTGGTCGGCATGTTTACGCGTCGCCGCGCCTGACATCGACGGCTCGCCGCCGTACCCGACCCAAAGCGCTGCCGCCGGCAGCGCTTTGTTTTTGGCGTCCGGTTCTGACATTGCCTGCTCGCCCCGCCCATGCGGCTGCCCTGCCGCGGCGGCATGCGGCCGCCGCTCGAGGCAGCCGGCGGGCCATCCGGCGTGCCCGCCGCGGCCGGGGCCGGCACGCCGCCACGCCAGCCAGGCTACGCGGCCGCACCCAGCGCGACACCGCCCTCGCGCACCTGCGCATCGGCATCGCGCAGCGCCGTCCGCAGCCCTTCCTCCACCACGGGGTGGTAGAACGGCATCTCCAGCATGCGCGCCACGGTCAGCTCCTGCTGCAACGCCCAGGCCAGCAGGTGCGCCAGGTGCTCGACGCTCGGGCCCACCATTTCCGCGCCCAGGAAACGGCCCGTGGCACGGTCGGCGTACACGTGCAGGCGGCCCTTGTTCTTCAGCATCACGCGGGAACGGCCCTGGTTGGCGAAGTCGACTTCTCCGGTCACGAACGTGCCTTCGGGCAGGCGGTTGAATGGCGTTCCAACTATCGCGATCTGAGGGTCGGAAAACACCACCGCCATCGGCGCGCGCCGCCGTCCCGGACGGACGTCCGGAAAGCGCGCGGCGTTGTCGCCCGCGATGCGGCCTTCGTCCGAGGCTTCATGCAGCAGCGGCAATTCGTTGTTGGCGTCGCCCGCCACGAAAATGGATGAGCGGCCCGCCTGCATGGTGTAGCGGTCGAACTCCGGCACCCCGGCCGGGCTCAGCTTCAGGCTGGTGTTCTGCAAGGCCAGCCCGCCCAGGTTGGGACGGCGGCCGGTCGCCACCAGCACATAGTCGAAATGCTCGGTGCGCTCGGTGTTGTCCAGGGCCACGTAACGCACGCGGACCTGGTCGCCCTCGCGCGTCGTTTCCAGCACGCGCGCATCCGGATCCAGGTAGAACTCATCCTGGAAGGCCTTCTTCGCGCTGCGCCGCACCACCGGGTCGGTGATGCCGCCCACGCTGCCGCTGACGCCGAAGACGCGCACGCGCACGCCCAGCCGCGCCAGCGACTGCCCCAGCTCCAATCCGATCACGCCGGGCCCGAACACGGCCACGCTGCGCGGCAGGTCATCCCAATAAAACACATCGTCATTGACGACCAGGCGGTCTCCCAGGGCCTGGAACGGCGGCGGCACCGCCGGCGTCGAACCGGTGGCGATCACGACGCTCTTGGCATGGATTTCGGTATGGTCGCCCACGCGCAGAACCGTATCGGAGACGAAGCTTGCATAGCCGCGCAGCTTGTCCTCGGCCGGGATGTTTTCCACGCCTTCCAGAACGAAGCCCACGAAGCGGTCGCGTTCGCGCTTGACACGGTCCATGACCTCGCGTCCGTCCACGCGCACCTTGCCATCCAGGTGGACGCCGAAGGGGGCGCCATGCGCGGCGGCGTGCGCCGCCTCGGCGGCGGCGATGAGCAGCTTCGAGGGCATGCAGCCGACGCGGGCGCAGGTGGTGCCGTATTGCCCGCCTTCGACGATGACGGCGCGCTTGCCGGCGGCCACGGCGGCGCGATAGGCGCCCAGGCCGGCAGTGCCGGCGCCAATCACGGCGACATCGGTATGCAAGGTTTTCATGCTTAATCCCTTATTGGTGCTCGAACGCGGGTACTCGTGCTCGTTGTGGACTTGCTGTCGTGGACGGCTCGTTGTGGACTGTGTGCCCTGCCCGGGAGCACGGCGCCCGGGCAGGATGGCGGACGCCGGCGCCTCAGGCGAAGCGCGCCTGCAGCGCTTCCAGGCCGCCGACCAGCGCGCCGTTGATGAACACTTGCGGAGCGGTGGACTGGCCGGACACGGCGCCGATGACCCGGCCGCGCACCTTGTTCTCGAGCGGAATCTCGATGGGTGCGTAGCCCTTGCTCTCCAGCAGAGCCTTGGCCTCGATGCAGAACGGGCACCCCGGCTTGGAAAACACGACGACCTGGTCAGGCTTGCGGGCCTCGGGCGCGAGGTAGTTCAACATCGTGTCGGCATCGGAGACTTCGAAAGGATCGCCTTCCTTCTCCGGTTCGATGAACATCTTTTCGACCACGCCATCGCGCACCAGCATGGAATAGCGCCAGCTGCGCTTGCCGAAGCCCAGGTCGCGCTTGTCGACCAGCATGCCCATGCCGTCGGTGAAATCGCCATTGCCGTCGGGCAGCAAGGTGATATTCGCCGATTCCTGGTCCTTGGCCCATTCGTTCATCACGAAAGTGTCGTTGACGGAAACGCAGACGATGCTGTCCACGCCGTTGGCAAAGAACGCCGGCGCCAGCTCGTTGTAGCGCGGCAGGTGCGTGGAAGAGCAGGTCGGCGTGAAGGCGCCGGGCAGCGAAAAGACAACAACGGTTTTGTTCTTGAAGATGTCATCCGACGAAACCTGCTTCCAGGTGTTGTTCTCGCGGACGGGGAAAGTGACGTTCGGGACACGTTGTCCTTCGCGGGCTTGCAGCATCGGGGATTCTCCAATCGGTTGCGGCGTCATCGCCATATGTGAATAATAAATATTTGCTATCGATATATCCAATTTAATTATTCTTATCAATCGATAGCCCTAGCCAATTGGGCCCCGGATACTGTCGCACCACTGTGATAACAGGTACGACCACGGCAAGGCGCAAGCCAGGCGACTATACCGCTGCCGGGGTGTAGCCCGCACTCCGGATCGCCGCCTCCACGGCGGTTTTGTCCTCCGTGCCCGCGACCCTCACTGTATGACTGCGCAAGTCGGCCTGCACGGTCGCGCCTTCAACGGCCTGGCTGACTGCCTCGCCGATAACCTTGACGCAATGGTCGCAGGACATGTCCGGTACGTGATATTGCAACACCATGATGACTCCTTCAATAAAGCGGGCGAATCCGAACTGCCCGAGGAACGACTGCAGCTTACACCTTGCCATCGTGGTAAGGTCAATACGACGAAAATCACTCGAACCCATTGACCTTGCCATCATGGGAAGGTCAATACTGCCCACATCGAGGACTTCCATAACCGAGCCGCCCATGAATTCCGCACTCCCCCGCCACCGCATTGAACTGGCCATCGAAGGCATGAGCTGCGCATCCTGCGTCAGGCGCGTGGAGAACGCTTTGTCCGCCGTCCCTGGCGTGAGCGGCGCCAGCGTGAACCTGGCCACCCAGCGCGCACGGATAGACTGGGAAAACGCCATCGGGAACACCCCAGACGCCCTGGTCGCCGCCATCGGCAAGGCCGGCTACACGGCCCGGCCCGTGGCCGACCCCGACGGGGAGTCCGCGCGGCAAGCCGCGGCGCGTCTGCAGGAGGCGCACCGCCTGGGCCGCCGCTTCGCCGTGGCGCTGTTGTTGACGGTGCCCGTTTTCGGCGTCGAGATGGGCGGCCATCTGGTTCCCGCGCTGCACCACTGGCTGGACATGCAGGTGGGGATGGGCACGCTCTGGCTGCTGCAAGCCGTATTGACGACGCTGCTGCTCGCCGGCCCCGGCCGGGACTTCTTCGCCAAGGGCGCCGTCGCCCTGGCACGCCGCGCGCCGGACATGAATTCCCTGGTGGCCCTGGGTGCGGGCAGCGCATGGCTCTACTCGATGGTGGCGACGCTGGCCCCGGCGTGGCTGCCCGAGTCGGCGCGGCATGTGTATTTTGAAGCCGCCGCGGTCATCGTGACGCTGATTTTGCTGGGACGGCTGCTGGAAGCGCGTGCCAAGGGCAAGACCGGCGCGGCCATCGCCCGGCTGGCATCCCTGCAGCCGCGCACCGCGCGCGTGCTGCGCGGCAACGACGCAGTGGATATTCCTATCGAAGAAGTGCGGGCGGGCGACCTGGTGCGGGTGCGCCCGGGCGAGAAGGTCGCCGTGGACGGCACGGTGGTCGAGGGCGGTTCCTACGTCGACGAATCCATGATTACCGGGGAATCGGTGCCCGTGGAAAAGACGCCGGGCGCCAGCGTGACCGGCGGCACCTTGAACACCCGCGGCACGCTTACCGTCCAGGTGACGCATACGGGCGCGGAGACCGCGCTGGCTCGCATCGCCCAGATGGTGGAAAACGCCCAGGGCGCCAAGCTGCCCATTCAGGGGCTGGTGGACAAGGTCACCTATCGCTTCGTGCCGGCCATCATGGGCCTGGCGCTGCTGACCTTCTTCGCCTGGATCATCGCCGCACCCGAACCTGCCCTGCCGCAGGCACTGGTCCACGCCGTGGCAGTCCTGATTGTCGCGTGTCCGTGCGCCATGGGCCTGGCGACGCCCATGTCCATCATGGTCGGAACCGGACGGGCGGCGGAGCTGGGTATCCTGTTCCGCCAGGGCGACGCGTTGCAGACCTTGCGCGACGTAAAGACCGTCGCCTTCGACAAGACAGGGACGCTCACGCAGGGCAAGCCGGCGCTAACGGATATCGTGCTGGCCCCGGGCTTCGAGCGCGGGCCGGTGCTGTCCTGGGTGGCGTCGGTGCAGGCCGGCTCCGAGCATCCGATCGCTTCCGCCATCGTCGCGGCTGCGCAGGAGTCGGCGCTCCATGTGGCCCCCGTCGCCGGCTTCCTGGCGATCACGGGCGCGGGCGTGCAAGGCGATGTCCAGGGGCGCCGCGTGCTGGTGGGTGCCGAACGCCTGATGCGGGAGCACGGCATCGAGGTGGGCGCGCTGGCCGGTACCGCCACCGCATGGGCGCAAGCCGGCAAGACGCCGGTCTATGCGGCCATCGACGGCACCGCGGCAGCCATCATGGCCATCGAGGATCCGGTCCGGCCGACGTCCGCGCAAGCCATCGCCGCGCTGCACGCGCTAGGCGTACGCACGGTCATGATTACCGGGGATAACCGGCACACCGCCCAGGCCGTCGCCGCGGCGCTGGGCATCGACGAGGTTCATGCGGAGGTCCTGCCCGAGGGCAAGGTCCAGGCGGTGCAGCAACTGCGTGGGCCCGCCGATGCCGGCGCCCACCGCCCTTTGCTGGCCTTTGTCGGCGACGGCATCAACGACGCGCCGGCTCTGGCGGCCGCGGATGTCGGCATTGCCATCGGCACCGGCACGGACGTGGCGATGGAAGCCGCCTCGGTGGTGTTGATGGCGGGCGACCCGGGCGGCGTGCCACGGGCCATGGCCATCAGCCGCGCCACACTGGCCAACGTGCGGCAGAACCTGTTCTGGGCCTTTGCCTATAACGTTGCGCTGATCCCGCTGGCCGCCGGCGCGCTGGCCTTGTTCCAGGGGCCATCCCTGTCCCCGGTGTTCGCCGCGGCGGCGATGGCGCTGTCCAGCGTGTTCGTCGTCGGCAATGCCCTGCGGCTCAGGAGCTTCCATCCCATCGGCGCCCCGGCGCCATCTTCGACAGGCGGGACCGCATCATGAATATCGGACAAGCCGCGGCGGCATCAGGCATCAGCGCCAAAATGATCCGTTACTACGAGAGCATCGGGCTGACAGCCGCGCCCTCGCGCACCGGTTCCGGATACCGCATCTACAACGACAGCGACGTGCATACGCTGCGCTTCATCCGCCGCGCACGCGACCTGGGGTTTTCCATCGAGCAGATGCGCGACCTGCTCGCGCTATGGCGCGACCGCAGCCGCGCCAGCGGCGACGTCAAGCGTATCGCCATGGAACATGTCGCGGAGCTGGAGCGCAAGGCGCGGGCGCTTCAACAGATGGCCGACACCCTGCACCATCTGGCGGACCACTGCCATGGCGACGACCGGCCGGATTGCCCGATCATCGAAGAGCTGGTGGCCGGTTGAGCCCCGCGCGCGACACAAATCCCGGAGTCAGGCCGGGACGCCCGTCCACTCGGAGGTGAACTCCCGGTAGTCCGGACGCTGCACCGCGGGAACGGCGCAGGCGGGCGTGCCTATGGCCAGGTAACCGAGGAAACGGTAATCGAGCGGGTCGAAGCCCAGCGCTTCCTGCACTTCCTCGACATAGGTGCCCAGGCCGGTACTCCAGAACGCGCCGTAGCCCATCATATGGGCGGCGTTCAGGATATTCATGACCGCCGCGCCGGTGGCCAGCAATTGTTCCTGCTCCGGGATCTTGGTGTTGTCGTGGGCGATCTTCTGCGCCAGGGCGACGAACAGCGGTACGCCGGCCATCCATTCCCGGACGGACTTTTCCTTTTCGGGCGTCATGCGCTTGTCGCCGCTGCGCTTGACCGCGTCGATCGCCACGTCCGCGAGCCGGCCGATGGCCTCGCCGCGTATCAGCTGAAAACGCCAGGGGCGCAGCGCGCCATGATCGGGCGCCGACATGGCGGCCTGCAGCATCTGGTCCACCTCCTCCTGGCGCGGGCCGGGACCGCGCAGGAATTTCATCGAACGTCGGCTCTGCAGCGCATGCAGGGGCGCGGACGTGGGGGTGGACGGGAGCCCCGTTGCGGAGGTCGATGGGACGGCGGATGTATCGGGGGATGTGTGGGTGATAGTCATACTGGAAGGCAGCTCGATGGATGTCTGAGGCCGTACACGGCCGGGCGGATTCAACCCAGGTGGGTGTGACGTTCGGGACGCTGCTCGACCTGCATTTCCGCCAGGCCGTGCAGGATCCCACAGTCCTCCGCGTGCGGACGGGCAGACGCGCAACGTTGCCGCAGAGCCGACAATTGGGCCTTGAGCTGGGTGAGCTCGGCAATGCGTTCGTCGACGTGTCGCATGTGGTCTTCGAAAATCTCGTTGATCGGGCCGCAGTCGGCGCCCTGGCTGTCCGCCAGGGTGAGGATCGCGCGGATTTCGTCCTGGGTCATGTCCAGCGCGCGGCAGTTGCGGATCAGGCGCAGGCGCTCCGCATGCAGCGGCCCATAGCTGCGATAGTTGTTGACGCCTCTTTCCGGGGCGGGCAGCAGGCCTTCCTTCTCGTAGTACCGCACCGTCTCGACGGTGGTGCCGGCCGCCTTGGCCAGTTCGCCGATCTTCATCAGTATCTCCAGAATCGAATACTTGACCCTATAGTAACCCCAGGGTGTGGAATGCCGGACATGAGCAGAAAGACCGTACCCATCCTTGTCCGGGCCGAAACGCCGCACACCCACGTCCACCGCAGCGGGCACGACCATGGGTATCACCATGGGCATGACCACGGCCATGATCATCGACATGACCATGGAATCGGCCATGGCCATCACCAAGGGGACGGCGGCCATTGCTGCGGACATACGCACGCGAAGCAAACGGGGCCGCATACAGAGCCGCATACGGGGCCGGATGCAGGGCACGATGCGCGGCACGCCGCCGATGTGACCGCGCCGCGCAACGGGGCCGCCGCGGCCGCCTTGCCGCTGGAGCCGGGCACGGTGCTCACGCGCATACGGATCGCGCAGATGGACTGCCCCACCGAGGAAACGCTGCTGCGCAAGCGGCTGGGCAACGTGGCCGCGGTACGCGCGCTGGACTTCGACCTGATGGCCCGCGTGCTGTCCGTGGTCCACCAGCCGGAGGCGCTGGACGAGGTATTGGACGGCATCCGGGCGCTGGGCATGACGCCCGACGTGCTTGCCGCCACGCCGGACCGGGCAGGCCCGGCCAGCGCGCCGGCCGCGGCGGAACCTCCGCGCTGGAAGCTGCTCGCGCTGGCGGGCGTGCTGGCGGCGCTGGCCGAAGCGGCGCATTTCGCCGGCGCGGCCGACGTGGCCACGGCGGTACTGGCCCTCGGTTCCGTACTCGCATGCGGGCTGAACACCTATCGCAAGGGCTGGATCGCCGTACGCAACGGCAATCTGAACATCAACGCCCTCATGAGCATCGCGGTTACCGGCGCCGCCATCATCGGCCAGTGGCCCGAAGCGGCCATGGTGATGTTCCTGTTCAATGTGGCCGAGCAGATCGAGGCCCGTTCGCTGGACCGTGCCCGCCATGCGGTGCGCGCCCTGCTCGACCTGGCGCCCCCGACCGCCACGCGCCGCCAGGCCGATGGAAGCTGGGCCGACGTGGCCGCCGCCGAACTCGCCGTGGGCGACATCGTCCGAGTGCGGCCGGGCGAGCGCATCGCCGCGGACGGCATCGTGACGTCCGGCCGCTCGTCGGTCGACCAGTCGGCCATCACCGGCGAATCGCTGCCGGCAGACAAAACCCCCGGCGACACTGTGTACGCCGCCACCGTGAACGCCCAGGGTTCGTTCGAATACCGCGTCAGCGCGGCGGCGCAGGATACGACGCTGGCGCGCATCATCCATGCGGTCGAACAGGCGACGGCGCGGCGGGCGCCTATGCAGCGCTTCATCGACCGGTTCTCGCGCGTGTACACGCCGGCGGTAGTGGGCGTGGCGGTGCTCGCGGCCTGCGTGCCGCCATTGCTCTGGGCGCAGCCGTGGACCGAGGCGGTGTACCGCGCGCTCGCGCTGCTGATCATCGCCTGCCCCTGCGCCCTCGTGATCTCGACGCCGGTGACCGTCGTCAGCGCGCTGACGGCAGCGTCCCGGCGCGGCATCCTGATCAAGGGCGGGGTCTACCTGGAGAACGGCCGCAAGCTGCGCTGGCTGGCGCTGGACAAGACCGGCACCCTGACGCACGGCAGGCCGACCCTGACCGATTTGCAGCCGGTCGGCGGTGCCGCCGCCACGATGCCGGTCGATGAACGCGCACGCGCGCCCGGGGGCGGCGCGATGAAGGAAAACGAGGCGGCAACCTCCGGCACGGCGCGGGCCGCGCGCCTGGTCGCCAGCCTGGCGGCGCGCTCGGACCATCCCGTGTCACGCGCCATCGCGGCGGGGCACGCAGGCGAATTGCACCTTGTCGACGACTTCGCCGCCCTGCCCGGCCGCGGCGTCACCGGCCGCATCGACGGCCGCCAGTACCACCTGGGCAATCGGCGCTTGATGGACGAACGCGGTGCTGCCACGCCGGCGCTGGTCCAGGCCCTCGACGCGCTGGAGGCGGAAGGCAAGACGGCGGTGGCGCTGTGCGATGAAAGCGGCGCCCTCGCCGTGGCGGCCGTGTCCGATACGGTACGTCCCGCCAGCCGCGCCGCCATCCAGGAACTGCATGCGCTGGGAATCCGGACGCTGATGCTTAGCGGGGACAACACCGCCGCGGTGCGCACGGTCGCGGGCGAGCTGGGCATCGATGACGCACGCGGCGATCAGTTGCCGGAAGAGAAACTGGCCGCCCTCGAATCGCGCATGGGCGATGGACTCGTCGGCATGGTCGGTGACGGCATCAACGATGCGCCGGCGCTGGCGCGCGCCGACATCGGCTTCGCGATGGGCGCGGCCGGCACGGGCACCGCAATCGAGACGGCGGACGTGGCCCTGATGGACGACGACCTGCGCAAGATCGGCGACTTCGTCCGGCTGTCGCGCGCCACGCATGCGGTACTGGTGCAGAACATCGCGCTGGCGCTGGGCATCAAGGCCGTCTTCCTGGGTTTGGCCCTGGCCGGCATGGCCACCCTGTGGATGGCGGTCTTCGCCGATGTCGGCACCAGCCTGCTCGTCGTGGCCAACGGCATGCGGCTGTTGAAGAAGTCCCCGGCCTGATCACAGCACGGCGGGCTCGAGGGCGATGACCTCGGCCTCGGCGAGCGCGGCGTTCAGCGGCGCGATCGAGCGCGCATCGAAGGCCCCGTTCGCCAGATCGAGGATACGACGCGCCGCCGGTTCTCCCACCGCCGCGCTGCCCAGGGACAGGTACTTGCGCTCGATTTCCGCATGGGGCATGGGGTTCTCCGGCATGCCCAGCGAATACTCGATACGTCGCGTCAGGCGCCTGCCGTCGCGCATTTCCAGCGTGACCCTGCCGCCGTAGATCGCCGGGTATGCACGGTCGATTTCCGGGTCTATTTCGATGGCCACGCGCGCGGCCAGATCCACCACGTCCTCCTCGACGATGCGTTCAGGCGTGAACTGCTCCAGATAGGCCTGGCCGTCCGCCAGCGCGACGGCGATGTTGTACTGCAGGCTCATCTGCGCATTCAGGACCGAGTCCGCACGGTAGGTAAACCCGGTCTGCGTGTTCACGACCGCGGGAATGCCCGCGACGATGCGCGCGACGTCGGCCGCTTCGACGGCATGCTCGCGCCGCAGCGCCAGAACGGCGTCCACGCAGGCGTGATTGCTGCCGCAGCAGGCGTACGGCTTGAAGCAGGTGGCGTCCGTATGCCAGCGCGACCCCAGGCCTTCGGTAATCATGCCGGGACGGGGATCGTCGGACATGCCGAAGAGAAAACCGCCGTCCTCGGCCTCCAGGATGTAGCGCGGGCCGGCGAAGCCGCGCGCGGCCAGCAACGCGGCCGCCACCCCTGCCTCGGCCGAGCGGCCCGGATGCATGCGCTTGCTCATCCCGCCGTCCGCGGTAAAGGCCCAAAGGCCGGCGGATTGCGTCCCGGCCAGGCCCAGGGCGCTGGCCGTGGTCTCGGCATCCAGGCCCAGGATGACGCTGGCGGCGGCCGCCGCAGCAAAGGTCCCCGTCGTGCCCGTCAGGTGCCAACCGCGCATGCGCGCGCGGCTGGGATTGGCGGCCTGGCTGACCCGGTTCATGGTTTCGTAGCCGGCCGCCATGGCCGTCATGACCGTCGGCCCGTCGGCGCCCTCGCGCTCCCCGAGCGCCAGCACGACGGGCAGCACGAGGGCGCCCGGGTGGATCTTGGCGCGGCTATGGTCGTCGAAGTCGAAACTGTGTATGGCGGTTCCTGCGGCCAGCACGCTGTTGCCCACGCTGACACGCGCCTGCCCGCCCCACAGGCCCGCTTCCGCCGGCCCGCCCCGATCGCGCGCGTAGTCGCGCATGATGCCGCCCCAGGGCGTGGCCAGGCCGTACAGCCCGCAGCCCAGGCCATCGACCAGCGCCTTGGCCAGCACGTCGCGCGTGGCGGCGGGGACCGAAGCGGGCCGCAGGTCGGCGATGAAGCTCGCCAGCGCCATCGTGATGCCGCGATGCTCGCGCGACAAGCGCTTCCACGATTCCAGATCATCCATGGGTCTCTCCTGTGATCAATGCCGGGGCCGCTCGCCCTTCAGTCCGCCTTGCCGCCGGAGGCCCGCGCCACCTCGCCCCACCGCACCGTCTCGGATTTCATGAACGCGGCGAAGGCCTCGGGCGACGGCTGCACGAAGGGCTCGATGCCCAGCTTGGCCAGGCTGGCCTTGACGTCCGGCGACTGCACCGTCTGCACCAGCGCCTGGTACAGCTTGTCGACGATGGGCTTGGGCGTCCTGGCGGGCGCCATGACGGCGAACCAGTTGAAGGCCAGCACCGTCGGCAAGCCGCCTTCAGCGGAGGTCGGCACGTCCTTCATGACGTCGGCACGATGGGTATTCGTCACGGCAATGGCGCGCAGCTTGCCCTCGGTCACCATGGCGTAGAGCGCGGGCAGGTCGACGATGATGCCGTCGACATGGCCGCCCACCGCATCGGTGATGGCCGGGCCGGCGCCTTTGTAGGGCACGTGCACGATACGGCCCTTCGAGGCGATTTTCAGCAGTTCGATGGCCAGGTGCGGCAAGCCGCCGTTGCCCGACGAGGAAAACGTCACCTCGCGCGTGCGGGACAGCGCGACCAGCTCCTGCAGCGTCCTGGCCGGCACCTTGGGATTGAGCGCGATCAACTCGGGCGTCGCCGCCACGGTGGTGATGCCGACGAGGTCCTTGAGCGGGTCGAACGGCATGTTGCTGTAGGTGTGCGGGCTGATCGCCAGCGGACTGGCGCTGCCCAGCGTGATGGTGTAGCCGTCGGGCGCCGCACGCACGGTGTAATCGGTGCCGATGATCGCATTGGCGCCCGGCCGGTTGTCGACGACGACGCTGGTCCCCAGGATTTCGCCCAGCTTGGGCGCCAGCAGGCGCGCGACGATATCGTTGGAACCGCCAGGCGGAAAGCCCACCACCATGTGGATCGGCCGCGAGGGGTAGCTGTCCTGTGCCCGCGCGGGCTGCGTCGAAACGGCCAGGACGGCCAGGCAGGCCAGCGCGGACAGGCCGCGCAGGGCCGAGGATTTGAACGTATGCAGCATGTCAGTTGTCTCCATGGCGTTTTATGTTGTGTCCGTGCAGGCATTGTCCCGGTCGCCGCCGCATCCGCCCATCGTTGTGATGGCCGACATGCGGACCGGCGGCGCCCCGCCGTTCAGGCGGACCCGGCCCCGCCCTGCCCCTTCTGGGAGCCGCCGAGCAGGCGCATCAGTTCGCCGACATCGCCGCAGCGCTCGATGTCGGCCACCTGGTCGGCCACCTGGGCGGCGCGAGCGGCGCCCAGGACCGGTATGGCCAGGCTGTCGAACTTGGCGCGCAGTTCCTCGTCGGACATGGCGTTCTGGATGGACCCCTTGGGATAGTCGACCTGGGACCGGTACGTACTGCCATCCTCCATTTCCATCGTCATGAGGCAGGACACCCCGCGCGGCAGGCTCTCGTCGACCGTGATCTCCACCATTTCGGACAGCTTCTTCAGCATGGGCTCCTTCAGCCGCGCGTTGTTGTACTGGGGAAAGAGCGCCTGGCCGTCGGTCAGCGCCACCGCGACCGAATACGGCAGGCTGACCTGCGCCTCGTGGTAGGTCGTCGGGTGGGCGTTCTGGTGGTACAGCGCCCAATCGGGATGGCGCGCCATGCGGATGCGCTTGATGCGGTCGAGGTCGGGCGCATGCTTGCGGCGGATATCGAGGGCGCAATCGATGGCGTTGTGGATCGGGCGGGCGCAGGAATACGGCTTGAACTCGATGTCCAGCACATAGGGCTGGTCCAGGTCCTTGACCAATTGGCTTGGATCGCTGCTGTCGGTGAAAGCCTTCAGGAATCCACGTTCGCCCTCGAAGATGGTGGCCGCGCCGGTAAAACCCAGCTGCGCCATCAGCGCCGCGGTCACGCCGTTGCGCGACGCGGGTCCGGGGTTGAAGCGCTTCTGCATGGAAGGCCCGTACATCTCCATCAGCCCGCCCGATTGCGCGCCCGCCAGGCCCAGGGCCGAGACGATCTGCTCGGCGGACAGGCCCAGCAGCCTGGCCGATGCGACGGTGGCGCCGAAGATGCCGCAGGTCGGCGTGGTGTGATACCCGCGATTGCGCAGCGATACATTGGCGGCCTTGCTGACCCGCTCCATCGCCTCGCAGCCGGCGGCCAGCGCGGCCAGCAGCGCCTTGCCATTCGCCTTCACGCGCTCGGCGGTGGCGAGCGCGGCCGAATAGACCGGCGGACTGAAGTGGAACAGCGCCAGCACGTCGATGTCGTCCAGTTCAACGCTGTGCGACGAAATGGCGTTGGCGAAGGCGGCCTGCATGGCAGGCACGCGCGTGCCGTCGCCGATGAGCGTCGCTTCCGGGTAGCCGCCGCTCGACTGGGCGAAACGGCGGGCGATCTCGCCGCTGCCGGTCTGGCTGCCCGCCACGGCCACGCCCAGGTAGTCCAGCAGCAGGCGTTTGACGGCCGTGCGGCTGGCATCGGACAGCGTGGCCGCATCGAAGGAAGCGAAATGGTCTGCGAGTCGTTCGGATAAGGTCTGGGACATGATTTTCCGGTGAAGCGTCAAGGAAGGAATTCGATCGAAGTGCTGTTTGGAATCAGTGGTTGATCCGGGGCCGGCGGCTGGCTTTCAAGGCCGGGACGCGGCCGCTCGCGGGGCTGCCAGCAGGGCGATGAGCGGCGCGACGTCGTCCAGCGTGTCGAGCGAATCGCACAGCCGCACGACCGTATCGATGTCCCGCGGCGACAGGCAGGACTCGACCACATTGCGGAACTTGTATTCGACGTCCGCGGCGGACAGCGGATTCTCCGGACTGCCGCGCCGGTTCAGGATGCGGTGCTTGAAGGACCTTCCGTCCCGGGTGCGCAGCGCCACCGTGGCGGCGTGGCGAAAGGCCGGCCCCATCGCGTCGATCTCCGGATCCTCGTAGGCATGAATGCGCCCGATGAAATCCATCAGTTTGGGATCGGCCAGGCGATCCTCGCGATACTGGCTGACGAAGGCGACGCCGTCGTGGGCGATTACCGCCAGGCCGTAGTAGAGGTTCATCTGCGCCGCCGTCACGCCTTGCGCCTTGTAGTCCCAGGCGCAATGCACGAAGGTCATGTGGCTCACCCCCACATCGACCGCCGCGATATCGTCCGGCGCCAGCCCGTGGGTTGTCATCAGATGCGTCAGCGCGTCCAGGGCGGAATGGATGCTGGTGACGCTGGCGTGCGGCTTGTAGCCAACCTTGGCCGTTTCCCACTCGCTGCCCAGGCCGTCGGTCAGCCGCGCCGGACGGGGCTCGTCCGAATACACGGCCAGGTAGCCGCCGTAGCTGGCTTCCAGGACATCGGTGATGCCGGTGAAACCCTTGCCCGCCAGCAGCGCGGAATACACGCCGCTTTGCGCGGCGCGGCCTGAATGGAAGCGCTTGACCATGGCCCCTTCCTGGGCCGCCATCAGGCCGCCCGCCTGCGATCCCACGATGCCGAGCGCGTGCTGCATGCGCGCCGCGTCCAGCCCCAGGCTCTTGCCGGCGCAGGCCGCGCCCACGAAGGCGCCCGACGTTCCCTGCGGGTGGAAGCCGCGGAAAAACAGGCTCATGGTCGCGGCATTGCCGACCCGTGTGCCGATCTCGTAGCCCGTGGCCATGGCCGTGATCAGGTCGCGGCCGCTCCACCGCCCGTCGCGTTCGGCGAACGCCAGCGCCACGGGCAAGGCGATCGAGCCCGGGTGAACGATCGATTCCTTATGGATGTCGTCCAGCTCGAAGGCGTGTCCGGCGGTCGCGTTGACCAGCACTGCGTCGGCCACGGAGGACTTGCGGCCCGTGCCGAACAAGGATGCCACCGGCGCGGCGCCCGCCTCGTCCACCATGGCCTGTACGTGCTGCGTCCACGGCAGCGTCGCGCCGAACAGGCAGCACCCTATGCTGTCCAGCGCGCTGGTCTTGATACGCGCCACCACCTCGGCGGGCAGGTCGTCGTAGCGGATGGAGGCGGCGAAAGCGGCCAGGTCCCGGGTTGCATCCGCCAGCAGCGGCGGCTTGGAACTGCTCATGGAAAGATCTCCTGTGTTGCGCGAGGGCGCGGCCGCGCTACTCGATATGGGTGCCGGAAGCCGCGATGGCCTTGGACCAACTGCTGGCCTGCGAGCTCAGGAAGGCCTGCGCCTGCTGCGGACCTTCGTTGATGATGCTGACCCCGGCGTTGCGCAGCCGCTCTTGCAGATCGGGCGCTTGCAGCGCCTGCGAGAACTTTTCGGCCAGCGTCTTGACGATGGGCGCGGGAAGCTTGGCCGGCCCCAGCAGCATGTACCAGGTCGAGACCGCATAGCCAGGCACCCCGGCTTCGGCCAGCGTCGGGATATCGGGTGCGATGGGCGATCGCTTGGCGCCGGTCTGGCCCAGCGCGCGCAGGCGGTTGTCGCGGATATACGGCAGGCTCTCGGAGATCGGCAGCATGGTGATGTCCACGCGCTTGCCCAGCATGTCGGCCATCGCGGCGCCGCCGCCCTTGTACGGCACATGCAGGTATTGCAGCCCGGACATCGATTTCAGGACCTCCGTGGCCAGGTGCGAGGAGCTGCCGTTGCCGGAGCTGGCGAAGCGGATGGCGTCCGGCTTCTGCTTGCTGGCCGCCACCAGTTCGGCCATCGTATGAATCGGCAGATCGGGCCGCACCATCAACACCAGCGGCGCCTCGCCCACCAGCGCGATCGGCGTGAAGTCGCTGAGCTTGTATTCGACCTTGCGGTACAGGCTGGGATTGATGGCGATACCCGGCGTACTGAACAGCAGCGTATAGCCGTCGGCCGGCGCGGTCGCCGTGGCGTCGAACGCCAGGTTGCCGCCCGCGCCCGGCCGGTTTTCCACCACGAAGTTGAAGCCGGAGAGTTCGCTGACCTTCTGCGTGACCATGCGGGCGACGATGTCGGCGCTGCCGCCGGCCGGAAAGGCGACCAGCGTACGGATGGGCCGCGACGGATAAGTGTCTGCATGCGCGCCCGGCGCGATGGCGGCGGCCAGCAGGATGCCGGCGGCCAGCGTTCGTATCGATTTCATGGTTGTCTCCTTGCTTCTGGTTATGAGCCGCCGGTTCCGGACCCTGCCTCCCGCGGCTGCGATGGCGCCACGTCCAGCCGCACCGCGATGTCGCGCAGCTCGGGCGACACGGCGGGATAACGTTGCATGACGAGCGGATCGTGGCCGGGGACGATATGCGCCGGGCTATCGGCCAGCCGTTCCAGCGTGGCATAGCCCTCGACGGCCTGCCCGACATGGAACACGGTGGTGAACACGCGGCGCTTTTCGAAGTGCTCGTAGAAGTGGCTGGTATCCGAGGCCAGCACGACCCAGCCCCGGCGGGTATGCACGCGCACGCACTGCAGGCCGTGCGTATGGCCACCGATGTGATGCAGGCTCAGGCCCGGGGCAAGCTCGGCGTCGCCCGCGTGGAACACCACGCGGTCCTTGTAGACCATGCGCACCATCCCGGTGACCTCGTCGACCTCGTAGCCGTGGTTGAACTGGCGATGGCGCATGTGGCGGCCGGTGGCGTAGGCCATTTCGGCGTCCTGCAGGTGAAAGCGCGCGGCCGCGAAGCTGTCGAACGTGCCGACATGGTCGTAATGCAGGTGCGTGATGATCACGTCGCGCACCTGGGCGGCTTCAACGCCCAGCATGGCCAGTCCCTCGGCCGGCGTACGCAGCAGCGTGCGCCCGCGCTTGCGCGCGACATCGGGGCCGAAACCGGTATCCACCACGTATTCGCGCCCGTCGCCGCGTACCAGCCAGACGTAATAGTCCATGGGCATGGGCGCGTCGTGCGGATCGCCGCCCACGAAGTAGTTCTGGCGCCGCCCCTCGCGCGTGGCGTAGCGGATCGCGTAGACCTCGTAGTCGGGCAAGGAGGATGAAGAGTCAGGAGTTGTCAGCGGGCTCATTTCGTCGGCGGCTCGGGGATGCAAGGCTGCGGGTTGGAGGTGGATGCCCGGAAACAGCGGGCCGCAGCAGCGCGGCCAGTGCGTCGAGCGAGGGCGCGGAGTGCAGGTCCATGACGCCGTCGCGGATGGCGTCGCAAGCTGCGCCGTACAAGGGCGCGGCCACCGCCCGGAACTTGGCGGCGATGTCGTCTTTCGACATCGGGTTTTCCGGCTCGCCGCGGGCGTGGTCCAGCACATGGCGCAGCACCCGGCCGTCGTGCAGCATGATGGCCACGTCGGCGGGCCGCCGGTCCGGATAGCCGGCATCCAGCGCGGCGTCGGCGCTCACGGAGATGCGCGCCATCAGCGCCCGCACGCGCGCATCGGACAGCATCGCGTCGGTGTAACGGGCCGGGGTGGCGTCGCCGGCCACCAGCATGACGGCGATGGAGAAGGCAATGGAAAACTGCGCCTGGTCGCCGTTGCGCGGCGGTTCGATCGCCGCCGCATGGGTGACGGTATCGACCTTCACATCGATGGCGGCGATCTGTTCCAGCGTGGCGCCATGCCGGCGCAGCGCGTCGCCCACGGCGTCGATGGGGGCGTGGTTGCCCCGGCATCCGCCATGGGCCTTCAAATACGTCTCATCGATGTGCCACCGCATGCCCAGGTCACGGGCGGCTGCCGCGGCATCGGCCGCGCCGGCGAAGGCGGGCAGAAAGCCCGTCTCGAAGATATCGGCGGCGCCGGTCGCGCCCTGTTCGGCATACAGCGCCGCCAGCAATCCGCCTTCGCAGCTACGGCCGACCTGCAACGGCTGGCTGTCCGCGCTCTTCAGGGCCGCCTTCAGGCCCGCGCCGTGGCTGCATGCGATGGCGATGGCGTGCGCGGCACGGTCGGCCGGCAAGTCCAGCAAGGTCGCCGCGGCCGCCGCCGTGGCGGGCGCCGCCAGTATCGCCGTGCTCTGGAAGCCGCGCCGCACCGTCGCCGGGTAGATGGCGCGCCCCAGCCTGAGGAAGACTTCGTAGCCATTGGCCACGGCGGCGATCAACGCGGCGCCGGACGCCCGGCGCGCCTGGGCCAGCGCCATGGCCGCCGGAATCACGGCCGACGAAGGGTGCCCGCCCGTGTAGCGGGAGCCATCCTCGAAATACGTGGAGTGCGCCACGGCGCTATTGATGATGGTCGCGTCGCGCAGGGAACGCGCCTGCGTCGTTCCCCAGATGCCCACGCTGCCCGGCTCCGGCAACAAGGACAACAGGCGCGCGTGGTTGCCCGCCAGCACGCCGCTGCACGAAGCGGCCAGCACATCCAGCACGCGCAGTTTTACCGCCTCGGTCACCGCGGGCGGCATTGCCGCATGGCGCGATCCCGCCACGAAAGCCCCCAGCTGCCGGGCCAGCAGGCCTGTAGCGGACGAGGCTGTCCCGTCGACGGTTTGCGCTTGCGTGCTCATGCGGGGCTCCCTGTGCATGTGGACCGGCTCCTAGTCCAGCTTCAGGCCGATGGCCTGGATGACGCCATGCCATTTCTCGACCTCGGCGCGCACCTTGGCGCTTGCGTCGGCCGCGCTGTCACCGATGACTTCGGCGCCCTGCTCCGCGAAAAAAGCCTGGATCTCCGGCGATCCCAGGACCGCGACCACATCGGCATTCAGCTTCTGCACGACCGCGGGCGGGGTGCCGGCGGGCGCGAACAGGCCATACCAGGTATCGGCTTCGTAGCCCTTGAGGCCGGCTTCCGACAAGGTGGGCAAGTCGCGCAGCATCGCCGGCCGCGCCGCGCTGGTGGAAGCAAGGCCGATCAGCTTGCCGGACTTGATATACGGCAGGACCACGGGCGCATTGGCGATCATCATCTGTACCTGGCCGCCCAGCAGGTCGGTCATGGCGGGGCCGCTGCCCTTGTACGGCACGTGCGTGATGGAAACTCCCGCCATGCTCTTGAAGATCTCCGCCGCCAGGTGCGGCGGCGTGCCGTTGCCGGGAGAGGCGTAGTTCAACGCACCGGGCCTGGCCTTGGCCAGCGCGATCAGTTCCTGCACCGAGCGTGCCGGTACGGCGGGATTGAGGACCAACACATTGGGGGTATTGGCGACCAGCGTGATGGCGGCGAAGTCGCGGACCGCGTCATAGGGCAGGTGCTTATACAGGCTCTGGTTGATGGCATGCGTGCCCACCGTGCCCAGCACCAGGGTGTAGCCATCCGCGGGCGCGCGCGCCGCGGCTTCCGTGCCGATGTTGCCGCCCGCCCCGGCGCGGTTCTCGACGATCACCGGCTGGCCCCACTTTTCGCCCAGCTTCTGCGCCACCGGGCGGGCCAGGATATCGGTGCCGCCGCCCGGCGGAAACGGCACGATCAGGCGTACCGGCCGGTCCGGGAAGCCTGCGGCCGCATCGGCGGCTTGTGCGGGCCCGCCCGTCAGCGCACCGGCCAGGGACAATAGGCCGGCGCCGAGCGACAGCGCGCGCACCATCATCCGGCGCAACAGGCATTTCTTCCTGTTCATCTCGATGTCCTTATTCATGACCATGCCGGGCGGTCCGCGCAACCGCGGTCAGCCAGGCGAGCCCGCTCGTCCACGCTCAATGCCACCATCCAGGCATCCCGCACGGCCGCGAGGAAATCGCCGGGTGCGTTGCAGTCGCCGATCCGCGCATATGGGACACCGGTCGACGCCACGGCCGGCATGACATCCACGTTCGGCCGCGGCCCCGTGGCGAAGACCAGCATGTCGCCCACGGCGATGTCGCGCGGCCCTTCGCCCTCTACCTGCACGTCCAGCGTTTCCCCCTCGGCCCGCACGATGCGGCAGCGCGTGATCAACCGCACGCCATCGGCGGCCAGGCGCTCCACCAGCTCGAATTTGTTGTTGCGCGCCATGCCGCTCGCAATACCGGCCTGCATCTCCAGCACGGTGACGCGCACGCCGCGTACGCGCAGCGCATCGGCGGTCTCCGCACCCACCATCCCACCGCCCACGATGGTGACGCGCGCGCCGTGTGGCACCGCGTCCAGGTCGGCCAGGACCTCCCAGGCATGCGACACCCGCACGTGGGCCGCCAAGGCGCTCACATCCAGCGGGGGCGGCGCCGGGCGGGCACCCGTGGCGACGACGATATAGTCCGGCCCATAGGCCTGGATGCGCGCGGCATCGGCGTCCAGGCCCAGGCGCACCGCCACGCCCATGCGCTGCACCGTCTGCCACCGATAGCTCCACACCGGCTCGACTTCGGTCTTGTCCGGCGATGCGGTCGCCAGCGGCATCTGGCCGCCTGGCCGGGTGTTTTTCTCCCAGACCTCCACCGTGTGGCCGCGCCCCTTGAGCACGCGTGCGGCCTCGATGCCGGCCACGCCGCCGCCCAGCACCAGCACGCGCAGACGCCGGCCAGCCGGCGCCTCGAACAACTGCGGCTCGGCGTACTCCAGGCTTTCGAACTCCGTGCCCATCATCGGGTTCTGCACGCAGGCCACGTCCTTCTCGAGCGTCAGGCGCTCGAAGCAGACATTGCAGGCGATACAGGCGCGTATCGGCGCGTCGACCTTGCCGAAGGCCTTCAAGGCCCAATGCGGGTCGGAGTACAAGGCGCGGCCGATGGACACGAAGTCCGCGCTGCCGCCTGCCAGCATGCGTTCGGCATCCTCCGGCTGCACCATGCGCCCGGCCACGAATACGGGAATGCCGACGGCCTGCTTGATGGGCCTGGCCACATCCGCCAGGCAGCCTCGCGGAAACGAGGGTGGCTGTATACAGAACTTCGAAAGCTGCGGGCTTTCGTTGCTGCCCCCGGACAGGTCGATGGCGTCGGCGCCCGCCCGCTCCACCGCCTGCGCCAGCGCGATGATGTCGGCCTGGCCGTACCCGCCCTCGGCGAACTCGCTGGCGCTCAGGCGTATCACCAGCCGCAGGGCGGGCAGGTCGTCACGCATGCGGGCGATGGTTTCCAGCAGGAAGCGCATGCGGTTCTCGATGGAACCGCCGTAGGCGTCCTCGCGCCGGTTGATGCGCGGGCTGAAGAACTGCTGGAACAGATAGCCATTGGCCGCATGGATCTCCACGCCGTCGTAGCCGGCCAGCCACAAGCGCCGCGCCGCGGCGACGAAAAGCTTCTGGATTTCGATGATCTCCGCGACGGCCAACGGCCTCACGGTGTCTCCGGTATTGGGATTGGCCCACGCCGACGGGCCCACCGGTTCCATATTCAGCACCGAGCGGCGCAGCAGCGCGCCCCGATGATTGAGCTGGCCGAACACGTGGCAGTCGTGGCGCTTGATCGCCTCGACGATGGCCGCCAGGCCGGGAATGAAGCGGTCGTGGTAGCAGCACAGGGAATTGTTGTGGGGCCGCGCCTGCTCGGTCACCACCATGGCCTCGGTCATGATCATGGCCACGCCGCCGCGCGCCCGTTCCGCGTAGTACTGCTTGTCGCGCTCCGTGGACAGCCCATCCGTGGTGCTGTAGTTGGTGCCCATCGGCGCCATCACCACACGGTTCTTCAGGCGCAGTCCGCCTATCAGCCCGGGCCGTTCCAACAGCATGCCGTTGTCTCCTCATCGTTATCGCGTGGCGGCCCGGCCTGCCGTCTGGCGGCCGCCGAACCTCATCGCTGCAAGGAGTCTAATTGCGCTCCATATGTCGATCAATCCGGGAAAAATAAAAACACTGATGAACTGAATTCAATAAAATGCCCGGACGGTCTTCGCTGTCCGCACGCCGGCATCCCGGCGAAGCGGCGAGCGCCGGGATGCATTCGCCGGATAATTTCACCCCCGGGAACGGCCAATTCGATAGAATGCGCCTCACTGCTGATTTCGGATCAACAATCAGGGCGGGCCGATGGAGAACCTCAATGCGTTGCGCGTCTTCGCCAAGGTCGCGGAAACCCGCAGCTTTACCGATGCGGCCAAGCATCTCGGGCTGACCTCATCCGCGGTCAGCAAGGCCATCACGCGCCTGGAACAGGAACTGGGATTGCGGCTGCTACACCGCACGACCCGGTCGGTCGGCCTGACCAACGACGGCGCCAGCTTTTTCGAGCGCTGCCAGCAGATCCTGGTCGACGTGGAAGACGCCGAGAACGCGCTGAACCGATCGCGGGCCGCACCGCACGGGCGGCTGCGCGTCCATATGCCGGTCGGCTTCGGCCGCCGCGTCATCGTTCCGGCGCTCAGCGGATTCATCGAACGCTATCCCGACCTGGTGCTGGACGCGGAACTCAGCGATCGCATGGTGGACCTGGCCTATGAGGGCATCGACGTCGCCGTGCAGATCGGCGAACTGGCCGACGCACGCCTGATCGCGCGGCGCCTTTGCAACCTGCGCTTCGTCGCCTGCGCCTCGCCGGATTACCTGGCGCGCCATGGCGAACCGCTCAGCCCCGAGGAACTGGACCGTCATCATTGCCTGGCCTATGTGCTGATGCATACGGGCCGCTACCGCGAGTGGCAGTTCGTCAAGGATGGACGGACCTTTGGCAAGACGGTGTCGGGCCGCCTGAACCTGAACAATGCGGAATCGCTGCTGGAAACGGCCACGGCCGGCCTGGGCATCGCGATGATCAGCAACTTCATCGCCGCCGACGCCTTGCGCGACGGACGGCTGCGCGCGATCCTGACCGACTACGTCGCCCTGGGGCCCCAGGTTTCCGCCGTCTACCTGCCGAGCAAGAACCTGTCTCCCAAGGTGCGCGCCTTCGTCGATTTCCTGACCGACCTGATTTCCAGCAACCCGCACTGGGACGAGGCCGGCGGCGGCCTGCCGTATCGCCGCTGAGGGGCGCTACGCCTGTCGGTATACTGCGCGGTGGCCCGCCATCCCCGGAACGCCTTCTCTTGTCCACACAGCGACCCACCCCCGCCCTGACCAGGACACGCCGTACTTCGCGCACCGAAAAGAACGGCTACACGCAGAAGGACGTCGCGCTCGAAGCCGGCGTATCGCAAAGCGCGGTGTCCCGCGTGTTCGCCGGCCGCGGCTATGTCGCGGCCGAGGTCCGGCAGAAGATCGAGAAAGCGGCGCGCAAGCTGGGCTACATGCCCGATATGGCCGCCCGCTCGCTGGTCAAGGGACGCTCCAATATCGTCGCCGTGGTGACCAGCAACATCACGCACCCGTTCGTGCCGCAGATGTTGGAAAAAATGACGCTCGCCATCCAGCAGCGCGGCCAGGAGGTGTTGCTCCTGAATTCGCCGCCCGGCCAGGACATCGATCGCCAGCTGCCGCTGGCGCTGCGCTACCGCGTCAAGGGTGTGCTGATCGCCAATGTCAGCATCGGCGCGCGCATCGCGCGCCAGGTGCGCGAGAGCGGCACGCCCATCGTCATGGTGAACCGCTATGTCGAGGAAAAAGCCGTGCACGCGGTGTCCTGCGACAACCGCCACGGCAGCCGCCTCATCGCCGAAGGCTTCGTCGCCGCGGGCAAGCGGCACATGGCCTATATCGGCGGACTGGCCGGTTCGCCCACCAACGTCGTGCGTCGCGATGCCTTCCTGAAAGCGCTCCGCGAGCGCGGCATGACGCCCGATGTGGTCCTGGAAGGCGCGTTCACCCATGCCTGGGGCTATGAAGCGGCCCGCCTGCTGCACGCGCGCAGCACGCCCGTCGACGCGGTGTTCTGCGGCGACGACATGGTCGCCATCGGCATGCTGGACGGCTATCGCGGCCTGCCCGGCGGCCTGGCCGCCGCGCCCGCCATCGTGGGTTTCGACGACATTCCGAATGCCAGCTGGCCGCCCTATATGCTGACCACCTACAGCAATCCGCTGGACCGGATGATCGAGGTAGCCCTGGATCTGCTGGAGCAACCCTACGACGCGCCCCCGGCCCGCGAAGTGCTGCCGGGCGAGCTGGTGCGGCGCGCCTCCTTCTAGGCGCGCTGCGCCAGTCGCGGTGTTGCCCGGACGTCCCCCGCGGCCGGGGTCTAGCGCCCTTCCATCCGTACGCGCGGGTCCAGCACATCGCGCAGGCCGTCGCCGATCAGGTTCAGCCCCAGTACCGTCATCGCCAGCACCAGGCCGGGGAACAGGCAGATCCACGGCGCATCGGGGATGAAGTCGCGTCCGTCGGCGATGATGTTGCCCCAGGTGGGAGTCGGCGGCGGGGGGCCCACCCCGATGAAGCTCAGCACGGCCTCGGCCAGTATCGAGATCGCGAAGATGAAGGTCATTTGCACGATGAGGGGCGCCAGCGCATTGGCCGCGATATGCCGCAGCAGGATGCGGACGTGCCCTGCCCCGGCCACCTTGGCCGCCTGGACGAATTCCATCTGGCTCAGGACCAGCGCGGCGGCGCGCATGATGCGCGCCGTGCGGGGGGTATAGGTAATCACCAGCGCAATCACCACGTTCATTTCGGACGGCCCCAGGACCGAAGACAGCGCGATCGCCAACAGGATGCCGGGAAAGGCCATCAAGGCATCCATCACGCGCATGATCGGGTTTTCCAGCCGGCGGAAATAGCCCGCGCACAGGCCGATGAAGGTACCGATCAGCCCGGTGAACACGGTCACGAAAAAGCCGATGCGCAGCGACACCCGGCTGCCATACAGCATGCGGCTGAACACATCGCGGCCGAAGCTGTCCGTGCCCATCCAGTGCAATGCGTTGGGCGCACCGAGGCGATAGCGATAATCGTTGGCCACCGGCGAGTATGGCGCCAGCCAGCCGGCGAGCAGCGACATCGCCACGATGATGGACAGCAGCACGAGTCCCGTCATGAACAGGCGATGCCCGCGCAGGCGCGCCACCACGCGAGACGACAGCAGGCGTCCCCACGGTCCGGGCGCGATATCCGCCTTGGGGGCGGTCAGGTCAACGGCCATAGCGCACCCTGGGATCGAAAACGGCATAGAGCATATCGACGACCAGATTCACGATCACCATCGCGCAGGCGATCATCAGCAGGCCGCCCTGGATCACCGGCAGGTCGCGCCGCTGGATGGCGCCGATGACGAGACGCCCGACGCCCGGAATGGAGAACACCGATTCAATGATCACCGCCCCGCCGATCAGGATGCCCACGTTGACGCCGATAACCGTCAGGGTGGGCACCGCGATATTGACCAGGGCATGCTTGCCCACCACGCTGCCGGGCGGCACGCCCTTCGCGCGCGCCGTGCGGATATAGTCCTGGCCCAGCACTTCGAGCATGCTGGATCGCGTCATGCGCGCCAACAGGCCCAGTTGCGTCGCCGCCAGCGCGGCGGCCGGCAGGAACAGGCTGTGCAACCAGCCCAGCGGGCTCTGCATGAACGGCACATAGCCGCCGGTGGGGAACCATCCCAGCTGGACCGAAAACAGGTAAATGCCCACCAGACCGAGCCAGAAATCCGGCACCGACAATCCCAGCATCGCCAGCGACATCGCAAGCTGGTCCACCCAGGTATTGCGCCGCACCGCCGCCAGCACGCCGCTGGTCATGCCGACCGCCACGGTCATCAGCAACGCCAGCAGCGTCAGCGAACCGGTCACCGGCAGGCGCTCGGCGATCGCCTCGGTGACGCCGCGGTTAAGCAGCAGCGAGCGGCCCAGGTCGCCGTGCAGCACGTTCAGGTACCAGCGGTACGCCTGCACATAGGCGGGCTGGTCCAAGCCCAGTTCGGTGCGCAAGCGCGCCAGTTCCTGGGTGCTGGCGCCGGGCCCGGCCAGTTCGGCCGCCGCGTCGCCCGGCACCAGCCAGATCAGGCTCAAGGTCAGCAGCGAAACCAGCAGCAGCACCGGTATGACACTGAGCAGGCGGCGCGCGAAATACATCAACATGGCGTTCCCCTGCGCGGCATCGCGGCGCGCCATCGCGCCGCGCGCGATTGCATGCCGCGCCTATTCGTACCAGACGTCCCACATGCGCGGGATGCGGTGCGGCACGAAGTTCTTCAGATTGGAGCGGGCCGCCTCCAGCACGCCGATATCGCCGACCTTGATGGCGTAGACCTGCTCGTACACGATCTGCTGGATGGTGGCGAAGGCGGCCTTGCGGTCGGCCTGGTCGGGCGCGCTGTTCAGCCTGGCCATCGCGGCTTCCAGGCCGGCGTCCTTGTGATGCTGCCAGTTCTGGTCGCCGGTGAACAGCACCGCCACGCCGTTGGGCCCTTCGTAGGGCTCGATACCCACCATGATGGGGAACAGGTTCCAGCCCGTGGTCTTTTCCCGCGCGGCCAGCGTGGTGGGCCAGTCGGCGATGCGCAGCTTGACGTTCAGGCCGATCGCCTGAAGCTGCTGGGTGGCGATGACCGCGGTGTCGTTGTGGTTCTTGAAACCGTTGTCGGCGATGAAGGTCAGCTCCTCGCCCTTGTAGCCCGACTCCTTCAGCAGCTTCTTCGCCAGTTCGATATTGTGCAGGTTGTACAGGCTCTTGCCGACATCGCCGGCGAAGTACGGCGTGCCCGGATGCTGCCAGCCATGCGTCATGCGGTACAGGCCGTCCGTCGAGATCGCCATGATCTCTTCGTCGTCCAGCGCGGCCTGGATCGCCTGGCGCACTTTCAGATTGTCGGTCGGCGGCAGGCCCGCATTCAGGAAGATGGTCTGGAATGCCCACGGCATCATCTCGTAGATCTTGATGTTGCTGTCGCGCTTCAGGCGCTTGGCGGCCGTCGGCGATATCGCTTCCAGCACCTGCACCTCGCCGGTCTGCAGCGCGGATTCGCGCGCGCCCGCCTCCGGCATGAAGCGAAAGGTCACCGTATCGAAATAGGCCGTCTTGCGGCCACCCAGCCCATCGCGGCCCTTGTAGTTGGGATTGGCCGAATACGCGTCGAAGCGCTTCAGCTTCACATAACTGTCGGGCTTGTACTCCACCAGCTGGAAGGGCCCCGTACCGATGATGTTGATCTGGTTCGGCGCTTTCGCGGCTTCCTCGGCGGGATAGATGGCCACGGGCGCGCGCGGCGAACCGAGGAATTCGATGAAACCCTGGAAGGGCTTCTTCATGGCGATCCTGATCGTGTAGTCGTCCACGATATCGATATGGTCGACTTGCGACATATTCTGCGCGCTACCCCCATAGCGGGCATAGCGTTCCAGCGACGCCTTCACATCCGCCGCCTTCATTTCCTTCATGTTGTGGAACTTCACGCCCTTGCGCAGCTTGATCTCGTACGACAGGCTGTCCGGCGCGGCGGAATAGCTTTCCGCCAGCTCCGGTATGGTCTCGCCCTTGTCGTTGCGCGCGAACAGGCCTTCGTAGATATGCAGGTTGATATTGCGGGCAGCCTGCGCAAAGGTGATCTGGGCGTCCAGGCTGGGCGGCTGCGCCTGCTGCGCCACCACCACGTCGCCCCCGCGCTTCTGCGCCTGGGCCGGTGCCGCGGCCAGGGCCAATGCAGCCATGCACGCCGCAGCGAACAGCCCTGCGGACGGGAATAATCGCTTCATATTCATTACCCCTGAATGGTCGATATGCTCGTTGGGCTGCCGCGCCGCTGCCGCCGCAGCAAACCGCTAGGTCGCGTAATCGGGCTCTTGCTTGTCCAGCATGCGGCGCCACGCATCCAGGTGCAGCCGCGCGTCGAAGCGCTCGCCCCAGGGCCCGTTATAGCGGTCGCGCAGATCGTCGCCGATGTGCTTGAGTTTCATGCCGGTATTCATGGCGGTCATCTGGTACATGCAGGTTCGTTCGGCGATGTAGAGTTCGTCGAAAGCCTCGGCCACGCTGGGCCCTACCACGGTGACGCCATGGTTCTTCATGATCAGGATGGTGCGCTCGCCCAGTACCTCGGCGATGCGGTCGCCTTCCTCGTCCCACAGCACCACGCCGTTGTGAATTTCGTCGTAGGCCACGCGGTCGTACAGCATGGCGCTGTTCTGGTGCACCAGCTCCAGCCGGCCCTCCTCCAGCAAGGACAGCGCGGTGAGGTAGCGCGGGTGTACATGCAGGATGCAGCGGGCCTGCGGGTGCTTCAGGTGCAGGCGGGCGTGTATGTGGAAAGCCACCTTGCGCAGTTCGCCGTCGCCGCGCACCACATTGCCCTGCAGGTCGCACACGATGAAGCGGCTGGCGGTTATCTCACTGTAGTGATAGCCGCGCGGGTTGATCAGGAAGAGGTTGTCGCTGCCCGGCAGCATCATGCTGCAGTGGTTGGCGATCTGCTCGTTCATGTCCAGGCGGTTCATCGCACGGAAGATCGCCGCCATGTCACAGCGGATCTCCCATTCGCCTTCGATCATGTCGGCGGCTTGCGGCGGCAAGGCCGCGGCGGACGTGCTGGCGTGCATGTGCTGTGTGCTCCCCTGCCGGCCGCTGAAACGGCGCCCGGATATGACTACGTATTCATATGATGGTAGGACCGTGAGCGTCGGCCCGTCAACGGGAAATCGCGGTGCTTCGGGTTTTACCTAGGACGATGCAATCGGCGCCTGCCCGGCCGCGGCCAGCAGCCAGGCGCGAAACTGCTCCATGGCCGGCGACAGGCGTCGCGACCGCAACCACGTCAGCCAGTAGCCGCCCAGGCGGATGTGCGTCTCGAAAGGCTGCACCAGCAGCCCGCGCTGCAACTCGCTGGCGAACATGCAGGGCGGCGCCAGTGCGACGCCGGCCCCCTGCACGGCGGCTTCCACCATCAAGCGCGAGGAATCGAACACCGGTCCATTCAAGGGCCACGGGCTCAAGCCCGCCGCCGCGAACCAGGTATTCCATTCGTCGGTCCTGTACGAGCGAAGCAAGGTCTCCCGGGACAGATCCGCCGGTACGCGCAGGCGGCGCGCGATGTCCGGCCCGCACAGCGCCGACAGCGGTGCATCGAGCAGCAGCGCGCTGTCGGTGCCGGCCCAGCCGCCCTCGCCGAACCGTATCGCGTAGTCCAGGCCTTCCGCCGCGAGGTCCACCAGATTGTTGTGCGTCAGCAAACGCAGCTCGACGAAGGGATGCGTATCGCGAAAGGCCTTCAACCGGGGCATCAGCCACCCGACCGCGAAGGTCCCGACCACCCCCACCGTCAGCACTTCATGAAAGCGTCCGCCCTCGAACTGGTTCAGGACGCGCTCGATCCGGGTGAAGGCGTCGCTCAGCACCGGCAGCAAGGCGCGCCCCTCGTCGGTAAGGCCCAGCCCGCGCGGCAGGCGCTTGAACAGCTCGGCGCCAAGGCGGTCTTCCAGCATGCGGACCTGCTGGCTGACCGCCGCCTGCGTGACGTTCAATTCGAGCGCCGCGCGGGTGAAGCTCAAGTGGCGGGCGGAGGATTCGAAGGCGCGCAGGGCCTTCAGGGGCAGGTGAGGACGTATGGACATGGAGGCATAAGAATTTCTATCGGGGCGGCGCAATTATCCTCGTTTGCGCCCCGCGCCTGAAGAGAAGATAGTTCCGATCCGTTGATCAAGCCCTGCTTTTTCCCAACCTCTGGAGACCACCACGATGCCCGCCTCCCTACAGCGCCGCGCGCTTCTGCGCGCCGCCGCCGCCGCGCCCTTCTGCCTGCCGCTGAGCGCCTTCGCCACCGTTGCCGGCGACGGCGACGGCGCGCTACACGCTGCCTTCGGCTCCCTGGAGAAGTCGTATGCGAGCCGCCTCGGCGTATGCGCGATCGACACCGCGAACGGCCGCGAGATCCGCCACCGCGCCGAGGAACGGTTCCCGTTCTGCAGTACGTTCAAGGCCATGGCCGCCGCGGCCGTACTGGCGCGGGCCAGCGCCGACCCGGGGCTGCTGGCGCGACGCATCCCGTATACGCGCGCCGATCTCGTCACCTATTCACCCATCACGGAAAAACATGCGGGAGCCGGCATGACGGTCGCCGAACTTTGCGCGGCCACCGTCCAATACAGCGACAACACGGCCGGCAATCTGCTGATCAAGCTCCTCGGTGGACCGCCCGCCCTCACCGCCTTCATGCGCGGCGTCGGCAACCGCAGCTTCCGCCTGGACCGATGGGAAACCGACCTCAATACCGCCATCCCGGGCGATCCCCGCGACACCGCCACGCCGTCCGATATGGCGCACAGCCTGAACAAGCTGGTACTGGGCGGCGCGCTCCCCGCCGCCGGGCGGGCCCAGTTGAAGGAATGGCTGGTCGGCAACACCACCGGAGACCGCCGCATCCGCGCGGGGGTACCGGATGGCTGGCAGGTCGGCGACAAGACCGGGACCGGCTCCTATGGCACGGCCAACGATATTGCCGTCCTGTGGCCGCCGGCACGGCCACCCATCGTGCTGGCGGTGTACTCTACGCAACCATCGAAGACCGGCAAGCCCAGCGACGCGCTGATTGCAGAAGCGACGCGCGTCGTGGTGGCGGCCCTGGTGCCCGGCAAGGCCTCGTCCATCCGGCTCCCGCCCAACGCCTAGCGGAACCCATGAAACTCGCCACCTGGAATATCAACTCGCTGAACATCCGCCTGCAACACGTCCTCGACTGGCTGGCTGCCCATCCCGTCGATGTGCTGTGCCTGCAGGAGTTGAAGCTGGCCGACGATAAATTCCCGCATGAGGCGTTTGCCCAGTCGGGCTATCACGCCGTGTGGGCAGGCCAGAAAACCTATAACGGCGTGGCGATACTGGCGCGCCAAGCGGGGCGCGACAGCGTGCGCAATATTCCAGGCCTGGAAGATCCGCAACAGCGCGCGCTCGCGTGGACGATCCCCGCGCCGGGAGGCGATATCCGGGTCATCTGCGTCTACTGCCCCAATGGACAGGCCGTCGGCAGCGACAAGTACGAATACAAACTGCGCTGGTACGCCGCGCTGCGGGAATGGCTGAAGGGCGAGCTGGACCTGCACCCGCGCCTGGCAGTGCTGGGCGACTACAACGTGGCGCCCACCGACGCCGACGTCCACAACCCGGAGAAATGGGAAGGACAGGTCCACGTGTCCGAACCCGAACGCAATGCCTTCTTCTCCCTGGTCGAGCTAGGCCTGGCCGACGCGTTCCGGCTTTTCGAGCAGCCGCCCAAGACCTTCAGCTGGTGGGATTACCGGCAGCTCGCCTTCCGCCGCAACGCCGGGCTGCGCATCGACCACATCCTGCTGTCCAACTCGCTGGCCGGCGACTGCAAGGCCTGCGAAATCGACAAGGAGCCGCGCGGCGGCGGACAGCCGTCCGACCACGCGCCGGTCATTGCCACGCTAGGGGACTGACCCCGCCAGGATCCCGGGGCCCCGCATGACCGTGATGCCCAGCCTGGCCAGGATCGCGCGCGTGGCGTCGTCCGGCACATCTTCGGCGTATACCTCGATCTTCAGCGACCGCGCCGTCTCCAGTACGGACAGGGCCAGTTGCTGGCTGCCCAGGCTTTGCGACATGCCGCCCACAAAGCCGCCACCGAGCTTGACGTAGGCCAGCCGCAAGCTGTGCAGCAGGCTCACGGCACTGAACTGCTGCGCCAGCCGCCGCACGCCCACGCGTGCGCCGCAGGACTGCGCGATCCGGCAGAGCTCCGCCACGGCCTGCTGGCGTTCCACCACCGCATGCGCGTCGACCTCCAGATACAGCCGCGCGGCCAGGACCTTGCGTTCCGCCAGCATCCGTTCCACCTGCAGCAGGAAGTTGGGATGCGACAGCGATGGCATCGCGATCCGCACGGTCAGGTCGCCCTCGTTCATCATCAGCCAACTGACGGCCAGGCGCACCGCCTGGATATCGCATTCGGCGGTCAGGTCCAGCCGCGTGGCGGCGGGGAAGAACAGCTTGGCGGGGATGGGTTCGGACGCCTCTTCGCTATGCAGCATCAGCGTGGCTTCCTGCCGGATCACCCGTCCGTCGAGCGCGCGCAGCGGCTCCAGCGCCAGGGTGAAGCGTTGCCGCTCGATGCCGGCCGTGATGGCGCGCCGCCATGCCGACTCGCCATGCGCGGACAAGCCATGGTGCTCGTCGGTGGCCAGTTGCACGTGATCGTCGCCCGCGCTCTCGCCACGCATCAGCGCGTAGTCGAGCCGGCCCAGCAGCTCGCCCACCCTGTCGCCGCGGGCATAGTCCGTCATGGCCAGCGCCCACCGGCACAAGCCGCCCTCGCCCACCGGGATGCGCGCCTCGCGCAGCTCGTTGCGCAACCGCTCGGCCACCAGCATGGCGTTGGGCGCCGTGCAGCCCGGCAAGAGCAGGGCGAAGTCCGATCCGTTCAGGCGGCCGATCAGCACGTGGTTCAGTTGCAGCTGCTCCAGCAGCGCGGCAACGCGCCGGCCCAGCCCTGAGAGCCATTGATCCACGAACTCGCGCGGCATGTGCCGGTTGATTGCCGCCAGGTCGCGCTGGCGGAAGACCACGACGTGGCCGCCCCCTTCTCCCGCATCGGCCGGCCGCTCGCCGGCTTCCAGTTCGCGCAGGAACTCGTTGATGAAGTACTTGCGGTTGGCCAGGCCCGTAATGGCGTCCTGGTTCACTTCGATCTGCAAGGACTCGATCCGCGCCGACTGTTCTTCCGAGGTCGCGCGCAACTGGTCGCGTGTCTGGTTCAGGGCGTCGGTAATGCCCGACAGTTCCGGCACGCGCGGCCTGAGCGTCTGGCCGAACTGTCCGCGCCCGATCGCGCGCATCTGCTCGCCCACTTCGGCCAGCAGGCGCTTCTCGATCCAGCGCACCAGGACAAACGCGAAGATGGCCCAGCACACGCCTGCCGCCACGATAAGCAGGATCATTTTCAGGCTGCTGTGCCACAGGGTTTCCCAGGCATAGGTGTCCGTGGCGGTCAGGGTCACCTCGCCGAGCTGGCGCCAGCCGTCGGTCACCACGTGGGTGGCCGATTTCGCCGACAGGGGCACCAGGCGCTGGAACCAGGACGGTACTGCCACGGAATTGCCTTCCGCGCTGCGCTCGATAATGACCTTGCCCTGGGGATCGGACAGCCTGACCAGGGAAAAATGCCCACCGTCGTACAGGGCCGAGACCAGGAGCTCCTGCGTGATGCGGTCGCTATTGCTGGGCTGAGACAAGGAAAGCGCCAGCGACACCGCGGCATCGCTGCTTTGCACCTGCAACTGCCCCGCCAGGTAGTCCCTGGCCGCGTTCACGCTCAGGGCCAGCGTACCGAGCAGGATAAGCGCGATGGCGATGGTGATGCTGAGTAGAAGTTGTCGGAGTATGGACATGTTCGGTTCCTGGCAGGCCTATTGCCGCACACCTTCGCGCTCCATGCGCTGGAGCAGGTTGCGCCAGCGGCCGATACGGTCGGCCGGGGCGGCATGTTTGCCGTCGACATATACGCCGTCGGCGTTGAAACTGAAAACGGGCGTCAGGTCCCGGCGCTGCGTCGCGGGCAGGATATTGGAGACCAGACTGTCCAGGACGAGCGGCACGGCATTCGGTGTCGGATAGTAGCCCAGGACCATGTGCGCGATCTGCTCGCTGCTTTCCGGGCCGCCGATGCGGGCGCGCACATAGACGAAACGCAGCTTGCTGGTGGGGACGCCCAGCTTGATGAGCGAGAAATACTTGCCGATGACGAAGTCCTCGCAGTCGCCGGCGCCCTTGCCCAGCGCCTCCAGCGGCGTCTCCCAGTAATCGGCCTGGCCCCAGATGGCCTGGTCCTCGGCCTGCATGACATGCTGGTTCCAGAAGGCGTTGACGCTGGCCAGCTTGTCCTGTTCCGACAGCGAGGCGTCATCCCGCAGCAGGCGCAGCCACGCCTCCACCGCCTTGGCGCCCCGGGCGCCGTAGCGGCTGGACGCGACCTGTTCCAGCCGGTTGCTGTCCAGCTCGAGGGCGCCGCTCATCCCCCACCCAAACAGCAGGCAGAAGAAAGCCGCCCTGGACCAGGCCCGGACGGCACGACGCGGCGTCGATCTAGACATGAAACATATTGTAAAGGCACGGACCGCCCTTGGCGAGGGCGGCCCACGCCGCACTGCTAGGCCTTAGTCGTGGCCATGCAGCTTGCCCTTCTGCAACAGGTCATTGATGATGGCCGCGTCCTGCAGGGTGCCGTTGTTCGTCAGATCCACGCCTTGCAGCACGATCTTCTGGTCAAAGGCATTGCCGCCGGCATCCTGGGCATGCCCGGTGGTGCTGACGTTGACCACGGTGTCGGCGCCCTGCTTGGTGAAGTGCAGGTACTTCGACAGATCGCCATCGGTGGGGTTTTGCAGCAGCTCGTGCAGATCCAGGACATCGCCACCCGCCGACGCGGCATTGGTGTTGAAGTTCTTGATCGTGTCGACCGCCGGGGCGCTGTTCGTGCCCTGGTCGTGCAATTCCCACTTGAACGTGTCGCCGCCACCGCCGCCGATCAGCGTGTCGTTGCCCTGCCCGCCGATCAGCGTGTCGCTGCCCGAGCCGCCGGTCAGGGTGTCGTTGCCGGCGCCACCGTGCAGGAGGTTGCTGCCTTCGCCACCGTAGATGATGTCGTTGCCGGCATCGCCGTACAGCTGGTCGTTGCCGCCCTGGCCGTAGATGATGTCGTCGCCGCTGCCACCATGGATGACGTCGTCGCCGCCACGCGTATCGCCGCTCACGTTGAACTGCGCGTGATTGGCGCTGATGTAGCCGTACAGCTCCGCCGACGTGGGCGCATGGCCGTTGGTAGCCGTCAGGTAGTCGATCAGCGCCTGCATGCCCTGCCCGTCGTGCGTACCCGCCGCATGGCCATTCCAGGACAAGCCGTCGGTATTGATCGTGTCGCCGAAGATGATGTCCTTGCCATCACCGCCGTTGATCGTATCGCTGCCGACCGCCGCCGGGTCGGAATGCGATCCGCCGCCGGTGAGCGCCGTGTTCAGGTCGCTCGCCTGGTGCACGATGTCCACCTGGCCGGCCGGGCCGCTGACCGGCGTATTGTCGACCAGGGTGATGTCGTCGACGGTCAGTTTCGCCGTACCGCCGCCGCTGGTGTTGTCCAGCACCGAGAACTCGAGGCGATACTGACCGCTGCCGAAGTCGCCGGTCGTGATGTCGCCCGTTCCCTTGCCCGACTGCACCGTGGTCCAGGAGCCGTTCACCAACTGCTGCAACGCCCAACTGTAGTTGTCGCTGCTGGACAGATTGGAGGTGGACAGCTCGAACTCGAAGTGCCCCGTGTGGCCGGCCGCGATGGTGATGCTCTTGCTGTCGACGACGGTGGCGCCCGACTTGTTGGAAGCGTCGGTGATGGCGATCGAGCTTCCGTTGCCGTTCGCCACGGTACCACCACCATTGGTGCGGACCGTCCAGTTGCTGCTCTCGTCCCAATTGTAGGAGTTCGAGTCCGACAGGTTGGTGGAGCTCGGGAAGTAAACGGTCGCCGTACCCGTGCCCGCCGTATTGTCGAAGAAGCGCAGGTAGTTCTGGTTGACGCCGTCGCCGATGCCGACGCCGTGCACCGTGCTGATCGCCGCCAACTCCGCGAAGGAGTTGATGGACGTTTGCAGCACGCTGGCGCTGGTCGACGAGCCGCTGCCGCCGGAGTTCGTGACCGTGGGATCGCCGTCGGTCAGGAAGAAGCTCAGGTTCTGATACCCGTTGGCGGTGCCCTTGCCTGCGCCGGCCTGGTCCTGGAACCAGTCCACCGCAGTGTCGAACGCGTCCTGGTAGTTGGTCGACCCGTTGGCGCTCAGGTTGTTGATGGCCGCGATGATCTTGTCGTTCCAGCTGTTGACGTCATTCGGATCCAGGCCCTGGACCGTGACGGGCGTATCCGCCGACGAACCGAACCCGATCAGCGTGACGTTGATGATGCCGTCGTGGTTGGAGAGCGTCTTGACGAAGGCCAGCAGGGCGTCCTTGACGAGTTCCATCCGGGTCTGGCCGTCGATTTCGGCCGTCATGCTGCCCGAGTGGTCGACGATGAGCGCGATGTTGTAGTTCTGGCCCGGCACGGTGGTCGTTACGGTGCCACCCAGGTCGCCCAGGATGATGTCGTCGCCCGAGCCACCGTTCAGGACCGGCGTATGGCCGCCATGCCCGTCGCTGCCGCCGCTGCTGGTGTTGTCGCCCTGTACCAGGTTGTTGGTGGCCAGGTCGAAGTTGTACTCGCCGGATGTATTGTGGCCGCCATTGGCCGTACCGCCGGTGTCGCGCACCTCGAAGCCGAACGACGCATCCTTGCCGTCGGCGCCCGGGGTGTAGACCAGCTTGCCGGCCGCGATGTCGGCCGCCGAGATGACCTGGCCCTGCGTCACGGCCTGGCCGTTCAGCGTCAGGCTGCCGCTGTCCGGCGTGCGGGTGATGACGACGCTTTGCAGGCTGTCGTGCTCGCCATGGCTGTCGCTGAAGGCGAACTCGTTGATCCCGAAGGTATGGGACTGGCCCACGCCCATGGTGGCGGAGTTATCGGCGGAGGTCGGTGCATCGTTGGCGCCCCCGATGTTCACCGTGACATTGTGCGTCGTCGTGCCATCCTGCGAGGTCACCGTGAAGGTGCGCGGGCCCAGCGTGTCGCTGCCGGAAAGGGCCTGCACCGCCGGATTGTTGTTGTCCAGCGTGTAGGTCCAGTTGCCGTTGGCGTCCACGGTGAAGGTGCCGTAGGCGTCCTGCACGGTCTGCGGCTTGAAGGCGCTTTGGCCCTGGTCGGCGTCGGTGATGTCCAGCTTGCCCTGCGTGCTGAGCTGGGCGTCCTCGATGACCAGGCCGCGATCGCCGCCGCTGGTATGCGGCGTGATGACCGGGATGTCGTTGGTGCCGGTAATGTTCACCGTAATGGTTTGCGTGGCCGTGCCGCCATGGCCGTCGTCGACCTTCACCGTGAAGGTATCCTGCACCTTCTGGCCGCCGGTCAGGGCCTGCGTGGCCTGGGTATCGACCGTATAGGTCCACTTGCCGGTGGCGTCCACCGTCAGGGAACCGTAGGCGCCCTTCGGGTTGCTGTCTACCGTCCAGGTATGGCCGTCGTGTATATCCACGTCCGCCACGCTGAGCTGGCCCGTCACCTTGGAGGCGCCATCCTCGGTGGTCGCACCGGTGCTGACGCCGCTGATCGACGGGATGTCGTTGGTGCCGACGATGGTGACCGTCACTTCATGCTGCGCGCTGCCGTCGACCGACGATACGGTGAACTTCTCGACCAGCGTCTCGCCCTTGCCCAGCTGCTGCACCAGCGGGTCGCTGTTGGTCAGGTTGTAGGTCCAGTTTCCGTTGGCGTCGATGGTGAACGTGCCGTGCTGGCCGGCGGTGTTCGGCTGGGCCACGAACTGGGACTGGCCGGGGTCCGGATCCTGCACATCCAGCTTGCCGCCGGTCGTGTAGGTGACGTCCTCCACCACCTGCCCCTTGTCGCTGTCCGGGCTGTGCGGCGTGATGGTCGCGCCATCGTCCGTACCGTTGATGGTGATGGTGATCGTGCTGGTCTTCGAACCGTCCTGGCTAGTCACCGTGTAGGTTTCGACAATGCTTTGACCGGAGGTCAGTCCTTGCACCACCGGGTTGGCGTTGGCCACCGTGTAGGTATAGGAACCGTCGGTGTTGAACACCAGCGTGCCCAGCGGCGCGTTGCCGTTGCCCGTGCTGCCGTCGAAGTGCGCGCCCGCCTTGAAGTGGTTCTCGCCCGCGTCCGTGTCGGTGATCGTCAGTTGGCCGCTGGTGGCCAGCTTGCCGTCGACCACGTTCAGGTCTTCGGTCACCGCGCCCACGCCGCTGCTCAGCACCGGCACGTCGTTGGTGCCGACGATGGTCACCGTCACTTCATGCTGCGCGCTGCCGTCGGCCGACGAGACCGTGAACTTCTCGGTCAAGGTGTCCCCCGCGCCCAGGGCCTGCACCGCCGGGTCGCTGTTGGTCAGCTTGTACGTCCAGTTGCCGTTCTCGTCGATCGAGAACGTGCCATGGTCGCCGGCGTGGTTGGTCTGCGCCACGAACTTGTTCTCGCCCGCGTCGGCATCCTGGATGTCCAGCTTGCCGCCCGTCGTGTCGAGCACGTCTTCGGTCACCAGGCCATGGTCGCTGGCGCTGCCCGGATTCTGCGGATCGCCCGGGTTGTGCGGCGTGATGGTCGCGCCATCGTCCGTGCCGTTGATGGTGATGGTGATCGTGCTGGTCTTCGAACCGTCCTGGCTGGTCACCGTGTAGGTCTCGACGATGCTCTCGCCCGTCTTCAGGCCCTGCACCACCGGGTTGGCGTTGGCCACCGTGTAGGTATAGGAACCATCGGTGTTGAACACCAGCGTGCCCAGCGGCGCGTTGCCGTTGCCCGTGCTGCCGTCGAAGTGCGCGCCCGCCTTGAAGTGGTTCTCGCCCGCGTCCGTGTCGGTGATGGTCAATTGGCCGCTGGTGGCCAGCTTGCCGTCGACCACGTTCAGGTCTTCGGTCACCGCGCCCACGCCGCTGCTCAGCACCGGCACGTCGTTGGTGCCGACGATGGTCACCGTCACTTCATGCTGCGCGCTGCCGTCGGCCGACGAGACCGTGAACTTCTCGGTCAAGGTGTCGCCCGCGCCCAGGGCCTGCACCGCCGGGTCGCTGTTGGTCAGCTTGTAGGTCCAGTTGCCGTTCTCGTCGATCGAGAACGTGCCATGGTCGCCGGCGTGGTTGGTCTGCGCCACGAATTTGTTCTCGCCCGCGTCGGCATCCTGGATGTCCAGCTTGCCGCCCGTCGTGTCGAGCACGTCTTCGGTCACCAGGCCATGGTCGCTGGCGCTGCCCGGGTTCTGCGGATCGCCCGGGTTGTGCGGGGTGATGACGGGCAGGTCGTTGGTGCCAGTGATGGTCACCACGACGTCCTGCGTATCGAAGCCGCCGCGGCCGTCGCTGACGACCACCGAGAACTTCTGCTGCACCGCTTCGCCTTCGCTCAGCGATTGCACCTTCTCGTTGCCCGTGAAGGTCCACTTGCCGGTCTGGTCCAGGGTCAGCGTGCCGTACTCGCTCTTGCCGTTGCCCACGATGGACCAGCTGTGCTGGTCGTGCGCGTCGACGTCGGCAACCTGCAATTGGCCGCTGGCCGAGTTCGCCGCGTCTTCCTTGAAGGCGCCCGTGCTCTGGCCGCTGATGTGCGGCGCGTCATTGGTGCCGAGGATGGTCACCGTCACGTTGGTCGGCGTACCGTCGGCGGTCCGGACCGTAAACGTTTCGACGCGCTTTTCGCCCAGGCCCAGGGATTGCACCGCGGGATCGTTGTTGTTCAGCGTATAGGTCCACACGCCGAAGGCATTGATGGCAAACTCGCCGTAGGTACCGGTGATCTTCGCGCCCTGCACGTGGCCTTCGCCCGCGTCGGCGTCATTGACGAACAGGATGCCGCCCGTCTTCTGCAACAGTCCGCCGTCTTCCACGACGGTGCCCGAGCCGATGCCGCTGACGACCGGCACGTCATTGGTGCCGACCAGGTTGACCGTCACCACCTGGGTGTCCGTTCCGCCATGGCCGTCGTCCACCTTGACCGTGAAGGTCTCGGTGTAAGGCTCGCCTTCGCTCAGGGACTGGACCTTCTTGGCATCGACCGTGTAGGTCCACTTGCCGCTCTGGTCCAGCGTCAGCGTACCGTACTGGCCCTGCGGCTTGCCGACGATGGACCAGGTGTGCGTGTCGATGGTATCGACGTCGGCCACCGTCAGTTGGCCGGACACGGCCGGGGCCGCGTCTTCCTTGAGTCCGGCGCTGCTTTCACCGCTGATTTCCGGCTTGTCGTTGGTGCCGTCGATGGTGACCGTTACCGTGGTCGGCGTACCGTCGGCGGAGATCACCTGGAATTCTTCGGTCAGGTGCTGGCCGACGGCCAGCGCCTGCACCGCCGGATCGTTGTTCGACAGCTGGTACGTCCAGTTGCCGTTGGCATCGACGCTGAAGGTGCCGTGCTTGCCCGGCGCGTTGTCCTGGGCCTGGAACGACGATTGGTCGTGGTCGGCGTCGGTGATGTCCAGCTTGCCCTGCACGCTCAGCGTGACGTCTTCCTTGACCGTGCCTTCGGCCTGGCCAACGATCACCGGCGCGTCATCCGTGCCGTTGATCGTGATGGTGACCGTGCTGGTCGCAGTGCCGTCCTGGCTGGTCACGGTGTACGTTTCGACGATGCTCTCGCCGTTGCGCAAGCCCTGCACCACCGTGTTGGCGTTGTCCACCGTGTAGGTATAGGAGCCGTCCGCCTTGACTTCCAGCACGCCCAGCGGCGCACCGGCATTGCCGGTGCTGCCCTGGAAATGCGCGTCGGTCCTGAAGGTGCTCTGGCCCGCATCGACGTCGTTGATCGTCAATTGGCCGGTCGTCACCAGCTTGCCGTCGGCCACGTCATGGTCTTCCGTCACGGCGCTCGCGCCGTTGGTCACCACCGGCACGTCGTTGGTGCCGACGATGGTCACCGTCACGGTATGCGTGGCGCTGCCGTCCTGCGACGATACCTGGAACTGCTCGGTACGCGTTTCACCGGCGGCCAGCGCCTGCACGGCCGGATCGGCGTTGTTCAGCTTGTATACCCAGTTGCCGTTCTGATCGATCGAGAACGTGCCATGCTCGCCGGGATGATTGGTCTGCGGGACGAACCTGCTCTCGCCCTGGTCGGCATCTTTGACGTCGAGTTTGCCGCCCGTGGTGTTGGGCTTGGCGTCTTCCACCACCAGGCCCTGGTCGCTGCCCGGGTGGTGCGGCGTGATGACCGGGACATCGTTGGTGCCGGTGATATTGACCGTGACCGTCTTCGTATCGAAGCCGCCATGGCCGTCGCTGACCACGACGGTGAACTTCTGCTGCACCGTCTCGCCTTCGCTCAGCGACTGCACCTTCTGGTTGCCCGTGAAGGTCCACTTGCCGGTCTGGTCCAGGGTCAGCGTGCCGTACTCGCTCTTGCCGTTGCCCACGATGGACCAGCTGTGCTTGTCATGCGCATCGACGTCGGCAACCTGCAATTGGCCGCTGGCCGAATTGGCCACGTCTTCCTTGAAGGCGCCCGTGCTCTGGCCGCTGATGTGCGGTGCGTCGTTGGTGCCGAGGATCGTCACCGTCACGTTGGTCGGCGTACCGTCGGCCGTCTTCACGGTATACGTTTCGACCAGCTTCTCGCCCAGGCCAAGAGCCTGGACGTCGGCATTGCCGTTGGCCAGGACAAAGGTCCACAGGCCGTTGGCGTGCAGCGTGAACGTGCCGTGTTCGCCCGTCACCTTCTGGGGCTGGAAGGAGTTCTGGCCCGCGTCGGCGTCGGAAACGTTCAGCTTGCCGCCCGTGATTTGCGCCAGGATGAAATCCTCGACCACCGTGCCGGAATCCGAGCCCGTGATTTGCGGGACGTCATTGGTGCCGGTCAGGGTCACCGTGATGGTCTGCAGGTCCGTGCCGCCATGGCCGTCGTCCACCTGCACCACGAAGGTTTCCTGCACTTCCTTGCCTTCCGGCAGGGCCTGGATCGCCTTGGGGTCCGCGGTATACGTCCACTTGCCATTCTGGTCGATGGTCAGCGTGCCGTACTGCCCTTGCGGCTTGCCGGTGATGGACCAGGTATGGCTGTCGCTCGTGTCGACGTCGGCCACCGCCAACTGGCCCGACACGGCCGGGACCGCGTCTTCCTTGAGCGCCGCGCTGCTTTCGCCGCTGATTTCCGGGATGTCGTTGGTGCCGTCGATGGTGACCGTCACCGTGGTCGGCGTGCCATCGGCGGAGACGACCGTGAATTGCTCGGTCAGATGCTCGCCCACGGCCAGCGCCTGCACGGCCGGGTCGTTGTTCGCCAGGTTGTACGTCCAGTTGCCGTTGGCATCGACGCTGAAGGTGCCGTGCTTGCCCGGCGCGTTGTCCTGGGCCTGGAAGAACGACTGGTCATGGTCGGCGTCGGTGATGTCCAGCTTGCCCTGCACGCTCAACGTGACGTCTTCCTGCACCGTCCCCTTGTCGCCGCCGGGCGTTCCCGGGGTGATGACCGGCACGTCGTCCGTACCGTTGATCGTGATGGTAATGGTGCTGGTGGTGGTGCCGTCCTGGCTGGTCACGGTGTACGTTTCGACAATGCTCTCGCCGTTGCGCAGGCCCTGCACCACCGCGTTGCTGTTGTCCACCGTGTAGGTGTACGAACCATCGGCCTGGAAAGCCAGCGTACCCAGCGGCGCGTTGCCGTTGCCCGTACTGCCGTCGAAGTGGGCGCCCGGCTGGAATACGCCTTCGCCGGCGTCCGCGTCGGTGATGGTCAATTGGCCGCTGGTGACCAGTTGCCCTTCGGTGACATTCTGGTCTTCGGTGACCGCGCCGCTGCCGCTGGTGACCACGGGCAGGTCGTTCGTGCCGGTGATGGTCACGGTGACGGCCTGGATGGCCGTGCCGCCATGGCCGTCGGCTACCAGGATATTGAAGGTTTCCTGCACCTGCTGTCCCTGGCGCAGGGCCTGGGTGGCCTGCTGGTCGACGGTGTAGGTCCACTTGCCGGTCTGGTCGACGCTGATGGTGCCGTACGCGCCCTTGGGCTCGCCGCTCACGGACCAGCTGTGGGTATCGCTGGTATCGACGTCGGCGACGGCCAGTTGTCCCGACACGGAGGGTTCGACGTCCTCGGTCACCGCGGCGGTATTCGCGCCGCTGATCGCCGGGATGTCATTGGTGCCTTCGATGGTGACCGTGATGGTCGTCGGCGTACCGTCGGCGGACAGCACCTGGAATTGCTCGGTCAGCGTCTCGCCCACGGCCAGCGCCTGCACGGCCGGGTCGCTGTTGGCCAGGTTGTAGGTCCAGCGGCCATCGGCGTCGATGGAGAACGCGCCATGCTGGCCGGCGGTGTTCGTCTGCGCCTGGAAGAACGATTGATCGTGGTCGGCGTCGGTGATGTTCAGCTTGCCCTGCGTGCTGATCTGCCCGTCCTCGACGACGGTGCCGCGGTCGCCGTTGAGCGGATCGCCCTCGGTCGGCTGGTGCGGCGTGATCACCGGCACGTCGTTCGTGCCCGTCACGGTCACTTCCAGCGTGGCGGTGGAAGTGCCGCCTTCGCCGTCGGAAACGATGTAGGTGATCGTGGTGGTCCTGGTCTCGCCCGCGGCCAGGCTCTGGAAGTCCTGGGCCGGGTTGAAGGTGTAGGTGCCGTCCGGCAGGATGGTGAAGGTGCCGCCGTTGGAACCGGCCACGGTGGCGCCGCCCGTCGGGATGTCACGGTCGCCGGCGTGGATGACCTGCAGCGTATCGCCGTCGGGATCGCTATCCCGGCCCGCGCCCTGTGGGTTGCCGGTAAGCACGTTGCCCGAGACCGTGGTGTCCTCGGTGCTTGTCGCGGTGTCGTTTACCGCGACCGGACCCGGATTGGTCACGCTCCAGTCGAAGGTTTCGGAGACCGAGGCGCCGCTGGCGTCCGTCGCCGTCACCACGACCTGGTACACGCCGTTATTGCCGCCTTGCGAAGCGGAATGGTCGATGTTGCCGCTGATGACGCCCGTATTGGGATCGATCACCAGGCCGGGAGGCAGGCCGATCGCGCTATAGGAGAGCCGGTCGCCATTGTCGACGTCGGCGAAATGGCTGGACACATCGAGGTTCACGCCCTGTTGCGCGTCCACGCCGGCGACGTTGTCGATGGCGCTTGTGGCCACGGGCGCGTCGTTCACGCCGTTCACGTTCACTGTGACCGTGGCCGTCGAGGTGTTGCCCAAGGGGTCGGTCACCGTATAGGTGATGCTGCTGGTGGCGGACTGGCCGACGCCCAGGTTCTGGAAGGACTCGCCCGGATTGAACACATAGCTGCCGTCCGGGAACACGGTGAACGTGCCGCCCGTCGATCCGGCAACGCTGACGCCGCCCGTCGTCATGGGGCGGTCGCCCACCGAGACGATGGCCAGCGCGTCGTTTTCCGGGTCGGTGTCGTTGGTGAGGATGTTGCCGCTGACCAGCGACTTCTCGCTCGTGGTGTTCTGGTCGTTGCCGGCGGTGGGGCCGCCGTTGTCCGGCGTGGTATTGGCCAGCCCGGCCGGCGTCAACAGGTTGATGGCGGGCACGCCCGCGCCGGGGTATTCCAGTGCCAGCGGCGTGGTGCCCTCGACGATACGGGCCAGGCGCACAAAGCTGCTGCCGCCCGCGTCTCCCCCACCGGCCACCAGGGCAGCCGTGGGATCCAGGTTATCGAAAGGATCCTGGCCGCTCTGCAGCGCTGCCAGCAGACGGTCGGAATCGGTGCCGGTGGGCGGCGCCACGGCGGCTTCGGAGCGGTCCACCGGCTGGCCCGCCATGTCGGCGTTGAAGGCCACATCACGGTTTTCCCCGATCGTCAAAGGCATCCCGCCTTCGGTCTGCAGGCCCACGGTGCCGCCCGAGGCAGTCACGATCTCGGTGTCCGGCGGAATGCGGCTGCCGACGTGCAGTTCGGTGAGCGAGCCGTCGCTGTTGCGGATCCAGGCGCGTCCGGTGACTTGCGTAACGACTGCGGGAGTGGAGAAGGCCATGTTGTAGCTCCGGTTTAGGATGGCGTAATCCTATAGAGCTGGACCTATGGCCGGTATTGTCCTGGAGGACAGGTTCGCGAGTGGGATTGAGGTGCGGGGAGAGTAATTAAGAAGTCTTGCACGTCCGTCCCGCGCAGCGGCCCCTGCCGACCTCGCCGCCTGGACGCATGGAGCCCGGACACCGCTACGCGCCGGTGGCCAGGCCCCGGCTCTCCGGAAACGGGCCGGGCCGGGCGGCACGGCGGGCTCCACTGGACGGCGTGGCCTAGCGGCTGATGCCGTGCACCCGCAAGGCGAGCTGCAGGCGATCGCTCACCCCCAGCTTCTCGAATACAGAGGACAGATGCGCCTTGACCGTACGCTCGGTGATGCCCAGGGCGGAGGCGATCTCCCCGTTGGCTTCGCCGACCGCGGCGCGGCGGGCCACCATATCCTCGCGTTCGGTCAGCGCGTTGTTGTGCCACTGCTCCTGGCCGCCGGCACGGCTTTCCACCAGCCGCAACAGACGCGTGACCAGCGAACGTCCCATCCATATTTCGCCGGATTCGACGACTTCCAGGATCTGGGTCAGGGTCGAAATCGGGACATAGGTGTGGCAGTACCCCACCGCCCCGGACGCCAACACCTTGGTGCCCTGCTCGTCATGGGGCCGCGCACTGGCGACGATCACGCGCAGGCCATTCAGCGCGCCGGTCCATTGCTCGGAATTCCAGGCCGGCAGGCGGGGCAGATCGGCATCGACCACCACCAGCGATCGGCCCTGTTCACGCCAGCGCGCCATGTCGGGAAGACTGCGGCCGCGTGCGGGCAGCCATTGCCGCGCGTCCAGACCCGACCAGTGCTTCCACAGCAAGTCGTCATGGGTGACGAACAGAACCGGTGCCACGTGCATCGATACCTCTAGTTAGTGTCCGGCCGCGGTGCGACCTTCGCGCCGCGGTGGGGCTGCAATGCGTATCCCGGGAACGGTGGACGATGCGGTGCCGCACCGTCCGGGCTCCCGGGCCGACTCGACTCAACGTTCCGTGAAGGCGTTTTCCTTGGCGCGCAGGATGGGCTTGAGCAGGTACTGCATGACCGTCCGCTTGCCGGTAAGGATATGCACCTCGGCCACCATGCCGGGGATGATGGGCAAGTGCTTTTCGCCGACCGAAGAGCGCGCCGTGCGCACCCGCACGATGTAGAAGGAGTTGCCGCGTTCGTCCGTGATGGTATCGGCGCCGATCTGCTCCACGACGCCTTCCAGCCCGCCGTAGATCGCGTAGTCGTAGGCGGTGAACTTGACCTCCGCCTTCTGCTGCGCGTGCAGGAAACCGATGTCGCGCGGCAGCACGCGCACTTCCAGCAACAGCGAGTCGTCCGTGGGCACGATCTCCACGATGTCCTTGCCCGGCTGCACCACCCCGCCCACCGTGTTGGCCAGCAGGGTCTTGACCGTGCCGCGCACCGGCGAGCGGATCTCCGCCAGCTTGACCTTGTCGGCCAGCGCCAGTTTGCCTTCGCTCAGCGTGCGCAGCTTGGTGGTCGTGTCCGAGAGCTCGCTGCGCGCCTGGTTGCGGATATTGAGTTCCGCTTCCTCGGTCTTGCTCATCGCTTCCTTGATCGAGGCCTCGATGCGGTCGATCTGCGCCTCGGCCGCCTTCTGCTCGCCGCAGCTCTTGGCCACGTCGCGCTGCAGGCGCAGCAGGTCGACCTCGGACACCGCGCCGCTCTTGAGCAAGGGCCGCGTCACGGTCAGCTCGCGCGAGGTCAGGCTGCAGGTGGTGGCGGCCTGGTCGCGCCTGGCCTGCGTCTCGCGCAGTTCTTCCTGGCGCTGCTTGACCTGCTCCCTGGCCACGCTGACCGTGGCGTTCAATTCATTGGTGCGCTGGATCCAGGCATTGCGCTCGGCCTCGACGGCGACGGGCAATTGCGCGATCACCTCCTCCGGGGCCTGGAAAGGCTGGCCCGTGGCCAGGGCACGCAGCCGCGCGGCCTTGGCCAGCAGCGACAGGTATTCGGCGTTGTTCTCGCCCAGGGAAGAATTGAACCGGGTCGGGTCGATCTTCAGCAGGATCTGGCCCGGCTCCACCGCCTGGCCCGGCTGCACCAGGATTTCCTTGACCACGCCTCCGTCCAGGCTCTGCACGATCTGCACCTGGCGCGACGGCACGACCTTGCCTTCGCCGCGCACGACTTCGTCGATGGGACTCAGCGCGGCCCAGGCCAGCAGGATCGCCACCGCGACCAGCGAGGTCCACAACAGCACCCGGGCGCCGCGGGCGTCGGATTCGTGTATGGCCCACTCCGCATTACCGGTATACCCGGTCGTCACCTTGGGCTTGCCTCGGTCCTCGCCATCCAGCAGCACGTCGAACAACTTGACGAGCAGCGTCCGCGGCAGGCGCACCAGGGCGCCCAGGAAGGATCCGCCTTCATTCGCAACGTGGGTATTCATGCTCAGGCCCCCCGCCCCACGCGTCCGGTACGCAGCGCTTCCACGACCTGGTCCTTCGGACCGTCAGCCACGATGCGGCCGGCGTCTATGACGATGAGGCGGCTCACCAGCTCCAGCAGCGCCGTGCGATGCGTAATCAGCAGCAGCGTCTTGTTCGCTGCCGCGCCGGTCAGTTGTTTGCGCAGCCGCGCCTCGCTCTGGTGGTCCATATTGCTGCTGGGCTCGTCGAGCAGCAATACCGGAGGATCGTTGATCAGGGCCCGCGCAACCGCCACCGACTGGCGCTGGCCGCCCGACAGCGACTCGCCGCGCTCGCCGATCAGCATATCGAAGCCGTCGGGGTGGACATTGGCGAACTCGCTCACCCCGGCGACCTCGGCTGCCGCCAGGATGCTGGCGTCATCCGCGTACGGCGCGCCCATGGCGATGTTGTGCTTCAGGCTGCCGTAGAACAGCACCGGGTCCTGAGGCACGTAGCCGATTGCGCGCCGCAGATCCGCAGGGTCGACCTGTCGTACATCCACGCCGTCCAGCAGCACGGTGCCTTCGCTCGGCTGGTACAGGCCCAGCATCAGCTTTTCCAGCGTGGTCTTGCCTGAACCGATGCGCCCGATGATGCCCAGCTTCTCGCCCGGCGCCAGCTTGAAGGAAACGTTCTTCAGCACGGGTTGGGCCGCGCCGGGATAGGAGAACGTCACGTCGCGGAACTCGATCGCGCCATGGAAGACCGGCCGGTGCAGGAACTCGGCCGTCTCAGGACGCTCCACGGGCAGTTGCATATAACCGTCGATGGAACCGAGCGAGGTGCGGGCGTTCTGGTATTGCAGCATCAGCCCGGCGATCTGTCCCAGCGGCACCAGGCAACGGCCGGCGATCATGGACGCGGCGATGATGCCGCCCATGGAGATAAAGGATTCCTGGGCCAGGTAGACGCCGATGGTGACCACGGCCACCGACACCAGTTGCTGCATGGCCGACACGAAGCCCACCGTCGTGCTGGACATCAGCTTGAGCTTGCTGCCGATATTCGCGATGAATTCGGTGGAGCGCTCCCAATTGCGCTGCATCGCCCCCTGGGCGTTGAGCGTCTTGACCGTTTCGAAGCCCGTCAGCGCTTCGACCAGGGTCGCGTTACGCTGCGACGCCGCCTGATACGACGCCATGGTCAGCGTTTCCATGCGGAATTGCGCCGCCAGCGAGACCAGGACGATCAGCAAGATCGCCACCACGGGCGGGATCAGCATCCACGGGGAAATCCAGGCCAGCACCAGCAGGAACAGGATGACGAACGGCAGATCCACCAGTGTGGTGATACTCGCCGACGCGATGAAATCCCGGATCGCCTCGAAGGAGCGCAGGTTCGCGGCGAAGGACCCGACCGACACCGGCCGGCCTTCCATGCGCAGATCCAGCACCCGCTCCATGATGAGCGCCGACAGCCGCACGTCGACCCGTTTGCTCGCGCTATCGATGACATGCGCGCGCGCCGTGCTCAGGATCATATTGAAGATGACCACCACGGCGATGCCGACCACCAGCACCCACAGGGTTTCGAGGGCGTTGTTGGGCACGACGCGGTCGTACACGTTCATCGTGAACAGCGGCATCGCCATCGCGAAGATATTGATCAGCACCGCCGCCACGATGGCGTCGCGGTACAGCCGGCGGTTCTCGAAGATCGCGGACCAGAACCAGTGACGCCCACGCACCTTGCCGACTTCGGGCGACCGCGCGTCGTACCGGAACTGCGGGCGCACATAGCACGCCATGCCGGTGTAGTCGCGCGCCAGCTCTTCCGGATCGATCTCGACGGCGCCCGCGCCAAGTTCGGGATGGCTGATCAGGTACTTGCCATCGCGCGTCTCGAGCAGCAGGCAGGCGCGCTCCCCATGCAGCAGCAGGATGGCCGGCAGGATGTCGGTGGGGATCTGGTCGATGGGGCGCTTCACCAGCCGGGCCGACAGGCGCGCGCGCGCCGCGGCGCGGGGCAGCAAAGCCGGCGTCATGCGCTGGTCGACCAGCGGCAGGCCTGCCGACAACGCTTGCGCCGTGGCGGGCACGCCATGCACCCGCGTCAGTTCGACCAGGCAATCCAGCAAGGGATCGTCGTGCGTGGTACGAGGGTCCACGCGCCACGAGTCCACCGAGCGGTCAAATAACTTGTCCGTCTTCATCGTCCAGCAAATCCAGATGTTCGGATAACCGCGCCCGCTGCTGTTTACGCTCGGTGAGCTTGCGCTGCGCCTGTGGCGGAAGATCCGTCAGGCGCAGCGTGCCATTGGCGATGAGGGCATCGATCAGGTCCTCCAGGACGCGCACGAAGTCCGCGTCCAGGCGGGAGAAATCGCTATCCCGATCTTTTTTGCCGTCAGTCGCCATGGTCGATTACCACTTGGGGGCCGTTCCCGGGGTCGCCGGGGTGTTTTTCGAAGGCTTGTTCGCCGGAACCAGGTCCGGAGGCGCCGTGCCGTCGTTGTAAAGCACCTTCACCGGCTGCAGGCGCGTGGCGTCCGGCACGGTCGAATTGCAGAGCTTGATCACTTCGTCGCTGACCTCGAGCTTGCCGTTTTCTTCCGGCGTCTCGTCATTGGCCGGGCGCAGGCCCAGCGTGGGCAGCAACTTGTGCGACAGCGTCAGCCAGCGATATTGCGCGACCTGCAGGTCATACAGGGCGTTGGTCAGCGCACGGCGCGATTCGAAGAGTTCGTTTTCGGTGTCCAGCAAATCGAGCAGCGTGCGTTGGCCGATCTGGAACTGCTGGCGATAGGCATCGCGCACCTTGGTCGTGGCCACTTCGTGATCACGCAGGAAGGGCAGCGACTGGCGCAGGTGGACGATGTTGTTCCAGGCGATCGCCAGGTCCTGCTGGATGTTGCGGCAGGTGTAGTCGCGAACGTCGCGCGCAGCGTAGCCCTGCGCGGCGGTTTGCCGCAGGCGTGCGGAATCCGAGCCCCCGCGGTACAGGTTGTACGACATGACGACCTGTACGTTGGTGCTGCGGGTGTTCTTGTAGTCCGGGCCAGGCTGCGAGGTATCGGTACCGGTCGAGGCGACAAACTCGAACTTGGGCGAGAACGCGCCCTTGGCCGACTGCGTACCGGCATCCGCGGCTTGCAGCAGCGCCTGCTTGGACAGGAAAGAAGGATTGCTGCGCAGCGAATCGTTGAAGTTCTTCGGTTCCTTCGGCAGCTTTTCCTCGACGCGGGGAGGCGGCGCCAGCGTCGCCGGCACGTCCAGGTTGGTCACGCGGCGGAAGCGCTGCGTCACGTCGTTCAGATTGGCGCTTTCCGTCATCAGGTTGGTCTGGGCCAGCGCCAGGCGGCCACCCGCCTGTTCCATGTCCACGCGGCGGCCGACGCCCGAGTCCGCGCGCTCGCGGATCTGCTTGAGCGTTTCCTCGTGCAGGGTGTAATTCTGCCGCGCCAGCATTTCCAGGTCGCGGTAGCGCTCCACGTCCAGGAAAGCCTGGGTGGCATTGAAGGCCATCTCATCGCTGGTGGCCAGCAAATCGTAGAAGCGCGCCAGCTTCTCGAAGCCTGCCTGTTTCACATCGTTGTTCGTGCGGAAGCCATCGAACAGCAGCTGGCGCAGTTCCAGGTTGTAGCCCGGCCGGTTCCAGCTGGCGGAACCCTCGCCCGGCAGGTTGCTCTGCCATTCACGGCCCAGATAGCCCTGCGCATTGACCTGCGGCAGGAATCCGCCGCGCGCCACGTTCTGCCCTTCCAGCGAGGAACGGAAATCGTTGTAGCGCGCCTGGATCTCCGGGTTTGTCAGCAGCGTCTGCTCGACCACCTGATGGAGGGTGGCGCCGCCCGTGGTGCTGGTCGCCTGGGGTACCGATGCCGGCGGCATGGCGGGCGGCGTGGCGCGCGGCGTAGCGGGCTGAGCCAGCGCAACGGTGGTGATAGAGGCTGCAACAGCCGCAACTAGATGCTTCAGACGAAACGAGTGCATGACCTTCCCGTAATGCGTGATCGTGTTGGAGTAACAGCTGATTTCCCGGCTGTAAACTTCGAGCACAGCTCGTGCCGCTCCGCATACAGGTGGTTGTTCGAAGGGGAACGGTCTATGGGACAGCTATGAAGAGGAACCGCGGGCGGCATTGTCGAGTCGCTGGTCATCTGGATCAACTGCACAAAAACGCGATTTATTTCATAACTTGTCGGTGGTGTGCAAATATTATGATTCAGAACGCGCGGGAACAGGCCTCGGAGTTGTAATTCTCGCGCCAGGGTAGGTGTTGAAACTTCGACTCAACGCCCTTAAATATCCTATCTACTGGCAACGTCAGACAAAAAGACGTCAAATCCGAAACCTTACCCGACTAACGATAGCTAACAGTACGAAACGTTCGTATGTTTGGCGTTGGTACGAGGCCACAGATGAGTAGGTAACGTGATACATCTTCATGCATACATTTTTTGCGCCCCCGAGCGGAGACCGGATGCAAACTCCAACTGGCCCCAAACCAATTCTGGTATAGTTTCGGACTTGCTTCATGTGGGGCGGTAGCTCAGCTGGGAGAGCGTCGCGTTCGCAATGCGAAGGTCGGGAGTTCGATCCTCCTCCGCTCCACCACTCCAGCACCCCAGAAAAAGACCGGCCACCGCGGCCGGTTTTTCGTTTGTGGCGCAGAATACCTGGGCGCTCCTTCCTATGCGCGCTTTCCGGCCAGTCGCTCAACCGTTGCGACGGCCTGTCCCAGACCGTCCTCGCCCACCATCCTCTGGCCCAACTCGACAGCGCGGGCCTTGACGTCGTCTCGCTCAGCGAAGGCGATCGCCTTGGCGAGATCCTGGCTTCGCAGCCGCGCGCCCAACACCGCGGGCGCCGCCACGCCCTGCCGCCGGAGCCGGTCGGCCCAGAAGAACTGGTCCGCGGCAAAAGGGACGACCACCGAAGGCACGCCGGCGCGGGCAGCGGAATGCGTCGTCCCGGCGCCGCCGTGATGGACGACCAGGGATGTGCGCGGGAAAAGCCGGCTGTGCGGGGTGTTGCCGACGACGAAAAAGTTGCCTGGCAGCAAGGACGCATCGATACCGCTCCAACCGGGATAAAACAGCACGCGGCGGCCTTGCGTCGCCGCGGCCAGGGCCGCTGCCATACGCGGCGGGTCGAAGCCCGCCATGCTGCCGAAGCCGATGTAAACGGGCGGCGGCCCCGCGGTCAGGAACGCCTCCAACGCCGGTTCGGGCGCCCACCCGGAGTCGGCTGTCGTCCATTGACCGCAGACATGCGCATTCGCAGGCCAATCCGTGGGCTCGGGAATAAGGCTGGGCGAAACCCCATAGAGCATGGGGTGATCGGTCCAGACCCGCTGCCGGGCCGGCAATCCGCACACATCGGCGCGTGCGGCATTGGTGACATTGCGAAAGGCCCGCCAAAGCATGCCGTTCACGAAACGATGGTTGGTCCGGTTCAGCCAGCGCGGCACCTTGCCAGGCGGAAGGAAAGGCGAGGGAAAATCGGCGGTCGGGGTGATCGGGATAAAGCCCGCGCCGATGACCTGGATGCCGCGGCATTCGGCAACCGACAGGCCGACGAAGGCGGCCAGCCCGGACGTGATCAGGACATCGCATCCAGCCGCGGCGTCCATCACTTCCCGCATCCAGGCCGCGGTGTGGGAATTGGCGATCCAGGCCAGCGCCTTCGAGGCGCTATTGAAGCTGGCCTTGCGCCGCACCGCCGAGGAGAGCACGGAGCCCGGCTTCATGGCATCCCGTATATCGCCCGAGAGCGGTTGGGCAGGCACCCCCAGCGCGGCGGCCGAACCCAGGGTCGAACGATCCGCCAGGAGGCTCGCATCGTGACCGGCGTCCATCAGGGCGCGGCACAGCGCCGCGAAGGGACGGGTATCCCCTTCCGTTCCATACGTAACCACCAGGATTTTCATTGCCCGACCCCAGGCCGGCCGCGCGAGGCGGCGGAGCCGAAAGTATACGACGTATACTTCTGCATATTGTGCATAGATGACAGGGGCCTAGCATGGACGTCATTCCCGACGGCGAAGGACGCAGGGCACGCAAGCGCCGGCAGATGCTCGAGCACCTGTCGGGCACGGCGGCGCGTCTGTTCGAAACCCTGGGCTACGACCCGGTGACCATGGAGCAGATCGCGGCCGAGGCCGATGTGGCAAAACGCACGCTATACAACCACTTCCCCACGAAAGAAGCGCTACTCGCCTATTGGATCGATGCGCAGCTGGAACGGGACCTGGCGCGCTTGCGTAAAGACGTCGCCAAGCGCAGGACTTTCCTGTCTCGTATCGCGTGCATGCTCGACGCATCGGCCCAATGGTGCGAGGAACACCCCACCTATCTGATGGCATACCTGAAGCATCGCTTCCTCACTATCGACGCGCCCCGACCCCACGACGCCACCGAGCGTCGCGATATCGCCGAGGTGTGGCGCCAGTTGATCGTGCAAGGGCAGCAGGCTGGCGAACTGCGCAAGCAACTTTCCGCCGACCAGCTCGCGACCAGCTTCCATCATCTGTACCTGGGAGCCTTGCTGCGATGGCTGAATGTGCCCGGCCTGTCGCTGCGACGCGAATTCCGCGGGATCACATCGCTGTTTCTCCAGGGCGCCGCGGCGACCGGCGCCAGGGCGCCAGGGCGCGCTTCGCGCGCAGGCCCCCGAAATACAGGAGGCCAAACCGGCCGATCGGAAGCCGACGACCGGTGATCTCCTGCCGGCGAGACGGGCCTGTGCCGCCTCAGCCGCGGGCCGGAATGCGAGGCGACTCCAGGGCGAAGACCAGGACCAGTGCGCCCGCGGCCATCGCCAGCACAAGCAGCGAAACCGCCGGCCACCCGAAGGTCGCGGCGATCGCGCCTGCGCAAGCCGGGCCGACGATCAGGCCTACGTTGTTGCCTTGCATGGCAAAGCCCACCGTCGCCCCGACAAGTTGCGGACGAGGCGCATACCTGGGCGCGTAGTCGAAAATCACCGTAGGGATCAAGCCTCCCAGCAAGGAATAGACGATGCAGAGCACATAGGCGATGAGCGGCGGCGTGGCGCCGCCCAGGATGCCGAAGATGCTCAGGCTACACAGCGCCATACCGCCAAACGCGCCACGCAATAACCGGTGCCCGGATACGCCCCGCACCAGGAGTTGGCCGCCCAGGATGTTGCCACCGGCGCTGGCCGCGACCGCAATTGCGCTCAACATGCTGGCCGCTTGGTTGCCCACCGAGAACCATCCGGAAACCAGCGTAGGCAGGAATCCGAACAACGCAAAGTAAGCAGCCGAAAAAAACATGAACAGGCCGCCCAGGATCCACGGGTCGCGCGCGACAAACGCGTCGCGCACGTCGCGACCGATGGAGCGGCGCGCCGGAATGTCCGCCTGAGGCGGCAATCGCAGGCCCCACAGAAGCAAAGCTGCGTAGGCCAGGGGAATGGCTGCGTTCATGTGCCAGAAGCCTCGCCAGCCCAACATGTCCAGCGACGGGGCCGCCAGGAAGATCAGCGTCATGCCCATCGGCATGAACGTGGCCCAGAGCGCCATCGCCCGTCCGCGCACGGCCACGGGCGCCACGGCCGCGACCAGGGTGGGAGCCGCCACGATAAGGCACAGGAAGCCCATGCCTTCCAGCACGCGCGTGGCCAGCAGCGCGAAGGCATCGGGAGCCAGGCCGCCCAGCAGCGAACCCACGCCCTGGAGGAGCAAGCCGACCACTGCCATCCGCCTGGCGCCCACATGGTCGACGGCCAGGCCGATCGGTACGCCGGCGATGGCGCCGACGATCGCAAAGGAAGAGAGCAGCCAGGAAGCGGCAGCCAGGCTGAGGTCCAGGTCTCCCTGTACCGCGGACATCGCCATGGGGGCCTTGCCGACCTGGAAGGCCGAAACGATACCCGCCCCCACGATGAGCAGGATCGATGGCCAAGGGCCATACATGCGATTCATAAGCGTGTTCGACATATCCATTCCCTGCGTGTGCCCCGCCGCCGCCGGCGGTACGGCGCCCCTGGCCCTCGGTGCGGCCCTGCCGTCACGCCTTTCCATGCTTAGCCAGCACGATCGATCGGATCCCACTGCGTCTTGACTATGTTCGATTGTTCCGATAGATACAAGGCACAATATTTCGCTCTCTCCGATCTATTAAATCGATCATGCTCGATTCGCTCTCGCTCAACCAGATCCGCATCTTCGTCGCCGTCGCGGACAGCGGCAGCTTCCGCGCGGCGGGCACCCGGCTGCGGCGCGCGCAGTCGGCCGTCAGCCATGCCATCGCCGCGCTTGAGTCCGAGCTGGGCGTCACGCTGTTCGACCGCTCCGCGCGTACACCGGTGTTGACGCAGGCGGGGCGTACTTTGCTCGAGGACGCGCGCTCCCTGCTGATGCGGGTGGACTTCCTGCGCGCACGGGCGCATGGACTGGGGCAAGACGTGGAGTTGGAGATCTCGATCGTGGTGGACACCCTGTTCCCCATGCCTACTCTGTGCGCCGCACTGAAGGACTGGCACGCGGCCATGCCCTCGGTGCAACTGCGGCTCTCGGTAGGCGCGCTCGGCACGCCGCTGGACGCCCTGCTGGCGGGACGCTGCGCCATGGCCATCATGGTGGGCGAGGATTTTCCGGACAGCCGCGTGGAGCGAGAAGCGCTGACCACGATCGACTTCGTGGCGGTGATTGCGCCGTCGCACCCCTTGGCCCAGGCCGTGGGGCACGGGTTGAAGCCCCGTGCCGCGGATCTGGCGGACTACCTGCAGATCGTCCAGACCGACCCATCGCCTCTTTCCGCCGACCGGGACTTCGGTGTGATCTCGCCGCAGACCTGGCGTGTCGGCGAGCAGGACACCAAGCTCGCGCTCATCCGCGCGGGATTGGGATGGGGCCGTATGCCGCTGTGGGCCGTCGAGACGGACCTGGCGGAGGGACGCCTCCTTCGTCTGCCGGTCCAGGCCTTGGGACCACAGGGCGGCAACGTGGTCCAGGCTTATCTGGCGCACCGGCAGGACGCCGCCCGGGGACCCGCGGCGGCAGCCCTGCGCGCGCACCTCGTGCGACATCTGGCGCAAGGGCCGACGCGCGGCACAGCCCGCCGTCCCGCAGGGCGGCCGCAACCGTAGGCACGGACAATGGGCGTTCAGCTCCGGTAAAGCCTGGACCTGCCCGACACATGACAATACGCATTTGCACGCCAGTCATATATATGTATGATAACCACGTGACATGCTGATATGCCGGGCGCCGACCCGGCGCCCCGCCCGATGCCGGCATGCCCTTCCCATCGCACTGGAACGCCCTTCTATGTCCACATACCTGCGCAACGCCAACCTTACCGAGAAGCTCAGCGAGATCCTCGGCCGGCAGATCGAGTCCGGCGAGCGCCCACCGGGCAGCCGCCTGCCCACTGAAGAACAACTGGCGCTCGAATATGGTGTCAGCCGCACGGTGGTTCGCGAGGGCATCGCCCGCCTGAAATCCGACGGCCTCGTGACGACACGGCAAGGCCTGGGCGCCTTCGTGGCGGAATCGCTGATAACGGTCCCCTTCCGCATTACGCCCGATGCCCTCACGCCGCAACAGACGGTGCAACAGGTCTTCGAACTGCGCATTGGGGTCGAAACGCAGGCCGCCGCCCTGGCGGCGGAACGCGCCAGCGCAACGCAAGTGCGCGAGATCCGCGCCGCACTCAGGGAACTGGAGAAAATCCAGAAACATGGCGGAGACGGCGTGGAAGAAGATATGCGGTTTCATCGCGCCATCGCGCGCGCGACGAACAACCGCGTGTACGACGATTTCACGCGTTTCCTGGAACGCCACGTCCGCCAGCAATTGACCATCAGCCGCGGCAACAGCAGCGTGGCGGGATGGCTGCAGGCCGTACAGCAGGAACACCAGGCCATCTACGACGCGATCGCGGTGCGCGACAGCGAAGCCGCGGGCCTTGCCGCGCGCGCGCATCTGCGCAACGGCATGGTCCGATTGCGCAAGTTCCACGCCCATTAGGGCCCGTACGGGCCCCAGGGCCGATCCCGCCCACCTCCGGAGACACGGAAGGGGCATCCCACAGGAGGAGACACATGAAACCAAGAAACTGGTTGGCCGCGCTGGGCATCGCCTCGGCGCTTGCCTTCGGCGCGGCATCGGGCCCCGCCCAGGCCGCCTATCCGGACAAGCCCTTGCGCCTGATCGTCGGCTTCCCTCCCGGCGGGGGTACCGACATGCTGGCCCGCTACCTCGCCCAGCACCTGGGCAAGTCCCTGGGCCAGTCCGTCGTGGTGGAAAACCGCGGCGGAGCCAACGGCGTGATCGGCACCACCGAACTGGCGCGGGCGGCGCCGGATGGCTATACGCTGATGCTGACGATTTCCTCGCACATCACGAATGGCCTGCTCTACAAGGACCTGCCCTATGACGTGCTGAAAGGGTTCACGCCGATATCGGTCGTCGCCACCTCGCCCTTCGTACTACTGGCCAATCCTGCCCTGCCCGCGAACAACCTGGCCGAGCTGATCGCCCTGGCCAAGGCGAAGCCGGGCAGCATCAACTTCGGCTCGCCGGGCAATGGCTCGACCCAGCACCTTTCCCACGAACTGATGAACCAGATGGCCGGCGTAAAGATGACCCACGTGGCCTATCGCGGTGGCGCGCCGGCCATGAACGATCTGCTGGCGGGCCAGGTTTCGCTGATGTTCCTGACCACGGTGCAGTCCCTGCCCTTCCTGAAGGAGAAGCGCCTGAAGGCCCTGGCGGTCAGTTCGGCGCAGCGCGCCAGCGTCCTGCCCGACGTGCCCACCGTCGCGGAAACCGTGCCGGGCTACGAGTCGGACGTATGGTTCGGCGTCATCGCGCCCGCCGGCACGCCGCAGGCCATCGTCGACAAGCTCAACAAGGACATCGTTGCCATCGTGCGCACGCCGGAAACGCAGAAGTGGCTGGCCCAGCAAGGCGCGGTGCCGGTGGGCGACACGCCCGCCGAATTCGCCGCCCTGATGCAAGGCGAATATGCCAAATGGACAGATGTCTTCAAGAAAACCGGAATCAAGGCGGAGTAAACAAATATGGCAGTTATCGAATCCGTATCGGCCTGCATTGCCAGGGTCCCCCTGGACAACCCGGTGCAGTTCTCCACGCGCACGGTCAACGCGCGCGAATATTGCCTGGTGCGCGTGCGCGACCGAGATGGCGTGGAAGGGGTGGGCTATTGCTATGCGGTGAACACGTCGGGCCGGTTGTTGCAGGTCGCCGTAACCGACCTGCTGGCGCCGCTGCTGCTCGGGCAGGACAGTTGGCGCATCGAAGGACTATGGCGCGACATGTACCAGGAAGCGCTGCTGCAAGGCCGCGCCGGCGCGGTGCTGCGCGCGCTGTCGGCGCTGGACATCGCGCTCTGGGACCTGAACGCGCGCAGCGTCGGCCAGCCCCTATACAAGCTGCTGGGCGCGACCGTGTTGGACAAGGTGCCCGCTTATGCCAGCGGCGGTTATTACTGGCCCGGCAAGACGGACGACGACCTGGCGGCGGAGATGCGCGCGTTCGTCGACCAGGGCTACAAGGCCGTCAAGATCAAGGTCGGCAAGCTCACGCCCGGCCAGGAAGCCGAGCGTGTCGGCAAGGTACGGGCAGCCATCGGCCCCGACGCCCACCTGATGCTGGATGCCAACAACGCCTGGCCCGACCTGGCGACGGCGTTGCAGTACATGGAGCGCATCGAGCCGCACCGGCCCTATTGGATCGAGGAACCGTTCTCGCCGGACGACATCGATAACCATGTGCGCCTGGCCCGCGCCAGCCGGGTGCCCGTGGCCACCGGCGAGATCGAGGCCGGCCGCTGGCGTTTCAAGGAGGTGCTGGAACGCGGCGCCGCCTCCATCCTGCAGACCGACGCCACCGTGTGCGGCGGTATCACGGAGTGGCGCCGGATCGCCGCCACGGCGGCCAGCTTCGGCGTGCCGGTGGCGCCCCACGCATGGCACGACATCCACGTGCACCTGGTCGCGTCCTGCCCCAACGCGAACTGGATGGAGTTCATGCCGGACGACCACATCGTGAACCTGCGCCGCCTGCTGGACCGCCAGCTGGAAGCGCGCGACGGCAATCTGCTGCTTCCCACGGAGCCCGGACTGGCGTTCCGCTTCGACGACGCGGCGGTCGCCCGCTATGGCGTGACCTATCCGGGAAACGCCGGCCCCTGGGTCACGCTGCAACGCCAATAGGCAAGGAAGCCCCATGAAGATCACCGCTGTACAAACGCTGGCGCTGGAGGCGCCGCTGGACAAGCCCTGGCGTATTTCCACTTTCACCCTGAGCTCCCTGACCGCCACGGCGGTCAGGATAGTCACCGACGAAGGCATCCATGGCACGGGCGAGTGCATCGCCCGGCTGGGCCCCGGCGTGACCGCCGCGGTGGTGCGCGAGATCCTGGCGCCTGTTCTGCTGGGCCGCGATCCCTGCAATGTGGAGGGCCTGTGGGAAGACATGTATCGCACGATGCGCGCACGCGGCCACTCGCGCGGCTTCCTGTTGGAAGCGATCTCGGGTGTCGATATCGCGCTGTGGGACTTGCTGGGCAAATCCGCCGGCAAGCCGACATGGCAATTGCTCGCGGGCCATGGCCGCCAGCAGATCCAGGTATACGCTTCTTCCGTCCTGCTGGACACGCCAGAGGTCATGGCGGAAGAAGCGCGCGCGCTGGTACGCCAAGGCTACCGCGCCATCAAGCTGAAGGTCGGCGAGGGTATCCATGCCGATATCCCGCGCATCGAGGCGGTGCGCGCGGCCGTGGGCAGCGGCATCGAAATCATGCTGGATGCCAACGCCGGCTATGACCCCGTGTCGGCCATCGTGGTGGGCCGGGCGTCCGAGCGGCTGGGCGTGTACTGGCTGGAAGAGCCCGTGCTGGCCGACGACCTGCCCGGCTATGCCCGCGTCCGCGAGGCCGTCAAGGACATACGCCTGGCGGCCGGCGAAGGCGAATTCACCAGCGCGGGATTCCGGCCCTTCTTCGAGCAGGGGCTGCTGGACGTGGCCCAGCCCGATATCGCACGGGCTGGCGGCTTCACCGGTTGCCGCCGCATCGCCGCCTATGCCGATGCATACAACATCGCGGTGTGCCCGCATACGGGCGCGTCAGGCCCCATCTGCATCGCGGCGTCCATGCATCTGTCGGCGGCCATCCCGCAGTTCCGCTATTTCGAGGACATGTACATCCGCAATCCGCTCCACGACATGCTGGCGCGGCCCCTGCCCGCCCAGCGCGACGGCCTCATCGCCGTGTCGAACGAGCCCGGGCTGGGCGTGACGCTGGACGACGCGGCGCTGCGCCGGTACGCGCGCGGCGGCCAGGATTGGCAGGACTGCGGGGATCAGCGGCCGTCCGCACGCCCGAGGTCGGAAGGATAAGCATACCGCGCGGTGGGCACCGCCCCGGGGATCACTAGCCGTGGCGCCCGCGTTGCCGGCGCGAATTCCCGGGCTGCCTCACTGCGCGCCGGACTTCCCTTCGCTAGCGCGGGCGGCCCGGGCATCCCCCTTCGGATCTGCGCCTTGCTGCAGGAAGAACCCGTCACGATTGGGCATGCGCACCTTCGCGAGAGCCGCCGCATCCAGCGTCGCGTCGTCCTTCACGATGCCGTTCATCGCGAGCAGGTATGCCGTCACGGCATAGACTTCGTCGCTGCTCAGCGACTGCGGCGCCGTCAGGGGCATCGCGCGACGGATGTAGTCGAACAGCGTGGTCGCATACGGCCAAAAGCTCCCGACGGTGCGTACCGGTTTGCCGCTTGCAAGGGTACCCATGCCGCCCTCCAGGCGGTCGCCCATGCCGCCTTCCCCTTTGGCGCCGTGGCACGCCGCGCACTGCGCCGCATAAATCTGCTTGCCTTGCTGCACCGTGCCCTGCCCTGGCGGCAGATTCGTCCCGTCGGGAAAAACGTCGATGTTCCAACCCGCGATCTGTTCAGGCGTGGCGGGCGTGCCCAGGCCGTAGCGGTCCGCGGCCTGCGATGGCGCGATGCAGGCAAGCAGGGCCGCGGTAGCGGAGAGGCAGGCCAGGCGCATGGAAGTGTCTCTAGAGGCGTGCATTGGTCACTTCCCCGGATTCGGCGATGCGCCACGGCGTCATGGCGTTGTTGTGATAGAAGTAATTGGGACCGCGTACCGCCAGCAAGTCCTCCAGTGCCGGCTGCACATAGCCGGTCTCGTCGGTTGCCCTGCTCATGATGACCGCCGGACTGCCGTCCCAACGCCATGGCAACCGGAAACGCGTGATCGCGCGCGTCAATACCGGATCCTGCAGCCGGGCCTCCTGCCAGGTCTGGCCGTTATCCACCGACACGTCCACACGGGTTATCTTGCCGTGCCCACTCCAGGCGATGCCGCGGATTTCGCAGAACCCGGGCCCCGGCAAGCGCTGCATGCCCGACGGTGCGGTGATGATGGACTTGGCCTCCATATAGAAGCTGAACTTGCGCGCCTTGCCGTCCGGCATGAGGTCCGTGTATTTGGAGGTCTCCTCGCGGGTATAGGCGGGCTCGGCGACCACATGCAGGCGTCGCAGCCACTTGATGCTCATGTTGCCCTCATATCCGGGCAACAGCAGCCGTACCGGATACCCTTGCTCGGGACGCAACCGTTCGCCGTTCTGGCTGTAGACGAGCATCGCGTCATCCAGACATTTCTCGATCGGGATGCTGCGGTTCATCGCGGCGGCATCCGCCCCTTCGGCGATGATCCACTTCGCGTCCTTCTTCAACCCGGCTTCTTCCAATACGGTCTTCAGGGGCACGCCCGTCCATTCGGCGCAGGACACCAGTCCATTCGCCTCGGCCGCGGTCTTGCCATATGCCGTGTAGCTGGGGTTGCCCGAGCATTCCAGGAAATAGATATGCGATTCGGATGGGAAGCGGCGCAGCGCTTCCATCGTGAAGACCAGCGGCCTTTCCACCAGTCCATGCACCATCAGGCGGTGCTGCGCCGGGTCGATCTCCGGCACGCCGCCATGATGGCGCTCGTAGAACAGGCCATTGGGCGTGATGATCCCGTCGAGTTCCTGCAATGGCGTGCGGGTCGAGGAAGAAAAGTACTGTTTATCCGTCGAACGCAGATGGCGAACGACATCTTTCTCGTACAAGGAAGGGACGCCATAGAGTTTGCCGCCGGTGGGCGCTCCTGGCTTCCCGGTCCATTCCGGCACGGCCGGCGGCAGGTTGCCCGAAGCTGGCGTCGCGGCGCTGGCGGACGCGGCGCCTGGAGGCTGCTGGGCCAATGCGGTACCCGCCGCTCCGGCCAGTCCAACCATCACACCCTGGCGCAGGAATCGCCGCCGGTTCGCCTTGTCGGGCACGAGGCCCGCGGGACTGGGTAGCTCTTTCTTCATCGCCTTCCCTCCTTGGATTCCATCGACACTAGCGCAGGTCGGGGCGCTTGTCGATCGGCATCCGGCAGGCGGACGGATGAACACCCTGCCGTGCGGCGACGCGCACAACGGAAGGGCGCCGACCCGCGGCGCCCTTCGCTGCAGCAAACTTTCCGGCGCCGCGACGCAACGCCGGCGCACACACGCCGTCAGCCGCTATTGCGCAGCCCGGCCGCGATCCCGTTGATCGAGATGTGTATCCCGGTCTTGACCACCGCGTCTCCCCTGCCCTCGCGATAACGCTGCATCAGCTCGACCTGCACATGGTGCAGCGGATCCAGATACGGGAACCGGTGGCTGATGGAGCGCGCCAGCACCGGGTTGCGTGCCAGCCGTTCACGGTCGCCGGTGATGCGGGACAGCGCCTGCGCGGTGCGCCGCCATTCGGCCTGGATGGCGGCGAAGACCCGCTGGCGCAAAGCGTCGTCGTCCACCAGTTCGGCATAGCGCGACGCCAGCGCCAGGTCGGATTTGGCCAGCACCATGTCCAGGTTGGAGAGCAGCGTGCGGAAGAACGGCCACTGGCGGTACATGGCGCGCAGCGCTTCCCAACGCTGGTCGGCATCCCCCGCCGCATCCTTGTCGTCCGGGCCGGCGCCGACAAAGGCTTGTACCGCCGTGCCGAACCCGTACCATCCCGGCAGCGTCAGGCGGCACTGCCCCCAGCTGAATCCCCAGGGAATGGCGCGCAGGTCCTCGATCTTCTGGCTGCCCGTGCGCGATGCCGGACGCGATCCGATATTCAATTCGGCAATCTCGCGGATCGGCGTCGAACCGAAGAAGTAGGCGCCGAAGCCGGGCGTTTCATACACCAGCGCGCGATAGGCGCCCATGCTCGCTTCGGACAACGCGGCGGCGGCGCTCAGGAAGGCTTCCGGCGCCGGCTCGTCGATCTGCACCAGCGTGGCCTCGAGCGTGGCCGCCACCAGGGTTTCCAGGTTGCGCCGGCCGATGTCCGGGTTGGTGTACTTCGAGGCGATGACCTCGCCCTGCTCCGTCAACCTGAGCTGGCCCCGGACGGTTCCCGGCGGCTGCGCCAGGATGGCCTGGTAGCTGGGACCGCCGCCGCGGCCGACCGTACCGCCACGCCCATGGAACAGGCGCAGCTTGATCGGCGCGTGCGCCCCGAACTCATCGAACAGGCCTGCCAGCGCAATTTCGGCGCGGTACAGCTCCCAGTTGCTGGTGAAGATGCCGCCATCCTTGTTGCTATCCGAATAGCCCAGCATGATGTCCTGTTCCGCGCCGCTGCGCTGGATCAGGCCCCGGATGCCCGGCAGGGCGTAGAACCCGCGCATGATGCCGGCGGCGTTGCGCAAGTCCTGGATGGTCTCGAACAGCGGTACGACGATGAGTTCGGCGCGCGCGTCCTCGCCGAGCAGGCCGTGCAGCAGGCCGCACTCCTTCTGCAGCACCAGCACTTCCAGCAGGTCGCTGACCGTCTCCGTATGGCTGATGATGTAGTGCCGGATCGCATGGTGCCCGTAGCGCTCGCGCATGCGACGCGCCATTTCGAAGATGGCGATCTCGCCGCGCGCAAGGTCCGTATACGCGGCGTCGGGAATGCGCAGCGGCCGTGGATCGTCGAGCAGCCGCAACAGCAGCGCCACGCGGCCGTCCTCGGGCATGCCGGCATAGTCGGCGTGCACGCGCGCGACCGCCAGCAGTTCGGCCACCACCGCCTCGTGCTTGTCCGAACTCTGGCGCAAGTCGACGGTGGCCAGGTGGAATCCGAATACATCGGCGGCGCGCATCAGGGGCCGCAGCCGCTGCTCGGCCAGCGTCCGGCCATGGTGGCTTGCCAGCGATTGCGCAATGACGCGCAGGTCGCCCAGGAATTCCTCGGCGCCGGAATAAGGGGGCTGCGCCGCCACCGGATGCGGCGCGGCCTCGGCCCCGGTCAGTTCGTACAGCGTCGCCGCCAGCCTCGCATATATCCCGGACAATGCCTTGCGATACGGCTCGTCGCGCCGGTGCGCGCTGTCGTCGGGCGAGCGCGCCGCAAGTTCCAGCAGGGCGGGCGATACGTCGACCAGATAAGACGACATCGACAGTTCACCCCCCAGCTGGTGCACTTCGGCCAGATAATGGCGCAGCGCGGTCTCGGCCTGCCGCCGCAACGCGTAGTCCAGGGTTTGCGCGCTGACGTTGGGATTGCCGTCGCGGTCGCCGCCGATCCACTGCCCCATGCGGAAAAAGCTGGCCACGTCCCGCGCCGGGATCTCACGCTCCAGGCTGGCGTAAAGCCGCGGGATCTCCCGCAGGAATGTGGTCTGGTAATAGCTGAGGGCATTCTCGATCTCGTCGGCGACGGTCAGGCGCGACATGCGCAGCAGCCGCGTGGTCCATAGCTGGATGATGCGGCCACGCAATTGCTCGGCATTCGCATCGAGCTCGCGCGCCAGCACGGCGTCATTGGCCCCGCCCACGCCGCGCGCCCGTATATCGTCGCGTTCCGCCAGCAATTGCGCGATGGCGCGCTGTGCGTCCAGGATGCTCTTGCGCTGGACCTCCGTGGGATGCGCCGTCAGCACGGCCGACACATGGCTGCCGGCCAGCGTTTCGGCGATACGGTCCGGGCCGATGCCCGCCCCGCGCAGCCTGGCCATCATGGCCTCTATGCTGCCTTCCTGCACGTCGCCCGCACGCTCGCGCGCGAGGCGGCGGCGAATGTAGTGGCGGTCTTCGGCGAGGTTGGCCAGCAGGCTGAAATAGGTGAACGCCCGCACGACGCAGACCAGCATCAGGCCGGACAGCGATTGCAGCAGGCCCTTGAGGGTCTGGTCGGCCTGCGCGTCGGCATCGCGCCGGAACGCCACCGCGAGCTGCCGGACCTGCTCGACCAGCGTGTAGGCCTGCTCCCCTTCCTGTTCGCGGATGACTTCGCCCAAAAGCCGGCCAAGAAGACGGACGTCTTCCATGAGCGGCTGTTCCGTCGCGGGGCGTATCGCGGAATCAGCGGATTCGCCTGCCGCAGCGTGCGGCAAGCCGGAGGTTTCGTGGTGAACGCTCATACCGCCGGCTCCGAGATTTCGATCAGGTTCAAGTCGGGATCGCGCAGGTAGATCGACCGGATGCGTGAGGTGGCGCCGGTGCGCATGACCGGGCCTTCGAGGATCGGCACGCCCAGCTCGCCCAGACGCGCGATGACCGCGTCCAGCGGACGGCTGGCGATGAAGCACAGGTCCAGCGCACCCGGTACGGGCGTATGCGCCTTGGGTTCGAACTCGCGGCCCTTGACGTGCAGATTGATCTTCTGGTTGCCGAAGAGAAAGGCCTTGCGCCCTTCCCCGAATGTCTCCAGCCGCATGCCCAGGATGTCGACATAGAAACGCACGCAGGCGGCTTCATCGGAGGTGGTCAGGACAAGGTGGTCCAGGTGGTCGATCAATGGCGTGTCTCCCCTGATTCGTTGCGCCGCAGTCCCAGCGCGGGGCTGCCGGCCATCGGCGCAAGTCGCGCGACCATCCGAATGTATGGGATTCCACCCTGATTTGGAATTCCCGTTTGGTGCAGCCCGCCTTCGCGTTACGCAAAGGGCACGGTGGCTACGGGAAATTGCCGGCGCGGCGTCCGTGCAAGGTTGCCGGAAGTGACCCGCGGGCCCAGCCCGACGGGCGGGCCGTGCCGCGGCCCAACGAGATGCCCCCTAACGGGATGCGGACTCCGGCCGGACCGGCGTGGCGGCGCCGCCGCCTACGACGGTATGCCAGGGTTTGACCGTCCAGCGTGTCACCAGGCCGTTGATGACGTAGGGATCGCTGCGGGCGAAGTCCTCCGCCACCGCTGGCGTATCGGCCTGGAACACCAGCAGCGCGCTGTCCACCGGATCGCCTGCCGCCCCGGCGAGCACGATGTGTCCACGATCGGATGCCTGCCACGCCAGGGCCAGGTGGACTTCGCGGTACGGTCCGCGCCGCGCCAGGTAATCCGGCGCCAGTTCGTACGACAGCAGGTAGTGCATGGTGGAACTCCCGGATGTGAAAATGGCCGCCGGCGAATGCCGGCGGCCATTGCAGGGAACAACGGCGCGCCGTGCCGGGGCGCTTGCCGTTCAGCTTACTTCTTTTCCTTCAGGATCTCGGCCCACTTGGCGGTCTGGTCGGCGATGAACTTCTTGAAGACCTCCGGCTTTTCGCCGCCGGCATCCGCGCCGATGGTTTCCAGCACCTTCTTCATCTGCGGGTCCTGCAAGGCTTCCACGGTGGCCTGGTACAGCCTGGCCTGCACATCGGCCGGCGTCTTGGCGGGAACCACCAGGCCGTACCACGTCGAGAAGGTGTAGCCGGGCACGCCGGATTGCGCGATCGCCGGGATGCCGGGGAAGGAGGCGCTGGGCTGTTCGGTGCTGACGCCAAGGGCGCGCACCGTACCGGCGCGTATCTGCGAAATCGCGGAGCCGCTGGTCTCCAGCGCCATCTGGATCTGGCCGGAGATCAGGTCCGCCATCATGGGCGCGCCGCCCTTGTAGGGCACGTGCAGGATGTCGATCCTGGCCATGCGCTTGAACAGCTCGCCGGCCAGGTGCTCGGTGCTGCCGATGCCGGCCGAGCCGAAATTCAGCTTGCCGGGGTTCTTCCTGGCGTAGTCGATCAGTTCCTGTACGGACTTGACCGGCAGGTTGTTGTTGACGATGAGCAGGTTGGGCGACGACGCCACGATGGTGATCGGCGCGAAATCCTTCTCGAAGTCATAAGGCAGCCGGTCGTAGGTCGACGGCGCGATCGTGTGCGCAATGGTCGACAGGAACAGGGTGTAGCCATCCGGGGCGGACCGGGCGACGTAGCCCGCGCCGATCGTGCCGCCCGCGCCCGCGCGGTTGTCCACGATCACCGGTTGGCCCAGTTTCTGGCTCAGCAGCTGGGCCAGCGGACGGCCGACCATGTCGGTCGTGCCGCCCGGCGGGAAGGGGATGACCAGCGTGATGGGCTTGGCGGGCCAGTCAGCGGCGTGGGCCATCAGCGTGCTGGCACAGAGGACGGTGCTCGCGAGCAATTTCCCCATCAGGGATATGCCGAGTTTCATTTGATTCTCCATACTTTGATCCGACAGCGGCGGATCGATGTGATGAATGCGGGTCCCGGGACGCCTTGAAGCCGTTTCTATGAGGACCGCCGTATTGCCGCGAGCGCTGGGGCCGGATTGTATACCCCCATATACGGGCAAACCCTAGCTGCGCACAGAACCCCTCTGCACGGATCGTGAAGTCCACTGCGGGCTTGCGGCGCGGTACGGCCCTGCCCGGGGGTCAGGCTATCGTCCAGGGCCGCGCGCAGACTTCGCCGCGCAGGCACTCCAGGAACTGCGAGGCCCGCGCCGAGCGGGCTTCGCGGGACGGCAACAGGGCCACCACATCGGCGTCGGGCAAGCGCCAGCGCGGCAGCAGGGCGATCAGCCGGCCCTCGCGCAGATGCGCCGCCACATCCCATTCCGAACGGACCACGATGCCCATGCCGGCCAGCGCCCATTCGCATACGACGCCGCCCTCCGTGCTGGCCAGGACGGGATCGATGCGCACGCTGTCGACCTTGCCGCCTTCATCCGTAAAGCGCCACAGGGTGACATCTTCATCGTTTTCGCGCAGCGCGATGCAGGCGTGCCGATGCAGGTCGGCCGGGCGCGCGGGCGCGCCATGCCGCTCCAGATAGGCCGGGGCGGCACACAGGATGCGGCGATTGAACGCGATGCGCTGCATGACGAGCGCCGAATCGCGCAGCTCGCCGATATGGACCATGACATCCCAGCTGTCCTCCGCGAGGCGCGCGGGACGATCCGACAAGGTCAAGGTGGCGGTGACTCCGGGATGGTCGCGCCGCACCCGCGCCACGGCGGGCGCCACATAGCGATGGCCGAAGCCCAGCGGCGCCAGGATGCGGAGGTGGCCGGCCACCACGCCACGGCGGCTGCCCACGGCTTCGGCCAGTTCGCCCAGTTCGTCGCAGATGCGCCGCCCGCGCGCGGCCAGCAGATCGCCCTCGTCGGTCAGGGCGATGCGGCGCCGGCCGCGTTCCACCAGCCGCACGCCCAACCGCCGTTCCAGCGCGGCCAGGCGCTGCGTGACCGCCGGCGGCGTCACGTCCAGCGTGCGCGCGGCCTCGGCCAGCGACTGCGAGGCCACCACAACCAGGAAGAAACGCAGGTCTTCGCTCGACAACATCCCCTTTCCCTATTAACTCTCGTCTTAAGCGCGCATTCAATCGTCGTTAATCCCCGACTTTAGCCTTGTGGTCATACTGGCGTCATCCGAGCGTTTCCCCCGACACGCCGGCCCGCCGGCCGGCCCCGGGCCGCGCCACCGACGGTTGCGCGCCGCATCGCGGCAGGCGGCGCCGTCACACCTCGTTATGGAGCCTTGCATGCGACGCCTGTTCCTTCATACCCTGACCGTCCTTGCCACCGGCGCCCTGCCCTTCGCGTCATCCGCCGCCGAGCCGGGGTGGCCGCAGCGCCCGGTCAATGTCATCGTGGCGTCCGCGGCGGGCGGCTCGGCCGACGTGCTGAGCCGCATCGTGCTCAATCACGTCGCCCAGGAGATCGGCGCCACCTTCATCATCGAAAATCGTCCCGGCGCGGCCGGCAACATCGGTATGAGCCAGGTCAAGCGGGCGACGCCTGACGGCTATACGCTGGGCTACGGCAACATCAATACGCTGGCGGTCAACCCAGCCCTGTTCAAGCAACTGCCCTATGATGCCAGCAAGGATTTCCAGCCCGTCGGACAAATGTTCGCGGTGTACAACCTGCTCGTCGTACGCGGCGATTCGCCCATCCGTTCGGTCGCCGATCTGATCGCCCGGGCCCGGCGCGAGCCGGGCAAGCTCTCCTATGGCGCGGCCGGCATCGGCAGCAGCGGCCAGATGGCGGGTGAACTGTTCAAGCAAATGGCAGGCGTGGACACCATGTTTATTCCGTATAACGGCGATCCCGCTTCCCTGCAGGATCTTGCCGGGGGGCGCCTGGACTATACGTTCACCAACGCATCGGTGGCCTACCCGCTGGTGCAAAGCGGCAAGCTGCGTGCGCTGGCGATCACCAGCAAGACGCGTGTGCCGCTGTTTCCAGACCTGCCGACGCTGGACGAAGCGGGATTGAAAGGCTACGAAAACGTGTCGTGGGGTGGACTGGTCTTTCCCGCGGGCACGCCGCGCCCCGTCGTCGACAAATTGTCCGGGGCATTGCAGAAGGCGCTGGCCAGCGATTCCCTGCGCAAGGACCTGGCCAACGCCAGTGCATCGCCCGGCACGCCGGGTTCGCCGGAGGACTTCGGACGTTTCATCGCGACCGAACAGCGCAAGTGGAGCGACCTGATCGCCACCGCCCATATCGAAAAGCAGGATTGACGCCGCCATGTCCGCAACCATGCCCTTGCGTATCGCCCTGCTGGGCTTCGCGATCGAATCGAACCGCTTCGCGCCGGTCGCCACCCGCGACGATTTCGAGGCGCGCGCCTATTTGGCGGGCGACGACCTGATGCGCGACGCCCGCAGTCCGGCTCCGCGCATGACGCCGGAAATCCCCGCCTTCGTACGCCGCATGGATTCCACCGGCGCCTGGACCCCGGTGCCCATCCTGTTCACCAACGCCGAATCGGGCGGGCCGGTGGAACACGGCTTCTTCGCCGACACGCTGGCGCAGTTCGAAACACGCCTGCGTGCCGCGCTGCCGGTGGACGCGGTTTACATCTGCGAGCATGGGGCCGCCATCACCACGCAGGAGGACGACCCCGACGGCCTGGTATTCGCGTGTGTGCGCCGCATCGTCGGCCCTCACGTGCCTGTCGTGGCGACAGTGGACCTGCATGCCAACATCTCGGATCGCATGGTCGATGAAGTCGACACCTTGATCTCCTACCGGCGTAATCCGCATGTCGACATGGCCGAGCGCGGCGCCGAAGCAGCGGACGTGTTGCGCGAGCTGGTCGCCGGAATGCGCGTCGAAGTCGCGCATGTCCGCCTGCCGGTTTGCGCGCCGCCCACCCAGTTGCTGACCGCGCCCGGTACAGGGCCTTATGCCGACATGATCCAGAAGGCCGAAGCGCTGGCGGACCCGCAGATCGTCAACGTCTCGGCGGTGGGCGGCTTCGCCTACGGCGACACGCCGAAGAACGGACTCACCGTGCTGGTCACGACGCGCGGCGATGCCGACCTGGCCGCCCGCACGGCGCTGGACCTGGCCACGCCGGCCTGGCGCGACCGCGCCGCTTTCTTTCCGCACCTGACTTCCATGGACGATGCCGTATCGCTGGCCGTGGCCGCCGGCCAGCATCCCGAGCGACCTCCCGTGCTGCTCGCGGACGTCGCCGACAATCCCGGCGGTGGCGCACGCGGCAACACGCCGTTCCTGTTGCGCGCCCTGATCGAGGCCGGCGCGCAGGGCGTCATCATGGGCGTCGTCACGGACGCCGAACTGGCGGCCGACGCGCACGCCTGCGGTCGCGGCGGGACGCTGCAGGCACGCTTGAACCGCAGCGAAACGACGCGATATTCGGAACCGTTCGAAGCCACGGCCACGGTGTTGGCGCTGCACGGCGGCAAGGGCGTGGGCCGGCGCGGCCAACTGGCCGGATGCAGCTTCGACCTGGGGCCTTCGGCCCTGTTGGCCATGGGTGGCGTCAAGGTCGTGGTCATCACGCACAGGCATCAATGCCACGAGCCGAGCTTCTTTGAAATGTTCGGGCTGGATATCGCGGCCGCGCGCACCGTGGTGGTCAAATCGCGCGGCCATTTCCGGGCGGCCTTCGACGAATTCTTCCCGCCGGAGCGCATCTATAGCGTCGACGCGCCGGGATTGACGTCGCCCATCCTGGCGCGCTTCGATTTCGGGCGACTGCCGCGGCCGGTCGTGCCGCTGGACCCCGATACCGGATGGACGCCCAGCGTGCGCCTGCGCCCCACCTCCGCGCAGGCCTCGTGACCCGTTTTGCCTGCCCCTATTCCAACGGAATATCTTCCCAGCGCGTGACCGGCATCAGCGCTTCGCCGACGATGGGCAATGCGCCGGCCGCCGTGTCATACGCACGCAATGCGGACAGATCCAGGCCGGTCCTGCCTTCGATGGCCGGAATCGATGCCCGCCACTGCAGCACGTTGACCGGCGTGTCGTCCGGTGGCGGCGCCGATCCACGCCGCGTGAGCGGGAACAGCGCGGTCTGGTCGGCAACCAGCGCCACCGCCTTCAGGCCGCCCGCGCCCTTCCACACCACGACCTTCCAGAACGCCGACGGCACCTGCACGTTGTCCGCCCACATATCGTTGACATCGTCGAACACCGGCCCCTGCAGCACCGTCACGGGTTTGTCGCGCCCGCTGTCGAAGATGCCTTTTTCGAGCACGTAGCGCTCGATACCCTGCCAGTACGTGATCGACTGATTGAACTTCCAGTGCTGCGGCGTGCAGTTGGTGAAGTGGAACGTGTCGGCGTTGGCGCGCGCCGCGAATTCTCCCCAGGTGGGATCCACTCGGCGGGTCAGATGGCCACGGTCGAATAGATGGCTCCAGCCCGAATAAAAGGCTTGGCCAACAAAGTACGAAGCGTTGATGCGGGTGTCGTTGTACCAGACGTCGCCTTCGGCTTGAGCGACCGCCGGCTGCCCGGTTTTGCGGTCGATGTCCAGCCAGCTGGCACCATCGATATTGGTGGCGGTAAGCAGCGCGAACCGGCGCGCCTTGTGCATGATCACGCTGAAATTCTGGTAGCGCAGCTCGCCCGCCAAGGCGCCCTCGGCGCGTTCCTGCAGCGGCGCGATGACACCCTTGCGCGGAGCGGCAATCCGGGCCAGATCGAGTTTCAGACCCGGGATGAACCTCGCGTCATAGCCGTTGCGATTGCCGTAGTCGGTGTCGACCTTCGCGCGTTCGGGCAGCCGCTTCAGCGTCCTGGCTGCCGTATCGACCGGCTTGGGGGCGGCTTCGGCGGCCGTGGACGTGGCCGGGACGGCAGCACCCAGCGCCACTGTCACGGTCAATGGAATCGCGACGATCTGCCCGGCAACGGGATACGGTTGGAGGCCCGCGCCCGCGGCCTCTGCCGGGGCGTCCACCGCTCCAGGCGCCGAGGCGCCCCCGTGCGCCGGGGATGCCTTGGCATTCCTTGAAGGTACGCGCCGCTCCAGTTGCCTGCCGGCAGCCGACGATGGATCCACCCACAGCGACAGCGCGCGGCGCAGGAGTTGCGCCGTTCCGGTGTCCAATTGCGGTAACCGCGACTGCAGGTCTTCATAGATGCTGCTGATGCGGATACCCTCGTTCACCTGTGCCGCGGCCGTTTCCTCCAATGCACTCGCGGCTGGCGCGGGCCGCAGGGCGGACCGGGATACCCGGTCGGGCCGCACCGCCGCGGCCGGCCGCGCGGATGCAGCCGCTGCAGCTTTCCGCCCGGTCGGGCCACCGCGCGCCGCCTTTCGTGCCGGGCCGGACCGGCTGCGTCCGCCCTTCGCGGGCGCGGCAAGCGCGGCTTCATCGTTCACGTCCGGCGCCTGGGGCGCATCAGGGGCGCCCGGCATATCGGCGCCGGCCGGCGCCGCGGCCGGTCCAGCGCCCGATGGCGCGCCATAATGATGCAAGGCCACCACGTCCCACTGATCGTTGAACACCGGAGCGCCTGAAGATCCGAAATCGGTATCGGTCTCGTACAGCAGACGCGTTCCGGTGCGCGCCGTCAGCAGATTGTCGCGGATGGCGATGGTCTTGGGCATGCCCTCCGGATGCTGGATGATGTTGACGTTCATGCCCTTGCGATGGCGGTCGGGAGTGAAACTGATGGGGCAATAGCCCAGCTCCTCCAGCACGGCCTCGCCCTGCACCCGCTCGCCCACGGCAATCAAGGCATAGTCCAGGTCCTTCTCGTCGGAAAACAGGGCGCAGCGCTCGGGCGCCAACCGGAATATCGTGCGGGGCCGCGGATGTCCACGCTCGTCCAGCTCATCGTCGAACACGACGGTGGCCTGGGCGGCGGCCACTGCGTCGCCGATGACGTGCTGGTTGGTCATGAACAGTTCGGGGCTGATCAGGAAGCCCGTGCCGGATACCGAGAGCCGTGGCGTCTGCAACACTACCCGCGCCACGGCACGGCGCGACGCCGCGCCCTCGGACAGGAAGGCGGCCGGCTGGAAGTCGTTGGTGCCGCGTACCGCCTCGGCCAGGCCCGAGTCGCGCTTTACGCGCGCATCGAAGGCGGCGCAACGGGTGGCATCGTCATCCGCCGCGCGCCAGGCGCCCGAAGCGACCAGCGCACGCGTGCGCGCCCTATCTTCACAGGTCGCGGCGATGCGCCGCAGGATATCGCTGATGGTGTCCGGCCGCATGGATCCTCCTGGCTGGGATGGGCCAGGATGTTCGGGCGCCGGGGTGACAGCGCGGTGACATTCATGTTTGCTTGCAATCGGGCCGGCGAGCCGAGCTCGCGCGCAATGCCCCGTCGTCGCAGCCCCGCAGCCGCGCCCTCAGAACTGCCGGGCGGCGGTCGCCTGGCGCAGGTTCTCCATCAGCGACCGTGACGCCGCCGTCGGCACGGCGCCCCGGCGCGTAGTGATGCCGACCCTCTCCTCGCTCCCGGGCACGGAGACGGGCACCACGGCCAGCGAATTGCTGGCGATATCGCGCGCCACCGCGCTGCGCGGCACCAGCCAGATGGCATCGTGTTCCAACGTCATCGCACGCGACATCGACATCGACAGGGTCTGCAGCAACATTCCCGGCTTGCCGGCGCCCGCGTCATCCAACAGCCGGTCGGCGGACTGGCGGATCAGGGTGCCCGTCGGCGGCAGGAGCACCGGAAACGCCCCGCCGGCCGCCGTTTCGCGCAGGCCGCCGCGCGCGGCCGGGTGGCCAGGCCGCGTCACGACGACCAGCGGATCGGCAAACAGGTATTCGAATCGCAGTCCTTCCGACAGCTCGGGATCGGCGGCCCGGTTGACGGCGAAAGCCAGCTGGCCGCTGCGCACGCCCGCGAGCAGCTCCGAATTCGACGCCGTCACGACCTCCAGTTCGACATCGCGCCATGCATCGCGCATGGCGGCAAAAGCGCGGGGAACCAGGATGGCCGCCAGCGTGGGAAGTACGCCGAAACGTACTTCCGCGCGCTGCGGACTTTCCGGAACCGCGACGGCGTGCAGGCCTTCGCGCAAGGTGGCGAGCACCTGGGTGGCATAGGGCAGCAGGCGCTGGCCCTCCCGCGTGAGCCTGGCCCCCTGCCTGCCGCGCGTGAACAGCGCAGTGCCGACGATATCCTCCAGCTCGACCAGCCGCTTGGAGATGGCCGGCTGGGAAATCGCCAGTTTTTCGGCGGCCCGCAGCAGGGAGCCGCTTTGGGCGATGGCGACGAAGCAATGCAGGTGGCGCAGGCTTACGCGGCTGCTGGCGGCCAAGTTTTGTATATCCATAAGTTATGGAAACCATCCAGAAAATTCACTTTTCATAATCTTAGAGAAATTCCAGAATGCCTGTCATCCCGTCCGACGCCGAAGCAAAGGAGACAGCGCAATGGCCGACAGCAAGGTCGCCCCCTTCGACTGGGGCTCGCATCCCCCGTATGACTACCCCGGCTATCGCTCCACCGCCAAGCGCTCGCCGCGCGCGGCGCTGCTGCCCATGCCGGAGCGCATGCGCAATATGCGCGCGCCGGTTTACGGCGCCGACCGGCTGGGGGCGCTGGACCATGACCTGACCTGTAACGCCGTGAAGAACGGCGCGCCGCTGGGCGAGCGCATCATCGTTACCGGCCGGGTGCTGGACGAGCGGAACAGGCCGGTCGCCAACACGCTGGTCGAGATCTGGCAGGCCAACGCGGCGGGCCGCTACGTCCACAAGGGCGACCAGCACGATGCTCCGCTCGATCCGAATTTCCTCGGCGCGGGGCGCTGCCTGACCGATGCCGATGGCGTGTACCGGTTCCTGACGATCAAGCCGGGCGCCTATCCCTGGGGCAACCATCCGAACGCCTGGCGTCCCAACCATATCCACTTCTCGCTGTTCGGCGACTGGTTCGCGTCGCGGCTGGTGACCCAGATGTACTTTCCGGGCGACCCGCTGCTGGCCTTCGATCCCATGGTGCAAGGCGTGCCCGAGGCCGCGCGCGAGCGGCTGGTGTCCAGGTTTTCGCCCGATGTGACCGAAGAAGGCCATGCGCTGGGCTACGTCTTCGACATCGTCCTGCGAGGCGCCGCCGAAACGCCGATGGAGAACCGCCGATGAGCCGCCAGACCCCTTCACAGACCGTGGGGCCTTATTTCGCCTATGGCCTGGTCCCCGAGCAATACGGCTTCGACCTGAAGAGCGCCTTTCCGGGCCGCCTGATCGAACCGGACGATCCCGCCCCGCGCGTCACGATCACCGGCCGGGTCCTGGACGGCGATGGCGAGCCCATACACGACGCCATGCTCGAATTCTGGCTCGAACGTGACGGCGCAGCGCCGGCGATGTGCCGCATCGGTACAGGTACGGACCCGCAGTTCCGCTACATCGTCGATCTTCCCCGGCCGAAAGCCGCGGACCCCGGCGACGCGCCGCACGCGGACATCATCGTCATGGCGCGCGGCATGCTGCTGCACGCCATTACCCGCGTTTACTTCGGCGACGAAGAGCAGGCCAATGCCGCCGACCGAACGCTGAACGCCGTTGCGCCAGCCCGTCGCCCTACGCTGATCGCGCGACCCTTGTCGCCGCAGCACTACCATTTCGACATCCGCCTGCAGGGCAGCGACGAAACGGTTTTCTTCGAACTGTAGCGGCAGCCCTTCCATCCGAAACCGCGGACCCGACGCCGATGCTATCGATACGCGCGATGTTCTCCACGGACGCCATGCGCGATCTATGGACCGACGCGGCGGTGTATGCCGCGATGCTGCGCTTCGAGGCCGCGCTGGCGCATGCCCAGGCGCAATGTGGCCTGATTCCGCCCGCGACCGCGCAACACATCGCCAGGGTATGCGCCGACCCGGCCCCGTTCGACTGGTCCGCGTTGTCCTCGGATGCGCGCAAGGCGGGAACGGCGGCAATACCGTTCATCAAGGCGCTCAAGCAGCAAATCGCCCACGGCGCGCCCGAGTACGCACCCTTTGCCCACTACGGGTCCACCAGCCAGGACGTTTGCGAGACGGCGCTGATCCTGCAGTCGCAGTTGGCGCTGCGGCGGGTCTATGGGCAATTGCGAGAGCTGGGAGATGCGCTGCGCCACCTCGTCGTGACGCATCGCCGCACGGAAATGCTGGCGCGCACCCTGATGCAACCCGCCGCGCCGATCTCCTTCGGCTGGAAGGCGGCGGGCTGGCTCGATGCACTGGACCGTTGCGCGGGCGCGCTGCGGGATGCCGGGGAAGCCGGCCGGGTTATCCAGTTCGGCGGTTCGAATGGCGCGCGCGCCGCGCTGGGCGCCCCCGGCGGGGATGTCGCCGCCGCCGTCGCCCATGCGCTTGGGCTACGCACCACGCCGATCGCCTGGCACGGCGCGCGTGACCGGCTGGCGCGTCTGGGCAACGAACTGGCGCTGTGCTGCGCCATGCTGGGCAAGCTGGGGCGCGACATTTCACTGATGATGCAAAGCGAGGTGGCCGAAGCTTTCGAGCCGACGAGCGCGGGCCGCGGCGGATCGTCGGCCATGCCGCACAAGCGCAATCCCATGGCGTGCATGCACATGCTGGACGCCGCCTTGCGCGCGCCGCCGCTGGCATTGTCGCTGGTCTCGGACATGGGCGCGGAGCATGAGCGGGGGCTCGGAAGCTGGCCCAATGCCCTGCCCCTGCTCGCCGACCTGTTCATGCTGCTGGACAACGCCTTGTCCATGGCGGTGGAAACCATCCAGGGACTGCGGGTCAGCCCCGAAGCGATGCGGGCGAACCTGGCGCGCCAATGCGGCGTCGTCCATTCCGAAAGCGTTGGCCTGCTGCTGGGCCGTGAACTCGGCGCCGCCGCGGGCCAGCGTATCGTCGACGCGCTATGCAGACAGGCGCTGGAGCAAGGCGTCGAGCTGCGCGAACTGCTGCTGCGCCATCCCGAAGTCGAAGGCAGGATTCCGCGCATCGAGATCGAACAGGCCTGCAGCGTGGCGCGTTGCCTGGACGCCGCCGACGCGCAATGCGAACCGGTGTTGGCGGCCTGGGCGCAACGCCGCGCCGAACTGCACGCCGCCTGCCTCCTCGACGATCAAGCTTCGTAGTCTTTTCCAAGGAACGACATGGCTTTCGCCCTCAACGGTCCCACGCGCATCTATTGGCGCAGCGATGGCCTCCGCTCTTTGCCCGCGCTGGTATTGGGCAATTCCCTGGGCACGGATTTCTCGCTATGGGACCCCGTCCTGCCGCGGCTGATGCGTCATTTCCGCGTCATCCGCTTCGATATGCGCGGCCACGGCGCCTCGGATGCGCCGGCGGGCTCCTACACGATGGCCCAGTTGGCCGGCGACCTGGCCGCCGTCGTGCAGGGCGCCGGGCTGGACAGATTCCACTACTGCGGCGTCTCGCTGGGCGGCATGGTGGGCATGGCCTACGCGCAGCGCCCGGACCACCGCATGGACAAGCTGGTGCTCTCGAATACGGCCGTGCGGTTTCCTCCGGACGTCTGGAGCGCCCGCATCCAGAACGTCGAGCGCGGCGGCATGGCGGCGATCGAGCAGGCCGTGCTCGGCCGGTTTTTCACGCCGCGCTTCCTGGCGCTGGGCGATCCGCGCGTGGAGCAGATACGGGAGACGCTGTTATCCATCGATCCGGCCGGCTATGCCGGCTGCTGCGCGGCCATCCGGGACATGCGGATCGCTGATGGCCTGGCCTCGATCCGCATTCCCGCGCTGGTCCTGACCGGCGCGCAAGACCTGTCCACGCCTCCCGAGCGCGGCATCGAGATCGCGGCGGCGATTTCCGGCGCCGCGGTTACCGCGCTGCCGGGCGCACACATACCGATGGTCGAGCTGCCGGTGCAATGGAGCGACGCCGTCCTGGCGTTCCTGGCCCCGGCGGGCGACCCCACGGAAAGCGAACGCTATGCGCTTGGCCTGGAACGGCGACGCGACGTGCTGGGCCGTGCCTATGTGGACGGGCGCCTCGCCGCACGCACCGGTTTCAACACCGCCTTCCAGGAAATGATCACGCAACTGGCGTGGGGCAGGATCTGGACGTCTAGTCGCATCGATGACGCGACGCGGCGCCTGGTCGTGATGACGATCACCGCCGCGCTCGGGCGTTGGGAGGAATTAGAATTGCATGTCGGCGCCGCGCTGCGGGCCGGCACGGAGAGCGGCCTCATCGAAGAGGCGTTGTTCATGGTCAGCGTCTATGCCGGCGTGCCGGCCGCCAACACCGGCTTCGCCATCGCGGGCAGGCTGCTGAAGCAATGGGAAGAAGGAAGCGCCGGCTCATAGATCCAGCACCAGAAGCGGCGTCTTCGCCCGCGAACAACAGGGCGTGAACTGGTCGTTCCTGGCCTGTTCCTGCGGTGACATGAACAGGTCGCGGTGATCGGGCTCTCCCTCCAGCACCCGGGTAAGGCAGGTGCCGCAGATGCCCTGTTCGCAGGCTACCGGCACATCGACGCCGGCGCGGGCGAGGGCCTGGGCCACCGAACAATCCGCCGGCACGTCCACGACCCGGCCGGAACTGGCCAGCTTCACGGAAAACGCGCCGCCTGCCTCGACCGGCGCAGGGTCGGCGGCGAAGAACTCGTAGTGCAGGCTGTCCTCGGGCCAGCCGCGCGCCCGCGCCGCGCCGAGCACCGCATCCATAAAGCCCTTGGGACCGCACACATACAAGTGCGTGCCGGCGGCTGGCGTGCACACCGCCGACAGGTCCAGCCTCTGTCCGGGCGGGCCATCGTCGACATGGAAATCCACCCGCCCCGCGTATGGCGGCTCGTTCAATTGTCCGCGGAACGCCGCGCGCTCCGCCGAGCGCGTGCAATAGTGAAGCCGGAAGTCCGCGCCGATGGCCGCCAGCCGCTGCGCCATGCACAGCAGCGGCGTGACGCCGATGCCGCCGGCCAACAGCACGTGCCGTTCTGCGCTCTCCGCCAGGGCAAAGAGATTGCGCGGCACGCCGATTTCCAGCAGGTCGTTTTCGCGCACCACGTCATGCATGGCGTGCGACCCGCCGCGCGACGCCGGCTCGCGCAGCACGGCGATACGGTACCGTGTGCGCTCCGATGGCGCATTGCATAGCGAATACTGGCGCGTGAGCCCATCCGACAAATAGACATCGATGTGCGAACCGGCCGTGAACGCGGGCAGTTCGCCGCCGCCCGGATCGACCAGCTCGAAGCTGCAAATATCGGCGGTCTCCGCCAGCTTGCGCGCGACGCGCACCGTCAAGCGATTTGCACTCATCCCGCGGTCCCCCTTGCTACATGGCGGACAAGCCGCCATCCACCATCAGCGTCGTGCCGGTCACGTACGAGGCCTCGTCGCTCGCCAGCCAGAGGATCGGCCAGGCGATCTCGCGGGGCTCCGCCCAGCGGCCCAGCAACGATGTGTCCTGGCGCTGTGTCTTCAACACGTCCACGCTTTTTCCGGCCGCCTGCGCACGGCCGATATGGAAGTCCGTCAGTGTCGATCCGGGACACACCGCGTTGGCCCGTATGCCGTTCGCCGCCTCCTCGAAAGCCAGTGTGCGGGTCATCGCAAGGATGCCGGCCTTGGTCGAGTCGTACAGCGCCATGCCCTTGCGCCCCGTTTCCGCGTAGCACGATGACACATTGACGATGGCGCCGCGGCCCGACTTCCTCAGCGCCGGCAGGGCGGCCTTGCAGTAGTTCGACGTGCCGACCAGATTCACGGACACCACTGCATACCATTCCTCGGGCGTTACGTCGGCCAGCGCGGAGTAGTTGCGCATGGCGGCATTGTTCACCAGGATGTCCAGGCCGCCATGCGCTTGCGTGGCGGCATCGACGGCCTCCACGGCGCGACCCGCGTCCGACACGTCCGCGCGAAAAACGGCCACCCGGGCATCGGGCTGCGCCCGCCTGATCTCGCGAGCGGTCCGCAACAGCGCTTCGTCGCTGGCATCGACCAGCATGACCGCCGCGCCCTCCGCGCAGAACAGATCCGCGACGGCCGCGCCTATGCCGCCGCCGCCGCCCGTGACAAGGGCGGACTTGCCCGATAGCCTGGGTTTTCCTTGCATGAATGATTCCTGTCGTCCGTGCCGCCGCGGCGCTGGCCGCGGCGAGCGATTGCGTTCAGCTCGCCTCGATGTCTCCGGCCTGCTTCAGTTCGCCTTGATATCCGCGGCCTGGATCACCTTGGCCCAGCGTTCGGTATCCTCCTTGATCCATTCCGAGAACTCCTGCGGACTGCTGGCCACCACATCGAATTCCATGTCTTCCAGCTGCTTGCGGACCTTGGGAGACTTCAGGATGCGCACCATCTCGGTATTCAGCCGCTCCATGACGGGCCTGGGTGTCCCGGCGGGCGCCAGGAAGCCGATCCAGGACGTGGCATTGAAGCCGGGATAGCCGCTCTCGGCCACGGTGGGTACGTCCGGCGTGGACGCAAAGCGCTTCAGGCCCGACGATGCGATCAAACGCGCGCGTCCGTCCTTGGCGTAGTCCTGTATGTTGCCCGGCACCAGGAAGGCGGCATCCACCTGTCCGCCGATCAGGTCCACGACGGCCGGGCCCGCGCCCCGGTATGGAACGTGGGTGATGTCGATATGGGCGGCCTGTTTCAGCATTTCCATCGTCAAATGCGATGAGCTGCCGACCGACACCGACGCGTAGCTCATGCGATGGGTCTTCGCGTAATCGGCGAATTCCGCCAGCGTCTTTACCGGCACCTTGGGATTGACCACCAGGTATTGCGAGGCCTTGACCGCGAGCGTGATCGGCGCGAGCTCCTTGATGGGGTCGTAGGGCGTCTGCGGCAGAAGCGTGGGATTGATGGAGATCGGTCCGTTGTAGCCCACCAGCAGCGTATATCCGTCGGGGGCGGACTTGACCACGTCCATCGTACCGATCAGGCCGCCGCCTCCGCCCTTGTTCTCCACGACGACCGGCTGGCCCAGCGCGGCCCCGAGTTCCGGCGCGACCAGGCGCGCCAGCACGTCGTTGGTACTGCCCACGATAGGCACGACGATACGTATCGGCTTGACCGGTTTCCATTCCTCGGCCCGCGCGACCGAAAGAGTACAGCATGCCGCCAGCGCGGCCGCTATCCATGCCGCGCGCCCCTTGTTCCTTATCATGGGTTGTCTCCTTTTGGTGGTGGTGTTCGGCGTTGCCCGTTTCCGACCGGGCAAGCTAAATGGAATACACCTTCTGGTTCTTGGCGTCTGCCAGGTGGACGACCGCCCATTCCTGGGGCTTCTGGTCGCGCGGCAGCAGCACGCCGGCGGCGCGCACGCGTTGCTGGTCGGTGTCGATGGCGGGTGGGTCGCTATCAGGCTGCAGGGTTGTCGCGGCTTCGAAAAGCATGCGCCGCGCCATTACGATGGCCCGATCGGTAGGCAGTAGTTTTTCACTGGCGTGGTCCTGGATGGGACCCATGCTTTCCTGCAGGGATGCGTCCTGGATGGCGAAGCCGAACACGCCGGAGTAGGCGCGCTTTTCCCGCTGTGCCTGGCGGTCGATCAGGTAATCGTTGTCCTTGTTGGCCTTGGGCCGGAAGGTTCCGCCCGGGACATTGGTGCCGGGTTCGTATTCGCAATGAACGCCCTTCCCTTCGTTCAGGTCGCGCAGTTCCTCTTCGTTCAGCGGACGGTCCACGCGGAAGTTGATGCTCCAGGCCCAGCAATGATGGTCGTCGATGGGCACCCAGACGTGGCCCCCAAGGGCATGGTCACCGAACGGTGGAATCAGGGTGAACCAGGGGAACAGCCATTGCGTGACGCGCCAATAGTATGAATCCGGCTCGCCGTTGCGGCGCCCGAACAGCGTCAGCCCGAAAGGCGTTTTCTCGATTTCAAAGATGACGTTGCCATCCGCCTTGATGTAGTCGAGGGCCTTGGTGCCCTGGTGCAAGGGATCCTGGTCCACTTCGTAGCGATGCACATACGAAACGTGGCTGGTATCGATGCCGCCTTCCATGGCCTGCAGGTAATTGCATTCCTGCAGCCGCTTCGAGACAAAAACATGGCTGGCCGGCAGCGAGCACCACTCGACGTCGGGCAGCGCCGGCTTCTTGTCCCGGGGACCCATATAGGCCCAGACCATGCCCGCCATCTCGACACAGGGATACGCGGTGATCCCCATGTGCTTGCACGCCTGCGGCGCGGAGGGCACGTCGACGCAATTGCCGTCGCGGTCGAACTTCAAGCCATGGTAGGAGCAGCGGATACCGTTTTCCTCGTTGCGCCCGAAATACAGCGATACGCCGCGATGCGAGCAGAACTCGCTGATCAACGCGGCCCTGCCTTCCGTATCACGGAAGGCAAGCAGTTTCTCTCCCATGATCTGCACCCGCACCGGCGGGCAATCGGGTTCCGCGATTTCGCTGGCCAGCAGCACCGGCACCCAATAACGGCGAAGCAGATTGCCCATCGGCGTGCCCGGCCCGGTCCGCACCAGGGTTTCGGCCGTGTTCTTGTCCATGTTTCCTCCATGCGCGATGCGAGCGCCGCTCGCATTTGTTTGTCCGTCTGGTAATACCGTAGTCCATTATACGGACAGGAATTGGACAGGGTCAAACCGCTTTTGAATACAATCCGCACATCCAAACAGCGCGATACGAATCACGAATGGACAATGACAAGCGCCAGGAAGGCGTCCGCGCGGTGGACCGGGCGCTGGACATACTGCTGGCCTTCCGGCCGGGAGACGACGGGCTCACCGCCGCGGAACTGCTCAAGCGCGTCGACCTGAGCCGTCCCACGCTGTACCGGCTGCTGGCCACGCTGGAGCACAACGGCTTTCTGGTTTCCTCGGGCGACCCGCAGCAGTTCCGTCTCGGAAGTGCCGTGGCGAGGCTCGCGCACGTCTGGACATCCAGTCACAACATCGCCGATATCGCCTACCCGTCGCTGCAGCGCCTGTGGGAAGCCACGGGCGAAACGGTGGCGCTGTTCGTGCGGGAAGGCATCTACCGGGTCTGCGTTTCCGAACTCGCGAGCGCGCAGCCGCTAAGCTTCCGCCGCGGCGTGGGATATCGGGAAAAACTGGTGTTGGGCGCCAGCGGACGAACCATCCTGGCGCGTATGAACCTGACGGAAAAGGATCTCAGGACCTATGCCACGGACACGAAGGTGGACACGCATGCCTACATGGCGGAACTCGAACGCGTGCGCAAGCACGGTTACGCCACGAGTCGCCACGAGCTGATCGAAGGCGCCGTCGCGGTGGCCGCGCCCTACTTCAACGGCGCGGACGAGGTGGCCGGATCGTTATGCATTTTCGGGCCCAGCGTCCGCATGACCGCCGATCGGGTCAAGACCTGCGGCGCGATGCTGCTGGAAGAGGCCGCCGTCCTGTCGCGCGCGCTGGGACAACCTCAGCCCTGAACCCGGCATGTCTTGCGACGGCGCGAGCATGCCCGCTTGTCATGCGGCCTTGTTGATGCGGCGCGACAGCTCGCGCGTGGACGGCACTCGGCGTTCGGCGTTCTCGGCGGAGGTTTCGTCATCCGCCATATTGGCGATGATGGTCAGCAAGACCTTGCGCGCGGTCTTGATTTCTGCGTCCGTCAGTCCGCGGGTGCCGATGGCGTTGACTTCCTCCGCAAGCGGGACGAGTTTTTTCTTCAGGGCGCGGCCGTTGCGGGTCAGGAATACGTGAATGTTCTTGTTGTTGCCGGGCAGGTGCCGGCGCTCGACATAACCCAGCGATTCCATGGCCTTGATCGCGGAGAACGTGGTCGGCTCCATGACGCCAGCCAGTTCGCTCAATTCCCGCTGCGTCTGGCCATCCTGCTCCCAGAGTATGCGCAGGAACGCCCAATGCCCGAACGAAACGTTGTGCTCGGCCAGTCGCATCTGCAGCCCACGCACCAGGGCGCGCGTCGCGTCCTTGATGAGGTGGGCCAGACGGTCGTCCGGAACTGCCTCGCGCCAGTGATCCAGTAGCTTGCGTGTTTCTTTTGAAGTCATCGGCGGGTGAACAACGTATCGCAAAGTCACCGGCGATCATACCGCAACTGCCCTGGCCTTCCGTTCGCGGGACCCCGCATGGCGGCGACGCCATGACAGGGCAATGCGGCGCGTCAAACCTGGTGATGCAGCACGATGTCCGTCCCGCTCCTGTCCGAAGCCAGCATCGCCAGGCAGATTTCGAGCGTCGCCTTCGCCCACGGTCCATCGTGCAGACCTGGTCGGCCGTTCCGTATGGCGTCGTAGAGTTCGTCGATGACCTCGTGCCGCGGCGCTGCCGGATCCGGCAGCGGGCGTGCTTCGCGCCCGTCGTCGCCATACACCCGTATGCCGTCGGACATGGGCCGCAGGTCCGCCCTTTCGCAGGAAACGACGATGGGGCCGAAATGCTGGTGGGACGATGACGTCGATGCGGCCTCCGGCGATCGCCCCGCATACATCGCGCCGCCATAGGTGCCCGCGGCCTTGAGCTGTGCTTCCTCGCCAGGCGATTCCAGCGACGCCAGCTTGCGGCGCGCCGCGCCATAGTCGGCCGGGTTCTTCGCGCCGCCCATTTCACCGATCCAGTCCATCCACTCGTCAGAATCGAAGTGCGCGTAGCCGTTGTAGTTCAAGGACGCATACGCACCGGATTCGAACCACAGCAGCGCGCTGTACGCGCCCTCGGTCGGCCGCCGGGGATGCCAGTTGCCTAGAGCGCTGCGCAGCCGGACAGGTCGCGCCCCGGCCAGCATGCGCACGATGTCGACCTGGTGCGCGGCCTGGCTGAACACCGCGCCGCCGCCTTCGGCGGTGACCAGCTCTTCCGGACGGCGCGGCCGGAACAGGTAATCGGTGTAGTTCAGCGCATGGATCATCTTCACGGCGCCGAATTCGCCGCTGGCGATGAGCGCTCGCGTCTCCAGGTATGGAGTGTCGAAGCTGTGGCAATGGCCGACGACCATATGGACGCCGGCGGCGCGGCAGGCCGCGATCATGCTGTCGCACTCGGCCAGGCTGAGCGCCATGGGTTTTTCCACCAGCACATGCTTGCCATGGGCGGCCGCGATGCGGGTGTGTTCCGCGTGGAATTGATGCGGGCTGGCGATATAGACGACCTGTACATCCGGATCGCGCGCGAGGGCCTGGATGTCCGCATAGGCCGGGCCGCCGAAATCGCGCTGGAACTGGTCGCGCGCGGTGGCACGGGTGTCGCAGGCCGCCACCAGCCGCACCCTGGCATCGGCCAGGAACGTCGGCAGCATCACCGAGAAGGCCCGGCCCAGGCCGGCGACGCCGACGCGAAGAATCGAAGGGTCCATGGGAAGCTATAGGTCCAGTACAAGTTTCTCGCCCTTGGCGCGCGATACGCAGACCATGATCTGCGTTTCCTGTTCTTCCGGCATCAGCACCATGTCGCGATGATCGGCCGTGCCTGCCAGCATGCGTGTTCTGCACGAACCGCACGTGCCGCTTTCGCAGGAATAGGCGATCTTGACGCCGGCGCCCCGCAGCACGGAAAGAATCGACTGTCCGACCGGCACCTCGAATGCCGTTCCGGAGCGGCCCAGCTCGACGGTGAACGGGCGGTCATCGGGTTGCCTCCCGCCTCCTTCCAGGAAGCTCTCGAAGTGGATGCGGCTGGGCGACCAGTGGCCCGTCATGTCGCGCACCGCTTCCATCAGCCCGCGCGGGCCGCAGCAATAGACATGTCCGCGGTTCGGCTTTTCCAGCACCGGCCACAGGTCGAAGGCGTCCGCCGGGTTGCCCCGGTCATGGTGGATGGTGACGCTGCCGCCCGGGTCCAGGGCGAGAAGCTCTTCCAGGTAGGCGGCGGTTTCCGGGGCCTGGCTCAGGTAATACAGCTTCCACGCCGGCCCCGGTTCGTCCTGGAAGGAGCGGATCATGGACAGGATAGGCGTAATGCCGATGCCTCCCGCGATGAACAGCAGGCTGCCGGGCGCTTCGACCAGCGGAAAGGCGTTGTCGGGCGCCGACACCGCCAGCATATCGCCGGGACGGACCTGGTCCACCAGACTGATCGACCCGCCACGGCCCTGATCCTCGCGCTTGACGGTGATGACATAGCGCTTGCGTTCCGCCGGGCTGTTGCACAGGGAATATTTGCGTACTTCCCCGTTCGGCACGCGCACCCTGATGTGCGAACCGGGGCTGAACACAGGCAGGTCGGCGCCGTCGGGGTGGACGAGTTCGAAGGCGCGTATGCCGCGCGCCACCTCCGTGACGCTGGCGACGCGCAGCGGCATCGCCGGTTCGATGGCCGGCTCAGTCATGGCACAGGCTCCCGCCGGATCGCGGCGCGGGCGCGCCGCGATGCCCGGCATCGCTAGAGTTTGAAGGTTTCATAGGTGCTGGGATGGAACAGCTCTTCGACCGGCACCCGCCGCGACGACAGGCCCTGTGCATGATGATGGCGGGTGAACGCCTCCAGCGTCTTGCGGCTGCTTTCGACGCCATAGGCCCAGTAGTCCTCGCCCATGGTCTCGCGCGCCGCCTTCAGTTGCTCCTCGACGAAGGGCAGCGTCACCTTGGTCGCCGATGTGTCGGACAGCTTCGCAAGCGCCGTGGCCTTCGATTGCTCGAAAGCCTTCAGCAGCGTGCCGGGCAGCCAGGGATGTTTTTCCGCCAGGGTCTTGCGCAGCCCGAGCACATGCATGATGGGAAAGATCCCCGTGCGCGTGTAGTACTCCTTGGCCGCGGCCGTGGGGTCGTCGAAGAGCCATCCGATGTCGGGATTGTGGCGGGCCGCACCGAACGGGGCACGTGGCGCCATGAAGCCTTCGATCTCGCAGCGGTCCAGCATGTCGGATATGGTCGTGTCCGCCGGCGCGTCCACCATCCTGACGTCCGCGGGCAACCGGATCTTGATCTTCTCCTGGCGGCCGGGCTGGTCGATGCCGCCGCGCACCCAGGTGATGTCGGCGGGCCGGACGCCATAATCGTCCTCCAGGATCGCGCGCGCCCATACGTTCGCGGTCAACTGGTATTCCGGCACGCCGATACGCTTGCCTTTCAGGTCCTGCGGTGTCTTGATCCTGTCCTTGCGCACATGGATGGAGGTATGGCGGAATGCGCGCGACAGGAAAACGGGCAAGGCAATGTAAGGACAGTCGCCGTTCGCATGCTTGACCAGATAGCTGGAAAAGGACAGTTCGCTGACGTCGAAGTCCTGGTACCGGAAAGACCGGAAGAACATTTCCTCGGGCGATAGCAGCGTGAACACGGGATCGACGCCGTCGACCTGGACCGAGCCGTCGACAAGCGGACGGTTGCGGTCGTAGTCGCCGATGGAAAAAGATAGCTGCAGCTTGGCCATGTCCGGCTCCTAGGCGGTGGTTTGGTAGTTGGTGTCGAGCTCGGGAGCCTGCTGGCCCGGCCGGCCGACGGGCTCCGCGCGGAAATCCCGCCAGTCGATGTCCTTCGGAACAATGGCCTGGAACGCGCAGACGTCATCGGGGATGCGTTTGTCGCCGGTGCCGATGGCAGTCTCGCCGTCGCGGAAGCCGAGCACGGCCTGCAGCATCTGCTTGCGGAACTCGACGATCGCCAGATCGCTGGCGCCCAGCCTGTCGTCGGAGCGGTTCGCGATGGGCCCCATGGTGACCCACATCGCGATGTCCTGGTTGGGAAAGCCCTTGATTCCGGTGAAATTCCCCGCCTTCATCGCCTGGCGATCCTGCCAGAAGCGGTTCTCATGGTTGCGCAGCGGCCTGTATCGTTCGTCCAGGTCGCGTCCGATGCTGGTGCCCAGGAACTTGCGCCAGGTTTCGGTATCGGGCGTGCCGGCCTTCTCGCCCCAGGCAATGAAATAGAACGCGGTGGACGTGTCGGTCATGGGAACGTTCACGTTGGCCACGTTGTACAGATTGTTGGGCGGTATCAGCACGGTGGCCGGCGCGACGAACACGGTGGAACGCACATAATCGGTTTGCGCCGCGTTGGTAATGGGCCGCCGGATCGCGGCATAGCGGAATCCGTAATCCGTGCGGTGCACCTGCATGCGCGGCGCCTTGTCCGTCGAAGGCCGCAGCCAGTTCTTTTCCGTCGCTTGCGCGCCGCCGACGCGGGCTGGAACGAAGTCGGAAGAATGCAGGCTGGAGCTGTGCGCGGAGTCGATCGCGCCTTCGAGGATCTGCGCCCAGTTGCACGGCACCAGCACCTTGGCGATGCTCACCTTCGTGTCGACCGACGGCGCCCACGATGGCGGAACGAATTCCGGGATCTCGTCCTGTGCGCCCATGTAGGCCCACACCATCCCGCCCCATTCCCGCACGGCATAGGCCTTGTGCCTTACCTTCTGCGCCATGACGCTGGCTGCCGGCTCGGACACCATCTCCACCACGTTGCCCTGCACATCCATCTTCCATCCGTGATACAAGCACCGCAGCCCGCATTCCTCGTTGCGCCCATATACCAGCGATACCCTGCGGTGCGGACAGTATTCGTCCATCACGCCGACACGTCCCTCCGTATCGCGGAAAACCACCAGGTCTTCGCCCAGGACCTGGGCCTTGACCGGATCGCCATCGGGTTCGCTGACTTCCTCGCTAAGGCAAACAGGCAGCCAATGCCGCCGCATCAGCCTTCCCATCGGGGCGTCGCCTTCGACGCGGCAAAGCAAATCGTTCTCTTCGGGTGTCAACATAGGTCCTCCGTCTTTCATGGCGCGCCCGGCCGGGCTGGACGCACGCCTGCGGCCGCTGCCGGCCGCCCGTGCTGTTATTCCGTCTTGATATTGGCTGCCTTGATCGCGCCTGCGTAGCGCTGCGCTTCATCGTCGATCGCGGCCGCATACCCCTTGGGCGAACCGCCCACGGGCTCGATGCCGAGCGTGCTGAACTGCTTGATCACGGCCGGGTCCTTGACCGCCTTGGCGATCTCTGCGCTGACCCGTTGCACCGCGTAGTCGGGCACGCCGGTGGCCGCCAGCGCGCCGACCGTCACGGCGAAGTTGAAGCCGGGCAGGATCTCCGCGATGGCCGGGATGTCCGGCGCCAGCGCCGAGCGCTTGCCGCCGTTCGTGGCCAGTATCTTCACCTGGCCCTTGTCGGCGAAGCCGGACAGAGAAGGCAGCGCCGCGAAAACGACTTCGACCTGGTTGCCGACCAGCGCGGGCACGGACTGCCCCGAGCCGCGGAAAGGCACGTGCGTCAACGTGGTGTGCAGGCCCAGGGCTAGCGCTTCCATCGTCAGGTGATGCGAGCTGCCGACGCCGGAAGAGCCGTAATTCATCTTGCCCGGCGCGGCCTGCGCGCGCTCGACGAATTGCTGCAGCGTCGTAATGCCGGTCTGCGCGCTGGTCGCCAGGAACAGCGGCGACGTGGCGATCAGCGAGACGGGGACAAAGTCCCGTTTCGGATCGTAGGCCAGGTCTTTGTACAAGGTCGGGTTGATGGACATCATCGAGCCGTCCGTGACCAGGTAGGTATAGCCGTCGCGCGGGCTGCTCATGAGCGCCTGCGCGGCGATGACGCCATTCGCGCCCGGCTTGTTCTCGACGACCACGGACTGGCCAAGGCTGGAGGTGACGCGCTGCGCAACGACGCGCGCAACCGTGTCGGGCAGCCCACCGGCCGCATACGGCACGATGAAACGGATCGCATGGGATGGAAACTGCGACGCGGTTTCGGCCGCGCGCGCAGTACAGCAAATCAGGGCGATGGCCGCGGCCGCCGCGAGCGCGTGCAGGGTACGGCGCGCCCCCGGGCCAGGCCAGGCGGCCGTGCAACGGATAGTCATGTCTGTCTCCTCGATGTGTTTCGCGTCTTTCGATGGCCGGCATGCGTCGGGCAGGCCGGTGAGCGCGTGGCCGAATAATATTAGAGAGCTAAGCAAATTTCAAGCGGCAACACGTGCGCATCGGCTGCCCTACGGAGACGCATCGCGCGCGGCAGCGCCCGGTCCACACCGCCTGTCCGTGTGGGTGCAGGCGTCACCGCGCCCGATTGAATAGAATCGGTCTTTGCGTATCGCCTGCCCTCGCGGCCGTCGGCGTGAATGACATATCGGCGTTGCGACATGCGTGGAACATGCATATGGAAACAGAGAACAAGCCCGGGCTTGCGCTGGCAGCGATCTTGATCGCGCTGCTGTTGAACGGCTGCGCCGCGAGCACCGGCGAGCGCGTGAACGGGGATGCCTGGCGGTACGGCTTCCGCTACGCCGGGCCGGATTACCCGGATACGGGTCGTTGACACGCACGATGCCGAGCGGGCGCGCGCGGTGGTACCGCGTCACGGAAGAGTCATCGCCGGGCGCCGCCACGATGCATCGGCAACCGGCGTCGCGAACGGCGCGCACGCGAGGCGCATCTGTTAACGTGTGCGGATGCGCCGATCCGGCGCCAACCTGAGAGGTGTCGCCATGCAACGCAATTTCGACCTGGTCGTAACCATCCTGGGTGCTTTCCGTGACGCCGAGGCGCCCGTCCTGAGCGGACGCGACGTGACGGCCGCGTTGCAGGAACTGGATATGGAGGAGGCCACGCCGGAGTCCGTCAGCCACCATCTGGAACTGCTGGCCGATGCCGGCCTGGCCAGGAAGCTGACCGAAGGTACTTCGGGACAGGACGCCATGTGGCGCATCACATGGAAGGGCTACGACGCCCTGGAGCAGGACGAGGAAGACGAGGACGAGGACGAGGACCTTGACCTGGACGACTGAAGCGCCAACCGGTGCGGGGCCCCGGAAGGAAGGCCCCGCGCCGGCGGACGCGGCTATCGCATTGGAAGCGCCTGGACAGCCCGATGTGATCGCCCTGCTGGCCGAGGCGGACGCCTATCTGCACGCGCTCTACCCGGCGGAGAGCAACCACATCCTGGATATACACGCGCTGGAGCGGCCTGGCATCGATTTCTTCGTTGCGCGCCGTGGCGGTGCCGTGCTGGGCTGCTGCGCGCTGGTTCCGGCTGCCGATGGCAGTGCCGAAATCAAGCGGATGTTCGTGGCGCCCAGCGCGCGCGGACGCCGGCTGGGACGGCAGTTGCTCGAACGACTGGAAAGCCGGGCGCTACGGCGCGGCATCGCCACGCTGAGACTCGAAACGGGGATCTACCAGCCGGAGGCGCTGAGCCTGTACCGGCGCAGCGGGTACCGGGACATCCCGCCTTTCGGCGACTATGGCCCGGACCCGCTCAGCGTCTTCATGGAAAAGACGCTGAGCTGAGGCAGGCCTCAGGCGGCCAGCCGTGCCTCGATGCGCTGCCGCGTGGCCGGCAAGGACTCGGGCAGGCGCTCGGACAACTGCGTGAACAGCGCTTCGTGCAGGGCCAGTTCATCACGCCAGGCCGAAGCGTCGATATGCGTTACGAGCTCGAACTTCTCCGGACCGAAATCCAGGCCGGTCCAATCGAGGTCCTCGTAGCGCGGCGTGACGCCGAATACATGCTCCTTGCCCTGGGCCTTGCCGTCGATGCGTTCCAGCATCCACTTGAGGACCCGCATGTTCTCGCCGAAACCGGGCCAGACGAATTTGCCATCCGGTCCCTTGCGGAACCAGTTGACGCAGTAGAAGCGCGGCAAGGTGGCGCCGCGCTGGCGCAGCTTCTCGCCCAGGGCCAGCCAGTGCTGGAAGTAGTCGCTCATGTTGTAGCCGCAGAACGGCAGCATGGCGAAGGGATCCCGGCGCACCACGCCCTGCTGCCCGGCGGCGGCGGCGGTGGTTTCCGACCCCATGGTGGCGGCCATATAGACGCCCTCTTCCCAGTCTCGGGCTTCGGTCACCAGCGGCACCGTGGTCGAACGACGTCCACCGAATATGAACGCGTCGATGACCACGCCCTGCGGGTTCTCCCATTCGTCATCGATGGACGGACACTGCGCCGCCGGCGCGGTGAAGCGGGCATTCGGATGCGCCGCCTTGCGGCCCGTTTCCTTGGCGATCTGCGGCGTCCAGTCCTGCCCTTGCCAGTCCATCAGGTGTGCGGGCGGCGTATCCGTCATGCCCTCCCACCACACGTCGCCATCATCGGTCAGGGCCACATTGGTGAAGATGACATTGGCGCGCAAGGTCGCCATCGCGTTGTAATTGGTCTGCTCGCTGGTGCCCGGCGCCACGCCGAAATAGCCGGCCTCCGGATTGATGGCATGCAGCTTCCCATCCGCGCCGGGCTTGATCCATGCAATGTCGTCGCCGATGGTGCTGACTTTCCAGCCTTGCAACCCCTGCGGGGGGATGAGCATGGCGAAATTGGTCTTGCCGCAGGCGGAGGGGAATGCCGCCGCCACATGGTACTTGCGGCCTTCCGGGGAGGTCACGCCCAGGATCAGCATGTGCTCGGCCAGCCAGCCCTCGTCGCGGCCCATCGTGGACGCGATGCGCAACGCGAAGCACTTCTTGCCCAGCAGCGCGTTGCCGCCATAGCCGGAGCCGAAGCTCCAGATCTCGCGCGTCTCGGGAAAATGGACGATGTACTTGGTGGGATTGCACGGCCACGGCACATCTGCCTCACCAGCGGCCAGCGGCTTGCCCACGGTATGCACGCAAGGCACGAACTCGCCGTCGTCGCCCAGCACGTCGTACACGGCGCGCCCCATGCGCGTCATGATGCGCATGCTGACCACCACATAGGGGCTGTCGGTAAGCTCCACGCCGATGTGCGAGATGGGCGAACCCAGCGGCCCCATGGAAAAGGGCACCACATACAGCGTGCGGCCCCGCATGGCGCCGTCGAACAGGCCGTTCAGCGTGGCCCGCATCTCGCCGGGGGCGGCCCAGTTATTGGTGGGCCCGGCATCTTCCTCGCGCTCGCTACAGATGAAGGTGCGGTCTTCCACACGTGCGACATCGCCCGGATCGGACCACGCCAGATAGGAATTGGGCCGCTTCTCCGGATTGAGCCGGCGCAAGGTGCCGGCCTCGACCATCTGGGCGCAAAGCCGATCGTTCTCTTCCTGCGAACCATCGCACCAGACGACGCGATCCGGCTTGGCAAGCGCCGCGAATTCCCCGACCCAGTCCACCAGCCTGCGGTGCCGTATGTGGGCCGGCACATCGAGCGCGGCGACGAGTCCATCCAGGGGTCGGTTCATGGCGTATCTCCTTATCTATAGCTAATAGTCGAAATCTGGCGCGGCGCCGGGGCACCGATAGGTCCGGGCGGAAACCGCCCGCGCGGTCATCAGGGTGTCATGACAGTGCCCCATGCCGCGTTGCATATCGGGCGATCATACCCGGCGACGTGCCAGCACCGTCAACCCACCACATGGGGGAACCGGACTGCGGGACAGGATATGAGGGCGAGATACGGGCCTGCCGTGTCAAATTGAGCCATTACGTCACGGACTGCTAGCCCCTCTTTTCGATTTCGTTCGTTTTGCGAAATAACGCGCTCGAAAAAGCGCTTTCATTTTCGTTTATGTTGTTTTATGATGATGACATGGACCTGAATCCGCGACAACTCGCCTTGGCAGATGCTGTCAGGCAGCAGGGTGCGGTCACCATCGAAGAACTGGCGCAGCGCTTCGGCGTGACCCTGCAGACCGTGCGTCGCGACGTGGGATTGCTCGCGCGCGCCGGCCTGCTGGCCCGCTTCCATGGCGGCGTGCGTGTCGCGGCATCCACCACGGAGAACATCGCCTACCAGCAACGCCAGGTGGTCAATGCGGAAGGCAAGCGCCGCATCGGCGAAGCCGTCGCACGCCGGGTGCCGGACGGCTGCTCCCTGATCCTGAACATCGGCACGACCACGGAAGCCATCGCCCGCGCGCTGCTTCGGCATCGCGGGCTGCGCGTCATCACCAACAACCTGCATGTGGCGGACATCCTGGCCGCCAATCCGGATTGCGAGGTCATCGTCGCGGGCGGCGTGATGCGTCCGAGCGACCGCGCCGTCGTCGGCGAAGCCGCCACGGCTTTCATCCGGCAATTCAAGGTGGACATAGGCGTGATCGGCATCTCCGGCATCGAGCCCGACGGCACGCTGCGCGACTATGACCTGCGCGAGGTCAGCGTGGCGCGCGCCATCATTGCGCAGTCGCGGGAGGTCTGGCTGGCCGCCGACAGCAGCAAGTTCGAGCGTCGCGCCATGGTCGAAGTCGCGCATGTCTCACGCATCAGCCGCTTGTTCACCGATCGGCAAGTCCCCTCTTCCCTGGCCGAGCTCCTGCGCGACGCCGGCGTTCACTGCGAGATCGCCGACACATTGCAGCAGCAGGCTGTCGACGGCGGCACGCCGCAAGCCTCCCCCGCATCCCAGGCAACACCATGACCCTCCCTTCCCGCACGCCCCCCTCCCGCGACCGCCTGCTGGCGCAGTTGGATTCCGCCCAACCCTGGGACGTCATCGTCATCGGCGGCGGCGCCACCGGCCTGGGCACGGCGGTGGACGCCGCCGCGCGCGGCTATCGCACCCTGCTGATCGAGGCGGCGGATTTCGCCAAGGGCACCTCCAGCAAGGCCACCAAGCTGGTGCATGGCGGCGTGCGCTACCTGGCGCAGGGCAACATCAGCCTGGTTCGCGAAGCACTGCACGAACGCGGGTTGCTGGGCCGCAACGCGCCGCATGTGGTCTGGCCCCTGGGTTTCGTGGTACCCGCCTACAACCTGCTGGAGCGGCCCTTCTACGGCACCGGCATGAAGATGTACGACCTGCTGGCGGGGAGGCTGAACCTGGCGCCGAGCCGCATGCTGTCCCGTGCCGAAACCCTGGCCGATGCCCCCACGCTGGCGCCGGAGGTGAACGGGCGGCGGCTGCGGGGCGGAGTGCGCTACTACGACGGCCAGTTCGACGACGCCCGGCTGGCGGTCTCGCTGATGCGTACCCTGTTCGATCTCGGGGGCATCGCCATCAACTACATGCCCGCCACCGGCTTGAACCAGAGCAAGGGCCGCATCGACGGCGTGACGGCGCGCGATGCATTGACCGGGACCAGCTTCGTGCTGCACGCGAAGTGCGTGGTCAATGCCGCCGGGGTATGGGTCGACGAGATCCGGCACATGGAAAGCCGTGCCGCCACGGGCATCGTCGCACCGAGCCAGGGCGTGCACCTGACGCTGCCGCACGATTTCCTGCCCGGCAAGAACGCCATCCTGATCCCCAAGACCGATGACGGCCGCGTGCTGTTCGTTGTGCCGTGGAATGGCCATACCATCGTCGGCACCACCGATGTGCCGCGGGCCGACCTACCGCTCGAGCCGGAGGCCAGTTCACAGGACATCGACTTCATCCTGCGCACGGCCGGACGCTACCTCAGCCGCAAGCCGACGCGTTCCGATGTGACCAGCGTATGGGCAGGCCTGCGGCCGCTCGTGAAGGCGGGTGGCGAAGGTGCGACCAAGACACTGTCGCGCGAGCACACCATTTTGGTGTCGCCGGGGGGACTGATCACGGTAACGGGCGGCAAATGGACCACCTACCGGCGCATGGCGCAGGACGTCATGGATACCGCTGCGCGGGAACACATGCTGCCCCACGCCCCGTGCCGGACCGAGCAATTGGCGCTGCACGGCGCGCCCGGCGCACCGGCCGGCATGACCTCCCCCGGCACGCCGGACGCGTACTATGGCAGCGACCTGCCTGCGCTGCGCGCGCTGGCGGGTGCCGACCGCATGCTGATCGCGGCCAGCGCCCTGACCGAAGCCCACGTCCGCTACGCCGCTCGTTTCGAGCTGGCGCGCAGCGCCGAAGACGTGCTGGCCCGTCGCAACCGGGCGCTGTTCCTGGATAGCGGCGCGGCGCTGCGGGCCGCTCCCGAGGTCGCGCGCATCCTCGCCGAGGAACTGGGGCACGATGCCGCCTGGCAGCGGCGCACGGTGGCGGATTTCGAGCAGACCGCGCAACGGTACCGACTGGCGTCCTGATGCGGGCACGCATGGCCGGGGCAAGCCGCCTTCCGGTATGGACAGCGCTCAAGTCGCTGCGATCCGGATATCGGGCGTAGAATCGGCGCGATTCACGACGGTTCGGCGGCGCCGGCACGGCACCGCCCGCTTGCACAATCCCGAACGCGCCGGCCGGCGCGCCGCCTTCCCGGAGAACGCACGATGTCCATGCCCCAGATCAAGTTCGGCCGTACCGGCCTGAAGGTTTCCCGCCTCGCGCTCGGCACCATGACCTTCGGCCTGCAAACCGAAGAAACCGTCGCCGACCGCATCCTCGACAAGGCCACGGACGCCGGCATCAATCTCCTGGATACGGCCGACGTCTATCCCTTGGGCGGTACGCCCGACACGGTGGGGCGCACCGAGGAAATCGTCGGCCGCTGGCTGACCGGCAAGCGTTCGCGCTTCATCCTCGCCACCAAGGCCGTCGGTGTCATGGGGCCGCAGGAATGGGAGCGTGGCGCTTCGCGCAAGCACCTGCTGGACGCCATCGACGCTTCTCTCAAGCGCCTGCAAACGGACTACGTCGACCTGTACCAACTGCACTCGGACGATAGCGACACGCCGCTGGATGAAACCCTGGAAGCGCTGGACGTCATCGTCAAGTCGGGCCGCGCGCGCTATATCGGAGTGTCGAACTTCCTTGCATGGAGGCTGGCGACGGCGCTGGGACGTTCCGAGCTGCATCGGCTGACGCGTTTCGTTTCGGTGCAGCCGCGCTACAGCCTGCTGTTCCGGGAAATCGAGCGGGAATTGCTGCCGCTGTGCGAGGCGGAGAACCTGGCGGTAATTCCTTACAACCCGCTGGCCGGCGGCCTGCTGACCGGCAAGCACCAGCCGAACAGCGCGCCCACGCCGGGCACACGGTTCACCCTGGGCACCGCGGGCGGCCGCTACCAGGATCGTTACTGGAATGACCGCGCCTTCGAAAGCGTCGAGGCCCTGCGTCGTGTGGCGGCCGAAGCCGGCGTATCGCTGACCACCTTGTCGCTGGCCTGGGTGCTGGCGAATCCGGCCATTACCGCGCCCTTGCTGGGAGCCAGCAAGCCCGAGCAACTGGACGATACCCTCGCCGCGGTCGAATACAAGCTCGCGCCCGATCTCAAGGCCAGGCTCGATACGTTGACGCATGAATACCGCTATGGCGACTCGGTGCGGTGATATGCAGATCCACGAGCGCCTGACGGCGCTGCTGGACGAACGGGGCATCGGTTACCGCCTTCTGCGCCACGCCGCCGAAGGCCGCTCCGAAGCGGTCGCCGCGCTGCGTGGCACGGCGGTCGGCCAGGGCGCCAAGGCGCTGGTGTGCCGCGTCAAGCTGACGTCGACCCAGCGCGCGCACGTCCTCGCCGTGTTCCCCGCCGACAAGCAGGCCGACCTGGAAGCGATCGCGCGCGCGGTCGGCGGCAAAAAGGCCGCGCTGGCATCGCGCGACCTGGCGCGCGAACTCACCGGCTGCGAGATCGGCGCGATCCCGCCCTTCGTATTCAACGAGGACCTTTCGCTGCTGGTCGACGCCACGCTGGGCCGGCGGCATGAGGAAATCGTGTTCAACGCGGGGCGGCTCGATACCTCGATCATCATGCGCGCGCAGGACTATCTGGCCCTGGCGCAACCCAGGATCGCGGCAATTGCACGCGACGGCGACCGGGTGGAAAGCCCGACCGACATTCCCTCTACTGCGCATTGAAGCCATGTGCCTGGCCGTCCTCGCGATTCGTACACTGTCCGACATACCGGTCGTCATTGCGGCCAACCGCGACGAGTACCACGCGCGTCCCACCACCGCGGCGGGCCCCTGGCCGGAAGCGCCGGACATCATCGCGGGGCGCGACCTGCAGTCGGGCGGCACCTGGATGGGCATGACCACCGGCGGGCGCTACGCGCTCGTGACGAACTACCGCGATCCCATGACCATCCGGCCCGGCACGCCGTCACGCGGCCAGCTCGTCGCGGACTTCCTGCGCGGCGATACGCCCCCGGCCGCGTATGCCGCGGCCATCCAGGAGACCGGTGAGGCGTACAACGGCTTCAACCTCATCGTGGGCGACACGCGCGATACCTGGTATTACAGCAACCGCGGCGGACCCGCGCGCGCGCTGGAACCCGGCATCTACGCCTTGTCGAATCACCTGCTCGACACGCCATGGCCCAAGCTGGCCCGCACCAAGGCGGCCTTTGCCCACGTGCTGCGGGCCACGCCCCAGCCTGACGTCGACGCATTGTTCCAGGCCCTGGCGGATCGCTCCGTGGCGGCCGACGCCGAACTGCCCGACACGGGCGTCGGCCTGGAACGCGAACGCTTCCTGAGCAGCGCCTTCATCGTCGGCTTGACCTATGGGACGCGGTCCTCGACCGTGATGGCCATCGACGGGCGCCGCTGCCACCTGCATGAACAACGCTTCGGGCCCGACGGATCGGCGAGTGGCCGTTCGGACTGGAGTTTTGAATTACGCAGTGCACAGTCCTGAAGCGCGCGCGGCGAACGCGTGATGCTGCCTTGGTTGAAGACACCCGCGCGGTTTCCTGCGATGACGGGTGCTGGAGATTTCCCCCTGGACATCGAGGCGCCGCCAGGCGTCCCGCACCGCGTCCCAGAACTTTCGCGGCGCCCGGGTATCCAAGCGAATGTGCGGCGGGTACATGGCTTGCGTCAGACGCCTGTCGCGCATTCCGAAACCGATGCAATGCAAGGAAGCATCCATGTCTTGATATGGGAGAAAAACGATGAATATGCTTCGATTCAACCGTCCGGTGCTGAGCGCCGTGGCCGCCGTGGTGTTGGCCGCTGGATGGTCGACCGCCCACGCCGAGCTGCCGCCCGTCCAGCAGCAGGGCAATGTGCAGTTCGTGTCCGGCGGTATCGGCTTGAATGAATCCGAATCGATGAAGGCCGCCGAAAAGGACTATCCGCTCGCGCTGGTGTTCGCGCAGCAGATGGACGGACAGAACGCCTACGCGGCCGACGTGCCGGTGACCATCACGGACAGCAAGGGCGCAACGGTCTTGCGGACCACGACCAACGGCCCCTATCTGCTGGTCAGGCTGCCGGCCGGACAGTACAGGATCACCTCCACCTTCAATGGCAAGGAATTGGTACGCCAGGCCACCGTGGGCGGGCCCGGCTCGCACACGCGCGCCGTATTCGAGTGGAAGTAAAGCGGGGCGCGCCGTGAGGCGGCCCAATTGCACTGGACGGGGCCGGCAGTCCTAGCCCGCATCGTCGCTGACCTTCCCGCGCAACTGCTTGGCCTGGCCGTGCCGCACCTTGCGCTGCACGCGCTGCCGCTGGGATGCCCGGGTCGGCCTTGTAGGCTTGCGCGGCTTGACCGGCCGCGCCACCGCCTCGATCATCGCCACCAATCGCGCCAGGGCCTCATGGCGGTTCTTTTCCTGGGTGCGATATGTCTGCGCCTTGATGACCACGACGCCGTCCTTGGTAATACGGCGGTCCCCGCTTTCCTGCAACGCCTGCTTGATCTCGTCAGGCAGTGACGACGCGCGGATATCGAACCGCAGATGCACCGCGCTGGATACCTTGTTGACGTTCTGGCCGCCCGCGCCCTGCGCGCGGATCATGCTGACTTCGATTTCTCGTTCGTCCAGGAAGATGTTGCTGGATATGGGAATCATGATGGCTGTATGAAAAATCCTGTCCGCCAGTCTACGCGTTTCATCGAGATAGGGAGGCGTATGGCGGACAACCCGACCGCCGGCGAGGTTGCTCGGGTACGCGCTTGAAATCGCCGATACACTGCCCCATCTATGAAGCGTGAGGAACGCCATGAAGCCTTTTTCAGAAATTCCATTCTCTGTCCTCGACCTTGCGCCCATCGCGCAGGGGCGCACCGCCGCGGACGCCTTTCGCAATACCGTGGCGCTGGCCAGGCATGTGGAGGCCCTGGGCTACAAGCGCTTCTGGCTGGCCGAACACCACAATATCAACGGCATCGCCAGCAGCGCGACGGCGGTATTGATCGGCCATGTGGCCGCGCATACACGCACTATCCGCGTGGGGTCCGGCGGCGTCATGCTGCCCAACCATGCGCCGCTGATCATCGCCGAACAATTCGGCACCCTGGAAACGCTGTTTCCCGGGCGCATCGACCTGGGGCTGGGCCGCGCCCCCGGCAGCGACGGCCTGACGCAGCGCGCGCTGCGGCGCGATGCACGCAGCGGCCTTGAATTTCCTGCATTGCTGGATGAGCTGCGCGCCTTCCTGCGCCCGGCGCACCCCACGCAGGCGGTACGGGCGATCCCGGGCGAAGGCCTGGATATTCCCATATGGCTGCTGGGCTCCAGCGACTACAGCGCGCGGCTGGCCGCCGAACTCGGCCTGCCCTTTTCCTTCGCCGGCCACTTTTCGCCGGACGGCATGGCGGCCATGCAGCTGTATCGGCATTTGTTCAAGCCTTCCGAAACCCTGGACAAGCCGTACGCGATGATAGGCGTGCCGGTCATCGCAGCCGATACGGACGAAGCGGCGCGCCGCCAGGCCACGACCCAGGAACAGAAATTCCTGTCGCTGATCCGCGGCCGACGTTTGCAATTGCAGCCGCCGGTCGAAGACATGTCGACGGTCTGGAACGATTGGGAGAAGGCCGCCGTGCAACAGAAGTTGGGCGCGGCCATTGTCGGCAGCCCGGAAACCGTCAAGCGCGAATTGCAGGCGCTGGTGGCACGCACACAGGCCGACGAGGTGATGATCGTTTCCGACTTTTACGAGCTCGACGATCGCCTGCGGTCCTATGAAATCCTGGCCGCCATCAAGCAATCGGACAGCGTCGCGCCGGACCATCCGGATCGCGCCGTTGCGCAATGAAACGGAGCCGTGCAAGGCAGGCGTTACCATGAACCCGCAGCCTGCCACCCGGCACGGCCTCATCCACCCAGAGCCCGCAGGCTCGCATTGGCCGCGCAATGCGCGGCAAGGACGCATCGAATGAGCATCGTCGAACTCACCAAGGATTCCTTCCAGGAAGCCATCCAACCCGACGGGACGCTGATCGTCGATTTCTGGGCCCCCTGGTGCGGCCCGTGCCGCGGCTTCGCGCCCGTGTTCGAAAAGGCGGCCGAAGACCATCCGGACGTCACCTTCGCGAAGGTCAATACCGACGTCGAACAGGAACTGGCGGGCGCATTGGGCATCCGTTCCATTCCCACGCTGATGGTCTTCCGTGAGCAGGTGCTGCTGTTTTCGCAACCTGGCGCCCTGTCCGCCGGTCAACTGAACGAGCTGCTGGGCAAGGTCAAGGAGCTGGACATGGACAAGGTCCACCAGGAAATCGCCGCCGCCCAAGACCAGGGCGCGCCGGACGATCAGGCCTGATTCCGCCTTGCAGGCCCTGGGGCGATCCGTCCGCTTCAGCGGTCCCCGCCCATGGGCGGGTCCATTATTCGCAAAGGCGCCTGTCCCCGGCTGAGATTCGCCACCCAATCGCGCAACCCGTCCACGGCCGGCCGGGGAATCGATAGCGTCAGCGTGGCGCCGGCGGCACCGAAGCTTTCTTCCACGATACTGGCTCCGGCCTGTGCCAGCCTGGCCTTCAGGTGCTGCAGGTCGCCGAACGGGCAGGTACAGGTCGCCATTACTGCATCCACGATTTCCAGGCGCGCCGCGAGCCGCAGGCAATTGGACGCGGTGCCGCCATAGGCGCGCACCAGTCCGCCGGTGCCCAGGTTGATGCCGCCGTACCAGCGCGTGACAACGACGGCGACGCGGTCGCAATCCTGGCCTTCGATGGCTTGCAGGATGGGGCGGCCGGCGGTGCCTCCCGGTTCCCCATCGTCGCTGAAACGGTAGGCCTGCCCGATGCGGTAGGCCCAGCAGTTGTGCGTGGCGGCCGCGTCGCTGTGCGCGGCAATGAAGGCCAGCGCGGCCTGGGGATCGGCCGCCGGGCCGGCCTGGGCCAGGAAGACGCTTTTCTTGACCGTCTCCCGGTACACATGCGATGCGGCCAGCGTGCTCGGCACGGTCAGTCGCCACCCGCCGGGACGGCATGCGCGCTGGAAAGCGGTGCAAGCTGGGCGACGGGACGCGGCGCCTCGAGTCCTGCCGCCGTACTTGCCGAACGCTGTAGCGCCAGGGCAATCGCCATGGCGACCGCAGCCGACATGGCGGCGAAGACGAAGATCGCCGGATAGGAAAAACCGGCCACGATAAGGCCCGCGACCGGTCCCGTGATTCCCAGGGACAGGTCCAGGAACGCCGAGTACGCGCCCAATGCGGCGCCACGATTGCCGGCCGGCACCCGGTTCACCGCCTCCACGCCCAGCGAGGGGAAAACCAGCGAGAACCCGAAGCCCGCGAGGGCGGCACCGGCCAGCGCCATCCAGGGCGAGACCGCCACCCAAAGCAGCAACAGCCCCAGGATCTCGACGGCGATGGAGCCGATGGCGACGCGAAAGCCGCCGAAACGGCGAATGGTGCCACCGAGCAGCAACCGGGCGCCAATGAAGAAGCAGCCGAACACGCTCAACGACAGTGCGGCGCCGTCCCAATGATGAGCGGCGTAGTAGAGCGTCACGAAGGCGGCGATCGAGCCGAAACCCACCGACGCCAGGCCCAACGCCATGCCGTGCGGCAGGACCCGGGCCACGACCTGGGTGAACGCCATGCGCGCACCGCCCACGACGGCCACCCCGGCGCGTGGCGCGGCCAGCGCGAGGCCCAGGAGGCCGGCGGCGAGCACCGCGGCCCCCACGGCACCGAAACCCCAGTGAGCCTGCAACTGCACGCCCAGGGGCGCACCGATGGCCAGGGCGCCATAGGTGCTGATGCCGTTCCAGGAAATGACCTTGGCGGTATGGACCGATCCAACCCGCCCGATTCCCCATGTGATGCAGCCCGTGCCCACCCAGCTTTCGCCGAAGCCCAGCACCAGCCGGCTCGCCATGAGCGCGGCCAGGCCCAGCGCAGGCCGGTCCGCCAGCGCATGCGCCAGCAGCAGGAACACTCCGCTCGCCGCGCACGCCACCAGCCCGATCATGACGGTCTGCTTCGGCCCGACGGTATCGGCCATCCGGCCGGCATGCGAGCGGCTGAGGAGCGTCGCAAGGTACTGCACGCTGATCACCAGGCCGGCGAGCACGGAGCCGTATCCCAGGCCGTCGTGGACGTAGCCCGGCAACACGGCCATGGGAAGACCGATGACCAGATAGCACAGAAAGGTAAAAAAGACGACGGAGAGGACTTGCAGGGTGACGGCGGGGCCGCCAAGGCGTCGGGAAGGAGCGGTCGAGGGGGGCAACATAAGGGCGATCACGAGAGCAACCCCCAGGAGCGATGCACGGGGCGTGGAGGGCTACCTAGGGTTTTCCCGAATGATACCGCATGGCCGCGAAGGGGGGCGCACTGCACAAAAAATCCAACATCCCGGGACGGGCGGCCGCTGAGCCCGGTGGCCCCCCTTCCCTGTCGCGACCCCGCCGCTGCCTCCGAGCCGCGTCCCTCGCCGCGCCGGCTGCCTCAGGACTCGATGCCGCGCGAAGACAGGTAATCCTCGTATCCGCCGCGGTGGTCCACGATTTCTCCGGTCGGGAGAATTTCGATGACGCGCGTGGCCAGCCCCGACACGAACTCCCGGTCATGGGACACGAAGAACAAGGTGCCCTGGTATTTTTCGAGCGCGAACTGCAGCGATTCGATGGATTCCATGTCCAGGTGGTTGGTCGGCTCGTCCAGCAGCAGGACGTTGTGGCGGCCCAGCATCAGGCGGCCGAATGTCATGCGGTTCTTTTCGCCGCCCGACAAGACCTTGGGCGCCTTGGGCAGGTCGTCCGCGGAAAACAGCAGGCGCCCCAGCACTGAACGTATCGATTGGTCGTCGTCGCCCGCCTGGCGATACTGGCTCATCCAGTCGAACAGGTTGATATCGGTCTGCAGGAACTGGTCGGAAACGTCCTGGGCCATATAGCCCAGGTCGGCATTGTCCGACCACCGGATCGTGCCGGCGTCCGGCACCAGATCGCCGGCCAGCATGCGCAGCAGCGTGGTTTTCCCCACGCCGTTCGCGCCGACGATGGCGATTTTCTCGCCGGCATCGATCATCGCGGAAAAATCGCGGATCACCGGCGCGTCGTAGGATTTGCGCAGTTTCTCGACCGTCACGGCCAGGCGATGCATGACCTTGCTCTGCTCGAAACGGATGTAGGGATTCTGGCGGGACGACGGCTTTACCTCGACCTGCTCGGCCTTGATGCGGTCGATCTGCTTCAATCGTGAGGTGGCCTGCCGTGCCTTGGACTTATTGGCCGAGAACCGGCGCACGAAATCCTGCAATTCGGCGATGCGCTCCTTGGCCTTGGCGTTGCTGGAGGTCAGGCGTTCGCGCGCCTGGGTCGACGCCAGCATGTAGTCGTCGTAGTTCCCGGGGTAGATGCGGATCTCGCGATAATCCAGGTCGGCCATGTGCGTGCACACCTGGTTCAGGAAGTGCCGGTCGTGGCTGATGATGATCATCGTGCTCTGGTAGCCGTTGAGGATATCCTCAAGCCACCGGATGGTATTGATGTCCAGGTTGTTGGTGGGCTCGTCCAGCAGCAGCACGTCGGGGCTGGAAAACAGCGCCTGCGCCAGCAGCACGCGCAGTTTCCAGCCGGGCGCGATTTCCCGCATCGGCTGGTTGTGCTGCTCGACCTCGATGCCCAGGCCCAGCAGCAGCTCGCCCGCGCGCGCTTCCGCGGTATAGCCGTCGAATTCCGCGAACTTGGCTTCCAGGTCGGCGGCGCGCATGTAGTCGTCCTCCGACGCCTCGGCATTCGCATAAATGGCGTCGCGCTCCGACATGGCGGCCCACATTTCGGTGTGCCCCATCATCACCACGTCGAGGATACGGATGTCCTCGAACGCGAACTGGTCCTGGCGCAGCTTGCCCAGGCGCATGCCGGGTTCCAGCGACACGTTGCCTGAACTCGGTTCCAGGTCGCCGCCGATGATCTTCATGAAGGTCGACTTGCCGGATCCGTTGGCGCCGATCAGTCCATACCGGTTGCCCTCGCCGAATTTGACGCTGACGTTTTCGAATAGCGGCTTGGGACCGAACTGGATGGTGAGATTGGCAGTGGATATCACGGGGAGTCAGAAGAGAAGCAGAATGGGGCCGGAACGCGGGGTGCGCGACAAGGGCGCGTTGCGCCCAGGCCAAACCCGGTAGTGTACCGCTGCGCGGCGCGGCACGCCGTTGTCGGACCTGCGGCGTCGGTCCGTCAGATAGGCAATGGGTTGAGCGCATGCCGCGCCACGCGACCCTATCCCGCGGCCGGACTGCGCCATATGGCTTAATCCACGCCTTCAGCCAATTGTCAAGGGCGGGCAACAGGGATGTAATGCGGACAGAGGGCCAAGGCGCGAGACGGCGATGCCGCCACGCCGGGCATGGCACGAACCAGCCGTCCAAGCGCCCTCGCCCGGCCATGGCCGGGCCGTCGGCGCGGGGCCGGCAGGCATCCAGAAAAGGTCTAGATCATGCTGCATACGCTGGAAGTCGAACACAAGCCCCAGGCCGCCGTGGTGTGGCTTTGCAGGCCGGATGTGCGCAACGCGCTGGACCCGCTCATGGTGACCGAGCTCACGGAGACCTACGAGTCCCTGGGACAGGACAGCCAGGTGCGCGTCATTGTGCTGGCCGCGCGCGGTATCGCTTTCTGCGTGGGCGCCGACGAGAACTGGATACGCCGCAGTACCGAGATGGGCGAGTCGGCGCACCATGCCGATGCATTGGCCTGTTCGGCCATGCTTGAAGCCGTCTATCGCTGTCCCAAGGCCACCATTGTCCGCCTGCACGGCCCCTGCATGGGCCTGGGCATGGGGCTGGCCGCCGCCTGCGATATCGCCATCGCGTCCTCGCAGGCCACCTTTGCATTGCCGGAGACGCGGCTCGGCCTGGTTCCGGCGACGATCGCGCCTTATGTATTGCGGGCAATGCGGCCGCGCGACGCCACGCGCTGGTTCCTGACGGGGGAGACCTTCAGCGCCGCCGAGGCCTGGCGCATCGGTTTCGTGCATGGCTTGTCGGAGGCGGACTCGCTGGACATGCGCGTCGCGGCGCTGGTCGATACCTTCATGATGACCGCACCGGACGCCGTCGCGGCCGCCAAATCGCTGGTCCACGACCTGCCCGCGCGCCGGGGCAGCGGCAGCGGCGGGGAAGACGCCATCGACCAGCCTGCCTTGTCGCGCCTGGACGTACCGGAAGGCGTCGTGGCGGCGCCGGTCATGGAACGGCATGCGGCGGAGTGGCCCGCGCGCCGGCTGGGACCGGGCGACATAGGCTGGGTGAAAAGCTAGGAGGCGTTCTGTTCGGAACAGGGGGATGGCAGTCCGGCTCCAGGCCCTGGGGCGCCCGTTTCAGCCCACGACGCATTTTGCCGCGCAGGTTTCGCAACGGCAGTTCCCACATCGGGCAGCCATGCTTCGCGGGCGCCGGCGCCCTAGACGCCGGGGTCGGGCTCTTCCGGCCGCATGCGCGCGGTCTCGGTGCGGGCGCGATAGCGGTCCAGCGCATTGAACAACAGCGGATTGACCAGGATGGACAGGATGGAACCGGCCAGCACAAGGTCCTGTCCCGCCTTGGGAAGGATCTCCTGGGCCACGCCCAGCCCTGCCAGGATGAATGAAAATTCCCCGATCTGCGCCAGGCTGACGGAAATCGTCAAGGCGGTCAGCTTGGGATGGCGGAAGGCCCGCACGATGAAATACGCGGCGATGGATTTGCCGACCAGAATGATGAGGAAGGTGCCCAGCACGCCCCACGGGTCGCGCAGCAACACCAGGGGGTCGAACAACATGCCGACCGAAACGAAGAACAGGACTGAGAACGCGTCGCGCATGGGCAGCGACTCGTCCGCCGCCCGCTGGCTGAATTCCGACTCGGCCATCACCATGCCGGCGAAAAACGCCCCCAGGGCAAAGGACACGCCGAACAACGCGGTGGCGCCGTAGGCGATACCCAGCGCAACGGCCAGCACGGCGAGGCGGAACAGCTCGCGATTGCCGGTATAGACGATGCGCTCGAGCAGCCATGGCACCACGCGCCGGCCAATGACCAGCATGACGGCGACGAAGGCCGCGACCTTGACGATGGTCAGGCCGAGCACGACCCAGACCGAGGTGCCGCCGTCGTCGGCCTGGCGACCGCCCAAGGCGCCCGACAAGGCGGGAATCAGCACCAGCGCAGCGACCATGGCGAGGTCTTCGACGATCAGCCACCCCACCGCGATCCGGCCTTCGTTGCTGTCGACGAGGTTCCGTTCCTCCATGGCCTTGATCAGGACCACCGTGCTGGCGACCGACAAAGCAAGGCCGAACAACAGCCCTGCGCCGATGTTCCATCCCATCATCTGCGAAAGGCCCAGTCCCAATATCGTCGCCGCACTGATCTGCACGATGGCGCCCGGAACGGCAATGTTCTTGACCGACAGCAAATCCTTCATCGAAAAATGGAGGCCCACGCCGAACATCAGCAGGATGACACCGAGTTCCGCCAGCTCATTGGCGAGATGGCTGTCGGCGGTAAATCCGGGCGTATGCGGCCCGCACAGGATGCCCGCGCAAAGGTAGCCGATCAACGGCGGCAGCTTCAGGCGGACAGCGATGGTGGCCAGAATGAACGCCAACACCAAGCCGCCCACAATCGTCGTAATGAGCGGTGTGGAATGAGGCATGCATGCTCCTGGGGGAAGGACGCTGCGCAGCCGCGTCCTGAATGCGTGCTGAACACGTTCAGCAACAGCAGGATATCACGGCGATATTGCGGCGCGTCCGTGGCCGCCATGGTGCGCCGGCAGAAGCGCCGCGGTCAACCGCGCATGCCGGAACTGCGGGGGCGTCGCTTCAAGCCGCGCGGGCGCGGCGTCGGGGGCGGACGGCCTCGCCATCATGGCGCTCGCCATGAGCACCGTTACGGCCGGCGTCGAGCGCATCATCATGATCGCCGTTACCGCGGTCCGGATGCGCATCATGGTCATGGTCGTGCTCGTCCAGCACCAGGTGGACGATGCCGGGTTCGGTCGCCACCCCGACTTTCTTGCCCACCGGCAGCGTGGCCTTGGATGCGATGTGGCCATAGGGCAAACCGGTCAGCACGGGCACCTTGACTGTCTTGCGCAGCCAGGCAAGCACCGCCGGCATGTCGAAGCCGGCGTCGTGCGGCGCCAGGCGGTAATTGGAGAAGTAGCCGAGCAGGATGGCCTTCTGCTTCTGCAGGATGCCGGCCTGCCACAACTGGGTCAGCATGCGCTCGACGCGGTAGGGATGCTCGCCGACGTCTTCCAGGAACAGGATCCCGCCCTTGATCTTCGGCATGTAGGGCGTGCCGACCAGGGCCGCCACCATTGCCAGGGTGCCGCCCCAGAGGATCCCGCGGCAATCGACCGGATCGGCATCCGGGGTCTCGAAGCTCAGTATCTCCAGTTCCCCGCGCATCAGTTCGCCGAACAGGGCCGCGGTCAGTTCGTCCACCCGTTTGCCGCCGAAATCGGCAACCGCCGTCGCGCCGCTATAGCTGATGGCCCCGGTGCGCGCCAGCAGCGCAAGATTGAAGGCCGTGAAATCGCTATGCCCGACGAAACGCTTGCCGCTATCGGCCACCGCCTTCCAGTCGATCATGGGCAGCAGGCGGCCCAGCCCATAGCCGCCGCGGGTGGCCATGACGATGGACTGCTTCTGCTTCAGGGCCCGCGACAGTGCCGCCAGGCGCTGCTCGTCCGTGCCGGCGAAGCGCTGGTGCGCACGCGCGGCGCCCCGGTCGATCACGGTCTTGAAGCCTTCGGCCTGCAAGCGCTGCTGCGCCCGTTCCAGGAAAGCGGGATCCTGCACCGCCGACGAAGGGGAAAACAGATAGATGCCGTGCTGCGTACTGCTCATAGTGGGCTTTCCTTGCCGCGGCGTGCCCGGAAGAACCGGCGCAGCAGGTCGCCGCAGGGTTCCGCCAGAACGCCGCCATGAAACGAAGTATGGTGATTCAGTCGATCGATGGCGCCCACGTCCAGCACGCTGCCGCAGGCACCCGTTTTCGGATCCGCCGCGCCATAGCAGACCCGCGCCAGCCGCGCGTGCAGCATCGCGCCCATGCACATGACGCAGGGCTCGAGCGTCACGTACAGCATCAGGCCCGGCAGGCGGTAATTGGACAAGGCCCGCGCGGCCGCGCGCAGGGCGACGATCTCGGCGTGCGCGGTGGGATCGGCGTCGATGATGGTGCGGTTGTAGCCAGCCCCCATGACCTGTCCGTCGGCGTCGACCACAACGGCGCCCACGGGCACTTCCCCGACATCCCACGCGGCCTGCGCCTGTCCCAGCGCCAACTGCATCATGGCTTCGTCGAAGCGCGCCTGTGCCGGCGCCGGGAGGGCCACGGCCGCTTCAGCCACGGTACACCCGCGACTTCAGCGCGATACGGTGCGCCAGGCTGGTCACCGCCTCCTCCAGCCACTGGTAAAGCTCCGCGTTCTCGTCGTAACGGGCCTGGTTCAGGTTGGAGACCCGGCCTTCCTCGATGAAGCCCCAGGCCCTGCTGCGCTTGTCGCGATGGCGCGGATCCCACACCCCGAAGGCGAAGCCGCCGGCGCTGCGGATCAGGGAAAAGCACGGAATATCGGTATAGCCGTCGCCGACGAAAACCATCTGGTCGAAAGGCACGCGCAAACGGTCCTCGGGAATCTTGCGGTTCACCTCGAACGGCTTGCTGCGGAAGTCGCGGCCGATGATGCCTTTCTGAATGTGGAACAGATAGCGCGTTTTGTCCGTGAAGCTGACAATACGGCGCGGAAACACGATGCCGCCGTCCTCGCCATAGATGAATTCCGACGCCCAGATCTCGGTGAACTCGTGGGCGATCGGCGTGGAGCGCACGACGTCGCCGATACCGCTGGAAATCAGGTAGAACTCCAGGGACACCTGCGGCTGCACTTCCCGCACGGCGGCGCGCAGGCGCGGAAACAACGTGGCGACGCCGTCGTGCAGGGGCAACCGGGCGCCCCATTCCTGCAACCGTTCCCGCGTAATGAGGCCGTGGCGGCCTTCGCGCGAAAGCTCGATCATGCGATAAAGGTAGGCGGGCACCGGGTCCCAGTCCTGCTGGAACAGCAACGGGTCGACCTGCTCTTTCCAGAAACCGGCCGTATCCACGCCCATGCTCGCCAGAAAGCCCGATGTGCTGTCGGGCGCAAGCGTGTCGTCGAAATCGAAAATCAGGGCGATGACATCGGACATGGGGCAAGGCGCGGGGAGGGACAGGCGCCATTTTGCCTGAATTCAGTCATCGACCCCTGCCGGCGGCTCACGACGGCGCGTTTTGAAAAAGCGCCACATCAACAGGGAGGCGTCCGGCCCCTGCCGGCTGTGAAAACGGATGCGGCCATCGCCGCCGCTCCAGGCATGACCCAGGCCGGGTATCTCGCAAAGCGTGACCATTGCGGAACGTCCGGCGGGCAGGTCGGTGCGCGAATACGCGCGCACCGTACCCACGGCGTAGTGCTGCGCCGGCGCGGCGCGATCGAGCGGGACGCCATTGACCCAGGCCAGTTGTTCCATCAACTGCGTGCCGCTGCGCGGATCCACCACGGAGTCGCGTTCGCCCTGCAGGATGATGGCAGGCAAGCCGGGAAAGGCAACGTCTTGCGGGACCAGCGACGGCATGGCCTGCGCCGGCGCGCGCGCCGCGCCGTAACGCATGGCGCGCAGGCCTTCACTGGCGTTCTGCGCACTGCCCAGCACGGCGCCGGAATGCATGCCCAGCGCCGCGATCCATTCCGGATGACGCAAGGCAACCAGCGCCGCCATGCTGGCGCCGGCGGACAGGCCGGCGATGTAGATGCGCGTGGTATCGACCTGGTGATCGATCGCCGTTTCGCGCACGATACCGGCGATGGCATCGGCCTCGGCATAACCGTGGGCCGGGTCGGGCTGATACCAATGCCAGCAGCGATGGCGCTGCCCCCGCTGCGATTGCTGGGGATAGACCAGCAGAAAGCCCTCCCGGTCCGCCAGGCGGTGCATGCGCGTGCCGCACGCAAGATCGAGCGCGCCCTGTTCGCAGCCATGCAGCATGACCAGCATGGGGCTGCCCTTGGGCAAGCGGGGTGGGGTGTAAACGAAATATGACAGCCGTACCGGCCAGGCGCCGGGCAGCGGCGGTGTCCGATACACATGGCCCCGCCAGGTGCCCGCGAAAGCGCTGGGGTCGGGCGTGTACGGCGCGGCCGGGGCCAGCCCCCGGCGGCGCGCTGCCACCATGGCCGGCGCCGCGGGCTTCGCCTTGGCGCGCTTGGCCGGCTTGGCGGCGCCGCCCCCCAGCCCCGTAAATGGCATGCCCAGCCCCCACGCCGTCCGCTGCAGACGCGCCACTTTGCGGGCGGTCGAGAAAAACAGCGAGGACAGCTTTCTTTGCATCGGTTTACCTGGGAGATTCGTGCATTCCGGAGCCTTCCAAAACAAATCGCCGGGGTGCTTGGAGGCGCGGCACGGCGCGCGGGATCCCAGGTATTGTGCGCTTTATGCTGCGATGCAGCAACCGACATGGATGGGCACAGCGCTTGCGGCCCCCGCGCATTTGTTCGCGAACGGTCCATGCCCATGCCCATATCGATACCGCAAGTCAGGAAAGGCCAGGTCCAGGAGAAACTATCGCGGGCCACCTTCCGCGAACGCTTCATGCGGCGCTTCTACGATCCCGCCTTCCGTGCCGAGGACGCCGCGCTCGACCGCCTGGAGGCCATCGCCTGGGACGCCTACCGCAACAGCCGCAAGGCGCCTGTAACGGTAAAAGCCGGCCCCGGCCATGCCGACCCCGACTACGACCTGTCCACCGAATGGAAGGCCGCGGCGGAGCGCCTGCGGGAAGCGGCACGGCAGCAGGGACAGGCAACCACCCCCGCGCGGGTGCTGCTGATCGCCGGATCCTCCCGCAACGACGGCACCTGTCCGAGTGAGATGTCCAAGACCTGGCGCCTGACCGCGATCGCCCGCGAGGCATTGGCGCAGGCCGCAATCGAAACGGACGTGCTCGACCTGAGCCGGCTCACCTCGGAATACGAGCGCGTCATCTACCCTTGCAAGGGCTGCGTGTCCACCGCCATGCCGCTCTGCCACTGGCCGTGCAGTTGCTACCCCAACCACTCGCTGGGGCAGGTCAACGACTGCATGAACGAAATCTACGAACGCTGGGTGCGCGCGCATGGCGTCATCCTGCTGACGCCGGTGTACTGGTACCAATCCCCCAGCCCGCTGAAACTGATGATCGACCGGTTGGTCTGCGCCGACGGCGGCAATCCGGACCCTTCCTCGACGTCCGGCAAGGACGCGTTGAAGGCGAAGGAAATCGAACTGGCCGGCTGGTCATACCCCAAGCACCTGGCCGGACGGGTCTACGGCCTGGTGGTCCATGGCGACGTGGCGGGCATCGAAGGCACGCGCCGGGCCTTGAGCGATTGGCTGGACTGGATGGGCCTGATCGACGCGGGCGCCAGCGCCCGGCTGGACCGCTATATCGGCTATTACCGTCCGTATGCCACCAGCCATGACGAACTGGACGCCGACGAGGCGCTGCACGAGGAGGTACGCAATGTCGCGCGGGCGGTGGCTGCTGCGGTGGGGGATGTACGCGCGGGCCGTCTGCGCCGGCCCGATCAGGGGCTGCGAGATCCACGGCCGAAGTGAAGGTGAGTGGCCGCGGATCGCCGCAGGGGTTGGTTATTGGCGCGGCATGCTGCCGTACGGGGCAGGCGCCGGCGTGCCGTAGGGAGCGGCACCGGCTGGCGGCACCGCGGGCGGCGGCGCCAGCGGCGCAGGGGGTGCGGCATAGCCCGGGGACTGGTTATAGCCGGGGCTGGCGCCGGGTGTCCCGGCCGGCACTTGAATGACCGTCTCGCGCAGGATGCCGCCGCCCGCCACGCTGCCCTGCACCGTGGTATTGGCCTGGCCCGACATCTGGATCATGCAATCCTGCCTCTGCGCCGCCGGCAAGGCATCGCAGCGCGCCATGGCGTTGCGTCGGGCGTCGGCAGGGTTGCTCAGTCCGTTGCGGCGGCGTTCGACCAGCGACGCGCCGGCCTCCCGCATGCACGTGGCCTGGTCCTGTCCCGAGCTTCCGCTCTTGCAACGCGCCACGTCTTCGCGATACTGGGCGTCCGTACCGGACGCCGCCAGGGACGTCGATGCGGCGCCCAGCATACCCGCGGCGCAGAACGCCAGACCGATGGCAGACAATTTCAACTGATGCGTCATGCTTGACCTCCAAAGTCGGGATGGCCACCCCCGTGGTGGCACGGTTCATCAAGTCCATGGATCAGCAAGCGCCGTACCCATCGCGGCGCGTTGATCGGCGCGCGGGACGCGCATCAGGCCTGCGGCGGCTGGCCATTGGACGCCGTCAGGCCGCCGTCCACCGGCAGGTTGACGCCCGTGACGAAACGCGCGTCGTCGCTGGCGAGGAAAGCGATGACGGCGGCGATTTCCTCCGGCTCGGCACCGCGTCCCATGGGGATACGCTCGGCAAACTTCGCCATGAGTTCGCGGTTCCCGTACATTTCCTCCGTCAGGTCGGTACGGGTCAGGCTGGGACAGACCGCGTTGATGCGGATCCCGTCGCGCGCGTGATCCATGGCCAGCGCGCGGGTGAAGTTGGTGACTGCGCCCTTGGCGGCGTTATAGAAGCTCAGCCCCCAGTCACCCCCCAGGCCCGAAACCGACGACACGTTGATCACCGACCCACGGGTCTTGGCCAATTCGGGGATGGCGGCACGGCAACCATGGAACACGCCGTCCACATCGATGGCCATCACCTTGCGCCAATCGTCCGGGCTGGCTTCGGTGATCTTGCCCTCCGGGGCGACACCCGCGTTGTTGACCATGACATGCAAGGCGCCGAAACGGTCCACCGCCGCGCGTACCAGGCCTTGCACGGCCTCCATTTGCGCCACGTCGGTCACATGGACCAGCGCCCGGCCTGCGGGCAGCGACTCGGCGACCTTGCGCAATTTCTCTTCCGTGCGGCCGGCGAGCACCACGCTGGCGCCCTCCTCGGCGAAACGGCGCGCGGTCGCGGCGCCTATGCCGGATCCTGCGCCCGTGACGATGACGACCTTGCCGGTAAAGCGATTCATGGCTGAACTCCCGCTGGCTGGCGGCGCGGCCTGGCGCTGGCCCGGACGGCCGCCTGGATGGACAAGGCGCACCCAGCCGCAAGCGGCATACCGGCAAGGCCGGCAACGCACAGGTCCGTGCCGTGGGCGATCAGGCGCGCCGGTGCGCGGCCTGCGGTTCCAGGCGCCGGAACACCAGCGTCGACAGCAGCGTGATGGCGCCCACGCACACGAAGGTCAGGCGAAAACCCATGGCGTCCGCTCGGGAGCCGTGGGAAAAGAGCCCAACCAGGCCGCCGCTCACGCTGACGCCCAGGCTCAGGGCCAGCATCTGCACCATGGAGAACAGGCTATTGCCGCTGCCGGCGTCCTCGACGCTCAAGCCTTTCAGCGTGACGCTGTTCATCGCGGCGTACTGCATCGAGTTGGCCGCGCCAAACACCAGCAATTGCACGATCTGGATCGCCGTGGGCCAGCCGGGCGCGATGGCCGCGAAAGACATGATGGACACGCCGACCACGATCGTGTTGACAGACAGGAAAGCTTCATATCCGACGCGGCGGACCAGCGGCGCCACCCAGCGCTTGGACAGCAGCGCGGCCAGCGCGACGGGGAACATCATGAGCCCGGCATGGAAGGGCTCGTAGCCCAGTTGCAACTGCAGCAGCAGGGGCAACAGGAAGGCCACGCCGCTGCTGCCGATGCGGGATACCAGGTTGCCCACCAGGCCGACGCTGAAGGTGGCGTCGCGAAACAGCGCCAGCTTGAACAGCGGCCGCGGACGGCGGCGCGCATGCGCGATGTACAGCAGCACCATCGCCGCGCTCACCGCGACGAGGCCCAGGCTGTAGGCGGCCCGGTGCGTGTCCCCGGTGCCCTCCATCGCCAGCGAGAAAGCCGCCATGCAGGCCGAGAGCAGCGTGAAGCCGGCAACGTCGAACGCCGGCGTGGTCAGCAGCGCGTTGGGCGCGATGTAGAGGCGTACGGCCACCAGGCCCAGGATGCCGATGGGCAGATTGATCAGGAAAATCCAATGCCAGCTCAAGGCCTGGACCAGCCATCCGCCCGTCATGGGGCCGATGAGCGGACCCACCTGACCCGCGACGGAAATCGCCGCCAGCGCGGCGATGTAGTCTTCCCCGCGCATGGTGCGCAGAATGGACAGGCGTCCGATGGGCAGCAGCATGGAGCCGCCCATGCCCTGTATCACGCGGGCGATCACCAGCTGCGACAGCGTGGTCGACACGGCGCAGAACAGCGAGCCCAGCACGAAGACAAGGATGGAGGCGAAGTACACGCGCCGCGTGCCGAAACGGTCGGCGAGCCATCCCGACGCCGGCGTCAGCATCGCCATGGCCAGCGAATAAGCCACCACGACGGGCCGCATCGCCAGCGGCGCTTCGCCCAGGCTGTGCGCCATGGCCGGCAAGGCCGTATTGACGATGGTGGTATCCAGCGACTGCATGAAAAAGCCCGCGGCCACCACCCCGAGCATGCCGCGCTGCGAAGAACTCTGCTTCATTTCCCCTTCCCATGGCGCGGCCTGCCCACCTCAGGAAGCGGCGCCGTGCCGGACGACCGCCGGAATCATAGGCCGATCGCCTATGATCGCGAAATCCGCCGCGGCGAAGACAAGGCACAGTCCATTGCGGCCGGCGGAATTCAGCATTTCGTCAGCAAATATCGCCATCGCGGCCGCCTGGGGAGCCTGTTCGTGAATCGCATTACGCCGCTTGCCGCGCGCCCGCATATCGCCGGTGTGCATCTCTTCAGTTGCCCTGTGGACGACCATGCCGCATCGATGCGCCGGACGATGGATTACCTGGCCGGCCTGGGCCTGGCCGACCTGGTGGCCACGGCCAGCTGGCAGGAGACGTCAGGCCCGGTGGCGGGATTTCGCCTGACCGACGCGGCCGCCGCGCAGTGGACCCCCGACCACGACACCACCGGGCTGGCCGAGGCCCTGGACGCGCGCTACGCGGATCGCGCACGCAACATGGAACGCGAGGTCGTGCTGGCCATGTTGGCAGCGCCCGTGCCCTTCCGCTATCCCAGCCACGACGAATTCGAGTCGGCGGTTCGTATCAAGCTGAACATCGTGCAGGCCGCGTGCCGCACCGAACTGGCCTTCGATACCGAGCACGCCGAACGGCCGGAAGACTACTGGACCTACGACGAGGCACGGGGCTTCACGATCCTGCCCGGCAAGTCGCTGATCGAAGGCCTGGTCAAGGCGACGCAGCCGCGGGCCTCGGGCAAGCTGTATTCCTTTTCCTGCTATCGCGCCACGGAGTACGTGACGCTGCTGGGTATCGCTCAGGAATTGGCGCGCTGCAACCCCGAACTGCTTGCGCAGCTGCAACGGCACTGGGAAACGCGCGCCATCATGTCGGGCCTGTTCCACGACGTGTTCCTGCGCGAATACGGGTCCATGGAGGAACCGCTGCCGCCGCGGTTCTACGTGCCGGGGGACCGGCTGTGGTTTCGAAACCCCGACGAACGTTCGTCCAACGTCGAAGGCTTCGAGGGTTCATGGGTGTTCTACCTGGGCCGCGGAATGTTCAACAATTTCTGGAAGCACGAGCAGCCCTTCAGCCTGACGGCGAAGTGCGTGGAGATATACCACTGGCGCGACGGCGTCCACACCGACGAGCGCGGCATCCTGCGGCTGGACGAGACACGGGTGGAAGCCCGTGTGCGCGCGACCATGGCCGACCCCGCTGAAGTCGACCGCATCCTGAAGAAGATGGTGCGTTTGCGCGAGCCTCGCGGGGTCTATGTGGACGGCGGCTGCATCGACACCACGCGCGAATGCGTGCGGTGGGTCAGGCCCGGGACCACGGACCTGGTGCTGCCGCCGCTATAGCGGCGTCCGGGTCAGGGATTCTGCAGGGCGCTGAAGATTTTGTAGCCCACGCGGCCGTCCTGGGGCAGGCCCAGGCGTTGCTGTTCCGCTGCCACGGCCTGGCGCGTCTTGCTGCCCGGAATGCCGTCGGGCGTGCCGACGTCGTAACCGCGCGCGGCCAGCAGCCCCTGCAAGGTCTTGATCTGCGCTCGCGAAAGCCCGGGATCGTCCGTGGGCCAGGCCGTGAGCAGGCCCGCATCGCCCCGGAGCCGGTTCGTCAACAGGCTGACCGCCAGCGCGTATTTATGCGACTGGTTGTAGTGCAGGATCGCGTCGAAGTTGCGGGTGGCCAGAAATACCGGCCCTTGCGATCCCGTTGGCGCGAACAGGTAGGCGGACACCGACTCCCATGGCTGCGCCATCGGCACGCTGTTCAGCGGCGTGCCGTCCGCGCGTGTCACGCCGTCGCCCGCCCACTGCGATAGCGGACGCTTGTCGTCGCGGTTCATGTATTCGGCATCCGGCGATGCCGGCATGGTTGCCGCCAAGGCGGGGGGCACGCGCACTTCGATCACCGCCGGCAGGCCGCGCGTCCACGTCGCCCGGCGCTTGAGCAGGTGGTTCGCCGTCGACGCCAGCGCGTCCGGCAGCGACCCATACAGATCGATCCGGCCGTCGCCATCGCCGTCCGCGGCAAGCTCGTAGAACGAGGTCGGGATGAATTGCGTCATGCCAAAAGCGCCGCTCCACGAGCCGATGAAGGTCTCGCGCGTGACCGTGCCGTCGCGCAGGAGGCGCACGGAGGCGTAGACGTTCTTGACCCATAGCGGCTTTTGCTCGGTGCATGCCCGCGTCAGCCACGCATTCAGGACGTCCACCTTGCCCAGTTGAGCGCCGAAATTCGTTTCGATGCCGAATATGGCGACCAGCGGCTCGCTGTCCACCCGGTATTTATCGTCGATAGCGTCGAGCGCCGTCCGCGATTTCTCCAGCACCGCCCTGCCCTCGGTCACGCGCTGGTCGTCGACGGTCTTGGCGATGTAATCCCACCACGTTTCCTTGCCCTCGGGCTGGGCCTTGGCCGCCGCCACGGTGGTGGCAAGCAGCTTCGAGCCCTGCGTATAACGGTCGAAATCGGCCACGCTGACACCGTTGGCCGGCGCCGAGGTGCGCAGCGTCGCCAGGCACTGCGCCGGGTCGGCATCCTGCTCGGCGGGCTGCGCCAGTGCGGAGGGCGTGGCGGGCGCCGCCGTGGTGGCGGCCGGCTGGGCGCATCCCGCGCTGCCGATGCCGGCCAGTACGAGGGCCGGCAGCCAGCGCGCCAGGGCGCGCGAACGATGATCGATATCCCGAAGAGAATGAAAGCGCATGTGCGGATAAGCCTGAAACGGTTGGACAGGCTATGGTAACGTGCGCCGCCCGCGGTGCGCCGCGCACGCGCCCCCGCGAGCGGCACCACGCCAGTGGACCCGATACGCGAAGAGGTCGAGCGGCCCGGGGGCGAAGCGCGCCGGGAGAGGCGCCGGGCAGCGGCTCAGGCGGGACGCGGCGCCAACCTGGCTATCACTTCGGCATGTGCGGGGAACTCGGCCGCGAGCCGGTCCGCATCGGCCAGTTCGAAGTCGCTGAACTCGAACCCGGGCGCCACCGTGCAGCCCGCCAGCGTGTAGCGGTCGGCCGATACACGTTCAGCCGCGAACCAGCACTGCGCCGGCACCACCGCCTGGAATACGGCCTCCGGGTCCTCGATGGCGTTGCCCAGGCGATGCGTCGTCAAGCCGCCCCGCGGGTCCAGTATATGTATCAGCAGCGATCCACCCGCATAGAAATGCCAGACCTCGTCGGAGCGGATACGGTGCCAGGCCGAGTAGGCCTGTTCGCTCAGCATGTAGTAGATCGCCGTGCTGGCGGTACGGGTCACGCCCCATGCGGGCCGCAGGAGCGTCTCGGAGGCCCGATAGGTCTCGCGGTAATAACCGCCTTCCGGATGCGGCTGCAGGCCCAGGCGTTCCACCAGGCGGGCGGCGATGGTGCGATCGATGTCCATGGCAGCCCTCAATCGCGGCCGATGCAGGCGCGCAGCGACTGGCGCTGCCTGCCGTCGGCGTCGAAGTTCTGCGGCGCCAGCCATGCCTCGTACGCCTGCCGCAAGGCCGGCCACTCGCCGTCGATGATGGAGAACCAGGCGCTGTCGCGGGTACGGCCCTTGTAGACGATGGCCTGGCGGAAGACGCCTTCGAAGGTATACCCGTAGCGCGCCGCGGCCTTGCGCGACGGCTCGTTCAGGCTGTCGCATTTCCATTCGAGGCGGCGATAGCCCAGTTCGTCGAAGACGCGCCGCATGAACAGGTATTGCGCCTCGGTGGCGATCGGCGTGCGCTGGAGCAGCGGTGAATAGCAGACATGGCCGATCTCGATAACGCCATTCGCGGGGTCGATGCGCATGAGCGCGGCGGTGCCGATGGCCTTGCCGGACGCGAGATCGATGATGGCATGGTGCATCGGGTCGGTGCTGGCAGCCGCCTGGGCCACGTAGTCGTTGAACGTTCCGGCATCCTGGAAAGGACCGTAGTTCAGATAGGTCCAGAGGCTGTCATCCCGCGCCTGGTGGTGCGCCTGGTACAGGTCCGCGGCATGGCGCGCGGCATCCAGGGGCTCGACGCGGCAGAAGCGGCCCTGCATGGCCGTGGCCGGCGGCCGGGCGCGGGGCGTCCAGTCCGAAAGGGCGTCGCCGATGGGCTGTCCGTGTTCGTTGGTGCGGGTCATGGTGCGTCGATCAGGCAAGGTGGATGGATGGCCGGAAGCGGTGTAAGCATACCTGCTGATGCCTCGCGCCTGCGGCGGGGCGGGGGCGGCCCCTTCATTTCGCCAGGCGCTGCAGCAAGGCCTGCGCGGCGGCGGGCGCCTTTTCCTTGTCGCCATTGATGAAGAACACGAAAACGTCCCGTCCCTTGGCGGCGGCAGGCTGCTTCGTTGCCTCGGCGACGCGGGGCAGATCGTCCGGCTCGCCGCCCGCCGCCCAGCAGCGGGCACGCTCGGCCCAGGCATCCAGGGCCTTGGGCGCGTAGCCGGCGCGATTGGCGGCGCTGGAACGCATCAGGCGGGCATAGACGAAGCCACCCGTCAGGTCGGCGAACGAAGGGTACTTGTCCGAATCCGTGTGGACCGTGGCGACCTTGTACTTGCGCGCCAGCTTCAGATAGCCCGGGTCCATGAAACTTTCGTGCCGCACGTCCATCACATGGCGCAGGCGCCGGTCATCGACCCGGTCAGGCAGCAAGGCCAGGAAGGCCTCGAAGTCATCCGGATCGAAGGCCTTGGTCGGGGCGAATTGCCACACGATGGGACCGAGCTTGTCGCGCAGCTCGGTAATGCCGCTGTTCAGGAAACGCTGCACGGAGTCGCCGGCCTCGGCGAGCACGCGGCGGTTGGTCGCGTAGCGCGAGGCCTTGAGCGAAAAAATGAAATCGTCGGGGGTTTCGTCGCGCCAGCGCGCGAAGGATGCCGGCTTCTGGGTGCTGTAGTAGGTGCCGTTGACCTCGATGGCCGTCACCTGGCGGCTGGCGTATTCCAGCTCGCGGCTATGCGGCAGGTCGTCCGGAAAGAACGTCTTGCGCCAGGGCTCGTATGTCCAACCGCCGATGCCGACGCGTATGCGGCCTTCCGCCATGGTGAACCTCCCCAGGATGATTACGGTAGACCGCGCGAGCCGGAGCCAGCCCGCCGCTGGTCCGCCATCATCGCGCGGGATGCCGGCGCGTCATCCGATCAGCGCACCCAGCACCAGAACAGCGAGTATGGCCCAGAACAGGAAACCCAGCACGGACCGCCGCAGCAAGGCGCGGATGGCCGCGATCAGCAGCAGCACGCCCAGGATAAGGATGGCGAAGTTGAACAGGCTGGGGCTCATCCCCATGGCCTGGGCCAATCCGGCGGAGAAGTCGCCGATCGCCCTGCCCACGCCCCCGAGCAGGTAGCGCAGGACGCCGACGATGGTCCGGATGATCTCGCCCAGGACATTGCCCAGGGATTCGAAGAAGCTGTTCGATTGCATGGAACCTCAACGGGATGCGCGGCGGAAGCGGCACGGGGGCGCGGTGGCGCCCCCGTGGCCGGGCGTTATCTTACAACCCCCCTTGCAACCCCGCTCCCCCCCCGCGCGGCAGGCTAAGATGGCCGCTATTGCGGCATTGGAACCAAGCTGGGATGGAACAGATCGAATTGAACGACGGCACCGCCGACCGCTACCTGCTGGACGCGGCCGGGCTGTCGCTGGTGGTTTTCCATAGCCGCACCTGCGCGAACTGCCGCCTGGCGCGCGAACGCCTGCCCGCGATGAACCTGCCCGTACAGCGCGTGTGCTGGGTCGACGCCGGGGACAACGGCGGGCTGGTCGAGCGCTACGAAGTCTTCCACCTGCCCGCCATGTTCGTGGTCCGCGACGGCACCTTCTACGGCGCCGTGCAGGCCCGGCTGGAGGACTGGGACATCCGCCGGCAGATCGCGCTGGCGCTGGACGGATATCCGGCCGTCCTGCCGTAGCGGCGTTCTGCCCGTTCAGTTGACGCTGGCGCCGGTATCCCGGACCACCTTGCCCCACTTCGCGGATTCCGTTTTCAGCAGCTCGCCGAAGGCCTCCTCGCTGGTCAGGCTCAGTTCCAGCCCGGCGCCCGCCAGCGCCTTGCGCGATTCCGGTTCCTGCAGGACCTTGGCCGTGGCGTCATGCAACTTGTCCAGGATAGGCTTGGGCGTGCCCGCCGGCGCGATCAGGCCCAGCCAGATGGTCGCTTCGTAGCCTTTCAGGCCCGCCTCGTCCAGGGTGGGAACCTGCGGCAGGTCCGGCGACCGCTTGGTGGTGGTCACGCCCAGGGCACGCAGGCGTCCGCCCGCGATCTGCGGCAGCGCGGCGGTCACGCCCAGGAAACCCATGGAGACCTGCCCGCCGATAATGTCGTTCAGCGCCTGCCCGCTCCCACGATACGGGACGTGATTGATCTTGATGTCGGCCATGGTGGCGAACAGCGCGGCCGCCAGGTGCTGGCTGCTGCCGTTGCCCGACGAGGCATAGTCCAGCCGGCCCGGCCTGGCCTTGGCCAGCGCGATAAGCTCGCTCACGTTCTGCGCGGGCACGCCGGGGTTGGTGACCAGCACATAGGGGCTGTCGACCAGCTTGGTGATGGGCGCGAAGCTGTTGATCGCATCGTAGGGCAGCTTCTTGTACAGCCAGGGCGCGATCACATGCGTGGTGGAGATCAAGGCCAGCGTATAGCCGTCGGGCGCCGATTTCGCGACATAGTCGGTGCCGATGGTGGAGCCCGCGCCCATGCGGTTTTCCACGATCACGGGCTGGCCCAGCGCCGGCGTCAGCTTTTCCGCCACCAGCCGCGCCACGACGTCGGTGAAGCCGCCCGGTGCGAACGGGACGATCAGTTTTATCGGGGCGCTGGGATAGCTGTCCGGCTTGTCCTGCGCCGCGGCGGACGCCGCGATGGTCGCGCACAACGCAAGCGCCGCGAGTGAACCTGCAGATCGAAATCGCATCATGGTCTCCTCCCTTTTGTCGGGTGCCGCGGCCCGGTGGTCCGGGCTCGCGTTTCTTGTGGCGCGGACGCGGGATCGCGTCCGCGCGCGTGGCCGCCGCGTATCGCGGTCGGCAACAGGCTCAGCGATAAACCGGTTCCGGCTGCGTGAAGAAGGCGTGCAGGATGTGGTAGACCATCTTGTAGTTCTTCTGCTGGAAACTGGCGTGCGAGATTCCCTGCATGACGGTGAACTGCTTGAAGGTATTCGGCAGGCGTTTGAAGAACTCGGCCAGGTCATCGAACGACGCGATGCCGTCGTATTCGCCGCGCATCACGATGGTGGGCACGGCCAGCTTCTCAGGATCGATCAGCGGCAGCTTGCTGCACATATCCACGTAGGTCCCGGTGGGCATGGAGCTGTCCAGCGTCAGGATGGCGTCGGCGAACGCCGATACCGTGGCGCTGTCGGCGCAGCCGGGATGATCGCGCGAAAAAATACTTTCGACGAAGGCCCGGTCGATGGGCCGGCGGTTCCTGGCCAGGAATTCCGGCAGTTTCAGTTTGCGCTGCGCCAGCGTCGGGCTGCCCTCGCCGGTCCAGACAAAGGCGTCCAGGGCGACCCGGGCGACGCGTTCGGGATGCTGCTGGGCGAACAGCGCGGCCTTCAGGGCCCCCGAGGAAATCCCGTAGACCATCAGCTTGTCGTCCTGGGCGCGCTGCAGGATGTACTCGCTGCCCGCCGCCAGGTCCAGCGCGCCATTCGGGATATCGAAATTGATGGGACGGTGCTTGCTGGAACGGCCGTAGCCCTCGTTGTCCATGCACCAGGTATCGAAGCCGCGCGCCGCGAACCAATCCATGACCGAAGAGTCGGGACGTCCCGGGACCGTCAAATCGAAAGTGGGCTGCGACGCCATGGACGAGCCGTGGACGAACAGCACGGTCCCGGCGTGCGCAACGCCCGCCGCGGCCGGCTTGTGCCACATGAAAAGCCGGATATCGCCGTCGCGCTGTATCCAGTGCTCCTGGCCGCCGTGCCAGGTGACGGCTCCGGTGCCGGACAGGGCCGGATCCTGGGTGGGTTGCGTGTCTGCCATGCTGTCTTCCTATCGTTCGAGCGCTTGGAGCAGGCATGGTGAACGCGCGCGGCGGCCGAATCAACAGGAACCGGTGAACAGATTGTTCACGTCGCCTGGGGCGGTGGCGCCGTTTCCGGCGCCGTCCATGTCATGACAAGAGGTTTACGCCGCGAGGTCGCGGTCCCAATACGGATCCGCGCCGAAGTAATCGCCCAGGAACGTAACGAAAAGGCGGGTGGAATGCGCCATCGTGGGATTGGGCAGATAGGCGGCATACAAGGCGCGTTCAGGCAGCCGGTACTGCGGCAACACGCGTACCAGCTGGCCGCTGCGCAGGGCGTCCCCGGCGGCGAAGGTGGGCACCACGCCGATACCCAGATTGCCCAGCGCCGCATGCAGCACGGCATCGGCGCTGTTGGCCTTGAAGTTGCCCTTGGGACGCACCGTATGGACGCCATCCTCGCTGGTGAAGGACCACTCCCCCTTGCTGTTGACGAAATACACCAGGCAGTTGTGCCCCGCCAGCTCGGCCGGCACGCGGGGCGCCGGATGGCGGGCCAGGTACGCCGGACTGGCGCAGGCCGTCCAGCGCACCGGGGCAAGCCGCCGCGCCACCAGCGAAACGAGCAGCGGTTCGTCGGCCTGGCGGATCACCACATCGGCCCCGGCGGTCACTAGGTCGGGAAACTGCTGGCTAAGGTCCAGGTCGATCGACACCTCGGGATATCGTTCCAGGAAGCGCGTGATGGCAGGCACCAGATGGCGGCGCCCGAAGGCCATGGCGGAACTGACCCGTATCAGCCCCCCCGGTGTACTTCGGTACTTCTCGATCTCGTGGCGGGCGTCCTCGGCGTGCGCCACCAGCTGGCGGCAGCGCTCGTAGAACAACGCGCCGGCGGTCGTCAGGCCGATCTTGCGGGTGGTGCGATGCAGCAGCTTGACGCCCAGGGAATGCTCCAGGTCGGCGACATGCTTGCTGGCGAGGGCCTTGGACATGCCCAGCTTTTCAGCGGCCCGGGAAAAGCTCTTCTCTTCCGCGATCACCGAAAAGGTCAGAAACTCGTTCAGATCGAGCATGGGCTGTCTCCGCACCGCGGCGCGGCGTGTCTCCATTGGTATCCGTCACAAGGATTTTGACACGCCCGCCGCCGGACCGGTGCCGGCACACTGCGAGGAACCGCCGCGCGGGCCTTCACGCCTGCGCTTTACACCCTGCTTCCCGCTGCCGCATGACCGTCATCCATACCGATATCCCGGCACGACTGGACCGCCTGCCCTGGTCCGCATGGCATACCCGGGTAGTCGTCTCGCTGGGCGTCGCCTGGGTGCTCGATGGGCTCGAAGTCACCTTGGTCGGATCGTTGGGCAGCGTGCTGGAGCGGCCCGACACGCTGGGCCTGAGCGCGGCCCAGGTCGGTTGGTCCGGCTCGCTCTACATTGCCGGGGCCGTCGTGGGCGCCCTGGTATTCGGCCGGATGGCGGACCGCCTGGGCCGCAAGCGGCTCTTCCTGATCACGCTGGCGGTCTACATGGTGGCGACCCTGCTCACCTCGCTGTCCGACGGCTTCGTTTTTTTCTCGATCTGCCGCTTCGCGACGGGCCTGGGCATCGGCGGCGAGTACGCCGCAATCAATTCGGCCATCGATGAATTGATTCCGGCCCGCGTACGCGGCCGGGTCAGCCTGGCCATCAATGGCAGTTTCTGGGTGGGCGCGGCCCTTGGCGCCGCGCTGAGCCTGGTTTTGCTGGACGCGCGGGTGCTGGGCCCGGAAAACGGCTGGCGGGCCGGGTTCGCGCTCGGCGCGGTCCTGGCGCTGGCGATCCTGCTGATACGGCGGCATGTTCCGGAAAGTCCGCGCTGGCTCATTTCGCACGGACGCGAGGCCGAGGCGCGAGCCATCATCGAAGCGATCGAGGCGGAAGCCACCCGCCGGCACGGCCCGCTGGCGCCCGTCACCGGACGGGTCACCTTCACGCGGCACTCGTCGCCGTCCTTGCGCGAGGTCGCGCATGTGCTGCTGCGGCGCTACCGACGGCGCAGCGTCGTCGCCCTGGCCATGATGGTTTCCCAGGCCTTCTTCTACAACGCCATCTTCTTCACGTACTCGCTGGTGCTGACGCGCTTCATGGGCGTACCGGAAGGCCGCGTGGCCTTGTACATCTTCCCTTTCGCCCTGGGCAACGTGCTGGGCCCGCTGCTGCTCGGCCCGCTGTTCGACAGCGTCGGCCGGCGGCGCATGATCGCGGCGACCTATGTATCGGCCGGCGTCGCGCTGGCCCTGACGGGATGGGCATTCATGCTCGGCATCCTGGACGCCCGCAGCCTGGCCTGGTGCTGGTCGGTGGTGTTCTTCCTCGCCTCGGCCGCCGCCAGTTCGGCCTACTTGACGATCAGCGAGGTCTTTCCACTGGAGACACGGGCGCTGGCCATCTCGGCTTTCTATGCCGTGGGCACCGGCGCCGGCGGTTTCGTCGGACCGGTGCTGTTCGGCATGCTGATCGAAAGCGGCAGCCGCGATGCGGTCGCGGTGGGCTATGGGGTGGCCGCCGTGCTCGTCATCGCAGCCGGAGTGTTGGCCCTGCGCCACGGCGTGGACGCCGAACGCAAGTCGCTCGAGGCCATTGCGAGCCCCCTGGGCGCGGAAGAACCATCGGGGCGGGCGCAAGGCATCCGCGCTGAACTATGATGTAGACGTTCTTCGCTATGCAACATCAACGAAGCTTAGGGGTTCGCATGATCTGGAAGCTCATCCCTGTCGTCCTGCTCGCCGGCCTGACCGCTTGCGCGAACACCGGCCGTTCCACGTCGTCGGCCGATACCAGCGATACGACGGCATCCTCCACGTCTTCTTCCACCACCGGCGCAGGCGGTTATGGCGGCGGTTCAGACGGCTACACGACCTTTTCCAGTAACCAAATGTGCGATGCACAGCCGGTGCAGAACCTGATCGGCACCCGGCTCACGCCCGATGTGGAAAGCAAGATCCGCCAAGCCTCGTCATCGTCAAAGACCCGCGTCCTGAAGCCGGGCGAGGTCATGACCATGGAATACGACCCGCGCCGGATCAACCTGATCCTGGACCAGCAAGGCGCCCTGTCGGCGCTGCGCTGCGGCTGACGCCCAGGCTTGCCGCCTTGGGGCGCACCGGCTCTCCCGGACAGCGTATGAAACAGACGTACCACGGTTCCTGCCACTGCGGCGCGGTGCGCTTCGAGATCGATGCCGACCTGGACCACGTCCGGGTATGCGATTGCTCGATGTGCCGGCGGCGCGGCGCGCTGCTGCACAGGATCGCCGATCAGGACCTGCGCCTGCTGACGGCGATGGACGCGTTGTCGGAATACCGCTGGCACACGAAGGCCGCGCGGGACTATTTCTGCAAGGTATGCGGGATCCAGCCCTTCCGCCGCCCGCGCACCGCGCCGGAGCAATGGAGCGTGAATGTGCGCTGCCTGGACGGCGTCGACCTCGACGCGATTCCGATAACGTACACACACGGCAGCCGGTTGGCTTGACGGCGCGACCGGACCGCCACAACCGGAGACAGCTCATGCCCTCCACCCGCACGCTGGTCTTTCGCGATGGATGGTCGGTGCCCGTCCTGGGCCAGGGGACCTGGTTCATGGGAGAGTCCGCGCAGCATGCCGACGCCGAGATCCGTGCGCTGCAGGCCGGCATCGACGCCGGCTTGACGCTGATCGATACGGCCGAGATGTACGCCGACGGGCGCGCGGAGGAAATCGTGGGCCGCGCCATCCGGGGGCGGCGCGACGGCGTCGCGCTGGTCAGCAAAGTGCTGCCGGGCAACGCTTCCCGGCGCGGCGTCGCGCAGGCCTGCGAAGGCAGCCTGCGCCGCCTGGGCACGGACCGCATCGACCTTTATCTGTTGCACTGGCGTGGCCCGCATCCCCTGGCGGAAACCGTCGAGGCCCTGGAGCGCCTGGTTGGCGACGGCAAGATCGCGCGATGGGGCGTCAGCAACTTCGACACGGACGACATGCAGGAGCTGGCCGGACTGCCTGGCGGTGACGCGGTCCAGGCCAACCAGGTGCTCTACAACCTGGGACGCCGCGGCATCGAATACGATCTGCTGCCGTGGTGCCGGGCGCGCACGGTTCCCGTCATGGCGTATTCGCCGATCGAGCAGGGCCGCCTGCTGCGCGACCCCGCGCTGGGACGGGTGGCGGCGCGCCACGGCGTGACCCCGGCGGCGGCCGCGCTGGCCTGGGTACTGCGCGAGCCGGGCATCATCGCCATCCCGAAAACGTCCTCCCTGGAACACCTGAAGCAGAACCTGGCATGCCTAGAGCTGTCACTCGCGGCCGAGGACCTTGCCGAACTGGACCGGGCCTTTGCCCCACCGCGGCGCAAGCGTGCGCTGGAGATGCTGTAGCGGGCCATCGCGCTGCACGCGACGCCGGCATCAACGACGCCGTCGCGTCGCCGTGGCGACCACCGATCCCCCGATGATGAGCAAGGCGGACAGCAACAGCGTCAACCGTGCCGGCGTTTCCCCAGCCGCCACCAGCAGTACCGTGGACAGCAACGGCGCCAGATAGGACAGCGGCCCCAGCAGCGCCAGATGGCCGTGCTTGGTGGCATAGTCCCACGCCAGGAAGGCCAGCCCGGTGGGACCGAGCCCCAGCAATACGATCGCCGCCCATTGCGCCGCGCCGACCGGCACGGTGGTCTCCAGCAGGACATGGCAGATCGCGCCCGCCACCGCGACCAGGCCGCACACGCCGACCATCATGCTGCTGGGCGCACTGGCATAGCGGCGGTTCAAGACCGAATAGCCAGCCCATATCACGGCGCAGCCGAAGGCGGCCGCGATGCCCGCCACCGGCCACGCGGCGCCGCTGCCCTCGCCGCGTTCCAGCGCGATGAGGGCCGTCCCGGCCAGGCCCAGCACGGCGCCGGCCAGGTGACGTGCGTACAGGCGCCCCCCCGCCAGTGCCGAGAAAAGCACGATGAACAGTGGCCACAAGTACGCGATCAAGCTGGCCTGCGCGGCCGGCGCATGCGACAGCGCATAGAAATACAGCGCGTGGTAGCAGAAAATGCCGCTGAAACTGAGCAGCCACGGCCGCAGCGGTTGCCGCATGTCGGCCAGCGCGGCGCGGCCGCGCGGCAACAGCACGGCGACCCCGCCGGCAAAGGCGACGCCGAAGCTCAGCGCGAGCAGCTGGAACGGAGGCAGCGCGCCGGTGCGAACGGTCAGCAAGGCCAACGCCGCCCAGAGCAGGATGGCGATCACCCCGATACCCGTCGCCCGCGCCGCCGATCCGGCATGCCCCGTGGTCGCTGCTTGCACCGCCCGCTCCTTTACACGTGTCGAGGTCCGCAAGCATACGCGCCGACGCGTGGGTGCAGTTGTCCAGGATTGCGCGGTTTTGTGCCAGGAACGGTTCTAGAGCCCGGGGCCGGATCCCTTCATGCCTCGACGGTAGGCCGCGGGCGTCACGCCGCGCGATCGACGCAACCGTCGCGTCAGGGTGCTCTGGTCGGCGTGGCCGGTGCGCCGCGCGATCTCGGCAATGGGCAGGGAGGTGGCCGCCAGCAGGTGCTGGGCACCATCCAGGCGCAGTTCCGCCAGCGTGTCATGCGGCGTCCGCCCGAGGCGGTCGCGGAATAGCCGGTAGAGGCGGGTCGGGCCGGCGCCCGCGGCGCGGGCGATATCGGCCACCGTCAGGTCGCGGTCCAGGTAGCGGCGCATATGCCGCAGCGCGCGTTCGACGATGGCCTCGTCCGCGCCGCGCGGCATAGGACGCGGACCCGTGAGGGTCGCCAGCAGCAACGCTCCCCAGGGCTCGCGCATGGCGGCGGGGATATCGTCCTGGGCACCGACGCCGCCGAGGAAATCGAGCAAATGCTGCAAGGGCGGCGAAATGACGAAAAACGGGGAATCGATGCCCTGCACGGCTTGCGCGGGCACGTCCAGCACCACGAAGCTGTTCGGGCCGCGCGCCCAGAAGGCATGGTCGCTGCCCGCCGGGATAAAGGCGCCGCGGCCCTGCGCCACGACGCCGCCGCGGCCGTCTATATCCAGATGCAGCGCACCGGCGCGCGGCAGCACGATCTGGTGGAAATCGTGCTGATGCAGTCTGACCTCGTCGTCGTAGCGCCGCAGGCTGAGCTGGTGTGCCGTCATGCAGGGGAAAGCGGTTAAGGTTGCGGGTCGAGCGACGAGCATAACGAAAACGGCACGCCGCTCCAAGCGCGGCCCGGGCCGGCGCTTCGACACGGGAAGGGCCCCGCCCCGGATATGTCCGGCGCGAGGCTCCTTCGACTGTGGACAGGCCATCCCGGCCCCGTGCCGGTCGGTTCGGCGGGCAACGCCAATACCAGCCAACCGGCGCGGGGACCCCGTTCCTAGCCCTGCGCCTGCGTGATGCGGGCCGGCAGGTCGCGGCCGTGATACTTCTTGTAGATGGCGTTCAGCTTGCCATTCTTCAGGTTCTCGCGCACCCATTGATCGACCCAGTCCTTGAGCGCCGGCTGGTTCTTCTGGATGGCGATGCCCAGGTCGAAATCCTTCTGCTCGAACTTCATTTCCAGGTTGCGCCGGGGAGCGCGCTTCTGCATTTCGGCCAGGTTCGACGGAGTACTGGAGAAGATATCGATCTGCCCGGTGACCATGGACGTAATCAAGGTGGCGTCGTCCTCGTAGCGCTTGATATCGGCGCCCTTGGCCAACTGGGTGGTGATGCTGTCGTTCACGGTGGCGCGGGTCAGGCCGATGGTTTTGCCTGACAGGTCGGAATACCCCGCGATCTTGATGTCCTTGGGCGCGCCCACGATCAGCGAGATCACGGCGTAGGGCACGGAGAAGTCCACCACCTGGGCCCGCTCGGGTGTGATGGACAGGTCGGCGACCACCAGGTCGGCACGCCGCGCCTGCAGGGTCGGCACGCGCGCGGCGTTGGTGACCTGCACGATCTCCAGCTTCACGCCCAGGTCCTTGGCCAGCAATTGCGCGGTGTCGACATCCGAACCGGTCGGCTTGAGGTTGTCATCGACATAGCTGAACAGGGGCGTGCCCATCGCGATGGCGACGCGTATCTTGCCCGCCTTCTTGATGTCGGCCAGTTCGTCCGCCATGACGGCGTGCGCGCTGCCTGCCAGCAACAGCGCGGCGGTGCAGCCGCGCAGGAACAGGCGTTTGAGTTTCAAGTGTGTCTCCTCGGATAGCCGTGATCGGCGTTGATGAAAGGGTTGCGGGCCGCGGGCACTACAGGCCGTTGCCCAGGAAGGCGCGCAATTCGGGCGTGCGCGGGTCGTCCAGCATGCTGCCATCGCCGACTTCCCACACCTTGCCCTGGTGCATGTAGATGATGCGGTCGGCCACGCGCTTGGCGAAGGCCATCTCGTGGGTCACCAGCAGCATGGTCATGCCGCCGGCGGCCAGGTCTTCCATGACGCGCAGCACCTCGCCGGTCAGCTGGGGATCGAGCGCGGAGGTGACTTCATCGAACAGCATGACCTTGGGCGACATCGCCAGCGAGCGCGCGATGGCCACGCGCTGCTGCTGGCCGCCGGAAAGCTGCTCCGGATAAGCGTCCGCCTTCTGGGCCAGGCCGACCTGCTCCAGCACCGACAGCGCGATGCCGCGCGCTTCGTCGCGGGGCTTCTTCTTGACGTGGCGCAGCGCCAGCATGATGTTCTCCTGCACCGTCAGGTGGGCGAACAGGTTGTAGCTCTGGAACACGATGCCGACCTCCAGGCGTAGCTGGCGCAGGTCGACACCCGGGTCGTCGACGCGGATGCCGCAGACCTCGATACTGCCCTGGTCGATGGTTTCCAGACGGTCGATACAGCGCAGCGCCGTGCTTTTTCCGGATCCGCTGGCGCCGATCACCGCGATCATCTCGCCCTTGGCGACCTCGAACGAGACGCCTTGCAGGACCTGGTTCGAGCCGAAGCGCTTGTAGACGTCGTCCAGCTTAACGATTGCCGACATTCAGCTTGTTCTCCATCGATTGGCTCCAGCGCGACAGCGGATAGCACAGCAGGAAGTAGAAGGCCGCGACCAGCCCGAAGACCAGGAAGGGCTCGAAGATCGAGTTGTTGATGATCTGGCCGGCGCGCGTCAGTTCGATGAAGCCGATCACCGACGCCAGCGAGGTCATCTTGATCAGTTGCACCAGGAACCCGACTGTCGACGGCAAGGCGAGCCGCACGGCCTGCGGGATGATGACCAGGCGCAGCGTCTGCCAGCGCGTCATGGCCAGGCATTCCGAGGCCTCCCACTGCGGCTTGGGCATGGCGTCCACGCAGCCGCGCCAGATGTCGCCCAGATAGGCGCTGCTGTAGATCATCAGCGCCAGCCCCGCGGCCACAAGCGCGGGCACCTCGTAGCCGTAGAACGACAGGCCGAAGTAGACGATGAACAGCAGGATCAGCAGCGGGATACCCTGGATGATCTCGATATACAGCAGCGCCGCGGTGCGCAGCCAGGGTCGCGCCGAAATGCGCGCGAGCATGATGGCGAAGCCGCCGATGCTGCCCAGCACGAAAGCAAGCACCGACAATGTCAGCGTCCAGCCGATCGACTGCACCAGGTACCAGAAGTGGGCCATCGTAAAACCGTGCATCATGCTGCTCCGCGCCGGATGGCCGATGACACGCTGGCGCGCCGGGACGCCGCCCTGCCCGCCTGCGCCGCCGCGCGTCGTACGACGCGACGGCGCTTGAAGGCGTATTCCCCGATGGCCCACGCCGCCAGCTTGATCAGCAGCGACAGCGCCAGGTACAGCGCCGCCACGACGATATAGGTTTCGAGCGAACGGAAGGTGTCGGACTGCACGGTATTGGCGATCGCGGTCAGTTCCTCGGCCGAGATCTGCGAGGCCACCGCGGAGGCCTGCATCATCAGCAGGAATTGGCCCGTCAGTGCCGGGTACACCTTCTCGATCGAAGGCTGCAGCATCACGTGCCAGCCGATGCGCCACCGCGACAGGCCCAGGCACTCCGCGGCTTCGATCTGGCCACGCGGCACGGCCTCCAGGCCCGCACGGATGATCTCCGCCGCATAAGCGCCGATATTGAAGACCATGGCCAATACGGCCGCCGTGAAGGTGGGCAGGCGGATACCGGCGCTGGCAAGCCCGAAGAACAGGATGAAAATCTGTACCAGGAAAGGCGTATTGCGGATCGCCTCGATATAGATGCCGCAGACGCGGGCCAGGAACCGGTAGCGGCTGCGTTTGGCGAAAGCCACCGCGGTGCCCAGCATGACGCCGAAGAAGATCGCCACGGCCGTCATCTTCAGGGTCAGCCAGGCGCCTTCGAGGAACACCGGCCAGTACGGCCAGAGGCTGCTGAAATCCAGGGAAAAGCTCATCGCGCGCTCTGTCTCTTTCTTTATGGATCCACGCTCGTGGCGTGGCCGCTTCTTGGATCGCGCGCCGCCTGGCGCCGGTGGGACGAGACGGTAAACGCGCCGCAAAAAATATAGCATCGATGTACGACAACGTACATGGTGGGTATACCCCAACACACTGACTTCACATTGCTGTCGCCTAGCTGAACGCAGACTAAATCGCCGCGACCGGAGCTACGCAGCAGCCTAGTCATACGATGACCTGCCGCGCTCCATGGGGCAATATTCGGAGTGCGCCCAGGGCGCGCCGCTCCTAGACTGGCGGTTCGCTGATCGCCATCGCAGCCGGGCTTTACGCAGTCCATGCCCTTGCCAGCGCCATTGCCATCGCCGCACCGAGGTTCCCCCATGCATGCCGTCTCACACGCCGACCCGCCCCCGATCGCCGACCGCCTGGCCGGACCGCCCGCCGGCCTGGACGCCCAGGATTGGCAGGCCATTGCCGCCGACCTGGACAGCCGGGGCAATGCCGTCCTGCCAGCGCTGCTGTCGGCCGGACAATGCGAGGCCCTCGCCGCCTGCTATGACGACGAAGCCCGCTATCGCAGCAGGATCGTCATGAGCCGCCATGGCTTCGGGCAAGGGGAATACAAGTATTTCGCCTATCCCTTGCCCGGCATCGTCCAGGCCCTGCGCACCGAAGCCTATGCCTGCCTGGCCCCCATCGCGAATCGCTGGAACGCGGCGATGGGCAGCCCGGTGCGCTATCCGGCCTCCCATACCGGCTTCCTGCGGCGCTGCCATCAGGCGGGGCAAGGCCGCCCCACGCCCCTGCTGCTGCGGTATGGGACGGGCGACTACAACTGCCTGCACCAGGACTTGTACGGCGAGCACGTGTTCCCCTTGCAGATCGCCGTCCTGCTGTCCGCCCCGGGCGTGGACTATGCCGGCGGCGAATTCGTGCTGACCGAACAGCGTCCGCGCATGCAATCGCGCGCGGAGGTCGTGCCGTTGCGAAAGGGTGATGCGGTGGTTTTCGCGGTGAACGAACGTCCGGTCCAGGGCACGCGCGGCGTCTACCGCGTCAAAATGCGCCACGGCGTCAGCCGGGTGCGCGAGGGCCACAGGCACGTCCTGGGTGTGATCTTTCACGACGCCGCGTGAAGCCCGCGTGTCGGCGCGGGGCGCGGCCCCTACAATCGGCCACAGCGCGTGGCCGCAGCATGCTTTATGAACAGCCAGAAGAAGGAGTACGCCATGGAATTCAGCGCCTGGAATAGCCGCCATATCGTGCGGGTCGCATTCGGCATGTCTATCGCGCTGGCCTGCGTCGGCGTGCGGGCCGAACCGGCCGCCACGGCGGAATTGAACGCGTGCGAGGCCGCCATCGGCAACCAGCCGCGCACCGCCATGCAAGCCTGCCTGTCCTCCCGCTTGAAGAACGCGCAAGAGAACCTGCAGCGCGCCTATGCACGCGCCCGCGATGAATTGAAAGCGATCGACTCGTCCGCCACGCCGCACGCACTGCAGGCATTGAAGGCGTCCCGGGAAAGCTTCAATGTCTTCATGGACAAGGAATGCAAGCGGCAGGGCGCCGCCATGCTGGGGGGATCCGGCTCGGGCGACGTCGAACTCGCGTGCCAGGTAGCGTTGACGCGGTGGCGCGCCGACGCGCTGCGCCAGGACTAGGACATCGCGGGCGGCTCGCCAGGATCGTCCTGCCGGCGCAGATGGTCGCCGACATAATCCAGGAAACAGGCGATGCGCGAGGCCAATTGGGTATTGCGGTAGTACACGGCATGCACGGGCTGCCGCACCTCGACGGTATCGCGCGCCAAGACCTGCACCAGGTCGCCCCGCCGCCTGTCCTGGCGCGTCATGAAGTCCGCCAGGCACGCCACGCCCTGGCCGTCCAAGGCCAGTTGACGCAGGGTTTCACCGCTGGACGCGGCCAGGGATGGCCTTATCTGCAGGCTGTCGCCCAGCGGATGCCGCAGCGGCCAAAGGTTCAGTGACTCGGGCTGCGTAAAGCCCAGCAGGCTGTGATGTGCCAGCTCCGCCGGGTCGGCCGGTTCGCCATGGGCCCGCAGATAGGCCGGACTTGCCAGGACGCGCAAGGCATTGGTGCCCAGGGGGCGTGCATGCAGGGTGGAATCCCGCAACGGGCCGATGCGGATCGCGATGTCGGTACGCTGTTCCAGCAGGTCGATGATCTGGTCGCTGGTATGCAGCTCCAGCGCGATGTCCGGGAAGCGCTCGCGAAAGCCGCCCACCAGCGGCACGATGACATGGAGCATGAACGGCGAGGCGGCGTTCACCCGAAGCAGGCCCGCCGGACGTTCGCGGCGCACCGCCATCTGCTCTTCCATGGCGTCCACGGATTCCGTGATGCGCCGCGCCTCGGCCAGGAACAGCCTGCCCTCTTCGGTCAGCGCCAGCCGCCGTGTCGTGCGCTGCAGGAGAGTCGTTTCCAGCTTGCGTTCCAGCCGGCCCAGGGACCGGCTGATCGCCGAAACCGTCTGGCCCAACTGCGTCGCGGCCGCGGTGATGGAGCCAGTGTCCACCACCGTGATGAAGGTCTGCATTTCGTCCAGGGTCGTCTTCATGCCGGCATGTTAGCCGCAGATGCCGGGCGACGTGCCGGCCCGGGCATTCCACTGGGCGGCGCTTGCGGGCACAATGCCGTGTCAGCCATGGCGCCTGGCCGCGCCAACCGGATGGAGACAGCCATGAGCATCGAGTTCCTGATCACCTCGCTGATCGTCGTCGCGTCGCCCGGCACCGGCGTTGTCTATACCGTCGCGGCCGGGTTGGCGCGCGGGACGCGCGGCAGCGTCATCGCCGCCATAGGCTGCACCATCGGCATCATTCCCCACATGGTTGCCGCCCTGACCGGCATCGCCGCCCTGCTGCACACCAGTGCACTGGCCTTCCAGCTGCTGAAATACCTGGGCGTGGCCTACCTGCTATACCTTGCGTGGCAAAGCCTGAAGAGCGACGGCGCCCTCAACGTGGAAAGCGATATGGCGCCGCGTTCCGCCTGGCGCGTCATCACCTCCGCCGTCCTGGTGAATCTGCTCAATCCCAAGCTATCGCTGTTCTTCCTTGCCTTCCTGCCGCAGTTCATCGCCCCGCACGAAGCGTCGCCGCTGGCGCGCATGCTGGAGATGAGCGCCGTCTTCATGGCCATGACCTTCGCGGTGTTCGCGCTGTACGGCGCGTGCGCGGCGCGCGCCAGGGACCACATCATTTCGCGGCCCGCCGTGCTGGCCTGGATGCGGCGCGGATTCGCGGCAGGCTTTGTCGTGCTGGCCGCCAAGCTGGCCGTTACGCGGCAATAGCCGCGTGCTTGCGGGGTGCGGCGCGCTCGCGGCCGGCCCGATACGCGGGAAACGCACCGGCGACGCCCGCAGGGCGCGGGCCACAGCCGGATGCCGGAGCCACGCCGGTTGACTTTGGCGCGCACGCCCCGATATAAGTAGCCATGACCGCCCTTCGCGCCGGCGCCGACGCGCTGGACGCCTTCCATCCCGCCGTCGCCAACTGGTTCCGTCGCGCCTTCCCCGGCCCGACGGCCGCGCAGCAGGCCGCCTGGCCGCTCATCCGTGGCGCCCGCCCCACCCTGATCGCCGCGCCGACCGGTTCGGGCAAGACGCTGACCGCATTCCTGTCGGCCATCGATCAACTGGTGCGTGACGGCCTTGCCGCCGGGGGGCAACTGCCGGACGCCACGACCGTCGTCTACATCTCCCCACTGAAGGCGCTGTCCAACGATATCCGCGTCAATCTGGAAGCGCCCCTGGCGGGCATCAGGGAAGAGCTGCACCGGCAGGGCCTGCCCGATCCCGGCATCCGCACCGCCGTGCGCACTGGCGACACCACCGCGCAGGACCGCCTGGCCATGCGCAAGCGCCCCCCGCATATCCTGGTGACCACGCCGGAATCGCTGTACGTGCTGCTGACCTCAGCCGGCGGACGCGCCATGCTGGCCACCACGCGTACCGTGATCGTCGATGAAATCCACGCCGTCGCGGGAACCAAGCGCGGCAGTCACCTGGCGCTGAGCCTGGCGCGGCTGGATGCCCTGTGCGAACAACCGCCCGCCCGCATAGGCCTGTCCGCGACGCAAAAGCCGCTGGACGCGGTGGGACGTTTCCTGGCGGGTACGCAAGCCGGCGGCGATTGCGCGATTGTCGACATCGGCCACCATCGCAGCCGCGACCTGGCCATCGAGATGCCGCCCGTACCGTTGGAAGCCGTCATGGCCAACGATGTATGGGACCTGCTGTACGACCGCATGGCCATGCTGGCCGCGGAGCACCGCACCACCCTGGTGTTCGTCAACACGCGCCGCATGGCCGAGCGCGCCGCGCGCCACCTGGCGGACCGCCTGGGGGCCGAAGCCGTCGCGGCGCACCACGGCAGCCTGGCCAAGGAACATCGCCTGCATGCCGAGCAACGCCTGAAGCGCGGCGATCTGAAGGTGCTGGTCGCCACGGCGTCGCTGGAACTGGGCATCGATATCGGCGACGTCGACCTGGTCTGCCAGGTCGGCTCGCCACGTGGCATTTCGGCACTGTTGCAGCGCGTCGGCCGCGCGGGGCACCAGGTCGGCGGCACCTCCAAGGGCCGCCTCTTTCCGACGTCGCGCGACGACCTTGTGGAATGCGCCGCGCTGCTGGACTGCGTGCGCCGCGGCGAACTGGACCTGCTCCATATCCCGCGCGCTCCTCTGGACGTGCTGGCGCAGCAGATCGTCGCCGAGGTCTCCTGCCGCGAGTGGCGCGAGGACGATTTGTACGCGATGATGCGGCAGGCCGACCCTTATGCGGAACTGCCACGGGCGCGCTATGACGCGGTCCTGCGCATGCTGGCCGCCGGCCATATGGGACGCCACGGCCAACGCGCGTCCTATCTGCATCGCGACACGGTCGCCGGTACCGTGCGGGCGCGGCGCGGCAGCCAGCTCAGCGCCATGACATCCGGCGGCACCATTCCGGACAATGCCGACTACACGGTGCTGCTGGAACCCCAGGGCTTGAACATCGGCACGGTCAACGAGGACTTCGCCGTGGAAAGCCTGGCGGGCGATGTCTTCCAGCTGGGCAACACGTCGTATCGCATCCTGCGCGTCGAAGCCGGCCGCGTGCGGGTCGAGGACGCCCACGGCATGGCGCCCAATATCCCGTTCTGGCTGGGCGAGGCGCCCGGACGCAGCGACGAATTGTCGGCGGCCGTGGCGCGGCTGCGCGCGCGCGTGGACGCCCTGCTCGATCCGGCCCACGCCCTTGCCGAGCCCGCGCCGGGCGGCAGCGCCGCGGGCGATTCCATGCTGGAGGACGCCACCCATACGCTGGCGGAGGAAATCGGCTGCGGCATCGCGGCGGCGCGCCAGATCGTCGAATACCTGGCGCGCGCCCGTGCGGCGCTGGGCGTGCTGCCCACGCAGGACACCTTGGTGCTGGAACGCTTCTTCGACGAGTCGGGCGGCATGCAACTGGTGCTGCATGCGCCGTTCGGCAGCCGGGTCAACCGCGCCTGGGGCCTGGCCCTGCGCAAGCGCTTCTGCCGGACCTTCAATTTCGAACTGCAGGCGGCCGCCACCGAGGACGCCATCGTGCTTTCGCTATCGTCGGCGCACAGCTTTCCGCTGGATGAAGTGTGGTCTTACCTGCGCTCCGCCAATGCGGAGCGGGTCCTGGTGCAGGCGCTCCTGGACGCACCGCTCTTCAATGTGCGCTGGCGCTGGACCGCTGGCGTGGCGCTCGCCCTGCCCCGCTACGTCGGTGGACGCAAGGTCGCCGCACCCTTGCAACGCATGAAAAGCGAGGATCTGCTGGCAGCCATCTTCCCGGACCAGGCGGCCTGCCTGGAAAACGTCCAGGGCGAACGGGAATTGCCCGACCATCCCCTGGTCCAGCAGACCCTGGACGACTGCCTGCACGAAGCCATGGACAGCGCCGGATGGCTCGCGGTCCTGCGGCGCATCGAACAAGGGCAATGCCGGCTGCTTGCGCGCGATCTGCCGGCGCCCTCCCCGCTGGCCATGGAGATCCTGAGCGCGCGCCCCTATGCCTATCTGGACGACGCGCCGCTGGAGGAACGCCGCACGCAAGCCGTCATGACCCGCCGCTGGACCGACCCTGCCAGCGCCGGCGATCTGGGCGCGCTGGACGCCGAGGCCATCGCGCGGGTGCGCCAGGAAGCCTGGCCGGAAGCCCGCGATGCGGACGAAATGCACGAGGCCCTGGCCGACCTGGCCTGCATTACGGCCGCGGAGGCCGCTGCGAACAGCGGCTGGCCAGCATGGCTGCGCCAGCTCGCCGAAACCGGGCGGGCGTGCCGTCTGCACATCGCGGCCGACGCGACGCTGTGGGTGGCGCTCGAACGCCTCGGCTGTCTGCTCGCCGCCTACCCCGACGCGCGCCGCGAGCCGCCGCTCCAGGTACTGCCCGAGGACACCGGGTGGGACGAAGACAGTGCACGCGTGGAGATCCTGCGCGCGCGCCTTAGCGGCAGCGGACCGGTGACGGCCGATGTGCTGCGGCAGGCGCTGCGCTGGCCCGCATCCGCCATCGCTGCGGCGCTGGCGCGACTGGAACACGAAGGCGCTGTCATGCGCGGTCGGTTTACCCCCGGGGCGAGCGACGAAGAATGGTGCGAACGGCATCTGCTCGCGCGCATCCATCGCTACACCATCAAGCGGCTGCGGCAAGAGATCGAACCGGTGTCGCGGCAGGACTTCATGCGTTTCCTGTTCGAGTGGCAGCATCTGTCGGCCGATACCCGGCTGCGCGGCCCGCAGGCACTGCCCCAGGTCCTCGATCAACTGGAAGGCTACGAAGCGCCTGCCGGGGCTTGGGAAAGCGAGCTGCTGGCCGCCCGCATTGGCGACTACGAACCCGCCTGGCTGGATGACCTGTCCCGATCGGGCAAGATCACCTGGATGCGATTGTCGGGGCTGGTCCGCCCGGCGGGAAACCGGCCGGGCGCGGGACCGGTCCGGGCGACACCCATGGTGATCCTGCCGCGCAGGCATCTTCCCCTGTGGCAGGCGCTGCCGCATCTGGCGGGCGCCGCCCCGCTTTCGGCACGCGGGCAGGCAGTGCATGACGCGCTGCGCGCGGGCGGGGCCATGTTCTTCGACGAGTTGCTGGCCGACACGCGGCTGCTGCCCAGCCAGCTTGAAGAAGCCTTGGCCGAACTGGTGGCCGCGGGCCAGATCGCCGCCGACAGCTATGCAGGGCTGCGGGCGCTGCTGACGCCGGCATCCAAACGGGGGGCCCATGCGGGGCGGCGGCGGCGCGGAGCCATGCCTGCCCCCCTGGAGATGGCGGGGCGCTGGGCGACCGTGCGACGGCCCGGCCCCGCGCAGGAAGGGGTGGACCGCAGCATCGGCCCGCGCACCGGCGCGGCGCGTCGATCCGCCGTCGAACCCGCCACGCTGGAACATATCGCGCGCGTGTTGCTGCGCCGCTATGGCGTGCTGTTCTGGCGTGTGCTCGAGCGCGAGGCTGACTGGTTGCCTCCATGGCGGGAATGGCTGCCGGTCCTGCACCGCATGGAAGCGCGGGGCGAACTGCGGGGCGGACGGTTCGTCGCGGGCCTTGCCGGCGAACAGTTCGCCTTGCCGGAAGCCATTCCGCTGCTGCGCGACATTCGCCGCCGGCCCCTGGACGGAACGCTGGTCCGTGTATCCGCGGTCGATCCCTTGAATCTGTGCGGCACATTGCTTCCCGGCGACAAGGTACCCGCGCTGGCCGGCAACCGCATCCTGTTCCGCGACGGCCTGCCTGTGGCCACTTGGATCGCCAGGAAACCGCATTACGACCCGCAGCTCGATAACGAGGAACGCGAACGGGTGCGCCACGCACTTATCGGCGCCGTTCAGCGCAGCGTGGAAACCGAAGAAGCCTGACGGGCCGCCGCTATACTTGCGCCATCCCAGGCCAGCGCCCCATCATGCCGACATCCCGCCCATCGTCCCGACGCAAAACGGCCTCCGCCGCGGCAACGAAGGTCAGCAAGGTGAACGAGCACGCCTATGCCTTCGTCGACCAGGTGGGCCATCTGCTGCGCAAGGCCTACCAGCGGCATGCCGCGTTGTTCCAGCAGACCATTCCGGACTCCCAGTTGACCGCCGCGCAGTTCGTGACGCTGTGCGCCGTCGACGAACGCGGCGGCTGTTCCATGAGCGAGATCGTCAAGGCAACGGCCATCGACCAGGCCACCATACGCGGCATCGTGGACCGCCTGAAGGCGCGCGGGCTGCTTGCCGTTACGCACGACGACACGGACAGGCGCAAGGTCGTGGTGCGCCTGTCCGAATCGGGCGGCATCCTGCTGGACCGCACCATCCCCTACGCGCACAGAATCACCGAGATGACGCTTGCCGAGCTGAATGCCGCCGAACGCGTGGCGATCGTTTACCTGCTGCGCAAGATGAGCGACGGTCCGGGCCCGGGAGAAAACGCGCCCAAGCCGCTGCCGGACCGCTGATGCGGCCGCGCGCACGTCCTATTTGAATACGTGCGTCGCGTGGGTGATCGCGCCCCCGGCGCGTATCGCGGCGGCGACCAGGGCGGATTCCGCAAGCTCTTCATCGGTCGCACCGGCGTCGCGCGCCGCCTTGGCGTGTAGCTCCAGGCAGTAGGGACATTGGGTCGTCAGGGCGACGGCCACCGCGATCAACTGCTTCTGGCGTGCGGTCAACGCGCCTTCGGCGAAGGTCGCCCTGTCAAAGGCCCAGAAGCCTTTCATCGCTTCGGGTGCGAATTCGTCCAGTTGCTTGAGGTTGCCCAGGTTCTTCATGTCGTACATCTTTTTGCTCCATTTTTGGCGTGCGGTACAGGTATGGTAGGCTCGCGCCTGTTCGACATGGTCCTTATTCGGTGCTGAATCGTCCAAATGCCTGGAAGCAACCATTCCGGGCTTGCCATGCTGGATCACCTGCTCGCGGCGCTGGACGTCGGGGTCGCACACTTCACGACGTGTGACGTCAGGGCAGGTTGGGCGGTGGAGTTCGACGCCTGCGAAGCGGCAAGCCTGCACTATTGCCTGACCGGCGGCGGCGTCCTGGCCGTGCCGGGTATTCCCCCCATTCGGCTGGCGCCGCACACGTTTGTACTTCTGGCACCCGGCACGCCGTATCGGATCGGCAGCGCCAGGCCCTCCCCCGGACAGCGCCAGCGTCGTCCCAGGCTGCGCTGCAGCCCGTCGCTGGAGTCGGTACCGACGGTCGCGGTGGGCCACGGAAGACAAGGCATTTCCACGATATGCGGGGAGGTCAGCGCGGGCGTGGCAGCGGGCTCGCGGTCCTTCCCCTTTCTGGGCGAGCCCCTGGTGGCAAGGTTTGTTGCCGGCGACGGCCTGGAGGACCCGCTGGTCAAGCTGCTGGCGGAGTCGCTATCCCCACGGGTCGGGACCCGCGCATTGAGCGAGGCGCTGTTGAAGCAGTGCCTGGTCCTGGCATTGCGGCGATGCATGGAACAAGGCGAGAGCAAGTTCTCCTGGCTCGCAGGACTTGCCGACGCGCGGCTTTCCGGCGCGCTGCGGGTCATTTTCGAGCGGCCCAATGCCCCCCTGACGGTGGAAAGCCTGGCCGGGGTCGCGTGCATGAGCCGCTCGGCGTTTGCAGCGGCGTTCGTGCGCGCCTTCGGGATATCGCCAATGAGCCTGGTCAATGTCGTGCGGCTGCGGCGCGCCGGCGAACAACTGGCGACGACGGCCCTGCCGGTATCCCAGGTTGCGCAGCAAGCCGGTTTTGCCAGCAGGAGCCACTTTTCGCAGGCGTTCACCAGACTCCATGGCGTGGACCCCAGCCGCTTCCGCCGCGAGTCGGTGGGCGGGCCCGCGGTCCTGGCGCCCAGGAAGCCGCGCTGACTGCGTGGATATGCCGCCGACCGCGGGAGGCGCCGTGCATAATGAAACGCACGATGTAACCATGCCGTGCACACGCATGACGTGTATCGCGCAATGCGTGCCGCGCGATGTGTACCGCATGATGCCCTTCTACCAAGTTGCGCAAGGAGCGTAGGCATGAGCAACCCTTCCGAATACGTACCACCCAAGGTGTGGACCTGGGGTCAACCCAACGGGGGCCACTTCGCCAGCACGAACCGGCCGGTATCGGGGCCCACGCACGACAAGCCGCTGCCCGTGGGCCGCCATCCCTTGCAGCTGTATTCGCTGGCCACGCCGAATGGCGTGAAGGTGACGGTGATGCTGGAAGAGCTGCTGGCCATGGGACACAAGGGCGCGGAGTACGATGCCTGGCCGATCCGGATCGGCGAAGGCGATCAGTTCGGCAGCGGTTTCGTGGCGTTGAATCCGAATTCCAAGATCCCGGCGTTGCTCGATCGCAGCGGCCCCAAGCCGATCCGGGTGTTCGAATCCGGCTCGATACTTCTCTACCTGGCCGAGAAGTTCGGCGCCTTTCTGCCGACCGAGCCCGCGGCGCGCGCGGAGTGCCTGTCGTGGCTGTTCTGGCAGATGGGAAGCGCCCCTTACCTGGGCGGCGGGTTCGGCCATTTCTACGTCTACGCGCCGACGAAGATCCAGTACGCGATCGACCGTTTCGCGATGGAGGTAAAGCGTCAGCTGGACGTGCTGGACAAGCAGCTTGCCGCCAACGAATACGTGGCTGGCAGCGAGTACACCATCGCCGACATCGCGATCTGGCCTTGGTATGGCGTGCTCGCGCAGGGTCGCATCTACGACGCCGGCGAGTTCCTGTCGGTGCAGGACTACAAGCACGTACAACGCTGGGCCGCCGCGATCGCAGCACGCCCGCCGGTACAGCGCGGGCGCATGGTCAATCGCCTCAACGGCGACCCCGCCAGCCAGTTGCACGAACGGCATGACGCCAGCGACTTCGATACCCGGACGCAGGACAAGCTGGCCAACGGAAGGTAGGGTTCGCTGGTGTGGGCTTCGCGATTGACGACAGTGTGCGGCTTCGATGCGAACTGGCTGATGGAAGATCTCGCAGTGCCCGCAAGTCGCGGCCCACGGGGTCCGCGACTTCGCTTACGCGGCGCGGCACGGTGACCATGGAGGCCGCGCGAAGCACGAATCTGGATGCGGCGGCCCGCCCACGAATCGCCCCACGACCAGCACCCGCCGCACGCCCCAGCATGTATGCCGAAGCGCGGGCCCCGCGGGCCGCGCTTCGGCGGGCGCGCTCAACTCTTCCACCCACAAAGGCTGCGCAACGCAGCGGCAAGAACCCCGCCGGTCGCAGCTGCCGTCAATTCAAGACGCCGCAGTCCGGCGGGGTAGTCGCCTGCCGGGGTCGGCACGTAGAGACCGAACGAGCTGGCGCGAAGGGACGCGTGCCGCACAGGTCTGTACAAAAACGACAGCGCACAGCGGCCGCGGGACGAGCGTGCGAAGTGGTGTCCGGCGCCCGCGCGCCGGACCGGTCGACCGTGCCGGCTCCGGCAGGCGACTACCCCGCCGGACGGCCCAAGAACACCACCCACCAAGCACCCAGACAACCCCTACGAACAAGCAGCCACCCTCCCCCCCCGTATCGTCGCCGGCGTGAAGGGCGGCGACGTGTAGCGCACCCCCGTGGCATCGAACAGGGCATTCGCGATCGCCGCCGCCCCCGGCACGGAGGCGGATTCTCCGGCGCCCAACGGCGGTTCGTCCTGGCGTGGCATCAACAGCACGTCGATGGCCGGTACTTCATCGAAGCGGAGGATGGGATAAGCACCCCACTCGCGGCTCGCCACGCCGCGTTCGTCGAACGCCACCTCTTCCTTCAGCGTGCGGCTCACCGTCTGGATCACGTTCCCGTGCAACTGGTGCCGCACCCCCGCGGGATTCACCACCATGCCCGCGTCCTGGCCAACGACCACGCGTGTCACGCGCACAGCGCCCGTCACGGTGTCCACCTCCACTTCGGCAACCCATGCCGCCCACGCCGCCCCGAACCCGGGAAACCGGCTATGGACGTAACGCGCGTACGCGATGCCTTGTCCGTAGCATAGACGTCCGTCCGCGCTGGTGCGGCAGCGCGCGCCGCGACGCGATACCCAGCCGGCGCGCTGCGCCAGTGCTTGCAGCAGGTCTCGCGCGCGGCTGTCCGGCAAGTGCCGGAGCCGGAAAGCCAAGGGGTCTTCGCCGGCCAACTCCGCCAATTCATCGATATAGCATTCGTGCGCGAAGGCGTTGGGCAAGGCAGAAACGCCGCGCAACCAGGCGGCGCGCACGATGGCCGGGACATCGTCGCAGGCCACGCGCACATTGGGATACGCGTAGGGCGGCACGGCGGTGCGATCGCCCATCTCCAGCTGCCGCGGGCCATTGCCCAGCTTGCCTGTCAGCAGCAGGGCCAGCGTCGGGGCATCGTTGGATGGATAGCGCGTCAGGAACTCGCAGGCCGCCAGGGCGCCGTCCGCGTCCAGGCCGCCCCTTACCTCCACCAACTGCGCGGCGCCCTTCGGCTCCCATGCATGTTCCTGATCGCGCGCCAGCTGCACGCGCACCGGCCGTCCCACGGCGCGCGACAGCAGGGCCGCATCGGCGCCCACGTCGTCGGCGCCATTGCGGCCGTAGCATCCCGCGGCCTCGTGGCGCAGCACGCGCACGCGGCCTTCGTCCAGGTCGACCAGGCGCGCCAGGTCCAGGCGGTGCATATGCGGATTCTGCGTGCCAGACCATACGGTCAGCCCGTCATCGCGAAAATCCGCCACGGCACAGGATGGTCCGATGGACGCATGCATCTGGTAGGGCCACACGTAGGTCCGGCGCAAGGGCCGCGCGCACATCGCCAGCGCCGCGTCCACATCGCCGGCCTGGCTCAGGGGCCGCCGTGTGCCCGGTATGGCGCGCAGGGCCGCGGCCAGTCCCGCGCCATTGCGCAAGTCCGGCAGCAAGGGTGGCTCGTCCCAGGCCAGCCGCAGCAGGCGCGCGGCGCGTTCGGCAATCTCCTCGCGCTCGGCGACCACGCCGACGAAGTCGCCGATGGCTACGGTAGCGACATAACCGGGCAGGGCGGCGGCGGCGCGATCGTCCACGGCGCGCAGCGACGTGCCGACGAATGCGCCGCAATCGCGCCCGGCATAAGGCGGGCGCACGACCCGGCCATGCAGCATGCCTTGCACGCGCACATCGTGGACATAGACCGCCGTGCCGGTCGCCTTCGCGGGAATGTCCACGCGCGGCACATCGCGGCCGACGATCCGGTAGGCGTGCGGGGGTTTGCAGGCCACCTGTTCATCCAGCAGCAGTTCCACATGGGCGTCCCTGACCAGATCGGCATAGTGGATGCGCGGCACGCCATTGTGCAGGACGGCGCCGTCCCGTACGGATAATTCCGCTGCATCGAGTCCCAGCCGGTGCGCTGCGTGCGACACCAGGAAAGCGCGTGCCTGGGCAGCCGCCTGGCGCAGCGGCGTTGCCGTGATCTGGATCGTGGTGCTGGCGATGGTGGGTCCCTGGTTGGGCGCGGCGTCGGTGTGCCCGAGGATCATGCATACCCGGTCCACGGCGACGTCCAGTTCTTCCGCGACGATTTGCGCCAGGGCGGTGCGAACCCCCGTGCCCAGATCGACATGGCCGTTCAGCGCCAGGACACGGCCATCGTCCAGGACGGCGATGAATACGTCGGGCCAGGATGCAACGTAGTCGGACGCGGCTCCCGGCTGGCCGGGTGCCGGCCGGGGAGCGGCGCGGGGCGGCCGGGTCACCAGAAGCGAACCTGCGCGGTGCAACAGCTCACGCGCCGTCATCGCGCCGCACTCGTGATCCGCGGCGGCGCCGAGGCCCGTTGGCTGGATGGTCATGGTGTCAGCTTCGCTCTGCCGGGAAAAAGGGGCGATGGGCGCATACGGGTCACAGGAATCGGACCTCGCCTGGCACCCTCGCCACGAGAATCCGGCGCATTCAAAATTATGGTGTACACACTGCAAATGGTCGGCCGCCCTCGGCGCGCGCGTCCGGCCGGCATCCTGCCTGCATATCATTGCATCAATGGGGCACTCCATTCACTAGGGTTTACCCACCCGCCGCCTTGCGGGTAAATCCCCATCCCCTGCGGTCAACGCGGGATTTACGCCCAAAAATACAATGTGTACACTCAATATCATCACATGAACATGCGCGTGCCCGCATGCGCCCGCAGGGAGAAAGCAATTGCCTGGGAACGGAAAGATCGCCATCGTGGGCGCGGGTCTCGGCGGCACGGCCGCCGCGGTACTGCTGCAAAAGGCAGGCTTCGACGTCGACCTGTACGAGCAGGCGCCCGCCTTCTCGCGACTGGGCGCCGGGATACACCTGGGCCCCAATGTCATGAAGATCATGCGCCGCATGGGGATCGAGGAAGCCTTGAACGCAATCGGCAGCCATCCGGACTTCTGGCACAGCAAGGACTGGCGCACCGCCGAGCTGCTGTCGGCCATTCCGCTGGGCGATTACGCGGCGCGGCGCTACGGCGCCACGTATCTCACGGTGCATCGCGGCGATTTCCATGCCTTGATGACCGCCGCCGTCGCGCCCGGCACACTGCACTTCGGCAAGCGGCTGTCCGACGTCGCCGATGACGGCGACCAGGTTCGCCTGAGCTTTGCCGATGGCAGCACCGCGCAGGCCGATATCGTCATTGGCGCCGACGGCGTCAATTCCCGCATACGCGAAAAACTCCTGGGTCCGGAGCCCCCAAAGTACACGGGCTATGTCGCGCATCGCGCGGTCTTCCCGGCCGAGCGGCTCAACGGCGTTCGTCACGACCCGTGCGTGAAGTGGTGGTCCGAAGACCGCCACATGATGGTCTACTACGTCACCAGCGACCGCAGGGAAATCTATTACGTCACCGGCGTGCCGCAGGAGGAATGGGACATGAGCAAGGCCTGGGTGCCGAGCAGCCAGGAAGAAATGCGCGAGGCCTTCGCCGGCTACCACGGCGACGTGCAGAACCTCATCGACGGCGGGCGCGAAGTCACCAAGTGGCCGCTCCTGGAGCGCGACCCCCTTCCCCTGTGGAGCCGGGGGCGCCTGGTCATGCTGGGCGACGCGTGCCACCCGATGAAGCCCCATATGGCGCAGGGCGCCGCCGTGGCCATCGAGGACGCGGCGATGCTGGCCCGCTGCCTGCTCGAAGTGGGCACCACGGACTTTCCCGCCGTCTTTGCCCTGTACGAGGCGAACCGCGCGGCGCGCGCGGCGGAAATCCAGCGGGTTTCGCACAACAACACCTGGCTGCGCACCAACGAAGACCCGGACTGGGTCTTCGGCTATGACGTGTTCCACGTGCCCCTGGTCCAGGCGGCCAGGGCCGCCTGACCGGCGCACGCCATCATGCCCGCGCCCGCCCGGCTGCAGTTGTCCGTCAACGGCGCGGTATGGGACGTCGCCGCGGACGCCGACACGCCCCTGCTCTACGTGCTGCGCAACGACCTGGGACTGAATGGCCCCAAGTTCGGCTGCGGCCTGGGCGAATGCGGGGCCTGCACGGTGCTGCTAGACGACCGGCCGCTGCGGTCCTGCATCCTGCCGGTCGCCGGCGCGGCGGGCCGCCAGGTGACGACGCTCGAGGGATTGGCGTCAGGCGGACAGTTGCATCCCGTGCAGCAAGCCTTCATCGACGAGCAGGCCGCGCAATGCGGCTACTGCCTGAACGGCATGATCATGATGGCCAAGGCGCTGCTGGATCGCAATCCGGCGCCCAGCGAAGCGGAGATACGCCAGGAGCTGAAGTACAACCTGTGCCGTTGCGGGACACACATCGAGATCCTGCGCGCGGTGGCGCTGGCCGCGGCGCGCATGCGCGGGCAGGAATAGAGGCGGCATGGATTCGATCGACCCGTCCGCGCCCTCACGAGGCATCGAAGCCCCCGGCCACGGTGCAGCGCGGTCGGGCCCTGTGGCGATGCCGGGTACGCTGCGGCACGGGCGGGTGGTGCGACCGGTTTGCGGCGCTTCCGCTTGCGCAGATTTGCGCGCCAGGGGATGGGCCGCCTCGCCGCCCGCCGGGGACAGCGGTGCCGGGGCATGGGCGCAAGGGCTCGCGCGCGCGGCCGCGCGCGGCGACGGCGCGGATGACGTCGTGGCGGTCGCCGTGCGTGGCCGCTTCGTCGGCGTGGTGGCCGTCACGGAATCGGCCGCCGCCCACGCGGCGGATCGCCTGCGTGCGCAATGGGCGGCGCAGCATACAGTGCACGATGCGGCGGACGATGAGGGCAATGGCGGCAAGCCATCGGCTCCACGCGTCCTGGCCCGCAGTGGCGATGTAGCCAGCCCCTCCGGCGCCAGCCTGGCGCGCAGCTATCGCTGGCCGACCGGCCAGCGCGCGGCAGGCGTATCGGACGGGCGCGCCGAGCAACGGCCGGCCGCCCATGCGGCCGCGCAACTGCGGGACGGCCAGGTCGACGTATGGGTGGGTGGCATGAACGACGCCGACGCCGTACGCTGCCATGCGGAAATCGCCGTGCTGCTGGGTGTGCCCGGGGACGCCGTCCGGATTCACCGTGGTGGCGAAGGGGACGCCGTACCCATTCACCGACGTGGCGAGGAAGACGCGGGCCCGCGCGACAGCACGGCGGCGCGCGATGCGGCGGCGGACGCCGCCCTGCTGGCGCAGGCCACGGGGCAAGCCGTGCGGGTCACCTTGATGACCGCCGACCTCTACATGCCCTTCGCGCAGGATTGCGTGGTCAGCGTCGAGGGCAAGCTGGCCGCGCTCGATGGCTTGAGCGCCTGCACCGTGGCGGCCAGCGCGCCCTGGGCGCATCGGCCCGCGCAGGCGCTGATGCTGACCGGCATGGCGGCAAGCATCGACCCCGACCATTGGGCCGGCGATACCGCGTGCCGCGACGTTGCCGACATGGGGGACGCCACGGCGGTGCCCCCCTACTCCTTCGGCAACCTGTACGCCACGCGCGACACGCCTGCCCGCGTCGCCACCGCGCCGGAAGCGGTCCTGTGCCACGTCTTCGCCCACGAGTCCTATATGGATGAGGTGGCGCGGTCTGTCGGCATCGATCCCGTCGTCTTGAGGCTGCGCCATTTGCAGGCCGACCCGCGCGGCGCGGCGCTGGTGCTGTCCGTCGCGGAGCGGGCGCAATGGCGGCCGCGACACGCGCCGTTGGACGGCCGCGCAGGCGATGCCCCTGCACCCTCTCCCAAGGGCGGGACAGCCGCCAAGGATGGCCGGACGGTCCCTGGTGACGACAAGTTGCGCGGGCGGGGCTTCGCCTACGCGCGCGTGCCGGACGCCGCCACGGAGGCCGCCCCGGGCGCCGCCCTGGACAGCGACGCCTGCGCAGCGTGGTCGGCGTGGGTCGCCGACATCGAGGTCGACCCCGCCAACGGCCAGGTCGCCGTCACGCGGCTGGTTGTCGGCCAGGACATCGGCGCCATGCAGCAGGCCCCCATACCGCCCGCCGGCCGCGCCGATATCATCGCCGCGACACACGCCCTGCTGGGCGAGCGTCCCGCGATCGACGGCGCGGGTGCGCGTTCGTCGCCCGCCCAGGGCGGCGGGCAACTGGCCGCGCGGGCGACGCCCATCGTCGACCTGGTGCCACGACCGGCCGCGCTGTCCGCGACATGGCCGCTGTCGACCGCGTCGGCCTCCCTGGCGGGCACTACCTCCGCGCCTGCGTTGCTGGTCGCGGGCCCGGCCCTGACCCTGCCGGCCGCCGCCGCCCTGGCCAACGCCATACACGATGCGACCGGCATACGGTTGCGCGAGCCGCCGTTCAGCGCCGAGCGCGTGCATGCCGCGCTGCAGGAACGCGCGCGTCGCGCCATGCGCCGCACGCGGGCCTGGTGGCTGGGCGCCGTCGCCGCGCTGGCGGCGTCCGCCGGCGTGGTCGCCACCATCCTGCCCTGGCGGGCGCCGATCGCGCCGGTCGATCCGCCCGATCCGACGCTGTATTCCCAGGCGACCCTGGCGCGGGGCCGGCTGGTCGCCGCCGCAGGCAACTGCGTCGTCTGCCACACCGCGCAGGACGGTACCCCCAATGCGGGCGGCCGCGCCATGGAAACGCCCTTCGGCGCCGTCTACAGCACCAACATCACACCCGATACGCGTACCGGCATCGGGCAGTGGTCGTATGCGGCCTTCGAACGCGCCATGCGGCAAGGCATCAGCCGCGACGGCCATCACCTTTATCCTGTCTTTCCCTATACCTCGTTCACCAGGCTGAGCGATGCCGACATGCAGGCGCTGTACGCCTACCTGATGGCGCAGCCTCCCGTGGCGTCCGCCGTACCCCCGACGCGCTTGCGCTTTCCCTACGCGCGTCCGCTGATGGCGGCATGGAATGCCTGGTTCCTGGATGCCGGCAGCTATCGTCCCGACCCCACGCAATCGACGGTGTGGAACCGCGGCGCGTATCTGGTGCAGGGAGCGGGCCATTGCGGCGCCTGCCACACGCCGCGCAACGCGGCCGGGGCAGAAAAGAAAGGCGCCGCCTTCCTGTCCGGCGGCATGGTGGATGGCTGGGAAGCACCGGCGCTGAATGCGCAGTCCAAGGCGCCCGTCCCCTGGACCGAGGAAGCGTTGTACACCTACCTGCGGACCGGCTTCTCGGCTGCCCATGGCGTCGCCGCCGGGCCGATGGCTCCCGTCGTGCGGCAGCTCGCGCTGCTGCCACCGGAGGACGTGCGCGCGATGGCGGTCTATCTGGCTTCGCTGAACCCGAAAACAGGCGCGGCGGCCACGGCAGCCACTGCCCCGGCGGCGGCAACGACAGTAGCGGCAACAGCAACGGCAACAGCCGCAGCGGCGACGACAGCTACGGCAAGCGTCGCCGCAACCGCGACGCGGACCGCAGAGGCCCGCGACAGCATGACCGGCATACTGACCGGCGCCGGCGCGCAGATCTATCAAGGCGCTTGCGCGGCCTGCCACGACCAGGGGGCGGGGCCGCAATGGTTCGGCGTCAAGCCGGCCCTGCCCTTGAACACCAGCGTCCACAGCGCCTCGCCCGACAACCTGATCCAGGTAATCCTGAATGGCGTGCCGCGGCCCGCCTCGCCGGAACTGGGATATATGCCGGCGTACAAGGACGTCCTTGGCGACGCCCAGGTGGCCGAACTCCTGCACTATCTGCGCGCCGCCTATGCCCCCGACCAGCCCGCATGGCAAGATGTGCAAGGCCGCGTGGCGCGTCTGCGCGCCACGCCGTACCACTACGCGCATGCCGTCCGGGAAGATGCTGGAGGTAACACCGGTGCAAGCGCCGACGGCGGGCATTAGACCCCCGCGCGCAAAGCATCATATGCTTCGGTTTCATTGCGGCACACGGCGCCGACGCGCGCCGCGCAACGCCGCCCAGGCATCAAGGACGGCCCGCTCTTTACGTTGGTTCCTTATATTGTCGGCTACCGCATCAAGGGGAAATCATGAACACACTACCATCGACTTTTCGGCTGGCCGGACCGGGCGCCCTGGCGCGCGGCGTCGCGTTTGCCGGCGCCCTGCTGGCCCTGGCCATGTCGGGCGGCGCCGCCGCGCAAGGCACGATCAAGATCGGTGAAATCAACAGCTACAAGGCACAGCCGGCTTTCCTGGAACCGTACCGCCACGGCATGGAATTGGCGGTGGAGCAGGTCAACGCCGCGGGCGGCATCGGCGGCAAGAAGCTGGAACTGGTCACGCGCGACGACAACGCCAACCCGGGCGACGCGGTGCGGGCCGCCGAGGAGTTGCTGACGCGCGAACGCGTCGATGTGCTGATGGGATCCTTCCTGTCCAACATCGGCCTGGCGCTGACGGATTTCGCGCGCCAGCGCAAGGTGTTTTTCCTGGCCAGCGAGCCGCTGACCGACAAGATCGTCTGGCAGAACGGCAATCGCTACACCTTCCGCCTGCGGGTCTCCACCTACATGCAGACCGCCATGCTGGTGCCGGAAGCCGTCAAGCTGAAGAAGAAGCGCTGGGCCATCGTCTACCCCAACTACGAATACGGCCAATCGGCCGTCGCCACCTTCAAGGAGTTGCTCAAGAAGGCGCAGCCAGACGTGGAGTTCGTCAACGAGCAGGCCGTGCCCCTGGGCAAGGTCGATGCGGGCAGCGTCGTGCAGGCGCTGGCCGACGCCAAGCCCGATGCCATCTTCAACGTGCTGTTTGCGGCCGACGTGGCGAAGTTCGTGCGCGAAGGCAGTACCCGAGGCCTGTTCGAGAAAACGCCGGTCGTCAGCCTGCTGACGGGCGAACCGGAATACCTGGATCCGCTCAAGGAAGATACGCCGTCGGGGTGGATCGTCACCGGCTATCCCTGGTCGACAATCCAGACGCCTGAACACACCGCATTCCTGAAGGCCTACCAGGCCCGCTTCAAGGACTACCCGCGCTTGGGCTCCATCATCGGCTACAGCTCGGTCATGTCCATGGCAGCGGGACTCAAGAAAGCCGGCGGTCCGGATACCGAGAAACTGATCAGCGCGTTCGAAGGCCTGAAGGTCGATACGCCCTTCGGTCCCATCCAGTATCGCGCCATCGATCACCAGTCGACCATGGGCGCCTACGTCGGCAAGCTCGGGCAGAAAGACGGCAAGGGCGTCATGATCGACTACCAGTACATGGACGGCGCCGGTTTCCTGCCCCCGGACGAGGAAGTCCGGAAGCTGCGCCCCGCCAACTGACCTCCGCAGCCATTGCAGGGGCCTCCCTTCGGACGCCCTTGCCCCTGCACACTTTCCCCGCGGCGCACGCTGGTCTCCCGGCCGGGATGTACTCGTATGACTATCAACGCTTTGCTTGTCCAGTTGCTCAACGGCCTGGCGGAAGCTTCCACCTTGTTCCTGGTGGCGTCCGGCCTGTCGCTGATCTTCGGCGTCACACGCATCGTCAACTTCGCGCATGGCTCGCTTTATATGGTGGGCCTGTATGTCGCGTACAGCCTGGCCGAGCGCTGGGGCGGCACGGCACCGGGCTTCTGGGGCAGCGTGCTGGCCGCGGCCATGGTCATCGGCGCGCTGGGCGCACTGATCGAGATCCTGCTGCTGCGGCGCATCTATCGCGCGCCCGAGCTTTTCCAGTTGCTGGCGACGTTCGCCCTGGTGCTGGTGATCAACGACGCCGCGCTGGCCATCTGGGGCGCGGAAGACCTGCTGGGACGGCGCGCGCCCGGGCTGGGCGGTTCGATTCCCATCCTGGGGCGGCAGTTCCCGGCCTATAGCCTGGTACTGATCGCCGTCGGCCCCGTGGTGCTGGGGCTGCTCTGGCTGTTGCTGACCCGCACGCGCTGGGGCACCCTGGTACGCGCCGCCACCCAGGACCGCGAGATGCTCGGCGCGCTGGGCGTGAACCAGGCGTGGCTGTTCACCGCCGTATTCGCCCTGGGCGCCATGCTGGCCGGACTGGGCGGCGCCATACAATTGCCGCGCGAACCGGCCAGCCTGGGCCTGGACCTGCGGACCATAGGCGATGCCTTCGTCGTGGTGGTGGTCGGCGGCATGGGCTCGATTCCGGGCGCCTATATCGCGGCGTTGCTCATTGCCGAGATCAAGGCGCTGTGCATCGCCATCGGCACCGTCAACATCGCCGGCCTCGAGATCTCGCTGTCGCAGTTGACCCTGGTGGTCGAATTCCTGGTCATGGCGGTGGTGCTGGTGTTCCGCCCGTGGGGCTTGCTGGGCCGCGCCTCCGCGGCCTCGCGCAGCGCCGCCCCGATCGAGGCACCGCTGCGGCCGGCAACGCGGCTGTATCGCGTGGCGGCCGGCATCGTGCTGGCGCTGCTGGCCCTGATGCCGCTGGCGGCCGGGCAGTTCCCCTACGCGACCATCCTGACGGTCGATATCCTGACCGCCGTGCTCTTCGCCGTCAGCCTGCACTTCATCATGGGACCGGCCGGCATGCACTCCTTCGGCCATGCCGCGTATTTCGGGCTGGGCGCGTATGGCGCCGCCATCCTGCTCAAGACCCTGGCCTTGCCCATGGAAGCGGCGCTCGCCTTCGCGCCGCTGGCGGCCGGCCTGGGCGCACTGGTCTTCGGCTGGTTCTGCGTGCGCCTGTCCGGCGTATACCTGGCCATGCTGACGCTCGCCTTTTCCCAGATCGTGTGGTCCGTGGTGTTCCAGTGGGATGGGTTCACCGGCGGCTCCAACGGCATCACGGGCTTGTGGCCCTCGCCCTGGCTGTCCGCCGGGTACGCCTACTACTATCTGACCCTGGTGCTGACCGCGCTCGGCGTGCTGCTGCTGCGGCGGGTGTTGTTCTCGCCTTTCGGCTATGCCATGCGCGCGGGCCGCGACTCGCCGCTGCGCGGCGACGCCATCGGCATCGACGTACGCCGCGTGCAATGGATGGCCTTCGTGGTTGCGGGCCTGTTCGCGGGCCTGGCCGGCGCGCTGTACGCCTTCTCCAAAGGGAGCATCGCGCCGGACGTCATGGCCGTCGGCAAATCCGTGGACGGACTGGTCATGGTGCTGCTGGGCGGCATACAGACGCTGGCGGGGCCCATCGTGGGCGCGGCGACATTCACCTGGCTGCAGGACAATGTCATGCGCGCGACCGAATACTGGCGCGCGCTGCTCGGCGGCGTCATCCTCCTGCTGGTCCTGGCGTTTCCGCAAGGCATCGCCGGCTTCGCCAGGCAGCTCGCCGACCGCCGTCGCGGCGCGAACGGCGGCAGCCCCGGCACGGCCACGCTGCCCGCCTCCGGTACCGTGGAGAAAGGAATATGAGCCTGCTACAGGTACGCAATCTCAGCAAGCGCTTCGGTGGCGTCGCCGCGGTCGACGGCATCGACTTCGACCTGGCCGCCGGCGAACTCCTGGCGCTGATCGGTCCCAATGGGGCGGGCAAGTCGACCACCTTCAACATGGTAGGCGGCCAGCTTGCGCCCACCACCGGCTCGGTCACGCTCGACGGACGGGAACTGACCGGCCTGCGGCCGCGCGACATCTGGCGGCTGGGCGTAGGCCGCACCTTCCAGATCGCCGCCACCTTCGCGTCGCTGACGGTGATCGAGAACGTCCAGATGGCCTTGCTGTCCCACCACCGGCGAATCTTCACGCTCTGGACGCCCGCGGCGGCCCAGTACCGCTCGCAGGCGCTGGCGTTGCTGGAACAGGTTGGCATGGCGGACCAGGCCGACCGTCCATGCAGCGAGCTGGCCTATGGCGACGTCAAGCGCGTCGAACTGGCCATGGGCCTGGCCAACGATCCCAAGCTGCTGCTGATGGACGAACCCACCGCCGGCATGGCGCCGCGTGAACGCAACGCGCTGATGGCGCTGACCAAGCAACTGGTGGTCGAACGCAAGCTGGCCGTGCTCTTCACCGAGCACAGCATGGATGTGGTCTTCGCCTATGCCGACCGCATGATCGTCCTGGCGCGCGGCCGGCTGATCGCCGAAGGCAGCGCCGAGGACATCCGCGCCCACCCCAAGGTGCGCGAGGTGTACTTCGGCTCCGGCAGCACATTCGAAAAGCGCCCGGCCGCGGCCTAGCGCATGGGGGAAAGGAACGCCACGATGAACGAAGGGAAGATCCAAGCCGAGAGACCGGGCGCCGGTCCGGCGACGGGCGCCGAGACGCTGCTGCGCGTGCGCGACCTCAATGGCTGGTACGGCGCGGCCCACATCCTGTTCGACGTCGGCCTGGAAGTCCGGCGCGGCGAAGTCGTCGCCCTGATGGGCCGCAACGGCGCGGGCAAGTCCACGACCATCAAGGCCGTCATGGGCATGCTGGAGCGCCGCAGCGGGCATGTCGAGTTCATGGGCCAGGACATCTCGCACAAGCAGCCCTTCCAGGTCGCGCGCCTTGGCCTGGGTTTCGTGCCGGAAGACCGGCGCGTCTTCGCCGACCTGACCGTCGTTGAAAACCTCGAGGTCGGGCGGCAACCGCAGCGCCTATGGCCGGATGGCACGCCAGCCCCCCGGTGGACGCCGGCGCAGCTCTATACCCTTTTCCCCAACCTGGGCGAGATGCGGGACCGCCCCGCGGGCCGCATGAGCGGCGGCGAGCAGCAGATGCTGACCGTCGCGCGCACCCTGATGGGCAACCCCTACCTGGTGCTGCTGGACGAACCCTCCGAAGGCGTCGCGCCGCTCATCGTGGAACAGATGGCGCAGATGATCCTGGCGCTGAAGGAACAAGGCGCGAGCATCCTGCTGTCCGAACAGAACGTGCATTTCGCTGAACTGGTTTCCGACCGGGCATATGTGCTGGAAAAAGGGCAGATCCGCTATTCCGGCACGATGGAGGAGCTGGCCGCCAATGAAGAAGTGCGGCGCGCCTACCTGACCGTCTAGGCCGGTCGGCCCGGCAGCCATGGTTGCCACGACCGGCGTGCCTGGCGCGATCCACGCGCGGCGGGGGCCGCCGCAGCCCTGCGCCGCCGCTCAGGTAGCGGCCTCCGCCACGACCGTTCCCGCGCAGACGCCGAAGCCGATCGATACCGCCCCTGGCGCCGCGCAGACCGCGCGCAGCTCGACCGTATCGCCGTCTTCCAGGTAGCCCCGCTGTTCGCCGCCGGACAGGGCCAGCGGCGTCTGCCCGTCCCGGGTGCGCTCCAGCAGGCAGCCGCTGTCCCGAACGTCCGGCCCGGACACCGTGCCGCTGGACAGCAGATCGCCGGGGCGCAGATTGCAGCCATTGCTCGTGTGATGCGCCAGCATCTGGGACAAGGTCCAGTACTGCGCCGAGAAAGCCGGCGAGCCTATCGCCTCGGGCGCCTGTCCCGCCTGTTTCATTGCGGCCGTGGCGATAGCGATGCGCAATTCCATGGCAAGGCCTCCCAGGGCCTCGTGCCGCGCCGACGTCAGGGCGCGCGGCGGCGGGGGTGCATCGGCTTCCCGCGGCGCCGGGGGTCGGCGAAACGGCGCCAGCGCCTGCACGGTGACCACCCAGGGCGAGATCGTCGTCAGAAAGCTCTTGGCCAGAAATGGCCCGAGCGGTTGCGCTTCCCAGCGCTGTATGTCCCGGGCAGACCAGTCGTTGACCAGGCACACGCCGAAAACGTGCTGTTCGGCGTCGTCCAGGTCCACCGGGTGCCCCAAGGCATTGCCGGCGCCGATGAAACAACCGACCTCCGCCTCGAAATCGAGCTTGCGCGTGGCCGCATAGCCCGTCCGGGCGCCGGATGCGATGTCTGCCAGGTCCATGCCCAATTGCCCGCGTGGCCGGACGCACGCATGCCCGCTTGCGACCACCGACGAGGCGCGCCCATGATAGGCCACCGGAAGCGTATGGAAGTTGTGTCCCAAGGTCGCGCCCGGCCGCATCGCCGCCATGGCGCGTCGCGCATGGTGTATGGAGGTGTAGAAGTCGGTGAAGTCGCCGATATGCGCCGGTAGCCGCATGCGGGCCCGCGATACAGGAACCAGGCAGCCGCGCGCCGCGTCCGCGCGGCGGCTCGAGGACAGCAGGAGCCCGAAGGCCGCGTGGCGCAGCGCGCCGCTGGCCGGAGGCCCAAGCGCCATCAGCGCGTTGAGCGTGGAGGCCCCGCAAGCCGCCGTGATGTCCTCTGGCAAGGCCAACAGCCCGCGCCGGCACGCTTGCGCCACGTCGAGCACGGCATCGCCGATCGCGATGCCGATGCGCGGGGCGTGGCCGTCGCCGGTTTCGAATACGCCCAGGGGCAGGTTCTGCAGCGGGAAATCGCTCCCCGCCACGTTGGCGGCGGCCACCCAGCTGCGCGCTGCCGGGTCATGGGTGTGGTCGAGCTCCGTCACGGCGGCCTCGCGTCAGTCCAGTTCGATGTTTCGTTCCGCTACGATCTTCTTCCAGCGTGCGCGGTCCTTGGCGATGATCTGGGCAAACTCGCCCGGCTTGTCGGCATAGGGCTCCGCGCCCAGGCCACGCACCTTCTCCGCCACATCGGGCATGGCCGCGATGCGGCGCAGGCGCTGCGCCACGTCCGCGACCACGGCCGGCGGTGTGCCGGCGCTGGCGAACATGCCCCACCACCCAGGAATCGAAAGATCGGCATAGCCCAGTTCGCCCAGGGATGGCAGGTCCGCGAACATCGGGCTGCGCCGGCTGTTGACCACGGCGAGCCCCACCACCTTGCCGGCGTCGACCAGGGGCTTGGCGGTGAAGGGATCCACGAACAAGGCGTTGACCTGGCCCGCCATCAGGTCGGCGATCGCGGGCGCGGAGCCCCGGTAGGGAACGTGCACCATCGGCGCGCCTATCGCCGCGGACAGGACCTCCCCGCTCAGGTGCGAACTGGTCCCGACACCGAAGGAGGCGTAGGTCACCTTGCCCGGATGCTGGCGCACATAGTCGACGAACTGCGCCATGGTCTTCGCGGGGAACCTGGGATTCACCACCAGCACGTTGGGCGCCTGCTCCACCATGGCGACGGGTTGGAAGTCCTGTTCCGCGTTGTACGGCAGGTTGCGATAGAGAGACTGAATCGTATGCGACGAGTTGTCGAACAGATAGGCGCAGCCGTCCGCCGGCTCGCGCAACAAGGCCTGGTAGGCGATTACAGACTTGGCCCCGGGACGATTCTCCACGATGACCGGAATCTTCAGCTCTTCACCGAGCTTGCCGCCGAACAGCCGGGCAGATACATCGGTGCCTCCGCCGGGCGCGTACGGCACGAAGAGCTTGATGGCGGCGCAACGCGGCGGCTGCGGCGACGCCTCCGTGCCCTGCGCCATACCGGGCTGGCACAGGCCCAGGGTGAGGGCCAGCGCGGCGGCGTAGTGCGTCATGGCGTATCGGTGCATGAACGCGTACATGGTTTGTCTCCTCTGATTATGCATATGCCGCCGAAGATCGGGCTTCGGGGCTGGCCATGGGTCTGCCCCCGGTGCACCGCTAGGCGGCCAGGGATGCATCGACGGTTGCCGGCACGGGACTGGACTGCAGCATGCCGCTCTCCATGACCTGGCGCGCATGCGCCGGATCCAGGCCGAGTCCGGCCAGGACCTCCGCATTGTGTTCGCCACGGAAAGCCGGCGGACGCGGCTCATGCTCCAGGTCGTCCTCCGAGAAACGCCAGGGATGGCCGTGCAGCCGATAGCTTCCGCCGCGCCGGTCCGGGACCGTGCGCACCGCGCCCCAATAGCGCCCCCATTCGCTGTCACACAGCTCGCGCGTACTGCGAACCTGGCCTATGGCGATCTTGGATTCATCGAGCTGCGCGTCCAGGGCGTCGATATCGCGGAAGGTAAGCATCCAGGTCTGGACGATGTCGTACAGCGCCTGGTAGTTCTGCCGGCGCAGCGCGGCCGTGGCGAAGCGGGGATCCCCCGCCAGGTCGGCCCGGCGCATGGCGCGCAGGTAATTGGGAAAGGTCAGGCTGCCGACCAGGCTCTGCGCCGCGACGAAGGTAATGCCGCCCGGTCCGGTGAAAAAGGGTCCGTCGGTGGCGCCCAGGATGCCGGGTTCCGCTCCCGTGTCCACATCGGCGATGTCCAGGTGCGCGCGTTCGTTGGCCGCCAGCAGCACGGCCGCCATCGCCACGTCGATATGCTGGCCGCGTCCCGTGGCCTCGCGCTTGCGCAGCGCCGCCAGCGCGGCGATCGTAGCCTGCAGTCCGGCATAGACGTCGGCATGCGACAGCGCATCGGTCTGCGGCCTGGCCAGGTTGTCGCCGAAGTGGCGCAGCGTGTTGTGGGTGAATCCGGCCTCGGCCTGCACCGTGGGCGCATAGGCCATCCGGGACGCCCAGGGACCGCCCTGCCCGTACCCCGTGATGGACACGTAGATCAGGCGCGGATTGCGGCGCGACAGCGACGCATAGTCAAGTCCGAAGAATTTGAGCGTACCCGCGCGGAAGTTCTCCACCACGATATCGGCGTCGTCGCACAGCCGTGCGACCACTTCCGGCGCACCCGGCACGTTCAGGTCGATGCTGACATTGCGCTTGCCGACGTTCTGCTGTGCGTAATACCCCGACATGCCGTCGGCGTAGGGGAACGACCCGCGCGACACATCCGGACGCGGCGGCTCGATCTTGATGACGTCCGCACCCAGGTCCGCCAGCGTCCTGCCGCACAACGGCCCCGCCAGCACGCGCGAAAAGTCCACGACCTTGATCCCTTCCAGCGGTCCCGGCATGTCATTCCCCCTCGAAGGCGGCCAGCCCGGGGCCATTGGCGCGGAACGAGCGCAGGCCTTCCTTCAGGTCCCTGGAGGCCCATATCGGCTTCTGAACGTCGAACATGGCGCGGTCCGCCGCATCCACGCCTTCGTTGGCCGCCACCAGCGCCAGGCGCTTGGTGGCCGCATGCGCCACCGTCGGGCCATTGGCCAGCTCCTGGGCGATGGACAGCGACGCGTCCTCCAGCTGTTCGTCCGGCACGACCAGATTGATCAAGCCCCAGCGCTCCAGGGTCGCGGCATCGTAGCGACGGCCGAGCATCGACATTTCCTTGGCGCGGGCCATGCCCATGCGCTGCACCTGCCGCTGGATGCCACCCATCAGCGGATGCAGGCCCAGCGCCACCTCCACCGATCCGATCTTGGCCGACTGGGCCGCCACGATGTAGTCGCACACCAGCGCCAGTTCCAGCCCGCCGCCGAGGCACACGCCATGAATGGCCGCCACGATCGGAATGGGAAGGTTCTCGAACGTACCCAGCACCTGCAGCGGATCGAGCCGCGCGCGGCCTTCCTTCTCAATACGTTCGTCGAACAGGTCGACGTCCGCGCCGGCCGAGAAATGGCGCAAGCCACTGCGCAGCAACACCGCGCGCTGGCCTTGCGCCACGGCGCCGTTCAGGCTGTCCATCAAGGCGGTGCTGAGCGTCGGTCCGGACAGGTTATAGGGGCGGTACATCATCGTCAGGATGGCGACATTCCCGCGCACCTCTTTGTGGATGATTTCTTCTTCCATTGCTTGTCTCCTTGAACCCGGGCGGCGGCACCGGCTCCTGCACGCAGGGCTTCGATGCCCCTGCCGTGTCCGTCCCGTATCGACCCTTGCCGCGACATCGCAGCCGAAGCGCCACCGTGTCGAAACTATGATAACACCGTTAACATAGACACCGTCAAGCGGAATTTCGAGCGATAAAATGCACATTCCGCACCTGCCGGGCGGCTTTCCCGACGGCCTGCCCTACACTGCTTCCATCCTTATCACCGCGCACAAGATCCCGTGAGCCACGCCGCCAACGCCCCGGACAGCAATGCCTACCACCATGGAGACCTGCGCGCCGCGCTGATCGCCGAAGGCCGGCGGGCGCTGGAGCACGAAGGTGCCCAGGACATCAGCCTGAGAAAGCTGGCGCGCGCCGTGGGCGTGTCCGAAGCGGCGCCGTCGCGCCACTTCGCCGGCAAGATGGACCTGCTGGCCACCATTGCCGCCAGCGGGTTCGACGATCTGTCGCGCCTGCGCCGCCAGGCCCTGCCCGATTGCGCAACGCCGCTGGCAAGGGCCTACAGCATGATGCGCATCTATGTGCGCTTCGCACAGCAGCACAAAGGCCTGTTCGACCTGATGATCGGCCCGCGCATCCTGCACAAGACCGAATACCCCGAACTGGCGCAGGCCATCAGCGCATCCTTCGAGCTGTTCGCCTCGGCCGTGCGCGACTACGCGCGCGAGCACGGCTGGAAGAAAAAGCAGATGGATCTGGTCACGCACGCGGCGTGGTCGGTGGAGCACGGGCTTGCGACGCTGATCATCGCCGACCGCGTCGACCACGACGACCGGCGTATCGATATCGACGCGATGATCCACTTCTCGATGACGCTGCTGCTGGCGGGAATCGCCGCCGGACCGCAAGGGTTGGCCGCGATCGAAGATGGATTGAAAGCGCGGGACTGACGGCCGCGCGTGGCGCCCGATGCCTTGTCTCGCGTTTGTTCGATGCCTTGACGTCAGCCTTCTCACGACCCGTGCGTCACCCTGCGCGCCGCAAGGTCCGACTTCCGAGGCAGGTCCGTGCCTGCTCCGCGAGTCCCGCCAGCAGCCGCTGCGCCGGCGTGCTCATCGCGCGGTCGCGCGGCCATACGGCCGCCAGAACAGGATCTTCCATCGCCAGCAGCCTTCGCGCGACCAGGCCCTGAGCCCGGGCGTAGTGCGCGCCCAGGCTTTCGACGATCGCTACACCCAGTCCCTGTGCGGCCAGCGCGCATGCCGTGGACGACTGGGCCACTTCCAGGGTCGGGCGGTAGGCCAGCCCGCGCGCCTCGACCGCCTGGCGCGTGGCGCGGCCCGCCGGCAAGGCCGTACCGAGCACGATGGGACCCGCCTCGACCACTGCTTCCAGGGTAAGGGTGCGCCGCTTCGCCCAAGGATGATCGGCGCGCAACACCGCATACAGGCTCAAGGGGGCTAGCCGCAGGCTGGAAACCCTGTCGATGTCCACGGGCGAACCCACGATGATGCCGAGGTCGATGCGGTGATCCACCGCCATCTCGATGATCTCCAGTGCCGTGCCGGCACGCACCGTCACACTGACCGACGGATGCACCTGACGCACGCCGGCGAGCGCGGCCGGCAGCAGGCTGGTCGCGGCGATCGCGACCGCGCCGACGGCCAGGCGCGCCAGCGCGCCCTGCCGGATATCCACGGCCAGTTTGTCCACGGCCTCGATACCCGCCAGCGCATTGATCACCTCAGGGATCAGCGCGCGTCCCTGGCTGGACAACTGCAGGCGGCGGTGCTCGCGACTGAACAAGGCAAAGCCCAGGCGTGTTTCCATATCCCGCAGCAGCGCGCTGGCGGCGGGCTGCGTCATGTTGATCGACGCCGACGCGGCCGTGACCGTGCCGTATCGATACATCGCACGCAGCAACAACAGCTCGCGCCGGCTGATCATACGGATTCAATATGGAAATAGACGATTCATCTATTTGACCATATGCAGGAAGCCGAACCAGAATACCTTCCGACCTCCCGCACCCCTGATCCACCTTCATGAGCGCCAACACCATCGCCTCGGTCGCCTGCATACCCATGCGCCTGCCCTTCCATCACTGGAGCCCGCCGCCCCTGTTCGCCGGGCGCCCGCGCGACAAGCTGGACAGCGCCCTGGTCAGGCTGGAAACGCGGGACGGCGCCGTGGCGTGGGGCGAGTCATACTGCGTCGAGCCGCGTGCGCTGGCCGCCGTATTCGAAACCCTGATCGCGCCCTTGGCCTGCGGCCGGCAGGCCGACGACGAGACGCTCATGCCGGGCCTGCAGCGCATGCTGCACAACCTCGGACGTTCCGGACCCGTGGTCCACGCCCTCGCCGGGCTCGACATCGCCCTGTGGGACCTGCGCGCCAAGCGCGCCGGCGTGCCGCTGTACGCGCTGCTGGGCGGCAAGCGGCGCAGCCGGGTCCGCGCCTATGCCTCGCTGCTGCAGTACTACGGCGATGCCGGGCGCCTGGAGGCGGTGACTGCCCGTGCACTGCGCGATGGCTATAACGAAATCAAGCTGCACGAACGCACCGCCGAAGCGCTGGCCTGCGTGCGCCGCGCCGCCGGACGCGGCGTACCCATCATGGTGGACACCAATTGCGCCTGGCTGCCCGGCGAAGCCAACGCGGCGATCGCGGCCATGGCGCCCCATGATCCCTGCTGGATCGAGGAACCGCTATGGCCACCGGAGGACCACCGCGCACTGGCGGCCTTGCAGCGCGATTGCAGGATACCGTTGGCCGTTGGAGAGAACGCCGGCAGTGCCGGCGAGCTGGAGCGGCTGGTCGACGAGGCCGCCGTGCGCTACGTCCAGCCCAGCGTCATCAAGCTGGGGCTGAGCGCGGCCTGGCGCATCTCGCAACGCTGCGCCGGGGGCCCGGTGGTCTGCGCGCCCCAGGTCGCGTTCTTCGGGCCAGGCTACCTGGCCAGCCTCCACCTGATCGCCGCGCAGGAAACCGAGGTGGCGCTGGAGCGGCTCTATGTCGAACTGGCGCATGTGCCGTATGCGGAGTTCGCCGCGGTCGAACGGGGCGGGGTCGACGTACCGGACAGGCCTGGACTGGGCGCGGATCCCGAGCCGGCATTGGCCCAGGGCCGCTACAGCGCATAGGGACGACCGCGCACCCGCGACGACAAGCAGGAATGCCAGGCTGGACCACAACGAATGGATCGCAGCATAAAAAACGACTGGAGAGACGACATGCCCACATCACGCCGACGATTCCTGGCGCACAGCGCGGCATACGCGCTGGCGACCACCACCCTGCCCTGGGCTCGGCCCGCCCGGGCCGTGGGGTATCCCGACAAGCCCGCGCGGCTGTACGTGCCCTACCCGCCCGGCGCGGCCACGGATACCCTGGGGCGCATGGCCGCGCAGACGTATACCGACGCCTATGGGCAATCCTTCATCGTCGAGAACCGCGCGGGCGGCGGCACCACCATCGGTACGCGGGCGGTGGCCGCCGCGCCCGCGGACGGCTACACGATCGGCATGGTCGACTCCACATTCACCATCAATCCCGGGCTGCTGGGCCAGCGCCTGCCCTATGACACCTTGAAGGACTTCGCGCCCATATCGCTCATGGCCACCGCGCCCTTCGTAATGGTGGTGCACCCCTCTGTGACGGCGACGGACATCGCGTCCTTCGTCGCCCTGGCGAAGGCACAGCCTGGCACCTTGTCCTTCGGCTCCGCGGGCGTGGGCAGCGCGCCGCACCTGGCGGGTGAGCAACTGCGCCAGCAGGCGGGCATCGATGTCCTGCATGTGCCCTATCGCGGCGGCGGCACGGTCTTTACGGACCTGATGGGCGGGCAGGTGCAATTCGCCTTCGCCACGGTGCCGACGCTGCTGGAGCACATCAGGGCGGGACGGCTACGCGCGTTGGCGGTCACGAGCAACCAGCGCGTCACGCAGCTTGCCGACGTACCGACTTTCCGGGAGGCAGGACTGCCCGGCGTCGACACCTCGCCCCTGTTCGGCGTGGTCGCGCCGGCCGGGGTGCCGGCGCCCATCATCGAACAGTTGTCGGACACGCTCGCGACATCGACACGCAAGGGGCCGCTGCGCGACAAGCTGGCCGGCCTCGGGTTCCAGCCGGTGGGCAGCACGCCAGCGGAATTCGCCCGCCGTATTCGCGACGACGTGGCGAAGTGGACGGACGTGATAGCGCGGGGAAACATCAAGCCGGAATAGGCGGCAAGGCCGTAATGGGGCCGCGCAATGACCACGGGGTGGCCTGCTAGGCGACCCGGCCCTTTCAGTGCCCCTGGAAAGGCATGTTGTCGATGTCGCCGAACTTCATTGCGCCCACTCCCTTAGGCGTGGCATCGGCCTGCGTGGCGGCGCCGGCGGTGGCGGTGGCGGCATGATCGGTGCCGGTCTCCTTCTGGGCAACGAAGGGCTGGTTGTCCATGTCCTCGTTGCCGGTCAATCCGGCCGCCTTGGCGGCGTGCATTTCCTGGATGACCTGGGCCCGCGTCACGTTGCTGTACTGCTTGCCGTAGACGCCCTGGAAGGGCGTGAGCTGCGCGTGCGCGCTGCCGACGGCGGCGAAGGCGAGGATCGAGGCTGAAACGAGCGTTCGGGCTTTCATTGCGGTACTCCTGTTCCTGTTCAGAGACGGGCGGCCGCCAGCCTGACCGACCGGTACCGGCGGTGGAGTGCCCTTCCGTATGGGCGGCATTTTGCGCGGATGGGACCCGGAGATAAACGCGGATACCGGAATTCAATCTTCCGAAAACATCGGCAATCCGGTAACGAAACCGTCATCGATTCTGCGATGGCGTCCCATGGCCATGACGCGGCGGAGCCGGCGATGGCAAGCGCCTGGCGGCTGCGTTATGCTCGTGGCGGTCATTGCAGCTGGAGCATACGTGGCACACATCATCCCGGATGGCTGGGACACCCCACAACGCAGCGGCCCGGCGCAACGCGAACTGGAGACCCTGGCCCGGCTCAAGGCCGGCCTGCCGGCCGACTACACCGTCTACCATGCGGTTCACTGGACCAATATCGAAGGACGTCACGCCATCTACGGCGAGATCGACTTCGTCGTCGTCAATCGCGCGGGCGACCTGCTGGTCATCGAACAGAAGGCTGGTGCGCTGGAGGAAACGGCGGAAGGCCTGGCCAAGCGCCATGGCGGCAAGGCGCAACTGATACCCGTGCAGATGGCTCGCACGGCGGAAACCCTGCGAGCCAAGCTGGGGCGCACACTGGACCGCGAAGACATCCGCCTGGACTACCTGCTGTATTGCCCGGATCACCGGGTCCTCGCGCCCACGACCGCCGGGATGTCGGCGGAGCGCATCGTCGACGCCAGCCGGCGCGAGCGCCTGTGCGCGGTCATCCAGGACATCCTGCCGCCGGGCGCGGATTCGCCCGCGGCAGTGCGCGTCGACCGTTTCCTGCGCGATATCATCCGGCTGGAAGTGGATGTCAGCGCCCTTATCGGCCAAGCCCGCACGCTGGTCACGCGGCTGGCCGGCGGCCTGGCGCACTGGGCGCGACAGCTCGACATCGAACCCTACCGCCTGCGCGTCACGGGCACCGCGGGGTCCGGCAAGACCCAGCTGGCGCTGGCCGAATACCGCGATGCCATCGAACGCGGCAAGCGCCCGCTCTACGTCTGCTTCAACCGGCCTTTGGCTGACCATTTCAACCGCATCGCGCCGGAAGGCGGCCTGGCCTGCTCCTTCCACATGTTGTGCGACCGGTTGCTGCGCCATGCCGGCCGCGCGCCTGATTTTTCGCGGCCGGACGCCTTCGCGCGCCTGGTGGACGAAGCCGAAGCGGTGGCCGTACCGGCCGATTTCCTGTTCGACACCGTGATCGTCGACGAAGGCCAGGACTTCGACGCGCGCTGGCGCGACATGGTGCTGCGCCTGGCCAGGCCGCAGGCACGCGTGCTGTGGCTCGAAGACCCCATGCAGAACCTGTACGGCAACCCGCTGCCGGAACTGCCGGGCTGGGTCCGGCTGCGCGCGCAAAGCAATTTCCGCAGTCCGCGCCCCGTCGTGGGCTTTCTGCACACCATCCTGCCCGACGACGCCCATATCGACGCACAGGCGCCGGTCACCGATGCCGACGTGGAGGTGCTCTCGTATCACGACGAGGAAAGCCTTTCCCGCGCCGTCAAGCAAGGCATACGCAAATGCTATTCGGCGGGCTTCCGTCCGGAAGACGTCGCCCTGCTGAGCTACCATGGGCACAAATCGTCCCTGGTGCTGCAGAAGGACCGGTTGGGACCGCATGCGCTGCGCCGCTTCACCGGCCAGTACGATCTTTTCGGCCAGCCTGCCTATTCGGCGGGCGACGTGCTGGCCGAGTCCGTCTACCGCTTCAAGGGGCAGTCCGTGCCGGCGGTGGTCTTCGCTGAAATCGACTTCGACACCCTGGATGAAGGCGCGATAAGAAAGCTTTTCGTCGGCGCGACGCGCGCGACGCTCAAGCTGATCCTGGTCGCCGCCGAGCCCGCGGCCGCGGTGCTGCGCGAAAAACTCGGGCACGGTCCCGCAGCGGACGACGCGTGACGGGCTTCAGCAGTCAGGCGGCGATCACATCCATGCGCAAGGCGCTGCCGCCCGCCACAATGGCCAGGAGGCGGTCGACGTTGGGATGAGCCCCCGGACGGGCGCGCGCGTCAGCGGTATGCTCCGCGAACACCGCCAGGCCATGTTCGGCCGCCCTGGCGTCGAGCGCGCCGAATTCCTGGTGCAAATAGTGATACACCGCCAGCGAACCCTGCTTGCCCGGCTGGTTCTCGATGCTCGCCACCACGGCGCCCGTGCCGTCGCGCAGATCGATGCGCGCGATGCCGTCGATGGACGGCAGTTGCGCAACGTTGTCCTTGAAAACCTTGCTCGCCTGGATCACTGAAGACGCTCCTTTTGCTGGGGACTGGGCCGGAAGATGGCGGAACGGACGACATGTTATCCGATCCCATTCCGGTCGGCTGCGCCTACACGGGAGCCATGCCGGGCAGGGACTCCGCCATGCCGAAAAGTTCATCGAGCAGCATCTGCACGCGGCTGGCGCGTTGGCGGCTGGGGGGATAAAGAACCCAGATCGAAGGGCCGGCAACCTGGAAGTCCTGCAGGACTTCGACCAGGGCGCCCTTGCGCAGTTGCGGCAAGGCGACGTAGTCGGGCGCCTGGATGATGCCCACGCCCTGCGCCGCCGCCTCCAGCAGCGCTTCGCCATTGTCGATCAGCATGTTGCCCTGTATGGCCACGTTCTGCCGTGCATCGTCCGCATAGGCGAATTCCCAGTGCCATTTCAGCCGCCGGCCGGGCCTGACATACAACAGGCAATTGTGCCCGGCCAGGTCCTGGGGCGCCTGCGGCGTGCCCCATTCGGCCAGATAGCCAGGCGCCGCGGCAGTCACGATGCGGGATTCGCGCAGTTTGCGCGCGACCAGGCGCGTGTCCGGCGCCGCGCCGATCGAAACCGCCACGTCGAAGCTGTCCTCCGCCAGGTCGTCCAGCCGGTCCGAGAGGGTCACGCTGAAGGTGAGTTCGGCAAACCGCTTGGCCAGGCTGTTCAGCAGCGGCATGATCCAGATCTTGCCGTAGCTCAATGGCAGCACCACCCGCAGGGTGCCGCGCGGGGTGTCGCGCAGCGCGGTCACTTCGTTCTTCGCCACTTCCAGCTGGTCCAGGATGGACTTGCAGCGCTCGTAGAACGCCATGCCGTCCGGCGTGGGACTGACCCGGCGGGTGGTGCGTTCCACAAGCTTGACCCCAAGGTCGGCCTCAAGCTTGCTGATGATGCGGCTGACGCTGGCGTTGGAGGTTTCCAGCACGTCCGCCGCCTTGGTGAAACTGCAAAGTTCGACCGCCTTGACGAACACGCCAATTTCGCTGAACTGGTCCAACGCCGGCTCCTGGTTGTGGTTATGCAAGCCTGCAACCGGCGAATATTACTCCGTCAAAAGCGCAGGGTCGCACTCACCATGAAGCTGCGTGGGTCCCCTGCTTTCACATAATCCGCGGACTGGAACATCCAGTACTTCTTGTTCGCCAGGTTGTTGATGCCGGCCCTGAAGGTGGTGTCGTACCCGTACAGCCGCGTATCGTAGATCGCCCCGATATTGACGATGGTGTAGTCGTCCACCTTTACATTGTTGGACGCGCCCACCATCGTGGCGCCGGTGTATTTGGCGTCGGCCCGCAGCTTCAGGCCCGGCAGGTAGGGCACGCTATAGGTCACCTGCGCGGCCGCCACGAACCGGGGCGCGCCCGCGACGCGGTTGCCCACATAATCGGACCCCTTGCGGTATTCCGAATCCAGGAACATCAGGCTGCTGCCGACGTTCCAGTCGCGCGCCACGCGCACGGACCCGGCCAGCTCCACGCCCTGGTAGACGGACTCGCCGTTCTGGACGAGCTCATTGGCGGCGTTGGTGTATTCGGCCTTTTTTTCGATGCGAAAGACGGCGGCCGTGGCCGCCCAGTCTTCGTGCTCGGTCTTGATGCCGACTTCGTATTGCCTGCTCTTGAGCGGATCCAGCAGTTCGCCGAAATTCGCATACGTCGCGCCCACCGAAGACCCGGGCTCCAGCGATTCCATATAGCTGGCATAGGCCATGGTCTGCGGCGTGATCTTGTACATCAGGGCCACGGTAGGCGTCGGCACGCCGTTCTTGTCGTACTCCGACGAGCGGGCGCCGTCGGCATCGAAGCCGGTCTGGCTGTAGTCGGTGTAGCGGATACCGCCCAGCACGGACCATCCATGCGCCAGGTCCACCGTATCGCTGAGGAAGATGGACTTCTGGGTAATCTCGGCGGCGCGATACAGGTCCAGCGCCCCCTCGCTGTAGTACGTATTGGTGTTCTGCGACCACAGGTCGCCGGTGCCGATGAAGCGATAGACGCCGTTGGCGCTGTAGTCGTTCTTCTGTTTCTGCCACGACGCGCCCATCACGACCTGATGCTGCAGCGTCCCCGTGTAGAACCTGCCCTGCAGCATGCCCTGCCACTGGTTGTACGAATACGCCTCGCCGTAATCGGAGTGATAGTCGTCGTAGTTGCCCAGGCTATCGCGCAGGAACAGAACCGATTCATTGCGTCGTGTCCGGGTGGTGCTATAGCTGTAGTCGGTGCGGAAGGTCCAATCGGAATTCAGTTCGTAGGTCAGGCCGGTGGCGTAGAAGCGGAACCGGTTATCGGCATAGGTGCCGTTGCCGACCAGCGTGTTGTCGTCGTTGCGCACGGGACTGGGCAGGCGATTGCCCGACATGGCGCCGGCATAGATCGTCGGCTCCTGGTCGATGGCGTTGCGGTCCTGGTAAATGGATTGGAAATCCCAGGTCAACGCGTCGCTCAGCCGTGCATCGAGCGCCAGCGAAAAAGAGTTCCGGTAGAGCGACCCATCGTTGTAGGTGCTGCCTTCTTCATGCGTGGCGTTCAGCCGGTAACCGAAGGCGCCGCTGGCGCCTGCCCGTCCACCGATGTCCAAATGCTCATGAATCAGGCTCTTGGAGACATAGCCGATATCGATGGCGCGGACCGGCTCGTCGGTGGGTTTCTTGGTGACGTAGTTGATCAATCCGCCAGGAGTGCCGAAGCCGTACATGAAGCCGGACGCGCCCTTCAGCAATTCGATGCGCTCGAACTGTTCGTACGGCAGCACGGTGACGTAGCTCAGGAAGGGCTTGCCGTCGATACGGTAGGAGTTCTGCCAGTCCAGCGGCAGGCCGCGCACCGTCAGATAACTGGCGAAGGCACCGTAGGCGGCGCTGTTGTCGGAGACGGACGCGTCCAGCGCGAACACATCCCCGAGCTTGTTCACCTGGCGGTCTTCGATGTCCTGGGCCGTGACGACGGTGGTGGAAAACGGTGTTTCCAGCTGGGTACGCGTGCCCAGCGCGCCGCCGTTGACGGGCGTTTGCAAGTGCACCAGCGTGTCGTCGTCCACGGCCGTCGCCTCGATGCTCACGGCGGGCAACTGCGCCACCGGCTGGCTGGCCGCGGCGCCGCCGCCGGGGCCACCGATGGCAGTCGGAACCACATCCTGCGCCTGCGACGGCACCGGCAGGCCCAAACCGATGGCGGCCGCCAATACCGTGCCCCTGACCACGATACCCGTGCAACACGGCGCTTGCGCCCGCAGGACTACTGCTCTGAACACCACGCTTAGTTCTCCCCTGACATAAAAATGAATGAGGCGAGATCTTATATGGTAATGATTACTATTCGCAACAACGTCATGCGACTGGGTGACCGGTGCCCGCCGGCCGGGCACCGGCGGGGCAGACGGCGGCGGCGCGCCGAAGGAGCCTTGGGTGCCCGGGCGGGAGGGTTACGCGACGCTGACGCCATGTCGGTGCGGGTCGGGAATCCGGCCATCCAGCGGCATACCCTCGGCCATCCCATAACGTATACTTTTAAATGCTTTCGTATACTATTTAGCCACCGTCCTTCTTCTTTTCACAGACCCCGTGAGACTCCTTACCTTTGCGCGCACGTCTTCCCATCTCGGCATGCTCCTGAATGCGGAGACCGTTTTCGACCTGACATCGGCATGGCTTCATGAAGGTGGCTCAAACGCGCCGGCTCATGTGGGCGACCTGTTGGCACTGGGCGACCAGGGCATGCAACAAGCCGAGGCGCTGCTGTTGACGCATGCCGGCGATGCCCGCTTTGTGGCGCCCTTGCCCGACGTGCGCCTGCTGGCGCCGATCCCCCGCCCGGCGAAGAATATTTTCTGCATCGGGCGCAACTATCGCGAACACATCATTGAAGGCAACCGTGCGCGCGGTCGCGATCCCCATGACTTTCCAAAGGCGATCGAAGTCTTCACCAAGCCACCGACATCGGTCATAGGTCCGGACGCCGTCATCGCGGCGCACGCGCACATCACCCGGGAACTCGACTACGAAGTCGAGCTGGGCGTGGTGATAGGCAAAGGCGGCATCGACATCCCCGCCGAACGGGCGATGGAACACGTATTCGGCTACACCGTCATCAATGACATCAGCGCGCGCGATCTGCAGAAGGCGCATGGCCAGTGGTTCAGGGGCAAGGCGCTGGACCGCCATTGCCCGATGGGACCTTGCATCGTGCACAAGCGGGGGATTCCCGACCCGCACGCGCTGTCGATACAGCTGGATGTGAACGGCGAACGCCGGCAGGATTCCAACACGAGCGATCTGCTGTTCAAGATCCCCGACATCATCGCCCAGTTGTCCCGCGGCATGACGCTGGAGGCAGGCGACATCATCGCCACGGGAACGCCGTCCGGCGTGGGGTTGGGGCTGGTGCCGCCCCGCTATCTCCAAAAGGGAGATGTCGTCACCGCGCGGATCGAAGGATTGGGCATCCTTCGCAACCCTATCGGCGACTGACCCTACTCGGCGAGTTCGGGCGTGCGCTGCGCGGAGATAGAACGCGTCGCCATGGCCTCGGTGTGGCGCAGGTGCGCGATCGTCAGGCGCCGGGCTTCGTCGGCATTCTGGGCTCGAATCGCCTCGTACAGCCGCTGGTGCTGGCGCATCGATTCCTTGCGCTCCTCCCATTCCGCCACGAAAAAGTAGCGGCACAGCCGCAGTTCCAGTTCCTGGATCACCGAGAATGCCAGCGCATTGTCCGCGGCCTGCGCGATGACGGTATGGAACTGCGAATTCACCCGCGAACTGCTGACAAAGTCATTCAGCTCCACGGCGCGCTCGCCTTCTTCTACCAGCGCCAGCAGTTGCTGCAGGTGCACGGTGCGACGTCTGTGCGCCGCCATGGCCGTGATTTCCGGTTCGATGATTTGCCGCAACTCGAAGAGCTCGTGCAGCTCGGCCATCGAAAGGCGTCGCACGTAGGTGCCACGACGCGGCGCCGATTCCACCCATCCTTTTGCTTCCAGCGCCTTCAGGGCTTCGCGAACCGGAATCTTGCTAACGCCGAACCGTTCCGCCAATTCGTCGATCAGCAGGCGCTCCCCGGCGCGCAGCTTGCCGGTAACGATCTGCTCGAACAAGGCCTCATAGACGTTCGGTAAGCGGGTGGCGCGTGTCCCCGCGCCGGCGGGCGAAGACTGCAGGTCTTCAGCGATGGTTGCCATGAAGGTTCCGGATGTCGCGGCTCGCGATGAGCCAGATTTTCCTTGACATGCTACCACGCTCAGATATTATTCCCCCATCTCGTATACTTTATTTGCTTTACGTATACTTCAAGGGGAAATGAATGTTCAGTTTTTCAAACGCGAAAGGCTCAATCTGGCTCGGTCGCTTGATCCGCGCGGGTTGCGCGGTGGGATGCATCGCGACCAGCATGGGCGGGGCTCAGGCTGCCTATCCCGAGCGTCCGGTGACCATCGTCGTTCCCTTCGCGGCTGGCGGCGCGTCAGATATCGTGGCGCGCGTGGTCGCGCAGCAGTTGAACGACGAATACCACCAGGCCTTCATCGTGGAAAACAAGCCGGGCGGCAGCACGCAGATCGCTACGCGGTTCGTGATCAATGCGCCGGCCGATGGCCATACCCTATTGCTGGCCACCACCTCGGTGATCAACAACGCCTATCTGTACAAGAACCTCAACTACGACGCCGCCCGCTCGCTGCGTCCGGTCATCGGCCTGGTGGATGTTCCCGCCTTCCTGATCGTCGGCCCCACCATGCCGGCCAGGACCGTACCGGAGTTTCTCTCCACCGCGCATCAGCGGTCGGACAGCAACAAGCTGTCCTTCGGCTCCGCCGGCACGGCCAGTACCTTGCATCTGGCAGGCGAGTGGCTCAACCAGGTGGAGCACCTCAAGGGCGTACATATCCCCTACAAGGGGAGCGGACCGGAGGTCGTCGCACTGGCGTCCGGCGAAGTCGATTATTCGTTCGAGAACCTGGCTCCTGCCCTGCCGCAGATCACCAATGGGCGCATCCGCGTCCTGGGCATCGCCGGCCCGAAACGCTTTCCCACCCTTCCCGAGGTTCCGCCGCTGAAGGACTTCGGCTTGCCGGATACGGATATGGCCAGCTGGTTCGTCCTGTTGGCACCGGCGGCCACCCCCGACGGCGTCGTCAAGCAGTTGAACACGTCGATCAACCGCATCCTGGCCAAACCGGAAATCCAGAAGCGCCTGCTCGACCTGGGCCTGGTACCCACAGGCGGAACGCCCCAGGAGTTGGCCGACCGGATGAAAGCCGATAGCGAGAAATGGATCGCCATCATCAAGGCCGGCAACATTACCGTGGACCAGTAAGACCATGCACAGCGTAGAAGCACCGGCACGCAATGCCGGCATCGCGGCGAACCTCATCGGCGCGCGGGTCCCGCGCCGGGAAGACGCACGCCACCTCGCCGGCGCCGCGGCCTTCATCGCGGACATCGCCGTGCGGGATTGCCTGGAAATCGCCTTCGTGCGCAGCCCCGTCGCGCATGGCGTGTTGAAGGGCGTGCATCCAGGCGAGGATGTGCCGCCCGGAAACATCAGGCTGGCGGAACACTTTGAAGGACGCGCCCTCCCCATCAAGGCGGAGTTGCTGCGCGACGGCTTCCATGGGGCGCCCTATCCGCTGCTGGCCACGGGCAAGGTGCGCTTCGTCGGCGAGCCGGTCGCACTCGTCATGGCGCCCACGCGGGCGCAGGCCGAACGCTGGGCGGAGTCGATCTCGCTGGATATCGAACCGCTGGCGCCGGTACTGGACGCTCGCAGCGAATGGGAACGCCCCGGCATTCCGCTGCATGGGAACCTGGACTGCAATCTCATCATGCGCGCCGCGCGCACGATCGGCGATTTCGACCGCATCGAGGCCGCCGCGCGCGACGGTGCAGGGCTGCACCGCATCGAACGCCGCTTCACCATGGAACGGGTGCTGGCCAGCCCCCTGGAAGGCCGCGGCTGCCTGGCCTATCGCGACAAGGCCAGCGGCGCGATGCATGTTCACCTGTCGACGCAGCGTCCCCACCTGATACGCAGCTTCATCACCGCGCAGATACCGGGTTTGCGGGAAAGCGACCTGCGCGTGATCGTACCGGACGTCGGCGGCGGCTTTGGCGCCAAGAGCAACCTGTATCCCGAAGAAGTCTTGCTGACCGCGCTTGCCATGGAGCTGGACCGTCCGGTGCGATGGATAGAAGACCGCTACGAGCACTTCGTCGCCAGCAACCATAGCCGCCAGCACGACCAGGATATCGCCGCCTGGTTCGACGACACGGGCCGCATCCACGCGGTCGACGCGACCTTCATCGTCGACGCGGGCGCGTATTGCGCGAAATCGTCCACCGGGGCGATCGAGGCCAACATGGCGGCCAACGTGATGCTGGGTCCCTACGACATCCGGCATTACCGCTTCCAGGCGATCAGCATCTATACGAACAAAAGCCCTGTCGGTCCCTATCGCGGCGTCGGCCGGCCAGGCGGGTGCTTCGCCATGGAGCGCATCGTCGACGAAGTCGCGCATTGCCTCGGTATGGATCCGGTGGAGGTACGCCGGCGCAACCTGATCCCGGCGGAGAAAATGCCCTACGTGACCGCGACCGGGCTGGCCTACGATTCCGGCGATTACCGGCAAGCGGTGGACGAGGCGGCGCGGCATGTCGAAACAAACTGGCGCACGCGCCCGCCTGCGCATGCACGCCGACGCGCCGGCATCGGCTACGCCATGCTGGTCGAACAAGCAGGACACGGATCGGAGGAATGGTTCCGGCGCGGCTCTCCCACCGTCTATGGACACGAGGCTGCACGGGTCACCCTGAACGGCGACGGCACGCTGGAGATCGATGTCGGTACGCTCGCCCATGGCCAGGGCCACGCCACCAGCTATGCGCAGATCGCCGCGCAGATCACCGCCATTTCCATCGCCGATATACGCGTGCGCCAGGGGGATACGGCCGCCACGCCCTACGGCATGGGAACCGTCGCGTCCCGATCCATCGTCATGGGCGGCGGCGCGGTGGCCCAGGCCTGCGAAGCGTTGATAGCCAAGGCGCGCCGCATCGCATCGGCGAACCTGGGCGACGCGCCCGGCGAGCTGGCATTGCGGGATGGCGCGCTGCATGGCGTGCACGGCAGCCTGAGCCTGGCCGAAGTATCCCGCATCTCCACCGTGCAGATACACAAGCTGCCGAAGGACATCGAGCCGGGCATGTCGCTGCAGGCCTTCTACCGGCCCAGCGTCGAAACCGGAACGTTTTCCTATGCGGTACACGCCGCGCGCGTGGAGGTCGATGTCGACACGGGCTTCGTCACGATCACGGATTACCTGGTGGTCGAAGACTGCGGCACCGTCGTCAACCCCCTGATCGCCGATGGGCAGGTCATAGGCGGCGTCGCGCAGGGCATCGGCCAGGCGCTGTACGAGGCCATGCGCTACAACCGGGACGGCCAGCCGCTGACGGTGACTTTCGGCGACTACGTGGTGCCCAGCGCCATGGAGGTCCCGCATATCGAGATCATCCATCTCTGCACGCCCTCGCCTTTCTCCGCCTTCGGCGTCAAGGGCATGGGCGAAGGCGGGTCGGTCCCGCCGCCCGCCGCCATCGCCAACGCGGTGCGCGCCGCGCTGCATGAACGCGGAGTGGCGGTGGATCGCACGCCGATAGACCCTGATTACCTGCTGGCGCAGTGGCTGGCGGGAGAGCAAACGCGATGAAGCTGCCGGATTTCGAATACCGGGCGCCCGCCTCCCTGGACGACGCGCTGGACACCCTGGCAGCGCTGGGCAGCGACGCCAAGGTGCTGGCAGGCGGGCAGAGCCTCTTGCCGACCATGCGCTACGGCCTGGCTCGTCCGGCGGTGCTGCTGGATCTCAAGCGCGTGCCCATGCTGCGCGGCGCGGGATCGCGCGACGGCACCCTATCGCTCGGCGCCATGACTACCCACGCCGATCTGGCCCGGGGCGCGCGCACTACGCCGCTGGCGTCCCTGCTGGCGGCGCATGCAGAGCAAATCGCTTTCCCGGCCGTGCGCACGCAGGGCACGGTGGGCGGCAGCCTGGTCCACGCAGACCCCGCCGGCGACTGGCCACTACTGTTTTCGGCCCTGGATGCCACCGTCGAGCTGCGCAGCCTGCGCGGGCGTCGCGAAGCCGCATTGCGCGACTTCATCCAGGGACCGCTCACCACCGCCATCGAGATCGATGAGCTGCTGACCGCCGTCACGCTGGATGCGGACAACGCAGGCTTGACCGCCTGGGGCCGCGCCAAGCTGATGCATCGGGCCGGCGAGTACGCCACCACATCGGCGGTGGCGCTGCGGCGCGCGTCGGGACGATGGTCCTGCTGGATCATGGCGCCCTCCACCGGCCCACGCGCGCTGCAAGGATGCGCCGCCCTGCTCGATGCCGGCCACCCCGACGCCGCGCAGCTGATGCGGCAAGCCATGGACGAGGTGGTCCAGCTGCTGCCCGGCGAACCGGCCGCCGCCCATCATCGCCATGCCGCCAACCTGTTACGCGCCATCGAACAGGCGCGGGAGCATCACCATGACTGAAACCCGCCTGAGCGTCGACCTGGTCGTCAACCGCAAGACGGCGACGATGGAAGTGGAGCCCCATGCCAGCCTGGCGGACGCACTGCGCGAACTGGCCGGCACCACGTCGGTACATCTGGGTTGCGAACACGGCGTGTGCGGCGCTTGCAACGTCATCGTCGACGGCGAAGTGGTACGCGCCTGCCTGACCCTGGCCGCCGCTTGCGGCGGCTGCGCCGTTACCACGGCCGAAGGCCTCGACGACGCCCTGGCGGATCGCCTGCGCGACGCGCTGCACCGCCATCATGGCTTGCAGTGCGGTTTCTGCACGCCGGGCATGCTGATCACGGCCCACGACATGGTATCGCGGGGCCAGTCCCCTTGCCCCGCCAGTATCCGCGAACACCTATGCGGCAACATCTGCCGATGCACCGGCTACCAGGGCATTGTCGCCGCCATCCAGACCACCATAGAGGAATCGACATGAATCCTTCCCCGCAAACGGGCATCGTCGGCGTGGCCTGCGTGCCGCACGCGCCCCAGTTCCTGTCGCGGCCGGAAACCGAAGATCTTGAGCAGGTCGAACGGGTGCGTGCCGCGATGGCAGAGGCCGGCGAACGCCTGCGAGCGCTGCGGCCCGACTGCATCATCATGATGTCCAATGATCACGGCGACCACTTCGTAACGCATTCGGTACCCGCCTTCTGCGTGCATGCCGCCGCCACCGCCGACGGCATGCACAAGCACCGCGGCACGTGGACGCTGGATCCATCCATGGGATACGGATTGGTGCGGACCATGGAACAGGAAGGATTCGACCTCGCCTATACCCTGTCGGCAAGGCTTCCCACCGCCTTCACCATCCCCCACGAGTTCATGGGTTTCGGCCGGGAGGTACCGCTGACGGCGATCTTCGTGAATGCCTACGTACCGCCGCAGCCGTCGGCGCTGCGCTGCCACGCCTTCGGCCAGGGCCTGGCGCGCGCCGTCGCGCGCATGGGACGCCGCGCCGTGCTGATCGCCAGCGGCGGCCTGTCCCACTATCCGGGCACCGCGCACTATCCGCATCCCGACGTCGACACGGACAGACAGCTGTACGAGCAGATGCGCGCCGGCAACCTTACCGCCCTGCTCGCATTGGACGACGCAGCGTTGGATCGCACGGGGAATCTGGAATTGCGCGCGCCGCTGATCGCCGCAGGCGCCATGGGCAACCGCAAACCCTTCATCTCTACCTTCGAGCCCTCCTGGCATCACACCTACAGCGTGCTGGCCTGGGATCTGACCGAAGCCATCGGAACCGCGCCCTTGATCTATCCCGCGCTGCCGCCCCAGCGAGTGCCCCTGGTGGAAGCCTTGTACCGCCTGCGCAGCGACCCCGACAGCGCGCGCCGCTACCTGGCCGATCCGCAAGCATGGTGCGACGACTATGCGCTGGCGCCCGACGAACGCGAAGCGTTGCTGGAGATGAATCCGGAACGCCTGCGCGACGAATTTTCCATCCACGCCCTGCTCACCTCCGGCGCGGCCACACAGCTGCGCATCCTGCGCGAGCGCAACCCATCATCCAACCCTTAGGAACCTGCCATGTCCATCGAAACCTTCAACACGCTCAAGGGCGCCACGCCGGAAGCCCGCCTGGCCGAGCTCGGCATCGAACTGCCGGAGCGGCGCCAGCCCGTCGGCAACTACGCGGGCGCGGTCACCACGGGCAATCTGGTCTTCGTCGCCGGCCACGGCACCTTCAATGGCTCCCTGCAGACGCACAAAGGCAAACTCGGTGGCGAAGTGTCCATCGAGGAAGGCAAGGCAGGCGCCCGCAATGCGGTAATCAGCGCGCTGACCTCGCTGAAAGGCGAAATCGGCGAGCTGTCCCGCGTCAAGCGCGTGGTGCGCCTGTTCGGCATGGTGGCATCGACGCCGGACTTCTTCCGCCAACCGGAGGTCATCGACGGGGCTTCCGACGTACTGACCGCCGTATTCGGCGCCGCCGGGATACACGCCCGCTGCGCGGTGGGTTTCGCGGCCCTGCCTTTCAATATGCCGATCGAGCTGGAAATGGTCGTCGAGATCGAGTGAGGACAGCATGACACGCACCGCAGAAATTGCCGGGGGCGGTATCGGCGGCCTGACCGCCGGCGCGCTGCTGGCCCGCCAGGGCTGGCGCGTCCGCATCCACGAACAAGGCGATGAGATCCGGGAAATCGGCGCCGGCATCTACATCAAGAACAATAGCCTCGAAGTTCTCGAACACCTGGGCGTCATGCGCCGCATCGAGGCGCGCGGCACCAGGCTGGAGCGCGCGCAGATCCGCTTCGCCGACGGTCGCGTCAAGCAGGAACGCCAACTGGCCGGGCCATCGCGCGTCCACACGTTTCCCCGCCAGGCCCTGATCGAAGGCTTGCGCGACGTGGCGCTCGACAGCGGCGTGGAAATCCTTACGGGATCCCGCGTCACCGGTGCGGCCAAAGGCCAGCTGCATACCACGGACGGCAGCCACCCGGCCGACCTGATCGTGGGGGCGGATGGCGTGCATTCCGCGGTGCGGGAATCGCTGGACATCGGCGGGGGCTTCACCCAACTGCCTACGCTGATAGACCGCTTCCTGATCGAATCACGCGCGTTCACGGCCGAGTTGCAAACGGTCGAACACTGGTCGGGCAACCGCCGCATAGGGGTGACACCCGCCGGACCGGCGCATACCTATGTCTACATGGTGGCTCCGGCATCCGACGCCAAAGCCGCGCGCCTGCCGCTGGATGTGGCCGACTGGTCGCGCCGCTTTCCGCTGCTGCGGCCCCTGTTCGAGGTGCTTGCCGCCGCTCCGGCGACACAATACCCCTATGGCGTGGTGAGCTGCCCGCGCTGGGCCGTGGACAATGTCGCCATACTGGGCGACGCCGCCCATGGCCTGCCGCCCACCCTTGGCCAGGGCGCCGGACTGACATTGATGAATGCCCTGGCGCTGGCCACGCTGGTGCGCGATGCCACCGACATCCCGGCTGCGCTGCGGGAGTGGGAGCGGCGGGTACGCTTCATCAGCGACCGCACCCAGGCCTGGGCCTGCCGCTACGATGCGTTCACGCGGCAGTGGCCCACGGTGCTGGACTTCGCGCGGCCCCTGGTGGTGTGGAGCTTCGGCCGCTTCCGTTCGCTGAACAACCGCATGCGCATCGCCGACCGCGGCCTTGCGCTGGCCGGCATACACGTGGATACGGGGCACAGCCATGCTGATAGACGGTAGCAAGACGCTGGCGGCCGACCGCGCCACGGTGTGGCGCGCGCTGGCGGATGCCGACTTCCTGCGCGCCACGATCCCGGATTGCAAAAACCTGCAGGCGGTCGATACCGACCGCTACGCCGCAACCCTGGTCAGCGCCGTAGGCCCCGTGCGCGCATCATTCGACGTCGTTTTCCGCCGCGAAGTGGAAACCGACATGCAGTCCTATGTGCTGGTCGGGGAAGGCAACGGCGGCATGGCAGGCTCGGCCCAGGGCCGCATCCGCATCGAGCTCAGCGACATGCCCGGCGGCACGCTGCTGGCGTATTCCGCGGAGACGGCGATCAACGGCAAGCTGGCGCAGTTGGGGAGCCGCCTGATCGATGGCGCGGCGCGCAAATTTTCGGAACGGTTCTTCCATAACGTCCAGAAGCGCCTGGCGGCGCCCCTGGTCGAGCCCGAATCGTTCCGCGGCGATGGCGCAGGGCAGTACGAGCCGACACCTACTCCGCACCGTCCCGCGGCGGCCTCGGGCAGCCTGCGGCCCCAGGTTTCCTGGTGGCTGCCCCTGGCCTGCGGTCTGGGGTGCTTCGCCGGCACCTTCCTGGCGGGATATTTGCGATGAGCGATGGGGTACGTCCGCGCGCCAGCCTCTACGGGCGCCGCAATGCCGTGGTGACCGGCCATCATCTCGCGACGCGCGCCGCCTGCGCGCAACTGGAGCGTGGCGGCTCGCTGGTCGACGCGATGATCGCCGCGTCCGCCGTCCTGACCGTGGTGCTGCCGCACGCCACCTCGCTGGGCGGTTGCGGGATGATGCTGCTGCATGATGCCGTCACAGGAAAGACGCGAGCCCTCAACGGCTCGGGCATCGCGCCCCAGCGTGCCACGGCGGCGGTATTCGGGCAGAGCATCGACGCACGCGGGCCGCGCAGTTGGGTGGTCCCCGGCCTGGTCCGCCTATGGGCACGGGCGCACCGCGCGAACGGGTGCCGGCCATGGCGCGACCTGTTTGCGCAAGCCATCGAGCTGGCCTCCGATGGCGCGGCGTTTTCCAGCGAGATTTCGCGAAATCTGGCCTTGGCGGGGCCACAGGTGCGCGCACAGGCGGGCTTCGACTTGGCCTTCCAGGTCGATGGCCATGACCGCGCGCCTGGAACGCCGTGGCGCCAGGACGCCCTGGCCGAAACGCTGGAACATATCGCCTTGTATGGCGAAGAAGGCTTCTACGAAGGCACCGTGGCCCGCGCCCTGTGCGCCTTCGCGGCGCAAACCGGCGGCCTGTTGCAGCAGGAGGACCTTCAGCGCGTCGCGGCTGACTGGCGGGAACCCGTACGGCAACGATATGGCGACCTGGAGGCGGCCGTCATGCCGCCGAACTCCGTCGGCGTCCTGATGCTGGCGCAGCTGGCGCGCCTGCAGGACAGCTTCGCGGCGCCGCGCGCGCGGCGGCTATATGCCCAGGTCATGAATGCGCGCGAGCGCCTGTCCCTTCTGCACGACCGCGTTGCCGACGACAACGCTCGGTGGCCTTGGCATGACGATGCACTTGCCGCGGCCGTGCCCGAACCCATGCGGAGCGAACCCGGCGATACCGCCGGCATCGTTTTGGCCGACGGCGCCGGCAATGGACTGGTCATGTTGCAGAGCGTATTCCAGCCATTCGGCAGCGGCTGCGTGGATCCCGCGACGGGCGTCCTGATGAACAACCGGCTCAGCGAATTCAGCACCGATCCGACCCGTTTCAATATGCTTGCGCCCGGCAAGCGGCCGGTGCATACGCTGAATCCCTACATGGTCTTCGAGGATGGGCGGCCGGCACTGTATGCCGTATCGCCGGGCGGCGTAAGCCAAACGACGACGGGCGTTCAATGCATCTCCAACGTTCTGCTCGACCGCACACCCCTGCCACAGGCCCTGGACTTGCCGCGCTGGAGCATCGGCCGCGACGGCCAGCTCATGTGCGAGCCCGGTTTTCCGGACGAGACCGTCGCGCTGCTCAGGCATGCCGGCGTGCGCGTAGTGGAAGACTCGGTCCACCCCTTCTACTTCGGTTCCATCAAGGCGGTGCGGTACCACGGCGGCATGCTGGAGGCTGCGGCCGATCTGCGCCGCCAAGCCTACGCGTCCGCATGGTAGTTGATCGTTCCGCATGCCGGTCAGCGCTACGCAAAGCCGCCACGACCGTTTCCGAGGTCCCCGATGGCCGTCATCCCGACACCGCCGCGGCGGCCGCTGCCCACGGCGCTATGTACAGTACCGCTCCAGCCACCCGACCAGGCGGCGGGCGGCATCCACCCGGTGCGAGGGATTGCCGCTTTCCAGGAAGTGGTGGCCGGCCCCGGGATACAAGACCATCTCGGCCTCCGTTTCCGTGGAGTACATGATGCCGGTGTACAGCTCTTCGGCCTGGCACTTCGGGCAGCGTTCGTCCGCTTCGCCCTGCAGGATCAGGGTGGGGGTACGGACCTTCTCGACGTAGGCCATGGGCGATAGCTCGCGCATCACATCGCGCTTGGCGGCGGGTTCGCCATACATCGAATAGGTATCGGCGTAGTAGCCGCTGTCGGAGGCGCCGAAGTGGTTCTCCAGGCTGGTTACCGGCGCGGCGACCACGGCGGCGCAGAAAGCCGTGGAGTTGCAGACCGCCCAGGCCGAAAGAAAGCCGCCATAGGATTTGCCCGCGATGGCTACGCGCGTCCCGACCAGCTCTTCGCGGCGCAGGATATCAATGGCCGCAAGGTGCTGGTCCAGGTCGTACTTGCCCCAGTGCTGGCGCAACCGCGAACTGAATTCGCGCCCATAGCTGCTGGAGCCAACCGCATTGAGCGCCAGCACGCTCCAGCCTCGCGAGATCAGCACATACCAATAGGAATGCATGTTGTAGTCCAGCAGCACATAGCTGGCCGGTCCGCCGTGGACGTCCACCAGCAGCGGCGTGGGACCCTGGGCATCGCGCGGACGCAGCAGCCATCCATCGACCTGCTCGGTATGGCCCCGGCCATCGGGAACGTCGAAGCGCCTGACTTCCGCCACGGGCAGGATCCGCTCGCGCCACCACGCATTGAAGTCGCTCAACCGCGTCTCACGCTGGCCTTGCATATCGGCGTACCAGAGCTCGTTGGGCGAGGCGGCGTCCTGGCTGACATAGACCAGGCCATCGCGCGCCTGAGCCATCCGCGATATGTGCCGGTTACCGGTCAGCAGGTGCGTGACCGTGCCATCCGGTACGGAGACCGATGCAATCTCCTGGCGGCCTTTGTGCGCCAGCACCACGAACACGCGGGATGCGTCCGCCGACCAGCAGACGCTCTGGCCGGAGGCGATCTCTATCCAGTCGTCTCCCAGCGGCGCCGTGGTTCCCTCGGCAACGTCGTAGCGCCACAAACGCAATTGCGCATCGCCGTCCTGCAGACTGCCGGTCAGGATAATGTGCCGGCCGTCGGGGGACCATTTCGGATAAGAGACGGACGCCAGGTCGAACGTGACCTGGCGCTGGTTGGCGCCGTCGGCGTCCATCAACCAGAGGTCGGTGCGATGGGCCAGACGCCCTTCGCGGGTGCGCGTGTATGCGATTTGGCGGCAGTCTGGAGAGAACTGCGCGCTCATGATCTTGTACGAGCCTGCGGTGAGCGCCGTGTGTTCGCCCGAGGTCGCGTCCAGCACGTAGGCATGGATTTCCGTATCCAGGATATAGCCCACTCCATCCATTTTGTAGGGCAGGCGCCAGATGACCTTCGGCGCATCCGGCCCGCGATTCGTATCCTGTTCCTTGCTGTGGTCGCCGCGTATCTCGGGGTCCACCATCAGGGTGCAGCACACCAGCAGCTTCTGGCCATCGGGCGCCCAGTCCATGGACGATGCCCCCGACGGGAAGTAACCCAATTGCCGCGCCTCGCCGCCCTTCGGTTCGATCAGATAGACCTGCTGGCCATTGCCGCGATCGGACAGGAATGCGAGCCGCATTCCGTCGGGCGACCAGCGCGGCATGCTGTCGGATACGCCGGAAGTGAATGGCAGCGGCGCGCCGCCGTCGAGCGGCGCCAGCCATATGCATGTGGCGACACCGTCTTTGCTTGGCGTAATGCTTTGCAGCTGGCACGCGGCGAATGGGCTCGTCGACACGGCATCCAGATCCTGGAGCGTCTGGTACAGGCAGAGATCGTCAACTTGGAATGGCGTTTTCATGGTGTGTGCTGGTCGAATTGAAAAGAGCCGTCCACGCGGACCGCACCCGGCACGCAGCAACAATGCCGATGCCTTAGCGCAATGGGCGTTCCCGCGACTGTCTTTCCGCGCGCCACGAGGCATGTGGCCAATGGCCCTGAAGAAAGCCGGGAAAAGCAGCGCTCCGGATCAGTTGCGCTTACAGCTTCAGTCGGCCGCCCTTCAGGCCCATCGCGGGCGCGTCTCAGGGCGACGGGACGTCGCCCTTGGCGCCTTGGGCCTCTTCCAATATGGCCATCACATTGCGCCCGGTACGCTGCAAGTGGTTGGTGAGTATGCGCGCGGCCAACGCCTCATCGCGCGCCATGGCGGCCTCGAAAATCGCATGATGCTCAGCCGGCACATTCTCGTCCGGGGCATGGGTGGCCAGGAAGAGCCGGCGGTAGCGGTCGCTCAGGTCGTGCAGGGTTCCGCAAAAGCGCAGGAGCAAGGGCATGCCGCACGCGGAGAACAAGGTCAGGTGAAAGGCGCGGTGCGCCTTCTCCCAGCCGTCGGCCCGCTTGCCATCGCGCTCCAGCCGGCTCAAGCGGTGGTAGGCCGCGGCGAGGCTGTCTTCCCAGGTTTCGTCGCCATGGCGCAGGGATTCGACCAACGCCATGACCTCCAGCTGCGTGCGCAGCCGCGTGACTTCGATCAGGTTCTCCGCCGACACGGGCGCGACGCGATAGCCGCGCTGGTCCGTGATCTGCACCAGGCCTTCCGCCGCGAGGCGGGTCAAGGCCTCGCGCAAGGGGCTCAGGCTGACGCCGTACTGCCGTCGCAGATCGTCCAGGCGCAACTTCGCCCCCGGCGCGAAACTGCCTTCGAGGATGGCGGCGCGCACTTGAATGGCCACGGAGGCGGTCAGCGAAGGGCCGACCTCGGCGTGCGGCTCCGTGGGCGCTTGCGGCAGGGTCTTCATGTGCGGGGTGGGTAAGGCATGGCGGGATTCTACTGCTTCGGACGACTAATCGATATACTCGTAAAAATCGATTTTCCTGTTGACTTCGATTTCCACTTGGCTAAAGATGGGCGCTCCCGCCGCAAGGCCGCCGTACACAGGAGTGCTTCATGTCCGCAGCCCGCATCGACCTCGACATCGCCCGCCAGGCCATGGGCGCCCCGCACGACAGCATGGGCGAACTGGCGCAGTCATACCGGGCGCTGCTCGGCTATCTTCCGCCACGCGTCGAATCGCGCCTGTCGGTTACCGGCGCGCTCGATCCCAAGCTGGTGCGGATGCAGGAAGAGATACGCGCCCACGCCATGAACCCGGCCTGCTTCGATGCCAAGACCGCGCAACTCATGATTTTCGGAATGCTGATGGTCGAGCTGAGCGATGCCGCCACCATTCATGGCATCGCGGCGCGGCGAGCCGGCGCAAGCTGGGAAGAGATGCAGGCCGTGGTCAGCATGGCCTATCTTTTCCGGGGCGTGTCGGCCGCCAACCGCGGCGCCGAGATCCTGGCCCGCATCGCCGAGCGCGAGGCCCAGGCCACCGCCGGCACGTCGAACTGAACCACACGGGACGCTTGCCATGCACGCCTGCCCCGGCCCAGACCGCAATACCCGCAAGCCACGCTTTCGCATGCCACCCAATGCCTGCGATTGCCACGCCCATATCTTCGGCCCGGCACACCGGTTTCCATATTCGCCCCAGCGCAGCTATACCCCGGAAGACTGCACGGTGGAGGATTACGAGAAACTGCTTGCCACGCTGGGCATCGACCGCGCCGTCATCGTGCATGGCGGCGCGCACGGCACCGACAATGCCGCCACGCTGGACGCGCTGCGCCGCATGGGGCCGCGCGCACGCGGGGTCGCCGTCATCCCGCCAGGACGGCCGCTGGCCGAGCGCGAGACCATGCATCGATTGGGTATGCGGGGCTACCGCATGTCGACGGTGGTGGGCGGCGGCGTGGGCTTCGACGCCTTCGACGCCCTGGCCGGGGAAGCGCGCGAAATGGGCTGGCACCTGGTCCTGCATTTCCGCAATTCCGCTGAGCTCGTCGAACTGGCGCCGCGCCTGCGGGCGCAGCAGGTCGATGTGGTCCTGGACCACCTGGCGCGTATCCGTGCCGAGGAAGGTGTCGACAGCCCGGCCTTCCATGCGTTGTCGGCGCTGATGGACAGTGGCCGCGTATGGATCAAGCTGGCCAGCCTCTATCGGTTGTCGAACGAACCTTATCCGCATGCGGACATGCTGCCCATGATCCATGCCGTCGCGCAGCGCTGGCCCGATCGCATCATCTGGGGCAGCAACTGGCCGCATCCGATCTGCGACGTCGCCATGCCGAACGACGGCGATCTGGTGGACCTGATCCCGCTGTGGGTGCCGGACGCGGCGGTGCAGCAGAAGATGCTGGTGTCCAACCCGGCCGCGCTTTACGGGTTCTGACGGCGGCCGCGGGGGTATCGGCCGCGCGATGCGGCAACGATATCGATATCGACATCGCGCTCCGCAGCGACACCCTCTACAGCGGCATCGCCAACAACAACAACAACAACAACAACAACAACAACAACAACAACAACAACTTCAACGACATAGAAACACAGGAAGGACGGAGACAAACACATGTTCAAGCAACTACGGTGCGCGGCGATGGCCGCCATCCTGGCCGGGGCGCTGCCCGCCATGCCGGCGCTGGCGGCCGAGCCCTACCCCGCGCAGACCATCACCATGATCGTGCCTTTTCCGCCCGGCGGCACCACCGATGTGGTCGCGCGCGTACTGGCGGAAAAACTCGGGCCGATCCTGAAGCAAACGGTGATCGTGGAAAACCGCCAGGGCGCGGGCGGCAATGTGGGCGCGGCGTATGTCGCGCGGGCCAAGCCGGACGGCTATACCCTGCTGGTGTCCAGCGCCGGTCCGTTGAGCATCAACCAGCAGCTGTATGCCAGCCCCGGCTACGATCCCATCAAGGATTTCGCGCCGGTATCGCTGCTGGCATCCGTGCCCATCATGCTGGTGGCCAACGTGAACGCGCCCTTCAAGACGGTGCCCGAACTGATCGCATACGCCAAACAGCATCCGGGCCGTGTCGCCTATGGCTCGCAGGGCAGCGGGACCACCAGCCACCTGACCATGGAATTGCTCAAGCTGGATGCCGGCGTCGATATGCAGCACATACCGTATCGCGGCAGCGCGCCCGCCGCCACGGACCTGATCGGCGGCCAGATCCAGGTGATGTTCGACAACTCCCCCACCACCTATCCGCAGGTCAAGGCTGGGACGATGCGGCCGCTGGGCGTCGCCTCCACGCAGCGGCTGCCCAGCATGCAGGATATCCCCGCCATCGCCGAAACGATTCCGGGGTTCGAATCCGATGCCTGGTTCGGACTGGTGGCCCCGGCCCGGACGCCGGCCGATGTCATCACCAGGTTGAATGCCGCCGTGCGCCAGGTACTGGCAGACCCCGCCGTGATCGCGCGCTTCAAGGAAGTCGGTGTCGATCTGGTCAGCGACACGCCGCAGGAGTTCCAGCGCTTCATCCAGGCTGAAGTGGAGAAGTGGGGCAAGATCATCAAGGCGACGAATCTGAAACTGGGGTAGGCAGGGCCTTGGACCAAGCTGGCTGGAACATGCCGTCGGCCCGCAGGCAGGAACTCAATCGTCGTGCGTTTCGTGTACCGCCGCGGCCCCGCGCTTCCAATAGCTGGATGCCCGGATGCGAGACTTGTCGACGCCGCGTTCCTGCACCATCACCTGCCGCACGGCGCGGGATGCGGCGGACTCGGCCGCGGCCCACACGTATCCTTGGCCTGGCGGCAATTCGACCTCGCGGCATGCCTGTTCCAGCAGGGCAGCATCGCCCGCTTCGGCGCCGTTGCGATGCAGCCAGCGCACGCTGATGCCGTCATGCGCGTCCAGCGGAAGCTGGGCGCTTGCATCGGCGACCTCCAGCAGCGCAATGGCGCGCGTGCCGGGCGGCAATTCTTCGAGCCGGCGCGCGATGGCCGGCAAGGCGGTCTCGTCGCCGACCAATAGATGCCAGTCATAGCCGGTGGGCACCACGAAGGAGCCGCGCGGGCCGCCCACGCCGATGTACTGGCCGGGTTGCGCCTGCGCCGCCCACGTCGAGGCCGGGCCGTCGCCATGCAGGACGAAATCGATATCGAGTTCGTTGGTATCCGCATCGTAGCGACGCGGTGTGTAGTCGCGCGCGGCCGGGCGCGGCACGCCGGGCGGCATCGTGATGCCGTCGGGCCCCGCCGTGGGCAGGACGGGGCGGACCTGCCCCGGACCCGGGAAAAACACCTTGACGTGATCGTCGAACGAGGCCGAGACAAAGCCGCGCAAGTCATCGCCCGTCAGGGTGACCCGCAGCAATTGGGGAGACAGGCGTTGCGTGCGCAGGACTTCGAGCATGCGCATCTTCAATTCATGGCGCACGCGTTGTACGGCAAGATCGGGTCGGGTCATTGATTGTTCTCGATGTCGGCAAGCGCGCGGGCCAGGATGGCGGCGATACGGCGTTGCTCGGTGGGACTGGCGTCGGCACGCTGCATCAGGGCCTGCTTCAGCGCCTGGCGGACCTGGACGTATTCGGGCACCCAGCCGGTGGCCAGGTCTTCGCCTTCGGGACCGGTTTGCAGCGGTTCGCCCGACCAGGCCCGGCGCATCCATTCCATCTTGCGCGAGATGTGCTTGAGCTTGGCGAACAGCAAGGCCAGCCGGTCGCGGTTGGCGTCCAGGTGGGCACGGCCGGCGTCGGACAGGTGATAGCGCTTCTTGCTGCCTTCCAGCTCGACGGTGGCGTAGCCGAGTTCTTCCATATAGGTCAGCGCCGGGTAGACCATGCCGGGGCTGGGTGTATAGAACCCGTTGCTGAGCCCGCCCAGGGCCTTGATCAGCTCGTAGCCGTGGCTGGGATTCTTTTCCAGGATGCCGAGCAGCATCAGTTGCAGGTCGTCCGCGCCGAATTTGCGGCCACGCGTCCAGCCGTGACCGTCGCCCGCGTCGTCGTCCCCTGAATGGCCATGGTGGCCGTGCCCACCGCCCCGGCCGGGACCGGGGCCGGGGCGGCCCATGGCCTCGTGACGCATGCGCGCCGGATGGGCGCCATACGGCCTTGGAAAATGATGCATGAAATGCATGCTGGCTCCTTGTCTGGCTATGTATCGTACGATCTATATCTTAAGATCTATATCGTACGATATACACCAGTGCCTGTAGTGTCAACGGATTTTTTGGCATCCCTTCGCCTCGTGCATGCCATGGCGGGAACCGCCGCATGACCGCCCTGGCCGGCGCGCGAGCAGGGATTCACTTCCAGGGGAACTGCGCTGTGGGGGACCGATTCCCCTGCCTGGAGGAAAGGCCAGCGCGCTTTTTTTACTGTATATTCATACAGCATAAACTCCTCGCCCGGCGCTCACCCGCCGGGCGTTTCCGCCTTATTCCCACCCCATGCCGACGCCCGCCGTCCTGCTGCCCGAGCAAATCCATCCCGCCCTATGGCGGGGGACGCAGCTCGCCCACGCCGCTCGGGCCGTGGTGCCGACCGGCCATGCGGAACTGACGCGTGAACTGCCTGGCGGCGGCTGGCCGTCCGGCGCGCTGAACGAACTCCTGCTGCCCCGGCCTGGCATCGGGGAGATGCGGCTGCTGCAGCCGGCCCTGCGCACGCTGGACGGCCAGGGCAGCATCGTGCTGGTGCAACCTCCCTGCATTCCCCATATCGCCGCCTGGCGCAGTTGGGGTCTGGATCCGGCACGGCTGCTGTGGGTGAACCCCGCACGGCCCGCCGATGCCTTGTGGGCCGCGGAACAGGTCTTGAAGAATGGCAGTTGCGCCGCCCTGCTGTGCTGGCTGCCCCAAGTCCGGCCGGAATCCCTGCGGCGGCTGCACCTGGCCGCGCAAGGCGGGCAGACGCTGTTTTTCTGCCTGCGTCCGGCCCGCGCGGCCGGCCAGGCTTCGCCCGCACCGCTGCGGCTGGCGCTGGCCTCGACCCACGGCGGATTGAAGGTGGACATTGTCAAGCGCCGCGGACCGGTCTGCGGCCATTCCCTTTTCATCGCGCTGGAAACGCCCCGGCCCGCGCGTGTCATCACGACTCCTGCCCATGCAACTCTGGATCGCCGTCTACCTGCCGCGGCTGGCGCTGGACGCCCTGCACCCGCCCTGGCCGCTTGACGCCACGGCCTGCGCGGTGGTCGAGCACGAATGCGTCATGGCCCTGACGCCGGACGCCGCACGCCATGGCATCAAGCCGGGCATGCGCCGCGCCGGCGCCTCGGCCCTGGCGCCGCACGCCATCCTGCTCGATCGCAATGTCGCCGCCGAACAGGCCACGCTGGAAGGCGCCGCCCTGGCCCTGCTGCAATACACGCCAGAAGTCGCCCTGGGTGGACCGGACAGCCTGTTGATGAACGTCGGCGCCAGCCTGCGCGTGTTCGGAGGACCGCGTGCGCTGGCGCGCCGTGTCGACGCCACCCTGCGGGCCTTGCAACTGCAAGCCCGCCTGGGCATGGCCTGCACCGCCGGCGGGGCGTGGCTGCTGGCTAGCCGCCCCGATGCGCCCGTGAGCCGTACCGGCCCCCGCCATGCCCTGGCCTTGCCCCGCCTGGCGCGCCGCCTGGATGCCCTGCCCTGCGCCTTGCTGCCGCAGGCACGGCCTTACCTGGACTGGCTGCACGGCATCGGGTGCCGCCAGCTGGGCATGCTGCGCCGCTTGCCCCGCGCGGGCTTGCAGCGCCGCTGCGGACCCGCGCTGCTGAAGGTGCTGGATGCGGCCTATGGCCACGCGCCGGAAGTCCATGCCTGGGTGGTGGCGCCCTTGCGATTCCAGCGCCGTTTCGAATTGATCGAGCGCATCGAGCATACCGACGCCGTGCTGGCGGTGGCCCGCAAGCTGGTGGAACAAATGAGCGGCTGGCTGATGGCGCGCCAGCGCGCCGTGCCGCGCCTGCGGCTATTGCTGGAACACGAACGCGGCCGCCACGCCTGTGCGCCGACGCCGCTGGAACTGACGCTGGCCGAACCGGCCTGGCAGCCCGCCCACCTGCTGGGCCTGCTGCGCGAACGCCTGGGGCGCATGACATTGCAGGCGCCCGTTGTCGCCGTGGTGCTGGATGCGCCGGACACCGTGCCCCAGCCGGCCGCCAACACCACGCTGTTTCCCGAACCGGGCCAGGCCGTGGTCGAACGCGCCCGCCTGCTGGACCTGCTCACGGCGCGCCTGGGGGCCGACCGGGTGCTGCGCCCCCATCCCGCGGCCGACCATCGGCCTGAAGTGGCCAACCGCTGGACGGGCGTACACGACAAAACCCCTGGCGCCGAACCCATGCCGGAACTGGACCGGCCGTTCTGGCTGCTCAGTCCGCCGCAGCCCCTGAAGGTGCGGCGGGACCAGCCCGTGTATGGCACGCCGCTGACCCTGGTGCGCGGGCCGGAACGCATCGAAAGCGGCTGGTGGGACGAGGCCGCCGCCGTGCGCGATTATTTCGTGGCCGAGGACGCGGGGGCGGCCCGCTACTGGATCTATCGCGAACGCGGCGCGGCGGACCCGCGCTGGTACCTGCACGGGCTGTATGCCTGAATCGCCATGTACCCAAGCGACGACGACATCGAATACATCCCTGCCCCGGGCGCCGCGGCCGATATGGCGGCCATGCCCGACAGCGGCTTGCCGGAATACGCCGAACTGGCGTGCATGACGAATTTCACCTTCCTGCGCGGCGCATCGCACGCGGAAGAACTGGTGGAACGCGCGGCCCAGCTGGGCTACGCGGCGCTGGCCATTACCGACGAATGCTCGCTGGCGGGCGTGGTGCGCGCGCATGTGGAAGCCAGGGAACACAAGCTGCCCCTGATCATCGGCAGCCATTTCGAACTGGCGCGCGATGACGACGTGCCCTTGCGCCTGATCCTGCTGGCGCAGACCCGCGAAGGCTACGGCAACCTTGCGGAATTGATCACCCTGGCGCGCACCGGCACGGCAAAGAAAGGCTCGTATCGCCTGACGCCATCTGACCTCGAACAGCCGCCGGTGGATTACGCCCATCTTCGCGGGATACCCGAATGCCTGGCCATCCTCGCCCCGCCGCACGGCATAACGGCCGGCCAGTTGGCCGCGCAGGCGCAATGGCTGGCGCGGGTCTTTCCCGAACGCGCCTGGATAGGCTTGAATCTGCAGCATCAATCCCGCGACGACCTGCATCGCGGCGTGGTGGAAGACGCCGCAGTGGCCTGCGGACTGCCCGTGGCGGCGCTGGGCTGGGCCGAAATGCACGTGCGCTCGCGCAAGCCGCTGCATGACACGCTGACCGCCATACGCCTGGGCAAACCCGTGCATGAATGCGGCTATGCGCTGGCCGCCAATGCCGAACGGCATCTGCGCTCGCGCCTGCAACTGGCCCGCCTCTATCCGCCCGAGGCATTGCGCCAGACCCTGGACATCGCCCGCCGCTGCACGTTCAGCCTGGACGAGCTGCGCTATGAATATCCCGATGAAATCGTTCCCCCCGGCATGACGCCGGCCTCCCACCTGCGGGCTGAAACCTATGCGGGCGTGCGGCGACGCTTCGGCGCGCAACCGCCGGCCAATGTGCTGGACCAGATCGAACGGGAATTGGCGCTGATCCAGGAACTGCACTACGAAGCCTATTTCCTGACGGTCTACGACATCGTGCGCTTTGCGCGATCGCAGGACATCCTGTGCCAGGGACGCGGGTCGGCCGCCAACTCCGCGGTGTGCTACTGCCTGGGCATCACGGAAGTCGACCCCGCGCGCGGCAATACCTTGTTCGAACGCTTCATCAGCAAGGAGCGCAACGAACCGCCCGACATCGACGTCGACTTCGAGCACCAGCGGCGCGAGGAAGTCATCCAGTACATCTACGAAAAGTACGGCCGGCCACGGGCGGCGCTGACGGCGGTGGTCATTACCTACCGTCCGCGCAGCGTGCTGCGCGACACCGGCAAGGCGCTGGGCGTGGATCTTGCCATCGTGGACGCGGTGGCCAAGGCACATCAATGGTGGGACGATCGCGGCGGACTGCTGCGCAGCTTCGAAGGCTGCGGACTGGACCCTACTTCGCTCGTCGCGCGCCAGTGGGCGGCCCTGGCCACGCAGTTGATGGGCTTTCCCCGCCATTTGTCGCAGCATCCCGGTGGCTTCGTCATCGCGCGCGGCAAGCTGTCGCGCCTGGTACCCATCGAAAACGCGGCCATGCCGGGCCGCAGCGTGGTGCAGTGGGACAAGGACGACCTGGACGCGATGCGGCTGCTCAAGGTCGACGTGCTGGCGCTGGGCATGCTGTCGGTAATACGCCGCGCGCTCGACCTCGCCTCGCAGCGGCGCGGCCAGCCGTTTGCCATGCAGGACATTCCGCCGGACGACAAGGCCACCTACGACATGATCTGCGAGGCCGACACCGTCGGTGTATTCCAGATCGAATCGCGGGCGCAGATGACCATGCTGCCGCGGCTGAAGCCGCGCGTGTACTACGACCTGGTGGTGGAGGTGGCCATCGTGCGGCCGGGACCGATCCAGGGCGGCATGGTGCATCCCTACCTGCGCAGGCGCCAGGGACTCGAACCGGTCACCTACCCCAGCGGCAAAGTGCGCACGGTGCTGGAACGGACGATGGGCGTGCCCATCTTCCAGGAGCAGGTCATGCAGATCGCCATGGTGGCGGCGGGGTTCACGGGGGGCGAGGCCGACGAGCTGCGCCGCGCCATGGCGGCCTGGCGGCGCAAGGGCGGCGTCGACAAGTTCCGCGTCAAGCTGGTGGGCGGCATGCTGGCCCACGGCTATACCAAGGAATTCGCCGAGGCAATCTTCCGGCAGGTGGAAGGCTTTGGCGAGTACGGCTTTCCGGAAAGCCACGCCGCCAGTTTCGCGCTGCTGGCCTATAACAGTTCCTGGCTCAAGCGCCACGAACCCGAAGCCTTCCTGGCGGCGCTGCTGAACTCCCAGCCCATGGGGTTCTATGCACCGGCGCAATTGATCCAGGATGCGCGCCGCCACGATGTGCGCGTCCTGCCGGTGGATGCCTGCGCCAGCGAGTGGGAAAGCATCCTGGACTTCAGCCACGGCCCGCGCCCGGCGGTGCGGCTCGGAATGAGCCTGGTCAAGGGCATGTCGCAGGCCGTGGCCGAGCGTATCGTGGCCGCGCGCACGCAACAGCCTTTTGCCCATACCACCGACCTGGCGCGGCGTGCCGACCTCCGCCGGCATGACCTCGATGCGCTGGCCGCCGCCGATGCCTTGCTGACCCTGGCCGGCCATCGCCGACAGGCGCGCTGGGAAGCCGCCGCCGGGGCGCCGGCCAAGGGCCTGCTGCGCGATGCCCCCATCCTGGAGTCCGACAGCCCCCAACTGCCCGCGCCCACCGAAGGACAGACCATCTCCGACGACTACCGCTCGCTGCAATTCACGCTGCACCGCCATCCCCTGGCGCTGCTGCGGGACAAGCTGAAGGCGCGGCGGTTCGAAACCGCGGAAACGTTGAACGGCTACCCCGACCGGCGCGTGGCACGCGCCTGCGGGCTGGTCACCGTGCGCCAGCGGCCGGGCACATCCAACGGCACCATCTTCGTTTCCATCGAGGACGAAACCGGCGCGGTCAACGTGGTCGTGCGGCCGGAACTCATCGAGCGGCAGCGCAAGGAATTGCTGGGCGCGACATTGCTGGGCGTCTATGGCACCTGGCAGAACGTCAGCAATGTGCGCCACCTGATCGCGGCCCGCCTGGTCGACCTGACGCCGCTGCTGGGAAAACTGTCGATCGGCAGCCGGGATTTCCATTGATGTCCGGCACTTCCCATTGGCGTCGGGCATCCCGGCGCCCTGCATGCACGGCCCGGATAACGAAGCCAGGCATCCCCGCGCCATGCATACCCGCACGGCGCGCATGCCCCCGACTGGCAATAACCACTAGTACTACAGGTCCGCCGCGCGCGCCGCCAGGCGGCGGTTGCCCTGGCTGGCCGGCTTGAGCGCCATGCGCTCGGCGGTCAGGGCCTTGGCCAGGTTGCGCGCGCCGTCGCGCAGCGCGGCTTCGATCAGCGTCAACACCAGCACGTCGCGCTGGGCATGGCTGCCGCCGAAGCGATGCGTGATCAGCCGCAGATCGCGCAGCAGCGCCACCGTGCGGCCATAGTCCTCCTGCACGAAGGCCAACAGGGCATGGGCCACGGGAAGCCCGATTTCGCGCGTCATCATGGCGTTGGTCCCTGCGCCTTGCGCGGCGGCCTCCATCGTTTCGATCAGGGCGCGCGCCGCCTGGCTGTCGCCCGCGCCGAGGTAGGCCATCAGGGCATGTACATCATTGAACGCGTAGTACCCCGCGCCGCCGCGTGCCTGCCACACGCCGGCCAGATCGCGCCACCTCGGCGTGACGTCCAGCCCGCGCAACATCAAGCGCCACAACATCGCCGAAGCGTCGATCAGGTCCAGCACCTGGCCCGCTGCCTCCTCGCGCAGACGCTGGTCGTACATCGCCAGCACCTGCTGCACCTCGTCGTGGTCCAGGTGAAACAAAGCCAGGTGCCACCAGTTGTGCACCGCCATCATGTTGTCCGACGCCCAATCGTCGCGCCGCGAGGTCAGCCATGCAATCCCATCGTCGATGCGGCCCTGCATTTCCATCACATGGGCCACGGCGTGTATGGCCCAGGGGTCGCGCCGGTTCATGTCGAGCGCACGGCGACCCTGGGCCTCGGCCTCTTCATACAGATTGGTTTCCTCCAGGCCGAACGCATGCATGCCCAGCACATAGCCGAAGTCCGGCATGCGGATGTCCCAGGCCGGCAAAATACCGGCCACGCGGTCGCGCAACATGGCGGAGCGCCCCAGCAGGAAATCGCCGATATGGCCCACCTGCAGCGCCAGGGTGTCGCGCGGATGGTCGATCAGGATGTCCGCATAGCGCCGCAGCGACATCTCCAGGTCGCCATCCAGCCAGGCGCGGGCCGCGGCGGTATGCCGGCGTTCGCGCTCATTGGCGATGGCATGCAGGCTTTCCGCGGCCTGTACGCTTTCGCGCAGCATGGGCTCGACGCACTTGTCGCTGGCGGTGATCATCATGCCGGCGCGCATGACATGGCCCATCACGAAGGCCGGATCCTCGGCCAGGGCCGCATCGATGACGCCAAGCGGATCGCCGTAGTACCCATGCAGCAGCGACTGGGCCGCTTCATAACGTTCGAGCGAGCGCGGATTATGGGTGGAGACGGGGTTGCCCCGCGAGTCGGTCAGCGCCATGGCGTTCCCCCTGATCGACGGGCCCACACCGAGGACGGCGGGCCATCCGGAGGATGACAGCATGGTTTGTCGCCGGCCGCAATATCGATAAGGCTTAGTCCCGGTCTACACCTTGATGAATGCTCAAGCACGAGCCCCAGGGCACAGCAATTGCTGCCCACCCGTGCGGACTCGTTCCGCCCTATATATCCGCCGTTTGGTGTTCACTTTGGCGGCAATGTCCATGCATGAGGAGCCCGTAATGAACCAGCAATCCAACCAGCAGGGCCAACGCCAACAAGACCAGCAAAAACAGCAAGATCAACAGGGCCAGCAAGGCCAGCAGCCCAACCAGAACCAACAGCGTTCGCAACAGCAGCAGCAGCAGCAGCAGAACCGTCCCGGCCAGCAGCAAGGGGGCCAGCGTCCGGGCCAGGAGTCCGGATCCGGTCAGAAACGCTAGGCTGGCGCCCGCGTTGCGCAAGGTCCGCCCCGGCGGACCTTGCTGGAAACCCCGCTGAGCAGGAGCCCGACCTGCCTTGTCTTGCGCGCCTCTTCGCGCAATACCGCCCTCCCCGCGAGGGCGGTTTTCATCCACCTTTCGATGTACGCGCCTTTACACCGGCGGTAAGTTTTGCGTCCCGCGTCAGGAGGGCAGGAACGGGGTCGCCGCGATTGGGGTGGGGAGTCCCTTCATCTGTGCGGTCAGCAGGGCCGCACTGCCGCAGGCCAGCGTGAATCCCAGCGCCCCTTGGCCCAGATTCATCCACAGATTGCCGGCCGCCCGGCTCGGGCCGATCCAGGGCTTGCCGCCAGGCGTCGCCGGGCGCAAGCCGGCCCATGGGACGGCGGCATCCAGGTCGAGGTTCGGAAAGACCTCGCGAACCTGCCGCTTCAGCAGCCCGATGCGCCGTTCGTCGATGCCGGCATCGCCGCCTATGTCCACCATCGCCGCCATGCGCAGCACCGGCCCCACGCGCGCATAGACGATGCGGCGCTCGTAGTCCGTCACGCTGATGGTCGGCCCGGTGTCCTCATTCCCATGCAGCGGTACGCTCAGGCTGTACCCCTTCAGCCCATAGAGGGGGACATCCTGTCCCAGCGGCCGCAGCAGCGCGCGGCTGCCCATGCCGGACGCCACCACGAAGGCATCGGCCTCGATATCGCCCGCCGGTGTCTGGGCGGCGACGATGGCCGCGCCGCGGCGCTTCAGCGCGGAAACCGGTGTGCTCATCCTTGCCTGCGTGTTGGGCAACCGTGCAAAACGCTCGAACAGGCCCTCGGTGAAGCGCAGGCAGTCTCCCACCTCTTCCCCCGGGGTGTAGACCGCCCCGGCCAGCCTCGGGCCCATGCCCGCCAGGGCCGGCTCCAGTTCCAGCGTTTCGGCGGCCGTCAGCACCCGTTGCTCGGCGCCATGGCGCGCCTGGTATGCCACGAAGGCCCGCGCCTTTTCCAGTAGCACGGCGCTGCGGTACGCGATGAGCTTGCCGTTACGCATATGCCCGAAGGACAGCGGCTCCTGCTCCAGCAGCGCATGGAGGACGTCCCGGCTCAGGTACGACAAGGTCAGCATCTCCGCCGTGGACTTGCGCGACACAGCGGCGCGGCAGGCCATGGCGAAGCCCAGGCACCAACGCCATTGGTGCGGGTCCAGGCGCGGCCGGAAACGCAGGGGCGAATCCTCGCGCAGCAGCCATGCGGGAACGCTGGGCAGCACGCCCGGGCCCGCCAGCGGCGCCACATAGCTATAGCTCAGTTGGCCGCCGTTGGCGTAGCTGGTCGCTTCACCCGGACGCGGCCGGGCGTCCACCAGGGTTACCTCATATCCCTGGCGCGCCAGGAAATAGGCGGAGGTCACGCCGACGACGCCCGCCCCGATTACGCACACGCGCATCACATCGCCCCGAAAAGTCGCATGGGCGAATTCTGGACGCCCGCAACCATCCGGACAAATGCCAAACCCGAGGTAAGCCATAACCACAGGCTATATCTTCACTCACAAATCAGCCCGCTCCTCTCGATAAAGGCGGATCATCCGGTATAACCTACGGCTATTCCCATTGTTCGAGGAGCGGCGGCCATGCGCCTGCGCCATATCGAATTGTTCGAGGCCATCCGCGCCACCGGTTCGCTCAGCCGCGCCGCCCAGGCGCTGCACATTTCGCAGCCTGCGGCCAGCAAGATGCTGGCGCACGCCGAAGCGCAGGTCGGTTTCCGCCTGTTCGAGCGGGTCAAGGGGCGCCTGCGCGCCACCCGCGAAGCGGAGATCCTGGCGCCAGACATCGCCCGCCTGTCGCGCGACCTGGAAAGCGTGCGCAAACTGGCCGCCAATCTGCGCCATCATCCGCACGGGCATCTGCGCATCGGTTGCGCGCCCAGCCTGGGACTGGGGATCGTGCCGCGCGCCGCCGGCATCAGCCGCGCCAGGCAGCCGGACATTACGTTCAGCCTGCAGACGCATCACACCGGCGAACTCGTCGCCGGGCTGCTGGCCCGCGAGATCGATATGGCGGTTACCTACGAACCGCCTGCCCACCCCGGCATTGCGCGTATCGACCTGGACCGGTCCGAGATGGTCTATGTCAGCCAGGACCCGGGCACTGCCGCCATGCCGCTTGGCAGCGTACGGCCCGAGCGGCTGATCGCGATGGACCCGCGCGATCCGCTCGGCAGCCTGCTGCAAACCGCGCTGGCCGACCATGGCGTGGGCATGGAGACGGCCCTGCAGGTGCAGACCCACTATATGGCGTGCGCGATGGTGGAAGCAGGCTGCGGCGATGCGATCGTGGATGCCTACAGCGCGCATGGCATTTCGCGCCCGGCGCTGTCCGTACGGCGCCTGGAGCCACCCGTGTATTTCCAGATCGGCGCGCTGGTGCACGCCGATGACCCGATGTCGGCCCTGCACCACGGTTTCGTCGAGTGCCTGCGCCTGGCCTGCGCCGAAGTGGCCCGGGCGCTGGCGCCTTGAACCTGGCATGCGCCGAACTGGTCCGAACCCTGGCACCTTGAACCTGGCATGCGCCGAACTGGTCCGAACCCTGGCACCTTGAACCTGGCATGCGCCGAACTGGTCCGGACGCTGGCGCCCTGAAGCCCGGCGCGCCGCGGCGGGTCAGGACCAGCGCCACGCAGCGTCGACGCGGGGCAACGCCGCCTCCGGCCCCGCACGCCATGCCGGCACGGCAGGATCGTGTGGCGGCGCAGCCGCGGGGCGGCTCGAACCGGCGGCCGCCTCGCCCGCCATACCGGCGTGCCCGGTTCCTTCCTGCGGGGCGCAACTGACCACACTCACCACCCAGGTGCCATCGAGCACCGCCGCATAGGCTTGCCAGGGCCCGTCGGGAGCACGCAAGCGCCAGCCGCCCGGCTCGCCCGACGGGTCGCCCGACGGCAGCAAGCCCACGGCGCGCATATCCGCTGGAAAGCGCAGGCCGGCCGCCTTGATGAAAGCCTCCTTCAACGTCCACAACAGGTAGAACAAGCGCGGCCGGGTGGCGGCGTCGCACGCCGCCACGGCGGCCTGTTCTTCGGCCGTGCAGCACCATTGCGCCAAGGCGGCGAAATCGCGCGGCCGCATGGATTCCAGGTCCACGCCCACACGCCACCCCGCGGGGGCCAGGGCCGCCACGGCGTGGCCCTGGGAGTGGGCAAGCGACAGGGCCGGGTCGGCGCCCCGCGGCCAGGCCGCCAAGGCCTCCGACAGCAGTGCGCGGCTGACCTGCCAGTCCCGCTCGGCGCGCGGCGATCGCGGGGCCCGGGCGCGCGCCACGTCGTCGGCACGCAAGCGGTCCTGCCGATAGTGGCGCGCGGCCACGGGCGTGGCCCACCACGAAAAAAGCGCCGCATCCTCCTTGGGCATGCCGCCTATCCTTACAAAGTGCTGAATAATCGTTTTAAAACGACGAAAACGCGTCGCAAAGCGCCCATAAACCATACCAAGAAAGCCTGTAGTCAGCCTCGGCGGACGGTACACTTCCGCGCATGTTCAACTTTGCGATTTCTGCGTGGCGCGCCTGGGCGCCTGGAATTGCTGACGCCTCCGCGTGGCAGGCATGGGCGCGCGCGCCCTACTGCCCGACCGTCCCGTGCACCGCTCCGGACCTCGGATTCCTGCCTCCGCTGCAACGCCGTCGGCTCAGCCCGCTGGCGCGCATGGCGGTCGCCTGCGCCTGGCCGCTCGCCGACGCGCCAGGCCCCATGCCGGTGGTGTACGCCTCGCATCATGGCGAAACGACGCGCGGCTACGATCTGCTGCACTGCCTGGCGCGCGACGAAGCCCTGTCGCCGACCTCCTTCAGCCTGTCCGTGCACAACGCGACGGCCGGCATGTGGTCCATCCTGCGCAAGGAAACCGTGGAAAGCGTGGCGTTGTCGGTGGCTGGCGACGGCCTGGAGAGCGCCATCGCGGAAGCCTGCCTGCTGCTGGCGGCCGGCCATCCGCGTGCCCTCGTGGTCCTGGCCGAAGAGGCCCCCCCGGCGGCATACCGTCCCTGGATCGACGACATCCCCTTTCCGTATGCGCTGGCCTTGCGTGTCGACGCCGGCGAGCCCGGGGCGGCGCCAGACCATGTCGATGGCGAGGCGCCGCCACGCGGCACGTTCCAGCTGCAGGCCCGTGCGCCGGCGGGCGTGGACGCACCGGCCGCAAAAGCGGCCGCCGCACCCGCGTCGGCCGATCCCGCCTGGCCACACCCGCTGAGCCTGTTGCGCCACCTGCTGCTGGGGACCGCCGCCTGGCAGCATCCTGGCCGCAATCGCGATTGGCAATGGCAGCGGGCGTCGTGAGCGGCACAGCATGAAGACCGAGACCTTGCACGCCGCCCCGCCACGCCAGGATGCCTGGCTGCTGCGGCTGGTTGCCACCGGCTTTGCCTTTGCCCTGTTCGGGCTGGGCGGGATGACGCTGCGCCTGTTCGTCTTTCCGGCGCAGCGCCTGCTGATCGCCGATCCCGCGCGCCGGCATGTCCGCGCCCGCGCCGTCATCACCTGGACCTTCTACCGCTTCGTGCGGCTGCTGGTCCGCATGGGCGTACTGACCTACGAGTTCCGGGGCGTCGAACGACTGGGCCGGCCAGGCCAGATGATCGTCGCCAACCACCCCTCGCTGCTGGACGTCGTGTTCCTGATCGCCCACATACCGGGCGCCAACTGCGTGGTCAAGCATGGGCTGGCGCGCAATCCGTTCACCGCCGGGCCGGTCGGCAACGCGGGCTACATCACCAACGACGAAAGCGCCGAGATGCTCGAACGCGCGGCGCAGGCGCTGCGCGGCGGCGAAACGCTGATCGTATTCCCGGAAGGCACGCGCACGCCCCCCGGCGCGGCTCCGCAGTTTCACCGGGGCGCCTGCGCCATCGCCTTGCGCGGCGCCCAGGTCATCACGCCGCTGGTCATCAGCATGAATACGCGCTCTCTTACCAAGGGCGAACCGTGGTATCGCATTCCCCACCGGCGCATGCACTATGTGCTGCGGGTCGGGCCCGACATCGACCCGCGCCGTTGGACGGACCATCATCCCGCCCCCATCGCCGGCCGGCGCATGAACGATCACCTGCATCACTATTTCAGAACGGAGCTTGGGCCGGATGGATCAATTGGAAAGTGACATCAAGAAACTCATCGTGGAAGCGCTGGGTCTGGAAGATATCGAGCCCGAGGACATCGCCAGCGATGCCAACCTCTTCGGGGACGGCCTCGGCCTGGATTCGGTGGACGCGCTCGAACTCGGCCTGGCCCTGCAGAAGCGCTATGGCGTTGCCATCGATCCCGAAACCCGCAATATGCGCGACCATTTCGCCACGGTCGCGAACCTCAGCAAATTCGTGTCCGCCCAGCGCGGCGCCTGAGCAACTGGAGCAAGTGTTATGCAAACCCGGGAAGACATCTTCAGCGTCCTGCGCGAAGCCCTGGTGGAATTGTTCGAGATCCCGGCCGAACGTGTCGTGCCCTCCGCGCACCTGTACACGGATCTCGAAATAGACAGTATCGACGCCATCGACCTGCTCGATCACATCAAGCGGGAGACGGGATACAAGCTGGCGGCGGAAAACTTCCGTTCCGTCCGTACCGTGCAGGACGTGGTCGACGCCGTGTGGCAGCAGCAGGAAGCGCTGGGACAGCGGGAATCCGCCGCATGATGCGTGCCGTGGTCGCGGCCGCCCTGCTGGTGGCGGGCGTGGCCTATCCCTTCGTCGCGCATGCAGGCTTGCAGCATGGCACCGCGCGCTGGATCGCGCTGCCGCTGGCCGGATTGTGGCTGGCACGCGCGTTCTTCGCGCGTGGCGGTCCCGCGCCGGGCGGCCGGCTGTTGCCTGCGTGCGCGCTTGCGTTTTGCGCCGTCATCGGCTTTGTCGATGATCCGCGCTGGCTGCGCGCATATCCGGTACTGGTGAACGCCGCCCTGTTCGCCATCTTCGCCGCCAGCCTGCGCGGCGGCATGCCGGTCATCGAGCGCATCGCTCGCGTGCGCCAGCGCCAGCTGCCACCATCGGGCGTGGCCTACACGCGCCGCGTGACACAGGTCTGGACCGCATTCTTCGCCTGCAACGGACTGGCGGCTGCCGCCTTGTCGCTGTGGGCGCCGTGGGATTGGTGGACGCTGTACAACGGCGCGATCAGCTATGTCCTGATCGGCGTGCTGATCGTCGGCGAGTGGTGCGTGCGGCCGGCGGCCGGCAAGACCCGACCCGGTCTCGTACCGGGCGCCGGCGCGCGTATCGCCACGCCTGACGGCCGCTGAGGGACCGCTCCATGGCCTGGATCGACCTTGCCCGACTGCTGGCATGCGACCGCGCTGACACGGTCTATGCGTGCGCGCCGGCGCTGGGTCATGACGACTTCACGGAGCAGGCGCTTGCCGTGGCGGGCGGCCTGCGGGCGCGCCAGGTTCATCGGGTGGGACTCTGGTTCGACGATGCGGCGCAACTGGCGGTCGCGCTGTTCGGCTGCTGGCGCGCCGGCGCCGTGGCGGTGCTCGCCAGCGACGCACGCGCGCCCTCGTGCGCGGCCATCGACGGACAGGTGGACCTGTGGCTGACCGATCATCCCGCTTTGCCGGTGCCGGCGGCGCGGCGGGCCGCGCTCACGTCACTCCTGGATGGGGCCGCGGCGGCTCTGCCGGCCGCCATCCTGGACCTCGACAGCGGCGGCGTGGTGCTGTGCACGTCCGGGTCCAGTGGCGTGCCCAAGCAGATCTTCAAACGCTGGCGCCAGTTGGCGGCGGAAATCGAGGCCCTGGAACGGCGTTGGCATTGGTCGGACACGCCCGCCTGCGTGCTGGGGAGCGTCAGCGCGCAACACATGTATGGACTGCCTTTCCGGCTTTTGTGGCCCTTGTGCGCGGGACGCAGCATCGACCGGCGGCAGTTGCCGTTTCCGGAGGCGCTGCAACAGGCCAGTCTGGCGCATCCGTCCTTCGTCTGGATTGCCAGTCCCGCGCTGCTCAAGCGCCTGGGCGATCGGCTGGGCTGGGAAGCGCTCAAGCCGGGCATACGGCAAATATTCTCAGCCGGCGGTCCGCTGCCCGAAGGCGTTTCGGACCTCCTCGGCACGCAGCTCGGCTGCCGCCCCACGGAAATCTACGGCAGTTCGGAAACCGGCGCGGTCGCGTGGCGCCAGGGCGCGGCGGCATGGCAGCCGCTGCCCGGCGTCCAGGTCGATATCGACGCCGACGTGCTATCGGTACGCTCGCCCTGGCTGTATGAAGCAGGCGGGCTGCGGACCGCCGATGCCGCTACGGCCGACGGCGCCGGGGGCTTCCATCTGCGCGGGCGGCTGGACCGCATCGTCAAGATCGAGGAAAAACGCCTCGCGCTGCCCGGACTGGAGCAAAAGCTCGCGGAACACCCCTATGTGCGCGAAGCGCGCCTGGACGTCGCCGATGCGCCGCGACTGACGGCCCTGGTGGCGCTGGCGCCGGCCGGCATACACCTGTTGCGCAACCACGGACGCAGGACGGTCATCGAAGCGCTGCGCGCCCACATGGCGGCCGCGGTCGAGCCGCTGGGCGTGCCGCGCCACTGGCGCATGATGCGCGAACTGCCGTGGAACGCCCAGGGCAAGCTGCCGCGCGATGTGTTCCTGTCCGCCGCGCAGCGGCCGCGCTGGCCACACGTCCGGCCGGACGGCGCGGTGGACCAGGTCCTTTCACCCGGAACGCCGGACTTGCAGGACCGGGACATGGCCGGCATCGGCGGGCGCGACGCAGCGCGTGCCCATGGCCATGCTGAAGCCGCGGCCGCGGGCCTATCCGATATCCGCACGGACACCGTGTCCGGCGAAGCGCCGCGCGAGCTGCGGCTGCACCTGGAGGTGCCCCTGGACCTGGTGCAGTTCAGCGGCCACTTTCCCGATACCCCCGTCGTTCCCGGCGTGGTGCAGATCGAGTGGGCTATGGGCCTGGCGCGGCGCCTTCTTTCGCCGTCACTGGGCTTCCATGGCATGGAAGCCCTGAAGTTCCAGCGCCTGCTGCGGCCCGGCGATGCCGTGGAGCTGGTGCTGACCTGGCATGCCGGACGCGGCAAGCTGTATTTCGAGTATCGTCTGGCGGGCCAACCCTGCTCCTCGGGCCGCATTCTGGCTCGCCCGCACGACGCGACGCCACCGCGCCAGGACTCCGCCCCGACCCCGGCCGCCTCGCTTTCCGCCGCATCATGACGACGCACCGCCTCTGCGCCATCATCCCTGTCTACAACCACGGCGATACGGTCGCAGCCGTAGTTGAACGGGTGCGGGCCCAGGGCATTCCCTGCATCCTGGTGGACGATGGCTCCGAGCCGCGCTGCGCGGCGCGACTGGACGCCCTGGCGGCCGCCGGCCAGGCCGTGCTGCTGCGCCGCCCCCGCAATGGCGGCAAGGGCTGCGCGGTGCAGGACGGCTTGCGGCATGCGGGCAGCCTGGGCTACACCCACGCCTTGCAAATCGACGCCGACGGCCAGCATGCCCTGGACGACATTCCCGCGCTGCGCGATGCCTCTCTTGCCCATCCCGATGCGCTGGTCGGCGGGGCGCCGGCCTACGGCGCGGACGCGCCACGCAGCCGCCTGTACGGGCGCTGGCTGACACGGCTGTGGGTGTGGATCAATACCCTGTCCACCGCGATCCCGGACGCCATGTGCGGCTTTCGCATCTACCCGCTGGCACCGACCCTGGCGCTGCTTGCACGCCATGATCCGGGACACCGCATGGACTTCGATATCGCCGTGCTGGTGCTGTTGCACTGGCGTGGCGTTCCGATGGTATGGCGCCCGACGCGCGTCATCTATCCCGTCGGCGGCGTGTCGCACTTCCAGGGCTTGCGCGACAACGCGCGCATCAGCGCGATGCACGCGCGCCTGTTCTTCGGCATGCTTCCACGCGCGCCGGGCCTGCTGGCGCGCAAGCTGGAAAGGCGCGCCCCATGACACCAAGAACGCCAGCCCCGACGACACGTCGCGGCGCGCCGCAGCGGTCCGGCCGCCATTGGGCGCGTGAACGCGAGCGCGGCGCGCCGCTGCTGATGCGGCTGACCGCATGGGCGGCGCGCAGGTGCGGGCGCCGCGCCCTGCGTCCGGTGGTGGCGGCGATCGTTTTCTATTTCTATTGCTTCAGCCCTTCGGCCCGGCGCAGTATCGCGCAATACCAGCAGCGCCTGCGGCTGGCCGGCGCGGCCGCGGCCCTCCCCGCGCGCCGGCCGGTATATGGCCAGTTCCTGGCCTTCGCCGAAGCCATCCTGGACAAGCTCGACGTCTGGCAGGGCCGCCTGACCGGGCGCGACGTGGTGATGCAGGACCCCGATGGACTGCACGCCCAGATGCACACCGGGCGCGGCCAGATCCTGGTCGGCTCGCACCTGGGAAATCTCGAGATCTGCCGCGCCCTGGTGGAACGCGGCGGCCAATTGACGCTGAACGTCCTGGTCCATACGCGGCATGCGCAGGCCTTCAACCGCCTGCTGGCCGACGCGGGCGCCAGCCGCCTGCGCCTGATCCAGGTCACCGAACTGGACGCGGCCGTCATGCTGCAACTGCATGAACGCATCGAACGCGGCGAATGGCTGGCGATCGCCGGCGACCGCATTCCGGTGCGCGGCGATCGTGTCGTCGATGTCGACTTCCTGGGCGCGCCGGCGCCGTTCCCGCAAGGGCCATGGCTGCTGGCCGCCCTGCTGAAATGCCCGGTGAACCTGTTGTTCTGCACCAAGATCGGCCACCGCTACCGCATTACCCTGGAACGCCTGGCCGAGCGCATCGAGCTCAAGCGCGGCGAACGCGAGGCCGGCGTCAGGGCATGGGCGCAACGCTACGCCGACCGGCTGGCGCGCGAATGCCGGGATGCGCCGCAGCAGTGGTTCAATTTCTATCCTTTCTGGAGCCCTCATGCGTAAACGCGGCGTGTTTGCCGTCGACACGGACGTGACGGTGCCCTTCTTCGATGTGGATCCGATGAACGTCGTATGGCATGGCCACTACGTCAAGTACCTGGAGCTCTCGCGCTGCGCCTTGCTGGATGCGATCGGCTACGGTTACGACGCCATGCTGGCCTCCGGCTACGCGTGGCCCATCATCGATCTGCAACTACGCTATATGCATCCCGCCGTGTTCGGACAGCGCCTGCGCGCGCGCGCCGAGCTGGTGGAATGGGAGAATCGCTTGAAAGTTCATTATCTGATTACCGATGCGGCCAGCGGCAAGCGCCTCACGCGTGCCAGCTCCGTGCAAGTGGCCGTGCGCATGGACACCCGCGAAATGCAGCTGGTGTCGCCTGCGCCACTGCTCGACGCCGTGCGCGGGGCCCTGGCATGACGGCGCGTTGCATACGCTGGACACGGTCGGCCATGGCGGCCGTGCTGCTGGGCGCCTGCAGCACCGCCGCCTGGGCCTTCGACCTGAACGACCTGCAGGCACAACTGCGCGAGGCGCCGGTGGTGCGCGGACAATTCGTGCAGCAGAAGTTCCTGCGCTCGCTGCCCCAGCCGCTGACCAGCAACGGACTTTTCACGCTATCCGCGAACAATGGCCTGTTGTGGGAATTGCGCGCCCCGCTGCACCAGGACCTGCTGCTGACGCCCAGCGCCATGTTCCGCCGCGACGACGGCGGCAAGTGGCAGGCCCTGCCGCAGTCCATCGGCTCGGCGCGCGAAACGCGCATGTTCCTCACGGTGCTGGGGGGCGACACCCAGGCCCTGCAGGACAATTTCGACATGGCCTTGAGCGGCAGCGCCGGCGACTGGCAGCTCGTCATGACCCCTAAATCCGCCCTGCTCAAACAGATATTCACCGACATCCGCATCTCCGGCGGCAAGCTGGTCCAGCGCATCGAATTGCGTGAAACCCAGGGCGACCGGACCGTCATGGAAATGAAGAACGCGCGTGCCGACACCAAGCTGAACGAAGATGAAAGCCGCGATTTCAACCCCTGAACGACTCGCTCCCAAAGAACGCCGCCTGACTTTGTGGTTCCGCATCGCCCTGGTACTGGTCGTATGCCTGGGGTTGTGGCAGTGCCGCCATGGCTTTCCGGTATCGGCCAGCCTGCTGGACCTGGTGCCCGCAACGCGGGGCGATGCCATGCAGCAGCGCGCCGACGAGCGCATCGAAGCGCCGCTGAAGCGGCAACTGGTCGCCCTGGTCAGCGCGCCGGAGCGCGAACGCGCCATCGAACTGGCGCGGGGCATGGGCCACCTGTGGCGCCATACCGGGCTGTTCGCCGATGTGCACGTGGACGCCGACATCGACGTCGATGCCGTGCGCAAGCAGTTGTCGACGCAGCGCCTGGCGCTGCTGCCGCCCGCGGCCCGCGACGCCCTCATGCGCGATCCCGCCGGCTATGCCGCGCGCCGCGTCCGTGAATTGTCCGATCCATTTTCGTCGGGGGGGCTGGTGCCGGCCAACGACGACCTGCTGGGCCTGGCGCGCGCCGCCGAACGCGCCTTGCGCAGCCCCGGCGCGGTACAGCTGGACCTGTCCAGTGGCACGCTGATCGCGCATGCGGACGACAAGGACTGGGTGCTGGTGCGCGCCCAGACCAGCGGCGATGCCTTCGACGGCGCTTCGCCCGAAAAAGTCGCGGCACTGGTCGCCGAGACGCGCGCCTCCATCGCGCAGGACGGCGGCCGGTTGCTGGTGGCCGGCGGCCCCCTGTTCGCGGCCGAAGGGCGCGCGCGCGCCGTGCAGGAGAGCAGCTGGATCGGCGGCGTCGCCATGCTGGGCATCATTGCCGTCCTGCTGCTGACGATGCGGCGCTGGCGCTCGCTGCTGGCCTTCGTCCCCGTGGCCGTGGGCCTGCTCTGCGGCGTCGTGGCCTGCGTGGCCGTGTTCGGCACCATCCATGTGTTGACGCTGGTCATCGGCGCCAGCCTGATCGGCATCGCCATCGACTTCCCCATGCACCTGCTGGGCAAGCGCTACGGCATGGCCGACTGGCAGGCCTGGCCGGTCTTGCATCGCGTGCTGCCCGGGCTGACGATCAGCCTGGCTGCCACGCTGGTGGGCTACCTGGCGCTGGTGTTCACGCCTTTTCCCGCCTTGACGCAAACCGCCGTATTTTCCGCCGCGGGCCTGCTCGGGGCGTATGCCTGCACCGTGTGCGAATTGCCGAACTGGCTGCGCGGCTGGCAGCCGCGTCCCTTCACGCCGCTGCTGGGCCTTGCCGACGCGCTGCTGCGCAGGCTGGCCGCATGGAGCGCCCGCCGCACCCTGCCGTGGCTGGCCGCCGGCGTCGCCCTGGTATGCATCGGCGGCGTCCTGCATCTGCGCACGCAGGACGACCTGCGCCAATGGCTGGCCCTGCCGGCGCCCTTGCTGCAGCAGGCGCAGCAAATCGGCCGCATCACCGGGATCGAACCGACCAGCCAGTACTACCTGGTGCGTGCGGCCGATCCCGATGAGCTGTGGCAGCGCCAGGCCGCGCTGGACCGCCGGCTGGACGCGCTGACCGCCTCCAAGGCGCTGGACGGCTATCTGTCGCTGAACCAGTTGCTGGCGCCGGATGGTGCGCAACAGGCCTTGCGCGACCGCCTGCGGGACGCCCACTGGCGGGCCCGCCTGACACCGTCCTTCGAGGCGGTCGGCATCCCGGCCGAAGCCCTGCAACAGGAGCTCGATGCGCTGACGGAGCTGCCCCCCGCCACCATCGACGAGGTGCTCGCCGGCCCGCTGGGCCAGAGCCGGCGCATGTTGTGGCTGGGCCAGGACCACGGCCAGGTTGCGGCCCTGGTCACGCTGCAAGGCCTGCGCGACCCTCAGGCTGCCGCCGAAGCGGCGCGCGGACTGGACGGCGTGTCCTTCGTCGACCGCAGCGGCGAACTGAACGGGACCTTCGCCGCCACCCGCATCCGGGCGGCCGAACTGAAGCTATTGTCCTATGTGGCGGCGGCGGCGCTGCTCTGGGCCACGCTGGGACGGGCGGCGACCTGGCGCCTGCTGTCGGTCCCGCTCGCGGCCACCGCCTGCACCCTGGCCGCGCTGGGACTGCTGGGACAGCCGCTCACCCTGTTCAGCCTGTTCGGGCTGCTGCTGGTGTCGGCAATCGGCCTGGATTACGCCATCGTCATGCACGAGCGCGTGGCAGGCGCGCCGGCCAGCTTCGTCGGCATCCTGCTCGCCGCGGCGACGACCATGCTGTCCTTCGGGCTGCTGGCGCTGAGCACCACGCCGGCCATTTCCAATTTCGGCCTGTCCGTCGGCATCGGCGTGGCGTTCTGCGTCCTGTGGGCGCCCTGGGTACGGCCTGCCGGCCCTGCCGGGACGCCCGCCGGCCCTTCCTCAAAAGCATAAGAACCCACATGGAAAACCACGAAATCGTCATCATCGGGGCCGGCCCCGCCGGCGCGGTCGCCGCCGGCCTGCTGCGCCGGCAGGGGCATCGGGTCCTGGTCCTGGAAAGGCAGCGCTTCCCGCGCTTTTCCATCGGCGAAAGCCTGCTGGCCCATTGCATCGAATTCATCGATGAAGCCGGCATGCTGCCGGCCGTGGAGGCGGCGGGCTTCCAGGTGAAGAACGGCGCGGCCTTCGCCTGGGGCGATCGCTACACCGCCTTCGATTTCCGCGACAAGGTCACGCCGGGCCCCGGCACCACCTTCCAGGTATTGCGGGCGCGCTTCGACAAGATCCTGGCCGACGAAGCCGCGCGCCAGGGCGCCGAGGTGCGCTACGAACAGGAAGTCGTCGCTGCGGATTTCACGGGCCCGACGCCCCTGCTGTCCGTGCGCGACGCCGGCGTGCCTGACGCGCCGGTACGCCGGATCGGCGCGCGCTTCGTCCTGGACGCCAGCGGCTACGGCCGTGTGCTGGCCCGCCTGCTGGACCTGGAACGGCCCAGTGGCCTGCCGCCCCGCAAGGCGATCTTCACCCATGTCGAGGACCGCATCACCGACCCGGCCTTCGACCGCGAAAAAATCCTGATCACCGTGCATCCAGACCAGCCGGCCATCTGGTACTGGCTGATTCCGTTCTCCGACGGGCGCTGCTCGCTGGGGGTGGTGGGCGGCGAAAGCCTGCTTGGGGACGATGCGGACCTCATGGCCACGCTGCGTCGCCTGGTCGACGCCGCGCCGAACCTGAAGCGGCTGCTGGCCGACGCCGTATGGGACACGCCGGCCAACACCATAGGCGGCTATGCCGCCAGCGTCACGCGGCTGCACGGCCCCGGCTATGCCCTGCTGGGCAACGCGGCGGAGTTCCTGGACCCGGTTTTCTCGTCGGGCGTCACCATCGCGCTGCATTCGTCCAAGCTCGCCACCGACGCCCTGCACCGTCAATTGCACGGTCAGGCGGTCGATTGGGAAGCCGACTTCGCCGCGCCGCTCATGCGGGGCGTGGAAACCTTCCGCACCTATGTCGAAGGCTGGTATGCGGGCACTTTCCGCGACGTGGTGTTCTATGAACGTGCGCAACCCGATATCCGCCGCATGATTTCCTCCATCCTGGCCGGCTATGCCTGGGACCGCGCCAATCCTTTCGTCGCCGAGCATGCGCGCCGCCTGCGCGCCCTGGCGGAAATCTGCGCGCCCAGACCTCCCGCGGCCGCGACGGCCTGAAGCGACCGAAGAGACCGAAGAGACAATTGCCGCCGATGATCCATCCCTCCCACCCCACCCTGCGCCCCGCCATGCGCGCGCTGCTGGTCCTCTGCGCGCTCGTCCTGGCCGGCTGCGCCGGCGTGCCGCCCACACCGGTGGCGTCCGCCGATCTGGGACTGCCGCGCCGTGTCCACGTCACCCTGCAATCGCCAGGCGAGGTCCGGCAGGACGCGCTGCTGGTCGTACAGGCCGAAGGCGCGCACGGCACGCGGTGGTCGCTGTTCGATCCGCTGGGCATGCCCAAGGCGCGGCAGATCCTGCAGGACGGCCAATGGCGCAACGATGGGTTCATGCGGCCCAACGGGGAGGCCAGCGACATGTTTTCGGCCATCCTGTTCGCCTGGACGCCGGTCGCGGCGCTGCCGTCCGCGTATGCGGGCGAGGACTGGCGCGACACCGCCACGCCCGACGGCGGGCGCGAGCGCGTGATGAACGAACTATGCGGGACGCGCTGGCGTGTCACATGGCGGCAAGGCGCCGCGGCCGATACCTTCACCATCACCACGGGTGGCGGCAGCACCTGGCGCGTGGAACCGCTGAAGGATACGCCGTGATTGCGTCGGCCCCCACCGCCTGGCTCGGCACGCCGGGCATCGTGTGCGCCCTGGGGCGCGGCATCGACGACGTCGCGGCGGCGGCGCTGCGCGGCGCGAGCGCCGGCATGCAGGCGCAAGCCGGCTGGGTCCGGGACCGCCGCATCGTGGTGGGGGCGGTGCAGGCGCCCCTGCCGGCGCTGCCGGCGGGCATGCCCTCCCACTACGACAGCCGCAACAACCGGCTGCTGCTGGACGCCGCCCTGCAGATCGAACCGGCGCTGCGAGCCACCGTCGCGCGGTACGGCAACACGCGCGTCGGTATCGTGCTGGGCACCAGCACCTCCGGCGTCAACGAAAACGCCGCCGCCTTCCACACGCTGGCGCAAGACGGCGCCTGGCCGCCCGGGTACGACTACCGCCGGCAGGCGCTGGCCGCACCGTCCGCCTTCCTGGCCGACTGGCTGGGGCTGGCGGGTCCTGCCTATACGCTTTCCACCGCCTGCACGTCCGGCGCGCGCGCGTTGCTCTCGGCCAAGCGCCTGCTGGCCATGGGCGTGTGCGACGCGGTGGTCTGCGGCGGTGTCGATACGCTTTGCCGGCTGACCATCAACGGCTTCGCCGCGCTGGAAGCCCTGGCCGCCGCACACTGCAATCCGTTTTCCGCCCATCGCGACGGCATCAACATCGGCGAAGGCGCGGCCCTGTTCATCATGCAGCGCGACCGACCCGCCGGCCGCGCCGCGGCCCTGCTGGGGGGCGGCGCCAGTTCCGACGCCTGGCATATGTCGGCCCCCGACCCCACCGGCGCGGGCGCTGCGCGCGCCATGCGCGCCGCGCTCGCCGATGCCGGCATGCAGCCCGGCGATATTGGCTGGCTGAATCTGCACGGCACCGCCACGCAGCACAATGACGCGATGGAAAGCAAGGCGGTGGCCGAGGTATTCCCGGACGGTGTCGCATGCACGTCCACCAAGCCGCTCACCGGCCATACCCTGGCGGCGGCAGGCGCTATCGAGGCCGCCCTGTGCTGGGCCGTGCTGGACGAGGCGGGCCTCGCCGGCCGCCTGCCACCGCAGTCCTGGGACGGTGTCGCCGACGCGGCGCTGCCGTCGCTGGACCTCACCACGGCCGGCCGCCGCCTGCCCGCCGACCGCCCGCGCGTGACCATGAGCAATTCCTTCGCCTTCGGCGGCAGCAATGCCAGCCTGATCCTTGGAGCGCTGCCATGAGCGCCGCTCCGTGGTCCGTATCGCAACTGCTGCCCCACGCCGGCGCCGCCATCCTGATCGACGCCGTGGAGGACTGGGATGAAGAAACGCTGCGGGCGACCGCCGTCATCAAGGCCGATGGGCCGTACAGCGACGAGGACGGCACCCTGCCGCCCTGGATGGGCCTGGAGATCATGGCGCAGGCCGTCGGCGCCTGGGCCGGCTGCCAGGCTCGCCATGCCGGCATGGACGTAGGCCTGGGCTTCCTGCTCGGCACGCGGCGCTACGAATGCCACACGCCATGTTTCCAGCCCGGCACCCGCCTGGCCGTCCAGGTGAAGCGCTCATTGCAGGACGCTGCCGGCATGGGCGTATTCGAGTGCACGCTGCACGCCGGCGACACGCTGCTGGCGCACGCCCGGCTCAACGTCTATCGACCGGCGGACGCCCGTGCATTTACCCAGGAATCGGCGCCGCCGGACGACCCCGCGACGATCGCGGTCCCGCCGGCGCGGCGCGATGCCGCGACGCCGGACCAGGATCCGGCGCAACCCTTGCTGTTCACCAACGACACCGCCCCATGACACAGACCGCCCCGCCTTCCATGCCGGTACTGGTGACCGGATCGAGCCGCGGCATCGGCCGCGCCATCGCGCTGACCCTAGCCGGACAGGGCTACACCCCCATCCTGCATTGCCGCGCCCGGCGCGACGAAGCCGAGGCCGTCCGCGCCCAGGTGCAGGCCCTGGGCCGTGCCGCCCGGGTGCTGCAATTCGACGTGCGCGACCGTGCGGCCACCGCGGCCGCCCTGAACGCCGACATCGACGCACACGGCGCCTATTACGGCGTCGTACTCAACGCCGGCCTGACCCGCGACGGCGCCTTCCCGGCGCTCACGGGCGACGACTGGGACGACGTGCTGCGCACCAACCTGGACGGCTTCTACAACGTGCTGCACCCGCTCATCATGCCGATGATCCGGCGCCGCGCGCCCGGCCGCATCGTCTGCCTGACTTCCGTATCGGGCATCATCGGCAACCGCGGCCAGGTCAACTACAGCGCGTCGAAGGCGGGCGTGATCGGGGCCGCCAAGGCGCTGGCCGTCGAGCTGGCCAAGCGGCGCATCACGGTCAATTGCGTGGCGCCGGGCCTTATCGATACCGACATGATCGACGCCGACGTCCCCGTGGAGCAGATCCTCAAGGCCGTCCCGGCCGAACGCATGGGCACGCCGGACGAAGTCGCCGCCGCGGTCGCCTTCTTCATATCGCCGGGGGCGGCCTACATCACCCGGCAGGTGCTGGGCGTCAACGGAGGACTGTGCTGATGAAACGCGTGGTGGTCACCGGCATGTCCGGCATCTGCGCACTGGGCGACGATTGGGCAACCGTGCGCGCGGCGTTCGCGAACAGGCGCAATGCCATCCAGTACATGTCCGAATGGGAACGCTATAAGGAGCTCGGAACCCGGCTGGCCGGCCCCGTGCCCGGCTTCGCCCCGCCCGCGCACTGGACACGCAAGCAGTTGCGCAGCATGGGCCGCGTGTCGCAGCTTTCCGTGCGCGCCGCCGAAGTCGCGCTGGACCATGCCGGCCTGCTGGGCGATCCGGACATCGCGGATGGCCGCATGGGCGTGGCCTGCGGCTCGTCCACCGGCAGTACGGCGGAGATCAAGGCCTTCGGCAACATGCTGCTCAATGGCGTGACGGAAGATCTCAGCGCCAATTCCTACGTCCGCATGATGCCGCACACCACGGCGGCCAACATCGGCATCTTCTTCGGGCTGAAGGGCCGCATCATCCCGACCTCCAGCGCCTGCACCTCGGGCAGCCAGGGCATCGGCTATGCCTTCGAAGCCATCCGCTACGGGCGCCAGGCCCTGATGCTGGCCGGCGGCGCCGAGGAGCTCTGCCCGAGCGAGGCATTGGTCTTCGATGCGCTGTACGCCACCAGCCAGCAGAACGACACGCCGCACCTGAGCCCCCGGCCCTACGACGCGGCGCGCGATGGCCTGGTGGTGGGCGAAGGGGCAGGCATGCTGGTGCTGGAAGACCTGGACCACGCGCAGGCGCGCGGCGCACCCATCCACGCCGAAATCGTCGGCTTTGGCTGCAACTCCGACGGTACCCACATCACGCGGCCGGAAGCGGCCACCATGCGCATCGCCATGGAGATGGCGCTGCGCGATGCCGGCTTGCCCGCGTCGGCGATCGGCTATGTGAACGGCCATGGCACGGCGACGGAACAGGGCGACATCGCCGAAACCCAGGCGACCGAAGCGGTCTTCGGGCGGGACATGGCCATCAGCTCGCAGAAAAGCTACCTGGGCCATACCCTCGGCGCGTGCGGCGCCCTGGAGTCCTGGTTCAGCATCGAGATGATGAACAGCGACTGGTACGCGCCCACGCTGAACCTGGAGAATGTCGACCCGCGCTGCGGGCAACTGGATTACCTGCGCGGTGACGGACGCGTGCTGGTGAACGAATACGTCATGAACAATAATTTCGCCTTCGGCGGCATCAATACGTCGCTGATCTTTCGCCGCTGGCGCTGACCCTTTCCCTCAACCCTGCAAAGGAAGCATCGATGTCCCCGAGCCTGAAAACCCTGGCCAGCCTGACGCTGGCGCTGGCCTGCGTCCCCGCCGCGCACGCCGCCGACCGCACGGTCATGCGGCCGCTCCAGGAAGCGATCCAGAATGCCACCGCGGAAGGCAAGCTCGATGGCAGCGTGAAGTTCTATCTGGCCGGCACCGGCCCCTCCGGCAAGGTGCTGCAAGCCAACGTGGTGACCAACCGCAAGACCAACGCCTTCGGCAAGAGCGACGAAAAAGCCTGCGACTGGGCGGCGCAATCCGCGCTCATCTCGCTGCAGGAAGCGGCCAAGAGCGCCGGCGCGAACGCCGTCATCAATATCGTCAGCTATTACAAGAAGGTGGAGCGCAAAGACCCGCAGCAGTACGAATGCCATGCCGGCGCGGTCATCGCCGGCGTCGCGCTGCGCGGCGACCTGGCCGTGGTGAAGTAAGCGCATCGGGGGATGGCCGGTTTACACTAACCGGCCATCCCATCGCTACACGCGCAACGCACGAGGTTTATCCCCATGAGCACCTCTACGCTCAAAGACACGCTGTCCGCCGCCGTCAAGGACGCCATGCGCGCCAAGGCCAGCGCGCGGCTCGCCACGCTGCGCTTCCTGCTCGCGGCGGTCAAACAGAAAGAAGTCGACGAACGCCGCGAACTGGCGGACGCCGAGATCACGGCGATCATCGAGAAGCAGGTCAAGCAACGGCGCGAATCCATCGCCGCCTTCGAACAGGCGGGCCGCACGGAAACCGCCGAACAGGAGAAGGCCGAGCTGGCCGTGCTGCAGGAATTCCTGCCCCAGGCCGCCACGCCGGCCGAAATCGACGCCGCCATCGCCGCCGCTGTCGCAGAGGTCAACAAGCAGGGCGTCACCGGACCCGCGGCCATGGGCAAGATCATGGCCATCCTGAAACCGGCGCTGGCCGGCAAGGCTGACATGTCCGCCGTGTCGCAGCAGGTGAAGGCGCGTCTCGCATAAGCGCGGACGCCACGGCGCGCCGCGCGGGCGCCGCCGGCGCGTGGTCCTGCCGCGCCGGGCCGCCTCAATACTCGGGCTCGGCGCCGAATAGCTCCACTTGCCGTACCCCTTCGTCGCCATCCGGAAAATTGCTCATGCCCACGCCCACCAGGCGGTAAAGCGTCGACGCCGGCAATTCGACGCGGCCGCGCAGTTGGCTGGCCATCCCGGCCAATGCCTGCGCCGAAGCCAGCGCGCCGGTCAACGTATGGCTGCGGGTCAGCAGGCGGAAGCGGTCGGTCTTCAGCTTCAGCGTCACCGTGCGGCCGATGCCGCGCTTGCGCGACGCCTGCTCCCATACCCGCTCCGCCAGCCGCTCGATCGCCGGCCCCAGCTCGTCCAGCCGCAGGTCCTGCTCGAACGTGGTTTCCGCGCTGACCTGCTGGGCCACCTGGTCGGCGTCGACGCTGCGTTCGTCTATCCCATGGGCCAGTTCGTGCAAGCGCCGGCCATAACGGCCGAAATGGTGCTCCAGCTCCGCCGCCGGCCGGAGTTCAAGGTCCCCCACGGTGAGGATGCCCAATTCCTGCAGGCGCGCCTGGGTGACCTTGCCCACGCCCGGCACCTTGCGCACCGGCAGGGGACGCAGGAAGTCCATTACATCGCGCGGACGCACCACGAAAATGCCATCCGGCTTGTTCCAGTCGGACGCGATCTTGGCCAGGAATTTGTTTGGCGCCACGCCTGCCGACGCGGTCAGGCCCGTTTCCTCGCGGATTTGGCCCCGTATGGCCTGCGCGACGGCGGTCGCGGAAGGCAGGCCGGTCTTGTTGGTGGTGACATCCAGATAGGCTTCGTCCAGCGAGAGCGGTTCCACCAGATCGGTGTGCCGCCGGAAAATGGACCGCACCTGGAGGGACGCCTCGCGATAACGCGTAAAATCCGGCGGCACGTAGACGGCCTGGGGGCACAGCCGCAGCGCACGCGCGACCGACATCGCCGAATGCACGCCGTACCGGCGCGCCTCGTACGACGCCGCGCACACCACCGAACGGGGTCCCTTCCAGGCGACCACGACCGGCAGCCCCCGCAGCGTGGGGTCATCGCGCTGTTCGACCGACGCATAGAAGGCGTCCATGTCGATATGTACGATTTTGCGCATGGTGAAAGTCAACGCGGGTACGGCGGCGTGCACGGACGGGAAACAGCGGGGAAAAGCCTATCATGGCGGCCCCCATCGACGCACAGGATTATGGACACAACGCATTTCGACGGCCCGCGCTTCACGACGGACTATTTCGGCGCCAGCATCCCCCTCATGGAATTCCTGGGCCTGGTGCCTGAACACATCGAGTCCGGCCTGGCGCGCACCCGCCTGCCGTGGCGCGTCGAGCTTACCAACAGCCGCGGCGACGTGCACGGCGGCACCTTGATGAGCGTATTGGACTTCACGCTCAGCGCGGCAGCGCGCGGCGGGCTGGAGCATGGCACCAGCATGGCCACCATAGACATGACCACCAGCTTCTTCGCGCCCGCCACGGGCGATCTTTCCATCGAGGCACGCTGCCTGAAGAGAGGCCGCTCCATCGCCTTCTGCGAAGGCGAAGTGCGCAACGGCGCGGGCGAAGTCGTCTGCAAGGCGTCCGGCACGTTCCGCGTCATACGCCCCAAGCCGGTCAGCGTGGCGCCTTGAGCGGCTTGACGGAATCGCTGGGCATATAGGATGTGCACGCCGGCAGGTTGAAGCGGATGGCATCGCGCATGGCGACCACGGCATCCGCGTTCCAGATGCCCCGCCCCCACATGACCACCTTCACCTGGCTGTTGCGGTCGTCGATGGCCGCGATGTCGACCCGCGCGATATCGTTGCTGGTGAACGGCGCCACGACGCGCACCTGCGCCGTACGGCCGGCGGTATCCAGGCTGTTCTCGATCTTGTACGCATCATCGCCGGTCAGGCAAAGCCTGGCCTGCGCCAGGGCGCTCTTGTACGCATCCTGGTAGCTGACGCCCAGCTTGTAGTCGCCGGACGGCGATGGCGTGCCGGGCGCGATGCCCAGTGTGCATCCGGCCAGGCCCAGCGCCAGCGCCGCGGCGGCCGCGAATATCCTCAACATAGGTCCTCCGATCAAGGAGGCGCAATTATCCCCCATCCGGCGCGCAGCCGCGCGCAGCCGCGCGCAGCCGCGCGCCGCCGGCCCGGGCGTGGCGAAAGCGCTATCATCGAACGGACTCCCCATTCGTTGATAGGCACAACCTCGGAGACCGCTTTTGTTCAAACTCATGACGCGCACCTTGCTGGCCGCCACCCTGATCGGCGCCGCCCCGGGCGCCTCGGCCACGCCGCCGCGCCAATATCCCCTGAAAGACTTCTTCCGCAACCCCGACCGCGGCTACTTCCGCCTGTCGGAGGATGGCGCCATGCTTGCCTTCATGCGTCCGGTCAGCGTGGACGGCCAGCCGCCGCGCATGAATATCTTCGTCCAGCCGCTGCAAGGCGCCACGCCGGTCGGCGAACCGCGCAAGATCACCAGCGAGTCGGCGCGCGATATCAGCAACTACCTGTGGAAGGGCTCGGACACCATACTCTATGCCAAGGACTTCGGCGGCGACGAGAACTTCCATGTCCTGGCCGTGAACGTGCATACGGGCCAGGTCGTGGACCTGACCCCGTACGAACAGGTCAGGGCCGGCATCGAGGACGACCTGGAAGACGATCCGGACCACATCCTGCTCGGCCATAACCACCGCGACCCGCAGGTCTTCGACGTCTACCGCGTCAATGTGCGCACCGGCGAGTCCGTCCAGGTCGCGCAGAATCCCGGCAATGTGGTCGGCTGGCAGACCGACCATGCCGGCAAGGTGCGCGCCGCCGTCACCAGCGACGGCCTGCACACCACGCTGCTGTACCGCGACGACGAAAACCAGGCCTTCCGCCCGCTCATCACCACCGACTACCGCACCAGCGTCAGTCCCATCCTGTTCACCTTCGACGACAAGCAGCTCTACGCCCTGAGCAACCGCGGCCGCGACACGCTCGCGCTGGTGCGCATCGACCCGGCTCAGCCGGACGCCGAGGAAATGCTGTTCGACCCGCGCCGGGCGGACCTCGGCGGCGTCGGCTATTCACGGCGCCGCAAAGTGCTGACCGTGGCCACCTACCAGACCGACAAGCCGCAGCGCAAGTTCTTCGACATGCAGACCGAAGCGCTGTACCGCAAGCTGGCCGACCGCCTGCAGGGCTACGAATTCGCGCTGCAAGGCGAAACCCGCGCGGAGGACAAATACATCGTCGCAGCGTACAACGACCGCACGCCGGGATCGCGCTACCTGTACGACGTGAAGACCGATGCCCTGGTCAAGCTGGCCGACATCAATCCCGCCATTCCCGAAGCCGACATGGCGCCGATGCAGCCCATCAGCTTCCAGAGCCGCGACGGCCTGACCGTGCACGGCTATCTGACGCTGCCGGTCGGACGGCCGGCGCAGGGCCTGCCCTGCATCGTCAACCCGCATGGCGGACCCTGGGCCCGCGACAGCTGGGGCTACAACCCCGAGGTGCAGTTCCTGGCCAATCGCGGTTTCTGCGTACTGCAGATCAATTTCCGCGGCTCCACGGGCTATGGGCGCAAATTCTGGGAAGCCGGCTTCGGACAATGGGGCCTGTCGATGCAGGATGACATCACGGACGGCGTCCAGTGGCTGGTCACCCAGGGCATCGCCGACCCCCAGCGCCTCGGCATCTACGGCGGCAGCTACGGCGGCTATGCGACGCTGGCGGGGATCGCCTTCACCCCGGATCTCTATGCCGCCGCCGTGGACTATGTCGGCGTATCGAACCTGTTCACCTTCATGAACACGATACCGCCCTATTGGAAGCCCATGCTCGAAAAGATGTACGACATGGTCGGCCATCCGGAGAAGGACAAGGACCGGCTGGCGGCCACCTCGCCCGCCTTGCACGTGGACCGCATCAAGACACCGCTGTTCATCGCCCAGGGCGCCAAGGACCCGCGCGTGAACAAGGCGGAGAGCGACCAGGTGGTGCAGGCGCTGCGCGCGCGGGGCGTCGAGGTGGAATACATGGTCAAGGACAACGAAGGCCATGGCTTCCACAACGACGAGAACAAGTTCGAGTTCTACGCCGCCATGGAAAAATTCTTCGTACAACACCTGCGGCCCTGAAGCACGCGCCGCCACGGGGGCCGGCCTTGCGCGGCCGGCCCGCGCACCATCATTCTTTGTGCCGCTCCATATTGGGCAGGAACACGGCCATGATGCCGAGCAGCGGCAGGAAGGAACAAAGCTTGTAGACGTAGGAGATGCTGGTCACATCGGCGATATGCCCCAGCACCGCCGCCCCCACGCCGCCCATGCCGAAGGCGAAGCCGAAGAACAGCCCGGCGATGGTGCCCACCTTGCCCGGCACCAGCTCCTGCGCATACACCACGATCGCGGCGAACGCGGACGCCAGTATCACGCCGATCACGGCAACCAGCACCCCGGTCCAGAACAAGTCGGCGTAAGGCAGCAACAGCGTGAACGGCGTCACGCCCAGGATCGAGGTCCAGATGACCGCCTTGCGGCCCACGCGGTCGCCCACCGGTCCGCCCACCAGCGTGCCGACCGCCACCGCGGCCAGGAAGATGAACAGGTACAGTTGCGCGGAGCGCACCGGCAGGTCGAACTTGTCGATCAGGTAGAACGTGAAGTAGCTGTTCAGGCTGGCCAGGTAGAAATACTTGGAGAAAATCAGCACCGCCAGCACGCCCAGCGTCGCGGCGACACGTCGCCGGCCGAGCGGCGCCGTGCCGCCGGCGGCACGGGCCTTGGGCTTGAGCCGCCAGCGATTGGCGCCATACCAGCGTCCGATGCCCACCAGCACGACCATGCCGAACAGGGCCGCCAGGGAGAACCACGCCACGCTGCCTTGGCCGTGCGGAATGATGACCAGGGCCGCCAGCAGCGGTCCCAGCGCCGATCCGACGTTGCCGCCCACCTGGAACAGCGACTGCGCCAGCCCATGGCGCCCACCGGACGCCATGCGCGCCACGCGCGACGACTCGGGGTGGAATACGGAGGAACCCGTACCCACCAGCACGGCGGCGATCAGCAGGACGGGATAGGACGGCGCCACCGACAGCAGCAACAGCCCGACCAGCGTGAACCCCATGCCCACCGGCAGCGAGTACGGCAAGGGCCGCTTGTCCGTATAAAGCCCCACGCAAGGCTGGAGCAGCGACGCGGCGATCTGATACGTCAGCGTGATCATGCCGATCTGCGCGAAGCTGAGCGAGAAGGAATCCTTCAGCATCGGGTAGATGGCCAACAGGATCGACTGGATCATGTCGTTCATCAGGTGCGCGACACTGATGGCGCCCAGTACCTTGAAGGCCGTGGCGTTGGCGGCTGCGGTGGGCGGGGCGACAGGGGCCGAGGCGGGGGCGGTAGTTGGCACGGAAGGGTTCATGGCCGGAACAGGGGACAGCGACAGTTGAAAGGGATGGAAGCGGATACGCCCAGTGTAATAAGTCACGTGGGCGGCCGAGTGACAACCATCATCGAATAAGTGACACTCCGAACATCGCGCCGGAACCCGCCCATGCCTGCCCATCCGCCCACCCGTTGGCCCCATAGAAGTATCGATCCCGAGGACTACCAGGGCGTGCCCCGCGCCGTTACCGCCATGGCCAAGGAATTCACCCCGGGCTTCACCACCGGTCCGCATCGGCATGAGCGTGGCCAGCTCATTTACGCGGTCGAAGGCGTCATGCGCATCACCACCGCGCAGGGCGTCTGGGCCGTGCCCTCGTTGCGGGCGCTGTGGGTGCCGGCCGGCATCGATCACCAGGTGGATATGGTGGGGCGGGTGTCGATGCGGACACTCTACGTCGCGCCCGCGGCGGCGCGGACGCTGTGGGCGGAGTGCTGCGTCATCGAGGTCAGCGGGCTGCTACGCGAACTGATCCTGGCGCTGGTCGACCTTCCCATCGAATATCCGTTGAACGGACGCGCCGGGCAGATCGCCGCGCTGACGCTGGCCGAACTGGCCGACGCCAAGGTCCTCCCCATCCACATTCCCTGGCCCAGCGACCGGCGGCTGCAGGCGGTATGCCGCGCCCTCCTCGCCCACCCCGGCCTGGAACGGACCGTCCACGAATGGGGCGACGAGGTCGGGGCCAGCGGCCGCACCCTCATCCGCCTTTTCCAGTCGGAACTGGGCCTGAACTACCGGCAATGGGTGCAGCAGGTGCGCCTGGCCGAAGCGGTGGGCCGCCTGTCGCTGGGCCAGCCGGTGGCCCGCATCGCCGCCGATCTCGGGTATCGCAGTCCCAGCGCCTTCGCCGCGATGTTCAAGCGCGCCATGGGCACTGCACCCAACACCTACCTGAATCAAGCTGTATCAAATTGATTGCAGGGATGCCAATCGCGCACCGCCGACGCCGGCGTGCGACCACGCGGGCGGTCACCCCACGGCCGGACCGCTGGGCCTGCGATAATGTGCAGCTTGTGCCGCCGCGCGGCTCCTGCCTACGCGGGGTAGGCGCGGCGTGAAACCTTCGGCCTCCAGGCGGGGTCTATGCAACTCTGCCCAAGACTCGCGAGCGAATGAGCAATCACCCCCAATCCAAGCAACCCGATTCCTCCAAAGCGTCCGGCTTCCGCCTGTCCCGCCTGGCGATCAAGGCGGCCCTGGTCCTGGGCGGCCTGGCGGCATGCGGCGTGATCGCCCTTTGCCTGGCCATCGCGCTGGCCTGGCCCAGCCTGCCCGACCTGCACGCGATGACGGACTACCGGCCACGCATCCCCTTGCGCGTCTACACCGCGGACAACGTCCTCATTGGGGAATTCGGCGAGGAGCACCGCAACGTCCTGCGTTTCGACGAGATCCCGGAGGTCATGAAGCACGCCGTCCTGGCCGCCGAAGACGATCGCTTCTACGAACACGGTGGCGTCGATTGGACCGGCGTCATCCGGGCCGTGCTGACCAACGCGCTGAGCCTGTCGAAGTCCCAGGGCGCCAGCACCATCACCATGCAGGTGGCGCGCAACTTCTATCTGTCTTCCGAAAAGACCTACACGCGCAAGCTGTATGAGCTGCTCCTGACCTTCAAGATCGAGTCCGCGCTGACCAAGGACCAGATCCTGGAGCTCTACATGAACCAGATCTACCTCGGCCATCGCGCCTATGGCTTCGCGGCGGCCGCGCGCACGTATTTCGGCAAGCCCCTGGCCGACGTCACCCCCGCCGAAGCCGCCATCCTGGCCGGCATCCCCAAGGCCCCGTCGCGCTACAACCCGGCGACCAACCTGCCCCGCGCGCAGATCCGCCAGCATTACGTGCTGGGCCGCATGCGTGCGCTGGGCTGGCTGGACGAAGCCCAGTACCAGGCGGCGCTCGCGCAACCCATCACGCTGCGCGGGGCCGCTGAAAACGGCTCCGGCGGCTTTCGGGTGCATGGCGAATACCCCGCCGAGCTGGCGCGCCAGCTGATGTACGGCATCTATGGCGACCAGACCTATTCGCGCGGCCTGAACGTCTACACGACCATCAATGCGAAGGACCAGGAAGCGGCCTACCAGGCCGTGCGCGCCAGCATCCTGGACTACACGCGGCGCGCCCGCTATCCGGGCCCGGAAGACCAGGTCGACCTGCCGGACGACATCGAGAAAGACCCGCAGGCGCTGGACGACCTGATCGACGGCCTGCAGGACAAATACCCGGACAGCGGCGACCTGTACCTCGGCGTCGTCCTGTCCGCCAGTCCGACCTCCATCACGGTGGCGCGCGGTTCGCACGACATCATCACCATCGACGACAAAAAGGCGCTGGCCATCGTCGCGCGCGCGCTCAATCCGAAGGCCAAGGACGACGAAAGGCTGCGGCGCGGGTCCGTGGTGTACGTGCACAAGAACGGCGACACCTGGGAAGTGCTGAACATGCCGACGCTGCAGGGCGCGCTGGTGTCGCTCATGCCGGACGACGGCGCCGTCCGCGCCATGGTGGGCGGCTTCGATTTCTACCGGGGCAACTTCAACCGCGCGGTCCAGGCGTGGCGGCAACCCGGTTCGAACATCAAGCCCTTCATCTACGCGGCGGCCCTGGAACGCGGCCTCACCCCGGCCACCCAGATTTCCGACATGCCGTTTTCGCTCACCGCGGAACAGACGGGCTCCAAGGCCTGGAACCCGAAGAACGACGGCAATGCCTACGAGCCCATGCTGACCTTGCGGCAGGCGCTCTACAAATCGCGCAACATGGTGTCGATCCGCATCCTGCAGGCCATCACGCCGGCGTTCGGGCAGGATTTCCTGACACGGTTCGGCTTTGAAAAAAGCCGCTGGCCCGCCGTGCTGCCGATCGCGCTGGGCGCCGGCTCTGCCACGCCATTGCAAGTGGCGAACGCCTATGCCGTCTGGGCCAATGGCGGCTATCGCGTCACGCCCTTCCTGATCGACCGTGTCACCGACAGCAGCGGCAAGGTCCTGATGCAGGCCCAGCCCCAGCACGCCGGCAACGACGCGAACCGCGTGATCGACCCCCGCGTGGCGTGGATCATGGACGACCTGCTGCGCGGGGTGGCGACCTACGGCACCGCCGCACGGGCGCACCAGGTGCTCAAGCGCGACGATGTCGGCGGCAAGACCGGCACGACGAACGATTCGGTCGATGTCTGGTTCTCGGGCTATACGCCGGCCCTGGCGACCACCGTCTGGATGGGGTTCGACCAGCCCAAGTCGCTGGGCTCGAACGAGTTCGGCGCCGGCCTGACGCTTTCCGCCTGGCTGCAGTACATGCAGACCGCATTGAAAGGCGTCCCCGTGGCGCCGAAACGGCCCATGCCGTCGGGCATGCTCGTCGCCAACGGCGAATACTACCTGTCGGAATTCCCGCCGGGTCAGGCCGTGGCGTCGCTGGACCTGCCCACCGAGGACCCGCTGGGGGACTTCCTGAATCGCGGTGGCACCGGCGGTGTGCCGATGATGAACTCGCCGGCACAGGGCCAGATGCCCTCCGGGTCCGTCATCCCTCCCATTCCGGTGCCGCAGGCCGACCAGGGCCGGCCGCCAGCCGGATCGCCCAGCTCGAGCGCGGCGCCGCCGGCCGCGCCGGCCTTCCCGCCCATTCCGGTTCCGCGCGCCGACGCCCCGCAACCGGCGACGGCGATCGCCATTCATCCCTGAGCGGCCCGCTCTGGGTGGGCGCGCGGGTCATGCGTACGGGGCATCCGCCTCGACGGCCACCGGCGTGGTGCGCAGCGTCGCCAGGTCCAGCAGGGTGAAATAGCCGTCGGCCTTCCAGCCGGCGGTATCGATGTGGTAGACATTGCCCAGCACGACCGGCGCCGGCAGTGGCGTGTGCCCCACCACGACGGCGCGCACGCCGCGGACCACCGTGGCGTCGCCATGCGCCAGCCGCTCCCGCGACCATTGGCAAATGCCGCGCGCCCGCTTGTAGCGGTCCCGCAGGTAGGGTTCCAATTTGGCCCAGTCCCGTACGGGACAGTCGGCATGGACGATGCCGACCAGGCCCGCTGCGGTCTCGACCTCGATCATCAGCGGCATCTGCGCATAGGTTTCGGCATGGGTGCGCTGGTCTTCCGCCGACATCTCCAGGAACCAGCCGCCGCCGTTCGTGCGCCAGTTCTCGGTATCTACCATGCCGGTGCGCACATAACGAACCGCATAGTCCTCGTGATTGCCCTGGACGGCATGAAACCAGGGCTGCGCCAGCCAGCGCGGGGCCTCGGCGCATTCGGGGCCGCGGTCGGTCAGGTCGCCCACGGAAAACAGCCGGTCCCGCTCCGGGTCGAAGCCTACGTCTTCCAGCGCCGCGCGCAGCCGCGAAAAATGGCCATGGATGTCTCCGACGGCCCAGTCCCTGCCGGCGGTATTGCGCGAGAAACGTTGGAGATCAATCGGCATGACGATATTCCGTGCTGCGGAAAGTGGATGAATCCCAGGGGCATGCTGGATACGACGCCGGCCTGTCCCCTGCCCCAGGCGGCGGACTCGATCGTAGACGCTAACATGTCCCGTTGGCTGACGGCGGGCTGGACGTGTACAGTCATCCGGGCCAGGCCACATATACCGCCGCAGGAGGAAGGACATGAAGCCACGCGTCGCAATCGTCGCGCCCGGGGCCATGGGCAGCGCCATCGCGCATCGGCTGAACGAACATGGATTCCAGGTGCTTACCTCGATTATCGGCCGCAGCCAGGCCAGCATCGAACGCGCGCGCTCATGCGGGATGCACCACCGGCCCGATGCCGAATTGGCGCATGCCGACATTTTCCTGTCCATCGTCCCGCCGGCCGAGGCCATCGGTCTGGCCCGGCGCTTCGCGCCGTTGTTCCAGGCACAGGGGCGCGCGCCGGTCTACGTGGACTGCAACGCCATCAATCCGGCCAACGCCGACGAAGTGGCGCGCATCATCCAGCCGAGCGGCGCCGCCTTCGTCGACGGCGGCATCATCGGCGGCCCGCCGCGCCCGGGCGCCCCGGGGCCGGTGCTGTACTGCTCCGGCCCTGGCGCAGCGGCCCTGAGCGTGCTGCGCGAAGGCAATTTGCGCATACGGGTGCTGTCCGACGCGCTGGGCGCCGCCTCGGCGCTCAAGATGTCGTATGCCGGCATCACGAAGGGACTGGTCGCGCTGGCCTGCACCATGATGCTGGGCGCGACGCGCAATGGCACCGCGCAGGCCCTTTACGAAGAACTGGCTGATAGCCAGCCGCACCTGCTCAAGCACTTCACGCGTACCGTACCGGATATGTATGGCAAGGCCTACCGCTGGGTGGCCGAGATGGAGGAAATCGCCGGCTTCCTGAAGGACGACGAAAGCGGACGCCGCTTCTTCGAAAGCGCGGCGCGCCTGTACGAGCGCTTGGCGCGCGACGACGCCACCAATCGCGCCGAGGTGTCCATGCTCAGCGCTTTCCTCGCCGCCGGAGAGAAACCGTCCTCCGGGACGTGAATGGCCGGATAGGCTTGGACGATAATGGCGGCTCTGCATCGCTGCCTTTCGCTCCTGGCGCTTCCCATGTCCTCCCCGCCCTCTTCCACCGCCGCGCCGCCGGCCCGCGCGCCGCGCGGCAGCATCGCGACACTGCGGTCGCTCGGCCCCTATCTGTGGCCTCCCGGACAGACTGAGCTCAAGCTGCGCGTGATCGCCGCGCTGGCCTGCCTGTTCGCGGCCAAGGCGGCCGTGGTCTACATCCCCATCCTGTACAAATCCGCCGTGGACGCGCTGAGCCACGGCCATGACGCCGGCCCGGCCGCCTTGCCCATCGGCTTGATCCTCGCCTATGGCGCGGCGCGCATCCTGTCGCTGCTGTTCTCGGAATTGCGCGATGCGCTGTTCGCCAAGGTCGGCCAGCACGCCGTGCGTGAAGTCGGCCTGCAGATCTTCCGCCACCTCCATGCATTGGCCTTGCGCTTTCACCTGGGCCGGCACACCGGAGGGCTGACACGTGCCATCGAACGGGGGACGCGCGGCATCCAGACGCTGCTGCAGTATCTGCTGTTCAACGTGCTGCCCACCTTCTTCGAGATCGCCCTGGTGTGCGGGCTGCTGTGGCGCATGTTCGATATCTGGCTGGCGCTGACCACCGCCGTGACCGTCGTGCTGTATCTCGCCTATACGCTGCTGGTCACGGAATGGCGCACCAAGTTCAGGCGCCGCATGAACGAAACCGATTCCGAAGCCAACACCAAGGCCATCGAAAGCCTGTTGAACTACGAAACGGTCAAGTACTTCGGCAACGAGGAACATGAAGCGCGCCGCTACGACATGTCGCTGCATCAATACCAGCGCGCGGCGGTCAGCAGCCAGGTCAGCCTGTCCCTGCTCAATATCGGCCAGGCTGTCATCATCTCCGTCGGGCTGACGCTGGTCATGTGGATGGCCGCGCGCGGCATCACGCGCGGCCAGTACACCCTGGGCGACTTCGTCCTGGTCAACACCTATCTGCTGCAACTCTACGATCCGCTGAGTTTCTTCGGCTTTATCTACCGGGAAATCAAGCAATCCATCATCGACATGGAGCGCATGTTCGAATTGCTGGGCGAAGACCGCGAGATCCAGGATACGCCGGGCGCGCCGGCGCTGCGGCTGCAGGGCGGGCACGTGGAATTCCGCGGCGTGACCTTCGGCTATGACGCGCGCAGGCCCATCCTGAAAGGCGTCGACTTCGCCATACCGGCCGGCAGGACACTGGCGGTGGTCGGGCCATCCGGAGCGGGCAAGTCCACCCTGGCGCGGCTGCTGTTCCGCTTCTATGACGTCGACGCCGGCGCCATCCTGATCGACGGGCAGGATATCCGCACGGTGGCCCAGGCCAGCGTGCGCGCCGCCATCGGCATCGTGCCGCAGGACACCGTACTGTTCAACGACACCATCCGCTACAACATCGCCTACGGCCGTCCCGGGGCAAGCGAGGCCGAGGTCGAGGCGGCCGCGCGCATGGCGCATGTGCACACGCTGGTCCTGAACATGCCGGACGGCTATGACACCGTGGTCGGCGAGCGTGGACTGAAACTGTCCGGCGGCGAGAAACAACGCGTCGCCATCGCGCGCACCATGCTGAAGCAGCCCGCCATTTTTGTCTTCGATGAAGCCACCAGTGCGCTGGACACGCATACCGAACGCGAGATCCAGGCCAACCTACGCGAAGTCAGCGCCGGACGCACGACCCTGATCATCGCGCACCGCCTGTCCACCGTCGTCGATGCCGACGAAATCATCGTCCTCGGGGACGGCCGCGTGGTGGAGCGCGGTACGCATGCAGCCCTGCTGGCGCGCGACGGCGTCTATGCGGGTATGTGGAATCGCCAGCAGCGCAGCGCCGCGCACGGCGGCTCGGACGCCGATGCCGACGCGGATGCGGCCGATGCACAGACGGCTGCGTAAGCGCCGGGCATCCCGCAAAAGCCTGGGCGTGCGCCGCTGCACGCTCACGTGAGCCGTCACGCCTGCGATCGCGCAAGGCGCCGAACGTAGCCGATGATCCAGGCCCCGATGATTCGGGCCAGGATGATTCAGGCCAGATCGTCCACCGTGTCGACATCGCGCAGCACGCCGGGATCGTCGCAGGGAACTTCGTACACGCCGTGGCGCCGCAGCAGGGAACGCGCGCCCTCGTCACCGTCCAGCGCGGCGAGCTCGGGCAGGAGGTCCCACGCGAAAGCCACCGGATGTCCACGGCGTCCGCCGTGCGCCGCGGCGGCGATGCGATGCGCCAGCGCGGCTTGCCGCACCGATTCGAACGTCGCCGGCGCCACCCATGGCATATCGGCCAAGGCCACCACGCAACCGCGGGGTGGCGCCGTCGGCGGCGCATCCGCGCGCCCATGCGCACCGGCATCAGCATCAGCATCAGCATCAGCATCAGCATCAGCATCAGCATCAGCATCGGTATCAGCATCGGCATCGGCATCGGCATGCGCGCGTGCCAGCGCCTGCGCGGCATGTGCCAGGCTGGCGCCCATGCCGCGCACCGCCGCGCTGCTTTCCAGCACGATGCAGCCGGCATCCTGCAACGCCCCCCGCAAGGCAGCATTCCCGGGCCGTACGACAGCCACCACCGTGGGCAGCACTTCCCGCATGGCGGCCGCCGCGGCGGCCGCCACGTATCGCCCGTCGGGCAGGACAGCCAGCAATTTGTCAGCATCCGCGCACTGTGCAGACGCGCGGAACCGCTCGCCACGCCCGCCGGCCAGCAGCACGCCTACAAACCCGTTCCGTAATTGGCTGATCGGTACTATGCTCATCGGCTGAGTTTACCCGCCCGTACCGGACGCCCCTTATTCACCATGAGGACCGCACATCCATGGCCAGCCTGACAATCAATGGCAAGCAACACGACGTCGATGTTCCCGACGATACCCCCATCCTCTGGGCCCTGCGCGATGTGGTCGGACTGACCGGCACCAAATTCGGCTGCGGCATGGCCCTGTGCGGCGCCTGTACGGTGCATCTGGACGGCGCACCGATACGCTCCTGTGTCACGCCTGTCTCGGCCGCCGCCGGCAAGCAGATCACCACCATCGAAGGCATTGCCGCCGACGAAGTCGGCAAGAAGGTCCAGGACGCCTGGGTCGCCGTCGGCGTCCCGCAATGCGGCTATTGCCAAGCCGGCCAGATCATGTCGGCCACCGCGCTTTTGAAAAATACCCCCAAACCGAACGATGCCGACATCGACGGCGCCATGAGCGGCAACATCTGCCGCTGCGGCACCTACACGCGCATCCGCACCGCCATCAAGCAGGCAGCCGGCGTCCAGTCCGCGGCCGCCGTCAAGGGAGGCCAGGCATGATGACCAGGCACACCCTTTCCCTGCTCGCCAGCGGTGCCGGCGCCAACGGGCGCGATACGCATGACACCGACGCGTCCGCCGTCCGATCCGACGTCGCATCGCCCCAGCGCCGTGCGCTGTTGAAGGCGGCCGGCGCCGCCACCGGCCTGGTGCTCATGGGCGGCTGGTCCGGCAACGTGCTGGCCGCCGACACCCGCAAGTATGGCGCTGACGGCTTTCCCGGGGGCACCGTCGACGACCCCACGGTCTTCGTCAATATCGGCACGGATGGCATCGTGACCATCATGGCCTTGCGGCCCGAGATGGGACAAGGCGTCCGCACCGGCCTGCCGCTGGTGATCGCCGACGAAATGGAGGCCGACTGGGACCGCGTGCGCGTCGTGCAGGCGCCCGGCGACCAGAACAAGTACGGCAACCAGAACACCGACGGCTCGCGCAGCACGCGGCACTTTTTCGCGCCGATGCGGCGCGTGGGCGCCGCGGCGCGGGGCATGCTGGAAGCCGCCGCCGCCAAACAATGGAATGTACCGTTATCCGAAGTACAGGCACGCCAGCATCAGGTGGTGCATGCCAAGACGGGACGGCAGCTGGGGTACGGCGAACTGGCGCAGCAGGCGGCCGCCATGCCGGTGCCCAAGGGCGAGGCATTGCGGCTGAAACAGCCCGACCAGTTCCGCTATATCGGCAAGCCGGACGTGCGCAACGTCGACGGGCGCAACGTCGCGACCGGCAATACACAGTACGGCATCGATACCCGCCTGGACGGCATGCTGTACGCCGTGATTGCCCGGCCCGGCGTGCTGGGCGGCAAGGTCAGGCATTACGACGCCGACGCCGCCCTGAAAGTACCGGGCGTGGTCAAGGTGGTCGAGGTCGCCGCGACGCCCTTGCCCGCGCAGTTCCATCCGCTGGGCGGCATCGCCGTGATCGCCACCAACACCTGGGCGGCCATCAAGGGCCGCGAGGCCCTGAAGATCGACTGGGACAATGGTCCCAACGGCAGCTACGATTCGGCCGCATACAAGACCTATCTGCATGACCTCGTGCAGAAGCCCGGCAAGGTCGCCCGCAACGACGGCGACGCCATGGCAGCCCTGGCTTCGGCCGCCACGCGCGTGCAGGCCGAGTACTACCTGCCGCACCTCGCCCACGCCACCATGGAACCGCCGGCGGCCGTCGCCCGCGTGCAAGGGGGCAAATTCGAGATATGGGCCTGCGTACAGGCGCCGCAGGCGACGGCCGACATCGTCTCCCAGCACCTGAACCTCAAGCCGCAGGACGTCACGGTCCACATTACCCTGCTGGGCGGCGGCTTCGGCCGCAAATCCAAGCCCGACTTTGCCGCCGAAGCGGCGCTATTGTCCAAGGCGATGGAAGGCAAGCCGGTCAAGGTCACCTGGACCCGCGAAGACGACATCCGCAACGACTACTTCCACACCGTCTCGTACGAGCACCTGCAAGGCGGCCTGGACGGCCAGGGCAAGGTGGTGGCCTGGCTGCACCGCACCGCCGCGCCACCGATCGCCTCGACCTTCTCGCTGCAGGCCAGGGGCGAACAGCCCTCGGAACTGGGCATGTCGGCCGTCAACCTCCCCTTCGACGTGCGCAACATGCGCGTCGAAGCGCCGGAAACGGAAGCACACACGCGCATCGGCTGGTTCCGTTCGGTCTCGAACATCCCCCATGCCTTCGCCGTGCAGTCCTTCATCGCCGAAATGGCCCACGCGGCCAAGCGCGACCACCGCGATTTCCTGCTGGAACTGATCGGGCCGCCACGCCGCGTCTCGCCGCGCGCCCTGGCCGACACCACCAACTATGGGGAATCGCCAGAGATCTACCCGGTCGACACCGGCCGCATCCGCAAGGTCATCGAGGTGGCCACCCGGGAAGCCGATTGGGGACGCAAGCTTCCTCCCGGGCACGGCCTCGGGCTCGCCTACGCCTATAGCTTCGTCACCTACGTCGCCATGGTGGTCGAAGTCGCCGTGGGGCAGGACGGCCAGGTCAGCGTCAAGCGCGTGGACATTGCCGGCGATTGCGGTCCGCAGGTCCAGCCGGACCGCATCCGGGCCCAGGCCGAAGGCGCCTGCATCATGGGGTTGAGCCTGGCCACGCTCGGCGAAATCACCTTCAAGGACGGGCAGACCGAGCAGACCAACTTCCACCAGTACCAGGTGACGCGCATGCAGGACGCGAACATCGATATCCGCGTCCACATGGTCCCTCATGGCTACGACATGCCGCTGGGCGGGGTCGGCGAGCCTTTCCTGCCGCCCTTCGCGCCGGCCCTGTGCAACGCCATTTTCGCCGCGACCGGCAAGCGGATCCGCACGCTGCCCATCGCGGATCAGTTGCGCGCATAGGAAACAGCGGGCGCCGCGCGGCGCCCGCTGGCCGGCGTCATTCGGGGAGGTGGTCGGGCACGCCGTTCTCGTCCACCGTCTTGACGGCAGCCAGCGCATTACGGGCAGCCGACATTGCCTCGATGCCGCTGCGGAAGCGACGCGACACGTAGATCTCGAAGGTCTGGGTCTCCGCGTCCGGACCCTCCTTGCGAGTCTCCATGAAAGCCCGGGCCGGTTCTCGGCCCTGCGGCGGCGTCGAATAGGCGTATACGGTAAAGCCCTGAATCAACCTGGGTGTCATAGGTGCGCTCCCGTGCAGGACCGGCCACGCCGGTGAATGGCGCGCAGGATCGCAGAAATCTACATATTTCGCAAGAAATACGCACAAAGCGAAACATAACAGGGACGGGACAACGCCTCGTCCGCTACGCGGGCGGCAAGGCGGCGTAGCAGGTGGCCAGGTGGTAGGGCGTGGTGGAAGGCATGTCGGCACGCGCCACACGGCCGTGTCCATCCAGGCATTCATACCAGCCGCCCGCATGGATGAAGCGCTCGCGGAAGTGGCTCAATTGCCGCTTCAAGCCCTGCAGGGCAGTGTCGTCCGGCTGCATGGCAAGGCTGCGGGCATATTCCGTCTGCGCCCAGATACGTTGCGTCGCGTCGCTCATCGCACCCGCCAGGTCCAGGCTGGCGCAGACGCCTTCCAGGTCCGGTTCCACCCCATGCCGGCGGGCGTACTCGAAGGCCTTGGGCGCCGACTCCCATAGCGCCGTATCGCCGAATACGCCCGGTGCGCCCCGCACCAGCGCATACCATTCGAACTGGTGCCCGGGTTCGACCCGGTTCTGCGGCTCGCGCACCGGCAGTTCGCAGATGCACTGCGTCGCCGTATCCCTGAAGTGCGCCGCCACGGCCTGCGCGATACGGCCCAGCGCCGCGTCATACCAGTCCGCCTCGCCTGTATCGCGAGCCGCCAGATAGGCCTCGGTCAGGTGCATGATGGGGTTCTGCTGCGGTCCTTGGCGCGGCGTGCTGCCATCGGCCTCCAGCTGTGCCCAGTAGAGCCCGCCCGTGGCGCCGAAACGTGACTCGATCATGGACACCGTGTCGCGCATCAGCTGCAGAACCTGCGGATCGCGCGAGCGCTTGAACCAGGCTGCGCACGCGAACACGACGAATGCGTACGTGTACAGGTCATGATGCGTTTCCAGCGCCGCGCCGTCCGCATCGATGCTATACAGCCAGCCCCCCTGGGGATGGCCGAAGCGTGCGCGCAGCGATTCGAACAGGCGCTTGCCGTGGGCGGTGGCCACGGGGGCGTCGCTCAGCGAAAACACGAATAACTGCCGCGCGCACGCCATGGCGCGGTAGCGCTTCGGCGGCAGCGGTACGCCCGTGGCGCCCGACACGGCTTCGTACGGAAGCGCGAGCGTCTCGTTGAAACCCCGTCCGAGCCAGAGGGGCAATATGACTTCCTGGTAGTGCGCGCGCAGTTCCGCCACCAGGGCGGCGAGCGCGGCATCGGTGCGCGGCGCCGGCGTGCTCATGAGCCGGAATGCAGGTCTTGGTTTTCCATGCGCAGCGCCAGGCGACCCTTGTCGGTAATGACGGGCGCGCCGGATGCATCGATCTCGATGCAGCGCAGTGTGACCAGCGCATCGACGAAGGCCTGGGGCACCGGCCCGGTCTTGTCCATGCCGCCTTCGGCGATGACGCCGAGCCAATAGCCCAGCTCGCCCTTCCTGAATTGATGCAATGCCATCCGGCTTCTCCAGACCGTCTAGGTGGCGGTCCGCACTATTATCGTCCAAGGCGCGCCGCCGCGCCGTGCGCGCTGCCGGGCGGACGACGCCGTCGGCGCCTCCACATGCCCCCATCCCGCCCGACGGGTATGCTTGGCGGTTTGCATCGACTCGGGGGCAACAATCGCATGGACATCCTCAGCAATCCCTTCAAGCGCGCGCTGCGCGAGCGGCGGCCGCAGATCGGCCTCTGGGCGGCACTGGCCCATCCCTATACGGCGGAAATCAGCGCCGGCTCCGGATTCGACTGGCTATTGATCGACGGGGAGCACGCGCCCAACGAGCTGCAAAGCATGCTGACCCAACTGCAGGCCATCGCGCCCTACCCCGTCGCGCCGGTGGTCCGCCCGCCCTGGAACGACTTCGTGCGCATCAAGCAGATCCTCGACATCGGCGCCCAGAACCTGCTCATTCCCATGATCGAATCGGTCGAGGAAGCCCAGGCCGCGGTCGCGGCGGTGCGCTATCCCCCCGCCGGCATACGCGGCATGGGCAGCGCCCTGGCTCGGTCCAGCCGCTGGAACCGGATCCCGGATTACCCGCTGCGCGCGAACGATGAAATGTGTGTGCTGCTGCAGATAGAAACGCCGAAAGGACTGGCAGCGTTGGAAGGCATTCTCGCCGTGGACGGCGTCGACGGTGTGTTCATCGGGCCCGCGGACCTGTCTGCCGGCATGGGCTATGTGAACAACCCCGAGCATCCCGAAGTAACGGCCGCGATCGACGGGGCCATCGCGCGCATCATCGGCGCCGGCAAGGCAGCCGGCATCCTGCACACCAGGCCCGAACGGGCGAAACATTTCCTGTCGTTGGGAGCGACCTTCGTCGCGGTGGGGGTCGACGCTACCTTGCTGGCCCGCGCGACCGAATCCCTGGCCGCGCAGTTCGATCGCCAGCCCGCCATGGGGCGCACGGTGCAGGGCGGTCCGTATTGAATTGGACAGGAGCGGGCGCTAACGCGGATGGCGGTGATGTTCTCCGGCGGGTGGCGCTCCGGCCGGCCCCGGTTCCGGGCCCGCGGGGCCCCCGCCAATCGTCTTTCCGCCGACGCGGGCGCTCCTGCATAATGTCGGCCACACGCCGCATTGGAGTACTCATGCACTTTCGTACCGCCTTTCTAGCGGTCCCGCTGGCCTTGCTGGGGGCCTGCACGTCGGCCATGGGGCCGATCATACCGACCGGGGAGCCGAACCAATACACGCTCACCAGCCGCGCCGGCAGCCGGACTACGTCCTGGGTGCAACTCAAGAGCGACGCGCTGGACCGCGCCAAGCAGTATTGCCAATCCCAGGGCCAGAAAATGACCAAGCCGGAGGTGGCATCCAACCATGCCACCGGGCCGCGGCAGCAGGTCACCTACGTCACCTTCAACTGCGAGCCCATCCCGCAGCCCAAGAGCCAGGATGGCGGCGACGCCAAGCCGTAACGTGCCGATGCGGCAATACCGCATCCCCCGCCCGGGCTAGAAATTCTCGTCGATCCACTCGCGTGCCCACTGCTCGGCGCCCTTGCGCGCCATGCTTTCGGTCTGGATCATCGCGCCGGGGTACGGCGGAAAGGCGAAGCCGTTCACCGGATTACCGCCTTCCAGCATGGAAATGAAGATACGTGCCCGGTACAGGCCGTCCTTCAAGCTTTCCACGGCACATTCGATGACGAAGTTTTTGTACTGGATCATGGGCTCGCTCCGCGCATCTCAGAGGCAAGCGGCACGCCGCCTGGACGGCAAGGCACGGGTCGCGCAACCCGCCCCGCCACATCGCGCGCCACGCGTGTCGCAGCTTCCCCTTGAGCAATCCGACGCACCTGAACGCGAGCCGTACTATCGCACTGCGGCATGGCAACGCCAAGGCTGAAAAAGCTTGCAAATGCAAGGATCTTTGACGATTTTGCATCGGGCATACGGCCATCCGCCCGGGCATGGCCTCGGGCCCTGGATGGCGCCCCAAAACGCCCCGCGACCCTCTTGCGGACGCCGTCCCATACTGGGCGTGGCCGGCTGAGACGATGGCCGTTTGGACGGCGCTCCTTTGTTTTCCCCCGGGGGCCACACGCATACCAACCGACTAAGGCGAACCGACAAGGTGCCGCCGCGCTTTTCCGACCCTATTGTGCGCCCTATGGCTGGGCCGCGCGGGTGGTCTAGACCGTATCTCAACCATCCGGCTGAAGAGCTTGACGACTCGGGCGGTGGCCTGGCCGCTGCCGGACGCGGGACCGGAGCCGGCTGGATCACGCCGGGACCCGGCCACTGCACACCGGCGACGGCAGGCATGGCGGGACGGCCGGGCTAGTGCTCGCCGATTTCATGGCCTATGATGCCGCCCAGCGCCGCACCGCCGACCGTACCCGCCGTGCTGTGAGTGGTCTCGTGGCCGATTACACCGCCAGCCACCGCGCCGCCCACCGTGCATCCGCTGACGAGCGCGGTCGAAGCGGCGAACAGGATGGCGACGAGAATAGGCATTCGCTTCATTTCTGATTCCTCTGGGCTCTTACCATGGGATGAGCAGAACGCAAGCGGTATACCTGGCCGCGGCGTATCAAGCTGCACCAACGGGAAAGCGTGGACGTTTTCCCTTGACGCCCAAATCCAACATGCGGGAAACTTTGGCCGGACCGCCGTGGGCGGAGGCGATTGGGAGGACTGGTAGTGCGACATCTCGCGCGTATGGCGAGTGGGATCGATGGGTTGGACCGCATCCTGAATGGCGGGTTCATCGAAGGCGCTTCCTACATCATCCAGGGCCGCCCCGGAGCAGGCAAGACCATACTTTCGAATCAGATCGCCTTCGCGCATGCGGCCAAGGGCGCCAAGGTCCTGTACGTCACCCTGCTGGCGGAAAGCCACGAGCGGCTGTTCCAGGCGATGTCAACGCTGGACTTCTTCGACCGCGACAAGCTGGGCCAGGAGATCGCCTACGTCAGCGTCTTCCACGCCCTGCGCGAGGAAGGCCTTGGCGCCGTGGTCAAGCTGCTGCGCCAGGAAACCAAGCGCCACAACGCCACCCTCCTGATCTTCGATGGGCTGCTCAATGCGCGCGAGCTTGCCGAGACCGACCTGGACGTCAAGACCTTTGTCGCCGAAGTCCAGGGGCAGGCGGGATTCGTCGGCTGCACGGTATTGTTCCTGACCAGCACGCGGCTGGATGATGCCAGCCCGGAGCACACCATGGTCGACGGGGTACTGGAGCTGAACGAGGAGTTGTTCGGCGTGCGCTCGGTGCGCCAACTGCAAGTCCGCAAGTCGCGCGGCAGCGCGTCCATCGGCGGGCTGCACCAGTACGAGATCTCGCCGATGGGTATCACGATCTACCCGCGCATCGAGGCGGTTGAGTGGCCAGCCGTGCCGGAGCGCATCGCAACGCACCGTGTCAGCACAGGTGACGCCGGGGTGGACGCGCTGGTCGGCGACGGCCTGCCCTGCGGTTCGGTGACCTTGCTCGCCGGCCCGACCGGTACGGGCAAGACCACACTGGGCTTGCACTTTCTCAGCGTCGGCACAGCCGAGGCGCCCGCCTTGCATTTCGGATTCTTCGAAACGCCGGCCCTGCTCAAGCGCAAGGCCGACGCACTGGGTATCAGGCTTCCGCCGAATGACCATCTGCATGTGAGGTGGAATCCCCTCGCCGAGAACCTGCTGGATAAGCTGGGCCATCAGTTGCTGGACGACGTGTCCCGCCACGGCGCCAAACGGGTTTTCATCGACGGTATTGGAGGATTCGAACGTGCGGCCACGCAGCGTGCGCGTCTTGTGGAGTTTTTCGCCACGCTGACCAACCGGCTGCGGGACATGGGCGTCACCACCATGTTCACATGGGAATTGCGCGAAATCCTGGACAGAGAGGTCACTTCACCTTCGGAACAGTTGTCCGCCATGTTCGACAACGTGATCCTGCTCAGGCAAATCGAGCGGGACCACGATCTCATACGCACCATTGCCGTCCAGAAGATGCGGGACAGCGCCTTCGACTCCAGCACGCGCGTACTGGAGATCACCAGCAAGGGCTTGCGTATCGGGGCTCGCCTGGGGTTTTCAGGAACCGCCCAGCCATCGTCCGGCAACTTCAGCGGGTCCTGACCATGATGTCTAAAGCGCCCCGAGGCAGGCCATCATGGCATTGATTCTCGTCGCGGACGACGAGGTCCTGCTCTCCGAGATGCTGGCCGACCTCCTCGAAGATGCGGGGTACGACGTCGTGACCGCGCCGCACGGCAGGGTCGCACTGGACCTGATACGGGCCCGGCGGCCGGACCTGCTTATCACCGACTTCATGATGCCGCTGATGACCGGCCTGGAACTGGCGGAAGCGGTACGCGCCGACGAGGCCACGCGCAAGCTGCCGATCATCCTGGTGACAGGCGCGCAAGGCCTGCTGGCGCGGCAGGTCCCCGACCTTTTCAACAGCGTGCTGGACAAGCCCTTCGAGCCCCGGGAACTGCTCCAGGTCATTGCCGCGCTGTTGCCGAGGGCGTGACGCCGCGGCGACCTGCGCCGCGCCCGGCCTGCGGCCGCATACGCACATGGCGTCGCGCGGTCCTCGCGCAAGAATTCAAAACGCCGAGGTAATTCCACGAGGTCTTTGCGTCATCGACGCAACAGAATAGGGCTAACCCTGAAGGCCCCTGTATCTGTTTCCCCTATACTCCCGCCGCTGAACACGACTGTTCTGGTCTATGCGTTCAGACGAACCGCCGGTCCAGGGCCTGTTGCGTCCAACAGAGCGCACCGTACGCCGCCTGAAGCCAAGGCGCGGCATGTTGGACAGCACAAAACTGATGTCGCCACGGTTATCCACCGATCGGCGACACGGCTCTGGAGGCCGACACTAAATGTGCCGTTTTCTGGGAGAGGAGAAGTAATGAAGCGAACCGCAATGGGTCTGGCACTGGTATGCGCGGCGATCCCCGCCGCCCAGGCTGCCACCAACGTTACGCTGTACGGCATCGCCGACGTCAGCGTCAGATATTTGAGCACGGGCGCCGGATACCAGGCCGACGGCAGCCGCGTCTCCATGGAGAACGGCGCCATCACCAACAGCCGCTTCGGTTTGCGCGGCACGGAAGACCTGGGCAACGGCAACAGCGCCTTCTTCCGCCTGGAAAGCGGCTTCAACATGCAGGACGGCACGCAGAGCGACCCCGGCCGCCTTTTCAATCGCCACGCCTACGTCGGCCTGGATGGCGGCGAGATCGGCGCCATCTCGCTGGGACGCCAGGACACACCGCTTTTCACCATTCTGGGCGACACCTTCGATCCCCTGACGGTGGGCAACTACGAGCAGAACTCCTGGCTGCCGGTCGCCATGTCGCGTGGCCGCTATTCCGACAGTGTGCGTTATCGCAATAACAAGCTGGGCGGATTCGACGTGATCCTGTCGTACGCGTTCAGCGACTCTTTCGAAGACCACAAGCTGGGCCAGCAATATGGTGGAACGCTGAGCTACACGACCGGGCCGCTCACCGTGGGCGGTGGCTACCTGCTGACGCGGTCAGCCACCGACTCCGACTACAGCCAACGCGTATGGAACCTGAACGCGGTTTATCAACTGATGGATGACACGAGCTTGTTCGTCGGCTACTTCAATGGCCGCGACGAGACCGGCTTCGTCAATGCCGTGATGGGCAATACCAGCCTTCCGGACAACGGCCTGGAACGCAAGGACAACGGTTACTACGCCGGCGTCAAATGGCAGCCGATGGCCAAATGGACCCTTACGGGAGCCGCCTATTTCGACACCAGCAAGAACCTGATCGAAGAAGGCGACAAGGGCAAGCGCTACGCCCTGGTGGCCGTGGCCGAATATGCCTTGTCCAAGCGCACCCAGGTGTACGGCACCGTCGACTTCAACAAGGTCTATGACGCCGCCTCGGCCGAAATCGCGGGGCATTCCTCGCAGGTGGGCGTGGCCACCGGCATACGGCACATCTTCTGACGCCATCGGCCGGCCCCGCGCCAGCAAGGCGGGGCCGGTCCGATCTGCTCCACGCATGCGGGCGTGTTGTCGAGTGCAGGCAGCCTAGGCGGCGTTCCGATCCATTTTCTTCAGCCACGCCCGCACACCTTCCAGGTCGCGGAATTCCTCCATGCTGCGCGCCGGCACGGCAGGGTACGCAAGCTTCGCCATGGCCGCGAGCGCGCGGCCGGGCCCCAGTTCCAGGAAGGCGGTGCTTCCCGCTTCGACGCAGGCCTGCAGGCACGCACTCCATTGAATGGTCTGTTCGATCTGCCGCGCCAGCTTGATCATGCCATCATCCACGTCGAAGACGGCTGTGCCATCGATGCCGCTGATCAATCGCACGCCGGGCGCCAGCCTGCCGGTGCGCGGCGCTGCGCGGAGGTGGCGGTCGAATGCCGTGGCGGCGCCGGCCATGAAGGGCGTATGCGACGCGACGGAAACCTTCAGGAAGCCCACGTTGGACGCGCCCTCGCGTTCGGCGTCGGCGGCGATGAGATCCAGTGCGTCGCGCATGCCGCCGATGACGTATCCATCGCCGGGATTGACGATGGCGGGCGCGGCATCGCGTCCGTCGCACAGGCGGGCTATCCGTTGTTCGCTCAATCCGCGCACGAACAGCATCCCTTGCGAGTCCTGGGGCCTTGCTGTGATCTTTGCGCCTTGTGTGTCCGCCGCGCGATGTGTGTCCTGCACGCCGCGCGCGTTTCGGGCCGCCACGATGCCGCCGCTGGCGTCCGTCATGGCGTCGGCGCGCGCGGCTGCGAGATCCAGCGTGACTTCCGGCGTAAACACCCCCGCCACGCCCCAGGCGGCCACTTCGCCCACGCTGTAGCCGGCCACGCACAGACGGCGCGGCAGCAGGTCCCGCAACGCGGCGTGCGCGGCCAGGGCCTGGGCAGTGCAAACCACCTGGGCGGCACGGTTGCCGAAAATGTCCGTCGTGCCATCGCCGACGGCACGACGCGGATCCACGCCAAGCAGTCCCGCCGCATGCAAGAACAGCGACTCTGCCGCCGCCGCGGTTCCGGTCATGCGGAACATCTCCGCATGCTGGTTTCCCTGGCCGGAGCACAGCAGCGCGAGTGTCATGGCATGCCGTGTACGAAAAGACTCATGGCGAGCAGGTCGGCCGAGCCGCCCGGGCTCAAATTGCGCGCCACGAATGCGGCATGCGCGGCGCGCGCGGCCTCGCGCCAGTGCGGGTTGGCGATGCCGCCTTGCCGCATGAAGCGGCGCGCGGTTTCCTGCGCGAAGCGCAGGCCTTCGGCGCCGCCCCGGTGCAGCAGGTTGGTGTCCTGGACGACTGCGATCAGGGCGAAGCAGGCTTGCACGCGCATTGCCTCTTCATCCCCCGCCGCCATCCGTTCGGCTTCGCGCAGCGCAGGCAGTCCGATCTCGTACACGCTGGGGAAACCCGACGCGGCCTCGGCGCGGGCGCCGCCGGCACCGTAGCGGTGGGCGGCGGCCACGCCGTGGCTGTCGGCAGGCCGCGGGCCGGCGCCGATGTCCGCGCCCCAGCGGTTCGTGACCACAACACCCAACGCCTCGCCGGGCACATCACGCGCTCCCGCTGCCGCGCACAACAGGCCTACGCCGAAGATCGCGCCGCGATGCGTGTTGACGCCGCCCGTCGCGCTCATCATCGCGGCCTCTGCGCGCACGCCGATCTTGCGCAGCGCCGCCATGGGCGCGCCTAGCGCACCCGCGCGCGCCAGTTCCGCAAAATACGGACGCAGCGCACGAGCGCTGCGGCGGAACGTATGCACGTCCATGTCCCGATGGCTGCCGCTGTCGACGTGGCTGACCAGCCCGGGCTTGGGCCAGGTTTCCACTTCGCGCCGCAGGCAATGTTCCGCGTGCACGGCGATATGGTCGGCGCAATCAAGGGCACGCCCGGTAGGCGTGCGGTCGGACCAGGCGCGGGAAAGGAGTGCGGCGTTCATATCGTCATGCGTCCAGCAGTTGCGCGACATCCGCGCGGCTCGCCAATGTGAGTCCCGCGGATGTCTTCAGGATTACTTGCGCGGCCTGGCCGCGCAGCTCGCGCCAGTTGGCCGCCGTGCCGTCCGCGAAGATGATTTCGCCGTCTACGCGCATGGGCGCGACCTCATCGGCCCGCGCTATTGCATCCATCAGCGACGCCATGCGCGGGCCGCGCGGCGCGGTCCATGCGAGATCCAGGTCGGACGCATCGGTCACATAGGATAGGCCTGTCAGATACTGCCAGGCCAGGCTGCCGAACACTTGAACAAAAACTTCATGATCCGCCGCGATACCTGCCAGGGCGTGAAGGTTCGGGCGCCACGGGGCGGGCGCCCTGCATATCACCTGTGCCAGCGCGGGTAATGCGGTGACGCGCGCGATGTCGCCCTCTCGAACCATCAGAGCGATTCGCGCCTTGCCTGCGGAGGGCGGCAAAGGCAGCCCCACCGCGACGCCATCGCCGTCGTGCGCAGCACGCCGCCGCGCGATCAGCGGCCAGCCGCGCGCGGCCCACGCGTGCACCAGCGCGTGCTGCGCCAGCCACGCATGATCGCGCAGCAGGCATGACCACGCCGGCGGATGCAGGTACACCAGCGTATGGCGCCGGTGGCAGTATTCAAGCGGCAGCGAGTGCAGCGTCATAGACACGTGCGGCGATATCGCCCGCCTTGGGCCTGCCTCCGCGTTCGCGGCCGGCCTGGTCGCGAATGTCGATGCCATCGGCGTCCTTCAACGCCTGGATGACCTGGTCCGCAAGACACGCGGCAGGGTCCAGCACAGCGGCGATGGCGCCCGTTCGCGCCAGGTTGTCCAGTCCCGGTGCGAACACCGGTGTGGCGCGCGCCTTCTCTTGCAGCACGGCCAGGGGCATCTTGGTCACGCGTGCCATCGAAGGCAGATCCATTACCGCCGGGTCCGCGCCCGGCAGCGCCAGTAGCGTACGTGTCGCCAGCGCAGTGGCGATGAAGGCGCCCGCCGCCGTATGGCCGTACAGCAGGCCCACGGTGTGATGGCCGCGGGCGTCGGCATATCGCAGGCAGGTGGCAAGGTGCGCAAGGAATTGGCTGAGTCCCAGCAATTCGTCGCGCTTGCTCATGCGCTGGCTATCGCTGTCGATCAGGACCAGGATGGGGGAAGGCGGCTGTTGCACGATGTCCAGTACGCGCCCTGCCAGCACCAGCGCCTGGTCCACGCCGACGGGTGCGCGTCCGCAAACGCCGATGACCTGCACGCGCCCGGCCTGGCCAAGATTGCCGGAACCGGCCAGCAGGTTGTCCTGCACCGCCACGTCATGGCCGGCGGGGAACAGCGCACACAACACATCATTCAGCGTCATGCCGGGCCTCCTTCAATGTATCCGCGAGTTGGACGAATGCTTCGTATGACAGGTCGGGGATATCAATTTGTTCATCGACGCCCAGGGCTTGCCAGAGATCGGCCGCGTCCGGACAACCACCCAGCTTGTCCAGCCGTTCGGCAAGCCGGGCCTGCGTGCGCTGCAGGCGAGCGAGCCCCAGGTCCTCGCTCACGCCGGATGCTCGCGCGATCAATCGCATGGCGGCCGCGCGGAAGCTGGGTACGGTATCGTCTGCATAGGCGTCCACCGCGCCAAGCAGATAGCGGTGCTTCCCGCCCATCGTGCGCCAGATCAGCGGACGGTCCGAGGCGTCGAATTCCTCCACGCCGCGATTGGTCTCGATGACCTCCGGACCCGAAACACCAAGGCGCCCCTGCTCGGAGATGGCGAGTGCCGAGCAGCAGCCCGCGATCAGGCTGCCACCACCGTAGCAGCCGGCACGGCCGCCGATCAGCCCGACCACCGGAACACCCGCCAGGCGGGCATCGATCAACGCGCGCATGATCTCGGCGATGGCCAGTTCGCCCGCGTTGGCTTCCTGCAGGCGCACGCCGCCGGTTTCGAACAGGATCAGCACGGGCGTCTTGCGTACCGCAGCCGCGCGCAGCAGGCCCGTCAGCTTGGCGCCGTGCACTTCGCCGAACGCACCGCCCATGAACTTGCCTTCCTGCGCAGCGATGAAGACGGGGTTGCCGTCCAGCATGCCCTTGCCGACGACCATGCCGTCGTCGAACTGCTCGGGCAAGTCGAACAGGGCCAGGTGGGGACTGGTTTCGCGCGCCTCGGGCCCGATGAATTCCACGAAACTGCCGATGTCCAGCAGCGCGTTCACGCGCTGGCGTGCCGAGGCTTCGTACCAGCTGGCGTCAGCGGCGAGCATCCGCGGTGGCGCCGACGCCGCACCTGAGACCGCCGCCGCCGGCACGGGGCCAGAAGCCGGGGAAGAAACCGATCCTGACGCCGATGCGGGCGTCGAAGAATATGCCGCCGTGCTCATGGCGTTTCTCCCGCCATGGCGCGCAGCGCCTGCGCCAGCCGCAGGCCGACCATGTCCGGCCGCGCGCCGCCGTCGTTGATGGAAAAGCGCAGGCCTCCGACGGCGCCGCGCGCCGCGAAGTCGCCCACCACCGCCTGCCAGACGGAATCGAAGCCCGTCACCGGAGTACGAATGTCAACCTCGCATTCATCCTGCGGCAGCACGCGCTCGACCAGCACCTCCAGGTTGCCGGATGCCACCACGCCGACGATGGCGCTGGCGCGGGTGGCCGCGGCAGGCCGTTGTCCCGCGTGCCGAAAATTCAGATGTTCCATGATGGGTCCTCACCAATTCCGGAAGCGCGCGGGGGGCGCGTACAGGCCGCCAGACCAGCGCACCAGGTCCTTCACCGAGCGCGCTGCCAGCATATTGCGATTGGCATCCAGCGGATTGATGCCCAGGTCCTCGGGCCGCTGGATAACGCGTCGCTCGCGCAGCCGCTCGACCATGCGCGGGTCGCGGCCGCGGCCCACCGCGGTATAGCCGGCGACACCGCGAATGGCGTGTTCACGCTCGTCCGCATCGCGGCACAGCAGGAGGTTGGCAATGCCTTCCTCCGTGACGATGTGGCTGACGTCGTCGCCATAGATCATGATGGGCGCCAGATCCAGCGACAGCTTCTCTGCCAGCGCGATCGCATCCAGGCGTTCGACGAAGGTGGGCGCGTTTTTGTCGCCGAAGGTCTCGCCGATCTGCACGATCAGCTTGCGGCCGCGCCGCAGCGCGGGCATCGAATCGGGATCCGCTTCCAGGCCGGCCTGCAACCAGGGCGCGCTCGGATGGCGGCGGCCGCGCGCGTCGCTGCCCATGTTCGGAGCGCCGCCGAAACCGGCGATGCGGCCGGCCGTGACGGTGGACGAATGGCCCTGCAGATCTATCTGCAGCGTCGAGCCGATGAACAGGTCGCACGCATACAGGCCGGCGGTCTGGCTAAAGGCCCGGTTCGATCGCAGCGAGCCGTCCGGGCCGGTGAAGAAAATGTCGGGCCGCGCGCGGATGTATTCGTCCATGCCCACTTCCGAGCCGAAGCAGTGCACGCTTTCGACCCAGCCGGATTCGATGGCCGGTATCAGCGTGGGGTGCGGGTTCAGCGCCCATTGGGCGGCAACCTTGCCTTTCAGGCCCAGCCGTTCGCCATAGGTGGGCAGCAGCAGTTCGATGGCGGCGGTGTTGAAGCCGATACCGTGATTCAGCCGCCGCACGCCATAGGGCGCGTAGATGCCCTTGATCGCCAGCATCGCCGTAAGTATCTGCGTTTCGGTGATGGCGGACGGGTCGCGCGTGAACAGCGGCTCCACGAAGAAGGGCTTGTCGCTCTGTATGACAAAGTCCACGCGGTCGCCGGGAATGTCCACGCGGGGAACACGATCGACGATCTCATTGACCTGCGCGATGACCACGCCGTTCTTGAAGGAGGTGGCCTCGACCACCACGGGCGTGTCTTCGGTATTGGGGCCGGTGTACAGGTTGCCGTCACGATCGGCGCTGACCGCCGCGATCAGCGCCACCTGGGGCGTCAGGTCCACGAAATAGCGCGCGAACAGTTCCAGGTAGGTATGTACCGCGCCCAGCCTGATCTTGCCGCCAAACAGCAGCTGCGCGATGCGCTGCGACTGCGGGCCGGAGTAGGCGTAATCCAGGCGGGTGGCAATACCGTTTTCGAATACATCCAGGTGTTCAGGGAGCACGATGCCGGATTGCACCATGTGCAGGTCGCGCACCACGCGGTTGTCCGCGGCTGCCAGCGCCACCGCCAGCAGGTCGGCCTGCTTCTGGTTGTCGCCTTCCAGACACACCCGGTCGCCCGGCCGGATCACCGCTTCCAGCAGCGCGGTGGCGTCCCGCGCCTGCACGCGCTTGCCCTCGGCGAGGTGCGCGCCGGCCTGCAGTCGCGACAGCCTGCCACGCCTGGCATTGTCCCAGTTGGACATATCGATCTCTCCACAAACGCGGTCCCGCGACGGGGGCCGCCATCGGCAAGTAGAATCATATGACCGTTGGCGACGGCGATTTATGAAGATGTCACCCGGCATTAAGAGGGATACGCAATGCAGGATGCAGTCACGCGGCAGTCGGCCACAGAGCCACCAACCCTGGGGGAGCCGGCCTTGCAGCGTCCGGTCAAGCAGTATCCGGTGCCTCGCAGTGTCACCATGCAAAGGGTTTCGTAATGCGCCCGCTCTCTCCCGAATTACTGCGCAGCTTCGTCGCGGTCGTGCAGGCCGGCAGCTTCACGCTGGCGTCCGAGCGTGTCAGCCTGTCGCAGTCTACGGTCAGCCAGCACATACGTCGGCTGGAAGACGTCGTGGGTTGCCCGCTTTTCGAACGCGATACGCGCAACGTGCGCATGACGCGCCAGGGCGAGGTCTTGTTTCGCTACGCGCGCGACATCCTCGAACTGATGGAGCAGGCGTTCACCGCGGTCGGTGGCCCTGCGCTGAACGGCACGGTAAGACTGGGCATGTCCGAGGATTTCGCCTCGACCCGGCTGACCGATGCGCTGGGTACCTTCCAGCAGCGCAATCCCGGCGTCGAACTGCACATCGTCACCGGCATGAGCGGCGACCTCTTCCGTGAGCTGGATCAAGACCGCCACGACCTGGTGTTCGCGAAGCGCATCAGCGGCAGCCAACGCGGACAGATCGTGCGCACCGAGCGCTTGTACTGGTGCGTGGGGCCGCAGTCGCGCATCACCGGCGGCGAAGCCGTGTTGCCGCTGGCCCTGCACCCGGAGCCCAGCGTCTCCAGGACGCGCGTGCTCGAGACCTTGAAGGCGGTCGGGCGCGAGTACCGCATCACCACGGTGAGCAGCAGCGTGGCGGTGCTGAAGGCCGCCGTCATGGCCGGCCTCGGGATCAGCGCCTTCGCCGACTACGTTGTTCCGGAAGGCCTGGTCCGGCTGCAGCACGGCATGCCGGAACTGGGCACCCTGGAGTTCGTCATCGACCGGCCGGCGGCTGTGTCGCATGCCGTGCTCGCGCTGGAGAGCACGTTAAGAGCGGCAGCCCTGGATCTATAGCTTCGATCCCGCGACTGCCGGCGGACCTCTCGCAGCGTTCCACCTTGTACGGCAAGGCTCGAACGTCAGGCCACGAGCCTCAGGCCCCCAGCGCCTATCAAATCGCCTATCAAATCGCCTATCAAATTAGGCCCGTCCCGCCGCCGATGGGGGCTCGCAGCAAGGCGCTTCCTTGAATGAAGGTTCTGTGCAATCAGGGGCTTGTCTGCGCGCTTAGGGCTTGTCTGCGCGCTTAGGGCTTCTCTGCGCGATTAAGGGCTTCTCTGCGCAATGAGGCGCTTCTTCAGGCGCCACAGGCTCGGACGTGGGTGGAAGGAATGCCTGATGTCCACGACGGCGTCCACCAAAGGACAAGGGCTTAGATGATCTCTCATCTAAGCCCTTGTTTTTACTGGTCGGGACGGCGGGATTCGAACTCGCGACCCCTTGCACCCCATGCAAGTGCGCTACCAGGCTGCGCTACGCCCCGAAAGACCGAAAGTATATCAGATGTCCGCAGAGCGTGCGGCGTTCAGCGCGCCTGGTCTGCAGGGACCGGGTCCGCTGCATTCGGCTTCATGCCGATGCTGTTCAAGGCCTCGTCCAATACCGCCGATACGCCGCTCAGTTCGGTGCGCAAGGCCTGTATTTCCCCGCTGCTGAAACGCACGGCGGCATCCTGGTCGTGCGGCACGTCGCGGGTATCGCCCAATCGGTTGCGCGCGCCGCTGATCGTGAAGCCCTGCTCGTAAAGCAGCGAGCGGATGCGGCGTATCAACAGGACTTCGTGGTGCTGGTAATAGCGCCGGTTGCCGCGCCGCTTGACCGGCTTCAATTGCGTGAACTCCTGCTCCCAGTACCGCAGGACATGCGGCTTCACGCCGCATAGTTCGCTCACCTCGCCAATGGTGAAGTAACGCTTCGCGGGAATGGGAGGCAGGGTGACGGCAGGTTCGGGTCGAGTCATGGTAGGAATCAGCGGCAAGGGCCAAGCGGCCGGTGGCACATCACTGCAAGCAAGCTCTTATTCGTCGGCTGACGATTCGGCCGGCGTCGCAGTGTGCTCGACGATGCTCTTCAACTTCTGGCTGGCGTGGAAGGTCACCACGCGCCGTGCGGCAATAGGTATGGTCTCGCCGGTCTTGGGGTTGCGTCCGGGCCTGGGCGGCTTGTCCCGCACCTGGAAATTGCCGAAACCGGATAGCTTGACGGAGTCGCCGCGCGCCAGGGCATCGCGGATCTCCTCGAAGAAGGTGTCGACGATGTCCTTGGCCTCGCGCTTGTTCAAACCTACCCGTTCGAACAACAGCTCCGCGAGTTCGGCCTTGGTCAATGTGCGTGGCTCGGAAAGCATGGCTATATCATCCCCCTTTCTTTGTCCTACGCGCGTTGACGCGCGCCATGTGCCTGGACCAGTCTGTCCCTGATGCGCGTGAGGCACTCGGCGACCCGCGCCTCGTCCAGCGTTGCATCAGTGTCCTGTAGCCAGAAGCGGAAAGCAAGGCTTTTTTCTTTAGCAGAATCATCGACTTGCGTCTTTTCACGCCACACGTCGAAGAGCCGTGCATCCTGCACGATGCCCAGTTGGGGATCGTTCGCCACGGCCTGCGCGATGGTATCCAGCAAGGCCTGCGCGGGCAGTTCCAGCGGCACCCAAAGGGCCAGGTCGCGCACCACCACGGGCTGGCGCGACAGTTCGCGCACTTCGGGCAGGCGCCCCTGGACCAGCGCATCTACGTCCAGTTCGAACAATACGGGCGCGTGCGCGAGTTCGGCCTGCTGCGCCCAGCGGGGGTGCAGTTCGCCCAGCCAGCCGATGGCCTTGCCGTCGAAAAGGACGCGCGCGCCGCGGCCCGGATGCAGGGCCGGATGCACCGCCGCCTCGAACCGCAGGGCGGACGCGCGCGCGCCGAACAAGGCCTGCACGTCCATCTTGACGTCATAGAAATCGACCGGCCGCGCGGGCATGCCCCACTGCTCTTCCACCTGCGGTCCCCAGGCGGCGCCCGCCAGCTTCAGCGGCTGCCTCACCCCGGCCACCGCCAGTTCCCCGTCGGCAACGCCGGCATCGCGGAAGAAGACGCGACCCAGCTCGAACACGCGCACCCGGGTCTGCTTGCGGTTGGCGTTATGGACAATGTTGGCCAGCAGACCGCCCAGCAGGCTCGAGCGCATCACGGCCAACTGGCTGGCGATGGGATTGAGCAGCTTGATGGGATCGGCATTGCCGGCGTAGTCGCGCTCCCAGTCCGCTTCGACAAAGCTGAAGTTCACCACTTCCTGGTAGTCCAGCGCTGCCATGTCGCGGCGGATGGCATGCGGGCTGTGCCGGGTCTCGGGCTGCACGCGCATCTTCGCCAAGGCCACGGGCGGCACGTCGGGAATACGCTCGAAGCCGTGGATACGCGCCACTTCCTCGATCAGGTCTTCCTCGATGCGCAAGTCGAAGCGGTATGACGGCGGCTCGACGACGAACGTGTCGTCCTCGATGGTATGAGGCAGGCCCAGGCGCGTGAAAATCTGCGCGACGTCGTCGCGCTGCACGTCGATACCCAGCACGCGGCGGCAACGCGCCAGCCGCATGCGTACCGGCTCGCGCCTCGGCACATTAACGATCTGGTCGTCGATGGGACCGCATTCGCCGCCGCAGATATCCAGGATCAGCCCCGTGATCAGTTCCAGGTCCGCCGGAATGCTGGCGTAGTCCACGCCGCGTTCGAAGCGATGGCTGGCCTCGGAACTGAACTTGTAGCGCCGTGCGCGCCCCGCAATGGCCTCCGGCCACCAGAACGCGGCCTCCAGGTAGATATTGCGGGTCTCCAGCGTGACGGCGGTGGCGTCGCCGCCCATGATGCCGGCCAGGCTTTCCACCGCGGCGCCGGCCGAGATGACGCCCACGTCCTTGTCAAGGGCGATCGTCTGCCCGTTGAGCAGCGCCAGCGACTCGCCGGGCTCGGCCCAGCGCACCGTCAGGCCGCCCGAAATCCGGTCGAGGTCGAACACGTGCGTAGGCCGCCCCAGTTCGAGCATGACGTAATTGGAGATATCCACCAGCGCGGACACCGAACGCTGGCCGGCGCGTTCCAGGCGGGTCTTCATCCACGGCGGCGTCGCCGCGCGGGCATTCACGCCGCGGATGACACGTCCCGCGAAACGGCCGCACAGGTCGGGCGCCGCGATGGATACCGGCAGCACTTCGGTCAGCGCCGGGCGTACCGGCTGGGAGGACGGCAGGTGCAAGGCAGCACCGGTCAGTGCCGCGACTTCGCGCGCCACCCCCAGCATCGACAGGCAGTCCGCCCGGTTAGGCGTGAGCTTCAGGGTGAACAGCGTATCGTCCAGGTCCAGCGCCTCGCGCAACGAGGTGCCGGGGACGCTGTCGGCGGGCAGCTCCAGCAGGCCGGCATGATCCTGCGACAGCCCGAGCTCACGCGCGGAACACAGCATGCCGGCCGACTCCACGCCGCGCATCCGGGCGGTACGGATGCTCAGTCCGCCCGGCAATTCGGCGCCCACGCGGGCCAGCGGAACCTTCATGCCCGCGGCTGCATTGGGCGCGCCGCAGACGATCTGCAAGCGCTGCCCGGATCCATCGTCGACCTGGCACACGCGCAGCTTGTCGGCGTCGGGATGCGGCGCGATGTCGACGATATGCGCGACCACCACACCGGAGAACGGCGGCGCGGCGGGGACCGTTTCTTCCACTTCCAGACCGGCCATCGTCAAGCGATGAGCCAGATCCTGGGTATCGATGGGAGGGTTGACCAGCGCGCGCAGCCAGGATTCGGGAAATTGCATGATCAGCCGTAGGTTATTCGTTGAACTGGCGCAGGAAGCGCAAATCGCCTTCGTAGAATTGGCGCAGGTCGTTGACGCCATAGCGCAGCATCGTCAGGCGTTCCAGGCCGGAGCCGAAGGCAAAACCAATATAGCGCTCGGGATCGAGCCCGAAATTGCGCACGACTTCCGGATGCACCTGGCCCGAGCCGGAAATCTCCAGCCAGCGGCCGCGGTTGGGACCGCTCGTGAACATCATGTCGATTTCCGCCGAGGGTTCCGTAAAAGGAAAGAAGGACGGCCGGAAACGCACCACCAGATCGTCGCTCTCGAAAAAGCAGCGCAGGAAGTCGGTGTATACGCCCTTCAGGTCGGCGAAGGAGATGTCTTCCGCGATCCACAGGCCTTCGACCTGGTGGAACATCGGGGAATGCGTGGCGTCGCTGTCGACGCGGTAGGTACGCCCCGGCGCGATGACCTTGATGGGCGGCTTGTTCATGCGGGCATAGCGCACCTGCATGGGACTGGTATGCGTGCGCAGCAGCAACGGCAGTCCTTGCGCGTCCTGCATGTCCACGTAGAACGTGTCCTGCATCGAACGCGCCGGATGATTTTCCGGATTGTTCAGCGCGGTGAAATTGGTCCAGTCGTTCTCGATCTCCGGGCCGTCGGCGACGTCGAAACCAATGGAACGAAAAATTTCCTCGACGCGTTCCCAGGTACGGATCACCGGGTGGATACCGCCCATCGCGCGACCGCGCCCGGGCAGGGTCACGTCGATGGTTTCCGCGGCGAGCCGCGCATCCAGCTCCGCCTGGGCCAGCTCGGCACGGCGCTGGTTCAAAAGGCCTTCGATCTGCTGCTTGGCCTGGTTGATGCGCGCGCCCATCTCGCGCTTCTGCTCGGGGCCGAGTTGGGCCAGCTCCCTCAACATGCCCGTCAAGGCGCCTTCCTTGCCGAGGAAGCGCGCCTTCGCGTTCTCGAGCGCCGCGGCGTCGCGCGCAGCGGCGAATCGTTCTTGCGCCTGGAGCACCAGGTCGTCGATCAACAGAGTCATGAGGAAAGCTGCCTAAGAAACGCCGGCGCGAAACGCGGCCGTCAAAACGCAAACAGGGCCATGACAGCCCCGTTTGCAGCAATGCGCGATACCTGTGAAGACGGTCAGGCGGACAGGGCTGCCTTGGCCTGTTGCACCACGGCGGCAAAGCCAGCCTTGTCCTTCACGGCCAGGTCGGCCAGCACCTTGCGGTCCAGGTCGATCGACGCCTTCTTCAGGCCGGCCATGAACACGCTGTAGGTCACGCCGTGTTCACGCACGGCGGCGTTGATACGGGTGATCCACAGGGCGCGGAACGTGCGCTTCTTGTTGCGGCGGTCGCGGTAGGCATATTGCCCGGCGCGCATGACCGCCTGCTTGGCGATGCGGAATACATTGCCGCGGCGACCGCGATAACCCTTGGCGGCGCTGAGGACTTTCTTGTGGCGGGCGCGGGCGGTAACGCCGCGTTTTACGCGAGGCATAGTGAATCTCCGTGATCTATCAAGCGAAAGGCATCATGGCCTTGACCGAGGCGACATTCGTCTCGTGCACAGCGGCCGAACCGCGCAACTGGCGCTTGTTCTTGGTGGTCTTCTTGGTCAGGATGTGGCGCTTGAAAGCCTGGCCACGCTTGATGGATCCGCTGCCGCGAACCTTAAAGCGCTTGGAAGCGCTTTTCTTGGTCTTCATCTTGGGCATGATATGTCCGTTTCGAACCGTCCGTTGCGGGGACGTGGTTAACATTATGGTCACGCAGGTGCTTGGCGGTCCGAACTACGAAAGACCGCGCAAGGCTTCAAGGGCCTGAGGCCACCCGGCGCCACTTGTAGTGGTATTGCTCTGGGTATTGCTCTGGGTTACTACCGTTGTTGCTACCGCGCGTTGTTTCCATTGCGGCTAGCCCCCGGGCACTTCCCCGTTCTCCCCGCCACGACGCCTCAACAAGCACACGCCGAAGCCGGAAAGCCTTTGATTATATGGCATTTTTCCGGCACTTGTCTAACCGCAGTCCGCTTGCCCTTCGGCCGGCCTTGCCCAGCCCCTCTCAGTTCATCACCTGGCGCAGTTGCACCCCCTCCGCGATGTGCCTGCTGCCTACCCTGGCCACGCCTTCCAGGTCGGCCGCGGTCCGCGCGACCCGCAATACCCGATGCGCCGCCCTGCCGGAGGCATTGAGCCGGCTGATGGCCTCGCGCAGCAGGACGCGCGCATCGTCGTCCAGGGCACAGTGCGCGTCCAGCTCCGCGCCGGCCAGATGGGCATTCAGCCCGCGCTGGCGGTCGTGCTGGCGTGCGCGGCAGGCCAGCACGCGGTCCCGTACCGCGGCCGACGGCTCCCCGGGCGGCGCATCCATCCACTCCGGATCCGCCGGCGGCAGCTCGATTTGCAGGTCGATGCGGTCCAGCAAGGGACCCGACAGCCTGGCCCGGTAGCGGATGGCCTGCTCGGGCGTGCAGCGGCACGCGACGCGCGGATGGCCACGCCAGCCGCAGGGACAGGGATTCATCGCCGCGACCAATTGAAACCGCGCGGGATACTGCAATGTCCCGGCGGCGCGGGCAATCGACACCTTGCCGGTCTCCAGCGGTTCGCGCAGCGCTTCGAGCGCGCCGCGATCGAACTCAGGCAACTCATCCAGGAACAACACGCCATGGTGCGCCAGGCTGATTTCACCGGGCCGCGGCCGGCTGCCGCCGCCGACCAGAGCGACCGCCGTCGCGCAATGGTGCGGGGCGCGAAACGGCGGCTGGAGGCTGAAGCCGGCGCCGCGGCCGGCCAGCCCCGCGATGGCCGCGACCTCCAGCGCATGCAGGTGCGACAACGGCGGCAACAGGCCCGGCATGCGATACGCCAGCATGCTTTTACCGGCGCCGGGCGGGCCCACCATCAACAGGCTATGTCCACCGGCGGCCGCCAGTTCCAGGGCGCGTCGCGCGCCGCCCTGGCCGCGCACATCCGACAGGCAGGGCGGTGCGGTCGCCGCCGGCCAGGGCGCCGGCTCGGCGGCCGGCAGCGGTGCGGTTCCGGCCAGGTGCGCGACTACTTCCGTCAACGTGCGCGCCCCCAGGACCGTCAGCCCTGGCACATGCGCCGCCTGGGCCGCGCTGGCCGCCGGCAGGACCAGGGTCGCATCGGGATCATCGCGCGCCACGGCCAGCGCAATCGCCAGCGGTGCCGCAACCGGCACCAGGACACCTGTCAAGGACAGCTCGCCCGCGACCACCAGCCTGGCCAGGCATGACGCGCCCTCGTGCGTCTTCAGCTCCGGCATCGCCACCTGCCCCGATGCCAGCAATACGCCCAGCGCCATCGGCAGGTCGAAGCGGGCCGATTCCTTGCGCAGGTCCGCGGGAGACAGGTTCACCGTGATGCGGCCAGCGGGAAACTCGAATCCGCTGTTCTGGATGGCCGCGCGCACGCGCTCGCGGCTTTCGCGTACTTCCACCCCGGCCAGGCCGACCACGGTGAACGACGGCAGTCCCGCGGCCAGGTGCGTCTCCACGCGCACGAAAACAGCGTGCAGCCCCAGCAAGGCACGGCTGTTCAGGATGGCAAGACTCACGACTGGCCCCTCCGGCAGGAAGACGGCACAGTATGCGAGGACGCCGCCCGCAAACCTCATGTGGCGTGATGAAAAGGTCGCAGTCGCCGGAGCCGGATGGCGACCAAGGACACCCCTAAGCCGGCGGACCACCCAGTTGCTCGACCATTGCGTCGATCAGCGCCCGCAATCGACCCAGGCGCCGCAGGTCCCGGTGATAGCCCAGCCACACATCGCGCCCCGGCGGCGGATCGCCGACATCGATGCGACGCAGGCCGGGCGTCGTATCTCCCAGGGAGCACGGCAGGACCGCCAGCCCCATGCCTTGCGCGCACATGTACGCCTGGGCGCCGCGGTTGTTGCTGGCGTAGGCCACACGCGCCCCGGGCAACACGTGGCGCAGCCATTGCACATCGGGTAATTCCGCGAAGGCGCTGTCCATCGTGATCAGCGCGTGCCCCGTCCCGTCGCCCGTCGGCGCGACAAGGTCCTGGTGTGCGTACAGGGCGTACGACATGTGCATAAGGCGGCGCTGCACGATGTCGGGCTCTTCGAACGGCGTAATGCGCACGCCCAGGTCCGCTTCACGGCGCGCCAGGCTGTAGCGCCGCGCATCGGTGACCAGTTCGATGCTGACCTGGGGATGCTTGCGCAGAAAAGTGGCGAAGACCGGCGTCAGGACATGGATGCCAAACCAATCCGATGACGATACCCGCACCAGGCCCGACAAGGCCTGGCTCTGGCCCGCCAGCGTACGGACGAACCCGATGGCCTCTTCTTCCATGCGTTCCGCGTGACTGCGCACGGCCATGCCGGCTTCCGTCAGGATGAAGCCGCGCGGCGTGCGCTGGAACAGCGTCTGTCCCAGGGACTGTTCCAGGGCGCGCAGCCGCCTGCCGAGGGTCGGTTGCGTCTGCCCGATCGACCGTGCCGCCGCGGCTAGCGTGCCGTGGCGCGCGATGGCGAGAAACACCCGGACGTCATCCCACTCCATAGGCCCCCATGCATTTTTGTTTGCCGAACATACAAAATCGTGGATTTACATGCGGATATGCACGACGGATGATGCCACATCGCTTTCCTAAACAGGAGTCCATCATGAGCATGCAGGCCTTGATTCTGCGGGAATACAACGCGCCGCTGGCGCGCGTCGAACTGGATCGTCCCCAGCCTGGCCCGGGCCAGGTGCTGGTGCGTATCGCCGCGAGCGGCCTCAACCCCCTCGACCTGAAAATCCGCGCCGGCGCCGCCGCCCACGCCCGCCATCCCCTGCCGCTGGTGCTGGGCATCGACATGGCGGGCGTCGTGGAAGCGGTGGGCGCCGGCGTCACCGCTTTCCATCCGGGCGACGAGGTCTATGGCATGACGGGCGGCGTGGGCGGCATCCAGGGCTCCCTGGCACAGTACGCGGCCGTCGATGCCGCCTTGCTGGCGCACAAGCCCGCCACGCTCAGCCTGCGCGAGGCGGCCGCCCTGCCCTTGTCGTTCATCACGGCCTACCTGGGCCTGGTCGACCGCGCGCATGTGCAGGCCGGCCAGACCGTGCTGGTCCAGGGCGGCGCCGGCGGTGTTGGCCACATCGCGGTGCAACTGGCCCGGGCCTTGGGCGCGCAGGTCAGCGCGACGGCGACCGGCGCACAGTTGGAGCGCGTGTCCGCCATGGGCGCCGCGCCTATCGATTATCGGGCCGAGGCTGTGGAGCAATACGTCGCATCCCGCACCGGAGGGCGCGGGTTCGACGTCGTCTACGACAGCGTGGGCGGCCCCACGCTGGACGCCTCGTTCGCCGCCGTCAGCCATTTTGGCCATGTGGTCAGCGCGCTGGGCTGGGGCACCCACACCCTGGCGCCGTTGTCGTTTCGCGAAGCGAGCTACTCGGGCGTATTCACCCTGCACCCGCTGTTGACGGGCCAGTTCCGCGAACACCACGGCGAGATGCTGCGCGAAGCCGCCAAGCTGGTCGACGCCGGCAGGTTGCGCCCGCATGTAGACCCGAGGCGTTTCGACATGGATAGCGTCGAACAGGCCTACGACGCCATCGCGCAGGGAACGGCCCGGGCCAAAATCGTTGTCGATGTCGGGTAATGCGCGAGCCTCCCGCGCCTCGCTCCAAACCGCGGCATCTCGAAGTGGGCTGAAGACCATCCGGCAAGCCTTGTCAAGGACGGGCCCACAGGGGATCGGCGCGCGGTCGATAGAAGGTCAAACAGATATAGGCGGAGTAACGACCCTTCATGGGTTCCGTGCCGTGTGTCCAGGTTGGAAGGGAAGCGCTGTTCCATTGGAGAAAGCGTCCGCGAGCTGCAAGGCTTCATCGATGGCGCGCACGGCATCCAGCTCTGCAGCGATCCGCGCGCCCCCGATGGTGGCCACCGGGATGCCGGACGCCGCCAACGCCGGGCTCAGTTCATCGCACGGCACTTGGCCGGCACAGACAATGATGTCGTCCACGGGCAAGACCTGCGTCGTGCCTTGACACGAGTACTCCAGGCCGATGTCGTCGATCCGGCGGTAGGCAGCGCCCGATATCATCTTGACGTTCGCCGCGCGCAGCCGCGTCTTGAGGATCCAGCCGGTGCTCTTGCCCAGGCGCGCGCCGGGCTTGTCGTGGCCGCGTTGCAGCATATGGATGACTCGGGCCGCCGTGCGCGGCTGGGCCGCGATGACGCCGCCAGGACTGTGCAGGGAGGCGTCGATGCCCCAATGTTTCCGGAATTGCCGCGGATCGAGCGATTCATCGTCTTCGGCGAGCAAGTATTCGGCGGTATCGAAAGCGATACCGCCCGCCCCGATGATGGCGACGCGCTGGCCCACCTTGCGCCGGCCGGATAGCACCTCGTCGTAGTACGCGACCTTGCCGTGGTCGATGCCATCGATGGCCGGCCTGCGCGCTGCAACGCCCGTGGCCACGACGACGGCACCGAATCCGCCCTGCTGCAGCTCGGCGGCCGTGGCCCGCCTGCCGAGCTCGATGCGCACGCCCAGTTCGGCAAGCCTCACATGGAAATAGCGCAAAGTCTCGTTGAACTCGCTCTTACCGGGTATCCGCCGTGCCAGGTCGAGCAGGCCGCCGAGGGTATGGCGCGCCTCGAACAACACGATCTCGTGGCCGCGTTCGGCGGCGAACACCGCGAACGCCATGCCTGCCGCGCCGCCGCCCGCGACCGCGATGCGCATGGGCGATGGCGCCTTGCGCACAGGGAAATCCAGCTCGCGGCCGGCACGTGGATTGACCAGGCAGGACGCGGTCCGGTGCGTAAAGATGTGGTCCAGACAGGCCTGGTTGCACGCAATACAACTGTTGATCCGGTCGGGTCGGCCCTGGCGTGCCTTCCGGGCAAACTCCGGGTCGGCCAGCAGCGGTCGCGCCATCGACACGAAATCGGCCACGCCCTCGGCGAGCAGTCGTTCGCCCAGCTCCGGGGTATTGATGCGATTGGAGGCGATGACAGGGATCGATACCGCCCGCTTGATGGGATGCACGGCGAACTTCCACCCTGCGCGCGGCACGCAGGCTGCGATGGTCGGAATGGCAGATTCGTGCCAGCCTATGCCGGTATTGAGCATATGGACGCCGGCCTGCTCCAGGCGTTGGGCGAACCGTGCAGTCTCTTCGCCCGTCATCCCGTCCTCGACCAGATCGATGGCGGAAATCCGGTAGACCAGCAGGAAACCCGGCCCCGCGGCAGCGCGTACCGCCTGTATGGTTTCGAGCGGAAACCGTATGCGCCTATCGAAGCTCCCTCCGTAGGCGTCGGTGCGCGTATTGGTCCTCGGGCTGGTGAACTGGTTCAACAGATAGCCTTCGGAACCCATGATCTCCACGCCGTCGTAGCCGGCCTCGCGTGCCAGCCTGGCGCTATTGGCGATGGCCTGCACGGTCTGCGCGATGTCTGCCAGGGTCATGGCGCGCGGCGCGCATGCATTGATAGGCGCCCGTTCTTCCGTGGGCCCCACGCACAACGGATGCCTCGCGTATCGGCCGGCATGCAGGATCTGCAGCACGATACGGCCACCCTCCTCGTGCACGGCCGCGGTGATGGCGCGATGCGCCTCCAGTGGTCTGCGGTCCTCCAGCACGGGTGCGTCCTCTTCCATCCTGCCGGCCAGGTTGGGCGCGACGCCGCCGGTCAGAATCAACCCCACTTCGCCACGGGCGCGTTCGCGGAAGAATTCGACCTGCCGCGCCACCGGGCGATCCAGCGTCTCGATGCGGGTATGCATGGCCCCCATGACCATGCGGTTGCGCAGCGTGATGAAGCCGAAATCGTAAGGCGAGAGCAGGTTCTGGTATGCGTGCATGGAAGGTCTCGAGGTGAATAGCCCTGCTAGTCCGCGAACACGGGATCATTTTCTCCTGGAAGGCCGCGATTCCTTTGGCCACGTCCCGTGGCTGCGGGCATGACGCGGCCCATCATTTCCCCGCCGGCGGTGAAAGTCTTAGCTGACTCCACCGGTTTTTCACAGCGAGAGCTGCGCAGATGATGGCGTCCATGACGAGCCCAGCCCGTCGACCTGCATCCGGATGCCACTTCATCTTCAAGGAAATCGCCATGGACTACTTCACCGCCGCCCAGAACCGCTACACCACCAAAGCCTACGACACGTCGCGCAAGATCCCGCAGGCGCAGATCGATGGACTGCTGGAAGCCTTGCGCCAGAGCCCCTCGTCGGTGAACTCCCAGCCATGGCATTTCATCATCGCATCGGACGATGCGGGCAAGGCCAGGATCGCCAAAGCGGCGCAAGGCCCCTATGGCTACAACGCGCCCAAGATAATGGATGCCTCGCACGTTATCGTGTTCGCGGCCGCCACCGACATTACCGCCGCCCATCTCGAAGCGGTCCTGCAACGGGAGGACCGGGATGGCCGTTTCCGCGTCGCGGGCGCCAGGGAAGGCCAGGACAAGGCGCGGAAATCATTCATCGACCTGCACCGCTACGAGCAGAAGGATCTGCAGCACTGGATGGAGAAGCAGGTGTACCTGGCGCTGGGCACCGTCATGGCCGGCGCCCCGACGCTGGGCATTGATACCACGCCCATGGAAGGCTTCGACTTCCGCCTGCTGGATGCGGAACTCGGGCTGAGGGAGCAGGGTTACACCAGCGTTGTGCTGCTTTCACTGGGCTACCACGGCGAAAAGGATTTCAACGCCCGCCTTCCCAAGTCTCGCCTGCCACGCGCGGACATCATGACCTTCCTCTGACCGCCAAGACGCCGGCTGCACACGCAGCCAGGCTGCGCCGGCCGCCGCGTGCCGGCGTCCGTGCGGACGGCCGCGGCGGCGAGCCCCGGACCTAAGCGCTTCAGGTTGGGGAGCCAGCCTTGGTTTCCGCGGACTCCAGCACGTTGATGCGCGCCTCGAGTTGGGTCAGCTGGCTGGCCAGCTGGTCGGCCCGCGCGATGGTGCGCGCCAGCAGTTCGGCCTGCACATCGAACTCCTCGCGGGTCACCAGGTCCAGGCGCGAAAAGCCCTGCGTCAACATGGCCCGCACATTGCGTTCAATGTCCGCGGCCGGGCTGCGGGCGATGAGGTCGGAAATATTCTTCTGCAGGTCTTCCATCCATTGCGTCGCGTTCATGGCTTTCTCACAGGAGGTCTGAACAGGCTCCAGTGTAGCCTCCCGCCCGCCTCGGCCATTCGGATGAGAAAACCCGTCGGGGCCGACGCTGCCTCCGCCGCAAGGCGCGGCCCTTCACCTGCACGCACCCGGTTATGCACCAATCCTGGGCGCGCCACTTTACGGTGCGCACTTTCCTGGTGCGCACCTCCCCGCCGCCTGGCCCTGCCCCGCCCGTAGAGCCCGCCTTTCCTGGCCGAAAAACATGGCATCGATCTTGCTTTAGACGCAGGGCCAACGTGCAACCATGAGAGGAACAAGCCATGAAACTCATCATCGCCATCATCAAGCCATTCAAGCTCGACGAGGTGCGGGTGGCTCTGTCCGGAATCGGCGTCCAAGGACTCACCGTTACGGAGGTCAAGGGATTCGGACGGCAGAAAGGCCATACCGAACTCTATCGCGGCGCTGAATATGCCGTGGACTTCCTGCCCAAGCTGCGCGTGGAAGCCGCGGTGCCGGACAACCTGGTCGAACAAGCCATCGAGACCATCGAACAGGCCGCCCGTACGGGAAAGATCGGCGACGGCAAGATCTTCGTCGCCCCGCTCGAACAAGTCATTCGCATCCGCACGGGCGAAGCTGGTGAAGCGGCACTGTAAATACAAATAAAGACGCTATTGGAGCCATTAGAAATGGATAAAGCAGATATCTCGTGGATGCTGGTCTCGACACTGCTCGTGTTGATGATGGCAGTACCCGGCCTGGCGCTGTTCTACGGCGGGCTGGTACGGAGCAAGAACGTATTGTCCGTCCTGATGCAGGTCATGGGGACCTTCGTCGTGGGCCTGGTGCTGTGGTTCATCTACGGTTATTCGCTTGCCTTCACCGAAGGCAATTCCTTCTTCGGTGGTTTCTCTCGCGTGTTCTTTTCCGGCATGTTCTCTCCGGCCGACGGCAAGTACGGCATGTCCGGATCGCTGACCGAAATCCTGTTCGCGTCGTTCCAGGCGACGTTCGCCGGCATCACCTGCGCCCTGATCGTGGGCAGCTTCGCCGAACGGGCACGCTTTTCGGCAGTGCTCGTTTTCACCGTCATCTGGTTCACCTTCGCCTATGTGCCCATCGCGCATATGGTGTGGTTCGCCTCCCCGACCGCGCCTGGGCTGATGAACGCCAAGGGCGCCCTGGACTTCGCCGGCGGCACGGTGGTGCACATCAACGCGGGGATCGCCGGCCTGGTCGGCGCCTACGTGATCGGCAAGCGCGTGGGCTATGGCCGTGAAGCCATGCAGCCGCACAACCTGCCCATGACCATGATCGGCGCCTCGCTGCTCTGGGTGGGCTGGTTCGGCTTCAACGCGGGTTCCTCGCTGATGGCCAACGAGCAAGCCACGCTGGCCTTCTTCAATACCATGATCGCCACCGCCGCCGCGGTGCTGGCCTGGGTGTTCACCGAATGGGCCATCAAGGGCAAGCCGTCCATGCTGGGCGCCGCCTCCGGTGCGGTGGCCGGCCTGGTCGGCATCACACCGGCCGCCGGCCTGGTCGGCATGGTGGGCGCCTTCGTCATCGGCATTGCCGCCGGCGTGATCTGCGTGTGGGGCGTGAACGGCCTGAAGCGCATCCTGAAGGCGGACGACGCGCTGGACGTGTTCGGCGTGCACGGCGTGGGCGGCATTATCGGCGCCCTGCTGACCGGCGTGTTCAACGCCCAGGCGCTGGGCGGCCCGGGCCTGAAGACCGCCGCCGAGATCGGCGGCCAGGTATGGGTACAACTGGAAGGTGTCCTGCTGACCATCGTGTGGTCCGGCGTGGTGGCCTGGATCGCATACAAAATCGCCGACATGGTGTGCGGCCTGCGTGTGCCGGAAGATGTCGAGCGCGAAGGCCTGGATATCACCTGCCACGGCGAATCGGCGTACCACAGCTGATCCTGGCATCACCCGTCCGGTGAAAAGGCGCTCCGATCGGAGCGCCTTTCATTTTTGGCAAACGGTCAGGACGATCTGGCGTAGCCAGCGGTGCGCGGGGTCGGCGTGGACGCGCGGGTGCCAGATGGCGGAAACCTCGATCTCCGGCGTTCGCACCGGAAGATCGAAATGCCGAAGGCCCGCGCCGCCCTCGTCATCGCGGCGTGACGCATCATCAAGGCAGGAATGCGGGATGAGCCCCACCAGATCGGTGTGGCGAGCGATCCGCACTGCATCAGCGTAGGTGGGCACGACCATGGCGATGATCCTGTTCAGGCCCGCCTTCGCCAAGGCGTCGTCGACCGGGCCGAGAAACTCCCGTTTACGTGATACGACCACGTGCCTGCAGCCCGCATAACGCTTCGCCGTCACCCCCCGTTTGGTCAAAACGGGATGACCCGAACGGCAAATGCCGACGAACCTATCGCGAAAAAGCAGCCGGGTCTGCAACTCCGGCGCGCTAGTACCGAGCACGCCGATTTCCAGGTCGATGATGCCATCCCGCAGCGGCTGCGCGTCCTTGTCGGGCTTGGGGACGAACTGCAGGCGGACATGGGGCGCGGCCTGACCGAGCGCCGCCATCAGCGGGGCCCCCATCCGTTCGATGAAGCCGTCGTTGGCGCGAATCACGAATGTCCGTTCGAGCCTGGCAAGGTCCAGGCTGCCGCCGGACGGCTGAAGAACAGCCCGGGCATCGCGCGCAAGCGCATGGACGCGTTCAGCGATATCTTCGGCATGCGGGGTGGGAACGAGCATGCGGCCCGCCTGCACGAGCAGCTTGTCCCCCGTCACCGTGCGCAGGCGGGAGAGTGTCCGGCTCATGGCCGAGGCGCTCAGCCCAAGTCGGCGCGCTGCCTTCGTCACGCTGCGCTCGGTGAGCAGCGCATCCAGCGAAGTGATGAGATTCAGGTCCGGTTGCTGCATGGTTGTTCCGCCTCCCGACATTGCGAACCATGGCGTTTGGTGCAATGGATTATTGCATCTCGTGCGTCTGGTGCAACCGTAGGGGTCCGGCCAAAATCGCATCTGTTCCTACCCGAAGAAAGGTTGCATCCTTATGGTCACCCCTGTCAGCAGTCGCCTCGCGCCCTCGATTTTGCTCGTTGGCGCATCGCGCGGCCTTGGCTATGCCATGGCCGTCGAATTTCTGAAGAAGGGATGGCATGTCGTCGGCACGGTGCGCGACAACGCCAGAAACGCGCTGCACGAACTGGCCTTCGAACAGCCGGGGCGCGTCGAGATCGAGTGTCTCGACATAACGAAATCCGGCGAGATTGCCGGGCTGCGCGATCGCCTTTCGCCCCGCCGCTTCGACATCCTGTTCGTGAACGCCGGCACCGCGAACCGCAATCAGCACGAAACCATCGCGGAAGTGTCCACGGACGAGTTCGTGCGCGTGATGGTCACGAATGCCCTCGGCCCGATGCGCGTCGTCGAAGCGTTGGAGGATCTCGTCACCGCCGATGGCCTGATCGGCGTCATGTCGTCCGGACAAGGCAGCGTGAGCAACAACGAAAACGGCGGACATGAGGTCTATCGAGGCAGCAAGTCGGCGCTGAACCAGTACATGCGAAGCTACGCGGCGCGCCGGGCCGGGAGTTCGCGCGCGCTGGCGCTGATCGCTCCGGGCTGGGTGCGCACCGAACTGGGCGGCCCGGACGCGCCGCTCAGCGTGGAAGAAAGCATTCCCGGTGTCGTCGACGTACTTCTCTCGAAAAGAAGGAGGCCCGGCCTGGAATATCTCGACCGCATGGGCCGCACCGTGCCGTGGTGACGCGCTACGAACGGAATGAAGGGATCAAAGCGCCTCCACGGCCTCCAGCACCTTGCCGAAGAAGTCGTTCGCATATGCGGAATCCAGCCATCGCACCACGACCACCATGCGGCGTTCGGGCTCGACCCAGGTGAATGAACTGCCCGCCCCGATGCCGAAGTAGCTGGACGCCGGCACGCTCGGAAACACCGTGCGCTCATGGTTGAGCCAGATCAGGAAGCCGTAGTACGGGGCAATGGCGCAAGGCGTGCGCATGGCCTGTATCCACTCCCGCGATAGCACCTGCCGCCCGTTGGCGCTCCCGTTCTGGGCCAGCATGCGGCCGATCAGGGCCTGATCGTTGCTGCCGATGGACATGCCCCCGCCCCAGTGGGAGCCGCCAGGGACCGACTGCATGCGTTTGCCGTCGATCTCCACCCAGGCATTGTCGTAGCCCACCCATTGCCAATCCTCGCTGCAGCCCGCAGGGCGCGTGATCGCTTCGCGGAATACCTCCGGCAAGGGACGCCGGAACAGATGCAGCAATGCGAACGACAGCTGGTTGATGCGGACGTCGTTGTACTCCCAGTACGTGCCGGGCGCCTGCAATGGACGCGCATCCCCCTTCTTGCCCCCCGGGGGTTTCGCGAACGTCACCGCACGGTAGCGGTCCACCTGGTCCGGCACGCCGAAACGTTCGCCCTCCCATTCGCTGGTCTGCTGCAGCAACTGGCGCCAGGTGATCTCGGCATTGCGCCCCGCGTCGAAGCCTATACCCGGCACCCGCGCACGCACCGGCTCGTCCAGGTCGGGCAGCAGGCCGCGGTCGTGCGCGACCCCGGCGACCAGGGCCAGGTACATCTTGGCGACGCTGAAGGTCAGGTCGGCCCGCGCGGGCTCGCCCCAGGACGCGACGGTGCGGCCATCCAGTACCACCGTGCCCGATACAGGACCGCGGTCGTGCACGGGGCCCAGCAAGCGGTTCCAGGGCGGCGGATCGTTCTGGTGAACGCCCCAGACGCCGCCGACACTGCGGTCCCACGCCGTTTCATGGGCGTTGGCGAAGGCTATGGCTTCCTGCATGAGCGGACTCGGCATGGCGATACCTTGGATGGGGAAAAAGTTATGGGGAGATGCGTGACGTTGGAAGAGGAAGCATCCGGCGCGACCGGTCTTCAGGGAAAACATGGATGGGTGCGCCGATACCGCTGGTATACAAATGGCGGCATCACTCTATCCCATTGTTCCGGCACGGTGATTTAGGGCATTCCCGGTGGCAAGTCAACCCGTAACGGCACTGCCCAGCCGGGGCGCCGGGCGCAGCAACGATATCGATACACGCAGCACCGCAGCATCTCGTCCCATCCGTTTGGTACAGCCAGGAGCTTACATGGTTGATCGTCGCGCTGTTACCGTTGCACCGCTGTTGGCCCGCTCCGCCAGTTTGCGCTCCTGCGCTGGGGCCGCGTCGCGGCCACCCGGCGTGCAAGGGAGGTTCAGGGCCATGGCAGCCGGCCTGCTGGCCGCGGCGCTGGCCCTGTCGACGGTGCCCGCGTGGGCCGGCAAGAAGGACGACACCCTGCGCATGGCGTATGACCAGGCGCCCGAGAGCGTAGATCCCTATTTCAACAACGTCCGCATCGGCGTGATCATCGCCGCCAATGTGTGGGACACCTTGCTGTATCGGGATCCGCTGACCAACGAGTACAAGGGCCAGTTGGCCGAAAGCTGGAAACAGATCGATGACAAGACGATCGAGTTCGAGCTGCGCAAGGGCATCAAGTTCCATAACGGCGAGCCCTTCGACGCGGACTCGGTCGTCTACACCCTGACGTTCGTGTCCGACCCCAAGAACAAGGCCACGACGCAGCAGAACGTACGCTGGATCGAGCGCGTCGAGAAAATCGACCCGTACAAGGTGCGCATCGTCACCAAGGAGCCGTTCCCAGCCGCCAAGGAATATCTGTCCACGACCGTGGCCATCCATCCCGCCAGGTATTACAAGGAAGTCGGCCCCAGCGGAATGAACGCCAAGCCGGTGGGCACGGGGCCCTACAAGGTCGTCGACTACCAGCCCGGCAAGTCCATCACGCTGGAACGCAACGCCGATTACTTCAAGGCATCGCCGAAGACCCAGCCCAGGATCGGCAAAGTGGTGATCCGCTTTATCCCGGACCGCCAGACGCAGATGGCCGAAGTGATTTCCGGCCAGGAAGACCTGATCATGCATGTGCCGAAGGACCAGGCGGAGCAACTGGCCAGCATGCCGAACCTGCAGGTCGTCAGCGGCAACACGATGCGTATCGTGTTCATGCAGATGAACATCCTGCCGAATACGCCCGCGCCGCAACTGAAGGACGAAAGGGTGCGCAAGGCCATCGCGCACGCCATCGACCGCGACGCCATCGTCAAGAATATCGTGGGCGGCGACGCGCGGATCCTGAACACGATCTGCACGCCCTCCCAGGTGGGCTGCACGGACAAGGGGGCGACGGTCTACAACTACGATCCCGCCCTGTCCAAGAAGCTGCTGGCCGAGGCGGGATACCCGAACGGGTTCGACATCGACATCGTCGCCTATCGCGAGCGCAACCAGACCGAAGCCATCATCAATTACCTGCGCGCGGTCGGGATCCGTGCCAAGCTGAATTTCCTGCAGTACGCCGCCATGCGCGACATGATCCGTGCCGGCAAGGCGGCGCTGACGCACCAGACGTGGGGCTCCAACCTCGTGAACGACGTGTCCGCATCCACGCCGGTGTACTTCGCCTTCGGGTCCGACGACGTCACGCACGATGCGAAGGTCAAGGAGTTGCTGGACCTGGGTGACCGCACCATAGACAGCGCCAAGCGTAACGAAGCCTACCGCCAGGCGCTCGACCTGATCGCACAACATGCCTATGCCGTGCCCTTGTGGTCGCTGCCGGTCTATTACGTCGCCAGCAATGAAGTCAGCTTCAGGCCCTACCCCGACGAGCTGCTGCGGTTCTGGGAGATGAGCTGGAAATAGCGGCCAAGGTGACCCTATGCTCGGATTCACGATCAGAAGGCTGGGCCTGGCCATACTGGTGGCCCTGACCGTCTCCGTCCTGGCCTTCATGCTGCTGCACCTGTCCGGCGATCCGGCCATCGCGCTGGCCGGGGAAGGCGCGCGGCAGGCGGACATCGACATGATACGCAAGGCCTACGGCCTGGACCGCCCCGTCGTCGTCCAGTACGCCGACTGGCTGTGGTCCATCGTGCGTGGCCATTTCGGGACCTCGGTGTACTTCAAGACGGACGCCGGCCCGCTTATCCTGTCCAAGCTCAAGACCACCCTGATGCTGGGTGTGTGTTCCCTGGGCGTCGCGCTGCTTATCTCGGTCCCTTTCGGCGTGCTCGCGGCGCTCTACAAACACAGTATCGTCGACCGCATCTGCCTGGCGGTGGCGGTACTGGGCCAGGCACTGCCGAACTTCTTCTTCGCCTTGCTGCTGATCATGCTGTTCTCGATCAGCCTGCGCGTGCTCCCGGTTTCCGGCAGCGGTACCTGGAAGCACCTGGTCATGCCATCCATCGCGCTGGGGTATTACGTCGCCCCCGCCTTCATGCGCCTCATCCGCGCCGGCATGATCGAAGTCCTGGAGGCCGACTACATCCGCACCGCACGCGCCAAGGGCCTGCCGGCCAGCAAGGTCATCTTCAAGCACGCGCTGCGCAACGCGATCGTTCCGGTGGTCGCGCTGGCGGCCGTGCAACTGGGTTTCCTGCTCGGCGGTTCCGTTGTCATCGAGACCATCTTCGCGCTCGACGGCCTGGGCTATCTGGCTTACCAGAGCATCACGTTCAAGGACTATCCCGTCATGCAGCTCATCGTCCTGCTGCTGTCCGTGATCTATGTATTGCTGACGCTGGCGGCCGACATCGCCAACGCCTGGCTCGACCCCCGCATACGGGTGTCCTGAGGATGGTCATGCGCACCCTGCCCACCCTGCCCGCCGTGGCGGAGGTTCCCCCGGTCGCCGCGGCGGTCGCCCCCGCGCCTTTGCGGTGGCGCAGGCTGCGTCGCAATACGGCCCTCCTGCTGGGGGGCGGCATCCTGCTACTCATCGTCCTGGTCGCGCTTTTCGCGCCATGGCTGTCTCCGCACGATCCCTATGCGCAGAACCTGGCAGCGCGCTCCGTGCCGCCGGTGTGGTATCCCAAGGGCTCCTGGGCGCATCCCTTCGGCACCGACCCGCTGGGGCGCGACTACCTGTCGCGCCTGTTCTATGGCGCACGCATCTCCTTGCTGATCGGGGTGTCTGTCGCCGCCATATCGGGCTTGATCGGCACGACCCTGGGCATGGCGGCCGGCTACTTCGGCGGCAAGGTGGACATGGCCGTGTCCTTCCTGGTCTCGACGCGTCTGTCGATGCCGGTCATCCTGGTGGCGCTGGCCACCGTCGCCATTCTGGGCGGTTCGCTGTGGGTGGTGATCGGGGTGCTGGGCCTGCTCAAGTGGGACCGCTTCGCCGTCGTCATGCGCAGCGCCACGCAGCAGGTCCGCGCGCTCGAATACGTAGCCGCGGCGCAGGCCGCGGGAGCCTCCACGTGGCGCATCGTGCGCGGCGAAGTGCTGCCCAATGTGGTTCCGCACCTGATCGTCATCGCGACGCTCGAAGCCGCCAGCGCCATCCTCCTGGAAGCGGCGCTGTCCTTCCTGGGACTGGGCGTGCAGCCCCCCACGCCATCGTGGGGACTGATGATCTCGGAAGCCAAGGCCTATATGTTCTTCTCCTTCTGGCTGATCGCCATCCCCGGCACGGCGCTGGCGGTGCTGATCTTCGCCATCAACCTCGCCGGCGACGGCCTGCACCAGTTGCTGACTCCCGGGGACAGGACCTGAGCATGCGCGCGGACGATGTGGTTCTGGACGTACAAGGCCTGCACGTGGATATCGATACCCCGCGCGGTCCGCTGCACGCGGTGCGCGATGTTTCGTTCCAGGTCGCCCGCGGCGAAACGCTGTGCATCGTGGGTGAATCCGGTTGCGGCAAGTCCATGACTTCGCTTGCCATCATGGGCCTGCTGCCCAAGGCCGCCAGGCGCCGCGCGCGCCGGCTCGCCGTACTGGGCCAGGACATCGCCTCCCTGCGCGGCAATCAGGTGAACGCACTGCGCGGCGACAAGATGGCGATGATCTTCCAGGAGCCGATGACTGCGCTCAATCCCGCCTACACCATCGGCGACCAGTTGACGGAGCACTACGTGTACCATCGCCGCGCCACGCAGGCACAGGCGCGCGATCGGGCCGTGGCGTTGCTGGACAAGGTCGGCATCGCTTCGGCGGGACAACGCCTGGGCCAGTACCCGCACCAGTTATCCGGCGGACTGCGCCAGCGCGTCATGATCGCCATGGCCTTGATGTGCGGGCCGGAGCTGCTGATCGCGGACGAACCCAGCACCGCCCTGGACGTGACCATCCAGGCGCAGATCCTGCGTCTGCTGGCCGACCTGCAAGCCGAACTGGGCATCGCCATGGTGCTGATCACCCACGACCTCGGCGTGGTCGCGCGCATCGCCCGCAAGGTGGCGGTGATGTACGCCGGCCAGATCGTGGAGGAAGGCGCCGTCGACGCGATTTTCCGCGCCCCGCGCCATCCTTATACGCAGGGCCTGCTGGACTGTATTCCGGTGCCCGGGCGCACGGCGCCGGGACAGCACCTGGGGACAATTCCGGGCGTCGTGCCAGCCTTGCTCGGCGACCTCCATGGCTGCGCCTTCCGCGACCGCTGCCCCCATGCCCAGGCCATTTGCGCCGAATCCATACCGGTCCATCGAGACGAACAGCAGGCATGGCGTTGCATCCGAACGACCGAAGGAGCTTACGCATCGCCATGACGCCCCTCATCCAGGCCCAGGCCGTTACGCGCAGCTATTCCGTCAACGCGGGCCTGTTCCGGCCCAAACGCACCTTGCAAGCTGTCAACGGCGTCGATCTTGCCGTCCACCGCGGCGGCGTTCTGGGCATTGTGGGGGAGTCCGGCTGCGGCAAGTCGACGCTCGCCCGCATGCTGCTGGGATTGATCCCGCCTACCCAAGGGACGATCACGATGGACGGCACCGATATTTCGCAGATGCCGCGCCGCAAACTGGCACGCCGCGTACAGCCGGTTTTCCAGGACCCGTACTCGTCCTTGAACCCCCGGCGCTCCATCGCCTCCATCGTATCGCTGCCCCTGGAGGTGCATGGGATCGACAACCCCGGACAACGCAAGGCCATCGACATGCTGGAGCGTGTCGGCTTGCCGGCTCGCCTGGCGAACAACACCCCGGGGCAGTTGTCGGGCGGACAACGCCAGCGCGTCGCCATCGCGCGCGCGCTGGTCATGAATCCGGAAGTGGTGATCTGTGACGAGCCGACGTCGGCGCTGGATGTCTCGGTGCAGGCGCAGATCATGAACCTCCTGATGGATCTGCGCCGCGAGTTCAACCTGACCTACGTGTTCATCAGCCACAACCTGGCGGTGGTAGAACATATCGCCACCGAAGTCGCAGTGATGTATCTGGGCCGGATCGTGGAGGCCGGCCCCGCCGCGGAGGTCTTTCGGCGGCCGCGCCACCCGTATACACAGGCCCTGCTCGCGTCGGTGCTGACGCCTGAGCCGGGCCTGGGGATTCCCGACATGGGCCTGGGCTTGTCCTTCCCCGATCCGGTGAATCCACCGTCCGGCTGCCCCTTCCACCCTCGCTGCAGCCATGCCATGCCGGTATGCGCCACGCGCCGGCCCGCGCTGCTGCCGCGCGAACAGGCTCTTGTCGCCTGCCACCTGTATGACGAACCCGCGCAACAGTGACGGGGCGCGCCATGCGGCCACCGTGTCGCCGGGACCGGCGGACGAGGGGTCAGGACTGCTGCAGCGAAATAAGATCGACGGGCAGCGCGCGATTCAAGACGGCCGCGACCTTCACCCGAAGCGCATTCGAATGGGCACGGCGCACTTCGCGCTTGACGTCCAGGAGTTGCTGCGGGTGCATGGAGAATTCGGTCAGGCCCAGTCCGAGCAGCAGGCGGGTAAGCGTGGCATCGCCCGCCATCTCGCCGCAAACCGCGACCGGCTTGCCGGCCCGTTCGCCAGCATTGATGGTGTTGGCGACCAGGCGCAACACCGCGGGATGCAGCGGGTCGTACAAGGGAGCCACCTGCGCGTCGCCCCGGTCGATGGCCAGCGTGTACTGGATCAGGTCGTTCGTGCCTATGGACAGGAAGTCCAGCGCCTGCGCGAAGGGCTCGATGGCGATGGCGATGGCGGGTATCTCCACCATGGCGCCGAGTTCGATATGCGCGGCATACGGCTGCCCGCGGGCGTCGAGCTCGCGGCGCGCCGCGTCCAGTGCCAGGCGCGTGGCGGCGACCTCGTGCATGTGCGCGATCATGGGGATCAGCACCCGCACCGGTCCGTGCGCGGACGCCCTCAGGATCGCCCGCAACTGCGTACCGAACATCTCCGGCCGCGCCAGGCAATAGCGGATGGCGCGCTGCCCCAGCGCCGGATTGGTCGCCACGGTGGCTTCGCCGTCCAGCGTCTTGTCGGCCCCGATGTCCAGGGTCCGGATGGTGACAGGCCTGCCGGCCATGACTTTCACCACCGCGGAATAGGCCAGGTACTGCTCTTCTTCGCCAGGCAGGTCCGGGCGGCCCATGAACAGGAATTCGCTGCGGAACAGGCCGATGCCTTGCGCTCCCGCGGCCAGCGCCAGTTCGGCTTCGTCGGGCAGCTCGATGTTCGCGTGCATGACGATGCCGATGCCGTCCAGCGTGATCGCCGGCTCGTCGCGCAGCAGCGCCAGCTCCGCGCGCTCGTCTGCATAGGCGCGCTGGCGTTGCCGGTACTCTTCGAGGATGGCCGGCGAGGGATTGACGATGACCGCGCCGGCGCCACCGTCGACCACCAGCATGTCGCCGTCGCGCACCAGCTCGCGCACATTGCCCAGCGCCACCACGGCGGGCACGCCCATGCTGCGCGCCACGATGGCGGTATGGGAAGTGGCGCCGCCCAGGTCCGTGACGAAGGCGAGGAAACGCCCGCCACGCAAGCGCAGCATGTCGGCGGGCGAAATATCGTGCGCCACCACGACCAGCGGATCGTCGCCGTCCACCCGGCTGGCGTCAGGAATACCTGATGTCCCCACCAGCACGTGGAGCACCCGTTCGATCACCTGGCGCACATCCGCGCCGCGTTCGCGCAGATACTCGTCCTCCATGGCCTCGAACTGCTCGCCCAGGATCTGGCCTTGCATGGTCAACGCCCATTCGGCGTTGTAGTGGCGTTCCGTAATGAGCGCCAGCGCCTGTTCGGCAAGCAGCGGATCGGCCAGCAACAGGCCATGCACGTTCAGCATGGCGCCCAGCTCGCGCGGCGCATCGTCCGGCAGCGTATCGGCCATCTGCAGCAGATCGTCGCGGGCGGCCTGCAACGCCGCGGAAAGCCTGTCACGCTCGGCCTGGACGTCGTCCGGTGAAATCCGATAGTGCGCCACTTCCAGCGCCGCGGCGCCCATGACGACGGCCCGGCCGATGGCATAGCCACGCGCCACGCCCTGCCCATACAGGCAGATCACGGCATTGGCAGGGCTGCCCGCAGGAACGCGCTCGGCGACAGCAGCACCACTGGCCCCCGCGCGCGCGGGCCTGGGCTTGGCCTGCGCGGGAAGCGGCTTATTCGTGCTCACCAAATTTGCTGTCGAACAGGGATTCGATTTCCTTCAGCGCGCTCTCGGCGTCCGGACCGGAAGCATCCAGCTTTACCGTGACGCCCATGCCCGCCGCCAGCATCATGACGCCCATGATGCTTTTGGCGTTCACGCGTTGCGCGCCGCGCGAGATATAGATATCGCTATTGAATTTGCTGGCCAGCTGGGTGAGCTTGGCTGCGGCACGCGCGTGCAGACCGAGTTTATTGCTGATCGTGATTTCGGTATTAGGCATAAGGGAGGTCAGGCGCGGAACCGCTGGCGATGAAGGTGAAAGACCAGATGACATCATAGGATAAATTTGCCATTAGTCCACGCGCAACACGCCCTGTACACCTCCTGCCAAGGCCTTTTCCCGCGTCTCGACCAGCGGCAGGTTGCGGTAGGTCAGCGCGCGCAACAACATGGGGGTGTTCAGCCCGGCAAGCACCGCGCACTGCACCCCTTGAGCCTGCGCTTCGATCACCGCACGCTTGGCGATGTTCGCCGGCGTGGCGCCGACCAGGTCGGTCAGCACGAGCACGCCATTGCCGTCCTGCCCCAGACGCAGGATATCCGCCACCACGCCGGGCGTTTTCTCCTCCGGCATATCGGCGGCCAGGATATCGTGCACGGCCACCTCCTTGACGTTGCCCATTACGTGGCCGGCGCAATCCATCATCGCGGCGCCCAGCGGGGTATGAACGACAATGACGATGCCTGTCATAGGGGTCCGCTTACGCGGCCACCGCGCGTTCCAGCGCCTGAACGAACATGCCGGGCACATCGAAGCCGGTCTGCTCCGTGATCTCGACGAAGCAGGTCGGGCTGGTCACATTGACCTCGGTCACGTAGTCGCCGATGACGTCCAGACCGACCAACAGAAGGCCCCGTTCCGCAAGGCGCGGACCGATCGCCGCTGCGAGCTGTCGATCGCGGTCGGACAATGGTTGCGCCACGCCTCTACCGCCCGCCGCCAGGTTGCCGCGCGTTTCACCCGCAAGCGGGATACGCGCCAGTGCATAGGGAACGGCCTCGCCGCCGATCAGCAGGATACGCTTGTCGCCCTTGACGATGTCGGGGATATAACGCTGGGCCATGATGGTGCGCGTGCCGTCGTACGTCAGCGTTTCCAGAATGGCATTCAGGTTCGGCTCTTCCTGGCGCAGGCGGAAGATTCCGGTCCCGCCCATGCCATCCAGCGGCTTGACGATCACGTCGTGGTGACGTGCGTGGAAAGCCTTGATGCGCGCCATGTCGCGCGTCACGAGCGTGGGCGCCGTGAATTCGCTGAACTCGGTGATGGCGAGCTTTTCAGGGTGGTTGCGGATGGCGCCGCCATGGTTATAGACCCTGGCGCCTTGCGCCTGCCCGTATTCGAGCAGATGCGTGGCGTAGACGTATTCCATGTCGAAAGGAGGGTCCTTGCGCATCAAGACCGCGCCCAGGGCGGACAACGGTTGCTCCACCGCGTCGCCGGTTTCCTGCCACCATGCATGGCCATGCAGGTCCGCGTCCGGCACCAGCGAAACCGGCGTGGATTTCACCCGTACCTGGCCTTCCTCGATATAGAGATCGCCCTGGAGCGCTACGCTGAGGCTGTGGCCCCGCGCCACCAGCGCACGCATCATGGCAACAGAACTGTCCTTGTACGCCTTCAACAGCGGCAAGGGATCGATAATGAAAAGCACATGCATTGCGACACCCGGAACGTGCGCCGCCCTCCTTGCGGAGGGCGGCGGATTGACGGCGACGAAAAAGCCTCAGGCCCCTGTCGCCTCTTTGCCCGGCGTCGCCTTCTTGCGCGGCGCCAACACCATGATCATCTGACGGCCTTCGAGCTTCGGCATCGATTCGACCAACGCCAATTCCGTCAAGTCGTCGCGCACCCGCTCAAGCACCCGCATACCCAATTCCTGGTGCGCCATTTCGCGGCCACGGAAACGCAGCGTCACTTTCGCCTTGTCGCCTTCTTCCAGGAAGCGCCGCAGATTGCGCAGCTTGACCTGATAGTCGCCCTCGTCGGTCGCCGGCCGGAACTTCACTTCCTTGACCTGGATGACCTTCTGCTTGGAACGAGCTTCGGCCTGGCGCTTCTGTTCCTGGTACTTGAACTTGCCGTAGTCCATCAGGCGGCAGACCGGCGGCTCGGCATTGGGCGCGATTTCCACCAGGTCGACGTCGCTTTGCTCCGCCAGGCGGAAAGCGTCGGCAATCTTCACGATGCCCAGTTGCTCTCCGTCCAGACCTATCAGACGCACCTCGGGAACACGAATTTCACCGTTGATGCGGTTGGCTTTTTCAGTGGCGATGTTGACAACTCCTAAAACGTTTACGAAACCTGCTCGGGACGGCCGATATCGCGCCGTTGTGCTACTTCTTGCGCAAGACGCGCGACAAAATCATCCAACGCAAGCGTTCCCAAGTCCAGCCCTCCGCGCGCGCGGACAGCGACCGACCCGGCGTCCCGCTCTTTGTCGCCTACGACCAGGATGTACGGGACCTTTTGCAGGCTGTGCTCCCTGATTTTATAAGTGATTTTTTCGCCACGCAAATCCGACTCTACCCTAAAGCCTTGTTTTTTCAGGGTTTGCGTGATTTCGGCAGCATAAGCCGCGGATGGGTCGGAAATACAGCACACGACGGCCTGCACAGGCGACAGCCAGGCGGGCATGGCGCCGGCGTGATTTTCCATCAACATCCCGATGAATCGTTCCAGGGATCCGAGGATGGCCCGGTGCAGCATCACGGGCGGCCTGCGCTGGTCGTCGGCGTCCACGTACTCGGCGCCCAGGCGCACGGGCATGGAGAAATCCACCTGCAGCGTACCGCACTGCCAGTGGCGGCCGATCGCGTCCTTCAGGGTGTATTCGATCTTGGGGCCATAGAAGGCGCCTTCCCCGGGTGAAATCTCGAATTCGCAACCGGTGCGCCGCAGGCTGTCCATGAGGGCCTGCTCAGCCGCATCCCAGGTCGCGTCGTCGCCGATGCGCTTTCCGGGACGGGTCGCCACCTTGTAGAGCACCTCTTCGAAGCCAAAATCCCGGTAAACCTTCTGCAGCAAGGCCGTGAAGTCGGCGCATTCGTCCTGCATCTGCGCTTCGGTGCAAAAGATGTGGCCATCGTCCTGGGTAAACCCGCGCACGCGCATCATGCCGTGCAGGGAGCCCGACGGCTCGTTGCGATGGCACTGGCCGAACTCGCCATAGCGCAAGGGCAGGTCGCGGTAGGAGTGCAGCGAGGAATTGAAAATCTGCACATGCCCCGGACAGTTCATGGGCTTCAGGCCGTAGACGCGGTTCTCCGACTCCGTCGTGAACATGTTTTCACGGTAGTTGTCCCAATGACCGGTCTTTTTCCATAGCGACAGATCGAGGATCTGCGGCCCCTTCACCTCCTGGTAGCCATTGTCGCGGTAGACGGCGCGCATGTACTGCTCCACCTGTTGCCACAACTGCCAGCCCTTGGGGTGCCAGAAAATCAGGCCGGGCGCCTCGTCCTGGAAATGGAAAAAATCGAGCTCGCGTCCCAGCTTGCGATGGTCACGCTTTTCGGCCTCTGCCAGCATGTGGAGGTACGCGTCCTGCTCTTCCTTGCTCGCCCAGGCAGTACCGTAGATGCGCTGGAGCATCTCGTTCTTGCTGTCGCCGCGCCAGTAGGCGCCCGCCACCTTCATCAGCTTGAAGACTTTCAGCTTGCCGGTGGAGGGGACGTGGGGCCCGCGGCAGAGGTCGATGAAATCGCCTTCGCGGTACAGGCTGATGGTTTCGTTCGACGGGATGGAGGCAATGATTTCGGCCTTGTACTTTTCGCCGATGCCATTGAAAAAGGCCACCGCGTCGTCGCGCTTCCATTCCTCGCGCGTGACCGGCTCGTCCTTGCGGGCGAGTTCGGCCATTTTCTTTTCAATGGCTTCCAGGTCTTCCGGCGTAAACGGGCGCTTGTACGAAAAATCGTAGTAGAAGCCATTGTCGATCACCGGACCGATCGTGACCTGCGCCTCGGGAAACAACGATTTCACCGCGTAGGCGAGCAGGTGCGCCGTGGAATGCCGGATCAGCTCAAGGCCATCCGGGTCCTTGGGGGTAACGATGCCCAGGCGGGCGTCCCGCTCGATGCGGAAGCTGGTGTCGACCAGACGAGGCTGCTCGCCATCGAAAGCCACCTTCCCACCGAGTGCCGCCCGGGCGAGCCCGGCCCCAATGGACTGCGCCACTTCGGCGACCGTGACAGGACCCGGAAATTCGCGACGCGAACCATCGGGCAAGGTGATCTGGACCATCTTAGGTTTCCTGAATAACAAGTAAAAAACGCGGCACGAGCCGCGTCTTCTGTGATTCTGCTTGGCGTTGCGATCCCCATCGGGGGGTTGCAAACGGAATGACGATCAACGCGGTTTCCGACAATGACTCCAGGTCGTAGTCGTTGTCCACGTTCGTACCAAAGGGAAAGCGTGCTCGGGGCGCATGGAAATCGGGACGGCGACCCGGGGGCCACCACAGCAATATCGTGACGAATTTTCCGATTGTATCACCGTTGGGGAGCAAAGCGCGCAGTGCTGTTACGGACAGCGGACCCTTGCCGGCAATGAAACCGATCCTGTCCACATTCATAAGCCCGGTCCTATTTTCTGTGAGGAATGGCTGACATGGAACTGCCCTCCCTAAACTCCGTAACCGCCCGCGGCCAGCGCCGCCCTTTCGTGAGCTGGCACGCCGCTGCGCCGCGCGTACGCATGGCCGGTTCCCCGCAAGCAAGGAAATGCATGACCATCGCCCGCTGTCTCCCTTCCCTGCCCCCAGCCGTCTCGCCGGTCCTCACATCGGGCGAACCGTCCGTACGGCGTTACCTGCTGACTTCCCGACCTCGCCACCGCATTCGCGTCTCCATACTGGACGACCACCCGGTCATCGCCCTCGGCATGGCTTCCTTCCTGCAGCACCAGGCCGATTTCGAAGTTGTCCATACCGAAACCTCTTCGGTCCGCTTCCTGGAAAGCCTCAAGCAGGTTCCCTGCGACGTCGCCATCGTGGACTTCTATCTGCCGCGGCAAACCTGGGAAGGCATCCACTTCATCAAGCGCATCCGGCGCCTGCATCCCGAACTTGTCATCATTACTTTCTCCGCGGGCAAGATCGTCGACACGGAGTACGCGGCGTTCAAGGCAGGGGCCAACGGCTACGTGCCCAAAGGCGAACGCCTGCCCTTCCTCGCCGACATGATCCGCCTTGCCGTCAATACGCCGCGCGCGTTCTACTCCTGCACCGACGGCCATGTGCACGATTGCCGTCCCAAGCGGCCGGAAGAACGGCTGACCAACGCGGAACTGGAGATCCTGCGCAACATCGCATTGGGCTTGTCGGTTACGCAGATCGCCGCCAAGCTGCTGCGCAGCAAGAAGACCATCAGCACGCACAAGCGCCGCGCCATGAAAAAGCTGGACCTCGCCGACGACCTGGCCCTGGCGCTGTATCTCAAAGAAAAGTTCGAGCAGTCCATCGGCGACTGAGATTGACGGCCCGGTACGATGGATCTTCGCCTGTGATGCTCGATGGGCGTACCCCGATACTCCTCGCCACGCTCGGCGCCATCCTGGCGCTGTTCGCTATCGCGACGCTGCTGTGGGCCCAATGGCGTATGCGTATCGTGCGGCACACGGCGGAGAAAGCGCGCACGGAAGCCATCCTGGCCCGGGAACGCGCCGAAGCCGCCGACTCCGCCAAGTCCGCCTTTCTCGCCACCGTCAGCCATGAGATCCGCACCCCGATGAATGGCGTCATCGGCGTACTCGACATCCTGCAGGACACCCCGCTCAGCACGGAGCAACAGCATTACCTCGACACCGCCATGCAGTCCGCGCGGCTGCTTCTGCGCGTAATCAACGACATCCTCGATTACGCCAAGATCGAAAGCGGCACACTGCAGCTGTGCGACGCCCCCTATGACTTCTACCGTGCCATGGAGAACATGGCGGAACTCTATCTTCCGCTGGCGCGCCGCAAGGGGCTCACGATGAGCGTCGCCGTCATGCCACATTTCGACCGGCGCCTCATTGGGGACGAAATCCGGATAAGCCAGGTGGTCGGCAACCTGCTGAGCAACGCGATCGCCTTCACCGAACGCGGCACCATCACCCTGTCGGCGCGGCGGCATCTGTCCACGCAGCGCGACGAAATCGAGATTGCCGTGCGCGATACCGGCGCGGGCATGTCCGAAGAATACCAACGCAGGCTGTTCTCCCCCTTCCACCAAGAGGACACGTCCACCACGCGGCGGCATGGCGGGACGGGCCTGGGCCTGTCCATCGTCAAGCATCTCGTCGAGCGCATGGGGGGCCGGATCGCGATTCATAGCCGCCGTGGACACGGCACGTGCGCCCGCATACGCATTCCGGCACGCTGGAACACGCAACGCATGACATGGCCGGACTACGCCAGCCACACGGCCGCCTTGCACCTTTCCAATGCGGCGCTCAAGCCCATGCTGATGGCCTGGTGCCGCAAGACAGGGATACGGACCCTGCCCGCGGACGCGCCGGCGGATATACGGATACTGACGGACGGCGGCGATGGCTTCTGGATCGCGACGCCGACAACGCGCCATGGTCCCCTGCATGCCCTCTACCCCTTTTTGCGCACACTGGAAGCGCTTTGGGTAACGCCGCGGTTGCTCGCGCCGCCAAAGTCCCCCACCCAAGGCGTCGACGGCGTCGACGGCGCCGCCACCACCGCTCCATCCTCGCCCACGCACCTGACCGACGAACCGCAATGCGCGCCGCCGGGCACCGTTGCGGACGGCTCCGGCAGGCATGCCGCCGCCCATGCGGCCCCCGCACGCGGCGCGTCCGATATCCTCCTGGTGGAGGACAACGAGATCAATCGCGATATCACCTTGCGGCAGCTGGCGTTGCTGGGCTGTAGCGCCTACGCCACCGAAGACGGCGAGGCCGGCTATACCGCATGGCTGGCCAACCGCCCCCGCATCATGCTGGTGGATTGCCACATGCCCCGGCTGGATGGCTATGACCTGGCCCGACGCATCCGTACACAAGAGATGATCAACGGTTGGCCCCGCACCGTTCTGATTGGCTTCAGCGCAAACGCAACGCAGTCGGACGCGCGGGCCTGCCTGGCCGCCGGCATGGACGACTACGTACCCAAACCCACCACGCGGGCAAAACTGCTGGATGCGCTTCGGCGCGCCCGCTTCCTGCCCGCCGCCGATACCTGCCCTCCTGCCCCGTGAGCCTGCAATGCCGCTACTGGACCTTGATACCTTGAACGAGCTTTATCCAGATCGGGAAGGACGACGCGATTTTCTCCAAAGGGCAAAAGACATTCTGGGCGCGGACCGGCGAGCGCTCCAGGACGCACTGGCGCGACATGCTTATGAGGAAAGCCATCATCTTGCCCACCGTCTGCAGGGAACGGCCTCCTTTCTCACCGGTGAACCCGAGCACTCCGCCGCGATTTTCGCGCCCCTTGGCGACGTGCTTGCACAGCGCCGGTTGACGGATACGGGAACACACGCGGCGCAAGCCAAGGTACTGGATCACCTGGCCGAGCTGGAAAAGGCCCTGCAGGAACAGCTCGCCGCAGATTGCGCGTGACCCCTCGCGGGGGCATCGCGGATCAGGACAGCAGCGCCAGCAAGGAAATGGCCGGAACGGGGTGTGAAAAAAGGCCACCCTGGGCAAGCTTCACGCCCTTTGCGCGCAAATAGGCAGCCTGTGTCTCGGTTTCGATTCCCTCGGCGATCAGGGCGACGCCCAGCCGCGCCCCCAGGGAAATGATCAGTTCCAGGACCGGGGCGTTGACAGCATCGGTATCGATCACGGACACAAAGCCCTGGGCGATTTTCAGATAGTCGACGGTGATCTTTTCCAGGCACGCAAGAGAGCTGTGGCCAGTCCCGAAGTCATCGATTGCGAAGGCCACGCCGATTGCCCGCAACGCGCGCATATTGCTCAGTACCCCCAACGTATCCGGCAAGCCTTTGCGCTCCGTCAGCTCGAATACCAGCTTGGGCGACGCGATCCTGAATCCGTGAAGAAAGCGCTCCACGTCGCCCACGAGTTCGCGCCGGCACAGATGTTCCGCATTGAGGTTCACGCTCAAATGGAAGTCAGGCGGCAACGCCGCCTCGGCCAGGTCCCGCTCGACCAGCCCCAGAAGATGTCGCGTCAAGCGCACGGCCAGGGCACTTTCCCCCACCAGGGGAAAAAAGAGTTCCGGCTGCACGATTCCGTAGACAGGATGCTGCCATCGCATCAACGCTTCCGCGCCGACGCAGGCACCGGTGCTCAGATCCACGATGGGTTGATACAAGACACAAAATTCCCGCCGGCGCATGCCGCGTCGGATCTCGGTAGCCATGGCGATACGCCGGGTGTTCAAGCGGTGGGCCAGATAGGCCAGCAGGGCGGACGCAATCGCCAGGAAAGGGATGTACTGCATCCAGAGCACGTCCCGATAGGAAACAAGGTGGGCGGCGCTGAGCGTGGCGGTGGCCTCGATCGGGTACAGGGCCGATGTGCGCATGAGGGTCACACCGCCATCGTCCGGAGGCGGCGGCCGCCATTCCTGCACGCCTCCCGCGCCCAGGGCATAGCCGGCTCCGATGCGCAATTGCACGGCGTACCGTCCTTCCTGGTCGGCTGCATCGATGATGTCATGCAGGTACTGGCCATCGACGCTGGCCAATACGCCGCGCCCTTCGTCCAGGCCCAGGAAGACGAACAATGCCGGACGCGTCTTGACCAACGGCGTTCCACGCACGATCGACAGCGTGATACCCGGCGGCAGCTTGTTCATGCCCGAAACCAGTTCGGAGAGCGGCCGATCCTGCTTGCCTCCAACCGAGGAGCAGTACAGCACATTGCCGGCGATCAATCCCACCGATCGAAAATAAGGGCGTAGCGAACCCGCTTCGTGGATCTGCCCGAAGGCCTCTCCGCAGGGCATGCCGGCCAGCGGATCGATTTCGATCGCCACGCGTATGGCATGCTCGACGATATTCTCAGACTGGGAGATCACCAGATTGTCCACCACTCGAAGCTGGTCTTCGGCCCGGCGCTCAGCCTGGTGATGGATGACGGGAACGGCAAGTACAAATGGCAACGCGACAGCCATGAGCGCATAGAGCATCTGCCATATGGAAAAGCGCGCTCGCTGCGCTGAACGATGCACGAATAAGCCTCTCACTTCCGGACTTGGATCACGTCGAAACCATGCATTACCGGGGAGTGCCATGCACGAGACGTAGACCCGGATTCTGAATAGGCGGCTGTGTCCCGCCTGTAGTCCGCCTTATAAAAGCGGACCATTTCCGATTCCGGACGGAGCGGCACTGGCCGCGACCCGCCCGGATGGCATACCCGGTTGCCGGCCCGCCCATGCACGCCGATGACCGTGCATATGGCGGTGCGGCAGCGGAAAAGGCCAATACACGCTGGTTATAGAAGCACAGTCGGCGAAAGAGAAGTAACGGGCATGGCGGACGCTGGCGGAGGCTTCGGTGTGCCGACGATCTCGATCGCCACCGACCAGTTGCGCGCCAAAGCACCGCTATTGCCCCTTACCTTGGTGGAGATCAGGTCGGCCGGAATACCGTTGTTCTGGAGATATTCGCGTGCCGCTCTCGCATGCGGACGGGCGAATTCCTTGAAGACCGGCGCATATGCCTTGATCTCCACGCGTTCCAGATTGAGGTTCCTGGCTTTGCTGATGATTTCATCAAGCTTCTGGCGAATCTCGCCGTCGATCTTCTCCACCTTGGCGGGAAAATTACCGATAACCGTGGTTTCGGTCATGGAGGCCGGCGGCGCGGCGCGCGCCACACGCGTCGGCTGATACGCCCCGAACGCATCGAGCACCACCGAATGCCCCATGCTGGGAATCGAAGCAGGCGGGGCAGCGAACGGCTGTGGCGCGACACCGCAAGGTGGTGTGATATTCATATTCATGGCTTACCTCCGTAATCTGATCGGGAACGAGGCGGAAACGCCTCGCCGAGCAGATTGCGGGAAAGGTGGCTCAGAATGCCGACGTGGATTGCAGTATCGGACCCATGCCGATGCCCCCGTGGCGATTGCGACGGTCGCGGCGCGCAGGAAGGGGTTATACCGGCAAGGACTGCCGGGGGCTCGACGGATGCGGATTACGCACGCTTGCTGACAAGCATGCTGTCGATGTAGGCCATGCCCTGGTTCAGCCCTTCTTCCAGCGCACGGCTCTCCGACCGGACACCGGGCGGCGTCAATCGGTCGAGGGATATCCATGTCCTCTCGCTGCTGTCGTAGGATTCGGCGGTGATGCGGACTTCAGCGGCGTACTCGCTCGGCCCAGGCCGACCGAGACTTTCATGGACAGAGATTTCAACGAAGTAGTGCCGGTACTCGACTTCGTATCGCTCCATGGTCATTCTCCAGTACCCCGCGGATCGTACAGCGCCGCGGCGATAAGTCGCAACAGCCGGCGGCGCCGGCCCGGCATCCGGCCCTGGGACGCCACAGTTCCGGAACGGAGTAACGGGGTCCAGCCCACCCCGGTTACAGGTCCAATCCGGATTTTTCGCCAAATGCGAACGCAAAAAAACCCGCGGGCTACAGGGCTTGCGCGGGTTCCAGCGGCGAGTGTGCTGGATGGTGCCCAGACACTGCTTGATGTATTCGGTGGTAGGCGGTATTGGAATCGAACCAACGACCTCTACGATGTCAACGTAGCGCTCTAACCAGCTGAGCTAACCGCCTGCAAAGAAGGAAGATTATATAGGGTCCGCAAAATCGATGTCAAATGCGGGCCACTGCTTCACCTGTAGCCGGGGCGGTTGAGGGGGCTGGAGCCTGCCGGTCATTTCGTGTCGGAATCTGCCTGGCGCACGGCCTGCAGGAAAGCGCGGATACGAGCATGGGATTTCAGCCCGGGCGATTCCTCCACGCCGCTGCTTACGTCCACAGCCCAGGGGCGCAGGGCCGTCACGGCGGCGCCCACGTTCTGCGGATCCAGGCCGCCCGAGAGAATGAGTGCAGCGCCATGAGGATCGGCACGCACCTCGCTCAGCAGGGCATGTTCGAAGGACAATCCGCTGCCGCCATAGCCGGCCGTGTAGCTGTCGAACAGCCATCCGGCCGCGCCATGGAAAGCGGCACAGGTCTGCCCCAGGCGTGCCGGCGTATCGGCCCCCGGGCCGCCGACGCGGAAGGCTTTCAGGTACCGCTTTCCATGGCGCTCGCAATCCTCGGGCGTCTCTTCGCCATGGAACTGCAGCAGATCGGGACCGACGGTGTCCAGCACCTGACGGACCGTCTGGTCGTCCGGGTTGACGAACAGCGCCACCACGTCGACGAAGGCCGGGACGGCACGACGCAAACGAGCCGCTTGCTCAAGCGACACATGGCGCTTGCTCTTGGGATAGAAAATGAGGCCGACCGCATCGGCGCCTGCATCGATCGCTGTCGCGATGTCTTCAGGCCGGGTCATGCCACAGATCTTGACGCGGGTACGCATGGTGGTGGAATCGTGGGACAAGGGTGCAGTTTAACGCCGCAGGCGATACGCCGGCATTGCAGGCCCGGCCCGTCGGCTCGCCCCATCCCGTTGTGCCGTCCTCGGCGCAGAAGGGTTGTTCGAATCCGGCACGACCGGTGGTGGCGGCGCGCCGGCGCCGCAGTGAAGACGCCCCACGCTCAGGCGAATGGTGCCAGCAGATGGCGCCGGCCGTCCAGGTCCGCGAGACCGAACTCGGGGGCGTACTCGATCGCCGACAGATAAAGCCCGTCCGGCGCGAAGGTCGGAGCACCCCGCGTGCGGTCGCGGTCGCGCAGCAGTTGCCCCATCCATTGCGGGGCCTGCCGGCCCTGCCCGACCTGGAGCAGCGCCCCCATGATGTTGCGCACCATGTGGTGCAGGAATGCATTGGCGCGCAAGGTGAACACCAGGAAGGGCCCGCGCGCCTCGATATCGAGCTGGGTCAACGTGCGGATGGGGTGTCGCGCCTGGCATTGGGAGGACCGGAAGCTGCTGAAGTCGTGTTCCCCCAGCAGGTGAGCGGCCGCATCGCGCATCGCGGCCACGTCGAGCGGCTGAAAGCACCAGCCCGCCCGCCCCGCCCATAATGCGGGCCTGACGCGGTCGTTCCACAACAGGTAGGTGTAGGTACGCGACAGGGCCGAGAACCGCGCATGGAAGGCGTCAGGCACCGGCTGGGCCCAACGCACCGCCACGCTGGAAGGCAGCAAGGCGTTCAGGCCGCGCACCCACGATTCAGGGCGACGCCGCGCGTCGGTGTCCAGATGTATGACCTGCATGGCGGCATGGACGCCCGCATCGGTACGCCCCGCACAGACGGTGGCCGCAGGCGCGGCGAGGAATTGTCCAAGCGCCGCTTCCAACTGGTCCTGCACGGTACGGTGGTGCGGCTGCGTCTGCCATCCCTGCCAGCTCGCCCCGTCATAGGCCAGGCCGAGGGCCAGGCGAGGCATATTCAGGGCCGCAGGACGCCAGGGCGTCGCGCCACGTCGTCCTTGGGCGGTTCGTCCAGGTCCAGATTGATACCTTCAAGCCGGCGATCGATGGCGCCTTCGTCGATTTCGGACATGTACAGTTCTTCGTCGAGGTCGTCCTGGTCTTCTTCACGGCGGGCTGCGGCGCGCCGCAGCAACCACGCGATCACGAAAGCGATAAGGGCGAGAACCGCGGTGAGCACGATCAGCAGGTTATCCGAGAGCCATGCAGGCAGTCCGGATGCCGGTCCCTGGGCATCGGCCGGCGAAGTGGTCGTGGCGCCGGAGTCGGCCCCCGGCTCCAGGCTGGCGGTCGGCCCCGTACCGGCGCCCGTACCTGCACCTGCCTCCGTACCTTTGGCGCCGCCCGGCGTCGCCGGCGACGGGATGCCCGTCGCGGCGTCTTTCGACGGCGCGATACCTGTACCGCCGGTTTGGGCGGGTGCGCCCCCAGGCGCAGCGTTTGTCGAACCCGGCGTACCCGCAACCCCGGCGCTGCCGCCCAATGCCGAGGCATCGCTCGCCAATCCCGGCGCGGTCGAGGTCGAGCCTGCGCCGCTTGCCGGCGCCGCCGGGGTGGCCGTGATGCCGGTGCCACTGCTGCGGGCGGCGTTGTCCCGACCCGCGGGCGCATTGCTGTCCGCAGGGGCGCCGGCCGCGGTGCCCGCAGGAGCACTGTTCGCCGGGCTGCCGCCTTGCGCAGCCGCCGGGCCGGAAGCTCCGCCGCTGCCCGAGGCGTTGCTGCCGGCGGGGGCGGCGGAGCCGGTGCCATCCGCGGCGGGATTGCTACTCGGGCTTGCCTTGCCGGGCCCAACACCGTTGGCCGCAGCGCCGCCGGTTGCGGGATTGCCGCCGGCGGTTGCCGCGCTGGAACCCGCTCCGCCGGACGGTAGCGGCGCCGTGGCATCGCTTCCCTGGCCTGCGGCGGCCATATCGCCGCTACGGCCGGCCCCTGCCTGTCCACCACCGATCGCGGGCCCCGGCAGCCCCGCCGTTGCCGGCTGGCCGTTGCCGGACGCCGGCGTACCACCGCCCTGCCCCTGATTCGCGGCAAGCGCCGCGTTCAGATCCTTAACGTTGCGTTCGAGCTCGGCGACGCGGGACTCGGCATCCTGCGTGGCCCGGGCAATGGAGACCTCGGCATCGCCCCTGGCCTGCGCCTGTGCCTGTGGATCGCCCTGGCCCGGCTCCCCACTGGACAACCGGACGCGATCCTGCGTGGTGGGCGCGGGCGGCGCGGCGGGCGCGGAAGCGCCGACCTGTCCGCCGGCCGACGGCGCTGCGGCAGCCGCGGCACCTTGCGCCGCGGCCCCTGCCAGGCTTGCGCGATAGCGCGCATAGGCCTCAGCCTGCTCGATGAAAATGCGCCGCGCTTCCGCCGGGTCGATGGCCCGTACCGTTGCTGCGTCGGGCACCGTCAACGTCACGCCAGCCTTCACCAGATTCATATTGTTCTGGATGAAGGCTTGGGGATTCGCGCGCCACAGCGCGACCAGCATCTGGTAGATGGTGGCATCGGGCACCGCCCGGCTCTGCGCGATGCCGTACAAGGTATCGCCGGAACGTACCGACACGGCACCGGTACCGGTGCCACGCCCCGTCCGGGCGCCCGAGCCAACCACGGCCTGCGAGGTCAGACCCGGAAAACCTCCCGCGGTCTGCATGACGCTGAGCTGGACCTGGCGCTGGCCCGCACTGGTACCGATATCCAACAATAGGTCGACGGCCGAACCCGTTGCGGCTTCGGGTGAGGTGATCCGCAGATTCCGGCGCGCCGGGTTTCCCGCCCCTTCCAACCGCAGCGTGATGCTGGACAAGGGCACGGGCGGGGTCACGCCAGCGCGCTGCCACGCCGCGGGGTCCGCCAGCGTCGCCATGAGGGAACGTTGCTCGTCCGGGCTCAAGTCCGCGATGCCGACCAGGACCTCGAGCGGCGCATTCGGCGCCGAAACGACGCGGCTATGGGCCAGACGCAGCGCGTGCGCCGGGGTACTCGCGGCGCAGGCGAGCGCCAGCGCGACCGCGAGGCGCGTGGCGTGCCGGCTCGGTTTGGAAGAAAGGCGCAGCGTGCGTAGCGTCATAAGCCTGTTTTTCCGCTAAGGGCGGGCAGTACCGCATTGAAAAGTGTAACGCACCGACGAGCTTGCTGAAACAATAAGGGCACCTGGGGTGCCCTTTGTGGCCGCGCGCCACTGATCGCCGGTGCCGGGAAGAACGTCAGGCGTGGTCCAGGGCAATACGCAGCATGCGGCGCAGCGGTTCCGCCGCGCCCCACAGGAGCTGGTCACCCACGGTGAATGCGCTCAGGTATTGCGGGCCCATGGACAACTTGCGCAGTCTCCCGACGGGAATATCGAGCGTGCCGGTCACGGCCACCGGCGTCAGCGCCTTGACCGTTTCTTCCTTGGTATTCGGAATCACGCGTGCCCACTGGGTGCCGCTGGCGATCATGCCGGCGATTTCGTCCAGCGGCACATCCCGCTTGAGCTTGATAGTCAACGCCTGGCTGTGGCAGCGCATCGCGCCGATCCGCACGCACAGGCCATCCACGGGGATGGCCGGCGTGTCGAAGCCGGCGCCGCGGCCCAGGATCTTGTTGGTTTCCGCACCGCCCTTCCATTCTTCGCGCGATATGCCGTCGCCCAGGTCCTTGTCGATCCAGGGGATAAGGCTGCCGGCAAGCGGAACTCCGAAATGCTCGTGCGGCAAGGCGTCGTCCTTCTGCTTGCCCAGCACTCCACGATCGATATCCAGAATGGCCGAGGCCGGATCGTCGAGCAGCGGCTTCACGGCCTCGTTCAGGTGGCCGAACTGCGTCAGCAGCTCGCGCATATGCTGAGCGCCGCCGCCGGACGCGGCCTGGTAGGTCATGGACGTCATCCACTCCACCAGGTCATTGTGGAAGAGACCGGCCAGGCCCATAAGCATGCAACTGACCGTGCAGTTGCCGCCGATGAAGTCGCGCACGCCCCGCTTCAGCGCGGCGTCGATTACCGGGCGATTGACCGGATCGAGGACGATGATGGCGTCCTCCGCCATGCGCAGCGTGCTGGCGGCGTCGATCCACAGGCCCTTCCAGCCCGCCTGCCGCAGCTTGGGGTAGACCGCGCTGGTGTAGTCGCCGCCTTGCGCGGTGACGATAATGGGCAATTTCTTGAGCGCATCGACGTCGTAGGCATCCTGCAGCGCGCCCGCGCCCTCCGCCCATTTGGGGGCGGCGGCACCTGCGTTGCTGGTGGAGAAGAAGACCGGTTCGATCAGCGCGAAGTCATTCTCTTCACGCATGCGTTGCATAAGTACCGATCCAACCATGCCGCGCCAACCGACGAGGCCCACTGCGTTGCTCATTTCCGTACGCTCTTGATGTCAGGGATCTGGGGAAGGGGAAACCGGGGTAGCGAGAAACCGTCCTGAAAAAGGATTTTCTTCCGGCAAACCGACAATTTATCAGAAACAGCACGTCCACCCCTCCGCGCCGGGAGGGGTGGACGCGTCCGCAACCGCAAATGACGGCTTTTTACGACGCCAGTGCCTTCAGCACAGCGTCGCCCATCTCGGCCGTGCTGGCCTTGCTGGTGCCCGGCTCGTAGATGTCCGCGGTGCGCAGGCCGCTGGCCAGCACCGCGCGCACCGCGGTTTCGATGCGCTCGGCCTGGGGGGCCAGGTCGAGCGAGTAACGCAACATCATGGCAGCCGACAGGATGGTCGCCAGCGGGTTGGCGATGCCCTTGCCCGCGATGTCCGGCGCCGAACCGTGGCTGGGCTCGTACAGGCCCTGCCCATCCGCGTTCAGCGATGCCGAGGGCAACATGCCGATGGAGCCGGTCAACATGGCGGCTTCGTCGGACAGGATGTCGCCGAACATATTGCCGGTGACGATGACATCGAACTCGCGCGGCGCACGGACGAGCTGCATGGCAGCATTGTCGACGTACATGTGGGACAACGCGACATCGGGATATTCCCGGCCGACCTCGGTCACGATTTCCCGCCACAGCTGCGAGGTTTCCAGCACATTGGCCTTGTCCACGCTGCACAGCTTGCGGTTGCGCTTGCGCGCCGCCTCGAAACCGATACGCGCGATACGGCGCACCTCCGGCTCGCTATAGCGCATGGTGTCGTAGCCCTCGCGCTCGCCCGCGAAGTTGCCATCCGGTGCGCTGCGCACGCCGCGCGGCGTCCCGAAATAGATATCGCCGGTGAGCTCACGCACGATCAGGATATCCAGGCCGGACACCACTTCCGGCTTGAGCGACGAAGCGTTGGCCAGTTCGGGATAGAGGATGGCCGGACGCAGGTTGGCAAACAGCGAGAGCGACTTGCGCAGGCCCAGCAGCGCCTGCTCCGGCCGGAACTGCCGCGGCAGGCTGTCGTACTTCCAATCGCCCACCGCGCCGAACAGCACGGCGCGGGCGCTCTGCGCTAGCGCCAGCGTGGCAGGTGGAAGCGGGTGCTCGAATCGATCGAACGCGGCCCCGCCGACGGGGGCCTGTTCGATCGCCAGATCCAGCTTGAGCGCACCGAGAACGCGCACGGCCTGTTCGATGATCTCGGGACCAATACCGTCGCCAGGGAGGACTGCAATTTTGTGGGTCATCAATGCTTCCAGAAAAAATCAGCGCGGCGCCGTTATACCAGCGTCCGGCTTTGCAGCCAGGGATGGCGCGCCAGGCGTTCCGCTTCGAAAGCCCGGATCTTGTCGGACTGCCGCAGCGTCAGCGCGATATCGTCGTAGCCGTTGACCAGGCAATACTTGCGGAACGGCTCGATATCGAAGGAAATCGAGCGGCCTTCCGCGGTCACGACGACCTGTTGCTCCAGGTCGATGCGCAGCTTGTAGCCGGGAAAAGCCTTCACCTCATCGAACAGGCGCGCCACGTCGAGTTCCGACAGGACGACGGGAAGCAAGCCGTTCTTGAAGCTGTTGTTGAAGAAGATGTCGGCGTAGGACGGCGCGATGATGGCGCGAAAGCCGTACTGCTGCAGGGCCCATGGTGCATGCTCGCGGCTGGAACCGCAGCCGAAGTTCTTGCGCGCCAGCAGGATCGACGCCCCTTGGTACCGCGGCTGGTTCAACACGAAATCCGGGTTCAACGGCCGCTTGCTGTTGTCCATGCCCGGCTCGCCATGGTCCAGGTAGCGGATTTCATCGAACAGGTTCGGCCCGAAACCCGAGCGCTTGATGGACTTCAGGAACTGCTTCGGAATGATGAGGTCGGTGTCGACGTTCTGGCGGTCCAGCGGGGCGACCAGGCCCTCGTGATGGGTAAATGGTTGCATGATCTTTAGCGGAAATTCCGAACGTCAACGAAATGGCCGGCGATCGCCGCCGCGGCCGCCATGGCGGGGCTGACCAGGTGCGTACGGCCGCCCTGGCCCTGCCTGCCCTCGAAATTGCGATTCGACGTGGAGGCGCAACGTTCGCCCGGCTCCAATCGGTCCGCGTTCATCGCCAGGCACATGGAACAGCCCGGCTCGCGCCATTCGAAGCCGGCATCACGGAAGATGCGGTCCAGCCCTTCGCGTTCGGCCTGTTGCTTGACCAGGCCGGAGCCCGGTACGACCATGGCCTGCTTCACGTTGGAAGCCACGCGCTTGCCGCGCGCCACCGCGGCGGCGGCGCGCAGGTCTTCGATGCGCGAGTTGGTGCAAGAGCCGATGAAGACGCGATCGACCCGGATGTCGGTAATCGGCGTGTTGGGTTTGAGCCCCATGTATTGCAGGGCGCGCTCCATACCGTCACGACGCACATCGTCCTTTTCGCGGTCGGGATCGGGCACGCGGCTGTCGACCGACAGCACCATCTCCGGCGAGGTGCCCCACGTGACCTGCGGCTGGATCTGGCGCGCGTCGACTTCGACCACGCGATCGAATTTCGCGCCTTCGTCGGTATGCAGGGTGCGCCAATAATGGACGGCCTGGTCCCACAGCGCACCCACGGGCGCGAACGGACGGCCGCGGAAATACTCGATGGTCTTGTCATCGACGGCGACCATGCCGGAGCGAGCGCCCGCCTCGATGGCCATATTGCACACCGTCATGCGTCCTTCGACGGACAGGCTGCGCACAGCGGACCCGGCAAACTCGATCGCATGGCCCGTACCGCCGGCCGTGCCGATGATGCCGATCACATGCAGCACGAGATCCTTGGCCGTACAGCCGAAAGGCAGTTCGCCTTCGACCTTGATCAGCATGCTTTTGCTTTTCTTCATCAGCAGCGTCTGGGTAGCCAGCACGTGCTCGACCTCGGAAGTGCCGATGCCGAAGGCCAGCGCGCCGACGGCGCCATGCGTGCTGGTGTGCGAATCGCCACAGACCACCGTCATGCCGGGCAAGGTCGCGCCCTGCTCCGGCCCGATGACGTGAACGATGCCCTGGCGCAGGTCGTTCATCTTGAATTCGGTAATACCGTACTTGCCGCAGTTGTCGTCCAGCGTATCGACCTGAAGCCGCGACACGGGATCGCTGATGCCCTGCACGCGGTTGAGCGTCGGCACATTGTGATCGGCCACCGCCAGATTGGCGTCGATGCGCCAGGGCTTGCGACCGGCCAGCGACAGGCCTTCGAATGCCTGCGGGCTGGTGACTTCATGAAGCAGGTGCCGGTCGATATACAGCAGACAGGTACCGTCGGATTCCTGATGGACGACGTGTGCGTCCCAGAGTTTGTCGTAAAGGGTTTGGGCCATGAAACTCACCACGGAGACAGCGGGAGTCGCGATTATGCGCGTGCTCCGAACCTGGTACAACGGCACCAGGAACACTATTACTGGCAGTACCATGTTTGGACACACGGTGAAGGCGGATCGGCCCGGGGTGACGCCGGCGGCGGCGGTCGCCGGCAGCGGTGACCGACTGTCGGCAGTCAGCCGGTCAGCCGATCCATGGCGGGTCAGCCTGCCCCGGTAGCCATCACCATGCGGCCACGCCCCCTGGCCGCTGCGCCACGCCGCGGCACGGCCCCGCGGGCCGGCTCCCTTGCGCTGCTACTTCTTGGCTGTGGCCTGCTGATACAGCGGCATGACCTGCTGCGAGGCCGCCTGTAGATCGGCAATGCGGGACTCGGCCGAGGGGTGCGTGGAGAGGATCTCCGGCGGGGCGTTGCCCTGCGCGGCGGCGCCCATCTTGCGCCACAGGGTAACTGCAGCCGATGGGTCGTAGCCGGCCCGCGCCGCCAACTCCACGCCCATGCGGTCGGCTTCGGTTTCGTGCGTGCGGCTATTCGGCAGCGTGAACATGACGTCGGTCAGCTTGCCGCCCAGATCGGAAGCCGCGTTCGACCCCGTCACTACCGACAGAACCGACAGACCGACACTGGTCGCCATCTGCTGCGACACCCGCTCGCGCGCATGTTCGCGCAACGCATGGGCAATCTCGTGGCCCATGACGGCCGCCAGTTCGGCATCGGTGGGCTTGATCTGGTCGAGCAGGCCGGTATAGACCGCCATCTTGCCGCCCGGCATGCACCACGCATTGACTTCGTTCATGGTCAGCACGTGGACTTCCCAGTTCCACGAGGTGGCATCGGGGCGGAACACGCCGACCTGGGCGATGAGGCGCTGTGCGATGCCACGCACGCGGGCTACCTGCTGCGCATTCACGTCCAGCAGGTTCTTCGCCTTGGCCTGGGACAGGATGGATGCGTACTGCTGGTCCGACTCCTGCTGCAGGGCCTGGGACGATACGAGGCTGGACATGTATTGCGTCCGCTCGACCCCAACCGCGCCGCCTCCCGTCGTCTGCACCGTGCTGCAACCCGCCAGCACGACCACTGCCAATACCGCGGCCCCAAGGACGCCATGGGCCCGCCTTCTGCGATGGATCATGTTTGCTCCTCTGCTGTGGTGATGTCGCGTTCCGGCACGATGCCTCGGACGGCGCTGCGCGGCTATTGGCCGCACTGGCCACGGTGCCGCAAGGCGTGGTCTATGAGCACCAGCGCCAGCAACGCCTCGGCGATCGGGGTGGCTCGGATGCCGACGCAGGGGTCGTGGCGCCCCAGCGTCTGTACGGTCGTGGGCGCTCCTGCGCGGTCGATGGACCGCCGCTCGATGCGTATGCTCGATGTCGGCTTGATGGCCAGCGACACGGTCACCGCCTGCCCCGTGGAGATGCCGCCCAGGACACCCCCGGCATGGTTGCTGGCAAAACCGTCTGGCGTGATCTCGTCGCCGTGCTCGGAGCCGCGCTGCGCCACGCAGTCGAATCCGGCGCCGATCGACACCCCCTTGACGGCATTCAAACCCATCATGGCGTGGGCGATGTCTGCGTCCAGGCGGTCGTACAGCGGCTCGCCCCACCCCGCGGGAACATTTTCCGCCACCACTTCGATGCGCGCGCCGACCGAGTCGCCATCGCGCCGCAACTGGTCCATGTACGCTTCAAGCTCCGGCACGACCTCGGCATTCGGGGCGTAGAAGGGGTTTTGCGCGACTTCGTCCCAACTCTGGAAGGGGATTGCGATGGGGCCGAGCTGGCTCATATAGCCCCTGATCCGCACGCCATGTTGCGCGTCGAGCCATTTCTTGGCAATCGCGCCGGCCGCCACCGTGGGTGCGGTCAGGCGAGCGGAGGACCTGCCGCCACCGCGCGGATCGCGCGCGCCATACTTGCGAAAATAGGTGTAGTCGGCATGCCCGGGACGGAACGTATCGGCCAGGTTCGCATAGTCCTTGCTGCGGGCGTCCGTGTTGCGGATCAGGAGGCCTATCGGCGTCCCGGTGGTCTGCCCTTCGAAGACGCCCGACAGGATCTCGACCTGGTCGGCTTCCTGGCGCTGGGTGACGTGCCGCGACGTACCGGGGCGGCGGCGGTCGAGCTCAAGCTGGATGTTCTCGGCCGTCAGGGCCAAGCCCGGCGGGCAACCGTCGATGACGCAGCCGATGGCCGGGCCGTGGGATTCGCCGAAGTTGGTGACGCAGAAAAGCTTGCCTAATGTATTGCCGGACATGATCTTTTTGCACAAAGCGCACAAGGTGGGAGCTGAGCCGGATTATGACATTGCCGCATGTCGTAGCGGGGACGACGTTAAAGAGCGACAGAAGTTGCATACAAAGAGACAGTAAGCAATAAAGAGCCCAAACTCGGCAATGCGATGTGATTATTCGTTGTTGATAGGACCTAGTTCCGGACTCAAAATGCTAACCCACTGAAAATCCCAGATGCTTTTTGTATCAGACCGCGTTTTATAGTGCCGCGCGGTGCCGCAACGACGTCTTTTCGCGCGCCTACCCTGCCGGGACCCGGTAAAGTTCCGGGCCGATCCGCTCCGTTGCGTTGCGCTCACCATCCTCGAAGGAGAGAGACTGCATGTACGATCGCTTGCCCGGGCAGCCTACCACAGCGCCCGTCGCGACCCGTGCCGCCCCGCCCGGCTGGCCAGGCAGTGGTGGCGCCAGGTGCGCCCCCCCGGCCTGACCGGCTGGTCGCCTCTCCACGCGACACGATGACGCAGCCGCCGCCGACGAAGGCCAAGGCGTCCGATATTCCACAGGACGACAACTGGCACGCTCCCGCTCCGGGGCCCCGGAGGCGCGGGCTCGCCATCGCCTTGACCAGCCTGCTCGCGGCGATGGTGACCCTGGCGATACTGGCCGGCTCGACCTTGTTCGCGCAGGCCCGCCTGGCATCCCAGCCGGGCGGCGAGGACGCGGGACTGTTCAGTTATCGACTGGTTGCACAAATGAACCGCTTGATCGCGGGTGCGCAGACCGCAGGTAACGGCGGGGATCCGCGCGAGTTCGTGCAGCGGCTGCAGGCGCTTTCCACCTTCGTCAATCCAGGCACCGCCGAAAGCGCGCCCGGCGTGGCCCTGGTCCGCGCCGCGCCGGCAGGGCAAGCCGACATGCAGATGCTGGACGAACGGCTCAAGGCCTGGCGTGAAGCCACGGAGACCGGCGACCCCGCCCGCATCCGCGCCGCCGCGCAGGACCTGGCCAGCCACGCGGAAGAAGCCCGCCTGCTGGCGGACCGCATCGCGGGGGTGGTGCACCAGGCACAACGCGGTACGGCGAACCGCCACAAGGGCGCCTTGCTGGACGGCTTCGGGCGCCTGCAGTGGGCGTTCGCGGGCTTGCTGGGCTGCAGTGGCATCCTTGCCATCTGGCTGCTGGTGCTCAACCGGCATGCGCGCCATTTCAACCAGCGCATGGCGCAGGCCAATGCACGGCTGGAGTCGGCCGTGGCCCACCGTACGCGCCAGCTCGTCTGGCTGGCCAATACGGATCCATTGACCGGGCTGAAGAACCGGCGTGCGTTCATGGAGACGGCCGAGGCCCAGATTCTGCAATGCCGTCGCTATCCGCACCCGCTCGCCGCCCTGCTCATCGATATCGACCACTTCAAGTCCATCAATGACCGCTACGGCCATCATGTCGGCGACCAGGCCATACGGCGCGTCACCGACACCATCACGAACACCCTGCGCGACAGCGACATCATCGGCCGCTTCGGCGGCGAAGAGTTCGCGGTCCTGATGCCGCACACCGATCTGCCGGCCGCGCTCGTGGCCGCCGAACGCCTGCGCCAGGCCGTGGCCGGGATGAAAATCGGCCTGCTGGAGGGCGGACCGCTCAGCATGACGATCTCGCTGGGCCTGGCGATGCACGAGCCGGGCGTCTCCCTGGATACGCTGTTGATGCGGGCCGATATGGCGCTGTATCGCGCCAAGAGCGGCAGCCGCAACCGGGTGGAAGTCTACGGGCGCGAGCGCGAGGAAATCGCGCAATAACGGCGCCAGCGCGCGCATACCCCACGCCGGCCCGCTCGAAGGGCGGTCACACACGGCGCAAGTTCCACTCCGCGCACGCGAAATCGCCCTACACTATGCGCGATTTTTCCCATGATTTGGGTACGGCTGCCGCACGGGCCGCCCGTCAACGATCGTCGAGCAAAAACAGCCGCCAACCCATGTCCCTATTGCGCCAACTGGTTGTCAGCGTCGTCGCGGCCACCGCGCTGCTGTTCATCGCCTTGCAGGCCTTGAGCATCGATACGGCGCGCCGCTACCTGCGTGAGGAATTGCAGGCGCGGGGTGAAGGGACTGCGGCGGCGCTCGCAACCGTATATGCGCACGATCCCACGCCCAGCGAGACCCGATGGCGTGCCGTCGCGCACGAGCTCTACGCCGGCGACGCCTATCGCCTGGTCAAGGTGGAAGGCGGCATCCCGTTCGAATACCGCCGCGAGCCGGGATCGAATCGCGCCCCCGCCTGGTTCGGCGAACTGCTTTCGCTGGTCCCCGCAGCAGCCACCCGGGGCTTCCGGACCGGACAGGGGGGAAGCGGCACCGTCACCGTCCTGGCCGATGATGCCAAGGCCGTGGAAGCCCTGTGGCGGCAGTCGATCGCGCTGGCAGTGCTGGTCGGGCTGGGGGGCGTGTCATGGTTGCTCTACGTCGGCGCCATGTTGCGCTGGCTGCAGAAGCGGCTGCTCCACGGCATCAGCGTCCAGGTGCGTGCGCTGGCACGCGGCGAAGCCGACCCCCAGGCCCTGCCGCCATGGCGGGAAATGGCGGACGTCGCGAATGCCCTGGTCGAGGCGCGCGAACGGTTTCGCACCACGGCCGAAGAGGCCAACGCCCGGATCGAATCGCTGCAGCTGGAACTCAACCTGGACCCCGTCACCCGACTGCCGAATCGCAAGTACTTCTTCAACGAACTGCGCCGCGCGCTGAACAGCGGTCCCCGCGAGGACGGCGCCGAAGCGGGCTACGTGGTGATGTTCCGGCAACGGGACCTGGCGGCGATCAACCGGCATATGCCGCGCGATTTCACCGACCAGTGGCTGCGCTCCGTGGCATCGCGGCTGGACCAGAAGGTCGGGCGCCGTCATCTGCCCGCCTTCCTGCTCGGACGCCTGAACGGCTCGGATTTCGCACTCCTGCTGCACGGGGTACCGTCGGCGCAGGCCGGCGCGCTGGCCGAGCAATTGCGGCACGAACTGCGCGCGCTGCGCGTATCGCTGGGCGAGCGCAACTGGTGCCGCTGGGCGCTGGCGATGGCGCCTTACGCCGGCGGCGACAACGCCAGCGAACTGCTGGCGCTGCTGGACCACGGGCTCATGCGGGCCGAGAGCAGCGACACCGACGCCATCGTCCACGCGGAGGAACCCGGACGGGCCGAGGCGGCTGGCGAACACCAGTGGCGGGACACGCTGGTCATGGCGCTTGAGCAGCATCGTTTTTCGTTGTCCACACAATATGTGCTGGGCCCGGACGGATCGCTGCTGCGCGACGAAGGGGCGTTGATGCTGCATGACGCCGAAGCGCCGGCTCCCATCCCCGCGCATATCTTCATGCCGGCGGCGATCCGCCTCGGCCTGTCCTCCGAATGCGATATCCAGGCAGTACGGCTGGCGCTGGACTGGCTGGTATCCCACGCCGGCAAACTGGCGCTCGCCGTGGCGGTACCATCCTTGGGCCAGTCGAATTTCCTGCCGCGGCTCGGCCAGATGTTGCAGGACCGGCCGGCCCAGGCGGCCCGCCTGACGCTGGAAATCGAGGCGCGCGGGCTCGTGGACAACTTCGCCAATGTGCGCGGGCTGTGCGAAGTGGTCAGCGACGCCGGCGCACGCGTCGGGGTACGCCGGCTGGCCCAGGACTTCGTCGCGATGACCCGCCTGCACGAGCTGCCCATCGCCTACGTGAAGCTGGATGAGGACTTCGTGGACGGCATCGCGTGCAGCCCGGGCAGCCGCCACCTTGCGGCCTCCGTCCGTGAAACGGCAAAGGCGCTGGGCGTGGAGGTATACGCGGACGGGGCGTCCGATGAACAAACGCGGCGCTTCCTGGACCGCATCGGTATCGTGCCGGTGCACTATTCCACTGAACCCGTCACGGCCTGAGGCCCGGCGCTGCCCCTACGCCATACCGCTATACTTCCGCGCAACCTAACGCCGCCCCTGCGGGCACCGGACGCGCGAGCGTGCCGGATGCCTCCGCTCATTTGCTGCCTGCATGAACCCTGATCTCTGGTATTCCACCGTCACGAGCGGCTTGTTGATGTCTGTCCGCGCCGCTGCAATCGCCATGGCGGTCGCGATCCTGCTCTGCTGCCTGCTCGCATGGCGGCGGCGCAGTGCGGGGTTCACCACCGGCGCAGTCATCCTGCTGCTGGTTTCCCAGGCCCTGCGGTGGGCCCTGCTGCGCGGCGCCCTGGCCGCCTGGGTGGCGGAGGCCGACAAGGCCAACCTATCGGCCGCCGGCCTGGGCCTGGGTGCGTGCGCCGTGGCATGGATGGTTGCACGCGGCTTTCGCATACGCGGCCTGCGCTTGGCAGCCGTGCTGGCGGGACTCGTGGCCTGGGTGCTGGTGGCCGTGTCGGGCGCCGTCGCCGGCCCAGCCGCGGGATTTCCGGCGGCAGGCGAAGCGCTGGCGCGGCTGGCGCGGCTCGATGCCGCCAGCCTGGCGCCCGCCCTGGCGGCGTGCGCCACGGCGGTCGGCGCACTCGGCACCGTCCTGCTGCTTGCCATGGCGGCGCTGTCCAGGCCGGATCCCTTGGGCCGCCGCGCCGCGGCCCGGCATCGCCCCGCCCCGCCCGCCGAAAGCGCGGCCCTGCCCGCCGCATGGACGGCCGGCCAGCGCCAGATCGAAACCCGCCTGGCGACCCTGAACGAAGTAATGGAACAGCAACGGCAGATGAATGCGCTGCTGGCCCACGAGATGCGCGCGCCCGTGGCGACCATCAGCGCCGCCGTGCAGTCGCTGGAAATGGTGCTCGAAGGCAGCGACGAACAGGTAGACAGCCGGCTGCAACGCATCGGGCGCGCCGTGGCGCGCCTCACCGAGCTGATGGACCAGTTGCTGGGGCAGGAAAGCATCTATGACGATGCCGTCGCACCGCAGCAGGCGTCCGTGGACCTGAGCCGACTGGCGGCCGATGTCGTCGCGGCGGTGCAGGCGGACATCGCTCACCGGCTTCAATTGGAAGCGCCCGCGCCCGCTATGGCGTGGTGCGACGGCCCCTTGACCGGGGTGGTGTTGCGCAACCTGGTCCACAATGCGGCGAAATACTCGCCGGCGGACCAGCCCATTGTCATACAGGTCGGGACATTGACCGCACGCGGCGAGCGCAGCGCCTGGATAGCCGTCCAGGACCGCGGGCCGGGGATCGAAAAGGAAGACCAGGACCGCATCTTCGACCCGCACTTCCGTCGCGCGGCACATCGGGAAACGAAGGGCCTGGGCCTGGGGCTATACCTGGTGCGCAAGATCTGCGAACGGCAGGGCGGCACGCTGACCGTCGAAAGCGAACCCGGGCAAGGCGCCCGCTTCACCATCACCCTGCCTATCGCGAAGGTCCGTTGACGTAGCCGGATCCGCTACCGCGCCCTGGTCGCGGCATATGGCCACGGTGCCCCTCAGGCGGCGAACACATAACCCTGGCCGCGCACCGACAGCACAGGAAGTTTCATGCCGCTGGACTGCGCCTTCGCGCGCAGGCGGCTGACCAGCACATCGATGCGCCGGAGTTCGAATTCGCTGGGGTTGGACGGACTGAACAACTCCGACAAGGCTTGCCGGCTGACGACATTGCCGCTGGCGTCGATAAGGGCGTTCAGGAACACCCGTTCCTGGGCACTCAGGTGCAAGGACGAGCCTTCCGGCGATACCAGGATCCAGCCGCCATCCTGCAAGCTCCAGGTCTGGCTCGCCCGTTCGGCCGCGGCGCCTTGCGGCGCCGGGTTGCGCGACAGGCGCATCCGCCGCGCCAGGCTGCGGATGACCGAGCTGAGCTCCAGCAGGTCCACCGGCTTGGTCATGTAGATATCCGCCCCGCCCTCCAGGCCTCGCACGCGATCTTCCAGCGCCGCGCGGCCCGTCAGCATCACGATCCCGACCGGCTGCAGGGCGCGCAACCGGGTTGCGACGGAAAAGCCGTCTTCGCCGCCCTGCACGTTGGCGTCCAGGATGACGACATCGCACGGGTGAGTTTCCATGTAGCGATGGAACTCGGCAGCGCTGCCACACGCGAAATTGACGCGAAAGCCGTAGCCGCCCAAGCCCAGGACGAGCTCTTCACGAAAGTCCGCATCATCCTCTAACAGACCGATACATAGCACACCGTCTGCCACTTGCGTTTGCACGATATATCCCCGGAAATAGGTCCCGCGCTGGCGTTTACAGGACCCGGCCGCTGCGGAAAGGCGTCACGCTGCCTGCGGCAGCGGCGCAATTCTAACATCGGTAACAATGCGAAAGCGGCGCCCCAAACAGCGCAAAAATGAGACTTTCTCTCCCATTTTTACGGTTCCTTCCGCGATCCCAGGATGCACCAAATCTGCACAGATTGCAACAAATCCTACATTCCGCGTGGATAGAACGTGTTCTGGAACGCCAGAGCGTCGCGCGGATGCATCGCTTCAGGAGGAGCAGCTCACTTCAATGTCGCTCGCCCAGTCTGGCGGCAGGCCGGCGTACGCCGCGGAGGCAGGCCGTTCGGTAAAGGGATCGCGCAGCGCCTCGAGCAGTTGCTCGATGACCTGGGCATCTCCCTTTTGCGCCGCCTGGATAGCCTGCTCGGCGAGATGATTGCGCAAGACGTAGAGCGGATTGACGCGATCCATCGCCTCGGCGAGCGTGGCGGCTTCCCGGGGCGCCTGCGCCTGCCGCGCCAGCAGGCTCTCGAGCCAGGCGCGGGCCGCGTCCCGATCGATGTAAAGATCAACGAACGGTTGCGCATCGCCCCGCACGGCGCTGGAAAGCCGGCGGAACGACAAGGTGAAATCCGCCCGCTGTTCGTGCATCAGCGTCAGCAGGCCATCGAGCAAGGCTTCGTCTTCGGGGCGCCAGGCCTCCAGGCCCAGCTTGGCCGCCATGCCACGGTGAAAGGCCTCGGTGAAGATAGCCTCGTATCGATCCAGCACGGCCTTCAGGGCGTCGGCATCCTGCACCACGCTATTGAAGCTCCCGGCCAGGCGATAGAGATTCCAGAGCGCGACCGAAGGCTGCCGGTTCCAGGCGTACCGTCCCTCCGAATCCGAATGATTGCAGACATGGTCGAGCCGGAAACCGTCCATAAACCCATAAGGCCCATAGTCGAGCGTCAGGCCAAGGATGGACATATTGTCGGTGTTCATCACGCCATGGCAGAAGCCCACGCACTGCCAGGCCGCCATCAGGCGCGCGGTGCGCGCGGTGACCGCCTCGAGCAGGCGGATGAGCGGCGCATGGGGCCCATCCGGCTCCCCGGGCGCAGGGCGGCGGCATTCGGGATAGAAGCGGTCGATGATGTAGTCGGCCAGTGTCTGCACCTTGTCCGGCTGCCGGCGGGCCGCCCAGTGCTCGAAGGAGCCGAAGCGTACGAAGCTGGGGGCCATGCGGGTGACGATGGCTGCCGTTTCCACCGTCTCGCGCATGACCGGATCGTCGGAAACCACCAGCGCCAGCGCCCGGGTCGTCGGGATGCCCAGGCCTTGCATGGCTTCGCTGGCCAGGTATTCGCGCACTGACGAACGCAGCACGGCGCGGCCATCGCCCATGCGCGAATAGGGCGTCATCCCGGCGCCCTTGAGCTGCAGTTCCCAGCCGCCATGAGGCCCGTCGACCTCACCCAGCAGGTGGGCCCGTCCGTCGCCCAGCTGCCCCGCCCAGACGCCGAACTGGTGCCCGCTATAGACGGCCGCCAGCGTGTCCCCGCCGGGTAGCGGCGCGCGGCCCGAGAATACTTCGAGGAAGGCGTCGGTATGGAGGGCGTCGGGCGCCAGGCCGATCAGGGCGGCGGCGGCCTCGTTCGCATGCAGCAGGCGAGGGGCGTTCAGGCCCTGGGGCTGCAAACGCGTGTAGAAGGCGGGCGGCAGGCCGGCGAAGGAATTGCTCATGGGCAACTCCGCCAGGCTATGCGCGAGTTGCATTGAGGACGACATACCTGACACGGCTGACATGGAGAGATCCTGGTGGTTGGTGCTGGCGGCGTGTCAGGCCGCGGCGGCTTTGCGGCTGCGCGCGGCTCGCTTGGCGGGCCTGACGTAAAGGATGGCGCAGCAAAAAAACACCAGCGACAACGCAAGTTCCACACCCGCGAGCATGGCGGAATAGGGGTCCAGGTCGGACATGAGCCGCACCGCGCCTTCCATGGCATACAACAGGATCAGCATCGCCGCCCATTGGTATGTATAGAGCCTGCCGCGGACGATGCCACGCAAGGGAAACGCCAGCGGCAGGGCCTTGAGCAGCAGCCACGAGCCGCCAGGACGGAGCGGCGCCAGGACGGTTTCCCACAGCACGCACAATACGGTCAGCGCCAGCAGCGACACGACGCAGGCCCAGCGCAGTTTATTGTTGAGTTCGATATCCATGCTGCTATTATCGCCCCATGAAACCGCCCGTCGATACGGCAGCCGGCGATGCGGCGCCGGAATCACTCTCCGCCCGCGCCTCCTGGGCGAACAGGGTCGCGAAAGTGCTGCGCTTCGCCGCTCACCGAGCTGGCGAAGAGCAGCTCCTTCAAGTCGCTTCCAGCCTCACCTTCACCACCGTCCTCGCGATCGTCCCGATGCTTGCCGTGGTGCTGTCGCTGTTCACCGCCTTTCCGGTCTTCCAGGAATTCCGCATCGCGCTGGAGGATTTCCTGACCCATAGCCTGATGCCCCCCGCGGTATCGGACAACATCATGAATTACCTGAACCAGTTCGCCCGCCAGGCCAGTCGCCTGACCGCGATCGGAGGCGGGCTGCTGCTGATCACGTCGATCCTGCTGATCATGACGATCGACAAAACCTTCAACGACATCTGGCATGTGGCGCGCCAGCGACCGGTGTCGCAGCGTGCCCTGGTGTACTGGGCCGTGCTGACGCTGGGACCCGTGGTGGCCGGCGCGAGCCTGTGGGCGACGTCCTTCCTGGCGCGTGAATCGCTGGGCCTGGTGCGGGACGTGCCGGACGTCGTCGGGTTGGCCGTCTCCTTCATCCCCCTGCTCCTGACCGGGCTCGGTTTCGCCGCGCTGTTCGTCGTGGTCCCCAACCGCCGCGTCGCGTGGCGCGACGCCCTGGCGGGTGGTTTCGGCACCGCTATCGTGCTGGAGCTGATGAAGTCCGCCTTCGCCTACTACCTGACCCGCTTCCCGACCTATACGGTCATCTACGGCGCCTTCGCCACCCTGCCCATCTTCCTGCTATGGATCTATCTGTCCTGGCTGGCGGTGTTGTTTGGCGCCACGGTGGCGGCGAGCCTGCCCATGATCCGCGTGGGCCGCTGGGACATCAACCGCGACCCTGGCGCCGCCTTCGTCGATGCCGTCGAGGTGTTGCGCTGCCTGTATCGCAACATGGGTACGGGCGGGCCCGCGGGCCGCAGCACCAGCCGCCTGGCCGTGGACCTGCACCTGCATCACGACGAGCTCAACGCCGTGCTGGAAGCGCTGGCCGAATTGGGGATGGTCGCCCGCACGCAGGAACAGCGCTGGATACTGGCCTGCGACCCCCGCCGCGCCTCCCTGGGGCCTCTTTTCGACCGTTTCCTCCTGGATCGGAGCCAGAGGCGCGTGCGCGACACCCCGGAGATCCTGCGGCTGGCCCAGGCGATCCTGGCTGCCGGTCCAGCTCCCACGCTGGAAGAACTCATGCAGGAAGCGCACAATACCGGCAATGGCTCGGCGGACATCCTGAAGATCGAGGCCGTCAAAAAATAAGGCTGGGCGCGCACGCGCCCGTGGAGGACATCATGTTGAAAGTCAGCGAAATTCTTCGCGTCAAGGGCGACACCCTGTATACGGCCACCCCGGATACCCCTGTGAAGACGGCCGTCGACACGATGAGCCATCAGGACATCGGGTCGCTGGTCATCATGGAATCCGGGATGCTCACCGGGATGCTCACATTCCGGGAAATCATCAAGCACCTGTGCCGCAACAACGGCGTGCTTGGCGACACCACCGTGCGCGCCATCATGGACGACGCGCCGGTGAGCGTGACGCCCAACACCAGCGCCGAGGAAGTGCAGCGCCTGATGCTGGAAAAACACGCGCGCTATATCCCTGTCATGGACGGCAACATGCTGATGGGCGTGATTTCGTTCTACGACATGGCGCAGGCCATCGTCGCCGCGCAGCGCTTCGAAAACAATATGTTGAAGGCGTATATCCGCGACTGGCCCATGGACGAGGACGCCTCGGCCTCCAACCCCTGAACTGCCGTTTCAGTCCGCCGACGCCCCGGCGGGCTCGGCCTGGCGCGGCGCGTGGCCACGCACGCTGCGCCAGGCGTGGTAGATCAGCCCAGGGTCGTCGGCCTTCAAGGCCGCCGCATCGGACAGCACCCGCCGCCAACGTCGCGCGCCGGCCTGCCCGTTCACCAATCCCAGCAATGGACGCACCAGCACCCGCAGAGGCACGCCCTTGGCGACCTCGCGCGCGGCGTATCGCGTCATGGCGTCGACCACCTGGGCATCGCCCGGCAGCCGCAGGCCGGGCCAAAGCTGTTGCGATACTTCAGACAGCACCCTGGGCGTGTGCCAGGCCGCGCGACCCAGCATGGCGCCGTCAAAGTCCGCGGTGGCCCGCAGGGCCGCTTGCGCGTCGCCCAAGCCGCCGTTCAGAACGATGACGCAATCCGGGAAATCGCGCTTGAGCGCGGCCGCGGCGTCGTAGCGCAAAGGCGGGATCTCGCGATTGTCCTTGGGCGAAAGCCCTTTCAGGACGGCGTTGCGGGCATGCACGATGAAGACGCGGCAACCGGCGTCATACAGCTTGCCGACGAAATCGCGCACGAAGGAATATGACTCGTCGTGGTCGAGACCCAGCCGATGCTTGACCGTGACCGGCACGTCGACGGCGTCGCGCATGGCCTTGATGCAGTCGGCCACCAGGTCGGGCTCGGCCATCAGGCAGGCGCCGAACGCGCCGCGCTGGACCCGCTCTGACGGACAGCCACAGTTCAGATTGATCTCGTCATAGCCCCACCGCTGGCCGAGCCGCGCAGCCTGGGCCAGGGCGTCGGGTTCGCTGCCGCCCAACTGCAGGGCGACGGGATGTTCCGCCGGATCGAAATCCAGATGCCGGGCGACATCGCCATGCAGCAAGGCGCCCGTGGTTATCATCTCGGTGTAGAGGCGCGCGTGCGGCGCCAGCAGCCGATGGAAGTAGCGGCAGTGGCGATCGGTGACATCGATCATCGGGGCGACGCACAGCCGCCAGTCGGAAGAAAGCACGTAAAGAACCAAGGGGCCAGGTGAGAACTCGCACGATTTTAGCCTTTGCGGAGCGGCGGCACCCCCAGGTAGTCTAAAATTGCGCCGCCGTGGCTGCACTACGCCGCCTCACGAGCCCTGCCGGCTGCCCCATAACCCTTGCCATCTCTTCCATGGCCGTATTCACAACCGTCTCCGACGACGACGCGCGCGCCCTTCTGACACACTTCGAGCTCGGTGAGCTGATATCCCTGCGTGGCATTACGGCCGGTATCGAAAACACGAATTACTTCCTGACCACGACGGCAGGCGAATATGTGTTGACCGTCTTCGAGGTTCTGACGCGCGAGCAGCTGCCCTTCTATATCGAGCTGATGCACCTGCTGGCCGAACGTGGCGTTCCGGTGCCGCAGCCGCAGACGGGACACGATGGCGCCCGGCTGGCGGACATGCACGGGAAACCTTGCTCCATCGTCACACGCCTGCCCGGCGGGTACGAGCCGGCGCCCGGCCCGCTTCATTGCAGGTTGACGGGACAGACGCTCGCCCGCGCCCATCTCGCGGCGCGCGATTTTGCCCTACGCCAGCCCAACCTGCGCGGCCTGTCCTGGTGGCGCGAGACCGCGCCCAAGGTGACGCCTTTCCTGGATGCGGCGCAGGCCGGGATGCTGTCGCGAACGCTGGCGGAACAGGAGCGACTCGCGACAGAGCCCATATGGCAGGCCCTGCCCGCAGGACCGGCGCACTGCGACCTGTTCCGCGACAACGTCCTCTTCGCCGGCACCTTCGACGCGCCGCACATGGGCGGATTCATCGATTTCTACTTCGCGGGCTGCGACACCTGGCTGTTCGATGTGGCGGTCAGCATCAATGATTGGTGCATTGTCCGCGAAACCGGCGCAATCGTACCGGAGCTCGCCCAGGCCTGGCTGCAGGCCTACGCCGCTGAGCGCCCCTTCACGCCCGAGGAAAGGCAGGCCTGGCCGGCCATGCTGAGGGCCGCGGCGCTGCGGTTCTGGCTGTCCCGGCTGTATGACTTCTACGTTCCCCGGCCGGCACAGACCCTCAAGCCCCACGACCCCAGGCACTTCGAAAGAGTGTTGCTGGCGCGCCACCGAGAGGCCGCCCCGCCCTTGCCCTGAACCTCCCTGGCCCCATAATCGAAGAATGACACTACTCCTGGCAGCATAGCGAGCCGACGATCATGCAAGCAGCATCTTTACCTGCAACGGCCGGCTGGCAGTGGGCGCGCGATGGATTCCGGCTGTTCTTGCGCCAGCCGTTGGCATTGTTCACCTGGGCGCTCGCCGTCAGCCTTCTGGTTCTATTCGCCACCTTCACGCCGCCCATAGGGCCGCTCTTCTTCGTTGGCCTGATGCCCATCGTCACGCTGATGACCCTGTCGGCCTGCAAGCATATCGACGCAGACCGGACGATGCTGCCGTCGATGTGGCTCAAGCCCTTGCAGAAGCCGGGCATCTTCAAGAAGCTGCTTATCCTCGGTGGGCTGTACGCCGCGCTGTGCATGCTGGCCGGCCTGCTCGCGTTCCTGCCGTTCTCGGCGGAGCTGACGGAAGGCGTGCGTGCGGCCTCCGTCACGAATGACCTGACGCCGTTTCTGGAGGCCATGCGCGTTCCGCTGCTGCTGTTCGGCACGCTGTATGTCATCATCGCTTCCCTGTTCTGGCATGCGCCGGTGCTCATCGCCTGGCATAACGTGCGGCTGGTCCAGGCGCTTTTCTTTTCCGGTATTGCGTGCTGGCGCAATAAATGGGCATTCGCGGTGTATGGCCTGACCTGGGCCGCCGTTTTCCTGGGCATTGACTTCTGCGCCAGCATGCTGGTGGCGATCGGCCTGCCGGCCACGTTGATCAATACCTTGCAGATTCCCGTCAATATCGCCGCGGGCGGCATTCTGTACAGCAGTTTCTATCCCGCCTATACGTCCGTCTTCGATATCAACAACGCCGGCCTCCAGTTCGACAACGGACAGGGCACGCAGGCATAAGGCGACGCGCCAAGGCTGCAGGGCCTTGACTGCCCGGATCGGCCGGTTCCGGCCGTCGAGGAACACCACATCCAGGGGATAGCGCATCCCGAAGCTGTGCACGGCACGGCACGGCCGCAGCCACAGGCCGACCCCTGAGCGGGGCTTGGCGCGAAACAGCAGGCCGCGCAGGCGCCCTTGCCAGGAGCCCACCCGCAGCAGACGAATGCGGCGTTCGGGCATCACTGCGCCACCTGCCAGAATTGCACTGCGATCGGAAAGGCCAGCACGATGAAAGTGCAAGGAAAGATGCAGCCGATCAAGGGGAAAAGCATCTTGACCGGCGCCTGCATGGCCAGTTTCTCGGCATGATGGAAGCGCTCGGCACGCCGACGCTCGGACTGTGCCCGCAGGATGGGGCCGAGGCTCATTCCCAGTGTGTCGGCCTGCGCCAGTGCAACCGTCAGCGCCCGCACCCCGGCGACATTGGCGCGCCGGGACCAGGCTCGCAATGCTTCCCCGCGCGGCATGCCGGCCCGCATGTCTCCCAGTGCGCGCAGCAGTTCGTCGCGCAGGGGGCCGGCCGGCCCTTGCTGCGCCGCCTGCTGCAAAGCCCCTTGCAGATTCAACCCCGCCTCGACACAGAGCGTGGTCATATCGAGAAGGAAAGGCAGCTCGCGCGCCATGCGCGCGGCGCGCCTGCGCACCTCGCCACGCAGCCACAGTCCCGGCGCCGTGGCGGCGCCCAAAGCGCCTGCGATGGCACCGGACATCAGGGTCATACCCTCCACCTGCGGCACCGCGCCAGCCATCATGGCAATGACGCAGACCATGCCGCATACCCCGCATGCCCATTGCGCGGCCACCACGTGCCCTGGCGTAAATCGGCCCGGAAGCCCCGCGCGCAGAATCCGGTCGGCCAGGCGCATCCGGCGACGCCAGGAAAGCAGCGTCGCGGCCATCGGCGCCATGCCTTCCAGCCATGGCCACGCCGCCCGCCATACCGGCGGCAGTGTCCCCGCGACCGGATGCGTCCGGCCCACCGGCCGCAAGGCCGGCCTTAGCACTACCGCGGCACCTATGGCGAAGGTTGCGGCCATGATGATGGCGACCCATTGCATCGATTGCCTCCCGATCCTGTCTTATGCCGGTGGCCCATGCCTTTCTGCGGGGCCCACGGGTTCAAACGTCGATATTCACAATGCGGCGTATCCAGACCACACCGGCTGTCTCCAGCAGCGCCATGACGACCAGCGCCGTCCACCCGGCCGGCGTGTGCCAAAGGGCTGCCATGGATGCAGGATCCAGCCATGTCAAGGTAGCGGCCAGCAACGGCGCCAATGCGCCCACGATCCAACCCTGCAGCCGGCCCTGTGCCGTCAGGGCCCGGATGCGGCCTTGCAACTGAAGACGGGTCAGGAGGACGGCGGCAATGCGTTCGAGCGCTTCGGCCAGGTTGCCGCCCGTATGCGAGGCGACACGCAGCGCGGCCACGACCAGGCCGGTGGCCTCCGTCGGCATGCGGGCTTGCAGATTGAGCAGCGTCGCTTCGAACGACAAACCCAGACGCTGCTCGCGCAGCATCAGCCCGAACTCCTGTGACAAGGGGGCCTCGCATTGCTCGACGAGCTGTCGCAGGGCGCCCGGCAGGCTGGCGCCCGCGCGCAGGCTGGACCCGAGCGCGAGCAACATATCGGGCAATTGCGCATCGAAGCGATGCTGGCGGCGGCGCCGGAGCAATGCGATCAGAATGTGCGGCAGGCGCACAGGAAGCAAGCCGGCGATCAGCGCGGCCGGCACGCTGGCCGTGGCCGCATAGGTCATCGACGCTATCGTCACGCAGCCGGCCAGATTGACCAGCCACAGCTGGCGCGCGTCGACGAAGAGAAAAACCTCTCCCAGCCGAGCCCCAGCCGCGTCGGTATAGACCTGCCTGTAGCGGGACAAAGCGGCGGCCAGCCAGCCATACGCGCTCCAACACGCCACCATAATGCAGCAGGTAGCCGCGATCGCGGCAAGCCATATCACTGCGTTGCTCCTGTGGCCGGCGCCTTGTGCGGCGTGGACGCGAAATGCCTGTTGAACAGGATCGCCGTGGCATCGTTGGTGAACAGCGCTGGATCCAGCGGTCGGCCGGCGTCCCGCCAGCGCTCCGCGAAGGTGGGCATCGTGCTGCAACCGGAGAAACCCCCACCGGCGGCATGGCGGATATAGCGAAAAAGATCATGCGTCTGGATGCGGTCGCCCTCCATGCCGGTGACCTCCGTAATGGCTGTCACGACACGTCGGCCATCCGACATGCGCGCCTGCTGGACGATCAACTGGACGCTGGACGCGATATGTTCCCGCACCGCGGACAGGGGCAGCTCCATGCCGGCCATGAGGATCATGGTTTCGAGCCGCGATAGCGCGTCACGCGGACTATTCGCGTGCAACGTGGTCAGCGACCCCTCGTGTCCGGTGTTCATGGCCGCCAGCATGTCGAAAGCCTCGGGGCCACGGCACTCCCCCACCACGATGCGGTCCGGCCGCATGCGCAAGGCGTTGCGCACCAGGTCTCGAATGGCGATGCGGCCGCGCCCTTCCAGATTCGGCGGGCGAGCTTCCAGTGCGACGACATGGGCGTGCCGCAGCCGCAGCTCGGCGGCGTCTTCGATGGTGATGATGCGCTCTCCCTGCGGAATGGCATTGGACAGGATATTGAGCAACGTCGTCTTGCCGGATCCCGTACCGCCGGACACGACGATGTTCAACCTCTCCCGTACGCAACGGGCGAGGAAGACGGCCATGGCGTCGCTCAGGGAGTCGTGCCGCACCAGGTCGTCCATCGCCAGCGCATGGCGTGGGAACTTGCGTATCGTGAGGCTGGTGCCCTTGAGGGCCACGGGCGCGACCACCGCGTTCACGCGCGAACCATCCTGCAGCCTGGCATCGACCATGGGGCAGCTTTCGTCGATGCGGCGTCCGACTGGGGCCACAATGCGTTCGAGCACGCCCAACACGGCCTGTTCACTGCTGAAAGCCGTGGGATGCCTGGATAGGCAGCCCGCACGTTCCACGTAGATCTCGTCATGGCGGTTGACCATGATCTCGGTGATGGTGCCATCCTCGATCAACGGCGACAGCGGCCCCAGGCCGACCGCCTCGTCCAGGACTTCCCGCATCAGGGACTCGCGGTCCACGGCTTCCGGCAACCGTGTATCAGCCTTGACGATATCGAGGAGCATATCGGCGGCTTCGCGACGCAGCAGCGTGTCGCTCATCTTGGCCACGTCGCGGCGCCGCAGGTCCAGCGCCTCCAGCAATGCAGCATGTAGCCGTTGACGGTGCGGCAGCAACTCAATGGCCGCCTGCACCGCGGCTTGCCCTGCGTACGCGGGCTCCGCCAGCGGGATCGCGGCGGTCCGCGCCGGCGTTTCCATCGCCGGGTACGGCAAGCAGGAACGCGCCGGGATATCAATCGCTGCATCGTGGCGCACCTTGAGCAGACACGGGCCGACAAGCACCTCGTCATCCGGACTCAAGGGTCCATAGCGTGCCACGCGTTTTCCGTTGACCAGCGTGCCGGACAACGTACCCATGTCCTCGATGACTACGTCGGTGCCCGATAGTGTCAGCACGGCATGGTCGCGGCCGACGCGCCAGTGCCGCAAGCGGATGCCGCAGTGGGGGCCGCGACCCAGGACGACAGGCGGAGCGGCCCGCACCATGCGGTGCGTGCCGTCCTCGAAGTGCAACGCTATCTCGAGCACGTATCAATCCTTGAAATCATATTGGTTGGCACCTTGGGACGGGTCCGACGACGCCCACTGCGACCCCGTGCCGAGGTAAGGATCCCAGCCGCGTTGCACGCCTCCGGGCGTGGACATCAGCATGCGCGGCTGCTCCGGAAAGGCGCGCTCCACATGCATGCGCGCCTTCACCGCGGGTTCCCGCATGGCGGCATGATTTTCGGAAACCACGATGGGCGTGACGAAGATCGCCAGCTCGGTTTCCTTGACCTGGTGCCGCCGAGATCCGAACAAGGCGCCCAGCAGTGGGATATGCCGCAATCCCGGCAAGCCGCTGTCCTCCGTGCTTCGCTCCCGGGACAGGAAGCCGCCTATCACAAGCGTATGGCCGGACCGGACGTTGAACTCCGTAGACGCGCGCCGCGTCTTCAGCGCCGGGCCCCCATTGCCGGTCACCGATGCATCCACGTTGCTGGCTTCCACTTCGATGCGTGATCGAACCGTGCCACTGGCGGCAATCGTCGGCGTGATGCGCAGGGAGACACCATAGGGCTTGAACAGCGTGGAGGCATTGCCGTCCTTGTCAACGGTAGCGTACGGCACCTCGCCGCCGGCAAGAAATTCCGCCGTTGAACCGCTGCGCGCCAACAGCTGGGGCTGCGCCAGCACGACGGCCTCACCCGTTTGGGCAAGCAGGTTCAAACGGGATGACAGCAGCATGTTCATGCCCGCGTAGCCGACACCCGGCGCGGCGCGCAGCGGCACGGCCAAGGGAGATTCCCCCGGTCGCTCGGTCAGCCGGCCCGAGGTGGCGGCGTCCAGGGCCCAGCCGGCCGTCAGCCCACCCTGCGTGGCGGCATCCCAGCGCACTCCCAATTCCGTCAGGCGTGAGCGCGGCAACTCCACGACCTGGACATCGAGCAGGACCATGCGGTCCCATCCCACCTTGCCGGTGAAATCCAGGACCTGGGGATAGCGCTCCGCCAGGGCCGCGATACGGCTGCGGTCCGCATCCGAGAGATCATGGCCTTCGATGACGATCTGGTTGCCTATCCTTTCGCCGCGCGCCCCCGGTATGCGCGCCAGCAGCGCGTCCACTTCCGCACGCATGCGTCGTGACTGGGCCGGCGCTACGCGCACGGTGTAGGCGATACGCTTCTTCCCCGCCCATACGTGCAGGGAAGACTCGCCTTCCGCGCGCGCAAAGATAATGACTTCGGCGGAATCGGCTGCGACGGCATGCACGACGGCGCCGTTGCCGACGGCGACACGGGTCACGCCGGGATGAGTCAACACGCGAGTTTCGCCGACCTGCAGCTCCAGCAGGGCGACGCCGGCAGGCGCGGCAGGAACGGAGGCTGAAAAGGTACTGCTCAAGACCAGGATCACGATATGCCATGGGCGCCATGGGCGCCGCAGGTGCCATATATGGTCAGGGCGCCAAAAGTGCCACAGATACTCCAGCCGCCGCCGGGTCCATGGGCCCGAAAAGCACGCACCGTGCATGTGGCTGTTCGCGGCGGCAGAAGGCGGCGATGGCATGTGATTACTCCGGGCCATCACCGCAGCGCCGGCGCGCGCTGGTCAGTCGCGCGCCCCGATCCCGGCGGCAGGCGTCCGGCGCTGACGAGTTCGGCGGGCACCTCCGCCCGGAACAGACCGGCCGCGACGCCGTCGGTGTCATCGGGATCGTGCTGGCCTGCCGCGTCATCGGCAAGGCGATCGCCATACAGTACGGGAATGCGAGCCGGCGGTGCGCCATGGCTGACATCGATGCCGAGCAGGCTCGCCAGGTCGCCGCGTGCCGCCGTGGCGGCCGTTGCCGCATCGCGATGGTGTCGCAGTATGGCCGTAATGCGCCCAGCCTGCCTGGCTGCAACCAGCTTGACGGCATCCTCGGGCCCGGCGTCCAGGGTAATCGTCGAGAAGGACGGCGCCGGGCCTTCTTCGTTGTCGCCATCTCGTCCGGTCGCCAGGACCAGCACACCCTGTAGCAACGGTGCCGTGACGTGGCGGCGCGCATGCTCGAACGAGACGTAGAGATCGAGCAGATCGCCGGGCTGCAACATGCCGGACAGGGAATTGATGTCGTCCACGGGAATCGTGATGGCGCGACGGCCGGCCGGCACACGGGACGACAGCGAGGCCGCACGTTCCTTGGCCAGATGGGCCCGCAGGATGGGATCGCCTCGCCGTACGGGATGCGCCAATACATGGTCCATGTACGCTGCGAAATCTTCAGGCGCCAGCGTATCGCTGGCGACCCATTCACGCGGGATTTCCCGGACGGCGACATGCTCCTCGTCCAGGCGGCCTCCTGGTGCCAGGTCATAGGCCGCGACCAGCCGACTCACCGTCGGCACACGGGACTCGGCTTCCAGTTGTTCGATACGGCCCTGGATGTGTTGCCGTGCCGCCCATGCAGCGAGCAGACCGGCCACGATCGTAACGACCGCCATGAGCCAGCGTTGCGTCGGGATCCAGGCCGGCATATCGCCCTACCCCCTTACGCGAAGCACGGCCGTGACCCCGCTGCCGCCAGTACCGATCGGCGCGATGACCAGGGATAACCGCTGCCGTTCGCGCGACCAGTTTTGATCCGGGTCGCCGATGGACACATCGGCGGCAGGCGCCGGCCGCCAACCCTGGGCGCGCAGATCGCGCCACAGCGTTCTGCGCAGGTGTGCCGGCGGAGCCGCGTGCGTCCACACCTGCTCGAACACGGTATCCCCCGCCACGCGCGATTGCAGCTCGAAGCGCAATTGACCACCCTTCAGTTGCCAGGGGCGTTGCCAGGACTGCGTGGGTGCAGACGCGCCCGACATATCGCCGAGCGGCAATGCGGAAATCGTGCCACGGGTGCGGCCCCACCCGGCATCGAACAACCGCGCCACCCAATGCCTGCCCTGCTCCACCCCGCCAAGTACCGCGCTGCCCGGCACCACCCACATATCGCGCAGCGCAGGCTGCTGTCCGGTAAGCCACGCCGCGACGACCGGTATCGAGCCGGGCGCCTCGAAAACCCATGCGGACAAGGGCCTTCCCTGGATGCGCAGGGCCGTTCCCAGCGCGGCATAGTGACCGCCCGGCGGCAAGGAGGGCGGCACGACATCGGCCGCAGGCGCGCCCGCCGATGCAACGGCGGTACCGGCACCAATGCCCGCCAGCCATGGCTGCGCTGGCAGGCCCAGGGCCAGTACTGTCCATGCCGCGCGCAGCGTGGGGTGCGGTCTGCGGGACATCACGGCCGTCCTCGCCTGCGTGAAGACGGTCGCACCCGGCCAGGAGGCGCGAGGTCGGCCCAGGGCGTCAACCAGTCCAAATCCGGTGCGGGGCGGGACCAGGCGCGGTCCACGCCTTTGAACCTCGACGCGGCCTGCCGCCCGGCCGCCAGGCCCGGTGCGGCGATCCGGCGCCAGGCTTGCGGCGAAGCCGCGATGCGGTCCTGGGCCTGCCTGTCGCTGCCGGCGTGGCCTGCGTCAGCCAATACGGACGTATGCCGACGCATCGCCCATTGCGATGCGTCGGCATAAAGGACCTGTACCGGCATGGTGGCCACCGCCGTGACGATGCCCTTGTCCTCGACATCCAGCTCGTGCCGCAAGGTCCGCACAGGCGTCCCGCCCGGGCCGGGAAAGGCAGGCTGCGCCTCCCGGCGGACGCGTAGCCGGGCCGAAGACGGCGGACGTTCGCCCAGCGCGTATCGAAACGCCTGGACGCGGCTGGCGTGGGCTCCCCCCAGCCCGAGCCATTGCAGGCGCCCTACGGCGACCACGGACACGATCAGCACAGCGAGCAAAGCGAATACCGCAACGGCCTCTACGATGGCGTATCCACGTTGGCGCTCACGGGGCATGGCGAGGCTCCGTCCCGGTTAGGCCGCGGCGTCGCGGCGCCAGACGTGCTTGCCAGTACGGCCGGAACAAGGTGGCCAGCTCGACGGAGCCGTCCTGGCGCGCGACAGGACGGACGAAGTAGGTTTCCGCCGCACTGGTCACACTGACCTGGTCCTCTCGGCGCAGGCCGGCATAAGCCAGGCGGCCCTGCGGCGAAGCGATCGTGCTGCCAGCGTCCGTCGTGGCCAGCAACGGGGCGGGCTGCGCCAGCCGCAGGACAAAACGGGCGGCCCGGCGAACCTGGGAGACCTCGGCATAGGCAGGCTGTCCGCCGCCGCGCCAACGGGTGGCCGCCTGTACCGCATAGGCGTAGGCCAACGGATTCGACACGCCGTTGACGATATCCCAGGAGGTATGCTGCCGCACCCAGCGCCAGAAGTCCTGCCGGGAAAAGTCTGCCGGCGCGTCCATGGCCACGGCGTCGCCATCGCCGCCGCGGCGATCGAAGCGCCCATCGGCCTTGCCCCAGCCCATTGCATATTCGCGGTAGTAGCAGCCGATGTACTTATTGGAACGCAGCTTGTGGAAGGACTGCGTATCGACGGAGCGCCATGTCCCGTCACGGCCCAGCGTGGTGGCCCCGCGCCTGCGCAGTTCATGCCGCCGCTCCGGACACCGGAAACTGACTGGCCAGGCGTTGCGTGCGATGCCATTCCTGGGCGCCAGGAAGCCGTACCGCTCCGTTGCTCCAAGGATCATGGCGCGGAAACCGCCTCGCCCGTTCCCCGCGTATCGCTGAACAAAACCGGGCCATTCATCGGCCAGTACCCTCATCGACAAGCGGTCCCGTTGTCCTTCGCCGTCATGGCGGTCATGGCCATTGCCGGGCGCTTGGAACTCGGGATAGTTGGCCCGCACGACGGCCTGCATGGCGCGCTGGCGGCTAGCCGGCAGATCGGCGATCGTCGCCCGTGTCGCGGCGGCCAGGACCTGATGCACGTGGGCGTCATGACTGGCATACGCGCGTTCGAACTCGTCGACCAGCGCCGCGCCGTCGATGCCAGCGGCGGCGCTGGCATAGGCCTGTCCATGCACCGGCCCGAACAGCATCGCGATCAATGCGGCCGGAGGATTGCCGCGCAACAGCCGTTGCCGCTCCGCCTGCCCGAACTGCGTCCAGGTGGCCAGCGTGACCAGATGCGCCATGGCGACCTGGTGCGCGATCTGCGCCCGGTTGATATAGGCGAGCAGATTGAGCGCGCGGGCCTGCACCAATGCGCCGCTATATGCCGCGGCATCGGCGGTATGCGTCAGGCGGGTACGCGCGGCAATGGTCTGGCCCAGGTTGTACAGCACCACGAGCGACAATGCGCCAAGGGCCGCCAGGCCCAGTGCCAGCGGCAGCGCCTGTCCGCGAGTGCGTTGGCGCGGTGTCATTGTGCCGCGCCGGCATTGCCGGTGAACGATTTGAGCGATTTGGCCTTGGCCTGGGCGGCGGCCTTGTCCGCCGCCGTCTGCGCCGCCCTGGACTGGTCGGCGCCGCTTTCACCGGCAAGCTCCCGGGCCATGGCAGCCGTCTGCGATCGCACGACTTGCCCGAACAATTGGTACACGGCGATGGCGGCCACCGCGACCAGGGCCACCACAATGATGTATTCGGTCATGCCCTGCCCGCGCTGGCGTTTGCGGTCGATGCCCATGGATGTCTCCGTTGAAACGGGGTAGGCATCCAGTGTGCGCGGCCCTCGGCGAGGCGCCAATTCGTACATGCCGAGGTGGATCAGAACATCGCGCGGGGAGTGTGCGCCATCGCCGCCGGTTGACATCAGCCCCCCAGCCCTGCACCGTCGCCAACGCCGGGCGCGCCCGCGGCCCGCGCGACAAATGGCCGACGCCGACGACACAAGAAAAAATAAATGCCGCTCAGGCGCGACACATAAAAAACGCCGCCTCGTGGGGCGGCGTTCGAACCGTCAGTACGACGCGGCGTTCATTTCTCCGCGGCGTTGCTGATGGCATTGCCGGCGCGCTGGATGTCCTTGCCGGCACCGGCAATCGTATTGCATCCTGCCAGCACCATCGCGAAGACTACCAACGTCGTCAGCATCATCTTCGAGCGCATGGATTGCTCTCCTTCGTTTGATGGTGCCGATCCCGGCACCCTGCCGATCACACGATCTGGACGCGCAATTCGCCCAGCCCCGCCACCCCGCCAACCATGAGGTCGTTCTTGACGACCGCGCCCACGCCTTCCGGCGTGCCCGTGAAGATCAGGTCGCCGGGCTGCAATTCGAACAAGCCGGACAAATAGGCAATGCTTTCCGGGATATTCCAGATCAACTCGCTGATATTGCTGTTCTGCTTGCGCGTGCCGTTCACGTCCAGCCAGATGTCCGCCTTCTCCATGATGCCGGTCGCGCTGCGCGGATGAATGGGGCCCAGCGGCGCCGATTGGTCGAAGGCCTTGCCGACTTCCCAGGGACGTCCCTGCTTCTTCGCTTCGCCCTGCAGGTCGCGTCGGGTCATATCCAGGCCCAGCGCATAACCCCAGATATGGTCGTTGGCTTTTTCGACGGGGATGTCCTTGCCGGCCTTGCCGATCGCCACGACCAGCTCCATCTCGTAGTGCAGGTTCGACGTCTTGGAGGGATAAGGCATCTTGCCCGTTTCGCCGTCGCGCACGCTGATGATGGCATCGGCCGGCTTGCAGAAGAAGAACGGATCTTCGCGCCCGGTGAAACCCATTTCCTTCGCGTGTTCGGCGTAGTTGCGCCCAACGCAATAGACGCGGCGAACGGGAAATAACGCGGCACTACCTGCTACCGGGACCGCAACGGCCGCCGGGGGGGGCAAAACATAGTCCATGCTGTTGACCTCGTTGGATACGCGACCGGTCCACCGGCGCTGAAATAATCAAGCGCGAGTGTAATCTTTTCGGTCCGCTTGGGCATCACCGGCGTTTCCCGGTGCCGTTCAGCGAACCGACAGCCGGGAAGGCGCGCAAGCAAACGGGCCGGCAAGCCGGCCCGTTCCGCGTTGGCGCCCAAGCCTCTTATTTCTGGTCCTGGACGTAGCGCTCCACGCTGCGGGTGATTTCCTCGCGCGCGGCATCGACACCCTTCCAGCCCTTTACCTTGACCCACTTGCCCTTTTCCAGGTCCTTGTAGTGCTCGAAGAAATGCTGGATGCGGGCGATGTCCTCGCCTGGGAAATCCTCATACGACTTGATGTTGCGGTACGGCGGATAAAGCTTGTCCACCGGCACGGCCAGCAGCTTGGCGTCGCCGCCCGATTCATCGTCCATTTCCAGCACGCCGAGCGCCCGGCAGCGGATCACCGCGCCGACCTGAATGGGAAACGGCGTGATCACCAGCACATCGGCGGGGTCGCCGTCTTCGGACAAGGTCTGCGGGATGTAGCCGTAGTTGCAGGGGTAGTGCATCGCCGTGAGCATGAAGCGATCGACGAAGACGGCGCCGCTGTCCTTGTCGACCTCGTACTTCACCGGATCGGCGTTCATGGGGATTTCGATGATGACATTGAATTCGTCCGGCAGCTTGGCGCCGGGAGCAACGCGATCGAGACTCATGGTAGGGACCTTCGTGTCAAGGGAGAATCAGGATTTGCCGCGGCGCGGCTCGTCGGATCCGGGACGTGTCGCCGGATCGGCGGTGCCCTGCTTTGCCGGCGTGGTGCTGGTTCCGGATGCGGGCACCGCATCGTCCGCGTCCATGCCGGCAATGGGAATCGGCGCGCTGTCGAAGTAGTCCTCGATATCGACCGGCGCCTCCGCGGGCCGGATCGCTGGCGTGGCGAGGTCGGCCCCCGGCGTTTCGGTTTGCAGTCGCGCATCCGGGTCGAGCACATAATCGGCCGCCGGCGCGTCCAGCGGTATCGGGTCGTGCGGGTGGACATTGACCGGTCCCGGCGCCTCGGCGGCATCCGACAAAAAGCCGCTTTCCGGATCGACGCGCGACGGGTCCGCGTGCGTGTCGGCGGCGGGCAAGGCGCCATCCGTGGCCAGTACGGGCAAGGCCATGCTGGCCGCCGTGGCCAGGCGCCAGTGGCGGACGGCATCGCCCTGCCGGTCCAGGCGGTCATACAGGCTGCCGAGCAGGGCATGCGTGCGCGCATCGGGACGCCGCTCGACACTGCGCAGGAGGTAGCGTTCGGCCTGGCCCCACAACTGGCCTGTCAGGCACAACATGCCCAAGGCGGATAGCACTTCAGGGTCCGTGGGACGCTGATGCAGCCACTTCTCCGCGCGCTCCAGGCGCCGGGGCACCTGGGCCGCCTCGCCGCGCGAATAGGCCGCCACCAGCCGGTGATCGAAACGATGGGCGATCGCCGCTTCGAGTGTCCGTGCGGCTTCGTCGGCCTCGCCGGCCGATTCGAAAGCGGCCGCGCCGGCGAGCGCGATTTCCGGCAGCAGGCGTTCCTCGGCCTTGAGGTCCTTCCAGACCACGCGCCAGCCTTCGCCCTCGATACCGGCACGCAGCCGCGCGGCACCGGCCACGTCGATGATGCGCAAGGCTTCGTCGCGATCCAGTGCGCCGCGGCGGAGCAGTCCGCGCGCCAGGGGGAAGACGCGTTCATGGTTCCCGAGGGCGCGCTCGGCGCGCAGTTGCAGGCGCAGCGTATGCAGATGCCGCGCACCACCGTCCTGCAAGGGGGCCAGCACTTCCAGCGCGCGCTCCGGATGCCCCTGTTCCAGCAGCAGGTCCGCCGTCACGGTGGCCACGGCTTCGCTCAGGCCCGCATCGGTGCCCGCATACTCGCGGGCGCGGTCCAGCATGATGTCGCGGCGGACGAATTCGCCCAGTCCCTGCGCGGCCCGCGCGGCCGACAGCGCAGCCAGCACCCGGCGGTTGCGCGCCTTGGTCTGTTCCAGGAGCTTGGTCAGATCCTTTTCGGCGTGGGCATAGCGGCCTTCCAGCAAACCGATCCAGCCGCGCTCCAGCAGTTCGTGGTCGCGCGCCTGCGCGCGCCGGCCGCGCCAGGCCCGCATGCGCTCCGGAATGGACACCAGCCATGCCAGTACGCGCAAGCCCACATAGATGGCGACGAACAGCCCGATCAGCAGCAACACCGCCAGGGTAAGGGAAACCTCGATGCGATATGGCGACACCAGCAGCAAGACATTGCCGGGATGCGCCCGCAACACCACGGCCACGGCCACGGCCACGGCGGCGAGCAATAACGTCCAGAACCAGGCGCGCATGGTTCAGTCCCGCCCTTGCGACGAACCGGACCCCGCCGCCCGCAGCGCCGCGACGGCGTTCAGGCTGTCCGCAACGTCGGGGACCGCGACCTTGATCTCGGTCTGGGCCAATTCGCGCGCCATGCCGACGGCGGCAAGCGTGTCGGCGGAGCGACGGTCGAAGTACGTGTCCAGGGTGCGCACGACGGTGTCGAGTTCGCTTTTCCAGATATCGGGCTGGCGCATCAGCAGCGCCAACTGTACCGTCAACAGGCGCTGGCGCAGGGTACCGCGCAGTTGGTCGGCCTGCTCCGGGGAAAGCAACAGGGCACTCGGCTCGTCGACACGCTGCACGCGCACGAGGTCTCCGAGTTCACGAACCAGGGCTGCACCGGCACGCTCGGGCCAGGACGCGATCTCGGCGCGCCAGCGCTGCCACCACGCCGCGTCCGCCGGCGGGACTGGCTGCGCCACCGCGGGTGGCGGGGGCACGGGCGCGCCGGCGGCGGCTGGCGTCGCGCCCGAGGGTGCCACTGCGTCGGGCACGAGCAAAGGCGCCTTGCCGACCAGCATTACCAGCCGATCGATGCGTGCGGCTTGCGCGGCGACGTCGATGGTCTTTACGGCGCGCAGGCGATCGAGGTCGCCATTGATGGTCTGCTGCAGGCTGGCGTAACGCGGACGTCCCGCGCGCGCCAAGCGGGACTGCGCTGTTTCCAGGGCGACGATGGCGTTGCTGACGCTGCCGCCCAAACGCAGTTGCTGGTCGGCAATGGTGAGCAGGCGCTCGACATCATTGACCAGCACATCGTCGCTGACATTGTCATTGAAATCCTGCCACGCTTGTTGCAGCGCGGAGTACTGGCTCTGGGCTTCCCGCAGGCTGTTCTCGAGCGCGGCGACGCGCTCGCTTTGCGCCTGGGCCAGCGCAAGTGCCTGGCGTGTATCGGCACGCGTCTGGGCCAGGGCGCTGCTCACGCTGTCCAGCCGGCTGGCGATCTCGCGGCCTGCCGCCAGGAACTGCTGACGCTGCATCCACAAGGCGGCAACGAGAACCAGGGCCAGCAGAACCACGACGACCAGGGTCGCCACCATGGGCGAAGCGCCTCCCGTGCGGCGTGGTCGACTCGATGTGGCGCCTTGCGACGAACCGGCGCCCTTGGCTGGGGATGACTTGGCTCCGGCGGACGCCGGGGTACTGGGATCGGCTGGCTCGACAGCCGGGGCGGTGGCAGGAGTCTTGTCTGTCATGGGGCGATTGTATTCGGTAGCGATGCTTAACGTGGACTCAACCGGAAACAAAAGCGCTAAAGATGGCGTCGTCGGCTGGGGCGCATATCTGGACGTCGTGCGCCGCCTCGGGCGCGGGCAAGCCCAGCCTGGGCACCAGCCTCGCATGGGTGACGACGAAGGAGCATGCCTCCCACCAGGGCAAGGAGGCGGCCCGCGCCACATTGGCGCGCACGGCGTCGATACTTTCCCCGCTGGTGAGCAGCCATGCGGGATGGTGTCCCGCCTTGTGCCAGTCGGCCAGTTGCGCCAGCACCGCGGCGTCCCAGGGCGCAGCGGTACGCCGGTATACCGGGTGCACGGTAACCTGCGCGCCATGCTCGCGCAGGCGCTCGCCCAGCCAGTCCCGACCCTCCGCGCCACGCACCAGCAGGACACGCCGGGGAAGCGGCCCCCGGGCGACCAGGCAGTCCCATAAGGCTTCGGAATCATGGCGAGGCGCCTCCACCGCCGGGTGGACGACCGCGCAGCCGGTGCTCATCCATCCCGATTCCCGGAGCCGCCCTGCCGTGGCCGGACCGACCGCCGCCGCGACACAGGACACAGGCCACGTCCGCTGGCCCCGGCCCTGCAGTTGACGCAGATAGAGGGACGCCGCATTTCCGCTGACGAATATGGCCAGATCGAAATCGCGCGGAAGCGGCACCGCATCCGCGACCGCGGGTATCGGTTCGATGTGCAGGGCCGGCCATTCGTGGACCTGCCACCCCGCCTCACGCAAGCGGACCGCCAGGTCTTCATTGCGACCGGCGGGACGCGTCAGAACGGCGGTAGGCGGCACGATGCGGTTCACCCCTGCTTCAGCCGGGGACTCAATTGGACGCGGCCAATTCAGCCAGGATGCTGTCCGCGCCCTTATCCAGCAATTCACGGGCGACGGCGGCGCCGACATCAGCCGCATCCTCTTCAGGCCCCTGCCCTTCGGCGCGCACGACGCGACGGCCGTCGATAGACGCGACCAGCGCGTGCAGATGCAGGACGCCCCCGGCGGTGGTGGCATGCGCGGCCAGGGGAACCTGGCAGGAGCCGCCCAGCACCAGCGAAACAGCCCGTTCCGCCGTGACGCATGCTGTCGTGCGTGCGCAGGCCAGGGGCGCGATCCAGGCACGCATGTCGTCCCTGTCGCCGCGGATCTCGATGCCGAGCGCACCCTGGCCCGCCGCAGGAAGGCTTTCGTCGATATCGAGCGGCGCACGGATGCGATGCGCCAGCCCGAGGCGCTCCAGGCCCACCACTGCAAGCACAATCGCGTCGTAGTCGCCATTGTCCAGCTTGCTCAGGCGCGTATCCAGGTTGCCCCGCAAGGGACGCACGACCAGTTCCGGATAGCGCATGCGCAGTTGCGACTCGCGCCGCAGGCTGGACGTGCCAACAACGGCGCCAGCCGGCAATTCGGCCAGCGACCCGTAGCGGTTGGAGATGAAGGCATCACGCGGATCCGCGCGTTCGAGCATGGCACATAGCTCGAAAGGCGGCTGCAGGTCGATGGGCACGTCCTTGAGGGAGTGCACCGCCAGATCGGCCCGGCCGTCGAGCAAGGCCGATTCGAGTTCCTTGACGAACAAGCCTTTGCCACCCACCTTGGATAGCGTGCGATCGAGGATCTGGTCGCCACGCGTGGTCAACGACAGCAGTTCGATCGCACAACCGGGATACAGCGCCCGCAGGCGCCCGCGCACATGTTCGGCTTGCCACAGCGCCAGACGGCTGGCGCGGGTGGCGATGATCAATCGTTTGGGATCCGACACAGCGACAGGCGTCAGGCGAAATGGGCGGCCACGACGGTGACAATGACACCCAGCACAGCAAGCACGAACAGGCCCTGGAGCAGGCTAAGGCCGGATTCGGCTTGCTGGGGTTTGCCGGTTTTACGCAGACTCATTCAAAGATTCCTTGGAGACAACTTTGCGGCTTGCCAGCCACCGTCCCAAGAGAACGACGATCAGCGCGCCGATGATTTCAGCGCCTAATTTAACCATAGCCGGCTGGACACCGAAGCGCTGCTCGATGACGACGTCGGTAACCACCATGCCGCCTGCGATCCAACCCAGCAGCGCCGCGCCCAGCGTGACCACCAACGGATAGCGGTCAATGAGCTTGAGCACCAGGGTCGAACCCCAGATGATGATGGGTACGCTGACCAGGAGGCCGAAGATCACGAGGCCGATCTGGTGGTTGGGGTCGGCGTTCTGGGCGGCGCCCGCGATGGCGATGACATTGTCCAGGCTCATCACGAAATCAGCCACGATGATGGTCTTGATCGCAGACGCGATGGTCGTGCTGCCTTCAATCTTTTCATGCCCTTCGTGCTCGGGAATCAGGAGCTTGACGCCGATCCACAGGAGGAGCAAACCGCCCACTACCTTGAGGAACGGAATGCTGAGCAAGGTGAGCGCGAAGGCAATCAGGATGACGCGCAAAAAGATGGCGCCCGCGGTGCCCCACAGGATGCCCTGCATCCGTCGTTTGGCGTCCAGATTGCGGCATGCCAGGGCAATCACCACGGCGTTATCCCCGCCGAGCAGGATGTCGATCATGATGATCTGGAACACGGCCGCCCAACTGAGCGTCTGGAAGAATTCAAGCACGACACAACCCCCTACAACATGGTTTTGATTAAGCCGATTTCAGCAAGGCGCCGGCCCGCCCGCCGGCATGTCTGCGGCGGCGGGCGCGGGGCCCCGAAGGGGGGATTGTAATTCAGCTTTCAGTCAGCGTTCTTCCGCGCCACCAAGATTTTTCCCATCAGCAGCACCAGTATCGCACCTGCCGCCCCCACCATAAGGGCAAAATTGTGCTGCGTGACGCCCAGGGCGGAGTCGATCCGTGCAATGGGTTCCTGCAAGGCCGGGTCGCCGACCAGCAGTTCCCCCGCGATGAAGCCGAGCAGCGCGGCACCGACCCACACGATGATGGGGAAGCGTTCGATCACTTTCAGCAGGAGCGTGCTGCCGAAGATGACCAGCGGGATGCTGATGGCCAGCCCGATGATGAGCAAGGTCGTGTCGCCCATGGCAGCGGCGGCCACGGCCACCACGTTATCCAGGCTCATGACGAGGTCGGCGATCATGATGGTGCGGATGGCCGCGAACAGGTTGCCGTGCGACTTGCCGCTGCCGTCTTCCTCCTGCTCCGGCATCAGCAGCGACACGCCGATATAGACCAGCAGGAGCGCGCCGATCAGCTTCAGCCACGGCAGCAGCAACAGCTTGGCGGCGACCAGGGTCAGGACGATCCGCATCACAATGGCGGCCGCCGAACCGATGACGATGGCGTTGCGCTGTTGATTTGGGGGCAGCGAGCGGGCCGCCAGTGCAATGACGACGGCGTTGTCCCCGGACAGCAGAATATTGACCCAGATAATCTGCAGCAATGCGAGCCAGAATGCAGCTTGTGTTAGTTCCATACTCCTCTTCCCTCGATCCCTTTGTGGTTGCAGCCGAACGGCGGTCAAAATGCGCGACCATTAACGGCGTCGAATGCGCCGTTTCACGCACTTCAGGTGCCCGTCATTATATCGACGCAGGATCAAAACATTCAGCTTGCTGTCGGATTTATGTAGGGAAACAGCAGGTTTTTTGTCAGCGGCGCAGCGGAAATTCGCTCCCACGGGCTTATTCTTTCAATAACTTTTCTTTAATCTTAAATTAAGCTGAATAAACGGAGGCCGACACATTCGGCTCAACGTATACAGCGCCCAACCTTAATCTGAATAACCCCTGAACTTAATCTGAATTATTTCTGAATAAAATCTGAATGGACCCTGAACATCCCTCGACCGTCCATAATTTATTCTGGAAACAAACTGAACATTATCTGAATACCGCCTGAGAACTGCGCACGAGATACCGCCTTCGCTGGTGCGTCGGACGGCCCGCCTGCCGGCCCGGTGAAATCCACGCGGCGTACCGGCAAAAAAAACCCGCCAAACCGGCGGGTTTCCACAGCGCCGGGGCGGGCCGAAGGCCCGCCGCCGGACTGGATTTCAGAGCACGGACTTCAGCAGCTTGCCCATCTCGGAAGGATTGCGGGTGGTCTTGATGCCGCACGCTTCCATGATTTCCAGCTTGGCATCCGCCGTATCGGCGCCGCCCGAAATAAGGGCGCCGGCGTGGCCCATGCGCTTGCCGGCGGGAGCGGTGACGCCGGCGATGAAGCCCACCACCGGCTTCTTCATGTTGTCCTTGGCCCACTGCGCAGCGTTCACCTCGTCGGGACCGCCGATTTCGCCGATCATGATGACGGCGTCCGTGTCGGGATCGTCATTGAACAGCTTCAGGACGTCAACGTGCTTCAGGCCGTTGATCGGGTCGCCGCCGATGCCGACGGCGCTGGACTGGCCCAGGCCGAGCTCGGTGACCTGCGCGACGGCCTCGTACGTCAGCGTGCCGGAGCGGCTGACGATGCCCACGCGGCCCTTGCGGTGGATATGGCCGGGCATGATGCCAATCTTGATTTCGTCCGGCGTGATCAGGCCGGGGCAGTTCGGACCCAGCAGCAGCGTCTTGCTGTTCTTCGCCTTCATGCGGCTCTTGACTTCCAGCATGTCGCGAACCGGGATGCCTTCCGTAATGCAGATGACCAGGTCCAGTTCCGCCTCGACTGCTTCCCAGATGGCCGCGGCGGCGCCCGCGGGCGGCACGTAGATCACCGAAACGGTGGCGCCGGTATTCGACTTGGCGTCCTTGACGGACGCATAGATGGGAATGCCTTCGAAGTCTTCACCGGCTTTCTTCGGGTTCACGCCCGCCACGAAAGCAGCTTTGCCATTGGCATAGTCACGGCACATACGGGTATGGAACTGCCCCGTTTTGCCCGTGATGCCCTGGGTGATGACCTTGGTGTCCTTGTTGATCAGAATCGACATTTATGAATCCTTGGCAAATGCTTACTTGGCGGCGGCAACGACTTTGGTGGCCGCTTCGGCCATCGTGTCGGCGCTGATAATGGGCAAACCCGAATCGGCCAACATCTTCTTGCCGAGCTCTTCGTTGGTCCCCTTCATCCGTACGACCAGCGGAACGTTGAGGTTGACGGCCTTGCACGCCGTGATGACGCCTTCGGCGATCACGTCGCAGCGCATGATGCCGCCGAAGATGTTGACCAGAATGGCCTTGACGCTCTTGTTCTTGAGCATGATCTTGAAGGCTTCGGTCACTTTCTCGGCCGTCGCGCCACCGCCGACGTCCAGGAAGTTCGCCGGCTCGCCGCCGAACAGCTTGATGGTGTCCATGGTCGCCATGGCCAGACCCGCGCCGTTCACCAGGCAACCAATGTTGCCATCCAGCTGGATATAGGCGAGATCGAACTTGCTGGCTTCGATTTCCGCCGGGTCTTCTTCATCCAGGTCGCGATAGGCGACGATTTCCGGGTGGCGGAACAGGGCGTTGGTGTCGAAGTTGAACTTGGCGTCCAGGGCGATGATGTCGCCGGAGCCGGTGAGAATGAGCGGGTTGATTTCGGCCAGCGAAGCATCCGTGTCCCAATAGCACTTGTACAGCTTCTGGAACTCGGCGGCCGCCTTGCCGACGGACGCTTCCGGGACACCGATGCCGCGGCCCAACTGAGCCGCTTCGGCATCGGTCAGGCCGGTGGCCGGGTCGACGAAAACCTTCAGGATTTTCTCGGGATTGTGCGCGGCGACTTCTTCGATCTCCATGCCGCCTTCGCTGGAGGCCATCACGCAGACGCGCTGGGTGCCACGGTCGGTCACGATGCCGACGTAGTATTCCTTCTTGATGTCCGCGCCTTCTTCGATCAGCAGGCGGCCGACCTTCTGGCCCTGGGCTGCTGTCTGATGCGTGATCAGCTGCATGCCGAGGATCTCGCCCGCCAGCTTGCGGACCTCATCGATGGAACGGCCCAGCTTGACGCCGCCGCCCTTGCCCCGACCGCCCGCGTGTATCTGCGCCTTGACGACCCAAACCGGCCCGCCCAGTTTTTCAGCCGCGCTCACGGCTTCTTCGACGGTGAAGGCGGGAATACCGCGCGGCACGGTCACGCCAAATTTCTTCAGCAGTTCCTTGCCTTGATACTCGTGGATTTTCATGTGTTACCTGTCAGGTCGTATGAGAAAAAAGAAAAGGATCGGATGCGTCGTCGGCGGACGCCTTGCCGACATACCACTTGGGGTAGTGCTTCATGACCACCGGCCCTTCTGTACTGAGCGCATGGCAGCCGTCGAGTTGAAACGGCTGCTTGTCAGGGTCGGGGTTTTCACGGCGCCGGCCTGCCATGGATTGCACGGCCGCAGTCGGCAACACCAGGGATAGCTCCGTCATATGGGTACAGCCGGCTACCCGGCCAAACCGCGCCTTGACCTGGTGGCGGAACCCCTTCAGCAGGTTCATGCCGACCAGGTCCCGGTACGCCGCATCGATGGAAGTGCAATGGTCGCCATAGGGGGCGGCATCGTACACCGCCTGTGCCGCCACGATGGTGTATTGCGCATCGATGGTAATACGCAGGTGCATGTGATGTACAGGCTCGCCAGCACGCAGGATTTGGCCCGGCTCCTTGGTGAAATCGTAGGCCTTGACATCGATAAGCTCGGCCTCGAGATCCCATAATCCATCCTCGCGCGCATAACCCTGCACACGGATCGAGCGCGTGTGCAGGGGCTTGCGAGGGACCTCGGGCGGGGGCAAAGGCATGCGTGTCTACTAAGGTTGCTGCAAGGCAACAAAACCTTCAAAGTATAGCGCACGGCATCGGCCCGAAAAAAAGGGCCGGCTCCTCCAGGAGACCGGCCCCGCCGCGTACCGGGCCTGCCGGGCCCCGTTCAGGCGCGCTGGCGCAACTGCCGGGCGGCGTCGACCATGCTGACCAGCGCGGCCTCGGTTTCGGGCCATGCCCGGGTCTTCAGCCCGCAATCCGGATTCACCCAGAGGCGCTCGCGGGGCAGTCGGGTGGCGGCCTTCTGCATCAACTGCACCATCCAGTCCACGTCCGGCACGTTGGGCGTGTGGATGTCATAGACTCCCGGCCCGATGTCGTTCGGATACCGGTATTCCTCGAAGGCCTTGAGCAACTCCATGTTCGAACGAGACGTCTCGATGGTGATGACATCCGCGTCCATGGCGGCGATGGATTCGATGATGTCATTGAACTCGGCATAGCACATGTGGGTATGGATCTGCGTCGTCTCCTGCACGCCGCTGGTGCAGAGCTTGAAGCAGTCCACCGCCCAGGCCAGGTAGGCGGGCCAATCCGCGCGGCGCAAGGGCAGGCCCTCCCGTATGGCGGGCTCGTCGATCTGGATGACACGGATGCCCGCCTTCTCCAGGTCGACCACTTCGTCCCTTAGCGCCAGCGCCAACTGGCGGCAAGTCTGCTCGCGCGGCTGATCGTCCCGCACAAACGACCATTGCAATATGGTTACCGGCCCGGTCAGCATGCCTTTGACCGGCTTGTCCGTCAGCGATTGGGCATAGGAGGACCAGGCCACCGTCATCGCTGCGGGCCGCGCCACATCCCCGAATATGATCGGCGGCTTGACGCAGCGCGAACCATAGCTCTGCACCCAGCCGTTGCGCGTGAATGCGAAGCCGGCGAGCAATTCGCCGAAGTACTCCACCATATCGTTGCGCTCCGGTTCCCCGTGAACCAGTACGTCCAGGCCGACCTTCTCCTGGAACCGGATGACTGCTTCGATCTCCTTGCGTATCGCGGCCTCGTAAGCCGAATCGCCGATGACGCCCGCCTTCCAGTCACGCCGCAACGCCCGGATTTCGGCGGTCTGCGGGAAGGACCCGATGGTGGTGGTGGGAAAGGCGGGTAATCCCAGGACGCGCTGCTGGCTGGCAATGCGCGCACCGAACGGCGCCCGTTGACGTTCGACCTGGGCGGCAGATGCCATGCGGCGCGCCACGGCGGGATTATGGATGCGGGGCGACCGCGCGCGGGCGGCCAGTGCGGCACGCTGCAGCGCCAGTAAGTCCTGCACCTCGGAGTGCTGGCCGTTGTCCAGCGCCTGGGCCACCGTGCGCAATTCGTCCAGCTTCTGGACCGCAAAGGACAGCCAACCCTTCAGTTCGGCATCCAGCTCCGGCTCCGAGGCGAGATCGACCGGCACGTGAAGCAGCGAGCAGGATGGCGCGATCCAGAGGAGATCACCCAGCGCCGCCTTGGCCGGCGCCAGCATGCGCAGCGCCGCGTCCAGGTCGGTGCGCCAGATATTGCGGCCGTTGATAACACCGGCCGAAAGCACTTTGCCAGGTCCGATTGCCGCCACAAGCGGCGCAAGTTGCTCTGGCGCACGCACCAGGTCGACATGCAATCCGGCCACCGGCAGCGACGCCGCGGTGGCAAGGTTGTCCTGCAGGCCGTCGAAATAAGTCGCCAGCAAGATTTTCAGAGGGCTGCCGGAGAGTCGCTCGTACGTCGTGGCAAATGCCGCGCGCCAGGTTTCCGGCAGGTCGAGCGCCAGGACCGGCTCATCGATTTGCACCCACTCGACGCCCAGTTCGGCGATCCGCCGCAATACCGCGGCGTAGACCGGCAACAGCGCAGGCAGCAAGTCCAGCTTTTTGGGGTCGCCCGCGCCCGCATAGGCGTCGCCCTTGCCCAACCACAACCAGGTCAACGGCCCCGGGATCACCGGTTTGACCCGGTGCCCCAGTTGCTGCGCCTCGCGGATCTGGTCGAACAGCGACTCGCGTGCGATGCGGAATGTCTGCAACGGGGTCAGTTCCGGGACGATGTAGTGGTAATTGGTATCGAACCATTTGGTCATTTCGCATGCGGCGGCCGGCGTACCGCTGGGCGCGCGGCCGCGTCCCATCCGGAAAAGCGTGTCGAGCGTCACGGGCGCGTCGGCCTGCTGAGCGAAGCGGGCAGGAACCGCCCCCAACAATGTGGTCCATTCCAGCACATGGTCATACCAGGCAAAGTCGCCGACCGGGATAAGGTCCAGCCCCGCGTCGGCCTGGACCTGCCAGTGGCGGACGCGCAATTCCCGCCCCGTTGCCTCCAGGTCGTCCACCGTGGATTTGCCGGCCCAATAGGCCTCGACCGCCCGCTTCAGCTCGCGCTGTGCGCCGATACGCGGGAAGCCCAGATTATGAATCGTAGTCATGGAAGTCAGCATTCCGACAAAAGTTGTTCAAGTTGCGCCATTTTGCGCGCCTTGTGGCTTGAGTCAAAATCAATCTCTGCATCGATTCTATGAGCGCGGCTCATATAATCAGCATTCGATCCGATCTACCCCTAAATGCCCATGCTAGAAATCCGCCATTTGGAAACGCTGGCTGCCATCCGGGATGGAGGCAGCCTGCTCGAAGCCGCCGAACGCCTGCACCTGACCCAGTCCGCGCTCTCCCATCAACTGCGCGAGCTGGAAGCGCGGCTCGGCACGCCCTTGTTGAACCGGCGCACGCGGCCCGCCCGCCTGACCACGGCGGGCTTGCGGGTGCTGGAGCTGGCCGACGCGGTATTGCCGCGCCTGCGTGCAACCGAGCGGGAGTTACAACGCCTGGCCGCCGGACGCACTGGGCGGCTTCATCTGGCAATCGAATGCCACTCCTGCTTCCAATGGCTGATGCCGGCGCTGGACGCCTTTCGCGTCCAATGGCCAGAGGTCGCGCTGGATCTCTCCGCCGCATTCTCCTTCGCACCTTTTCCGGCTCTATTGCGGGGCGATCTCGACCTGGTGATTACCTCCGACCCGCAAACCCTGGAGGCGGTGGAATATGTACCGCTCTTCAGCTATGAACTGGTGCTGGCGGTGTCCGAAGGCAACCCCTTGGCCGCCCAGCGCTACGTCAAGCCGGAACAATTGGCGGACCAGACACTGATCACCTATCCGGTGGATCGCCAACGCCTCGATGTATTCACGGCGTTCCTCGACCTGGCTGATGTCGAGCCAGCGGCGGTGCGCAAGGCTGAACTCACGCCCATCATCGCGCAACTGGTGGCGAGCAACCGCGGCGTGGCGGCCCTGCCCAATTGGGCGCTGACGGAGTATCTGGGCCAGGGTTGGCTGAAAGTGTGTCACCTGGGGCCGCAGGGAGTATGGCGGACCTTGTATGCCGCAGTCAGGACGGAGGACGCCGACGCGCCGTTCATCAAGGATTTCCTGACTATCGCGCGCGACGTATGCTTTCGCACGCTGACCGGCATCAAGTCCACGGGATCCCGCGCAGCAGCCATACGCGACCACCAGGCCGCGCCATAGGCTACCGCCGGGAACGCGGAATCGGCACGGGCATTATGGCCGCGGCGCTAATCGTCCCGCTCAGCGCCGAGTACTCGCCGGATTACCTCATGGGCAAAACCGCGCGCGGCCAGGAAGCGCGCCTGCTTGGCATAAGCAGCGCGGTCGACGGGACGATCGCCATAGCGCTTTTGCCATACCGCCATTGCGCGTTCGTATTCCGTTGCGCGCAGCGTTTCTTTCAATTGTCCGATCTGCGCTTCATCGACGCCGTGCTGGCGCAGCTCCTGCACAATGCGGGCCGCCCCCTGGCGTTCGGCGCGGCGGTGGACCAGGCTTTCCGCAAAACGCTCCGTGGAAAGCCAACCTTCGCGCTCCAGGTCGTCCAGCAGCGCATCGAGGGCGCCGTGGTCGTCCGTATGAGCGGCCAGCTTGCGGGCCAGTTCGGCGCGCGCATATTCCCGACGCGATAAAAAGCCGACGGCGCGGGCCTTCAAGGAGGGGCCGCGCCGCACCGGTACCGCAGGGTTATCCTCCGCGTCCGTATCCTGCCGCACCGGCCACCGCCCGCCGCGGGCGCGGGGATTCGATGGGCCGGATGGGCCACGGCCGTCCGTCATGCGTCAGCCCTCGTCGACCTCGCTCGCGGCGAAGGTGTTGGCGCGGCTGACGATACCCTGGTTCTCGCGGACACGGTTTTCGATTTCGAAAGCCATTTCCTTGTGTTCCTTCAGGTATTCACGCACGTTGTCCTTGCCCTGGCCGATGCGCTCGCCGTTATAGCTGTACCAGGCACCGGACTTGTCCACGATACCGGCTTGCACGCCCAGGTCGATGATTTCGCCTTCGCGCGAAATACCGCTGCCGTACATGATGTCGAATTCGGCCTGCTTGAAGGGCGGGGAGACCTTATTCTTGACGACCTTGACGCGGGTTTCGTTGCCGACGACTTCCTCGCCTTTCTTGATCGAGCCGATACGGCGGATATCCAGCCGGACGGAAGAATAGAACTTCAGCGCATTGCCGCCGGTGGTGGTTTCGGGGTTGCCGAACATGACGCCGATCTTCATGCGGATCTGGTTGATGAAGATGACCATGCAGTTGGTGCGCTTGATGGTGGCGGTCAGTTTGCGCAGCGCCTGGCTCATCAGGCGGGCCTGCAGGCCAGGCAGCGAATCGCCCATTTCACCTTCGATTTCAGCCTTGGGCACCAGCGCCGCGACCGAGTCGATGACGATCAGGTCCACCGAACCGGAACGCACCAGCGCGTCGGTGATTTCCAGCGCCTGTTCGCCGGTGTCCGGCTGCGAAATGAGCAGGTCGGTCAGGTTGACGCCAAGCTTGGAGGCGTACTGCACGTCAAGCGCATGTTCAGCGTCGATGAACGCGCAGGTGCCGCCGATTTTCTGCATTTCCGCGATGACCTGCAGGGTCAGCGTGGTCTTGCCGGAGGATTCCGGTCCGTAGATTTCGATGACGCGGCCGCGCGGCAGGCCGCCGACGCCCAGCGCGATATCCAGGCCCAGCGACCCGGTGGAGACCACCTGGATGTCGTGTTCGACCTCGTTATCGCCATATCGCATGATCGAGCCCTTGCCGAACTGCTTTTCGATTTGCGATAGCGCCGCAGCCAGGGCCTTGGCTTTTTCCGAGGCGGCTGCCTTGCTGGTTTTGTCGTCCATGAAATGTCCTGTCTAGCGATTGCATGGCCGGCCATGCCGGACATGAAATGAGTTCTTCGGGTCTACGAGAAGTCCAACCTTGCGTCCGGGCGGGCTGCCGGAGCGCTTTCCCGGTTGGATTCCTTCCGGCCGATTATGGCATTGGATTGTACTGTATAAAAAAACAGTATGACAAGATCTTCCGCGTTATCCCGTGTGGGCAAGTCCCCACCGGCGTGCCAGAATCGCCGCAACAGAACGAGACAAATCCGGCCGACAGCGGGCCATACGCCCAGGGACGGCCAATGTGCCGCCCGCTTTGCTCCCAAACCATAACGATTCACGAGAGCCTGGTCCCATGCGCATCCTGATTGCCGAAGACGACAGCATTCTGGCCGATGGCCTGTCCCGCTCGCTGCGCCACAACGGCTATGCCGTGGATGCCGTGCGCGACGGCATGTCCGCCGACCTGGCGCTGACCGCGCAGGCGTTCGACCTGCTGATTCTGGACCTGGGCCTGCCGCAGTTGGCGGGGCTGGAAGTGCTGCGCCGGCTGCGATCGCGCAACGCGCGTTTGCCCGTGCTCATTCTAACCGCCGCCGATAGTATCGAGCAGCGGGTCAAGGGACTGGACCTGGGCGCGGACGACTATATGGCCAAGCCCTTCGCGCTTTCCGAACTGGAAGCACGCGTGCGAGCCCTGACGCGGCGCGGGGCGGGCGGCGGCGCCAGCCTGATCCGCCATGGCCACCTGGTGTTCGACCAGGTCGGCCGCGTAGCGTCCATGGACGACCAGCCGCTGGACTTGTCCGCACGCGAGATCAGCCTGCTCGAAATACTGCTGATGCGCAGCGGCCGCATGGTCAGCAAGGATCAACTGGTGGACCACCTCTGCGAATGGGGCGAGGAAGTCAGTACTAATGCCATCGAAGTCTACGTCCATCGGCTGCGCAAGAAGCTGGAGCCGACCGGAGTCAAGATCATGACGGTGCGGGGTTTGGGCTATTGCCTGGAACGGGACCATGGCACCAGTGAGCTGGCGAGCTGAGCGGCCCCGCGTATCGCCGCTGAATCGGGAGGCACTGGATATCCTGCGCAGCGGCGCGAAAGGGCCGACTTTCGCCCCGCCACGCCGCTCCCTGCTGGGCGAGATCCTGGACTGGATGCTGGCGCCGCTGTTCCTGCTGTGGCCGATGAGCGTGGCGATCACCTACGTCGTCGCGCAGAACATTGCGGACGTGCCTTATGACCGCGCCTTGGCCAGCCATTTGCGAGTGCTCGCCCGGCAGGTCCATACGGTGGACGGCAAAACGACGCTCGACATGACGCCGCCGGTACGCAGCCTGTTGCGCACCGACGAAACCGACAGCGTCTTCTGGCTGGTCCTGGGCGGACACGGCCAATACCTGGGCGGCGATCGTGAGCTGCCCCTGCCCAAGGGCGCGGACGTGGCCGTCCCTGGCGCGGTGCGTTACGAAGACAGCACGCTGCGCGGATTCGGTATCCGCCTGGCTTACACCCGCGTCGACCCCGGCGCTCCGGCGGAGGCGCCGGCCCTGGTCATCGTCGCGGAAACCACGGATCGCCGCGCGCGCCTGGCGAATGACATCATCAAGGGCGTCATCATTCCGCAATTCGTGGTGCTGCCCATCGCGGTGCTGCTGGTGTGGTTCGGCCTGTCTCGCGGTGTGGCGCCGCTCAATGCATTGCAGCAGCGCCTGCGGGCGCGGCGGCCCGACGACTTGTCGCCCATCGATGAACGTGCCACGCCGACCGAGATCGCGCCTTTGGTAGCCGCGATCAACGATCTGCTGGAGCGCCTGTCGGCAACGGTCCAGACGCAGCGGCGCTTCGTGGCCGACGCGGCGCATCAATTGAAAACGCCCCTGGCGGGTCTGCGCACGCAGGCGGAGCTCGCCCTGCGCGACGCCAGCGCGGACGAAATGCAGGCCAGCCTGCGGCAGCTCGTCACGGGATCCGAACGGGCGACGCGCCTGGTAAACCAGCTTTTGCTGCTGGCCCGCGCCGAAAACCCGGCGACGGTGGGCATGGCACCCACCGACCTGAACGCACTGGCCTGCGAACAGACGGCGCAGTGGGCGCCTCACGCCTTGGCCATCGGCACCGACCTCGGTTTCGAAGCAGCCGGCGGGGAGGTCAGGATCGAGGCCAACGAGATCCTGCTGGCCGAGCTGCTGAACAACCTGATCGACAACGCCTTGCGCTATACGCCGCGTCAGGGACGCGTGACGGTGCGCGTGCAGGGGTGGGCCGACGCCGCCGTGCTGGAAGTGGAAGACTCGGGACCCGGCATCCCGCCGGCCGAGCGCGAACGGGTGTTCGACCGGTTCTACCGCATGTTGGGCACCCCTGCCGACGGCAGCGGACTGGGCCTGGCCATCGTGCGCGAAATTGCCCAGAAGCATGGCGCGGCGGTCGAACTGAGCGACAACCCGGGTCTTGGTTCTCCGCTTCCGGGCCTGCGCATCACCATACGCTTCCCGCACAAGTTACATACTGACACACAATAGTAAGATAGTTCAGGAAAACGTCAGACCCCCGTCAGGCTTCTTCCCTACCGTGGCGGTCAGCCTCCGCTTCGCGGGTGGCGAGCATAGCGAGCACGGCGGATCACCGCCGGCCAACATCGAGGAGACATCATGAGCACAGCATCCATGCCGCGCCCGGGCGCCGTCGCGCGCCCCAGTCCGATGACCCGCAACGAACGCAAGGTGATTTTCGCCTCGTCGCTGGGGACCGTGTTCGAATGGTATGACTTCTATCTTTATGGCTCGCTGGCGCCGATCATCGCGCTGCACTTCTTTTCCGGCGTCAATCCCACCGCTGGCTTCATCTTCGCGCTCCTGGCCTTCGCCGCCGGCTTCGCGGTGCGGCCTTTCGGCGCACTGGTCTTCGGCCGTCTTGGCGACCTCGTCGGCCGGAAGTACACCTTCCTGGTGACCATCGTCATCATGGGCCTGTCGACATTCCTGGTCGGCATCCTGCCGACATACGCGTCCATCGGCATCGCGGCGCCCGCACTGCTGATCGTCCTGCGCCTGCTCCAGGGCCTGGCCCTCGGCGGGGAATACGGCGGCGCGGCGACCTATGTGGCCGAACATGCGCCCATGGGCCGGCGTGGCTTCTATACCAGTTGGATCCAGACCACGGCGACGCTGGGCCTCTTCCTGTCCCTGCTCGTCATCCTGGGGTTCCGCACCTATGTCGGCGAAGACGCCTTCCGCGACAGCTGGGGCTGGTGGCGCGCGCCCTTCCTGCTGTCTTTCGTGCTGCTCGCGATTTCGGTGTGGATACGCCTGCAACTGAGCGAATCGCCGACCTTCCAGCGCATGAAGGACGAAGGCAAGGGTTCCAAGGCCCCCATCTCCGAATCCTTCGGCCAATGGAAGAACCTGAAGGTCGTCATCCTGGCGCTGCTGGGCCTGACCGCGGGCCAGGCGGTGGTCTGGTACACGGGCCAGTTCTACGCCCTGTTCTTCCTGACGCAGACGCTCAAGGTGGAGGCCAACACGGCCAACATCATGATCGCCGTGGCGCTGTTGATCGGCACGCCGTTCTTCGTGATATTCGGCGCCCTGTCCGACCGTATCGGCCGCAAGCCCATCATCATGGCGGGTTGCCTCATCGCCGCGGTCACATACTTCCCGATCTTCCAGGGCCTGACCCACTTCGCGAATCCGGCGCTCGAAAAAGCACAGGCCACGGCGCCGGTGACGGTCATCGCGGATCCCGCGACGTGCTCTTTCCAGTTCAACCCGGTGGGCACTTCGGCATTCACCAGCAGTTGCGATGTCATCAAATCCTTCCTGGCGCGCAATTCGGTGAACTACAAGAACGAAGCCGCGCCGGCGGGTGCCGTTGCCAAGGTCAGGATCGGTAATGACGAGTTCAGCTCGTTCGACGGCGCCGCGCTGCCGCCCGCCGAGTTCAAGACCCGTTCCGCCGAGCTCGACAAATCGTTGACCGCGGCCATCCGTGGACACGGCTACCCGCCCAAGGCCGACCCCGCCCAGTCCAACAATGTGATGGTGGTCGTACTGCTGACCATCCTGGTCATCTACGTGACCATGGTCTATGGCCCCATCGCCGCCATGCTGGTGGAAATGTTCCCCACGCGGATCCGCTATACCTCCATGAGCCTGCCCTACCATATCGGCAACGGCTGGTTTGGCGGGTTCCTGCCTCCGCTGGCCTTCGCCATCGTGGCGGCCACCGGCAACATCTATGACGGACTGTGGTACCCCATCATCATCGCGGTCATGACGCTGGTCATCGGTACGCTCTTCATCCGCGAGACCAAGGATGTGGACCTGAACGTGGAACGCTAGTCCGCCGTCCCCTGCCGGCCGGGACGCTGCACCCGACCGGCCTTTCATAAAGCTCCCGCATGGGGGCTTTTTTTTTTTACCGCGGATAGCGCCAGCGATTCAGGACGCTGTCAGAGCGCGACCATTAGACTGGCAACTCAGGTCGCGGCCTTGCGCGCGATCACCGGACAATCGATCCCCCTGTCCGGCGGTTGCAAGGCCGCAGTCTGACACCGATGCCGCGCTCCCCGCGAGCCTTAATCAGCGCGACATCGTGTGCTCCCGTACCGGCCCGACCTCCACAGTCGGGCCTTTTTTTTGCCCATCGGGAGCGCGCGTATCAGCTTTGCATGACCTTGCGCCGCAAGGCGGCGGTGAGCGGCTTGCGCGCGCTTTCATAGTCCGTCCAAGGGTCGCCGCCGCTGACCTGCCATTTGCTTATCTCTTCCAGGGCGTTGCGGACATTGAAGGCCGCGCCGCGCGGATCGGCCTGGCCAGCGAGGATATCCCAGGCCACGGGCATGGACACCGGCGCCCCGGCCCGGGCCCGCGTAGACAGCGCCGCCACCGCCGTGGCGCCATCGCTATTGCGCAGGTAGTCCACGAAGACGTGTCCATGCCGCTTGGCCTTGGACATGCTCGCCACAAACACTTGCGGCTGCATATCCTCCAACTGCAGCGCGACCCCCTTGCAGAATTCCCGGACATCATCCCAGCCCGCTGTCCCACGCAACGGCACCACGACGTGCAGGCCCTTGCCGCCGGTGGTCTTCAGAAACGGCACCAGGCCGAGTCCTGTCAGCGTATCGCGCAGGCGCGCCGTCGCATCGGCCACCTGCCTCCACGACATCCCCGGATCAGGGTCCAGGTCAAACGTCAGTCGGTCCGGCCGGTCTGCGTGCGCGTCCCGGGCGCCCCAGGTGTGGAATTCCAGGACGCCCCGCTGCACAAGCGCCAGCAAACCGCCCACATCACGGATGACGATCATGTCCTCCTGGACCTCGATGCCGGGCGGCACGTGCTCGCCCAGATGCTTCTGGAAGAAGCAGGTGCCGGATGCCCCGTCGGGGCAACGAAGCAGGGCCACGCGCCTATCCCGCAAGTGCGGCATGAGGGCCGGCGCAACGGCCTCGTAGTAACGCGCCACGTCGAGCTTGGTCAGTGGGGGATCGTCATAAAGCAGCCTGTCGGGATGGGTGATCGCAATGCCTCCGACCTCCACCTTGGCCTCGCCGCGCCCGCCCGCATGGCCGCTGCCGGCCTTCTGCCGCTCCGCCGGACCAGCAGGCTCGGCGGCGCTGGCGCGCTTCGCGGCCTTGGTGGCGGATGCGGGGGAGATCGGCTTGGTAGACGCCGACCTCGTCGACTTCGCGGAGGTGGAGCGGGTCGGTTTGGCGGGCGCGGACCGAGTCATCAGGGAGCATCCGTTCAAGAGGGGATCAGGCCGCGCGGCGGCGCGTCGGCGTAGGGGCCGGTTTGCGTGCCGCGCCGCGGCGCGGCTTGTCGGCGGATGCAGCCGCGGCCTTTGTTGCTTTTCCGCCCGTCGCCTTGCCCGCCCTGCCGCTCGACCGCTTGGCCGCGCCGGCGGTCGTGGCGCTTTTGCGGCTGGAGGCGCCGTCATCCCGCGCGCGGCGGCCCGTATGGGATGCGCCGGCTTTATCGTCGTCCTCGCCGCTGGCGCGCGCGGTGCGGTGGCCGCGCTGGTCGATGCTCTGCTTCAATAGCGCCATCAGGTCGATCACCTTGGCCGACTCGCGTGCGGGCGCCTCGCCGTCGGACTTGGTGAGCTCGTGGGTCTGCCCCGCACGCACCTTCTGCTCGATACGCTCGAACAAGTCCTCGCGATAGGTGTCGCGGTATTCCTCCGGGCGCCATTCCTGCGTCATGTCGTCCACCAGCCGCTGGGCCATTTCATATTCGCGAGTGGACGGTCCGTCCTTGCCTGTTCGCCCTTCGGGCAGCTTGAGTGCCTCGATGTCCACGATTTCGTCGGCATAGCGCATGGTATTCAATACCAGCGCATCGCCCACCGGCAGCAAGGCGGCCAGGTGTTGCTTGGTATGCAGCACCACGTTGGCGATGCCGATGCGGCCGCTATCGCGCAACACTTCGCGCAGCAGGCGGTATCCCTTGTCGCCACGCCGATCCGGCTCAAGGTAATACGGAGTGTCGAAGTAGTAGATCGGCACATCGGCAGCATCGACGAAGGACAGGATTTCCACTGTCTGGGTGGCGGCATCGTTGGCCAGGCGAAAATCGTCGTCCGTCATCAGCACATACTCGCCCTTCTCGTACTCATAGCCCTTGACGATGAAATCCTTGTCGAGGACTTTGCCGGTGTTTTTATTGATGCGCTGGTATCCCACGGGCGCCATGTCGCGCTTGTCCAGCCAGCTGAAGTCCAGCCGCCCGCTGCGGGAGCCGGGGTAGACGACCACCGGAACATGCACCAGGCCGAACGAGATGGCCCCTTTCCATACGATACGAGGCATGGCCGCTCCTTGCACACGCGCGTCAGGGCGGATAACGGAGCAAACGATATGCCTGGCAGCGGCAAGCTGCCGCCACGCTCCGGCGCGCCGGAGGCCGCCGGGGCACCGCGCCATGGAGCGGGCCGCGACGGTGCTGCTCGCGAGCCGCCGTGGCGGACCCGATCAGCGCCGCATGCCGACGCCGATCGCGACTACGCCGGCGACGATGGCGGCGATGCCCGCCCACTGCGGTATCGGAACCGACTTGGTCGTTTCGGTGGTCGCCTTGACGGGACCGACCTGGACCAGGGTGTCCTCGGACTTATAGCTGAATCCCTTGTAGACGAGCGCGACGACGCCAAGGACGATCAAGATGGCGCCGATGAAGGAGATGGGTTTCATATGGCCTCCCCGTTCCTGTTGTGGGTGTTGTCGTGACCGCTGGTTCGGGCTGCGGCGCACGATACTCCAGGAGCCCATTCGTGTCCGTGACAGAACGTGTCGCGCGACGGTAGCGCGACGGTCGTATAGAATCCCCGCTTTTGCCCGACGCTCATGTGGTTCAAGAACCTTAAGATCTACCGCCTTTCCCCGTCCTGGGCCATGCAGGGCGACCAGCTCGAAGATGCGCTTGCCAAGCATGCGTATCAGACCGGAAACAACCTGGAAATGCAAAGCCTGGGATGGATCCCGCCACGGGAGAATGGCGGCCTGGTCCATACCGTCAATGGCCAGATGCTGCTGGCGCTGCGGGCCGAAAAAAAACTGCTGCCCGCCACGGTGGTCAACCAGGTGGCCAAGGCGCGCGCGCAGGAAGTCGAAGAGCAGCAGGGTTACAAGCCCGGCCGCAAGCAGATGAAGGAAATCAAGGAGCGCGTCACCGACGAATTGCTCCCCAAGGCCTTCAGCATCTACCGGGATACCCGCGTGTGGATCGATCCGGTCAATTTATGGCTGGTCGTCGACGCCGCGGCATCGGCCAAGGCCGATGAAGTCCTGGGCCTGCTGGCCAAGACAGTGGACCCCTTCCCGCTGGAAAGCCTGTATGTCAACCAGTCTCCGGCGTCCGCCATGACGGGGTGGCTGGCAGCGGACGAAGCGCCGGCGAATTTCAGCATCGACCAGGACACCGAGTTGCGCGCCTCGGGCGAAAGCCGAGCGGCGATCCGCTACGTCAAGCACGCCATCGATGCGGACGACGTGCGCAGGCATATCCAGTCCGGCAAGCAGTGCACGCGCCTGGCCATGACGTGGGCAGACCGGATTTCCTTCGTGCTGACGGAATCGCTGGATGTAAAGCGCATCGCGCCGCTCGATGTGCTGAAGGAAAACAGCGACAACATGGCGCACAACGACGACGAAAAATTCGACGGCGACATGGCCCTGATGACCGGCGAACTCGCCAAGATGATGGCGGAACTGGTGGACGCGCTGGGCGGTGAAAAGCGGGACAGCTGAGATACCCCGGCACTGGCGCGGCATACGCAAGGGGATGTACTCGGCTCGCCGCAACCCCACGCTGCGCGCGCCGTTACCAACGGCGCGCCGCCAGGCGTTCAATCCAGGCCGTGGAACGCTGAGTCGTCTGGACCGATATGCGAGGGGTGGCGCCACGTCACATCGCGCATCGAATGCTGCACCAGCCCTTCCACGCCCAGCAAGACCGCGAAAATGGCCATGCGTATGGGGATTCCGTTATCCGTCTGCCGGAAAATCGCCAGGCGGGGATCGTGGTTCAGGTCGACACTGAGGTCATTGGCGCCCGGCCGGCTGTCGCGCGGCAGGGGATGCATCACGATCGTGTCCGGACCGCAGCAGGTATCGATGATCGCGCGGTTGATCTGGAAATCCGGGGCATAACCTTCCTGCGCTTCGTCGGCGAAGCGTTCCTTCTGCACACGCGTCGCGTAGATGACGTCGGCGCCCGGCAAGCCTTCGGCCAGCGATTGCTTTTGTTCGATCACGTTGCCGTGGCGGGCGGCCTGCTCGATGATGTAGGCGGGCATCTCCAGTCCCGGCGGTGAAATCAGGCTGAACTTCACGCCGCGGTACAAGGCCAGCAGCTTGATGAGCGAGTGCACGGTTCGCCCGTATTTCAGATCGCCGACCATCGCGATATGCGCGCCGTCCAGCAGCTTGCCCAGCCGCGAAAACTCCGTAAGGATGGTGTACAGGTCCAGCAAGGCCTGGCTCGGGTGCTCGCCAGGACCGTCCCCGCCGTTGACCACGGGGATATTGGTGGCGCGGGCGAATTCCGCCACGGAACCCTGCTCGGGGTGCCGGATGACCATGGCGTCCACATATCCGCTCATCACGCGGCTGGTGTCGTAGATCGATTCGCCCTTGGCCATGGACGAGAACGTGAACCCGGTCGTATCGCACACCGAGCCGCCCAGTCTGCAGAAGGCGGAGCCGAAGCTGACGCGCGTGCGGGTGCTGGCTTCGAAGAACAGGTTGCCCAAGACCGCGCCTTCCAGCACGCGCGACACCTTTTGCCGGCGCGCGATGGGTTGCATCATATCGGCCACCCGGAAGAGATCCTCTACCGACTCCCGCGTGAACTGATCCACCGACAGCAACTGATGCTTGCCTTCGGCGCTGATACGGTCACGCAACGGCCCGCCCTGTGTGCTCTGCGTGTACTTTTCGAGCAAGACGCCGTTCTGCACAATCTCGGTGACGAAGCGTTCCACCACTTCGGGCATCGCCCGATACTCTTGGGAGCCTTCCGGCAGCAGCCAGGTATCCAGGGCGCGCCGCTTGACGCCGATGCGGGCCGCGAAGACATCGCGGGTCAGGTTCAGGCGACGCATGGCATCGCGGAGGAAAGCTTGCTGGGAAATGGACATGGCGGCCTCGAATGTATACGCTCTGCGTATATTACGTAGGCCGCCGACCTTCGTCCAATTTTTTTTGCGTATACCCGGTCAAACAGCCGCGACCGCCAGCCGCACCTTGGGCTTGCGTATCTGCAAGGCAATGAAGGCGGCGATGATCCCCGTCGCGCCGGAAATCACGAAAGCCAGCAGGTAGTTGCCCTGCGCCTGGCGCAGGGCGCCCGCCATGAAGGCCGCGCTGGCGGCGCCGAGTTGATGTCCCGCGACGATCCAGCCGAAGACGATCGGGGCATCGCGTTCGCCGAAGCTCTGCACGGCCAGCTTGAGCGTGGGCGGCACCGTCGCGATCCAATCGAGCCCATAGAAAACCGCAAAAATCCCCAGGCTATAGATCGAAAAATCGGAAAACGGCAGAAAGACCAGTGACGCGCCGCGCAAGCCGTAATACATGAACAGCAGCTTGCGTGGGTCGTACCGGTCCGTCAGCCATCCCGACGCGGTCGTTCCGAACAGATCGAATAACCCCATCATGGCCAGCAGGCCGGCCGCCCGGACTTCCGGAATCCCCTGGTCGCTGCACAAGGCGATGAAGTGTGTGCCGATCAGTCCATTGGTGGTGAAACCGCAGATGAAGAAGGTGGCGAACAGGAACCAGAAATTGCGCGTCCCCACCGCGCGGCCCAAGGCCGAAAAGGCCGCCTTCAGCGGATTCGAGTGAATCGGCGCCGGCGTGGCATCGTGCCCCGGATCCGCGCCGTAGGGCACCAGACCGATATCCGAAGGCCGCTCCGGCATCAGCCACCAGGCCAGGGGCAATAGCGCCACGCATACGAGGGATACGGTGATCACCACGGGCCGCCATCCGCCCGCTTCGACCATCGCAGCCATCCCGGGAAGAAAAATCAGCGTACCGGTGGCCGTACTGGCGGTCAGGATGCCCATCATGAGCCCGCGATGCTTGACGAACCACCGGTTGATGACGGTGGCGCCGAACACCACCGCCACACACCCCGTACCGAGCCCCGACAGAACGCCCCACGACAGGATCAATTGCCATGGCTCCGTCATCCAGGCGCTGGCCCCTGTCGCCACCGCCATCAGCAGCAGCGCCCCAAGCAATGTACGGCGCACGCCGAAGCTCTGCATCAGCGCTGCGGCAAACGGCCCCACCAGGCCGTACAGGAAAATGCCGATCGCCGCGGAAAGAGACGTAAGGTCCCGTCCCCAACCGAAGGCCTCCTCGAGTGGCACGATAAGAACACCCGGCGCGGCCCGCTGGCCCGCCCCTACCAGGAGGGCGACAAAAGCAATGGCCACGACGACGAAGGCGTACTTCTGTCCAAAAGGCCTGGAACGGGCTATAGTCATGTTACTTACCGGTACGTGTCAGATCGCCGCATCTTACGTACCGCCCGGTAACACTGTCAAGCGGGTCCGCTATGCAACGTCCTTCTCCCGATTCGTCTTTACCGCCTGCCTCGGGCGAAGCGCGCCAGCCGCGGGCCGCCGAGCGCATACGGCGCATGGCCAAGGAATTGTTCTACCGCGACGGCATCCGTGCCGTGGGCGTCGATGAGATCGCCACGCGTGCCGGCGCGACCAAGCCCACGCTGTACCGGAGCTTCGGCTCCAAGGATGAACTGGCGGCTTCCTACCTGAAAGATTACGACACGGCTTTTTTCCGCCGCTTCGAAGACGCCATCGCTCCGTATGCCGGCGATGCGCGCGCACAGTTGGTGGCCTATTTCCGCCACGTGGCTGAACGGGTGACCGCCCCGGGATATCGTGGTTGCGCCCTGACCAATACGGCGGTCGAATATCCGCGCCATGCGGGCACCCATCCTGGACGCGCGATCGCGGAGGAGAACAAACAGCAATTGCGCGCCCGCCTGCGCGAACTCGCCGCGCAGGCGGGCGCCTCGGACGCCGAAGCGTTGGGCGATGCGCTGTTGCTGCTGCTGGAAGGCTGTTTCGTCACGTCGCAGCTATTCGGCGAGTCGGACAGCGCCCCGGCGCAGGTGGCGGCCGACGCGGCGGAAAAACTGATCGGCGCCTACTTGAGTTGAGCCGCGGATGCGGCACCCTTGCCGTATACAGCGGCTCCGGTAACGCTTTCCCCACTTCGTACGGCCGCGAGAACGTCGGCGCCCGTGCGCGCATATCGGCTGAAAGGCTGTCCTGCCGTCCCATGCGTGCGGTACGCTACATCATCCTGCGGCGCGTTTGCGCTGGCGGACGCTGCGCCCCAGCATCCGATCACGAATCCGGCCACGCTGACACAGTAGGCCAGCACGCTCAGCAGCATCGGCAGCCAATGCCCTCTGCCGGCGCGCCCCGCCGCCACTTGGCGGAAGACGGAAAAATGCGCGAGATACGAAAAGAGCAAACCCAGCGCGCATGCCGCAAGGCCGACGGCATACGCAGCGATTGGCTGCCGCAGATCGGGGGCGTCCACGTCGCCGCCGATTACACCGAGCGAAAACGCCAGCAGCATTAGCGCTGCGATACCGTTGATCCAGCCCAGGAAGCGGAAGCCGGACAAAGCATGCGTGGTCAAGGCTTGATAGGCGTTGGCGGCGCGGGGATGTTCAGTATGGTCCATGGTCGGCGGTGCGAGCTGAGGCAGACGCAAGCATAGCGGGGATTGCCCTGCGCGGGAACGCGCCTTGCGCGCCGGGTATCTCTCTAACCGACCAGGAGCGATACATGGACCAGCCATCCTCTCGTAACACGGCGAATATGGCGGGGCGCCGCACCGACGGCGGTACAGAAGGCAAGGTTTTCCCGCCGGATTCCCCGGTCGACGTCCCTAACCTGCCACAGCCGCCTCACGATGATGCGAGCGATGCTGCGCATGAAGCCGCCCAACCGGTCGCAGACCGGAAGACCGATTCCAGTTGGGCCGACAACACGCAGCCGGCTCCGGACAAAAAGAACGTCCGGACCTCCAATATCTTTTGAGGCGAACAGATTCCTCAGCGGACCCACGGTTCTGGCCGAGCGCCATCGATTTCCCAGGAGTTCTACATGTCAACAACATCCCAGCAAGCCGGCCGAGACCCCCAATCGCCCACGCAGGATCCCGAAGAGAAAGCGCGCCTCGGAACGCGCGTATTGCCCGTGCCGGACAAGGCGCCGGTCGTCGCGGGGATGCCGCGCAGCGACCGCGCCATTTCCAATCCAGGCGATCCCGGCATCATTCGTCCGGAAGATGATGTCTATGCGAATGATCCCGCGGACTTATCGGAAACCACGCCCGGGCCGGCAAAACCGCGGCCCTGAGGCGCAGCGGCGGCCGCCCGTTGCGGCGCGGCCAGCCGCAGGCCCCGGGCGCGACTGTCCGGGGCGCTTTATCGCAACCTACGATTTGTCGGTGCGGCAGACCGGCGTAGCGGTCTGGATGGATTGCTTGGCCGCCGCGATTTCCTTCGCGTCCCAGACGCCCTCGCCAAAGACGGTCACCGTCACGGTGGAATCGACCTTGCCCTTCGGCCGTGCGCGGATGATCTCCAGGCGGCGCGCCGGTTCCGGAATCTGAAACACCGCGATTTCCGCTGTGGCGGTTTTCTCGACGAGAGAGCGGCTGTCGCCGAACTTCACCCCGTAGGGATGTACGGGATCGATATGGCAGACCCTGACGAATTCCGACGCCCGCCGGATAGCGGCCTCATAGGGCGCGGCGACGTCGAACGTTTCGCTCGGGAAATTGCCACCTGGCTGGATGCCACCGGCGCACCCGCCCAGGGCCAGGAGTACGGCGACAATGAACGGACGGCATCCCGACATAAATGCTCCACGGCTCGAAAACTGAACCGCCGCATTATGCATCACGCCGGCGCCGGCCGTGGGCGACTCAGTAGCCGGCCAGCACCGTATCGACCTTGGGGGTCACTGCCAGCCAGGCATCGAGGTAGCGCTCCCGCTCCTTTGGCGTCGCCCGCCCCGCAATAATATTGGCGAACATTTCCATGACTTCGTGGTGTTCGCCCCGTTGCCCGACGCGCGGGCGTTCGGCATCCCCATACTGCTGCAACTTATGTTGGTCCATCTTCAAATACACCATCCGAATACGTCACCGCGCGGCGGGATCCCGCCGCGTCTTCAGCGTGCGGCCATCGGCCCACGGTAGGAGCCCAAAGCCATGGCACCGGGCCGCGTCATCGCGGATTTGCCATGCCGGTCTTCAATGTAATTCAATGCCTCCAGCTGCCCGCGCACGGGCTGCGGGATATCGAAACCCACCAGGGATGCGCGCGAACGCAATTCCTTCAGCCACCGGAACTGCTCCGGTGTGAGCGTCGGCTTGGTTCCAAACATTGCTCTGCCTCCAGTCGGCCAAACTAACCAACGATATAAGGCCGTGCGGACGGGGGCCGACCACGCGGGTGACCGGCGCCCGTCCGGCGCGGCGTAGGCTGCGATCAATTATTCCGATCAATTATTGCGATCTGCCGCGCCTTGAATTTTTTCTCCACCCCGCTCGATATCCTTGCCGGCACCCGATACTGTGTTGCAACCGGCCGACAAAGCAGCGATGGCGAGCAAAACGGCGAGTATGGCTTTGTTTTTCATGGATCTTTCCTTGGTTGTCAGGTTGGTTTAAACATCGACTCCACGATCGACGGCCGCAGGAAGCAAGCAGCGTGCCTGACGCTTCCTCGCGTGCCCATGCCCCTGGGCGCCCTGGGAATGGCACTTGCCCGTAAGCTGATCCTTACATCAAAGGGGATCGCCATGCCCATCGCACCCAACACCCTGAATCCGCGTTCGCCCAATTCGGCGACAATCGTCGACGACGCCCTGGAAGCGGCACAAGCGGCATCCCACCGCGAACCTGCGCCCGGCGAACCGCCCCTGCCGGAAGATCCGCCGGTACCCGGCGACCCACCCGATTCGCCCCCCTCCCCCCAGGCCGTCGCCCCGCGCGAATGAGCCCCCGCCGCACGGGCCCGCCCGTGCGGCTTGTCCGCTTGCATGAACTACACTGGCGCCTGCGGCCCGCGCCATGCGAGCCGGGTCAATGCGCCATAAGCGGCGCCGGATTGCAATCATGCTACGCATTTCAGAAGTCAAGCTGCCGCTCGACCACCCCGAGCAAGCCCTGGCCGAGGCCATCACATCCCGTCTCGACATCCGTCGCACGGACCTGCTGTCCCTGAAGACCCACCGGCGCGGCTACGACGCCCGCAAACGCGATCGCATCCTGCTCGTCTATACCGTCGATGTCGAACTCGCCGACGAGGCGTCGGTGCTGTCGCGCTTCGGAAACGATCCCCACGTCGGGCCGACGCCTGATATGCGCTACCGGTTTGTCGCCAACGCCAGCGCGGCCCCACGGGCGGCACGCCCGGTAGTGGTTGGCATGGGGCCCTGCGGCCTGTTCGCGGGGTTGATCCTGGCCCAGATGGGCTTTCGCCCGATCATTCTCGAGCGGGGCAAGGCGGTTCGCGAGCGAACCAAAGACACCTTCGGCCTTTGGCGCAAGCAGGTGCTGAATCCGGAGTCCAATGTGCAGTTTGGCGAAGGCGGCGCCGGGACGTTCTCCGACGGCAAGCTCTATAGCCAGATCAAGGATCCGCGGCACCTCGGCCGCAAGGTACTGGAAGAGTTCGTCCTAGCAGGCGCACCGGAAGAAATCCTGTACGTCAGCAAACCCCACATTGGCACCTTTCGCCTGGTCAGCATGGTGGAAAAAATGCGCGCCGATATCGAAGCGCTGGGCGGCGAGGTGCGCTTCCAAAGCCGTGTCGAGGACCTGGACCTCGATCAAGGCCGCGTCCGGGGCATTACGCTGGCAGGCGGCGAATACCTGCCCTGTACGCATCTGGTCCTGGCCATTGGCCACAGCGCGCGGGACACCTTCCAGATGCTGCACGATCGCGGCGTCTATGTGGAGGCCAAGCCCCTCTCCATCGGTTTTCGCATCGAGCATCCGCAAAGCCTGATCGACCGCGACCGTTTCGGCAAGCACGTCCGCCACCCGGTCCTGGGCGCCGCGGACTACAAGCTCGTGCACCACTGCAGCAACGGTCGCGCGGTGTACAGCTTCTGCATGTGCCCGGGCGGGACGGTTGTCGCGGCCACGTCGGAGCCGAACCGGGTGGTCACCAACGGCATGAGCCAATACTCCCGGGCGGAACGTAACGCGAACGCGGGCATCGTGGTCGGCATTACGCCGGACGACTATCCAGGCGGACCGCTCGCCGGGATCGCCTTCCAGCGGCATTGGGAGTCGCGCGCATTCGAACTGGGTGGCGGTGGCTATCGGGCGCCCGCGCAGCGGGTCGAAGACTTCCTGGCGGGAAGGCCATCCACCTCACTCGGTGTGGTGCAGCCGTCCTACACGCCCGCCGTGACGCCGACCGACCTGTCGACCGCCTTGCCGGACTATGCCATCGCGGCCATCCGTGAAGCGCTGCCCGCCTTCGACCGCAAGATCAAGGGCTATGCGATGGGGGATGCGGTATTGACCGCGGTGGAAACGCGTACATCGTCGCCCTTGCGCATCAAGCGCAAGGACGATGACTATCAAAGCGTCAATGTCACGGGGCTGTACCCTGCGGGCGAAGGGGCCGGTTATGCGGGTGGCATCTATTCCGCCGCCATCGATGGTATCGAGGTCGCGGAAGCGGTCGCCCGTGATATCGTCGAACGGCACGCGTCGCGGGCCGCGTAGGAGACTCAGGCGCCTTGCACGCGCCGGCTCAAGGCATGGACCGAGCGTTGCACGGCCTTGCACACGCGGCTCAGCCGCTTGCGCCAAAGCTGCGCCTGGGATTGGGGCAGGATGACACGCAGTTGGGTGCATTGTGCCGCACGCAACAGCACCTGCCCTCCATACGCCACGACATAAGTTTCCCCCTGCCGGACAGGGGTGCACAGGCTGAAGCTGGCTTCGCCCAATCCGTCCACCCTTTCAACCACGGCAGCATGCCCTTTGACACCGACAATAACGGCGCGTGGTGGCAGATAAACGACACGTATTTCGCCAGATGACAGCGACATTTCAAGATCCGACCTAAACGTTCTCACGATCACCTCCAGACTTGCGTCAAGGAAGTGAGCTTATGGCGGCCTCTGTTCTGCTTGCAGGCACAGGATGACGATTTGTGCATAGGCCCAGCCGACACGGAGCGTTTCTGTTACCGTCGGATTCTGGCCTAACTGTACCTGTTCTCGCCTTGCTGGCATACGCATGATTGCGCCATGGAACAACCCCTGTATCAGCGTTTGGCAGATCATTATCGACAAGCTATTTACTCTGGAGTGCTCGCACCCACCTCGCGTATGCCATCTGTGCGTACCTTGGTACGGCTGCATCAGGTCAGCATCAGCACCGCACTCCAGGCATGCCGCAGCCTGGAAGACGACGGCCTGATCGAAGCGCGGCCACGCTCTGGTTATTTCGTCCTAAAGACCCAACGCAGCAAACTGCTCCCTGTGGGAGAACCGGACACCCGACAGGTTCTGGACGCCGCCTCGTATGTCGGGATCCATGATCGTGTCTCCGATTTCATCGCGAAAAGCGCGATGCAGCCACCGCGCATCGACCTGGCCAATTCCGTTGCCCCGGCGGACGCCTACCCCGTCGATGCCCTGAAGCAGTCCACGTTGCGCGCGGTGCGCCGCCATCCGGACATGCTCGCGCTGCCGGCTCCGCACCAGGGTCACCCCTATCTGCGGGCGACACTGGCACGGCGCGCGCTGGATGCGGGCATCAACGCGACCCCGGACGACATCATCGTCACGCACGGCTGCATAGAAGCCTTGAACCTTGCGCTGCGTGCCGTGGCGGGCCCCGGCGATACCATCGCCGTCGAATCCCCCGCTTATTTCGGTCTGCTGCAAGTCATCGGAAGCCTGGGCATGCGTGCGCTGGAAATCCCCACCAGCCCTCAGCGCGGCTTGTCCATCGAGGCGCTCGACCTGGCCTTCCAGACTCATGGCGATATCAAGGCCGTCGTGGTGGTGCCCAATCTGCATAATCCCCTGGGCAGCATCATGCCGGACGAAGACAAGGCACGGCTGGTGGCGCTATGCGAGCGCCAGGCCATTCCGATGATCGAAGACGACACCTATGGCGCGCTGGCCGATTGCGACGAACCCCTGCGAGCGGCGAAGGCCTGGGACCGGGATGGAAATGTGATCTACTGCGCCTCCATGCAGAAGACCCTGGCGCCCGGTTCCCGCCTGGGGTGGATGATCGGGGGCAGGTGGAAGGCGCGGCTGGCGATGCTGAAGTTTGTCCAGAGCCGCCCGAACAGCGCCACCCCGCAGATCGCCGCGGCCGAGGTCATGCAGTCCAAAGCCTACGACCGCCATTTGATGCGGCTACGCTGTCGCCTGAAGACGCAGCGCGATGGCATGGCGCGCGCCATCGCGGAATATTTCCCGCGCGGGACGCGCTTGAGCGTGCCGCGCGGCGGCATGTTGCTTTGGGTGGAGATGCCCGAAGGACGTTCGTCGAAGGAGGTGTTCGAGACGGCGCTGGACGCCGGCATCCGCGTGGCGCCTGGCCGCATGTTCTCCAACTCGGATCGCTACGAACACTTCCTGCGCATCAGCTGCGCGCATCCCATGTGCAGCGAGGTCAACGCCGCCGTACGCGCGTTAGGCCGCATTGTGGGTGCCAAGTCTTAAGCAGGGAGCCGGCGCCATGCCTCGGCGCTAGCGCCCGCCGTGGCCCCACTCGCCCGGGAAATCCGTTTGATTGAGCAGTACCGGCAGGGGATGACTGTCCAGGAACTTGCGTTGCGCCAGGTCATGGAGCATGCGGCTGTTGCCCCGATAGGCGACGAGCAGACTTTCCTCTTCGGCGCCGGCGCCGAAGCGCGCTCTGAGCACCTCCCAGGAAACGCCCGCCTTGATCTTGCGGGCGCCGGCCGATGTTTCGAACCAGATCACATGCGCGGCACGATCATTAATGGCGTTGTTATCGTAGGTCATATCGCTCTCCGTGCAATGTCTCACTTATCGTAGCGAAGCGGCACGTTGCAGTGTGTAACGCATATGCCGTAGCGACGTTTTTGGACAACACCGTGCTTATGGATGATTTGCTTTTCTGCCGGGTGGTGATCCGGCACGCCGACTGGGGATTTCCGGAGGTATGGATGGCCAGCGGTACCAGGGCGTCCCCGGAATCATTCGAACTCCCCGCCGAGGCAGCCTGCTCGACCGTGGGTCCGGTTTTTGCTTATGCGCTGCCGTAGGACGGTTTCACAACGCCGGAACGGCACGCCGTCCACTAAACCGGAAGAAGGAGAATGACATGACGCTAGGAACTATTCTTTTGATCATTTTGATCCTGCTCCTCCTGGGTGCGCTGCCCACATGGCCCCATAGCCGGAGCTGGGGCTACTATCCCAGCGGCGGCCTGGGACTGGTCCTGATCATCGTCATTATTCTGTTGCTCACCGGGACCATATAGGGATACTCGCCGCGCGGGGCGGCGAGCGCCGGCAACCGGGAGGGTGCCGGCGCTTCTTTTGGTACCTTTGGGGGCGTTGACGGCCGTTCAGATCGCCACGCCGACGCTCATGCCGCCGCACACATACAGTACCTGGCCGGTCATGAAGCCGGCGCGTGCGTCGAGAAACATGGCGACGGCATGGGCGACTTCTTCCGGACGTCCCAGGCGGCCCGCCGGAATGCGGTCGCGGACGTTCACCATGGCGCTGCCGTCGTTCGGATTCGATAGCTCGAAAAGCTCCGTGGCAATGGGACCCGGTGCCACCGCGTTCACGGTGATGCCGGCGCTGGCCAATTCCAGCGCCCACGTACGTGTCATGCCGGCAAGCGCCGCTTTGGTGGCGCCGTACACGGTGCGCCCCGGTTTGCCGAGCGCGGCGCGGCTGCCGATGTTGACCACACGTCCTGCGCCGGCCGCGCGCATCGCAGGCAGCAATCCTTGCAAAAGAATGACGGGTGCACTCAGGTTCAAGGCCACGGTGCGTTGCAGCGACTCCAGCGAAATGGCTTCGATGGGCGCCACCTCGACCAAGCCGGCATTGTTGACGAGGCAGGTCACGCTACGCTGCGCAGCCAGCGCCTGCACCGCCTGGCGTGCGGCCTCTCCATCGCCCAGGTCCACCGAGGTAAACGTCTCGCCTGGCAGCGGGACGGCCGGCGGCCGGCGACTGAAATTGAAGACGTCGTAGCCGTCATCCACCAGCCGCGCCACGATGGCCCGGCCTATGCCGCGACTGCCGCCCGTGACGAGTACGGCGGGCCGCGTCATTGCGCCGTGATCCCACGTTCCTTCACCACGGCGCCCCACTTCTTGCGTTCATTGCGCTCGAACGCCGCGAGGTCCTCGCCGAAAAGCGTACCCGGCTCGGCCCCCATGGTGGCGAAACTCGCTGCGACCTCGGGCGCTTTCAGGCCTTCGCGCGCCGCCGCGATCAGCTTGTCCACGACCGGCCGTGGCGTGCCGCGCGGCGCGTAGATCGCGAACCATGCGGTCACGTCGAAGCCGGGCAAGCCCGACTCCGCGAAGGTCGGAAGATCCGGCACAGAAGGATTGCGGTGCGCCGATGTCACGGCGATGCCGCGTATCAGCGATCCATCCTTGATCTGCGCCAGTGCGCCGGGCAGGTTGTCGAATAGCAGATCGACTTGCCCGCCCGCCACCGCAGGCAGCGAAGCCGACGTCCCCTTGAAGGGAACATGCAGGAGACTGATACCGGCCATCGATTCGAAGTACGCGCCGGTCAGATGAACCGAAGAGCCGATGCCGGGAGAGCCGTACGATAAGCGCGTGCCCTTTGCCGCGCGAGCTGCCGCGATCACGTCCTGCAACGTGCGATAAGGCGACTTGGCGCTGACGGCGAGCACATTGGGCGTAGTGGACACCAGTGCAATGGGAACGAAGTCGCGCTCCGGATCGAAGGCCATATTGGCATACAGGAACTGATTGATGCTCTGGGTGCCAATGGTTCCCAGCCCCAAGGTGTAGCCGTCCGGCTTGCTGCGCGCGACATAGGCCATGCCGATATTGCCGCCCGCACCGGGACGGTTCTCCACGACGGCGGTGGACTTCAGGCTGGATTGCAAGGCATTGGCGATGGCGCGGCCGAAAAGATCCGCTGCGCCCCCCGGGGGGTAAGGGACGACGACGGTGATGGGATGTTCAGGGAAATCCGCGGCGTTGGCGGCGAAGGAAGCCGCCATGCAGAGCGCGGCGAAGGCGTGGCGCCATGGCGCCGCCCAGGTAAATCGAGGCATGCTTGGTCTCCGGTATGTTCCGCGTTGCGCGGAAATTTTCTTGTGGCAATGCACGCGCTGGTGAACCGAAGTACGTAGCAGGGACTCGACGTGCCCCTCCCAGGGACAGGCAGCGAGGCAGCGAGGCAGCGAGGCACCACGCGAGCGGTGTACGAACGTCCGCGCACCCCGGTAAAGTCCTTAAATACGTACTATAGTTCCAGCGGAATATAACCATAAAACGATGCCAGGAGACAACCAGCATGCCACGATGGAAACGCAGGCCCGACGGGTCGACATGGGGGGATTTCGGGCCGGACGATGAACTCGGACGCCTCAATCTTCTGACCGAAGCCAAAGTGCTGGAAGCGGTACGCGAGGTTCGCGCCGGCAAGGTGTTCTGCCTGTCCCTGCCGTTGGATCTGCCCGGCGGCAATGTGTTGAATCCACGTCGCCATCCGCCCGTGCTGTCGCCCACGCTGCGAGATGGCCAGCCCAACGTGAATTTCGCGGTGCAGCGGGAAGACGCAGGCGCCATCGATGTATTGAACGATGACCAGGTTACGCTGACGCTGCAGTACTCGACCCAATGGGATGGACTGAGCCACGTCGGGGCGTTGTTCGACACGCAGGGCGACGGCACGCAGCGGCTGGCGTACTACAACGGCCATGAGGCAGGCGTCGACATCCTGGGGGGCGACCACATGGGCGGACAGGGGGATTCCGAGCCGGCGTGCTGCGCGGCGGGCGGATCGTATGCGCGCCGCCTGGGTATCGACAACTATGCACGCAAGGGCATGCAGGGCCGCGGCGTCATGGTGGATCTTGCACGCGCCCTCGGCCTTGGCCGCACGCTGGTGGACTACGACACCTTGCGCGACGTGATGCGCCAGCAGGCCGTATCCGTCGAGGCGGGCGACATGCTGGTGCTGCGCACCGGCTTTGCCGAAGCGATCGTACGCATGGGCGGCCGCCCGGACCACGGGGCCCTGGAGCAAGCCGGCGCGGTGCTCGACGGCGCGGACCCTGCCCTGCTCCAGTGGATTACCGAATCCGGCATCGCGGCGATCTGCGCGGACAACTATGCGGTCGAAGCCTACCCTGCACGCACGTCCGGTCCCGGCCGGTCCATTCTGCCCCTGCACCATCATTGCCTTTTCAAGCTCGGCGTACCACTGGCGGAACTCTGGTACCTGAAGGACCTGGCGGAGTGGCTGCACGCGCATGCGCGCACACGCTTTCTCCTGACTGCGCCGCCGCTGCGCCTGCCCGGCGCGGTGGGCTCGCCCGTCACGCCGGTGGCCACCGTATGAGCCACATGCCGCCGCCCGCATGGCGGGATCACGATACCTTCGCGGCAAGGCTGGAGGCGTGGGCACGCGCCGAACCGCAGCGCATCGCACTGATCGACGACGACGTACCCATCACGGTATCGTCCTTGCGCGACGATGCGACCCGTCTGGCTGGCGGGCTTGCGAGCTTGGGTGTGAAACCGGGCCAACGCGTCGCCCTCTGGCTGCCCAACGGCGCGGACTGGGTCGTCTCGTTCCTCGCCTGTGCACGCATCGGCGCCCTGGTCCTCGCCGTGAATACGCGCTTTCGGGCACGGGAACTGGCCGATGTACTGGGCCGGGGCGGTGCGGACTGGTTGATCTATTGGCCGGATTTCAAAGATATTCGCTTCGATGCGATCCTGGATGACGTGCCGCTGCACATCCTGCAGCGGCTGCGCGGCGTGTTCATGGCCGGTACACAGGCGCTTCCCGCGGCGTCGCGCCAGTTATCCGGCTCCGCCGCAATCGCATCCGGGGGCAACGGCCCGCACGAAGCGGCGCTCTCTGACGTCCAGAGGGAAGGCCGCCTCGCCGGCATACCGGCTTACGGGCTGCGCGCCCTGATGCAGCACGGGCCCGCCGCGCCCGCCGCAGCCCCGAACGCCCCGGCCATCTGCTTCACCACCTCGGGCACCACCTCGTTGCCGAAGTTCGTGGTCCACGACCAGCGTACCCTGCTGCGCCATGGCGACGCGGTCGCCCGGCGCTTCGGGCACGACGCCACGGCATGCATCCTGGGCACGGCTCCGTTCTGCGGCGTCTTCGGTTTCGCCGCCCTGGCGGGCGGGCTGGCGCCCGGCGTGCCGGTCGTCTGCCAGGCGGTATTCGAAGCCCGACGCGCGGCCGATGCGGTGTCGCGGCATCGCGTCACGCACGCCTACCTGAACAATGAGGCCCTGCTGCGCATGCTGGACGCCGCGCCCGACCATGACTACGCATCTGTGCGGCTATTCGGTTTCGCGACTTTCGCGCCCGCCCTGGATACGCTGCCGGCACGGGCAGCCGTGCATGGCATCGCCCTGACCGGACTGTACGGGTCCAGCGAATTGATTGCGCTGGTGGCGGCCCAGCCGCTGGACGACGCGGCTCGACGCTTTCTGCCGGGTGGCCGCCTGATCTATCCGGAAGCCCGGGTCCGCGTGCGTGATCCCGGGACGGGGCGCGTGCTGCCACCGGGGGAGTCGGGCGAAATAGAGATCCGCAGTCCCAGCCAGATGCTGGGCTACCTGGACGATACCCACAGCAGCGCGCAGGCGCTGACGGACGACGGCTACTTCCGCACGGGCGACCTTGGCTACGCGGTCAACGACCGGCACTTCGTTTTCCAGGCTCGCCTGGGCGACACGCTACGTCTCTCGGGCTTCCTGGTGAACCCGGCTGAGATCGAGGCCTTCCTGGCCAGCCTGCCCGGCATCCACGCCTGCCAGGTCGTGGGCGCCGACCGCGATGGCAAAACCGTGGCATTCGCCTTCGTCCTGCTGGAACCCGACACAGAACCTGACCCGCAGGGATGGCGGGACGCATGCCGGCAGGCCATGGCGGGATTCAAGGTGCCCGCAGGCTTCCATGTCCTGCAGTCGTTCCCGACCGTGGAAAGCGCCAACTCGGTAAAGATACAGAAAGGCCGCCTGCGTGAACTGGCCAACGAACTGCTGCAAGCCGATCGCCCGGCTCCTTGAACCATGTCTACCGGCACGTTGTTTTCCCGCAGTCCGCAACCGCTCTACCTGCAAGCTGCGGCGATCTTTCGCAGCAAAGTGCACGAGCGCGCCTGGATACCCGGGCAGCAAATTCCTGCCCTGGACATCCTGGTGCAGACCTACGGCATCTCCCGCGCTACCGTACGGCAGGCGCTCGGCCTGCTGGAGGGCGAAGGCTTGATACGGCGCGCGCGGGGAACCGGCACTTTCGTGAACGAAAGCCTGCCCGCCACGCCCGCGTTGCTGATACCGAAAAACTGGGCGGAGACCGTCGAATTGAGCAATCGGCTGGGCACCGTCTCACTGGTGGAGTCATCGGCCGAAGTGCCATTGCCCGAGGCGCTCGGCATGCCGTGCGAAGCCGCCCGCGAAGGACACTTCCAGTATTTGCGGCGCCTGCACACGACGGAAGCGGGCCCGTTCTGCTACAGCGAGGTCTACCTCGACAGCCACATATTCCGACGGCACGCGACGCGCATCAAGAAGAGCGCCGTGGCGCCCGTACTGGACCAGTTCTACGGGGCGCGGCTCAACGAGGCGAAGCAATCCCTGCGTGTGGTCGAAGCCGGAGGCGAATCCGCCGACTGGTTGCAGATCCCGGTATCGTCGCCCGTCGCCGAGCTGCGGCGCTACGCCTGCATTGCACAGCGGGTGGTGTATTTTGCGCGGCTCGAGTTTCCCTTCCGCAACGTCCGCATGGAATTCGACCTGTTGCGGTGACGCCTGGGCGCCGATGTGCCGGGATGCCCGTCGCGAGTCAGCGATCGGCGGCGGAGGTGGCCGGCTGCTGCGCCGCCTTGAAATTGCGCTCCAGCACGGCCAGTACTTCGTTGAACACCCTGACCTGTTCAGTGGACAAACCCTGGAGTGCGCGGTCGAAGAAAGCCGCGCGGCGTGGCAGTGCTTCGGCCACCACGCGCTTGCCCGGTGCGGTGAGCATGGCGTTGATCAATCGGTTATCCTGCGGATCGATTGCGCGGCTGATCCAACCGAGGCTTTCCATGGACTGCAATTGCCGGGTGAGCGAGGCTGGATCCAGGCGGCACCGTTCCGCCAGGATCTTCTGCGACAGCGGACCCGCTTCGTGCAGCGCCAGCAGGATGCGCCAGCGCGGCAGCGCATGGCCCACGTTGGCATCGAAAGCCGCCATCATGGCGCGATAGGTCTGGCCCAGCATCTGCACCGTATGCAGGCCTTGCTGGTGCTTCGGCATCGGTCATTCTCCAGGCGCGGTGGTCGGCATCTTGGTGCGCCGGGTAAGGCGTATGGGCGGGACACGGCGCACGAACCACAGCGACAGGATGCCAATAACCAGAATGATCATCTGTCCGTCGTGGATCGCGCTGACCAGCGCGACGCGCGCCGCCTCGAGGAATACGGCGCCATCCTTGCCCATGGCCGCCACCTGCTGCAGGAAATGCGCCTGCGCCTCTGGGTTGACCAGGATCTGAGGATCGTCGAGCTCGCCGAGCCAGCGTGTCGCCTGGCTGCTCTCCAGGGACTCGCGCACGCTGCTGATATAGCTGTGGCCGACCATGGTGCCGACGACTGCCGTACCCACCATGCCGCCGACCATGCGCAGCGATTGTAGCAAGGCCGTCGCAATACCGAGATGCGCGCGCCCGGCGGTTTCCTGCGCGAAGACCGTCAGGTTGGGCATGATGAACCCTAGCCCCAGGCCCGCCGCGAGCATATAGCTCGCGATCAGCCAGCGCGGGGTATGGATATGCGTGGAGATAATGCCTGCCGTAGCCACGCACATGAGCAAAAAGCCCAGGTAAAGCATGGTGTTGGGGTTCTTGATCCGCGTCACGATGCGCCCGTTGGCGATGCTGCCGACGGTGATGAAGACCACCATGGGCGTAATCAACAGGCCGGCATCCTTGGGCGACAGGCCGAAGCCGCCTTGCAGCAATAGCGGCGCATAGAACAGCAGCGAGAACATGGTCACTCCGACCAGCAGCGCCAGCATGAACAGCGGCGCGAGGCTCGCATTGCGGAACATCTCGAAGGGGATCAGAGGTTGTTCACAGCGCTTTTCCCATACGACGAGCGCCCCGAACGCGATCAGGCTGCCCGCGGCGAGCAGCAACATCGTGCTGCTCAGGCCTTCGCGCGGCAGCAGCTCGACTACCACTTGCAGGCCCCCCAGGGCCAATGCGATCAACAACGCGCCGGGCCAGTCCAGGCGGATCTTGCCGGGGTCGCCATGGCGCAGATGAGGAAGGTGCCGGGTGACGAACCACAGGCCCAGCAAGCCTACCGGGATGTTGACATAGAAGACCGAACGCCAACCATAGTATTCGGTGAGGAAGCCGCCCAACGATGGGCCGACCGCGTTGGCGATACCGAACGCCGCGCTGAACATGACCTGCCAACGCAGGCGCACATAGGAATCGGGGAACAGGTCCGGGATACAAGCGAAGGCCGTGCCCACCAGCATGCCGCCGCCGATACCCTGCAGCGCGCGTGCCAGCACCAGGAAAGGCATGCTGGTGGCGGCGCCGCACAGCGCCGAGGCCAGCGTGAACACGACGATCGCCGAGATCACGAAAGGCTTGCGACCGTAGTAATCGCCCAGCCGTCCGAAGATGGGAACCGTGATGACCGAAGTCAGCAGGTAGGAAGTGGCCACCCATGCGTACAGGTCGAAGCCCTTCAGCTCCGCCACCACCGTGGGCAGCGCCGTGCCGACCACCGTCTGGTCGATGGCGACCAGCATGACGACGAAGCACATGCCCAGCATCGCCATGAGCGATTGGCGGAAAGGCAGGACCTGGCCGGCGGAATGCGGTGTGGCGGGAGCGCGGGGAGCCATTTTATGGACGCATCAATAATTGACCTATCAACGATTCTAGCGCAATTCGACCTGATGCGGCGCCACCGGGGTGCGGCAGCGCCTGCCTTATCGCCCTGCTGTGCGCGCGCACACCGTATCCGGAGATGGCCCCCTCACTGTCGCCGTCCGTCAGCCCGGGCAGACCGGGGTGGGGGTGTGGCACATTGATGAAGTTATCGACGCGGCATCGCCTGGGCCCCTGCCTCGGGGCCGCTTGTCATGCGGGCGGCTTCTCGTTCATCAGCCCATAGACCCACAGGCGCATGCTGTCCCAGCCGCGCCCCAGCACGCCAGCCTGCGCGACAGGCTGCAGGGCGACCACGGGATAACTGACGATGGAGTGGCCGTCCACCTGCATATCGGCCGTGCCGACCTGGGTGTCCGCCGCCAGTGGCGCGACCAGCGGCCCTTGCCGCGTGATCACCTTCTGCAGGCGCGGTACCCAGGCGCGAGGAATGGTGGCATAGATATCGCGGTCGAAACCGACCTGGACCTGGGACTGCTCGCCCTTCCAGACCGTGGCGGTGCCCACGGTATCCCCCTTGGCGTACAGCTTCACGGTCTCGTAGTTCTGGAAACCCCAATTCAGCAGCATGCCGGTGGCGGCGGTGCGCGCCTTGTCCGAGGACGTGCCCATGACGACCGCGATCAGGCGGCGCTGCCCTGCGGCGCCCGGACGCAAGGCCGAAGCGATCATGCAATAACCCGCCGCCTCGGTATGGCCTGTCTTTCCGCCGTCCACCGTCGGGTCGATCCACAACAGGCGGTTGCGGTTCGGCTGCGTGATGTTGTTGAAGCGAAACTGCTTGACGTGGTCATACCGCACATACAGGTCAGGAAAATCGCGGATCAGCCGGGCGCTCAAGGCGGCAAGGTCGCGTGCCGTCGAATAGGTCTGCGGATCGGGCAGGCCATGCGGGCTGGCGAAGTGCGTGGACTTCAGTCCCATGCGCGCCGCGGTTTCGTTCATGCGCTGGACGAAGGCGTCTTCGGAGCCGGCGGTGGCCTCGGCCAACGCCACCGCGGCATCGTTGCCCGATTGGATCAACAGCCCGGACAGCAGGTCGTCGATGCTGACGTGCTGGCCAGGCTCGATGAACATCTTCGAACTCCCCGGCGCCACTTTCCAGGCATGCACCGAAACGGTCACCGTTTGATCCAGCTGCAGGGTCTTGTTCTTCAAGGCCTGGAAGACCAGGTAGGCCGTCATGATCTTGGTCAGCGACGCCGGCTCCACGCGTTCGTCGGCGTTCTGCGAGGCAATGACCTGGCCGCTGGTCGCATCCAGCAACAGCCAGGATTTGGCATCGAGCCCAGGCGCCTGCGGCGACGGCGGCAAGGCCGCGGACGGGGCCGTGCCGGCCTGTGGGACGACCGGGGGCTGCGGCGCGGCCGACGGCGCGGCGGCCAACGCCGCGCCCACTGCGCAGGCTCCGATCAAGGCGAGCGACACAGCGACTGTCTTCTTGTACATAGCTTCCACGTTATTGACGCGGCGGATCCGCGGGACGGAGCTTAGTCCGTGCCAGGTCGCCAAGGTTCATTCGCAAACAAAACGCCTGTCCGATGCCGCCTGCACCATGCGGCCGATGAAGGCCCGCGGCGCTCGTGCGTGTGCCTTAGTACGTCGATCTGATACCCGGCACCGATGAGTCTGCATAGACTCCAGATGGATACCTGATGCGACGTATGTATTGCACCGGATGCGTGGGCGCAATCTTAAACCCTGTCGCGAACCTGTACTTCGGGAGGACATGATGGCGGCAATCTGGGAAATATCGATGGTGGAGGATGGCGCCACCTTCTGGCTGGAGACCGGCCACCGATACATCGCGTGCCGCTGTACCGGCGATGTCCTGCGTCGCGTGGAACGCAGCACCGGACTGAGCGGGGCCGCCGCCTTGCGGGCGGCGGAATACGAACTGGTGGAAGAAGCGAATCGCCGCCTCGCCGAGCACGAGGCCCCGCCCTTGCGGCTTGGCTACCACGCGTGAGATTCAGCTGCTTATCAGCGCCGCCGCGACCGAAGCCTAGCCGGCCACGCAGGCCGGCACTAGCAGTTGCCTTTCTTGGCCTGTCCGGGTGGGCAGAACCCGCCTCCGCCGCCTCCGCCATGGGGGTCGACCACTACCGCGCCGCTGGGTGTGTAAACCGCACAGGCCGACAGCAAAGTGGCCGCCGCGAGCATCGCCAATAGAACTTTCATCCCTCTCTCCGACAGTAAATGTGGCGGAATTGTAGAAAGGTCCGGCGATCAAGGGGCAGCATGTTGTAACCAGACTCGATGCCGACGCACTGGAGCCGCAATTGCCGCATGGATGGCGCATGCGGCCTGTGCCCCAGGGCAGGTCAGGCCATGTCAAGGGCACCGCAACGCTTGGCTTGCCTTCTGTCCACGCGCCAACGCGCGGACCCTCATCAGAACTCGGGCAAGTCCTCGACGCCCTTGAGTTCCGGATCTCCCGATGACACGGACTCCAGGTCTTCCGTTCCGTCGTCATACACCCGCACCCGGGCTTCCTTGCCGACGACGGCCACACCATCGACATCGAACGACGTGACGACGCTGTCGCCGCCGTGTATGGCCTTCAGGGCGGCGGTGACCGGCGCTTCGTGCGGGCGGGACTTCCAACCGGGAATGGCTGGGTCGGCCTCGCCCATCCGGAGATGGGTGATACGCCCGGAAGTCTTGTCCCGGCGAGCGGCAATGATGACGTACACGGCCATGGGTCTGCTCCTGCGACGGTGGAACTGCGCCCCGGCGAACGACAGCTATGCGGCCCGTCGCGCGCCGGGATCTGAACTCCGCCGGGCTGCAATCCGCGTGCCAGGCCGTCCGGCGTCAGGCCCTGCCGCCTGCCAGCACGCGGCGTCCGAACAGGACCGCAACGCCCAGGAAAACCGCGAGTCCCAGCCAGGAAGCAGCCGTGGCAAAGCCTGCCCCGACCAGCGCCAGCGGCGCCTCGCTGCCGCTGGCGCCGATGATCACCGCCATCAATACGCCTACCAGGCTCTCGCCCACGATGAGGCCCGAGGCAATCAACACGCCGCGCCGCTCGGCCGCGGCCGCATCGTCACCGTGGATCCAGCCCGCTGCCTGCCGCCGCTGCAGCGCGCGGCCCACCAGCCACGCCAGCACCGCGCCGATGACAATGGGCGCGCTGACGGTAGGCGGGAGGTAGATGCCGATGCCCACCGCGAGTACCGGCATGCGCGCAATGCGGCATGTGCGCTTGAGGACCTGGTCGACCAGGATCAGCGCCACGCCCACGGCCACGCCCACGAGGATCATGGACCAGTTCAACTGATGCGTGAAGATGCCCCGCACGATCGCCAGCATCAGCGTTGCCTGCGGCGCCGACAGCGCCTGGGACGCATCCATGCCGGCACGCGGCATGGCGTCGGCGAAGCCATAGGCGTTGTAAAGGAGCTCCAGGACGGGAGAAATCACCACGGCGCCCGCCACGCAGCCAATCAGCAGCGCCACCTGCTGGCGCCACGGCGTCGCGCCGACCAGCCAGCCGGTCTTCAAGTCCTGAAGATTGTCGTTCGAGATCGAGGCCACGGCGACCACGGCCGATGTGGTGAAGATGGCGAGCGCGATGGCGAGCTTGCTGCCGCCCTCCGTAGCCAGGAGGCCATCACCGTTGCCGATGGCCAGGATCAGCAGGGACACCAGGACGATGGCAACGATCCCCACCCCGGAGATCGGGCTCGTGGACGATCCGACCAGGCCGGCCATATAGCCGCATGCCGCGGCAACGAGCAGGCCGAATACGAACGCGAACAGCACGGCATACGCGACCAACGTCCAGCTTGTCCCCGCGGCGATGGACGTGCCGGACAGGAACGCGCGGAATGTCACCACAAGGATAGCCACCATTACAAGGCTGACGACGGCGATCCAGAAGCCAGGCATATCGCGCTCGGTGCGCGGTATGTCACCGCCTGCGTTGCGGTTGGCGCCGCCCATGGCGGAGAAGGTAACCTTCAGGCCGCGCGCCATGGGCGCCGCCAGCGTGGCCAGCGTCCATATCGCACCCACGCCGATCACCCCGGCGCCGATGAAGCGCACTTGCGAGGACCACAGGCTGGTGGCGTAGCTTGCCGCCGACGCACCTGCCGGCATGGGATGCACGGTGGTCAACACGGGCACCGCCACGCCCCATGCGATGATCAGGCCGGTCAGCATGGCAAGGCCGGCCACGATGCCGATCAGATACCCCGCGCCGAGCAGCGCCAGGGAAAAGCCCATGGGGATGCGGAAGATCGCGGCGCCCGCCGAGAGCCAGATGCTGACACCATCACCCAGCACCCGCAGGCCGCTGCTGGCGAAGCTGACCGCGGCGGCCACCAGGCCGCCGGCGGCGATCTCCGCCATCCCGGTCCCGCCCCGCCCGGATGACTCCGATGCGGCGGTGCCGACACGAAGGATCTCCGCGGCTGCCACCCCTTCGGGATACGGCAGGTCGCTCTGCACCACCATCACGCGGCGCAGCGGGATGGTGAACATGACGCCCAGCATGCCGCCCGCCGCGCATACGGCCAGCGTCAGCCAGAATGGGAAGCCTTGCCAGTGCCCCATCATGACCAGGGCCGGAAGAATGAAAATCACGGACGACAAGGTGCCGGCGGCCGAAGCCTGGGTCTGCACCATGTTGTTTTCCAGGATGTTGGCATCCCGGAACAGACGCAGCACCGACATCGAAATGACCGCGGCCGGAATGGCCGAGGAGAAGGTCAAGCCTACCTTCAAACCCAGATAGACGTTGGAGGCCGTGAATATCACGGTGATGAGCGCCCCGAGGATGATGCCGCGCAACGTAAGCTCGGGCAGTGCGAGATGGTCGGGGATGCGTGTGTCGACTGTCATGGTGAAGGGGCTGCGATTCCGGGATCGGCGAAACCGCGCATTTTAGCCCCGCTGCGAACCTTCCCATGAAGGTCCGCGATTATCCAAAATTCGCTCAGCTTGCGGGCGCGCCGAGGGTGTCCTGGGGAGCCGCCTTGGCGCGCAGGCCCGCAATGGTCGCGCGCGGGGACAATGCATCCTGGCTGACCCGCAGTTCGAGCAGCGCGGGCCGGCCGGCGCGCGCTGCCCGGTCGAAGGCGGCAGGAAAATCGTTGGTGCGCGTCACCCGTTCCGCGTACGCGCCATACGCCTGCGCCAGGCCCACGAAGTCCGGATTGGTCAGGTCCGTCGCGCATACGCGGCCTGGATAGTGGCGCTCCTGGTGCATGCGGATGCTGCCATACATGGCGTTGTTGACGACGATGAAGACCACGCCCAGGCCATAGTGCGCGGCCGTGGCCAGCTCCTGTCCGTTCATCAGGAAGCATCCGTCGCCCGCGAAGCACACCACCGTGCGATCCGGATGATGCAGCTTGGCGGCGATGGCCGCCGGCACGCCGTAGCCCATGGTGCCGCTGGTCGGAGCGAGCTGGGTACGCAGCCCGCGGTACTGGTAGAAGCGCTGCACCCATAGGGTGTAGTTGCCTGCGCCATTCGTAATGATGCTGTCGCCGGGCAAGGTGTCACGCAGATGCTTGACGATGACGCCCAGATCCACCTCGCCCGGCATCGCGCCGGGTTCGAGGTTGCGCAGGTAATCCGCGCGCGCGGCATCGAGCCACGCGGACCGGCTGGCTGTCGCCTGCGCGGGCGCCAACAGACGGGAGGCGGCGCGCGCGAACGGCGGCATGCCTGCGTTGATGGCGAGATCCGCCTGGTATACGCGTCCCGGTTCTTCGGGGTCCGGATGAACGTGTATGAGCTTCTGCCGGGGCCGCGGCACATCGAACAAGGCATAGCCGTTGGTGGTGGTCTCCCCCAGCCGCGCCCCGATCGCGAGGACGAGGTCGGCCTGGCGGATGCGCTCGGCCAGTTTGGGGTCCATGCCCAGGCCGGCCTCCCCGACATAGCAATCGTGGCGATTGTCCAGCAGGTCCTGGCGCCGGAATGCGCATGCCACCGGCAATGCGTGGGCGTGGGCGAAAGCGGCGATGTGTTCGCTGGCCTCGCGGGTCCAGCCGCCGCCACCCAGCATGACCAAGGGTCTCTCGGCCTGGGCCAGGAGCGCCTGCAGTTCCTCCATCGCCTCGGGGGCAGGCGCCGCCTGGGCCAGCCGGTATGGCGGCGCGTCCGTGACCAGCGCCGATTCGGCCAGCATATCTTCCGGAAGCGCCAGGACGACGGGACCCGGACGGCCGGACATGGCGACGTGGAAGGCGCGGCTGACATACTCCGGGATCCGTCGCGGATCATCTATCTGGTCCACCCACTTGGCGATCTGGCCGAACATGTGCCGGTAGTCGATCTCCTGCCAGGCCTCTCGGCCCAGCGCGTCGCGCGCAACCTGTCCGACGAACACGATGAGCGGCGTGGAGTCCTGCCGTGCGGTGTGGATGCCGATGCTGGCGTTGGTCGCGCCAGGACCTCGGGTCACGAAGCAGATGCCGGGCTGCCCGGTCAGTTTCCCATGCGCTTCGGCCATGTGGGCCGCGCCGCCTTCCTGGCGGCACACGATCAGCCGCATTACGTCGCTCGCTTCGTAGAAGGCGTCGATGGCCGCGAGAAAGCTTTCGCCCGGTACGCAGAAAGCCGTGTCGACGCCGTGCACACGCAAGGCCTCCACCAGGATCTGCCCGCCCGTGCGCGGCGTGGACAAGGATGTTGCGGCGTTCGTCGCGGTCATTTGGATTCCTCTATCAGGCGTTCGGACAAAAGGTCGTGCGTATCGCCGTGCAGGCGCGCCGCCGGTTGGGCTCCCACGGCAGGCGTATCGGCACGGCAGAGATGATGCGGGCCGAGTTGGGCAACGTCGGGACAACCCAGCAACGCGAGGTCGACGTCGATCTCGCGGGACAACAGTCTCAGCGCATGCAGGACCCCGCGGCGCCCGCCCGCGGCCAGCCCGTACATGGCCGGCCGCCCGACGAATACCGCGTGCGCGCCAAGCGCCATGGCCTTGAGTACGTCCGTACCGCGCCGTGCCCCGCCGTCTAGCAGCACCGTCATGCCGGACGCCGCCTCGGCAATGGCCGGCAAGGCGTCGAGGCTGGCCAACGCGCCATCGAGCTGGCGTCCGCCATGGTTGGACACGAAAATTCCGTCGAGACCGATGGCGCGCGCCTTGCCCGCGTCCGCGGCATGCAGGATGCCCTTGACCAGCAGCCTCCCCTGCCATTTCTCGCGTATCCAGGCAATCTCACGCCAGGTCATGGCGGCGCGGCCGGCGCGATGATCGCCCTTGGCGGCGCTGATGATGGGACCGCCGCGGGTGGCGGTGAAATTCTCGAAATGCGGCATGCCGTGCCTCAGCAACGTTCGCGCGAAGGTCGACACCATCCAGGTTGGGCGGCACAGGCCGCCCCACACGAGGCGCGGCCCCAGCCTTAGCGGAATGCTGAAACCGTTGCGCAACTCGTTTTCGCGCACGGACGCGATAGGAACGTCCACCGTCACCACCAGGACCCGCACACCAGCCGCCCACACGCGTTGCAGCAGGGGTTCGACGATATCGCCGCGCGCGGGCAAGTAGCCTTGGTACCACAGGTCGGGATAGGCTTGGACCACGCGTTCCAGCGGCGTGGTGGAGGCCGCGCTAAGCACGAAGGGAACCCCCGCCTCCCGCGCCGCCGCGGCCATGGCCACGTCGCCATCGAAACCGCACAGCCCGGCCACGCCCATGGGGCTGATGCCGAGCGGCGCGGCGTAGTGCCGACCCAGCAAGGTCACCGATAGTGCGCGCGACGACACATCGACCAGCGGACGCGGCACGAAGCGCCAGCGGTCATACGCTTCGCGGTTGGCGCGCAGGGAGCTCTGGTCCTCGCTACCGCCATGCACGTAGCCATAGATGCCCGGGGGCAGGCGGCGGCGGGCCGCCTGCTGCAGGTCGGCGATGGACAGGGCCTGTTCGACCCGCATGGATCAGGCCTTTCCAGCTGCCGGACTGCCTTCCAGCCGTCCGAGCGTTTCCGGCACGATGAACGCGCCGAGCAGGAAGACCAGGCTGATGCCTGCGCCGAATATGGCCAGTGTCACCGGCAGGTCCGCAGGCGTCTTCGCCACCAGCGAAACGAAAGTGGGCATCATGCCGCCGATGGCGAATCCGATATTCCAGGAAAGCCCCGTCCCGGTGGCGCGTATCGCCGTGGGGAAGCGCTCGTTCAGGAAGATGAGGATGGGGGCATAGCCGGAGCTGCCGAGCGCGCTCAGGATCACCGCGTACAGGCCCACCGTCATGGCACCGGGCGCGGCCGGCATTTGGAGGTACAGCAGCGGCAAGGCGACGACCTGGATCACCCCTACCAGCATGAAAGTGCGCTTGCGGCCCAGGATGGAGCTCAGGTGGCCGACGCCAATGGCGGCGATCACCACGGCCACGCTGCTGATCATCAGGATCGCGGCCGCCACACCGCTGGGGACCTGGTTGACGACCTTCAGAAACGTGGGCAGGTAGCCCGAGGTCAGGTAGTAGGCGCTGCCGCCACCGGCGGTCAGCAGCAGGTTCACGCCCAGCACGGCACGGTAGTCGCGTGAGAACAGCGTACGTACCGGGGAGCGTGCAAGGTCCACGGTCCCCTGCCGCCGCGCCTGCTCGGCGCGCGCAGCCTTTTCGGCGGCGAGTTTCTTCCAGAGCGGAGATTCTTCCAGGCGGTTGAAGATGAACACGCCCAGCACCGAACTGATGATGCCGGTGAAGAACATGCAGCGCCAGCCCCATTGGTCGAACTGTTCGCCCGGAAAGAGATAGGACATCACCATATACGTCAGCGAAGCAAGCAAGGCGCCGATGCCCGCCCCTCCCCCGCCGATCAGCCCCGACACGGCGCCGCGATACTTGGGCGCGACGGATTCCGTGCCTATGGTATGCGTGGACGCCACGACACCACCCACGAAGATGCCTTGCACCAGCCGCAGGACAATGAACAGCACCGGCGCCAGCAGCCCCACTTGCGCCACGGTCGGCAACAGGCCGAATGCGGCCGTCGTCAGGCCGACGCCCACCACCGCGAGTATCATCGCGCCCTTGCGGCCCTTGCGGTCGGCATAGGAACCGAATAACGCCGATCCCAGCGGTCGCATGAGCAAGGTCACGGCGAACGACGCGTACACCGCGGCCAGAGATAGCATGGCGTGTTCCGACGGGAAAAACAGCCGACCCACCACCGGTGCGACATAGAGAAGGACGAACAGATCGAACAGGTCCAGGGCCCATCCCAGGCAGGATGCGACGACGGCCCCGACCACCTGCCTGTTGCCGGCCGCGGGATGCGCCGCGGCGTGCTGCGCGCTAATGGACATCTTCATCTCCCAGGTTATGGACGCACACCGGCTAGGCCGTGCGCGTAGGCAGCACCGCCGATCGCCCCATGGCGTCGGCAATCTTCTCCGCGATCATGATCGTCGGAATATTCGTGTTGGCCGAGGGCAGGCGCGGCATCAACGACGCGTCGACCACGCGCAGTCCCTGTGCGCCGTGCACGCGTCCCTGCGTGTCCGTGACGGCATGGGCATCCTTGGCATCGCCCATCCGGCACGTACCGCTGGCATGCCATACTCCGAACACATTGCGGCGGACGAATGCGGCCAGGGCCATCTCATCGCTCATCAGCGCCGACATGCGGCGCCCGCCGTTGAAGAATCGTCCCATCAGCGCGCGTCGCAACGGCGCCGGCGCATCGAGCAAGGCACCCAGCACGCGGGTCAGTCGCGCATTGGCCGGGCTGAACCGGCTCAAGGCCTTCACGCGCGGCGAGAACGCCGCCGGAAAAAAGTCGTGCTCGTCGCCGCTCACCCCCATGGCGGATACGACACGGGCCAGCATGCGCACGCCGGCCATCAGGCGCGCGGCGTCGCGATCGTCGTCCAGCAGGTTCAAATCCACGCGCGGCGCCGTGTCGGGATCGGGCGACAGCAGGTCCACCCGGCCACGAGAATACGGACGGTTGCACCACAGGAAGAACAAACCCAGCCGATTGCCCAACGCGTGCCAGGCCGCGCGCGTGGCGCTCGAAAGATAAAGGTCCGACGACTCGCAACCCGGCACGCCGGAAGACAGGCGAGCAGCCAGCATGCTGGCGCGACGCCGTTCCAGCGGCATGCGCCAGCGCGGGGCCAGGAAATGGCAGAAGGTCAATGTCGGATGGTCCTGCAGGTTCCGCCCCACGCCGGGCAGGTGCACGGTGCTGGCGATACCCAGCCGTGACAGTGCTGCAGCATCCCCGATACCGGCGCGCATCAGCAAGACAGGGGACTGCAAGGCGCCTGCGCAGACCACGGTTTCCCGGGCAAGCAGGCGCAAGGTCCGTCCGGCGGCGTCCACGGCAACCACGCCGCGCGCGGCGCTTCCCTCCATAACGATACGTTGCACGCGGGTGTTGGCGAATATGCGCAGATTGGGCCGCGCCCGCGTGGCGACGTCGAGATAGGCGGTGGCCGACGACACCCGCCTGTCGTGCTCATTGGAAAACGCCGCGGGAAAATAGCCATCGCCGAATTCTGCGTTCTGGTCCTTCAGCGCCGCGAGTCCCTGGCGCCGCAAACCTAGCGCGAAAGCATGGCAGAACGGGGGCCAGTCCGGCGGCTGGATGCGGCGGATCGCCACCGGTCCGTCGGCGCCGTGCAAGGCATGATGGGGAAAATCGAGGTCCCGCTCCAGCTTGCGGAAATACGGCAGCACATCGTCCCAGGCCCAGCCATGCACGCCCGCCTCGGCCCAGCCGTCGTAGTCCCGCGGAAGCCCGCGATTGGCCGACTGGACGTTGATGCTGGAGCCGCCGCCCATCACGCGTCCCTGCTCGTATACGCGGCGCGACGCAGCACGGGTGGCGGTCGCCGTCAGTTCAGGCCAGATCCATTTATTCCCGCAGAACACGGGCATGGGGTAGCTGTCGAGAATCTCGTCCGGGACCGCGCCGGGCGGTGTATCGTCGCCTGCCTCCACCAGGGCCACGCGGCACCCCGGGCGGGCGGAAAGCCGATGCGCCAGCACGCACCCGGCCGAACCACCGCCGACGATCACGTAGTCGTAGCGTTCTCCCACGGCTTCCATGACTGGCGTCCTCAGGATTCAGCTGCCGCGGAACGCCGGCGCGCGCTTGCCATGGAAGGCCTCCACGCCCTCGCGGAAATCGTCGGAGCTGCGCAGGCGGCTGTAGCAGTGCCCCTCCAGTTCGATCGATGCGGACAGGGATGCATCCTCCGTATCGTTCAAAAGCTTCTTGGCGGTGCGTTGAGCGATCGGGGAGAACCCGAGCAGTTCGGCCACCAGCTTGTCCGTCGCCGACTCCAGTTCGGCGTCGGGCACCACTTCGGTGGCCACGCCCCAGTCGTAGGCCTGCTGGCCGGTGATCCGGCGCGACCGCATCACGACGTCCTTGGTCCGCGTTATGCCCACCATCTTCTGCAAGCGTGCCGATCCTCCGGAGCCGGGAATCTGCCCCAGCTTCTGCTCGGGCAACGCGTACAGCGTGGTCTCGCTGGCCATGCGGAAGTCGCAGGCCAGGGAAAGCTCGAAGCCGACACCGAAGCAATATCCGCGATTGGCGACGATGACGGGTTTGCTGCAGCGCGCCGGCGCGGCGACGTTCCATGCCAGCTTGGAAACGTGTTCCGGAGACGCCTCCAGGAATCCCTTGATGTCGCCTCCGCTGGAGAAGTGCTGGCCTTCGGCACGCAGGACGATGATGCGCACACGTTCGTCTTCATCCAGTGCCTCGAAGACGGCGCGCAACTGGTCGCGCTGCGGCATGGACACGACATTGAACGGCGGGCGGTTCAGCACGATATCGGCGCGCTGGCCATTCGCGTCGATATCGACGCGAAAGCCGTCCAGCTTGGCCAGCAGGGTTTCGGCGGGGTGTCGCAGTGACGTCACGGTGATGCTCCTTCAGGGTATGGGTTTGTGTTCGTACCGGGGTGGCCCCGCCTCGATGTCAAGGCCCGAAAGGCTTGCGCAAACCGTCCCAGCGTTCCAGCAGGTTTTCATGTGGAATGCCGAACAGGTCGAGAACGCGGCCCACGGTGTGATTGACCACGTCGTCCAGCGATGCGGGCTGGTTGTAGAAGGCCGGCACGGGCGGAAACACGATCCCGCCCATTTCGGTCACGCTGGTCATGTTGCGCAGATGCGCCAGGTTCAGCGGCGTCTCGCGCGCCACCAGGACCACGCGGCGCCGCTCCTTCAATGCCACGTCGGCGGCGCGGCTGACCAGGTTGTCCGCCATGCCCAAGGCGACGGCCGCCAGCGTTTTCATCGAGCATGGCGCCACTACCATGCCTTCGGTCGCAAACGAACCGCTGGCGACGGAAGCGCCGATATCCTTGACGTTGTGGACGACGTCGGCAAGGGCCTCGATATCGGCGCGCTTGAGCGCAAGCTCCTGGGCCGCGGTCAGGGCTCCCGACGCCGACAGCACGAGATGGCTCTCCCAATCCGGATGCCGGCGCAGTTGCTCCAGGATGCGCACGCCATAGATGGCGCCGCTGGCTCCCGTGATGGCGACCACCAGGCGCTTGGAACGTGCTGCTGCGGTCATGGCGCGGCCGCCGGCGTGAAGTCGACGGTTCCGCCCGCCTCTATCCAGGCCTGCAAATCCACGGTGTCCTCGCCCGGGACGCGGACCTTGGTGAAAACATGTTCGTGATACGACACCGGCCGTGTGGCATCCAGGCCCATCTTGGCACTGATGCCCTGCAGGTGCGCAGGCGCGACCCCGTCGTTGGCGCTGCCTGCCACCGTGGTCGAGGGGTCCAGCACGGAGCCCTGCGCGCCCGATATCACGACCAGGTCCCGGTCCGCCTGGAAGCGCGTGGCGACGGCCCATTCGACCTGCTGGGGATCATGCACCTCCACATCGTCGTCCACCACCACGACCTGCTTGATGTCGTAGTGGGCACCAAAGGCGCACAGGATGACGTTCTTGGGCTGCCCTTCGTGGGTCTTGCGGAGTTTCACGTACAGGTGATACCGCCCTACGCCCCCGATGGACAAATGCACGTCCGATACCCCCGGGAAGCTGCGCTGCAAATACGCCAGGAGCGTGGCTTCGCGCGGGATGGAGCCGAGCAGCAGGTGCTCCATCTCGGCGGGAACGATGGTGTGGTAGATGGGCGAAGCACGGTGCGTGATGACATCCACCGCGATCACTTCGCGCTCCTCGCGTGCGCTGTAGTACTTGGGGAATTCGCCGAACGGCCCTTCGGCCTCGCGCACGCCGTTCAGGACGCGTCCCTCGATGATGATCTCGGCATCGGCTGGAACGCGCACATCGTTGGTCAGGCATTTGACCACCGGAAGCGGACGTCCATGCAGCGCGCCGGCAATCTCCAGTTCGTCGTGGTCGATGGGCGCGATCGCCTGCGACGCCAGGAGGGTCAGCGGGTCGGCGCCGATGACGATGGCAACCGGCAACGCCTGCCCCAGCCGTTCCGCTTCCTTGTAGAAGGCGTACAGGTGGCGAGGCAGCATCAGGATGGCCATGCGGTCCCGGGCATGGACCTGGATGCGATTGATGGACACGTTCTGCACGCCGGTCGCGGGATTGCGGGCGATCACCATGCCGGCAGTGATATACGGACCGTTGTCGTGTTCGCTGTGGGTGGGCACGGGCAGCAAGGCGCGCACGTCGGGCTCCCGATGGACGACCTGCTGGCAGACCGCCTCGCCGGCTGGCACTTCCTGCCACGGGAGCGGCGTGGCCGCGGCCTCGCGAAAGGCGCCGAGCAGCTCAGACTCGGGCACGCCCATGGCTTCCGCGATCCAGGCGCGGCGCGACATGAAACCCGAGATCACGGGGATATCACGGCCGCCGGGCTTGGGGAAATAGGCCGCCTGACGACCATCCAGGCGCTTGGCGATGGCTGCCAGTTCGTGTTCGAGGGCCGCGCCCTCCTTGATGGCTGCCACCCGGCCGGTGGCGGCCAGATGGCTGAGCCAGCCGCGCAGGTCGGTATGCGGAGGGGTGTGCTGGACTTTGTTCATGGACATTGCTCGGCAAGTGGTGGTGGGCTATGCGGCGGAGCCGCGGCTCATTGCTTCGGGTCCTGGGCGCCGCGCACCGAGGCAGGATCGGGCTCGTACTCGCCGGCGACGAGCTTGCGGCGCAGGACCTTGCCCACCGGCGACTTTGGGATGGCCTGGACGAAAACGTATTCCCGCGGCCGCTTGAAATTGAGCAGGTCCGAGTTTCGGCAATGGCTGTCCAGCGCAGCGGCGTCCACATCGGCCTGGCGCTTGACGAAGGCCACCACGCGCTGGCCCCAGCGCTCGTCGGGCAGGCCGGCTACGGCCACCTCGTCGACCGCAGGATGCAGCGACAACACCGACTCGATATCCACGGGCGAGATGTTCTCCCCCCCACTGATGATCATGTCGTCCACCCGTCCCGTGACGAACAGGTCGCCGTCGGCATCGAAGTAGCCGGTATCGCCGGTTCGATACCATCCGGCTCGTATCGATTTGGCGTCGGCATCCGGCCGTTTCCAATAACATTCGAAGGCCTCGTCGCCGGCCAGGTCGGCAACGATTTCGCCTTCCTGTCCCGGCGGCAGGATCGCGTCCAAAGAAGCGGCACCCAGCGCGACGACACGGATGCGCGTATTGATTCCCGCCTTGCCGGCACTGCCGGCCTTGCGCGTCGCGTCCGGCTCGACCGCGCAGGTGTAGACCTCGGAAGACCCGTAGTGGTTGACGAAGAGCTGCGGCCGGAACACATCATTGAGCCGCCGCAACAGCGCGTCATGCATGGGCGCGCCGGCAAAGCCGAGTTTGGTCACCGACGACACATCGCCGCCATGCTGCACGCGATACGCGAGCATGTCGTGATAGAGCGTGGGCACCAGATACAGGCAAGTCAGATTGTGCTCGCCGATGGCCCGCAGGGCCTGGCCCGCGTCGAACTTGGGCATGCAGACAAACAGGCCATCCACCATCGCCATCGCCAGCAGGGACCGCACACCCATGGTGTGGTACAGCGGCATCACGCCCAGCGTGCGCTCGCCGCGGCCATAGAGGTTCTGCGCCACATGAGCGAGCGCCGCGGCCCGCTCGTGCCGATGCCGGCGCGGCACGCCTTTGGGTTTGCCGGTCGTGCCGGAGGTGTACAGCATCAGCGACATGTCGTCGGCGCCGGCTGACGGCGCCGACGGTGCGCCGCGATGGCTATCCAGCAGCGTTTCGAAATCGGAGTCACCGCCCGCCGCGGCGTTGACCGCCACCTTGGGAAGGCTGGCGGCCGCCGCGCTTTCCAGTACGGCGTCCGCGCTGACCGGTTCGAAGAAGATCGCGCGGACCTCGGCATCCCGCACGCAATAGTCGACCTCGTCGGCCTTCGCGCGCCAGTTCAGCGGCGTCATGACCAGGCCCATGAACTGGCATGCCCAGTGCAGGGTGGCCATTTCGAAACGGTTCTGGAGCACGGCAAGGACATGGTCGCCGCGCCGCAGCCCCATGGCGGCCAGACCTGCCGCCACTGCCGCGATGTCGGCATGCCATTGCCCATAGGTCCGCGTGCGCGCCCCGTCGACGATGGCCGGCGCATCGGGACTGCGTTCGACGCTCTGCAGAAATGTCTTGCCGAGATCCAGCATGTGTTATTCCCCTTCCCGCGATTGCGATCCGGCACGACGGGCCGCCGCCGTCTCCAGAACCGCCTTGACAATGTTCGTGTAGCCCGTGCAGCGGCACAGATGTCCCGACAACATGTCGCGCACCTGCTGTTCGCTCGGATCGGGGTTGCGGCCCAGGTAGTCCTGGCAGGACATGAGGATCCCGGCCGTGCAGAAGCCACATTGCAGCGCGTGGTTGCGGCGAAATGCTTCCTGCAGGTCGTTCAAGCCGCCGTCGGCATCGGCCAGCCCCTCGACGGTGTCGATCAGCCGCCCCTCCGCCTGTACGGCGAGCGTCAGGCAGGACCGGGACGCCACACCGTCGATCAGGACGGTGCACGCGCCGCAGACGCCATGCTCGCAGCCCACGTGGGTGCCGGTCGCGCCCAGGCCGTGACGCAGGTAATCGGAGAGCAGCGTCCTTGGCTCGCATGGCGCACGGCGCGCACGGCCATTCAATGTGACGTTTACGGCGTGCGTATGGTCGCGGGACAATTTTTTCATGTCATCACCTTTTCCAGCGCGCGCAGTCCCAACCGCCGCACCAGATGGCGGCGGAATGTGGCGCTGGCATGCGCGTCGTCCTGGGCGTCGAGTTGCCAGGCAAAATCGTTGACGGCGCTGGCCAGGTCCGCGACCGCCATGCGCGGCCAGCGGCGCACGACTGGCCGGTCGGCGACACCGCCCACCGCCAGCCTAAGACCCTGGCCATCGCCCACCGCCGCCACGGCGACCATGGCAAAGTCGCCATGGCGCGCGGAGAACTCCTCGAATGCGTAGCGCGTGCCCTGCGCCGCCAGCGGATAGCGCACTTCCTCCAGCAACTCTTCGGGCGTGCGGGCAGTCATCAACATGCCCTGGAAGAACTCGGCGGCCGGCACGATGCGGCGCTTGCGGCGACTGCGCAGTACGATCTGGCCGCCCAGCGCCGCCAGCACCAGCGGCAGCTCGGCGCTGGGATCCGCATGGGCGACGGATCCGCAGACGGTGCCGCGATTGCGCACCTGGAAATGCGAAATATGGGGAAAGGCCTGGGCGAGCAGCGGGACTTCGTCGCCCAGCCCCGGACGCCATTCGACACTGGCCTGCGTGGCGGCCGCGCCGACGACCAGGCACCCGTCCTGCACCTTGACGTAATCCAGGTCGGGGGCACGGGAGATATCGACCAGCACCGCCGGCTGGGCCAGTCGCATATTGAGCACCGCCATCAGGGATTGCCCGCCCGCCAGGATGCGCGCGTCCCCGCCGAACTGCGCGAGGGCGTCCACGGCATCCTGAGCCTGGTCGGCCCGTATGTAGTCGAATTCCTGCGGCTTCATGCCTTGCGCCCCCATCGGGCCAGCAGCCGGCGCCACCAGGGCGTACCGCCGCCACCACCGGCCTGCCGGCCCAGTTGATCGAACAATTGCCGCAGGACGATGCGCGCGGCGCCCTCCAGCATGCGGCTGCCGACGGCGGCCACCTTGCCCGACACTTCCGCTTCATAGTCGTAGCGCAGCCGGGTACCGCTGCCGTCCGCTTCCAGCGTGACGACGCCGCTGCCCTTGGCGGTGCCGGCACTGGAGATCCCCGTGCCGGACAGTCGCAAGCTGTGCGGCGGATTCAAGTCGGTCAACGACACCTGTGCCGCGTAGCGCGCCTTGATCATTCCCACCCCAACGGTGACGTCAGCGCGATAGCGGTGCTCGCCCTCGGGGACCAGCGCGCTGCAGCCGGGTATCACTTTGGCCAGCGCGACAGGATCCATCAGCACGGCGTAGACATCCGCCGGCGCCGCCGGCAAGCGCACCTCGCCCTGCGCGGACAGCGCCTTGCCGCCGCGGCCGCCCGCCGCGGGCGTGGGCGTGGCGCCCGTGGATGGCGCCGGGTCGGCGATGCCCAGCATGGCCATGACCTTGGACGGCGTCAGCGGCAACGTAACGTCGACGGCCCCAAGCGCGTCCGCCACGGCATTGGCCACGCAGGCGGGCGTACTCATGTTGTTGCCTTCGCCCAGGCCCTTGGCGCCCAGCGGGGTGAACGGGCTGGGCGTTTCCATATGCAGGATGACGGGCTCCGGCACCTCACAGCTGGTGGGCACCAGGTAGTCGGCGAACGTGCCGGACAGGAAACTTCCGTCGGGCCCATAGCGGAACTCCTCCATCAGCGCGGCGCCCAGCCCCTGCGCGAACGCGCCCCGGATCTGCCCGTCGGCCAGCGCAGGGTTCAGGATGCGACCGGCGTCGTGCGCGGTGACATAGCGGTCGATACGCACGCGTCCCGTGTCGGCATCGACTTCCACCGCGCATACGTCGAAGGCGAAGCCATACGCCGCGGATGTATTGATGCGGTCCTGCGCATCCGGGGCCATCAGTTGCGGCGGCGTCCAGAACACGGTCTCGCGCAGTCCGGGCTCCATACCCTTGGGCAAAAGGGCCGGTGCCCAGTGCGGATTCGCGGCCAGGCGCGTGAATGGCATCGCCGCCTGCGAGGCGGCGCGCGGCCCTATGGTGCCGTCGATGAAGACGATGTCCTGCGCCGTGCAGCGGAACTGGGCCGCGGCGATGGCCGCGAGCTTGTCGCGCAGGCGGCACGCCGCCAGGTACACGGTTCCGGCCACCGCACCGGCGAAGCGGCTGGAATAATTGCCCGCCGCCACCGACCATGCATCCTTCTGCGTGTCCAGCTCGATGTTCACCACGACCGCATCCGGGTCCAGCCCCAGGACATCGGCCACCACCTGGGCACAGACGGTACGGTGGCCCTGGCCCGCCGGTGCGGAAGCCACCACTACGCTGACGCCGCCCAGCGGATCCACGGACACGGTAGCCGCCGCGATGGCGCCGTTCTTCGGACCGGCCTTCTCACGTGCCTCGACCGGCATGACGGTACTGATGTACCCCATGTTGGAAACCGAGGGCTCGACGATGGCCGCATAACCGATGCCATACAGACCGCCGCGCGCCCGAACCTCGTCGCGACGCCGGTGAAGTTCTTCCAGGCCGCCGCCACGCCACGCCAGCTCCAGCGCGCCGTGATAATCGCCGGAATCGATCAGCGCGCCTGCCGCCGCACGATATGGGAAGGCATTACGGTCTATGAAGTTGCGCCGGTACAGTTCGAGGGGTTCGATATCGAGTTCGCGGGAAATGCGCTGCATCAGGCGCTCCAGCGCGAAATACACCTGCGGGCCGCCAAAGCCGCGCACCAGCCCGGCCGGTGTCTTGTTGGTCAGCACGACGCGGTTGCGCACCGCCAGATTGGGGATGTCGTAGGCGCCCGTCAGGCAGCCATGCATGCGATAGAAGGTCGCCGGCTCGGGCGCGCGCAGGTAGCCGCCACAATCGTCGTACTGGTCATAGGACAGCGCCTGGATGCGGCCCTCGGCCGAGACCGCCGCCTCGATATGGCACAGGCGCCCGGTGGCCGAGGTCGCCGCGGCGAGGTGCTCCAATCGGTCTTCCACCCATTTCACCGGCGCGCCAGCCTTGCGCGCCGCCAGGCACATCAACACCACGTAGGGAAAGACCGCCTGCTTGACGCCGAAGCTGCCGCCCGAGTCCGCGAAAGTACGGTGCCGCAAACGGTTGCCCGGCACCTTCAGCGCCAACGCCATCACGGTATGCAGGGAGAACGGCCCCATGAAGTTGGAGCTCACGTCATAGCCATCCTGGGCGGACAGGTATTCGGCCAGCACCACGGCGCACTCGATGGGCGTGCAGGAATTGCGCGGATAGCGCACCGTCAAGCCGACGCGGTGCGCGGCCTGCGCGAAGGCCGCTTCCGGGTCGCCATAGCGAAAGCTGCGATCGCTGACGACATTGCTGCCGACTTTCTCGTGCAGCACGGGCGCGTCATCGGCGATCGCGTCGTCCACCGTCACCGCGGCGCGCAGCGTCTCGTAGGCGACTTCGACGAGGTCCGCGCCATCCTCCGCCACGTAGCGCGACTCCGCGACCACGACGGCTACCGGCTCGCCCACATAGCGCACGCGGTCCATGGCCAGCGCCCACTGTTCCATCGGCTGCTTGACACCGACCACGAATGGACGCGACCACGCGGCGATATCCTCGCCCGTCAGCACGGCCCGCACACCAGGCAAGGCCAACGCCCGCGTGGCATCCACCCTGGCCAGCTTCGCATGGGCGTGGGGCGAACGCACAATGGCGGCATGCAAGGTCCCGGGACGTATGCCCGCATCGTCCCCATACTGGCCGCGGCCCGTCAGAATGGCCTGGTCCTCCACCCTGCGGCGCGGTGTTCCCACGTGCCCCGGTGCGGTGGAGACCACAGTTTCCGTCCTTGCGTCCATTGCCGCGTCCGCCTGCCTGGTCTGGTGCTCAGTCCGCCTTGATGTCCGCTTTGCGGATCACCGCGGCCCATTTGTCCATCTGCGCATCGAAGAAGCGCCGGAAGTCTTCCACCGAACCGCCCACCGGTTCGACGCCCTGTTGGGCAAAGACGCGCTGTACCTCGGGCGTCTGCAAGGCCTTGTTGAGCGCGGCGTTCAGGCTGGCCACGATGGCCGGCGGCGTACCGGCCGGCGCGGCGAGGCCATACCACACCGACACCGCGAAACCCGGGTAGCCTTGCTCGGCCACCGTGGGAATATCCGGGGCCAGCGGCGACCGTTTGGCGCCGGTGACGGCCAGCGCTCGCATCTTCCCCGCCTTGATATGCGGCAATACGTTGGGCGTGTTGTCGAACATGGTGTCGACCTGCCCGCCCAGCAGGTCTGTCACCATGGGGGCACTGCCCTTGTAGGGCACCTGCACCAGCTGGATGCCGGCTTCTTCCTGGAAGTAGGCCATCGTCAGGTGATTCGACGTACCGGTGCCGGCGGTCGCGTAGTTCAGCTTGCCCGGCTGCGCTTTGGCGCGGCTGACGAATTCCGGAAGCGACTGGATCGGAGAAGACGCCTTGACGACCAGGAAATTGGGCGTCTGGGCGCCGACGATGATCGGGGCGAAGTCCTTCCTGGCGTCGTAGGGCAGCTTGCCGTACAGGTACTGGTTGGCCACCAGGGGAAAGCCGACGATCACCAGGGTGTAGCCGTCCGGCGCCGCACGGGCGCCGGCCTCGGTGCCGATAACGGTGCCCGCGCCGGGCTTGTTCTCGACGATGAAGGGCTGGCCCATGGAGTCCTGCAGATGCTTCGCGAAGAGGCGCGCCATGGTGTCGTTGAAGCCGCCGGGCGTGTACGGCACGATGATGCGCACGGCCTTTTCGGGATAGTCGGCGCGGGCGGGCCCGCCGCTCAGTAGCGCGGCCCCGAGCGCCGCCGCCGATAGCCATGTCCCCAATGTCCGCAATGTTCCTGGCATGCCTTGTCTCCGTTGCTTTACGTGTCAATCACGGACATGCGACCATCATGCGGTCGCATCGCGATGCGGCACCACGCCCGCGTCCTGGTAGATATGCTTGATCTCGGTGAAATCGACCAGGGCATCGAAACCGTGGAGCCGCCCGATGCCACTGCGCCGGTAGCCCCCCGTCTCCGCTTCCGCGTACAGCTTGTTGTGGTCGTTGATCCATACCGTGCCGTTGCGCAGGGCGCGCGCCACGCGCATGGCGCGCGCGCCATCATGGGTCCAGACACTGGCCGACAAGCCGTAGACGCTGTGATTCGCACGCGCGATCGCGTCGGCTTCGTCCTCGAACTTTTCCAGCACCAGCAGCGGTCCGAATATCTCTTCCTGGATGAAAAAGGCGCTCGTGTCGCGATGCGCGATCAAGGCGGGCGACACAAAGCATCCGGCGGCGAACCGCCCCTCCAGTCGCCGCCCCGCCAGCACGACCTCATCGGCGCATTGCTGAGCCTGCTCGATGCTGGACTGCACCTGCTCCAATGCCTGCTCGTCGATCAGAGGGCCCATCTGGGTCTGCGGCAAAGCCCCCGGCCCGACCCGTATCGCGGACAGCGCCGCGGCCAGCGCGGCCTTCATCTCCTGGTAGCGCGAAGCATGCACCAGCACCCGGCGCGCCGCAGTGCACTGCTGCCCGGAGATGATGGTGGCCGCCGCCGCCAGACGGGGCGCGACCCACTGCACGTCGACATCGTCGAAGACCAGGCAGCACGACTTGCCGCCCAACTCCAAGGACAGCTTCTTCATGGTCGGCGCGGCGGCCGCCATGATGCACTGACCCACGGCGTTGGAGCCGGTAAAACTGATGACATCCACATCCGCCGATGCCACCAGGGCCTGCGCAGCGCCGCTGCCGCTTTCGGTCAGGACGTTGACGACCCCGGGCGGCACGGCGTTGTCGTGCACCAGCGCATGCACGATGCGGCCACTGAGCCGGGCGGTTTGCCAGGCAGACTTGATCACCACCGTGCAGCCGGCGGCTAGTGCGGGCGCCAGCGCGCGTATCAACAGGACAGCCGGCGCATTCCACGGAATGATGAGGCCGGCGACGCCGGCGGGCTCCTTCAGCAGCGTGGAGAACACGCCCGGCTCGACCTCGAAGACGTGTCCGGGCAAATAGCGGGCAAGACCGGCGTAATAGCGGATCTCCGAGATCGCCGCGGCGATCTCTCCATGCGACTGCGCCAGTACCTTGCCGTTTTCCCGTGTCAGCAGGCGGGCCAGCGCATCAGCCTGCGCTTCCATGCGATCCGCCCACCGCAGCATGGCCGATTGCCGGATGCGCGGGCTTTGCGCCCACGCCGTCGTGTCGAACGCGCGCCGGGCTGCCGCGATGGCGGCGTGCGCATCGTCGGCATCGCTGTCGGCATAGCGGCCCACTTCCGTGCCGTCGGCGGGATCACGCCGCAGGCCCGTGCGGCCGCTTTGCGCCGGCAGCCAATGTCCGCCGACCAGGTTCAATACGTCCAGTGTTTCCATCGACCGCCGTCTCCTGCGTTGCTTCCGCATGCACTGCTATTGCTGCGGCTCGATGCCGGCCTGTTTGACGACCTTTTCCCATTTCGTCATCTGGTTCTCGATGAAGGCCGAGAAGTCGGCGCGGCTGCCGCCGGCCGGCACGACCCCCTGCTCCTTGAACACAATGCGCACGTCATCCATGGCCAGGATGGCGTTGATCTCTTTGTTGAGCTTGTCGAGGATGGGCGCGGGTGTACCCGCCGGCGCCACGAAGCCGTGCCAGGAGGACACCTCGTATCCGGGTACACCGGACTCTTCCACCGTCGGCAGCTTGGGCATCAGCGGCGAGCGCCGCGAATCCGCGATGGCAATGGGCCGTATCTTTCCGGACTGCACGAAGGGCAAGACGTGAGGCAGTGCGTCGAACGCCGCCTCGACCTGGCCGCCGGCGAGGTCGGTGAGCAAGGGCGTGCTGCCCTTGTAGGGGATCTGCGTCATCTCGACGCCGGCCATGCGTTCGAACAGCGCCATGGCGAGATGGTTGGACGATCCTGATCCCGAGGAGCCATAGTTGATCGCGCGCGGGGCCGCCTTGGCGGCCCGGATCAGGTCCTGCACCGACGTGACCTTGGAGTCCCGGCGCACGGTAAGCAGCATGGGCGATTGCCCCGCCAATACCAGCGGCGCGAAATCCTTGCGGGTGTCATACGGCAGGGAGCGATAGAGCCAGGGATTGGCCGCGAACGGAAACTGCACGACCAGCAACGTGTAGCCGTCGGGCGCCGCCTTCGCGACCAGGGAAGTCCCGACGATGGTTCCTGCGCCGGGCTTGTTGTCCACGACGACGGCCTGTCCCCATGCCTGGCTCAGCTTGTTCGCCACCACGCGGCCGAGCGTGTCGTTGAAGCCCCCTGGCGGATACGGCACCACGATATGGATCGGCTTGTCCGGATAGGCCTGCGCCACGCAGGCCCAGAGGGGAGTCAGCAGGACTGCTGCCGCGGTCAGCACACGCAGGATGGGCTTGGTCGCCTTGATCACCTTGGTCTCCTTGATCCGCCAGGGCGGCGGTAGTTTTTGTCCAGACGCAAGCCGGCAGAGCCGTCCTGGTCTTGCGCAATGCCGGGGTGGCAAATGCCTCGTTTTGTGGAAAGAAGTCTAGGCAGGGGTATATATCAGGTCAATTAATATTTAATGATTATGTTGATCAGTTAACCTGATACACCAGCGGGACGCCGCGACCCGCGTAGTTGCGCGAAGAGGCAGCAGTCACTTCCCGCGCGCGCTGGCGATTCGTGGGATTATGTGGCCGCAGCCCGACGCCCATCTATTAACGAAGGTGATGCTGCGGCGTTCTCACGCACCCGGAATCTGAACCAGAGCCATGGAATTTCGCCAGATCCAATACTTCATTTGCCTGTTCGAGGAAGGCACGGTGACGCGCGCGGCGCGACGGTTGAATATCGTGCAGCCGGCGCTCAGCATGCAGATCGCCAGGCTCGAGGACGAACTGGGACGCAAGCTGTTCGAGCGCAGCCAGCAAGGCATGCAGCCCACATCGGCCGCACGCCAGATGTACCGGCTATTCCTGCCGATCATGCGCGACTTCGCCCATGCGCGTGAACAAGTTCTGCGCACCGACGGCGAACTAAACGGCCATGTCAACGTGGGGATGATCGCCTCGGTGGCGCAAGGGGTGCTGTCGGATGCCATGGAGGAATTCGCCGGACAGCACCCCAAGGTCACGATCACCGTCACGGACGGCTACAGCGCGACGCTGGCGGACCTGGTGGCGGGTGGCCAGCTGGATGCCGCCTTCATCAACAAGCCCAGGCGGCCGCTCTCGCTCAATGTCGAGCATGTCGCCGACGAAGACGTCATCATGGTGACGTCGGCCACGCATCCCCACAATCTGGCCGCGACGATTCCGTTTCGCGAGGCGGCCGCGCTGGAACTCGCCCTGCCGACGCGGCAGCATGGCCTGCGCGGCATCCTGGAAAGCTTCGCGCAGGCCGAAGATATCGACCTGTCCCCGATCTTCGAAATGGACTCCATCGTGTCCATCATCAAGTTGGTGGAACGTACGCGCTATGCGACGCTATTGCCGCGTGTGGCCGTTCGCAATCACGTAACGCGCGGCGGACTGCGATGCCACGATGTCGTATCCCCGCGCCTTATCCGCCAGGTCGCCTGCGTGACGCATCCGCGCCGGACATTGAGCGCGGAAGCCGCGGCATTCGTCGCCGTGCTGACGAAACATGTGCGCAGCCTCGCCGACGAGGAAGCGCCGGACAAGCAGCCCGATGCGAACACCACGCCGAAACGCGGCATGACATAGCGCCGCAGGCCGCCCGTCGCGGGCGGACCACGTGCACATGCAGGCTATCCGCCCACCCGCGCACGCAGCGCGTCGAAGGCCCGCAGCACGCGCCGCACCGTCGTGGCGGCGCGCCAGTAACGGCGCCGCAGTGCGTTGCCCGGCAACCATAGCGGCCGCACGACCTCGGCTTCGGCCCAGGCGGGTTTCCATCGGCGCATATTGCGCAAGCGCTCGGTGATCGTCACGGTCGGTATGCCGCAGGTGGACGCCAAATGCCCCACCCCCGAATCCGAACCGATGAACCATCCCGATTCGTACAGGTAAGCGGCCAATGCGTCGAGCGACGCGGCGTCGACGAAGCGGAATGCATGCGGGTCCGCCCCATCCAGCCATGCCGCGCGCTCGTGCTGCTCCACGACGAATTCGGGCTGCAGCCCCCGGCGCGCGAGCGCCTGGGCCAGCTTTTCATACTTGGCACGCGGCCAGCAGCCATCGGGCGAACCCGCGGTCGGGTGGATGACGACGCGCTGCCGATGCATGCGATGGCGCAGGCCCTGCGGCGCTACCAGGCCGTTCGAGTCATCCCAGGCCGCCACGCCGAATACGTCGCGCGCGTAGAGTGCGAGCTCGCCCACCAGCGCGGGCCGCCCGTGTTCCCGCAAGCGGGCCGCCGCCCGCGCACGCCACTCGTCGAAACAGGCAAACCTGTCTTCCTGGATGGCCGCACGCGGCAAGGGGCGGTCGGCATGCATCTGGACCACCACATCGAACTCGCCCAACTCGGCCGCTGGATCGACGGTCGGCACGGGACGGATATCCAGGTCCGGACACCATCGCGCCAGCCTGCTTATCTGCGCGCTGAATACCGCCACGTCCCGCCCGCCGCGCGCCAGGTTATTGGCGAGCGACATCATCAGCAGGGAATCGCCCAGGCGCGCGGACAGCACCAATGCGATACGGCGGGCGGAATGGAAGTCAGTCATGTGAATGCGGCCGGCGAGACGAACCCGGTGCGTCTGCACCGGTATCAACGGTCCGCAAGCTTACCCTCAAAATTCGCCCGCCGCGACGCCACGGCGGCGCCCGGTGAACCCCGCACTGACCATCCCGAATGCCCGGGTGGCGCGCGCATTGCCGCTATTGAAGCCCGCGTCCGGCAAACCCGCGTGGCGCCAGACACGCCAGCGCGACCGCCATCACCTTAATTTCTGCTGAATGAACTCAGATCTTTCTGGCTGTGGGCCAAACCTGGCTCTTCTATCCTCCGGGACGATGATGTGGCCATGAAAACCAGGAATACCCAGGTGAACAGCAAAGATCCAACCAGGGGAGGCGGGGCAGCCGGGCACGCACAGTCGTTTGCGGTTCTGTCCGATACCCGCCTGGCCAAACGGACCACCGTGTCCGAAGCCGAAGCCTATGAACGATTCGGCCCGCAATTGCAGGGCGCACTATGCCAGGACGTATTGGCGGTCTGGCGCGATGCCTGGGCGCAGACCCAGGGCCTGAACTCGAGCGACCTGATCCGCGTTTCAGCGCTCTTGAAATCGGCCCGGCTCAACGAACGCGTTATCGTCTTCGGAAGGATCGGGGCGGATATTCCCGAGCACAGGAAGATCGAGATCGATCTGAAGATCGGCCAATCCACGGCCTCGCGGCACGAGCTGATGCGCGCGGGCCATCCTCATCCGACGTGGAAAAAGATCAAGCACACGGCAATGGATTACTACACCGGATCGCGCGCACTGCACGGGTCGAGCCGCGGATTCCGTGTGGAGGGCGTCAAGGTGCGAGGGCGCAAGATCCAGGCGGACCTGCTACACCGCAGCGAATATACCGACGCGGGCCTGACGATGGCACTGGCTGAGGTCAAGGACCGGGACGCCACCATAAGGACCATCGTTGCGCTGCTCGCCAGCGTGCGCAGCGAGCTGCAGACCGCCCGCGTCGGGTTTATCGGAAGCAGCATCTTTATCGCGATCGACGTCGACAATCCAGCCAGAACGCAGGTAAAGCTTATCGATCTCGCCCACCCGGTATTGGATGCCGCGTGGCCGCACACGTATTACCTCAAGGTCAAGCAGCGCCTGGACGAGGGCATGTGCCACCTTATCGATTGGTTCGCGATCAACGGCTCGCGCAACACGCCGCCGCATCCTCGCGGTCGTGCCTGAGGGCGCGAGGTCTTGGGTCATCGCGGTCTCGCCGCGCGAAAGCTGCTGCGCGCGCAATCAAAACAATGTCGCACGGTTTTAAAACCGGTCCGGGACGGGGCATCCATAAACTGGCGTAACCCCGCTGTACCATCCCAACAGGAGCCGACCATGGCGACCACGAACAACGCATCGACGAAAGATTCGACAATGTTGTTTCTGTTCTGCGGTAGTAATTATTACGTCATCGATGACTACCACGCGCGCGATGTATATGCGGGGCCGATCCGCATCACGGAGACCTGGCCGGAACTCAAAAGGCATACCGCCGCGCCGGCCGGGGATGGCGCAGCACGCGGCACATTCGCGTCCGACCTGGACGCCGTCTACTACGAGACGACTTCCAAGCGGCTTGTTTTCTTCAAGGGCGCAAGCTGCGTAGTTGCCGACTACTCCCTTGGCCAGGAGCCGACGTGGGAAAGCGGGCTCATAACGGACTACTACCAAGTCGCAGGGAGCAGTGCGACGGTGTCGTTTGCAGACGGCATTGATGGCGCCGTCGTAGGAAGATCGAGCAACCCCAATGTGGCCGGCGATCTTTTCCTGATCAAGAAAGGACAGTATGCGGCAGGACCATCGAAGCCCCCCCAGAAGGGCCACCCGATGCCCTTGACGTACTCGTCTACGAAGACACAGGCCGGCTGGCCCGTCCCCACGGACGACGACACCACCGTCGCGGCAGAGTACGTGTACCCGCCCGGCAGTCAGGTATGGGAGTCGACCCTGTTCCTCACCCATCACGAAGGCAGCCAGTCTCCCGGTGACTACCAAGTCATGTTCTATACATCCACACAGAAAGATGCTCGGCCGAATGAGCTATGGCCCAGCTTCAACGGCGCGCCCATCGATGCGGCTGTACGGCTGGATCCCAGCATGTGCCGTCACGGCTCCGGGGATCCGCACTCCGGCGGTCCGGATTCCGGCGATCCGCACTCCGGCGGTCCGGATTCCAATAATCCACATTCCGGTAAACCGCATGACGGCACGGGACATTCGTTGTGCTGCCAGCTTCCCGCCATACTCCAGACCATCTGCAATATGACTGCATTGCTCAATAAAGTGGTCGACGCATGCTACCCGCCCTCGTCCTGGCCGAAGCACCCTTACCCGAGCGGGTGCGGCAACGACGGCCACAAAGGATGTGGAGGCTGCTCCGGCAAACACGCTGATGGCGACAGGTCGCGCGGGGATCGCTCCGGAGGCGGCCTCGAAGGCGGCTCAGGGCACTAGGAGGCCCCAAGCCGTTCGGCACGCGTCGACGCCTCGCCGAGGATGCACAGATGATCGCCGAGCGCGGCGCTGGGGCAGGCGCCGTGACTGCGGCGGCGGACCCGGCGCTGCAGGTCGGCGCTGGCCCACCGACATGTGGGAAGTCAGCATATCAAAACAACTCGCCAGGGTTTTGAAAGGCGCGCAGGATGCCCGCCAATAGACTGGCCTGGTTCGTTCTTTTCCCACCACCAGCAAGGAGCCGGCCATGGCAACCACGGACAGCGCATCGACGAACGACCAGACATTGTTGTATCTCTTCTGCGGTGAAAAATATGTCGTCGTTGACGACTACGGCATCAACGGGCCCCGGGACGTTTTCCAGCGACCCACGCCGATAGCGCGGACATGGCCGCGACTGGCCGACTACGCACCGGGCGGCGGCGCCGCTGGCGAGGGAGACGGTGAAGGCAACACATTTGCCACAGGCGTTGACGCGGTCTACTACGAAGAAAAATCCAGCAAGCTGGTTTTCTTCAAAGGCGACAGCTGCGCGATTCAAAACTGCAATGACAATACGTGGGAATTCGGCCTCATAACGGACTACTACGATGTGCCGCCCCTGTTCGCGCAAGACATCGACGGCGCTGTCGTGGGCAGGTCCAGGGATCCGAATGTGGCCACCCAACTTTTCTTGCTCAAGAACGGGCAGTATGCCTCGGGGCAATCGGTGGAACCTGGACAGGGCAGCAAGGTCTCCTTGCTGACCACGGGTACGGAGACCCAAGCCGGATGGCCGGTCTCAGGCGCCGACATCACCGCCGCCGCAGCGTATGTCTACCCGCCCGACAGCCAGACATGGGAGTCGACCTTGTTCGTCACCCAGAAACAGAACGCGCAAATTTCGTCCGCCAGCGACTATAAAGTGATGTTCTATCAATCCACGAGCAAAGACGCTGCGCCGAACCAGCTATGGCCCAGTTATGCAAGCTATCCCATCGACGCGGCCACCCGCCTGAATCCTGCCACGATACCTGACGAGTCTGGAGCCGATCCCGACCACAAGCATGGCCATCATCATGGACATGGTGGGTGCTGAGGCACGCCGCGAGCACGGGCAACGAAGAACCGCAACGGACCCGCAGTCCGTTGCCGCCACCCTTGTGGGCCGCGGCCGTGCATGACCCATGCCCGACACGCAAAAGAAACGCCGCTTTGAAAGCGGCGTGAGTATAGGCATACAAGTTTTTGGTAGGCCCCCCGAGAGTCGAACTCGGCACCAACGGATTATGAGTCCGCTGCTCTAACCAGGCATGAGCTAGAGGCCCTTGGTTTTTCAACCGGCTCCGGCCGTATTCACGGCCGGATTTTCACCTTTGCGGCGCGCCTTACTGGCCTTCGAGGAAACTCTTCAGCTTGTCGGCACGGCTCGGATGGCGCAGCTTGCGCAACGCCTTGGCTTCGATCTGGCGGATCCGTTCGCGGGTGACGTCGAACTGCTTGCCGACTTCTTCCAGCGTCTGGTCGGTGCTCATTTCGATACCGAAGCGCATGCGCAAGACTTTCGCCTCGCGCGGAGTCAGCGAGTCTAGCACTTCTTTCACCACGTCGCGCATGGAGCCGTGCAGGGCCGCGTCGGAAGGCGCCAGCGTGGCCGTATCCTCGATGAAATCGCCCAGGTGCGAGTCGTCGTCGTCACCGATGGGCGTTTCCATGGAGATCGGTTCCTTGGCGATCTTCAGGATCTTGCGGATCTTGTCTTCCGGCATGTCCATCTTCTGCGCCAGCGTCGCCGGATCAGGCTCGGCGCCCGTTTCCTGCAGGATCTGGCGGCTGATCCGGTTCATCTTGTTGATCGTCTCGATCATGTGAACCGGGATACGGATGGTCCGCGCCTGGTCGGCGATGGACCGCGTAATGGCCTGGCGGATCCACCACGTCGCATACGTGGAGAACTTGTAGCCGCGTCGGTATTCGAACTTGTCCACGGCCTTCATCAAACCGATGTTGCCTTCCTGGATGAGATCCAGGAACTGCAAACCACGGTTGGTGTACTTCTTGGCGATGGAGATCACCAGACGCAGGTTGGCCTCGGTCATTTCACGCTTGGCCTTGCGGGCCTTGGCTTCGCCGGTGGCCATGCGCTTGTTGACTTCCTTCAGGTCCTTCAGCGGCAGGACGACACGCGACTGCAGGTCGATCAGCTTTTGCTGCAATTCCTGCACGGCCGGCACCTGGCGTTCCAGCGTTTCAGCATACGGATGGCCCGCGGCGACTTCTTCCACCACCCAGTTCAGGTTGGTTTCGTTGCCCGGGAACACCTTGATGAAATGCGAACGCGGCATGCCGGCGCGGTCCACGCAGGTGTGCAGGACGGCGCGTTCCAGCTGGCGCACTTCCTCGACCTGGTTGCGCAGGGTGTCGGCCAGGCGTTCCACCATTTTGGCGGTGAAGCGGATGCCCATCAGTTCATTCTGGATGGCTTCCTGGGCCTTCAGGTAACCGGCGGACCGGTAGCCTTCGTGCTCGTAGGAGGCGCGCATCTTGTCGAAATGCTTGCTCACCTCGTCGAACTTGGCCAGGGCCTTCACGCGCAGGTCTTCCAACTGCTTGCTGCTCATGCCGCCGGCAGGGCCGTCGTCGTTCTCGTCCTCTTCGGCGGTCACACCCGCACCGGCGTATTCCTCGCCGTCTTCCGGGTCGACCAGACCGTCCACCACCTCGTCGATCTGCGCCTGGCTCTCCCGGACACGGGTGACATGCGCCAGGATTTCGTTGATGGTCGTCGGGCAGGCCGAGATGGCCATGACCATGTGCTTCAGGCCATCTTCGATGCGCTTGGCGATTTCGATTTCGCCTTCGCGCGTCAGCAGCTCGACCGATCCCATTTCGCGCATATACATGCGCACCGGGTCGGTGGTGCGGCCGAAATCGGAATCCACCGTGGTGAGAGCGGCCTCGGCCTCGTCCTCGACGTCATCGTCGTTGGACGCGACGGGCGCGTTTTCGCTCATCAACAGGGTTTCCGCGTCGGGCGCCTGGTCATAGACCGCGATGCCCATGTCGCTGAACGTACTGATGATGCCGTCGATGGCTTCCGCGTCGACCAGGTCGTCCGGCAGATGATCGTTGATCTCGCCGTACGTCAGGTAGCCGCGGTCCTTGCCCAGCTTGATGAGCTGCTTGAGCCGATTGCGGCGGGCTTCGTATTCTTCCGGGGTGACGGGACCACGGGCGATCAGATCCTTGGGATCGCCCTTGCCGCGCTTGCCGCCGCGCTTCACAGGCTTCAGTTCAGGCAAGACTTCGCCTTCACCGTCGCCGGCGTCGTCGAAATCGGGATTGTCGTTGTTCTGGTTCTTGGCGGGACGGCCCGGACGACGGCCGCTGGGCACGGGGCCGGGACGGCCGACCAGTTCGGCCAGCTTGTCTTCCGCCTTCTTCGCCTTCGCGGCCGCCTTGGCGACCTTCTCCGGCGTTTCCGCTGCGGCCTTGACCGGCTTTTTCGCCGCGGTCGGCTTCACGGCAGCGGACTTGGGCGCAACCTTGACGGCCGCTTTGGCCGATGTCTTTTCCGCCGCCTTGCTAGCGGCGCGCTTCGCCGTTTTGGCTTCGTCGCCCAATTCAACTGCAGAGGAGGTTTTGCCGATGGATTTGTTCATAGTCGCTTCCGTGGTCGTTGCAGGCCGCCTGGCCCGCCGCACCGCTATCGACGGCCGGAGCTTCTGCCCCGGTCCGAGTCAAGACGCGCACTTTAAAACTGTAGACAGTGTTTTCTGATCGGTCGGTACGCCACGTAAACGATCGGATATCGCGGGAATGGCCCTGAAGGGCGGCGCTGCTGGCCATCGATATGGCACCTTGCAGCATGTCATTTCTACGCGCGATTCTCCGGCACATCTGCCGCAACTTCCTTCCAACCGCCGGCCGACGGTGCGGTACTGCGGGTCCGCCCTGCCGGTCAACTGGTGCTGCTGCTACTCCTTACTGCCTGGCCCGCAAGAGTCCGGGCCACTGCATTTACTGCCCGCCGCGCCCACTGCACCGGACCGCGCCGGCGCGGTCGGCAGCATACGCGGCCATCGGCGTTCGGGCGTGAGGACAGCCACGCGGTAATGCTGTTGCCGCCATGCGCCCGAATTTCCGGATCCGCATGCCGACTTTTTACTTACTTACGATCTTTACTTCGCTTTGCGCCGCCACATGGATCAAGGCGGCTACCTTCCGTATAAACTGTGCCGACGACGTTCCCGTGCATCCGGTATCATCCCTGGCGGGCTGCCGCCCTTAGGCCACTGCCCGACTGCGGGCTCAGTCCACTACGCCCACTACTACGTCTCAGCCCACTACGTCTCAGCCTCAGACCAGTACGTCTTAGACCACTACACGCCATGTAGGTTCTGTGCATACGGCAGCACGGAGCCAGGAAAACCCTTGATTTTAACCCATTGAGCCGGTTCCGGCATGCTTAATTGCTGCGAGACGCCTGGAAAGTTCCTGGTATCGCTCGCGCTCCTGGTCTCCCCGCAGGCCGGATTGCACCAGCTCCGCCATTTCGCCCTTGATGGCATCGAATTCGATTCGATGCAGCGCATCGTCCCATTCCGCCTGGGGATCGGGTAGCTCTTCCTCCCCCAGGAGATCCGCACTCATGCTGCGCAATACCAGTTCGATGTCCGATTCGGGCTCCGCCGCTTCCAGTAGAGCACCCAGGTGCCGGGCGCCGCTGCGCTGAGCCAGTACGATCAAATCTCGGACCATACCCAGATGGGGCCCTCGGTCCAATACTTCAAGCTGTTGGTCGCCCATGGTGTCCACCAATTCCGGATGGGACAGCAGCAATCGCAGCAGACGACGTGCCAGCGTGGGCACCGGCCGCCGAGGCGCGATGACCCCGCCCACGTCGTCCTGTCGGCGTCCCCATTTTCCGTCGCGACCGGACTTCGACCGCCCCCACTTTTCCTTCTGCGGCTTGCCACCACCCCAGGACGGCGGCGGGCCGCCGTCCGGAATCGGGTCGTAGGCGAAGTCGGGAGGGACCTCGGAGTCGTCCGGGACGCCCGTATCCCACGGCGCGGGCACCTCTTGCTGACCGGGGGACGCGGCCGCACCGGGCGCCCGTGCGCTGGAGGCTACCGGCGCCGGAAAAACGACTGCCGCTGGCTGTGCCAGTGCCTGGGCTACCTCTTCCGGCGTGAGCTGCACCAGCTTGCCCAATTCCCGTTCAATCTGCGTCTTCAGCCCGCACGCCGGGACTGCGCCCAGCAAGGGGCGGGCTTCATGCATGCAGGCCGCGCGACCTTCCGCCTCCGCCAGGTTGTGGCGGGAGGCCAGTTCGTCGAGCAGGAAGCGCGACAAGGCGGCGGCCTCCCCCAGGCTGGCGCGGAAGGCCTCTGCTCCGAATTCGCGCACATAGGAGTCGGGATCATGCTCGGCCGGCAGGAACAGGAAGCGCAGGTTGATGTCGTCGCGCAGCACCGGCAGGCAAGCCTGCAGCGCGCGCCAGGCGGCACGCCGGCCCGCCTTGTCGCCGTCGAAGCTGAACACGACACGGTCGCTGGCGCGCAGCAGCTTCTTTACATGATCCGGGGTGGTGGAGGTTCCCAGCGTGGCCACGGCATTGCCGATGCCGAGTTGCGCAAGGCCCACCACGTCCATATAACCTTCGACCACAATGACCTGGCCTTCGGTCCGTATGGCCTGCCGTGCCTCCCACAAGCCGTAGAGCTCCTGCCCCTTGGAGAAGATCGGGGTTTCGGGAGAGTTCAGGTACTTGGGCTCGCCCTTGCCGATGATGCGCCCGCCGAAACCGATCAGCACGCCGCGCCCATTACGGATGGGGAACATGACGCGCTCCCGGAAACGGTCGTAGCGCCGGCCGTCGTCCGCCTCGATGACCAAACCGGCTTCCACCAGCACCGGATCGTCATAGCGGCTGAATACCTGGGCCAGCCCCTGGCGATCGCCGCCGGACCACCCCAGCCCGAAATGACGGGCGACCTCACCTGTAAGGCCACGCTGCTTCAGGTAGCGAATGGCGGGCGCCGAGGCCCGCAACTGCTTCAGGTAGTAGCCCTGGGCCGCTTCCAGCACCTGGGTATGACGGGAGACCTCTTCCTTGCGCCGCGCCGATTCCGCGCGCTGGCGCGGGCTGCGGTCCTCGTCAGGAACCGGCATGCCCGCCGAGCCCGCCAAGGTCCGCACCGCTTCGGGGAAGCTGGCGCCGGTATGTTCCATCAGGAACGTAATGGCGCTGCCGTGGGCCCCACATCCGAAACAGTGATAGAACTGCTTCGTGGGGCTGACCGTGAAGGAAGGACTTTTTTCGTTATGAAAAGGGCACAAGCCAAGTAGATTGGCTCCACCCTTGCGCAGCTGCACGTAACGCCCGACCACATCGACGACGTCGACTCGGGCGAGTAGTTCCTGTATGAATGACTCAGGAATCAATACGATTCAGGAATCAATACAGGCGGGGGGGCAGCTGCTGGCTACGAATCCGTTTGTAGTGGCGCTTCACCGCGGCGGCGTGCTTGCGCTTGCGCTCGGCCGTGGGCTTCTCGTAGAACTCGCGCGAACGCAGTTCGGTCAGAAGACCCGTTTTTTCGATGGTGCGCTTGAAGCGGCGCAGCGCGGCTTCAAACGGTTCGTTTTCCTTCAGGCGAACAATAGGCATAGGCTTCAGTTAGAGAGTTCGGTTCATGGCAATTGCCATGAATCCGTCAAGCCCATGGATAACCGCGCACAAAACACATATGCAACACGCACATATGAGCGCGACGCCCCATGGATCGGTCAGTGGTAACCGGAAATTTTAGCACGGCGGGAATCAACCCGTCGAGCCTTTCCTTGCCCAGGCTTCCAGTTGGTGCGGCCGCAGGCTGTCGTAGTCCTCGAACGGCTGGTGGATCCACGGATTGCTGAGCAGTTTGTCCACGTAATAGTCGGGCGCGACCTTGGCGTGGCCCTTCCACCACAGCACCGCGCTGCGGAGCTCCGTGATGGCGGGAAATTGCTGCCGCAGATGCTCCAACACCCGGTTGAAGGTCAGCCCGGTATCGACCATGTCGTCCACCAGCAGCACGCGCCCCGAGAGGGTGCCCCGCGTAATGGTGATGAACTGGGCGATGTCCAGTTCGCCCTGCTTCGTCCCTGCCGCCTCGCGATAGCTGCTGGTGGCCAATATGCCCAGCGGCACGTCGAAAATGCGCGAAAGAATGTCCCCGACCCGTACGCCGCCCCGCGCCAGGCAGAGAATCTGATCGAACGCCCAACCCGACCGGTACACGCGCAACGCCAGTTGCTCGATAAGGCGGTGGTATTCGTCCCAACTGACCCAGAGGTCTTTATCTGTACTGGGAGGCAAAGTCATGGGACGCCGCTCCTATCCCTTCAGCGGATGCCGGAGCACGATGGTTTCATTGCGGTCCGGGCCGGTAGAAACCAGGTCGATGGGTACTTCGCACACCTGGGCCACGCGTTCCAGGTAGGTACGGGCCGCCGCCGGCAACTTGTCGTAGTCGGTGATGCCGACGGTGGACTCGGACCAGCCCGGCAATTCCTCGAAGACCGGTTCGGCCTTGGCGACCGCGCAGGCGCCGTAAGGCAGCACATCGCGGAATTCGCCATTGACTCGGTACCCGACTCCAAGACGGATGGTTTCCAGTCCGTCCAGCACATCCAGCTTGGTGATGCACAGGCCCGTGATGCCGTTCAAGCGCACGGAACGCTTGAGTGCGGCGCCGTCGAACCAGCCGCAGCGACGCGGCCGGCCCGTGACGGAACCGAATTCCTTGCCGACGTTGGCCAGCCGGGCGCCTATTTCGTCGGCCAGCTCGGTCGGGAACGGGCCGGAACCCACACGGGTGGTATAGGCCTTGGTAATGCCCAGCACATAGTCCAGCGACTGCGGACCGACACCGGCGCCAGCGGAGGCCGCACCTGCCACGCAATTGCTGCTGGTGACGAAGGGATAAGTGCCATGGTCGACGTCCAGCAGCGCTCCCTGTGCGCCTTCGAACAACAGCCGCTTGCCCGCCTTCTGCGCGGCGAAGAGATTGCTCGAAACATCCTGCACCATCGGGGCGATAGCCGGCGCCAGGGCCATGGCCTGGTCGCGCACCTCGTTGGCGGAAACAGCTTCCGCGCCCAGGTATTTGGTCAATACGAAGTTGTGGTAGTCGAGCAGCTCGTCCAGTTTCTGGTCGAACACCTCGGGGTCGAACAGGTCCTGCACACGCAGGGCGCGGCGGCCAACCTTGTCTTCATAGGCCGGGCCGATACCGCGGCCGGTAGTACCGATCTTGGACTCTCCGCGGCGGCTCTCGCGCGCCTGGTCTATGGCGACGTGATACGGCAGGATCAGGGGACAGATTTCGGAGATCTGCAGACGCGAGCGCACATCCAGGCCCGCGGCCTCCAGTTCCTCGATCTCCTTGAGCAGCGCCTCCGGCGACAGCACCACACCGTTGCCGATGTAGCAAGTGACACCGGGATGCATGATGCCCGACGGGATCAGGCGCAGGATGGTCTTCCTGCCATTGATCCACAGCGTGTGACCGGCGTTGTGCCCACCCTGGAACCGAACGACGCCGTGGACGGATTCCGCCAGCCAGTCGACGATCTTGCCTTTGCCTTCGTCACCCCACTGGGTGCCGATGATGACTACGTTCTTGCTCATGATCGAATTGAATGTCGAGTTTCGCGGGAACCCACCGATTCCCAGGCCCTCTCTCGCCGAGAGGGGATGGTTCAAAGTTTGCGCACCGTCCAGCCGCCATCGTGCTGGACCAGTTCGCGGTCGCACACGAATTCGTCCTGGTCGTGTTCGTGGCCCGGCAGGACCTGCACGACGATCTCCCCTGCCTGGCGCAGATCCCGCACTGCGGCGACCAAGGCAGGGTCCCGCCCCCAGGGCGCCCGTACGGCGCGTGAGGGTTCGGCAGGCGGCAGTCCGGCGGCCAGCTTGCGCAGATCCAGGCTGAAGCCGGTCGCCGGCCGGGCACGCCCGAAGGCGCGGCTGACATCGTCGTAGCGACCGCCGCTGACCAGCGCATCGTGCCAGCCCTCGGCGTACAGCGAAAACGTGACACCGGAGTGGTAGCCATAGCCACGCACGTCGGCAAGATCGATGCCGGCGCGCAACTCCGGCAAAGCCTCGAGCAAGGCCTCGAGCGCGTCCAGCGCCTGCGCGATGCCAGGCAAGGCCGGCAGTTCGCGGCGCGCCCGCGCCAGCGTGGCGGCATCGCCATAGAGCGCAGTCAGCGTGCGCAGCGCCTGTATGGTCTCGGCGCGGGGGCCGTCTGCACGCTGGCCGAGGTCGCCCAGCCCGGGCACGTCCTTGTCGCGCAGCAGCGTATGGATTTGTTCGGCATGCGCCGGCCCGGCCGGATCCGAATTGATGATCGCGCGCACCACGCCCGGATGGCAGAGATCCAGCCGCGGGTTGCGCACGCCGGCGGTGGCCATGGTATCCAGGACAAGGCGGATGATTTCGATATCCGCCTCGACGCCCGCGTGCCCGTAGATCTCGGCCCCGATCTGCAACTGCTCGCGGCCGGACAGCAAGTCCGCCGGACGCGCGTGCAACACTGTGCCGCAATAGCACAGGCGGGTAACGCCGGCTCGGTTGAGCAGGTGCGCGTCGATGCGCGATACCTGCGGCGTCATGTCGGCCCTGACTCCGAGGGTGCGCCCGGAAAGCTGGTCGATCAGCTTGCAAGTACGCAGGTCCAGGTCCGTGCCGGTACCGGACAGTAGCGAATCGATGTATTCGACCAAGGGCGGCGCGACCAGCTCGAAACCGTAGGTGCGGTACAGATCGAGCAGTTCGCGGCGCAATTCCTCGATGCGCCGGGCCTCGGCGGGCAGGATGTCCGCCAGGCTCTCGGGCAGCAGCCAGTTGCCCATGATGTTAGTTACCTGATGAAGCCTAATCAAAATACGTGCGCCGTGCCGGAAGGCACCCGGACGCGAACAGCCGAACGTGAATACCCGAACGACAGCCAAACGAAAAGCGGCTGAGGGGCGTAAGCCCGCTCAGCCGCTGCGGAATGTTTTAAAGCTTACGGGGTATTGTACATGGTTCAGGGCTTGCCGCCAGCCCATGCGGCCCCGCGCCGCATGGGTTCCTATTTCCGCGTGTCAGGCGGCGGGCTGCCCGCCGAGGTGCTGCCGGGGATACCGCCCAGCGTGCCGCTGGGCGCGCCCGGCACGCCGACCGAAGACTTGAAGAACTGGAAGAACTCCGAGCTGGGGTCGACCACCAGTACGTCGCCCAGCTTGGCGAACGAGGAACGATAGGCTTCCAGGCTCTTGTAGAAGGTGTAGAAGACCGGATCCTTGCCGTAGGCCTCGGCATAGATGCTGCTGGCGCTGGCGTCGCCCTCACCCATGATGGCCTGGGCCTTGGCATAGGCCGTGGCCATGATTTCCTCGCGCTTCCGATCGGCTTCGGCGCGGATCTTTTCGCCTTCGGCCGCGCCGATGGACCGCAGTTCGTTGGCCACGCGCTTGCGCTCCGCCTCCATGCGGCGATAGACGGACTCGGAAATCTCGGGCGCGAACTCGATGCGGCGCAGCCGCACGTCGACGATCTGCACGCCGAGAGGCGTCGCGCGCTTGGCCACGTTGGTCAGTATTTCCGTCATGACCTTCTCGCGCTCGGCAGATACCACGTCCTTGACAGTCCGCACATTCACGGCGGCGTTCAAGGCATCGCGGATCTGCGCCTGCAGGCGCTCCTGCGCGGCGCGTTCGTTGCCGCCGAAGGTCACGTAGTACAGCCGCGGATCGGCGATACGCCACTTGACGTACGAATCGATCAGCAGGTTCTTCTTTTCCGCGGTCTGGATGCGCTCGGCATCCGTCGACTCGATGGTAAGGATGCGCTTGTCCAGCGTCACGACGTTCTGGAACGGCGGCGGCGCCTTGAAATAAAGGCCCGGCTCGCTGATGACCTTGCGCACTTCGCCCAGCGAGAACACCAGGGCGTAGTCACGCTCGCGCACGATGAAGACGCAGGAAGACAAGGCGGCCAGGACGATGAGTAGTCCGACCAGGATAGGCAGTAAACGTTGCATGATCAGGGCTCCTCCGGTTAGCGCGACAAGCGGTCGCGAGACAGCGTGTTGCTGCCGCTGCCGGTATTGCCGGATGGCTGCCCAGTGGGCCGAGGCGGTTGCGGGATGGTCGGTTGGCTGGCGCCGGGCAGGCTGAGGCTGCCCGGTGCCGGCGGCTTGCCGGCTTCCTGCGCGGCCTGCTGCATGATCTTGTCCAGGGGCAGGTACATGACATTGTTGCCACCCCGGGTGTCGATCATGACCTTGCTGGCACGGGAGAAGATCTCCTCCATGGTTTCCAGATACATGCGCTCGCGCATGACCGCGGGGGCCTTGCGATATTCATTGACGATGCTGGTGAAGCGCGCGGTATTACCCTGCGCGTCGCCGACCACCTTGGCCTTGTAGCCTTCGGCGTCCTCCGTCATGCGGGAGGCCTGGCCGGCCGCCAGCGGCACGACCTGGTTGGCGTAGGCCTCGCCTTCGTTGATCTGGCGTTCGCGATCCTGCCCGGCCTTGACGGCGTCGTCGAACGCGGCCTGCACCTGCTCGGGCGGCTGCACGTTCTGGATGGCCACGGTGCTGACCTGGATGCCCGTGTGGTAGCGATCCAGGATCTGCTGCATCAAGTCCTGGACCTGGGTCGCGACGTTGGTGCGGCCTTCGTACAGCACATAATCCATGGGCTGCTTGCCCACGACCTCGCGCATGGATGTCTCGGCCGCCTGGCGTACGGCCTCGTCCGGATCGCGGGTGCGGAACAGGTAATCGGGCGCGCCGTCCGCGCGCAACCGGTACTGCACCACGAACTGCATGTCGACGATGTTCTCGTCCGTCGTCAGCATGAGCGCTTCCGGCAGGACCTTGTTGCGCGAGCTGCCGCGGAAGCCGACCTCGAATGTGCGCAGTTGGGAAATATTGACGATTTCCTGGTTCTGGATGGGATAAGGCAGACGCCATTGGAAGCCGGCCTGCGCAGTCTTTTCGTACTTGCCGAACTGCGTGACCACGGCGACCTGGCCTTCCTGGACGATGTAGAAGCCGCTGGCCAGCCACAACGCGACCAGGATGACGGCAATCAGGCCCGCGCCGATGCGGGCGTGCCGGCCGCCGGATCCCCCGCCGCCGCCCGTGCCGTCATTGCGGCCACCCTGGTTGCCTTTTCGACCGAACAGCGCCGCGATGCGATTATTGAAGTCGCGCCATACCTCGTCCAGATCGGGAGGGCCATCGCCCCCGCCTTTCGGGCGCCGAGGCGGCTCCGATCCATTTTGATTACCGCGACCCCAACCCGGGTCATTCAGATTGAACAGTTTGGATATTCGACGCATTATTTCCCGCAATCTGACCAGTCTGTGCGATTGCCGCGCGCAACGCATCCAGCCCGGCGCGCTCGGCGGCGCTTACAAACACCCGCGCAATCGTACCATGCGCGTTGTGCTCAACCCTGGGGGGCAATCCCACCAGGTCTATCTTGTTGTAGACCATGATGACGGGGATGTTCCCCGCACCGATCTCGCCGAGAACTTTCTGGACTTCGAGTATCTGTTCGTCGCGTTGCGGGCTGGCGGCGTCGACGACGTGCAGCAGCAGGTCGGCCTGCACGGTTTCTTCGAGGGTCGCGCGGAATGCGGCGATCAGCGTCGGAGGCAGGTCGCGGATGAACCCGACCGTATCGGAGATGACGACCGGACCGGCGCCTTCGATCCAGATCCGGCGCGTGGTGGTGTCCAGCGTTGCGAAGAGTTGGTCCGCAGCGTAGGCGCCGGCCCGCGTCAGCGCGTTGAACAGGCTGGACTTGCCGGCGTTGGTATAGCCCACCAGGGATACGGAAAGCGCACCTCCGCGCGCGCGCGAACGGCGCTGGGTAACGCGTTGGCGCTCGACCCGGTCCAGGCGCTCGCGCAACAGCTTGACGCGCGCGCCGATCATGCGGCGGTCCATTTCCAGCTGCGACTCGCCGGGCCCGCGCATGCCGATACCGCCGCGCTGGCGCTCAAGGTGGGTCCACATACGGGTCAGCCGGGTGGTCAGGTGCTGCAGCTGGGCCAGCTCGACCTGCAGCTTGCCCTCGTGGCTCTTGGCACGCAGCGCGAAGATGTCGAGAATCAGCGCGACACGGTCGACCACGCGCAGGTTGAATTCGCGCTCGAGGTTGCGCTGCTGCGCAGGCGAAAGCGGGTGGTCGAACAGGACGATGTCGACATCATGGGCCTTCGCCAGCAGCACGGCCTCTTCGACCTTGCCGGAACCGATGAAGTATTTGGCGTCCGGACGGTCGCGCCGCGCCAGCAACGTGTCCGCGATTTCGGCGCCGGCGCCGCGCGCGAGCATGGCGAATTCCTGCGCATGCGCTTCGAAATCGGGATTACCCAGATCGACACTGATGATCAGCGCGCGCATGAGGACCTCCCGGCGCGTACCGGCATTCCGGCCGCACAGTGAAAATGCCCGCCGACACGAACGGTGCGGCGGGCACAGGAGCCCAAGAGGCCATGAAGCGGACTGGAACAAGGACCGCCGGGACGGCCGGCAGGACCGCCGCCGGCACGTTGGCCGCAGCGGCCCGTCGAAAGATTATTCAGCAGGAATTTCCACCTGGAAGTTGACCGGACGCGCCGGCACCACGGTTGAGATGGCATGCTTGTAGACCATTTGGGTCACGGTATTGCGCAGCAGCACGACGTATTGGTCGAAGGATTCGATCTGCCCCTGTAGCTTGATTCCGTTGACGAGATAGATGGACACGGGTACGTGATCCTTGCGTAGCGTGTTCAAAAACGGATCTTGCAGAGTTTGCCCTTTATTGCTCATTGGCCAGGCTCCATGGTGTTGTTTTGATTGGTGGCAGACGCCGAAATCTGTACTCTACAGGGTTTTCCCGGGCGGTGCCACTCAATGATGTGACGCGAAATGACACCAAAAGTTCACGCCAGAATTCACACCAAAATCGTGCGCAGCGCGCGCACCAGGGTGTCGCATTCGGCCGCGGTTCCCACCGAAATCCGCAGAAATTGCGCGATGCGCGGATGGCTGAAATGGCGCACGATGATGCCTTGCTCCCGCAGTGCAGCAGCCAATGCCGCGGCGTCGCGGGCGGGGTGCCTGGCCAGCACGAAGTTGGCGGCGGAAGGCAGTACGTCGAAGCCCAGCGTACCGAGCGATGCGGCCAACGCCTCGCGCGTCTGCACGACGGCCGAACGCGTGAATTCGAAGTAGGCCTCGTCCTCGATGGCGGCCGTCGCGCCGATGGCGGCGAGCCGGTCGACGGGGTAGGAATTGAAGCTGTTCTTGACCCGCTCCAGGCCTTCGATGAGTGCAGCGCTGCCCATCGCAAAGCCCACGCGCAGCCCGGCCAGCGAGCGCGACTTCGACAAGGTATGAACGACGAGCAGGTTCTCGTACCGATCGATCAACGGCACCGCGGACTCGGCGCCGAAGTCCACATAGGCTTCATCGACGACCACGACGGCGTCGGGATTCGCCGCCACGATGCGCTCGATATCGGCGCGGGGCAAGGCGCGGCCGGTCGGCGCGTTGGGGTTGGGAAACAGGATCGCGCCGGCCGGCGACCGTGCGCCGGGCAGGTAATCCCGCACATCGATGCGGAAGTCTTCCGTGAGCGGGACGACTTCGTAGGGTACGCCGTACAAGCCGCAATAGACCGGATAGAAACTGTAGGTGATGTCCGGAAAACGCAAGGGCGCATCGTGCTTGAGCAAGGCCTGGAAGGCGATGGCCAGCACCTCGTCGGAACCGTTGCCCACGAAAACCTGCGGCAGCGCGATGCCAAAGCGCCTGGCGATCGCCTGGCGCAGGACATCGGAACCCGGATCGGGATACAGGCGCAAGGTGTCGTCGCAAGCCTCCCTCAGCGCTGCCAGCGCCTTGGGCGAAGGCCCGAAGGGATTTTCATTGGTGTTGAGCTTGACCAGATTGGCCAGCTTGGGCTGCTCCCCCGGCACATAGGGGCTGAGCCCGGCGACCACGGGACTCCAATAGCGGCTCATCCGTCGCTCCTTGCTGCTTATTTGTCTTGAACGTAGGGATTGTGCGAGGACTTGAACTCGATGCGCAGCGGCGTACCGGCCAGGTCGAACGCATTGCGGAAACGCGTCTCCAGATAGCGGCGGTACGAATCCGGGATCGCGTCCAGGGCGTTGCCGTGGACGATGACCAGCGGAGGATTCTGGCCGCCCTGGTGCGCGTAGCGCATCTTGGGCCGGAATATGCCCTTGCGGGGTGGCGGCTGCTGCTCGACCGCGGCCTGCAGCTCACGCGTCAGCTTGGGCGTGGACAACTTGGCGAATGCGGCTGCATGGGCACTGTTGACCGACTTCAGCAGGTTCTTGACGCCGGCGCCCTTCAGCGCCGAAATGGTGTGCATGCGCGCGAAGGAGAGGAAACGCAGCTTGCGTTCAAATTCGCGCTGGATGCGTTCGCGCTGCTCGGCATCCAGGCCATCCCATTTGTTGATAGCGACGACAACCGCGCGTCCGGTTTCCAGCACGAAACCCGCGATGTGGGCATCCTGCTCGGAGATTTCCGTCTGCGCGTCCAGCATGAGCAGGACCACATTGCTGGCCTCGATGGCCTGCAAGGTCTTGATGACGGAGAACTTTTCGACCGCCTCGAAGACCTTGCCGCGCTTGCGCAGCCCCGCCGTATCGATCAGGGTGTAGCGCTTGCCCTCGCGCTCGAAGTCGATCTCGATGGCGTCCCGCGTCGTCCCCGGGAGATCGAACGCGATGACGCGCTCTTCGCCCAGCAAGGTGTTGATGAGCGTGGATTTGCCGACGTTGGGGCGGCCGACGATAGCGAGCTTGATGCGATGGTCGGGCGGGGGCGCCTCGAATTTGCCTTCCGGCAGGGCGCCGTCGGCGCTTGCCTCCAATACGTCGATGTCGTCGTCAGCCGCTTCGGGTTCGCGGTCGACCAGCCCGTCCAGCGCCTGCTCGATCAGGTCGACGATGCCGTCGCCATGCGCCGCGGAGATCGGCCATGGCTGGCCCAGCCCGAGCTCATGGAAATCGGTGGCCGCCGCCATGCCCCTTCCCTCGGCCTTGTTGACCGCCAGCAGGACCCGTTGCTGCCCCGACCGGCGCAACAGGTCGGCGATTTCGTGGTCGTGCGCATTGACGCCGGCGCGGCCGTCCACCAGGAAAATGACGACGTCGGCCTCGGCGATCGCCTGGCGCGTCTGGCGTGCCATTTCGCGCAGAATGCCGTCCTTGGCGACCGGCTCGAACCCGCCGGTGTCGATGACGATGAAGGGGTAGTCCCCCACCCTGCCCTCGCCGTAATGGCGATCGCGCGTCAGGCCGGAAAAATCGGCGACCAGGGCCGCGCGCGACCGCGTCAGGCGATTGAAAAGGGTGGACTTCCCGACATTGGGACGACCGACCAGGGCAACGACAGGCTTGAAGGACACGGATGAAAGACTTGTAAAGTTCAGTTGGTACCGATCATGACCAGATTGCCGTTGCCGGTCTGGACGAGCACGCCCTGGGACGTGGTTTGCAGCGGCGACACGATTGCGCCGCCCCCCACGGACAGGCGGGCCAGGAGCTGGCCGTCGCTGCGCGAGAGGAAATGCACGTAGCCATCATAGTCGCCGACCGCGACAGCCTGCGCCAACGCGACCGGTGCGGTCAGGTGACGGTTGCGCAGGGCATCCTGTTTCCACAGGTTCGTGCCGTCGCGCAGCCCGAAGGCGTAAACCACGCTGTGCTGGTCCGGCGCATAGACGGCGGTTTCGTCCGCGGCCAGCCCGACCACGCCCGAGAAGTCCTTGGCCCATACCGTCCGGCCGCCCTGGGACACGTCGAAGCACACGATACGGCCTTGATAGGCGACGGCGCACATCAGGGAGCCGACGATGCGCGGCGCGCCGACCACATCGTTCAGGCGTTCGAGGTCGCTGCCGCCCTTGGGCGTGGCAACCGTGCCTTCCCACTGCACGTTGCCGGAGTCCGAATTGATGGCCATCATCTTGCCGCCGGGCAGGCCGGCGATGACGAGGCCTTCGGCCATGACCATCTGCGAGGTGGTGCGCAGGGCCAGGGCGGGACCGGGGCGCTGCACGCTCCAGACACGGTCGCCGCTGCGGGCGTCGAAGGCGGTGATGCGGTAGTCGCCGGTACGGACGATGACCAGTCCATTGCCGACCAGGGGCGGGTCGCTGACTTCGCTGCTGGCGCGAACCTTCCACTTTTGCTTGCCGCTGTCATCGAAGGCGATCACGTCGCCGCCGTTGCTGGCGACGACCGTCGTGGTGCCATCGCTGCCGGCACCGGCGGTGAGGTCGGCCTTGGCGTCGGTACGCCACAGCGCGCGTCCGCTCAGAAGGTCGTACTTGCCCACGGTCCCGTCAGGCGCGGCGGCATAGATGGCATCGCCGACCACGGTCGGGAAGAAGCCCAGCCCGCCGCCGCTGCCGACCGAAACCGACCAGGACTGGCGCACCGACATGCCGGGCTTGTAGTCGGTCAGCGGGGCGGGGTCGTACCGCGTATCGCTCTTGGAGAACAGCGAGCATGCGCCCAGGCTCAACAGTGCCGCGACGCAGGTGGCCACGACTAAGGGGCGACGGAAAGCAAACATGGACATCTGGATCAGGCTCCGCTCAAGGCATCGAGTTTCAAGCGCACGACCGGCGTCAAGGCGTTGGCCGTTCCCAGGCCGTCGATGGCGCTTTGCCATGCCGCACGGGCTTCCTGGACCTTGCCCTGGGCGGCCAGGATGTCGCCCCGGCGATCGGCGAACAACGCGGCGAAGGCCGGCGGGGGATCCTGCAATTGGGCCAGGGCGGCGTCGTATTGCTTCTGGTCCAGCAACAGCCCCGCCAAGCGCAGTTTCGCCACCGGCCGCAAGGCCGGCTGCTTGGGTTGCGCGGCCAGCCATTCCAGCTGTTCGCGCGCGCCCTGCAGGTCGTTCTGGGCCTGCAATGCCTGCGCCGCGACCAGCACGCCACGCGCGGCATAGCCGGTATTGGGATAGTCCTGGCGCAGGGTGCCCGCGGCCGCCTTGATGCGCGCCGCCCCATCGGCGCCCCCCAGGCGCGTGGCGTCCTCCAGGGCTTCGAAATAGCCCATCGCCTGCCGGCTGACGTGGCCACGATAGGCCTGCCATCCGGTCCAGCCGCCCCACGCCAGCACGGCGACGGCGACGACAATGGCGACCAGCATGCCGTAGCGGGCCCACCAGGCCCTCAATGCGTCGAGTTTTTCCTGCTCTTCAAGATCGTATGCCATGCTCACCTATCCTGCCGCACCAACATTTTTGGAATACCGCGAAAAACCGCCGCGCCGCCTCACTGCGGCTGGCGCACGAACTGCGCCAGCTGTGCCAGCGGCACCTGTTCCTGGCCCGCGCCATCGGCCGTGCCACGCAGCGGCTTGACCCCCGCCGTCGCGCTGGCCACCTCGTCGGCGCCAAGGATAACCGCTACGCGGGCGCCACTGGCATCCGCACGCTTGAATTGCGATTTGAAGCTGGCCGCGCCGGCGTGGACGATAACGGAAAGGCCGGCATCGCGCAGTTGCTCCCCCACTTTGGCGGCCAGCCGCTGCGCATCGTCGCCCTGGTGCACGATGTAGATCTCGCATTCCGGCACCGCCGCGGGCGGAGCCGTCTGGTCCCATAGATCCAGCAGCCGTTCCATGCCGATGGCAAACCCGACCGCCGGCGCCGGCTTGCCGCCCAAAAGCTCGATCAGGCCGTCGTACCGGCCGCCGCCGCATACCGTGCCCTGGGCGCCGAGGCGGTCGGTGACCCACTCGAAGACCGTCAGGTTGTAGTAGTCCAGTCCACGGACCAGGCGCGGATTGAGCCGATAACCGATGCCGGCATCGTCCAGCCGCTGGCGCACGCCATCGAAGTGCGCGCGGGATTCATCCCCCAGGAAATCGAACAGGCGCGGCGCGCTGTCGGCCATGGCCTGCATGGCCGGGTTCTTGGTGTCGAGCACGCGCAGCGGATTGCTGTACATCCGGCGCAGCCCGTCCTCGTCCAGCACGTCGCGATGCCGCTCCAGGTGCTCGATGAGGGCCGCGCGGTGCGCGGCGCGTTCGGCGGGCTGGCCCAGCGAATTCAGTTCCAGCCGGACATCGGTCAGGCCCAGCAGTTTCCACAGGCGCGCCAGCATGACGATCAGCTCCGCGTCGACGTCGGGCCCGGTGAATCCCAGCGCCTCGACGTCGATCTGGTGGAACTGGCGGTAGCGGCCGCGCTGCGGGCGCTCGTGCCGGAACACCGGCCCCAGCGAATACACGCGGTGCGGGCGGTCGTACAGCAGATTGTGCTCGATAGAGGCGCGCACGATGCCGGCCGTCATTTCGGGCCGCATGGTCAGTGATTCGCCGTTCAGCGCGTCCGTGAAGGTGTACATCTCCTTCTCGACGATATCGGTGACCTCGCCGATGCCGCGCGCGAACAGACGCGTGTGCTCCAGCACGGGCGTGCGGACATTGCGGTAGCCGTAGGCGTGCAGCCAGTTTCGTACGATCTCCTCGAACTGCTCCCAACGCGCGCCCACGCCGGGCAGGACATCGTTCATGCCGCGGATGGCGGCGACTTTCTGGAAACCTTGCGTCATGTCATGAGGCGCGCCGGAGCAGAGCCGCCGGTTCGCGCCGTACCTTTGGTTTTATTGTGAGACAGGCGCGCCGTACCGGCGCGCGACATAATTTTCGACGATCGCCTGGAACTCTTCGGCAATGTGATCGCCCTTGAGCGTGACCGTGCGTTCGCCATCGATGAATACGGGCGCCGCCGGCACCTCGCCGGTGCCGGGCAGGCTGATCCCGATGTCGGCGTGGCGGCTTTCGCCTGGCCCGTTCACCACACATCCCATGACAGCGACATTCATGGACTCGACGCCGGGATAGCGCCCGCGCCATATCGGCATCTGCCGGCGCAGATAGGACTGGATGCTGTCGGCCAGTTCCTGGAATACGGTGCTGCTGGTGCGGCCGCATCCCGGGCAGGCAACCACCATGGGCGTAAATGCCCGCAACCCCATGCTTTGCAGGATCTCCTGCGCCACGATCACTTCCCGGCTGCGGTCGCCGCCGGGCTCGGGGGTGAGCGAGATGCGAATGGTGTCGCCGATGCCTTCCTGCAACAGCACCGCCAGCGCCGCCGTCGACGCCACGATGCCCTTGCTGCCCATCCCGGCCTCGGTCAGGCCCAGGTGCAGGGGGTAGTCGCAACGCGCGGCCAGATCGCGATAGACCGCGATCAAATCCTGTACATGGCTGACCTTGCAGGACAGGATGATCTTGTCGCCGGGCAGGCCCAGTTCCTCGGCACGCCGGGCGTTGCTGATGGCGGAGACGACCAGTGCGTCGCGCATCACGGCCTGGGCTTCCCAGGGCGACGCGCGGCGGCTGTTCTCGTCCATCTTGCGCGCCATGAGTTCGTGGTCCAGGCTGCCCCAGTTCACGCCGATGCGCACCGGCTTGTCGTGACGGCAGGCGACTTCGATCATCTGCGCAAAATTGTCGTCACGCTTCTTGCCGCCGCCCATATTGCCCGGGTTGATACGGTACTTGGACAAGGCCTGGGCGCATTCCGGAAACTGGGTCAGCAGCTTGTGGCCGTTGTAGTGGAAGTCGCCCACCAGCGGCGTCGCCACGCCCATGCGATCCAGTTGTTCGCGGATGGCGGCGACCTCGCGCGCGGCCTCCGGCGTGTTCACCGTGATGCGCACCAGCTCGGAACCGGCCTGGGCCAGCTCGCGCACCTGGATGGCCGTGGCGATCGCGTCCGCGGTGTCCGTGTTGGTCATCGACTGCACGACCACGGGGGCATCGCCGCCGATGGTGACGGCACGCGAACCCCATTGGACGCGTACCGCGCGTGTCGAATGGCGCGGCGCCGCCCCTACCGGAGGCGGCGCTTGATCCTGGCAGGGCGGAGGCGATTCTTGCATGGCGAAGAAGCTACGAAAGCGGGAAGATGGATGGACGTAAGCGTCCGAAAATAGCCGGTACGCGACGAGCCCGGCGTCATTGCCCCGAGCGCGTGAGCCAACCCGGCATCCAGTGCGTGGGCAGCCAGCCTTGCCAGAACCCGTAGGCCACGGCCGCTGCGAGCACCAGCAGGATGACGATCAGCCAGCCCCACGAAGACGAACTGCGTTCCTCTTCCGTCGGCATGGCGCCTCGCGGCGCGTGCAGGCTGCCCTGGGTCAGGCGCGCCGGCGCGGCGGCACGCATATGCGGTTCGAGAGACGCGATGATGGCTTCGGGGTCGGCGCCCAGCAGCCGGGCATAGCTGCGGATCAGGCCGCGCAGCGAGATGCCGGTGGGCAGGTCGGACCAGCGCTCGTCCTCGAGCGCTTCGATCTGGCGCGGCGCGAATTTGATGCGTCCGGCGACTTCGTCCAGCGACCAGCCTTTGCTGACCCGCAATGCCCGCAGCGCGCCGCCCACGCCCCGCTCGCTGGCTGGATCCAGACCAGGATGCGAGGAAACGGGCGTAGCGGGAGTCTCGGTCATGCGTGCACCTGCTTGATGGGGATGGCCTGCCGCTGTGCGGCGATACGCTCGGTAATCCGGGTGCGATCGCGCACCTCACCGGCCAACTGGCCGCAGGCCGCATCGATGTCATCGCCACGGGTCTTGCGCACCGTGGTGATAACGCCGGCGTCCATCAGGCGTTGCGCGAAGATCCGCACACGTGCCGAAGGAGAGCGCTTCAGGCCGGATTGGGGAAACGGATTGAAGGGAATCAGATTGATCTTGCATCGAACCTGCGCGGCGATGCGGATCAGTTCCCGCGCATGCTCGTCGGCGTCATTGACGCCATCGAGCATGACGTATTCAAAGGTGATGAAGTCCCTCGGCGCGTGCGCCAGGTAGCGATTGCAGGCCGCCAGCAGCTCGGCGAGCGGATACTTGCGGTTCAGCGGCACGAGTTCGTCGCGCAAGGCGTCGTTGGGCGCGTGCAGCGAGACGGCCAGCGCCACCGGACAATCCTGCGCCAGGCGGTCCATCATGGGAACCACGCCCGATGTCGAGACCGTCACCCGGCGGCGCGACAGCCCGTAGGCGTTGTCGTCCAGCATGAGCCGCAACGAGGTCAGCACCTGGTCGTAGTTGAGCAGCGGTTCGCCCATGCCCATCATGACGACGTTGCTGATGACACGGCTGTCCGGTTGCACCGCACCGCCCGCCCCGGCAGCCGGCAGGCGTGCGCTGGCCAGGTCTGCTTCGAGCACCTTGCGGGCCCACCACAGCTGGCCGATGATTTCGCTGGCGTGCAGGTTGCGGTTGAAACCCTGGTGACCGGTCGAACAGAAACGGCAGGCCACCGTGCAGCCGGCCTGGCTGGAAATGCACAGCGTGCCGCGGTCGTCCTCCGGGATGAAGACGGTTTCGATGGCATTGCCCTGGCCGACGTCGAACAGCCACTTGCGTGTGCCGTCGGCAGACTTCTGCTCGGTGACCACCGCGGGCGCCTGGACCACGCATTCCTGCGCCAGTTGCCCGCGGAAATCGCGGGCCAGGTCGGTCATGGCGTCGAACGTGTCGGCGCCGCGCTGGTGAACCCAGCGCTGCAGTTGCCGCGCGCGGAAAGGCTTGCCGCCCCACCGCCCCACCAGGGCGGTCAGCTCGGCGCCATCCAGGCCCAGCAGATTGACACGTTCGATCTCGTTCATGACGCTCGCGTGGTGCCGCGATCAGCGGCTGTGGATATTGATTTCCGGGAAGAAGAAAGCGATTTCGACGGCGGCCGTTTCAGGCGCGTCGGAGCCGTGCACCGCATTGGCGTCGATGCTGTCGGCGAAATCCGCACGGATCGTGCCGGCCTCGGCCTTCTTGGGATCAGTGGCGCCCATCAGGTCGCGGTTCTTCTGGATGGCGCCTTCGCCTTCCAACACTTGCACGAACACCGGACCGGAGACCATGAAGTCGACCAGGTCCTTGAAGAACGGACGAGCCTTGTGCACGGCGTAGAAGCGCTCTGCGTCGGCGCGCGACAATTGCTGCATGCGCGCAGCGATTACCTTCAGGCCGGCCTGCTCGAAACGGGCCACGATCTGGCCGATGACGTTCTTCGCCACGGCGTCGGGCTTGATGATCGAGAGGGTGCGTTCGATGGACATGAAAACTCCAATAAAAACAGGGACTTCTAACAGGTTTACAGTAACCGGGCATTCTAGCACGCCGCGATTCGCCGCTACATCTTAAAATTGCAGGTTTGCCCTGGCCTAAACCGCCTTTGGGGCGCAGTCAGCCGGAACCGTGTAATGAACAAAGCCGCACCCCAGAACGAGTCGCAGGAACTGTCGAAAAGCTTCGAACCCGCCGAGATCGAGGCGCGCTGGTACGCCGAGTGGGACCGGCGCGGCTACTTCGATGCGGGCCGGCACGTGCAGGCCGGCGCAGCATCTACCGGCAGCTACACCATCCAGTTTCCCCCGCCCAATGTGACTGGGACATTGCACATGGGCCATGCGTTCAACCAGACCATCATGGATGGGCTGGCGCGCTATCGCCGCATGTCGGGCGACGATACGGTGCTTATTCCGGGGACGGACCATGCCGGCATCGCGACCCAGATCGTGGTGCAACGCCAGCTGGACGCCCAGCAGGTTTCCCGCCACGACCTCGGCCGCGACAAATTCATCGAAAAAGTATGGGAGTGGAAGCGCCAATCGGGCAACACGATCACCGGCCAGGTGCGCCGGCTGGGGGCCTCGGCCGACTGGAAGCGCGAATATTTCACCATGGACGAGCGCATGTCGCGCGGCGTGGTGGAAACCTTCGTACGCCTGTACCGCGAAGGGCTGATCTACCGCGGCAAGCGCCTAGTCAACTGGGACCCCAAGCTGCTGACAGCCGTGTCCGACCTGGAAGTGCAGGCGGAGGAAACCGACGGCTTCATGTGGCATATCGAGTACCCCTTCGTCGACGGACCGCAGACCATCGTCGACGCCGAGGGCCGCACGGTGACGCTGCGCGGCATGACCATCGCCACCACCCGCCCGGAAACCATGCTGGCCGATGGGGCGCTGTGCGTGCATCCTGACGACCCGCGCTACAAGCATCTGCTGGGCAAGCTGGTGGAGCTGCCGCTTTGCGACCGCAACATTCCCATCATCGCGGACGACTTCGTCGATCCCGCGTTCGGCACGGGTTGCGTCAAGATCACCGGCGCGCACGACTTCAACGACTATGCCTGCGCGCTGCGGCACAACCTGCCGATGATCGTCATCTTCACGCCGGACGCGCATATCAACGAGAACGGCCCGGAAGCCTTCCGCGGCCTGGAACGCTATGAGGCGCGCAAGGCCGTCGTGGCGGCCCTGCAGGACCAGGGCTATCTGGTCAAGGTCGAACCGCACAAGATGATGCAGCCCAAGGGCGACCGCACCGGCGTCGTCCTGGAGCCCATGCTGACCGACCAATGGTTCGTCGCGATGAGCAAGCCCGCCCCCGAGGGCACGCTGCATCCCGGCAAGAGCATCACGGACGTCGCGCTGGAAGTGGTCGCCGACGGGCGCATCACCTTCTACCCCGAGAACTGGACGACGATCTATAACCAGTGGCTGAACAACATCCAGGACTGGTGCATCTCGCGCCAGCTCTGGTGGGGCCACCAGATCCCCGCCTGGTATGCGGAGGATGGCCGTATCTTCGTGGCCCATACCGAAGCCGAGGCCATCGACCAGGCGCGCGCGGCCGGCGTCGAAGGTCCGCTTGAGCGCGATCCCGACGTGCTGGATACCTGGTTTTCCTCCGCCCTGGTGCCCTTCACCACGCTGGGCTGGCCGGAACAGACGCCGGACCTGGCGCGCTACCTGCCGTCCAGTGTGCTGGTCACCGGCTTCGACATCATTTTCTTCTGGGTTGCGCGCATGGTGATGATGACCACGCACCTGACCGGCCAGATTCCTTTCAAGCACGTGTACGTGCATGGCCTGATCCGCGATGCCGACGGGCAGAAGATGAGCAAGTCCAAGGGCAATACCCTGGACCCGGTGGACCTGATCGACGGTGTCGACCTGGAAACACTGGTCGCCAAGCGCACCTATGGCCTGATGAATCCCAGGCAGGCGGGCGCCATCGAGAAGGCGACGCGGCGCCAGTACCCCGACGGTATCCCGGCTTTCGGCGCGGACGCGCTGCGCTTCACCATGGCGGCCTATGCCACGCTGGGCCGCAATATCAACTTCGACCTGAAGCGCTGCGAAGGCTACCGCAACTTCTGCAACAAGCTGTGGAACGCCACCCGCTTCGTTCTGATGAACACGGAAGGCCACGATGTCGCCCAGGGCGACGGCGAAACGTCCATGGTCGACCGCTGGATCGTCAGCCAGTTGCAGGAGCTGGAGGCGGAGGTGGCGCGCGGCTTTGCGGACTATCGCTTCGACAACGTCGCCAATGCCCTGTACCGCTTCATCTGGGACGAGTATTGCGACTGGTATGTCGAACTGGCGAAGGTGCAGTTGCAGACCGGCACGCCGGCGCAGCAGGCCGGCACCCGCGCCACCCTGATCCGCGTACTGGAAGCGGTGCTGCGGCTGGCGCACCCCATCATTCCCTTCATTACCGAAGAGCTTTGGCAGAAGGTGTCCGTGGTGGCGGGCAAGCGCGCGCCGGGCGCCACGGACAGCGTCAGCGTCCAGCCTTATCCGCGGCCGAACGCCGATGCTGTGGACAAGCAGGCCGAGGGCGACGTGGCCGAACTGAAGGCTCAGATCGAGGCTGTACGGGCCCTGCGCGGCGAGATGAACCTGTCGCCCGCCCAAAAGGTGCCGCTGATCGTCCAGGGCCGCGCGGATATCCTGCACCGCAATGCGCCTTACCTCGCGGCCCTGGCTCGCCTCACCCAGGTCGAGGTCGTGGCCACCCTGCCCGATGTGGGCGCGCCGGTGCAGGTGGTCGGCGATTCGCGCCTGATGCTGCATGTGGAGATCGACGCCGAAGCCGAACGGGCCCGGCTGGATAAGGAGATCAGCCGCCTGGAAGGCGAGATTGCCAAGGCCAACGGCAAATTGTCGAATGCCAGCTTCGTGGAACGTGCCCCGGCTGCGGTCGTGGAGCAGGAAAAGGCCCGCCTGGCGCAGTTCGCCGAAACCTTGAACAAGGTACGTGAACAACGGGCGAAACTGGCGGCCTGAGCCTGCCGCCCGGACGGCAGGCGAACGGAAAAGCGGCATCCCATGCGGGATGCCGCTTTTCCTTTTGCTTTTCTTTAGGCTGCTGGATCAACCCCGGGTCGGCGCGGAAAGGTCCCCGTCGACCAGGGTTTGCAGGAAGCGCTCGTCTTCCGCGGTGAGCCAGCCCTGGGCGCGCGCCCGCACGATCAGGTCGGGCCGACGCGTGGCCGTCAACCGCAACGACTGTTCGCGCCGCCAGCGCGCGATCCGGGCATGATGGCCGGACAGCAACGGCGCGGGCACCGGGGTGCCCTGGTAGACCTCGGGACGGGTGTAATGAGGACTGTCGAGCAGGCCGGACAGGGCTGGATTGAAGGAATCCTGGATGGCCGATTCGTCATCGTTCAGCACGCCCGGCATCAGCCGCACGGTCGCATCGATGATGGCCATCGCGGCCAGCTCCCCGCCGGACAGCACGAAATCGCCCAGCGAGATTTCCTCGATGACCTGGCGGTCGATGAAGCGCTGGTCCACGCCCTCGTAGCGGCCGCATATGAGCACGGCGCCCGCACCCGCCGCCAGCGATTGCGCGCGCGCCTGATCGAAGCGTGGCCCCGTGGGGGACAACAGGATCACCGGGGCCGGCGACGGCTCCGTGGCGGCCCGGCTGCGCTGCGCGGCATCGACAGCGTCCGACAAGGGTCCGGCCATCATCACCATTCCGGGACCGCCGCCATAGGGACGATCGTCGACAGTGCGATGCGCGTCATGCGTGTAGTCGCGCGGGTTCCAGGCATGCAGCGCCCAAAGACCCTGGGTATGGGCCCGGCCCGTCACCCCCAAGTCCCGCACGACCGCGAACATGTCGGGGAACAAGGTAACGACGTCGAAGCGCATCAGAAATCCAGCGGCCAGTCGCTGTCGATACGCCGCTGCGCCAGGTCAACCGCCTGGACATGCGCCTGGACGAATGGCACCAGGACTTCCACGGGCCGCCCCTTGGCGTCCAGTATCGGTTCGGGCGTCGGCTGGCCGGGCAAATGGCGCTGTCGCAGCACCCTGAGCAAGGCGTGGGCGCCGTTGTCGAGGACCTCGTCGACCACCCCCAGCACGGCGGACTCGCCGTTTTCCTGGCCCCAGACCGTACAGCCGATCAAGTCGACCCAGTAGTACTCGTCTTCGTCGGGAGCAGGAAAGGCCTGGCGGGGCATGCAGACGCTCATGCCGCGCAGGGCCTCGGCCTGGTCGCGATCGTCGATACCGGCCAGTTGCGCGACGATGTGCGAGCCATGCGCACGAGCGGCCTTGACCGGGTAGGGCTGGGCAGGCGCTGTCTTGCCCGGCGTAGCGGGCGCGACAGGACGCATCAGCCACCACACTGGTGGCGAGGAAGCAGGGGAATCCGAAGTAACGGAGAGCAGCACGTCGGCATCTGCCGAGTGGGGCTGGATCTTGATCCAGCCCTTGACCCCGTAGGCCGCGGCAATGCGTCCAAGCTCGATCAAGTCGGCAGGCGCCTCGGCGGGCTTGGGAACGTTGCTCATTGCGGGGCGTGGATCATTGAGACCTGACACGGGCATAGCGCCCTGCCCGGCTCGCCGGCACGGAGCACGCCCATGGGCGCAGATCAGGCCGAAGCCGTGACCTTGGCCGAGTAGTCTTTCAGCAGACGAGCCACGGCAGGCGACAGCTGGGCGCCGTTGCCGGTCCAGTACTGCACGCGATCCAGGGCAATGCGCAGGCCTTCCGTGCCTTCGCTGGCGACCGGATTGTAAAAGCCGATGCGCTCGATGAAGCGGCCGTCGCGGCGGTTACGCGAATCGGTGGCCACCAGGTTGTAGAACGGACGCTTCTTCGACCCGCCGCGGGCCAGACGAATCACCACCATAGGTAATCCCTTGAATTAGATGTGAAAAACAGTAGATTCTAGCACTGTTGGCCCTCGGACGGCAAATCGCCGTGCGGAGGGCGTTGGTATGCCGCCCTATCCGGCCGGTCGGCCGGCGGAATCAGCGGCGTCGCAGGTAATGCACCCCTTGCGCCTCGCTTTCCTGCTGCAGCACCAGGGCATTGCCCGTCTGGCGGGCGAAGGCCTGGAAGTCCCGGATGGCGTTGCGGTCCGTGGTGATGACCTTCAGCACCTGCCCGCTGGCCAGCTGCGCCAGGGCTTTCTTCGCCCGCAGGATAGGAAGCGGACATGCCAGCCCCGTGGCGTCGACTTCCAGGTCCGCGGCAGGCGCCGCCGCGGAGGTATCGGTATCGTTGGGCGTCATCGCGTTCCTGACCTCTGGCGCCGTCATGACAGGCGCTCGTCCACCCACTGGCGCACGCTGGCGATGGCGCCCGGCAGGGCCGCCATATCGCTGCCGCCGCCCATGGCCATATCGGGACGTCCGCCCCCCTTGCCGCCCAGTTGGCTGGAGACGAAGCCCACCAGTTCGCCGGCCTTGATCCGGTCGGTGAGGTCGGCGGTGACCCCGCCCACGACGCTGATCTTTCCGTCCGCCGAGCCGGCCAGCAGGACGACCGCCGGCTTCAGTTTGTCCTTGAGCTGATCGACCATGCCGCGCAAGGCCTTGGGATCGGCACTTTCGACGCCGGCCGCCAGCACCTTGATGCCTTTGATCTCCACGGTGTGGCGCGCGGCCAGGTCGTTGCCGGCGCTGGAAGCCAGTTTGCTGCGGGCCTGGTCCAGGTCTTTTTCGAGCGCCTTGACCTGTTCCTGCACCTGCGCGATGCGATCGGGCAGATCGGCCGGGGGAACCCGCAGGACGCCCGCTGCCCGGTTCAGCAAGGCGGTTTGCGCCTGCACCCAGGCAACCGTGTTGTCGCCGGTGATCGCTTCGATACGGCGCACCCCGGCGGCGACGCCGGTTTCGGCCACGATCTTGAACATGCCGATGTCGCCGGTCCGGGTGACGTGGGTGCCGCCGCACAGCTCGCGCGAGAAACCGATGTCCAGCACGCGCACGGTGTCGCCGTATTTCTCGCCGAACAGGGCCATGGCGCCGCCCTTGACCGCTTCGTCATACGGCAGCACGCGGGCTTGCGTGGAGTGGTTGCTGAGGATCTCGGCATTGACGATGGCCTCGACGCGGGCGATCTGGTCCGCCGTCATCGGCGCATCGTGGGCGAAGTCGAAACGGGTCTTTTCCGGGTCGACCAGCGAGCCGCGCTGCTGCACGTGCGTGCCCAGCACTTCGCGCAGCGCCTTGTGCATGAGGTGGGTGGCGGAATGATTGCGTACCGTGCGGGCACGCCGGACCGCGTCCACGCGCGCCAGCACGGTGTCGCCGACCGCCAGCGTGCCGGATTCCAGCTTGCCATGGTGGCCGAAGACACCGGCCTGTACCTTGAGGGTGTCGGCGACTGCGAACCGCACGCCGGCGGCCTCCAGCAGACCGGTATCGCCAACCTGGCCGCCCGATTCCGCGTAGAACGGCGTGGCGTCCAGCACCACGACGGCATCCTTGCCCGCCTCGATGCGATCCACCGACGTACCGTCTGCGTACAGGGCGACGACCCGCACGCCGTCCAGTTCGATCCGTTCGTAGCCTTCGAAGCGCGTTTCGGCGCCCGAGTAGGACAAGCCTTCCGCCATCTTGAACTTGCCGGCGGCGCGGGCCTGTTCGCGCTGGCGCGCCATGGCGGCGTCAAAGCCGGCCAGGTCCACCTGCACCCCACGCTCGCGGCAGATATCGGCCGTCAGGTCGACGGGAAATCCATAGGTGTCGTACAGGGTGAAGACCGTCGTTCCATCCATCTCGCCGCCCTTGGAGACGTCGGCCAGTGCGGCTTCGAGGATCTTCATGCCGTGCTCGAGCGTCTCGCCGAAGCGCTCTTCTTCCTGCTTCAGCACCTGCGCGACGCGCTCGGCCGTCTGCGCCAGTTCCGGATAGGCCTGGCCCATCTCCGCCACCAGGTCGGGGACCAGCCGATGGAAGAAAGGTTGCGTCTGCCCCAGCTTGTAACCATGCCGCAAGGCGCGCCGGACAATACGCCGCAGCACATAGCCCCGACCTTCGTTGCTCGGAATAACGCCGTCGACGATCAGGAAGGAACAGGCGCGGATATGGTCGGCAATGACCTTGAGCGAGTTGTCGCCCAGATCGCGGGTACGCGTTTCGCGAGCCGCCGCCGCGATCAGCTTCTGGAACAGATCGATTTCGTAATTGGAATGGACGTGCTGCAGCACCGCCGAGATACGCTCCAGACCCATCCCGGTATCGACGCAGGGCTTGGGGAGCCTGGACATATTGCCCGCTGCATCCCGCTCGAACTGCATGAACACGAGATTCCAGATCTCGATGTAGCGATCGCCGTCTTCCTCCGGGGATCCCGGAGGACCGCCCCAGACTTCCGGGCCATGGTCGTAGAAGATTTCCGAGCACGGCCCGCACGGGCCGGTCTCCGCCATCTGCCAGAAGTTGTCCGAGGCATAGCGGGCGCCCTTGTTGTCGCCGATGCGCACGATGCGATCGGCGGGCACGCCGATCTCCTTGGCCCAGATGTCGTAGGCCTCGTCATCTTCGTGATACACGGTGACCCAGAGTTTTTCCGCCGGCAGCTTGTATACGGCCGTCAGCAGTTCCCAGGCGTATTGGATGGCGTCGCGCTTGAAATAGTCCCCGAAGCTGAAATTGCCCAGCATTTCGAAGAAAGTATGGTGGCGCGCCGTATAGCCGACGTTTTCCAGGTCGTTGTGCTTGCCGCCGGCCCGTACGCTGCGCTGCGACGAGGTCGCGCGGGTATAGGCGCGCGTTTCCTTGCCGGTGAAGACGTCCTTGAACTGCACCATGCCCGAATTGGTGAAGAGCAGGGTCGGATCGTTGCCGGGAACGAGCGACGAGGAAGGGACGATGGTATGCCCCTTGGACTGGAAGAATTGCAGGAACTTCTGGCGAATCTCGGAGGATTTCATCGTGGATGAATCGGTCGGCATAGGCGAATCGTCGATTATAGAGGGTTGCGTCCGTTTGAAGACGGTAACAAGCCGGCCCGCCTTGACGGCAGAGGGCACCCGGAACGACCGCGGGAAAGCTAGCGAACGCACACGTAGCCCTCCGTCCAGCCCTGCGCCAGCCAATCGCCCACGCCCCCGGCGGCGACCAGCACCGGCTTGAAGCCTGGCGGGCAACTGCAACGGCCGGTCCGGGGATTGAGGCTGGAGGCACCCTGGCGCTCGGTGCAGCCGGACCCTGTGTTCCAGGAAAACGCCCCGCCAAAGCCGCCGGGTGCGGACCACACCCCCGCCACGCAACTAAGCAACCCGCCGGCGGTATCCCGTGCCAGCAGGCCGTTTTCGGGACACGGTTCCTGGGCCACCGCGACCGCGCCCAGCTTCAGGTGTTCCCCTGCGACCAGCCGGCCGGTGGCCGCCACCGATCCGGCCGCCGACACATCTCCCCGAAAGTCCGGGTCGCGCGTGTCATGCGGCCGCAGGTAGGCCGTCTTGGCGCCGGCTTCCCGCCCCGCCCAGACGGCTACCGTGCCGGGCGGCAACGCCGCCATGCCGGGCAGCGGCGGATTGGGCAGATCCAGGGCGCCGCCGCGCAAGCGGTCCGGAGCCAGCTCGGACACACTGCCGCCGGATCCTTCGGTGGCCATCAGCACCCCCGCAATACGCGAGAAGTCCGGCTTTCCGGAGCCGGCGTGCAGCAAGGGGGCGCTGCTATAGGCGAGCGCGTCCAGCCGGCACGCAGCTCCCGGGCAGGCCCCGCTGCGCGCGACGCGGATTGACGCTCGAACCCCGGCTGGACCGGCGAGCGGAAAGGCCTGCGGCAAATGGCCGTTGTCCTTCAACTCCGTGATCGTCGGCGACCAGGAATCGGCATAACGCGGGCGCCCATCTTCCGAGCGAGCGACGTGGCCCGCCACGAGAAGATCGCCATGGCGCGCCAACATGCTGTCGAGCGCACGCCGTATTTCGGAAAACCAGCGGCCCGTCGCGCGCTGGGCGGCGTCCTCGACGTCACGGGCGAGCTTGTCCGCTGCCCAGATCGCCAACAGGCTGGCGACCGCAACGGCGATCGCCAGTTCCAGCAGCGCAAAGCCCCTTTGCCCGGCCGGGGCGACGTGCCGGCGCGGCCAGCCGGCCTGCCGCGCGAAGTTCGCGGCCAAGGGAAGCTTGCCAAGAGCGGCCACGTCAGCGGGCCGTGAAGACGAAGGTGTTGGCGTCGCCGGCCGCGCACTGCGCCTGCGCCAGCATGGCGTCGTATCCCCGGGCGGGCGAGACGCTGCTGTCCTTGACCACCACCGGCCCGCCCTGCCCTTCGACCGAGATGATTTCGGATACGCGCTGCATGACGGATGCGAGCCCGGGGCATGCGGAGTTGTTCACATTGGTCAGCGTCAAGGTGAACGCCGACCCCGGCCCGCCACCGGCGATGGAGGCAGGCGCCAGCGCGATCGTCCCGTTGCCGGCGGTGCCGTTGCCGCCCAGGCCGTGCGCCACCACCGCGGCGGCGTCGTTGCCATTGACCGAGAAGATGCTGGAGTCACGTAGCGCATTGGCCAGGATGCCGCTATGCAGGTTGCGATAAGGCGCGAGCCCTCCCCCCTGCCCGTTTGCCTTGGCGCGCGCGACGAAACGCTGCAGTTCTTCGCCGACCTTGGGCACCTTGTTCTCGACGACATAACTGCCGATGGCCGGGATCCCGACAATGGCGATAAGCAGGACGATGGCGGTAACGATGGAGACTTCGATCAGCGAGAAACCGCGCTGAAGAATGCGCTGACGGCGGGAGGGCATGCTGTGCTCCTGGTGCGTGGAACGTGGGCGGTGGATGAATATCGGGGTACCTGTGTGTGGGGCGCGCCGGCAAGGGCCATCCGGCCGTCCTCATGCCCTAGCCCGCTGCATAGAAGCTGGTCATGGCACGGCGCAGTTCATCGATGACCGCGTAATGCCAGAGGGCAATTCCCAGGACGGCGGCCACGGCGGCGAGCAGCAAGGTCCAGCGCCAGGCCTGCGCCTGAAAACGGACACGGCGCAGGACCGGCCCTTCGATATGCAGGGATGCCCGGGCGATGCCGCGGGCCATGCCATGCGCGGCCACCATATCGTTCAGGTACCACCATGTCTGGCGGTCGATCAGGCCGGTGTCGAGGCTGTCGACGCCTACCATACCGGCATCGATGCGCCCGACCATGCCGTCCAGGTGCCACGCCAGCCACGGCCGCGCCTGCGCCGCCTGCAGCGCCAGCGCCTGCCGCAGCCGCATGTCGGCGCGACCGTGCTGGCGCACCAGCACCGTCAGCATGCACAGGAAACGAATGGCATTCACATCGCGGTAAAGTCGCCAGACCAGCCACGACTCCAGGCGCTCCCGCAACGGCCCGGTCAGGTTGGGCAGGGACCACAGGACCAGCCAGATGCAGCCGGCCGCGCCGGCCGCCAGCACCGGAAGATGGCCGTGCAATGCGCGCGCGAAGCCGAACAGGCCGCGGGTCCACGTGCCGTAGTGCGACGACGGCACCATCTGGAACACCGCCTGCAGGCGCGGCACCGTCAGGTATGGCACAGCGCAGGCCAGTGCCCATGCGACGGCCACGGCAACGATGCCGGCCGCCAGGGCTTCCCGGAAGGTGCGGGATGCGTCTTCGACCACGCGGGCTGCGCGCCCCAGGTCCCGCAACGTGGCGCCGAGGGCGCCCGCATCTCCCGCCTGTATGGCGTGCAGCATGGCCAGATCTTCCGCGGGCATGCTACCCGCCCAAGCCAGGGCCAGATTGCCGCCGCAGGCTTCCAGCGCCCGCGACCAGCGCCGCGCCAACCTGCCGCGCACGCTGCCCGCGCCGTATCGGTGGGCGTCGTCGTCAAACAGGTCGCGCAGGCTCTTGCGCCCCTGCAGTCCCTCCACCATATCCGCCAGATATTCGTAGTAATCGCCGCGCTCGCCGGAGAACCGCAGCGCATCCCAACGCCAACGCAGCGTATCGATATGCAGCGAGGCGCCGCCGCGCGACGCACAGGCCGCCAGCATCTGCACATAACCGGTCAGGCGGCCCGTTACGCGGCGGGCGCATGCATGAAAGCGGTCAGGCACGGCGGTCGCCCTCGCACCGGTCCAGTGCCGCCCGTTCCCGTTGCACTGTCGCGTAAGGCTCGAAGCCCGCTTCGATATCACGCGGGTCGATTTCGCCGATGGACGCCTTGTAGACGGCGCACTCCATGGCGCTCTTGCCTTCCATATCGGGACTGTCGTACGGCGCCACGCGCCGGGTCCGCAAGTGGCGGCGCAGCGCAAGGTTGTCGCGCTGGCGCACACATTGCAGGAAGACCTCGTCATGCTCGGGCTCGATCATTTCGGCGACCACGGTGCGGCCGCGCGTGCCGTTCAGGTGCGGCAACTCATCCTGGATGCAGTACGGACAGCCGGCATCGTTGCGTATGCGAAGCGCCTGCTCCCGCAGGCCGTACAAATCGACGAAGCGGCGGGTCCAGGCACGCCAGGTTTCGCCGTTCCGCCCGGCATGCAGGGAGCTCAGCGGCAAGGCGCAATGCGGGCAAAGCCGCGCCAGCAGACTCTGGTGCACCAGCAGCTTGAGGACGCCGGGCGTCGCCAGGAAGTCGCGCGACACGCGGATGAAGTCCGAGGCCAGGCGCTCCGGGATCATGCGGGCGCAGGCGGCATGCGTGGTCGTATAGACTTTCACTCCGGATCCGGCCAGATCCATGAAGGCGCGTCCCGTCTGCTCGTCGCGGATCTCGCCGATCAGAAGATCGTTCATGGCGCAGCGCTTGACGGTCCTGAGCTTGGCATCGAACGCACCGGCATCGCCATCGTGGAGCGAGCGCACGACGGTATTCTGCAGCGCATTCCCGATAAGGTATTCGACGGGATCCTCCAGCGTGATGACCTTGCGGTTATCGGGCAGCGTTCGTATGAGCGTGGCGATGGTGGTGGATTTTCCGGAACCGACCACACCCGCCAGCACGATGGCGCCGCCTTCCGACATGCGGGCGCGCTCGAGCATGTCCACCTGCGTGTCCAGATAGCCGAGCTCGCGCAACGAGATGTCGTCAACCGCCGCGTCGAGCCGCAGCAGGCGCAGGCATACCGAGGGCCCGTCATCGGTGGCCAGGGAGGCCCAGCGCAGCATGATGGGCCGTTCGTCGACTTCGACGCGCAGCCGGCCCTGCTGCTCGGCCTGGGGATCGAAAACCGCACCGTTGCCGCCCCGCACGTCCATCCATGCCACGGCGAGCATCTCCATCAGCGTCGCGGTCGGGATGTGCCGGAAGCGGGCCGGGGCGATATAGCTGCCGCCTATGGTGTATCGAACCTCGGATTCGGCGCGACGATGGCGGACATTCAGGTGGACGTCGCTGGCGCCATGGCGCACGCCCCAGGCCACGATCTCGCAGAAGCCGGACGCCAACGCCGACTTGTGGCGGTCCGACAGCACCAGGCGGCGGTCGCGCAGGCTTTGCAAGGTCAACTGGCCCCGGGCGACGCTAAGCAGCAACGGGGCCGGCAACACATACCGTGAGGGACTGGCCAGGCGGCGTCCGCGCCGCAGCACCATGCGTTCGACTTCGTCGATGGCGTCGCCGGCCGCGTAGTCGGCCAGCGCGAAGATGGCGACCGTGCCGTCCTGCAAGGCGATCGGACATACCCGGCCGGACAGGGCGGCAAGGTCGAACTCGTCGCTCAATGCCCGCGCAAAGGGCGGCACGATGCGGGCGATGTCATCCTGGGTGGACAAGATCGCCACCCGCGATGAATGTCCGGGCGAGGTACGCGCCACAGGCGATACCGGGCTGCCGACGGGCATGGCGGGAATGCGTTTTACCAACACGATGCGGTTCTCCTCAAGGGGTGGGCGCCAGGCATACATGGCGATTGCCCGACGCCCCATCGAGCCGGACGCAGGATCCTTCTATGGCGCGCAGCGCATAGACGCCGACGCCGTCGGGCGCCTGGTCCGGCCACTTGCGGCCATGCCGATAGCGCAGGCGCCGGCCGTTGAGCACCACTTCGACATGCAGGCGTTTGCCTACGCCGTAAATGGCGGACAAATCGATACGATCGGCCGGCTGCGCCGTCTGTGAGTCACTATCCGCGGCGTGCGTCGGCCCCTGAAGGCCTGGCCCCCGCCGCCTGGCCAGGGCCGCCCGTGTCTCGCGGCGCAGCAGTTCGTGGACGGTGTCGGCCTCGGGCCATGCCGGCGCCACGGATTCCATTTCGATGACGCCCTGCGCGGCGTCGGATGGCTGTGGATGCGCCTGTGCCTGAGGGTCCGCTTGCGCGGCGGCGGGAAGGACGCCGGCGATGCCGAGAAGAAGCAGCGCACGCGGCGTGCGGCGTCCGCCACGCCTATTCGCGTTCATAGACGACTCCTTGGATCTGTGCCATCAATGGGCTCTGGGCAATGTCGGGCGGTCGGTCCACCTGCACGACCAACGCGATTTCCGACCATGACGCCGTCGCTGGAGGCTGCGCCAGCAAGGCGAAGGAACGCAGCGGACCTTCCAGGACGATGGGGCGGCTCCGCAAGCGCGGCAGATCAGGGGGCGCTGGCAAGGGACGGCCCTGCGGGTCACGTGGCGGGGCCACAGCGAAGGCGGCGGGGGCGCCGAGCGCAATGCGCGCGAAGGCGGGACGTATCGCCTGGAGAACGCTGGCGAACCGCAAGTCCGTCTGCGACATGTGCGGCAAGGCCGCGGGTTGCAGGGCATGCGTGACGCCGGTCACCTGCCACAGGACGTCGGCCTCGTCGAGCGACGCGAACAAGGCACGTACTGAGGCGGGCAGGCGTTCCGCCAAGGCCTGGTTCGTCGCGTGCGGCGTGGTACGGCCGTAGCGCGCATGACATGCCCAGCCACTCCCATCCGGCCGGCAGCGGGCCCACTGCAAGGTCCAGTCCTGCAATGCGGTGGGCAGTTGGCGCAAGATCTGGAAGACCCGGCCGAGTTGCCCGGCGTCGTGGATGTGTATCGTGGCCGCGGCCCGCGACAATGCGTCGTGCCACGCCCGGGCGGGGTCAACCGCAACCGGGGGTGGCGGCGCGCCGGGGCCACGCTGCCAGGCACGCCATGCCGGCGGCAGCAGCAGCGCCAATGCCAGCAGCAGGATCACACCTTGCGCGGGCGCCGGCACGCGCCCCCACGGGAGACCGATGCGCCACATGGCCGCCGCCGGATCCAGTGATCGCGCCAGGTCGTCGACCGAGAGCCGGTGCACGGCGCCCGCAAGACCGGGATGCAGGAGCTCGAGTTCAGCCACTGCCGCCTGTGCGGCCGCTTCATCGGGATAGATACGATCGCTGCGCGCCATGACGGCGCCGTCGCGTGTGGCCGCCAGCCAGGTGCGCGTGCCGTCCATGCACAGGACGCCCGCCGCCACACCGTGGGGATGCATGCGCGCGAAGACTTGCGCAGCGGCATAGCAAGCCTTGTTGCGCAGCCTTTGCCCCGTCTTGCCGCGCGTGCGCAAGCGGGCACAACCCACGGCTGCGGCACCGCTGCCGCCATGCACGTAATGGGTAGCGCGGGCTTCGCGCGCCTTCCTGCGCGCCAGGGCATCGACACGGCTGCCGACGATGGCCGACCAGTGCAAGCCGAAAACCAGCACGGTTTCGTCCTGCAGGGAAACCAGCGTATGGTCGCCCACCGCTTGCGGGACGGGCCGGAAAGCATGGGATTCGCTATCGGGCCGAGGCGTGTTCGTCATGGGTCAGAATCCTTCTTCCACTTGCGCCGTGACGATGACCAGCGTGGTTACCCGCCGCATGGACGCGCGATCGCTTCCACCCAGCACAAGCGGCGCGGACGGCGTCAGGCGCCGCCGGTCGTATTCGTCTTCGCGCCGTTCGAATCCGGAGATGATCATCGGCTGGCCCGCGCGCAGCTCGACCTGCTGCACCATGCCGTTGCCGTCGATGGTGACCTGCTGGATTTCCAACTGGTTGCCGACCTTGCCGAAGGTCACGCTTTTAAGCGGTTGCGCCGCCGTGTTGTCGTAGGCGATGGACAGGAGGATCTGACCGTCTTCCTGCGCGTCCGGCACGAGGGTGAGGAAGGAACCGACCGTCTCCTGCTTCTGGCTGACGGATATGGACGGCAGCACGCCGGGAAGGACGCCGGACGCCGAGCCGGGGGATGCGGCGCTCATGCCCTGTACCTGGTCGATATAGGAGAAGGTCGTCCGCACCGCATGCGTCACGGGACGCCGGTTCAGCGTAAGCATGGGTACGCTGCTGTGGCGCACGACCGTCCCCATGTCGCTCAAGGCCGACAGTATGGCCTTGCTGCCGCCGAAGGGTCCGCTGCCGGCGGTCGCCGAGGCCAGTCCGGCCGCGGCGCCGGCATCGGCGGCCATGGCCAGCGAGGCCGCGGCCCGTGCGCCCTGGTACACCGCATTCCAGTCTATGCCGGCTTGCGCCGTATCGCGGGAAACCACCGTGACTTCTTCGAACACCAGGCGCACGCGGCGGGTCAGGGCCTTGTTTTCGCGATGCAGGAAACGTGCGACCTGGTCCAGCGCATCGCGGGTATCGGTCACCACGAGAGAGCTTGCGGCTCCTGGCGCGACGGTGACCGTGCCCGCGCGGGTCAGGAACGCTTCGATGCGGGCCCGCACCGACGCCATGGCGTCCTGGTCGCCGCTCGAGAGCGTGGTGTTCGACGTGTTCTCGAAGCCTTCGGCGCCGGACTTGCCTGCGCGCCCCAGCCGGGCGTCGGCGCGCGCGTTGAGAGTCAGGGCGCGCACGTCGAAGACGCGGGTTTCAGTACGGTAGAACTCGATGGCGCCGTCGGCGTAGCGCCAGTACACCCCCAGGCGCCACGCCAAGGCGTCGAGCACGCGCGGCAAGGGTTGCGAGCCATCGGGCAACGAAGCTTGCGTAGGCAGGGCCGTGACGGCCGCCGGTGCGGCCGCCAGTCGGGGCAGGAAGAGTTCCGCGGGCAGCAGCGCGTCCGGCCGCACCTTGACGCCGATGCCGGTGGCGCGGGCGATGCGTTCCGCGAGCACGGCGAGGTCGGCTTGACCGCCGGCGAACATCAGCGTGGTATCGACGTTCTTGCGCAGTGCCGCCGGCAACGTCACTTCCCTGGCCAGCGGTCGCGCTCGGCCGGCCAGCCAGGGCTTGTCCACGTCCTGCGCGGCGCGACGCGCCTGCGTATCCGTCAGCGACCGCAGGAAGCCGGCACGCCGGGCTTCATTGCCCGCCTGGGCCTGGCCATAGCGGTCCAGCACCGAGGCGGCACGTTCCGGTGTGACACAAGCGGCGCACAGCGTTGCCATCCCCAGCGCCGCGCCCTGTCGCATACCGCGTCGCACACGCCGTATGAATGCGCACGATGCGTTCATGATGCCGCCCCAGGTCGGGCGGCGGTACGGTCGCAGGCTTCGGACAGCGGCACGACGCGCAACACCCGGTTCGCATAGAAGCAGGGCTGCAAAGGCCGCTCGCCCAGTTCGGTCGTCGCCAGCAGTTCCCGCACGGATTGCTTGAAGTCCCCGGCGAAATCGGCGCTACCCGCCAGCGGAATATCGACATCCGCGGCCCAGTGTTCGGGTTGGAAGGTCCACCCCGCGAGCGTCGCCCAGCGTCCCAGCGCCCTGCGCATGTTTTCATCGCCCGGCCCGACGCGATAAGACTTCGTGTGTACAGGTGCTGCGGTCGCGAGCTGCGCCCCGGGCAGTGCCGCCCGGGTTGACCGTGCGTCTCGCGGGGCGGGTGTGGCAGGTGTCCCCTTTGCGTCCGCGGCACCGGATCCAGTACCGGATGCGGTACCGGACCCGCCAGGGCGCGCCGCCATGGGGAGCGGCGACGCCTGCCGGCCCGCTCCGGAACCGGACGCCGCCGCCGGCATTGCCGTCGACGCGCCGACACCCGGCAAGGCGCCCTGCCCGGCCGCGCCAAGGTAATCCGCACGCGCCTGCAGAGCCCCCCCGCGCAGTACCAGCGCGGCCCACTTGCCCTGAACGACGATGTAGGGCTCGTGCCGCGTGTAGGACGCCGGCCGCAGGACCCCGCCCTGCTCGGTAAAAATCGCCGGCACGGTCTGGCCGGGCGCGAATTGCAGCCAGGTCTGGCGGCCGTCGTCGAACACCTGCAATGGCGCGACCGGCCGATCGCCGGAAAGGCGCCAATCGAAGTCGAAGCGAGAGCCGGGCAGCGGTCCCGGCGGGCCCTCCGAGGACGCGCCGCCAAGCCAGGCAGGCGGCGCACATGCGGCCAGCCATGGCAACAGGAGCAGCGTCTTCAGCAATCGGTACATGCGGGTCCCCGGATGCGCGCCGCCAACGAGCGCGACCCAGGGATGGTGCCCCGACCACGAAGACCTCACCAGACGCAAATCTACGCATGGATGCGGACGTCACCGCCGGCACTGCGACGATGCGCCATGGCATGGCGGGAAGTACGGACGCCGGCGCAGCGACATGCCACCGCATCCCGTCCACAGCACAGACGCCCACCCCCTTACCGGGGCGATATCCGTGCATGCGAAAAGCCCTCACCGCATCCTGCTTGCACAGGATGCGGTGAGGGCTTACGGACAACCGGAACAGGCCAACCCGATGCAGAGACGCGCGCCGGGCCGCCCCGACGTGCGTCGAACGCTCAGCGTTGCTGAACGATGGTGCGCGCTTGCGCCGCCGCGCTATTGAGCGCCGCGACCGGCGGCGTCTTGCCGTCGATGGCGTCGGTCAGCTCGCGGCTGAGGATGGGCTCGATACGGTCGTAGTTGGACACGCGGAAGCCACGGCTGTTGGGCGCCGGCTGGCTGCGCATGCTGTCCACGACTTGCTGGGCACCCGGGACGCGGCTATAGAAGGAAACGTCGGACGCGCGGAACGCGGCTTCCGTCAAGGGCAGATACCCGGTGCGCTGGTGCCATTCCGCCGCCACCACGGGCTTGGCCAGCCAGGCCAGGAATTCCGACGTAGCCTTGTCTTCGGTGGCGGGATGGCCCTCCATGACCCACAGCGCGCTGCCGCTGACGAAGGGCTTGCCCGCCTGCTTGGTGACCTGCTCGTAGTACGGCAAGGGCGCCACGCCGAAGGACAGCGATTTGGCGTTGAGCAGTCGTCCCAGCGCGCTCGATCCCGCCGTCAATACGCCGCACTGGCCCTTGGCGAAGGATTCATCCGGCTTGTCGTCGTCGCTGTGCTGCGTGAACAGCAGCGACCGCTTCCAGCTCGCCATGAGCGAAACATGGCGCATGTAGAGGCTGTCGAATTGCAGGGCCGCCGGCAACGGCTTGCCCTTGACGGCTTCGACGCCGTTGCCATTGCTGGTGTAGAGCTGGTTGTTCACCGGGGCCAGGTTCTCCAGGTGCACTTCGACCTGGTCGCCCGAGGCATAGGGGCATTCCACGTCCGCCGCATCACGCAGCTTGAGCAATTGCCCTTGCAGGTCGCTCCAGGTGCGTGCCGGCTCGGCAGGATTCAGGCCCGCTTTCTTGTACAGCGCGACGTTGTAGAACATGACCGGAACTTCTGCCATGTACGGAAACGCCAGCAGGCGGCCACGGCTGTCGCGGGTGAAACTGGTGGTCGACGGAAGGAACCAGTTCAGATCCTTGATGGGATACTTGGCCAGCAGCTCGTACAGTGGCTTGATGGCCTTGTGTTCGGCCACGACTTCGGGCGAATGGTTGTCCTGCAATTGGACCAGGTTGGGCGCCTTCTTGGCCGCGACGGCCGAAGTGGCCGCCTGTTGCAGCGCCTGCTGCGTAGCGAAGTCGCGCAACTGCACCTCGACGCTGCTCTGTTCCTTGTTGTATTGCTTGACCAGTTTTTCGAATTCAGCCTTGTTGGCATCGGTCAGGGTATGCCAGACCTGGATCTGTACCGGCGCCGCATGCGCGACACTCGCCGCCATCAAGGCGGCGCCGAAGATCCAGACGCGCCCACCGGCGCGGATTGCGCGGGCCACGCCCGTTTCGTGCAATTTCTTCATAGGTCTACATGCCGATAAAAGGGAATTCCGGTTCCGGCCGTCGTCCACTGAGCAGATCGGCCAAAGCCCGGCCCGAACCCACCCCCATGGTCCAGCCCAATGTCCCGTGACCCGTATTGAGATACAGGTTGGGAATGCGGGTACGGCCAATAAGGGGTACGTTCGACGGAGTGGACGGGCGCAGACCCGACCAATAGGTGACGCGCTCGAAATCGAGCGCGCCGGGGAAGAGATCGCGTGCGAGGTTCGTCATCGCGTCGCAACGCTGTGGATTGAGCGCACGGGAATATCCCGCCAGTTCCGCCGTGCCGGCCATGCGCAGCCGGTTGCCCAGGCGCGAAAAAACCACCTTGTGGCTGCTGTCGGTCAGGCTGACCGTAGGCGCTGCCAGGGGATCCAGTATGGGGAACGTGGCGGAATAGCCCTTGGCGGGATACACGTTGCAGGGCACGCCCAAAGGCCGCACCAGCAAGGGGGTATAGCTGCCCATGGCGACGACATAGGCGTCCGCCTGGACGGTGCCGTAGGTGCCGTCCGGTTCAAGGATTTCCACGCCTTCCACGCGGCCGCCGACCGAAATCAGGCGGGTGACCCGCGTGGAATAGCGGAAGTCGACGCCTGCGGCGACGCAGCGCTCGGCCAGGGCCACGGTGAACAGGTGCACGTCGCCGCTTTCGTCTTCGGGCGTGAAGTCGCCGCCGACGATGCGGCCACGCTGCGGCGCCAACGCGGGCTCGATGGCAACCACTTCATCGGCGCTCAGGATGCGGCGCTCGACGCCGAAGTCGCGCATGACGCCCGCGGCCTTCTGGGAGAGTTCGAATTCGTGGGGATCACGATAGAAATTCAGAATGCCCCGTTCAAGGTGTTCGTACTCGATACCCAGGTCGACGCGCATCGCGCGCAAGGTGGAACGGCTGTATTCGGCCATACGGACCATGGCGCGGATATTGGGCGCCAGGCGGCCGGGCAGGCATTCACGCAGGAAGGCCAGGCCCCAGGCCCATTGGCGCCAATCCAGTTGCGGACGGAAGAGCAGCGGCGCGTCCTCGCGGAACAGCCACTTGGCAAGCTTGAACGGCGCTTGCGGATTCGCCCAGGGTTCCGCATAGGAGACCGAGATCTGCGCGCCGTTGGCCAGGCTGGTTTCCTGCGCGGGACCGGTGCACCGGTCCAGGACGACCACATCATGCCCGGATTCGCGTAGCCACCACGCCGTTGAAACACCGATGATGCCTGCACCCAAAACCGCTACTTTCATGCGCGCGAAGCTCCTGAGTACGAGCGCGGCTGATGCCAGCCGTGATCGCTTGACCCTCCGAAATCCTGGGAACGGAGTTTACCTTGTCGCGCGGCGGATGCCCGGACAAAGAACGTTGAACACCCGTCGTTACAAGTGCGGATGGCCCGGGTGGCGGCGGCCGGCATCGTGGTGTTCAGGACCTGGCCTTGGCCAGGTCCGCTTCGGACGTGAAGGCGTCGGCATAGAACTCCTCGGCAGGCAGGCCGCACTGGGTGCTGAACTCGCGCCGGGCGGCATCGACCATGACCGGGGCGCCGCAAGCGTACACCTGGTGGCCGGACAGGTCCGGCAGGTCATGCATGACGGCCTCGTGCACAAAGCCCGACCGGCCGGTCCAGCCGTCCTCGGGCACTGCGTCGGACACCACCGGGATATACCGGAAGTCCGGCAGCGCCCCTGTCCAGGAGGCCGCGAGCGCGTCCATGTACAGGTCGCGCGGCCGGCGGCCGCCCCAGTACAGCACGACCGGACGGCGCATCTGCTGGTGGATCATGTGTTCGACGATGGCCTTGATGGGCGCGAAGCCGGTGCCGCTGGCCAGCAGGACTACCGGTTTGTCGCTGTCCTCGCGCAGGAAGAAAGAGCCGAACGGCCCTTCGATGCGCAGGATCTCCCGCTCTTTCATCTGCGTTGCGCCCGCACCGAACACATGGTCCGTGAAATGGCCCCCGGGCATATGGCGGATATGCAGTTCCAGGGGACTGCCGGCATGCGGCGGGCTGGCCATGGAGTAGCTGCGGCGGCGCCCCTCCTTGAGGATAAGTTCGATGTACTGCCCGGCATAGAATCGGAATGTCTCCGAAGCCGGCAATTGCAGCCGGATCACCGCCACATCGGGCGCCACGCGTTCGATGGCCTGCACACGCGACGGAAGCTTGCGGATCTGGATGTCGCTGGCCAGCCGCACCTCGGTGGATTCGATCTGCAGATCGGAACTGGGACGCGCCTGGCAGAACAAGGTATAGCCGGACGCAAGTTCTTCGGGCGCCAGGATTTGCGCCGGGTAAGGTCCCGCATCGTACTCCCCGGACAGCACCCTGCCCTTGCACGTCGAGCACGCGCCGCTGCGGCAGCTGTACGGCAGCACGATACCGGCCGCCAACGCGGCATCGAGCACGGTCTGCCCCGCTTCGACGTTGAACTGGTGTTGACTGGGCGAAATAGTGACCTGAAAGCTCATGGTGCGATAGAAAGGTGTGGAGACGAACCCAAGCCTAGGGCCGAATCGGACATTCTATAATTTTTGCCGCTTCGGGGAAGGCGCCCCCGGAACCTCATCTGTCGCACGCGCCGGAAGGTCGACTCCATGACGTGGTTCATTCTGGTACTGGCGGGCTTGTGTGAAGTGGTCTGGGCCGTGGGGCTGAAATACACGGACGGGTTCACTCGCATCGTGCCTTCCATCATTACTATCGTCGGCATGATCATCAGTGTATGGCTCTTGGCCATTGCGATGCGTACGCTGCCCCTGGGCACTGCCTACGCCGTCTGGGTCGGCATCGGCACGATCGGCGCGTTCGTCGCGGGGGTGATCCTTTTCGGCGAAAGCGCCAGCGCGCTGCGGCTGATCAGTATCGCGCTGATACTGGTGGGCCTGGTCGGCCTGAAGCTGTCCGGCGCCTAGCGGTGCCGCCTGCCGCGGGCGGGCTCAGAAATCCAGTTCGGCGGTCACGGGGTCGCCGACACGCAGCGTCGCGCCGGGCGGCGCGTCCACAATGGCGTTCTGGCCGAACACCACACCGAGCTCGAAGCTGCGCGTGGCGGTGAGGGTCATGCCCGGTTCGTCGCCGCGGGCGCCGGTCGCCTGGTCCACATCCGGGATGTTGCAGCGGGTGCAGGGCTTGACCAAGGCCATCCTGACGGCATCGCCGCAGGTCAGCAAGGCGGTATGGTCCTCGTCGTAGGCGGCGAAATCCTCGCCGCCAATCACGATATTGGGCCGGAAGCGGTTCATGGGCACGGGTTCCTTGCCGCGGGCGGCAAGGCGGTGATTCAACTCGTCCAGCGATGCCTGGTTCGCCACCAGCACCGGATAGCCGTCGGCGAACCCGAACAGGTGCGCGCCCTCGAAGCCTGCGGACAAGTCGGGATGGGCCTGCCGCCAGCGGCCGATCCAATCGGCATTGGTGGCGCGTGCAGCACGGCCGATGTCGACCTTGAACAAACGGCACGGACGCTGCAGGTAGTCGCTGAACCACTGCGCGGCCGCGTTGCTTTCGGCGCGTGCCGCAAAGGTGTCGCGCCATACGGTTACCGGTTCCTCGGCCGCGGCGAGACCAGAGCCGTCCAGCGGGACATCGAACGCCGGCATGCCGGGCGCCTCCAGGCGCAATTGCGTGGCGGTCAAGCGGGTCCGGACCAGTGCCATGGCGGGCACCTGGCGCTGGGTCAGGAAGCGCGTGCCGGACATGACCAGCCAGCGCCGGTCGTGCGCAAAACCTGCCGTATCGATCAGGGAGGTCTCCAGGTCGATGCCGGCACAGGACTTGACCGGGTAGATATGAAGGCTGCGGATATGCAGGGACATGATGGCTGCGCCGGGAAAATCGGGACCCGGCGTAGCATATCAATAAACGGCCCCGGCGCGCCCTCGCCTCCCGCGGATCAGGCGCTCGGCTACCCGACCAGTTGCAAGGCCTTCAACGGTGTCAGGGCATTGAAGCTGGCCCGGGTGGCGATATGTTCGGGCCGTGGCGACAAGCCATACTTGGGCGCGCCCAGGGCATTTTCCACGCTGTTGTAGACCATGAAGACGTTCGCGCGCGGCCACGGCGAAATATTGCTGTTGGACCCATGCATGGTGTTGCAGTCGAAAAACACCACGGAACCGGCCTTCCCCGTCATCGCGCGTATACCGCCCTGCTCCACCAGCAACTGCAGGCTGACAGGGTCCGGCACCCCATATTCCTGTTTCTTCAACGATTGCTTGTAATGGTCGTCCGGCGTCTCGCCCACGCATGAGATGAAATGGCGGTGCGAGCCCGGTACCAGCATCAGCGGACCGTTGCAGGCGTTGTTGTCGCTCAGCAGCACGGAACAACTGAGCGCGCGCATGGAGGGCATGCCGTCCTCCACATGCCAGGTCTCGAAGTCCGAATGCCAGTAGAACTCCTTGCCCTTGAAGCCGGGCTTCATATTGGCGCGCGACTGATGGATATACACCTCCGAGCCCAGGATCTGCCGTGCCACATTGATGAGGCGGGGATCGCGGGCCAGCCGCGAGATCAGCGGACTCAGCCGATGGACCATGAAGATGGAACGCACCGCGTTGCTGCCCGGCTCGGTGATCGCGGCTTCGCGCCGCGTGATGGCCGGATCGCGGGCCATGCGGCCGACCTCGTCCATCAAGGCCTGGACCTCGGTGGCGGGCAACAGGTCCTCGATCATGAGGAAGCCATCGCGATCGTAGGACTGCACCTGTTGCTCGGACAGTGCCTGCGCATGACGGCCGTCACCGTAGACGACCGGATCGTGCCGCGCGACGATGGCGGCACTGCGGTCGGTACGCGACGCGTACCGGTCTTTGGCGGGTGAAATCATGGCATCTCCTTTCAGGCGGCGGCCTTTTCGGCCAAGGGATACACGCCGTTCTCGTCATGCACCTCCTGTCCGGTCAGCGGCGGGTTGAAGACGCAAATGACCCGCAGCGGTTTCTCACCGCCGCACAGCCAATGTTCGTCGTGCTCGTTCAACGCGTACACCACGCCCGGCCCCAGCTCGTAGCGCTTGCCGTCGGCGATGGTCTCGACGGCCCCGTCGCCTTCGATGCACCAGACCGCTTCCAGGTGGTTGCGATAGTGAATATGCGTCCGCGTACCCGGGAAAATGGTGGTTTCGTGAAAGGAAAAGCCCATGCCGTCCTTGCTCAGCAACACGCGGCGGCTCATCCAGGTGTCGGTACGGACTTCGTCCTTGGTCCCGATCACATCGTTGACGTTGCGTACGATCATTGGCGCTTTCCTCCAAATTTGAGTATGCGGGCGGATTGCCCAGCTTCGGCGAGCACGTCGGCCACGCTCGCCTCGATGGCATCGAGGCCCCGCTTGAGCAGTTCGTCCTCGATGGTCAGGGCCGGCAGCACCTTCAAGACTTCGTCCTGCGCGCCGGACGTCTCGATGACGATGCCGCGCTCGAATGCCTTGCGCGCGATGCGGTTGGCCATTTCCGGTTGCGCGGTCGTCACCAGGCCCTGGATCAGGCCCCGTCCGCGCACGGCCAGCCCACTGCCGGGATAGCTGTGCGCAAGGTTCTCCAGCCAATCGCGAACCAGCCGTTCCTTGCGCAGTACTTCGTGGGTGAACGCCTGGTCGGCCCAATAGGTATCGAGCGCGGCGGCGGCGGTCACGAAAGCCAGGTTGTTGCCGCGGAAGGTGCCGCTGTGAGCCCCCGGCTTCCAGACGTCCAGCTCCGGCTTCATCAGCACCAGCGACATGGGCAAGCCGAAGCCGGACAGCGACTTGGACAGGGTGATGATGTCGGGCCGGATGCCGGCGGTTTCGAAGCTGAAGAACGTGCCGGTGCGGCCGCAACCCACCTGGATATCGTCCACGATGAGCAGCATGTCATGCCGGCGGCACAGTTTTTCCAGCTCCTTGAGCCAGCGCAGCGTCGCCACGTTCACGCCGCCCTCGCCCTGCACGGTTTCGACGATCACGGCCGCGGGCTTATCCATGCCGCTGCTCGGATCGTCCAGCATGCGTTCCAGATAGGCCATCGTGTCCACGTCGGGACCGAAATAGCCGTCATAGGGCATGAAGGTGGTATTGCCCAACGCATAGCCCGCGGCATCGCGGAACTTGGCGTTGGCGGTGGCCTGCAAGGATCCGCCGCTCACACCGTGGAAGGCATGCGTGAAGGAAATGATGTTGGAGCGGCCCTTCACCTGGCGCGCGATCTTCAGCGCCGCCTCGACGGCATTGGTGCCCGTGGGCCCGGTGAACTGCAGGGTGTATTGCCACTTGCGCGGCGCCAGCAGGACGCGGTCCACGGTCTCCAGGAAGTACTTCTTGGCGCTGGTGGCCATGTCCAGGCCATGGACGACGCCATCCGACGCCAGATAATCGATGAGCCGGGACTTGAACAGCGGATTGTTGTGTCCGTAGTTGAGCGTGCCGGCGCCGCTGAAGAAATCGATGTACTCGGTGCCTTCCTCGTCGATCAGCAGCGAACCGCGCGCCTGGCTGAAAATCACCGGAAAAGAGCGTATGTAGCCGCGTACCTCTGACTCCATGCGATCGAAGATTTTCAAGTCCATGTGTTGTTCTCCCTTCTGATGGTGGAAAGCGGGAAACCGCGCACCGCCATGCGGCGCGTGGTGTTCCGTGAATATGGCGGGATGCCGGGGCACCCGCTCAAGGCGGGATCGACGCGAACGGGCCGATCCGGAGCAGCATCTCGTCGTCGTGATCGGCCTGCCCGAAAAGCTGCCTGTCGAAGAACGGCTGCTCCACGAGATGCGCGCCCAGGTCCGCGGCCAGCGCGACGAAGGTCCGGCGCGAGGGCACGTTGTCCGGCCCGACCGTGGTTTCCAGATGGCGGATATCCGCCAGGCCCGGCCGACGCAGGAGCGCATGCAACATGTGGCGCGCCAGGCCTAGTCCACGCGCGCGCTCATGCACGGCGACCTGCCATACGAACAGATGTTGCGGCGTTTCGGGCGGCACGTAGGCCGACACGAAGCCGTCGATGCTGCCGCCGCCGCTCTCGGCCACCACGCAGGTGGCGCGGAAATGGGCGCAGAGCAACAGGTATGCATAGATCGAGTTGCGGTCCAGCGGAGGGCACTCGCAGACCAGGCGATGGATGGCCGCGCCGTCTTCTATACGCGGCGCGCGCAACGTGTGGGAAACGCTCGATCGAGGGGTGGGCGGGGTGTGGGTGGCCGCTACCGTCATACCACCAGACCGGATTCCGGCGCCGGACCGCCAGTGGGCATATCGAGAATGGGCGAGGCCGCATCATGCGCGTCCACAGGCGCGGCCTGGCCGTCCTGCTCCATCAGCGCGACGATGCGTTCCAGCGACAGGGTGATAGTTGCCTGCTCCAGTTCGGGCAAGGCATTGAGCGCGTCTGCCAGGTGCTTCTGCAGTGGGGACGGCGCCTCGCGGGCGAGTTCGACCCCGGCCGTCGTCGCGGTGACGAATACCGTGCGACGGTCTTCCCTGCCGCGTTCCCGACGAACCAGGCCCTTGTCTTCCAGACGGTCCAGGATGCCGACCACGGTGCTGGGGCTGACATGGATCTCGCGACTGATGGCGGTGGAGGTCAGCGGGCCGAGCGCGATCACGGTGCGCAGGCACATGAGCTGGGGCGCGGTGATATGGCTGACCGCCGCCAGTTGCCGCGAATGCAGCGCGATGGAGCGGGTGATCCGCCGCAACGCGCGCAGGATGCGCAGGTCGTATTGGTGCGGCACCGGCGCGGGGACCGTAGCGGGGGCATGGATATCGTCTGTCATCGAGATCGCTGTATTCCTTTCGACCCGATTCGATTTCGACCCGGCTGCTTCAGGCCGATTCACGTCGATTCAGGTCCGATTCACCGGGCCGTCCAGCCCGGATCAGATCATTTCGAGTCAATTCATTTCAGTAGAACTTTGTACTATCAAAGTTAATTCAACCGAACTTACTTCTGTCGAATTGATTTGAGTACGAATTATATCGGCACAATGAGATTCTGGGAAGCCGCCTGCAGCAAAGTTGCAGGGCGTCGGCGCGAAAAAAAACCCCAAAGCTCGGACGAGGTCCGGGCTTTGGGGTGCGGTACGGATTTCGGAGGCGCCTATGCCGCGCTGTGCCGACCTGTCCTCGCGAACAGGCACGGCGCGGCCGTCGTCCCTTACAAGACGGGTGACAGCACCGGTTGCTTGGGCCGCACATCCAGCTGTCGCCCCTTGCGGGCACGCTTGCCGACATAGGCGGCGAGGTCGGTCCCGACCAGGATGTCCTCCACCTGCTTGTTGCGATAGGTACCGGTGGCGCGCAGCCCCGCCGGCCCGATGGGCACCACCTGGGACATGCGGTCGTTGGCATCCAGGCCCATCAGGATGGTGCCGCGGCCACCGCCGGCCAGCACCTTGACCTCGTCCAGGCCGAAGAGCAGGAACTTGCCCTTGGCAGACAGCAGCGCCAGTTGATGGGCGCCCGGGAAGACCGGCACCGGCCGCAACAGCGCGTCGCCGTCCTCCAGCGTCACGAATTGCTTGCCACCGCGCTGGCGGCTGGTCATGTCGGACAGCTTGGCGATGAAGCCATACCCGCCCTGGGTCGCGAACAACCAGCGCGTATCCGGCGCCGCGGCGATCATGTGCACGATGCGCGTCCCCGATGCCAGGTCGACCATGGTGGTGACAGGTTGGCCATCCCCGCGGGCCGATGGCAGGGCCGCGACGGCCACGGTATAGGCGCGGCCGTTGTCGCCCAGCGCGATCAGGGTATCCGTAGTACGGCATTCGAAAGCTCCGTACAGGTCGTCGCCCTGCTTGAAGCCGAACTGCGCGGCATCGTGCCCATGCCCCTGGCGAGCGCGCAGCCAACCCTTCTGCGATACGATCACCGTCACCGGCTCGTCCACCACGCGTGTTTCCATGACGGCGCGCTCGGCCGCCTGGATGAGCGTGCGCCGCCCGTCGCCATACTGCTTGGCGTCCGCTTCGATTTCGCGCACGATCAGGCGCTTGAGCGAAGCGGGATTGTCCAGCAGCTCCTGCAGCTTGGCTTGCTCTTCGCGCTTGCTGCTCAGCTCCTGTTCGACCTTGATGCCATCCAGGCGGGCGAGTTGCCGCAGGCGCATTTCAAGAATGTCCTCCGCCTGGCGTTCGCTCAGTTTGAAGCGTGCCATCAAGGCAGCGCGCGGTTCGTCGGACTCGCGGATGGTCTGGATGACCTCGTCGACATTCAGGTACACCACCATGCGCCCTTCCAGCACATGGATGCGGTCGATCACCTTGTCCAGCCGGTGGCGCGTGCGGCGGGTCACCGTATCGGTACGGAAGGCCAGCCATTCCAGCAGGATTTCGCGCAGCGGCTTCTGCCGCGGACGGCCGTCGGTGCCGATGCAGACCAGGTTGACCGGAACGCTGTTCTCCATGCTGGTTTGCGCCAGCAGGATATTGACGAACTCGTCCCGATCAACGCGCGAGGTCTTGGGCTCGAACACCAGGCGCACGGCGGCATCCTTGCCCGACTCGTCGCGCACGGCATCCAGCAGCGCCAGCATTTGCGCCTTGGCCTGCTGCTGTTCGGCGGTCAATGCCTTCTTCCCCGCCTTGACCTTGGGATTGGTCAGTTCCTCGATCTCTTCAAGGACACGCTGGCCGGATGTCCCGGGCGGCAGCTCCGTGACTACCAACTGCCATTGCCCCCGCGCCAGTTCCTCGAACTGCCAGCGTGCCCGCGCCTTCAGCGAGCCGCGGCCGCTGTTGTAGATCTGGGCGATGTCCTCGGCGGGAGTGATGATCTGCGCCCCCCCGGCGAAGTCGGGGCCGGGCACCATGGCATAGAGTTCCTCGTCCGCGAGCCTCGGTTGCTTGAGCAAGGCGACGCAGGCCTGCGCGATCTCGCGCAGGTTGTGCGACGGAATCTCGGTGGCCATGCCCACCGCGATGCCGGAAGCCCCGTTCAGCAGCATCATCGGCAGCCGCGCCGGCAGCATCTGCGGCTCCTGGTGGCTGCCGTCGTAGTTCGGAATGAAGTCGACCGTGCCTTCTTCCAGCTCGTCGAGCAGAAGACGTGCGATGGGGGTAAGGCGGGCCTCGGTATAGCGCATGGCCGCGGCGTTGTCGCCGTCGCGCGAGCCGAAGTTGCCCTGCCCGTCCACCAGGGGATAGCGCAGGGTGAAGCTTTGCGCCATGCGGACCATGGCGTCGTAGGCCGCCTGGTCGCCGTGCGGGTGGTACTTGCCCAGCACGTCGCCCACCACGCGGGCGGATTTGACGGGCTTGGCGTTGGGGCCCAGGCCCATGGCCTGCATCGCATAGAGGATGCGTCGCTGCACGGGTTTCTGGCCGTCGCCCACGTCGGGCAAGGCGCGGCCCCGCACGACGGATACGGCGTAATCCAGGTACGCCTGTTCGGCATAACGCCCCAGGGTGATGGCGGCATCACCCGATTCGGTGTCGAACAGGCCAGGTTGATTGCTGTCGGTCATGGTGTCGCGGTAAGTTGCGCCGGGCGGCGGATGCGCCGCGGCCCGATATCAGGCCGCGGATGCGTGGATAGTCAGATGTCGAGCTCGGCGAGATTGCCTTTCTCTTCGAGCCAGGAACGGCGCTGCGCCGATTCGCCCTTGCCCATCAGCATGTCGAACACGCGCGTCGTTTCCTCCGCGGTGAGATCGCCGTAGCTGATCGGCAGCAGCCGGCGGGTGTCCGGGTTCATGGTGGTTTCCCACAGTTGTTCCGGACTCATCTCGCCCAGACCCTTGAAGCGGCTGATGCTCCAACTGTCCTCGCGCAGGCCTTCCTTGCGCAGCTTGTCCTGCACGGCCTCCAGTTCCCCGGCGTCCAGGCAATAGACCTTGCGCGCGGGCCGCTTGCCCTGCGCCGGCACGTCGACGCGGAACAGGGGCGGGCGGGCGACATAGACGTTGCCGGCCTCCACCAGCCGCGGGAAATGCCGATAGAACAGCGTGAGCAGCAGTACCTGGATGTGCGAACCATCGACGTCGGCATCCGACAGGATGCAAACACGTCCGTAGCGCAGGCCCGACAGGTCCGGCGTGTCGTTCGGGCCGTGCGGGTCCACGCCTATGGCCACCGCGATGTCATGGATCTCGTTATTGGCGAACAGCCGGTCGCGCTCGACCTCCCAGGAATTGAGCACCTTGCCGCGCAGCGGCAGGATGGCCTGGAACTCCTTGTCGCGTCCCATCTTGGCCGAGCCTCCGGCCGAGTCGCCTTCGACCAGGAATACTTCCGTGCGCGAGGCATCGCTGGATTCGCAGTCGGTGAGCTTGCCGGGCAGCACCGCCACGCCCGAACTTTTGCGCTTTTCCACGCGCTGCGCCGAACGGGCGCGCGCCTGTGCCTGGCGGATGGCCAGTTCGGCCAGCTTGCGGCCGTATTCCACATTGCTGTGCAGCCACAGATCCAGCGCGCCGCGCGTGAAACCGCCGACCAGCCGCACCGCGTCGCGGCTGTTCAGCCGCTCCTTGATCTGGCCCTGGAACTGCGGGTCCAGCACCTTGGCCGAAAGGACGAAGCTGGCTCTCGCGAAGACATCTTCAGGCAGCAGCTTCACCCCTTTGGGCAGCAGGCTGTGCAGTTCGGCGAAGCTCTTGACCGCCGCGAACAGGCCTTCGCGCAGGCCGGATTCGTGGGTGCCGCCCGCCGGCGTGGGAATCAGGTTCACATACGATTCGCGCACCGCGTTGCCGTCCTCCGTCCACGCCACCACCCAGTGCGCGCCCTCGCCTTCGGCGAAGGTCTCGTGGTCGGCCCCGGCATATTGGCTGCCCTCGAACATGGGAACCATGAGCTCCGCACCGTCCAGGGCCTCGGTCAGGTAGCCGCGCAGGCCCTGCTCGTACAGCCACGACTTGCTGTCGCCGGTCTTCTCGATGGTCAGCGTGACCCGGACGCCCGGCAACAGCACGGCCTTGCTGCGCAGCAAATGGGTCAGTTCGGCGACGGGTATGTTGGGGCTATCGAAATACTTGGGGTCGGGCCAGACCCGCACGCGGGTGCCCGATTTCTTCTTGCCCACGCCGGTATAGGGCTCCAGCGGTTCGGCCACGTCGCCGTCGCGGAACACCATGCGGTGCACGCCGCCGTCGCGCCAGACGATGACTTCCAGCCGGGTGGCCAGGGCATTGGTCACCGATACGCCCACGCCATGCAGGCCACCGGAAAAGGCATAGGCGCCGCCGGCCTGCTTATCGAACTTGCCGCCGGCGTGCAGCCGCGTGAACACCAGTTCCACGACGGGCGCGTTTTCCTCGGGGTGCATGCCCACCGGAATGCCGCGTCCTTCGTCGTCGACCGATACGCTGCCATCGGCATGCAGCGTGACCTGGATATGCTTGCCGTTGCCCGCCAGGGCTTCGTCGGCGGCATTGTCGATGACCTCCTGCACGACGTGCAGGGGGTTTTCGGTGCGGGTGTACATGCCCGGGCGCTGACGCACGGGCTCCAGGCCCTTCAGGACCCGGATGGACGCCTCTGTATAACGTGGAGTGGCCAAGTTATCCCCAACATCTGTGGAAAAAAACCGACATTCTAAGGAAAGACCCAGCATTGGCGCGGCTTGGGGTGGGATGCGCAAGGGATGCGCAACGCCGGCCACCGGGCTGAATAACGCTGTGGCGAGGGAACGGGGCTGTCGGCGCCGGCCGCCCTCGCCGCGAGGCTGGTTATCCTACACAAAAACCAGTGACGCCTGTTCGGATGGACAGTGGTATGCTTTAATCCTGCCAAACTCAAATGACGGGTCGAGCCGCGTCTCCCCGCCGTAAAGCAACGAGAAAAGTCATGAGTGACCAAATCAAGCACGTTTCCGACGCCAGCTTCGACGCCGAAGTCATGAAGTCCGACCTCCCCGTGCTGGTGGACTATTGGGCCGAATGGTGCGGTCCCTGTAAGATGATCGCGCCTATCCTCGAAGAAGTCGCCAAGGAATACGCGGGCCGCCTCACGGTCGCCAAGATCAATGTCGACGAAAACCAGGACACGCCCGCCAAGTACGGCATCCGTGGCATTCCGACGCTGATGCTGTTCAAGAACGGACAAGCGGCCGCCACCAAGGTCGGTGCGCTGTCGAAGTCCCAACTCACCTCATTCCTGGACAGCGCCTTGTAGACCGAGCTGTCCCCTTCTCGCGCGGGCCCGTCCGTGGCCCGCCGCCATCCCTCTCCTCTTTACCTTCCCCAAATTCATCGCAATGCACCTGAATGAACTAAAGGCGCAACACGTCTCCAAGTTGCTGGAACTGGCCGCCTCCCTGGAAATCGAGAACGCCAGCCGGCTGCGCAAGCAGGAACTGATGTTCGCCATCATGAAGAAGCGCGCCAAGCAGGGCGAGCAGATCTTCGGCGACGGCGTGCTGGAAGTCCTGCCGGACGGCTTCGGTTTCCTGCGCTCGCCGGATACCTCCTACCTGGCCAGCACGGACGACATCTATATTTCCCCGTCGCAGATCCGCCGCTTCAACCTGCATACCGGCGACTCCATCGAAGGCGAGGTGCGGACGCCCAAGGACGGCGAGCGTTATTTCGCGCTGGTGAAGGTCGACAAGGTCAACGGGCTGCCGCCGGAAGCGATCAAGCATCGCATCATGTTCGAGAACCTGACCCCGCTGCATCCCAACCAGGTGATGAAGCTGGAACGGGACATCAAGAGCGAAGAGAACCTGACCGGGCGCATCCTGGACATCTTCGCGCCCATCGGCAAGGGCCAGCGCGGCCTGATCGTCGCCAGCCCGAAGTCGGGCAAGACGGTGATGATGCAGCACATTGCGCACGCCATCACGACCAACTTCCCCGATGCCACCATGATCGTCCTGCTGGTGGACGAACGGCCGGAGGAAGTGACCGAAATGCAGCGCACGGTGCGCGGCGAAGTGGTCGCGTCGACCTTCGACGAACCGGCCACGCGCCACGTGCAGGTGGCCGAGATGGTCATCGAAAAAGCGAAGCGCCTGGTGGAATTGAAGAAGGACGTGGTGATCCTGCTCGACTCCATCACGCGCCTGGCGCGCGCCTACAACACCGTGGTCCCGGCGTCCGGCAAGGTGCTGACCGGCGGTGTCGACGCCAACGCCCTGCAGCGGCCCAAGCGCTTCTTCGGCGCGGCCCGTAACGTCGAGGAAGGCGGTTCGCTGACCATCATCGGCACGGCCCTGATCGAGACCGGCAGCCGCATGGACGAAGTCATCTACGAAGAGTTCAAGGGCACCGGCAACTCCGAAGTGCACCTGGAACGCCGCCTGGCGGAAAAGCGGGTCTACCCGTCCATCAACCTGAACAAGTCCGGCACGCGCCGCGAAGAACTGCTGATTCGTCCGGACCTGCTGCAGAAGGTATGGGTGCTGCGCAAATTCATCCACGACATGGATGAAATCCAGTCCATGGAATTCATCCTGGACAAGATGCGCGCCACCAAGACCAATGCCGAATTCTTCGACATGATGAAGAAGTAAAGGGCACGGGGCCTGTGCGGCCCTAGTGCTCGATGGGATCCTTCGGGATCCCGCCCCCGCCCTCGTCCGGCAACGGCGCTTCGATGACGGCAACCTTGGGATCGTTCCAGCTTCCCGTCACGGCGTACTGCATCGTCATCGCCCGCGCCAATGGGTGCTTCAGCACCCATTGGGTCAGGAAGGCGCCCAATCCCAGCAGCGGATTCACCGCGAGCGCCGTCACCACGGCGGCGCCGCTGGCATCCAGGTTCGGCACCACCACGGCTTTCAAATCCCAGGTCTCGTCCACCATGCTGGCACTGCCGGCCAGCACAATGGCCGCGACCGGACCATTGATCTTGTAGTCGTCGGTATGGATGACCCCGCGGGACACCTTGAAGTGCGCCCGGATGGTATCGAAGGGAAACCCGTCGCGGAACAGGTTCGTCGGATTCAGCTCCAGCTTGGCCAGGCGCTGCAGCGACTGCATGGACAGCAGTTCGAGCAGCCGAGCCGTGCGCGAATTCACATGCACGAAGCGGCCCTTGTCCATGCGGAGGGTCAGATTGCCGTCGATGCCGGCCAGGTTATGCGACCACGGCAAGTCGTTCCAGGTCAGCTTGCCTTCCGCGGTCCCGGTGCCGCCGGCCGCGGTATCCGGCAGGCCCAGGCGCGTGAGCAGTTTGCCGAGGTCGTTCCATTTGGCGGCGGCATCCACCGTGAGGCCCCGTTCTGCACCACTCAGGCGCCAGAAGCCCGTGGCGTCCAGTGACGCGTCATCGTTGGCGATGCGCAGCTTGTCCAGGCGCCAGCGCTGTCCGCGCTCCACGTTCGTGCCGATGACCTCCAGCGAACCGAGATCCTTGCCGTAGAGGCGCAGCGTGTCCGCCCGTACGTCGACCGCCGGGATGTCTTCCAGGTCGTCGCCGGCGCCGGTTTCCTCGGACGGCTGGTCGCTGCCTTCATCGCCGAAGGCCAGATACTTGAAGCGCCCGGTGACCCGCCCCGCGATGGCGCCGGAGGCTTCCTGCCACATCAGTGCGCCGTCCGCCTGCCGCGCCAGGATATCGACGCGCCATTGCGCGGGAGCCGGCCGCACCGCGTACAGCTTCAGGTCGTTCAGTGTCATGCCGGCCACGCGCATGCGCGGCGTGACGATGGACACCTGTTCGGGCGGTGGCAACAAGGGCGTGCTTGCCGCGCGCCTCCCCTTCGGATTGGCTGGAGGCGCCGACACAAAGCCGTCCGCCACCTCCTGCCAGGCATCGACATCGAGTTCCGGCAGATTCAGCTTGATGCTCAAGCCGCGCTCGGGCAATGTGGCGGCCTGCTCGGCGCCCAGGGCCCCTCGGGCGAAGGTCCAGCGCTTTTCCGCGGGGTCCTGCTCGAGCAACAGGTTGATGTTCTGGCCCACGCTGGCGGTCAGCCAGTTGCGGTCGCGCGCACCGGCGTTCTGGGCAGGACTCCACTGCACGCGCAGCGGCAGCGTGCCCGACGCAGGCTTGCCCAGCGGCGCCGGCATGTCGATGGCCATGCCGGCCAGGTCGGACTCCAGCGTCGCGTCGATACGGCCGCCGCGGAAATAAAGCAGCTTGCCGCGTACGGCCGTGCGGCCGGCGAAACGCGCCATCGCAGGGACACGGAGAAACTGCGCCAGCGCGGCGCTGGTGACCTGCCCTTCGAAGCGCAGGCCGTTGCGCGCGTCGAGCAGGCTGCCGGTGATCTTGAGCGGACCGCCCAGGAACTGGCCCTGCACATCGTGCGCACGTACGTCCTTCTCGGTGAACGCCAGCATGCCGCGCAACTGCGTAACCACGGGCACTTGGGGCGACAGCGAAAATTCGTTGTCGTTGAAGGACAGCGAACCCTCGACCCGCGTGTCATCCGTGTTCAGCAACGGTACGCGCAGCGCCAGCGCCATCCGCCAGTCGCCACTGCCGCGGGCATGTGCCAAGCCATTGTCCAGCAACGCGCCCAGGGGAGAGGTCTCCGCCACCGAAAGATAGGCCGCGACCGGCCCGGACGTTTCACCCTGCAGGTAGAGCTCGGCGTTGTGCTCCATATTGGGTATGGTCGCCTTCAGCGCGCCGAGCTGGACGGCGGCGGTCTGCAAATTGGCGGGACGCAGCATGCCGCCGGGCTTGCCCTCCAAGGTCAGGGTGGCGCCGTCGATCGCGAAGCTGCCGTCCAGCCCGAGGATGGCGGGCCAGCCCTTGTGATCCTGGCCCGCGGGCGCATAGTCCACCGTCGCACCGACAAACGCGCCGCCGATGTGGAACCGGCCCCGCTGCCCCGGCTGGGTGAAGGGAAAGTCGTCGAGATCACCCTGCAGCACCAGTTGGGCATTGCGGGCCACGCCGGCTTGCAGGCCGCTCGCCAGCCACTCGCGTGCCGCGTCGGTCACGCTGAGAGGCATATAGCGATGGATGGCGCTCATGGTGGCGCGGCGCAGGGTGCCCTGCAGGTCCGCCGTGCCGGAATCGCCGGCGCCGCGGGCGTCCCAGCGCCCCTGCAACTGCAGGTCCAGGTCGCCGTTGGCAAGCTGCAGATCGCGCAAATCCAGGCCGAGCGCGCCGTCCGGCCGCCGGCGCACCGTGGCGTCGAGCTGGGACGTATCGAGCCCCAGTTCGGGCTGCTCGAATACGCCTGGCAAGAGCGCCTTGACGCCCGTCGCGCGCCCACGCACCGACATGCCGCTACGGTCGGCGCTACGCGCCAGCAAGGGAAGGTCGCCCTCCTGCTCCAGGTCGCCGGGCAAGCCCTCGATGCGCGCGCGCAGCCGGTCCGCCCCCGCCTGGACGCCATCCGGCCAACGCCAGCCGAGACCACGGCCCACCACGTCGAGCGTCACCCCGCCGAGGTGGCGGCCGTCGACCTGCAACCAGGCGCGTGCCGCCATGCGGCCTTCCAATGGAGGCAGGGCGAGCCAGGGGCGCCACGCCGTGGGCTCGCCATCCGCGATGTCGGCATACAGTTGTCCGTGCCAGCTCGCCATGTTCCAGGGGTCGCGGCTGAACAGCGACCGCTCGATCTCGCCGCGCAATGTCAGCCCGGCCGCCAAGGCCTGCGGCGGCCGCGCCTGCAAGGCGAAACGATGCGACAAGGGCCCGTTGAGCATGACGAAGCTGGCGTTCTCGAGCACCAGTTCCGGTGCGCCGCGCGCTTCGTCGATCCAGCGCACGGTGGCCCGCCGCAGGACGATCTCACGCTGCCGCGCCAGCCATCGGATGGCGGGATGCCGGCTGGCGTCGCGATCGTCCTGCGCGGCCAGATCGATGGACTGCCCGGCGACCCACAGACGGTCGGCGCTGTCCCGCCGCAGCGTCAGGTCCAGCCCGTCCGCCTGCAGCAGCAGCAACCTGGGCTCGCGATTGAGGATGCTGCGCCAGGCCAGCACGGCACGCACCGAAGGCAAGGTCAGCACGGCCGCGCCCTGGCTGTCGTCGATCCTTACACCCGCCAGCGCGAGGCGGGGATTCAGGCCGCTCCAATCGGCGGCGATATGATCGATGCGCACCGGCGCCCCGATGGCCTGGCTGACGTATCGCTCGATCTGCGGCCGCCACTGATCGATGCGCGGCAACACGAAATAGCGCGCCGCGAGCAAGCCTACGGCCGCGGCCACGTAGACGACCCATAGGGTCCAGAGCAGGCTGCGAAGAAGATTCAGGGGAACGCGCACGTTTGCTTAGCAGGGAGTGTGGTCTTGCAGTATCGTCCCCTTATACCCGAAATGTTTCGTCGCGTCTGCGCCACCTTTCTCCATCCATGTCGACCTCTTCCACTCCGTTGCAAGCCCCCCTCGGCCCGTCCTCCACGGACCCGGCACAGCCCGCCGCCCGGACGCCGGACACCGGTCCTCCGGTGGATGCCGACGCGCGCTTCGCGGCGGCGCTGGCATGGTCCGGCTATCTGCGCCGTACCCTGGATGCCAGGCCCGAGCTCGCCGAATGGCTGCGACGCGAAGGCGTGGCGCAGCCCTTGACCCGCGCGGTCCTCCAGGGCTGGCGCGACGACCTGGCCGGCCAGGACGACAGCACGCCCCTGCCCGTGGCCGATTGCCGGGCGGTGCTGCGACGCCTGCGCGAGCGTGTGTTCTGCGCCCTGATGGTGCGGGATCTGGGCGGGCAGGCCACGCTGGAGGAAGTGGTGGGCGCCATGACCGCCCTGGCGGACCTGGCCGTCGCCAACGCCTACCGCAGTGTCGCGACCGAACTGGCGGCCACGCACGGCACGCCCATCGACCCCTTGACCGGCGCTCCCCAGGAGATGCTGATCATCGGCATGGGCAAGCTGGGCGGGGAAGAACTGAACGTGTCGTCGGACATCGATCTCATCATGCTCTATGGGGAAGAGGGCGAAACGCCCGGACCGCGGCGCCTGAGCAACCATGAGTTCTACGGCCGCGTGACGCGCCGCATGATGCCCGTCATATCGGAGCGCGACGCCAACGGGCATGTGTTCAGGACCGACCTGCGGCTGCGTCCCGATGGCGATGGCGGACCGCTGGCGTGGAGCCTGGATGCGCTGGAGCATTATCTGGTGGGCCAGGGCCGCGAATGGGAACGCTATGCGTGGCTGAAGGCACGCTGCCTGCCGGCGCAGGCCTTCGAAGGCAGCGACCCGGACGCGCAGTTGCGGCAGATGGAGAGCCTGCGCATCCCGTTCGTGTACCGCAAGTATTTCGACTTCGACGCGCTGGCCGCGCTGCGGACCTTGCGCGAACGCATACGCCTGGACTGGGAACGCCGGGCCCTGGCGCGCAACGGCATGGACAGCGCCCTGAACATCAAGCTGGGCGAAGGCGGCATACGCGAAATCGAATTCGTGGTGCAGCTTTCCCAATTGATCCGCGGCGGCCGCATGCCGGCCCTGCAAGTGCGCGGCCTGCTCGCCGCACTGCACTGCGAGCGCGATGCCGGACTGATACCCCCGCAAGACGCCGCGCGGCTGGAAGATGCCTACCGTTTCCTGCGGCGCGTCGAACATGCCCTGCAATACCGCGAGGATGAGCAGACGCACCTGCTGCCGGCCGAGCCGGCTCAGCGGGCCGCTCTGGCCGCCGCCCTGGGGCTGGAGCCGGACGCGTTCGAGCGCGCACTTTCCGCCCACCGCGACTTCGTGGAGGAGACCTTCAGGAACGCTTTCCGGCTGGCTGGCGTCAGCGCCAACGAAAGCGCGGAAGCGGATGCCGCCGTCCGGCCCGCCGGCGCCGGTCGTGCAAGCCAGCCGACCCAGGCCGCGGACAGCGACATGGATCTGGAAAGCCTGCTCACCGATGAGCTCAATGCCTCGTTCCAGGACGATGCCAGCCAGTTGTCCGGCCGTGTCGCGTCCCTGCTGAACAGCCCTCGCCTGCGGACGCTGCCGGACACGAGCCGGCGGCGCGTGGAGACCCTGCTGCCCATGGTCCTGCGCGCCGCCGCGCGCACCAGCGCCCCGGCCGCGGCGCTGGTGCGCCTGTTCGACCTGATAGAAGCCATCGCACAGCGCAGCGCCTACCTGGCGCTGCTGGCCGAATACCCCGACACGCTGGCCCGCATCGCCCGCATGATGGCCGCCAGCCCTTGGGCCGCCCAATACCTGACGCTGCATCCCCTGCTGCTCGACAGCCTGATCGACTGGCGCGCGCTGCTGGAACCGCTGGACTTCGGCCAGATGGCGCGTCAGCTGGCGGCGGATCTGGACGCCTGCCTGCTGCCGGACGGCAGCCCCGATATCGAACGGCAGATGAACCTGATGCGCGATGTCCAGCGCCAAGCCAGCTTCCAGCTGCTTGCGCAGGATCTGGAGGGCGAACTGACGGTGGAAAAACTGGCGGACCAGTTGTCCGCGCTGGCCGACATGCTGCTGGCCGAAACGCTGAACCGCACCTGGCCGCTGGTGAACAAGCAGGCCGGCGCCGCACCGCGATTCGCTGTCATCGCCTACGGCAAGCTGGGCGGCAAGGAACTGGGCTACGCCTCCGACCTGGATATCGTCTTCATCTACGACGATCGGCGCGAGGATGCCGCCGAGATCTATGCCAAACTTGGCCGGCGCATGACATCGTGGCTGTCGACCATGACATCATCCGGCCGCCTCTACGAAGTCGACCTGCGGCTGCGCCCGGACGGCGACGCCGGGCTGCTCGCGGTGTCGGTGGAAGGGTACGCGGAGTACCAGCGCAAGCATGCCTGGCCCTGGGAGCACCAGGCCCTGACGCGGGCGCGTTTCGCGGCGGGCGACCAGGAAGTCGGCGCGCGCTTCGAGGCGGTGCGGCGCGAGATACTGCTGCAAAACCGGGACGCCGCCGCGCTGCGCCAGCAGGTACTGTCCATGCGCGAAAAAATCAGCGCGGGCCATCCGAACCGTACCGAGCAGTTCGACGTCAAGCATGACCGCGGCGGCATGGTGGACGTGGAATTCGTGACGCAATACCTGGTGCTGTCGCAAGCGGCGGCGCATCCGGTACTGGTGGAGAACCTGGGCAATATCGCGCTGCTGGGTATCGCGGCCCGCGAAGGGCTGATCGATGGCGACGTGGCCATGCAGGCGGCGGACGCATACCGCACCCTGCGGCGCGTGCAGCACCAGATGCGGCTGCAAGGCCAGGAGAAGGCGCGGGCCGCCCCCGGGGCGCTGACCGCCGAACGGGATGCCGTCCGGCGCCTGTGGGATGCAGTGCTGGGGACCGGGTCGATCGCCGCGTCGTAAAATAGCGGTCTGCGCCGGGCGGCAACCGCGCCGCGCGCAGCCCGTCGCTGCCAGGCAGCGTAGCGTCCCGCCGCTCGCAGGCAGGGCCCGCCCGCATACAGGTCCCACTCGATATGTCCGAACTCGTCCGCCCCACGCTTGAACTTCCCGAAGGCCGCAGCAAGGTGCTGCTGCACTCCTGCTGCGCGCCCTGTTCCGGTGAAGTGATGGAAGCGATGCATGCCTCCGGCATCGACTACGCCATCTATTTCTACAACCCGAATATCCATCCGGTGAAGGAATACGAGATCCGCAAGCAGGAGAACATCCGCTTCGCCGAAAAACACGGCATCGAGTTCATCGACGCCGACTACGACATGGACAACTGGTTCGAGCGGGTCAAGGGCATGGAGAACGAGCCGGAACGCGGCGCGCGCTGCACGGCCTGCTTCGACATGCGCTTCGAGCGCACGGCGTTGTACGCCCACGAGCATGGCTTCGATACCATCACCAGTTCGCTCGGCATCTCGCGCTGGAAGGACATGAACCAGATCAACGGCTGCGGCGAGCGCGCGGCGGCACGCTATCCCGAACTGGTCTACTGGACATACAACTGGCGCAAGGGCGGCGGGTCGCAGCGCATGATCGAAATCAGCAAACGCGAGAACTTCTACCAGCAGGAGTACTGCGGCTGCGTGTACTCGCTGCGCGACACCAACCGCCACCGCCGCGCACAGGGCCGGGAACGCATCCATATCGGCGTGAAGTTCTACGGCAGGGAAGGCCTGGTCAACGACGAGACGCTGGCCGAGGACGGCGCGCGGTAGCTGCGTCCACGGACGGCACGGCGCCGCCCCAGCCGGCGGCCGCCGCATGGCCGCCCTACCCCTTGGCCAGGGCGTACACTCTGCCCTCATCCTGTGTTCATCACACCATGAGGACGAAATGAACGGCGCCGAAAGTCTGGTCCACACCCTGCTGAAAAGCGGCATCGACACCTGCTTCGCCAACCCCGGCACGAGCGAAATGCATTTCGTCTCGGCGCTGGACCGGATTCCCGGCATGCGCTGTGTGCTGGCGCTCGCCGAGGGTGTGGTCACGGGCGCCGCCGACGGCTACGCCCGCATGGCCGACAAGCCGGCCGCCACGCTCCTGCACTGCGGCCCCGGCCTGGCCAATGGATTGGCCAACCTGCATAACGCACGGCGCGCCAATTCGTCCATCGTCAATATTGTCGGCGACCAGGCTACGCACCACCGGCCCCTGGACGCGCCACTCACCGCCGATACGGAAGGCTGGGCGCGTCCCGTGTCCGCATGGACGCGTACCGCCGTGGACGCGGCGACGCTGGGCCGCGACGCCGCCGCCGCAGTACAGGCGGCGCGCACCGCGCCGGGCCAGATCGCGACCCTGATCGCGCCGTCGGACACCTGCTGGAACGCCGGCGGCGTGGTGGCCGAACCACTGGCGCCCGCGCCGGCCGGCTGTGTCGATGAAGGAACCGTCGCCGCCATCGCCCGTATCCTGCGCACCGGCGAACCCGCGGTGCTCTTCCTGGGCAACGCGGCGCTGCGCGAAGCGCCGCTGGCCGCGGCCGGACGCATTGCCCTGAAGACGGGCGCGCGAACCCTGGCGCCCACGTCGAACCGCCGCATCGAGCGGGGCGCGGGGCGCTATCCCGTGACCCGCCTGCCCTACGCCGTGGAACCGGCCGTGGCGGCGCTCAAGGGCGTCAAGCACTTGATCCTGGTGGGCGCCAAGGCCCCCGTGGCCTTCTTCGCCTATCCGGACAAGCCCGCCGTGATGTACCCGTCGGACTGCACGATCCACGTCCTGGCACGCGAGGAGCAGGACCCGCTGGACGCGCTGGCGCGGCTGGCCGACGCCCTGAACGCCACGCAGGCCGCGCCGACCGCCGAGCGCGCGACGATAGAGACCGCGCGCGGCCCCGCGACTTCCGAAGGCGTGGCCCAGACCGTCGCGGCGCTGTTGCCCGAGAATGCGGTCATCGTCGACGAAGGCGTGAGCTTCGGCCGGGCCTTTTTCCCTGGCACCGTCAATACGGCCCCGCACGACTGGCTGCAGATCACCGGAGGCGCCATCGGCAATGGCCTGCCACTGGCCACTGGCGCGGCCATTGCCGCGCCGGGCCGGCGCATCGTATCGCTGCAGGCCGACGGGTCTGCCATGTACACCGTACAGGCGCTCTGGACCCAGGCGCGCGAGCAATTGGACGTGACCACCGTCATCCTGGCCAACCGCAAGTACGCGATCCTGCTCGGTGAATTGCAGGGTGTGGGCGCCGCCGCGGGCAAAACGGCGATGGACATGCTCGACTTGACGCGGCCCAACCTGGAATGGGTCAAGATCGCCAACGGCCTAGGCGTGGAGGCCGCGCAGGCCGACACGATGGAAAAGTTCGCGGATCTCTTCGCCAGCGCAAACCGCCGCAAGGGCCCCTTCCTGATCGAACTGGTGATCTGACGCGGCGCCGCCCCTGGGCAGCGCCCCAGTCACGCGCGCTCGAGCACGCCGGCCGGTTTGCGCGCGCATGGCGGGACATGCTCCAGACGAAGAAGGGGGACTTTCGTCCCCCTTCTTCTCGATGGGCAGGCACCGACGGGTGCCCGGCACGCAGCCGCTACACGCCGGGGCTTACTGCAAGGTCCGTTCGAACACCAGCTTGCCGTCGCGCCAGTCCACCGGCACGACGTCGCGCGGACCGAAACGGCCTTCCAGGATGAGCCGCGCGACCGGATTCTCGATCTGCTGCTGGATGGCGCGCTTGAGCGGACGCGCGCCGAACACCGGGTCGAAACCCGCACGGGCGAGCTCGGCGAGCGCCGCATCGGACACTTCCAGACGCATTTCCTGCTTCTCCAGCCGGTCGGCCAGCCGCTTGAGCTGGATGCGCGCGATCGACTCGATATGCTGCGCTTCCAGCCCGTGGAAGACCACCACTTCGTCGATCCGGTTCAGGAACTCCGGCCGGAACGCCTGCTTGAGCTCGTCCCACACGACCTCCTTGATGACTTCGTAGGGCTTGCCCGCCATCGTCTGGATGTGTTGCGAGCCCAGGTTGGACGTCATCACGATCACCGTGTTGCGAAAGTCCACCGTGCGGCCCTGGCCGTCGGTCAGGCGGCCGTCGTCCAGCACCTGCAACAGCACGTTGAACACATCCGGATGCGCCTTCTCTATTTCGTCCAGGAGAATCACGCTATACGGCTTGCGGCGCACGGCTTCGGTCAGGTAGCCGCCTTCCTCGTAGCCGACATAGCCGGGGGGCGCGCCGATGAGGCGAGCCACGGAATGCTTCTCCATGAACTCGCTCATGTCGATGCGGACCATGTGCTCCTCCGAATCGAACAGGAAGTCTGCCAGGGCCCGCGTCAGTTCGGTCTTGCCCACCCCGGTCGGGCCGAGGAACAGGAAGGAACCGTAGGGCCGCGACGGGTCGGACAGGCCGGCACGCGAACGCCGGATGGCGTCGGACACCAGGCGCACCGCCTCGTCCTGGCCCACCACGCGGCGGTGCAGGAACTCTTCCATTTGCAGCAGCTTGTCGCGCTCGCCCTGCATCATCTTGGATACCGGTATGCCGGTAGCGCGCGACACGACCTCGGCGATTTCCTCGGTGCCGACCTGCGTGCGCAGCAGGCGCGGGCGGTCGCCCGCGTCCGCCTGTTCGGCGCCCTTCTCGGCGGACTTCAGGCGCGCCTCCAGCTCCGGCAGCTTGCCGTATTGCAGTTCGGCCAGCTTGTCGAACTGGCCCTTGCGCTGCAACTCCGCCATCTCGGCGCGCACCTGCTCGATTTCTTCCTTGATGGCCTGGCTGCCCTGTACGGCCGCCTTTTCCGCCTTCCAGATTTCCTCGTAGTCGTTGTACTCGCGTTGCAGCTTCTCGAGTTCGTCCTCGATGACGCCCAGGCGCCGCTTGGACGCCTCGTCGGCTTCCTTCTTGACGGCCTCGCGCTCGATCTTCAGCTGGATGATGCGTCGATCCAGCCGGTCCATGACTTCCGGCTTGGAGTCGATTTCCATGCGGATGCGGGCGGCGGCCTCGTCGATGAGGTCGATGGCCTTGTCGGGCAGGAAGCGGTCGGTGATGTAGCGATGCGAGAGCTCGGCCGCGGCAACTATGGCCGGGTCGGTGATCTCGACGCCGTGGTGCAACTCATAGCGCTCCTGCAAGCCGCGCAGGATGGCGATGGTGGACTCCACGTCCGGCTCGCCCACCAGCACCTTCTGGAAGCGGCGCTCCAGCGCGGCATCCTTCTCCAGGTATTTGCGGTACTCGTCCAGGGTAGTCGCGCCGATGCAGTGCAGCTCGCCGCGTGCCAGGGCCGGCTTGAGCATATTGCCGGCGTCGATGGCGCCTTCGGCCTTGCCCGCGCCCACCATGGTGTGCAGTTCGTCGATGAAGACGATATTGCTGCCGTCGTCCTGTGCCAATTCCTTGAGCACGGCCTTCAGGCGTTCCTCGAACTCGCCACGGAACTTGGCGCCCGCCAGCAGCGCCGCCATGTCGAGCGACAGGACGCGCTTGCCGCGCAGGGTCTCGGGCACTTCGTCGTTGACGATACGCTGCGCCAGCCCTTCGACGATGGCGGTCTTGCCCACGCCAGGTTCACCGATCAGCACCGGGTTGTTCTTGGTACGGCGTTGCAGGATCTGGATGGTGCGCCGGATTTCGTCGTCGCGGCCGATGACCGGGTCGAGCTTGCCCTCGCGCGCGCGCTCGGTAAGGTCCAGGGTGTACTTCGCCAGCGCCTGCCGGTTCGATTCGCCCTCGGCGCCCTGCACCGCCTCGCCGCCGCGCACCGCGTCCACGGCCGACTCCAGCGCCTTCTTCTGCAGGCCCGCGTCGCGCAGGATGCGACCGGCCTCGCCCTTGTCGTCGGCCAGCGCGATCAGGAAGAGTTCGCTGGCGATGTAGGTATCTCCGCGCCGCGCCGCTTCCTTGTCGGTGCGCGTCAGCACGTTCTGCAGGTCGCGGCTGATCTGCACATTGGTTTCGCCCTGCACGCGGGGCAGGGATTTCAGCGCGGACTCGATGGTCGCGGGCAGCCGGTTGACGGCCACGCCGGCCCGCGCGAGCAGGCTGGACGCACCGCTGTCGGGATCGCCGATCAGGGCGGAAAGAACGTGCAGGGGCTCGATGTAAGGATGGTCGTTGCGGGCGGCCAGGCTCTGCGCATCGGCCAAGGCCTGCTGGAACTTGGTGGTGAGCTTGTCGAATCGCATAATGGAGGTCGGTTTGTCAGGTTGGAGGCCGACCGCTGGCCGGCTCGATGTACCCCACATGCGGGCGCGCGCCGGGATTTCAATACCCTGGAGGCATCAGGGGCATGGAGGCGGCCGGCCGGATTTGGATTGCACCACCCGGGCACGGCGCCCGTCGCTAGGCCAGGGGGCACGCCGCCCGGTACCTTTCTTCCACACCATGACGCAATGAGCACCTACGTCTTTGTCTACGGGACCCTGCGGCGCGGCGAGATCAACGATCTGGCCCGCGCAGCCGCCGGCGCCGGCCTGCCCATGCCGGAATATGTGGGCGTGGCAAGCGTACCAGGCCGGCTTTACGACTTCGGCGATTGGCCGGGGCTGCTGCCCGACCCCGCGGGCGCAGCGGTGACCGGGGACGTCTACCGTATCGACCCGGCCCTGCTTCCAGTGATGGACGCCATCGAGGAATACGACCCGAGAGGGTCGTCATGCTTCGTGCGGCGCATGGTGCGCCTGTCGGTGGCGGGACGTGGGCTGGACTGCCACTACTATCCCATCGACGCCGCGCATATCGGCGATGCGGTCTGCACGGACGCCACCGATTGGGTCCATCACCGCCGGCTGCGCGATCGGCCGTGAATGCAAAACGCCCGCACGCCCGGGGACCGGACGGCGGGCGCGGGTGGACGGGCGCGCTGCCCGCCGCAGACGCTGCGCGTCAGACCTCTTCGTACAGCGGCAGCGTCAGGAATTCCGCGAATTCCTCCTGCGTGCTCATCGTCTCGAAGATCTGCGCGGCACGGTCATAGGCGGCGCTGGACCCCGCCACTTCATGTACCTTGGCCAGTTCCTGGGGGATCAGCTTGCGCACCAGCTCTGCGGTCACCTTGGTCCCGTCCTCGAGTACGCCCTTGGGCGAGCGGATCCACTGCCAGACCTGGGACCGCGAGATTTCCGCCGTCGCCGCATCCTCCATCAGGTTATGGATCGGCACGCAGCCGTTGCCGTCGAGCCAGGAGCCCAGGTAGTGGATGCCCACGTTGATGTTCATGCGCAGGCCGTGCTCGGTAATCGGCGCTTCCGGCTGGAAATCGAGCAGGTCGGCGGCCTTGACGTCGACGTCCGGGCGCTGCTTGCCGATCTGGTTCGGGGCATCGCCCAGGACCTTGACGAATTCCTCCATGGCGACGGAGACCAGGCCCGGATGGGCCACCCAGCCGCCGTCATAGCCGTCGGTGGCATCGCGGGTCTTGTCGGCGCGAATGCCGGCCATGGCCTGCTCGTTCTTGACCGGGTCGCTCTTGATGGGGATCAGCGCGCTCATCCCGCCGATGGCGGGTGCGTTGCGGCGGTGGCAGGTCTTGAGCAGCAGCAAGGCATAGGCGCGCATGAACGGGGCCGTCATGGTGACGCGGGCCCGGTCCGCCAGGCAGAAGTCGCGCTCCACCTTGAACTTCTTGATGCAACTGAAGATGTAGTCCCACCGGCCGGCGTTCAGGCCCGCGCTGTGCTCGCGCAGCTCGTACAGGATTTCATCCATTTCGAAGGCCGCCAGGATGGTTTCCACCAGCACGGTCGCCTTGATCGTGCCCTGCGGAACCCCCAGGGCCTTCTGCGCGCGGACGAAGATGTCGTTCCACAGGCGGGCTTCCAGATGGCTTTCCATCTTGGGCAGGTAGAAGTAAGGCCCCGAGCCGCGCGCCAGCAACTCCTTGGCGTTGTGGAAGAAATACAGGGCGAAGTCGAAGATGCCGCCCGACACCCGCTTGCCGTCCACCTTGACGTTCTTTTCATCCAGGTGCCAGCCGCGCGGGCGCACCAGCAGCACGGCGGTCTTGTCATTCAGGGCGTAGGTCTTGCCGTTCTGCTCCAGGCGGATCGTGCGGCGCACCGCCTCCACCAGGTTGATCTGCCCGGTAATCTGGTTATGCCAGTTGGGCGTGTTGGAATCCTCGAAGTCCGTCATGTAGCTGTCGGCGCCGGAATTCAAGGCATTGATGACCATCTTGCGCTCGACCGGGCCGGTGATTTCGACGCGGCGGCACTTCAGGTCCTGCGGAATCGGGGCGATGGTCCAGTCGCCCTCTCGGATATGGCGCGTTTCGGCCAGAAAATCCGGCTTCTCGCCGGCATCCAGTTTCCTGGCGCGGACCGCGCGAGCGGCGAGCAACTCCTGGCGGCGCGCCTCGAAGGTGCGGTGCAGGTCTGCCACCAGGGCGAGCGCATCGTGCGTCAGCACGGTCTCGAAACCGGGTTCGATGGGGGCGTCGATGGCGACGCCGGCGGGCAGGTTCAGGGTCATGATGTCTCCGCGGAAGAATCGTAGGCACACCCAGTGTACGAAGGGGATATTGAATTAAAAAGAATATAAAAGTAGATTCATCTTTTATTTTTAATCATAGGTGGCGAGCGGGTGACATACGGAGGACCCGGCCGCGAGTGTGCTTCAGGCACCCGGCCCGCCGGCACCCTCCCGCCCTCGCCGTCCACCTTTCACCCGGGCGTTGCCGCGATGGACCGCTTCAAGCAACTGCAGACTTTCGTCGATGTGGCGGCGCTGGGCAGCCTGTCGGCGGCGGCGCGCGCCGAAGGCGTGGCGCCGGCAATGATCGGTCGCCGCATCGATGCACTGGAATCCCGCCTCGGGGTCAAATTGCTGGTGAGGACCACCCGGCGCATTTCGCTGACCGCGGAAGGCGGCACCTTGCTGGAAGACGCCCAGCGCATCCTGCGCGACCTGGAGGACTCCGAAAGCGTGGTGGCCCAGGGCAGCGCGCGTCCCACGGGCCTGCTGCGCATCACCGCCCCGGCCGGCTTCGGGCGGCGCCACGTCGCCCCCCTGCTGCCCGGCTATGCCGACCGGTATCCCGACGTCAGCGTCACGCTGGACCTGAGCGACCGCCTGGTGGACCTGGTCGACGAACGCTACGACTGCGCCGTACGCATCGGCGACCTGGACGATTCGGACCTGGTCGCCATCCGCCTGGCCGACAATCGCCGTGTCGTGGTGGCCGCGCCGGCCTACCTGGCGCGACACGGGACGCCGCGCACGCCCGCCGAACTGGAAGGCCACCACTGCCTGTCCTTCGGCAACCAGGCCAACCAGTCCCGGGGCTGGCTCTTCCGGGTAAACGGGCAGGTGGCAGCCTACCGCGTTTCGGGCAGGCTGGAATGCAGCGACGGCAGCGTGCTGCACCAATGGACGCTGGCCGGCTGCGGACTGGCCTGGCGATCGATGTGGGAAGTGCAGCAGGACCTGGCCAGCGGCCGCCTGAAAACGGTACTGGACGCGTATTGCGCACCGCCCAACGGCATCTACGCCATCCTGCCCGAACGCAAGCATGTGCCCGCGCGCGTGCGCGCCTTTGTCGACGTGCTGCGTGCTGCCTACGCCGACCCTGGGTATTGGGGCGAACCGGTCTCGGGCTAGGACGTCCTGGCGGCCGCATGGCCCGCGTTCAGCCTGTTGCCACATGCCGGGGCATACAATGCGCCGGACACTTCTCATGGCGCCCGACGCTCACGCCCGACGATGATGATCCGCCCGGTCCTCTGCATGCTGATGGCGCTGTGCATGGCCGCGCCCGCCCTGGCGCAGATCGAAAACGGTCCGCCGCGCGTGGGGGCTCCGCCCTGGCAGACGATTCAGCTCGAACATCGTGCGCACCGTTATCCCTTCGCCGTCTACGCCAGTCGATCCCTGACGCCGGGAAACCTCGCCCATATCCGTCACGTGGTGATCATGGTGCATGGCATACGCCGCGATGCGGATCATTACTACGAAACCGGGGCGGGCGTGCTCTGGCAGGACCCGGACGCCCTGCAGGACACGCTGGTGCTCGCGCCCCGCTTCGTCAGCACGGTGGACCGCGGCTTTGCCGGCATGCCGGCGTGGCAGCGCGCCCGGTGGGTCGACGGCGAGGAAAGCGCGAAGGTGGCCGGCCGGGCCGGGCCGATCGGGTCCTTCGACGTGCTGGACGACTTGTTGCGGCGCCTGGCCGACCGCCGCGAAATGCCCGACCTGCAGGACATCGTGCTGGCGGGGCATTCCGCCGGCGCGCAATTGATCCAGCGCTACGCCGTCCTTAACGATATCGACGAGACGCTGCGCGCGCGCGGCGTGGCGATGCGCTACGTGGTGGCCAACCCGTCCTCCTACCTGTATTTCACGACCGACCGCCCCCGCGGGGACGGCGGCTTCGGCCCATACAACCGCGGCAATTGCCCCGATTTCAATGACTACCGCTATGGCGTGGACCATCCGCCGCACGGCGTGCATGTGCCGGATCCCGCGCGGCTGGCCACGCGCTACGCGCGTCGCCAGGTCACCTATCTGCTGGGCGACGCCGACAACAATCCCGAACATCGCCTGCTGGACAAGCGCTGCGCGGCGGAAGCCCAGGGCGCGACACGCCTGGCACGCGGGCGTGGCTATCTGCGCTACGAAGCCTGGCTGCCGACGCTCAAGGGCAGCGTGCACCGCGCCTACGAGGTGGTCGGCGTGGGCCACGACCAGCGCGGCATGTACGGTTCGATCTGCGGCGCGCGGGCCCTGCTCGGACGCGAGGTCAGCATGCCGCCCGGCGCGGCTACCTGCACCGCCCCGCGGCTGCGGCCCGACGGCTAGCCGGGCGTGCGCGCCATGGGCCGACGGGAAGCGTCATGCGCCGCGTCGCCGTCCAGTCTCCCGAAAGTTCCGCCCTTCCTGACGCTCGATACCGCTAGCCTGACACCACTGGTATCGTATCGTTTTTGCCCGACCGCACCCAGGCCCGATCATGTCGCTGGAAAAACACTACACCGCCATTCTGGAACAACTGGGCGAAGACCCGACCCGCGAAGGGCTGCGCGATACCCCGCAGCGTGCCGCCAGGGCCATGCGCTACCTGTGCCGGGGCTATGAACAGAACCTGGACGAAATCGTCAACGGCGCGCTGTTCTCGTCCGACACCCGGGAAATCGTGCTGGTCAAGAACATCGAGCTCTACTCGCTCTGCGAACACCATATCCTGCCTTTCATCGGCAAGGCGCATGTCGGATACCTGCCGAACGGCAAGGTGCTGGGCCTGTCCAAGGTGGCCCGCATCGTCGACATGTACGCGCGCCGCCTGCAGATCCAGGAAAACCTCTGCCGCCAGATCGCCGAAGCGGTGCAGCACGTCACCGGCGCCGCGGGCGTCGCCGTCATCATCGAAGCGCAGCACATGTGCATGATGATGCGCGGCGTGGAAAAGCAGAACTCGTCCATGGTGACTTCGGTCATGCTGGGCGAGTTCCACGAAAACGCCGCCACCCGCGCGGAGTTCATGAACCTGGTGCGCTAGCGGGCCGGCCGCCCGGCGTGCGCGCCGGCATGGCGACGGCGCAGCGGCAGCCGCGCGGTCCGCGCGCGCCGCCCATGCGCCCGATTCGGCACCAGCGGACAGTCCCTAGCGCAGCGTAAAGCTGCCTCGCTTCACGTCCTGCGAATCCAGCCCGATATACACATTGAACAAGCCGGGCTCGGCGCCATACTGCAATTGCGCGTTGTAGAAGCTCAGGTCCTTCTCGTCGATCGTGAAGCTCACTTGCCGCGATTCGCCGGCCTTCAACAGGACCTTCTGGAAGTGCTTCAGCTCCTTGACGGGCCGGCTTATCGACGCGACCGGATCCTGGATGTACAGCTGTACCACCGTCGCGCCATCGCGCGTGCCCGTATTCGTCACTGTCACGCTGGCCTCGACCTTGCCGCCGCGCGGCATGGAGGTGCGAGACAGTGTCACGTCGGACACGCCGAAGGTGGTGTAGCTCAGGCCATAGCCAAAGGGAAACAGCGGGCCGTTCGGCGCATCGAAATAGCGCGACGTGTATTTGTCGGGATTTTGCGGGTCGAAAGGACGTCCCGTATTCAGGTGGTTGTAGTACAGCGGAATCTGCCCCACCGAGCGCGGAAAGGTCATGGGCAGCTTGCCGGATGGGTTGTAGTCGCCGAACAGCACGTCGGCGATGGCATTGCCGCCTTCCGTCCCGGCGAACCAGGTCTCCAGCATGGCGTCCGCGTTTTCGCTTTCCCATACCAACGACAAGGGGCGACCGTTCATCAGGACCAACACGAGCGGCTTTCCCGTGGCCTTCAGGGCCCGCAGCAGGCGGGCCTGGCTTTCGGGAAGCACGATGTCGGTGCGGCTGGATGCCTCGTGCGCCATGCCCTGTGATTCGCCCACCACGGCCACGACCACATCGGCTTGGCGCGCAGTCGCCACGGCCTCGTCCACCAGCTGCGCCGGGGTGCGCGGATCGACCTCGACGTCCTGCTCATACAGGTTCAGGTATTTGACGATTTCCGGGTCATCGATGACGTTGGCGCCCTTCGCGTAAAGCAGGCGCGCACGGTCGCCCAAGGCGTTGGCCATGCCCTGGAATACGGACACGGCCTGGTCCGCCTGGCCCGCCGCCGACCAATTTCCCATGATGTCGCGCTGGCTCTTGGCCAGCGGACCGATCACCGCGATGGTGCCCTGCTTCTTCAAAGGCAGCGCATCGCCCTGGTTCTTCAGCAGGACCAGGCTTTCGCGCGCGACGCTGCGCGCGGCGCCGCGGTGCAGCCGGCTTTCGGCATTGATATCGGGCGGGTCGTCCTGCGGCGAACCGATACGCCGGTAAGCATCCTGGAACAGCCCCAGGTCGTATTTCACGCGCAGCACGTCGCGCGTGGCGCGATCGATGTCGGCCATGCGGACACGGCCGCTGTCCAGCAGCGGGCGCAGGTTTTCACCATACATGGTGTCGCTCATGCTCATGTCGGCGCCCGCCGTGATGGCCAGCCGCGAGGCATCGCGGCCGTCCGCCGCCACCCCGTGCTTGATCATCTCCAGAATGGCGCCGTGGTCGCTGATGGTAATGCCCTTGAACCCCCACTGCTTGCGCAGGACATCCTGCAGCAGCCACTTGTCGCCGGTGGCCGGCACGCCGTTCAAGGCGTTCAAGGCGATCATGACCCCGGCCGCACCGGCGTCCACCGCGGCCTTGTACGGCGGCAGGTAATCCTGGAACAGGCGTTGCGGGCTCATGTCCACCGTGTTGTAGTCGCGTCCGCCCTCGACGGCGCCATAGGCCGCGAAATGCTTGACCACAGCCATGATGCTGCCGCGCGCGGCCGGGTCGTCACCCTGGTATGCCCTGACCAGCGCCGCGCCGATCCGCGAGGTCAGGTAGGTGTCCTCGCCGAAACCCTCCGAAGTGCGCCCCCAGCGCGGATCGCGCGAGATATCCACCATCGGCGACCACGTCATATCGAGGCCGTCGGCGCTCGCCTCGATGGCCGAGATACGGCCGGTCTGGCGGATGGCGTCCATGTTCCAGGTCGAGGCCAGCCCCATGCCGATCGGGAAGATCGTGCGCTGCCCATGAATCACGTCATAGGCGAAGAACAGGGGAATCTTCAGCCGGCTCTGCATGGCCGCATCCTGCAATACGCGGATGTCATGGGGCGTGACCGTGTTGAAGATGGCCCCCGCGCGGCCGGCCCGGATATCGGCGAGCAGTCGCGGCTTGTCCGGATTCGCGCCCGCCGGCACGCTGACCAGGCGCAGCTGCCCGATTTTCTCATCCACCGTCATGCGCTGCATCAGCCGGTCCAGGAAGGCCTCGCGCGCGGCTTGATTGCGGACCGGGGCGGCAGCGGAAGCGGTATCGCTCGTTTGGGCGGTTGCCGGGGCCGCGGCCAGGGCGATCAGCAAAGGTAGCAGCAAACGAAGCTTTTTCATGCGTGGGTCTCGTGGATAAGCATTGGGCGGCTGACCCGCACCCGTGCGTGTTGCAGGCAGGAGGGCAAGTGTGCCACATATGGCAGCGGGCACGCCGGTAGCGCGCCGGCCATCATGCGGCGGTCGCGCAGCAGCGGTGGCGCTAGAGCCGCGACAAGGTCAGCGGATCGGCCTGCCCGTCGAAGAAGCGGTCCAGGCAGCTGCGAAAGATGGCCTCGTCGGGCGCGGCCCAGGTGAACAGCGTCAGCGATGACCGGAACTTGACCGCATCCACGGGCCCGAATATATCGGCCGCCGCGCCGTCCGGCACGCCGGCCGCCAAGGCGCAGGCATGGCGCAGTCGTTGGCCCAGCACCGGATGGCGCAGGTAGGCCTTGGCCTCGTCCAGGCACGAGATGCCGTAGCGGCGTGCCATCTCGCTGCGCCCGAGGCCCTGGATCTGCGGGAACACGAACCACATCCAGTGGCTGCGCTTGCGGCCGGCAGCCAGTTCGGCGCAGACCGCGTCGAATACCGGATCCTGCGCCATGACGAAGCGCTGCAGGCCGTAGGGGTCGTTCAGGTCGGAGGTTTCCATGTCAGCTCCCACGCGCCGCTGCGCATATTCTGCAGCCACAGCGTGCACGCCAACGTCTTCGAATCGGTGATCGCGCCGTCGCGGCAGGCGGCATACAGTTCGTCGACCGTCATAGGATGCAGATCGACGAACTCGTCGACGTCGAGCTGCGCCTGTCCCTCGCGCAGGCCGCGCGCGAAGAAAATGTGGATGATCTCCGTCGAGTACGCGATGGCGACATGCATGGCGCCCGCGTGCGCCCATTCGCCGCCGTGATAGCCGGTCTCCTCCAGCAGTTCCCGCTGTCCGCATTCGAGCGGGTCCTCGCCGGCATCCAGCTTGCCCGCCGGGAATTCCAGCATGACCCGCCCCACGGGATAGCGGTACTGGCGCACCGCCAGCACCCGGCCGTCGTCCAGCAGGGGGACCACAACGACCGCGCCCGGGTGCACGATGTACTCGCGGGTGGAGGTGTGGCCATTGGGCAGTTGCACCGTGTCGCGGCGCGCGCGCAGGAAATTGCCCTCGAACAACGTTTCCTGCTTCAGGGGTTTTTCAACGAGATGGGCGTCGTTTTCCGTATCCACGATTCGATCCACGGCGTAGGGGCCTTCCACTGTACCAGTTGGGGGCCGTTCAAATGGGATGGCCCCTCGCACGAGCCGTGCCGGGCCTGCATGGCGTCATTGCATCCCTTGGCGCGCCCGGCGCCCGGGGGTGCCGGGAGGCCGCGTATCCATGGCCATGTCGACCAATGCCTGGACCAGGGGGGCTCGCACCGACGCCGGACGCCACAGCATGCCCACGGTGCGGCTGGGTCGCGGCGCCGGCAAAGGCCAGCGCCGAAGCGCGGGGTCGGGCGGGCCGGTCACGGTCCAGTCCGGCAGGACGGACACGCCCAGTCCTTCGGCCACCAGCTTGGCGATGGAGTCGATGCCGTCCAGCTCGAAGCGAACATGCGGACGCACGCCATGGCCGCGCAGCCAGTCATGGGCCAGCTTGCCGCCCACCACGCCGCGGTCGTAGCGTATGAAGGGTTCGCGCGCCACCACGGCCATCACGTCGCGCACGCGCAGGTCGGCGTGCGTCAGCAGCATCAACGGTTCCTCGCGCAAGGCGCGCCAGGCATAACCCTTGGGCAACTCGAACATGGGGTGCACCAGCACCGCCACGTCCAGGTCGCCGGCCAGCACCCGGCCATAGAGCACCGTCGAGGGGGCCGGTTCGATGTAGATCTCGACATCGGGATGGCGCGCCACCCAGCGCTTCAGGATGGCCGGCATGATGCCGGTCAGGGCCGTGGGTGTCGCCCCCAGCCGCAAAGGCCCGGCGGGAAGGTCCGTGTCGGACGCGGCGGATTTCAGGTCGCGCACCTCGTCCAGCACCTGGCGGGCCCTTTCCAGTACACGGCTGCCCGCGGCGGTCGGCCGCACGGTGCGGCCCGAACGGGCCACCAGGCGGCTGCCCAGGGATGCCTCCAGTGCCTTCAGGCGCTGCGCCACCGACGCGGGCGTCAGGTCCAGACGCCGCGCCGCCTCGGCGATCGAACCGGATTCCACCACCTGCACGAAACTTTGGAGAAAGCGGGTATCCATGGAGATGCGAACAAAGGGGGCGGGCGGCGCGGGACGGACACGCCCGCGTCCCGCGCCAGAAAAAGGATTTTACATCTTCACAAGATGCCAAAAGGCGGTTTTTCCTTTTACTCATATGGGGAAGAATCGGGTCTCCACTTACCGGAGTTCATCATGCCCCGCATCGAAGCCATCGAAGTCTGCAGCGCCGCCGTGCCGCTGGACAAGGTCACCTCGTTTTCCACGCGCACCGTCAGCACCCGTCACTACGGCCTGGTCAAGGTCCGATCCACGGACGGCACCACCGGCATCGGCTTCTGCTATGTCGGCAGCGCGGGCGGCGCATTGTTTACGGTGGCCGTCGAACAATTGCTTGCGCCGCTGCTCATCGGACAGGACTCGCTGGCTGTCGAACGCTTGTGGGAAACGATGTACCGGGAGGCCCTGCTGCAGGGCCGTGCGGGCACGGTGATGCGCGCGCTCAGCGCCCTGGACACCGCGCTGTGGGACTTGAACGCGCGCAGTGTGGGGCTGCCCCTGCACAAGTACCTGGGCGCGTACGAACTTGAAAGCGTCCCCGCCTATGCCAGCGGCGGGTACTACCTGGACGGCAAGACGCCGCAGCACCTTGGAGAAGAACTGGCCGGCTACGTCGCCAAAGGCTTCAAGGCCGTCAAGATGAAGGCCGGCCGCCTGACGCCGAAGGAGGAAGAGGCGCGCCTGCGCGCCGCGCGCGAAGCGGTCGGGCCGGACGTCGAGCTCATGCTGGACCTGAACAACGCCTGGACCGACGTCACGCAGGCCATGCAGTATGTGCGCCGCTTCGAGCAGTACGACCCCTACTTCCTGGAAGAGCCCTTTTTCCCGGATGACATCGAAAACCATGCCCGCCTGGCCAAACTGACGCGCGTGCCGATCGCCACCGCCGAGATCGGCTACGGCCGCTGGTACCACAAGGAACTGCTGGACCAGGGCGCGGCCGCCATCCTGCAGACCGATGCGCTGGTGTGCGGGGGCATCACGGAATGGAAGCGCATCGCGGCCACGGCCGCCTCCTATGGCGTGGTCCTGTGCCCGCACTGGTTCCACGACGTCCATGCGCCGCTCGTCGCCGCCACCGCCAACGCCCGCTACGTAGAATTCTTCTGGGACGACCAGGTGCTGAATTTCCGCAAGCTGGTGGACCGCCAGCTGGAGCACAAGAACGGTCGCGTGCTCTTGCATACCGAACCGGGGCTGGGTTTCGGTTTCGACGAAGCAGCAGTGGCCCGCCATGGCGCCTGGACTACGGTGCGGGGCTAAACTCTGGACGCCGTTGCGTCACGCGCGGCGCCATGCCAGAACGCCGCGGCCTCCCCCGCCGCGGCGCCAGGGCGGATAACAGAACAGGAGGAAGACAATGGCACAGGCATATCGCAACGCGGTGGAAAAGGGTACGCAGGACATCCATGTAGCGATGCATGAGACGGCGCGGGCGCCCGGCGCCCGGCATCGTGCCGGGGACCTGCTGCGGCGGATCGCCGGCGGCCTGGCCATGACAGCCATCGCACTGGCGGCGTCGCCCGCGCGGGCCGACTATCCGGATAAACCGGTCAAGATCGTGGTGGCCTTCACGGCCGGCGGCACCACGGACATTCTTACGCGCGCCATCGCCAACAAGCTGGCGGAATCGCTCAAGCAATCGTTCATCATCGAGAACCGCCCCGGCGCAGGCGGCAATATCGGCACGGAATATGTAGTCCGTTCGGATCCGGACGGCTACACGCTGGTCGCGGACTCGGTGGGACCGATCGCCGTCAACTCGAGCCTGAACAAGCTCAATTACGATCCGCTGGTCGACCTGGTCCCGGTCGTGCAGTTCGCCGACGTGCCGAATGTGCTGGTCGTGCCTCCCGATGCGCCGGTACACAACGTGAAGGAGTTCGTGGCCTACGCCAAGGCCAATTCCGGCAAGATCAACTACAGCTCGACGGGCATCGGCACATCGTCGCACCTGGCCAGCTATATGCTCATGCAGAAGCTCGGCGTGGACTCGACCCACATTCCCTACAAGGGCGCCGATGCCTTGAACGACCTGCTCAGCGGACGGGTGCAGTTCATGTTTGCCACGATTCCTTCGGTTATCGGCCAGATCAAGGCCGGCAAGCTGCGCGCCATCGCGGTAAGCAGCAGCCGGCGGTCGGCGTCCATGCCGAACGTGCCGACCATCGCCGAAAGCGGCTTTCCGGGCTTCGAAGCGGGCTCCTGGTTCGGCCTGTTCGCGCCCAGGGGCACGCCCCCGGCCGCCATCGCCACCCTGAACCGGGCCGTGAATGATGCGCTCCCCAGCCTGAAGGACAAGATGACGGCTGAAGGCGCGGACCCCGTGGGCGGCACCGCCGAGGCCTTCGGCGCGTTCACCCGCGCGGAACAGCAAAAGTGGAGCGCCCTGGTCAAGCAGATGGGCGCCAAGGCGGAGTAGCCAGGCTGTCCCGGTTCGATCTCGATACGCCGGCGCGGGCGGTGGGCCGGCATGCCGGCGCCGCCATGCATACGGGCCTGGATCGCATTCCGGGACTCAGGCGTGCGCGGGGCCGGCCTTGCCGCTGCTGCGGCGCAGCCGCCATTCGAGCAATTCGAACAGCAGTTCGCTGATCAAGGCCATGGCGGCGGCCGGCAAGGCGCCCGCCAGCAGCATCTGCCTGTCGTTCAAGGCCAGCCCCGTTACGATGCGCTCGCCGAAACCGCCGGCGCCGATGAACGCCGCGATGGTGGCCGTGCCAATCGCGATGGCGCTGGCCGTGCGCACGCCTGCCACGATCGTCGCGCGTGCGAGGGGCAATTCGACCAGCGTCATGCGCTGGGCCGCCGTCATGCCCAGCGCCGTCGCGGCCATGCGCATGCCGGGCGATACCTCGTCCAGGCCGGCGCAGGTATTGCGCATTACCGGCAACAGCGCATACAGCGTCAGCGCAGCCAGTGCCGGCACGGCGCCGATGCGACCCGTCAATGAAATCAGCACGGCCAGCATGGCCAGGGACGGCACCGTTTGCAACAGGCCCGTCATGCCCAGCACGATGGCGCGCAGGCGCCGGCGGCTGTACACGAATACCCCAGCCGGCACGGCGACGACCACCGCGATGCCGACGGCGACGGACACCAGCATCAGGTGCTGCCATGCCAGGCGGCCCAGATCGGGGCCGGTGAGCTTGCGCCAGAAGCCGTAGCTTTCGGTGTCCCCTGCGCCTGGCGTAGCGTCGGGCGCGGCCAGGCGATCGCGCGCGATCACGTCGAACGGGACGCCGTCGAGCTCCGCACGCGCATTCATCGCGATCATGGCCCGCTCGTCGATGGTGCCGGCCAGCGTGCGCATGGCGGCCCAGGCCGCGGGGAACCGCGCCGGCACATCCAGCCGGTACAGGACCACGGCGTCGTAGCGCGGGAAATAGCCCTGGTCGTCGACCAGTGTACGCAGGCCCAGCACGTCGATCTTGGCGTCGGTGGTGTAGATGTCGATCACATCCACCTGGTGTTTCTGGATCGCGTCATAGGCCAGGCCGTGATCCAGCCCGGTGGGCTTCTGCGGCAACCCATAGCGACGTGCCAGTCCGCCCCATCCATCGGCGCGGCCGATGAATTCGCTGGACAAGCCCAGCCGCAGTTCCGGATGGCGCGACAGGTCGCTGAGCGTGCGTATGCCGAGCCGGTCGGCGTCGCTCGCCCGCATGGCCAGCGCATACCCGTCGTTGAACCCGAAGGGAATATCCACCCCCAGCCCCAGCGCCGCCAAGGGCGCGCGCATCTGCTCCAGCGACATCGGGTTGGGACTCTTGAGTATTTCCAGCGCGATGGTCCCCACGTATTCCGGGTACAGGTCGATGCTGCCCGCACGCAGCGCCTGGTAGACGATGGCGGTATTGCCGAGCCCTTGCAGGACGATGGGTGCGCGCCCGGTCTGGCGGAGGGTCTGCTGCGCCAGGAGCTGCGCCAGGATGTACGACTCGGTGAAACGCTTGGAGCCGATGCGCGGCACCGGGGCGCCGGCGCCATCCGGGGAGGCCGCGGATGGAAGGGTGGGCGATGTGCCGGCGTCCGCGGCGGCGGCGCCAACAGGCCATAGCCATAAGGCGGCCACCACGGCGAGCAGGAACCGCGCGAGCAGGCGGACAGCGGTGGGCGCGCACGCCGGCAGGGGCGCCACAAACGGCAGGACGGGCGGGATCATCCGGGTAGGCGGGCGTATGAGCGCGGCATGGATAACGGGAAACGGCAATTGTGCCATCATGCCGCATGGCGACGATTCCATTGTTCCCCCTTGGCAACGCCCTATTCCCGGATGGCGTCATGCATTTGCGCGTGTTCGAGATCCGTTATCTGGACATGATCGCCAAATGCGTCGCCGAAGGATCGTCTTTCGGAATCGTGCCCTTGCTGGCCGGCCGCGAGGTCCGCACACCGGAAGGCAAGGAAACGCTGGCTGGCGCGGGCACGTTGGCGGGCATCGTGGAATCTGTGAGCCCGATGCCGGGCCTGCTGCAGGTTGTGTGTGCCGGCACCAGCCGCTTCCGCCTGTTGTCCGCCAGCCAGGGCAAGTTCGGCTTGTGGACGGGCGAGATCGAGCTTCTGGACGATGACCCCGTGCACGAGATCCCTCCGCCATTGCAGCGCAGCGCCAACGCACTGGGCGCCGTGATCGCGGACCTGCAACGCCGCGCCACGCCGCCTGCCCTCATGCCCCTGGCGCCGCCGTTCCGGCTGGATGAGTCCGGCTGGGTGGCCAACCGCTGGGGCGAGATCCTGCCGATCGCCATGCAGGTCAAGCAGGAACTGCTGCTGGTGGTCGACCCTACCGAGCGCCTGGCGCGCGTCCAGGTCCTGCTGCAGGAACGGGACTTACTGCCGTGAGTCCGCCTCCAGCGGAACAGCGTCGGCCTCGCCCACCGGCATCCCGGCGCTGACATCGGGCACATGCCCGCTGGCTTCGCGCCGGCGCGGCTGCAGCAACAAGGCGACCAGGGCGGTCCACCCCGTCTGGTGCGACGCGCCCAGGCCCCGGCCGGTGTCGCCGTGGAAGAACTCGTGGAACAGCACCATGTCGCGTGAGGCGGGATCAGTCTGCAACAGCGGATAACCGGCCATGGACGGGCGTTCTCCCTGCCCGTCCTTCAGGAACAGCGTGGTCACGCGCCGCGCCAGCGCATCGGCGATCTCGCGCAGCGAATGGCGCCGGCCCGAGCCGGTCGGGTATTCAACCCTGAACTCCTCGCCGTAATAGCGGTGGAACTCGTACATCGCCTCGATCAGCATGTAGTTCACCGGCAGCCACACCGGTCCGCGCCAGTTGGAATTACCGCCGAATACGCGCGAATCCGATTCGCCCGGCTGGTAACGGATACCGAAGCTCTGGCCGTTGTGCCGCAGTTCGAACGGATGCTCGCGATGGGCCTGCGACAGGCCGCGCACCCCGTACGGAGACAGGAATTCCGATTCGTCCAGTGCGCGCCGCAGCAGCGCCTTGACGCGATGTCCGCGCAGCAGCGACAGCAGCGCGGAATTGCCCTTGCCCGGTTCCGTCCAGCGCGAAACCAGCTTGGCCAGGTCGGGACGATGGCGCAGGAACCAGCGCAGGCGTTCCTTGAAGCCGGGCAGACGGCCATGTACCCGTTCCTCCAGCACTTGAACGGCGAACAGGGGAATCAGGCCCACGATGGAGCGGACGCGCATCGGCAGCGCCGGCTGGCCCGGCAGGTGCAGCGAGTCGTAGAAAAACTCATCGTCTTCGTCCCACAGGCCGGTTTCGCATTCGTCGCCGCTGTTGACGGCCTCGGCGATGTACAGGAAGTGCTCGAAGAACTTGACCGCGATATCGACGAAGGTCTTGTTCACCGTGGCCAGTTCCAGCGCGATGCGCATCATGTCCAGCGCATAGGCGGCCATCCAGGCGGTGCCATCCGCCTGGTCGATGTGCCCGCCGGTGGGCAGTGGCGCGGAGCGGTCGAAAATACCGATATTGTCCAGGCCCAGGAAACCGCCCTGGAAGATATTGCGTCCGTCGGCGTCGCGCCGGTTCACCCACCAGCCGAAGTTCAACAGCAGCTTGTGGAAGATCAGTTCCAGGAAGTCGTGGTCCGGCACGCCGTTCCAGGCGCGGTCGATTTCGTAGACGCGCCATGTCGCCCACGCATGCACGGGCGGGTTGCCGTCGCCGAATGCCCACTCATAGGCCGGCAGTTGTCCGTTCGGATGCTGGTAGCGGTCCTTCACCAGCAGCAGGAGCTGATTCTTGGCGAAGGCGGGATCGACCAGGGCCAGGGCCACCGCCTGGAAGGCGAGGTCCCATGAGGCATACCAGGGATACTCCCATTTATCCGGCATGGAAATGATTTCGGCATTGCACAGGTGGCGCCACTCCGCGTTGCGGCCTCGACGGCGGCGCGCCGCAGGCGCCGGTTGCGCGGCATCACCGTCCAGCCACCGCGTCACGTCGAATTCGTAATACTGCTTGGACCACAACAGCCCCGCCAGCGCCTGCCGTTGCACCAGCCGCGCGTCCGCATCTTCGATGTCCTGCTGCAGGCAGGCATAGAAGGCATCGGCCTCGGCGCGCCGCAGCGCGATCACGGCGTCCATATCGACCGCTGCGGCATCGCGCCGCGCCTCGGGCTGCAGGCGGAAATACACTGCGGTGCGACCGCGCGGCGGCAGATGCAGTACGGTATGTGCCGCGACGCGCGTACCGGCATCGCGCCGTACCGCGTCGGCGGCCCCATGCACGACGTAATCGTTGATGCCGTCCTTGAACGGGCCCGGCCCCTCATTGCCGAACAGCCGGCGCACATTGGTTTCGTTTTCGCAGAACAGCCACTGCACCGTGCCGGGCGCGCGGGCCGAGGCCACCATGGGTTCGTAGGCGGGATGCTGAGCCAGTACCGCCATGCCGGCGCGGTCGGGCACCAATTCGAGCGAAGGCTTGGCCGATACGCCATCCCACGACCACGTATTGCGTGCCCACAGCTGGGGCAACACGTGCAGCGTCGCATCTTCCGCGCTGGGGTTTTCGACGGTCACGCGCATGACGATATCGTCGGGCGCGTGCTTGGCATACTCCACCGTGACATCGAAATAGCGCTGGTCGTCGAACACGCCCGTATCCAGGATCTCGTATTCCGGCTGGTCGGGGCCGCGCGCCGCGTTCTCCGCCACCAGATCCGCATAGGGAAACGCGGACATCGGATACCGGTACATCATCCGCATATAGGAATGCGTGGGTGTGGCGTCAAGGTAGAAGTAAAGCTCCTTGACGTCCTCGCCATGATTGCCCTCGGCGTTGGTCAGGCCGAACAGGCGCTCCTTGATGATGGGATCGCGGCCGTTCCACAAGGCCACCGACATGCACCACCGCAGGCGATCGTCGCCAAAGCCGGCGATACCGTCTTCGCCCCAGCGATAGGCGCGGCTGCGCGCGTGATCGTGCGGGAAGTAATCCCACGCCGTGCCGTTATCGCTGTAGTCCTCCCGCACGGTGCCCCATTGGCGTTCGCTCAGGTAGGGCCCCCAGCGCCGCCACGGCGCGGTGTCGGCCTCGCGCAGCCGCTGGCCCTCGGCGGTCTGGGACAATGGGGTGGCTTGCTCCGGCGGCATGGCGCGTCCTTGCAGGAAGGAAAACCGTGAATTTACTCCGCTCCGGCGGCGGCGCCCTCAAGTTCATCGAGCATGGCCTGCATACGCAGGCATTCACCCACCGACCAGGCCTGGAACGGCGTACCGCCGCAACGGTGCGGCGCATCGCCGTCGACCACCTCTGAAACGTGGTCCAGGCCGGCCTGGTCCAGATGCCGCAGCAGCGGCGCCAGAAAGCGCTCGCGCGCCCGAGCCAACGCGGTGGCATCCAGGTTGCCCTCCTTGCGCCGCACGCGCAACCACGCCTGCAGGAAGGAGCCCAGCAGCCACGGCCAGGCGGTGCCCTGGTGATATGCCGCATCCCGTTCGAGAGGTCCGCCGCGGTAGTGCCCGATATACCCGGGATCGCCCGGCGCCAGCGTGCGCAAGCCCAGGGGCGTCCAGAGCTCTCGCTCGACCTGCGCCAGGACGGCGCGCGCCAAGGGGCCGGCCAGCACGGCGTGCGGCAGCCCCCCCACGGCGAAGATCTGGTTGGGCCGGATGCTGCCGTCAGCGCGGCCGGGCTCATGGTCCGCGTCGACCACGTCGTAGAGGCCGCTGCCGTCGGGCTTGGGAAAGCGCTGGAGGAAGGCCGCGGTGGCGCGCTGCTCCAACGCTCGCCAGCCGCTGTTCCATGCCTGGCCGATACGCAAGGCGTTGATCCACAGCGCCTGCACCTCCACCGGCTTGCCGATGCGCGGGGTCACCACCCAATCGCCCACCTTGGCATCCATCCAGGTCAACTGCAGGCCCGGGCATCCCGCGCTCAGCAGGCCGTCGGCATCGGCCCGTATGCCATGGCGCGTGCCCGCGGCATAGCCCGCCAGAATGGCATCGCAGGCGTCCTGCAGGCGCGCGCTGTCCTCCGGGCCGGCATGCCCGGTGGCCAGGTACTCGTGCGCCGATACGATGAACCACAGCGCGGAATCCACGGCGTTGTACGCCGGCGCGCCGCCGTCGTCCGGAAAGCGGTTCGGCAGCATGCCCTCGGACAGATATGGCACCCACGCCAGCAGGATATCGCGCGCTTCCTTCAGCCGGCCCGTCGCCAGCAACAGGCCGCGCAGCGCGATGAAGGTATCGCGGCCCCAGTCCGTGAACCAGGGGAAGCCGGCCAGCAAGGTCAGCCCTTTATCGCGCGAGACGACATAAGCGTCTGCCGACCGATGGAGCCGACTGGCAAAGGCCGCACGCCGAGCCGCTTCCGCCGCCATGCGGCGGGTCGCCAACAACAGCGCGTCTTCAGCCGGTGCGGTATCGGGGCCGGCCTGCCCGCCCTTGTCGAGCGCGGCGGACGCACGCCTCCCGTCCTCCGCGTGGAGCACCATGACGGCGGGCGCGGCAGCAAGGTCGAAGGCGAACACGCCCGGCGTCGCCAGGTCCTCGATATCGTCGAGCCCGCGCTCGCGTTCGCGCACATAGCAGAAGTTGCGATACCAGTCCGGTTCCTGGGTATAGCGTCCATTGGTGCGTGCCACGATTGCCGGCAGCCCCCCATAAGGGCGCCAGCGGACCTGCTGTCCGTCTACCTGCGCGTTGAAATCGAAGACATTGTTTTCGCGATGCAAGGCGTGATAGTCCCGTCCCGACAACAGCGGGCGCACCCGCAGCGTCAGGCCTGCCTGCACGGCGGCCGCCCCTGGACCCGGCTCCAGCTCCCAGCGCAGCACCGTTTCGGCGGTATCCTTGGCGACGACACATGCCATGCGCACGACCCGGCCGTCGTCCAGCGCCAGCCGCCACGTCGGCCAGGGGTGGAGATCGAAAGACACGCAACGCGCCGCGTCGGCGGGAACGATGAGGTCGGGCGCGTAGCACTGGCGGGTCAGGGCCTGCCGCCGTCCCGCTGTCTCGATCCAGGCCTCGACCCCGTTCACCAGCACCACTCGTCCGGCGGGGGGTTGGGTGGCACAAAGCAGCAAGGCGTTATAGCGGCGGGTCCGCAGTCCACTGGCCGTGCCGGAGGCGAAACCGCCCTGGCCATCGGCCTCCAGCCACTCGTTCCAGGCGACCGGGACGTCGCGGGCCCCGCCGGCATCCAGGGCGGCCGTCATGCCGCAGGCCCCGTCGGTACGCTCACCTCGCTGCAATGCACCATTGCGGTGTTTTTCCTGGCCCACGTGCACCGCGAAAAAGCAATTCGACGCTTATTTGCAACCGGATTCCAGCACCCGCCAGAATAATGTTGCGGCGCGTCAAAACCAGTGCCTATCATGGTCGCATCCCCCTTCGTTTTGCCTTTGACAGGAGTCGCACCATGGGTCCCCGCCGCCTGGCTGCCATCGCTACGCTTTCCCATCCGAACGGTGTCGCGCTCAAGCAGCGCGCCCGTACGACCGCGCGCTTTGCGCACCGCCGCGTGGCCGCGCCGGCCGCCGCTTTCCTGTACCACTCCGTGGAAGGCCTGTTCGATTTCATCGATGAATTCGCCGATTCGGTGCAAGAAGTGCGCAAGGCCATGGCGCGTGCGCGCCTGGAACGCTACACCATTTCGGCGCATCGGCGTTAAAGAAGTCGCTGGCGGAGGCGCCGTCAAGTCGACAAGTCAGGCCGCCACGTCAGGGCGCACTTCAGGGGCCATCGCGTCGCCTTGCAGATCGTTCAGGAAACGATCGCGCCAGCGCGACAGGTTGTTGTCGTTCAAGCGCGCCAACATGACGCGATAGCGGGCCAGCCGTTCCGGCAGGGGCATGGTCAGCGCCCGGTCCAGCGTTTCGGCCATGCCGTCCGGGTCGTAGGGATTGACCAGCAACGCGCCGTCCCCGAGTTCTTCGGCCGCCCCGGCGAATTCCGACAGCACCAGCACGCCGGGATCGTGGGGCGGTTGTGCCGCGACATATTCCTTGGCGACCAGGTTCATGCCATCGCGCAGCGGCGTCACATACCCCACCTGCGAGGCGCGGAACAGGGACATCAGCATGGAGCGGTCGTACGACTTGTTGATGTAGCGCAGCGGCGTCCAGGACAGGTCGGACCAGCGGCCATTGATGCGGCCCGCCGCGCTTTCCAGCTGGCGGCGGATCTGCCGGTACTGCTCCACATCGGAACGCGAAGGCGGCGCGATCTGCACGAACGTCACCTGCCCGCGGTGCGCGGGCGTCATTTCCAGCAGGCGCTCGAAGGCAGTGAAGCGCTCGACCAGGCCCTTGCTGTAGTCCAGGCGGTCCACACTGACCATCAGGCGCCGTTGCTGCAAGCCCTGCTTGAGGTTGGTGATCTGGCGCGAGCGGCTGTGCTTGAGCGACAGTTGCTGGATTTCATCGGGATAGATGCCGATGGGGTACACCCCGACGCCGATACGATGCCCCGCCAGTTCCACTTGCCGGTCCCCCCGCCGCGCGGCGCCCAGGCGGCGGCACACATAGTCCATGAAGGCGCGGCGGTCCGCATCGGTCTGGAAACCCACCAGGTCATAGGCGCACATGGCTTCCATCAATTCCCGATGCGGCGGCACGGTCGCCATCACGGAGTCGGCGGGAAAAGGAATGTGCAGGAAGAAGCCGATGCGATTTTCGATGCCCGCCTCGCGGCAGGCGCGCGCGAAAGGCAGCAGGTGGTAATCGTGTATCCACAGGCGGTCATCCGGGCGCAGCAGCGGCTTGAGGCGCGCGACCAGCCAGTGGTTGACGCGGCAGTAGCCGGCATACTCGCGCCGGTCGTAGCGGCTCAGGTCTGGCCGGTAATGAAAGATCGGCCATAGCGTGCCGTTGGAAAAACCGCGGTAATACTGGTCGTAGTCGGTGCGGGACAGGGCGACCGTGGCATAGGTGATGTTGTCGCGCGTTTCGCTGTGGATTTCTTCCGGCGAGATGGAACCATCGACGATGTCGCCGCTCCATCCGAACCAGACGCCACCCGTTTGCTTCAGCGCGTCGAATACGCCTACGGCCAGTCCGCCTGCGGTGGGCTTGCCTTCCGCAATCGGGGCGACGCGGTTCGACACAACGATGAGTCTGCTCATGGCCGACCTCCTTGGTTTTGGTTTTGTTTCACGCGCATCCCGGCGATTGCCAAGGCAATCCGGCGGCCCCTTTCCGCCTCGGTCACGCGCACGCTCATAAAAGCGCCAGCCAGCTGGCCAATGCGGCGGGCGTGGGCAGCCGGAAGTCCGCGGCGGTGTCGCCTTCTCCTATCTTGATCGTGACGCCCCCGAGCGCCTTGACGGCCTGGAAGCCGGCCTCGTCCGTCAGGTCATCCCCGGCGAACAAGGGCACACGTCCGGCAAAAGGCGCCAATCCCATCAGCCGGTTGATGGCCGCTGCCTTGCTCGCCTGGCGCGGCTTTATTTCCACGACCATCTTCCCTGGCTGCAGCACGAAACGGTCGGCATGGGACTGGACTGCCGATTCGGCCGCAATGCGTACATCGTGTTCGTGGTCCGGCGCGTTCCGATAGTGCAGCGCCAACGACAGCCCTTTGTGTTCCAGTTGCAGTCCCGGCCACCGTTCCACCATGGGACTCAGGCTTTGCACCATGGATGCCACCGCGCCGGTGTCGACCGGCAGTTCATGTATCTTGCCGTCCGGCTCGCGCCACTGCGCGCCATGCAGGCCCGCGCCGCACAGGACCAGCGGGTGGACCAGGCTGTCGATCTGCGCCAGGGGACGCCCCGATACGATCGCCAGCGCGCCGCCGGCGCGCTTATGCAGTCGCCCCAGGACCTGCAACGTCTCGGCGGGCACGTGCGCCTGCTGCGGCGTCGCGGCGATGGGCGCCAGCGTTCCGTCCAGGTCGAACAACAATGCATGCTTGTCCAGGTTTTCCGTTGTGACGGGTATGGAAGTGCGATCCACGCTATTCATCTCTCGCCTGCTCGTTCGCAGGATATGACCGTAACGTTATAGCGCACGGGTGTAACGAAAAGCCGCTTCGGGACGTTACAAAACGAGAACAGACCCCTTATGCGATCCTACGCACCGGAACTTAGGACCCCGGCCAGGCTCCAACGCCATGGGTCGCGGAAGGAGGAATCGCATGCGTATTCTTTTGGTGGAAGACGACAGGATGATCGGCGAGAGCGTGTTCGACGGCCTGCGCGCCGAAAACTACGCGGTGGATTGGGAAAAGCATGCCAAGGGCGCCGACCTGGCGCTGCGCACGGGCCCGTATGATCTCGTCCTGCTCGACCTTGGACTGCCGGATGGCGACGGACTGCAATTGCTGCGCGACCTGCGCACGCGCCGCAACCGTACCCCGGTACTGATCGCGACCGCGCGCGATGCCGTTGCCGACCGCATTGCCGGACTCGACGCCGGCGCGGACGACTACGTCATCAAACCTTACGACATGCACGAACTATTGGCGCGCATGCGCGCGCTGATCCGGCGCAGCGCCGGGCGCGCCGAGCCGGTGTTCGAGCATGCCGGCGTCAGCATCGACCCGCATGACCGTTCCGCCCGCGTGAACGGCGAACCCGTGACCCTCACGGCGCGCGAGTGGGCGGTACTCGAACCGCTGATCGCGCGTCCCGGCATGATTCTTTCGCGGGCGCAATTGGAAGAAAAACTGTACAGCTGGCAGGAAGAAATCAGCAGCAACGCCGTCGAGGTCTATATTCACGGGTTACGCAAAAAACTCGGCCAGCGCTTTATCCAGAACGTGCGTGGGGTCGGCTACGTCATTCCCAAGACATGAATATTCCGTTCGGCGCTTCCCTGCGTGCGCGGCTGATCTTCTTCCTGTTCGCGTCCATCCTGCTGGCGGCGCTGGTACAAGGCATCGTCGCTTACCGCAGCACGCTGCAGCAGACGGACGAAATCTTCGACACGCAATTGCAACGCACGGCCGCGTCGCTGACCACCGGCGACGGATTGCTGAGCGCCGTGCCGTCGGCCGGCCCCAACCAGGCGCCCGCGGACGACCTGATCATCCAGATCTGGACGGCCGACGGGGCACGGCTGTTCAAGTCCGCATCGGGCAAGCTCTTGCCCGACCCCGTCGTGCTCGGCTTTTCCACGGTGAAGGTCGACACGTCGACTTATCGCGTCTATGCCCTGGCCACTCCCTTCCAGGTGACGCAGGTGGCGCAGGATGTCAGCGTTCGGCAGGAGACTGCGCGGGCGCTGGCGCTACGCAGCGTGGGGCCGATCGCCGCCGCGGCGCCCTTGCTGATGCTGGTCGTGTGGTGGGTGGTCAGCGCGTCGCTGCGCCCCGTGGAACGCATCCGCGCCGAACTCGCGGCGCGCCAGCCCGAGGCGCTTTCCCCCGTGGCCGAATCCGGCCTGCCCGACGAAATCCGCCCGCTGGTCGAGGAACTCAACCTGCTGCTGGAGCGGACGCGCGAGGCCTTCGCCGCGCAAAAACGTTTCGTCGGCGACGCCGCGCATGAACTGCGCTCGCCGCTGGCCGCGCTGCGCCTGCAATTGCAGGCCTTGCAGCGGCCCAGCGACGAGGCGGGCCACCGTATCGCCGTGGAGCGGCTCGCTGCCGGCATCGAACGGGCCTCGCGGCTCATCGAGCAGTTGCTGTCCATGGCGCGCCACGACGCGGCCGCCACGCAGGCGCCGCCCCAGCGGGTGGAACTGGTGCAATTGATGCGTCAGGCCATCTCGGACATATTGCCCGAAGCCAACGCCAAATCGATGGACATCGGCATGGAGGGCGCTACGCAGGCCTGGGTGCGCGCCGATCCGGACGCGCTATCGCTGCTGGCGCGCAACCTGCTGGACAACGCCGTGAAATACGCGCCCGCACACGGCCGCATCGACGTGGCCATCGAAACGCATGGCCACAGCGTCACGCTGATCGTCGACGACAACGGCCCCGGCATTCCGCCCGCGGAACGGCAGCGGGTCTTCGATCGCTTCTACCGGGCCCAGAACCACGACGCCGTGGGCAGCGGCCTGGGCTTGTCCATCGTCCAGGCCGTGGCGCGCCGCCATGGCGCCACGGTGGCGCTGGAAGACGCGCCCACGCTGGGCGGGCTGCGCGTGCGCGTGGCGTTTCCCGAGGAGGCTTGAGGGCCGCCGTACCGGCGAGCGCAGATAAATGCGGGTCTTAAGTTTCGCCTAAGGGTCCGGCCGCAATATGGCGCCGTGTTCAAACCGCCTGTCGAGGACCCTGATGAAGAATACCGCCTTATCCCCTACCCGCCTGACCATGGCCCTGCTGGCCGCCGGCGCGATCGGCGGCGCCGCCGCCACGGCCGCCATCGATACGAGCCATGCGCAGAGCGCGCCCGCCCCGACCCTGATCCAGCAGGCGCAGCCGGGCGTCGGTGCCGCCGTGCTGCCGAGCTTCGCGCAGATCACGCGCCAATACGGCCCCGCCGTCGTGAACATCAGCGTGACGGGGACCAAGAAGGTGTCGCTGTCCGACGAAGACCCCTTCGCGCAATTCTTCGGCATCCCCGGCCAGATGGCGCCGGGGCAGATGCGCGAGGTGCCCACCCGCGGCGAAGGATCGGGCTTCATCGTGAGCCCGGACGGCATCATCCTGACCAATGCCCACGTCGTCCAGGGCGCCAAGGAAGTCACCGTCAAGCTGACCGACCGCCGCGAGTACCGCGCCAAAGTGCTGGGCAGCGACCCCATGACGGACGTCGCCGTCATCAAGATCAACGCCTCCAACCTGCCCGTCGTGCGCATGGGCGACGTGAACGCCTTGCAGGTGGGGGACTGGGTGCTGGCCATCGGTTCGCCCTACGGGCTGGAGAACACCGCCACGGCGGGCATCGTCAGCGCGAAGGGCCGCTCCCTGCCGGACGATACGTCGGTGCCTTTCATCCAGACCGATGTCGCCGTCAATCCCGGCAATTCGGGCGGGCCGCTGTTCAATGCCCGTGGTGAAGTGGTCGGCATCAATTCGCAGATCTATACCCGCACGGGCGGCTACCAGGGCTTGTCGTTCGCCATCCCCATCGACGTGGCAAACAAGATCAAGGATGAAATCGTGGCCCATGGCAAGGTGACCCATGCCATGCTGGGCGTCACCGCGCAGGAAGTGAACCAGGACCTGGCCAATTCGTTCAAGCTCGATAGCCCGACCGGCGCGCTGATCGCCAGCGTCCAGAAAGGCAGCGCGGCCGATAAGGCGGGCCTCAAATCCGGCGACGTGATCCGCGCCATCGACGGCCGCCCCATCATCTCTTCGGGCGATTTGTCCTCGGTCATCAGCCTGGCTTCGCCGGGGCAGCGGGTGAAGCTGGATGTGTGGCGCGACGGCAAGCCGGAGCAGTTGACGGCCACGCTGGGCACCTACGGCAAGCAGGAAACCCTCGCATCCGACGACAGCCCGGGCCAGCAGCATCCGCGACTCGGCCTGGCACTGCGGCCGCTGACGCCGGATGAGCAGGCGCAGGCCGGCACGCCGGGCTTGCTGGTCCAGCAGGCCGAGGGTCCCGCAGCCAAGGCAGGCATCCAGGCGGGCGACGTCATCCTGTCCGTCAATGGCGTCCCGACCCGCACGGTGGGCGAAGTCCGCAGCGCCATCGCCAAAGCCGGCAAGACCGCGGCCCTGCTGGTCCAGCGCGGCGGCGACAAGATCTTCGTGCCGGTGGAGATGGGCTGAACCACGGCGAAGCGCGGCGTTTCTTGGTACCCTTCGCGGGGACGCCATCAAGGCGTCCCCCGCACTCCACCCTGAAACCCGCTTTTGCCAGTGCCAGTACCCGCGACTTCCGAAGCCTCCACGTCCTTTGCCGGCCATGGCCGGATTCTTCCGCACCGGCGCCTCAGGCGCCTCGCCTGCGGCGCCGTCCTGGCATGCCTGCTGGCGGCGTGTGCCGCGCCCCGGGTCGGACCCGGTTACTACCGCGTCAAGTCCGGCGATACGCTGACCCGTATCGCGCGCGACCACAACGAGAGCGTGAGCAATCTGATGCGGTGGAACAACCTGGACAGCGCCAACCATATCGACGCCGGACAGGTGCTGCGCGTGGAGCCGCCGGAAGGCAGCGCCAAGGCAACGCCCCGGCCCCCGGCCCGTTCCGGCGCAAAGTCGGAGCCGGACAAGGGGGCGGCCGCCGCTGCCGCCGACAAAACGCCGCTGCGCGGCATCGCGCTGATCTGGCCGGCGCAAGGCTCCGTGGCGCAGCGCTTCGGCGCATCGTCGCACGGGCTGCGTATCGTGAACGCCCCCGGCACACCCGTGATCGCCGCCGCGGCGGGGACCGTCGCCTATGCCAGCAATGGCCTGCGCGGCTATGGCAACCTGGTCATCATCCGCCATTCGTCCGACTTCCTGACGATCTACGCGCATAACCGCACCTTGGTCGTCAAGCAGGGGCAGCGCGTGACGCAAGGCCAGAAAATCGCCGAAATGGGCAATTCGGACAGCAAGCGAGTGGAGCTGTATTTCGAACTGCGCCAGGGCGGCAAGCCGGTGGACCCGGCGCGTGCCCTTCCGCCGCGCTAGCCGCGGCGCATCTGCCCTTTTGCTGCATAAGCCGGAAGACCAGGCAACCGTCCTCTAGACCCACTTGTGCAACAGGGTGGCGGGGCGGATATGCTACCTTGCACGCCTTCGCATTGCCCCGCTCGGATTCCCCACGCTTACATGGCCCTGGTTCTGGCTCGTTTTCTCTACGGTTTTTCTTTGTCCCTGATGGTGGTGGCGGTGCTCGTCGTCGCCACGCTTCTATGCGTGCGCTTGGTGGGCATCGCCGTCGTCGCGTTCGAAGAGGAGCGCAAGGGCGATATCGCGGGCGCGGCATGCGTGGCGGCCATCGTCGTGGCCGCCCTGGCAGCCATGCTATGGCTGGGCCATCGTTTGTACGACGGGCTGGGGGCTTCCGCCCTCGTCGGCGGTACCGCCCACTGGCTGGCCGGTGGCAATACCCTGTCGCCGGCGGCGATCTTCGGCGCCCTGGCGGGCTTTGGCGTGCTGGCCGGCCTGGTGGGACGGCTTACCCGTCCCCCGTCCGATCCGGCGGAGGCAAAATCGAAAGCGGCCGACAAGGCGCAGGTAAAAGCGGCTAAGGCAAAAGCCGACAAAGCTACAGCGGCGGCGGCCCGCAAAGCCGGCGCCGCGGCCCCGGCGCGCAAGGCGGCCCCGTCCATGCGAGGAAGCCGCATCCCGGAATTGGGCTGGATAGCGCTGTTCCTGCTGCTGCTGGGCGGCGCGGTCTTTGCCTTCGCCTATGGCGTCGACCCCCTGTGGCTGCCCACCGGGGTAAGCTCCACGGCGGCGAGGCACTACCAGGACATGGCGGCGCGCGCGCGCCCGGTATACCTGGCCGCGGGCACCCTGCTGATGGCCGGCGGCGTGCTGGCGGTGATCTGGTGGTTCTGGCGCCGCAAGCCGGAAGACTGATAACGATTCCTATTCTATATAATGGCGTCCATCATATTTCGAGGGTGACGCCACCATGTGGGGGTCTTACAAATTCTGGTTCGTTTGGCGCGCGCCACTGGTCCTGGTAGTGCTTACCGTCTTCGGCCTGCTGGCCGCTCTCCTTGGCACCGAGGTCTGGCATTGGGCCTCGTGGGCGGCCCTGGCCGTGCCGCTCGTCGTTATCGTGTATTACACGCTGCGCCCCTCGCGCGCCCGCAGACCCGGCGCGTGAAACGGGGGTTTCCCCGCCGCTCACCGGTTTCTCCGCTGCGCACGGCCTGAAGCGCGAAGCCGCGCACGCTCCCTCATTCGACTGCCGCCGCGCCGCGGCAAGCACGCCTCGTCTCTCCTCCCCACGGCGCGGGCCACGGTCGCCGCGATCGCCGCCGTTGCCGCAGGTCAGCAGCGGTACGCAAAATGCTGCCCCGACCCCCGCGCGTCCATTCCCCGGCCGCTGCCCTTGAAACGCTACCGGGCGTCGCCATGTAGTCCGCATACCGAAGGCAACACCATGAGATCACGCGACTTGACATCCTGGATGTGGGGTGACGCCCTGTCCATGCTCGAACAGGCCGACCGCCTGCATCGGCAGTTCTTCCGTGCCTGTGCCGCCGACCCGCACTGCTGGGAGCCACCCATCGACGTCGTTGAAACGGCGGAGGCCATCATCGTGTACGTGGCACTGCCGGGCGTCCCCGCATCGGCCATCACCGTCACGTTCCAGACGGACGGCATCACCGTCGCCGGCCTGCGGCGCCTGCCCGCGGCCCGCGCGGCGCACATCCACCGCGTCGAAATTCCCTATGGGCGCTTCGAACGCAGAATCGTCCTTCCGCTCGCCTCTCTCGAACCGAACACGCCCGAGATGTCCGACGGCTGCCTCGTATTGACGCTTAGCAAAAGAAAGGAAACGCCATGAAGCTTTGGCCCACGATGCAAGTGCGGTCCGGCGACGATCTGCCCCGCGCCAGCGGCGGCACCGCGCCTGCGGGCGACCAGACCGAACGCGCCACCAAGCCCCTGCCGCAGGACGCGATGATTCTCGTCCCCCTGCGCGACGCCGTGCTTTTCCCCGGCGTTCTCTCTCCCGTCACCGTGCGGCGCCCGGGCTCCGTGAGCGCCGCGCAGGAAGCCGTCAAAAGCGAATTGCCGGTTGGCTTCCTGCTTCAGCGCGACGCTTCCAAGACCGAGGTCGGGCCGTCCGACCTCTACTGGGTCGGCACGCAGGGCCCCATCGTCCGCTACATCACCGGCCAGGACGACTCTCACCACATCGTGGTGCAAGGCCAGTCCCGCTTCCGCGTACTGGAATTCCTGGAAGGCTGGCCCTACATGGTCGCGCGCGTGGCCATGGTGGAACAAGCCGAAAACACCGATCCGCAGATCGAGGCGCGCTTCCTGCAGTTGAAGGAGCAGGCCGTCGCCGCCATCGGCCTGTTGCCGCACGTGCCGGATGAACTGGCCGCCGTGGTGCAAGGGATCTCCTCGCCCGGGGTCCTGTCGGACATGGTCGCCAACCTCATCGATGTAAAGCCCGCGGAAAAGCAGGACATCCTGGAGACCTTCGACCTCGCGCGGCGCCTGGACAAGGTGATCGAGCTGCTGTCGGCGCGCGTCAACGTGCTGAAGCTCAGCCGCGAAATCGGCGAAAAGACCCGTGCGCAGTTCGATGAACGCCAACGCGAACACGTCCTGCGCGAGCAACTGCGGCAGATCCAGAAAGAGCTGGGCGAAGGCGACGATACCGCGGCCGAGATCGAGGAACTGAAGAACGCCATCGAGAACGCCGGCATGCCGGAGGAAGTGCTGGGCAACGCACGCAAGGAGCTGAAGCGCCTGCAGCGCATGAGCGAAGGCGGCGGCGAGTACGCGATGCTCCGCACTTACCTGGAATGGCTTACGGAGTTGCCCTGGAAGCAGGAACCGCAACCGCCCATCGACATCGCGCAAGCGCGGCAGATCCTGGACGAAGACCACTTCGGCCTGGAAAAGATCAAGCGGCGCATCCTCGAATACCTGGCCGTGCGCAAGCTCAATCCCCAGGGCAAGAGCCCGGTGCTGTGCTTTTCCGGGCCTCCGGGCGTCGGCAAGACCTCGCTCGGGCAGTCCATCGCACGGGCGACCGGGCGGGCCTTCCAGCGCGTGGCGCTGGGCGGTGTGCATGACGAAGCGGAAATCCGTGGCCACCGCCGCACCTACCTGGGCGCCTTGCCCGGCAACATCATCCAGGCCATGCGGCGCGCCGGAACCAACAACGTCGTGATGATGCTCGACGAGATCGACAAACTGGGTGCTGGCGGCTTCCACGGCGATCCCGGCAGCGCGCTGCTGGAAGTGCTGGATCCCGAACAGAACCACAAATTCCGGGACAACTACCTGGGCGTGGATTTCGATCTGTCGCGCGTGATGTTCATCTGCACGGCCAATGTGCTGGATACCATCCCCGGGCCGCTGCGCGACCGTATGGAGATCATCCAGCTTCCCGGCTACACCGAGGAAGAAAAAATCCAGATCGCGCGCCGCTACCTGGTAAAGCGCCAGTTGGAGGCGAACGGCCTGCGCCCCGAGCAGGCCAGCATCAGCGATGCGGCGCTGGCCGCCATCGTGCGCGACTACACCCGTGAGGCCGGCGTACGCAACCTGGAGCGGGAAGTCGGCTCCATCCTGCGACACGCGGCCATGCAGATCGCCGAAGGCAAGTCCGAGAACGTCGACGTGGAAGTGGACGACCTGGCGGAGTCCCTGGGCCCGCGGCGCTTCGAGAACGAGGTCGCCTTGCGCACCAGCGTCCCGGGTGTCGCCACGGGGCTGGCCTGGACGCCGGTGGGCGGCGATATCCTTTTCATCGAGGCGAGCAAGGTGCCAGGCAGCGGCAGGCTGATCCTGACCGGCCAACTGGGCGATGTCATGAAGGAATCGGCCCAGGCGGCGCTGACGCTGGCCAAGACCTGGAGCGGCGACCCGCTGGACAAAGTGGACATCCACGTCCACGTACCGGCGGGCGCGACGCCCAAGGACGGGCCCAGCGCGGGCGTGGCCATGTTCGTCGCCCTGGCGTCGCTGCTGAAGGGAACGCCGGTGCGATCGGAGGTCGCCATGACCGGCGAGGTCAGCTTGCGGGGGCTGGTGCTGCCGATCGGCGGCGTGAAGGAGAAGACCCTGGCGGCGCTGCGCGCCGGCATTACGACCGTGATGCTGCCGCGCCGCAACGAAAAGGACCTGGACGACGTCCCGAAGGAGGCGCGGGACAAGCTCAGGGTCGTACTGCTGGATCGGGTCGAGGACGCGCTGAAGGTGGCCCTGGCGACCGAAAAAGTCCCGGAACAGGCCGACGCGACCATCGAAACGCTGCATTGAGGGGAGGCGGGTATCGTCCCCGCTACGGACGATACCCGCCGACGGCGCTGCGGCCGCTGCCGCGATGCCCGTACTCAGGGACTCATGTCTTCAGGCGATAGCCTGTCCGGAATATCCGGCGGACCGCGGCCATGCATACCACCAGGAACAGCAGCGTCATGCCCAGGCTCACCGCCACGCTGACGTCGGCCACGCCATAGAAGCTCCAGCGGAAACCGCTGACCAGGTAGACCACGGGATTGAACAGCGTCACCGCCCGCCAGAAATCGGGCAGCATGTTGATGGAATAGAAGCTGCCGCCCAGGAAGGTCAGTGGGGTGACGACCATCAAGGGGATCACCTGCAGTTTCTCGAAGCCGTCGGCCCAGATGCCGATGATGAAGCCGAACAGGCTGAAGGTCACTGATGTCAGCACCAGGAAGCCCACCATCCACAGCGGATGCGCGATGCCGAACGGCACGAACAGGCGGGCCGTGACCAGCATGATGATGCCCAGGATGATGGACTTGGACGCGGCGGCGCCTACATAGCCAATGACGATCTCCACATAGGAGATGGGCGCGGAATGGATCTCGTAGATCGTGCCGGTGAACCGCGGCATATAGATGCCGAACGACGCGTTCGAGATGCTTTGCGTCAGCAGGGCCAGCATGATCATGCCCGGCACGATGAAGGCGCCGTAGCTGACCCCGTCGATATTGACCATGTGCGAGCCTATCGCCGACCCGAAGACCACGAAGTACAGGGCCGTGGAAATGACCGGCGAAGCCACGCTTTGCATGAGGGTGCGCCACATGCGGTGCATTTCGAACAGATAGATGGCGCGGATGGCGTAGATGTTCATGATCGGGCGCTTACCAGACTGACGAAGATTTCTTCCAGGGAGCTTTCGGAGGATCGCAGGTCGACGAATTCGATGCCCGCCTCGTCCAGCCGGCGCAGCAGCGTGGCAATGTCCGATCCGCCCTCCTGGTTATCGTAGGTGTAGACCAGTTCGTGCCCGGCGCCCGCCAGTTCCAGCTGATAGCCGGCCAATGAGGGCGGCAGCACCGGCAAGGCCGCCTTCAAGGTCAGCGTAAGCTGGCGCTTGCCCAGCTTTTTCATCAGTGCGTCCTTTTCCTCGACGAGGATGATCTCGCCCTGGCGGATCACCCCCACCCGGTCAGCCATTTCCTGGGCTTCCTCGATGTAGTGCGTCGTCAGGATGATGGTGACGCCCTGGTCGCGCAGGCGGCGCACCATTTCCCACATGCCCCGTCGCAACTCCACGTCCACGCCCGCCGTCGGCTCGTCCAGGAACAGAATCGTCGGCTCATGGGACAAGGCCTTGGCAATCATGACGCGCCGCTTCATGCCCCCGGACAAGGCCATAATGCGCGAGTCCTTCTTCTCCCACAGCGACAGGTCGCGCAGCACACGCTCGATATGGGCGGGGTTGGCCGGCTTGCCGAACAACCCGCGACTGAAGGTCACTGTGCTCCAGACGCTTTCGAAGGCGTCGGTGGACAGCTCCTGCGGCACCAGTCCTATGCTGGCGCGGGCGGCGCGGTAATCGCGGATGATGTCGTGGCCGTCGGCCAGCACTGTGCCCTGGGATGGGTTCACGATGCCGCAGATGATGCTGATCAGCGTCGTCTTGCCGGCGCCGTTGGGCCCCAGGAGGGCAAAAATCTCGCCGCGACGTATATCGAGATCGACATTCTTCAATGCCTGAAAGCCCGACGCGTACGTCTTGGACAGGCCTCTGACAGAAATAATGGAATCCACACCGGTCTCTCGTGAAGCGCAATGGGGCGATTCTAACCGTCACGGTGCGGCGGCCCGCGCTCGCGCACGCCGACATGAGATATCCACACGCCCGAACAATCCCGGCTGCCACGCGGAAAGCCGGCCTAAAATGACGTTTTGCACTTGTGTACCCGTGCTCGCCATGAGTCTCGCCAACGCGCCCCTCGGGCATGACGTCGCCTACCCCGATCACTATGACGCGACACTGCTGTTTCCGATCGACCGCGCCGCCAACCGCGGCGCATTGGGCATCGCGACACCCTTGCCTTTCACCGGCCAGGATATCTGGAACGCCTACGAGCTGTCGTGGTTGAACGCGCGCGGCAAGCCTCAGGTCGCGCTGGGCCGGTTTACGGTACCCGCCGACAGTCCACGCATCGTGGAGTCGAAGTCGTTCAAGCTCTACCTGAATTCGCTGAACCAGACGCGCCTGCCGGATGCCAGGGCCTATATCGAACGCGTCGTGGCGGATGTCAGCGCTGCCGTGGGCACGCCTGTCGGGCTGGAACTGTTGCCATCCGACCGCTTCGCCGACGCACGCGTCGGCGTGCTCCCCGGCGAAACGCTGGACGATCTGGACATCGACATCGACCGGTACACCCCGGATTCGGCGCTGCTCCGCTGTGCGCCCGATGCCGGCATCGTCGAGGAAACGCTCACCTCCGAACTGCTGAAGTCAAATTGCCCGGTCACCGGGCAGCCCGACTGGGGCGGCGTGCAGATCAGCTATCGGGGACGCAGGATAGACCGGGCCGCCCTGCTGTCCTATATCGTGTCCTTCCGGCAGCACACCGAATTCCACGAACACTGCGTCGAGCGCATGTTCATGGACATCATGGCTGCCTGCGCACCTTCCGCATTATGTGTTTACGCCCGCTATACCCGCCGCGGAGGGCTGGATATCAATCCCTGGCGAGCGACGCCGGGCATGGCCGCGCCGGCCGACATCCGCACCGCCCGCCAGTAGGACGCCGGCGTGGCGGGATGCCGGGACGGCAATTCGCCCGGCAGACAGGCCTACAGGCCCTTCTCGCGTATGGCGGGCCAGGCGCGCTGCAGGTAGTACAGCATGGACCACACGGTCAGCACCGCGGCGATCAGGATGAGGATGCCGCCCAGCACCTGGGTGCTGATGCCGCGCACCGGCTGGTAATACAGCAGGCAGGGAATCGCCACCATCTGCGCCGCCGTCTTGAACTTGCCCAGCCGATGAACGGCCACGCTGGCGCTGGCGCCGATCTTCGCCATCCACTCGCGCAGCGCGGAAATGGTGATCTCGCGACCGATGATGATGAGGGATACGAAGGCATCGACGCGCCCGAGGTCCAGCAGCACGATCAATGCCGCGCAGACCATCAGCTTGTCCGCGACGGGATCCAGGAAGGCGCCGAAGGCCGAAGTCTGGTTCCAACGGCGCGCCAGCCAGCCATCGAACCAGTCGGTCAGCGCGGCGACGACGAAGGCGCCGGCGGCCACCATGTCGCGATTGGATTCCTCGATCCAGCCGGAGGGCAGGTAGAAGAGGCCGACCACCAGCGGAATCATGGCGATGCGCAGCCACGTCAGGATTATGGGAACGTTTATAGGCATGGTGCCCGTATGCTACATCAGCCCCCAACTTTCCGGCTGCCATGATCCCGGCCGAGGGCCTGACGGCCGATGCGCCGGCCGGTCGCGCCGGCCCGGTCGTATCGTTCGCGGGGGCCGCGGCGTCAATGCAGCGCGTCGTAAATGCGCTCGGCCAGTTCCTGTGAAATCCCGTCCACGGAGGCCAGGTCCTCGATGCTGGCGCGCGATACCCCCGAAAAACCGCCGAAACGCGCCAACAGGCGCTGTCGGCGCCGGGCGCCCACGCCCTCGATCTCCTCCAGGCGGGAGACGTTGCGCGCTTTCGCCCGGCGCGCCCGCATGCCGGTGATGGCGAAGCGGTGCGCCTCATCCCGCACCTGGGCGATCAGCATCAGGGCGGCCGATTCGGCGCCCAGCGCCACGGGAGGCCGGCCATCGGCGAATACCAGGGTCTCCAGCCCGACCTTGCGGCCTTCGCCCTTGGCCACGCCGACCAGCACATGCACGTCCAGGCCCAGTTCCGCGAAAACCTGGCGGGCGACTTCGACCTGCCCCTTGCCGCCGTCGATCAGGACGAGCCCGGGCAAAGGCGCTTCGCCATCGGCCACCTTGGCGAAACGGCGCGTCAGTACCTGGCGCATGGCGGCATAGTCATCCCCCGGGGTGATGCCGGCGATGTTGTAGCGCCGGTACAGGGAAGGTTGCATCTCGTGGCGCTCGAACACCACGCACGAGGCCTGGGTCGCCTCGCCGGCCGTATGGCTGATGTCGAAGCATTCGATACGCAGGCTGTCGAGCGCCGCCTCATCGGTCTCCATGTCCAGCACCTCGGCCAGCGCCAGGGTGCGCGCGGCGCGCGCCCCGGATTCGGTCAGCGCCCGCGCCAGCGCCATCTCGGCGTTGCGCGTGGCCTGCTCCAGCCAGGAGCGCCGCACACCTTGGGGCCGCGTCAGCATCCGGCTGCGGCTGCCGGCCTGCTCGGCCAGGAGCGCGAGCAGCTCGCTGTCGGGCAAGGCATGGGAACAGACCAGGGTAGGCGGCAAGGGGTTGTCGGTGTAATGCTGGCCGATGAAGGCTTCCAGCACGTCGGGTGCCGCCTCGCCCTCCGCATGGGCGGGGAAAAAGGGCTTGTCGCCCAGGTGGCGTCCGCCGCGCACCATGGCCAGATTTACGCAGACCCTTCCGCCGGCAATGGCCACGGCGATGATGTCGCAATCCTCGCCGCCCATGTCCTCCATGGTTTGCTGGTGCAGCACGCGCGCCAGCGATCCCATCTGGTCGCGCAGCATGGCGGCGGTCTCGAACTGCAGGGCCTCCGAGGCGCGCAGCATGCGCGCCTCGATATCTTCCATCACTTCCTTGGCCTGGCCGTTCAGGAAACGTCCGGCACGCTCGACATCGTGCGCGTAGTCCTGCGCCGCCACCGCGCCGACACAGGGCGCGGAACAGCGCCCGATCTGGTGCAACAGGCAAGGCCGCGAGCGGTTGGCGAATACCGTGTCCTCACAGGTCCGCAGCCTGAATACTTTCTGCAGGATCTGAATCGTTTCGCGCACGGCCCAGGCATTGGGAAAAGGGCCGAAGAACTGCCCAGGCTTGTTGGTGGATCCGCGGTAGTACGCGATACGCGGCCAATCGTGCGCGGTGATCAGCAGATAGGGATAGGACTTGTCATCGCGAAATAGGATGTTGTAGCGGGGCCGCAGACTCTTGATCAGATTGTTTTCGAGGATCAGCGCCTCGGCTTCCGATCGCGTGACGGTGACCTCCACCTGCGCCACCTTGCCCACCATCTGGGCGATGCGCGGGCTGGTCAGCGTTTTCTGGAAATAGGAAGACACGCGCTTCTTCAGGTCGCGCGCCTTCCCGACATACATCACCTCGCCGTTGGTGTCGATGTGCCGGTACACGCCCGGCAGATGCGGCAGGTCAGCCAGAAACGATTTGAGATTGAAGTCTTCGGGCATGCTGGTAACGGCGGTCTTGCTGCAGGGCTTCCCACCCAAGTGCGGGGAAGCGCGGCATCAGGCGGCGAATACGTTCGATGGATTCGGGGGCGGTTTCGTGGACCAGCCGGGCCAGCAGGTCATCCGCCAGGTCGGGATGATTGCACACCAGGACCATGTCGCAACCCGCTTGCAGCGCGGCCTGGGCCCGGGCATGGATGTCGCCCGCCACCGACGCGCCCTCCATCGTGAGGTCGTCGGAGAACACCACGCCATCGTAGCCCATGCGCTCGCGCAGGATGTCCTGCACCCAGCGGCGCGAGAAGCCGGCTGGCTGGTCGTCCACCTTGGGGTAGATGACGTGTGCCGGCATCACCGAACCCAGGACGTTGTCGCCCAGCCAGCCGTACGGGGCGCCGTCCTCGCGCAGTATCCGTTCCAGCGTCCGCGGATCGACGGGTATCTCCTCGTGCGAATCGGCGCCGACGAAGCCGTGCCCTGGAAAATGCTTGCCGCACGCCGCCATGCCGGCCAGCGCCAGGCCCTGGATGAGGGCACGCGACAACATGGCCACCACACGGGGATCGCGATGGAACGCGCGGTCGCCGATCACCTTGCTGACCCCATAGTCCAGGTCCAGCACCGGCGTAAAGCTCATGTCGACCCCGCAGGCGCGCAGCTCCGCCGCCAGCACGTAGCCCGTCTCCGTGGCCAGCCGCATGGCGCCCAGCGGATCCCTGTTCCAGATCTCGCCCAGGCGCCGCATGGGCGGCAGCGGCGTGAAACCGTCCGTACGGAAGCGCTGCACGCGGCCGCCCTCATGGTCCACGGCGATCAGCAGCGGCTCTTCCCGCACCTTATGGATGCGTGAAGTCAGTTCGCATAGCGTATCCCGGTCCTGGAAGTTGCGTGCGAAGAGGATGACGCCTCCGACCAGCGGATGGCGCAGCCGCTTCTTCTCTTCCTTGGTGAGGACCGGCCCGGCCACATCCACCATGACGGGGCCCGGCGGCAGCGGCTTGTTCTTTTTGCGTGACATCGAAGGGACTCTCATTGAAGGCCGGCCGCGGGGCCGGATAGCTCAGGAAGGATGGCGCTCCACGATGACGTAGGCGGCGGCCATATCGATCTCATCGGTCAGCGACACATGTGCCGCCCCGTAGCGCGCCGTATACCAGGCCAGCAGGGGCTCGGCCAGCACCAGGATGGGCCGCCCGCCGGGGGCGTTGAGCGTCTGTACGCGGCGCCAGCTCATGGGCATGCGCATGCCCAGGCCGATGGCCTTGGAAAACGCTTCCTTGACCGCGAACCGCGTCGCCACGAAACGCACGCCCCGCTGCGGGTCGCGCGCCCGGCGGGCGCGGAACTTGGCCAATTCCTGTTCGCCCAGGATTTTTTCGGCAAAGCGGTCGCCGTGCCGCTGCAAGGCACGCTCGATGCGGTCGATACGGATGAGATCCATCCCGATGCCCGCGATCGCGGCGGGAAGCACGGATGAATCGAGCGAAGAAGGGGGCGTCTGCATGATAGGCAGATGATACGCGACCGGTGATGGGCTTTGCCCTGCCTGCACGGCGCCGTGCCCGGCCCGGCGCTGCCGCAATGGACGCCGCCGGCGGTGAACACCGCTGCGGGGCTCAGACGCTCGCCCGTGCTTGCACCATCAGGGCCTTCATGTCGCGTACCGCCTTCTCCCAGCCGTCGAATACCGCGCGCGCCACGATGGCATGGCCGATATTCAGTTCGGCGATGCCGTCGAGTGCGGCAATGGGCTGTACATTGCCATAATGCAGCCCATGGCCGGCATTGACCTGCAACCCTTGCCGCAGGCCTTCGCCGATCGCCTGGCCCAGGCGTTCCAATTCCACGTCGACGGCCGCGCCATGGGCTTCGGCATAGGCCCCGGTGTGCAGTTCGATAACGCGCGCACCGGTTTCCGCGGCGGCCGCGATCTGGACCGGGTCCGGATCGATGAACAGCGACACCCGGATACCGGCCTCGTGCAATTGCGCCACCGCGTCCGTGACGGCCGCCCGCGCGCCGGCGACGTCCAGCCCCCCTTCGGTCGTCAGCTCCGAGCGCTTCTCCGGCACCAGGCAGACATCGTGCGGCCGCACGCCGCAGGCGATATCCAGCATCTCCCGCGTGACGGCGCATTCCAGGTTCATCCGCGTGCGCAGCAGGGGGCGCAGGCGGTGTACGTCAGCGTCCTGGATATGGCGCCGGTCTTCGCGCAAATGCAGGGTAATGAGGTCGGCGCCGGCGTCCTCGGCGCGCAGCGCGGCTTCGATGGGATCCGGATACTCGGTATGCCGCTGTTGGCGTAGCGTGGCTACGTGATCGATGTTTACGCCCAGGTCTATCATCGCGTTTGTGTGTCGCCTTCGGGTTCCGGCGCACCGCCCCCACCCAGGGCGGCCGGAATCGGAACAAGCCGATATTATCGCGCGGCCGCCGCTACTCTTGCGTAGCGAGATCTCCAACGAAAACATAGCCCATGCCATGGACGGTATGCAGCGGCAGGCGGTCGCCGCTGTCCTGCACCTTCTTGCGCAGGCGGCTGATGGCCACATTGACCGAACGCAGGTTGGTCGCCGTCATGAAGGCACGCATTGCCGCGCGCGACAGTTCCCGCTTGGGGTTGTCCAGCAGGCAGGCGAAGCACGCGCGCTCCGTGCTGGTCAGATGGATCCGCTTTCCGGTCGGCGTCACCAGCACCCAGCCCTGATACAGCACCCGCCAGGGTTGGCCGCGCGGCGCCGGCCGCACCAGGCCGGCCGAGCCCGAGATGGCGGCCGCGCCGGCCACCATGCCGGCTCCCGGCGCCGCGTTCAATGCATAGCCGGCCATCTGGCCTGCGGGAGTGCCGCCCAGGAGCCCCGCGATGTCGGCGGCGCCGACCAGGCCCACGGCGGCGGGCGTGCTGGCGGGCGCACGGGCCAATGCAGACGCCTGCGCAGGCCGCCGGCGCTGCCGCGTTGCCCGGCGCGCCTGGGCCCGCAGCAGAGCGGCCAGCTCCGTGGCCTCGTAGCGCCGGTCCAGGCACATGTGGGCGCCCGCATGCAGCGCGCTAAGGCGGGTCTGCGGCTCCGCGCTGGGCGCCTGGACCAGGATGCCGGCGCCGTACTGCGCACTCAGACGTGGCAACACGGCGTCGACCACCTGGCTCACGGGCGCGCTTTCGCCCACCAGGACCAGGTCGGCATCGCGCACATCCAGCCATTGGAAAAGGCCGGCGGCATCGCGGCAGCCGTGGACATGAAAGCCCAGCCGCGCCAGCAGGCGCACCATGCGATTGCGCGCGTCATCGTCCGGCTCCCATACCGCAAGGGAGAGCGACGCATTTTCTGTGAGGTTGGAGGATTCCATGACATTCCATAAGGTTACGAGGATGATCGATGTGCAGCGAAAGCTACCATCGGCCCCTCTTCGCCTTCCCTCACGGCGCGGTAATTCAGACCATTCCTAGTACCGCGGTCCTCCCCCTGGTTGCCCGCTCGCCAAAGGCGCGGCTACTCCCGGTGGATGTCGTGCGTGACGAAGCGCTGCCCGTCGGCCGGCAAGTCCAGCACACCGGGACGCCGCAGGCTGGCGCGCACGTCGACCAGGCCCGAGGCCCAGTGCTCGCGCATGGCTTCGCTGCCGAATTCGTAGTCCTTGGTATGCCGCTCGTAGTTCTTGGACTCGTAGATCAGGTTGACCACGTTGATCGCCGGAATGATGGCATCGCGGCGGATCTCGGCCAGCTCGGGCGCATTGCGCTGGTGCTCGGGCAGCAGCGCGAGCACGCGCTGCAGATCTTCGCGCAGCTTGATATTGCGCTTCAGATTGTCCGTAACCAGGCGGGTACGACTGGAATACTGGATGTCCTTCTGCCGTTCCGCCACCTCTTCCAAGCTATTGGGCAACGGACCTCGCGCCGGCCAGAGATCGACCTGGAACGCCAGCGTATCGCGCATCGGGCTATTGGAAAGCACGTAATACAGCGGCGTATTGGAAACGATGCCGCCGTCCCAATAGAACTCGCCATCGATCTCCACCGCCGGAAAGCCGGGCGGCAGGGCCCCCGACGCCATGATGTGCTGCGGCGTCAAGCGGGTCTGCGTACTGTCGAAATACGCAAAATTTCCGGTACGCACATTCACGGCGCCGAAGCTCGCGCGCACCGCCCCGTTGTTCAGCAGATCGAAGTCGACGTAGGTGCGCAGGGTTTCGAGCAGCGGCGCGGTGTCGTAGTAACTGGTGGCCGCCAGGCCTTGCTGCAGGTACGGTGGCGGAAAGCGCGGCTTGAAGAAGCCCGGCTGGCCCTGCATGATGGCGCTGGCGGCGGCCAGCCGGCCGTTCATCGATGGCGATCCGAACCCCATCGGTATGCCCTGGAACAGGCCCGCCAGCCAATCGCCCCACGGCCACGCGCCATAACCGTAGGGCCGGCAGATGCTTTCCCAGAAACCGCGCAGGCGTTCCACGCGCTCGTCCACGGGAGAACCGGCGATGATGGCGGCATTGATGGCGCCGATGGAAATGCCCGCCACCCAGTCCGGCCGCAAGCCCTGCTCGTGCAGTCCTTCGTAGACGCCGCCCTGGTACGAGCCCAGGGCGCCACCGCCCTGCAGCACCAGGGCGACCGTCCCATACGCGCACTTGCTCTTGGCGGAACGGCGCATGCGTCAACTCAGCAGCAATGCGTCGTCGGCAAGCTTTTCGCCACGCACGTGCTCGAACATGGCGAGCAAGTCGGTCACCGTCAGGCCTTTGCGCTCGTCCCCCGAGACGTCCAGCACCACCTGGCCCGCGTGCAGCATCACCGTGCGATCGCCGACCTCCAGTGCCTGGCGCATGCTGTGCGTCACCATCAACGTGGTGAGCCGGCTTTCGGCGACGATGCGTGCGGTCAACTGCAGCACGAAATCCGCGGTGCGGGGATCCAGTGCAGCCGTATGCTCGTCCAGCAGGAGCAGGCGCGAGGGACGCAGGGCCGCCATCAGCAGGCTCACCGCCTGCCGTTGTCCGCCGGACAGCAGGCCGATGCGATCGCCCAGCCGTTGCTCCAGGCCCAGGCCCAAGGTCGCCAGGCGCTCGCGAAAGAGCGCGCGCATGGACGCCTTGACCGCCCGTGCCGCGCCACGCGAGGCCCCGCGCGCCTGGGCCAGCGCCATGTTTTCCTCGATGGTCAGGTCTTCGCAGGTGCCCGCCATGGGGTCCTGGAAGACCCGCGCGACATACCCAGCGCGCCGCCAGGACGGTTGCCGCGTCATGTCGTCGCCATCGATGGCGATGCGGCCGCTGTCGACCGGTTGGTCGCCAGAGACTGCATTGAGGAAAGTCGACTTGCCGGCGCCGTTGGAGCCGATCACGGTGACGAACTGGCCGGTGGGGATTTCCAGCGTCAGGCCGCGCAAGGCCCGCGTCTCGATGGGCGTGCCGGGATTGAAAGTAATGTGGAGATCCTGTGCGCTCAGCATGTCAGCCCCCCTGCCCCGCACGGCGGCGCCGCAGCCGCGGAATGACCAGCGCGATCGTCACCAGCACGGCGGTCACCAGGTTCAGGTCCTGCGCCTGCAGGCCAATGAAATCGCTGTTCAGCGCCAGCGTGACGAAAAAGCGGTAAACCACGGCCCCCAGGATGACTGCCAGCGTGGCCAGTGCGATGCGCCGCGCTGGCAGCAGGCTTTCGCCGACGATGACCGCCGCCAGGCCGATCACGATCGTGCCCAGCCCCATGGAAATATCCGCGCCGCCCTGCGCCTGGGCGAACAGCGCGCCGGCCAGCGCTACCAGCGCGTTCGACAGCGCCATGCCGCCCAGGATCAGGCGCCCCGTATTCACGCCCTGCGCGCGCGCCATGCGGGGATTGGCCCCTGTGGCGCGCAAGGCCAGCCCCAGTTCCGTCGACAGGAACCAATCCAGCAGCAGCTTGCAGATCACCACCACGATCAGCAGCAGCACCGGCCGCGCGACATAGTCGCTAAGCCATGCGGGCTGCAAAACGGTGAACACGGTCGCTTCGGTAATCAAGGGAACATTGGGGCGCCCCATGATCCGCAGGTTGACCGAATACAGCGCGATCATGACCAGGATGCTGGCCAGCAGGTCCATGATGCGCAGCTTGACGTTCAGCCATCCGGTGACCAGGCCGGCGCCGGCGCCGGCCACGATGGCGCAACCCGTTGCGGCAAAGGGGCTGAAGCCCGCGGAGATCATCGTGGCGGCCACCGCCGCCCCCAGGGGAAAACTGCCATCGACAGTCAGGTCGGGAAAACGCAGCAGGCGGAAAGAGATCAGGACGCCCAGCGCGACCAGGCTGAAGACCAGCCCGACCTCCAGCGCGCCCAACAATGAGAACAGGGACATCGTCGTGAATCTTTGTTTTTATTTGACGACCTGCGCGGCCGATTTGATGAGCGATTCGGGCAACGTGACGCCTTGCGCCTGCGCCGCCGCCGGATTGACGAACAGCTGTACCTTGTTGACGGTGGCCGACGGAATGGCGCCCGGCTTTTCGCCCTTGAGGATGCGCACCACCACGTCGCCGACCTGGTGGCCCAGCTGGTAGTAGTCCACGCCCTGCGCCGCGATGGCGCCGCGCTTGACGCTGTCGTTATCGGCGGCGATCAACGGGATCTTGGCATCGTTGCCCACCTTGACCAGCGACTCGTACGCCGCCACGACATTGTTGTCGGTGCTGGTGTAGATGACGTCGACCTTGCCGATCAGGCTGCGTGCCGCCGCCGCGACGTCCACGGTGCGTGGAGCCGCTGCTTCGACCAGGCTCATGCCGCTCTTGGGCAGCGCTTCCTGCATCTGCTTGACCACTACCACGGAATTCGCCTCGCCCGGGTTGTACACCACGCCGACGCGCTTGGCGTTGGGAACGATCTTGCGGATCAGCTCGATCTGGCGTTCCAGGTCCAGGGCGTCCGAAATACCGGTGACATTGGTGCCCGAGGCAGCCATCGAAGGAACCAGTTGCGCAGCCACCGGATCGGTCACGGCCGCGTAGACGACGGGAAGGTCCTTGGTGGCGGACACCACCGCCTGCGCCGCCGGGGTGGCGATGGCCACGATGGCATCGGGCCGGTCGCCGACGAACTTGCGGGCGATCTGCGCGGCCGTACCGGTATTGCCCTGCGCACTCTGGTACTGCCACTTCAGGTTCTTGGCGGCATCGTAGCCCTTGGCCTTCAGCTCGTCCTTGATGCCATCACGCACTGCGTCCAGGGCCGGATGTTCGACGATGGCCATGACAGCCACGGATTTCTGCGCGGAAGGGGCGGCATGTGCCGCTCCGCCTGATTGCAGCACGGCGGCCAGCGCGAACGCGGCAACCACGGTAGCCTGCACGGCGGATTGTTTTCTTGACATGAGAAGGCTCCTCGACCTCGGATAACGCCAGGGACGGTCGGGCGGACGCGCCCACTGGCCCCGCGCAGGGCCACCCGTCCCGCAAAAGTGCATAGTCTAACTTGGACAACAGGACGATCAGGCGCGGGAAATCCCTGAAGGTCCGTGTTAGTACATCGACTGGCCATTCGACCGATATACTTGGACGAAAGAATCAGACCCACAACAAGAAAAAACTGACCCCTTGAGCGGTGGCCGTCCGGCAAGCAACCCAACCCTCCGTAGAGAGCGACTGACCATGCAACAACGTCAACTGGGCCGATCAGGCCTTTCCGTGCCGCCCCTGGCCTTCGGCGGCAACGTGTTCGGATGGACCGTCGGGGAAACGGACGCCTACTCCCTGCTCGATGCCATGGTCGATGCCGGACTCAATTTCATCGACACCGCGGACGTCTATTCACGGTGGGCGCCCGGCAACCGGGGCGGAGAATCGGAAGTCATCATAGGTCGGTGGCTGGCCCGTTCCGGCAAACGCGACAAGGTCGTCCTGGCCACCAAGGTGGGCATGGAAATGGGCCCCGGCGCGCGCGGCCTGGCGCCTGCCTACATCGCCCGCGCCGTCGAAGATTCCCTGGCGCGGCTGCAGACCGACTATATCGACCTGTACCAGTCGCATCGGGACGACGCCGATACGCCGCTGGCAGATACCCTGGCGGCCTACGGCAAACTGCGCGACCAGGGCAAGATCCGCGCCATCGGCGCCTCCAACTACACCCCCGCGCGCCTGTCCGAAGCCTTGATCATCAGCGAGCGCAACGGGCTGCCGCGCTACGAATCCATACAGCCGGAGTACAACCTGTACGCCCGCGAGCCGTACGAAAGCGGCTTGCAGGCCGTGGTGACGGCCCAGGGCCTGGGCACGATCAACTACTACGCGCTGGCCAGCGGCTTTCTTTCCGGAAAGTACCGCAGCGCCGCCGATGCCGCCAAGAGCGTGCGCGGCAAGAAGATCGTCGATACCTACCTGAACGAACGCGGCCTGCGCATCCTCGCCGCGCTGGACGAAGCCGCGGAGACGACCGGCGCCAGCCATACCCAGGTCGCCCTGGCGTGGACGATGGCGCAGCCCGGCATCACGGCGCCCATCGCCAGCGCGACCTCCCTGGAGCAACTGGACGATCTGGTGAAGGCGGCGTACCTGTCCCTGCCGCCGGACGTGATGCGCAAACTGGACGAGGCCAGTACCTGGCGCTGAAAGCCGGCGGTGCCGGCGCACAGTAGCCCGTGCGCCGGGCGCAGGGGTCAGTCCAGCGTTACCCCCGAATCCTTCACCACCTTGCCCCAGCGCGCCACCTCGTCGTCGACGAACTTGCCGAAGGCCGGGCCGGTCAGGTTGGGCGTGGCCGATCCGTTCGTCGCCCATTGTTCCTTGAGCTTGGGCGTATTCAGCGCCAGCGTGACCTCGCGGATCATGCGGTCGACCGCCGCCTGTGGCGTGCCTGCCGGCGCCCACAGGGCGTACCAGGTGGATACCTGGTAGTTCGGCACGCCGGCCTCGCTCGCCGTCGGCACATCGGGCAAGCTGGGCGAACGCTGGGCCGCCGCCACGGCAAGCGGCTTGATGCTGCCGGCGCGGATGTGCCCCGAAGACGAACCCAGGCCGTCGAACGCCATATCGACCTGCCCGCCGATCAGCGCCGACAGCATGGGACCGGCACCCTGGTACGGCACGTCCACCAGTTTGATGCCGGTCTGCATCGCGAACAGCTCGCCGGCCAGGTGGTGCGTGCTGCCCTTGCCCGCGGTGCCGTAATTGATCTGCCCGGGCCGCTCCTTGGCATACGCGATGAACTCCTGCAATGTCTTGACCGGCAGCTTGGACGCATTGATGACCACGACCTGTGGGGGCTGCGCGACCAGGGCGACGGGCACGAAGTCCTTCTGGATGTCATAGCTGAGCTGCTTGTACAGCGCGGGCGCGACGGCGTGGTGAGCGCCGCCCATGAAGAAGGTATAGCCGTCGGGGCGCGCCTTGGCGGCCACGGCGGCGCCCACCGTGCCCCCTGCCCCGCCCTTGTTGTCGATGACCACGGTCTGGCCCAACTGGCTGCCCAGCTGCTGGGCGAGCGGGCGGGCGAAGGTATCGGTGCCGCCGCCCGCGGGAAAGGGCACGATGATGGTGACGGGGCGCTCCGGCCAGTCGGCGGATGCCGGGGCCGCCAGCGCGCATGCCAGCAATGCGGCGGCGAGCGCCGCGATTCTGCTACGGTAAGTCATGAGTCTTCTCCTCCGGGTGCTGCGCAGGATGGGATATCGCCCATCTGTCGATGCGGCGCGCGATGCGGGCCGCTGTTCTATGTATCCTTACGCACGTCGATACGGGTGGTGGTCTGCGTCCTCCTTGGCGGGCAATGTTCGGCGGCAGGGTGCCTGTGCGGCGGCGATACGCCGGCCCGGCACCCTGCCATGGCGCATCAGAGCGATGCGTAGGTTTCCCTCAATACGTTCTTTTGTACCTTGCCCATGGTGTTGCGCGGCAATTGTTCGGTCACGTGGATACGCTTGGGCACCTTGAAGTTCGCAATGCGCTCCTTGAGCGTGTTTTGGATCGCCGCCGTATCCAGCACGGCGCCCTCGCGCGGCACGACGACCGCGATGACTGCCTCGCCGAAGTCGGGATGCGGCACGCCGATCACGGCGGACTCCGCCACCCCGGGCATGTCGTCGATGACGGACTCGATTTCCTTCGGGTAGACATTGAAACCGCCCGAGATGATGAGATCCTTGCTGCGCCCGACGATGCTCAGGTAATCGACCGGAACCGGATGTCCATTGGCCTCGCCGCCCCAGCGGCCGACGTCGCCCGTCTTGAACCAGCCGTCCTCGGTGAACTCTTCGCGCGTCTTTTCCGGCATGCGCCAGTAGCCGCGGAAGACATTCGGGCCTCGCACCTGGATGTTGCCGATTTCCCCGGGTGGCAATGGCCTGCCTGCATCGCTCACCACGCGAACCTGCACGCCGGGCAGCGGCTTGCCCACCGTGCCGCCGACGCGCGCGCCTTCGACCGGATCGTAGGGGTTGGACGTCAGCATGACGGTTTCGCTCATGCCGTAGCGTTCCAGTATCGTATGGCCGGTGCGGCCCTGGAACTCGGTGAACGTCTCGGTAAGCAGGGGCGCCGAGCCGGAAATGAACAGCCGCATGCGCTCGCACACGCCGCGATCGAAACGGGGATCGGCAAGCAGGCGCACATAGTAGGTGGGCACGCCCATCATGACCGTGGATACGGGCAGGTAATGCAATGCCTGCTCGATGTCCAGCTTGGGCAGCCAGATCATTTTCGCGCCCGCCAGCAAGGCGCCGTGCGAAGCGACGAACAGCCCGTGCACATGGAAAATGGGCAGCATGTGCAGCAGGACATCGTCGGCGCGCCAGCCCCAGTAGCTGTGCAGGACGCGCGCGTTGGAGGCCAGATTCCCGTGCGACAGCATGGCGCCCTTGCTGCGCCCCGTGGTGCCGGACGTATACAGGATGGCGGCGAGGTCATCGGCATCGCGCGCCACGGTCCTGAAGGACTGCGGCATGGCGCCGGCGGCATCGAGCAGCGTGCCGGTCCGGTCGTCATCGAGCGTGAAGAGGTGCGGCACGCCGCTCTTCCGGGCCAGCGTGCGCATCCAGGGCAGGTTGGCGCTGGTACACACCACCACGGCCGGCTCGGCATTGCCGAGGAAATACTCGATTTCCGCTGCCCGGTACGCGGTATTGAGCGGCAGGTAGACCAGGCCGGCACGCAGGGTGGCCAGGTACAGCAGCAAGGCCTCGGGCGACTTCTCCACCTGCACCGCCACGCGGGCATCCTTGGGCAGGTCGAGCGACTTCAGCAGATTGGCCAGGCAGGCGCTGGCCCGGTCGATGTCGTCCCAGCTGTAGCGCAAGGTCGGCGTTTCAATGGCGATCCGGCCTCGATCCTGCGGGAAGCCCGTTTCGAGCACCGCATACAGGTTGGCATTGCTCACTATGTCTAGTCTCCAGTGAAGGTCGGCGCTTCGCCCGCCAGGAAGGCGCGCACGCCCTCCTGATGGTCGCGGCTCTCGGCGTAAGAAAAAAACCGGTCGTATTCGTCTTCCTGCAGCGGTTCGTCGCGCGACAGCCGCTCGGCGATGCGCTTGTTCAAGCGGGCGGCCAGCGGCGCGCCGGCCGCGATGCGACCCACGCAGCGGGCCACTTCGGCGTCCAGCTCCGCTTCGGGCACCACACGCGTGAGCAGGCCCTTGGCGCAGGCTTCGTCGGCCGGCAGGATGCGGCCCTCGAGCAACAGCTCCAAGGCCACTGCGCGCCCGGCGACCTTCAGCACGCCGCGCATTTCATCGGGGGCCATGGGAAACCCCAGGCGGTTGATGGGCGCGCCCAGGCGCGCCGACCGTGTGGCAATGCGCAGGTCGCACTGGCAGGCGATTTCCAGCCCGCCGCCCACGCACACCCCGTCAATACGCGCGACCACCGGATGCGGACATTGCTCGATGGCCCGCAGGGCGGGGGCGATGACGCGGCGGTGGTAGTGAACGACGGACGCCGTGTCGCGGCGCGCCTCGGGAAACTCGCGGATATCGGCGCCCGCGGCGAAATGCCCGCCCTCCCCCGCGACCACGATGCACCGCAAGGAGGCATCCGCCGCCAGTCCGGTAAAGCAGTGTGCCAATTCCTGCCACATCGCCACGGTGATGGCGTTCATCCGGCCAGGATGCGATAGCGCGACATGGGCCACGGCGCCTTCCCGGCGGCACACGACGCGGCCCCCGGCATCCGGGGGGGAGGCATCAGAGAGCGGATCGGCGCGCGTCATGTCGTTGGAATTCCATCCGTCCGCGTGTGCGGGAGGTCGGCGGTGCGAGTCTGGCCGGATTGTCGTTCACCGGCTCCGGTTCGTACAAGATTATTCATCATCCCGGCTTGGCCAAGTTCGCCCGATGGCGGCGAAACGTCAAAACACAAAAACGCCGGCACGCCAAAACGGCGCGAAGGAAGGACGGCAACGGCGAAGGCGGGACGTTGCCCGCCATGTCGGCATACCAGGGCTATCCGCCGCCCAGCCTGGCCATCAGCCCATGCGTGCGATGGCGCGGCTGACGGCGGGCTTGCCGTCGTTCAGGCGGCTGAGGTTGTCGTCCAGCGCATCGAGTTCGTACAGGTAGTTCACCATCAGGCCGGCGGACTGCGCGAGCCCCTTGGATGAACGATCCGCCGCCCAGTTGATACGTTCGATGCGCGCGCCGTTGCCCAGGTGAAAACGCGCGACCGGGTCCAGCGGCGCCCCGGCCTTCATGGACTGCAAATAGGCCGCTGCCAGCTTCATGCCGGCGCGCTGCACCACCTCGCTGCCGGCGCCTGCGGCAGCCTTGCGCAGCCGGGACACCCAACGCCCCCCATCGGGCACACCCCGGCGGGCACGTTCGCGCGACTTGTCGCGCACGATCGCCTCGACCTCTTCCGGCGACAGCTTGCCCAGCCATTCCGCGAAGCCCGGGATGGGCGACAAGGTGGCGAAGGACTTCAGCTTGGGCAGCTCTTCCAGCAGTTGGTCGATTACCCGCTTGAGCAGGAAATTGCCGAAGCTGATGCCCCGCAGGCCAGGCTGCGTGTTGGAAATGGAATAGAAGATCGCCCAGCGCGCCTTGTCCAGGTTCTGGGGCGGCAGACCCGTGTCCAGCAGCGCCTGGACGTTATCGGTCATCTGGGCCGAGAAGGCGACCTCGACGAAGATAAGCGGGGTATCCGGCATCTGCGGGTGGAAGAAGGCATAGCAGCGCCGGTCCTCCGCAACGCGGTGCTTGAGGTCGTCCCAGGACTGGATCTCGTGCACGGCCTCGTACACGATGAGCTTCTCCAGCAGCGATGCGGGTGAATCCCAGGTCAGGCGCCGCAGGTCCAGCAGCCCGACGTCGAACCACGCCGACAACAGGCCTTCCAGGGCCTTGTCCAGCGCCGGCAGCCCCGCCACCTGCTTGCGCCAGCGCAGCATGTCGGCACGCAGTCCGACCAGAAAGCGCAGGCCGTCCGGCTGGTTGTTGAAACGCCGGAACAAGCGCGCGGCGGCTTCCTCCGCCTGCTCCTGCCCAGCGCTGGCGGCGGCCAGCAGGGCCAGCATGGCGCGCCGCGCCTTGCCTTCGGCGGCGGTATAAGCCTGGCACCAGGCATGGGCCAGGCGGTTGGCCGCCACGTCCGTCAGTCGCGGGCCGAACAAAGGGCGCAAGGCCGCTTCGTTGCGGAAGGGCTCTCGCTCCCACAGCCTGCCGAGCCGCGCCATCAGGCCGGCCTCCGCCTCGGGGCCATCGGCCTGCGTATCGGACGCGGGCGAAACGACGAGGTCCTTGGGGGGAACGCCCTTGTCAGGCGAGCGCGCGGCGCGCGCGGGAACGAGTGCTTCGGGGGCGGTCATGGGCTAACTCCTTGGCAGTGGGCAAGGAAGGCGCGTCGGGCGCGCCCACCGGGGTGCGCGTTTTGGCGGACCTCGATTGCGAAGAAACGGGTGCGGAAACAGGCAGGGGAACGGCGGAATCACCGGGCGTGGCCAGCGGCATGCGCGCGACCGGCGCCGCCTGCTCGCCACCGTGCAGCGCGCGCAGCGCGTCGAGCTGGCGCAGCAGATGTACACGGGCCACGGCTTCGGCCCGCTCCGGGTCGTGATCCTTGATGGCGGCGAATATGGCCATATGCTCGGCGCACGAGGCCTCGATGCGCCCGGGCAGGGTCAGGCTCTTGTGGCGGGACAGGCTGAGTACCTTGCGCAGGTTGCCGATGGTGTCCGAGAGCCAGCGGTTGTCGGCCAGGGCCTGGATAGTCTCGTGGATGGCGTAGTTGGCTTCGTAGTACGCGTCCACGCGCCCTGCCGCGGCGTGCCCCTGCAAGGTCTCGTGCATGGCGCGCAGGCGACGGATATCCTGCGCTCGCGCCTTGCGTGCGGCCTCGAAAGCGCAACGGCCTTCCAGCATGGCCATCAAGGGGAAGATGTCGTCCAGGTCGCGCATGGACAATTCATTGACGAAACACCCGCGGCGCGGCTCCAGCCGCACCAGCCCTTCGCTGGCCAGCAGCTTCAAGGCTTCGCGCAGCGGAGTGCGCGATATGCCCAGTTGCGCGGCCACGGCCAGTTCGTCTATCCACTCCCCCGCGGCCAGGGCGCGCGTGCGGATCATTTCGCGCAGCCGCTCGGCGGCCTCCAGGTACAGGGCCTGGCGCACGATGGGCAGAGGCATCGCAGGGGCGTTCATCGTCGTGCTCACTCGCAAGGCAGTCGCCACGGCGGCGGCTTGAGGGCAACGCGGGCGGCCCCGTAACCCTGGCGCCGCCCGCACTGCACGCAGCTTGCATGCCGCGGCCGGGTTCCCGGGCAATGTGCCCGCGTAATTCATAATTACGGACAAATGATCTTACTCCCCCTGCCGGGTGGCGCAACCTATCTTTTGGCGGAGGGCCGATGAACCGCCGCGGGTCCTTCCGCGTGCGGCCTCAGTAAACCAGCCGGCCGCCGCTGGATTGTCCGATCAGGGCTCGCGCCCACCGGCGCGCGGGCAGCCCGTAAACGGATTCCACCGTCGCCGCGCGGTCCAGCAACGCAGTCACGGGAACATCGATGGGCGGGCCGGAGAACGCCAGGACGATGCGGTTGCCCGCGTCGATCTCGGGGAGCAGGGCCAGCCTGCCGTCGAAGGCCGCGGACAGGTTGTCGATATTGCGCGGAAAACTGGCATGCTCGCCGAACAGGTTCACCGCCAGGACACCGGTATCGCCAAGGACGCGGCGGCAGTCCCGGTAGAAGCGCACCGAATCGCGTACCGGCCCGCGCGCCTGCGCGTCGTAGAGGTCCACCATCAGGATGGGACACCGCCCCGCGTTGCGCGGTTCGGCCACCCATGCGCCGGCATCGCCATGTTCCACGACCAGGCGCGGCGGCCCCGGCAAGCGGAAGAAGGCATGGCAAATTGCCGTGACGCTGGGATTCCACTCCACCGCCACAGCCGGCACCGACGTGTGCTTCACGCAGAAGCGCGCCAGCGAACCGGCGCCCAGGCCCAGCAGGCCGATGGCACCGTCCCGGGGTGGCTCCATGAACAGCAGCCAGGCCATCATCTGGCCGGTGTACTCGAGCACCAGCTCGGCCGGATCCGCGATGCGCATGGCGCCCTGGATCCAGGGACTGTCGAAATGGAGATAGCGCACGCCGTCCGATTCCGACAGCGTGGGAACATCCTGGTCGGACGGCGTGGCGCGTGGCGGCATGGACTCAGAGTCGCTCGAAAATGGCGGCAATCCCCTGCCCGCCGCCGATGCACATCGTCACCAGGGCGTAGCGGCCCTTGGTCCGCTGCAATTCGTACAGCGCCTTGACGGTGATGATTGCGCCGGTCGCGCCGATCGGATGGCCCAGCGCGATGCCGCTGCCGTTCGGGTTGACCCTGGCCGGATCCAGGCCCAGTTGCCGCGTCACCGCGCACGCCTGCGCGGCGAAGGCCTCGTTGGCTTCGACGACATCGAGCTGGTCGATCGTCAGGCCGGCTTTCTTCAGCGCCGCCTGGGTCGCCGGCACGGGGCCGATGCCCATATAGGCCGGATCCACGCCCGCGTGGCCATAGGCCACCAGACGTGCCAGCGGCGTGACGCCGCGTTTGCCGGCGGCTTCGCCGCTCATCAGCACCACCGCGGCCGCGCCGTCGTTGATGCCGCTGGCATTGCCCGCGGTGACCGTGCCATTGTCCTTCTGGAATACCGGTTTGAGCTTGCCGAGCGCCTGGGGATCCACGTCGCGGCGGACATGCTCGTCGACCTCGAAGCGGACTTCTCCCTTGCGGGTCTTGATGACCACGGGAACGATCTGTTCCTTGAAGTATCCGGCGTCGATCGCGGCGGCGGCCCGGCGGTGCGATTCCACCGCCAGCGCGTCCTGGTCCGCGCGGCTGATCTCGTAGCGGGACGCCACATTCTCGGCCGTGATGCCCATATGGACACGGTCGAAAGGATCGGTCAGCGCGCCCACCATCATGTCCGACATCGTCGTATCGCCCATGCGTGCGCCCCAGCGCTGCGCAGGCGAGATATAAGGCCCGCGGCTCATGTTTTCAGCGCCCGCGCCCACCGCGATTTCGGCATCGCCCAACATGATGGTCTGGGCGGCCGACACGATGGCCTGCAGCCCCGAGCCGCACAGGCGGTTGACGTTGAATGCGGGCGTTTCCTTGCCGATGCCGGCATTCAGCGCCGCCACGCGGGAGAGGTACATGTCGCGCGTTTCGGTGTTGATGACATGGCCCACCGCGACGTGGCCGACCTCGGCCCCGTCGACGCCGGCACGGGCCAGCGCTTCCCGCATCGCGGTGCTGCCCAGATCGATGGGCGGCACATCCTTCAGCGCGCCGCCGAAGGTGCCCACCGCGGTGCGGGCGCCGGACGCAATGATGACTTCTTTCATGACGGGTCTCCTGTAAAAACCGGCACGCAGCGCAAGGCAGCGCGGCGGCCGGCAATGCACCGATAGGGAAGCCCGGCGGACCGGGTCCTGCGAACGGGCCTACCGGCCCATGGCCTTCGCGCTCACGCCGTTGGCCATGCCCATGTCGGTGTTGGGCACATCGTCCAGCAGCACGCGTACGTCCTCGCCCGACACGCCCAGGGCCTCGATGGCGGCCCGGTTCAGGGCCGCGTAGAGCGCATCCTTCTGCGCTTCGCTGCGGCCCGCGATGAGATGGACATGAAACACCACGGATTGCCTGCCCACTTCGCCGGCGACGATGATGTGTTCCGGAAGCACTTCATGCAGCATGATGCGCACGCTCCGCAACGGGGCACCCAGGCTTTCGACGACGGCCTGGGAAGCGGTTTCAAGCAGCGCGGTCTTTTTGTCGGCCGGCCAGCCGGTCACGACGTGTACATGAAGAATGGGCATGGGGATTCCGGGGCATATCGGGAAGGGACGGACGCCGTCCGTGGACGGCGTCCCGCGTGACGCCGGGCGTCATTGATATGGTAATCGCTTGCGCGGCGATCCGCCTTGCGCCGTCACGCGTAGATGTAGTCGCGCCGCCAGGGGTAGGCGATATCGGCCGGGTGATCCAGCTCATCGGCACGCCCGGTGGCCAGCCCTTGCCCGACGATCTGGTGCAGGGCGATCCAGCCGTGCTCGAAAGCCATGGCGCAGCCCGCCAGATACAGGCGATAGGCACGCAGCGAACGCGCGCCCTGTTCGCCCGGCAATACCTTGGCCGCCTCGTCCAGCTTCTGTTCCAGGGCATCGCTCCATGCCCACAGCGTGCGGGCGTAGTGCGGCCGCAGGTTCTCCACATCCACCGCCTCGAGGCCGCCTTCGGCCATCGATTCCATCACGCGGCTGATATGCGTCAGTTCGCCTCCGGGGAAGATGTACTTCTCGATGAACTCGCCCATGCCGCTGCCCAGCTGCGCGTTGTGAACGCCGCCGGCGGTGATGCCGTGGTTCATGATGAGTCCGCCCGGGCGCAGCAAGCGGCGCAGTTTGGCGAAATACTCCGGAAGCTGCGCGCGCCCGACGTGTTCGAACATACCGACCGAGGCGATCTTGTCGAAAGGCTGGCTCTCGTCCAGCTTGCGATAGTCCAGCAGCTCCATGCGCACGCGCCCTTGCAGGCCTTTTTCCTGGATGAGGCGATTGACGTGCGCGTGCTGGTTGCGCGACAGGGTGATGCCGGTGCCCTGGATCCCGTAGTTTTCCGCCGCCCACATCAGCAGCCCGCCCCAGCCGGCTCCCACATCGAGGAAACGCTCGCCCGGCGCCAGCCGCAGCTTGCGGCAGATATGGTCGAGCTTGGCTTCCTGCGCCTGGGCCAGCGACATGTCCGGCGTGCGGTAATACGCGCAGGAATAAACCCGGCGCGGGTCCAGCCACAAGGCATAGAAGTCGTCGGAAAGGTCGTAATGGAACTCGATCTGCTTGGCGTCCCGCTCGATGGAATGGCGCCAGACGGACAGCACGCGTCGCGCGAGGTCGGTAAACCAGCCGCCGCGCGCGGCGTCCACGGGTGAGTCGGGCAGCAGCTCCGCGGCGGCACGCATGACATCGTGCATATTGCCCTCGATGTCCACCAGTCCTTCGACGTAGTCCTGGCCCAGAACGCCCACTTCCCCGGCGGCCAGGTGAGCCAACGCGGTTTTGCTGCGCGCAGCGAAGCGTACCTTGGGGCTGCTCGAGCCGACCTTGGTGCCGTCCGGCATTTCGAGCTGGACCGGGATCGAAATAGATTGCAGCTTGCGTTCCACTGCAGACAACACAGGATTCACGACAGTCAACCTCGGAATGAATAACTTGCGGACTTTATCGGAATTTGTTTCCGATTTGAACCATGGTCAGCCGTGTTACATTTGGGATCGCGTGCGCACGTCTGCCGTCTCGCCCCCGGCCCAAAGGCCATCCCGCTCCCCCAATGCCCCCTTCACTTCCGACACGCGGACTGCCCGGCTGGCTCATCCTGATGGGCGCCCTGACGGCGATCGGGCCGTTTTCCATCGACCTCTACCTGCCGGCCTTCCCGGCGATCGCCGCCGGCCTGTGCGTCAGCCAGGGCGATGTGGAGCGGACCATGGCCGCCTACCTGATCGGCCTGGCAGCAGCACAGATATTCTATGGGCCGCTGGCCGACCGCTACGGACGCAAGCCTCCGCTCCTGGTGGGCCTGTCGCTGTATGTGGTCGCCTCGCTAGGCTGCGCGCTGGCGGTGGACATCGAAAGCCTGACCGCATGGCGCGCGATGCAGGCGCTGGGCGGTGCGGCGGGGATCGTCATCCCGCGCGCCGTCATCCGTGACCACTACGAGACTCAGGAAGCGGCGCGCGCGATGTCGCTGCTGCTGCTTATCATGGGCCTCGCGCCCATCCTGGCCCCCCTGATAGGCGGTCAGCTTCTACTGCTGACGGGATGGCGTGGAATTTTCGCCCTCATGCTGGCGGCTGGCGTCGCCCTGCTGGCGGCGATGCTCTTCAACATGAAAGAATCGCTGGCGCCGGAACGCATCATCCGCCTGAGTTTCCGCACCATCGCCGGCAACTACTGGGCGTTGCTGCGCCATCGCCGTTTCATGGCCCACAGCCTGGCCGGCGGCCTGGGCCAGGCCGGCATGTTCGCCTACATCGTCGGTTCGCCGCGGGTGTTCATCGAGTTGTATGGCGTGGACCCGCAGCACTACGGATTGCTCTTCGGCCTGAACGCGGCCGGCCTGATTGTCGGCTCGCAGGTCAGCGCCCGCCTGCTGCGGCGCCATCCGCCGCAGGTCCTGCAGCGGCGCGCCCTGGTATCGCTGGCCCTCGCCAGCGTGGTTGCGGTCGCCTTGACGTTGGCGGGCTGGATGACGCTGCCGCTGCTGATGGCATGCCTGATGGGTTACATGAGCAGCCAGGGCTTCGTCAACCCGAATTCCGCCGCCCTGGCCCTGTCGGAGCAGGGCAGGCGGCTGGGGGCGGCGTCTGCGCTGCTGGGCACGCTGCAACTGTCCTGCGGGGCGCTGGCGGGACTGTGCGTCAGCTTCTGGCAGAGCGATACGCCGCTTCCGTTGACCGCCGTGCTGGCGGCGTGTGCCTGCCTGTCCTGGCTGTGCGGGCGCGTGGCCCGGGGCCATGGGACGGGCGGCGCGCCTGATGCTGCCTGATCCCGCCGCCGGCGTTCGCTTGCTGCCGCCGCTTTTTTCGTAGTAGAATCGCAGGCTTACGAATTTACCCGTGCCAGCTACTATGCTTTGTAGCCGGGCACTTCCACCCCGCCGATGCATTGGCGGAGGGCGGCGGGCACAAGCACTCCGGGCCCGGAATCGCCGCGAACTTGCTGAATTGCGCAGGTTGAACCGCGACAGATTTCCGGCCGGCATCCTAGAAATACGGGATGGCCAGCGTCTCGCTGGCGGCTGAGCTCCCGTCTTTCGAACCATACGCGGCAAGATTGAATTGAGGTGCATTCATGGCACGCGTATGCCAAATTACGGGCAAGCGCCCGATGGTGGGCAACAATGTTTCCCACGCCAACAACAAGACCAAGCGGCGTTTCCTGCCCAACCTGCAATCGCGCCGGTTCTGGGTCGAAAGCGAAAATCGCTGGATTCGCCTGCGTGTCACCACCAAGGCCTTGCGCACCATCGACAAGAAGGGCATCGACGCTGTGCTGGCCGAGCTGCGCGCTCGCGGCGAAGCGATCTGAGCGCGACTCGTCCTTAGATAATTCAGGAGTACGACATGGCTGCCAAAGGTAACCGCGAAAAAATCAAGCTCGAGTCGACGGCCGGCACGGGGCACTTTTACACCACCACCAAGAACAAGCGCACGATGCCGGAAAAGATGCTGATCAAGAAGTTCGATCCGGTCGCGCGCAAGCATGTGGACTACAAGGAAACGAAGCTCAAGTAACCAGCCCACGTACCATCGGGCGGGCAGAGCAGGATGACCCTGTACATCCCACGGAAAGAACCGACAGCAATGTCGGTTTTTTTTCGCCGCGGTAGCCATCCGTCGCGGCGCCGCGCCGTCGCGCAGGTGCCTGGCGGCAGCATGGCGGTGGCCCTATGGCTGGCCCTGCGGATGGCGGCCTCCCATGGGCGCGGATATCCATTCCGTTCCATGGCCCTCGCCGCGCTGGCGCTATGCCTGGCATGCCCGGACGTGGGCCATGCCGGCCCCGCGTCAGCGGGCGGCGGCCGGACTTCACGCGCGGCGGTGACGCCGGCGCCACCGCCGGTGGTCCTCGGCGAAATCAATACCTACAAGGATTTGCCCGGCTTCTCGACCGCGTATCGCCGCGGCTGGATGCTGGCGTTGGATCAGATCAATGCCGCGGGCGGCGTGCTGGGCCGCAAGCTGGACGTGCGCTCGCGCGACGACCACGGCAAGCCGGACGACGCGGTGCAAGCGGCGCAGGTGCTGGTGGACCGCGACGGCGTGGTGGCGCTGTTCGGCGGATATTCCTCCGAAGTGGCGCTTGCCCTGTCGCGGTACGCCGACGCCAGCAAGGTGCTTTACCTGGCCGTGGCCCCGCTTACCCAGCGCCTGACCTGGCAGGAAGGCAATCGCCATACGTTCCGCCTGCGGCCCGCCGCATGGATGCAGGCGGCCGCGGTCGCCCCCAAGGCACTGGGGCAGCGCAAGCTGCGTTGGGCGCTGGTCTACGAGGACACCGAATCCGACCGCGCCACGGTGGAGGCCTTCAAGGGCCTGATGCGGACGTTCCAGTCCAAGACTGAATTCGTCGCCGACCTGGCGGTGGCCCAGGGCAAGTTCGACGCCGCCGCCACGGTCACGGCCCTCAAGGCCGCGCAGCCGGAGGCGCTTTTCAATATGCTGACCGGCGCCCGACTCGCCAGCCTGGTGCATGCGGGCCTGGCCGCGCAACTTTTCGACGGCCTTCCGGTGGTATCGCTGTTTACCGGCGACCCCCCAAACCTGGCTGTCCTGGATGCCGGCGTGCCCGACGGCTGGATCGTCACGGGCTACCCCGCCGGGACCGTCGACACGCCCGCGAGCCAGGCCTTCGTACAGGCCTACCAGGCGCGCTACGGCGAAACGCCGGGTACCGCGGCGGTGCTGGGGTACGCCGCGCTGCAATCCATCGCGCAGGGTCTCAGGCAGGCCGGCATCGCCGACCGGCAGGCACTGGTGTCGGTGTTTCCGCGACTGAGCGTGGAGACGCCCTTCGGCACCATCGTCTACCGCAGCCTGGATCATCAATCCACGCTGGGCACCTATCTGGGCTACATCGGGCACGTGGACGGCAAGCCACGGATGGAGCGCTTCGCGTACGCCAGCGGCACCCGCCTGCAACCGCTCGATGAACAGATCCGCAAGCTGCGCGCGCAGGACAACGCGACGGCAGGCGCAGGCCTGCACGGAACACGGGGCCAGCCGTCCGCCAGCCAGGCCGGGACGGCGGACACGCGGGCCCGGGAAAGCCTGACAGGCGGCGCGGAGGAAGCGCAGACCGCGGCACACGCGGCGCCCACGACATCATCGACTGCGACCACATCAACGGCATCGCCGACGGCAGCGGACAACGACGCCCGGTCCACGGGCGCGGTTCAGGCTGGCAAGCCCCAGGGCGCATGGGTGGGCAAGCATCCCGTCACCGATCTGGAAAGGCGGCTACGGGCGGCCCGCCCCGACCCCGCGGCGCCCGCCGCATCGGCCGTGCCGGCGCCGGCATCACCGACCGCGTCGACCTCATCATCGTCCCCGCGCGCCGATGCCCCCTTCCGCGTGGAAGGGACGCCCCCGGGGCCCCTTCCACCGGCCCTGCCCGACTGGCCAGACCAGGTGCACCCGCCGTTGGAGGCGGCACCCCGGACGCCGCGCCGCTGACGCGGGCGGCCAGCCGGAAGACCTACACGCGAGCCCGGCGATGGACAAGGTCGGACGGGGCGATAAGGCCGGAGGGCACGATATGTGCGGCCGTCATCGGGGCTGTCGGTTGCCCCGGGCAGCCGCTCAGGGCAGCAAGCGCTTGCCGTCCTCGAGCCGCGACACCCGGCCAAGGTTTTCGGAGCGCAAGGTTTCCGGCAGCAGTTGCGACGGCAGGCTCTGGTAGCTCACCGGACGCAGGAATCGACGGATCGCCAGCGTGCCGACCGACGTGAACCGGCTGTCCGAGGTCGCGGGGAAGGGTCCGCCGTGCACCATGGCGTGGGCCACTTCGACCCCGGTGGGCCAGCCGTTGGCCAGGATGCGACCGGCCTTGCGTTCCAGAATGGGCACCAGGCCACGCGCCAGTTCGTAGTCGGCCTCTTCCATATGCAGGGTCACCGTGAGCTGGCCTTCGATACGCTCGGCGATCTCGCGCATGTCTTCGGGCCGCTGGCAGCGAACCACCAGGCTCGATGCTCCGAAAACCTCGTGCTGCAAGGCTTCCTGCGACAGGAAATTGCTGACGGCGGTCGAAAACACCGCGGCGGCGCCGCGGTTGGGGCCTTCGCCGGTGCCGCCGCGCGCGCAAAGCTGCACGCCTTGCGCCGTTTCCAGGGCCTGGACACCCTTCTGGTAGGCGCCATGGATGCCCGGCGTCAGCATGGCGCTGGGCACATGGCTGGACAGCGTCGCATCGGCGGCCTTGAGGAAGCGGTCCAGGTCGGGACTGTCCAGCGCGACGACGATACCGGGATTCGTGCAGAACTGGCCGGCGCCCATCGTCAACGAGCCGATGAAAGCCTTGCCGAGTTCCTCCGCACGCGCCGCCAGCGCGGCGGGGAACAGGAATACCGGATTGATGCTGCTCATTTCGGCGAAGACCGGGATGGGCTCGCGCCGCTTGGACGCGATATCGACCAGCGCCAGGCCGCCGGTACGCGAACCGGTGAATCCGACGCCTTTGATGCGGGCATCCTGCACCAGCGAAGTGCCGGTTTCGATGCCGCCCAGCAGCAACGAGAACACGCCTTCCGGCATGCCGCACTCGCGCGCAGCGGCCTGGATGGCCCGCCCCACCAGTTCACCGGTGCCGGGATGCGCGGGATGGCCCTTCACGATGACCGGGCAACCCGCGGCGAGCGCCGATGCGGTGTCGCCTCCCGCCACCGAGAACGCCAGCGGAAAATTGCTCGCCCCGAACACCGCGACCGGACCCAGCGCGATATTGCGCAAACGCAGGTCGGGACGCGGCAAGGGCTGGCGATCCGGCATGGCGGTATCGACGCGCACATCCAGGAACTCGCCGGCGCGGACAACCTGGGCGAATAGGCGCAACTGGCCCACCGTGCGGGCGCGTTCGCCCTCGATACGGGCCGCCGGCAGCGCGGTCTCCGCCACGGCGCGATCGACCAGCGCCTGGCCCAGTTGCATGATCTGATCGCCGATCGCTTCCAGGAAACGCGCCCGGTCTTCGAGGCGGGTTTCACGATACGTGTCGAACGCGGCCCAGGCGGCCGCGCACGCCTGTTCTACCTCGGCCGGCCCGGCCTGGGCAAAATCCGGGGCAAGCGTTTCCCCCGTCGCGGGATTGACGGCCTTCAGCGTGCGCTGGCCGTTGTCGATGGCACGCTGGCCGATAAGAATTTCGCCGGTTATGGTGGTGTTCACACGCTTTCTCCTGTTGTGCAGTGGGCGCCACTTGAACGGGGCCGTCAGGCCGCCGCCAGCATTTCGCCGCGAACATTCGATGATACCCCTGCGACACGAGGGCCCGCCGCTGCACGCCTTCCCCGCCCCTCATGCCGTGCCGCCTGTCCGCAGGACCGCGTCCAAACGGGCCACCGTGGTACTTGCATCGCGATGACCGCGCGCGGCGTACCCACGGCATGCAGAAGGGCCGGCGCGGCTGCTCCCGAGCGGGCGGCGATTGTCCCGTCCTTTTTTGTATGCAAAAATATATCTAAATAATGTCCACGGGGTGCGGTGCGGTGGCGCGCCACGCCGCGTGGGACATCCACCAGAACGGCCAACCACGCTGCGTCCAGCCGCCTCGAGGCACCCAAGGAGACACCGCAATGAAGTCATTCACCCGGGCCATGCGCCGCTTCCTCGCCGCGGCCCTTTGCGGCGCGGCCACCATGGGGCTGCATGCCGGCGTCCACGCCGCCTACCCCGACAAGACGGTGCGCATCATCGTGCCGTACGCGCCCGGCGGCTCCGGTGATGTGTTTGCGCGACTCATCGCGGAAAAACTGACCAGCCGCCTGGGCCAGACCTTCATCGTGGAGAACCGCGCTGGCGCCAGCGGCGCCATTGGCGCGCGCTACGTTGCGGACGCCCCGCCCGACGGCAGCATCCTGCTGCTCGGCCAGACTGGAGAAATCGTCGTCACGCCGCTGTTGTCTAGCAATCTGAACTACAAACCGGAGAACCTGATGCCCGTGGTGCTGGTGGGCGACTCGCCCCTGGTGCTGTCGGCGCATCCGTCGCAACCGTTCAACACCATCCAGGAGATGGTCGCCTTGAGCAAGAAAGGCGGACAAGGCCTGAACTACGCGTCCTCGGGCACCGGCACGCCAGGCCACCTGGCCGCGGCAGCCCTGGCGCTGAAGACCGGGGCCAAGCTCACGCACGTTCCCTACAAGGGAGGCGGCGCGGCGCTCAGCGATCTGCTGGGCAATCACGTCGACATGTTTTTCTCCGGGGCGCCTGGCGTGTTGCCGCATTTCAAGAGCGGCACGCTGAAGCCGATCGCGGTGTCGACGGCGGTGCGCTCGCCGGCCCTGCCCAACGTCCCGACCGTGGCCGAAGCCGGAATTCCCGGGTTTTCCTTCAGCCTGTGGGGCGGCATCTTCGCCCCCAAGGGCACGCCGGACGATATCGTGCAAACGCTGAACCGGGAGATCAACGCCATCATCGCCGACCCCGAAACCAAGCGACGGCTGGAAGCGGAAGGCGCGGCCGTCAAACCGAATTCGGTCCAGGAATTCACGCAGTTCATCGGCGCCGAACGCGGCAAGTACCAGGAAATCATCAAGGAAACCGGCGTACGGCTGGACTGATGGACTGGCCAGGCAACCGCGATGCACGCCCCGAGCCCGCTACACCATGAGATGACGGCATGACACAGCCCACCCCTCCCGCCTGGGACTGCCACACACACGTGTTCGAAGATGCAGCGACCAGGCCGGTGCTGCCCGGTTCGGGCTACGCACCGCCGCCGCGTTCCTGGCGGGACCTTGCGCACACGGGCGCGCCGCACGGTATCGAACGCTTCGTGCTGGTACAGCCGAGCGTCTACGGAACCGATAATGGCTTGCTGCTGGACGCGCTTCGGGAGTCCGGCGGCCGCGCGCGCGGAGTGCTGGTGATAGCGGACGACACGCCGGAAGCGCAGTTGGTGGCCTGGCGCACGCAGGGCGCGCGCGGCATGCGGTTCAATGCGGTCTCCGGCTCCGGAAACGGCATGCGCACGTATGGGCAGTTGGCGCCGCGCCTGCATGCCGCCGGCTGGCACGCCCAATTCTTCGTGGCTCCGCAGGCCCTGGATGATCTGCTCGACCACGTGCGTGCCGATGGCCCGCGCGTCGTGATTGACCACCTGGGCGGCGCGGCCGATGGTCCCGACCATGCCGCCACGCGCACCGCCCTGTTCCGGCTTCTGGATACGGGACGCGTATGGATCAAGGCTTCGGGCTTCTACCGCTATGGCTATCCGCCGGAGGCCTGGATGGACCACTTCGGCGAACTGTTGCGGGACCTTGCGGACCGCTATCCCGAACGGGTGGTATGGGCTTCGGACTGGCCCCATACCTGGTTTTTCGATCCCGCTCACGGCCAGCCTGTGCCTTATCGCGACCTGTTGGGCCTGCTGCGCCAGGCGGTCAGCGATGAGGCCTGCAATCGCATCCTGCGGCATAACCCGCTCGCCTTGTACGACTGAGCGACGCAACGCGGGGCGGGTCTGCACGGCGACAACGTCGAACGCCCCGCGCAGTGGAACACCTGCGCTCATTCATGCCGGTCCGCCGTCCGTGCCCATGAGCAGCATAAGGACCATAGGAACCATGAGCAGCGAGCGGCTTTCCGTGTGAAGCGGGCCTAGCTTTCCGACGCCTGCTGGGCGCGCAGGATCTTCAGTCTTTCCAGCAGGGCATTGCGTATGTGTTCGCGCGCCACCTGCTCGGCCCGCAATGGATCGCCATCGCGGATGGCTTCATAGATCGCCAGGTGTTCGTCGTGGGCGGCCTCGGGCCGGCCGGGCGTTTCCAGGGTACTGCGTCCCAGAAGGTAAGTGGAGTCCGTCAGCGACCGCAGCGCCCGGATCAGGAATTTATTGTGCGCGGCGCCGTAGATGGACTGGTGGAACGCCAGATTGGCAGCGACCGGGTCGCCGCCCTCCCGGCCTTCGCGCAGGATATGCGCCATGTTGTCGATTTCGGCTTCGCTGGCATGCTTGGCCGCGAAGCGGGCCGCCCCGCCCTCCAATAGTTCCCGCATGGCGTAGAGCTCGGTCACCGACTGCTGGTCCAGCGACGTCACGACCAGGCCGCGTCGCGGCTCGTGCGTGACCAGGCCTTCATCTTCAAGGCGCTTCAACGCTTCGCGAACCGGCGTGCGGCCCATGTTCAGCAGTTCGGCCACCTCGATTTCACGCAGGCGCCCGCTGGCGCCGAAAAAACCCATGAGTATGCGTTTCTTCAGCTCCTGGTACGCCAGGTTGGCCTGGGTGTTCTGCTTCGCTATTGGCATGTCGATTCCTGCAACGCGGCACGCAGCGCGTCCAGGCGCTTGATCATCGCCGCCGCTTCGCTGGCGTTGCAACCCACGGCCTTGCCCACCCCGGGCGGAATGGCTTTGGCGCGGCTCTTCAACTGCCGCCCCTGCTCTGTCAGCGATACGATGACCTGGCGCTCGTCCTGCGCCGCGCGAGCACGGCTGACCAGGCCCGCCGCTTCCAGGCGCTTCAGCAGGGGCGTCAACGTGGCGGAGTCGAGAAAAAGCTGTTCCCCGATGGCCGAGACAGTGAGTTCGTCCTCGGCCCACAGGACCAGCATGACCAGGTACTGCGGATAGGTCAGGCCCATACCGGCGAGCAGCTTCCGATACACCTTGCTCATTGCCAGGCTGGTCGAATACAGCGCGAAGCAAAGCTGGTTTTCCAGCAGCAGGGCGGCATCGTTGCCGCGTGACGAGGAAGATTGGGCCATGGCCGACATATTAAATCGTGCACGATCGACATGCCACCACACGGGCCGGCGCGTGCCGGCCCTGGCAGCGTCAGACCAGCGTGAGCGTGACGTCGATATTGCCGCGCGTCGCGTTGGAGTAAGGGCAAACGATGTGCGCCTTGTCCACGAGCTGGCGCGCCTGAGCGGGGTCCAGTCCCGGGATGGCGATACGCAGTTCGACCTCGATGCCAAAGCCTGTCGGGATAGCGCCGATGCCCACCGAACCGGTCACGTTGGTTTCCGCCGGCAACGCGACCTTTTCACGACCTGCCACGAACTTCAGCGCGCCAAGGAAGCACGCGGAATACCCCGCGGCGAACAGTTGCTCCGGATTCGTTCCCGGGCCGCCTGCGCCGCCCAGCTCACGGGGCGTGCTGAGCTGGATATCCAGCACGCCGTCCGACGAGACGGCACGACCATCACGGCCGCCATTGGCGGTGGCCTGGGCACGATACAGCACTTTTTCGATAGACATGGAAGGCTCCTGTAGGGTCTGGACGGGGCACAGCGCCACCGGCCGGTAGATTTTCAGAGGCGAGCACAGCGCCTGGAATGAATATTAAATCGCGCACTATTCAATTGCAAGCGATTTATCCGGCCGTCTTGTGGTGCTTGGACCGCAGCCCTGACGCGTGCCCGCGCGGCCGATGTGGCCAGGCGCAATGCCGCGCAGGTACACCGATTGCAGTCGGGATGCATACCGCCCCATTCAGGGCTACGCGGACGGAACGCAATGGAAAACTGGAAAGTCGAGGAAATTACCCTGATCGGCCGCGAACCCGGCCAGCCGGAACGGCAGGCAACGTTGGCATGCGAGTCCGTGCTCTGGTCGCCATCCAGCGACGTGCCCCCGGCGCGTGACGAAGGCACGGAAGCGGGCTATCTCCTTGCCCGTGGCATTGATGCAAAACAGCTCGCCGACGTCTCATGGGTGCCGACGCAGGTGCGTTTCAATGCAGAGGGCTATATGGAGGCGCGCGAGTTCCGCGTGACCGGCTGGGAAGCCGATCCCGACGCGGGCACGCTGAAGCTCCCCATTCCATAGATGAATGCGCCAGGCCGGTTCCGGTGTTGTGCGCCGCCCCGCGTGAAGGCGGTGGGCGCACACATCAACGAAACGCGAGGGACGGAACGCGCGCGGACACGGACCAGCCCCGCGCCGCGCCATCGTGCTAGCGGTCTTCGGCCTGTTCGGATGCAACGGGCGCGGCGCCCTCCGCCTTCGCGCGCTCGGCATTGCGCGCCGCATGCCGCTTGGTTGCGGCGGCGCGCGCCTCCTGCGGGGTAAAGCGGTGCGCCTTGCCGAGCCGATGCGCCGCCCTGCCTCCCTGCGCCGCGATTTCACGCTGGAATTCCGCTCCCATGGCGGCGAAGCCACGGGGCTTGCGACGTTCCTTTTCCTTTTGATCCTGGTTATCGGTCATATCGGTCCCCTGTAGGTGGTGGTTGCCTTGAGGCCGGCGCGGCATCGCAACGGCCGTGCCTATCGGCGCAATGGGATTGGGCCGTTACCCGTTGCCGAGCAATGATCAGCAGCGGTTACCGCCGCGTGTATCGATTACCGCAACGCAACGGTCATAGGGCCAGTACAGCCCCGGGGTACGCATGTCGCGGGCCCGGCTTCATGCGCGCACCCGGCCCGCGCGCACAACGGCGGACCCGTCATCCGATGCGGGCCATCGATGCGAATCACTCAGGCTGCTTACAGGTGCGGTTGCTATGATCGGCCAGCCTGTAGGCGGCCTCGGCGGCACATCCCGCGACGCCAGCGCCGCGGCGGCCTGGTGCGTGATCGGCACGGTCGCTCGGCGCTTTCCCCTCCGCCGTTTCCCTTTTTTTTCCAACCATGACCCGTCATACCCCGCATGCCGTCCTGACCCCGGCCATCGTCCTTTTGATGTCCATCGCCAGCGGCCTGGTGGTCGCCAGCGACTACTACGCGCAGCCGCTGCTGCATACCATCGGCCTGGAATTCGGCTTGTCCACGGCCGCCGCCGGCGCCATCGTCACAACGGCGCAATTGAGTTTCGCGGTCGGACTGCTGCTCTTGGTGCCGCTCGGCGACCTGCTCGAACGCCGCAGCCTTATCGTATCCATGACCTTGTGCACGGCGGTCGGCATGGCCTTGGTCGCCTTCGCGCCCAACCTCGGCGTGGTGCTGGCCGGCACGGCGCTGGCCGGCCTGTTTTCCGTGGTGGGACAGGTCATGGTGCCGTTCGCAGCCACGCTGGCGGCGCCGCAGGAACGCGGCCGGGTCGTCGGGACGGTCATGAGCGGCCTGTTGCTTGGCATCCTGCTGGCACGCACCGCCGCCGGCGCACTGGCGGACCTGGGCAACTGGCGCACCGTGTACTGGCTCGCCGCCATCCTGCTCGTGGTGTTGGCGGGGGCCCTGTGGCGGGTACTGCCCCGCTATCCGGGTAATACCGCCATGAGCTATGGCGCGCTGCTCCGGTCCATCGGCACGCTCATGGTCCAGGAGCCGCTGTTTCGCGCGCGCAGCCTGCTCGGCGCCCTGCTGTTCGCACAGTTCAGCGCCTTGTGGACGTCCCTGACCTTCCTGCTGGCAAATCCGCCATACGGGTATTCCGAAGGCGCCATCGGGCTTTTCGGGCTGGCCGGGGCGGCCGGCGCCTTTGCCGCCCGGTCCTTCGGGCATATGGCGGATCGCGGCCACATCAACCGCTGCACCCGCCTGGGCCTGTGGCTGTTGCTGGCGTCCTGGCTGGCCCTTTCCGCCGGCGCCGGGTCGCTCGCCGCGCTGCTGGGCGGCATCCTGGTCCTCGATCTCGCCATACAGGGGCTGCAGGTCACCAACCAGGCCTGCATCTACCGCCTGCGCCCGGACGCCCGCAGCCGTATCACGGCCGGCTACATGACGAGCTATTTCATAGGCGGCGCCGCTGGCTCCTTCGCTTCCGCCAACGCCTACGCCCACGCCGGCTGGCGCGGTGTGTGCATCCTGGGCGGCGCCCTGGCCGTCCTTTCGCTTCTGTACGGCACCCTTTCCCGCAACGCCCGGGTGGTCGAAAACGCCCCCGCGTCTAACCCCGCATAGCAGAATCTATAATCGAGGGTTTTGACCGTCTGCCGCCCCGTCCCGGGCGCGGCGGCCCACTCTTCGTCACCGGTCCATACCCGCCCATGCAGGAACGCTACAACCCCAACGCCGTCGAATCCACCGCCCAGCAGGCGTGGCGCCAGAACGACGTCTATCGCGTCAGCGAGCACGCCGTCAACGCCAGCGGCGCCGAGAAGCCCAAGTTCTATGCATGCTCGATGCTGCCCTATCCCAGCGGCAAACTGCATATGGGCCATGTGCGCAACTACACCATCAACGACATGATGGCGCGGCAACTGCGCATGCGCGGCTACAACGTGCTGATGCCCATGGGCTGGGACGCCTTCGGCATGCCGGCCGAGAACGCCGCGATCAAGTCCAAGGTGCCGCCCGCGAAATGGACTTACGACAACATCGCCTACATGAAGAAGCAGATGCAGGCGATGGGCTTGGCGATCGACTGGTCGCGCGAGATGAGCGCCTGCGACCCGGCGTATTACAAGTGGAACCAGTGGCTGTTCCTGAAGATGCTGGAAAAAGGCATCGCCTACCGCAAAACCCAGGTCGTGAACTGGGATCCGGTGGATCAGACCGTGCTCGCCAATGAACAGGTGATCGATGGCCGCGGCTGGCGTTCTGGCGCGCTGGTCGAAAAGCGCGAGATTCCCGGCTACTACCTGCGCATCACCGACTACGCCGAAGAACTGCTCGAACAGGTCAGGACCGGCCTGCCGGGCTGGCCCGAGCGCGTTCGCCTGATGCAGGAGAACTGGATCGGCAAGAGCGAAGGCGTGCGCTTCGCCTTCCCGCATGCCATTCGCGACGAAAGCGGCCAGCTTGTCCAGGACGGCCGGCTCTATGTCTTCACCACGCGCGCGGACACGATCATGGGGGTGACCTTCTGCGCCGTCGCCCCGGAACATCCGCTGGCGGCCCTCGCGGCGCGCGACAACCCCGCGCTGGCCGAATTCATCGAACGTTGCAAGCTGGGGGGCACCACCGAAGCCGAACTGGCGACGCGCGAGAAAGAAGGCATGCCGACCGGCCTTGCGGTGACGCATCCGCTCACCGGCCTGCCCGTGGACGTATGGGTGGGGAACTATGTCCTCATGAGCTACGGCGACGGCGCGGTCATGGGCGTGCCGGCGCACGACGAACGCGACTTCGCCTTCGCGCGCAAGTACGGGCTGGAAATCCGCCAGGTGGTCGACGTGGCGGGCAAGGACTACTCCACCGATGCGTGGCAGGAGTGGTACGCCGACAAGCAGAGCGGCCGCCTGGTCCATTCCGGCAAGTATGATGGCCTGTCGAGCAAGCAAGCCATCGACGCCATCGCGGCCGACCTCTCCGGCCAGGGCCTGGGCGAGAAACAGACGACGTGGCGCCTGCGCGATTGGGGCATTTCGCGCCAGCGCTATTGGGGCACGCCCATACCCATCATCCACTGCGATGACTGCGGGCCGGTACCGGTGCCGGAGAAGGACCTGCCGGTGGTATTGCCGGAAGATCTGATCCCGGACGGCAGCGGCAACCCGCTGGCTAGGAACGAAGCCTTCCTGTCCTGCGCCTGCCCGCGCTGCGGCAAGCCGGCACGCCGCGAAACGGACACGATGGACACCTTCGTCGATTCGGCGTGGTATTTCATGCGCTACACCTCGCCCGGCAACGACAATGCCATGGTGGACGACCGCAACGACTACTGGATGCCGATGGACCAGTACATCGGCGGGATCGAACACGCGGTGCTGCACCTGCTGTATGCGCGTTTCTGGACCAAGGTGATGCGCGATCTCGGCATGGTGAAGTTCGACGAGCCTTTTACACGGCTGTTGTGCCAGGGCATGGTGTTGAACCATATCTATTCGCGCAAGACGGAACACGGCGGCATCGAATACTTCTGGCCCGAGGAAGTCGAAAACGTCTACGACGCCAAGGGCGCCATCACCGGCGCACGCCGCAAGTCCGACGGCAGCGAAGTCAGCTACGGCGGCGTCGGCACCATGTCGAAGTCCAAGAACAACGGCGTGGACCCGCAATCCTTGATCGACACGCTGGGCGCTGATACCGCGCGGTTGTTCGTCATGTTCGCCAGCCCCCCGGAGCAGACCCTGGAGTGGTCGGATTCCGGCGTGGAAGGCGCCAATCGCTTTCTGCGACGCCTGTGGTCGCACGCCTGCGGCCAGCGCGACGCCGTCCAGCGTGGCCTGGCCGCGGCCGCGAGCGCCTGGCAGGACGCCCCCGCAGCCGCCAAGGACCTGCGCCGGGAAATCCATACGTTGCTCAAACAGGCCGACTACGACTACCAGCGTATCCAGTACAACACGGTGGTGTCGGCCTGCATGAAGATGCTGAACGCCATCGAAAGCGCCACCCTGCCGGACGGCGATCCGCTGGCCGATGCGGCGCGCGCCGAGTCGCTGGGCGTGCTGCTGCGCGTCCTCTACCCCGTCGTGCCGCACATTACCTGGCAGCTTTGGCAAGAGCTCGGCTATGCCGCCGTCTATGGCGACCTGCTGGACGCGCCCTGGCCGCAGGTCGACGAGGGCGCGCTCGTGGCCGATGAAATCGAACTGATGCTCCAGGTCAACGGCAAGCTGCGCGGGGCGCTGCGGGTGGCCGCGGCAGCTTCGCGCGAGCAGATCGAGGCGCAGGCCGCGACGCACGAAGCCGTCGAGCGGTTCCTGGAGGGCCGTCCGCCGAAACGCGTTATCGTGGTGCCCGGCAAATTGGTCAACGTGGTGGGTTAATGAGGTCTCGCATGAATTTCGCCAGGCAAGAAAATCGCGCATCTCGCGGGCAATCGGACGGCCGTGGACGGGTGCTGCGCGCCGCAGGCCTGGCGCTGCTCATGCTGCTTTCGGCGTGCGGATTCCAAATGCGGGGCGCCACGCCGCTGCCCTTCGATACGCTGTATGTCAGCATTCCCAAGAACAGTCGCTTCGGCGCCGAGGTGCGACGCGCCATCACGGCGACATCGCCCAATACCCGGCTGGTCGACACGCCCAAGGAGGCCGAGGCGCAACTGCAGCAGATCGCCAACGCGCGGTCGATGCGGGAAGTTTCGCTCAATGCCCAGGGCCGCGTAGAGGAGTACGAACTGGGGCTGGTCTTCACCTTCCGCGTCATCGACGCCAAGGGCCGCGCGCTGCTGCCGGATACCACGCTGGAGACCTACCGCGAAATGCCGTACAACGACCAGTTCGTGCAGGCCAAGGAAGGTCAGGCGGAAGCGCTGTTCCGCAATATGGAGCAAAGCCTGGTCAGCCGGATCGTGCGCCGGCTGACCTCTCCCGACGTGCGCCTGGCCGCCGAGAAAGCGGCCCAGCAGAAGCCCGGCGATCCCGAAGGTCCGGTATACGACACCAATCCCCCCCCGCAGCCGCGGATACCGGAACCCTGGAGAACGCCCAGCATCACCAACGGTCCGGCCGGCCTGGATCCCTATTAAGCATTCCGCACCCATGGCGCAGTCGCTGGACGCCGACCGCTTCGCGGCACACCTGCAACGGGCGGGCGGCAAGCTCGCGCCCCTGTACACGGTGAGCGGCGACGAACCCCTGCTCGTCACCGAGACCATGGACGCCCTGCGCGCGGCGGCGCGCGCGGCCGGCTACACCGAACGTACGTCCATGGTCATGGACGCGCGCAGCGATTGGAGCGCGGTCCTTGCCGCCACCCAGACGGTCTCCCTGTTCGGCGACCGCCGCCTGCTGGAGCTGAAGATTCCGACGGGCAAGCCGGGCAAGGCCGGTGGCGACATGCTGGCGCGCCTGGCCGAGCAGGCCGACCGCGGCGACGCCGACACGATCATCGTCGTGGGACTGCCCCGGCTGGACAAGGCCACGCGCGACAGCCGCTGGGCCGCGGCCTTGGCGCGCGGCATCATGGTCGACGTCCCGACCATTGAACGGGCCCGGCTGCCGGCCTGGATCGGCGAGCGCCTGGCCCGCCAGAACCAGCGGGCGGACAGCGCCACCCTGCAATGGATGGCCGACAAGGTGGAGGGCAACCTGCTCGCCGCCCATCAGGAAATCCAGAAGCTGGCCCTGCTCTATCCGGAAGGCGCGCTGGAAGCCGAAGCCGTCGAGCGCGCGGTCCTGAACGTCGCGCGTTACGACGTTTTCGGCCTGCGCGACGCGATGCTGGCCGGCGATGTGAGCCGCACCGTCCGAATGCTGGATGGCTTGCGCGCCGAAGGCGAGGCATTGCCTCTGGTGCTGTGGGCAGTCGGCGAGGAAATCCGCATACTGGCCCGCGTGGCCCAGGCCCGCGCCAGCGGCCAGGACAGCGGCGCGGCGATGCGCCGCATGCGCATCTTCGGCGCGCACGAGCGCCTTGCCCTGCAGGCGCTGTCCCGTGTGCCCGCGCGCGCATGGCCGGCGGCCGTGCAGCATGCGCATGACGTCGACCGCATCATCAAGGGCCTGCCGGTCCCGGGCCGGCTTACCGACCCTTGGGAAGAAATGGCGCGCCTGGCGCTGCGCGTGGCCGCCGCCGGGCGCCGCGACGCCTGAACGATACGGATACACTACGCTGTCCACGCTGAACCCGCACGCCAGGCTTTCCTGGACGCGCCTGCCGACCCATCATGTCCATGCAAACCGTAGAACACGCCATGATCGTTCTGGGCGAAAACGCCCGCCGTGCCTCGCGCGAGTTGCTGCGCGCCACGGGCGCCGCCAAGTCCCGCGCCCTGCGTGTCATGGCCGACGCCATCGCGGCGAACCGGGATACCTTGAAAAGCGCCAATCGGCAGGACCTGGATGCCGCGCGTGAACATGGCCTGACGCCCGCGCTGCTGGACCGCCTGACCCTGTCGGACAGGACCCTGGACTTGATGGCCGAGGGCCTGCGCCAGGTGGCCGCCCTGCCCGACCCCGTGGGCAGCACCGGCCCGACCACCGTGCGCCCCAACGGCATGCGGGTGGCACAGATGCGCGTCCCACTGGGGGTCATCGGCATCATCTACGAGTCCCGGCCGAACGTCACGGTCGACGCGGCCGCGCTGTGCCTGAAATCCGGCAACGCGGCGATTCTGCGCGGAGGCAGCGAGGCGCTGCGGTCCAACCTGGCACTGGCCGCCATCGTGCGGCAGGGGCTGGGCGAGGCCGGCCTGCCCGAACACGCGGTACAAGTGGTCGATACGCCCGACCGGGCGGCCGTCGGCAAGCTCATCACCATGACGGAACACATCGACGTCATCGTGCCGCGCGGCGGCAAGGGCCTGATCCAGCGCATGGCCGCGGAAGCGCGCGTGCCGCTGATCAAGCACCTGGATGGCAACTGCCACGTCTACATCGACGCCGCCGCCGATCCGCAGAAAGCGCACGCCATCGCCTTCAACGCCAAGACGTACCGCTATGGCGTGTGCGGTTCGATGGAAACGCTGCTGGTCCATGCCGCGGCGGCACCGGCCATCCTGCCCCCGCTGGCCGATGCGCTGATCGCGCACGGCGTCGAACTGCGCGGCTGCGAGCGCAGCCGGCAACTCGTGCCCACGGCGCGTCCGGCGACGGACGCGGATTGGGCGGAGGAATACCTGGGTCCTATCCTGGCCGTGCGCATCGTCGACAGCCTTGACGACGCCATCGAGCACATCGCGCGGTGGGGCTCGGGCCACACGGATGCCATCGTCACCGAAGATCTGGGCGCTGCGCAGCGATTCCAGCGCGAAGTCGATTCCAGCTCGGTCTATGTGAACCTGCCCACCGTATTCGCGGATGGCTACGAGTACGGCCTGGGCTCGGAGATCGGCATCTCCACCAACCGGCTGCATGCGCGCGGGCCGGTCGGGCTGGAAGGCCTGACGACCTACAAGTGGGTATTGAGCGGCGAGGGGCAGTTGCGCGGCTGACATCCGCCGTGCCGGCCCGGCAGGCAAGGCGCGGCAGGCAAGGCGCGGCAGGGCCGCTGGCCTACAATGCCGGTTTTCCTCGAGGTAGCGGCGCCATGCTCTGGATCAAGACCCTGCACATCGTCTTCATCGCCGCCTGGTTCGCCGGGCTGTTCTATCTTCCCCGCATCTATGTCAACCTGGCGCAGCAGGACGCACCGGCGGTGCGCGGCGTACTGCTGGGGATGGCGCGGCGCCTGTTCCGCTTTACCACCATGCTCGCCATCGTGGCTGTCATTTTCGGGCTGTGGCTCTACGTCGGCTACGGCATCGGCATGGGCCCCGGCAACGGCTGGATGCATGCCAAGCTGTTCTTCGTCCTGTTGATCATCGGCTACCATCACGCCTGTGGCGTCATGCTGCGCAAGTTCGAGCAGGGCCGCAATACGCGCACCCATACCTTCTACCGCTGGTTCAACGAAATTCCAGTGGTGCTGCTGTTCATCGTAGTGGCGTTGGTGGTCGTAAAGCCTTTCTAAGGCTGTCGACGCGGCACGCCGCCTCGCACCGGACCGCTTGCGCGACACCATGGTGCCGGAATGCCCATGGGCCGCGGGCGCGGCTGATGTGCGGTTCCCTTCCGCTCGCTGCCCACTGCGCCCCCTCATTCTGCTTACCACGCCATGACGACCGACGATTCCGAACGCCCCCGCAAAACGCTCACCCTGGCCAAGCGCCCGCGCGATACGGCGCCTGCCGAGGACGCCGGCAAGCGCAAGCGCGGCGGCGCACGGGCGCGTCTGGTGGCGCAACAGGAAAAGCAGCGCGAGAAGTCCGCGCCCCAGGCCCCGGCCGCCACGCCCGAAACACCACGGCCCGACAAGGACCGCCGCTTCCTGCGGCGGCAGCCCGCCGCCGACCGCCGGCCAGCGGCGGGGCCGGCGAGCGTCCCGGCGCACGAGGCGGCCCCCGCCGTGCCGGATCAGCCCGAGCAGCCGCGCATGCGGGCGCGTGACACCGCCCGCCGCGACAACGAACGCTTTCATGTTTTCGCGCCCTGCCCACAGGGACTCGAGGAAGTACTCACGATCGAACTCCAGGCTCTGGGTTACGACGATGCACGTGCCGGCCGCGCCGGCGCGCACTTCAGCGCCGACTGGGCGGGCGTGCAGCGGGCCAACCTCTATTCCCGCCTGGCCACGCGCATCCTGGTGCAGGTGGCACAGGGGCCGGTACAGGAAGAGGACGACCTGCTCGACCTCGCCTATGCGACCGCCTGGGAACGCTGGTTCGGCGCCGAGCGCACGCTGCGTGTGGACACGTCCGCCATCAAGAGCCCCATGCGCAGCTTGCAATACTGCAATCTGCGCGTAAAGGATGGCATTTGCGACCGCCTGCTCGACCGCGAAGGCGCGCGTCCCGACATCGACACGGTGCGGCCCGACGCGCGCGTGCACGCCTTCCTGACCGCGGATACCGCGACCTTGTATCTGGACACCTCCGGGGAGTCGCTATTCAAGCGGGGATGGCGCCTGGACAAGGGCGAAGCCCCGTTGCGCGAAAACCTCGCTGCCGGCATGCTGGCCCTGGCCGGCTGGGATCCCGGCGCGGCATTGCTCGACCCTTTTTGCGGCAGTGGCACCATCCTGATCGAAGCGGCGTGGATCGCCCTGGGCGTACCGCCGGGGATCGCTCGGCCTTTCTCTTTCGAGCGCCTGCGCGGCCACGATATGCGCCGCTGGCATGACATCAAGGACGATGCGCGCAGCCGCATACTGCCCAGGCTCGACGCACCGCTGGTCGGCTACGACATCGATCCCGAAGCGATCGGCCACGCGCAGCGCAACGCCGAGCGCGCGGGGCTGCAGCCGGACACGGTGCGTTTCGAGGTGGGTGACGCGCGTACGCTGCAGGCCCCCGCGAGAACGGGCTGGATCGTCACCAACCCGCCGTATGGCGAACGCCTGCCCGCCGCACAGGACGAGGACTTCTGGCGCGAGTGGGCCGCCTGCCTGAAACGCCAGTTCGCCGGCTGGCAACTGCATGTCATTTCCAGCGACATGACCTTGCCGCAGCAGATGCGCCTGAAGCCGCTGCGCCGCGTTCCCTTGCACAACGGGGCGCTGGATTGCCGCCTGTTCGGCTTCGAACTGGTGGATGCGAGCTATCGCGACAAGCGCGCCGGCTCCTGATCAGTGCGACTCCGTCGCCAGGGCGGCGACGCACGGATCGGCTGGCGGCTGCGGCCGCATGGCGCGCGCAACGGCCTCTCGCAACACCGCCAGGGCCTGTTCGCGGGCCATGTACAGGGCCTGCGCCTCGGCCAGCGTGATCGTCGCGAAGCGCAACCTCTCGCCCGGCATGGCTTGCGCCAGGTGAGGCAGATCCACGCTGGCGACATAGGCGATCTTCGGATAGCCGCCGGCACTCTGGCGGTCCGCCATCAGGATGATGGGATTGCCGTCCGGCGGCACCTGCACGGTACCGAATGACACCGCCTCGGACACCATTTCCAGCGGGTGCCGCAGGCCCAGGCGAGGCCCCTGCAGGCGGTAGCCCATGCGGTCGGACTGGTTGCTTATCTCGAACGCGGCCCCGGTGAACGCGCCGCGGGCTTCGTCCGTGAAGGCTTCCCACTGCGGACCCTGCATGATGCGCAGCGCGTCCAGCGATCCTTCGCAGGCTGGGATGCTGAATTGCGCGGCGCTGACGAAAGGCGTTCCGCATTGCACCAGCAAACGCGTGGCGCCGGGATACCCGTTATCGGCATGGCACAGCGGCAGGCAATCATCCTTGGCGAGCGGCCGCCCGTGGAAACCACCGAAGCCGCCGCGCACGAAGGTACTCCGGCTGCCCATGACCTCCGGCACGTCGAAGCCGCCTCTCACCGCCAGGTAGGCGCGCGCGCCGCGTCGTCGCTCGGCGCAATGCAGCGTCGCGCCGCCCCGGATCAGCACGGGCTGGTTGAGGGGCACGGCCATGCCGTCCACGCTGGCCTGCATATCCGCGCCCGAGAGCGCGATCAGGCGGTCATGGGTAAAGCGCAGTACGGGACCGGTGAGGGTGCACTCCAGCGTCGCGTCGCTTTCCGGATTGCCGACCAGGATATTGGCCACGCGATGCGACCACTCGTCCATCACACCGTTCAAAGGAACACCAAAACGCTGCTGTCCATAGCGGCCCAGATCCTGCAATTGCGACAAGGCGCCCGGTTTCAGGACCCGCATCATGGCCGGGCTCCGCGCAAGCGCTCGAATTCGGTCGGAGAAATAGGCAGGAAGCGCAGGCGGTCGCCCAGGCGCAGCCGTACGGGCGGATCCTGCGTCAGGTCGAACAGATTCCACGGGGTACGGGCGATCAGATTCCATCCACCCGGCATGGCAAATTGATAGATGGTGGACATCCCGTTGGCGATGGCCACCGAACCGGCAGGGACTTCGGTGCGCGGCGTAGGGCGCCGCGGCACCGCCAGGCGGGGATCCAGCCCGCCGGCGAACGGATTGCCCGGCGCGAAGAAGAACGTGTAGACGACCAGAGGCGAAGCGCAGTGGCGCGCAATGACCTCATCGGTGGACAAGCCGCAGCGCGCCGCCACATCGTCCAGGTCCGGGCCGTACTGACCGCCGTAGCAGGCGGGAATCTCGACGACGCGCGTATCCAGGTCCGGATCGGGAATGCCGCGCTGCAACCGACTTTGCACCTGCGCAGCCAGCGCCTCGTAGGGCGGCCGGTCTGCCGTGGCACACAGTTCGGGACGGTAATGCAGCGCGACCGTGGTGAAGGCCGGGACCACATCGATCACCCCATCCGGGGGATCGCGCAGGAGGTCGGCGGCGAAGCCCAGCACCCTGCGATTGACGGCGGCACTGACCTGGTCCGCGAATGACACCAGCAGGCAGCGGTCGCCCACGGGTTCGATGCGCCATGGGGAAGAGGATGCCGACGCGACATGATCCATGACGGCATTGTACGGTCCGCGCAATGTCATGCGGCCCCTTTTCTCTTCGCCCTATGCTGCGGCGCCGCAACAGGACTGGGAGTTGTCGTTTTTTAGCGACTTGCACCCTCTAGGGTTAACCCCTATAATTCGGGTTATCCCGTAGAGCGCCGCGAAAATAGATACCATTGGGATGGAACGCGGCGCTTGCTTTCAGCACCCAGGATATTATCGTGAACGAACGCGAACCACTCCGCCTGACCGATGAATTGGAACGTCAATTGATGCGCCAAGCCATCGAAGAACAATTCCGGCCGCGCCCGCTGCGCGCGCTGGGCAAGATCATCGCCAAGCTGGCCCGCTCGCTGCGTGCCTCTGGCGCGCGTCACAGCGGCGAAGCCGCCCGCGCCTGAAGCGCTGCGCCCGGCGCAGGTACCGTTCCCCTTGGGGGCTGCACAAGCCCCTTTTAGAACCCGCCCCTAGGGCGGGCTTTTTTTTGCCCGCGGCTGACGGATAATACGGCGCTATGAATTCCGTGCCCTCCAACGCGACGCCGCGCCGCCTGCGCCGTTTCGCCTGCATGATGTACGAAGCCGTGCTGCTCTTCGGGGTGGTCTTCCTGGCGGGCTATCTGTTCGACACCCTGACCCAGAGCCGCAATGCCCTGATGCTGCGCCATGTGCGCCAGGGGTGGCTGTTCCTGGCGCTGGGGGTTTATTTCATCCTGTGCTGGCGCCGCACCGGCCAGACCTTGCCCATGAAGACCTGGCACATCCGGCTCGTGGACCAGGCGGGCAACGTCCCGGCCCTGCCCCGCCTGATGCTGCGCTATGTGCTGGCGTGGATCCTGCCGCTCGCGGCGGCCCTCGCCGTCTGGTGGATTTCCAGGATATCGCACTGGCCGGCGACCCTCATGTTCATCGTCGCCGCGCCGTTTTCGATCTTCGTGGGGTCGTGGTTCGATGCCGACGGTCAGTTCCTGCATGATCGCTGGGCAGGCACTCGCCTGATCACCGCATCGCCGGCTCCGCGCCGGGCCGACAAGGCGCCCAAGGCACCGCTGCGCGCCTGAAGCCGTTGCCGTCAGCCGCGGGTGGCATGCCAGCCCACCAGCGAACCTGCGGTCACCATCACCACGCCTTGCCAGAAGGCCAATGTGGGGATGGTGCCCAGCCACACGCAGGCCAGTAGCATCGACAGTACGGGCGTGAAGTACGACGCCACGGCCATCAACGCCATATTCCCTTTCTGGATACCGTGGTTCCAGCAGCTGTAGCCCGTCGCCGTCAAGGTGCCAAGCAACAGGACCTGCAAGGCGCTCGACCAGGAGAACGACAAAGGCGGCTCATCGCTCAGTGCGTAATGCACCCATAACGTGGCCGCCACGGCGAACTGGAACAGGGGCACGCCATTCTGGCCGCCGCCATGGCGGCGCGTAAGAACGGAATACACCGCCCACAAGGCCGCCGCTAAAAACGCCAGTCCGTACGCGATCGGATTGTCCTGCAGGTTGAGCACGAATTGATGCAAGGACAATCCCGCATCGCCGGTCAACACCCACACGATGCCCAGGAAGGACAGTGCCGCGCCGGGCCATAACCACGGGCGCGCGCGTGCCTGGCCCGCCCAGACCGCCAGCAGCATGGTCAGGCTGGGCCATAGATAGTTGATCATGCCCAGTTCCAGCGATTGGGCGCGCGTATGCGCGTAGCCCAGCGACAGCGCCAGGCAGACCTCGTATGCCACGAACAGCAGCCCGCCTCCCACGAGGTAGCCGGGATGGAAGGCGCGGATGCGGGGCAGGCCGCGGCACAAGGTCAGCAGCACCGCGCTCACGGTAAAGAAAGTGGCGGCGCCCCCCGCCGGGCCCAGGGCCTCGGCAATGCTGCGCACCAGGCCGACTGTAGCGCTCCAGCAGACGATGGCAAGCAGGCCGATGGTGGTCGCCCGGCGTACGACGGGATCGGAAAGGGAAGAGGCAACGATGGCTGTCACGGCAGGCGGCCTCGATATCGGCGCGCGGCAGGGGCAAAAGGCATGGTCGAAGCGTGGCCCGAGAGCTGGACCGCAAGGACGGATGAAAACACGAATATGGGCGGGGAAGAAGGGCCGATACTAGTACAGCGGCGCCTGCTTCGCACGTCGCCGGCGCAAAAAACCCATCGGCGCATGTCATGAAAGCGCCATGCTGGTTTCACATGGCCGTCATCGCCGGGTGATTTCATTCGTTCATGACAGCGTGCACAGAGGGAAATGTGAACGAGCTCCGCCCGACGCGTTGGCGCACTGTGTGGATTTCCGACCTGCACCTTGGCACGGCGGGATGCAAGGCGGATTTCCTCCTCGATTTCCTGGACCATAACGAAGCCGAAACGCTGTACCTCGTCGGCGATATCGTCGACGGCTGGCAGTTGCGCAAGCATTGGCACTGGCCACGCGCGCACAACGATGTAATCCAGCGCATCCTGCGCAAGGCCCGCGAAGGCACGCGAGTCGTGTTCGTGCCGGGCAACCACGACGAATTCGCGCGCGAGTTCATCGGCTACGCCTTCGGCGATATCGAGATCGTGGACGAAGAAGTGCATGTCACGGCGGATGGGCGGCGCCTGCTGGTGCTGCATGGCGACCAGTTCGACGGGGTCATCCAGCACAGCAAATGGCTGGCGCATCTGGGCGACACCCTGTACCAATTCGCGCTATGGCTGAACCATTATTTCAACCGCATGCGCCATCGCCTGGGGCTGCATTACTGGTCGCTGTCCCAATACCTGAAGCACAAGGTCAAGAACGCGGTGGCGTTCATTACCGACTTCGAGCAGGCGCTGGCGGGGGAGGCGCGCCGGCGCGGCCTGGACGGCGTCGTATGCGGCCACATCCACAAGGCGGAGTTGCGCGATATCGACGGTGTGCTCTATTGCAACGACGGCGATTGGGTCGAAAGCCTGTCGGCGCTGGCCGAAGACCACACCGGGCAGCTGCACCTCATGGACTGGGCCGCGACGCTGGCCGAGCGCACCCCGGCCACACCGGCGGCACGGACTCCGCGCCCGATCTCGCTGCCGGCCCTGCCCTCGGCCTTGCGGCGCCAGAGCAAACTGCCTGACGGGTCCAATCCGTAAAAACCCTAGGCCCTGTGAGCCGGAACACGCGCATGTTGCAGTTCATGGCCCTCTAGGTCATGCTTGCGTCTGGGGCAATCCGGCCCCAAAAGCAATGCCGACGAGTCCCATCGTTGTAACCGCTCACAACAGGGCCATGAACGATCAATACCAGGCGCTTTATCAATCATTCCGCTGGCTCGTACCCACCCAGTTCAATATCGCGGAAGTCTGCTGCCACCGTTGGGCGGAAAGCACCGTGGATGCGCGCCGTATCGCCATCTACTACGAAGACGAAGCGGGCAATCGGGAAGTATGGACCTACCGGCGCCTGGCCGAAGCCGCCAACCAGTTGGCCAACGGGTTGGTACGCATGGGAGTCGGCAAAGGCGACCGCGTAGCTGTTGTATTGGGACAACGTCCAGAGACCGCCGTGGTCCACATGGCGACCTATAGCGTGGGCGCCGTCATTGTCCCCTTGTCGGGACTGTTCGGCCCGGAGGCCCTCGAAAGCCGCTTGCGCGACGCCGAAGCCCGCGTCGCCGTCGTCGATGCGGCGTCCAGCGCCAATCTGCTGTCGGTGGCGGAGCAATGCCCTGCCCTGCAGCAAATCATCGGCATCGGCTTCGCGGATGAACGCGTCCTGCCCTGGCGCAGCCTTCTGGCGCGCCAGCCTTCGGCTTTCAAGCGCATCAACACCCTGGCCACCGATCCGGCCATCCTGCTCTATACCTCGGGCACGACAGGAGCGCCCAAAGGCGCCTTGCTGCCGCATTGCGCCCTGATCGGCAACCTGCCGGGGTTCGTCGCCTCGCAGAACTGGTTCCCCAAGCAGGGCGACGTGTTCTGGTCGCCCGCCGATTGGGCCTGGACGGGCGGCATGATGGACGCCCTGCTTCCTACGCTGTATTTCGGCCATCCGATTGTAGGCACGCGCGGGCGCTTTTCCCCCGAGCGCGCTTTCGAACTGATGGAGCGCTACCAGGTCACCAATACCTTCCTGTTCCCCACCGCCCTGAAGGCGATGATGAAGTCCGTGCCGGCGCCGCGCGAACGGTACCGCCTGGTATTGCGCGGACTGATGAGCGCGGGCGAAAGCGTTGGAGAAACCGTATTCGAATGGTGCCGGTCCGCGCTCGGCATCACGCCGAACGAAATGTTCGGCCAGACCGAAATGAACTACCTGGTGGGCAACAGCAACCAGCGCTGGCCCGCCAAGCCGGGCAGCATGGGACGTCCCTACCCTGGGCATCAGGTAGCCGTTATCGACGAGGACGGCAACCCGGTGAGGGCCGGCGAAGTCGGCGACATCGCGCTGAATCGCTACGACATCCACGGCGATCCCGACCCCATCCTGTTCCTCGGCTACTGGCGCAACCCGTCCGCCACGGCGGCCAAGTTTTCGGGCGACTGGTGCAGAACCGGCGACCTGGCCCGCCTGGATGAGGACGGCTACCTCTGGTATGCGGGCCGCAGCGACGATGTATTCAAGTCGGCGGGCTACCGCATCGGCCCGGGAGAAATCGAAAGCTGCCTGCTTGGGCATCCCGCCGTGGCCAACGCCGCGGTCGTGCCCAAGCCCGATCCGGAACGCGGCGCCCTGGTGAAAGCCTATGTGGTCCTGACGCCGGAGTACGCCGGACAGCCGCAGGAATCCATTGTGCAGGGGCTGCAGGATCACGTTCGCCAACGGCTGGCGCCATACGAATATCCGAAGGAAATCGAATTCATCGATGAGTTGCCCATGACGACGACCGGCAAGGTTCAGCGCCGGTTGTTGCGGCAGCGTGAAGAGGACAAGGCGTCCGGCGGCCAGCCCGCCTGACGCGACGGAGACCCTGATGGCCATCTACCAGTTGGACGACATCGCGCCGCGCATCGCCGCCAGCGCATACATTGCCGATAGCGCCGACATCATCGGCGACGTCACGTTGCACGATGACGTCAGCATCTGGCCGCAAGTCACCATACGCGGCGACAACGCGCCCATCATCATCGGCGCCGGCAGCAATATCCAGGAATCCTCCGTCCTGCACGTGGACGAAGGCCATGGCCTGACCGTCGAGTCCCGTGTCACCGTTGGGCACCAGGCCATGCTGCACGGCTGCACGATCCGCGAAGGCGCGTTGGTGGGCATCCAGGCCATCGTGCTCAACGATGCGGTGGTCGGCCGCAATTGCCTGATCGGCGCGGGCGCGCTGATTCCCGAAGGCCGGGTCATCCCGGACAATAGCCTCGTGATAGGCATAGGCAAGGTCGTACGCCAGCTCACCGAAGAAGAAATCGCGCGCATGCACCACAACACCGCTGGCTATGTCGAACGCGCGCGCCAGTACAAGCGGTCGCTCAAGCGCCTGGGCTAGCTGCGGGGCCGCCCCTGCTCGACCATGGGGACATATCCGCATACGGCCGGTTCGGAGGGGTGAATCGGCTAACATGCCTGTATGACCGATCTTCTGAAGAAATACCTGTTCGAAGACCGTACCGTACGCGTGCAAGCGGTACGTCTGCACGAAACCTGGCGCGCCGCGCAGGTGAATCACGACTATCCCATCGCGGTGAGACGCCTGCTGGGCGAACTCATCGCCGCATCGACACTGCTGGCTGCAAACCTGAAATTCGAAGGCTCCCTGGTCATGCAGGTGCAGGGCGATGGTCCAATCGCCCTGCTTGTCGTGGAATGCCGCGCCGACCTGAGCCTGCGCGCGACCGTCAAACTGCGCCAGGACCATGTCGTTCCGGATACCGGCACCATGCAAAGCCTGATGAACCCGGGCGGCAACGGTCGCTTCATCGTCGTGCTGGACCCTCAACGCAAGGCGCCGGGCCAGCAGCCCTACCAGGGCATCGTTCCCATCGTCGGTGACACGGTCGCCGATGCGCTCAGCCACTACATGCAGCAGTCGGAACAGCTCGAAACCCGTCTCTGGCTGGCATCGGACGAACAGCATGCAGCCGGCCTGCTGCTGCAACGACTGCCCGAGCAAGGCGGAAGCGCGCACACACCCGGCGCCGCCGAGGAAACCTGGAACCGGGCCGGCCAGCTGGCAGCGACGCTGAAGCCGGACGAACTGCTGGGAACCGACGTCGACACCCTGATCCATCGCCTGTATTGGGAAGAAACGCTCATCGCGTTCGACCCCCTGGGCGTGCGCTGGCATTGTCCCTGCAACCGCACCAAGGTGTCGGACATGCTGCGCATGCTGGGCCGCGCCGAGGTGGAAGACATCCTGTCGGAACGGGGCAAGGTAGAGGTGGCCTGCGATTTCTGCGGCAAGCCCTATGTGTTCGACGCCGTCGATTGCGCGGGCCTGTTTTCCGGCTCCCGTACCTTCCCCGAACAGGACCCGCCCACGGTCCACTGACCGACTCGTCGGGTATCGAAGCGTCCGGCGCGGTGCATGCGTTTATCACGCGTAGTTGCCGTAATGGACGCATGCAGGCGCGCGGCGCACACTGGCGCCATGCTTTTCGGTATTACCCTTGCCACGCAAGCGTGCGCCATCCCGCGATATCCGCCGCGCCAGCACGGCGCCGCGATGGTGGAGTTCGCCACGGCCGCCCTGCCGCTGCTCGTCGCTGGCTTGCTCGTGGTCGAAGCGGCGCGATGGCACGTGGTGCGGCAAATCCTCAACCTGGCCCTGCTCGACGCCGCACGCGCCGGCGCCACCGCGCACGCACGGCCGCAGGTCATCGATGACGCGTTCGAGCACGGCCTGCTGCCTTTGTTCGTCCCGCCGGGACAGCACCGCAGCGCGCACGCCCGCATGCGGGCCGACCTGCTGGAAGTTACCCGCCGCACGGGGTTGCTGCCATGGCGCATCGATATCCTCGCGCCGTCCGGCACGGCGTACGCGGATTTCGGCGACGCCGCGCTGCGCGTCGACGGCGCGCGCGGCCTGCCGGTCATCAATAATGACTACCAGGCGGAGCAGCATGCGCGCAGGCGATCCCAGGGCTGGCACGACGGGCGCGGACCGCTGTCGGGACAGACGATCTTCGAGGCCAATACGCTGCGTTTGCGGCTGACCTATATCCATGCCCCCCTGGTGCCCGCGGTGCGGGCCGTGCTACGTGCGATCGGCGCGGCAGCACCCATGGACCAGGCCGCCCTGCGCGCCGGCATGCTGACGATGGTCATGGAAATGGCGCTGCCGATGCAGTCGCATCCGGTCCACTGGCCCGCGCCGCAGGGCTCGTACCGGGCGGCGCGGGCGGCCCTGGGCACGGCGGACCCCAGGACGCGGCGCCCAGGGCAGCAGGACGGACGGTGGGCGCCTTTTGCCGCCCCCGTGGGCGCCGGGTCCGAACGACGCTTGCCAACGGCACCGGCTCCAAGGGCATGGCCGCCGCCCCAGGCTTCTGTCGCGCCTACCGTCGCGAGCCGGCTGACGGCGCCCGGACCAGCCGGCGATGCGGCGTCCGACCTGCACCCCGCTGCCTGCGGCGTCCTGCTGTGTTGCGTCGAATGAAGGACGCCGGTGCGATCGATGCGCGTGCCGGCGTGAGAACAAGCGCTAGCGGGAAAACAGCGTGGTGTAGGTGTATCCGCCCTTGGCTTCCCCCTGGCCCCCGCCATTCTGCACCACCACGTCGACGGCCGCGGGCATGCCGCCCGGGGCGGGCGGCGTCACCACGGTCAGTTCCGTGTTGGAGACCACGTTGAGGTTGGTCCCCGGCGTGCCTGCAAAGGTGACGCCTGTACTGTCGGTCAGATTGGATCCGGTAATGGTGACATTGGTCCCGCCCAGGGTCGTTCCCGTGGCGGGCAGTATCGTGGCGATGATGGCGGCAGCTCGCTCGACCTGGATGATGGAGACACTGTTCGAGCCATTGTTCGCCACATAGGCGATATCTCCGGCCTTGTCGGGGTTCGGATCCGGACGGAACGCCACACCGTTGGGGTGCAGGCCCTTGAACTGGCCCATATCGACGGTCCCGGTCTGCCTGTCCTTGCCCGTGTCGATCACCGACACCGAATCCGAACCATAGCCCGTCACATAGGCGCTGGCGCCATTCGGCGCCACGGCCACGACGGCCGGATACGTGCCGGTAAACCCCTCGATGGTGCCGATTTGCCTGTTGCTTGCGGCATCGATGACGGACACGCTGGCCGACTCCTGGTTGGTGACATAGGCTTTCGCGTTGGACACGAAAGCGACATTGAGAGGTGTGGTCCCGGCATAGCCCGCGATCTGTCGGCTTTGCCTGGCGTTCGCGACGTCGATCACCGCCACCGACGTCGCGGTCGCGACATAAGCCATTGTTCCATCCGGAGAGAAGGCCACGCCATGCGCGCCTTGGCCCGGGGCGTAGCCGGCGATGGTGCCTGTTTGCGTATCGCTCGATGTGTCGATCACGGATACGGTCGCGCTGGCGTCGTTGTTCGTGACATAGGCCAGGTGCCTGGCCGGATCCGGATGGAAAGCAATACCGTAGGGATTGCTGCCCTGGTACTTCAGCACATTCCCCTGCTTGCCCACGGTATCTGTCGTCGTATCGATGACTGCGACCGTATGCGAACCCAGGTTGAGAACGTACGCCTTGCGTCCATCCGGAGAGACCGCAATATTGGCCGGGGTGCTTCCCGCGGGCAGTTTGATGATGCCGGTTTCCGCGCCCTGACGCGTGTCGATCACCGACACGGTATCAGACAAGGCGTTGGTGACGTAGGCTTTGCTTCCGTCCGGCGTAAAGGCGATTCGATTGGGATCCTGGCCTTCGTATGCGAAAACATTGCCGATGGCCTTGTTGCCCAGGGTAGCCTGCGCGAGCCCTGGCAGCACCATGGCCGCGACGACAGCGAGCGTGACCAGGGCAGGCCCCATGGCAGTTTTCCACGTCATCCCAAGCCAAATCGGCATACGAAGCAAGCGGGCCATCTGTTTCACCTTGTTCGACGGGCAGTGGCCACGGAGTGGAAGCGCATGCGCCTTCTCTTTACCCAGCGGCTGCCCTTGGTGATCCCTGCGCGCATAGTCTAGTTCCGCGGCCTAACGCGCAGCAGGTAATTTGCTGTAAACCTGAGTGACCCACATGCTGCCGTATCGAATGCCGCGGCGCCCGTTTATATCGGTTCATATGTGGGGTACAGGCGCAGGCGCGCAACGCCTCGCTGGCGTGGGAAGCGGACCCCGACGAACCGGCTTCAAGGATCGCAAGCTTATGGCGCGGGCAATATGGTGATGTAGGTGAAACCGTTGGGCATGGTGGCATTGCCCCCCGGATTCACGACGGTCACATCGACCACGCCTACCGGGTGTGGCGGCGCCGTTACCGTGATCTCGGAATCGGATACGACAACCAGATCCTTGCCCTGGTAGTCGGCGCCCCCGAAATACACCGCCGTCGTGCCCTGCAGATTCGCCCCGCGGATCGTCACCTGGGTGCCTTTGGCCGGGCCGCTCGATGGCAATGCCGTTTTGGCGATTGCGGGCACAAGGTTCGCCACGGCGATGTAGTCCCGGTCACCGTTGAACTGCCCTATCAGCGCCAGGTAGACGCGCTTGCTGTCCGGGCTCGCAGCGAGGACCGACGTTCCGTTGGACCAGGACCGGGTCCAGCCGCCGAGCGGAAGCCCCGGGATCGTGCCGCCGGGCGTGTTCGTCGTTGCATCGATCACCAGCGTACCGCCCTGATCTGGATTCCTACAGCCCGCACCACCCAGTTGGGCAAAGGCGGTCTTTCCATCAGGCGCGAAGATGACGTCGAATACGGAAGGCCCGCCCCAACCGCAACCCGCCCATTCGCTCAGGTCCACGGCGCCGGTCGCGGTGTCCTTGGCCGCGTCCACCACGACGATGGCCGGATTCTGGTTGCCGTCGCTTCCTCCTATATAGGCAGTCCGGCCATCGGGGGAAAAGGCTGCTGCGTATGCCCCGAAGCCACGCACGTATTGCTGCATGTTCTGGACCGAACCCCGCCGTGCGTTTTGCTTCGTGTCGATGACGGCCACTTCGGAGCCGGCGGTAAGGTAGGCCTTGTCCTGCGTGGGAGAACTGGCGATAGAGATGCCCCAGCCGTCGATGCTGCCGGTGGCCTTTTTGTTCTCTACATCGATTACGGTAAGTCCGGGGTCGTCCTTGCCCAGCACCCTATAGGTGGCATAAGCGGTTTTGGCATCGCGCGAAAACGCCACCGTGGAGAAATAGCCATTGCCGGGATCCGGCTGGGTTGCGAATGCGACTTGGCCGACCACCGCGTCCGTTGCGGTGTCGATGATGTAGATGGCGCTGGTTTGATAATCCAGCGCCGCCGCGACGCGGCCGTCGGGCGAGACTCCGACATATCCGGGTAGAAGATTGTAGTAGCCGCTGACGTAGCCCGTAACAGCGCTCTTGCCGGTGTCGATAACCGCGATCGGGCTACCCGGGGAAAACGAGGCTGTCGCGTATGCCTTCTGGCTGTTCGGAACCACCGCGATGGACAGCGGGGAGTCCTCATAGCCGCTTACGGAACCCGCCGACGTACTCGACCGGGCCGGCGAAACACCGGCGATCAACAGGCACGCGGCGAGCAAGCCGGTTGCCCCGGAATGGACATTGCGCAGCAACGCGAGGGGCCGATCATGAGAACACCGGCCATGAGAACGCCGATCGTGCATGTTCAATCTCCCTGGCCTGGCCGTGCATTCACGCGCCAATGACTGGAGGGATTATGTGCGTGCCCGAGCGGGCCAACAATACCGGCTATTCAGAAATTACGTCGCGCCAAGTACGTCGCGCCCCTTGTATCCCGGGGCGGCTGGCGTCCGGATCCGGACTCGCGGCTAGCGCCGCGGAGGAGTGTTCTGGGCAGGTGGCGCGGCGGGCGGCTTGACCGGCAAGGGCGTGCCGGCCGGCACGATCTGAACGAACACTTCGCCGTCCTTCATCATGCCCAGTTCGCTGCGTGCGCGTTCTTCGAGCGCGCCGGTTCCCGTTTCAAGGTCGCGGACTTCAGCGTCGAGCGCAGCATTGCGCGCGCGCATGCCTTCATTCACTGCTTGCTGCGCGGCCATCTGCTTCTGCAGGTCCCATACCTTGAACCAGCCCCCCTTGCCGAACCACAAGGGATATTGGATCAGACAAACCAGGGCCAGCAGAACCAGGAACAGCAAACGCATGCGCGGATCCGTATGGAAGGGGTTGACGGGCGCGGCACGCCGCGCTGGGGCGTGCCGCGGCGCCGCAGCGCTTTAGCGCAGGTTGTAGAAGGCTTCCCGGCCCGGATAGGACGCCACCTCGGCCAGTTCTTCCTCGATGCGCAGCAGCTGGTTGTATTTCGCCATGCGGTCGGAACGCGACAACGAGCCGGTCTTGATCTGCATGGCGTTGGTCGCCACCGCGATATCGGCGATCGTCGAGTCCTCGGTTTCGCCGGAGCGATGCGATACGACCGCGGTATACCCGGCGCGCTTGGCCATTTCGATGGCCGCGAAGGTTTCGGTCAGCGTGCCAATCTGGTTGATCTTGATCAGGATGGAATTCGCCACGCCCTTGTTGATGCCTTCCTTCAGGATGCGGGTGTTGGTCACGAACAGATCGTCCCCGACCAGTTGCACCTTCTTGCCGAGCTGATCGGTCAGGAGCTTCCAGCCGTCCCAATCATTTTCGGCCATGCCGTCCTCGATGGAGATGATCGGATACTTGTCGCACCACGTGGCGAGCAGATTGGCGAATTCCTGCGAGCTGAGCGAAATGCCGCCCTCGCCCTGCAAGGTGTACTTGCCGTCGCGGAAGAACTCGGAGCTGGCGCAGTCCAGGCCCAGGGCGATCTGGCTGCCGGCCTCATAGCCGGCTTCGTCTATGGCCTTCAGGATGAGCTGGATAGCCGCTTCGTGATTCGGCACGTTGGGCGCGAAGCCACCTTCGTCGCCCACCGCCGTCGACATGCCTTGGGCGTTGATCAGCTTCTTCAGGGCATGGAACACTTCGGCGCCCCAGCGCAGGGCTTCGCGGAAGCTGCCGGCGCCCACGGGCAGGATCATGAACTCCTGCAGATCCAGCGTATTGTTCGCATGCGCACCGCCGTTGATGACATTCATCATCGGCACGGGCATGCTCATCGGGCCGCTGCCGCCGAAATAGCGATACAGCGACAGGCCGGATTCGTCGGCTGCGGCGCGGGCAACGGCCATGCTGGCAGCCAGGATGGCATTGGCGCCCAGGCGCTCCTTGCTGTCCGTGCCGTCGAGTTCGATCAAGGTACGGTCGACGAAGGTCTGCTCCTGCGCGTCCAGGCCCATCAGGGCTTCGGAAATCTCGGTGTTCAGGTTCTCCACGGCGCGCAGCACGCCCTTGCCGCCGTACCGGTTCTTGTCGCCGTCGCGCAGTTCGATGGCTTCGCGCGCGCCGGTCGAGGCGCCGGAGGGCACCGCCGCGCGGCCCATGGCGCCGGATTCCAGCAGCACATCGCATTCCACGGTCGGGTTGCCGCGCGAATCGAGGATCTCGCGCCCGATGATGTCGACAATTGCACTCATGGTTGTTATTCCCTAAGACAATGAAAAAGCGTTGCGTTGCCCGGCGCGCGGGCTAGTCGAAGCTGGCTTCGATGAAGGGCGCCGCCTTGACGATGCGGTCCAGCGCCACCAGCGATTCGAGCAGCTCGGCCATGCGATGCAGGGGCACGGCATTGGGGCCATCGGAAAGCGCGCAAGCCGGATTGGGGTGGGTTTCCATGAACAGTCCGGCCACGCCGACCGCCACGGCCGCGCGCGCCAGGACCGGCACGAATTCGCGCTGCCCGCCGGACGAGGTGCCCTGCCCGCCCGGCAACTGTACCGAATGCGTGGCGTCGAACACCACCGGGCAGTCCGTTTCGCGCATGATGGCCAGCGACCGCATATCGGACACCAGGTTGTTGTAGCCGAACGAGACTCCGCGCTCGCACACCATGATGGTGTTGCCGTCCCCGCCCGCCTCGATGGCCGCGTCGCGCGCCTTCAGCGCCACCTGCTTCATGTCATGCGGCGCGAGGAACTGGCCCTTCTTGATATTCACAGGCTTCAGCGTCGCCGCGCAGGCGCGGATGAAGTCCGTCTGACGGCACAGGAAGGCCGGCGTCTGCAGCACATCGACCACTGCCGCCACGTCCGCGACCTGCGGCGTATCGTGGACGTCGGTCAGTACCGGCACGCCCAACTGCGCGCGGACGTCGTCCAGGATCTTGAGTCCTTCGTCCATGCCCGGCCCGCGATACGACTTGCCGGAACTGCGGTTGGCCTTGTCGAAGGAGCTCTTGTAGATGAAGGGTATCCCCAGCTTGCCGGTGATTTCCTTCAGCTTGCCCGCGGTCTCGAACGCCAGTTCACGGGACTCGATGACGCAGGGACCCGCAATCAGGAAAAAGGGATGCTGCAATCCAGCTTCGAAACCGCAGAGCTTCATGACGTCTCCTTGCCACGACGCTCCTGATGAGCGATGGCAGCCTGGATATAACTCGAGAACAAGGGATGCCCGTCGCGGGGAGTCGAGGTGAACTCCGGGTGGAACTGCACGCCGACGAACCAGGGATGCGCCGGCAGTTCCATCATTTCCGGCAGGTTCTCCGTGGGCGTGCGCGCGCTGATGACCATCCCGGCCTCTTCCAGACGCGGCACATATACATTGTTCACTTCGTAGCGGTGGCGATGGCGCTCGTTGACCTCGGCGCCGTAGATCTGCGCCGCGCGCGTGCCTGGCTTGACCGGGCAGCGCTGGGCGCCCTTTCGCATGGTGCCGCCCAGGTCGGAAGTGAGGTCGCGCTTTTCAACCCGCCCTTCGCGGTCCAACCATTCGGTGATCAGCGCCACCACCGGATGCGGCGCGGCCGGATCGAATTCCGTACTGTTGGCCCCGCCCAGGCCCGCCACGTGGCGGGCGAATTCGATGACGGCCAGCTGCATCCCCAGGCAGATGCCCAGGTAAGGCACGCCGTGTTCGCGGGCATAGCGGATCGCGGCGATCTTGCCTTCCGTGCCGCGCTTGCCGAAGCCGCCCGGAACCAGGATGGCGTCGAAGTGGCTGAGCGCCTCCGTGCCATGGGCTTCCAGGTCTTCCGAGTCGATGTATTCGATCTTCACGCGCGAGCGCGTGTGGATGCCCGCGTGGACCAGCGCCTCGGTCAGCGACTTGTAGGATTCGGTCAGGTCCACATACTTGCCGACCATGCCGATGGTGACCTGGTGGACCGGGTGCTCCAGCGCATCGATCAGGTCATCCCACATGGAAAGATCCGCCGGCGGCGGCGTCAGGCCCAACGCCTCGCACACCAGGTTGTCCAGCCCCTGCTTGTGCAGCATGGAGGGGATCTTGTAGATCGAGTCGGCATCCCACACCGAGATGACGGCATCCAGCGGCACGTTGGAGAAGAGCGATATCTTGGCGCGCTCGTCGTCCGGAATGGGGCGGTCGGCGCGGCACAGCAGGGCGTGCGGGTAGATACCGATTTCGCGCAGTTTCTGCACCGAGTGCTGCGTGGGCTTGGTCTTCAGTTCTCCCGCGGAGGCGATGAACGGCACCAGCGTCAGATGGATGAAGGCCGCATTGTTGCGGCCCAGGCGCAGGCTCATCTGGCGCGCGGCTTCCAGGAAGGGCAAGGATTCGATATCGCCCACCGTGCCACCGATCTCGACGATGGCCACGTCGGTGTTGCCGTCCCAGCAGGCTTCCGCGCCGCGTGCGATGAAATCCTGGATTTCGTTCGTGATGTGCGGAATGACCTGGACGGTCTTGCCCAGGTAGTCGCCACGCCGTTCCTTGCGCAATACCGACTCGTAGATCTGGCCGGTGGTGAAGTTGTTCACCTTGCGCATGCGCGTGGTGATGAAGCGTTCGTAGTGGCCCAGGTCCAGGTCGGTCTCGGCGCCGTCTTCCGTGACGAATACTTCGCCATGCTGGAAGGGACTCATCGTGCCGGGGTCGACGTTGATATACGGATCGAGCTTGAGCAGCGTGACTTGCAGGCCGCGCGATTCCAGGATCGCGGCGAGGGACGCGGCGGCGATGCCTTTCCCCAGGGAAGACACCACGCCACCGGTGACAAATACGTATTTGGTCATCGTGTTGAGCGCCCGGGGCGGCCGGGCGCGTGCGGGAAATTTGGATTATAGCCGGCAGGTCGGCGAATCCTGTTTTTTCCCCTGGCGTCGCGAAGTAACAACGCGGCGCGGCTCAACGCCCCGCGAGCGGCGCCGTGCGGGCCAACAGCCAGTCCCGGGCGGCCTGCTGCACGTGCGGCAGGAGCCGTTCCCGTACCTGGGCGTGGTAGGCGTCCAGCCAGGCCACCTCGTCCGCGCGCAACAGCCCGGCCTCGATGCAGCGGGTATCGATCGGGCAGAGCGTCAGCGTCTCGAAAGCCAGGAATTCACCCAGCTCCGTCGCCTGCCAGGGACGGTTGCAGACCAGGTTCTCGATGCGTACCCCCCAGCGGCCCGGGCGATAGATGCCCGGCTCGTTGGATGTGATCATGCCGGGCTCCATGGCGGTATGGGGCGTCACCGGCGCGCGATGCGAAATCACCTGGGGCCCTTCATGAACGTTCATGAAATAGCCCACGCCGTGGCCGGTGCCGTGTCCGTATTCGGCGCCGCCCTCCCAGATGGGCGCGCGGGCGATGGCGTCCAGCATGGGCGACAGCACGCCGCGCGGAAACCGCGCCCGCGACAGCGCGATCATGCCCTTGAGCACCAGGGTGAAGTCGTGCTTCTGCGCCTCGCTGGGCGCCCCCACCGCCACAACGCGGGTAATGTCCGTCGTGCCGCCCTCGTACTGCCCGCCGGAGTCGATCAGCAGCAGCCCGTCGCCCTCGATGGTGGCATGCGACTCGGCCGTGGCCCGGTAGTGCGGCATGGCGCCGTTGGCGTTGAAGGCCGCGATGGTGCCGAAGCTCAGGGACACAAAGCCCGGGCGCCGTGCGCGGGCGGCGGACAGCTTTTCATCGATGGTGAGTTCGGTGATCGTCTCGCGCCCCAGGGCGCCCTCGAACCAGGCGAAGAATTCGCACAGGGCCGCGCCGTCCTGCTCCATCACCGCCCGCACATGGACGAGTTCTGCGTCGGTCTTGCGCGATTTCGCCAGCGTGCTGGGGTTGATGCCCTCGATGCGGCGCGCCTGCGCCGGCAGGGCCGACTGCACGCCCACGGTGACGCGGGCGGGGTCCAGCAACACCGCGCTGTCGCCCGGCAGTGCCCCCAGGGCGGCCGCCAGCTCCTCGTACGGCCGCACCGCGACGCCATCCGCCGCCAGTACGGCGCGCAGGGCCGGATCGATCTTGCCCGTCGCCACGAACAGTTCCGCGCGGTCCAGGAGAACCAGCGCGTGCGCCACGAAGACCGGGTTGTAGTCCACATCCGCGCCGCGCAGATTGAACAGCCATGCGACGTCGTCCAGGGTGCTGACCAAATGAGCGGTGGCGCCCTTGCCCTGCATGGCCTGGCGCACGCCCGCCAGCTTGTCGGCGCGGGCGACGCAGGCGTAAGGCGGCCGGTGCTCGCGCACCGGCGCGGCCGGCAACCCGGGGCGCTCGGGCCAGACCGCCTCCAGCAGGTCATGCCCGATGTCCAGGGCCGCGCCCGTGGTGGCCAGGGCCGCCGTGAGGGCCCGATGGCCGGCCATGGCCAGCACCTGCCCGTCGACGCCCACGCGGTCGCCTGGGCGCGCATGCGCCCCCAGCCATTCCGTATGGGGCAGTACGTCGGGACCACCGAGCTTCATCAACGTGATGCCGGTACCTGCCAGCTGTGCCTGCGCCTGGACCCAATAGCGGCTGTCGACCCACAAGCCGGCGAAATCGGCCGTCACGACCAGCGTGCCGACCGAACCCGTGAAGCCGGACAGCCACTGCCTGCCCTGCCAGCGCCCCGGCAGGTATTCCGACAGGTGCGGATCGGCCGACGGCACGATGTAGGCGGACAGGCCGTGCGCGGCCATGGCCTGGCGCAAGGCGGCGATACGGGCATCGGGGTTCGACATGGGGATCCTTAGCGCAACATGAATGACATGGCCGCCAGGCTGTTCAGCGTGCGCACCGCGTCGCGCATGCTGCCGGTCGTGAAGCGCAGCGTGACGCCGTCCACGCGTTCCAGCGCGGGCCAGGTGCAGAACAGGTCGGCCAGCGCCGAGTTCTGCGTCTGCAGCACGCATTCTATAGGCGGTTCGATACGCCAGGGCCGCAGCGAACCGACATTGCGCATCGCTTCGCGCGCCCCTTCACGCAGGGCGGTACGCGCGGCCGCGGGCGAGAGGGACACGCCACTGCCCTGCCCCCGCGCGATCTTGGTCTGCACCCACACGGCGCCGGGAAACAGTTCGCGGGTCTCGCCGATGAAGACATCGTCGCCGCTGGCCAGCGCGACCGGCACGCCCAGTTCGCCCGCCACGGCCCCGTACAGGCCGGCCTCGCCCAGTTCCATGCCATTGACGCGCACCTTGGCGAAGGAAAAACCATTGATGGTATGGGCCAGCACGCCACGGCCCTGGGCGCGCGAGTGGTAGCCGACCATGAAGACGGCGTCGCAAGTTTCCTCCAGGCCCCCCATCATCCCCAGGTAGCGCGGCTTGCCCAACACCAGGCGCGCGCGCTCGTCGATGCCGTCGGGCAAGAGGTTGCGATAGCCGCCGTGCGAGTCGTTGACCAGTACATCGTCGGCGCCGCCTTCGAAGGCGCCCACCACGGCGGCGTTGGCCTCCCCGGTCATCCAGGCGCGCGCCCGCTCGTATTCCGGATTACCGGCGGTGACCTGCTGGGAATGGAAGACGCCCGCGACGCCTTCGATGTCGGTGGAAATGAGAATGCGCATGGGATGAGGGATCGGATCCAGAGTGCGGTTTAGGGGAAAGCCGGCGGCACGGACAGCGAGCGCCTGGGCTGCGCGGGCTCGCCGTGGCGCCCGGGCGTCAAGGCGCGCGCGCCAGCCATTGGCGCCAGGCCGGAATGGCCTCGCGCAGGGCCAGACGCACATGGCCGTCGCGGCCGCCGACGGTATCGGCATGCCATAGGGCGTGCAGGATGGCCTGCTCGATGGCTTCGGCGGCCGCTTCGAACAATGGATCGATCCGCGTCTCGTGCAGCATGGCCATGGCCGGCATGGGACGTTCAGCCAGGTGCGGCACCGTATAGGCAGTGGAAAAGGCCAGCGCGATATCGCCGCTGCCATGGCCGAAAACCGACCCGGTGCGGGCCAGCCCGGCGCCGGCGCGCAGCGACAGCCGGCGCAATTGCCGGGCGTCCAGCGGCGCGTCGGTGGCCAGCAGCAGGATGATCGATCCCTTTTCCGGGCTGCTGCCGTCATCGCCCGGCGGGAGGGCGCCCTGCCCACGCTCGTGCTCCAGCCAGCGGCCGAACGGCCGCCCGGTCACCGTGAGCAGCGGAAGACGGCCGAAATTGCAGAGCACCAGCGCGCCCACGGTCCACGACAGCCCGTCCAGGGCCCGCGTCTGGCGCGACGCAGTGCCGATGCCGCCCTTGAACGAAAACGAGGACATGCCGCGGCCGGCCCCGACGGCGCCCTGCATGCAGTCGGCGCTGGCCGATCGCAGGGCCGCCACGTAATCGGCTTCGGTAACGGCCATGGCCTGGATGTCGTTCAGGTAGCCATCGTTGCACTCGAACACCAAGGGATTCACCGTCGGCCATGCGCGGCCAATCTCCGGATTGGCCGCAACGGCCTGCCGGATCTGCGCGTTCATGACCGTACCGACCGAGAACGTATTGGTCAGCGCGATCGGCGTCTCCAGCACGCCCAATTCGTCGACCTGGACCAGGCCCACGCTCTTGCCGAATCCGTTGAGCACCGTCGCGGCGGCCGGCACCTTGTCCCGGTAGACGTCGCCGCCGTGCGGCCGCACCACCGTGACGCCGGTCTGGACGGGGCCGGCGGCCAGGGTGTGGTGACCCACGGTCACGCCGCCGACGTCGCATAAGCTATCGCGCGGACCGGCAGGCAGCACCCCTGCGCGCGGCGCGGCGCGGCCGCTGTCGGGCGATACATCCATGGTGCTCACCGCCGGTCGATCTTGGGATCCAGCGCGTCGCGCAGGCCGTCACCCAGCAGGTTGAAGGCCAGCACCGTCAGGAAGATCGCCAGGGCCGGGAAGACGGCGATATGCGGCGATGTGACCATGTCGGCGCGCGCCTCGCTCAGCATGGCGCCCCACTCCGGCGTGGGCGGCTGGGCCCCCATGCCCAGGAAGGACAGGCTGGCCGCGGTGATGATGGACGTTCCGATGCGCATCGTGCCGTAGACGACGATGGGCGAAATGGTTCCCGGCAGGATGTGGCGCGTGATGATGGTCCAATCGGAGGCGCCGATGCTGCGCACCGCTTCCACATAGGTCATGTGCTTGATGGACAGGGTGTTGCCCCGCACCAGGCGTGCGAAGGCGGGCACGCTGAAGACCGCCACCGCCACCACCACATTCGCCATGCTGGAGCCCAGGATGGCCACCACGCCGATCGCCAGCAGCATGCCGGGAAAGGCCAGCAGCACATCGGAGATGCGCATGGTGACCCGCTCCCACCAGCCTTCGTAATAGCCGGCCATCAGGCCCATGAAGGTGCCGACGATGGCGCCCAGCGCCACCGACACGAAGCCGGCGACCAGCGAGATGCGGGCTCCCATCAGGATGCGGCTGAAGATATCGCGGCCCAGGGAATCAACCCCGAGCCAGTGCGTCAGCGAGGGGCCGGCATTCAGGTTGTCGTAGTCGAAGAAATTTTCCGCATCGAAGGGCGCGATCCAGGGCGCCAGCACCGCGACCAGGACGAGCAGCAGGACGAAGACGCCCGCCGCGACCGCCAGATGCTGCTTCTTGAACTTGCGCCAGAACTCGCTGAAGGGCGTGCGGACATCGTCGGCGCGCGCGGGCGCGCCGGAGAGGGAGGCTGTAGTGTCGAGTTGCGTCATGGCCGCCTCACTTGTACCGGATGCTGGGGTTGATCACGCCGTACAGCACGTCGACCACCAGGTTGATCACGATGAACTCCAGGGAAAACAACAGCACCAATCCCTGGATGACCGGATAGTCGCGCTGCGTGACGGCGTCCACCAGCAGCCGGCCCAGGCCGGGCCAGCTGAACACGGTTTCGACCACGATGGACCCGCCCAGCAGGAAGCCGAACTGCAGGCCCATCATGGTGACCACGGGGATCAGCGCGTTGCGCAGGGTGTGCTTGGTGATGACCAGCGATTCCGCCAGGCCCTTGGCGCGCGCGGTGCGCACGAAGTCCTCCTGGATCACCTCGACGAAGGACGAACGCGTGAACCGCGCCATGACGGCGGCCACGGCGGCGCCCAGCGTGATCGACGGCAGCACGTAATGCTTCCAGCTGGAAGCGCCCACGGTCGGCAGCCAGCCCAGGTTCACGGAGAATATCTGCATCAGCATCATCCCCAGCGCGAAGGCCGGGAAGGAAATGCCGGAGACGGCCAGCGTCATGCCCAGGCGGTCGGGCCAGCGATTGCGCCACACCGCGGAGGCCACGCCGATGATCATGCCGAAAAGCACCGACCAGACCATGCTGGTCAGCGTCAGCAACAGCGTGGGCACGAAGCGGTCCGCGATCTCGGTGCTGACCGGGCGCTTGCTGCGCAACGATACGCCGAGGTCGCCTTGCAGCATGTTGCCGAAATAGCGCACGAACTGCTGGGGCAGCGGCAGGTCCAGCCCCAGCTCGCGGCGCACCAGCTCGACGGTCTGCTCATCGGCTTCCGGGCCGGCGGCCAGGCGCGCCGGGTCGCCGGGAAGCATATGGACGAACAGGAACACCACCGCGGCGACCAGCAGCAGCGTGGGGATCATGCCCAGGAGGCGTTTGACGATATAGGTCAGCATTTGGATTCCTGCGTGCGGTCGCGTGGCGGCCGCACGGACATGCAATGAAACCGGCGCGCCGCGGTCGCCCCGCGGCGCGCCTTGTCCAAGCGTTTACTGCTTCAGATCGACGTCGCCGAACCAGAAGCTGGTATCGGGCATCACATACACGCCGCTCAGGTTCTTCGTCTTCAGGTAGACATTGCCCTGCGTGACGAGGAAAGCCCAGGGCGCGTCATTCCAGATGGTTTGCTGGGCGTCCTTGTACAGCGCGGTCTTCTCTTCCTTACTGGTGGTGGCCAGGGCCTTCTTGATGTCCTCATCCACCTTCGGGTTCGAGTAGTAGGCCGTGTTGTTCAACTGCGGCGGGAACGCGTCCGTGGCCAGCAGCGGACGCAGGCCCCAGTCGGCCTCGCCCGTGGACGACGACCAGCCCGCGTAGTACATGCGGACCTTGGCGTCTTCCGGCTTCTGCACCTGCTGCACGCGCTGGACGCGCTGGCCGGATTCCAGCACCTCGACCGATACCTTGATGCCGACCTGCGCCAGCTGCTGCTGCAGGAACTGGACGACCTTCACCGAGGTACCGTCGTTATACGCCGACCACAGCGTGCTTTCGAAGCCATTGGGATAGCCGGCTTCCTTCAGCAGCTCGCGCGCCTTCTTGGGGTCGTAGGGCCAGCCCTTGTCGGCGATCTTGTAGGCATACTCCACGCCCTGCGGAATCACGCCGGTGGAAACGTCGGCATAGCCGGCATACGCAACCTTGGTCAATGCCTGCTTGTTGATGGCATAGTTGATGGCCTGGCGCACCTTCGGATTATCGAAGGGCTTCTGCATCGTGTTCATCGACATGTAGCGCGCCATGATCGAGTTCTTGCGGTCGACCACATCGATCTTGTCGTTCTTCGCCAGGCTGGCGGCCTGCTCATAGGGCACCGGGAAGGCGAACTGCGCTTCGCCGGTCTGCACGACCGCGGCGCGGGTGTTGTTGTCCGTGACCGTGCGGAAGGTCAGCGTATCGACCTTCGGATAGCCCTTCTTCCAATAGCCGTCGAACTTCTTGACCTTCAGGTATTCGGCAGGCTTCCACTCGACGAATTCGAACGGCCCCGTGCCGACCGGGTGAAAGCCGATGTCCTTGCCCCACTTCTGCAGCGCGGCGGGGGAGATCATCATGGCGGCCGGATGCGCCAGCGCATTGATGAAGGCCGAGAACGGGCGCTTCAGCGTAATGCGGACGGTATAGGGGTCGACCACCTCGGTCTTGTCGACCTGGTTGAACTGGGTGTAGCGGGTCAGGCGGTTCGCCGGGTTGGAGACGCGATCGAAGTTGACCTTGACGGCATCGGCGGTGAAGTCCGTGCCGTCCTGGAACTTGACGCCCTGGCGCAGCTTGATGGTGTACACCAGCCCGTCGGGGCTGACTTCATAGCCGGTGGCCAGCAAGGGCTGGATCTTCAGGTCCTTGTCGAACTCGAAGAGACCTTCGTAATAGGCCTTGCCGGCCGCCTGGTTCAGGGTGCTGTTGGTGTTGTAGGGGTCGAGCGTTTCCAGCGCGATAGCAACGGCGAAGGTCACGTCCTTGCTGGCATGGGCCAGCGGCGACGCGGCCACCCCGAAGGCCAGCGCGGCGGCGGCCATGAGGCGGGTGGGGCGCAATGTTTTCATGTGATGCACTCCTGTGTGAATGGAGGGTGGTGGAAAAAGGCGGAGCGGGGTGTCACGAACGAAGCAGGTCAATACGCCCCGCCCACGGCGTGGCGCGCGACGAAATGCCCTGGCCCGACATTGATCAGCGGGGCAACGATGGGCTCGTCGCCCGGCTTGCGTATCGGACTGGGCAGCTCTTCGGTGGACAGCGTGCGCTTCAAGTGGCGCCGGGCCGGATCGGCGATGGGCACTGCCGCCATGAGCTTGCGGGTGTACGGGTGCTGCGGATTCTCGAAGATCGCGCGGCGCGGGCCGATCTCGACGATCTGCCCCAGATACATCACCGCGACCCGGTGGCTGATGCGTTCGACCACCGCCATATCGTGCGAGATGAAGAGGAAAGCAATGCCCAGGTCACGCTGCAGGTCGATCAGCAGATTGATGATCTGGGCCTGGATGGACACATCCAGGGCGGACACCGACTCGTCGGCGATAACCACCTTGGGATTGAGCGCCAGCGCCCGCGCGATGCAAATGCGCTGGCGCTGTCCGCCCGAGAATTCATGCGGATAGCGGCGCGCCATCTCGGGCGGCAGGCCGACGCGTTCCAGCAGCTCGGCGACACGGCGTTCCGCCGCCTGTCCCTTGGCCACGCCGTGCACCAATAGCGGCTCCATGATGGAAAAGCCCACCGTCACGCGGGGATCCAGGGACGCGAACGGGTCCTGGAACACGAACTGGATGTCGCGGCGCAGGCTCTGCAGCTCGGCGCGCTGCAGCTTGCCGATATCGCGCCCTTCCAGCAGGATGCTGCCACCCTGGCTTTCGGTCAGGCGCAGCAGGGAACGGCCGGTGGTCGACTTGCCGCACCCCGACTCGCCTACCAGCGCCAGGGTTTCGCCGGGGAAAAGGTCGAAGCTGACCTTCTCCACCGCGTGAACCCTGCCGCGCACGCGGCTGAGGATGCCGCCGCGCAGGTCGAAACGGGTTACCAGGTCGCGCACGCGCAGGATGGGTTCGCCACTGGCGTAGGGCGCTTGCCTGGCTTCGCCCGCCGGCGCGGCGGACGAGTTGCCTGTACCGGCGGCGGCCGATACGGCGGGCGTCCCGCCGTCCGTGGACGCCGGCTCGGCGGTCTTCGCATCGTCGACCCGCACCAGCGAGAACCGCTCGGGCAGGTCGGTGCCCTGCATCGAGCCCAGCCGCGGTACGGCCGACAACAAGGCTTGTGTATAAACGTGCTGCGGCGCCCCGAATATCTGGGTCGACGGCCCTTCCTCGACCTTGTCGCCGCGATACATCACCAGCACGCGATCGGCCACTTCCGCCACGACGCCCATGTCGTGCGTGATGAAGATCACGCCCATATTCATCTCGTCCTGCAACGCGCGGATCAATTGCAGGATCTGGGCCTGGATGGTCACATCCAGCGCCGTAGTCGGTTCATCCGCGATCAACAGGGCCGGCTTGCATGCCAGCGCCATGGCGATCATGACGCGCTGGCGCATCCCGCCGGACAACTGGTGCGGATAGCGGCCCATGATGGAACGCGCCTCGGGAATGCGGACCTGCTCGAGCATGCGCAATGCCTCGGCGCGCGCGGCGGCGCTGTCCATGCCCTGATGCAGGCGGATAGACTCGGCGATCTGCTCTCCGGCCGTGAAGACCGGATTCAACGAGGTCATCGGCTCCTGGAAGATCATCGCCATGTCGGCGCCCCGCACGCCGCGCATGTCGCGCTGGCTGGCGCCCACAAGTTCGATGACCTGGCCGGAGCGTCGGCGCAGGCGCATGCTGCCGGTTGCGATGCGGCCCCCGCCATGCTCGACCAGCCGCATCAGGGCAAGCGAGGTCACCGACTTGCCAGAACCGGACTCGCCGACGATGGCGAGCGTCTCGCCGCGATCGACGTGGAAGGAAAGATTGCGCACCGCCTCGACGGTACGCTCGGCGCTGGCAAACCGCACGGTCAGGTCACGGACCTGGGCGACGCGGTTCTCCGGCAAGGCCAGCCCATCGCTGCGGCTGCCTGTTTCCCGGTCGGCCATCCTGCTATCGGCCATATTCATGATCCCCTGAAATCAACGATGCCCGTTCCGCCGGCACGGCGTCATCGGTAAATGGACGCGACGGGCGCCTCGCCCACGCGCGCATAACCGCGGTACATCCCTTCGGTGTTGAAAGGCAGCGCGACCCGGCCCTGCGCGTCGACGGCGATCAAACCGCCCTTGCCGCCAATGCGCGGAAGCCTGTCGTGGATGACGGCGTTGGCCGCCTCTTCCAGCGAAACGCCGCGGTATTCCATCTGGGCCGCGACGTCATAGGCGGCAACCATGCGGATGAACATCTCGCCGGTGCCGGTGGTCGACACCGCGCAAGTCTGGTTGGCGGCGTAGCAGCCAGCGCCGATCAAGGGCGCATCGCCGACACGCCCGATCTGCTTGTTGGTGATCCCGCCGGTCGACGTGGCGGCGGCCAGATTGCCTCGGGCATCCAGCGCGACGGCCCCCACGGTGCCGAACTTGCGGTCGGCGTCGATGGGCGCGGCGGCCGGCTGCTCCTTGGCAACCATGGCCTGGCCGTCGTGGTCCAGCACCGCGGCGTCCGGCATTTCGCGCTGTACGCGCAGCAGTTGCTCGTAGCGCGCCGGCGTCGAAAAGTACGATGGGTCCACGATCTCCAGGCCCTGCTCCCGTGCGAAGTCTTCCGCGCCCTTGCCGACGAAGAAAACGTGCTTGCTGTCTTCCATGACGCGGCGCGCGGCGAACACCGGATTGCGCACGCAGTTCACGTTGGCGATGGCGCCCGAACGCAGCGTGGCGCCGTCCATGATGGACGCGTCCAGCTCGTGCGTGCCCGCGCTGGTGAACACCGCGCCGTGGCCGGCATTGAACAGCGGGCAGTCTTCCAGACGCCGCACCGCCTCGGTGACCGCATCCAGCGCGCTTCCGCCTTGCGCGAGCACGTCCTGCGCACCAGCCAGCACGTCGTTCAGGGCGTCCAGGTACTGGCGCTCCTGCTCGGCCGAAATCGCCGCGCGGGACATCGTGCCCGCGCCGCCGTGGATGGCCACTATGGGTGTTGTCATCGCTTTCGTTCTCCTGAGCCGTGCAGCAGCCACGGCATGATGGATTGGGTCGCCCCGAGCGCCGCGGCGACGGAGTCCTTGGCCCGGTAGGCCACCGCGGCGGCCAGGGCTTCGATCAGGCCGAGCGCCGCGGTTTCGGAATTGGGCGACAGTTGTCGTTCGGAATGCGCGTACAGCACCACCGACGCGGTCGGCGCCAGCGGCGATGTCGCCTTGTCGGTCAGCGCCAGGACCGACACGCCCGCGGCGCGCGCCGCGTTGGCCAGCGTGACGGTGTCGTTCAGATAGCGCGGAAAGGCGATGGCGATGAGCAGGTCGCCGGCGGCCATGCGCGAGATCTGCCGCGCCGCCTGGGAAACGCCACCCAGGCCGGCCAGCAATTCAACCGAACGGCAATGCATGTACAGCGCGCGGTGCAGTAGCCCGGCCAGGAAACCACTCGCGCCGAAACCCATGACGCAGATACGCTCGGCGCTGACCACCGCCTCCACCGCGCGCTCGCAGGCGTTGGCGTCCAGCGATTGCAGCGAGCGTTCGGCGTTGCGAATGTCTTCGCGCAACGTGGCGGCGAAAACCTCGGCCGCGCTGGCCGGATGCGCGAGCGTCGTGCGCAGCTTTTCCACGGGCGCCAGCGCCGATTCGAAACCGCGCGCCAACTCCGCGCGGAATTGCGGATACCCGGGCAGGCCCAGCGCGCGGGCGAAGCGGTTCGCCGTCGCCACGGACACATTGTTCGCGGCGGCGAACTCATCAATGGTCATGGTGGCCGCCCGGAACTGATGCGACAGCACGTACTCCGCCAGCCGGTGCTGCGTCCGGCTCAACGCGGGCTGCGCGCCGGCGATACGCTCGGCGATGGTGGGACAGGGCTGGTTCATGGACGACGATGAGGGCTTGAAGGCGGTGTCGGCGGGATGAAGCCCGGACGGATCACCGCGGCGCCGGCCGGCGGCGGCCTGGACGGCGTTGATATCTCGTGAAATGTAAATAAGTTTCCGCGAGCATTGTATTAATGAAAATTTATTTTCACACTCGGGATAACCCTCGACTCCATCCCGCCCGCGCGCCGGTCCGGGACGAGATGAAGGGCTTTCGCCGAGGAGCAGACGCAAAGGCGGGCTCCGCCGAAGGCGGCTTCAGGTTCGGGCTCGGATTCGCGCCGCCGGCCCGGGCCGGCGATCCGTGCTGCGGATTCGCCCCGGAACCCCGGTGCCGGCTGGGGCGGCGCCCGTCGGGGCGACGGGTTCGGGCCGGGAGCTCAGGTCGCGGATTCCGGCGCAGGGGGGAGATGGACACCCTTGCGGATGCGCGCCTCCAGGAAAAAATACAGCAGGGCGGCGATGGCGAAGGGCCCCAGGTAGTAAATCGCCCGGTATGTCAGCAGCGTGCCCAGGATCTCGTAGTGCGGCACCGTGCCGCCCAGCATCGCCACGAAGACCGCCTCGACCACCCCCAGGCCGCCCGGGATGTGGGTGACCGCTCCGGCGATCCCGCTGAGCAGCAGCACCCCCAGCACCAGGGGATAGGGCACATCGTGACGCATCAGCACCCACACCACGGCGCCGATGGACGCCCAGCATGCGCCGCCAAGGACGCTCTGCGCCAGCGCGATCTTCAGCGTAGGCAGGTAGAGATCATGCCCGCGCACCGACCACGATCGCTTGCGCGACCAGCCGCACAGCCCCACGTAGGCCATACCGGCCGCCAGCATCGCCACCCCGATGAGCCGCAGCGCGCCCTTGCCGATCTCCCAATCGTCCGGAATGGGCAGCACGCCGGATACGAACAGGGCGCCGGCGACCCACAGATATCCCAGCCAGTTCGTCGTCAGGCTCAGACCGACGATGCGAGTGATTTCGGCCGCCTCGAGCCCCAGCTTCAGGTAGAGCCGGAAGCGGAATCCCACGCTGCCTACGAGCGAACCCATATTGAGATTGAAGGCATACGCCACGATACCCACCGCCATCACGCGTATGGGCGGGATGCGGTGGCCCAGATACGGGATGGCCAGCAGATCGAAGCAGCTGTAGATCAGGTAACTGAGCACCGCCACGCCGCTGGCCCGCAGCAGGACGGGCCAGGTATTGGCCTCCACCGCCTCCAGCACTTTGTCCCATTCGACATTGCGTGCCTGGTCCACCAGCAATCCGATCACCAGTAACGCGAAGGCGATGACGGCCAGCTTGCGCAGCAAGGGCCAACGCGCGCGCAGCGCCTGCATGAACCCGCCGCCTTGGGTGTGTTCCCCGCTTGCGCGGACCTCGCCGCTAGGCCGTTCGCTGCTCATGCGTATCCTCCTGCGCGGCGGTCTCCACCGGCGCGGTAAGCGTGTGCAGCCTGGGTTTATGCGCTGGCAGCCATCCCGTCCACGACGGGAACCGACGCAGGAAGTGGTACACGACCACGCCCCACAACAGGCGGCGCAGCTTGCGGCTGCCGGGCGGCGCGGGCTCGGGCTGGCGGCAATGGTTGTCGATCAGCCATTCCAGCCTCTCTCGCAGGGTCGCCGCGAAGGCCGTGCTGCGGATCATGACGTTGGCCTCCAGGTTCAGGGCCAGACTGAGAGGATCGAGATTGCTCGAGCCTACGGTGGCCCATGCCCCGTCCACATACGCGACCTTGCCATGCAGCGGACGCTGCCGGTATTCGTAAATCTGCACCCCGGCCGCCGTCAGGTGGTCGTACAGCATGCCCGCGGCCACTTTGACGATCGGCATGTCCGGTTCGCCCTGCAGGATCAAGCGCACGCATACGCCCCGCTTTGCAGCATTGCGCAGTTCCCTCAGCAGGCGATAGCCGGGAAAGAAATAGGCATTGGCGATGACCACCTCATGGCGCGCCAGCCGTATGGCGGCGCGATAGTGGCGTTCGATATCGGTATGGTGCTGGTCGTTGTCGCGCACGACGAACATGGCTTCGGCGTCGCCGACCGGTCGCAACGCATCGGGACGGGCGGGACGGCGCGGCCACCAGCGGCGCCGCCGCCCCGGCTCGATGGTGCGGCGGGCAAAGCGATGGATTTCGGCCACGATGGGTCCGCGCACCTCGACAGCGTAGTCCTGCTTGGCCTGGGGCCCGAAATCGCCCAGGTGGTCCGCCGAGAAATTGATGCCGCCGATGAAGGCCAGTTCGCCGTCGATGACGACGATCTTGCGGTGCATGCGGCGGAAAACGTTGGTACGCAGGCCGAAAACGCGGGCGCGCGGGTCGAAGACATGGATATCCACACCGGCCCGGGTCAGGCCGCCGAGGAATTCCTCCGACAGCCCTTCCGACCCATAGCCATCGATCAACAGGCTCACGCGGGCGCCGCGTCCCGCCGCATCGATCAGCGCCTGGCGCAGGGCCTGCCCGACCTTGTCGTCGAACAGAATGAAGGTCTCGATCAATACTTCGGCCCGCGCGCCGGCGATCGCCTCGAACACGCGCGGGAAGTACGCCTCGCCGTTTTCCAGCAAGGTGAAAGCGTTGCCGGGTATCCACCGCGCGCTCATAGAACCTCCCTGCCCGTGCCGCCTGCCATGCCGTTCCGCATCCGCATCGTCATACGACCACCTCCGCCGCAAGGGGTGCGTGGTCGGACAGGTGCGTCCAGGGACGGGTGGCGAGGGCGAGCGGCCGGAACCGCAGCATGTTGCGCACGTAGATGCGGTCGAGCCGAAGCAGTGGCCAGCGTGCGGGGAAGGTACGCGCGGCCACGCCCTGGGTCGCGACGAATATCTCCTTCAAGCCCGCGCAGCGGCTCAGCTTGCCGTGCGCCCGCAGCCGCCAGTCGTTGAAATCGCCGGCGATGACCACGGGTTCGCCGTCGGGAATCTGATGATCGATGCGGTCGCACAGCAGCTCCAGTTGCTGCTGGCGATGGCCCTCCTGCAATCCGAGGTGGACGCAGATGGCGTGCAGGCGGCCGGGCCGGTCGGGCGGCTGGATCACGCAATGAAGCAGGCCGCGCTTTTCGTGATGGCCGACGGACACGTCCATGTTCTCGTATTCGATGATGGGGAATTTGGACAACACCGCGTTCCCGTGATGCCCATGCGGATAAACCGCGTTGCGCCCGTAGGCGAAGTCGCTCCAGATGCTGTCGGCAAGAAATTCGTACTGCGAGGTGTCGGGCCAGCCCTTGAACCGCGAGGCATGGCCCTCGTGCGCGCCCAGCACCTCCTGCAGGAAGACCAGGTCCGGCGCCACCGCGCGCACCGCGTCCCTGAGCTCGTGCAGGATGAATCTGCGATTGAAGAACGTGAACCCCTTGTGGGCATTCACGGTCAGAATTTTCAGGGCAAGCGGCGCGTTCGCTACAGGCATACCATCCCGCATCCAGGTTGAGAGACCGGGTGGCGCAAATACCGTGCCCAGGAAGAGAAGGAGGAGCGCGTAGCGCCAGCGAATCAGGTGCCGGGAATCCCGGAACCAGAAACGGCGCACGGGGCGCCAATGAGCAACGGCGCCCGGCAAGCCGGATGAAAAACGGCCCCCGGGGGCCGTTGATGCGTGCAGCGAGCAGGCGCCCGGTTGCAGAAGATATTCCGCTGGCGGCGTTCCCGGGACGGCGCCGCCCGCGGGGTGTCAGCCCGGCAGACCGGGCGCACACCGGCGCGATGCCAAGCCTGTCATGCCGCGTGCGCCTGGACCCCGCTGGTATCCAGGGCGGCCTGCGTCTTGGCCTTGATCTCTTCCACCGAGACGCCAGGCGCCAGTTCGATCAGCTTCAGTCCCTTTTCGCCGACCTCCATTACGCCCAGATCGGTGATGATCAGGTCGACCACGCCGACGCCCGTCAGCGGCAGGGTGCACTCGGGCAACAGCTTGATATCTTCCGTGCCATCTTTCTTTCGGGCGACGTGCTCCATCAGCACGACCACCCTGCCGACACCCGCCACCAGGTCCATGGCCCCGCCCATGCCCTTGACCATCTTGCCCGGAATCATCCAGTTCGCCAGGTCGCCCTTTTCGGAGACCTGCATGGCGCCGAGGATGGCCAGGTTGATCTTGCCGCCCCGTATCATCCCGAACGAGTCTGCGGACGAAAAAATGGACGACCCCGGTAGCGTGGTCACCGTCTGCTTGCCGGCATTGATCAGGTCCGCGTCGACCTCGTCGTCCGTCGGAAAGGGGCCGATGCCGAGCAGGCCGTTTTCGGATTGCAGCCAAACTTCCACGCCCTGCGGCACGTGGTTGGCGACCAGGGTCGGCAATCCGATGCCCAGGTTCACATAGAAGCCGTCTTCCAATTCGCGCGCGGCGCGCGCGGCCATTTCATCACGAGTCCATGCCATGTCGTTTCTCCTCAGGCGGTGCGGGTGGTGCGCTGCTCGATGCGCTTTTCCGGATTCGGGTTGAGGACGATCCGATGCACGAAGATACCGGGCAGATGTACCTGGTCGGGATCGAAGTCCCCGGTGTTCACCAGTTTCTCGACTTCGACGACGGTGATCTTGCCTGCCATGGCGACATTGGGATTGAAGTTGCGCGCAGTCTTGCGGAAGACCAGGTTGCCGGTACGGTCGGCGGCATAGGCCTTGACCAGCGAAACATCGGGAACCAGCGAGCGTTCCATGATGTACTGCTGGCCATCGAATTCACGCACTTCCTTGCCCTCGGCCACCAGCGTGCCCACGCCGGTGCGGGTATAGAAGGCGGGTATGCCCGCGCCGCCGGCGCGCAGCTTCTCCGCCAGCGTGCCCTGCGGCGTGAATTCGAGTTCGAGCTCACCGGCCAGGAACTGCCGCTCGAATTCCTTGTTTTCACCCACATACGACGCGATCATCTTGCGGATCTGCCGGGTGGCCAGCAACTGGCCCAGGCCAAAGCCGTCGACACCCGCGTTATTGCTGATGCAAGTCAGGTTCTTGACGCCCGAATCGCGCAACGCGGCGATCAGCGCCTCGGGGATGCCGCAAAGGCCGAAACCTCCGACGGCGATCAGTTGGCCGTCCTTGACGACACCGGCCAGCGCCTCTGCGGCGCTCGCATAAACCTTGTCCATCGCTCCAGCTCCAGAATAGTGGAATTAGCGGCCCGTCCGTGCCGGTCGGGCCGCGGACGGTCGGTTTGATGTTTTACGTCTTATCGACGCGGTGGATTTTACGGGCAAACGCGCCGGCACCGCGTTCCCCCGCCTCGCGCTCAACCGGGCCGGCGCATCACCCCATCGAGCGCCGACAGCACGTGTGCCGGCCAGGGCTCGGCGCGGTTGCCCTGGTAATCCATCCAGACGAGGACATTGCGGCCCCGGGCATAAGGCCCCCGCGGGTCGCCCCGCTTATCAAGCGTCAGCTCGAATTCCATGCTGGAACGGCCCACGCGCGTCAGGGTATGGGTGACGCGGACCTCGGCGGGATAGGTCAACGGCCGCAGGAAATCGCAGGATGCGTGCGCCAGGATGGGCCCCGCGTCGGCGGGGAGGCTCAGGCCGGCACCATACAGCAGTTGCATGCGCGCCTCTTCCATAAGGCGGAAATACAAGGTGTTGTTGAGATGGTTCAAGGCGTCGGAATCGCCCCAGCGCAGGGGCACGTCGACGACATGGGTGCTGCCGGGCGGCGGTGCGGCGGTATCGGGTACGGTCATGAGCTGCGCGAACTCCTGTGGCATGGGCCGGCACCACGCGGCGGGCGGGTGGGCCGGCTGCAATACAATCCAGCGTTGATCAGATCATACTTCCAGCCCAAATCGCATCAGGGGACAAGGCGCATGTCAGAACGCGAATCGATGGAATACGACGTAGTGGTCGTCGGTGGAGGCCCCGCGGGACTGGCGGCCGCTATACGCCTGAAGCAATTGGCGGCGGACAGGAATCACGATGTCAGCGTGTGCGTGCTGGAAAAAGGCGCCGAACTGGGCGCCCACATCCTGTCCGGCGCCGTGATGGACCCCGGCGCGCTGACCGAGCTCATCCCCGACTGGAAAGAAAAAGGCGCGCCGCTGAATGTGCCGGTGACCCAGGACCAATTCCTGTTCCTGAGCCGCACCGGCGCGCGCGCGACGCCGCATTGGATGCTGCCCGACTGCTTCCGCAACGAGGGCAACTACATCGTACGGCTGGGCGACGTGGTGCGCTGGCTGGGCGAACAGGCCGAAGCCCTGGGCGTGGACATCTTCCCCGGGTTCGCCGCGGCGGGCATCGTTTACGACGAACAGGGCGCGGTGCGCGGCGTGGTGACCGGCGACATGGGCGTGGCCCGCGACGGCAGCCATACCGCGAACTACCAGCCGGGCATGGAACTGCTCGCGCGCTACACCCTCTTCGCCGAAGGATCGCGCGGCCAGTTGGGACGCCAATTGCTGGAGCGTTTCCGCCTGGAGGAAAACCGCGACCCGCAAAGCTATGCCATCGGCATCAAGGAAATGTGGGAAGTGGACCCGGCCCAGTCGCGTCCCGGCCTGGTCGTGCACACGGCGGGATGGCCGCTGGATGCCGATACCTATGGCGGCTCCTTCCTCTATCACCTCGACAACAATCTGGTGGCCGTCGGGCTGGTCGTGGGCCTGGACTACGCCAACCCGTGGCTCTCGCCATTCGAGGAATTCCAGCGTTACAAGACCCACCCTGCCATACGCGCCACCTTCGAGGGCGGCAAGCGCATCGCCTACGGCGCGCGCGCACTGACGGCGGGCGGCCTGCTGTCGCTGCCCAAGCTGGTGTTTCCGGGCGGCGCACTGATCGGCTGCGACGCGGGCTTCCTGAATGCCTCGCGGATCAAAGGAAGCCATGCCGCCATCAAGACAGGCGCCATGGCCGCCGAGGCCGCCTTCGAAGCCGTGGTCGCCGACCGACGCCAGGACCTGCTGACCGCCTACCCCGCCGCCTTCGAGTCCTCCTGGCTGCACGCGGAATTGCGCAAGGCGCGCAATTTCAAGCAATGGTTCAAGAAAGGCCGCACGCTGGCCACCGTGATGACGGGCGTGGAGCAATGGCTGCTCAAGGGCAACATGCCTTGGACCATTCACCGTACCAAGCCGGATCACGCCTGTCTCCAGCCGGCGTCGCAGTGCGCCCGGATCGACTATCCCAAGCCCGACGGCAAGCTCACCTTCGACCGCCTGAGCTCGGTGTTCGTTTCGAATACCAACCACGACGAGAACCAGCCCGTCCACCTGACACTGAAGGACCCGAACGTGCCCGTAGCGGTCAACCTGGCCCGCTACGGCGGCCCGGAGGCCCGCTACTGCCCCGCGGCGGTCTACGAGTTCGTCAAGGACGACCACGGCGCCGACCGGCTGCAGATCAACGCCCAGAACTGCGTCCACTGCAAGACCTGCGACATCAAGGATCCGACGCAGAACATCGTATGGGTGGCGCCGCAAGGCGGCGAAGGCCCGGTCTACAACGGCATGTAGCGCAAGCCCGGACGCCGCACCCATGGAAGAACGCATTCTGCTGGTCGGTGGCGGCGATCTCGGGCTGCGCGTTGCGCGGCGCCTGCTGGCCGCGCCGCCAGCGTCCGCAAATCCCATAGCGACCAGCCTCTGGGCCCTGCGCCGCCACCCTCCCGCTGCGGAAGCGGGCAGCGGCGACGCCGCGGCCAGCATCCGCTGGCTTAGGTCCGATGTGACACGCCCGGAAACCCTGGGCGACCTTCCCGACGGCCTGACCCGCGTGGTGGTCGCCCTGAGCCCCGGCGCGCGCACGCAGGACGCCTACCGCGCCGTGTTCGTCCAAGGGCTGCATCACGTGCTCCAGCGCCTGGACCGGCGGACGCTGCGCCGGCTGGTGTTCGTCTCGTCGTCCGCGGTTTACGGCGAGCACAACGGCGATTGGGTCGACGAGGCCACCAAGCCCGCACCACTGGGCATGAATGGCGCCGTGCTCTGGGAGGCCGAGCAATGGCTGCAGCGGCAAGGCCTGCCCTGCACCGTGCTGCGCCTGTCGGGTCTCTATGGACCGGGACGGCTGCAACTGATCGGCCGGTTGCGCGCGGGCCAGGCCCGCGTGCCGCGCGACCAGGTCCATTGGGCCAACCGCATGCATGCCGACGATGCCGCAGGCGCCATCGCCCATCTGTTGTTGCTGCCCGACGCGCAATCCGTCTACGTCGGCAGCGACGACACGCCGCTGCCTCTGGACGTGCTCTATGACTATCTGGCCGAACGGATCGGATGCGCACCGCCGGCCGGTGGCCCTCCGCCCGCCGGTGTCGGCAGCAAGCGCCTGAGCAACGCCCGCCTGCGCGCCAGCGGCTACACGCCGGCATGGCCGGACGCGCGCGCCGGGTACGCGGCGCTGCTTGCCGAATCCGCGTGAAGCTTCATCCGGTTGGCGGTTCATCGGCCGAAGGTCCATCGGGCCGAAGTCGGGTCACGCGACCGTCCATCAGGCTGACCCCTTGTCAGGACGACCCTCCAGGCGGACGACTCATCAGGCCAAAGATGCATCGGCATAATCCGCATAGGGCCTTCCCCGTGTCGCGGGCGCCACACGCCTGGACTGCGAATATCGCCATCGTGGCGCAATCCGCGTATGCTGATCCGACGCAAATCGTTGATACCTATAGTTGTTCTGCAGTATTTGTAGCCGCGCGCCATCCGCTCGCGCGACTGCCATGGGAAGCACCGCAGTAGGCAACAGCACGCTGACGCTCACGGGGACCCCTCATGCAGAACCCGAATCATGACGCCCGGCCGACGGGCCTGCAGGTCGATCTCGCGCGGCGTATCGCCAGCGACATCATTTCACGCCTGCACATGCCTGGCACACATCTGTCCGAGGAGTCGCTGGCCAGACGCTACCAGGTCTCACGCACGCCCGTACGCGCGGCGCTGAAGCTGCTGGCGGCGGAACAATTCATCGACTCGCGCGCGCATAGCGGCTACTACGTACGGCCGATTCCCGAGGGCACCCCGCCACCGCTGTTGCAGTTGCAATCGTCGGCCATGACCGCCGATGAGCTGTACTTCCGGCTGATCGAAGACCGTGCCGAACGGAACCTGCCCGACAGTTTCAGCGACCGCGACCTGCAGCAGCGCTACGGCGTCACCCGCAGCGTCCTGAGCAAGACCCTGGTGCGCCTGAGCGCCGAAGCGCTGATCGAAAAGCGCAAGGGCCATGGCTGGCGCTTCAACCATTCGCTCATGGAATCCGAGGCGCGTCGCGAGAGCTACCGGTTTCGCGCCGCGGTCGAATGCGGGGCATTGCTGGAGCCCACCTTCAAGAGCGACCCGGCCGCGCTGCAACACCTGCGCGCGGTGCACGAAGCGCTGCTGCGCGACGGTGACGGAGATATCGCGGCAAACGCATTCTTTGCGCTGAATTCGGAGTTCCACGAGACACTGGGCCGGTTCTCCGGCAACCGGTTTTTCCTGCAAACCATCCAGCAACAGAACCAGTTGCGCCGCCTCGAAAAGCAGAGCGCCTTCTATCGCAGCGTGCCGCGCTTTCGCGAATCGCTGCAGGAGCACCTGGCGATCATCCAGGCACTGGAAGACGACGACCGCGATTGGGCGGCCGCGCTGATGCGCCGGCACCTGACCCAGGTGCTTCGGGTCGCCTGACGCGGCCGCGCCGCGCCAGGGTCACGAAGCAACACCATGGACCCATGTCCATTGCGTGACGCCGCCCCGCCCTTCAGGCGCGCGCGAAATAATCCCGGACAGTGCGCACCACAGTGTCGATATCGCCAGCGGTCACGTCCAGATGCGTGACCAGCCGCGTCGGACCGCCATACACGGCCTTCAGCAGCACGCCCTGCGACCGGGCATGGGCGCCGAGCGCCTCGCAATGCCGGGCCGGCACGTCGACGAACACCATATTGGTGGCCTGGCCCAGCACCGTCAGCGCGGGGATACCGCGCAGCCCCTGCGCCAGCCGTTCAGCGTTGGCGTGATCCTGCGCCAGACGGTCGATGTGATGCGCCAACGCGTACAGGCAGGCGGCCGCCAGGATACCGGATTGCCGCATGCCACCGCCAAGCACCTTGCGCCAGCGCCGGGCTGTCTCGATCAAGTCGCGGCTACCGACCAGCACCGAACCCACCGGTGCGCCCAGCCCCTTGGAAAAGCAGATGGACACCGAATCGAAGGGCTGGCACAACATCCCCACATCCTGGCCCGACGCAACCGCCGCATTGAATACGCGGGCCCCGTCCAGGTGCACGGCCAGGCCATGCTCGCGGCCGAGCGCGGCCGCCTGCTCCACATAAGCCTGCGGGATGACCTTCCCGTGGAAGGTGTTTTCCAGCGCCAGCAGCCGGGTACGCGCGAAATGCGGATCGCCCTTGGGCTTGATGGCGGCGCGCAGTTTTTCCAGCGGCAGGCTGCCGTCCTCGGCATGCTCGATGGGCTGCGGCTGGACGCTGCCCAGAACCGCCGCGCCACCGCCTTCGTATTTGTAGGTGTGTGCTAGCTGGCCTACAAGATATTCGTCGCCACGACCGCAATGCGCCATGATGGCGGCCAGGTTGCTCTGCGTCCCCGAGGGAAAGAAAAGACCCGCCTCCTTGCCGGCCCGGGCAGCCACTTCCGCCTGCAGGCGTTGCACGGTGGGATCGTCTCCCATCACGTCGTCGCCCACGGGGGCACCCCCCATGGCCGCCAGCATGGCGGCGGTAGGCCGTGTCACGGTGTCGCTGCGCAAATCGATCATGTCGTTTCCTTTCACATTCAAGAAGCACGCGGCCGGCTGGCCGCGCGTGCGACCACTATCAGGCCGCACAGAATCAGCACCATGCCCAACGCCTCCACGGGGGCGGGCCGCTCATCGAAGAACAGCCAGGCAAGCAATGCCGCGATCACGGGCGTGCCCAGCCCGGACAGCCCGGCCACCGACGCGGGTACGCGGCGCACCACGATCAGCCACAGCAGCCAGCCGGCGGCGGAGGCGGCCAGGATGATGTAGAGCATGCCCAGCACGAGTTCGGTGTTCCACACCGTGTGGATTTGCGGCACGGCGAGGGCTACAGGCACCATGACGGCGCCGCCCAGGAACATTTGCCATCCGGTGAACGCGATGATGTCGGGCTGGTGCCGGTTAAAGCCCTTCTTGGCCAGCACCGTTCCCAATCCCCAGCACAGTCCGCTGCACAAGGCCAGGATGATGCTGACGCCATCGCCGATGGGCCGCCAGGGTTGCATCACGCAGAGCAGGCCGATCGCCGCCAGGGCGATGCCGTACCAATGGCGCGGGCCGGGTTTGTCACCCAGCAGCAGCCAACTGAAGAGAACCACCCAGAACGGCATGGTGTAGGCCATCAGCGATGTCTTGCCCACACCGCCATGCACCAAGGCGGTCTGCACCAGGCCCTGGAAGGCGGCGGTCTGCGTCAGGCCCACCAGGACCGTATAGCGCCACGATGGCATGGCCAGCGGCCGACGCAGAACCAGCGCGATGACCAGGAGCACCGCCCCGCCGCACACATACCGCAGCACGACGAAATCGAACGGGCCGATATACGGCACGATCATTTTCATCGCGATCCAGCTGCCGGCCCACGTCACCACGGTGACGATCATCAGGAGCCATGCGGCGCCGTCGACGGTGCCCTGCCGCCCTTCCATGTAACCTCGCTTGCGCCGGCGCCAGGGCCGGGGAAGCAGGCATTCTACTGTGACCCGGCAGGACAATCCTGCACAGGCGGCGCGCCGGCATCGCGACGCCCGCCCCGGCGCTCAACGGACGTCGCGCGTTATGGACAGCGGCGAGAAAGACTGCGACACCGGCATGACTTCCAGCGTGTTGATATTGACGTGCGCCGGCAGGCCGCTGACCCAGGCGACCGCTTCGGCAATGTCGGCCGCGGTGAGGCAGGTCACGCCTTCGTATCGGCTGGCGGCCTTGGCTGCGTCACCCTTGAAACGGACCGTGCTGAACTCCGTCCCGCCCACCATGCCCGGCTCGATATTGGTAACCCGCAATGCGGTGCCGATGAGGTCCGCGCGCAGGTTCAGGCTGAACTGCCGCACGAAGGCCTTGCTGGCGCCATAGACGTTGCCGCCGGCATAGGGATAGGTGCCGGCCACCGATCCGATGTTGATGACATGGCCGACATTGCGCTGCACCATCCCCGGCAGCAGTGCGTGGGTGATATGGACCAGGCCAGTGACGTTCGTGTCGATCATGCGCTGCCAATCGTCCAGGCTGGCGCGCTGGGCCGGCTCCATGCCGAGCGCCAGGCCGGCGTTGTTCACCAGCACTGTCACGTCCGCGAAGGGCTTCGGCAGCGTTCGTGGCAGCGCCGCCACGGCTTCGGCGTCGCATACATCGAGCACCAGCGGGTGCAGACGTTCCCCGAGGCGCGCGCGCAGCGCGTCCAGCTTGTCGGCGCGCCGGGCAGCGGCGACGACATGGTGCCCGTCGGCGATGAAACGTTCGGTGATCGCTTCACCGAAGCCGGCGGTCGCGCCAGTTACGAAAACAACCATCATGGACTCCTGTCGGCTATACCGATTTGGCGAGCTGTTCGAGAATCTGGGGGTTTTCCAGCGTCGACACATCCTGGGTGATTTCTTCGCCCTTGGCCACCACGCGCAGCAGACGACGCATGATCTTGCCCGACCGTGTCTTCGGCAGGTTGTCGCCGAAGCGGATGTCCTTGGGCTTGGCGATGGGGCCGATTTCCTTGGCCACCCAGTCGCGCAGTTCCTTCGCCACCGCGGTTGCCTCGTCGCCTTCCGGACGCGCGCGCTTGAGCACCACGAATGCCACCACGGCCTCGCCGGTCGTGTCGTCCGGACGGCCCACCACGGCCGCCTCCGCCACCAGGGGGTGGGACACCAGGGCCGATTCCACTTCCATCGTGCCCAGCCGGTGTCCCGATACGTTCAGCACGTCGTCGATCCGGCCCATGATCCAGAAATAACCGTCCGCATCGCGCTGCGCCCCGTCACCGGCCAGGTAATAACCGCGCAGCTCCGGTGGGAAGTAGCTCTTCTTGAAGCGCTCCGGGTCGCCCCATATATTGCGGATCATCGCCGGCCAGGGCTTCTTGATGACCAGGAAACCCCCGTTGCCTTGGTCAACATCGGCGCCGGTTTCGTCGACGATGGCCGCCGCGACACCAGGCAGCGGCAGCGTGCAGGAGCCAGGCTTGGTCGGGGTGGCTCCCGGGAGCGGCGTGATCATGTGGCCGCCCGTCTCGGTCTGCCACCAGGTGTCGACGATGGGGCAGCGTTCCTTGCCGACATTGCGGTGATACCACATCCACGCCTCGGGATTGATGGGCTCGCCGACGGTGCCCAGGATGCGCAGGCTGCTCAGATCGTAGCGGTCGGGATGGGTGCCTGGATTGGCGTCCGCCGCCTTGATGAGCGACCGGATGGCCGTGGGCGCCGTGTAGAAGGTGGTGACCTTGTGGCGGGCGATCATTTCCCAGAACCGGCCGGCGTCGGGATACGTCGGTACGCCTTCGAAGACGACCTGGGTCAGGCCGGCCGCCAGCGGCCCATAGGCGATGTAGGAATGGCCGGTGATCCAGCCCACGTCGGCCGTGCACCAATAGATATCCTCGGGACGGCTGTCGAAGGTCCACTTGACGGTCAGCAGCGCCCACAGCAGATAGCCGGCCGACGCATGCTGCACGCCCTTGGGCCTGCCGGTGGAGCCGGAGGTGTACAGGATGAAGAGCGGATGCTCGGCTTCCACGGCGACCGGTTCGCAGTTGTCGGGCTGGTTGGCGCTGACCTCGTGCATCCAGAGATCCCGGCCGGCATGCCAGGCGACCTGGCCACCGGTGCGGCGATAGACAACCACGTGGCGCACGGCATCGCAGCCCCCCATGCCGAAAGCTTCTTCGACAGCGGGCTTGAGCGGGATGACCTTGCCGCCCCGCACCTGCTCGTCGGCGGTGATGACGAGCGTGGCGCCGACATCGACGATACGTTCCTGCAAGCTCTTGGCGGAAAAGCCGCCGAAGACCACGGAGTGCGTCACGCCCAGGCGCACGCAGGCCTGCATCGCCACCACGGCCTCCACCGACATCGGCATGTAGATGATGGCGCGGTCGCCCTTCTTGTAGCCCAGCGACTTCAGCCCATTGGCGAATCGGCACACGCGCGCCAGCAGATCGGCGTAGCTGACCTTGTCCACCTTGCCATCGTCGCTCTCGAAGATGATCGCGATCTTTTCCGCGTTGCCGTTCTGCACATGCGTGTCCAGGCAGTTCGCCGAGACATTCAATTCCCCGTCGGCAAACCATCGGTAGAACGGCGGATCGCTATCGTCCAGTACCTGTGTAAACGGCTTGGTCCAGGCCAGGTGTTCGCGCGCCTGGCGCCCCCAGAAGCCTTGCGGATCCTGCTCGGCCTCGGAGAACAGCTTCCTGTACGCGTCCAGGTTCGGGATGGTGGCCCCTTCCGAGGCGCGTTGGGGCGGCTGGAATACCCGATTTTCTACCAGCACGGATTGGATGGCGTTGGACATGGCGGTCTCCTGAGACGATGCTTGTGAGCCTGTTTTTCTATGCTGCCAGGGCGGTGCAGCGGCACCCGCCGCAGCGCCTGGCATACGTGTGTTGTTGCTGTGCATAAGAATAGCAGCAGCCTTGGCGATCCGGCTCTCTTCCAGCCGTCCGCTTGCGCCACTTCCGCGCGTCCGCCACATCGGCCGCTTCGGCGGCTGCGGCGCTGCGGCGGCCTCGGGTCCTGCGGCTCATCCGCGTGCCGGCGCACCCGCCCCGAACCGCCCAGGGCGGTACGGCGCCGTTACGCCAGAACGACCAGGCGGTTGGGCAGTTCGTCCCGCGGGGTGGTGGCCGGCAGATGCTCCGCCAACAAGGCGCCGCAGGTCTCGATACTTTTGATGAAGCCCTGCAGGGTCTCGCCGCGCCGCACATGCTCCGTGAAGGTGGCGATGACGGGCTCCCAGGTGGCGTCCGGCAGCTTCGCGCTGATGCCCCGATCCACCAGGATCTCGACGTAGCGCTCGGCTTCCGACACGAAAATCAGCATGCCGGTCTCGCCGCGGGTGTGATGCAGGTTTTGTTCCAGGAACTGGCGACGCGCCAGATTGGCCGCGCGCCAGCGTCGCACATGGCGCGGAATCAGGCGCGTCGTGACGGCCGGCACGCGAAACAGCAACGCCAGCACCACGAACACCGCCCACTGTGTCATCAACAACTCATGCGGGCCCAACAGGACGATGCCGTAGTTCAGCAGCCCCGGCACGGTCAAGGCGATCAGGCTGGCCCACAGCAAGGGGATATAAGCGTAGTCGTCGGCACGTGCGGCCAGCACCGTGACGATTTCCGCATCGGTGTGGCGCTCCGCGCCGGCAATGGCCCGGGCCACCTGTTGCAGTTCGGTTTCGCTTAGCAGTGTCATATGTCCTGTACGCATCGATGTCTGGGCGGCATGCGGCCCGCGCCTGTCGCGGAGAACCACCGGCGACGCGGCGCCTTGCCAGCTCTACCAGTTGCCGGACGCGCCGCCCCCGCCAAATCCGCCGCCGCCGCCGCTGAAGCCGCCCCCTCCGCCAAAGCCGCCGCCTCTGCCGCCGAAGCCGCCGAAGCCGCCGCGGCTACCCAGCATGCCGCCCAGAATCATGCCGGGCAGCACGCCGCCCCGGCGACGTCCGCCCAGACGCGACATCACGGCCAGGACCACGAACAGCAGGATGAAAAACACAGGAATGGACGTGGGCCCTTCGCGTTCCGCGGCGACCTGCGGCTGGACCTGCACGGCGTCCGGATCGCCGCCCAGCACCTTGACGATGGCGGCGGTGCCATCCAGGATGCCCTTGTTGTAATTGCCCTGACTGAACGCCGGGACGATGATCTGGTTGATGATGGCCGACGATATCGCGTCGGTGAGTTGCCCTTCCAGTCCGTAGCCGACCTCGATGCGCACCTTGCGATCATCGCGTGACACGATAAGCAGGGCGCCATTGTCCTTGCCCTTCTGCCCGATGCCCCAGCGGCGGCCGAGCTGATAGCCGAAATCCTCGATGGGAACGCCGCGCAGCGACGCCAGCGTGACCACGACGACCTGCTGCCCCGTGGCGCGTTCGTGCGCGGCCAGCATATCGGTGAGGCGCGCGACGGTGGTCGGATCCAGCAGCTTGGCTTCGTCCACCACGCGGCCCGTCAGCGCCGGCGCCGGGGCCGAAGACGTACCGACGCCGGATGCCGGGTCCGGAGCCGGAGCCGGAGCAGGAGCAGGAGCCGGAGCAGTTTGTGGAGCCGGAGCCGGCGATGGAGTGGATTTCGACGCAGCGGGGGGCGGCGACGCCGTCTGCGCCTGTACCGTGACGGAGTGCGCGCACGCCGCAATCAGCAGCCCCGCGCCGAGACACTGAAGCGCCTTCATCAGAACTTCACGGCCGGAGCCTTGTCAGCCTGGGGCGCACTGGCCTTGAAGGTCTCGCGCACGGGCAGGTCCCGGTACAGCACCATATGCCACAGGCGCCCTGGGAATGTGCGGATTTCCGTGTTGTAGCGCTCCACTGCCGCGATGTAATCGCGGCGCGCGACCGCAATGCGGTTCTCCGTCCCTTCCAGCTGCGATTGCAACGACAGGAAATTCTGGTTCGACTTCAGGTCCGGGTAGCGTTCCGACACGACGAGCAGGCGGCTCAGCGCACCGCTCAGCTGCTGCTGCGCCTGGTCGAACTGCTGGAGCTTTTGCGGGTCGTTGATGGTATTGGCGTCCACCTGGATCGAGGTTGCCTTGGCCCGGGCCTCGACAACCGCCGTCAGGGTTTCCTGTTCCTGTTTGGCATAGCCCTTGACGGTTTCGACGAGGTTCGGGATCAGGTCGGCGCGACGCTGGTATTGATTCTCCACCTGCGCCCAGGCCGCCTTGACCTGCTCGTCATAGGTTGGAATGTTGTTCATGCCGCAGCCCGACAGCAGCGAGGCCAGCAGCAGCATGGCCACGAGCCGCCAATGCGGGATGAACGATTGCCGTACTTCCATTGCGATCTCCCTATACCCGGTCTTTGACCTGAAAGCCGTGCATCAAAGGATCACGGTCGTCAATGAATATGGTGTTGTAGCCGGTCATCCGCGCCCAGCCTTCGATGGACGGCACGATCGCGTCCAGCTCGCCGACACGGGTACGAGACTCCACCCGGCCGCGGAACAGCGTGCCGATGATGCTCTCGTGGACGAAATCGCTACCGGTATCGAGCTTGCCCTGCGCAGCCCATTGTGCCATGCGCGCCGATGTCCCCGTGCCGCACGGCGAACGGTCGATGGCCTTGTCGCCGTAGAACACAGCGTTGCGCGCGTGCGCCTCGGGGTGCTGCGGCGTCCCGGTCCACAGCACGTGAGACAGGCCGTTGATGGCGGGGTTCTCCGGATGCACGAACTGGTATTTGCCGGAGAAGGCCTGGCGCAGGCGGGGGCTCCAGCGCAACAGATCCGAAGGCTGGACGTGTTCGAGGCCGGGAAAGACCTGCTGCGGCGACACGATGGCGTAGAAGTTGCCGCCATAGGCCACATCGGCCTTGACCAGGCCCAGGCCTTCAACTTTTGCTTCCAGCCCGGTGGCGTACAGGAAGGAGGGCACATTGGTGATACGCACGCTATCGACGTAGGCGCCGTTGCGCTCGTAGCGCGCCTCGACCACGCCCGCCGGCGTATCGATGCGCAGCACGCCGGGCTCGCGCGGCGTGACCAGGCCCCGTTCCAGCGCCATGGTTACGGTGCCGATGGTGCCGTGACCGCACATCGGCAGGCATCCCGATGTTTCGATGAAAAGGAAGGCGATGTCGCAATCCGGCCGGGTCGGCGGATACAGGATGGCGCCCGACATCATGTCGTGGCCGCGCGGCTCGAACATCAGGCCGGTGCGTATCCAGTCGTATTCGCGCAGGAAATGCGCCCGCTTTTCGACCATATTGGCGCCGTGGAGCACGGGCGCGCCGCCCGCGACCATGCGCACCGGGTTACCGCAGGTGTGGCCGTCCACGCAGAAGAAGGTATGGGATGTCATGGGAAGCGATGCAAGGGGACACGACAGCAACGCGGCACGATGCCGCGTCCGGGGCCGCCCGGCGTACCGTCGCGATCGATCATAGCGTCAAACAGCGCCATCGGGCCACGGCGCCGTCTCGCCCCGGCCGTCCGCGGCCTCGCGTTCGGCCACGCCACCGGCCAGGTCCACGCGTTTCAGTAGAGCCAGGCCGCCGACGAAGAAAAGCCCGGTGACCAGGATGGCCAGCCGGTGATTGCCATGGGTGAGCCAGGTCACCAGCCCGTAGGTCAGCGGCCCCACCACGGCCGCCAGTTGCACGGAAAACGTCCATAGGGCGTAGAACTCGGCCGACCGCCTCGCCGGTGCCAGCGCGCCCACCATGGCGCGCCCCGCGCTCTGGCTGGTCCCCATGCACAGCCCGGCCAGCGCCGCAGCGACCCAGAACACCGTCACGGTAACCGCGGCATAGGCGATGAGCACCATCGCGATCCAGCCGCACAGGGTGATGGCGAGCGCCCGCTTATGGCCGATGCGGTCCTGCAAATATCCGAACAGGAAGGCGCCCGCGGCGGCGGCGATATTGACCAGGAACACCAGCAGCATGATCTGGGCCATCTTGAAGCCCATGGCCTGCTCGGCATATACGGCCGCCAGCGTGATGACCACCGCGATGCCGGCCTGGTAGCACGCCACGCACATCAGCAGGCGCCGGAACTGGGCGTGATGGCGTCCGGTCTCGCGCCAGGCGCGCAGCAGTTGTCCCAGCATGTCGGGCGTCGCCCGCGCGTGCCCGCGCGGCGAGGCGCGCTCGCGCAGCCACAGGAAAGCGGGCAGCGCGGACAGCGCGAAGACGACGCAGGTGGCGACCACCACCCAGGGCACGAACTGCGGCGCGGTCTCGCCGCGCGCCTGCGCCATCGATACGATCGCCAGGGACAGGCCCAGACTGAGCATGCCGCCGCAGTAGCCGAAACTCCAGCCCCAGCCCGACACCCGGCCCAGCGCGTGCGGCCGCGCCAGTTCCGGCAGGAAGGACGCGACGGCGGATTCACCCATGCAGTAGAAGTAGTTCGATATGGCGATGCCGACCAGTGCCAGCCATACATCGCCGGGGCCGGCACGGGACAACGCGAGCGTCGCCACGATGCAGCCCGCGGTGCTGGCGAACAGCAGCTTGCGCTTGGCGGCGCGTGCGTCCGCCCGCGCGCCTAGCGCCGGCATGGTCAGCATGATGGCCAGATAGGAGACCGACAGCGCCCCTGTCCAAGCCAGCGTGGCCCAGTGCGCGCCACCACCCACCACGCCGACGAAATAGGCGCTGAAGACCGTCGTCAGGATAACGGTGGTGTAGCCGGAGTTCGCGAAGTCGTACATGGCCCACGACCAGACCTCGCGCCGTGTCACCCCGGGGTTCAGGCTGCCCTCGGGTGCCGCCATGCCGGTGTCCGTCCCGACCGGCGGCGCGGGCTGCGTCATAGGCCCAGGGCCGCGATACCGGCAGCGGCGATCTGCGCGTCCTCTGTCGCCTTGACGCCCGAAACGCCCACCGCGCCCACGACCTGGCCCTGCGCCACGATGGGCACCCCGCCTTCCAGCATGCCGGTCATCAGCGGCACCGACAGGAAGGCATAGCGGCCGTTGTTGATGCTCTCTTCGTACACACGGGATTCGCGCCGACCCACGGCCGCGGTATGCGCTTTCGCGGGTGCGATATGGGCGCTGACCGGCGCCGCGCCGTCCAGCCGCAGCATGCCTAGCAGGTGCCCGCCGTCGTCGGCGACCGCGATCGTCACCGGCCAGTCGTTCTGCCGGGCGTGGGCTTCGGCGGCGGCGAGGATCTTCTTGACGTCCTCGGCGGTCAGTACGGGTTTGCTATTCATGTCAGCGACTCCTTGATCTGTTGCAGGGCCTGCGGATCTTCGATGGTCGGCAAGTCGCCCGGGTCCCGTCCCTCGCACACCGACACGATCGCACGCCGCAGCACCTTGCCCGACCGCGTCTTGGGCAATGCGCCGACGAAGCGGATACGTGCCGGCCGCGCGACCGCGCCCAGCTGCTCTTCGACCAGGCGCATCATATCCCCTTCCAGGGCGGCAGCATCGATGTCGCCCATATCCTTCAGCACCACGAACGCATGCGCGGCCTGCCCCTTGAGCGCATCGGCTACGCCGACCACCGCGCATTCCGCCACTTTGGGGTGGCTGCTGATCGATTCCTCGATCTCGCGCGTACCGAGCCGGTGGCCCGCCACATTGATCACATCGTCCGTGCGGCCCAGGATGTACCAATAGCCGTCCGGGTCCACCATGCCCCAGTCGAAGGTGGAATACAGCTGGCGTCCGGGGATCGATTCGAAATACGTCCGCACGAAACGCTCGTCGTCGCCCCAGATCGTCGTCATCGCCCCCGGCGGCAGCGGCGGCACGATGGCCACGACGCCCTTCTGCCCCGGCCCGAGATCCTCGCCAGTGCTTTCGCTCACCACGCGGACGTCGAAGCCATAGCAGGGAAAGGACGGGCTGCCGTAGCGTGCCGGCACGCGTTCCACGCCGGGCTGCGCGGACAGGATGGGCCAGCCGCTTTCGGTCTGCCAATAGTTGTCGATGACCGGCTTGCCCAACGCATCCGCGATCCAGCGGCCGGTGGGTTCGTCCAGCGGCTCGCCGGCCAGGTAGACGGCGCGCAGCGTGGATAGGTCGTGCCTGCGCAGCAGCGCCGGGTCCTGCCGCTTGAGCACGCGCACCGCGGTGGGCGCCGAGAACAGCGTGTTGACCTTGAAGCGCTCGATGAGCTTGAACAGGATGGCGCCGTCCGGACGCACGGGCGTGCCTTCGTAGACCAGCGTTGCCTGCCCGCCGATCAGCGGTGCATACACAATATAGGAGTGCCCCACCACCCAGCCGATGTCGCTGGTGCAGAAAAAAGTCTCGCCCGGCTTGCCGTCGAACAGGTATTCCATCGACGCGGCCAGCGCCACGGCATACCCGCCCGTGTCGCGCTGCACGCCCTTGGGCTTGCCGGTCGTGCCGGACGTATAGAGGATGTAGCTGGGCGCGGTCGACTCCATCCACGCTACGGGCACGCGCGCGCCGTCGTGACGGGCGCGCAGGGCCGCGTAGTCGTGCTGCCCCGGCCCACGCTCCATCGGCGCCAGTCCGCGATCGAGCAGGATGACGGCGTCGGGCTGGGCCGTGCTGAGCGACAGCGCCTTGTCCAGCAAGGGCTTGTAGGGCATGACCTTGCCGCCGCGCGAACCCGCGTCCGCGGAAACGATGACTTTCGGCCGCGCGTCATCGATGCGCTGCGCCAGGTTGTGCGAAGCGAACCCGCCGAACACCACGGAATGGACCGCCCCCAGGCGGGCGCAGGCCAGCATGGCGAAGATGGCCTCCGGTACCATGGGCATGTAGATGAGCACCCGGTCGCCCGGCTCCACGCCCTGCTCGCGCAGCATGGCGGCCACCGCGTTCACCTCCTCGAAGAGCTGCATCTGCGTATAGATGCGCTCCTGGTCGACCTCCGTGGACACCCAGATCAGCGCCTGTCTATCGGCCTGTTGGGGGAGCCAGCGATCGACCGCGTTGAAACACAGATTTGTGCGCCCGCCGACGAACCAGCGGGCAAAGGGCGGGTTGCTGAAGTCCAGAATGGTCTCCGGCGGCTCGTCCCAATGGATCCGTCCGGCCTCGCGCCGCCAGAATTCCTCCCGATGCGCCACGGACGAGTAATGGAAAACCCGGGTTTTTTGCATCGCTGTCTCCTGTTATCTTCGGATCTGTTGCAGTTTCTGACGAACTTTACGTGTTGTCCGAGTCTGCGCGGCGGAAAGTTGCAGCGCTGTTGCCTGTGCGGCGCGCGGGCCTCCGTCTCACGCTACATGCTCTTTGCGGTTTTTCACGCCGATTCTATCCATCTTACGCAGCGTCCCGAAATCTTCGCTGGGTGAGTTACGGTGTATACGCAGTTCCCCACACCGGTATACGCATCTTTGGTAGAATCGCCCGAAATAGTTTTTTACACGGCGGTCGTCCGTCGTCTTCCAGGCGTGCCCAGCCACGCCTTCAAGCGAACAATGCCTCCATACGACTACCGCGCGCTCCCCATATATCGATTCCTGACCCGACACGGACGCCTCCTGCGCCTGAGCTTGCTGATGGTGGGCGCTGCCATCCTGGCAGGATGCGCCAATACGACCACGCACGATACCGCGGCCTACCGCGGTTTCGACCAGGAAGGCTACGAAGCCGGCTGGGCCAGCCAGAGCGACGATCCCATCGGCATGCTGCTGGCGCAGAAGCTACGGCGTTCGCCGCGCGCGTCCAGCTACCCCGGCGGCGCCGCCACCGACAACACCCTGCTGGCCGGGGAGGCCCTGAACTACCTGGGCATCCGTTACCGCTACGGCGGCAGCTCGCCCAGTACCGGTTTCGATTGCAGTGGACTGGTCGGCTATGTCGCCGAACAATCGCTGGGACTGAAACTGCCGCGCAACGCCGCCGAGATCTACCAACTGGGAACCCCGGTCAGGCGCGCCGACCTGCAAGTTGGCGACCTGGTGTTCTTCAATACGATGGGCCGGCGGTACTCGCACGTCGGCATCTACCTGGGCGATGACCGCTTCGTGCATTCGCCCAGCGCGGGCGGCGTGGTGCGTGTCGAACGCATGGACATGGCGTACTGGAACAAGCGCTACAACGGCGCGCGGCGCCTCGACACGACGCTGATCGCCTCGGCACGCGCGCAGAATTGACCCCGCGCACATGAGGCCGGCGGCCTTGGCCTCCGGCACTGAAATGGAAATGGCGGCGCCATACGGCGCCGCCATTTTTTTCATCGACCACTTCCGGAATGAGTACACCGCTGACGTATGAACGGGCAACCTGCCCCGACTCGCTGCGCTCGGGACAGCTCAGGCCGAGCGCGCCCCGCACAGGCCACATTGCGCCAATGCCTGCTGCATGCTGCAGACGGACCGCCGGCACGCCACCACCCGGATACCGGATCGCTGTGCCGACTGGCGGAAGGTCTTCATTACGTTATGCCCCAGGAAATCGGTCAGCAGAATGACCAGCTGGGTGCCGGTGGGCAACTGCAGCCCCCGCTTCTGGTGGGAAGGATCCCGCCCACTGATGTGGTGCGTGATCGCGATGTTGTGCCCTTTGAGCAGATCGGGGATGTTGCCCAACCGGTCCGCGCCAACTACCACTGCGCTCAGTGCCGCCGTCATGACGTACCTCGTTGCGTCGTTGATCGTGGCTTGATGATAATGATTCTTGTTTGTTCGGGCAAGTAAATGAGATGAATTCTCATTTAATTTTGCTATGAGCCACGGTCGTGGCATAGCGGCGGGGACGCCGCTTCCTGCTCTTGCTTCCTGCTGTTGCTTCCCTTCCCTGCTCTTGCCCATGGCGGCCGCGGCGCCATCGCGCCCGCCGCTTTTTTACGCAGCGCCGGGACGGCCCCGGCGCCCCACTACGCCTTCACGCCCTGCACGGCGTCGTTCACCACCTGCCGCGTGAGGGCCGGCGTCAGCATTTCGATGAAGGTGTAGACGTAGTCGCGCAGGAAAACGCCGGCCTTGATCCCTACCCGGGTCGTGTGGGTGCCGAATAGATGTCCCACGGGCAATCCTACCAGGCCGGTATCGCGACGCGGATCGTAGGCCACGCCGGCGATGATGCCGATGCCCAGGCCCACGTCGACATAGGTCTTGATCACGTCCGCATCGATGGCCTCCAGCACGATGTCCGGATGCACGTTGTGCGAGGCGAAGACCTCGTCGATGGCCGTCCGGCCAGTGAAGGCGCGGTCGTAGGTGACCAGGGGATAGGCGGCCAGTTGCGCCAAGGTCAGGCGCTTGGCTTCGCTGGAGGTAAGTTCGGCCAGCGGATGGTCGGGACGCACCACCACCGTGTGTTCCCAGGTATAGCAGGGCAGCGTGGCCAGCCCCGGCGTCAGCGCCAGCGACTCCGTCGCGATCGCCAGGTCGGCCTGTTCATGCAGGACCATTTCAGCCAGTTGCGCCGGGCTGCCCTCGGCCAGCGACAAATGGACCTTGGGAAACTGCCGGCGGAACGCCGGGATGACGCGCGGCAACAGGTAGCGCGCCTGGGTGTGGGTGCAGGCAATGACCAGTCCACCCTCGTCCCGCCGGGCGAACTCGTCGCTGACTTTCTTCAGGTTGTCCACCTCCCGCATGATGCGGTCTATCACTTGCGATACCGCCAGGCCCGGCTTCGTCAGGCCCTTGATGCGCTTGCCGTGGCGTTCGAAAATCTTGACGCCCAGTTCATCCTCGAATTCGATGATGGCCTTGGACACGCCGGGCTGCGAGGTGTACAGCATGCGCGCCGCCTCGGTCAGGTTGAAGTCCCGGCGTATGGTTTCGCGCACGAAACGGAACTGTTGCAGATTCATGGAGAGGTCCTAGGGTGGGGACCTAATTATAAGTAATAAAGAAGGATATCTAAATTACTTAATCATCTATGCTTCTGCCCTACCGTACATGCGCGGGGACTATCGCGCTTATCGCATGGTGATGGTGGTATTGACGCCCCGTCCATGCGCCGCCCAGCGCGCCGTGACGGTTTTGGTCTGGGTCCAGAACTGCACGGCCTGCTTGCCGTTCGGCCCCAGGTCGCCAAGCTTGGAACCGCGCGACCCGGTGAAGCTGAACCAGGCGACGGGAACCGGAATGGGAATGTTGATCCCGACCTGGCCCACATCGATATTGTTCTGGAAATAGCGGGCCGCGCCGCCATCCTGCGTGAACAGCGCCACCCCGTTGCCGTTGGGGTTGGCATTGATGAAGTCCACCGCTTCCTCCAGCGTATCGACGCCGACCACGCAGAGCACCGGACCGAACACCTCCTCGGTGTAGACCTTCATGTTGCCGCGCACCCCCGCGAACACCGTCGGGCCGACGAAATTGCCGCGTTCGAATCCTGGAACCTGCAGCCCGCGGCCATCCAGCAGAAGCTCGGCGCCCTCGTCCACGCCTTGCTGGATAAGGCCTTCCACCCGGCTCTTGGCCGCCGGTGAAACCAGCGGCCCGAGGTCTGCCTGCCGGTCGGTGCCGGCGTTGATTTTCAGCTTCCGGGCGCGGGCCACGAAGTCGGGCAGCCAATCGCGCGACGCCCCGACAAACACGGCCACCGAGGTCGCCATGCAGCGCTGCCCGGCCGCGCCGAAGGCCGCGCCCAGCAGCTGGTTCAGCGCCACTTCGGGGTCGGCGTCCGGCAGGATGACGCAATGGTTTTTCGCCCCCATCATGGCCTGGCAGCGCTTGCCGGCGTCGGAGGCGCGACGATAGATCTCCGTGCCCACACGCGTGGAGCCGATGAAGGACACGGCCTTGATATCGGGATGCTCGCACAGGGCGTTGGCGGTTTCCGCGCCCCCATGGACCACATTCAGTACGCCGGGCGGCAAGCCGGCCTGCAGCGCGAGTTCGGCGAGGAACAAGGCGGAGGATGGATCCTGTTCCGAAGGCTTCAGGACGAAGGTATTGCCGCAGGCCACCGCGATCGGGAACATGAAGCACGGCAGCATGACGGGGAAGTTGAACGCCGTGATGCCGGCGCACACGCCCAGCGGCTGGATAAGCGTATAGACATCGATGCCGGACGCCGCGTTCTCGGCGTACTCGCCCAGTTGCAGGCTGGCGATCGAGCAGGCATGTTCGACAACCTCGAGGCCGCGGCCGACCTCGCCTTCTGCGTCCGGCAAGGTCTTGCCATGTTCGCGCGTGATCATCTCGGCCAGCTTGCCGGTGTTCTCGCGCATCAGTTGCTGCAATTTCAGCATTACGCGCATGCGGGCGCCCTGCCCGCTGTTGCGCCACGTCTTGAAGGCTTCGCGGCTGTTGGCCACGGCGCGGTCGAGTTCCTCGCGGGTGGCATAGGGCACTTGCGCCACGACGTCCTGCGTCGCCGGGTTGACGACGTCGCGCCATTGCGTCGTCGTGGACTGGACTCGTTCGCCACCGATCAGCAGCGGGATACGCGCGATCTCGTTCATGTCTCCTCCTTATGGGAATCGGCACGGATACCGTACGTGGATGTCCGGCCCCGCGCATCGTCGGCCAGTGTAGACGTGGAAGATGGCCGGGGCAACGGGGCGGCATGTGCGAGCTGGATGGACACTGCGGCACGCCACTGCACCCGGATCCATGTCGCTTCCCATCGGAACCGTCAAGGTCGGATGGGCGTACGTGGCCCGGCGGCGTTGGCCGGGCCACGGAGGTCACCCAGGGAACCTGCCGCTTACGCCGACACCGCCGCCGGCGGTTTGCCACCGCCCGACTTGGGCGCCTTGACCCGCAACCTGCGCAATAACAGCAAGACCGCGCAGGCCAGGACGACGGCGTGGATCAACCACCACCCCACGCCGAACGGAATGCGGCCATCGCCGATCCAGGCGCGGAACAGGTTGATCAGGTTCATGTACAGCAAGGCCACGAGGCCGGCGATCAGCAGGTCGCCGGAACGGCCCAGCCTAGGATTCACGGCGCCCAGCGGGATGGCCATGATCGCCAGGTTCAGGGCAGCGAGCGGCAAGGATATGCGCCACATCACCTGCGACCACGCATTCGTCGTGTTGTCTTCCATCAGTTGCACCGTGCCGCGCGCCTTGCTGGAACGCTCGGCGGCGGCGCGCGCGTCGGCCGCGGGGTCGGTGGTGGACTTGCTTTCCAGCCGCACGCCATATTGTCCGAAGTTGACCATGCGGAATTCCGCCGTTCCCGGCTTCAGGTCATAACGGTGGCCGGCGCTCAGCACCAGGAAGCGGTCGCCGTTGGGCTCCGTTTCCGTACGCGCGCTGGCGGCGGTCAACACGCTAAGCCATTCCGGATCGATGGCGCGCACGAAGACATGCCCCAGTTCGTCGCCCGGGTTGACCGGTTCTTCCGCGAAGAACACCCGCGCGCCATCCTGCGATTCGCCGAATTGTCCGGCCGTCACCTTGGACAGGTCGGATCGCTGTTCGAACCGCTCCCGGTATTCGCCGATCTGCCGGTACGCCCAGGGCGACGCCACCAAAGTAAGCACCGCCACCAGAGCGGCCACCGGGATGGCCACGCGCATCACGGGCCGCAGCCAATCGGCCAGCGACAGGCCGCTGGCGAACCACACTACCATCTCGGATTCGCGGTAGTTGCGCGTGACCGTGGTCAACACCGCAATGAACAGGGCGACCGAAAGAATGGTCGGCAAGGCAGTGATCGTCGAAAACGCGGCCAGGCCCAGTACGACGTCGGGGCCGATCGAACCGCCGGCCGCCTCGCCCAGCAGCCGCACCAGCAGCACACTGAGCCACACCACCAGCAGCGTGGAGAACACTACGCCGGCGTGACTCGTGATCTCGCTGACGACCGATCGTTTGAATAGAGACATGGGAAAATATGCGGGATAATCGACCGCATTCGTCGATCGCACCTATCGACGCGCCTGTCGACGCGGCGGTCGAAACGACTATCGAAGCACTTATCGACGCACACGGGAACGCCTTCAATGTCAATGGAATTTAGCACACACAGCACCGCATCCCTGCATCAGGTGAAGACCGCCGCGCTGGCGGTGGGTGTATTTGCCGAAGGCGTGCTGACGCCCGCGGCCGATCTGATCGACCGGGCCAGCAACGGCGCGTTGCGCACGGTCGTCAAGACGGAATTCCGTGCGCGCCCCGGCACCACGCTGGTACTGCGGTCCTTGCCCGGCGTGGCGGCCCAGCGTGTCGTCCTGGTCGGACTGGGCAAGCAGGAAGAATACAGCGCCCGCGTGCATTCGAACGCGGAGCAGGCCTTTGCGGCTTATTGCGTCTCGGCCCAGTTGACGGAGGGCGCCTCGACGCTGGCGTCGATCCCCATCGAAGGAAGCACGATACGCGCGCGTACCCGCCTGGCTGCAGTGGCGGCCGGCCACGCCACCTACCATTACGACGCCAGCCTGGGCAAACCGGACCGCGATGCCCGTCCCAAGCTGAAGAAAATCGTCCATTGCATCGAACGGTCGGATGCCACCCAGGCACAGGCCGGGCTGCGCGAAGGCAACGCCATCGCCAACGGCATGGAATTGGCGCGCACGCTGGGGAACATGCCCGGCAACCTCTGCACCCCCACCTACCTCGGCGAAACCGCGAAGAAGCTGGAACGCGCGTACAAGAGCGTGAAGGTCCAGGTCATGGACCGCAAGCAGATCGAGGCGCTCGGCATGGGCTCCTTCCTGTCGGTGGCGCGAGGCTCGCAGGAAGCCCCCCGCTTCATCGTCCTGCGCCACAGCGCGAAGCCGGCGAAAAAACCCGCCAAGGAAGCCGACGGTCCCGTCGTGCTGGTCGGCAAGGGCATCACCTTCGATTCGGGCGGCATCTCCATCAAGCCCGCCGCGACCATGGACGAGATGAAGTTCGATATGTGCGGCGCCGCCAGTGTGCTGGGCACCTTCCGCGCCCTGGCCGAACTGGAATTGCCCATGGACGTCGTCGGCCTGATCCCCAGCTGCGAAAACATGCCTAGCGGAACGGCCAACAAGCCCGGCGACGTGGTGACCAGCATGTCGGGCCAGACCATCGAAATCCTCAACACCGACGCCGAGGGCCGCCTGATCCTGTGCGACGCGCTGACCTACGCCGAACGCTTCAAGCCTTCGGCGGTCGTGGATATCGCCACCCTGACCGGCGCCTGCGTGGTCGCGCTGGGCAATGTCAACAGCGGCTTGTTCTCCAAGGACGATGCCCTGGCCGACGCCTTGCTGAAAGCGGGACGCGAGTCGCTGGACACCGCCTGGCGCATGCCGCTGGACGACGCCTATCAGGAACAATTGAAGTCCAACTTCGCCGATATGGCCAATATCGGCGGACCGCCGGCCGGCGCCGTGACGGCGGCCTGCTTCCTGTCGCGCTTTGCCAAGGCCTACCGGTGGGCGCACCTGGATATCGCCGGCACGGCATGGCGCGGCGGCAAGGAGAAGGGTTCGACCGGGCGGCCGGTGCCGATGCTGATGCAGTTCCTGCTGAATCAGCTCTGAGCCCGCGCAACATCGGAGACCCTGGCGGCATGGCCCGTATCGACTTCGCCTTCGGCGCCCCGGACCGGTTGCGCACGGCCTGCCAGGTAGCGCGCAAGCAATACCTGGCCGGGCAGCCACTGGTGGTGTATTGCACCGATCCCGTGCGGCTCAACGCCTTCGACCGCATGCTCTGGGCCTTCGACGACATCTCCTTCGTGCCGCATGTCCTGGCCACGGACCCGCTGGCGCCGGAAACGCCGGTCGTCCTGACCGCCGCGGATCCCGCGCCACTGGCGGACCGGGCGCCATCGGCCACGGCCGGGCGCCCGCCCGCCTGGCTGCTGAACCTCGACGATGCCTGTCCGCCCAATTACCAGGCCTTCGCGCGCATACTGGAGATCGTCTCCGCCGACGGCGACGACCGCCAGCCGGCCCGCCAGCGCTGGCGCGATTACCAGGCGCAGGGAGAAACGCCCCACAGCCACGCGATTGGCGCCAAGCCCGCAGACTGACGCGCCGCCCACGCGGCCCAAGGAGCCAATATGGAATATCGAGAATCCGATCCGGGCATTCCGACGCTTACCCACCGGGCGGACAACCTGAATGAACCGCCGGTCCTGACCGATGTCGTGGCGCCTGCCGCCGGGACGCCGGCGACGGCCAACGCGGGGCTGCCGCCCGATCCCGTTCTGCGCGCCGCCCTGCAGGCCGAACTGGAACATACCGTGCAGCAGGCGCTGGATCAGGCCATGGCGCACGTGCGGCAGACGCTGGAGGCCGAGCTTCCCGCGCTGGTCGAACGCGTGGTGACACGACTGCGCCCGGGCTGAGTCCGCCCCTTTTATTCACAGTGTGCATGGCTTATCCGGCGCCCTGGGCCTCATAATAGGAGCGGGAATTGCGGGCGGCGTCCGCTCCGCCTATCCCGGCAGTCCGGAGCGGGCTTCAATCTTTATTGATCCGGTTTAATATTCAGGGAACTGTCAGGCTCACTTTGCGTCCAAGCACCGTGGCCTTCCCTTATGGCCCCTTTCAGGAGCTCGAAACATGAACGATTATCGTCCTTCCCCCTTCAACCGCGCGGGCGCTTACGCCGGCGCGCCGGGCGAAGTGGTCCGGAATCGCGTCCTGCGCAATACCTACTGGCTGCTCGCCCTGTCGCTCATCCCCACGGTCCTGGGCGCGGCTGTCGGCCTGTACACCGGCATCAACCGCGTCATGGGCGCCAGCCCGGGCATGTCGGCCATCGTCTTCCTGCTGGGTGCTTTCGGCCTGATGTTCGCCATCGAGCGGAACAAGGAATCCAGCCTGGGCGTGGTACTGCTGCTGGCCTTCACCTTCTTCATGGGGCTGATGCTGTCGCGCCTGCTGGGCTTCGTCATGGGGCTGGGCAATGGCTCGCAGCTCATCATGATTGCCTTTGGCGGCACGGCGGTGGTTTTCGGCGCGATGGCGACAATGGCCACGACGATAAAGCGCGACCTGTCCAACATGCAGAAGTGGCTGTTCACCGGCGCCATCGTCATCCTGGTCGCCGCGCTGGCCAACATCTTCCTGCAGTTGCCCGCCCTGATGCTGACCATCTCCGTGCTGGCCATCGTCATTTTTTCGGCCTTCATGCTGGTGGACCTGCAGCGCGTGGTCAACGGCGGTGAAACGAACTACGTTTCCGCCACCCTGGCCATCTACCTGGACGTCTACAACGTGTTCTCGAACCTGCTGATGCTGCTCAGCGTGTTCAGCGGCGGCAACCGGAACTAGGGGCACGAACGGCCGCAGGAAAGGACACCAGCCGAGCCGGGAGCGCGTCTCCCGGCCACCGTTCCGGGGCTTGCGATTCCAGCGATTCGCAAGCCCCTTTTCCTTTGGGGGATTCGCCGATGCCCAGCCGACGACGCTTTCTGCAGTATGCCCCGCTAGCCGCACTGACGCCCGCCTGGATGCTGGATCCCGCGCACGCCGCGCAGGGTCCCATGCACCGGCGCCCCATCCCGGGCAGCGGGGATACCTTGCCCGTGGTTGGACTGGGCACGGCGGATACCTTCGATGTCTCGCCGAAGGATGCCGCCGCGCTCGCGCCCCTGCACGAAGTCCTGCAAAACCTGTTGGCGTCGGCCGGGAAGAACGCGGTCATCGATACCGCGCCCAGCTACGGCGAAGCCGAAGCCGTTACCGGCGAGCTGCTGGCCCGGGCCCGGGCCCGCGACGGCGTGTTCCTGGCAAGCAAGATCGGCACGACGGGGCGCGATGCCGGGATGCGGCAGGTCCGCAACTCGCTGGCCCTGCTGCGCACGCCCAGGCTCGACCTGATCCAGGTACACAACCTGGTGGACACGGCTACGCAACTGGCCCTTCTGCGCGAGCTCAAGCAGGAGGGCCTGACCCGCTATATCGGGATCACGCACTACACCGCGTCCGCGCATGAAGAGCTGACTGCCCTGGTCGAGCGCGAGAAGCTGGATTTCGTCCAGATCAACCTGTCCGTCACGGCCCGCGGTGCGGAAAAGCGGCTGTTGCCCGCCTGCCAGGCGCACGGCGTGGCGGTACTCATCAACCGCCCTTTCCAGGATGGATCGCTGTTTCGCCAGGTCAGGGGCAAGCCGCTGCCGGAATGGGCGTCCGAGCTCGATTGCGGCTCATGGGCCCAGATCTTCCTGAAGTTCATCATCGGCCACCCCGCCGTCACCGCAGTGATTCCGGCCACGTCCAAGCCGCGCAACATGGCGGACAATCTGCTGGCGGGCTACGGGCGCCTTCCCGACGCCGCCATGCGCGAGCGTATTGCCGCCCTGTTCGCCTGAACGGGCGGTGGACGCCCCGCCCCGTCCACCGCTCCCATCCCCTCGCGACATCGAACAGGCCATGGCCGATACCCCGCCCCTTGCCACGCCCAGCCGCCTCTCTATCGAAGGCCTGCGCCGCGCGCTGAACATACAGCCGGGCGAAGGCCTGGCGGCCCTCTGCGGCTTCGGTTTCTTCTTCTGCCTGTTCACCGGGTATTTCACCCTGCGGCCGATCCGCGAAACGCTGGGCATCGCGGCGGGCGTGGATAAGCTGCAATGGCTGTTTACCGCCACCTTTCTGGTCATGCTGGCGGCCGTGCCCTGCTTTGGCTGGCTGGCGCGGCGCGTACCGCGCGCCAGTTTCGTCACCTGGGCGTACGCCTTCTTTGCCGCGACCCTGGTCGGATTCTCCGCGTGGCTGCACCAGCAACCCGGTAATGCGTGGGGCGCCCGGGCGTTTTATGTGTGGCTGTCCGTCTTCAACCTCTTCGTGGTTTCGGTGGCCTGGAGCCTGATGGCCGATGTCTTCCGCACGGGGCAGGCGAAGCGCCTGTTCGCATTCATTGCGGCCGGCGCGAGCACCGGCGGCCTGGCGGGACCGGTCCTCGGCGCCGCGCTGGCCGGCGTCCTGGGAACGTCGGGGCTGATCCTGCTGTCGGCGATCCTGCTGGGGCTGACCCTGCCGCTGAAGTCCTGGCTGATGCGGTGGCGCGCACACAGCGGTGCCGGCGCGCCAGACCGCGGCGCGGAGGCGGACACCGATGCCCCGGGGGCCGACTCCCCCGGGCGCCCCATCGGCGGGGGGATCCTGGCGGGCGCCACGCGCACGTTTACCTCGCCCTTGCTGCTTGGTGTCGCTGCCTTCGTCATCCTGCTGGCGACCGCCAGCACCTTCCTCTACATGGAACAGGCGCGGCTGGTCGCCGACACCTTCACGTCGTCCACCGAGCGCATCCGGGTCTTCAGCGCCCTGGACTTCACCGTGCAGGCCCTTTCCATGCTGGCCCAACTGTTTCTTACCGGACGGTTGGCGCAACGGTTCGGCGTCACTTTCCTGCTGACCTCCGTCCCGGTGGTCATCTGCGCGGGTTTCCTGGTGCTGGCCGTGGCGCCGACCTTTGCCGTGCTGGCGGTGGTCATGGTGCTGCGCCGGGTGGGGGAATATGCGCTGGTCCGGCCCGGGCGGGAAATGGTCTTCACCACGGTCGACGCCGAAGCCAAGTACAAGGCCAAGAACTTCATCGATACAGTGGTCTACCGGGCGGGCGACGCCGCCAGCGCCTGGGTCAAGACCGGCGTCGACGCACTGGGCCACGGTGTCGGCCTGGTCGCCCTGGTGGGCGCCGTATGCGCCATGCTGTGGGCGGCGTGCGGCTATGCGTTGGGCAGGCGCACCGACGCGCGCCGACCCCGGCATGCTTGACGGCAGCTTCCTAGAGCCGCTGCAGGTCCATCAGTACGCGCCGGGTCGCCAGCGGCCGCCCGGCGAGATTCTCGGCCAGCCGTTGGCGCAGTTCGTGGCGCAAACGTGGCTCGATGACGGGGTCGTCGAAATCGGGCACCGGCTCATCGACGCCATAGCCGGTTTCCCGCAGCAGGGTCCATTCGAACCGCCGCAGCGCGCCGGCGGCCCGCGTGCGGCCCGCCAGCTGCGTCAGGGCCGTGTCGTAGGCGTCATAGAGCACCGGATGCGCGTCCTCGCGCGGCAGCAGGCGCAGCAGCAATTCGTTCATGTACCACGCGGACATCAGCGCCGTACCGCCCAACGGCCGGATACCGGCGACCTCCGCCCGGGTAAGGGTCTTGACCTCGCCCGCACCGCTCCAGGACAGGGCCAGCGGCTGGAAGGCCGACAATACCGGCCTCAGCACCGAATAAGGTCGCTTGGCGCCCTTGGCCACCATGGCCAGGCAGCCGTGGTCGCGGGAAAAAGCCTGCACGATCAGCGACGTTTCCCGCCAGGGCGTCGCGTGCAGCATATAGGCGGGATTGTCCTGGACGCGGGTTCCGCGTTTACTCATAACCCAGGTCGCGCAACGCGTCTTCGCGATCGGACCAGCCTTTACGCACCTTGATGTACACCTCCAGGTGCACCGGCTTGTCCAGCATCTTGGCGATTTCCTGGCGTGCTTCCGTGGCGATGCGTTTCATATGCTGGCCACCGGCGCCCAGCAGGATGGGCTTGTGGCTATCGCGCTCGACGATGACGCAGGCCGCGACCCGCGCACCCTTGTCGTTTTCTTCCCATTGCTCGATGACGACGGTGCAGCCGTAAGGCAGTTCGTCGCCCACCAGCCGGAAGATTTTCTCGCGGACCAGTTCGGCCGCGATGAAACGCATGGGCCGGTCCGTGAGGGTATCCGGCTCGAACATATGCTCGCCCTCGGGCAGCCGTTTGGCGACCTCGTCGAGCAGGTCGTCCAGTTGCCGGTTGCGCGCCGCGCTGACGGGAACGACGGCACCATATTCATGCAGCGCGGTGACCTTGGCCACATAGGGGAACAGGGTGTCCCGGTCCTTCATGGCGTCGACCTTGTTCACCGCCAGGATGGTGCGCTCGGCAGCCGGCAACAAGGGCAGCAGCTTGGCATCGCCTTCGGACCACTTCCCTGCCTCGACCACATGCACGACGACATCGACATCGGCCAGCGCCTGCGTCACGACACGGTTCATCATGCGATTCATGGTGCCGCCATGGCGCGTCTGGAAGCCGGGCGTGTCGACGAAGATGAACTGGTCCTGGCCGCGGGTGAGCACGCCGTGGATGCGGTGCCGCGTCGTTTGCGCCTTGCGCGAGACGATGGAAATCTTGCTGCCGATCAGCGCGTTGTTCAGCGTGGACTTGCCCACATTGGGGCGGCCCACGATGGCGACGAAGCCGCATCGGGAAGGAGCTTGGGTCATTTGATCTCTTGGGCCACGGCCACGGGCAGTGACAGTTGGGCCGTCTTGCGGGCACGCGGCGCGCGGCGCGCGGCCTTGGGCGGGCTGGCGGCCAAGGCCGCGTCCAGTGCCAGCTTGGCGGCGGACTGCTCGGCGGCGCGCCGGCTGGCGCCCGGTGCGACCACCTTGATGTCCAGCGGCGCGATGGCGCATTCAACTTCGAACTGCTGGCTGTGCGCGGCGCCATGCGTGGCGATCACGGTGTAGACGGGCAGCGCCATCTTGCGTCCCTGCAGGAATTCCTGCAGTAGCGTCTTCGCGTCCTTGCCCAGCGTCTTGGGATCTACGGTGGCCAGTATGGGTTGGTACTGTTTGGCGATCACGCGACGCGCGGCGTCGAAGCCGCCGTCCAGGAAGACGGCGCCGAAAAGGGCTTCCAGCGTATCGGCCAGGATGGACGGCCGGCGGAAACCGCCGCTCTTGAGCTCGCCTTCCCCCAGGCGCAGGTCCTGCGACAGATCGAGCTTTTGCGCGATATCCGCCAGCGACGCCTGTTTGACCAGGTTGGCGCGCAGGCGCGACAGGTCGCCCTCGTCGATCTTGCTGAAGCGCTCGAACAGCAAAGAAGCGACCACGAAATTCAGGACGGCGTCGCCCAGGAATTCGAGTCGTTCGTTATGCCGGGCACCATGGCTGCGGTGGGTCAGCGCCTGCTCCAGCAGCGCTGCATCGCGGAAACGGTGGTCCAGGCGGGATTGGAGCGCGTCGAGCGACATGTCAATTGAATCGACCGATCCGGCTTAGATCGGAGAAATTCATCCAAATGAAGAAGGCCTTGCCCACGATATTACCGTCCGGAACGAATCCCCAATAGCGGCTGTCCGCGCTGTTGTCGCGGTTATCGCCCATGGCGAAATATTCCCCTTCCGGGACCTTGCAACGGACCCCGTTGCGGCTGTATTGGCAGTTCTGGAGGTGCGGATATTGCCAAATGGGGCCGTACTCCTGGTATTTATCCTCATCCATCAGGATATCGTGGGTAACGTCGCCCAACTGTTCCTTATAGCGCGCCACGTAGGCCACCCGGTCCGGCTCGAAATAATTGCCGTCCCGCGTACGCGGCACTTCCTTGCCGTTTACATAAAGTTTCTTGTCGAGGTAGGCGACCTCGTCCCCCGGCAGGCCCACGACGCGCTTGATGTAGTCCACGTCCGGATCCACGGGGTAGCGGAAGACGATGACATCGCCGCGTTCCAGCGCACCGGTATTCACGATCTTCTTGTCCAGGATGGGCAGCCGGATCCCACGGCTGAACTTGTTCACCAGGATCAGGTCGCCCGATTCCAGCGTGGGCAGCATGGAACCGGAGGGAATGCGGAAAGGCTCCACCACGAAGGATCGCAGCAGGAATACGAAGAGGATGACCGGAAAAAAGCTGACGGCATACTCGACCCACCAGGGCGGACGCGTCGCGACGTCCACCGCCTCGCGGCGCAGGCGTTCGGCTTCCTGTGCATCACCTATCGTGGCGGCGTCGAAGCGTTCCGCGGCGGCTTCCCCTTTGCGCCGCCGCGCCTTGCGCAGTATGGCGACGTCCAGCAGCCAGATGATGCCCGTGATGACCAGCAGGACGAACAGAATCAGCGCAAAGTTCCAACTCATAGGTAATGCCCTTCTCGCTCTTATTTATCTTCCACTTGCAGGATGGCCAGGAAGGCTTCTTGCGGAATTTCGACGCTGCCGACCTGCTTCATGCGTTTTTTGCCGGCCTTTTGCTTTTCCAGCAATTTCTTCTTGCGCGTGATGTCGCCGCCATAGCACTTGGCGAGCACATTCTTGCGCAGCGCCTTCACGTTTTCGCGCGCGATGACTTCGGCCCCGATGGCGGCCTGGATGGCCACGTCGAACATCTGCCGCGGGATCAGCCCGCGCATGCGGCTCACGACTTCGCGGGCGCGATACCGCGCGTTGCTGCGGTGGACGATCATGGACAAGGCATCGACCTTGTCGCCGTTGATCAGCAGGTCCACCCGCACCACGTCGGCCGTGCGGTATTCCAGGAATTCATAATCCATGGACGCATAACCGCGCGAGACGGACTTCAGCTTGTCGAAGAAATCCAGCACGATCTCGGCCAGCGGGATCTCGTACACCAGGTGCACCTGGCGTCCGTGATAGCTCATGTTCACCTGTGCGCCCCGCTTGTTGTTGCACAGGGTCATGACCGGGCCGACGTATTCCTGCGGCATGAACAGCGTGACCTTCACGATGGGCTCGCGGATTTCGGCGATCTTGCCGACTTCCGGCATGCGCGAAGGACTTTCGATGCTCAGGACCACGCCATCGCGTTGCTCGACCTCGTACACCACCGAAGGCGCGGTGGTGATGATGTCCATGTCGAATTCGCGCTCCAGGCGCTCCTGCACGATCTCCATGTGCAGCAGGCCCAGGAAGCCGCAACGGAAACCGAAGCCAAGCGCCTGCGACACTTCCGGCTCGAACATCAGCGCGGCATCGTTGAGCTTGAGCTTTTCCAGCGAGTCGCGCAGCTGGTCGTATTCGCTGCTTTCCACGGGGTACAAGCCGGCGAACACCTGAGGCTTGACCTCCTTGAAGCCGGGCAGCGCCTGCGCCGCGGGCTGGCCGACCAGGGTGACCGTGTCGCCGACCTTGGCGTGCGCAAGTTCCTTGATGCCGGCGATGACAAAGCCCACTTCCCCCGCGCTCAAAAGCTGGCGCGGCACGGACTTGGGCGTGAACACGCCGACCTGTTCGCACAAGTGCGTGGCGCCGGAAGCCATCAGCAGAATCTTGTCCTTGGGCTTGAGCACGCCATTGACGATGCGCACCAGCATGACCACGCCGACGTAGTTGTCGAACCATGAATCGATGATGAGCGCCTGCAGCGGCTGGGCCGGGCTGCCCTTGGGAGGCGGCACGTGGGCCACGATGGTTTCCAGGATGTCGTCGATGCCCATGCCGGTTTTCGCGCTCGCCGCGATGGCGCGCGAAGCATCGATACCGATCACGTCCTCGATCTCCTGCCGCGCGCCCTCCGGATCGGCCTGCGGCAGGTCCATCTTATTCAGAACAGGCAGGACCTCGACGCCCAGTTCGATGGCCGTATAGCAGTTGGCCACCGTCTGCGCCTCCACGCCTTGCGAGGCATCCACCACCAGCAAGGCGCCTTCGCATGCCGACAGCGAACGGCTGACCTCGTAGGAAAAGTCCACGTGGCCCGGGGTATCGATGAGGTTCAGGTTATAGACCTGGCCGTCCTGGGCCTTGTATTGCAGCGCGGCAGTCTGCGCCTTGATGGTGATGCCGCGCTCGCGCTCGATATCCATGGAATCGAGGACCTGGGCCGACATCTCGCGATCCGCCAACCCTCCGCAGCGCTGGATCAGGCGGTCGGCCAGGGTCGACTTGCCATGATCGATATGGGCGATGATCGAAAAGTTACGGATATGCTGCATAGACGACGTTGGACGACCGGGGCGACGTTGGATGTTGGATGGGGGAAGATCAGGCGCGCAACAACAAGGAGGGGGCGCCAAGCGCCCCCTCCTTGCGGCAACCAGCCATTTTAGCCGGTCTTGCAGCTACTTGCCCGGGGGCACCACTGCCCACTGCGTCTGGTCGCCGCGCCGGACCAGCAAGGCGATCGGCTTCGACCGGTCCGCCTTTTTGGCCACTTCGACGAACTGCTCGGGGCTGGTGATGTCGGTGTCGTTCAGCGCCATGATGATGTCGCCTTCCTGGATGCCCGCCTGGGCGCCAGGACCCTGCGCGCCGCGCACCATCACGCCACCCTTGATTTTAAGTTTGCTCTGGGTCCCCACCGGGACGGACACGACGCTCAGGCCCAGGGCGCTCGCGGCGGCCGGTTCCTTCTGCGGGGGGGTCTTTTCGGCCGCGGCGGCCTTGGCCTGCGGGATTTCCGCGACCTTGACACTGAGCGTCACGTTCTTGCCCTTGCGCCAGACCTGCAGCGGCGCCACGGTTCCCGGCTTGGTTTCGCCAACCATGCGGGGCAAGTCGGACCAGCGCGCGATGGCCTTGTTATTGAAGCGAAGGATGACATCGCCAGGCTGCACGCCGGCGGCATCCGCGGGGCTGTCGGCCTCCACGCTGCTGACCAGGGCGCCCTCGGCCCGGCCCAGGCCCAGCGCGGTGGCGACCTCGTTGGTGACTTCGCCGATCTGGACACCGATGCGGCCTCGGGTCACCTTGCCCGTCGCGCGCAGTTCATCCACGACACGCATGACCTCGTCGATCGGGATGGCCAGGGAAATCCCCATGAAGCCGCCGCTGCGCGAGATGATCTGGGAATTGATACCGATGACCTCGCCCGACAGGTTCAGCAGCGGGCCACCGGAGTTGCCGGGGTTGACCGCCACATCGGTCTGGATGAAAGGCAGATACTCGCCCGTATCCCGATTGATCGCGCTGACAATACCGGCGGTTACCGTGGAATCGAGGCCAAATGGCGACCCGATGGCCAGCACCCACTGCCCTTTCTTGATCTTGCTGTCATCGCCGATCGGCAGGAAAGGCATGTTCTTGGCGTCGATCTTGAGCAGCGCCACGTCGGTACGGTCGTCCGTGCCCACCACCTTGGCCTTGAACTCCCGGCCGTCGGTCAGCGTCACGAAGATATCCGTGGCGTCGCTGACCACATGGTTATTGGTCAGGACATAGCCATCGGCCGAAATGAAGAAGCCCGACCCCACGCCGCGCGGCACCGTGCGTTCCTGGGGCTGCTGCGGCTGCTGCTGCCGATCGCGCGGGCGCTGTCCCGGCAGCTCCGGCATGCCGGGCGGCTGGAAGTCCGGGCCGAAAAAGAAGCGGAACAGGTCATAGGGGTCCTGCGGCCCGCTGCGCACCGGCACCGTGGCGGTGGTACGGATGTTCACGACCGCCGGGTCGGCCTTCTCCACGATGGACGTGAAGTCGGGCACCATCATGGTCGGCGTGCTGGTTTCGGTCTGCGCGGCGCCGGCGGCGCCGCTGAATAAGGCGCCGCTCACCATGGCGCCGGTCAGCAATACGGCGAGAAGCCGCCGCACGGTTGTGTTCGACAAGCTGGACAAATTCATTCAATGCTCCGCGCAAGCCCTCTTCGGGGTTTGCTGTTCACTTCGGCGCCGCGGGGGGCGGGACATATTCGGTAGCTTTGGCGAGGCGTTCCAACGTGGACGCCGGGACTTCGCCGAGAACGGTCATCCAATAATCCGCAACCCGCATGCCGTACACATTGATGGGCCCGCGCCGGTAGGCGCCGTGCGGCTGATGCCGATTGCGCTTTTTATCATAAGGCTCGATGAACACCGAGATGGCGGCCAGCCCATCCGACAGCACCAGTTGGCTGACCGCATCGCCGTGCGCCATGACCCGTGCGACCTGCGAAACCGGCGCGAACCCCGGCGGAAACGGAATGCGCCACCCCTCGGCCCCCAGATCCACGGGCTTCATGGCCGACTGCACGACCTTCCAATCCTGTACGCTCCAGCGCGACTCCAGCTGCTTGGGGTCCACGGCCTGGCCCACCCGGAGGACGGTGAATGCGACCTGCTCCACCACCGTGCTGGGTCCGGCCAGCGTCTGTGCCTTCAGCAACAGGTCGTTTTCGGTGTCGGCGCAAAGGCGATAGCCATAGCGCTCCTTGTCCAGCGGTTCGATGGTGATGATGCGGCACTCGCGCCCGGCCACCCGGTGCAGGGGCGCCTGGGTGAGTACGCGATAGTACTTGGTCACACCGGCCGGCGAACCGAGCAGCAGGCCGGGAAATTCCTCCGCACGCTTGTGCTGGATCAGCACGGTCTTGCGGTCGGGCACCAGGCACTTGACGTCGTCGTTATGGCGCAGGTATTCGCGCGGCTGACCGTCCAAAACCTCCAGGCGCTCGCGCTCGCCGCTGCCGTCGACCATATGGACCACGCGGGAAGACTGTATGGTGTCGCCCTGCTGGTAGGTAAAGATGCCCGCATAGTCGAGCTTGCGCGCCGCGTCCTGGATGCGCGCGAGCAAGGCCTGGGCCTCCGCCTCGGAAACCGGGACACTTCCCCCCACCGGCGCCATCTGCGCCTCGGAAAGGCGCGTGGTCGCGGCAAACAGCAGCACGGCCGCCAGGGTCGTCAGCGTTGGGAGACCGAATCCATTGCGCACGCACCGCCAGCGCAAGGCCGGACGTACGGGCGGACGGAGCGGCTGCACAACAGCCAGCGCATCCGTCATCAGCGCCCCGTCCCGACATCGAAGGACACCTGCCGGATGGCCGTGGGACCGGCCAGCTGGCGATGCGCTTCCAGATAGTCGCTCAAGCTTGAATCGTCCGTAGTGGCCGTACTGGCGTCGGCCAGCACACGCGTTTCCGCGGTCGGCGCGTCGGCGCTGCCCGACATGTACGGCTGGGCCACCCAGGCGACGGACGCCACCGCGGCCGCTGCCGCGAATCCGGACAGGCCGAAACGCCATACGGGCCGCAGCGCCGGGCGCCGGCGAGGCGCCACGATGGGCAGCTCGTTGGCGAGGGCGACCGACAGACGGGCGCGGAATGCCGGGGACGGGTCGATCGAGAGCTCGGGATTGCGCAGGACATCACCGATGAGGTGATACGTGTCCCAGGTTTCCTTCCCTTCCGCGACGTCGAGCCCGTCCAGCCATTCCTCGGTGCCTTCACCGTCCATCCAGGCCGACACCGATTCTTCCCAACTGGTGTCCTCGGCGCGCACGGAAGCAGATGTTCGTTGCATGACTGCAGCTCCTTACCAACGACGATCGGGATCGTTCCCGAGCAGCGGACGCAGGCGCGCGGCCACCGCTTCCCGGGCCCGGAATATCCGCGACCGGACTGTACCGATCGGACAACCCATGCTTTGCGCGATGTCTTCGTAGCTCATACCTTCAATTTCCCGCAGAACGATAGCCATGCGCAATTCCTCGGGCAGGCCCTGTATGGCCGCGTTGACCGTCTCCGCGATTTCGCGGCTGGCGACCATGGATTCCGGGGTGCTGATATCGCTTAGGTTGTCCGTTTCGTTAAAAGTTTCACCGTCCTCGTTTTCGAGGGCGTTGGGCGTGCTGGGACGGCGGCCATTGGAGGCCAGCCAGTTGCGCGCGGTGTTGATGGCGATCCGGTAAAGCCAGGTATAGAAGGCGCTGTCGCCGCGGAATTGCGGCAAGGCGCGATAGGCCTTGATGAAGGCTTCCTGGGCGACATCCTCGACTTCCGCCGGGTCCCGGATCATGCGCGAGAGCAGCCGCATGATCTTGCGCTGGTACTTCAGGACCAGCAGGTCGAAGGCTTTTTTATCGCCACGCTGCACACGGGCGACCAGTTCGGCGTCGATGTCGCGTTCGCTCATGACGCCCCCGCGGCGCGACGCCCAGGCGAGCGGCACAGCCGCCGGTTGGTCAGCAGGCACACCCGGCGCCAGGCGGACGGCGGCAGCCCATCTTGCCAAACAGTAAAGGTGACGTGGCGCCCCGAGCGGCCAGGGCCGTTACAAAAGGCGTCAGGCAGCCGCGCCCGCAGGGTCAACCAGCGGGGCCCACGCCAGCGCGCGACCCATTCGACCGGACGCCACCCTTCCCGCATGCGCACGTAGAAGGCGCCATCACGTGTCATCTTCACGGCGCTGACGGGAGAACGCGGGCGGGCCCACATGAGCGCGCACAACAGGGCGGCGCCGCACAGGCCGGCCTGGAGCAACGGAGGAAGGGCCAGGCAGTAGAGCGCGAATGCGATGGCCAGCACGATGGCGCCGGTAACCGCGCCGTCGATCCATGCCGCCCCGCGCGGCCGCACCACCGGTACCCGCAACGTCCAGTCAGCGTGCACTCACGCCCCTTTTATATACGGCGCACAGCCATCGAACCGTTCGTGCCACCAAAGCCGAAGGAGTTGGACATCGCGACGTTGATCGTCATCTGCCGCGCTTCGTTGGCGCAGTAGTCGAGGTCGCACTCCGGATCCTGGTTGAACAGGTTGATGGTCGGCGGTGAAACCTGGTTATAGACAGCGAGCGTGGTGAAGACGGCTTCGATGCCTCCCGCGGCACCGAGCAGGTGGCCGGTCATCGACTTCGTGGAATTGACGACGAGCTTGCGCGCATGGTCCCCGAAGGCAAGCTTGAGTGCGTCGGACTCGTTCTTGTCGCCCAGCGGGGTGGAGGTCCCGTGCGCGTTCACGTACTGCACGTCGTCGGCATTCAGGCCACCGTTGCGCAGCGCATTGATGACGCCACGTCGCGGGCCGTCCTTGTCCGGCGCCGTGATGTGATGCGCATCGGAGCTCATGCCGTACCCGACGAATTCGCCATAAATGCGCGCGCCGCGCTTCTTGGCGTGTTCGTACTCTTCAAGCACCACCACGCCGGCGCCTTCGCCCAGCACGAAACCGTCGCGGTCGCGGTCCCAGGGACGCGAGGCGGTGGCCGGATCGTCGTTGCGCGTGGAGAGGGCGCGCATCGCCGCAAAGCCGCCGATGCCCAGCGGAGAGACCGTCGACTCGGCGCCACCCGCGACCATCACGTCGGCGTCGCCGTATTCGATCATGCGGGCGGAGTCGCCGATGCTGTGCAGGCCCGTCGTGCATGCCGAAACCACGGCATAGCTGGGGCCCTTGAAGCCGTACATGATGGAAAGCTGGCCGGAAATCAGATTGATCAGCGCGCCGGGCACGAAGAACGGCGAAATGCGCCGCGGGCCGCGCTCCAGCAGATCGGTCTGCGTTTCTTCGATGCGCGGCAGGCCGCCGATGCCGGAACCTATGATTACGCCGATGCGTTCCGCATTGGCGTCGGTCACCTCCAGGCCGCTGTCGCGCCAGGCCTGGACACCCGCTGCCACCCCGTAATGGATAAAGGTATCCATCTGCCGGGCTTCCTTGGCGGGAACATATTGGGTGACATCGAAGCCACGCACTTCGCCGGCGATGTGGGTGGTCAGCGCGGAAGGATCGAAACGGGTAATGCGGCTGATGCCGGAACGTCCGTTGACGATATTGTCCCAGGCGCTGAGCACGTCATTGCCCACGGGGGACACGATGCCAAGTCCGGTGATGACGACGCGTCGTTTCACGGATGACTCCTAAACAGACAAAAGAAAGGCGGTCTGGAACACGCCGCTTGCGCGGAAAGCGTCGCCGCCGGGGCGGTGACTGCCGCCCCGCGCGATGTCCGCGCGGCACACTCCAAAAACCGCCCCGGTTCCCCGCATGGCGACACCTGCCGCGCCGCAAGGGAAAAACAGGCTGATCGCGTTATTGCTTGCTGTGCGAATTGATGTAGTCGATCGCTTGTTGCACAGTCGTGATCTTTTCGGCCTCTTCGTCGGGGATCTCGGTCTCGAACTCATCTTCGAGGGCCATGACCAGCTCAACCATGTCGAGCGAATCGGCACCGAGGTCGTCAAGAAAGGAAGACTCGTTCTTGATCTCGGCTTCATTGACGCCAAGCTGTTCAGCGACGATCTTCTTGACGCGCTGTTCGATGCTTTCCATGCAGATCTCCAATTGGGAAAAATCCCGCGAATTATAGCCAAGCGCAGCGCAATGCAAACGCCGGGCCGTGACAAAAATGGATTCCCGATCGGATGGCCGTCCGGGACACGTAACGGCGCCGATGGCGGCGCCGGTGCAACGAACCGCGCGTAAGGCCGGAGAGGTCTGCAAAAAGCAAGCCCGATGCCGCCGGCCTGGCGCGGAACGATAACAGATCGTTCGGGATTACATATACATGCCGCCGTTGACGTGCAGCGTCGTGCCGGTAATGTAACCGGCATGGGGACTGGCCAGGAACGCCACCGCGTGGGCAATGTCCGCCGGCGCGCCCAGGCGGCCGACGGGGATTTGCTGCAGCAAGGCGCCGGTCTGCGCCTCGCCCAGGACACGGGTCATGTCCGTGTCGATGAAACCGGGCGCCACGCAATTGACGGTGATATTACGGCTACCCAGCTCGCGCGCCAGTGCCCGCGTCATGCCGGCCACGCCCGCCTTGGCCGCGGCGTAGTTGGCCTGGCCCGCGTTGCCGCTGGAACCAACCACCGACGTCACGTTGATGATCCGCCCCCACCGGGCTTTCATCATGCCCCGCATGACGGCGCGCGACAAGCGGAAAACCGCGCCCAGGTTGGTCTGGATGACGGCGTCCCAGTCCTCGTCCTTCATGCGCATGGCCAAAGTATCGCGGGTGATGCCGGCATTGTTCACGAGGATATGCGGCCCGCCTTCCTTGGCGAGCGTTTCGACCAGGGCCTCCGCGGCCTTGGCGTCATTCACGTCCAGGACGACCCCGCGGCCATTCAGGGGCGCCAGCGCTTCGTTGATGGTTTCGGCGCCGTTGGCGGAGGTGGCCGTGCCGACAACCGTGGCGCCGCGGGCGGCCAGTTCGTGCGCGATGGCCTTGCCGATGCCGCGGGTCGCTCCGGTGACCAGCGCGATTTTTCCTTGCAATTCCATGGATTTGGCCTTCCTTCTCAATTGGCGCCGACGGCTGCCAGGGCGGCATCCAGCGATGCCGGATCGGTGACGGCCAGGCCGCTGAGCTCACCGTCGATACGCTTGACCAGGCCGGTCAGGACCTTGCCCGGACCGCACTCGATGACATGCGTGACGCCCTGCGCCTTCATGGCGCGGATTGTTTCAACCCAGCGCACGGGGTGCCAGGCCTGGCGTACCAGCGCATCACGGATGGCGGCCGGATCGGTCGGCGTCGCGACGTCCACGTTGTTGAGGACCGTAATCGTGGGCGCTGATATCCGCACTTCGGCCAGGGCCTTGTCGAGCACCGCGGCCGCCGGGCGCAGCAGGCTGGAATGGAAAGGGGCAGACACCGGCAACAGCAGCGCCCGCTTGGCGCCGGCCGCCTTGGCGGCTTCGCAGGCCCGTTCCACGGCCGCCTTGTGGCCGGCAATCACAACCTGGGCCGGCGCATTGAAATTGACCGCTTCCACCACGTCGCCTAGCGCCGCCTGGGCGCAGGCGGCGCGCACCGCGTCGTCATCCAGGCCCAGGATTGCCGCCATGGCGCCCGTTCCGACCGGGACGGCTGCCTGCATGGCGTCGGCACGGATGCGAACCAGCCGCACCGCGTCCTCGAGCCGCAGCGACTGCGCCGCGGTCAGGGCGGCGTACTCGCCCAGGCTGTGCCCCGCGACGATGTCCGGCCTGGGACCGCCGGCGGCGCACCAGGCCGCGTACAGGGCGGCGCCGGCCACCAGCATGGCGGGCTGGGTATTGGTGGTCAGGTTGAGCTGCTCGGCGGAACCTTGCGCAATGAGGGCGTCCAGGTCCTGGCCCAGCGCGCCGGAAGCGCGCGCCAGCGTATCGGCCACAGCCGCATTGCCGGCCCATGCGTCGAGCATGCCGACGGATTGCGACCCCTGTCCGGGAAATACAAAAGCGATTTTCATCGTGGAGAGTGCGGTTGTCGTTGGATCTAGGTCAGGCGCGCCAGCACCGAGCCCCAAGTGAAGCCACCGCCGACGCCCTGCATGAGCACCAGGTGTCCGGGACGCGCACGGCCGTCGCGGCGCGCGACATCCAGCGCCAGCGGCACACTGGCCGCCGACGTATTGGCATGGCTGTCCACGGTCACGACCAGCTTGCCGGCCGGCAAGCTCAGCTTGCGTGCCAGGAAGTTGAGGATGCGGACGTTGGCCTGGTGCGGGATCAGCAGGTCCACTGCATCGAGCGACACGCCCGCTTCGTCGCAGACGTCGCGCGCGGAACGCTCCAGCACCGTGACGGCCTGCTTGAACACGGCTTGCCCGTCCATGCGCAGAAAAGGGTCGCCGACCACTTCGCCATACGCGACGTTGCCTGCGGCACAGAGAATCTTGGTCTGACTGCCGTCGGCATGCAGTTGCGCGGCCAGGATGCCCGGCGTGTCCGACGCGCTCAGCACCACGGCCCCCGCTCCGTCGCCGAACAGCACGCAGGTGGAGCGATCGTTCCAGTCGAGGATACGGGAGAAGACCTCGGCGCCGATAACCAGCGCGTGGCGGGCACGGCCGGCCCGCACAAAACTGTCCGCGGTGGTCAGTGCATACACGAAGCCGCTGCAGACGGCCTGCACGTCGAACGCCGCGCAGCCCTTGATGCCCAGCCTGCTTTGCACCAGGCACGCCGTGCTGGGGAAAACGTAGTCCGGCGTAGACGTCGCGACGACGATGAGATCGATATCGGCGGCCTGCAGGCCTGCATTCTCGATGGCGCGCACGGCCGCCTCGGTCGCGAGTTCGCTGGTGGTAACGCCGCGCTCGGCCAAATGGCGTTGGCGTATGCCGGTGCGCTCGACGATCCAGACGTCCGATGTGACGATATCGCGGGTCGCCAGCTCGGCGGCGAGTTCATCGTTGGACACCACGCGCGGGGGCAGATAGCTGCCGGAACCGGCGATGACCGAATACTGCGGATTGGTTTTCATCAGGCGGAGTCCCCGGCCACGCGCGGCACGGGGACCGTCGCGGCATTGTTGTGTGCGCCCTGCGTGATCTGCGCCATGCTGAGGTTGGTGCGTTCCAGCAGTTTACTGACGACGGCTTCGCGCGCGCGTTGCAGCGCGAAACCGAAGGCATAGGCGTCCGCGGAGCCATGGCTCTTGATGACCACGCCGCGCAGACCCAGCAGGGCCGCGCCGTTGTACCGGCGGTTATCGACCCGTTTGCGCAGGCGGTTCAGGACAGGCGAGGCGATCGCACCCGCCAGCAGCGTGACCGGATTGCGCTTGAATTCTTCGCGGATGATGCTGCTCAGCATCCGGGCCAGCCCTTCGACGGACTTGAGCACCGCGTTACCGACAAAGCCATCGCAGACCACGACGTCGACGGTACCCTTGAAGATATCGTTGCCCTCGACGTTGCCGTAGAAGTTCAAGGGACTGGCCCGCAGCAATTCGGCGGCCTCCTTGACGACTTCGTTGCCCTTGATGACTTCTTCGCCGATGTTCAGAAGCCCGACGGTGGGGCGCTCACGGTGGTCCAGCGCCTGGGCGAGCGCGGCCCCCATGATGGCGAACTGCAGCAGGTGTTCGGCGGTGCAGTCGACGTTGGCGCCGAGATCCAGCACGGTCGTGGACCGCCCCAGCTGGTTCGGAATGGACGTGGCAATGGCTGGACGATCGATGCCGTCCAGCGTTTTCAGCACATAGCGCGAGATCGCCATCCACGCACCGGTATTGCCAGCCGATACACAGGCGTCGGCACGGCCGTCCTTGACGGCTTGCGCCGCGATGCGCATGGACGAATCCTTCTTGCGGCGCAACGCCACCTCGACGGAGTCGTCCATGCTGACGACTTCCGAGGCAGGCACGATCTCGATGCGCTCGCGAGGCGCGCCACGCGTGGCATCCAATGCCTTCCCGATCGCGTCAGGCAACCCGACGAGCAGGAGCTGTGCGTCGGGAAACTGCCGGGCGAAGTCGATGGACGCGGGTATGGTCACGGGCAGGCCAATATCGCCGCCCATGCAGTCAATAGCGATGCGTATCACGGGAGCCAAGTATCAGCGCCAGCCGTAACGATGTGGATCCGGGTCAGGCGGGCCGGAACGGCTTATTCGTCGTTCTTGGTCTTGATGACTTTGCGGCCGCGATAGAAACCGTTCGGGCTGATGTGATGACGCAGGTGCATTTCGCCCGTGTTCGGCTCGATGGCCGTCGGCGGCGTCGTCAGAAAATCGTGCGAGCGATGCATGCCGCGCTTGGACGGGGACTTCTTGTTTTGTTGAACAGCCATGATGACTCCTAGAAACGGGGCGCATTGTACGCGATGCGGCCCGGTGTTGACCTCAATCTTTTTGCTTCAATTTTTCCAGCACCGCGAACGGTGATGGACGCTTGCCTGCCTCGGTTTCGGGCCCCGGATCGCCGGCGCTCGTCTTCAGCGGCGCGCCCGGACACACGCGATGCCTGGGCACATAAGGAATATTCAAAACCAGTTCGTCTTCGACCTGCGCGAGCAGATCGAAATGGTGCGAACCCAACACTTTTTCAGGCACATCGTCCAGGCGGTCGATGCCGCCCGCGTCGGCCATGTCGCCGTCGCCGTCGCCATCCAGATCCACGTCGCCCATGCCTTCATCGAGCTCGGCTTCCGACTTCACCAGATGCAGCGTGACGCTTGCATCAATGGGATGTACGAACGCCTCCATGCACCGCTGACAGACCAGCACCGGATGAGCCTGGACGGACAGATGGAGCAGCGGCTCGCCCTGCCGCCCCAACTCGCCCCGCGCCGCCCAGCGCACCTCGCCGGCTTCGCCCGCAGGCTGCGGCGGCAGACCTTCCACCGCCCGCGCAAAGCGAACCAGAGGCAGAGCGCCGGAAGCTTCCTTGCCCAGCCGCGCAAAGCTGAACGCATCTATCGTCCCGGTCGCGCGACCACTCATCCGGGCAGTGTTTCCGCCGCCCGTGCTGGCGCCGGCCGTATGGCCGACACCTTTATTTCCACTACCGCTGCTTTCGCCTTTGCCCATGATTGGCCTGCGCTCTCGCGCGTTGCCCCGTCCCCGTGCATCTTCACGTTGCCCTGTACGGGTTCCCCGTGCTGTGGGGCCCTGCTTTCCGGCCCCTGCTTTCCGGCCCCATGCTTTATACAGCCGGATACTTTGCAGCCCGGGCTTCCACCGAAGGCTGACGGAACCAAGCCTCCAAGCGGGCGGACCAGGATGAGCCCGGGATCTGCCGGGGACAAAATTTCCGCGAAAACGTTAGATAATACCGTGACTTACGTAGGACCGTCAAACCTCATATGCCCCTGATCCTTGCCTCCACCTCGCCCTACCGACGCGAATTGCTCGCGCGCCTGCGCCTGCCCTTCGACACGGTCGCCCCCCAGGTTGACGAAACGCCCCGCCCGGGGGAGGCGCCGTGCGATCTGGCCGTGCGCCTGTCCATCGCCAAGGCCGCGGCCGTTTCCGCGCGCCATCCCGGCGCCGTCGTCATCGGTTCCGACCAGGTGGCGACCGTGCATGGCGCGCCGATCGGCAAGCCCGGCGACTTCGAGCGGGCGCGGGCCCAGTTGCGCATGCTGTCAGGGCAGGAGGTGGCGTTCCACAGCGCCCTGGCCGTGACGGACGGCACGCGCACGACACATGCCGACATCGTCACTCGCTGCCGCTTCCGCCCCCTCTCGGACGCGGCCATCGACGCGTATCTGCACGCCGAAACCCCCTTCGATACCGCCGGCAGCGCCAAGGCGGAGGGCCTGGGTATCGCCTTGATGGACAGCATGCACAGCGATGATCCGACCGCGATCATCGGTCTGCCGCTGATTGCGCTGACCGGCATGCTGGCGCAGTTCGGGCTGGACCCGCTGCAGGCCCCGCTAGCGGCCCATGGCCAGCCGGCGGTGCCGTCCGGGAGCCATCCGTGACGGCGGCCCCGTCCGCCGGGCCGTCCGGCGCCGGCTCGGGACCCGGCGAACTGCACCTTATTCCGGTGGGCCTCGGCGAAGCGCCCCCTGACCGCTGGCTCCCCGCCGAGGTGCGCGCGCTGGCGGCACGGCTGGATACCTACATCGCCGAAAACGCCAAGACTGCACGCGCTTTCCTGAAGCAGATCGGCACCATCCGCCCCCTCCAGGAAATCACCATCCATACGCTCACGGACAAGACCGACGCCGCGCAGATCAATGCCTGGCTGCGGCCCCTGCGGGATGGTGGCGAGATAGGACTGGTTTCGGAAGCCGGCTGCCCGGCCGTGGCGGACCCGGGCGCGCGCGTGGCGGAAGTCGCCCATGGCCTGGGACTGACGGTGCGGCCCTGGGTGGGACCCTCTTCCATTCTGCTGTCCCTGATGGCCAGCGGCCTGGACGGGCAACGCTTTGCCTTCCACGGATACGCGCCGGTCGAACCCAACGAACGGATACGCCAACTGCGCAACTGGGAACAGGTATCCGCGAGGGAAGACCAGACGCAGATGCTGATCGAGACCCCCTACCGGAACGCCGCCATGTTCACCGCCCTGCTCGGTTGCCTGCGCGGCAATACGCGGCTTTGCGTGGCGCGCTCCCTGACCACCGCCGACGAGTGGGTCCGTACACGCACCGTGGCGGACTGGAAAACGCAGCCGGCGCCAGACCTGGATAAAAAGCCCACCCTGTTCCTCTACCTGGCCCGATGAGCGGCCGCCTGATCCCGGGTCGCCACCGCCTGGTCCCCGCCGGGCTGGTCTTGTGCGCCATGCTGGCATTGGCGGGCTGCGCGCCCCGCTACCCCGCCGGCGTGGATGTGGACCGGTCGATCTCGGCCGTCAGCCAGGACAGCCGCGTACGCTTCATCGTGATCCACTACACCGCCGCCGGCAACACCGCGTCGCTGCTGACCTTGTCGCGCGGGGACGTCAGCGCGCATTACCTGGTCACGGACAGCCGTCCCGTCAAGGTCTACCAGCTGGTGCCGGAGGACCGCAACGCCTGGCACGCCGGAAAGAGCAGCTGGTACGGCCATACATCCATCAACAACGCGTCGATCGGTATCGAAATCGTGAACGGCGGCGAGTCCCCCGCGCCGGACGGCACGCTGCAATGGGCGGGTTATTCCCCGGCACAGCTGCATGCGGTCATGGCGCTGGTCCGGGATATCGCGCAGCGCCATGGCGTGCGCCCGGAAAACATCGTCGCGCACAGCGACGTCGCCCCCCAGCGCAAGAGCGATCCGGGCCCGCTCTTTCCCTGGAAGCGGTTCGCCTTGGCCGGCCTGGGTCGCTGGTACGACGAAACCGCCGCCCGCGGCTACCAGGCGCAGTTCGAGGCCAACGGCGTTCCGGGCCCTGCCTGGTTCCAGGCACAGCTCGAGCGGGTGGGGTACGCGGTACCGCGCAGCGGCGCGCTGGATGCCGAAACGACCCGCGTCATCGCGGCCTTCCAGATGCACTATCGACCGGAGCGCTGCGATGGCACGGCGGACGCGGCAACGGCCGCCATCCTGCTGGCCTTGCCTACCGAGGGCTCGGCCCTTGCCAGTGGCCCGGTGGACCGGCCCGGCCGGGGCGACAGCGTGGCGCCGGCAGCCATCGGGACCGGAGTCGAAGCCCCGTAGGAGTACGGGCGTCGAAGCCCTGTAGCAGTACCGGCGTCGAACCGCTGTAGGACACAGGCGTCGAACGCCCATTGGGCACAGGCGCCGAAGCCCATGGCGCACGCGGCATCAAAGCCCCGCGGCGACACGAGCCATCGAAGGCCCTAGGGCCGGCCCACGCCGGCATGGGCCGTCAATGCGGCCCCTGCCTTGCGGCGCCCCACCACCCACGCCACGACGCGCCACAGCAACAGGACCGCCAGCACGCTGCCGTAGGCCAGGGGCTGCTCGTAGTCGTGCTTGCCTGCCTTGTGCCAGAGCAGATGCAACAGGGCCAGTATGCCGATCAGGTAGACCGCCCGATGCAGGCGCTGCCAGCGCTTGCCCATCCGCCGCATGGCGCCCTGGGTCGACGTGGCGGCCAGCAGGCACATAAGCACGAAGGCGGCGAAACCCACGGTGATGAAAGGCCTTTCGCCCACGTCCTGCAACATCGAGGCGGGGTCGAAGCCCCGGTCCCAGCCCACCCAGGACATGAAATGCAGAAAACCATAGAAGAAAGCGAACAGCCCGCACATGCGGCGCAGGCGAACCAGGGCGGGTTGCCCCGTCAGCCGCCGCAACGGCGTGATGCCCAGCGTCACGAGCAGGCAGACGAAGGTCCAGGTGCCGGCGGAGCGGGTCAGGAACTCGACCGGGTTCGCGGTCAGGCCGTTGTTCATGCCCAACCATATCCACCGTGCCAGTGGAAACAGCCCCAGCGCGAAGAGCAGGGGCTTGAACCGGCTTACGGTGGCCGCCGAAAGCTGGCGGGGTCTGGATGGGGGATGAGCCATGGCTGGGGGCGCTCCGCGCCTCAATAGTTCGCTTTCAGATCCATGCCGGCATACAGCGAGGCGACCTGGTCGTAGCCGTTGAACATCAGGGTCTTGCGCTTGGGACTGAAAAGGCCATCCTCGCCGATACGCCGCTCCGTCGCCTGGCTCCAGCGCGGATGCGGCACATTGGGATTCACATTGGCGTAGAACCCATATTCGCTGGGCGCGGCCTTCATCCAGGCGCTGACGGGCATCTTCTCCACCAGCCGGATCGCCACCAGCGACTTGGCGGACTTGAACCCGTATTTCCAGGGCACCACGATGCGCAGCGGCGCGCCGTTCTGGTTCGGCAGGATCTTGCCGTACAGGCCGAAGGTCAGCAGCGCCAGCGGGTGCATGGCTTCGTCCAGGCGCAAGCCTTCCGTATACGGCCAGTCGATGACGGGGTAGCGCAGCCCCGGCATGGTGTCGCGTTGCGCCACGCTGATGAACTGCACGAACTTGGCATTGGCCGTGGGCTGGACTTCGTTGAGCAAGGCGGCCAGCGGGTAACCCACCCAGGGAATGACCATGGACCAGCCTTCCACGCAGCGCATGCGATAGGTGCGGTCTTCCTGCGGCGCCAGCTTCAGCAGGGCATCGATATCGAAGGTACGCGGTTTCTGCACCTCGCCCTCGACGCTGACGGTCCAGGGACGCGTGCGCAGGGCCGCAGCGTGTCGCGCCGGATCGCCCTTGTCCACGCCAAACTCGTAGTAATTGTTGTACGACGTGATGTCGTCATAGGAGGTAGGCTTGTCCATGATGGCGAACTGCCCGTTCGGCGTGCCCGGCAGGGGCGCCAGCGCGGGGGCCGCGGCATGGGCGGCGCGGCCGCCCCATCCAGCCATGCCCAGGGCGGCCGTACCGGCGGCCGCTCGCAGCATCCAGGCCCGGCGCGAGCGCCACACCCGTTCCGGCGTGATTTCCGAGGGCAGGACGTCGGATGGTTTTCGTATCAGCATGGCGATCTCCGGCTGGCATATCGGCGGGCCATCATGGCCCAACGCGGTTATGACAGGATTTTGCCGCGCCCGTTCGAAGCCGTGGGTTCAATTTTCCGTGATACACGCCCGGCCGGCTTGTCGGCGCGGGAACCGGTACCGCTCAGCCGGTGCGCTGCAGCAGCCACTCGCGCAGCGCCGCCACGGATTCCACCACCGCCTGGGGCGTATGGGCTTCCAGCTCTTCGCGCGTATGCGCACCGTAGGCCACCCCCACGCCATGCACCCGGGCATTGGCCGCCATCTGCAGGTCGTGGGAGGTATCGCCGATCATGACGACGCGATCCGCCGCCACGTCCAGCTCTTCCATGATTTCGTGCAGCATGGTGGGATTGGGCTTGCTGAAGGTCTCGTCCGCGCAGCGCGTGGCCTGGAACGCCTCGGTCAGGCCGCTGGCCGCCAGCGCGCGTGTCAAGCCGACACGGCTCTTGCCGGTGGCCACCGCCATGCGCACATCGCGCGCCGCCAGCTCCGCCAGCATTTCGGCCACGCCCTCGAACAGTTTCAGTTCCGGGTCGCGCAGCAGGTAATGCACGCGATAGCGCTCCAGGAAGCGCGGCAGCATCGCGTTCGTCAGCCCCGGCACCGCCCGCCGCAGGGCGCTTTCCAGGGACAGGCCGATCACCCAGCTGGCCTGCGACGCCGAAGGCACGGGCAACTCCAGGTCGCGGCAGGCCGCCTGGATGGCCGCCACGATGCTGTGCGTGGAATCCATCAGGGTGCCGTCCCAATCGAAGACGACCAACGTATAGGGCATATCAGCCGCCCTCCAGCGTTTTCAGGATGTCCGTACAGGCTTGCGGCAAGGGTGCCTCCAGTGCTAGCGGTTCCGCGGTCAGGGGGTGCGGCAGGTCCAGGTGATGCGCATGCAGGAACATGCGCGCGAAGCCCTTGCGGGCGAAGGATAACCGTATGGCATCGTCTCCGTACTTGTCGTCCCCGACGATGGGAAAGCCCATGGCCGCCAGATGGACACGGATCTGGTGCGTGCGGCCGGTGCGCAGCTCCGCCTCCACCAGGCTGAATTTGCCATACCGTTGTTTCAACGTAACGATGGTGTGGGCGGCCTGCCCGGCGTCCTTGTCCACGCGGACCCGGCGCTCGCCCGATACGGTGGTCCATTTACTGAGCGGCAGCTTGATGTGCTGGCGGTCGTTGACCCAGTCGCCGCACACCAGGGCGTAATAGCGCTTGGTACCCCGCCCTTCGCGCAGCATCGCGTGTAGCCCCAGCAGCGCGTTGCGCTTCTTGGCCACCATGAGCAAGCCGGACGTCTCGCGATCCAGGCGGTGCGCGAGTTCCAGCATCGGCGCCTCCGGGCGCGCCGCGCGCAGCCGCTCGATGACCCCGAAGGCCACGCCGCTGCCGCCGTGCACGGCGATGCCCGCCGGCTTGTCGACCACCAGCATGGCGTCGTCCTCGTAGACGACCGGAAATTCGGCGGGCGGCACGGGCCGGGCTTCCCCCGGCTGCGGCAGCCGCAGCGGCGGCACCCGCACCACGTCCCCCGTTTCCAGGCGGTGATCCACGGCGATGCGCCCTTTGTTCACCCGAACCTGGCCATCGCGGATCGCTTTATAGATATGGCTCTTGGGCACGCCCTTGCAGAGGCGGAAGAGGAAATTATCCAGGCGCTGACCGCTGTGCGCTTCGGCCACCTGGACCAGGCGTACGGCGGGCCCGGACGAGGGGGGAGAAGTGTCTTTGCGCATTGCGAAAAGCCGCATATAATCGGGACAGCCTTAAGGGGCTGAATTGGAAGGCCGCATGGCCGCCTGGCGTAGAGATGCACGTTCAGATGCACGTTCCTGAGCAACTCCGTCAGGGGGCGATTCCGTCCGGTGCGCAGGCCGTTATTGTACCGCCTGCCAAATTCAGCGCCGGGGTCATCCGGTCGCCGGCGCAACCGCGCCCTGCCGAGCACGCGGGACAAGGGTCCCGACGCGTACTCAAGCAGGTCCGTTGCCAGCCGCGCGCGGCTCTGAAGCGTAGCAAGACCCGTCGTATATAAAGCACCAGGCGCGCGCCGTACCCTCTCGCCGCGTCTGTCGTTCACAGCAATTATTCGTCAACCACAACACGTGAACCTGACTCCCCTGCTGACAGAACCGCGTGCCGTTTGGCACGAAGTGCCCGCCTGACCGGCGCGGATACGCCTGGGCGCCGCCCAGGTACGGTCCGCAACGCTTGCTGTGTCGCAGTCCGCAGCCCGGGTGACCCGAGGTCACGCGCCGATATCGGCGTGTCATGACTACGGAGAACCCTCTCATGAAGCGAATGCTGTTCAACGCAACGCACCCAGAAGAGTTGCGCGTTGCCATTGTCGATGGGCAAAAGCTCATCGATCTGGACATCGAAACCGCCGGACGCGAGCAGCGTAAAGGCAACATCTACAAAGGCATCATCACCCGCATCGAACCCGGCCTGGAAGCCTGCTTCGTCAACTACGGCGAAGACCGCCACGGTTTCCTGCCGTTCAAGGAAATTGCCCGCACGTATTTCAAGGAAGGCGTCGACGTCCGTACCGCCCGCATCCAGGATGCGCTGCGCGAAGGACAGGAACTGATCGTCCAGGTGGAAAAGGAAGAACGCGGCAACAAAGGCGCGGCTCTCACCACCTTCATCTCGCTGGCCGGCCGCTATCTGGTGCTGATGCCGAACAACCCACGCGGCGGCGGCGTCTCGCGCCGGGTGGAAGGCGAAGACCGGCAGGAACTGCGCGACACCATGGAGCAGTTGCAACTGCCGCCGGGCATGAGCATCATCGCTCGCACGGCCGGTATCGGCCGCAACGTGGAAGAGCTGCAGTGGGATCTTTCCTATCTGCTGCAACTGTGGACCGCCATCGACGGCGCCGCCCGCGACAACTCCGCGCCAATCCTGATCTATCTCGAGTCGAGCCTGGTCATTCGTGCCATCCGCGACTACTTCTCGCCTGAAATCGGCGAGATCCTGATCGATACCGACGAAATCGCCGACCAGGCCACCGCCTTCATGAGCGTGGTCATGCCGGACAACGTGCAGCGGGTCAAGCGCTATCGCGACGACGTGCCGCTGTTCTCCCGGTTCCAGATCGAACACCAGATCGAAACGGCGTACTCCCGTACCGTCACCCTGCCTTCCGGCGGCGCCATCGTCATCGACCATACCGAAGCACTGGTTGCCGTCGACGTGAACTCGGCCCGCTCGACCCGTGGCGCCGACATCGAGGAAACCGCCCTGCGCACCAACCAGGAGGCAGCCGACGAAGTGGCGCGCCAACTGCGGCTGCGCGACCTGGGTGGCCTCATCGTGATCGACTTCATCGACATGGAGGACAGCAAGAACCAGCGCGCCGTGGAACAGCGTCTGCGTGATGCGCTGCATTTCGATCGCGCCCGCGTCCAGATGGGCAAGATTTCCCGTTTCGGCCTGATGGAACTGTCGCGCCAGCGCCTGCGTCCGGCCCTGAACGAAGGCTCGCACATCACCTGCCCGCGCTGTAACGGCACCGGCGTGATCCGCGATGCGGAATCCAGCGCCCTGCACGTCCTGCGCCTGCTGCAGGAAGAGGCGATGAAGGAGAACACGGCGGCGGTGCATGCCCAGGTACCGGTCGATGTCGCCACCTTCCTGCTGAACGAGAAGCGCGCCGATATCGCCAAGATGGAAGCCCGCCTGAAGGTCAACCTGGTGCTGATCCCGAACAAGCACCTGGAAACGCCGCACCACCACATCGAACGCCTGCGCCACGACGACCCGCGCCTGGAAGAGATGAAGACCAGTTTCGAACTGGCCGATGCACCGGCCACCGAAGTGGCTTGGGCGCCGCGCGAGCAGGAAATCAAGAGCCGCCCCGAGGCCCTGGTGAAAGGCATTACGCCTGAGCAACCGGCACCGGTGTCGAGCACGCCGCCCGTCGCCCCGGTGGCGGCGACCCCGGCGGTCGCATCGACCGGCCTGGGCGGCCTGTTCAAGCGCATGGTCGGCTGGCTTACCGGAGACGGCGCCACCCCCGCCGCCACGCCGGCCCCCGCCCCCCAGGCGGACAGCAAGCGCTCCACCACCCGTCCGAAGTCGCGTACGCACGATGGACAGGACCGCCGTGGCGAGCGCCATGGCTCCGACCGCAACCGTAACCGCCGCTCCGAGAACCGGCCGGAAGCCGCCGAAGGGGACGCGCCGCGCCATCACGTGCGAGGCGGCCGCCGCAACGAGACAGACCGCGCGGAACGAGGTGAGCGCCCCGCGCGCGCCGAAGGGCAACAACGCGCCGAGCGCGACGCCGTCGCCCAGGCCCAGGCCCATCCGGAACGCGCCCTGGCGCCGGAATCCGCCGACGAGGCGGCACCGGCCCGTACCGGGCGTGGTCGCCGCGGACGCAGCGGGCGAGGCCGCCGCGAAGATGGGCAGTCCGATGCACCGATGAGCGAGCAGGAAAGCATGGTCGCCGCCCTGGCGGAGACGGTCGCCGCGGCGCTGCCACCCGAGTCCGACGACGAACGCCTGGATACCAGCGTGGAAGCAGGCCCCGTGGAGTTGGACGAACACGGCCAGCCCATCGCGACGGAAGCCGGCGCCGATCCGGAACGCAAGCGTCGCCGTCGTCGTAGTCGCCGTGGCCGCCGCGCGCAGGAAGAAGGCGGCACTGTGTCTGCCGACGCCGGTCAGGACGAAGCCATGGACGGCGAGGACAACCTGGCCGCCGAGGCCCAGGCCGCCCTGTCGGAAGTTGCCACGCCCGTCAGCGAAGGCCGGGAACATCCCGCGCCCGTCGCACAACCGGAGCCGTCGCCGGCACGACCGGCCGGACACGGTACCGTAACGGCCGCACCGGGCGCCCCGGCGGGATTCACGGAAGAAGACACCCCGGCCGTTTCCGGCGCCCCGACCGCGACGCAGGCCCAGCCCTTCGCCGCCCAGCCGGCGCCTTTCACCGGGGTGTCGGCCCCATCGGTACGTCCCGAGCCTGTCCAGGCCGGGACCGCGGCCGAGGACACCGCGCCTCGGTTCGCCGAGTCCGCACCGGCGCAAGCGGCGCCCGCCGCGCCAGTCCCGGCTCAGGCGGCGCCTGCCCAGGAAGGCACCCAAGCCGCCGCTGCCGAAGCCGCACCCGTGTCGCCGTGGCCGGCTGTCCCGCAGTCGCCTGCGTCGGAAACTGCCCCTGTCCCCACCCCGGTGCGGGCAGCGGACGAAGGCGTGCCGCATGCCGCCCCGGCGGTCCCTGCGGCACCGGCCGGCGCAGCGCCGGTGACGCAGGACGCGGCTCCTCAGGCCGCTCCCGCCGTGCCGCGGGCTCCGCAACAAAGCCTGCAGGACGTCGTCAACGCCGCCGGCCTGACCTGGGTCGAAACGGATCCGCAGCGCCACGCGCAGACGCAGCAGCGCATGGCCGCCAGCGCAACGCCCGTGCGACTGGGTCGCGAGCGCAAGCCCGTGGCGCCGGTGTCGCGCGAACCGCTGGTACAGGTGGAAACGCGGCACTGACATGTCGCGCGGCTGCACGGTCTCCCCGCGAGGCCGTGCAGCGCTTAGCAGCCAGACGGTAGAAGGCAAAGGGGCTGTTCCATAAGGAACAGCCCCTTTTTCATGCCGATACCGGTCATCCCGGAGCGGACTTCACACCGGTGCGGGCCGCATGCCACGCGGCCGTTGCTGCGTGGCGGGCGGGCCCGCGGCCTGTTCGCATCGGAACAGCCGTGGCGCGGGCTTAGAACAGATAGGTATAGGTAAGCTGCGTCACATCCAGGCCGGGATTCGGCGTCTTGATGCTGGCATTGGAGAAGTGCGAATAGCGCAGGCTCAGGCGGCTCTGCGGGGTCAGTTGGAAGCCGACGCCTATATGGTCGCCGAACTGGAACGCCGTGCTGATGGTCTTGTCGGCAAAGCGCGTCTTGTTGAACACGGTGGGGCCCACACCGCCTTCCAGGAAGAAACGGTCGGTGAGCCACCAGCGGAACATCGGGATGGCGCTGAACTGCCAGGCATTGCTGGGATGTGCGCCTTCGTGGGCCCACCAGTACGACACGCCCAGTTCACCGGTCAGGTCCAGTCGGCCCCAGTTACCGCCGAAGGTGTAGTTCCACAACGGCGCCGTCTCGTAGTTCGCCGTGGCGCGATTGTATTTTTCCCCTACCCCCATCTGGAGGCTTACCCCTCCGCGCGACCCGACGTCCTGCGCTTGGGCAGCCGGCGTCGCGCACGCCAATGCCAAGGCAGCCAGGGCGCCAGCGAGGATCTTGTTCTTGTGACCATTATTCATGGAGAAGCTCCGGCGAAAAGAAATCAAAATGACGCTTAACTTATCAGAAAACGGCAAGCCGGACCACGGACGCTGTTGCAATTCGGCCTGGGATTGGATGAAAAACAGAATTCCACCTTGGCGACCAATGATGCGGCGAAACCGTCGAATACCCGGTCATGGCGATCATGGGCACGGCTGCAGCGCAATGCCGCCGCCCCCAGCCATGCACATGCCGGGGGGGAGCGAAGGGGTAATCAGGGGAATCGACCCGCAGGGTGCGGCGCGCGCCATGTCCCATGAAAGGCGCGCGGTCCGGAGGGAGCCTTTCAGGCCGCCAGGACGTCCGCCGACTGCCGGGTCAGCAAAGCCAGCAGACGCGCGATTTCCTCGCGCAGTTGGCGGCGATCGACGACCATGTCGATCGCGCCTTTCTGCAGCAGGAACTCTGAACGCTGGAAACCTTCGGGCAATTTTTCCCGCACCGTCTGCTCGATCACCCGCGGACCAGCGAAGCCGATCAGCGCCTTGGGTTCGGCGATGACCACGTCCCCCATGAAGGCGAAACTTGCCGACACGCCGCCCATCGTGGGATCGGTCAACACGCTGATGAAAGGCAGCCCGGCGGCGGCCAGGCGCGTCAGCATGGCGTTGGTCTTGGCCATTTGCATCAGCGACAGCAGGCTTTCCTGCATGCGGGCGCCGCCGGAGGCAGCGACACACACAAAGCCGGTCTTCTGATCGAGCGCGGCCTGCGCACCGCGGGCAAAGCGCTCGCCCACCACCGAGCCCATGGAACCGCCCATGAACTCGAATTCGAAGCAGGCCAGCACCGCCGGCATGCCGCGGATCGAACCGCTGACGACCACCAGTGCGTCGGTCTCGCCAGTTTGCTTGGCGGCTTCCTGTATGCGCTCCGGGTACTTGCGCGTGTCCTTGAACTTGAGCGTGTCCACCGAACGGATGTTCTGCGCGATTTCCACGCGGCCTTCGAGGTCCAGCAGCGAGTCGACCCGTGCGCGGGCCCCGATACGCATATGGTGGTCGCATTTGGGACAGACGTGCAGATTGGCCGCCAGGTCCTCGTTATAGAGCACCGACTCGCAGGCAGGGCACTTGACCCACAGCCCTTCCGGCACGCGGCGCGCGCTCGGCTCGGTGGTTTTATTGATGCGCGGGGGCAGGAGTTTTTCGATCCAGCTCATTGTGTTTGTTTATTGTCCTGATAAGGATGCGCGGCCGTCAGGCTGCCGCCGTGGGGCGTTTGACCTGCTCGAGGGCCAGACGTATACCATGCAGCCAGTCCTGCGCGGCGGCCGTGGCGGCTGCATCGCGCTGATCGGCCGTTGCCGAGGCCACCGCCGTTTCCATCGTTTCGATGAGTTTGCTGCCGATGACCACCGCGTCCGCCACCTGGGCGACGCGCTGGGCGCTGGCGGCATCGCGTATGCCGAAGCCCACCCCGATGGGCACCTGTACATGGCGTCGGATGTGGGCCAGGCGCCGGGCGACGTCATCGGTGTCCAGATGGCCGGCCCCCGTGATGCCCTTGAGTGATACGTAATAGGCATAACCGCGCGCCACGCGGCCGATGGCCTCGACGCGGGCGTCGGTGGATGTGGGCGCCAGCAGGAAAATCGGCGCAATGCCGTGGTGGCCGAGCAGCTCGGCGAATTCCTGCACTTCTTCCGGCGGGTAGTCGACGACGAGCACGCCATCGACGCCCGCCGCACGTGCCGCTTCGGCAAACGTCGCGTGCCCCATGCGTTCGATCGGGTTGGCATACCCCATCAGCACCACGGGAGTCTGGTCGTCCCGCGTGCGGAACTCCGCGACGGCGTCCAGCACGCGGCGCAGGTTCATCCCCTGCGCGATGGCGCGTTCGGTGGCGCGCTGGATGACGGGGCCATCGGCCATGGGATCGGAAAACGGCACGCCGAGTTCGATGACGTCGGAGCCCGCCGCGACCAGCGCATGCATCAGCGGCACGCAACCGGCCGGACTGGGATCCCCGGCCGCGATATACGGAATGAGCGCGGCGCGTCCATCGCTGCGGGCGCGGGCGAAAGCCGCGGAGATACGGTCTTGTTGGGGGGTCATGCTAATGGGCCCGTGGAATTACAAGATCAGGCCGGCGCGCTCGGCGACGGTGTGCATGTCCTTGTCGCCGCGACCCGACAGGCAGACCAGGATGTTCGTGTCCGGCGACAACGTAGGCGCAAGCCGCACCGCGTGCGCGATCGCATGCGACGATTCCAGCGCCGGCATGATGCCTTCGATGCGGCAGCAGTCGTGAAAGGCCTTCAGCGCCTCGTCGTCGGTCACGCCGACATAGCTGGCGCGGCCGCTGTCCTTCAGCCAGGCGTGTTCCGGTCCGACGCCGGGATAATCCAGGCCAGCCGACACCGAATGCGTCTCCTGAACCTGGCCGTCGGCATTCTGGATCACATAGGTACGGTTGCCATGCAGCACGCCCACCTGTCCGGCGGCGATCGAGGCAGCGTGCTTGCCCGAGTCCATGCCTTCCCCGGCGGCTTCGACGCCCACCAGCTTGACATCCTCGTAGGGAATATAAGGATGGAAGATCCCCATGGCGTTGGAACCGCCGCCCACCGCCGCGACGACGATGTCGGGCTGGCGTCCCGTTTCTTCGGGCATCTGCCGCAGGCATTCGTTGCCGATGACCGTCTGGAAATCACGCACCATGCGAGGATAGGGATCGGGACCGGCGACGGTGCCGATGATATAGAAAGTGTTGGCGACGTTGGTGACCCAGTCGCGCATGGCTTCGTTCAGCGCATCCTTCAAGGTGCGCGAGCCGGACTCCACGGGCACGACCGTGGCGCCGAGCAGCTTCATGCGATAGACATTCGACGCCTGGCGGCGGATGTCCTCGCTACCCATGTAGACCACGCATTCCATGCCATAGCGCGCGGCGACGGTGGCCGTGGCCACGCCATGCTGCCCAGCGCCCGTTTCGGCGATCACGCGCGGCTTGCCCATGCGCCGCGCCAGCAGGGCCTGGCCGATGCAATTGTTGACCTTGTGCGCGCCGGTATGGTTCAGGTCTTCCCGCTTGAACCAGATCTGCGCGCCGCCCAATTCGCTGGACCAGCGGCGGGCGTGGTAGACGGGGCTGGGGCGGCCGACGAAATGCTTGAGTTCGTATTCGAACTCCTTGATGAAATCCGCATCGACGCGATACCGGTCATAGGACGTGCGCAATTCGTCCAGCGCGTGCATCAGCGTTTCCGCCACGAACACGCCGCCATAGGGACCGAAATGCCCTTGGGCGTCAGGAAAATCGTAAGGTTTCACCAGCTTCTCCCTCCCGGCATACCGGGAAAGCGGGCGGCCCGGTCCGGCGCGACGCAGGGAACTTCCTTGACACAGGGAATCCCCTTGAAGCAGGGAACTCCCTTGACGCAGGAAACTCCCTGAACGACGCGCGACGTCGGTGGCCTTCGCCGCCAATTTAGCAACCGGCTATTTTACCTGACCTGCAGTCCGTGCCCGCCGCATTATATGGATAGGCCGACACGTCGCAAAAATGCTTCGCAGGCGCTCAACTGGTCCAGCGCCACATATTCGTCCGGCTTGTGGGCCTGGGCGATATGGCCGGGACCACATACGACGGTGGGGATACCGATGCCCTGGAACAAGCCGGCCTCGGTGCCGTAGGCGACCTTGCGGGTCGCCGTATCGCGCGTCAATGCCCGCACCAGTTGCGTGATCGCCGCCTGCTCGGAGGCCTCCAGGCCCGGCGCGGCCGGACCGGCTTCCAGTTCGATGCGGGCTTCGGGGAACTCGGCCCGCATGCGCGGCAGCAGGACCTCATCGACATAGCGCTGCACCTCGTACTGGATGTCTCCCGGGGCGATGCCCGGCAAATTGCGGAATTCGTAGGAAAACTCGCAGGTGTCGGGAATCGTGTTCACCGCGATGCCACCCTGGATCAGGTTGGTCGTCATGGTGCTGAAGGGAACGTCATAGAATGCGTCGTACGGCCCCTTGGCCTTGTACGCATCGGCCACGTCGCGTATATGGCAGATGAGGCGAGCGGCATATTCGATGGCATTGCAGCCGTGCGGCGTCAGCGAAGAGTGCGCCGCCTTGCCATGCACCCGGCAGCGGTACAGGTTGATGCCCTTGTGCGCGACCACGACCTGCATGCCCGTGGGCTCGCCCACCACGCACCCCTCCGGCCGGATGCCGCGCTCGCGCAGGTCGGCCAGCATGAACGGCGCACCGGCGCAGCCTACTTCCTCATCGAACGAAAGGGCCAGATGCAGGGGCTTCCTGCGCGGCATCGCCAGGAATTCGGGGATCATGGCCAACGCCGCGGCGATGAAGCCTTTCATATCGCAGGCGCCGCGCCCGTACAGGCGACCGTCCCGTTCCTGCAGCGCGAACGGGTCGGCCGTCCAGGCTTGTCCGTCCACCGGCACCACGTCCGTGTGTCCGGACAACACAATGCCGCCCTGCTCGCCGCCATCCTGGGCCGGCAGCGTGGCGAACAGATCCGCCTTGGTGCGCTCCGGGTTATGCACCAGCCATGCCTGCACGCCCAGGCCCTTGAGCCAGTCGCGCACGGTTTCGATCAGGGCGAGATTGGAATTGCGGCTGGTAGTGTCGAAAGCGACCAGGGTTTCCAGCCAGCGGCGGGTATTCATGACGGTCATGATGGCGCTTGTCGTACCTAGTCTCAAAGAACGCCAGTGTAGGATGCCGCCCTGGCGCGCGTCTACGGCTGTGCGGCCGCGTCCTTATTTGCGCGCCGCTCCGGTCACCCCAGGGACCTCGGCCAGGGCGGCGAGGGCGCGGTGCAGCGCGTCGCCGTCATGTACTTCAACGGTGAAGACCATGTGCGCCAGGGAGTTGCGGCTCTGCGTATTGACGCCGATGACATTCAACCTCAGCCGCGCAAAGACTTCGGACAAATCGCGCAACAGCCCCGAGCGGTCATGCGCACGCACGCTGATGTCGACCGGATAGACCGTGTTGCCGGTCTCCCCCCAGGCCACGTCGATGATACGTTCCGGCTCGCGCTCGGCCAAGGCGGCGTAGCTATGGCAATCGGCGCGGTGAATGGAGACGCCGCGTCCGCGCGTCACGAAACCGACGATGGCATCCGGCGGCGCCGGGCGGCAGCAGCGCGCCAGCTGGGTCATCAGCGAACCCACGCCGACCACCAGCACGCCGCTCTTGCCGCCCTTCTCCGTACTTTCCGCCCGGCTGGCGTGCGTGACCACGCCGGGCTCCTCGGGCTCGATGGCCGGCTGCTGGAACACCGCGTCGATCTGCCGCAGGCTGAATTCGTCCTTCGCCGCCGCGACATACAGATCGTCGGCACGCGCGAAGCCCAATTGCTGCGCAAGTTGCTCCAGGTTGACGGCGGTCTTGCCCAGCCGCTGCAACTCCTTTTCCACCAGGGCCTGGCCCTGCGTGATGCGTTGCTGCAGCTCGATGGCGTTGAACCAGTTGCGCACCTTGGCGCGCGCGCGCGGACTGGCCAGGAAGCCCAGCTGCGGATTGAGCCAGTCGCGCGATGGCCCCCCCGCCTTGGCAGCGACGATCTCCACGGTCTGGCCGGTGGCAAGGCGCGTCTGCAGGGGCACCATCTGCCCATCGATCTTGGCGCCCCGGCAGCGATGCCCAAGGTCCGTATGCAGGTGATACGCGAAATCCACCGGCGTGGAGCCTGCCGGCAGCTCGATCACGCGTGCCTGCGGCGTCAGGACATAGATGTGATCGGCCGCCCCGGCCGCGGCGCCCGGCACGGTCCCGCGGTCCGGACCGGCGTCCATGTCGGCATTCCAGGCCAGCAACTGCCGCATCCAGGACAACTGTCGGTCGTATTCGCTGGAGGCGGCGACCTGGCCGCCCTTCACCCCGGCCTCTTTGTACCGCCAGTGCGCCGCCATCCCATATTCGGCGAACTGGTGCATATCGCGGGTGCGGATCTGCACCTCGAAAGGACGCCCGTCCTGGTCGACCACGACCGTATGCAAGGAGCGATAGCCATTGGGCTTGGGGCGCGAGATGTAGTCGTCGAACTCTTCGGTCAACGGGGTCCAAAGCTCATGCACCAGCGCCAGCGCCGCATAACAGTTGCGCACGTCTTCGACAATGATGCGCAGGGCACGCAGATCGAACATCTGGCTGAAGTCCAGCCCCTTGATGCGCATCTTGTTCCAGATGCTATAGATATGCTTGGGCCGGCCGCTGACCTCGGCCTCGATGCCCGCCTTGCTCAAGACGGCCTGCATGCGGGCAATGGCGTCGACGATGAAGGCCTCGCGCTCCACCCGCTTTTCTTCCAGCAGGCGCGCGATTTCCTTGTAGCGGTCGCCGTCCAGGAAGCGGAACGCCAGGTCTTCCATTTCCCACTTGAGTTGCCAGATGCCGAGGCGATTGGCCAGCGGCGCATACAGGTCCAGCGTTTCCTGCGCCAGCATGGGTGGGCAAGCGACCTTGGCGGCGGCATGCCAGCGCAGGCTCTGCAAACGCGAGGCCAGCCGCATCAGGACGATGCGCAGGTCCGCCGCCATGGCCAGCAGCATCTTGCGCTGCATCTCTTTCTGGTTACCGCTATCCGCGGCGCTGTCGCTGGCCAGACGTGCGAACGCGCCCAGGCGCAACAGGGCGCGCGCGCCCTGCACCAGGCGGGCGACATCGTCGCCGAACTCGGCCGCAACGGGATCGTGGCGCGCAGACGGTGCCGGCGCTGACAGGTCTGCCGGCAGCGCCGCGAGCACGGCCGCCACACGGGTGGCGCCATCGGTATGCAGGTTGGCCAGAATGCGCGTCGCGCCGGCCGCGTGGTGGATCAGGGGTTCGCCGGTCAACGCGCATTCGTCACCGAAGCGCGGGGCCGCCCATGCCGCGGCTTTGCCGAGGCGATCCCGCCATTCCGCATCCAGGCCTGCCGCGGCGTCGTCGAGCCAGGCGGCATCCAGGGGCGTCAGGGTGTCGGGATCGGGAGACGCGGGCATCGGCGCGGCACAAGAAAAAACCGCCTGTGGGCGAATCCCGACACTCTACACTAAGGTCTCAACCCATTTATACGAAACGGCATCGAGGAACCTCGCGGCGGTCAACGGGCCCTGCACGGCGCCCCCCGGCAAGGTTCCGACACGCGCATTTTCTGGAGAAGCAAGCCCATGCTGCGATGGCTGCTTGGACGTGGCGCCCCGGCCGCGCGCGTTGCGCAGGTGCAGGCGGCAATTCCGCCCGCGCTATGGGAAGAAGTGCTGCGGGCCTACCCTTTCCTGCAGGCCCTGGGCCCGGATGAGCGGACGGCGCTGCATGCCAGGGCGGCATGGCTGCTGGCCAGCAAGACCCTGAACGGCGCGCAGGGCCTGATCCTGACCGACTTCATGCGCCTTTCCATCGCGGCGCAAGCCGCGCTGCCCATCCTGCAGTTGCCCACCGCCCTGTATGAAGGCTGGGACGAGATCATCGTCTATCCGGAGGGGTTCATGATCCCGCGAAGCAGTGAGGACGAGCTTGGCGTGGTGCATGAATACGTGGAGGATGCCGCGGGCGAAGCATGGGATGGCGGACCGGTTGTGCTGTCGTGGGAAGACGCCCGCATCGCGGAGGGCGACTTCAATGTGGTGATCCACGAATTCGCCCACAAACTGGACCTGTCCGGCGGCGAAGCCGACGGCATGCCGGGCCTGGCCAGCCATGCCGAGCTGGATGCGCGCCTGTGGCGCCGCGTGCTGGAGGAAAGCCTGGACCGCTACACGGAGGCGCTTCAGGCCGTGGAAGACGCGATCCCGCCGGACGTGGATCCGGAAGGGCCGGAAGCCGATCACTGGTACGGTCAACTCCCCATGGATCCCTATGCGGCCACGGATGAAGCGGAATTTTTTGCCGTCAGTTCGGAAGCCTTTTTTGTCGCGCCGGCGCCGCTGGCGCAGGCCCTACCGGAATGGTACGGCCTGCTGCGCGCCTATTATCGCCAGGACCCCATGACCAGGCTGGCCTGAGGGGCCCCGGCGCCGCGATCAGCCGACGGCGGCCGTGACGACGATCTCGACCTTGTAGTCGGGATTGGCCAGGCGGGCCTCCACCGTGGCCCGCGGCGGCGCATTGCCGGCGGCGACCCAGGCATCCCAGGCCTTGTTCATGCCGTCGAATTCCTTCATGTTGGCGACGAAAATCTGCGCCATCAGGATACGGCTCTTGTCCGTGCCGGCCTCGGCCAGCAGGCGGTCGATGGTGGCGAGGACCTGGCTGGTCTGGCCCGTGATGTCCAGCGTGGCATCGTCCGGCACCTGGCCGGCCAGATAGGCCACGCCGTTATAAATGGCCATGTCGGACAGGCGTTTTTCGACGTTGACGCGTTTGATGGGGTTCATGCACGTATCCTCGCGGTTGGAAACGGCAGATTATCGCCGCGTTCGGGCAGGTCCGCCAAGGGACGGCCGCCTACTTGGCGGCGCCGTTCACCGGAATGGGAGGCAGTTGGAATACCTGGCGCAGATAGGCCAGGTAGGCCGGATCGTCGCACATGGTTTTTTCCGGCGCGTCCGACACCTTGGCGACGGGCTGCCCATTGCAACGGACCATTTTCATGACGATCTGCAGGGGCTCATGGCCCAGGTCGTTGGTCAGGTTGGTGCCGATGCCGAACGAGACGCGGCAGCGGCCGGCGAAGCGCCGCGCCAGTTCGATCGCGCGTGGAAAGGTCAAGGCATCCGAGAACACCAGTGTCTTGGCTCGGGGATCGACGCGATTGGCCTTGTAGTGCTCGATCATGCGTTCGCCCCACACGAACGGATCTCCGGAATCGTGCCGCGCGCCGTCGAACAGCTTGCAGAAGTACATGTCGAAATCGCGCAGGAAGGCATCGGTGCCGTAGACATCGGACAGCGCGATGCCCAGGTCGCCGCGGTACTCCTTGGCCCATACCTCCAGCGCATAGACCTGCGAGTCCCGCAGGCGCGGGCCCAGGGCCTGGCAGGCCTGCAGATATTCATGCCCCATCGTTCCCAGCGGCAGCACGCCGTACTTGCGCGCCAGGTACACATTGCTGGTGCCGGCGAACATCTTGCCCATGGTGGCTTTCATCGTGGCGACGACTTCTTCATGCCAGGTCTTGGAGAAGCGGCGACGCGTGCCGTATTCGGCCACGCGGAAATCCACCATATCGGGATCGTCCACCACCAGGCTCATTTTCGACTGCAGCCGCGCGCGGCCCTCTTCCAGGTCGGGATGCGTGCGCGTGTTGCGGAAATAGACCTCGTTGACAATGGCCAGGACCGGGATCTCGAAGAGGATGGTATGCAGCCAGGGCCCCTTGACCTCGATCGAGATTTCGCCGGGATGCTCGCCTTCGTCCACACGTATGCAGCGTTCAGGCATGTGGAACAGGCCGAGGAAATCGACGAAATCGCTCTTGATGAACCGCAATCCGCCCAGGTAGCCCAGTTCGTCGTCGGTGAAACGCAGCTGGCACAGGCTGTGGATCTCCTCGCGGATCTCGTCCATATACGGCCGCAGGTTCACACCGGGCGTGCGGCACTTGTAGCGGTATTCCACCTGCGCAGCGGGAAAGTGATGCAACACCACTTGCATCATGCTGAACTTGTACAGGTCCGTGTCTAACAGCGAGGTGATTATCATGGTTCGCGTGGTCGCTTCTTTTGTCGCTTGATTCATCGCCTCTGCACTCGCCTCCAGGGAAGGCGGCGGCCATGCCGGCCGCCGACCGGCGCACACACAGGCAGGCGCGTTCACGCACAGCGTCGCCGCCAAGTGCGGCCCGGCCGTCGCCGACGCAGCGTACTGAACCATAGCACAGCACTTTCCGCTGGCGAGCGATGCCCTTGCCCACCACGCTGGTTCGCCGGTGCCGGCCACCGCGTCGAGGCCGGCGACACTACCCCGTTCAGGGTTATCCGCCAGGCTGGCTTGCGCGATTGGGTAAAATCCCTCTTTTAGCGGAATAGAAAGTGCACCTCGGAGTTGCCGCATGACCCACGTCGTCACCGAAAACTGTATCAAGTGCAAGTACACCGATTGCGTCGACGTGTGCCCGGTGGATTGTTTCCGGGAAGGTCCGAACTTCCTGGTCATCGATCCGGACGAGTGCATCGATTGCGCGGTCTGCATCCCGGAGTGTCCCGCCAACGCCATCTATGCGGAAGAAGACGTCCCGCAGGACCAGATGAAGTTCATCGCACTGAACGCCGAACTTTCCCCGGAGTTCGCCAGCATCAGCCGCGCCAAGAAGCCGCTGCCCGACGCGGATGAATGGAACGGCAAGCCAGACAAGCTGCAATACCTGGAAAAATAACTGCCTGCCCGTCCGTCAGCCCATGCGGCGGACACCCCCGCCCATGACCGAAAGCAAGTACACGCGCCAGACCGTCACCGAGGTACGTACCTGGGTGCCCGGCAAGTTGTTTTCCCTGCGCGTGACGCGGGACCCTGCCTTTGTCTTCAAGGCGGGCCAGTTCGCCAGGGTGGGGTTGCCGGAAGACCCGGCCTGCGACGGGGAACCCACCCTGTGGCGCGCCTATTCCATGGTGTCCGGCCCGCTGGACAATGAACTGGAGTTCTACTCCATCGTGGTGCCGGAAGGCGCCTTCAGTCCCCGCATGGCTGCCCTGCGGCCCGGCGATACGCTGTACGTGGAAAAGAATCCCTACGGCTTTCTCACGATAGACCGCTTCGCGGCCCCGGCGGGCGCCTCGCCCGCCCAGCAGGCCGGCGCGGGACAGAACGACCTGTGGCTGCTGGCCACGGGTACCGGGCTTTCGGCCTATCTGTCCATCTTGAGGGATCCGGCAACCTGGACCAGCTTTCGCCGCATCATCCTGGTCCACGGGGTGCGCTATGCCAACGAGCTGGCCTACCGCCAGGAGATCGAAGGCTGGTCGACCTTGCCGGAGTTCGGGGAGATCCATCGCGCGGACCCGCGCAAGCTGATCTACCTCCCCGTCGCGACCCGCGACGCTTTACCAGGCGTTCCCCGCGAACGGTTGACCACGCTGATCGCCGATGGCCGCCTCGAAAGCCTGGTGGGCGAGACGCTGGACCCCGACCGCGCCAGGGTCATGCTCTGCGGCAACCCTGAGATGCTCGGCGACGCGCGCAAACTGCTCGCGGCTCGCGGCTTCGCCCCCGGGCGCCGCGGCGTTCCGGGCAACCTGGCGGTCGAAAACTATTGGTAACGGCCGCCGGCACGCCAATTGCGCTGTAGCGTCGTTGCCACGCTCCCCAAGGAAGGCGGCGACCCGCTCTTTTTTACTGAAGAGCGAAATTCCCATTTTGACAACAGATTGCCCGCGCAGGCGTTGCCCAGCCGTGCCCTATGTGTAGCAGTGCGTAAAATGGGTGGGTCAAGTCGCCCCGCGGACCTCGGCTCGCGGGCGGCGTGGGGCTCATTCGGAGCCTCCGGTCTGGAAAGGAACACTCGATGCTGTATCAATTGCATGAGCTGCAGCGCGCCTTTTTGACGCCATTCGCCGCCTTCACGGACGTCGGTTCGCAGCTGTTTTCCCATCCCTATAGTCCCTGGGCCTACACGCCGGTTTCGCGCCAGCTCGCGGCCGGCTACGAACTGATGCACCGCATCGGCAAGGAATACGAAAAACCGGCCTGGGACCTGCCCACTACCGAGGTGGACGGCAAAAAGGTGCGCGTCACCGAAGAGATCGCGATGGATCTGCCCTTCTGCCGGCTCATCCATTTCGCGCGCCAGGGGATGGCCAAGCGCAAGGATCCGCGCGTACTGCTGGTGGCCCCCTTGTCCGGCCACCATGCGACCTTGCTGCGCGATACCGTGCGCGCCTTGTTGCCCCAGCATGACGTGTACGTAACGGATTGGGTGGACGCGCGCATGGTCCCCATGTCCGAGGGCCCCTTCCACCTGAACGACTACGTGCGCTACGTGCAGGATTTCCTGCGCTTCCTCGGCGCCGACACGCATGTCATTTCGGTGTGCCAGCCCACGGTTCCGGTGCTCGCCGCGATCTCGCTGATGGCGTCCCGCAACGATCCCTGTCAACCGCGCAGCATGGTCATGATGGGCGGCCCCATCGACCCCCGCCAGAGCCCCACGCAGGTAAACCGCCTGGCGATGACCAAGCCGTACTCCTGGTTCGAAAACCAACTGATCCACCGCGTGCCCAGCCGTTATCCAGGTTCGGGGCGTCCGGTGTACCCGGGTTTCCTGCAGCATGCCGGCTTCGTCGCGATGAACCCGGACCGGCACCTGAAGTCGCACTACGACTTCTACCTGGACCTGGTGCGCGGCGACGACGGCGATGCCGAAGCGCACCGGCGGTTCTACGATGAATACAACGCGGTGCTGGACATGGCGGCGGAGTTTTACCTGGACACGATCAAAATGGTTTTCCAGGAATACCGGCTTCCCAAGGGGACCTGGGAAGTGGATGGACAGCTTGTCCGGCCCGCTGACATCAAGCGCGTCGCGCTGATGACCATCGAAGGCGAACTGGACGACATCTCCGGCCAAGGCCAGACCCGCGCCGCGCAGGACCTGTGCAGCGGCATCCCGGCCGACCGCAAGACCCACTACATGGCGCGCAATTGCGGACACTATGGGATTTTCTCCGGCCGCCGCTGGCGCGAGATGATCTGCCCTAAAATCACGGAATTCATCCGCCAACACGCCTGATGGCGCACCGCGGCGGCCACGGCCGCCGCCACGCCATGCGGGGGCCGCCACGGCCCCTTTTTCGTTTCATGCCCACCGCCACTCTCGCCGACCATATCGACGCCCTGCTGCCGCAGACTCAGTGCACCAAATGCGGCTATGAGGGCTGTCGGCCGTATGCCGCCGCGATCGCGCACGGCGAGGCGGACATCAACCGCTGCCCGCCGGGCGGGGAAAGCGGGGTGCGGGCGCTGGCGGCACTCTTGGGGACGCCCTCGCTGCCCCTGGATACGTCGCGCGGCACGCCGGGCCCGCTCACGGTGGCGGTCATCGACGAAACGCATTGCATCGGCTGTACCTTGTGCATCGACGCCTGTCCGGTGGACGCCATTGTGGGCACCGCCAAGCGCATGCATACCGTGGTCGAGGCGCTGTGCACGGGCTGCGACCTGTGCGTGGCGCCCTGTCCGGTGGACTGCATCGTCATGGTGCCCAGCGGCAGGGACTGGACAACCGATGATGCACGGCGCTCGCGCGACCGCCATGAGCGCCGCGCGCGCCGCCTGCAGGAAGACGGCGGCACGACTGGCCGGCGCGCGGATCGGCGGGAGCCTGCTGGCGGCCATCCCGCCCCCGCGGCCAGCGTAAACGCGGGCCCGGCGCCCATGCCGGCGACATTGCGGCCGGCCGAACCCGCGCCGGAGGATGCCGCCGCCCGCAGGCGGGCCGCCATCGATGACGCCCTGGCCCGCGCCCGTGCGCGCCGGCTCGCCACGCCGAAGTAAGGAAAGCACACGCCGATGAATGCCGCGAAACGCCGCGAGATTTTCGCCCGCCTGCAAGCCGCCAACCCCACGCCCACCACCGAGCTCGAATACGCCACGCCCTTCCAGTTGCTGATCGCCGTACTGCTGTCGGCCCAGGCGACCGACAAATCGGTGAATATCGCCACCCGCAAGTTCTTTCCCCATTACGGCACGCCGCAAGGACTGCTCGAGCTGGGCGAAGCCGGCCTGGCCGATTACATCAAGACCATCGGCCTGTATCGGACCAAGGCCAAGAATGCCGTGGAGACGGCCCGGCTCATCCTGGAGCGGCACGGCGGCGAAGTACCGCAAAGCCGCGAAGCGCTGGAAGCGCTGCCCGGCGTGGGGCGCAAAACCGCCAATGTCGTGCTGAACACGGCATTCGGGCAGCCGACCATGGCGGTGGACACCCATATTTTTCGAGTTTCCAACCGCACACGGCTGGCGCCGGGCAAGAACGTGCTCGAAGTGGAGCAGAAACTCACCCGGCTGGTGCCGCCGGAATACCTGCAGGACGCCCATCACTGGCTGATCCTGCACGGTCGCTATATATGCGTGGCGCGCACGCCGAAGTGTCCGCAATGCGGCATCGCCGACCTGTGCGAGTACGGCCGCAAGACGCCCGCCGTGCCCAAGTAGCGGCTTGTCCAGAGGCACCACCGCACGGGCCGCGCGGCCTCTGTCAAGACCCCTTTTTCGTTAGAAAAAACCTATGTAAAACCCGCATAGAATTTTGCCCTTGCCGTCCGCATACTCGCCGCAACAAATACAAACACTGGTGCGATATGCAGGACACCATCCTGGAGACTCAGGGCCTGACCAAGGAGTTCCGCGGCTTTGTCGCGGTAAAAAGCGTGGACCTGCGGGTCCGGCGTGGGCATATCCATGCGCTGATCGGCCCGAACGGCGCGGGCAAGACCACGTGCTTCAACCTGCTTACCAAGTTCCTGGCGCCGAGCGCCGGCCGCATCGTTTTCAACGGCATGGACATCACCGGTGAAAGGCCGGCCCAGATCGCCCGGCGCGGCATCATCCGGTCTTTCCAGATATCGGCCGTGTTTCCGCACCTGACCGTGCTGGAGAACGTGCGCATCGGGCTGCAGCGCAAGACCGGGCTGTCGCTGCATTTCTGGAAAAGCGAGAAACGGCTGCAGGCGCTGAATGCGCCGGCGCGCGCGCTGCTGGACGAAGTCGACCTTGGCGCTTTCGCCGATGAAACGGCGGTGAACCTGCCCTATGGCCGCAAGCGGGCGCTCGAGATCGCGACCACGCTGGCCATGGAGCCGGAACTGATGCTGCTGGACGAGCCGACCCAGGGCATGGGCCACGAAGACGTCGATCGAGTCACGAAACTCATCAAGCGCGTGGGGGCGGGCCGTACCATCCTGATGGTCGAACACAATATGAAAGTGGTGTCGTCCATTGCCGATCGCATCACCGTGCTGGCCCGCGGCGCCGTGCTCGCGGAAGGCGACTATGCGGAGGTTTCGCGCAATCCCGATGTGATGCAGGCCTATATGGGAACGACCTCCGGCGAACTGCAAGGAGCGCACGCATGAACAATGCCGCGGCATTGGAGATCACCGACCTGCAGGCGTGGTACGGCGAATCGCACATCCTGCACGGGGTGAACCTGCGCGTCGGCCAGGGCGAGGTCGTAACGCTGCTGGGACGCAACGGCGCCGGCCGCACGACGACGCTGCGCGCGATCCTGGGCCTGACAGGCAGCCGGCGCGGTTCGGTACGCATCAACGGCACCGAATCGATCGGTTTACCGACGTTCCGCATCGCCCACCTGGGCGTCGGTTATTGCCCGGAAGAGCGTGGCATCTTCGCCAGCCTCTCCTGCGAGGAAAACCTGCTGTTGCCGCCCGTCGTGGGCGGCTCGCTGGGCGGCGGGATGTCGCTGGCGGAAATCTATGACATGTTCCCCAACCTGCACGAACGCCGTCATTCCCCGGGTACGAGGCTGTCGGGCGGCGAGCAGCAGATGCTGGCCGTCGCCCGCATCCTGCGCACCGGCGCCAGCCTCCTGCTTCTGGACGAGATATCGGAAGGGCTGGCACCGGTTATCGTGCAGGCGCTGGGCCGCATGATCACGACGTTGAAACAACGCGGCTACACCATTGTGATGGTGGAACAGAACTTCCGTTTCGCCGCGCCCCTGGCGGACCGTTTCTACGTCATGGAGCATGGCCAGATCGTGGAACACTTCGACGCTTCGCAACTCAGCGAAAAACAGGAAACGCTCAACGACCTGTTGGGCGTCTGAACCTGCCATCCGCCGGAACACCGGCAACCCCCTACAAGAGGGAGAGGAGTCTTAAATGAAGCTGCATACCCTTACCGCCGCGCTGGCACTGGCCGGCCTTGGATTCATGACGCTGCCGGCCCAGGGACAAGGCGTTTCCGACGACGTCATCCGCATCGGGTTCATCACCGACATGTCGGGCGTCTACTCCGACATCGACGGCAAGGCCGGCATCGAGGCGATCCGGATGGCCATCGAGGACGCCGGCGGCAATATCAACGGCAAGAAAATCGAGCTGGTCACGGCGGACCACCAGAACAAGGCGGACATCGCCTCGGCGCGGGCGCGCGAATGGTTCGACCAGCAGAATCTGGACGTGCTGATCGGCGGCACGAATTCGGCCACCAGCCTCGCCATGGCCGGTGTCGCCGCCGAAAAGAAAAAGCCCTTCATCGCCATCGGCGCCGGCGCCTCCGACCTGACCAACGCCAAGTGCACCCCGTACACCGTGCACTATGCCTACGACACCGTGGCGCTGGCGCGCGGCACCGGTTCGGCCGTCGTGAAGGACGGCGGCAAGAGCTGGTTCTTCCTGACCGCCGATTATGCCTTCGGCCACGCCCTGGAACGCGATACCGCCAACGTCGTCAAGGCCGCTGGCGGCGAGGTGAAGGGCCAGGTGCGCGCGCCGCTCGGTGCCTCCGATTTCTCTTCGTTCCTGCTGCAGGCGCAGGCGTCCAAGGCGCAGATCCTGGGCCTGGCGAATGCCGGCGGCGATACCATCAATTCGATCAAGGCCGCGAACGAATTCGGCGTGACCCAGACCATGAAGATGGCCGGCCTGCTGGTCTTCATCAACGACATCGACTCCCTGGGACTGCAAGCGACGCAGAACCTGTACCTGACCGATGGCTGGTACTGGGACCAGAACGATGCCTCGCGCGCGTGGAGCAAGAAGTTCGAAGCCAAGGTCGGCCGCAAGCCGTCCATGCTGCAGGCCGGCGACTATTCATCGGTGAGCTTCTACCTGAACGCGGTGAAGGCGACCGGGACCGACGATGCCGATACGATCCTGAAGTGGATGCGGTCGAACAAGATCAACGATATGTTCGCGCAGGGCGGTTATGTCCGCGAAGACGGCCGCATGGTCCACGACATGTACCTGATGCAGGTGAAGACGCCGAAGGAGTCCAAGGGACGCTGGGACTACTACAAGGTCGTCGCGACGCTGCCGGGCGACCAGGTCTACACCAAGCTGTCCGAGTCGACCTGCCCGCTGGTGAAGAAATAATAAATAAAAGCGGATCGCGGCAGGGCCTGCGCCAGGCGGCGAGGTCCTGCCGCGCCGGCCGCATGCCCTTGCTAGCGATCGCATAACCGGCGCAGGATTTCCATAAGATGAATGTATTCGGCATCCCCATGCAGGCCCTGTTCGGGCAATTGCTGCTGGGCTTGGTGAACGGCTCCTTCTACGCCATGCTGTCCCTCGGCCTGGCGGTTATTTTCGGTCTGCTCAACGTCATCAATTTCGCCCACGGCGCCCTCTACATGATGGGCGCCTTCGTGGCCTGGATGGGCCTGGCCTACCTGGGCCTGAACTATTGGGTCATGCTGATCCTCGCGCCGCTCGTCGTCGGCCTGTTCGGCATCGTCATCGAACGCCTGCTGCTGCGCCACCTGTACAAGCTGGACCATCTCTACGGGCTGCTGCTCACCTTCGGCCTGACGCTGCTGATCGAAGGATTGTTCCGCAGCGTCTATGGCGTCTCCGGCCAGCCTTTCGCCACGCCGGACCTGCTGCGCGGGGCGACCAACCTCGGCTTCATGGTCCTGCCCAACTACCGCGCCTGGGTGGTGGTGGCTTCCCTGGTGGTCTGCATGACCACATGGTTCGTGATCGAACGTACACGGCTGGGCGCGCTGCTGCGCGCCGGCACGGAGAACCCGAAGCTGGTCGAGGCGTTCGGCATCAATGTGCCGCGCATGATCATGCTGACCTATGGTTTCGGCGTGGGCCTGGCGGCCTTCGCCGGCGTGCTGGCCGCCCCCGTGCTGCAGGTATCGCCCTTGATGGGCTCGAACCTGATCATCGTCGTGTTTGCCGTGGTGGTGATCGGCGGCATGGGCTCCATCCTGGGCGCCATCGTCACGGGCCTGGGACTGGGCGTGATCGAAGGGTTGACCAAAGTCTTCTGGCCGGAAGCGTCCAGCACCGTGGTTTTCGTCATCATGGCCATCGTGCTGCTGCTGCGCCCGGCGGGGCTGTTCGGAAAAGAAAAATGAATCGACACATCGTTGGCTATGTGGTCCTGGCCATTGCGGCGGCCCTGCTGCCCTTCGCCGGGGTGTATCCCATTTTCGCCATGAAAGTGATGTGCTACGCGTTGTTCGCGTGCGCCTTCAACCTGCTGCTGGGCTTCACCGGCCTCCTGTCGTTCGGCCATGCCGCCTTCCTTGGAAGCGCGGCGTACGCAACCGGCCATGCCATCAAGGTATGGGGCTTCGGACCGGAAGCCGGACTGCTGTTCGGCGTGCTGGTGGCAGCCCTCCTGGGCCTGGTCATGGGCGGCCTGGCGATACGCCGCAGCGGCATCTACTTCGCAATGGTCACGCTGGCGCTGGCGCAGATGGTGTATTTCTACTTTCTGCAGGCGCCCTTCACGGGCGGCGAGGACGGTCTCCAAGGGGTGCCGCGCGGCCACCTGTTCGGCGTGATCGACCTTGGCAGCGACCTCAACCTTTACTACCTGGTACTGGCGCTGTTCATCATCGGCTTCGCCATCATCTGGCGCGCCGTGAATTCCCCGTTCGGTCAGGTTCTGAAGGCTTTGCGCGAAAACGAGCCACGCGCCATCTCGCTAGGCTACGACGTCGATCGATTCAAGCTGCTCGCCTTCGTGCTGTCGGCCGCCATTGCCGGGCTGGCCGGCTCGGCCAAGACCCTGGTCTTCGTCTCGGCCACCTTGTCCGATGCAACCTGGCAGATGTCGGGACTGGTCATCCTGATGACGCTGATCGGCGGCATGGGGACCTTCCTGGGCCCGGTCATCGGCGCCTTCATCGTGGTGCTGCTGGAGAACAAGGTCGGCGACTTCGCCAGCGCGCTGACGCGCTGGACGGGCGTGCAATGGTTCCAGCAGCTGGGCGAATCGGTGACGATCGTCATCGGTTTGATCTTCGTGCTCTGCGTCATGGCCTTCCGGCGCGGCATTGTCGGGGAGTTCCAGGCCCTGCTGCGGCGACGCAAGGCTGCCTGAGGGCAGGCTGGCAGGCGCAAGCGCGGCCGGGCGGCATGCCGGGCTCGCTTTGTGGACCGTAGCGGCATTATGCTCAGGGTATCCCTGAGGGCCACATCATGCTTCCGTCCCCCCGCCCGTGCCGGCCGGCGCGCGCCTTGTTGCCGCCTTACCTGCTGGATCGGCTCATCCACCTGGGCAGCCCGCACGTTCGCGCCAGCGCGGCCGATACGCTGGGATTGGACGGCGCACCGGGCAGCCTGCGCCAGACGGCCCAGGCGCGCGCCTTTGCCGCCCCAGCCCTGCGGCCGGCCCAGGCGGCCCCGCGATATGTCCATACGGCCGACAGGGGCACCGCGCTGCCCGGCAAGCTGGTCCGCGCCGAAGGGCAGCCCGCCACGGGCGATGATGCGGCCGACGAAGCCTACGCCTATCTCGGCGCGACGCGCGCGCTGTTTGCGGAGGTCTACGGCCGCAACTCCATCGACGGAAGCGGCATGGCCCTGGTCGGCACCGTCCACTATGGCGTTCACTACGACAACGCCTTCTGGAATGGCGAGCAGATGGTGTTCGGCGACGGCGATGGCGAGGTCTTCAACCGCTTCACCATCGCCATGGAAGTCGTCGCGCACGAGCTGGCGCATGGCATCATCGACCATGAAGCCGCCCTGGTCTACCAAGGGCAGGCCGGCGCGCTCAATGAATCCATCAGCGACGTGTTCGGTGTCATGGTCAAGCAGTACCACCTGCGGCAGACGGCCGCGCAGGCGGACTGGCTGGTGGGCGTGGGCTTGTTCACCGACGCCGTGCAAGCCCGGGCCTTGCGTTCGATGGCGGCCCCCGGGACGGCCTATGACGATCCGGTCCTGGGACGGGACCCCCAGCCGGACCACATGCGGGACTTCGTCCATACGCAGGACGACAACGGCGGCGTGCATATCAATTCCGGCATTCCGAACCGGGCTTTCTACCTGGCGGCCCAGGCGCTCGGCGGCCATGCGTGGGAGGCCGCCGGACGCGTGTGGTACGACGCCCTGTGCGACCCGTCGCTATCCCGGGAAGCGGATTTCCCGACTTTCGCCGGCCTGACCTTGCGGCATGCGGCGGACGCCGGCAACAGCGCCATGGAAGCCGTGCGGGACGCCTGGCAAACCGTGGGCGTGGTGCCGTCATGAATGCCCTGCCCGCCTGGGACAAGGCTGTCGACGCCCGCGTGCTGCGCCAGGGCGGCGTCGCGGCGATCCCCACGCTGTCCCGTCCGCGCAGGATCGCGCTTCGGGATTGCCCTGTGGATCGGCGCGTGGCGCTATGCGCGATCCTGGACGAGGCGGCGAACGCCGCGCAGCCAGACTGCGGCGCGGGCGACCAGCGCTATTTCACGGTTGAGATTCGCTATGAGGACCAGGACGAACCACTGCGTTTCGACGTCCCCGAAACGTGCGCGCCGCACACGCTGGTGACCCTGTGGCGCGAAGGAACCCCGTGACGGAGACATCCGGGCGGCGCCTGTGACCGATCTGCCATCTATTTTGGCTATGCTATCGCGCTTGCGGCGCGACAATTTCGCGCCGGGGCGCCGCGGCGGGAGCGCCGTGAACTTTTCCTGTTTTGTAATGTCTTATATAAGACATAAGATATAAGACATATTGAACCGACCCGCGGGCAGGCCTAGAATGACAACTGCCCCAAAACGCATGAAAATGGCTGCTTTTTAGCGGTCGCCTACCATGGAGTTCATCATGCCGCACAACACGTTCGACACACTGAAAACATTCAAGATCGGCAATCGGACCTGTCAGTACTATTCGCTGCCGGCGCTGGGCAAGGCCTTGGGCGTGGACGTGCAGCGCCTGCCGGTCTCGCTGCGCGTGGTGCTGGAGTCCGTGCTGCGCAATTGCGACGGCAAGAAGGTGACCGAAGAGCATGTCAGGCAGTTGGCGAACTGGCAGCCGACCGCCAAGCGCGAAGACGAAATCCCCTTCGTCGTGGCGCGCGTGGTGTTGCAGGACTTCACCGGCGTCCCGCTGCTGGCCGATATCGGCGCCATGCGCTCGGTGGCGCAGGCCATGGGAACGGACCCCAAGCGCATCGAGCCGCTGGTTCCGGTGGATCTGGTGGTCGACCACTCCGTGATGATCGACTACTTCGGCACCAAGAACGCCCTGGACCTGAACATGAAACTGGAGTTCCAGCGCAACAAGGAGCGCTATCAGTTCATGAAGTGGGGCATGGAAGCCTTCGACACCTTCCGCGTCGTGCCCCCGGGCTTCGGCATCGTGCACCAGGTCAACCTCGAATACCTGGCGCGCGGCGTGCACCTGGACAAGGCCAACAACGTCTACTACCCGGACTCCCTGGTGGGAACCGACAGCCACACCACCATGATCAACGGTATCGGCGTGGTGGGTTGGGGGGTGGGCGGTATCGAAGCGGAAGCGGGCATGCTCGGCCAGCCGGTGTATATCCTGACTCCCGACGTCGTGGGTGTGGAACTGAAGGGCCGCTTGCGTGGCGGCGTGACGGCCACGGACCTGGTCCTGACCATCACCGAAATGCTTCGGCGCGAAAAAGTTGTCGGCAAGTTCGTCGAATTCTGCGGCGAAGGCACCGCCAGCCTGTCCGTGACGGACCGGGCCACCATCGGCAACATGGCGCCCGAGTACGGCGCCACCATGGGTTTCTTCCCCGTCGACGAGCGCACGATCGACTACTTCAAGGGCACCGGCCGCACGGAAGAGGAGATCGCTGCGTTCGAGGCCTATTTCAAGGCCCAGAAGATGTTCGGCGTCCCCAAGGCCAAGGACATCGGCTATACCAAGCTGCTGACGCTGGACCTGTCCACCGTGGCGCCTTCGCTGGCCGGCCCCAAGCGCCCCCAGGACCGTATCGAGATCGGCAACGTCAAGAACACCTTCATCGACCTCTTCTCCAAGCCGGTGGCCGAGAATGGCTTCAACCAGCCCGCCGACAAGCTGAAGCAGGTGTTCACCACCAGCACGGGAAGCAAGCTGCGCAACGGCGATATCCTGATCGCCGCCATCACGTCCTGCACCAATACCTCCAACCCCAGCGTGATGCTGGCTGCCGGCCTGCTGGCGAAGAAGGCGGTCGAGGCCGGGCTGAAGGTCCCCAAGAACATCAAGACCTCGCTGGCCCCGGGATCCCGCGTTGTCACGGAATACCTGACCCGGACCGGCCTGCTGCCCTACCTGGAAAAGCTGGGCTTCAATGTGGCTGCCTATGGCTGCACGACCTGCATCGGCAACGCCGGCGACCTGGCGCCCGAGTTCAATGAGGCGATCAACGACAACGACCTCGTCTGCGCCGCCGTGCTCTCCGGCAATCGCAACTTCGAGGCGCGCATTCACCCGAATATCAAGGCGAATTTCCTCGCTTCGCCGCCCCTGGTGGTGGCCTACGCGCTCGCCGGCACGGTGACGCGCGACCTGATGACCGAACCGGTCGCCAAGGGCAAGCACGGCGATGTCTGGCTGGGCGATATCTGGCCCACGACCGAAGAGGTGGAAAGCCTGCTGAAGTACGCCCTGGACCCGCAGGCCTTCCAGGACAACTACAGCGAGGTGCGCACCAATCCCGGCCAGCTGTGGGAGAACATCAAGGGCGTTACGGGCGAGGTCTACAACTGGCCCGATTCCACCTACATCGCCGAGCCGCCTTTCTTCAAGGACTTCGGCATGGAGCTGGCGCCCATGCCGACCGTCCAGGGTGCCCGGGCGCTGGGCATCTTCGGCGACTCTGTCACCACCGACCACATCTCGCCGGCGGGCTCGATCAAGGAAAGCTCGCCCGCGGGCAAGTGGCTGAAGGAACACGGCGTCATGAAGGCCGACTTCAACAGCTATGGCTCGCGGCGTGGCAACCATGAAATCATGATGCGCGGCACCTTCGCCAACGTGCGCATCAAGAACCTCATGATCCCGCCGCGCGACGACGGCAGCCGCTTCGAAGGCGGGGAGACGATCTTCCAACCCTCGGGCGAGCAGATGCCCATCTACGACGCCGCGATGAAGTACATCGAGCAGGGCACGCCTACCGTGGTATTCGGCGGCGAGGAGTATGGCACCGGCTCATCGCGTGACTGGGCGGCAAAGGGGACCCAGTTGCTGGGCGTCAAGGCCGTCGTCGCGCGCAGCTTCGAGCGCATCCACCGCAGCAATCTGGTGGGCATGGGCGTGTTGCCCCTGCAGTTCAAGGGGGACGAAAGCGTGCAGTCGCTGGGCATCACCGGCGAAGAGACCTATGACGTGTCCGGCCTGGAGAACGGCATCCGGCCGCAGCAGGACGTCACGCTGACGATCCACCGCAAGGATGGCTCGAAGCAGGAGGTCACGGTGCTGCTGCGCATCGATACGCCTATCGAGGTGGACTACTACAAGCACGGCGGCATCCTGCCCTTCGTGCTGCGCCAGTTGCTGGCCGCCTGAGGCCGGACGCAGGGCCGCCGGCGCGCCGGCGGCCTGGCCGTGTCGAAGTCAACAAGGGGTCGGGCGCATGCCCGACCCCTTGTCATTGGTACGATGCCGTGGTCGCCCGCAGACAGCCCGGCAGCGCGCGACGACGCCCGGGTGCGGTCAATCCAGGCGAATATCGGCCTTTTGCACCACGGCCGCCCATCGCTTGCGCTCCGCCACCAGCCAGGTATCCATTTCGGCCGGCTGCATGGTCACCACTTCGGCGCCCTGCTCGCCCAGCTTGGCCTTCAGGTCGGCGATATTCATGATGCGTGCCAGGTCCTGGCTGAGGCGGGCCACGACTTCCGGCGGCATGGATGCAGGCGCCATCAATCCCTGCCAGGTGCCGGATTCGAAGCCGGGCACGCCTTGTTCGGCGATGGTCGGGATATTCGGCACCTGGGGCATGCGCGTGCGCTTGGACACCGCGATGGCCTTGAGCTTGCCGCTCTGGATGTGCGGCAGCGTCGCCAGCATCCCGTTCATGATGATCTGCGTCTGTCCGCCTATCGTGTCGGTGATCGCCTGGGAGCCGCCCTTGTAGGGCACGTACTCCCATTTCGCACCGGTAGCCTGCTCCACCGCCACGCCCGCCACATGGGGCGCGCTGCCCATCGCCGTCACCGCGAAATTCAGGCGTTCGCGCTTGGACAAGGCCACAAGCTCGGGCAGGGTATTCACCGGCACGGACGGATGCACGGCCAGGATATGGGGCGAATAGGCCAGCATGGTGACGCCCCGCAGATCCTTGTTGGGATCGAAGGTCAGTTTGGTATAGACCGACGGACTGATCATCAGCGCGCCCACGTCGCAAAGCAGCAGCGTGTGCCCTTCCTCGCCGGACTGGGCCACCAGGGCCGCGCCCAGATTGCCATTCGCCCCGGGCCGGTTGTCGACAATAACGGTCTGCTTCAGTGCTTCGGACAAATGCTGGCTGATGGCGCGCGCGATGATGTCCGAAGATCCGCCCGCCGGGTAGGGCACCAGAAGGCGTACATTGCGCGTTGGCCAGGTCTGCTGGGCACGCAGGGGGGCTGCGCCGCACAGGGCGGCAGCGCCGGCAGCGGCCAGGAAATATCGGCGGGTCAGGGGCATGGGTTTATCTCCTCGGGCGAGTTCACGGCTCTGTTATAGGACATCGTATAAGTTATTGTCGATTCTGCCGGGGATGGACGCGGGCGTCAATCCCATTATGGGAGGAGCGGCGCGCCCGCATGGCCCGGACGTCCCACATACGCCGCTGCAGCCGGCGCATGAGGTACGACGACATTGCACCCTATTGAAAGCCGCTTCGGGACCCACTTCCGAAGTGCGGCGTTGCAGCCTGCTTGCCGCCATGGATCACGGCCACCGGCTACAGCAAGGATGCGGGCCGCATCCCCGTCAGTCGAATTGATAGGCGTCCATGGCCAGAGCGCCGTAGGCGATTTCATCGACCAGCCGGGTCGCCGCGCCCTCACCCGCGCCCCACGCGACGAACAGGGGCATGAGGTGATCGTCGTGCGGATGCGCCGCGCGGACGTCGGGCGCCTGTGCCGACCAGTCGAGCAGCGCGGGCGTGTCGGCCCGGGCGAAACGATCGGCGAACCACTGCTGGAAGCCGGACACGTAGGGCAGCGGCTGAGCATCGTGACCGGCCGCGACATGCCGCAGGTTGTGCGTCATAGATCCCGTGGCCAGGATAAGCACGCCCTCGTCGCGCAAGGCGCGCAAGGCCACGCCGACGCGATACTGCCCGGCCGCATCCAGGCGGGCATCCAGGGCCAGGGGCGTTACCGGCACGTCGGCATCGGGATACAGGTAGCGCAAGGGAACCCAGACGCCATGATCGAGCGGACGCGCGGCATCCTCGCGCACTGCGTACCCCTGCCCGGATAACAGCGCCTGGACACGCTGGGCCAGGTCCGGCGAACCCGGCGGACCGTACTGGAGTCGATAGAGCTCCTGCGGGAACCCGCCGAAGTCATGCCATGCCTCCTGCCGCGCGCGCGTGCCGACAACCAGGCCGGGTTCACGCCAATGAGGCGAGATCGCCAGAATGGCGGTGGGCCGCGCCCGCGCGCGCGACCATGCGGCCAGCGTCGCGCCGGTGCGGCCCGGCTCGACCGCCAGCATGGGCGATCCATGGGATACGAAAAGAACAGGCCAGCGCATCTGGGCTCCTTCGAAGATGGGGGTATCGTACCGCCACGATGACGCGGCGCGGCACGCCGCGTATCACGGGGTCGTGGCCTCTAAACAGGTCAGGCCGGCGCCGGGGCGGTAAACTATCCGGTTCCCCGTCCGTCCACTGGAAGTCATGCCCCGTCCCCGCAGCCATACCCCACCCCGCCTGACGCGCGACGCTTCGCGTCTGGTGTCGCTTGCGCTGGCGTTGAACAGCTCCGGCAGCCGCGTGGAAGACCTGTTCTGGGAAGAACAACTGCGTGCCGCCATCCCCAAGCTGCTGCGCGCCGGCAATGACGCACCGCTCGAGGCCGCGCTGGATCATTTGTCGCAGACGCAGCCGGGCGCGTACGAAGTCCTGATCGAGCAGGCCGAAACCCTTACCGAATCGACCGCGATCGAAAAGAACGGCACGCGCTACGACGTGCTGCTCATCGTCGCGCCCATGGTCGCATGGACCCGCTACACCATTCCGACCGGCCCCATCCCGCCGGGCACGTTGCAGACGCTGTCGGCACAATTGCACGGCCATGTGCTGGCGCAAGGCGCCCGGTCGACGCTCATGCCCTTCCTGGTCAGCATAGATCAGATGCCGCGCACTTTTTCCGAGACCTGGCACTGGCTGCAGCGTCTTGGAAGCCAGGCGCTAGGCGCCGAAACGGTGAAACCGGCATTGTCGGAGGACGCGGAAACCGCCAACATGCTGGCCGACACCCGCTATATCGTCGGCGCCGTCGCCGTCCCGCAGGGTACCGCCATATTCCGCTGGCAGGAAAGCCCTGCCGACGCCGGCGCCACGCGCGAAGCCTGCCTGTCGCAATGGGTGGCTCAGGCCCAGCCCACGCTGGCGACATTGCTGCCGGGCTGCGGCTTCGAGTGCCTGCTGCCCGACGCCTACTACGTCAGCAACCGCGAGGCGGATCGCCGCGTGCGGCCGCTCGCCCTGCGCGCCGCGGTGACCTGGCTGGAAGGCGCGGTGAACCTGGAGCCGTCCCGCCTGCGCGCCGTGGTGGCCGGTTGCGGCGAGGGACGCGTGGACGAATACCGCGTCTCCTTTACGGCGCGCAACAGCAATGACGTGATCTATGGCTGTGTCTGGCCCCTGTACGGCCGCGAGGACGACACCGCCGGCGAAGAAGAAAAGCCGGATCCGGTCGAGGAGATCGCCGCCCTGCTGAAAGAGCTGGGCGTGAACGAAGTCCGCCGCATCCCGGGCGTGCTGCCGGCCGACTACTGTGAAGACTGCGGTACGCCTTACTTCCCCAACCCCCTCGGGGAAATGGTGCACGCGGAGCTGCCCGAAGACGCGGAAGCCGCGCCCGCCAAGTTCCACTAGCCACCGCGCCGCCATGCGCGCCGACATCTTCTGCAAGCGCGTCGACAACTACGGCGACATCGGCGTTTGCTGGCGCCTGGCACGCCGGCTGCGCCAGGCGGCGGCCTGGCAGGTACGCCTGTGGATCGACGACCTGCCTGCCTTCCGGCTCCTGGAGCCGCGTTGCGATGCCTCCGCGCCGGAACAGGACATCGATGGTGTGCGCATCGTATGGTGGTCGCCCACCCCGCCTTCCGTCGTGCCCGGCGACGTGGTGATCGAGGCGTTCGCCTGCGATCCCCCGCCGGCCTTCCGGCTGGCGATGCGCGAACGGCGGCCCGCCTGGATCAATCTGGAGTATCTGAGCGCGGAGCCGTGGGTGGAGTCCTGCCATAGACTGCCGTCGCCGCAAAGCGATGGGCTGATGAAGTACTTCTTCTTTCCAGGCTTCACGCCGGCAACCGGGGGCCTGCTGCGCGAACCGGACCTGCCCCTCGCGCGGGACCGCTTCCAGTGCTCGGAAGAGGCGCAGCATGCCCTGCTGGGCGCGCTGGGCGTCCCGGCGCAGGTCGTGGCCGCCCGGGCGGCGGTCCGGCTCGTCACATTGTTCTGCTATCCGGATGCCCCGCTGGCCAGCCTTGCGGCCGCGTTGCGCCGCGACCGCAAGCCGACCGTGGTCCTGGTTCCAGAGGGAGTGGCGCCAGGACTGGAAGCGCAGGCAGCGGCTGCGGGGACGGCATTGCGCATTGTCCGCATCCCCTTCCTGCCGCAGGACGACTACGACCGCCTGCTGTGGTGCGCCGACCTGAATTTCGTGCGTGGCGAAGATTCGCTGGTGCGCGGGTCCTGGGCCGCCCGGCCTCTGGTATGGCAGATTTACCCGCAGGCCGATGGGGTCCACCTGGACAAGCTGGATGCATGGCTGCGGTGCTACGGCGCGCCCCCACCGGCCCAAGCGCTCATACGCGCCTGGAATACCGGCGCCGCCACGGAAGAGCTCTCCGCGGCGTGGGACGCCGCCACGGCTCCTGCTGCCTGGCAGGCATGGCGCGAGGGCGCCCGCGCGTGGGAGGCGGAGTACCGCGGCCGGCCCGACCTTGCCTCGAACCTGGTGAGCTTCTGTGCCGAACTTCGGCATAAATGCTAGAATGCCGGGTTTTGCGGGGCGATCGCCATTCAGTTCCGCGCCGCTCGGCGACCCGGGCCGCAGGGAAGACCGCTGGACCGCCCTTTGCCCCAAGGCGCAGTAATTTGACGTGCCCGTTCTGACGCCATTGGCGGACCGGGTAGAAACCAGGAATATCCCGGAGTTTTAAATCGATGAAAACCGCTCAGGAATTGCGAGTCGGCAACGTGGTCATGGTCGGCAAGGATCCGCTCGTGGTCCAGAAGGCCGAATACAACAAGTCGGGCCGCAACGCGGCCGTGGTCAAGCTGAAGTTCAAGAACCTGCTGACGGCCGCCGGCAGCGAATCGGTCTACAAGGCCGACGAAAAATTCGACGTCGTGGTGCTGGACCGCAAGGAGTGCACGTACTCCTACTTCGCCGATCCCATGTATGTGTTCATGGACGAAGAGTACAACCAGTACGAGATCGAAGCCGACAGCATGGGTGACGCGCTCAACTATCTGGAAGAAGGCATGCCCGTCGAGGTCGTCTTCTACGACGGCCGTGCGATCTCGGTCGAATTGCCCACCAGCGTCGTGCGCGAAATCACGTACACCGAACCGGGTGTCCGCGGCGATACGTCGGGCAAGGTGCTCAAGCCCGCCAAGATCAACACCGGTTTCGACATCAACGTGCCGCTGTTCTGCGAAATCGGCGACAAGATCGAAATCGATACGCGCACCGGTGAATACCGCAGCCGCGTGAACCGCTGACCCGCCGGCGTCGGTATGGGCCCGCCGCACGGCAGGCCTCATGACATGCAGGACATGAATGACCCGCGGATCCCCCGGACCGCGGGTCATTCATTTGGGCAACGCGCGGAACCTGCGCGATGCGCCCCGTACCCAAGCAGGCCGCCCGCATCGTTCATCCCAGGATGAGGAAGGCGCCGCTCCCCGCGTTTCCTCGCGGCGGGCACTTGCAGGTATGGAGCCGCTCATATGCACCCTGTCGACGCCCTACACAGCCAACGCACGCTTGCGGGCGCCCCCGCGCCCAACGCGCCCATCCCGCCCACTCCGCCCTTTCGCGCGCGACACAACCCTGAAGGACGTGCTGAACGCTCCGTAGGCAAGCGCCCGGCCCTGGCCCCTTTGCGCATGCCGGGGCCTGCCGGCCATCCGGGCCTCGCAAGCCCATCCGTTACGGGAAGCCGCCCACAGGCGGCCAACGGCGATCCATGGGAACGTCCAGGGTCGTCGGGGCCCGCATCCCCGCCGCGGATCATCGCCGCCACGTCATCGTGCCGGGAGAGACGTAGCGGAATCACGCGCGAGCTCATCCAACGCGCGAGCGGGCAGATCGCGCGCGGCGAGGAAACGCTTACCTCCTTCGCCACGCGCCATAACCTGCCAAGGGCTGCGCTCCGGGCCTACGTCGGCCCCAACGGCAACTTGACCCGCGTGGGCGCCCTGATCGATCAGCGCATGGCCCATACGCTCGAGGACCGGGAACGTGAAGGGCTCGCTGCGACCGCGCGCAACTCCACGCTGGCGCGCTCGGACTTCCGCCGGGCGCAGGAACTGATCGGTCCCTACCGTGTACCCGGGAAAATCAGCCGCACCCAGTTTTGCGAACTGTTCGGCATCGAATTCGGGACGGTGCGCCAGTACTTCACCCGCGACGGCGCACTGACGCAGGCGGGAAAGCGGGCGCTGCAATGGCTGGATGGGGCGTCTCCCGCGCCGGCCGCCCTCGCGCCACCCCGTCCCTCCTCTCCAGCACCATCCGGTATCCCGCCCGTCAGCCGGGCGCCCTCGCCTGAAGTGGACGCCGCCGCGCCGCTTGCCGCCGCCCGTGATCGAACCGTCACGCCCGCGCGTTCGCTCAGGGGGACAGCGGCGGCGCAGGCCGACGGATACCGCCGGCCGTACGCTGGCGCCCGCTCGATGGCGCAGATGCAACAGCAGTTGTGGGAGGTCTGCATGCGAAGCCACATCGCACTGGAATTCCAGCTTGCGAGCCACTCGCAGTACATGGGCATGCCCCGATCGCCCTATCTCGGCGAACTGCGGATGTGCGGCGATTACTGGAGCGTCTACCCCGTGGGCGGGGGACACTACCAGGTTGCCGCCGACGATGACGGACCGCTCCATGCCGTGAACGTGCTGCGCCTGCGCCAGGGCGGCGCCACCGCGCTGGAAAGCGATTATGTCGTCGCCGGGCCGGATGCCTACGGGGCTGTCGCGTTGACGCCAAGGGCATCCACCGTTCCATCTCACCTGCTTGACGGCACGCCGTCCCCGCGCCGCTAGTGCAAGGCCCCACGGCCAACGCCTACTGCAAGCGCTCGTCGTCGAAAATATCCGGCAAGGCCATGAAGTCGATGCCGTCCTCGGCCAGGGCGCGCCGTTCCTCGGGGGTGGCGGTGCCGCGCAGCGGCCGCTCCTGGGCTTCACCCTCGTGGATACGCCGGGCCTCCTCCGCGAACCGTGGACCCACGTTTTCCGCCTTGCGCACCATCTCGCGGACCTGCTGGAGAACGGCCGCCTGCAGGCGCGCCATGTTCACCGGATCGTCGGTCGACGCCGATGCACCCGGTGCCGGACGGGCGCCGCTATCCGACTTCAAGTGCGATACGTTGAGCCGCGGCGCGGACAGCCGCTTCGACACCTTGTCCGACGCACACACCGGGCAGCAAACCAGCCCGCGAGCCTGCTGCGCGTCATAGTCTTCATGCGAGGCGAACCAGCCCTCGAAGACGTGGCCCTGCGCATCGCACTGGAGATCGAATACTTTCATAAGCGGCAATATGGCGATAAGGCGCCGAAAAACAAGGGACCGACATGACAGGCCGTTGTGCGGGACGCCTGGGTGAGACGGCGCCGGGCGCCCGATGTCGTCCTGGCGAATAGTAAACCCCGGCGCCGTTTGCTGCATTGCAACATAATCCACGCCAAGCCGGTCCGCGTCAGGCGAACTGCAGCCTCGGCACTGCCGCCAGCAAGCGGCGTGTCAGCTCATGCCGCGGATGCTGCAATACCTCGGCGGTCGCGCCCAGTTCCACGATCTTGCCGCCATGCATGACCGCGATGCGGTCGGCCAGATACTCGACCACGCCGAAGTTGTGCGTAATGAACACGTAGGCAATACCGAGCTCGCGCTGCAGGTCCTTCAGCAGGTCCAGGATCTGCGCCTGGATCGAGACATCCAGGGCGGATGTCGGTTCATCGCAGATCAGTACCTTGGGCTCCACGGCCAGCGCCCGCGCGATGGCGATACGCTGCCGCTGGCCGCCGGAGAATTCGTGCGGGTAGCGCATGGCCGTGTCTTCCGGCAAGCCGACCCGCTGCAGCAGGCCGGCGACCCGGTCGCCGCAGGCGCTGCGGGTCAGCTCTCGGCGCAACGCCATCACGCCTTCCAGCAGGATGTCGCCTACCCGCATGCGGGGATTCAGTGACGCAAAAGGGTCCTGGAATACGATCTGGATATCCTGGCGCAGACGGGCCAGAGCGCTGCCCCGCGCGCGCATCAGGTCGACACCGCCCAGCATGGCCCGTCCGTCGATGCGGGCGCCCTCGATCAGCCGCAGCAGCGCCTTTCCGGTGGTCGTCTTGCCGCAGCCCGATTCGCCCAGGAGCGCCAGGGTTTCGCCTTCGTGCAACGTGAAGCTCAGGCCGTCCACGGCCTTGACCCAGGACCGCACGCGCCGCAGCGCTCCTTTGCGTACCGGATAATGAACAGCCAGGTCGCGCACGTCCAGCACCGGCGGTCCCGGCACCCTGTCCGGCTCGGGCGACGCCGCCGCCGTGGGGCGCTCGGTGGCCGGGACAATCACCGCGGACGTCGCCATGGGAGCAGGCCCGGACAGGGGCCGGCCGCGCTTTTCGAAGGCGGGAATGGCGTCGAAGAGCTGGCGTGCATACGGGTGCCTTGGCGCCGTGAAGAAGTCATGGGCCGGCGCGCACTCGACAATCTCGCCGGCCCGCATCAGCGCGACATGCTGTGCCACATTGCGGACCACCGCCAGGTCGTGCGTGATCAACAGCATCGCCATGCCCATGTCGCGCTGGATATCCGCCAGCAGATCGAGCACCTGCGCCTGCACCGTCACGTCCAGCGCGGTCGTCGGCTCGTCGGCGATCAGCAAGAGGGGCTCGGCCGCCAGGGCGATGGCAATCATGACGCGCTGCTTCTGCCCGCCGGAGAACTGCATCGGATAGTCGTCGATACGTCGCTCCGGCTCCGGTATGCCGACGCGCCGCAGCCAGTCGATGGCGCGCGCGCGCGCGGCCGCGCCACGCAGCGGCGTATGCGCGCGCAAGGTCTCCATGATCTGGTCGCCCACTCGCATCACCGGGTTCAAGCTGGTGGACGGTTCCTGGAAGATGATGCCGATACGGCCGCCGCGGACACGCCGCATGTCGCTTTCAGGCAGCCGGTTCAGATCTTCCCCGGCCAGGTCTACCTGGCCGGCGACGATCCGGCCCGCGTCCGGCAGCAGGCGCAGCAGGGCCAAGGCGGTCATGCTCTTGCCGCATCCGGATTCGCCCACCAACGCGAAGGTCTCTCCGCGCGAGATCGCCAGGCTGAGCCGTTTCACCGCCGCGGCAATGCCGCGCTCGCCGGCGATTTCGACGCGCAAGTCGGTGACGCGCAAGGTAGGTGCCACGGCGCTCATCGACCTTCTCCCGGATCGCGAGCGGCCTCCCGGGCCTCCGCCGCCACGGGTGAAACGGCGAACAGGCCGGCCGTGGGCGACGGCGCCACCAGGGGCGCGCGGCGCGGCCGGAACTTGCGCGCGCGCGGATCGAAGGCCGCGCGTACGCCATCGGCGAACAGGTTGGCCGCCAGCACCAGCGCCAGCATGAAGACAAAGGCCGCGCCCAGGTTCCACCAGATCATCGGGTCCATAGACATTTCCAGGCGCGCTGAATCGATCATCGACCCATAGGAATTCATGGTGGGGTCCACGCCGATGCCGAGATACGACAGCACCGCCTCGTACAGGACCAGGGAGGAAAACTCCAATACCACGGTGATCAGTACGATGTGCATCACATTGGGCACCAGGTGGCGGCTCATGATGCGCCATTGCGACACGCCGAACGCTCGCGCGGCCTGTACGTATTCGAGTTCGCGCAGCTTCAGTACCTCCGCGCGCAGCAGCCGGCACAGGCCCGCCCAGCCCGTCAGGCCCAGGATCAGGCACAGCAGGAACAGACGCAGGTCCGCGCGTTCGGCCGAAGTCGGAAAGAGCGTCGGGTTGTTGTCGATGTAGACCTGCATCATCAGCACGCAGGCCGCCACCAGCAGCACACCGGGAATCGAAGTGAGCGTCGTATACAGGTAGGTGATGGCGTCGTCCACCTTGCCTTTGAAGTATCCGGCGGCGATGCCGAACACCATGGCCGGCGGCAGCATGGCAAGCGTGGTCAGGCTGCCGATCACCAGCGCCGTGCGTATGCTCTTGATGGCCTGCCACAGCACGTCGTTGCCCGTGCGGTCCGTACCCAGGGGATGGTAGCCGGTGGCCAGGCCCGCCAGCACGCCGCCAACGGCGCATAGGGCGAGCAGCGTGATCCCCATGGCGCGCCAGCGCACCTCCGTATCGCCCTGAAGCACATGGCGCACGGCGGCCCGCCACCCGCCATGCCGCCGCGCCATGGACAGGCAAACCAGCGCCGCCAGTCCCAGCGCCACCGCCACACCAGCGGCCAGCCCGGCGCCGGCACGCGCCAGCACATCGGCCACCCGCCCCGCATCCGGGTCCTTCAGGTGGGCCGCGCCCGCGCGCAGGCGCGGAAAATCCCGCACCGGACGTCCGTCGACCAGCATGGTTTCCTTGGTGAACTGGCGCGCCGCGAGCGGCGCGGAATAGGTCTTCTCCGGGCGGGTCAAGACCGTATCCGCCAGTATGGCGTCCAGCAGCGAGCGCGCGGACGGCGCATACGCCACGGGGGCGTCGGCGCCCGCGCCGGGCAGGGGCGGCAAGCGCGGCCGATAATGCACCGAATCCAGCAGGCCGATCACCGCGAAGACGACCAGGACCGCCGCGGCGCACATGGCGGGCCCATCCTGCGCCACCCGCAGCCAGGTCGCCCGCAGCGTGGGACTGCGCTTGACGTGCCAGGCGTATGCCAGGACCGCCACCACGATCAGGTACAGCGCCACATCGGTCCAGAGCAAAACGATTTTCGGCATGGCGCTCACTCGAATCGCACGCGGGGGTCGGCCAGCGTGTAGGAGATATCGGCCAGGATCAGCCCCACGATGTACAGCGCCGAGCCCAGGAACACCATGGCGCGGACGATGGAAAAGTCCTGGCCATTGATGGCGTCGATGGTATAGCTGCCCAGTCCGGGAATGCCGAAGAACGACTCGGCGATGAGGCTGCCCATGAACAGCAGCGGCAAGGTCGCCACCGTGCCGGTCAGGATGGGCAGCATGGCGTTGCGCAGCACATGGCGGAACAGCACGACGGATTCGGTCAAGCCCTTTGCCCTTGCCGTGCGCACGTAGTCCTTGCCTATTTCCTCCAGGAACAGCGTGCGGTAGAAGCGCGCTTCCGGTCCCAGCCGCGATACCACCGCCACCAGCACCGGCAAGGCCAGGAATTTGAGCGCATCCCAGCCGCCGGCGAAACCGGAATATGGAACGAGCCGCAGAATCTTGGAAAACATCCACTGCCCCGCAATGATGTAGAACAGTCCTGATATGGACAGCAGCACCACGCAGGTCACGACGCCCCAGAAGTCCAGCCGCGTGGCGCGGAAAAACACCAGCAGCAGCGAAAACGCGATGCTCGCCCACAGCCCCAGGATAAAAGTGGGCAGCGCCAGGGCCAGGCTCGGCCCCATGCGCGTGCGGATCTCGCGTCCGATATCGCGGCCCGCATCCGAGGCACCGAAGTCCATGCGCAACAGCGGGACGGAACGGCGATAGAAGATCGTATCCGTGAAGCGTTGCGTCCCGGGCGCGGCCTCATTGAAGAACAGGGGCTTGTCATAGCCGCGCTCCGCCTTCCATTTCTCGATGGCGTCCTGGCTGATACGTTGTCCGCCGATGGACAAGCGCGCCATATCGTCCGGTGTATTGACGGCGAAGAACAGCAGAAAAGTGAACAGATTCACGCCGACCAGAATGAGCACGCCGTACAGCAGGCGGCGGATGATGTATGCAGTCATGGCGCCTCCTTCACCGGCGCGCCGGCGTGGCCGAAGGCGGTTTCCCTTTCGCGGCGGCGCATGGCGCGGTAGGACGGCCATACCACCGCCACGGCCACCAGCACCAGCAGCGCCAGCGGCCACCATAGCGGCCGGTTCCATTCACGGATCTTGGCGGTTCGCAGGGCGGGGTCGATTTTCATGTACTGCAAGGTATTGCGTACCATCTGCGTCGGCTTGGCATTGCCCACCCACTGCTGGTATGCGCCGCCGGACATCGGGAAATAGCCGAACATCCACGGTGCGTCGCGTTGGACGATCGCCACCATGCGGTCGATGATCGCGGCCTTCTCCGGCCCATCGTCCAGGAACTTCATGCGGTCGAACAGCGCGTCGAATTCGGGATTCACGTAGTTGGCGGCATTTTCCCCACCGGACGCCGCCTTCGCATTCGGGCCATACAGCAGGAACAGGAAGTTTTCCGCGTCCGGATAATCGGCGTTCCAGCCCCAGAAGAAAAGCTGCGCGGTGCCGCGCCGCATCTTGTCCTGGAAACGGCTGTAATCGGTGGACCGCACGTCCAGCTGGATGCCGAGCTTGTCGAGCTGCCGGCGCATCCAGTCGAACATCGGGCTCGCGCCCATGCCGGTCATGGCGTCATAGTGCAGCACCAGCGGCGCCCCGGTCACCGCGTCGCGGCCGTTGGGGTAGCCGGCCTGCGCCAACAGCTGCCGGGCCACTTCGATGGACTTGCGTCGCGGCTTGCCGTCGACAAGATCGTAGACGACCGGATTTACCCCTTCGGGCGCGGCCTTGTAGCCCAGGACTCCCGGCGGCACGGGCCCGTAGGCCACCTCCGCCTGGCTGTTCTCGAAGATGGCGATGTATTCTTCCCAGTCGAAGGCGATACTGATGGCCTGGCGCAGCTTGCGATTGCGTTCCTGACGTTCCGGCGTATCGCCCTTGCCCACGACCGGGTCGTTCCAGTTGAAGCCCATGTACCAGTTCTGGGTCTCCACCGTGGTCGGCAGCTGGATGCCGTGCTCGCGGTAGCGCGCGGCCTTGGCGGGAGAGTCGCCCGCCGCCACCAGCATGGCCACGCCATACTCGCCCCGTTCGAGCTGAGGAATATCGTAATAGCCCTGCATGAACTTGCCGCTCAAGGGCGTCGATTCCTTCTCGATACTGAACACCACGCGATCGATAAAGGGCGTCGGCTTGCCGCAATCGGCCAGCAGCCCGGCGGCCTGGTCGCGTGGCTCGCCCGCGCAAGGATAGGGTTCGCCGTGGAAGTTCGGGTTGCGCGCCAGGACGTGGCGGCGGTTCTGCAAGGACTCCACCATCATGTAGGGGCCCGTGCCCACCGGCCAGGTATTCAAGGACAGGTTGCGCGTCGCCATGCCAGGCTGGCTGTAGAAGCGCTCCGCCTCCCAGGGCACCGGCGCGGTGAACGTCATCGCCAGCCAGTACTTGAACTGCGGATACTTGCCCTTCACGCGGATGCGCAACGTATGCGGATCGACGGCGGTCACGCCTTCGAAACTCCTTTGCCGCAGGTCCAGCCAGGGCAGGCTGTGCTGGCCCGGTCCCATCCGGGCACGCTCTTCCTGGTCCTGGGCCCGCAACTGGTCGCCGTACGCCTTCATGCCGACGATATAGTCGGCCATCAGCGAATAGATGGGCGACACCAGCCGGGGACTGGCGAGCCGCCGGAAGGCATACACATAATCGTCCGCGGTCAGCTCGCGCGTGCCCGTTTGGGGGAAGTCGGGGATGGCGGATTTGTCGTCCAGTTCGCCCGGGGCCAAGGGGAAGTACACATAGCCGCCGTCGGGCTTGCGGGCGAAGGCGGGATGCGGCTGGAAGCGGATGCCGGGCCGGATCGCGATTTCGTAGACACTTTCGGCGATCGATTCCCCCGGCGCGTCCTCCGGGAGCACCCTGCCTTGGGCATCCAGGTAGACGGGCGCATCGATGCGCGCCGCCGCGCGGGGAATCAGGCGATACGGCCGCTGCAGGTAGTCGTAGCCATACAGGGGCTCATAAACGTTGTACGTGAACGGCGTTTCGTCCACGGAATAGGAACTGGCCGGGTCCAGGAACTTGGGTGAATTGCGGGTGAACGCCGTGAACAGCGTGTTCTCTTTCTCCGCGCCCGCCGGATATGGGCTATTGATAGGGCTGTGCGGCCCGCATCCCGCCAGCACGGCCATGACGCACATCGCCGCCATGGCCCCAAGCCGCCTGATACTCCCCATGAATGGTCCCGTTCCTGCGCACGAGTCGATATTGGGGTGAAGAATAGCAAACCGGCCTCAATAATAGGACGGATTACCTTGCATTTCGGACTGGCCGGCCCAACCGCGGGGTGGATGGAGACAGGCCTACCCGCACTTGCCCTCCTTCCAGCAGGCGTGGCGCCACACCCATGGCGGTACGGCGCCTGGCCGTGCCCACATGCCCTTGCCGGCCTCGCGCGCGGCGCGCTCGATATCCGGCAGACCGCGGTCGCGCAGGTATTCTCCGCGCCGCACGGTGTTCGCCCAGGCATAACCGGCGGCGACCTGCGCGCGGTTCGCCGTTTGTCCATCTGGACCCGGCAGGTCGCACACATCCCGCCCGTATCGATCCTTTTCGTAGCAGCGCGCGGTCAGTATGCGACCGGCCACCATCCCGTCCAGGCTGCGGCGGGCGGCCTGACCGAAGGGCTGGCCCGGCTTTTCCTTGCCATGGCCCAGTTCGGGTGCGTCGATACTGGCGAGGCGGATGCGGTGCTGTCCGTCACTGGCGAGCAACGTGACGGTATCGCCGTCCGCCACATGCACGATGCGACCCTGCAATTGATAACCGGGACCGGCCGGCGCGGGAGCCCGGCCTGCGGAACAATACGCCACGCCGCCGCCGAGCAAAGCGACGGCCAGTGCAATGATGGGACGGGAAACACCCAGCCGCCGCAGCAGGATCCGCACAGGACCCGCGAAGGCGGATGAAATGGCGCGACGAGGGGCGATGATGGACCTCCACAACAAAGCCCCGCATATTACCGTGCGACCGCCGTGCCACTCGGGTCCGGATAGCGGCCGGCCGGCGTTCCTGCCGGCCGTTATGGCACCGCGAATGATATCGGCGCTCCGCCACCGCCTCAGCGGGCCGGCCATCGTCAGCCATGACGACTGCACCACCGTGATCCCCGGCGATTACCGCCTTGCCGACCGCCCGCGCATCCTCGTGCAGCCGTGGCTACAACCACCCGGCGCGCCGGAAGCGCCAATACAGCAGCCCGCACGCCAGGCCTATGCCGGCCAGCGTCATGGGATAGCCGTATTCCCAGGTCAGTTCCGGCATGTGCTGGAAATTCATGCCGTAGATGCCTGCCACCGCGGTCGGCACCGCGAGGATGGCCGCCCAGGACGCCAGGCGGCGGGTCGTATCGTTCTGCTGCGACTGGCCAATCATCAGGCTGGCCTCGAAGGCGAAGGCCAGTGCGTCGCGCAGCGCGGATACCAGCTCGTCGACCCGCGCGACGCGGTCCGCCACCTCGGCGAAATACGGCCTGGCATGCGCGTCGATCGCCGTCATTTCGACCCGCGCCAGGCGCCGGCAGATCTCGGCCATCGGCGCGATCGCATTATGGATGCGCAGCAGGTCGCGCCGTTGCCGGTACAGCCTTCGTATGTCCGAGTCCTTGGCGCCGCGTATCAGGAGCTTCTGCTCGGCGTTCTCCACCACGCCTTCGAGACGCGTCACGGCCTGCACATACCGGTCCACCAGCAGGTCCAGCAATTCCGACGCGATGTAGTCGCTGCCGCGCGCCAGCAGGTCCGGCGCCGCTTCAAGCCGCTCGCGCAAGGTGCTGTGCGGCGCCGTGGACCCGCGCCGTATCGTCAAGAGAAAGCCGTCGCCGATCAATAGCTGGGTTTCTCCGAACATGGGCCGGTCGCCTTCCACTTCGACCGTGACGGCGACCACGAGCACCACATTGCCGTAGTCGATGATCTTGGGCCGCCGATGCGGCTCGCGGATTTCTTCGAGCGCCTTGGTTCCCAGTTGCAATTCCTCGCCGACGCGCGTCACCAGGTCGGGATGCGGGTTCTTCAGGCCGACCCATAGCAGGCGTTCATTCTGGCCCACGTAGCCATGCATATCCGAGATCGGCACGTCGGCGCTGCGGCGGCCGTGCACATAGGCCACGGACGCCACCACCTCGCCGTTGTACCCCGTGCTGCCCGGCTGTGCCGCCAGCCCGTCGGCAGGCTGTTTCGATTCGGAATCCGGCATACCGCGTCCTCGCCTTGTATCGCATGCAATGGCCGGCCTTTGCGTCGCGGTGTCCGCGCTCGCTGTGCGGCCGCGGACGATGATAGCACCGGGGGTCGGCCGCGCATCGCGCCGATGGGCACAGCGCTTGCACCCTGTCCCGCCTATTGTCCCGCAGGGAACCCACGCATGGCTGAACGTCTCCAGAAGCGCCCGGCCGCCATCCGCATCGGCATCTCCGGCTGGCGCTACGATCCGTGGCGCGGCAACTTCTATCCCGGGGATCTGCCGGCGTCGCACGAACTCGCCTACGCCTCGCACCAGGTATGCACGGTGGAAATCAACGGGACCTTCTACTCGCTGCAGAAGCCGCAGAACTTCGCCGACTGGCGGGATGCCACCCCGGGCGGCTTTGTTTTCGCCGTCAAGGCGCCGCGCTTCCTGACCCACATCCTGCGCCTGAATAACATCGACGAGCCGCTCGCCAACTTCCTGGCTTCCGGGGTGCTGGCCCTGCGCGAAAAGCTGGGGCCCATGCTCTGGCAATTGCCGCCCACCCTGCAATTCGACCCCGCGCGCCTCGAGGCCTTCCTGGACAAGCTGCCGCCCGATACGGAGGCCGCAGCCCGTCTCGCACACCGGCATGGGCCGCGCATGCGTGGCCGCAGCCTGGTCGATACGGACGCCAGGCGGCCCTTGCGCCATGCGCTGGAGATACGGCATCCCAGTTTCGCGTGCGCGGAATTCGTCGATCTGCTGCGGCGTCACAACGTCGCGCTCGTCACGGCCGATACGGCTGGCAAATGGCCCTTGCTGGAGGACGCCACGGCGGACTTCGCGTATATCCGCCTGCATGGCGACAAGGTGCTTTACAGCAGCGGCTACACCGCGGAAGCCATCGCCGATTGGGCGCGGCGCATCGACGCCTGGGCGCGCGGCGCCACGCCGCGCGGTGCCCGCCTTGCAGGCCCGCGCACCCGGAACCGCGGCCCGCGGGACGTGTACTGTTATTTCGACAACGACATGAAGGTCATGGCGCCACGCGACGCCCGTGCCCTCATGGCGGCGTTGAAGCTGCCCATGCAGCCCATCGAACCGGCGCGGGACGGCACGGCGGTTGCTGATGTGCATACGGAAGGCACAGTTCCCTCCTCTCCCATCCCCAGGAAATTCGCGGCGGCAAATGCGGGCGATCCCGCCGCGACAGCCAGGAGCATGTCATGACACAAGACACCAAGAAAGGCAGCAGCAAGGATTCGGCAGACCAGAAGAAGACTGACGATGTGCGCACTTACCAGGAAGCGCTGGACGAGGCCGTGGAGGAAACGTTTCCCGCCAGCGACCCGATTTCCCCAGGCGTCGCGGAAAAGGCCGAGCAGAAGGTCCGCACATCCAAGGATGACGTCGACTGGAAGTCCAGCCAGGACAAGGGCGGAGCCAAGAAGAACTGATACAGGGCCTTGACGGCACCGGCCTGGCGGCCGCGTCCCGCCCGGCCGGCGCCCCGGCACTAGAACAGCTTGCGCAGACGGGCGCCGACATCCACCTGGGCCACCGGCGCCGCCGCGGCGCTGCGCAGCGGCGGCAAGTCCGGCGCCTTGGGCAAGGGCTCGAATAGCGGCGACATTTCGTCCGGAATGAAACGGGTGCGCGAGCCGTAGACGTGCCGGTCGCCCATGCCGGTCTGCTGGTGCACGTAGAACCGTTGCGGCACGATCAGGTGCAGGTCTTCCTTGGCGCGCGTCATGGCGACGTACAGCAGGCGCCGTTCCTCTTCGATTTCCTCGCTCGACCCCGTGGCCATGTCCGAGGGAATACAGCCGTCCACCACATTCAGCACGTACACCGACTTCCACTCCTGCCCCTTGGCCGAATGTATGGTGGACAGGATCATATAGTCCTCGTCGCGCAGCGGCGGGCCCGATTCGGCGCTGGTGGCGTCCGGCGGATCAAGGGTGAGCTCGGTCAGGAAACGTTCGCGCGACGCATAGCCGGCCGCGATACGGGCCAGTTGATCCAGGTCCGCCTTGCGCACCCTGGCGTCCTCGTACAGTCGTTCCAGGTGCGGCGCATACCAACGCAGCGCGATATCGAGGTCCGCCGGCCAAGTCAGCCCTGGGACCGACAGGTCGCGGTAGGCCTGGGCAAAGCCCTGCCAGTCCTCGCGGGCGGCGCTTCCCGGCTTGAAGGCGGCCAGGGCGGCCGCGGGGTCCGTGGCCGCGTCCATCGCATCCAGCAGGCGCGCCGCGGTGGCGGGACCCACACCCGGCACGAGTTGCGCGACACGAAATCCCGACATGCGGCTGCGCGGGTTCTGCGCCCAGCGCAGCAGCGCCATCAAGTCCTTGACGTGGGCCGCTTCCAGGAAACGCAGGCCGCCGAATTTCACAAACGGGATGTTGCGCCGGGTCAGCTCCAGCTCGACGGCCGCGCTGTGCCCGGATGCGCGGAATAGCACCGCCTGGGATTTCAAGGTGGCGCCTGCCTCACGCTGCGCCAGTACCTGGTCGGCCACCCAGCGGGCCTGGCCGGCCTCGTCGCTGACGGTGACCAGCTTGGGCTTGTTCGAAGACTTGCGTTCCGTCCACAGTTGCTTGGCGTGGCGTTCGCGCGCCAGCGCGATCACGGCGTTCGAGGCGTCCAGGATGGGCTGCGTCGAGCGGTAATTGCGCTCCAGCGTCACGACCTTGGCGGGCGCGGCGAACTGGCCGGGGAAATCCAGGATATTGCGCACCGTCGCGGCGCGGAACGAATAGATCGCCTGCGCGTCATCGCCCACCACGGTCAAGCCCCGGCCATCCGGCTTCATGGCCAACAAAATGGCCGCCTGCAGCCGGTTAGTATCCTGGTACTCGTCCACCATCACATGGTCGAATCGCCCGCCCACATCCTGCGCGATGGCGTCGTGCGTCATCATCTCTGACCAATAAAGCAGCAGGTCGTCGTAGTCCAGCACCTGCTGCGCCTGCTTGGCCTCGACATACGCGCGGAACAGGCGCTTGAGCTCGGCTTCCCATTGGGCGCACCAAGGGAACACCTCGTGCAAGAGCTCATCGAGCGGTGACTGGCTGTTCACGACGCGCGAGTAGATCGAAAGGCAGGTCCCTTTCAAGGGAAACCGCGACTCCGTCGAGGACAAGCCGAGTTCATGGCGCAGCATTCCCATCAGGTCTTCGGAATCGCCACGGTCGTGGATGGTGAAGGATTCGGACAGCCCGATACGGGTGGCGCATTCGCGCAGCAGCTTGGCGCCGATGGCATGGAAAGTCCCTGCCCATGGCAGGGCGGGCGGCACCTGTCCCGCCCGCATGCGCAGCACTTTCTGCAATACGCCCCCCACACGCCGCTCCATTTCGATGGCCGCGCGGCGCGAGAAGGTCAGCAGCAGCATGCGCTGTGGATCCGCTCCGTTCAGTATCAGGTTCGCCACCCGGTGCGCCAGCGTGCTGGTCTTGCCCGAGCCCGCGCCGGCGATGACCAGCAGTGGCCCGGCTTCGGCCGCGCGCACCCCGTAGTCGGCGGCCTCGCGCTGGCGCGGATTGAGGTCGGCCAGGGGATCGGGTGCATCGGCGCCGGAGACGGCGGAGGGCTGGGACATGACGAGCGGCTATGGAAAATGACGGGATGAAGGGATCGCCCTGGCCAACTGCCTTCGGACCGACCGGTCGCCCGCGCGAAGGCGCCAGGGTGACGCTGTTTCCAGGTTGGGAGCGGATGAGCTGCAGGAGCCTCGGCCCGGCAATGATACTGGATAAAACCTCAGTTCAACGGCCGCCGCCGGGTCGCGCGCCGCAACCGGCCATAGGTATGTCGCTTGCTGTGCATTGCGACACGCGCCATGTGGGGCGGCGTGCTTGTTCAACCCATAAAGGAGAATTCCATGGCGGACCGTATCGTCAAACTACTGAATGACCTGGTCGAAACCAGCAAGAACGGGGAAAAAGGCTTTCTCGCGGCTGCCGAGGACACGAAGAATCCGGAATTGCGCGGGCTGTTCCAGAACCGGGCCAACGACTGCGCTGCCGGCGCAGCGGAATTGCAAGCCGTAGTCACCCGGCTGGGGGGCAAGCCGGAAACGGGCGGCAGCGTCGCAGGCGCGGTACACCGGGGCTGGGTGCACCTGAAGTCCGCGGTGACGGGCCGATCGGACGCATCGATCCTGGAGGAATGCGAGCGCGGCGAGGACGTCGCCAAGCATGACTACACGGAAGCCCTGCGCGAACCCCTGCCCGAAGACATCCGCGCCCTGGTCCAGAAGCAATACGAAGGGGTGCTTCGCAACCACGACCAGATCCGCGATCTGCGCAACCGCTATCGCGACAACGCCTGACCTGAACGTCGTTCCCGCCGTGGCGCCCATACTGCTTCAAGCGCGCCATGGCGGCCCCGCGCCACAGCGGCGCCACCCCATGCAGTAAAGCCCGCGCACTGGACGCGACGTACCGCGCATCGGGGGCTTCGGCTATCGTAGCGGCTATGTCCATACTCGTTGGCACCGCCTCGTGGACCGACAGAACCCTGCTTGCCTGCGGTCGCTTCTACCCCGCTGACGCCGTGACGCCCGAAGCGCGGCTGCGGCATTACGCGTCGCGCTTTCCCATCGCCGAGGTCGACTCCAGCTTCTACGCCCTGCCCTCGGCGTTCAACGCGCAAGCCTGGGCCACGCGAACCCCGCCCGGCTTCGTCTTCAATATCAAGGCGTTCCGCCTGTTCACGGGACATCAGACGCCGCTGTCGGCCCTGGACGCGGATCTGCGGCGCGAACTGCCGGACAGCGCGGGCGACGCCGTCTTTATCGACCAGGTGCCACGCGATATCCGGCAAGAGGCGTGGCGGCGCTTCATCTTCGCGATGGAGCCGCTACGCATGGCCGGCAAACTGGGCGCCGTGCATTTCCAGTTCCCGCCCTGGATACGCGCGGACCCCCGCGGCCAGGCGCGGGTGGCGGACTGCGTCGCGCAGTTGGAGGACCATGTCGCCTCGGTGGAACTCCGGCATCGCAGCTGGTTCGAACCGGCGCGGGCGGCTGGGACGCTGGAGTTCCTGCGCGAACTTCGTGCCATCCATACCGTCGTGGACGCCCCGCAGGGTTTCGAGAACACCGTTCCGGCGGTGTGGGAGACCACCCGCCCCGACCTCGCGATCGTACGCCTGCACGGGCGCAACGCGCGCACATGGGGAGGCGGCGGCGACGCATCGTCCAGTCGCTTCACCTATGAATACACCACGGCGGAACTGGAGGCGCTGGCGCGGCAGGTGCGCACACTGGCGCAGCGCGCCGGGCGCACGCACGTGATCCTGAACACCAATTTCGAAGATCAGGGCATGCGCAATGCACAAGGCCTGGCGCAGGCCCTGCGCGATCTCGATGCCCCCGTTGCCTAGGGGGCTGTGCGCGGTCGACGCCCCCACGCACGAGCCCCGCGCGTCACTTGGCTACTTCAGGAAGCCGATGGACAACCACGGCACGGCGGCCACGATGACCAGCCCCACGGCGATCGATACCAGGTAGCCCACGATGGCCCGCATGCCGCGGTCCGGCGGTACCCGGCTGATGGCGCACGCCGCGTAATAGCCCACCCCGAAGGGCGGCGCGAACAGGCCGATGCCCATCGCCAAGATCACCACCATCGCATAGTGCACCTCGTGTATGCCCATCTGGTGCGCGATGGGAAACAGCAAGGGCCCGAACAGCACGATGGCCGGAATGCCCTCCAGCACGCTGCCCAGGATGATGAAAGCCACGATGGACACTGCCATGAAGGTCACGGCACCGCCCGGCAGTTGGGCCATCATCTCCGCCAGTTGGTGCGAGAAGCCGGATTGGGTCAGCGCCCAGGCCATGCTCGTCGCGGCGCCGATGATCAAGAGAATCGACCCCGACAGGCACGCCGTGTCCACCAGCATGGGCCATAGACGTTTCCAATCGAAGCGCCTATAGACCAGCAATCCCACCAGCGCGGAATAGACGATGCCGATGGTCGAGACTTCCGTTGCCGTGGCCACACCCTCGACCACGGCCGCGCGGATGACGAACGGCAAGGCCAGCGCGGGCAGCGCGATCATCAGCGCGTGCAGGATTTCGCTGCCGCTGGCGCGCGCCACGTCGGCGCGCTCGTGGCGGCTGCGGCGCCAGACCACGAAGCACAGCATCAATCCCAGGACCACCCCTGGCAATAAACCGCCGGTGAACAGGGCGGTGATGGATACCCCTGTTACCGAGCCGATGGTGATCAGCACCAGGCTGGGCGGTATGGTTTCCGTCTGCGCGCCGGTGGCCGAAAGCAGCGCCACCAGTTCGCCATCTTGCGCCCCGCGCTTGCGCATTTCCGGAAAAAGCACGGGCGCGACCGCCGCCATGTCGGCCGCCTTGGCGCCCGAGATGCCCGACACCAGATACATCGCACCGATCAGTACATAGGAAAGCCCGCCACGCACATGCCCCAGCAGGCTGGCGAGAAATCCCACCATGCGCTCGGCCATGCCCGTCATTTCGATCAGCACGCCCAGGAACACGAACATCGGCACGGCCAGCAGGATCAGATGCGACATGCCTTCATCCATGCGCCCCACCACCACCATCATCGGTGTCCCGGTGGTCAATGCCAGATAACCGAAGGTGGCCAAGCCGAAGCAAAAGGCGATCGGCACACCGGCAAACACGCAGATCGCCACGACGCCGACGAAGAAGATCACCAGATTGGCATTGCCCAGGCCGGCGAACAGCGGCTGGAGCGCCGTCATGGCGCCGACGATCGCGGCCACCAGCAGCAGCGCTGCGAGCGCCAGCTTCCAGCGCACGCGATCGGCCAGGCGCAGCACGGCGAAGGCGATCATCAAGGCCGTGCCGACCGGTAACGCGGCGGCGCGCCAGACATTCGCGATTTCAAGGGCCGGGGTGGTGACGTACTGCTCTTCCACTGCATACTCGTAGCCCGGCATGGCGATCATCAACAGAAAGGCCAGGGACGCCGCGATCGCCACCAGGTCCAGGAAGGCGCGCGTCGCCGGCGTAGCGCGATTGACGATGGCAGTCATGCGCATATGTTCGCCGCGGTGGAAGGCCACCACGGCCCCCAGCATGGCAAGCCACAGGAACAGGATGGACGCCAGTTCGTCGGACCACACCAGCGGCGCATGGAAGACATAGCGTGCCGCGATGCCGGCGAACAGAATGACGATCTCCGCCACGACCAGCGCTGCGGCCGGTATTTCCACCAACCGGCCCAGCGCGGCGTGGAGCGACGCCGCATACGAACGAGGCGCCGCCGCCGCGCCGCTTACCGGCGCAGCGGCAGGCTCTGCGGCCTGCGTTGGCATGGCGCGCCTCACGACAGCTTGCCGACCGACTGCTCGAACACGCCCCAGGTCTTCTCGCCGTACTTGGCCTGCCATTCCTTGTAGAACCCGGCTTTGCGCAAGGCTTCGCGTATCGGTGCCGGATCCGGCGTATTGAAGACCATGCCTTGCTGCGCCAGCTGGGTCTGGACCTTGCCGTTCAGGTCGACCACATCGGCGCGCATCTTGATGCCGGCCTCGTTGATATGCCGCGTCACGATGGCCTGGATGTCGGCAGGCAGTTTTTCCCAGGCACGGCGGTTCATCAGGAACCAGAAGCCGTCCCACATGTGGTTGGTCATGGAACAGTATTTCTGTACTTCATACAGCTTGGCGGTCTGGATGATCGCCAGCGGGTTTTCCTGTCCGTCCACCACCCGCGTCTGCAGCGCGGAGTAGGTCTCGTTGAAATTGATGCTGGTGGGCGCCGCGCCCAGGGCCTGGAACATGGAGGTCCACAAGGGGCTGACAGGCACGCGGATCTTCAGGTCCTTGAAGTCCGCGGGACCATTGATGGGACGCGTGCTGGTCGTGACCTGGCGAAAGCCGTTGTCCCAGATCTTGTCCATGACAAGCAGGCCCTTGGCCTGGATTTGCTGCCGCACATAGGCACCCAGCTCGCCGTCCATGGCCTTCCACACGGCATCGTAGTTCGGAAAAGTGAAACCCACGCCGCTGATCGACGCGGCGGGCACCAGCGTGGACAGGATCAGGCCCGACAGCGTGAAGAACTCGACGCCGCCGGATCGCAATTGGCTCAACGTGTCGGTGTCGGAGCCCAGTTGGCTGCTGGGAAACACCGCCAGCTCGAAGCGACCGTTGGTCTCTTTGCCGATGGCTTCGGCTGCCTCTCTCGCACGAACGTTCATGGGGTGCGTGGCGGGCAGGTTGTTGGCGTATTTGTAGCGAAACTCGGGTGCCGCGATCGCGCGGCGCGCCGGCGTCGCAGCCAGCATCGCGCCTGCACCCACGCCGGCGGCGGCCAGCATCAACTTGCGTCGGGTCGTATCCATCCTATGTCCTTTTGTTTGTCTCCGGTCCCATGCTCCAGGCGTCGCATGGCGACGACCCCGGTGTATCGCCAACGCGCCGCGGCACTGCAACCAGAATCACGGCCCTCCCCGCGCGTGGCGAAAGTATTAGATCATATGAATGTCCGCGCGGCGCATGCCGGCGGCACCCATAACGACAAGGAGGAAGACATGGAGCGCAATGCCAAGGTGGTCTTGGTGACGGGAGGCGCGTCGGGCATCGGCCTGGCCGTGGCCCACGGTCTGCTGGGCGAAGGATGGAAGGTCGTCGCGGCGGACGTGGCGGCCCGGAACATCGAAGCGGCGCGGGCCGCCCTGCCGCACGAGCGTGCGCGTTGCGTGCACATGGACGTCACCGACGAAGCCGCCGTGGCCGCGGTCCTCGAGGAGATCGACGACGGCTTCGGCGTATTGGCCGGCCTGGTCAATTGCGCCGGCATCGGCCGCGATGTGCCTTTCCTCGAGACCGACGCCGCGCTGCTGCGCCAGACGCTCGAAGTGAATCTGGTCGGCACTTTCATCGTGGCGCGCGAGTCGGCCCGCCGCATGCGGTTGCGCGGCCAGGGCTCCATCGTCAACATCACCTCGGTCTCCGGCATCCGCGGCAACCTTGGCCGGGCGGCCTATGGCGCGTCCAAGGGCGGCGTGATTACCTTGACCCAGGTCATGGCGGTGGAGCTGGCCGAATATGGCATCCGCGTGAACGCCGTCGCGCCGGGTCCTGTCGACACGCCGCTGGTCAGCCGCATGCACACGCCCGAAGCGCGCGAGCGCTGGCTGCAGCACGTGCCGCAGAAGCGCTACGCGCAGCCCGACGAATTGTGCGGGCCCATCGCCTGGCTGCTGGACGACCGGCGATCCGGCTTCGTCACCGGCCAGGTCGTTTCCGTCGACGGCGGCTTTACGGCGGGCGGCCTGGTGCGCCCGTGATTTATCCCCACATTGTGTGGACAAGCCTAGGGATAGCCCTCGGGCAAATCCAAAAAACCCTTGAGGGGCAAGGACTTGCCGCTGGCGCGCAGCTTCCGCCCAGCGCCGGCCCTGCGCTTTATCCCCATGTTTTGTGGACAACCCTTGGGATAGTGTTGGGGTAGACGGCAAAAAGCCTTGCGCCTCAACCACTTGCCGGCGTCGCTCAGAATGGGCCCAGGAGCGTCCGGCCGCCGGCCGCAACCACACCGGGGCGAAAGAACGCCATGCCATGGTAGATTCGCATTCGCTCCAAGGGATAGCCATGCTTCGATCGTTCAGCCGTGAAGAAACCCGACGCCTCGCCGCGCTGCTGGCCGAAGCGTCGGGCGCCGAGATCATGCCGCGATTCCGTAATCTCGGCGTCGATGCCGTGCGCAACAAGACCTCGGCGCTCGATCTGGTCACGGACGCCGACGAAGCGGCGGAACGCTACATCGGCGAACGCCTGGCGCGTGCCTACCCAGGCGCGGTGCTGGTGGGCGAGGAAGCCTGTTCGCGCAACCCCGCGCTGCTCAACGTGTGGATCGACGCGGAGCTGGCCTTCCTGATCGACCCGATCGACGGCACGCGCAACTACGTGGCGGGCCTGCCCTTGTTCGGGGTCATGGTCGCCGTGGTGAGCCGCGGCGAAATCATGGCCGGCGTCATCTACGACCCGATGTGCCGGGACAGCGCCATGGCGGTGCGCGGCGAAGGCGCGTGGCTGGAAAACGAACACGGCGTGCAGACACCGCTGCATGTCGCCCCGCCCGTGCCGGTGGACCAGATGACCGGCCTGGTTGCCACGCAGCATCTGGACGATCCCTTGCGCAGCACGGTGCACGCCAACAGCCTCGGGCTGGCGTCGGCCACCATCTTCAATTGTTCGGCGCATGAATACCGCATGCTCGCAAGCGGCCATGCGCATGTGCTGCTGTATGGAAAGCTGATGCCATGGGACCACGCGGCGGGATGGCTGCTGCACCATGAGGCAGGCGGCTATTGCGCGCATTTCGACGGCTCGGCGTACAAGCCGACCCACCGCAGCGGCGGTTTGCTCTACGCGCCGGATGCCGGCAGCTGGAAAGCCGCGCGCCGGCTCCTGCTGGGCGCTGACTGAGCCATAAACCCTGCCCACCGCAAGGTTTGCCGGCGCAATGCCGCGAGCGGCGCGGTACATTAAGGCACCAAGACCCGTCCACGCGCGATTGAACCCGCCGTGGACCCGCGCGTCGCCGCTTGCGCGGCCGCCCTAATCCCGTTTGCCGTCTCAGCGCCATGAATGCACCCCTGAACCACAGCGTCGCCTCCTGGAACCTGGATCGCATCGTCTCCGAACTCCGCACCGTGCGAACGGAATGGCGGCTGCCGCTGGGACGCCTGCGCGACGCTGGCGGACGCGAATTTCCCTCGCAGGAAAGCCTGCGCCAGATCATCAAGGATCTCTGTGGGGCGATGTTCCCGATGCGCCTGGGTCCCATCGACCTGCGCGAAGAGGTCGAGGACTTCTACGTTGGCCATACCATCGGCACGGCGCTGGATGCGCTGCTGCACCAGGTACGGCTGGAACTGAACTACGTGGAACGCAACCGCGGCGCCATACGCCCGGAGACGGAACAGCGCGCGGTGGAAATCGTGCGCGAATTCGGCGCGCAGTTGCCCGCGATACGGCGTCGGCTGGACGCCGACGTGATAGCCGCGTACCAGGGCGACCCGGCGGCCCGCAGCGTGGACGAGGTCCTGCTGTGCTATCCCGGCGTGCTGGCCATGATTCATCACCGGCTGGCGCATGAACTGTATCGCCTGGGCGTTCCCCTGCTGGCTCGCATCGTCGCCGAAATCGCGCATGCCGATACCGGCATCGACATCCATCCCGGTGCCACCATAGGACGCAGCTTCTTCATCGACCATGGCACGGGAGTGGTGATCGGCGAGACTGCGATCATCGGCGACCGCGTGCGGCTCTACCAGATGGTGACGCTCGGCGCCAAGCGCTTCCCGCCCGGGGAAGACGGCGGGCTCAAGAAGGGACTGCCGCGCCATCCCGTACTGGAGGACGATGTCGTGGTGTACGCCGGGGCCACCATCCTGGGGCGCATCACCATCGGCCGCGGCTCCATCATCGGCGGCAACGTATGGCTGACGCGCGACGTGCCGCCAGGCTCGAACGTCACGCAAGCCGGGACCTTGAACGCGTCGCCCGACGCCGGCCTGGGTGGCTGAACAGCCATGGCGGGCGATCTGCATCCGCTGCGCGACTTCGTGCTGGCGCATCGCCGGCTGTTCGTGCTGACGGGCGCGGGCTGCAGCACCGGGTCCGGCATTCCGGATTACCGCGACAGCGAGGGTGCGTGGAAGCGCCGCCCGCCGATGGACTTCCGCACGTTCATGGACGACGCGACAGCGCGGGCGCGCTACTGGGCGCGCGGCATGATCGGCTGGCGGATGTTCGGCAACGTGGCGCCCAATGCCGCACACGCGGCGCTGGCCGAACTGGAACTGCAGGGACGGTTTTCCGTCCTGGTGACCCAGAACGTCGACGGGCTGCACCAGGCCGCGGGCAGCCGCGAGGTCGTGGACCTGCATGGCCGCATGGACCAGGTGCGATGCATGGAGTGCGGACATACGCTGCCCCGCACCGCGATGCAGGATCAGCTCGTATCGTTGAACCCGGACTGGCAGGACCTGGACGCGACCGATGCGCCGGATGGCGATGCCGACCTGGACGGCCTGGACTTTTCCAGCTTTCGCGTTCCGCCATGTCCCCTGTGCGGCGGCATCCTTAAACCCGATGTGGTGTTCTTCGGCGAGGCCGTCCCGCGCGACCGGGTGGCGCGCGCCGAGGATGGACTGGCCCGGGCCACGGCGGTGCTGGTGGTCGGCTCGTCCCTGATGGTTTATTCCGGCTACCGATTCGTCGCTGCCGCCAGCCGAGCCAGCCTGCCCATCGCCGCCATCAACCTGGGTCGGACCCGCGCCGATACGCTGTTCAGCCTGAAAATCGAACAGGCTTGCGGCGAAGCCCTGTCCCGCCTCCTGGACATGCTCCCCGCGACGCCTGTGCGCGACCCTGTATTGCCCGCCTGAGCGGGCGCGCATGGGCAGGAAAGCGATTGCCAAAATACCGGGGACGGGCACCTTGACCGCCGGCCGGACGACGTCCCAGGCGCCGCTCCCGGACCTGAGACGATTTTGACCTGCCGGGCCAAGCCCTTGTTCCAATTGGGTTTTTGTCTCCTGTGCCCATGCTATCCATAGGGTTGTCCACAGAAGCTGGGGATAACAATGCGGGCCGGACAACGGCATGCCATGCATCCGGGCGGGGTCGCAACGCGATTACTCGCCCAGGAATTCGGCCACGCCTTGAAAACCCTCGACGTGATCCGCCACCACTTTGACGATGACCGCGATGGGAATCGACAGCAAAGTGCCCCAGATCCCCCATATCCAGGTGAACAGCAGCAGGATGACGAAAACGGCGACGGGGTTCATTCTGGCGATGCGCCCGGTCATCCATGTCTGCACGACGAATCCAATCAGCGAGGCGATCATCAGCGAGACCCCGACCACCAGCAAGGCCGGCCCAACCTCGCCGAACTGCACGACGGCCGCCACGCCGGTGAAAACGGCGACCAGCAGCGGCCCGAAATACGGAATGACGTGCAGGGCGCCCGCCACCACCGCCCATGTGCCGGCATTGTCCAGGCCTATCCAGCGGAACGCCACCCAGGTCAACAGCCCCAGCAGGACATTGGTCACCACCATCATCATCATGTACAGCCGGATCGAGCGGTGTATCTCGTCCAGCATGTGCACGCTGATCTTCTTCTCCGTCAGGGTATGGCCGCATATCTTGATGAATTTGCGTTTGAAGATATCCCCGGACAGCAACAGGAAGAAGACCAGGAAGATCACCATCAGGCCCTGCCCCAGGAAGGCGGCGACACCCATGGAGCCTGCCAGCAGCATGGCCTCCAGCTTGTCGGCAGGACGCTCCACGACCACGCGCGCGCCGCCCGCCGGCTGCTTTTCGGATGCGCTGACGGCATTCGTCGCCGAGCGCAGCTTGTCGAGTATGGAGCCATTGCCGGTTGTGAAGCCCTCGATGGTACGGGACACCTTCTGTGCCGTCTGCGGCAGGCTATCGACGATGGACCATACTTGTCCACGCAAGGACAGCACGCCAACCACGATAAGCGCCACCAGCGCCGCCACCACCACGCTGGCCGCCAGGGCCAGCGGCAGCCGCAGGCGGCGATGCAGGAAGGACACGGGCGGTTCCAGGGCGTACGACAGGACGATGGAGATCACCAGCGGGATGACGAAGTCGCGCGCCAGCTGCAAGGCGAACACCACGGCGAGTACGGCGATGATGGACAGTGCCGCATGACGCCGATCGAAGGCGCGCGGCGGAGGCGCGACGGTCGCCGCGGCCTGTGCCGCGTCCCCCGCCGGCGCCGCTGCCCGCGCCGGGGCGGGATGGGTCTCAGGTGCACGCCCGCCCGGCCCAGACACGCCGGGACCTGAAGGCGCATGCGCGGCGGCCGGACGGCCTGTACGCCGGGGCGGAATGCGAGGCTGGGGACTCATGGCACGGGACGAAAACGCAGTGGCATACCGGACGTTCCAGACGGCGACGGCCGCGAAGACGGGACCGCAGAGCAAGCCCCGTGCCCAGGCAGCCCGCGGCGTCAGCGCATGGCGCCGTACCCCTGGGGATTGGATTGCTGCCAGCGCCAGCCGTCCTGGCACATGCTTTCAACGCCGTGCCGGGTTTCCCAGCGCAGCAGCCGCCTCGCCAGGCTGGCATCCGCCCAGACGCGATCGACATCGCCCGGGCGGCGCGCCTCGATCTGGCAGGGAATGCGCAGGCCATTGACGCGCTCGAAGGTGCGCACCAGCTGCATCACGCTCGTACCCTTGCCCGTGCCCAGGTTGACCGCGACGAACCCGCTATGCGCGCGCGCATAGTCCACCGCCCTGACATGTCCGGCAGCCAGGTCCATGACGTGCAGATAGTCCCGCACGCCGGTGCCGTCCTCGGTGTCGTAGTCGTTGCCGAACACCTTCAGGTAGGGCTGCCTGCCCACCGCTACCTGGGTGATGTAGGGAAACAGGTTGTTGGGCGTGTCGCGCGGGTTTTCGCCGATCAGGCCGCTGGGATGTGCCCCTATGGGATTGAAGTAGCGCAGCGTGACCGCGCTGAACGCGGCATCGGCCGCGCAGGTGTCCCGCAGCATTTCCTCGACCATCAATTTGGTGCGTCCGTAGGGGTTGGTCGGCGCCAGGGGATGCGATTCCGTGAAGGGCAGGAAGCGCGGCACGCCGTACACCGTTGCCGAGGAACTGAAGACCAGGCGGCGCACGTCATTGGCCTGCATGGCGGCGAGCAAGGCGATGGTGCCCGCCACATTGTTGTCGAAGTATTTGAGCGGATCGTTCACGGATTCGCCCACCGCCTTCACGCCGGCCAGGTGCAGCACGCACTCGATGGGTTTGCCCTCGCGCCGCTGCACCGCCATCAGGGTTTCGAGGAATCCGGGCGTGCGTATGTCGCCTTGCACCAGCGGGATCTCGGCACCGGTGATCCGTTCGACACGGCGCACCGCGTCACGGCTGCCGTTGCACAGGTTGTCGACGACGAGGGGCTGGTAGCCCGCCCCGACGAGTTCTATCAGGGTGTGGCTGCCGATATAGCCGGCGCCGCCCGTGACCAAGAGATATGCCATGCCTGCTCCTATTTGCCTAGGCCTTTACACACTGGGAAGGGGCCCCGCACCGGCCCTAGAACGGCAGGCGCAGCCCGGGCGCCACGCTCAGCAGCTGGCGCCGGAAATCCTCCTGGATGCGCGACAGGGCTACGCCGTTGTCGCCTTCGAAACGCAGCATGACCGCCGGCCGCGCGGTGGACGGACGGGCAAGGCCGAAACCATCTTCGTACTCGACACGCACGCCCTCCAGATGGATGATTTCGCGCGCGCCCAGAAAATGGCCCTGCGTGCGCAGGGCCTCGACCAGCTGGAAGTGATCGCCGTCGGGCGTGTCGAGGCATAGCTCCGGCGTCACGCAGGATTGCGGCAGGCTGTCCAGCACCGCGGAGGCATCCTCGTAGCGCGACAGGATCTCCAGCAGGCGCGCGGCGGCGTACAGGCCGTCGCTATACCCGTACCAGCGATCCTTGAAGCGGATGCGCCCGCTCATCTCGCCGGCTAGCAGCGCCCCGGTCTCGCGCATCTTCTCGCCGATATGAGCGTCGCCGCTGCGGCTCACCACCGCGGTTCCGCCCAATGCCTGGATTTCCCGGGCCAGGTTGCGGCTGCTCTTGACGTCATGGATGACGCAGCCGCGACGCCGGCTCAGGACCTGGCGCGCAAGAAGTATCAACAGCCGGTCGGCGCAGATGGTCGCGCCGGATCTGCTCACCACCATGAGCCGGTCGCCGTCACCCGGTATGCACAGGCCCAGTTCGCAATCGGTATAGCGCAGGTGGGCGACAAGTTCGGCCAGCTGGCGGCTGCCGCCGGGGGAGGCCGCCTCGGCGGGGTAGTCGCCGGTCATCTCGCACGCCAGCTCGGTGACCTCGCAGCCCAGTTCGCGCAGGGCATCCGGGGCCAGCACGCCCGCAACCCCATGGCCGCAATCGACCGCCACCTTCATCGCGCGGTCCAGCCGCACATCGCTCGCCAGCCGCGATATGTAGCAATGGCCCGCGTCGATCTGTGCCCGTGCGCCGGGCGTTTCCGCACCGGCGCCCGCGGACTGCATGCGGCCACGCAAGGCGCGCAATGCGGGCCGGCCCAGCGTGACGCCGTCGAGCATGACCTTGAAGCCGTTGTAGGCATCGCTGTCGTGCCCGCCCGTTACGGACACCGCCGCGCCGGTATCCGTCAGGCGCGCCGCGAACCACACCAGTGGCGTCGTCGCCATGCCGATGTCCACCACCGTCATGCCGGTTTCGCGCACCCCGGCCTGGAGGGCCGCCGCGAGCTCCACACTGCTCAGGCGCGCGTCCTTGCCTATCACGATGGCGCGGCAGTCCAGTTCGGCCGCGTATCCGGCCAGCGCGACGCCAAGGGCATGCGCGAAGCGGGCGTCGATATCGCGGCCCACCCGCCCCCGAATATCGTCCGTGCGAAACGCCTCGGCCGGGAACTCCAGGTTCGGCACACCCGATGAATCCATGGTGCCCCGCTACGGCTGGTTTTCGCCGTAGTACGACGCACGCGAATAGCGATACGGTCCGTACTTGGAGCGATAGCCCAGGCCCTCCGACTGGAGCTTGAGTCCGTTGAAGACCACGCCCGCCACCGGCGCACCGGCCTGTTGCAGACGCTTGGCGGTCTCGCGGATCTCGCCCACGGTGTTCATCCCGGAACGCACCACCATCATGACTGCCGCCGCATGCGCGCCCACCACCGCGGCATCGGAAGAGGACAGCACCGGCGCGGTATCGACGATGACGATGTCGTAATCCGCCGCCATGGCGTGCAGGCATTCCCCGAAGGCTTCGGACGCCAGCAGCTCAGACGGGTCGAAGGTGACCTTGCCCGTGGAGATGAAATCCACGCCGTTCATGATGTTGCGCTTGGTGACGGCCTCCAGCGGCACGGTCCCCGCAAGCACTTCGAACAAGCCGTTCTCCGCCGAGGTGGCGAAATACCGGTTCAGCGTACCGCGGCGGAAGTCCGCGTCGATCAGCAGCACCCGCTTGCCAACCGCCGCCTGGATGAAGGCGAAGTTGGCCGACAGGAAGGATTTGCCGACGCCGGCGATGGGACCGGTGAACACGACAATGTTGTTCGACGAATCGCGCATGGCGACCTGCAGCACCGTACGGAAGCTGCGCAGGCTTTCGATCGGGGGGGTGCTGCCGTTGCTCTGCGCAAGCAACGCCGGGATGCGCGCATTCTTGCGACGGGCGCGGCGCCACAGCCGGTTCTGCAACTCGCTGAAGGGCACGGTGGCGAGCACCGGCAAGCCGGTGTAGCGTTCGATCTCGTCCGGATCCGTCAGTCCGCCGAACAGCGCATTGCGCAGGAAAGCCACGATAACGCTCAGCACCAGGCCCGCAAGCGCCGCCACGCCTATCACCATCGGCGCTTTCGGGCTGAGCGGCTTCTCGGCCGCCACGGCGGTATCCACCACCCGCACATTCCCCACCTTGCCCGCGCGGATCATGCGCAACTGCTGGGCATTATTCAAAAGCCCGGTGTAGAGATCCGTGTTCACCTTGACGTCGCGCGTCAGGCGCACCACGTCCTGCTCCAGATCCGGCAGTCCGCGGATCTTGGTGTTCAGCCTGTTCAGGTCGCCGGTGATGGAGGCGATCTGGCGGTCGATGGCTTCGATGCTGGGATGCGAGCCGGCGAAGCGGGTCACCAGTTCCTGGCGGCGCGCCTTCAACTGGAAAATGCGGTTCTGCGCCTCGACGGACTGGCCCAGTACCAGCTTCGCCTCTTCACCGAGATCGATGGTGCCGCGCGAATTCCGCAGGGCGTTATAACGGGCCTCCGATTCCTCCAGCTGCTTCTTGAGCACCGGCAATTGCTGGTCGAGGAATGCAAGCGACTTCTCCGCCTGCGCCGTCTTCCGGTTGGTATTCTGGCGCACGTACTCCTGGCCGATTTCATTCAGCACCGCCGCGGTCAGGACCGGGTCCTGTCCCTGCAGCGTGACGCCGATCACCCCGGACTGGCGTCCGCGCTCGAAGATTCCCATGCGCGCCTGCAGCGACTCGATGGCTTCCAGGCGGGAATCGCGCACGATCGTGAAATGCGTCTCGGGCCGGCCCTGCAGGGCGTCGATCTGCACCTCGATCGCGCCACCCGGCACCTCGAAGCGTTCGAGCTGGCCGATGCGGCCCTCGAAGCGGCGGTCATGCACCGGATCGATCAACTCATAGGCGCCGCCGCCCAGCGCGACCACGCGCAGTTTCTTGCCGATCAGGTCGTCCGGTACATCGATACGGTTCACCTGGATGCGCTCGCCCCCCCAGGCATACCCGCCGGGGATAGCCTGCAGCAAGGCGGGCGGCAACGCAAAGCTCTCCTGGTGCTTGGCCAGCCAGCGGCCCACCACCGGGAAGTAATCCGGCGTCGCGTGGACGTAGAGCTGGTAATAGTCGACGGCATGGCCGACGACCAGCCGCGACCGCAGGATTTCCATCTCGCCCGACGCGGCCTGCTTGACATCGAAGATGGACGACACGTCGCCGAGCATGCTGCGGGCCGCGGTGGGCACTTCTTCTTCCACCTGAACCGCGATATCCGACTGGTACACAGGCGCCTTCAACATGTAGACGGCCACACCGATCAAGGCGGCGAGCACCGTGACCACCACGATCATGAAACGGTTCGCCAGCAATACGTCCACGTAAGACATCATCGGGGTGTCGGGCGTACGGGCACCGGCGTATTCGAGCTGGAGAGGAGGCTGCTTCATTGTCGACTCGCTAGTAGGAAGGAAGAGCATGCAGAACGTATCCACACGCCGCGGCCCGCATCGCAGTGCCATGCGGGCCGCGCGCGGAGGGATTACTGATTGATCGAATGAACCGTCTGGGCTGTCTGCGCGCTCGGGAACAACAGCGAGATGAAGCGGTTCCATCGCACCAGGTTGCCCGCGTCGACGAACACCACGTCCTTCGACTGCAGGGGGAACTTCTGGGCGACCGCCATGGCCTGCGGCGAAGCGCTGTCTAGGTGGAACACCTCCGGTGTGGCGTTGGGCATCGAACGGACAACATAGATGTTGGTCGGATTACTGGTCAGCTGGCTGGGGCCGCCGGTCTCGCCCAGCGCGTCGCCGAGCGTCAACACACCGTCGCGCATCATCAGCGCCAGCGGCTGCGTTACTTCTCCCATCACGTACACCTTGTTCTCGTCACGCGGCACCACGCGCACGATGTCGCCGGACTGCAGCAGTATCGAGTTCGGGTCGATACCTGCCTGCGTCAGCGCGGGCAGATCGACGCGTACCGTCTGACCGTTGCGCGTCACATAGACCCGGCTGCGATCCGCTGTGGGAAGCACGCCGCCGGACCGGTTGATCGCCTCCGTCAATGTCATCGGGACATCGGTGATCGGCATCGGGCCGGGCGTCTTCACCTCGCCTTCCACGTATACGCGTTTGCTGCGATAACCTAGCACGCGCACCGTGATTTGAGGATCCTGAATATAGTTGGCGGAGCTGCGTATCAGGGCATTGCGCACCTGGGCCTCCGTCATCCCGGCCACCTTCATAAGGCCGACATAGGGGAACTGAATGGTGCCATCCGATGACACGGGATAGCCCGGAATACCAGCCCCCGTATCGCCAAAGGTCACCTCCGTGGGTCCTGTCCCGATGCTGTAGGTTTGCGTCGGAAGAACTAGTTCGGGGTGGTCCCACACCACGATAGAAAGGATGTCGCCCGGCCCGATCACGTAAGGCCTGGCGACCCCGATTAGTTTACGAACGTTGTCACCGACCGGTTGTTCCTGCAAGCGGGCCTGCTCCATGGCAAGCTGCGGCGTGATCTGCTTGACCTCGACGCGCGAGTTCGGATCGTTCGGATCGACCAGAAAATCCGATTGATAGCGCATGCCAGGAGAGAAGGCGCATGCGGCTAGCGTAGATACGAGCGCTACCAACATACCGGCTCGGCAAAGCTTGCGAAAGATCGTATTCATTGGCGTTCCACTGTTAAGGGCCGGCTGTCGGCCTACTGTTTCGCGGTACTACGGCCGCGTAACGGGTTGCGACATTCCACGCGATTTCGGCGGTGCCGCACATTGGGCTGATGGCCTAATACCTCGCATAAGCCCTTTGGACGTTTCGACGTGCATGGGCGCTCCCTATGATCGTTCGGGTTGCCACACGCGGCGACGCGCGGCCAACCGGCCGCGGCGGACGCATGGGCCTGGAGCGATTCATGGACACGTCATCGGTGAACGTATCGGGCAGGCTGGCAGACACCAACCTGCTGTTTCGTTTGACGGATGCCGCCATCGTGGCATCCGTGGGGCTGGCCGCCACTACATGGCTGGACGCCCGCCAAGGACCGGAAACGGCCTCGATACAGGCGATGCTGGTCTATCTATGCAGCCTCGGCAGCGTGGCACTGTTTCCCGCATTCCGTCTGTACACATCATGGCGCGGCCGCAGCCTGTTCGACCTGGCCGCGCGCAGCGTCGCGGCGTGGACCGCGGTGTTCGCGCTCGGCATCCTGGTCAGTTTCCTCAATCACCAGGTCGGGTCCATATCGCGCTTATGGGCGCTGTGCTGGTTCGCCGGAACCATGGCGGGCCTGATCGGGATACGCCTGCTGGTACATGGCCTGCTGCGCAAGGCGCGCGACCGCGGGCTGGATCGCAAGCACGTTGTCATGATCGGCTTCGGAACGCTCGGTCACGACCTCTGGCGCCGCGTCGCCGCGGCCCCCAGCACCGGCTATGAAATCACGGGGGTCTACGTCAACACCAAGGAGAACCTGCCTTCGAACGTGCACCGGCTGCATGCGCTGAGCGAACTGTCCGCGTTCATCCGCCAGCACGAAGTGCGCGAAGTATGGATCGCCCTGCCCGTGGAGGCCAGCCAGCTGGTGCGCGAGGCAATCTACCACCTGCGCCATGACCCCATCGACGTGCGCTGGATTCCCGATGTCATGTCGGTACGACTGCTCGGCCATCGTGTCGACGAGTTCCTGGGCGTGCCGGCCATCGAGTTGAACAGCCTGCCGGCCGCCGGCATACGCGGCGTGGCCAAGGAAGTCTTCGACCGCGTGTTCGCCTTCTTCGTCCTGCTTGGACTTTCGCCGCTGCTGCTGTCCATCGCCCTGGCCATCAAGCTGACATCGCGCGGCCCGGTCCTGTTCACGCAGGCGCGGCTGGGCGTGGACGGCAAAGTATTCCAGGTCTACAAGTTCCGCAGCATGACCGTGCACCAGGAGCACGGCACGGTCACGCAGGCCACCCGTGGCGACCGTCGCGTCACGCCTATCGGGGCCTTCCTGCGCCGCACCAGCCTGGACGAACTGCCGCAGTTCATCAACGTGCTGCGCGGCGAAATGTCGGTGGTCGGGCCGCGTCCGCATGCGCTCGAACACAACGAGCAATACAAGGATGTGGTGGCCCGCTACATGATGCGCCACCGCGTCAAGCCCGGGATCACGGGCTGGGCGCAGGTCAACGGCTATCGAGGGCAGACCGACACGGTCATCAAGATGCGCGACCGCGTCGAGTTCGACCTGTACTACATCCAGAACTGGACCTTCCTGATGGATCTGCGCATCATCGCCAAGACCGCGGTGTCGGGCTGGACCGGAAAAAATGTCTACTGAACAGCCGCGGCCGTCGACGGGCCGGCTCAGCACGGAACGGTTCCGCGAGGCGGTGGACATGCTGCCGCTAGTCTCCATCGACCTGCTGGTACGCGACGGCAGGGGACGCTATCTGCTGGGCCTGCGCGGCAACCCGCCCGCGTCCGGCCACTGGTTCGTGCCGGGCGGGCGCATCCGCAAGGGTGAGACCCTGTCCCTGGCGCTGCGGCGCCTCATGCACGAGGAACTGGGCATGGCGCTGCCGCCTCAGCTATGGCGCTTGCAGGGCGTGTACGAGCATTTCTACGACGTCAACTTCGCCGGTGAAGCCGGCATGCCAACCCACTATGTGGTGCTGGCCTATCACCTGCAATTGCCCGCCGGCCCTCTCGGCGTGACATTGCCCGCCACCCAGCATCTGGGCTATCGCTGGGACGCCCCCGAGGATGCGGCGGCCGACGCCGACGTCCACCCCTACACCAAGGCCTATTTCACGGAGCAACATCAATGACTCGACCCTATCCCGAGTTCCGCCCCGTCATCCTGTGCGGCGGATCCGGCTCGCGTCTGTGGCCGCTCTCGCGCGAGCTGCTGCCCAAGCAGTTCATCCGCCTGACCGGAGAACGCAGCCTGTTGCAGAACACGGTCATGCGCCTGGCCGCCAACGCCGGCTCCACGCGCCCCCTGCTCGTGTGCAACGATGCGCACCGCTTCATCGCGGCCGAGCAGATCCAGGAACTGGCGGGCATCCAGGCCGAACTGCTGCTGGAGCCCTGCGCCCGCAACACCGCGCCGGCGATCGCCGCCGCCGCGCTGCGCGCGATGCGCGACGGCGACGATCCCGTCATGCTGGTCGTTCCCTCCGACCATGTGATGGAAGAAGGCGAGGCCCTGCGCGAGGCATTCGGCACCGCGCACCGGGCCGCCTGCGAAGGCGCCCTGGTGACCTTCGGCATACGTCCCACCGCGCCGCTGACCGGCTACGGCTATCTGCGCACGCAACCCGGCGAGCAGGCCTGGCACAAGGTGCAGGCCTTCGTCGAAAAGCCCGACGCCGAGAGAGCGGCGCAGTTCCTGCGCGACGGTGGCTACTACTGGAACAGCGGCATGTTCGCATTCCGCGCATCGGTATTCCTGCGCGAGCTGGAGCGCTTCGCTCCGGCCATGCTGGATGCCGTGCGCGCCGCCTTGCGCGACGGCATCGGCGACGACGTCGCCTTCAAACTGGATGCCACGGCCTTCGCCACTTGCCCCAGCGACTCCATCGACTACGCCGTCATGGAGCGCACCGACAGCGCGGTTGCCGTACCGCTGGACTCCGGCTGGAGCGATGTCGGCGCCTGGGACGCGGTGTGGGATATCGCCGCGAAGTGCCCGGACGGCAACTCCGCCACGGGCGATGTGCTGATCGAGGATTCGCGCAACTGCCTGGTGCACTCCACCAATCGGCTGGTGGCGACCATCGGCCTGGACAACATCGTGGTCATCGAAACGGCGGATGCGGTGCTGGTCGTCCACAAGGACCATACCCAGGACGTCAAGCGCGTGGTGGAAACCTTCCGCGTCCAGCACCGCAGCGAAATGGCTCACCACCGCGAAGTGCGGCGGCCGTGGGGGTCGTACGACTCCATCGGCCAGGGCCCGCGCTACCAGATCAAGCGCATCACCGTTAAGCCTGGCGCGCGGCTGTCCTCGCAGATGCATCACCACCGCGCCGAGCACTGGGTCGTGGTATCCGGCACGGCGCGTATCCACAACGGCGACCGCACCTTCCTGCTCACGGAGAACCAGTCCACGTATATCCCGCTGGGGGAAGTCCACTGCCTGGAGAACCCCGGCAAGATCCCGCTGGAGCTCATCGAAGTGCAATCGGGCGCCTATCTGGGCGAGGACGACATCGTGCGTTTCGAGGACATGTACGGGCGGGTCTGAACCGCCGCACTCCCGCCCGCCCGCGGGCGGGCGGCATTCTTTTCGCTATTACGCCCATTTCCTTGCCGCGCCTTACACCTTCCGGCCGATATCCCGGCGGGCGCGGCCTCAGTAACCTTCTCGGACACTCAGCCTTAAGGACACAACCATGCCAAAGCGGGCATTGATCACCGGAATCACCGGCCAGGACGGCGCCTATCTCGCCGAGTTCCTGCTCGGCAAGGGCTACGAAGTGCACGGCATCAAGCGCCGCGCCTCGATGTTCAACACCGCTCGTATCGACCACTTGTACCAGGATCCGCACCAGACGCCGCGCAACTTCGTCCTGCACCACGGCGATATGACCGACGCCTGCAGCCTGATCCGCATCGTGCAGGCGGTGCAGCCGGACGAGATCTACAACCTGGCCGCGCAAAGCCACGTCGGCGTTTCGTTCGAGGAACCGGAGTACACCGCCAATGCGGATGGCCTGGGCACGCTGCGCCTCCTGGAAGCCATGCGCATCCTGAAGATGGAGGACCGCACGCGTCTGTACCAGGCCTCGACGTCCGAGCTGTACGGCATGGTGCAGGAAGTCCCGCAGCGCGAGAGCACGCCGTTCTACCCGCGCAGCCCCTATGCCGTCGCCAAGCTGTACGCCTATTGGATTTGCGTGAACTACCGCGAAGCCTACGGCATGTACGCATGCAACGGCATCCTGTTCAACCACGAATCCCCGCGCCGCGGCGAGACCTTCGTCACGCGCAAGATCACGCGTGCGCTGGCCCGCATCGCGCTCGGCCTTGAAAGCTGCCTGTACCTGGGCAACCTTTCCTCCCTGCGCGACTGGGGCCATGCGCGCGACTACGTCGAGATGCAGTGGCTGATGCTGCAGCAGGACAAACCCGAAGACTTCGTCATCGCCACCGGCATGCAGTACAGCGTGCGCGACTTCATCAATGTGGCCGCGCGCGAACTTGGACTGCTGCTCGCCTGGGAAGGCGAAGGCGTCAACGAAACCGCCACCGTCCTGCTCAGCCCGGCCTACGAGGCCGTCAAGCCGGGCCAGGTCATCGTGCGGGTGGACCCGCGCTACTTCCGTCCCACGGAGGTCGATACCTTGCTGGGCGACCCCACCAAGGCGCGCGAGAAGCTCGGCTGGACGCCACGCACGAGTTTCGACGACCTGGTCAAGGAAATGATCGCCAGCGACCTCAAGGAGGCCCAGCGCGACGCACTGGTCGAGCAGAACGGCTACGAAGTCTACGCTTACAAGGAGTAGTGGAGCCATGGCCGACCTCGATCAGCACGTCTTTGTCGCTGGCCAACGCGGCATGGTGGGATCCGCCATCGTGCGCGAGTTGCAACGCCGCGGCTACCGGAACATCGTCACCCGCACGCATCAGGAGCTGGACCTGGAAAACCAGAACCAGGTCAACCGCTTCTTCTGCACGCAGCGGGTGGACACGGTGTACCTGGCGGCCGCCAAGGTCGGCGGCATTCTGGCCAACCAGACCTATCCGGTGGACTTCCTGTACCGCAACCTGATGATGCAATGCAATGTCATCCATGCCGCGTACGCGGCGGGTGTCAGGCGCCTGCTGTTTCTCGGCTCCTCATGCATCTACCCGAAAATGGCGCCCCAGCCGATGCGGGAGGACGCGCTGCTGACGGGTCCGCTGGAGCCGACCAACGAGCCCTACGCCATCGCGAAAATCGCGGGGCTGAAGCTCTGCGAGGCCTATAACCGCCAGTATGGGACCCGGTATATCTGCACCATGCCGACCAACCTGTACGGGCCCAACGACAACTACGACCTGCAGAACAGCCACGTCCTGCCCGCGCTGATCCGTAAATTCCATGAAGCGCGCGAGCAGGGCGCGCCCTATGTGACGATCTGGGGCACCGGACGGCCTCGCCGCGAGTTCCTGTATGTGGACGACCTGGCGCGGGCCTGCGTGATGCTCATGGAATCCGACCAGGCCGAAGGCATCTACAACGTAGGCGTCGGCAAGGATGTGTCGATCGCCGAACTGGCGGCCATGGTGGCGCAGGCCGTCGGCTATCACGGCGAACTCGCCTACGACACCGGCAAGCCCGACGGCACGCCGCAGAAGCTGCTGGACGTCAGCCGCATCGAGGCGCTGGGCTGGCGCGCCGAGATGGGGCTGCGCCAGGGCATAGAGGCCACCTACCACCACTATCTGCGCCATGCCGCCGGGCAGGCGCTACCGCTGGCCTGAGGCTTCGCGCAACCACACGGGGGAGTTGCGCTCATGCGTGCGCTCGTCAGGAAGTACATCGCGGGTAATGCCTCGTTCTGGGGGCTGATGGAATACGGGCTGGGGCCGCTGATCGCACTGGCGGCCACGCCGGTGCTCCTGCGCCAGCTCGGCACGGTGGGCTTCGGCCAGTTCGCCATGATCATGGCGCTGGCAGGCTTCGGCAACGTCGCCAACCTGGGCGCCGCGGTAACGGGAACCAAGCTGGTCTCCGAACGCCTGCACGAGCCGGGCGGCGCCATGCGGGGCGCCAGCGTCAGCTTTGCGCTGGTCGCCTGCGCGCTCGCCTTCGTCGCCGCCGTCGCGCTGGCGGGCTGGGGCCTGGTGTCGACGGTGTGGCCGCATGCGACCTTCGGCGGCATCCCGGTCGCCACGCTGGCCCTGCCCGCGCTCGCCGTGTATTTGAGCCAGCAGTTCGACCAGCTGTTCACCGGCTGCCTGAAGGGGCGCGAAGCCTTCGCCACCACGGCGGTATGCGAGGTCAGCGGGCGGCTCATCGCATACACGCTGACCTGCACCATCGCGCTGCTGACCCAATCCCCGACGCTGGCAAGCCTGACCCAGGCCGGCGGCCTGCTGGTCACCGGCCTGGTCAAGATGCACCTGTTCGCGCGGCAGGAGGGTCACTATGGCGTCCGGCCGCTGATGGACCGCCGGGCCATGGGCGAGGCCTTCCGTTTTTCGCGGTGGTCGTGGCTGAACAGCCTGAGCGCCGTTGCCTTCGGTTCGGTGGACCGCATCCTCGTTGGATCGCTGCTGGGTCCCGCCACGCTGGCGATCTACACCGTGGGCGCGCAGATCGGCCAGATGATCCATACGGCGTCCGTGGCCATCTTCCAGAAGACCATGCCGCGCATCAGTCGCCTGGCCGCCCTCCCCGACGGAGTGCACGCGGTCGCACGCGAGGTCCGCCGCCTGATGGCCGTCAACCTGACCCTGTCCGTGGTCGGAACGGCGGCCGCGCTCGCCATCAGCGCGCCCTTGCTGGCCCTGATGCTGGGACATTCCTACAGCGATGCGCACCTGGCCACCTTCCGCCTGCTCATCGCGGCGGCCGGGCTGCTGTCCTTGAACGTGGTGGCGCACTTTTCCCTTTTGGGCATGGGCAACGGCAAGGCGGTGGCCGTGCTGAACGGACTGGCGGGCCTGAGCATGGTCTGCATGCTGTTCATGCTGGTCGCGCCCCTCGGCGAAAGCGCGGCCGGTTGGGCCCGCATTGCGTATTCGGTGACGACGCTGGCCGGCATTTACATGGCGCTGCGCCAGTCTCGCCCCCGCCCCTACATTCCCGCCCAAACCGCTACACGGTAGTTTCGAGCACATGCTGAGGTCTTTGATGCGCAAGCGCCATCTCAAATCCACTCGTATCCTGGTCGATTTTGTCAGTCGCCTGCATATCCCCCCGCCCCCGCCCGATGCCGGGCTGCCGCGGATTACAGTCGTGACGCCGTCGTACAACCAGGCCAAGTTCCTGGAGCGCACCATTCTGTCGGTGCTCAACCAGGGCTATCCCAACCTGGAATACATCATCATCGATGGCGGATCGACCGACGGCAGTGTGGACATCATTCGCAAATACGAGCCTTACCTGGCCTACTGGGAGAGCCAGCCCGACCGCGGCCAGTCGCACGCCATCAACAAGGGCTTCGCCATGGCCACCGGCGACTATGTCGGCTGGCAGAATTCGGATGACCTCTACTATCCGGGCGCCCTCCTCAAGCTGGCACGCGTCGCGGCGCGCCACCGCCCGCCCATCGTCAACGGCCATCTCTTCATCGCCGATGCGGACAACCATATCTTCCGGCAGGTGTTCTATACGCCGCTGACACGCGCCAAGCTCACCGTCATCAAGGCTTCCATCCCGAACCAGGTCGCCCTGTTCCGCCGCGACACGCTGCAGCGGCACGGCCTGCTCAAGGAGGAAATGCGCTACTGCATGGACCTCGAGCTATGGAGCCGGTTGCTGCAGGACGGACCGAACATGATCGTCCCCAGCGCGATGGGCGTATACACCACGCACGACGAAACCAAGACCGCGCTGATGCAGGACGTGCTGGAGCGGGAGCGCGGGCAGATCGTCAACGAGATCCGCATCGCAGAAGGTGGGCTGGGTCCGCTGTTCGGCTTGTCGTGCCGGGCCGCCAAGGTGGCCGCGCATGCGCGGCAGGGAGACATCGACTACCTGTTCGACAAGATTCTCCACAAGGTGGCCGGTCGCGACGACTGGCACGCGCACTAAGGGCACGCCATGCAACGCTACCGGCATATATCCACCCTGCCCCTGCTGTGCGCCTTCGTCTTCAGCGCCCTGGCGCTGAGCAACGAAGCCCTGGTGATCGCCGTGGGTGGTTTCAAGCTGTCGATCTTCGACCTGATCTTCGTCGCCATCCTGTTTGTCAAATTCCTGCGTCTGGCCGACGCCGACGCCTACAGCCTGCCGCCGCCGCGCATCACCCTGCTGCTGGGGCTGAACCTGCTGGCCACCGGTTACCTGCTCATCATGGCGCCGCCGCCCCCCGGCATCCAGCCGGGCGACGTCGCGCGCGACCTGCGCATCGTGTTCTATTTCCTGGCGACGCCCTATCTTTGCTACAAGGACATCGACAGCCCCGAAGCCTATCGCAAGCTGCAATGGGCCATCGTCATCAGCGGAATCACGGTTTCGACGCTGATGCTGGCCAAGCAGGCCGTGGGCTTCAGTACCGTGGATCCCGTGCGCGACGTGAACCTGGGCATCTGGGCGCTGCCCATGTCCATCGTGTCGATCCTGTACTTCCGCGAGGCCCTGGGGCTGAAGTCGCGCACCGCCTATGTGCTCATGATGTACATGTTCATGGCGCTGGTCTTTTCGCTGAATCGAAGCCAGTACCTGCAACTGGGCGTCACGGTGGCCATCGCGGTGGTCCTGGGCGGCCGCGTCGGCGCCATGCGCAAGGCCACCATGCTTTTCGCTCCGGCCATCGTGGGCGGGCTGATCGTCTTCGCGGCGATCGGATATCTGGACGTCCTGGCGCAGCGCGTGCTTACGGTGGAAGCCCTGGACGAGGACTCCAGCTATGGCGCCCGGGTGCAGGAATACGAAGGCCAGATGACGCTGTTCCGCGAAAAGCCGGTCTTCGGCCACGGCGCGGGATTCCGTAGCTGGGTCATGGGCGAAGAAGGTTTCGAGCTGAGCACCTTCGCGCACAATTCCTGGGCCTTCTACCTGATGAAGTTCGGCATCGTGGGCTCCGTGGTCATCATGGGCCCCTGCCTGCTGCTGCTCCTGATGTCGCTGGCGCGCCGCTACAGCGATCCGCTGCTGGATATGCACCGGCGCTACATGATCGCCTGCGCACCCATCTACATACTGATCGACTCGATGTCCGGCGGCCTGGCCTACGCGCCCAAGACCGCGCTCACCGGCTTCCTGCTGTGCTATTGCCTGTCCCTGCTGCGTAACTACCGTCCCGCGCCAGCCCCTTACCAAGCTGAAGACGTCCGGCCGGTCGCGCCGGTCCAACCGGTCGCTCCCACGTGGCCGCCGCGCCGCGACCCGCGTCCGAACATTCCCGGGCAAGCGCCCGGCAAACCCGCCTTCCCGAGGTTGCCGCACCATGGTTGATATCCTTTTCGTCGCCCCCGACCTGCATCGAGGCGGAGTAGGCCGCTGCGTCTACTTCATGCTGGAGGAACTTCCCAAGCATGGCCTGTCCACCTCGCTTTTCTGCGTCCGGGAGATCGAGCACGAGTTCAGTCCAAGCAAGGCCCGCGTGACGCGCAGCATCGCCCGCAAGCTGGGCAATCGCGCCATGCAGCTTTCGATGCCCTGGGCCCTGCTCAGGTTGCTGTACACCATACGTCGCGATAAGCCGGCGGTGGTGTGCTCCCATGGCCTGTTCTGCAACATCCTGGTGGCCGCGGCGCGCGTGCTGATGCCGGGCAGCTTCCGCTCGGTCGCGTTCGAACACAACAGCCCGTCGGCCCACTACCGCTCGACCAGCATGGGCGGGCTCAAGCGCCTGCTGCTGCGCGCTTGCTACGGTGCGCACGACGACGTCATCGGCGTGTCGCGCGGCGTGGTGCGCGACCTGGTCGCCATGGTCCCTTCGCTGCACGACAAATGCCGTCATATCTACAACGGGATCCCGCTGGACGATGTGCGGGTCCAGGCGCGGGCCGGGACCTCGTCCCTGCCCGACGACGGCAAGCTGCACGTCGTGGCGGTCGGGCGGCTGGTCCACAACAAGGGATTCCAGACCCTGATCGACGCCGCCAAACTGCTGAACGACCCGAATATCGTTTTCACCATCATCGGCGAAGGCCCGCAGCGCGCGGAGCTGGAAACGCGCATCGCCAGGCTGCTTCCGGGCAGCCCTGTGCGTCTGATCGGCCATGTGGACAACCCCTTCCCCATGCTGGCGGGCGCCGATATCTTCCTGTCCGTCTCCGAGCGGGAAAGCTTCGGCATCGTCCTGGTGGAGGCCCTTTGCCTGGGAGTTCCCGTGGTGGCCGCGGACTGTCCGTCGGGCCCCGCCGAGATCCTGGACGAAGGCAAGTTCGGCGAGCTGGTGCCGGTGGGAGACGCGGCCGCGGTCGCCCGCACCATCCGTGCGCTGGCGAACGACCTGCCGCGCCGTGAGCACCTGGCGGACCTGGGGCCCCAGCGTGCCGCCGACTTCTCCCTGGAACGCCATTGCCGCAATGTGGTGGATCTTTTCGAACCGCTGCTGCAAAGAAAAGCGCTGAACCGCGTAGGAGCACGCACATGAACCGCATACCGGTATCCGTCGTCGTCATGACGAAGAACGAGGAACGCAACATCGAGAAGTGCCTGCGCGCACTGTCCGACTTCGACGAAGTATTCGTCGTGGACTCGGACAGCAGCGACCGCACCGCCGAGATGGCCACCGCCCTGGGCGCCCGCGTGGTGTCCTTCCAATGGGACCGCAAGTACCCGAAGAAGAAGCAGTGGTGCCTCGACAAGCTGCCCTTTTCGCACGACGTCGTGCTGTACGTCGACGCGGACGAGGAAATGACGCCTGCCCTGGCACAGGAAATCGCCGGCAGCCTGCCGCGTTTCGCCCAAGGGGCGGGCGGTGCCTTCATCGGCTTCGACTATGTCTTCTGCGGCAGGCGGCTGTCCCATGGACACCGCGTGTACAAGCTTGCCTTGATGCACCGTTCGCGGGGCCGTTTCCTGGACTACAACGACCTGGACGTGGCGAACATGTGGGAGGTCGAAGGCCACTATCAGCCGCACGTGGAAGGCCCGGTACTGGTCCTCAAGCACCGCATGGTCCATCACGACCACGACACGCTGTACCACTACTTCGACAAGCACAACCGCTACTCCGACTGGGAAGCCAACCTGCGCGTCAAGGGCCTGCTGAACGACCCACGCGAAGCCAATGTCGGGATCCGCGCCACGTTGAAGCGGCTCTTCAATGCGCTGCCCTTCAAGGCGCCTGCCGCCTTCCTGCACAGCTACGTGCTGTGCTTCGGATTCCTGGACGGCAAGGCCGGCCTGGACTTCGCGGTTGCGCGCGCCATGTACTACTGGCAGATCGGCCTGAAGGCGCGCGAGATCAAGGAAACGATGACTCCCCCCGCGGTGGCAACGGATGCCCGTTCCGTGCCTGGTGCAACGCGGTAATGGCTTAGGAACCGACATGGATACTTTTCAGCGCCTCAATCTCTTCCAGGTGCCCGCCGGATTCCGCGGCAGGAACGCGCTCTACGTGCAGCTTTGGTGGATGGTCCATAGCACGGCCTTCCGCTATTCGCCGCAGTTCGCCTATGGCTTCCGCCGTTTCCTGCTGCGCCTGTTCGGCGCCGAGATCGGCCACAAGGTGCTGGTCCGCGCCACTGCCAAGATCACCTACCCCTGGAAGGTACGCATCGGCGATTATTCCTGGGTCGGGGACGACGTCGTGCTCTACAGCCTGGCGCGCATCGACATCGGAACGCACGCGGTGGTTTCCCAGCGTAGCTACCTGTGCGCCGGCGACCACGACGCCTGCCTGCCCGAGTTCCCGATACGCGGGCGGCCCATCGTGATCGAGGACGGCTCGTGGATCGCCACGGATGTCTTCGTCGCGCCTGGCGTGACCATACGCCGCAACGCGGTGATCGGGGCACGCAGCTCGGTCTTCAAGGACATGCCGCCCAACATGATCTGCCATGGCACGCCCTGCCGCCCCATCCGGGAACGTGTGCCGGCACAGCCATGAAGATCGTCATCTACGGGCTGAATTTCGCGCCGGAACTGACCGGCACCGGCAAATACACCGGCGAGATGGCGGCGTGGCTGGCCGCGCGCGGCCATGATGTCACGGCCATCGCCGCCCCGCCGTACTACCCGCAGTGGCGCGTGCAGCCCGGCTACCGCTCGGGCCGCTACGCCACCCATACATGGCAGGGCGTCAAGGTCTACCGGGCGCCCCTCTGGGTTCCGGCTGCGCCGGGAGGCGTCAAGCGGCTGCTGCACCTGGCCACCTTCGCCCTGTCCAGCCTCCCGCTCCTGGCTCTGTGCGGGCTGCGCCGGCCGGACGTGATACTGGTGGTCGAGCCGGCCTTGTTCTGCGCGCCCGGCGCCGTCGCGGCCGCGGGTCTGTGCGGGGCGAAGGCATGGCTGCACATCCAGGACTACGAGGTGGACGCGGCATTCGAGCTGGGCCTGCTCAAGGGCCGCGGGCTGCGGCGCATGGTAAGCACGCTGGAGCGCTGGCTGATGCGACGCTTCGATCGCGTATCGACAATTTCGTCCCGCATGCGTGCACGCGGGATCGCGAAGGGCGTCGATGAATCGAAGCTGGCGTTGTTCCCCAACTGGATAGACGTGGCCGCTGCGCGCGCGGGCAGGACGGCCCATGATTACCGGCGCGAGCTGGGCATTCCCGCCGACGCCGTGGTCGCGATGTATTCCGGCAATATGGGCGGCAAGCAGGGCCTGGACACCTTGGCCGACGTCGCCCGCATCCTGCGCCGCCGCACCGAGATCCACTTCGTGTTCTGCGGCGACGGTCCGCAACGCGCCGACCTGCACCGGCGTTGCGCGGAGCTCGCGCGCGTACATTTCCTGCCCCTGCAGCCGGCCGACCGGCTGGCCGCCCTGCTCGCGTGCGCGGATGTCCATCTGCTGCCTCAGCGTGCCGGCGCGGCCGACCTGGTCATGCCATCAAAGCTTACCGGCATGCTGGCGAGCGGCAGGCCGGTGATCTGCGGCGCGGCACCGGATACGGAACTGGCCACGGTGGTCGCGCAATGCGGCACGGTGGTCCCGCCGGAGCATCCCTATGCCATGGCCCGCGCACTGCTGAGGCTGGCGCGGAATCCGCAGCGGCGCGCGGCCCTGGGCGATGCCGCGTGGCGCTACGCGCAGTCGCAGCTGCATACCGATAATGTCCTGCTTGCCTTCGAGCAGGAACTTGCCACGCTGTGCGCGCCGCGGGCGCCGATGCCCAGGGCCTTCTGATCGAGGCGTTGCCCGCACGGCCATGGGCGCGCAGAACCCGCCGCCAGGGCCAGCGCAGCATCACCGCGCGTTCAAGTGCGAGGCGCTTCCCGTGGCGAACCCGGCACGCCCCGCGTGCGTGCGAGCGTACCGGCCTGGCGATACCGCCGCCCGCCCCCGATAACGGACCGGCGGGCCGCCGCGACGCCATCTCAGTTCGCGGGCTCTTCCGGCCCGGGCTCGCGCAGCAGGCCTTCCTGCACGGCGATATAAGCCGCCTCGGCCTGGTTGCGGGCGTTCAGTTTCCAGTACAGAGTGCGGGCGTGGCTTTTGACCGTGGCCACGGAAATGCCGATTTCCCGGCTGATTTCGCGCATGGTCTTGCCCTTGGCCAGCAGGCGCAGTATCTCTTCCTGCCGCGGCGTCAGCATCCGTATGGCGGCATGACCGCGTCCCGGCAGATGGGGCGCGCCCTGCGTGGCCTCGACGATAGTGCGAGGAAAGCATTGGCCGCCGGCCAATACGAGGTGCACGGCCGCGGTGATGGCCTCCGGCGTCGATACTTTGGGGAGCAGGCCGCACACGCCGGCCTTGGCGGCTTCCAGCATGAAGCGGGCATCCAGGGCGTCGTGCAGCACCAGTGTGTGACGGGGCGCAAGCAGCGAGAGCGATGTCCCCAGCGTGTGCAGATCCGCTTCCGCCACGCCCGCCACGCCGAGCACCAGAAGCTCTACAGGTCGCACCAGCGATAACGACATCTCATTAAGTTTTTGAGGCGCCATCGCCATGACGCTTTCAGGGCTGCGTGCCGTTTCCAAAATGTGCTGGATGGCAATGCGCAGGATGGCATATTCCTCGATCAGGACGGTAGTCATTCGCCGGGAGCCTCTTCACGGTGCGCGGAGCGTCCCAGCAGAAACACAAGATCGGATTGACCAGGGTTCGCTCGGGAACAGCCTGTGCCATCGTATCAGCGGCACGCTTGCGTGCCTCTCCGCCTTGCGGACGACGGCCGAGGTATGGTGGAGCATGGCCATATTCCAGAAGCAAAAAAGCAAGCCGCGATTTCTCGTGAGGCTTGCTTTTAAGCGCACACCGCGCGCAGCGTGTCCTACGACGCGCTACAAGCGACTGCGCTCATAGCTCGCCCCGTTGGCGCTGTTCGCATCCCAATCGAGCGTCGCGCCACGCTGCAAGGCCGTATATACCGCTTCGCCCTTGTTTTTCACCTGCAGACGCTGATAAAGCGTGCATGCGTGGGTTTTGGCAGTCGCTACGGAGATGTTCAACATGCGGCTCACGGTCTTGATCGGATAACCGCGCGACAGCAGAACCAGGACCTCATATTGCCGCGGCGTGATCTTCAGCAACTGCGCACCGGCCGTTATAGGCATCGCCATCTTCGGCGTGCCGGCATGGTCGGCGTCGCCGTTGGCGAGGATCCCATTGGACGATGGCACGTGCGCAGCAGACGTGCTGGCGGGAGCTTCCGTCACGGCCGCCGCTGGACTGATCTGGCCACTCGGAAAGCATTGGCCGCCCGCCATTACCAGCCGTATGGCCGCCTCCAGCACTTCGATGGAGGCCGTCTTCATCAGGCATCCATGGATGCTGCCTTCCGGCAAGCGCGACAGCGCCTGCATCGGCATGGTGTCCACCAGCAGCAGGATGCGCTTGGGCGCGAGCACACGGCGCACATCGGCGAGGGCCTGCCAACCCGTTTCCGTTTCGATGGGCAAGCCAAAGATAAGCAGTTCGGCACCGCGATTGAGTTCGGCGGCTTCATCCAGGTTGGCAAGGTCCAGGCCGACGATTTCCCAAACGCCTTCAACCTTGCCCAGAATTTGCCTCAAGCCCAGCCTAAGCAGTGGATGAGCTTCGATCAAGACCATTTTCGACATAGCTTTCCCCATAAGACATCATTAGATGCGACAAGAGTGCAGCAGTGAATGGTACGTAGCGCAAACACACGGCGGTTAGTTTTCTTGTTCGGTGTGCCCTGCCGACCAATGGACGAGATGATGGCGAAACCGACCGAAACTTGGGTAGTCATCGTTTGGATGACGCACTCATGTTATGGTCAGCCTCGCTCAAAATCAAGCTTGTCCAATGGACATAAACCGACAGGAAGCGAAGTCATCCGTTAGTATCAACCACGTACCACAAACCGCCGTTACTGATTTTTTTTGCGCGAATAAACAAGCGTCCGAAATGCGCCTGCGTGGAGCTGGTTTAAAAGCGGAACCGAAAAGGTTGTCATTGGAGTCGACGTGCAAGCGTTTGCAAGTGCCGGTGGGCGAGATGTGTCTTCATGTTGAGCTCCGTGCGGTAATTCAAGGGAGGTTTGGCGAGATGAGACGGCGGGGCGCGCCTTTAACAGCAACGAACCGCCGCATTTGCGCTGCGGAAGTCAGGATCCACCGGCACGCTACATGAGGTAGCGATTGCCGGTACTTGTTATTCCATAAATGCAAAGTCAAACACGGTATGCCCACCGTGATGATGCCAATGGTGCATGGAGGCGAGTGGCTTGCGCAGGAATTCGGGGTAGTGCACCGGCCCGTCGATCTCCCGATACGTATCAGGTGTCAACACCTCGATGCGATTCAGGGACACCCCTTTTCCATAGTGCAGAAAGCCCTGGGTCTGGGCGCAACGGATCACACCGCCGTCAGCCGCCAGGATCATTCCCGCGTTGCGGGCCTTGATGGGACTATTGATGATGGGATTGAGGGCATGCGGCGTCCACTGCGTCGCATCCGGCCGATCGGCATAGAAGGCGAACAATTCGTCGCAGTGGCTTTGGCCGTCGGTGCGGTCGATATTCGTGAACAGCCACCAATGGCCGCCGTACGGAAATACGATCGTATCGACCGCGGAAATATTATCCATGAGGGTGGCGTGCAGCTCCCATTTCAGCGGAAACTCGACGCACTTCCACAATTCGATCGATCGGTTACCGCACGTTTCGGGCACCATGTAGGTGCCCCCGTCGTACTCGAAAATGTAGGGAAAGCTCAGGTGGTACGGCAGGTCCAGCACCACGCCTAAAAACCGGAACGCGCCGTCGACATACGTCGCCACCGATATCTTCCCTTTACGTTCGCGGAAATAATAATCCTCGAAAAATATGAAGGGCTGCCCGTTGCGGGTATAGACGAAAGGATCTGCAAAGAATCGTCCCTTCGGGGGCACCAGCACGGCCGCGTCCGAGGTGACGAACTCCTGCCGCCCGGTGGGGCACATGCCGATGCGCCAGCGCACATTGCGCTTCATTGCCCGCCGCAGCACCAGGCTGGATGCCAGCCAGGCCTGGCGCGCCAGGTAGGCGGCACCATCCCATTGCGCGGGCTGCGGACGGACCATCGCGGTGTGGATCTGCAGGCCCGCGGCGGGCTGCTTGCGCCGCTGCGGTCGCTCCACGGTTTTCAGGGTATCGAAAATCATCAGGTTGGTCAGGCTCAGGGCCCGGGCGCGGTTCTTCAGCCAGAACATTTCCGTGTTGAAGCTGCGCGCGTCCAGCAGCTCGTCGGCCTGTTCGGTCGCGCCCAGCCGCCATAGCCTGACGGTTGTGTGGTCCGCGCGCTGGTAGACCTCCCAGAAGCCCGCGTGGGAGGGATCGTGCTGGTCCTTGAGGTCCGAATGCACCGGCGTCCACACGCCGTGGGCCGGCAATGAAGCCAGTTCGCCCCTTATCGGCGGCGCGCCGAGCAGCAGGATGACATCCAGGTGTAGTTCCATCAGCCCGCGCAGTTGATCGGCGTCGGCGGCGATGGAGCCGCGCGGCCCCTGGGTTATCTCAAGGTTCAGCACAGGCGTGCCCTCGGGCACCGATTCCCTGAGATCGCGCGTCTGCAGTTGGGCGCGGTGCCGGGTTTCGAGCATCCTGCTTTCGAGCCGAGCCACTGTGCCAAGCGGGTCGAGGGTCCACGGCAGGTTGCGTGTCGCCGGCGGCGTTTCCGACCGGGCGACGATCAAGGCCGCTACGTGAAAGTCCTCTTCACGCGACAGCCACTGCACAACATCGTGAACCCACCCCGCCTGGTTCGTGGCATTCACGAGCAACGCAACGGTCTTTTTGTCCATGTCGTATCCGAGTTGAGCGTTCACGTCATATCTACTTCGCGAAGATAGTGCGCGCAGTAATGCGTGAGCTCCAGAAGGCGTTCATCCTAGGACGGACGAGCGATCACCGCTGCGAGCACATTAGGTCGAAAGCACGGGGCTACATCTATGGATGGACAGGCTAGTCGAGCGCGGGAGCCGGCGCCCCGGGCCGGCCCCGTCCCTGCTCATCGGGGGAGGCCGCTTGGGCCACCGGAAGGTCGAACTCGAAGGCAGCGCCGCGCCGGACGCCAGCGACCAGGCGGATGGCACAGGCGTGCAGGGCCAGGATGCGGTGCACGGTGAGCAGGCCCAGGCCGCCCGTCTGTGCGCGGTCGGCGCGCCAAACGGAGGCCCGGGTGAAGAGGCCGGCCTGCAAAGGCTCGGGAATGCCCGGCCCGTCGTCCGCGATGGTGACCATGACGAGGCCGCCCGCCGAGGCCATGCGGACATCAACCGTTCCTCCGGGAGGACTATGGCGAATGGCGTTGTCGAGCAAATTGGTCAGCACGCGCTCGATCATCCCGACGTCCGCCTCCACCGCCGGCAGATCTCGATCGAAATGGGCCGAGAGTTGGACGCCGCGCGCCTCGGCCGCCAGTTCGAACTTCTGGAAGACGTCCTGAACCAGATCGGGTAGTACGAATATCTCCCTGTCCGGTTGGATCAATCCCGACTCCAGCCGGGCCAGTTCGAACAGCGATTGAGCCAGGCGGCCTACCTTGCGGCTTTGGCCAAGCGCAATCTCGAGGTAGCGGCGACGCTCGTCGCTGTCGAGCGTGTCGGCCTTGACCAGCAGGGTCTCCAGATAGCCGTGCATGGACGTCAGCGGCGTACGCAGATCGTGCGAAATATTGGCAACCAGTTCACGGCGCTGCTGGTCCTGCCGGTTGAGCTCACGCCACTGCTCGGCGATGCGCGCCGCCATTTGGCGGAAGGCCTGCTCCAGCACGCCGATTTCGTCGCCACCGGGTGGAGGCATGGCCGCCATCGGCGCCGCCTGCAAGGTGGCGGTGGCCGCGCCCTCGTTGCCGTCGAAGGTCCGCACGATAGCCGTCAGGCGACGCAAGGGTCGCGTGATGAGGGCGAACGCCACCAGGCCCGCGATCAGGCAGGACAGCGCGACCAGCGCCATGGACCATAGCGTCGTGCGCATGACGGCATTGGCGGCCAGATTGGCGGCCAGCGCATCGCGCGCCTCGCCCTGCAGCACCACGTAGACGTAGCCGCGCTCCTGCCCCTCGACCTTCAGCGGCGCGGCATTGAACACCTTGCGGCCGGAATCGCTGCGCGGGTCGTCGCCGAAAATCGGCATGGGTGCGCCCGCGAGCAGGCGCCGGACCGGCGCGATATCGACCCGGTCACGCTTGATGTGCCCGCTGGGCGCGGCGTCGCCGATGATGCGTCCGTCCGGCGCCAGAAGATAGACCTCGACGCTGGGATTGACAGCCATCAGTTTGTCGAAGAGCTCGCGTACCGCCTCCGGCCGCAGGCCACCGGCATCCATGAGCGGCGCGCTGTCGGCAATATGCTGCGCCAGGCCGCTCGAAAGGCGCTGTACGGTCTCTTCTTCGCGCAGGCGGTTGGCATTGATCTGCAGCCACGCCGAGGCGCCGCTGCACGCCAGCAGCAACAAGGCGAACACGAGCGACAGTCGCTGCGACAGGCTCAGAAGTCTCATGGGTACATCCTGTGAAGAATCATGCCCCGTCGTCCACATCGGGGCTGGCGAATCGATAGCCGCGTCCCCAGACGGTAAGGATGCGGCGCGGCTCCGTGGGATCGGCCTCGACCTTCAGACGCAGGCGGTTGATATGGGTGTTGACGGTGTGCTCGTAGCCATCGTGCTGATAGCCCCACACCTGGTTCAGCAAATCCATGCGGGAGAACACCTTGCCGGGATGGCGCGCAAAGAAGTAGAGCAGGTCGAACTCGCGCGGCGTCAGGTCCACGGGCTTGCCGTCGACGGACGCCTCGCGCGACAGCGGGTCGATGCGCAGACCGGCCAGTTGCAGGACACCACCATCCATCCTGGCGTCGCGCGCCAGCGCGTCCACCCGGCGCAGCAGCGCCTTCACGCGCGCCACCAGCTCAAGCATGGAAAACGGCTTCGCCAGGTAATCGTCCGCGCCCAGCTCCAGGCCGATGATGCGGTGCACTTCGCTGGAGCGCGCGCTGGTGATGACGATGGGGGTATAGCGCGTCATCGCGCGCGCCCGGCGGCATATCTCCAGGCCGTCGACACCCGGCAGCATGAGGTCCAGTACCAGCAGATCCCAGCCGCCGGCCTCGAGCAGGCGCAGGCCGCCATCGCCTTCGGCGGCGTGGACGACCTCGTAGCCTTCGTCGCGCAGATGCAGGCGCAACAGGTCGGCGATATCGGCATCGTCTTCGACAATCAGGATGCGTTTGGGCGATGTCATGGGCTTTATCGGACAGGAAACGAAAGCGGCGCCGGCACGGCGCGCCGGTATTTTCACCCGGCGCGCCAGGCCCGCGCCACGGTGCTGCTCAGTATCACGGTTTATTTAAGTTTTCGTGAAGACGCCGGGACGCGGGCCGCGTGACAATGCACTGAGAGAGCGGCGCCCGCCTCCGGCCTGGCCCGGGCCGGGCGCCCCTCCGCCCGCGCCGCGCCGTGCGGCAGTACCGCACCAGGAGTCATCATGTCCCTATCCGTCCAGGCCCATCGCAAATGGCCCTTCATCGCCCTGGCCGCCGGCGCGACGCTCGCGCTCGCCGCCGTACTGGCCCTCCAGGCGCCCGCCTCGGCCGCCGAGGACGCCGTCGACATTCCGGCGCCCGCGATCGACGAACCGCCCGCCACCGCCACCACCGAAACCGCCGTCTTCGCCGGAGGCTGTTTCTGGGGTGTGCAGGGTGTGTTCCAGCATGTACGCGGCGTCACGCAGGCGCTGTCCGGCTACGCCGGGGGCGCGGCCGGCACGGCGCACTATGAGCAGGTCGGCAGCGGCCGCACGGGCCATGCGGAGTCGGTGCAAGTCACCTACGACCCGCGCCAGATCAGCTATGGCAAGCTGTTGCAGATCTATTTTTCCGTGGCGCACGACCCGACGCAGTTGAACCGCCAGGGGCCGGATACCGGGACGCAGTACCGTTCGACGCTGTTCGTCGCGAACCCCATGCAGCGGCAGGTGGCACAAGCCTATATCGCCCAATTGCAGCAGGCCGCCGTATATGGCAAGCCCATCGTGACCACGCTGGAAGACTTGAAAGGCTTCTACCCGGCCGAGGCCTATCACCAGAATTTCCTGGTGAACAACCCGCGCCATCCCTACATCGTCTACAACGATCTGCCCAAGGTGGCCAATCTGCAGCGCCTGTTTCCCCAGGCCTACCGCGACCAGCCGGTATTGGTCGCGCAGAACTAGGGGGCTGCGCCCAGGCTAGGGCTTGGGACCTTCCTTGCGCTCGAGAATCCCGGGCGTATCGTCGCGCGGCTTCAAGCCCGTGGGGCTGTCGTCGCTGGGCACGGGACCGGGATTGCCGTCCATCCGAGTGGCGCGATGGCGCAGCGGCCCTTCTTTCGATGGAGACGATGACGCCGGCATGGCGCGCTCCTGCTTTTCGATATCGGGGGCCGACATACCGTCCTGGCGGGGCCCGTTGCGATCCTTCTGCTGGTCCATGGTGTTCCTCCGTGCGTAAAGGCGATGAAGGCGATGCGCCGGTCGGCGCTCATGGCGGCATAGCAAGGGACATGCCTCGCCCGCGATATTGACAGTGCGGTCCGGCCCTCCTAATATGTACAGACATTTAATTTCATATGTACATATAAAACCATGGAGGAGCAATGAAATCCCGTATTCTCGCAGCGGCGCTCGTGTTGGGCGCGACGGTCGGCACCAGCGCTGTCGCCGCCGATGAGTATCCTTCCCGTGCCATTACGTGGATAGTGCCTTTTGCCGCGGGCGGCCCGACCGACGCCATGGCGCGCAACGTCGCCAACCGTGTGGGACAGGAGCTGAAGCAGACCATCCTTATCGAGAACGTCGCCGGCGCGGGTGGCACGATCGGCGCGGCGAAGGCGGCGAAATCGGCGCCGGACGGCTACACCTTCCTGGTGGGCCACGTGGGCTACATGGCTGCCGCGCCCTCGCTTTACGAACGCCTGCAGTACGACCCGGTGAAAGACTTCAACGCGGTCTTCCGTTTTCCCGATACACCGCTGGTACTGCTGGTCGGCGCCAGCTCGCCCTACAAAGACGTGAAGACGCTGGTGGACTACGCCCGCGGCAACCCCGGCAAGCTGAACTTCGGCAACGCCGGCGTCGGCTCCACGTCGCACCTCGTCGCGGCCATGTTCGCCGGCAAGGCGGGAATCCAGATCACGCCCATCGCCTACAAGGGCGCAGGCCCCGCGATGAACGACCTCATGGGCGGGCAGGTCGACGCGATGTTCGACCAGACCAACACCGCGCTGCCGCAGACGCGCGGTGACAAGGTGCGCGCGCTCGCTTTGACTTCGGCCACGCGCATGGATCAATTCCCCGGCGTACCGACGATGACAGAAGGGGCGGTGCCTGGCTTCGAGGCATCCACCTGGTATGGCCTGTACGCGCCCAAGGGCACACCGCCCAAGGTCATCGAGACGATGTACGCCGCGTGGCAACACGCGTTGAAGGATAATGCGTTCACGGGCAAGATGAGCGAACAGGGCATCCAACTGCTCGACCCCGCCCAGTACGCGCCAGCCGCCTTCCAGGCCTTCACGGCCGAAGAGGTCAAGCGCTGGGCCGAAGTCATCAAGCAGGCCAACATTCCGCGGCAGTAGCCGGCCGGCCAGTCCCGCGACGGATTCCCATGCGCACCATACACGCCGAAGACATCGTCACCAGCATCGCGGATGCGCTGCAATTCGTCAGCTACTACCATCCCGCGGATTTCGTGCGGGCGCTGCGCCGCGCCTACGATGCCGAAACGCAGCCCGCGGCGCGCAATGCGATGCTGCAGCTGCTTATCAACAGCCGGCTGAGCGCGCGGGCGCGGCGGCCGCTTTGCCAGGACACCGGCATCGTGCACGTCTACGCGCGGCTGGGCATGGACGCGCGAGTGCTTGCGCAAGGCGACGGCCCGACACCCAGCCTGCAGGCGCTGGCCAACCAGGCCGTGGCGCGCGCGTACAACTGGCCGGAGAATCCGCTGCGCGCTTCAGTCATCCGCGAGCCCCTGGGCGCGCGCATCAATACCCGCGACAACACACCCGCCATCCTGCACGTCGAGATGGTCGAAGGGGACGGCCTGCACCTGACCGTCGCCGCCAAGGGCGGCGGCGGCGACGTCAAGGCGCGCTACGCCATGCTCAACGCGAGCGACTCGGTCGCCGACTGGGTCGTCAGCCAATTGCCGGGCATGGGCGCGGGCTGGTGCCCGCCAGGCAGCCTGGGCATAGGCGTGGGCGGCAGTCCGGAACAGGCCATGTTCATCGCCAAGCGGGCGCTGTTCGCGCCGATCGATATCGATGTGCTTCGTGCCCGCGGCGCGTCGACACCGGCCGAAGCCCTGCGCCTGGAGCTCTACGAACGCATCAATGCATTGGGCATCGGGGCGCAGGGCCTGGGGGGCGACCTTACCGTCCTGGACGTCAAGGTCGCGGAAGCGCCGACCCATGCGGCACTGCAGGCCGTGGCGCTGGTGCCGAACTGCGCGGCGACCCGGTTCGTGAGCTTCGAGCTGGACGGCTCTGGCCCGGCGCGGCTGACGCCGCCGGATCCCGGTCTGTGGGCCGGCCTGCCCGACGCGCTGCCGCTGGATGAGGGCCGGCGCGTCGACCTCGACACACTGACGCGCGAGGACGTGGCGCAATGGCGCGCGGGTGAAACGCTGCTCTTGTCGGGCACCTTGCTGACCGCCCGCGACGCGGCGCACAAGCGCCTCGCCGATATGCTCGAACGCGGCGAACCTTTGCCCGTGGAGCTGCGCAATCGCGCCATCTATTACGTCGGCCCGGTCGATCCCGTGGCCGGCGAGGCCGTCGGGCCCGCTGGTCCCACGACTGCCAACCGCATGGACAAGTTCATGCCCGCGCTCATGGCGCGTACCGGCCTGCTGGTCACGATAGGCAAGGCGGAACGTGGCCCGCAGGCCGCACAGGCCATCACCCGGGCGGGCGGCGCCTACCTGATCGCGGTCGGTGGCGCGGCCTACCTGGTCTCCCAGGCGATCCGCGCGGCCCGCGTGCTTGCCTTCGAGGATCTTGGCATGGAAGCCATCTACGAGTTCGAGGTGCGGGATATGCCGGTCACCGTCGCGCTGGACGCGCAAGGCGGGTCCGTGCACAAGTTCGCGATATACAATGCCCGGTCGAATTTCCCCGAGAAGGCCGCCCCATCCGATGGAGCCGCGCTACGCTGAGCTGACCAAGACCCTTATCAAAGACATCGCTTCCGGCGTCTATCCCGTGGGCGGCATCCTGCCCGCCGAGATGGAACTGGCGGCCAAGTATGGGGTCAGTCGCGGGACTGTGCGGGTAGCTCTGGACCACATCCAGGGCCTGGGCCTGATCTCGCGGCGCAAGCGCGCCGGCACGCGGGTGGAAGCCGCGACGCCGCGCGCCACGGAATACGGGCCAACCATTTCCACCGTGGAAGAACTGGTCCAGTACGGGGCCGATACGAAAAGAGTGGTCCACAGCGCCCGCACCATCGTGGTCGACGTGGCGCTGGCGGCGCAACTGGGGCTGCCGCCAGGCGCCCGGTGGATGCATATCCAGACCTCGCGCATGAATCCGCTGTCCCCCGACTATCCGCTGGCGTGGTCGCACTTGTATGTGCCGCACGAAGAAGGCACCCGGATACGCCGCGCCCTCGATACCCAGCAGGCGCTGGTGTGCGATCTCATCTGCCAGGCGACCGGGCGGGTGGTGAAGGAAGTGCGCCAGACGGTGCGGGCGGTGGGCGTGCCCGCCAAACTCGCGGCCGTCCTGGGGACCGAACCGGACGCCCATGCACTGGAGTTCGTCCGTCAGTACTACGACCAGTCGGGCAGCCTGTTCGAGGTGGCGGTCAGCCTGCACCCGGCGGACCGCTTCAGCTACACCACCGTGCTGGAACGCCAGAGCGACACGCCACGGTAGCGGCCTGGCCTTCCAGGCTTGCGGCGATACGCGACAGGGGGTGATGCGGACAGCGCCACAGCGGCGGCGTTGCGCCCCGCCCCCAAGCTACGGCAGGGCGCGCGCCATGTAGTTTCTGCCTGCCTGGATCAGCAAGACGCATCGGGCCGTGGCGGACGATCGCCCTGCCGGGGCGCCGCGCCCACCGCCACGCGGACCATACTGGGACGCCAGCGTTGGCGGCACGATTCGATACTTTTGCCTTCCTGCAGGCCGCGAAAGAAGCCTGCCGCCTGCTCCAGGGTTCGGAAATGGTAAAGACTCCCACCATGCATGACCATGCGCCCTTCGCGACCTGTTTCCATCTTGCTTCTCCCGAACGGAATAGTTCGGGCAGCAAGCCGCGTACCCAGCCAGCGCAGACACGCGAGCTTTCGGGCGTCCGGCCGTCCTGGGGGTGGCGAGTGCTACGCAGGGTGACCGCGCCGCCCGGCCGGAAAGGATGGGACGGACGGCGGGACGGACATTCGATATACGCGGGGACCGGCGGCGTCAGCGCAGGGCAGAGTACGCGGTCGGCGCCAGGAACTGGTTCTCCACCCGCTCGACGATGATCTTCTCGGCCTCGGTCGCGTTGCGCTGGCGGATCCATTCCGGATCGGCCTGGAATGCGTTCCACTTCTGCTCGCGCTCGGCCAGGCTTTCCCACTTCAGCAGATAGGTCAGCGCCTGGTTGCTGGGACCCGCCACCGTGGTCCAGAAGCCGATCTGCTCGATGCCGTACTTCTTGAAGAACCCCAGCGTTATGGTGCTGAAACGCTCGTTCAGGGCCGGCAACCGGCCGGGGGCGCAGTGATACACACGCATTTCCACAATCATCGGTTCATCTCCATCGATCCGGAACGCCCGGTTGGTCATTCCGCCTAGCGCGGGCGCCGCAGTGTGGACGCCCCCGCCCGGCCGCGCGCCTGGGCAGGCGCGCGGCCGGGCGCGATGCATCATACCCCCGGCAAGCCGGCTTGACGATTGTCTTATTGACTGACTGTGTTACGACACCTATGATGCGCCAGACCCCCGCGCGCGGACGCGGAGCGCGCCTCGCGCTGCCGCATGCTGGCGCACGATCCCGACATCCGGACCAGGAGACCCGCCATGCTTCCCAATTACGAAGTCTTCGCCATCAAGTACGGCGAGCACCAGCGCACGGCCAGCGCCAATTTCCTGGGGGGCGACCCGCACAACGGCCCCATGCCGATGGACTACTTCGTATGGCTCATCCGCGACGCCTCGCGCGTCTGGGTGGTCGACGCCGGCTTCGATGCCGACGAGGCGCGCGCGCGCGGCCGCAAGCTCATCCATCCCATGCGCGACGCCATGAAGCTGATGGACGTCGATGTGGATTCCGTGCGCGAACTGATCGTCACCCACATGCACTACGATCACGTCGGCAACCTGGCGGCCTACCCCAATGCGATCTTCCACCTGCAGGACCGCGAGATGGAATTCGCCACCGGCCGCTACATGACGCACCGCTGCATTGCCGAAAGCTTCAACCTGCGCGACGTGCTCCAGATGGTCGAGCAGGTCTATCGCGGGCGGGTGCATTTCCATGACGGCGACGCCGAAATCGCCCCCGGCATCACGGTGCATCGCGTCGGCGGCCATACCCAGGGACTGCAGGTGGTGCGCGTGCATACCGCGCGCGGCTGGGTCGTGCTGGCCTCCGACGCGACGCATTACTACCGGAACATGGAAGAAGGCAGGCCCTTTCCCGCGGTGTTCAACGTAGGCGAAATGCTGGAGGGCCACCGCAGGCTGGACGCCCTGGCCGACACGCACGCGCATATCGTCCCCGGGCATGATCCCCAGGTACTGCTGCGGTATCCGCCGCCGCGGCCCGAGCTGGCCGGCCAGGTCGCCGTGCTGCACGTGCCGCCCCGCGAATGAGCATGGGCCGTGGCGGCGCGCGCTAGCGCGGGCGCGCGGCCCACGCCGCTTCCAGGATGGGGGCGGCGACCGCCGCGCCATGGATGCCGAGCGGGCTGACGATTTCCAGGACTTCCATGATCTCGTACGCCGTCGCACCGTAGCCGATGGCGTTGCGCATATGCAGCTTCAGCCCCGGCAGGTAAAGGTGCGTAGCCGAGGCATCGAAGGCGCAATAGATCAATTCCTTCACCTTCGGCGGCAGCACGCCGGTGCGCCAGGGCACCGAAGAGAAATCCAGGTAAGCCTGGAAGAATTCCGGATCCAGCTCCAACAGGCCGTCGAAAGTCTCATGCCAATAGCCGCGGTTCTTGCGGAAGTCGCGCTTGAGCTGTTCGCGTTGCGGGTCCAGCGCCGCCGGCCCGCTGCGCAGGCCCTCTTCCTGCAGGACCTCCAGCAAGACCGGCACGCCCTGGTTGGCGGCGTGGATGCCCAGGGTGCTGGTCAGCTCGATGACTTCCATCAGTTCTTCACGGGTCGCGCCATGGCGGATGGCGGCCTCGATATGGTCCTTGATGCCGGGCCGGTAGAGATGCGTCGCCGCCGCATCGGCCGCGATGTGTATGAATTCCTTGACCTTGTCTTCCAGGTGGTTCTTCTTCCAGGGCACCGCGGCGAGGTTCAGATACGCTTCGAAGAAGCCGGGATCGAGCCGCAGGATGCTCTCCCATTCCTCGCTCCAGCTTCCGCGCAGGCGCACGAACGCGTCCTTCAGGCTGCGTTGCTGTTCGGTCAGTTCCATGTTCCTGTCTCCCTGCCCTTGGTTCATCGCGCCTGGTCCCGCTGGCCATCCTTCAGGCGAACGCCGCCCGACACGTCGCCTATCGCATCCACCACCCGGTTGCTGATCTGGTCGCCATAGCCCAGCGCCGTCGCCAGTCCGAAGCAGGACAATGGACCGGCGGCGTTCAGCGATGACACGCCCAGCTCGCGTACCAGGTCCACATACAGGACGACATCCTTGGTCATCAGCTTGCTGGTCAGCCCGCCCTCCAGATAGTCGCCGTCGACGATGCGCGGAAACCGGTTCTGTGTGGCGAAGTTCACGCCGCTGCTGCTATTGAGGACTTCCAGCAGGCGATGCAGGTCCAGCCCGGCCTTCTTGCCCGCGACCATGACTTCGGCGGTGGCGGCCAGGCTCACGGCATTCAGGAAGTTGTTCAGCAGCTTGGTCGTGTGGCCGGCGCCGCTGTCGCCCATGCGCAAGGCCTTGGTGCTGATGGGCGCGAATACCCAGCGCACGGCCTCGACGATGTCCGGGTCGCCGCCGATCATCAACGTCAACGCGCCCTTCTCCGCGGCGGCCGCGCCGCCGGATATCCCCGCATCTACGTAGTACGCCCCCCGGTCCCTGAAACGCCCCTGCAGCCGAATGGTGGAACTCGCGGCCGCCGTGCTCATGTCGATCACCACCTGGCCGGCGCGGCAATGCGCCAGCACGCCGCCCTCGCCCTCCACCACCGCTTCGACGACGCGGCTGTCGGGCAGGGACATCAGGACGACGTCCGCCGCCTCCACCACCTCGCGCATGCTGCCCGCGGGGGTTGCGCCGCAGCCCTGGGCTCGCGTGGCGTCCGCATCGTAGCCGATGACCTGGATACCGGCATCCACCAGGCGACGCGTCATGCGGCCGCCCATATTGCCCAGACCGATGAAACCAACTTTGTCCTTGCGCATGATGCTTCCCTTAGAAATCCACATCACGGGTCTCGGGCCCCATCAAGGCACCCAGCATCCCGATCAAGCCGCCGATGATCAGCAGCACCACCGGCGTCACCCTCATCGGCATGAAGCGACCCAGCCAGTTCATATAGAACGCATAAAACGATGGGATGATCACCGACAGGCTGAATCCCACCCCGAAGCCGGTGGCGCGCACATCGGTGACGAACCGTTCATTGACGTAGGTCACGATGACGCCCCAGGGTGATGTCACCAGCACGGACAGCACGCAAACCAGCAGCACGATGACCGGCAGCGACATACCCGTCCCGGTCGACAGCACATACATGATCCAGGCGCCGACCGTGGCGATCAGCGGCCCGACCACGACGAAGAAGCGGCGGCGCCCGATGCGCTGGCCCAGCATGCCCGAACCGATGTACGTAAAGAAGAGGACGGCGTAGCAGATAAGCAGCGTCGTCGTCATCTGGAAGCCGCTCAGGTGCAGGGTCTGCACCAGCAGGCCGGTGGGCATGAAGATGGTGATGAGGTTCTGCGTCAACCAGAAGCCCGTCATCAGCAGCAGCACCTGCAGCAGGCTGCGCCCGCTCTTGCCGCGGACCAGATCCATCAGAGGAAGCTTTTCCACGGCTTGCGACTGCGCCGCGCCGCCCCGCTTGACTTCGCTCTGCCAGATTTCCGACTCGGAGACCTTGTACACGTAGTACCAGGCGAGCACGCCGGCCAATACCGCGCCTATCACGAACGGAATGCGCCATCCCAGTTGCGCATACGGCGAATGCGGGCCGTCCAGCGGAAACAGCGCGAACATCAGCATGGCCACCAGGTTGATGCACACATAGGCCGCCGGAAAACCCGCGAGTATCAGTCCGCCGACGAAGCCGCGCTGGTCCTTGCGTGCGTACTCGATGGCCAGGGGCATCGCGCCGGTATAACCGCCGCCCAGGAAGATGCCGTCGACGAAGCGCAGCAGCACCAGCAGCAGGTAGGACGCGATGCCGATCTGCTCGTAGCCGGGCAGCAAGCCGATCAGCAGCGTCACCACTCCGAAGCCGGACACCGAATAAATCGAGGCCTTGCGCCGACCTACACGGTCGGCCACCATGCCGAACAACAGTGCGCCGATGGGGCGGCCAAGCAGCGTGGTGATGAACACCAGCGAGGCCAGGATAGTCGCCGTTCCGGGAGCCAGGTCGCGCGGCTGGAAATAAAACAGCACGGGCGCCAGCACCACCACCGGCAGATAGATATCGAACATGTCTATGAATTCGGAGAAGAAAGCCCCTTTGATCGCATTGCGGCGTTTCTCTTCGATGGCGGTATCGACGTCCCGCGCCGGCGCGCCTCCGGCGAAGGCGGCAGGGGACGAAAGAGAAGTCCTGGAAGGGGTGCTCATTGCGGTCTCCGTGTGCGTCTGTGTCGACGCTTGTCGTGGTTTGCCGGCCGGGCTCGTCGTGGGACGTATTCCCGGAGGGGATGTAGCGGGGAAATCGGGGCTTGCCGCGAAAAACCGCGGCTGCCAGGCATCTGTCAGCCGCGGCGCGACGTGGCGTCGGCGTCGCCGGCGGCGGCGAGCATGCGATACATCTCGGTATGGTCGGTCGCGGGGGAGGCGTGCTGCGATACCTCGTCCCACACTGCTGTCACGGTGTCGCCCACGCGCAAGGGATAATCCATGTCCCGCGCGAGCGCCCGGGCGATCTTCAGGTCCTTGTTCATCAGCTGCATGGCAAAGCCCGATGCATAGCTGCCGCTCAGCATGAACTGCTTCACCTTGTTTTCGGAGGTATTGCTGCGGCCCGTCGATGCATTCAGCACGTCGGCCATGACAGCCGGGTCGATGCCGAAACGGGCGGCAACGTGCAAGGCCTCGACCGTGGCCATGAGGCCGGCGGCCGAGACATAGTTGTTCAGGGCCTTGGCGGCGTGCCCCGCGCCGGCTTCGCCGATATGCAGGACGCTCTTGCCCATCGCGCGCAGCAGCGGCGCACAACGTTCCAGCACGCCGGCGTCCCCCCCCACCAGTATGGCCAGCGTGCCGTCCGTAGCGCGCTTGACGCCGCCGGAGACGGGGGCATCAAGGTATGACAGGCCTGCGGCACGCAAGGTGCCCGCCAATGTGCGCGAGCGGGCCGGTTCGGATGAACTCATGTCGATGACAACGGCGCCGCGCTTCAGGCGGTGTGCCCAGCCAGCACCGCCCGCCTCGTCCAGCAGGACGCTTTCAACGATCTTGGAATTGGGCAGCATCGTGATCAGGACATCGAGCGTGCCGGCGTTATCCTCGCTCAGGGGCGCCGCGTTCAATTCGGTCTGCAAGCCCGCGGCACGCGCCGGATCGGCATCGGAGAGAAACAGCATGTGGCCGGCATTGGCCAGGCACCTTGCCATGGGGGCGCCCATCATGCCCAGACCTATGAAGCCGATGCGTTGGGGTTGCGTCATCTGAGTTACCTTGTGTGCGATGTGCGGTCCGGGCGACCCGGACCCAGGCACAGACTATCTTCTCGTCATACAATCCGTCAATATTATTGATATAGGGTTTACCCTGGCTATCACTGTTGGGCAGGATCTCGGGCGGCGCAGGCGCCGAGCGGTCGCCTGGTAGGTCCCCAGGGGCCGCGGGCGGTGCCGCCAGGCAGGCCCGCGCAGGGGATATGGCGCCAGGCCTGGGCCCCGCTCAGGCCCGATACCTTCGCGCCTTGCTCAGCCTTGGCGGCATGGGCGGCTCGCCTGCGCGGCCCCATTTCCGGCTTTGAATATACTGGATATACATCCAGCATTTATCCAGTATCGCCATGGCCTTCAAACCTCCCTTGCCCACTGAAACCTTGACCCGGATCCGGGCGCGCTATGAACCCTCGGCGACACGCGCCCCCTGTTCCTACCAGGACACGGCGGTGTGGGCGGACATCCTGGCCTTGCTCCACGAGATAAAGCGCATGCGCGCCATGCTGCTGCGGGCCGAACAGTTGCGGGAACGCTTTCCGCAACCCAATGGCGCGCTGTGCGAAGTATGGGAAGAATTTCTGCGCAACCTGGCGGACGAACCCTGTGTCCGTGAACGCGGGATGTGGAAGGAAGCCTTGTTCGAACCCATGGAGAAGGACAAGGGCAAGACCAAGCGGCCTCGGCGCTAGCGACATCGGCCCGTCCCGGACAGCGCGGACGTCATTTTTTTGTAATGGCTGGGTCACGTTTCTGTTGGCGGCGGCTTCTTAGACTGGCATCGCGATGGACTTCCATCATTAATTAACCCGATCCCCTTAGCCAGGAGTTGTCATGCGTCTTCCCTCTTTCCGCACCACGGCCGTACAGGCTGTCACCGCCCTTGCCCTGCTGGGCGCCGGCGCCGCCCCGGCCCTGGCCGCGCCCATCAAGAATGTCGTGCTGGTCCACGGCGCCTTCGTCGGCGGCGCCGGATGGCGGCCCGTCTACGACATCCTGACCAAGGACGGCTACAACGTCACGCTGGTACAGGAACCGCTGACCTCCTTCGCCGAGGATGTCACGGCGACGCGCCGCGTACTGGACGGACTGGACGGCCCCTGCGTGCTGGTCGGCCATAGCTACGGCGGCGCCATCATCACCGAAGCGGGCAACGACGATCACGTCAAATCCCTGGTCTACATCGCCGCCCACGCGCTGGACGTCGGCGAGACCGAAGCCAGCAACGGCAAGAAATATCCGAACTCCACCAAGGCCGTCGTCAAGACGCCTGACAACTTCCTGTACCTGAACCCCGCCGACTATCCGGCAGACTTCGCCGCCGACCTGCCGCGCGCCCAGGCCGAGTTCGAGGCGCATGCGCAAATGCCGACCTCGGCGGCAGTTTTCACCGCCCAGATCCCCGACCCGGCCTGGAAGAACAAGCCGAGCTGGTATATGGTTGCGAAGGCGGACAAGATCATCAATCCGGATCTCGAACGCATGTATGCGGCGCGCGCGCATAGCCATACGGTGGAAATCCCCGGCGCCAGCCACTCCGTGTATGAGTCCCATCCCAAGGAAGTCGCGGCCCTGATCGAGCAGGCCGCCCAGCAGTCAGGGCAATAACCCGGCCCTGGTTCCCGGGAAGGCGCCTGGCCGGAATGACCGGCGCCTTCCTGCGGTCCTGGACCGGATATGGCGCCGACGCAGGCAGCCGATGGCCAATACCCGATGCCGCATGGGCAATAACGGACAGCACTATGAGAATCCTGGTCATCGAAGACGAAGCCAAAACCGGCGAGTATCTGTACAACGGGCTGACGGAGTCCGGCTATGTCGTGGACGTGGCCGGCAACGGCATCGACGGATTGCACATGGCGCAGGAGCTGCGCTATGACCTGATCCTGCTCGACGTGATGATGCCGGACATGGACGGCTGGACGGTGATGAAGAAGCTGGCCGGCCGCATGAATACCCCGGTTCTTTTCCTTAGCGCGCGCGGCACGCTGGAAGACCGGCTCAAGGGTCTGGAGCTGGGTGCCGACGATTATCTGGTCAAGCCGTTCTCGTTCGCGGAATTGCTGGCCCGCATCCGCATCATCCTGCGGCGCGGCCAGCAACAGCCCGCCGAAGACATGCTGGCGGTCGGGGACCTGCGCATCGACGTTCCCAAGCGTCGCGTGGTGCGGGGCGAAACGCGCATCACCCTGACGAACAAGGAATTCAACCTGCTGCAGTTTTTCGTCACGCACCAGGGCCAGGTGCTGTCACGGTCGCTGATTGCATCACGGGTCTGGGACATGAATTTCGACAGCGATAGCAATGTCGTCGACGTCGCGGTACGGCGCCTGCGCCAGAAGATCGACGAACCCTTTCCGACTCGCCTGATCCATACCGTGCACGGCGTGGGCTATCGCTGCGAGCACGAGGCATGAGCCGCGGCGCCGTGCGTGCGCATTCCGTGACGTCGCGCCTGGCGCTGCTGTTCGCGCTGCTGGCATTCGTCGTGCTCGCCATCGTCGGCTATGTGCTGTACCGCAACCTGGAAGCGCAATTGATGGTGCGCGATGACGCCGCGCTGGTCACGCGGGTGGACCAGATCCGGACATTGATGCAGGACGTGGACGTGCGCAACCTCATCAACGAGAAGCCGCACCTGTTCGCCAACATGCTGGGCAATACCGAGTCGCTGCTGGTGCTGCGTTTCCCGGGCGAAGCGCCCCTGATCGAGGTCAACCCCGGGCGCGCCGCCGTACCGGAGGTGACGCCGGTACCCACCACCACGCCGCTGTCGCTCGACGCGGTGCATCACAAGACGGAAAGCAACGGGACTCCCTTCATCTTCGTCGCCGCCAACGCGCAGGCTGCCGACGCCGGGCGCGAGCTGCAGATCATTTCGGGCCGGCTGATGACCGAGCGGACGCGCTTGCTGCGCGACTATCGCAACCAGATCCTGTTGTTCGCATCGGGAGCCGCCGTGCTGGCCGCGCTGATCGCCTACGGCCTGGCCAGGCGCGGCATGCGACCATTGCGCCGGCTGGCCGAGCAGACGTCGTCGATCGGCATCGGCAGCCTCGCCACGCGTATCGATGCCGGCGACGCGCCGCGAGAACTTGAAGCGGTGATCCGCGCACTGAACGGCATGCTGGACCGCCTGGAGCGGGGCTTCACGCAGTTGAGCCAGGTGTCGGCCGATATGGCGCACGATTTGCGCACACCGATCGGGAACCTGTTGGGACAGACGGAAGTCGGCCTGAGCCAGCGACGTGACATGGCCTACTACCAGCGCTTGCTGGGGTCGAATTTCGAGGAGTTGCAGCGGCTGTCGAAGATGATCGACAACATGCTGTTCCTGGCCCGCGCGGAACACGCCGACCATGCGATCGAACGCAAGCTGCTGCCGCTGGATGACGAGTTCGAACGCATGGCGGAGTATTTCGAAGGCCCGGCGGACGAACGCGGTATCCGGTTGACGTTCCAGGGGACCGGGACGGTGTATGCGGACCCGCTGCTGCTGCGGCGTGCGTTGGCGAATCTGCTGGCGAATGCCGTGCGGTATGCCGAGGCGGATTCCGAAGTGCTGACGGTTGCCGAGCAGGGACCGGACGGCACGACGCTGTACGTGGAAAACCGCGGGCCTACCATCGCGCCGACCCAGTTGGAAAGATTGTTCGACCGTTTTTATCGCGCGGATCCGTCACGGCATCGGTCGTCCGAATCCAGTGGCTTGGGGTTGTCGATAGTCCGCAGCATCATGTCGCTGCATCGCGGGACGTGGCGGGCGACGAGCGAAGGTGGTGTGACGCGGTTCACATTGCTGTTTCCTGCGCGTTCGGGGTAAAGGTAGGCGCGTTTTTTTTTGCTCGAGATGTTGGTTTTTTTGGGCGTCCGGCGAACGTGTATCCACGGTTTCCGCGAACGGATCGATTCTTGCCGTTCCGATCGGCAGCGGTGTGGGAGCAAGAGTTTGCAATGCCCGCGAACGCGCGGCGCATGCGGATTCGTGCGCTAACGACCTGGATTGCGGGCCGGTCGGTGGACAGCCGCCAGGGATTCGATTCTGCCGGGCCAAGTGGCGTGCGCGAACCGATCATTGGACGGCGACTAGCCTGGCGCGGGGTTTCTTTCCCATAGGGCGTCGAGGACGTGTTGCGTCGCGCGTTCGGCAGGTTGAGCGCGGTGTGCGATGCCGAGCTCCCGCCAGAGGGCCGGACGCAGGCGCCGCAGTGCGATGCGTGGGTCGGGTTGGCGCGCACCGGCCTCGTGCGGCAGCAGTGCCGCGCCATAGCCGGCGGCGACCAGGCTTTTGATGGCGTCGTTGTAATTGAGTTCGATGCGGGGAACGGGCCGGTAGCCGCCCAGCGCGAACCATTCCGATGTAAGGCGCGCCAGGCGGGTGCTGGCATCGTTGAGGATCAGGGGCCGCTCGGCGAGCCAGGCCGGCGCAACCCGGCCTGGGGGACGCCAGTCGGCGGGCAGGAAAGCCATGACGGGGTCGCGGCGCCAAGGCAGGATGGACAGTCCGGCGACCGGCCCCTGCGGCAGCGCGACGAGGCCGACGTCGAGCTTGCCTTGTGCGAGGCGCGCCAGCGTTTCCTGGGACGTCAGCACCGCGATTTGCACGTCGATGTCCGGGTGCCGCCGACGCAGCCGGGCGATGGCCTGTGGCAGCAGATGCGCGATCGCGCCCGTCGAGGCGCCCAGGCGTACGCGGCCAGTTAGCCCCTGCGCCTGCCGGCTGACGTCGTCCAGGGTCGATTCGACCTCGGCCAGCAGCCGGCGCGCCCGCTCCACCAGCATTTCGCCTGCCGCCGAGGGTCGTACATTGCCCCGCTGACGCGACAGCAAGGAGGCCCCGATACGGCTCTCGAGGTCGGCAATGTGCAGGCTGATGGTCGGCGGCGCAAGATGCAGCAGCCGGGCCGCGGCCGCGAAGGAGCCGTGGTCTGCAATCGCCACGAGCGTGCGCAGGCGGTCCAGACTGATCTCGCGCATTCGGGTTCCTTATTCATGAAAAATGAACCAGACGTTTAATAAATTCAACTTTCCCTATCTTACCCGGTGGCGGAAGATGTGCTGCCTACCACGGGACTGAATGCGTGAGCGTGACATCATGAGTTTTCCGACTGTATTTATCGATGGCGACCAGGGCACCACGGGCCTGCAGATCCACGATCGCCTGCGCAATCGCAGCGACGTGCGGCTGTTGACGCTGTCGGTTGAGGACCGCAAGGATCCACAGCGTCGTGCGCAGGCGATCAACGCTTGCGACATCGCGATCCTATGCCTGCCGGACGTGGCCGCACGGGAGGCCGTCGGCTTTATCCGCAATCCGGATGTGCGCGTGATCGATGCCAGCTCGGCGCATCGCACGCAGCCGGAGTGGGTGTATGGCTTTCCCGAAATGGCTCCGGGACACGCGCAACAGATCGCGCAGGCCCGGCGCGTCACCAATCCGGGTTGCTATCCGACCGGCGCGATTGCCCTGCTGCGGCCGCTCGTGCAGAGCGGGCTGCTGCCGCGCGGTTATCCCGTGGCCGTTTCCGCGATCTCCGGGTATTCGGGGGGCGGCAGGGCCGCGATCGAGGCGCACGAGTCGGGCGCTGCGGCCGATGTGGCGCCATCCCAGGTGTACGGCCTGGCGTTGGAGCATAAGCACACGCCCGAGATCCAGCTCCACGCGGGACTTTCGATTCGACCGTTCTTCGTGCCGGCCTATGGCGCCTACCGCCAGGGCATCGTCCTTACCGTGCCCATCGAGTTGCGCTTGCTCCCGGCCGGGGTCGACGGCGACCGCTTGCACGCGTGCCTTGCGCAGCATTATTCGGACGGCCGTCATGTCCAGGTGATGTCGCTCGCGGAGGCGCGAGCGATGACCCATCTCGATCCCCAGGCATTGAATGGCACCAACGACCTTAGGTTGGGCGTGTTCGTCAATGCGGAACGCGGCCAAGTCCTGCTATCGGCGGTCTTCGACAACCTGGGCAAAGGCGCGTCCGGCGCGGTCGTCCAGAACCTGGACCTGATGATGGCCGGGACTTGACCGACTCGCCGCGCCGGAGCCTTCGCAGGAGACGGCATCGCTTGGGGGAAGCGGGGCCGCTTCGCATCCGAATCGGCGGAACAGGACACTAGGTACTGCCACGCTGGATGACCTCGAAGCCGAGGTCCACCGATCTGCTGGCGGGCGCCTGTCCCTGTGCGCGCGCGATGATGATCTCGGCGCTGCGTACGCCTATCTCGTAGCGCGGGAAACGTACGGTCGTCAGCGGCGGGATCGTGTGCTGCATCAGGTCGTTGTCGTCCGAGGCGGCCACGGCGATACGCGTGGGTACCGCCAGGCCGCGGCGCTGGCATTCAAAGAGGGCGCCCGCGGCCAGCACGTCGCCCGCGAAGAACACCGCGTCCACACGCGGGTCCGTATCTACAATGCGCGCCAGTGCCTGCGCGCCGCTTTCCAGGCCGGCGCCTGCTTCCAGGATCAGTTCCGGGCGGACCTCCAGCCCCAGCTTGCGCAAGCGTGCCAGGAAGCCGCGCCGGCGCTCGCGCAGGCGGTCGTTGCCTCGCACCGGCAGGCTGGCGAAACCGATGCGCCGATACCCGCGACCGGCCAGGTGGTCCGCCATCGCCGCCCCGGCGGCATAGTTCGAGTAGCTGACAGCGACATCGATGGGGTTCGCGGCCAGGTTGCCGGTCTCGATGCACGTCACGGTACTGTTCTTCAGTATCTGGACAGCGCGGGCCGTGTGGCGGGTGTTGTGGAGGATCAGGCCGCAGACGCGTTGCGCTACATAGGCGGCGATGAGATTCTCTTCCTGCTCGTCGGAATAGCCGCTGTCGGAGATCATCAACTGGAAGCCGTGACGCCGCAACACGTCGGAAATCCCCTGGATCATCTCGGCATACAGCGCGTTGCGCAGGCTGGGCACGATCAGCGCCACCAGATTGGTGCGATTCGACGACAAGCTTCCGGCCACGAGGTTCGGCACGTAGCCGCTGCGTTCGATGGCGTTCCGTACACGCGCGAGAGCATCCGGGGACACCTTTCCGGGCGTGCGCATGGCGCGCGACACCGTCATCGGCGACACGCCGGCGAGGCTCGCCACGTCTTTCATGGAGACTTCAGGGTTGCTTGTTTTCCGGCCCAATCTCGTTTCCCGTTGCGCCGCCGTGCCGATACCGCCGGGATGCGCCTGCCGCGGGAATTCTACGCGAACCGCCGGCGGGAACGCGCCCGCCGGCGCCCGACCGCAACCTACTGGGTCAGATGGCTGGACAGCTTGTCGACGGTTGCCTGGGCACGCTTGACCGTCGCGGCGAAGGCCTCCGGCGTGCTGCCGACCGGCTGGATCAACAAGGGCTGCAGCACCTTCAGCACCTGCGGATCCTGTGCAGCCAGCCGCATGCCTTCGGCGATCTTCTTCACGACGGCATCCGGGGTCTTGGCAGGCACGAATATGCCGTACCAGTTGTTGATGAAATCGACATCGCCCAAGCCGTTCTCCGCATAGGTCGGCACATCCGGCACCTGCTCCAGCCGCTTGTCGCTGCTCAAGGCAAGGATTTTCATGGTGCCCGCCTTGTGGTGGGGCACCACCGAGGACAGGCCGGTCACGACCATGGTGACGCGGCCGCCAATGATGTCATTCACCGCCGCCGATGTACCGGCGTAGCGCACGTTCGTCATGCCCGACAGGCCCATCTTGTCGACCAGGCCGGTGCCGGCGAGCAGCGTGAACGGCTCGCCGCTGGCCCAACTGCAGCTGGCGGGATTCTTGCCGCACACGCGCTTGAGGTCATCGATGCTCTGGATATTGGTACCGCTCTTGACCACGATCCCGGTGGGCCCGGACGCCAGCATGCTGACCGGGCGCAGCTCCGCCAAGGGGTCGGCGTCGAGCGACTTGTTGATGTACTTGAGTGCCGCGATAGCGGGAATGGAGATCAGCATCGTGTAGCCGTCGGGCGCGGCACGCATGACCTGCCGGGTCGCGATCACGCCGTCGGCGCCGGGCTTGTTCTCCACGATGACGGACTGCTTCCAGTGCTGCGACAGGAAGTGGGCGGTGGCACGCGCGATGTTGTCGCTGCCCCCACCCGGCGAATACGGCACCACCAGGGTGACCGGCTTGTCGGGGAAATTGTCCGCCTGCGCATGGGCCGTGGTCGCGGCGAAGGCCAGAACGGGTGCGATAAGCGTCGCGGGTATCCAATGCTTCATGGTTTGTCTCCTCTTGGCGCCGTGGGCCGGCCAGGAAGGGCCGACGCCAGCGCACGTCGTGTGTGGTTGGAAAAGCGATGTGGGGCACGCCTATTTGGCGTACCTGGATTCGTGTTCGGTGATGCGGTCCAGCCCCACGAACCTGTTGAATTCCTCGAAGGGTGTGAGGCGGTCGGCGATGGCGTTGGTCGAGCAGCCTTCCCGCATGAAGGTTTCCATCATTTCCTTGACGGCCTTGTGCATCGCCAGCATGGGCTCGACCGGGCACAGCGCGTAGTCAAAGCCGATGTCATGGACTTCCTTGAGCGAAAGATAGGGGCTTTTTCCCGAGCGCACCATGTTGAAGAGGATGGGCTTGCCCAGCGGCTTCAGCCGGCGCACGATCTCGCGCATCTGGTCGACGCTTTCGGGGGCGTCGGCGTACAAACCGTCCACTCCGGTGGCCGCGTAGGCTTCCAGGCGGTCCAGCGCGTCGGACAGTCCCGTAACGGCGATGGCGTCGGTACGCGCCACAACGAAAAAGTTGGGGTCGGTGCGCGCATCCAGCATGGCGCGCAGCTTTTGCTGCATCTCTTCCTTGGAAACGAGCTGCTTGCCGGCGAAGTGGCCGCACTTCTTGGGCACGGCCTGGTCTTCCAGGTGCAGCACGGAAGCGCCCGCCTCCTCCCAGAGCTGGATGGTGCGCTGCGCATCCAGCACGCCGCCATAGCCGGTGTCCGCGTCGGCGAACACCGGCACCTTGGTCACACGGCAGATGCGGCGGATGTGGTCGAACATCTCGGTCTGGGAGAGCAGTCCCACATCGGGCTTGCCCGCCACAATGGCCGACGCGACGAAGCCGCTGACGTAGATGGCGGGCGCGCCGGCCTGCTCGGCCAGCATGGCCGTGACGGCATCGTGGGCGCCCATGCAGACGAAGGGCGGTTTCTTCAGCAAATCGCGAAATTTTTCATTGCGGGTCATGAGGCGTCCTGGATGTCGAAGTGGTTTGGGTGGAATTCATGGTATCGATACCATGGTCGCTTCTCAAGAAGTTTTTCCAGCCGGAACGCGCGGGCGCGCTGGACTCGGGCGGCCAGCGCCAGGCGGTCCCGATCCTGCTCGGCGCGGCGCCTTTGCACGAGCCCGCCCTCCGGGGCAGTCGCGCCGGCCCTGGCCAGCAGCCTGAGCAGGCGCCTTTTTGACCGCGCCCCTCAGCCCTGTCCCGCCGCCTTCCCGCGCACCTCGACGCCGGCGGCCTCCTCGGCCAATCGCACGATTTCCGTCATGTCGGCGTCGGCGCCCAGCCGAGCCTGCGCATCGTTGAGCAGGTCGCGCACGGCACTGCCGACGCGCAGCGGCGCGCCTATGGCTTCGCTCTCCGTCAGGCACAGCCCCACGTCCTTGGCGGACAGCCCCAGCGCGAAACCGAAGCCGAAGCTTCGCGTCAGCACATACTTGGGGATCTTGTCCTCGGAGGCATTGCTGCGGCCGGATCCGGAATTGATGACCTGCACCATCACGTCCGGGTCCAGGCCGGCCTTGACACCCATCACCAGGGCCTCGGACGTCACGGCCAGCGCCGTCACGGACACCAGGTTATTGATGACCTTCATGGTTTGCGCCAGGCCGGGCTGCTCGCCGATGTAGAACTGGCGTCCCAGGGTGTCCAGGACCGGCGCGACCTGTTCGCAGGCGCCACGCGGACCGGAAACCATCAAGGCCAGGCTGCCCTTGGTGGCGCCAGCAACCCCACCGCTGACCGGGCAATCGACCGCCGCGATGCCGCGTTCCTCCAGTCCCCGCGCCAGCCGCTGCGCGGCCTGGGCCCCGGAGGTGGACAGATCGACCACCACCTTCACCGCCTCGCCATGCAACAGCCCTTGGGCGCCCAGCGCGACCTCGATGACCACATCCGGCTTGGGCAGCGAGACCAGGACGATGGCCGCCGCGTCCGCCACGGCGCGCGGCGAACTCGCGGCCCGCGCGCCCAGGCTCACGAGCGCCTGTACGGCATCCGCCTGTGTGTCGTAGACGGTCAAGGGGTAGCCGGCCTCCAGCAGGCGGCGGGCCATGGGCGCCCCCATGCGGCCTATGCCCACGAACCCCAATTCCGGTTTTGCATGTTCGCTCATTACTGTCTCCACTCACTCGTGCGTCAATAGTTGTAGGATTGTATTATGATTCGCACCAGACTTGGGGACTTCTTCCCCACATACGCCGCGCGCCCATATGCAGCCCGCGGCGGGGCATGCGAGTCAGACCGCCGTCCAGCCGCCGTCCACCGGCAACATGGCGCCGGTGATATCGGCGCCGGCGGACGAGCACAGCAGCAAAGCCATGGCCGCCACGCTGTCCATCGACACGAAGCGCCCCGTGGGCTGCCGGGCCTCCATATACTGCGCCTCGGCCTCCGCGCTGGAGATGCCCTGCCTCGCCGCGATGCCGGCAATGCGCTGCACGATGGGCGGGCTGGGCACAGTGCCGGGCATCAGCGCATTGCATGTCACGCCCGCACGCGCTGTCTCGACGGCGATGGCGCGCGTCATGCCGACCAGCGCGGTCTTGGTGGTGATATAGCCGATGCGATCCGCGGTCGCGCCCGCCCCATAGACGGACGACATATTGATGATGCGGCCCCAACCCTGCGCCCGCATCGCCGGCAACACGAGCCGCACGGCATGGAACGCGGCGGAAAGGTTGACCGCCAGGGCTTCATCCCACTGCGCCGGCTGTAGTGTTTCGATGGGCGCGAAATGCCGGACTACCGCGTTATTCACCAGGATGTCGATATCGCCCAGCTCCTGGCGGGCCTGATCGATCATGGACTCGATCTGGCCGACGTCATTCAGGTTGGCGCGGGACAGCAGCACGCGCGCGCCCGTGTCGCCCGCAAGGCGATCGGCGGCGGCGCGCGCCACCGCCTCCGGCTCCAGGCCATGCAGCACGACGTCCGCGCCGGCGGCCGCGAGTCGATGTGCGATGGCATAGCCGAGACCCGCGACAGATCCCGTGACCAGCGCGCGCCGGCCGCGCAACCCGGGCGCGAGTGCTTCGTCTGCTTGCATGCCTGTTGCCATGTTGGTCTCACTCCTTGTTGCTTCGACGTGCATGGGTCCATGCGGACGTCGCCTGTTTGCTGGACGTTACGCGGGGCGATGGGGACCCGGCGAGTCGCAAGCCGATATTCATGCAATCATACAATCATAGTAAATTATGCGACATCCAAGATCGCGGCTTCGTGTTGTGGGAGTATGCGGCGCGATGCCTGCAGCTCGATGGAGCGGACATGAACGCGTGGATGGGTCGGCCATGAAGTCGCACAGTCCGCCTTTATCCTGGGCGCGGAGGCTGCGCGGCCGCGCCTTCACGCATCGCATCGGCGCGGCCCGAGGCTCGGCAGAGAGGCCGTTCATAAGGCTGGCCTCATGGGCCACAGGCCGTAAAGCGGACACGTGGGTCGGCAAAGCGGCGTGGATCTGCATGTCTCTCCTCCTCTCCTGCGCCGACATGGCGCGGCGCCTGCTCTGTTGTAGGCCGCCTAGGGGCATTCCGGCGAGGATGGAAGGTTGGACGGAAATCCGAGCGGGGCCGCGCAGGAACAGGCTAAGGAGCCCGTCGCCCCCTCCACTGCTCATCGTCCAGAAGCGAAAGCCGCCTCTTTGGGCGGCCTTCGCTTTTGGAACCGATGTGGTCCGATCTCACCAGATCGACTGCACGTGCGGATAATCGCGGATCCTCAGATCCGCCGTCACGAGCGGCACACCGAAATGCCGGGCCGTGGCTACGATGATGCGGTCGGCCGGATCCTTGTGAAACTGGCCCGGGAGATCGACCGATTGGACCGAGATTCGTGCGTCCACGGGCACAAAACGCACCATCGGCAAATCGGCAACCGTGTCAAGCCAGGTCATCACGTCCTGGGTCAAATCCAGCCGCCCTCCGCGCACCAGCATGGCAATTTCCCATGCAGTGATCGCGGAGAGCAGAATCTGCCCATCCCGCCGGGCACCGGCAATTGCCGCCTTCGCGTTCGCGCCCAACTGCGGATCGCCGCTCACCCACCAAATCAAGGCATGGGTATCCAGGACAATCACCGCGCAGCCTCCCAATCGTCCTCGCCTACAGGTTCAGTCGGATTGTCGAACTTGACCACGGAGCCTCGGAGCACTTCGACCGGGTCGCGCTCAAGAGGCCGGTAAGGTCGGATTTCCAGCGCCGGCTTGCCGTGGTCGGTCACGATCAATGACTCGCCCGTCGCCTCTATTTGCCGGAAGAATTCCAGGGCACGCGCCTTGAACTCAGTTTTGGATACACAGTGTCCTTCCATGGCACACCTCCTGGTTGGTCATATCGCCATTTTACGCTAATGACCAGTACAACAGGTCATTTTATGATCGACAGGGGCTTGGCGTGCCTAGCCAAATATTCAGGCAAAGAAAAAAGGGCTTGGAGATTTCTCTCGAAGCCCTTGATCTCACTGCAAATTCTGGCGCGCCCGGCAGGATTCGAACCCACGACCCCTTGGTTCGTAGCCTTGCGCGCTAGTCTAACGCCTTGATTCTAAAGAACTTGCAGATGTGCCCATTGCCCATTTTGGCACTCTTATGTGCAGTCCTGTACATGCAAGTCCCCCAGAAGTCCCCACTGATGCCCAGCGCTCCCTTGCATTCAATTCCGCAGAGACCCGTGCATAAATCGAAGTAGGCACTTCGACGCTCGACGTTGCGCCCGGTGAATGAAATTTTTGGTGACAACTTAAAGAAGTATCGCGTTTCACTTCACGCTTGTAGACCCACCGAACCGACACTAGAATTTGGTGAGCAGTCGAGGTGATGGCACAACATCTTGTGGTTCGAGACGTTGAAGCCAAAGAAAAAGCCCGCATTGGCGTGCGGGCCCTCAGATTCACACTCGCCTTCGAGAGGCACCAAACCCTGCTACGGTGTGCAGGAAAGGAGGATACGAGCATGATTGGCTACCGGCGACCTTCATCAGGTCAGTAGCTTGACTTTACTTCGGGGCAGCGACGGCTGCCCCGAGTCGTTTATCCGTGACGGTCCGCCCATTCTGCGTCAAATAGACAGAATCACCATTAACGTAATTCCCTATACCCAAATGGTAGTAGTTTGCTATAGCCGAATCAACCGCCATTGTGTAAACGGCCCTTTAAAAACGCGCGGCCTATGCTGATCGACCAATGTGCAGCCACTACACCGCCCTGAAGAAAGCCGAGCAGATGGAGCGCTACTTCCGCGCCCGCGGCATCCCGATTCCGAAATCGGATATGTGGCCGCGCTACCCTGGCGTGTTCGTGCGCCGGCCGGCCGAATGGGAGTCGGGCGACGAGGCGGTACCGGAGCGGGAGGCGGTTGTCGGCCACTGGGGCCTGATCTCGGCCCGCGCCAAAGCGGATGACCTGTCCAAAGCCGGGAAGAAGGCACCTATCAATGCACGGTCGGAGACGGCAGCCACGAAGTATCCGTTCGATAACGCCTGGCGCCGCGCGCAGCATTGCATCATCCCAGCGGAGGCTATCTTCGAGCCAGACTGGCGCAGCGGAAAGGCCGTCGCCACACAATTCCGGCGGGCTGACGGAGCGCCGCTCGGGATTGCAGGCCTGTGGGACAAGTGGCGTTCCGCGACCGGGGAATGGGTCGAAAGCTACACGATGCTCACCATCAACGCCGACCAGCACCCGCTATTCAAGGACTACCACCAGTCAGGCGACGAAAAGCGCATGGTCGTGATCCTGCCGGATGGTGTGTATGGCGACTGGCTGACGGCATCCGCGGCCGATACCACGGACTTCCTGAACCCGTACCCTGCTGAGCAATTGGTGGCCGAGCCGGTCACCAAAACGGCTGTGTCGACCGACGAGGAATAGGCTGGCATATACTGGATGGCCGTACAGTGGTTTTAGAGTCATGGCCTCCAGGTATCCCGCCCTCTTCCATAGGGAGCTGCGTGCGCTTTGGGATGCGAATCCGTGTCCCGAAGTGCGGCGCCTGCTGTGGGAAGTCTCGCGGCTGCATGGACGCCTGATCGAGGCTTACGACCTTTTGGACCGTATGCGTGGCCAGCCCGTTGACTACACGGTCGGCCTGGGCCTGAACAACCTTCGCGTCGCCCTGGAGGCGGAACCCGCCATAAAGCGTGAGCTTTCCATCAGGACGCGGCAGGCGGCGCGCCTGGCCGCCGAGCGCCGCCCTGTGCTGGGAACGGAAATGTTCCCGCAATTCGTAGGGCCACCCTGGCCATGGCCGCCGCCGCGCACACCACGTGGCGGACGGCGATCATGATGCTCTGCGGCCTATCGTTGGCACATCGCAACATCATGTGCGCTTACCTCGATCGGCCAATCTCAGCATGTCGGCTATCCCAACAGCCGGAGCCGGCACCATGCACATCCACATCCACATCGCGACCTGGCCGCTAGTCTTCGCAGTGGTGATTCGCGTCCTCTATGCAGCCTTGAGCGATCGCCTCCGGGCCTACAAGTCCGAGCGAACGAGGGCGCCATCCGCCATGGAACGAGTTTCCACGGGGACGGCACGCACCTTGCTCCGCGGTATTCCCGCATTCAACAAGGAGAAGAAGATGTCCGACGACCTGAAAGACCGCGGGCCCCGCGATCGCTCACGGATCAGCCTGGAACAGGAGCACGAGCTTCGGTACTGGACCAAGGAGCTGGGCGTCACGCCGGAGCAGTTGCGCCAGGCCGTGAAGGACGCCGGCAGCAATTCCGTGGACAAGGTCCGCGCGATCCTGAAGAAGTAGGCCATGCCAGAGCCGCCGGACTTCATCAAGCCGCCGCTGGCCACGCTCGTGGACGGGCCGCCACCCAGCGGCTACGCCTACGAACTGAAGTTCGACGGCTACCGCATGCTATGTCTCATCGACGGATCAGGCGTGCGGTTCTTCAGCCGCGAGGCGAAGGACTGGACGCCGAAGCTTGCCGATCTGGTGCAGCGCATCGAGGCGCTGAAACTCACCGGTACCGGCTGGCTCGACGGCGAGATCGTGGTGATGGACGAGCACGGCGTGAGCAGCTTCCAGCGCCTGCAGAACGCCATGGACAAGAGCGTGGCGAAACAAGTGCAGTATGTGGCGTTCGACATCCCGTATTGGAACGGGAAGGACCTGCGTGCGTACCCCTTCGTTGAGCGCGCAAAGGCGCTTCAGGCGGTCCTGGCCGGGGTGCCTGAGAACGCAGCCATCATATGCAGCACGGTCGCTGAGGTGGAATCCAGGGACCATGCCGTGTCGCTGCTCGCGCAGGCGTGCGAGCGGAAGCTGGAAGGCCTGATCGGCAAGCGCCTTGACGCGCCCTATCGCGCGGGGCGCACCGACACATGGATCAAGCTCAAATGCCGGCCCAGGCAGGAATTCGTCGTGGGCGGATGGACCAATCCAGGCGGATCACGCAACGCCTTCGGTGCCCTGCTCGTTGGCTTGCGAGAAGGCGACAGGCTGCGCTATTCAGGCCGCGTAGGCACTGGGTTCAGCGGAAGCACCCTCGACATGCTGATGAAGCGCCTGACGCCGCTGGCTACCGAGGAAATGCCGTTCATCGAAAAGCCCGTGCTGTCGGACCGCTGGGGCGGCAATTCGAAGCCGACCATGCATTGGGTCAGGCCTGAGCTTGTCGTTGAAGTGGCATACACGACGATTACAGACGGCGGCATCCTGCGGCAGGCGTCGTTCCAAGGCGTGCGCGAAGATAAGCCCGCGCGCAAGGTGACCGGCGAACGCGCGAGAAGGATACGCTAAACCTCCCCTTGTTTTTATAAACATTTTTGTTTATACTTCCCCCATGTTCAACGGATAAGGGAGGTGCGGTGAAGCAGAGCGAGTTCAGACGGTGGCTCGCGGACCAGGGAGCGACTTTCAAAGAAGGCAAAGGCCACACGAAAGTCTACTTCCAGGGCAAGCAAACCACCCTGCCTCGGCACGGTAGCCAGGAGATCGGCGAAGGGCTGAGGCGAACGATCCTGAAGCAGCTTGGATTGAAGAAGTAAGGGAGGCCCCGCAAGGGGCTTCCTGCTCGCCGTTCACCACACCCCATGCAGGGAGAGAATTATGTTGCGTTATCCAGCCAAGATTGAACCGGACACGGTTGGCTACCTCGTTACGTTCCGGGATATACCGGAAGCCAATTCAGCGGGCGAGACGGTGGAAGAAGCACGCGAAATGGCCGCGGATGCGTTGCTGGTAGCCATGGACTTCTATTTCGAGGACCGCCGCCCCGTACCTCCGCCATCCAAGGCTCGGGACGGTGAGGTGCTGGTGGCGCTACCGGCCAGCGTTTCGGCCAAGGTGCTGTTGCTCAACGAAATGCTGGCCCAGCACGTCACGCCGGCCGAACTCGCGCGCCGCATGGGCACCCGCCCCCAAGAAGTGAACCGCATCGTAAACCTGGAGCACGCCACCAAGATCGACACGATTGCGCAAGCGCTGGCCACAATGGGCAAAGAGCTTGAACTATCGGTATCGTAGTCACAGCAGGCTCGCCGGCTGTGAGGCGATATCCCAGCTAAATATGAGGAGTTCGCCACGCTCCACGCCGGCGCCTCCACCAACCGTGTAACGGAGATCGGTCCGTTCAATTGGAAAATCCCGAAAGACGGACCGGATATCAGGATGGTCGTTTAGGCTGATAACGGCCCGGCCTTTCAAGCTGGGAAGCAGCGCCGCCATCCGCTCGTATTCTTCGAAGGGGAAGTCGAAACCATATCCCTCTGTTTTCCAGTACGGAGGGTCCATGTAGAACAGCGTGTGCGATCGGTCGTAACGCTCGACACACTCGTACCATGGCAGGTTCTCGATATAGACGCTCGCGAGCCGTAGATGGGCCGCGGAGAGACTCTCTTCGAGTCGGAGCAGATTCAGTCCCGGTGGGCTCGTGGTTGCAGTGCCGAAACTCTGACTCTCCACGCGGGCACCGAAGGCGTTTTGCTGCAGATAGTAGAAGCGAGCTGCGCGCTGAATATCGGTCAAGGTCTCTGGACGGGTCTCCTTCTGCCATTTGAATACCTGACGAGACGAAAGCGCCCACTTGAACTGGCGCACGAATTCCTCCAAGTGATGCTGCACAACCCGGTAGAGGTTGACGAGCTCGCCGTTGATGTCGTTCAGCACTTCCACCTCGGCAGGCAGGCCGCGAGCAAATAGCAGAGCCGCACCGCCAGCGAATGGTTCGACGTAGCAACTGTGCTCTGGGAAATACGGGAGGATGCGATCGGCCAGGCGCCGCTTGCCTCCGATCCAAGGGATGATGGGTTGAGTCATTGCAAACCAATCTGTTAACCTCGGCCCGCTCACGCGTGAGTGGGGGGCCTTGGCTGGCTTGCAGCTTGCTCTGCATGTTGGCGCTTGCCGGTCGTGTTCGCGCACGCCCGTTGGGCGCCCCTCTTGTCCCTGCGAATGCAGGTGTCTACGGCACTCTGCTGATGGCCCTGACGTAGTCCTGTAGGCCATTTACCTTGTCAGCGAATCCTGCAGCGTCTGCCCCCACCTGTCCAAGTCGGCTTGTGAGGCGTTCAACTCTGGCAACACACTGCCCAAATATTCCGATCCAGTCGGGACCGGCGCCATGAGATCTGCCGCCGGCGTCGGTATCTTCGGAACGGTCGTGTAGCTGCTGCAAGAGGCCAGCGATACGAGCAGCAGAGGCAGTATTGCGGCCCTGCACGTCCTCCAGTTTCTTTTCGACAGCTTGGCGGGCCAGCAAGGCACCGCGGTATTTGGCATCCGCATGGTCTTTCTCCTGTTGCATGGCTTCCTGAGCGGCCTGCTGTGCGGCCAGTGCGGCTTGCTTTTCATCTGCACGACCTTGATGGTAGCCCGCGTGGTGTAGCCACCAGCCGCCGAGCGCCAATCCGCCCACAAGAGCCCCGCCCCCAGCAGCAACCCACATCCAGCGTGGCAGCGCCGCATTTACAAGGCCCATCATGGCGTGTTCAACCAGTCTGGAACTTCAGCCGGCGGAGCGGGCGGCGGATTTAGGGCGCGGTCAAGCGTCCCCGCAGCCCCCTCTGCCACGGCCGCCGCCCTCCCCGCATTGGCGGACGCGGCCTTAGCGGTGCCGCTGGCCTGACCAGCGGTTCGAGCGGCACTCTTTGCCGTAACCGCCGCTTCCTGGGCGATCTCGGTTGCACTCTTTGCGGTCTCCGAAGCGGTCATTACCGTCTCGGCTGCCGCCGCAGCCTTCGACGCTGCTTCACGGGTCGCCGTTGCGGCTGTGGCTACCTTTCCAGACAGCAGGGTGAGCGTGGCTTGGTAATCCTCGCGCTGCGCTGTGATTACCTGCTGGGCCCTCGACCAAGCGCCCAGGGACCCCACCGCAATACCGCTGCCAAATATGGCAAGGACCAGCCCGAACGCATAGGCTGCCCGACACCAGTGCGCCAGCCGTGGATGCCGGCACGCACACCATTCAAAGACTTTTGCCATGGATGGCCTCCTGTAGCTGCTGGACCTGCCCGGTGAGAGCCTCGATCCTCTGACTCTGCTTCTCGATCAACTGGTTTTGGCGCTCTATGGTTTCCGCCTGCTGCCTGGAGCGCTCCGTCAGGCCGGCCAACTCGGCTTGCACTTTGCCCAGGTCGCGCAGGATGTCGTTTCGCTCTTTGTAGGCGTCGTTTGCCGCCTGCCTTGCTGCCTCGGTAGCGAGCCGCTCAACCGCAAGCTGCCCCTCCAAGCGCTCGATGGCATCCTTCTCTGACTTCGCCCCTGCAAGCGATACGGCCAACCGTGCCAGCAGAATGGGCAATACCTTCCACGCCGCCCCGCCGCCAATCAGCACCGCAGCGACATACCCGGCGATTTGTGGGATTGACAACGTGTCGCCTGAAAGCGCAGCGGAAGAGGCGTCAGCGGCGATAGTGGCCATCATCATCGTCATTGTGTCCATTACGCCCCCAGGACCGCACGGGCGATGTTGTAGCGGTGTAGGCGGTCTGGATAGCCGTTCAGGCCGCCATTGATTCGCCGGGTAAGCGCCTCGAAGTCACCAGAGTCGGCAATCTCGTTGCATCCGTTCCTGGACCACCACCAGCCGGCCGACCGCGCCGCGAGAATGGGTCGCTCCAACAGGCCTGGGTTGCTCAAGACATCGAGGCCCAGGCCGAGGGCGACGGCGGCATAATTCGCCCGCCCCGTGATCTGGATCAGCCCACGCCCCATGTATTTCTTCCCGTCCCCCGGGTTCACGTTGCCAAGGTCCTGGCGGCCCTCATACCGCTCTTGCGCTGGCGTGGGGCCCCAAATTTCCCGCGTGTCCTGGAATCCGCCGCTCTCGTGGCCGATTTGTGCGATGAAGGCCGCTGCCCTCATGGGAGACACGATGGCGAACTCCATCATTGCCCGCTCCACAGGCTCATACCACTTGTCCGCCAGGGAAACTGACAGCATCGCTGCCGCGGCGAAGTCTTGCTTCAACATGCTTTCTCCAGGCGTAAAAAAACCCGCCGTAGCGGGTTAGGGGTCGATGCGCGATGTTCCTGTGTCCGGCTCCCCGGGCTCAGGCGCGTCCCGGTCTCCGAGCCACCGTGAAACCTCATCCGGCAGCACGATGCCATTTGCTTGTAGACACCGACTTAAGGAAGCGACCACAGACGCCAGCGCACCCGCATCGCGCCTTGCGGTACGGCGTACACGGGCGGCGGCGCGCTGTTGCTCCCCCTCCACTGTCTTATGCTGGATTTTCAAAGACGAACTCCTTGTCCAAGTAGGGCCAGGCGATAACGCGCACTCGGTATGTTCCTGGGGCGTCGAACTCCAGCTCAGCGCGGTCCTCGTTGCAGTCGTAGAGCTTGGTACCGATCTGAATCTGGCACGGCACAGGCAGACCCACCAGCGCCCCACCTTGCGCGACGGTCGGGTTATCCAACTTGGGTACTACCATGCCATCTTTGACGTAGTTGGCGGCCGGGTCCGCCACCGCCTCGATCATCGGAACGCCCGACTCCTGCATGAACTTCAGCGTGTCGCCCGCGACCGAGCACTGAGACATGATTCGGCCAGTCTGCTGGTCGTAGCAGATGAAGTGCTGCACAACAGGAAGGGGCACTTCCTCTTCCGGCACGACGGAGGGTTCTTGGCTATCCATGGGTGCATCCTCACTTATCGGTAGGCGGACAAAAGAAACATGCGGGTCCTGGAATTGATGCTCCGAGCTTCTGATGTCTCCTGCCGCAAGCGATACTGCAAGGTGACCGAAATCGGACCCGCAACGTTGAAGCACATAAAGCTGAATGACCAATCGGATACGGGCACCACGGTGTAGCTCACAAGGTCTATTTGGTCGGTACCGCCCTCTCCAGCGGGGTTGTACTGGTAAACAGGTGTAGCCTGTCGCGGCACCTCCGCCATACCGAAATCCCCTCCATTCAGGAGGATTCGAAAGTCGAAGTTCCTCTTGTTCGGCCCGTACAGCGCGGTGGGAATGCTCATAGTGAATCCATCATCGAAACTGTTCTGGATCACCACCATCAACTGCGCGTTTTCGGGAATCGTGATGCTTCCACTCCCTCGGTTACGCCAGTTGCCGTCCCAAACCTGTCCACTCCAGTAGCCGAAGTCGAAGGCTGCAGATGTTGTGACTGACTGGCCCGCAATTTTGAGCCTGTCCACATTCGCGTTGACGATATGGGCGTTCTGTATCTGTGCATTCTGGATCTTCGCCGACGTGATAGATGCATTGGCGATCATGGCATTGTTGATCCATGCGTCACCAATGAATGCCTGGTTGATGAACGTCTGGCCGTTCTGAATCACGAACGGCGTCTTCAAAGCGCCCGAAGACTCATCAAGGACCGCTACGCGTTGCGCTGAAAGCAAAATTTGCGACGTGATGATGCCTTGGTTGTTCTCTACACCCACACCGATGCCAGCAAGGAAAGGCTGCCCTCCTACCGTAAGCTGGGTCTTGATGGTGTACATCGCCGCCAACTCATTGATGATCGCCTGGGCAATCACCGCGGCGTTTCCACCAGAGTCGATTCTTTGAAGCAACGATTGGGCGAGCTGAGTCGCGGCAATCTGGCCCGCGAGGTAGTCAAGAATCGCGGTGGCGTCCGAACTCGAAGTACCCTGCACCCCTGCGCCTACCGGATACCATTCGCCAGGAAGACCATTCTTGTCTACTAGGCGCGCCCAGAAATACAGCGTGACGCCAGCGGCAAGCCCCATGAGCGTCGTTGAGTCCTGGGGGAAAGCAAAGTCCCCATACTTAATGGCAAGGCTTCGGTCTGGAGATTGTCCATACCAAATTTCCGTCCGCTCCACGATGGTCGGACCGGGAGGGATGCCCCACTTCAGACGGATGCCAAAGACGATCGAACTCGCCGTCAGGCTTGTTACTGCCGGAGGTGGAGCAAGTATGCCGTCAAGCTGTGTTTCGGTCGAGGTTGCCCAGATTGACGTTGCGCCGATGGCATTGATAGCGCGAACGCGACACACGTACGCCCCAGCGTAAATCCCCGTGATTTCCAGCCGAGTGGTCCCAACTCGTCCCGCAGGAACCCAATCCGAATTGTTGCGCCGCCATTGCACCTCGTATGCAATCGCGGACGCAGCGGCCGTCCAGGTGAACACCGCCGTTTGTTGCGCGACGCCTTGCGCGACAACAGAGTAGGCACTGATCTGGACATTGGTGGGTGGGGCCTGGACACCTGGAGGTACGACTGTTATGGGGGGAAAATCAAGCCGCGTACCAAAGTCAACATTGTCGAACTTCGACGGGTTGTGCTCGATAGCCGAAATGTCGGCCAACAAGCCTTCCTTTCTAGTCACGGACAAGACTCGGTAAAGCTGGGACGACAGGTCGTTTGAATCGAGCGTCCACGTACTTTCGGGCTCGGGCACCTCCGAGAAGGGGACCGTGACGGTGATGTGTATCACCGCGCCGGGCAGACCCTCCATGTCGGCGCTCCATTCCGTCATGTCCACCGTCATGGTTGTCATGTCGGCGGTAAGCGCGGTACCGACGCCAGAAGCCACGGTACGCGTTTCCGAAACACCACTAGGTAAGTTCACCGTAAGGCGGTCGCCGGGCCGTACAAGCGTGTTGGCGTCCACCGTTACGACGGTCGAGGTAGCCTCGTGAATGCGCCCACCGATACGCCGCCCCGCGAAGTGCTGGTCCGCGACGCGAACGATGCTCCCCGGGCGAACTCGGCACGCATCCAATCCCACAGAGAATGTGACCGACCGGGTTTCGAGGCGGGACGTAAGCAACAGCCACTTGCCAACGCGATGTGCCTGGCCCCTGGAGGTGCACGCAAATGCCGTCGCCTCGATCTGCCTGATCCCGTACCGCGCAATGGCGTCTCGGTCCTCGACGTACTCGACCTTTTGCCGTCCCATGTCCGTCATGTCGATCCATGACACCAACGCAACGGTGTAGCGAGTGTTCAGGCCTGATCCGACGTAGTTGAACTTGCCATCAATGACGTTGGCCGACGTGAACGTATATACCGGGTCCGAAGGCATGTCGGCCACAGCAGAAATCGTCCCTGACGCCCAATAGGACATACCGCGAAACACGGACGCCATATCCTGCATGACCTTCCATGCATCGGCCCGAGTCTGAAGATAGACGAAGCAGGTGGCACGGGGCTCCATGCCACCGAAACCATCAGGGATCAATTCATCGCAATACCGCCCGATTTGGTACAGACCCCATTTGTCGGTCCAGGACGGCGGAATCACATCGCCGAGCCCGAAGCGATCATTCGTCACAAGGTCATAGAAGACCCAGGCGGGGTTATTGCTCCACGCCATCTTGAAGGTACCGTCCCAAGTGCCCAGGTAGGTCCTTGCCTCGGGGTCGTAGTTCGACGGCACGCGCAGGATGCGACCGCGCATGCGGTAGGCTCGCGTCGGGATACTTTGAAACTGCGAGGCGTCTACCTTGATGCCGACAAGTGCCGACATCGGGTAGCGTAGCTTCGCGTCGATGATCTCCGAAGTGGAGTCGACGAACGTCGAGTCTTGAATGGTGCTGCTGTTCGCGTTCGGCGTGATTCGGCGCACGCGGATATTCCAGCCCTGCGTTGCTCGGGGGAAATCTATCCGATGCGAACGCGCGTAACGCTGGGTAGTCTTGCCGTCGAAGGCAGAGCTAAGCACCTGTTGATATGCACCGCCGTCTGTGCTCAGGTCAATAGCGTATTCGACCCTGTAGCCGTTGATGTCTCCGTTCGATGTGTCGGCCTGACTAAGACCCCCTACAGCAAGAGTAATGCGAGCCGCCGACAACTGAAGGTTCGTGTACGAGCGGATGAATGGTTGCGCAGAAGTCAGGGCTACATTGAGCGCAATTGTGTTCTCAGATGCGGGAAATCCCGGAAGGGGGTCTTGCGTCTGGGTGCCCGACCTAAAATCGATTTGGACGTTGCCGAAGTTCATCGAACCGTCTTCGTTCTGGACGGGAGTTCCGTCCAGATACACGTCCTTGAGCGCGCCCCCAGGGCCATGCACTGGACCGTATATTTCTCCCTCCGCGATGAGGTCCACGACGCGGGCGTATGCAATGCTATGAAGGCTGTCAGGTGCTTCGTCCGGCGAACTGCCTCCGTCGTCTCCTTTGCCTCCACCTCCGTATCCAATCAGGGGGACGCTAGACGAAGGGGGATAAAGAAAGGCGCCCGAAGGCGGCTCTTGTTGCTTGAAATTCCCGCTCTTCATACCTGATCTTCCGCGTAAATGCCGCCGGATATAACTACGCTGCCAACAATCCCTTCTCCGGCGAAGTACGGGACTGGGTTTCCTTGCGCAGTAGTATTTACCGGCCCATTGAAGTTGTAGCTGGCGCCGTTGTCTGGTCCGTCTTTGGCGCTGAGTCCACGTTGTTGTGGAGAAAGCATTTGCACCACCCCACCTAAGGCAAGCACCGCACCGATCTTCATCAAGGGCGCACCAGCCGCGGCCCCGACGCCGGTATATGTCAACACGGCGCCTACAACGACGAGAACGACCCCTACGATGGTCTGCAATAAGCCTGCACGCTTGGCGCCGGTGATAACTGGTGCAATGCGGATTGGTTCCTCGCCTACCGGAAACTCTAGGGCATCCTCCCCGATGTTCCTGCGCCCGATGAAGCAAGCGTATGCAACGCCTTTTGACTCGCTATTCGTTAGCTCCTTCTCGAAGCCGGGCAGCAACACGCACAACGCCCGGATAGCCTCTGCGGTGCTGGACACCGCCAGGCGGTGAGACCTTCCAAACTTGGTGCCTAAGGAGCCGTACAGCCGTATCGTTCTAAGTTTCTCGGACATAAAAAAAGGCCACCCTGCGGCGGCCCTCTCCAGATCGTTTACGCTTTTAAAGCGTGGTAGGCAATACGTCGATGTTGCCGTCTTGGTCGCTGAATATCCGATATGCCTTCTTTGTGTCTGGCACAAGAACCGCGTCGCGCTCCCGCCGACCTCCAGTTCCATCACAGAGGCCACGGCCCACGTACGCCGTACCAAAGACAACCGGGCCGGGCGGAATATACAAAGTCGCCCGCTCAGCCGGCGCGAGCGACGTAGCTAGTTTCCCATCGACGAAAAACCCCATGGCGCAGCCGCTGCCAATGTATCCTTTGTCGCGGGTCACGACGACGGTCGTATAGGAACCAGATGGCGGGGAACCGAACATCAAAACCTGCTCCGCGCCAGCAACCTTTACATCGCTTTCTGCCGGCGGCGTGGTGGAACATCCGGCCAGAATCGCCAATGAAGCTACCCAGAGAAATGCTCGCATGTCAGCCTCCCGTTATTTTCCGCGACTATAACGCAACCGTAGCCGAGTCATTTCTTGCCAATGACCTCCATATACCACTCGCTCGGAAAGCCGCCCATACAGATGGTGCAGCATGGCATCCGGCACCGGGTGTAGGTCTGGACACTCCTTCAGAGTCGCTGTACCCAGATAGATGCCAGCATGGTTCGGGTCATTGGGTGACCGATACTGCATCACGATCACATCGCCGGTTTGCAGCGGCTCGGCCTCCGTCATTGGCCGGAAACCGGCCTCTTCGTAGTGCTTGACGTACAGGTTATCGCCTTGGTTCCACCAATCGTCGCGGCGGGCGAAATTCGGTAGATCAATGCCTTGCTCCCGCTTGTACCAGTCCCGCACCAGGGTATAGCAATCAAGAACCCCATGCGCGAATGGGCGGCCAAGAAGGGGCGCTTGGTAGCCTTCTGGGGCCAATCCGCGGATCTCGCCAGCCGTCACCACTCCGTCGACGCCCTTTGCCACCGCCGCGATATACCACGGCAGCCCGCTCGCCTCGCACGAAACCAAGTCCGCCGTACTGGGCTCCGCACTCTGGTCCGGATGGGAGTGAATGACCGCGATAATCTGGCCGGCATCCTCCGCCGCTGCGTAATCCTCCGGGCAAAGGATGAAATGCTCCGTCCCGGCAGCAGTGTTGCGGCAAGGCATATACCTTTCGGTCTGGCCGTCGAGCACTACCAGGCCGCAAGCCTCTCGGGGATATTCGGCGATGGCATGGGCGCGGATGGCCACTATCGTCTTGCGATTCATGTTGCGCCCTCAGCGAATGAGATCGGCCGCAGGAAAGCCGCCGAAGTTGATAATCTCGTACTCGCCGAACCGCTTCTTGCAGTCCGTTATGAGCCCAGAGCATCTATCAAGCGCCGGGTCGCTCACGGGGTTGCCTTGGATGTCGAACATCCGCGATCCCGTATAGGCGCAATACGGCCCGCGGTAGCCCCCCTTTTGCAGCCAGCCGCAGACATTGGCGATGATCTGCCGGCCCGGGAGCTGCTTACCAGCGAAGTCGAGCGGGCTCGAAAGTTCGAACTCCACAACCTCCGCCGTCTCGGCTGTTTTCTGCTGGATAATCCAGTTCTCGGGCGGAAGCTGTTCATTTGGATCCGCTGTTGGGTTACCGCCCGGGAAGTTGGCCGCATCAAGATATTGACCGAGCGTTCTGGTCGCTGTGATCGTGGCACCCACGAGGTCATCCAACACAAGGCATAGCGACGATATGACGCCGGGAATGGGATTTCCTTCCGCATCCCTCCCAATGTTCCCAACTGAGAGCGTAGGCGTCGGCTGCTGGCCCTGGCCCGTTTGTTCGAAACCCTGCGCTTGTATTGCCCAGGGGTCAAACTGGTTTCCCTGCCACCAGATCGGCCCGATTTGGGTGTAGCCATGGAATCGCATGATGTCGCCACCAATGGCGGTCATGTCGAGCGTGAAGAGCTCTACCAGTGCGCCAGGCTCTAGCTTCTGTACGTCCGAATAGATGCCCACGGCTACTCCCAGACAATCACTTTCACTGCCTGCACTGTCGTGGCAGCACTGATGGCGTCCTCGTAGCTCTGGCGCTTACCGGCGATCTGGGACGACAGCGTCTTGTAGGCGTCCGCCTTGGCGGAGACGCGCGCCATGAACTCGGACAGCGGCATGGGGTTGCCCTCGGTGTCCAACCGGTTCGCCGCCGCGTTCGCGCACCAGGGAACAAGCGCCGGCACGCGGTCTTCTTCCGCGGCGGCCTGCCAGGCCCTCGCTTCGTCGGCCTGCGTAGCCCACGTCAGTCTTTCGAAGTCTGGGTAGACCGACATGATGTCGTCGATAGCGGATTGCGCGGCGGCGTTGATCAGGGCGACCTGGTCGCGCTTCACCACGTTCAGGTCTACTGGGACGTGAGCGTCGTAGACTGACAGCACCTCCTGACGGGCCTCTTGCGGCATCTGGTCATCGAAATTAATGGTGCCATCGGGAAACCACACGAAGCGCCAGTCGGACACTCCCGCCAAGCGCAATTCGTCGAGAAAGGATGGACCGATTTGTTTGCTCATAGTCGTGTCGTGGCCGAAAAGTTGAGCTGGTATTGGCAGCCTACCGAGCCGGATGCTACCCACACGGTCACCCCGGCCGATAGCGCGGCATCACCAGTATTGGTGAACCCAAAGTCCATAGAAGCAGTTGAGAACTGGTTGGCAGTACTGGGCTGTACGATGCCTGGGTAGCTCACTATGTTCGTAGTGCCGATGGCCAGCGCGTAATAGCCGGCCTGCAGGGCTTGCGAGGTTGTTCCCGCTCCGCTTACCTTCATGTCGAGAGTTTCGCCGGCCCAGCACATTATGCGTCGTCCAGTTGCAAAGACTGGAGTCGTGGAGGCAGTAGCCGCACTTGGGACCGAAGATGTCACAGTCTTGGGACGGCGATTGAAGAAACTGCCAATGCAGCGCGCGGACAGCGAGTCAATGATCTGATTGCTCTCCATGGTAAAAAACCCAACCAGCAGCCGGGAGGGATCGCCCGGCTTCACCACGTCGCCGGTAGCAGCGTACACCGCGCCGGGCGTAGTGCTGTACTCCAGCCCCAAAGAACCGCTGTTGTCGTACGCATACAGATAGTTGACTGATCCCTGAACTATTCCAGTAGGGACTATCTCAACCCCAGATCCAGGGATCGGCAAGTGTTTGTCTAGCACGGTCAGTCGGCTGCCCCTGAACCGCGACAGTCGAACGGAATTGGCCGCCCCACCCCCCTCCACATAGCAGTCGGCGTACCTCACCAACGGAAGATACCCATTGAACGTAGTATTGAACTCGCACGGACCAAGACCGACTATGTATATCGGACCAACATCGGTCGTGGGCCTGCCGGCGTACGTATAAACGCGCAACCGATTCGACACGACACTCAGTACGCGTGCTTCGGTGAAATACTTGTTGGTGACCCCTTCAGGCACGTTGTCGGTCGTGCCAGGGCTGGCAACGATTTCAACGTATGCGGAACCACTCCAGCGATATTGAACGTTATTCAGGCCGCTTGAATCGTTCAGTACGACGTAGATTTTCCCGGACTCGCCAGGCTGAGGCAGAGCCGCGTTGTTCTGTACTTCGACAACGTCGTCGACGTAGCTCGGCAAGTTAACCGCCGGCACCTTGGCGTCTGCTCCCAGCGGCGCCACGCCGTTTACTGCGCCTCGCTGACTCGTCGGGATAGCAGCGGCCACACGCCCGTCAAGGTCTTGAAAGTTCGCATTCGCCTTGACGAACGCGGTCCGGATTGGATCGCCGGTTCCGTCATTTGGGGCGGTTCCGACGTTGATTTGTTGAATAGCCATTTACGCTGCGAACGCCTGTTGAAAGGTTGCCGAGATCGTGTAAACGCCGCCGCCCACTGGACTGGGGCTGTAGCCAACCACCTTGTAGAGCCCAGGCCCACCGATAGGCGGGGTCCATTGGAATGCCTTGTAGCCAGCGTGCCGGTCGAAGAAGGCCACGATCAGATTTGCCTCGCTGCGGGTCAGCCCGACGCATTGAATCGGCCAGGTCTGTACCTTTGCGTTGATTCCGTCTGCCGCATCCTGCTTGTAGCCGTCGCCAAATTGTGCCGATAGGGTCCGGAGGGTAATGGTCCCGACAGGTTGCCCAATGGTTTTCCAAGCGAATGTTTCCATCAGGCGGGCCTCCCGTTGACGGCATTCCAACTCGAGCCGCCCTGCTTCCAGGACATTGCAATCTGCCGGTCAATGTATGTGCGCACTACATCCGACAAACCATTGGCGAAGTCGTTGGCTTGCCCCTCCTGGGACTCCTGACCATCCGCTTGGTAGTTCACCGTCAGGTTTACCGTCGTGCCGCCTGGACCAGCGCTAGGACCACTGGAAATCGAGGTGCGCAGGGGCGTCACATACCCGCCGTCCGCGTAGCCGCGGTTGATCTTGTCGAGGGCCGCCACGCCTAGGCGAGACGTAGCCTCTGCATTAAGGACATACTCGCCTTTGTGCACGATCCCAGCGGGTTCGTACTTGCCCCCAGGGCCGGTATAGCCGCCATCATCGAAGTACATGATTCCGGAGTCACCAGCCGACGAGGAAACGCCGTTCACCATCCCCGCAGAGGAAAGATCGCCCGCTGTTGCCGAGCCAAGCCCCGAGCTCCCACCGCCAGCAATAGCTCCCGCGATGCTCCCAATCGCACCAACGATGGCTTGCTTCGCTGCAATCCTGGCCAAGTCGGAAATGATGGAGTTAGCCAAGCTCTTGAAGTCGAGTTTCCCCGTGGTGACGAAGTTTGAGAACGCTTCCTCCATCCCACCGGTGACGGACTTGAATGCCTGGCCTGCTTGCTCGTAAGCGCTGGCGCCTTGATCCACGAAGTCGGCGTACGCATGTTCGAACCCCAACACCCAACTTCCTTGCAGTTTGTCCTGCTCCACGTAGAAGTCGGTCAGTGCGCCGAGGCGATCATTCAAGGCTTGGCGCAAAGCGGCAGATTGCTGTTGAAAACCGTCCTCGCTGATCTGCCCGCTCGTGCGCTGTAGCGTTACTTGGTCTAGTTGGCGGGAATAGTCTCTGTACAAACCTTGCCGAGACCTAAGTTGCTGCTGCTCTTTAGTCCCCAGACCAAACGCTGCAAGCTGGTCGCCATACTGCTGCCTATCGTTTGCAAGCTGCAACGATAGGGATTGCTCCAGAGCCGCGAGCCGGACGCTCTCCTGCCGAGTCTTGAGCGCCTTCTCGTCTGCGACGTTTATGTCGAGCGCAGCGCGCAATTCGTCCTGCCGGGCGAGCAGGCTCTTCTGGTCAGCCGTCAGAACCGACTTGGTTTTCAGGTCAGCAATCTGCTGTTCGAACTCAGCCCGCTTCTGTGCCCAGGTTCCAAGCTTCTCCTGGCTATCCAATTGCGCCTTGAGGGCAGCATCACCCTCTCGGAAACTCTGTAGAAGTTTCGTGGCAGCATCGTCTGTGTACTGCTTGACCGCGGGGTCCTTGTACTTCTCATTGATCTGTTCGATCAGCTTTTGCTGATCCATCAGGCTCATCCCAGTCAATTGGGCGTCCCGCTGAACCTGCGCAATCTCCTTGTCCCGCTGTTCCTTCTTGGTCTGGGTCTCTTGCTTCAAAGCGTCCAGCCGCTGCTGGGCTGCAATCTTTTCGGCTTCCCTGCGCTTGCCGACACCGATAATCGCCGCCTCATCCGCCTGCTGCTGAAGCATTTGGATTTCGGCGATCAGGCGTGCCTGTTCACGCTCAATGTTTCGTGCGGCACCCCTCGATGCTCTGCCACCGTCACCGAACGCCGCTCCGCCGGCATTCGTGCCGAAACCCTGGGTGGCGTTCAGTTGCGCCAGCCGTGCGTTTGCGTCCTGCAGACGGGCGTTGAGGTCGCTGGCGGTAGGAGCTCGACCGACACCTTTCATCGCCTCCCATGCGTTGCCGGCTGCGGAGGTGATTGTGTTCCATGCGGTCTCAAGCGTCCCGAGGGTTCGCTTTACGTCGTCAGCTTGGCGCTTTACGGCGGCGGCGTAGGTATCCTGCGCCAGAGAGACCGCTTCCTGGGTGCGACCCTGCCGTTCAAGAGCGGCAATCTGCTCGTAGACCGCTGCCGTCAGGAAGTTGTACTTCTCGTTGAGTGCCGCGAGGGCCTCGGCAGGCTTGGTCCGTAGAGAATCGAATTCCTTCAGCGTGGCGTCGATGGCCTTGCCGGTGGCTTGATTCATCTCCACCGCAGCAGTGGCTATAGCGCCAATGTTCTGGCCGGCACCAGCGCCAGCGGCTGCAATCTGGTTGAGCGCATCCACTGCCTTACCGCGGGACCCGGTGACACCGCCTATGCTGGTGGCTAGGTCGGAGAGTTGGCTCGCGGTCTGCCCCGAGACATTGCCGCTCAGCGCCAGAGAACGCTGAAACTGTTGCGATTCACCGGAACCAGCGCTATAGGCCGCCGCCAATGCCGCGACAGCTCCTGCGGCCAGCGTGTAGGGATTTACGAGGCCGACAATGGTGCCTGCAAGGCTCCTTGCCGCGGGCGCGATCCCGCCAAACATATCCTTCAATTGGCCGCCCTGCTGGAGCAAGACTGTCAGGGGATTCTGACCGCCCTGAAGGCTTACAGCAATGTCGGTGAACTGCGCCGGCACGCCGCGAAGCGCCGCCGCCTGCTGGGCAGCGCTAAGCCCGTAGCTATTAAGTTGCTTCCCGGCCGCAGCCGCAGCCGTACCCGTCGCTGCAAGCTTCGTCTTGAGCTCGTCCAGAATGGCTACGGGGACGTTCTTCAGTGCTGCGTTGTAGGCAATCTGCTGTTGCCTCGTCAAACCCAGCGTATCGGCTTGGCGGATCAGCCCATCGACCTGGCGCTTCTGTGCTGCACTAAGCTTCGCGTACTCAGCTTGAGCGGCAGTCGACATATCGCTGACGCTGCGCTTCGCTGCCTTGATCGCCGAGTCGAACTGTGACGTATCAACAACGATTTCAAGCTTCGCGGAGCCTAGACTTTCTTCTGCCATGTTCAACTCTTGTGGAAATACTCTAAGGCGGCGCGCTCTATGACGCGGATTGCATCCATCGCTTCGTCATACTCATCTTCTGTCAGCCGCAAACGATCTAGATCCCTGTAGATCACCGCATAGTCAAGCCCGACTGGCCCTGAAAAGCCCATCCGCCACTGTGTGTGATTACGTGCGAACACGCTGAATGGCAATTCACTGTCCGGCCAAAGCTCCACCACGGGTCGGGGATAATCCTCCAGGCGCATGCCAGATCTGGCGCAGTCTTCGGCGGTGGGCGGCGCCCAATAGAACGCCTCCACCGCCTCCGTCAGTTTTTTTTGCGGGCCACCGCCAAGGCTTCGCCGTACGCATTGATGATCGCGAAATCTGCCCCGGGCTGATGCTCCCGAAGCAATTCGACGCCGGCACGATCCAGAGCCACATCCGCGTCCCACTTCTCGAGGATCTCCAGGACCAGGCCGCTGGAGTCCAGATCTCCGTCGCGCATCTTGGCGAGCAGCTCCGCGTACTGGGTACTGGTCTTGTGCCGGAAGGTGACTTCGAGTTTCTGCTCGCGCCCCTGACCTACGATAGTGATCGTCCCGTCAAAAGTCGGATCCGCTTTGACTTTGAAACTCATCAGGCGGCCTCGTAGCGGATCGGATCAGCGAGCAGGGACAGCGTGAACGTGTTCTGAAGATTCACGTTCACCGCACCGGTCGGAACCTTGTTGAAGGACGGATAGCCGTAGTAGAGGATCACGGCTCCGTTGGGCAGCGTGGCGCGGACCACCACCGGCTCTCGCGCGAAATCGACGTCGATCAGGGCGTCATACCACGGTTTGTCCGGGTCATAGTCCATCAAGAACGTCAGCGTGATCGGATTCTTGAAGGTCGGTTTCTGGCGCTGCCGGCTGCTCGCGTCTTCGACGTACTGATATGTGAAGTATTGCGGATCCCCGCCGGCCGTCTGCACGTCGGTAACTTGGTCCATCCCCACAAATCCAGAGGCGATGCGCACGTTGCCGGCGCCCTCTCCGGAGGGAAAGCGTGTGGTGCTGGTCGTGTTCACCCCTTCAAGGGTGAAGCTGTCCGCATCGGCGGCCGCGGAGCGCGCCACGGTCCCATCGAGCTCGGACCAGCCAGACCCGATAACCAGGATAGAGCCATCAGCAGGAGGCGCCACGGCAGTTGCCACGGCGGGGTTGGCATTGGACACCGCCGTAACCGGGATAGCCGCCGCCAGTGTCGTCGACACAGCGTATTTCGTGCCGTTGATGAAAATGGAAGACATGGGTTCCTCTCACAAAAGAAAAACCCGGCACGTGGCCGGGCGGGTTGAAAGCGGTCGTTGATCTACCGTTGATGCCAAATGCCGAAATCCTGCCGGGTTCCGTAGAGATTCAGGTTTTCCTCGTACACCGCCGTGAAAGCGCCGTAGGGCTCAGCCGCAAACTCACTGGCGCAGATGGCGGCTTCCACTTGGCGGGCAATGGCGTTAGATTCCAAGCGGGTGCGGCTCCACACATAGACTTGGATCCGCGCATGATCCTTGTCCCGCTGCGCCTTTTCGACATACCACTTCGCGGAGCCGCCTACTTGCTGGTAGACGATCAGAGGGTAGTCCGGGGCGGCAGGCGTCACGTCTGGATAGACCCTACCGCCAGCGAAAGACTCAAGCAGGGAGTGAAAATCACCTTCAAAGCTCATCGCGACCCTCGCTTGCTGTGCCACGCAACAGTTCTGGTAGCCGCTGCCTGCCTCGCTCTATCATCGCTTCCTTAGCGCGGCCCTGAGCCGCTGTATACGCCGGACGCAAGAATGGATAGGCAGGAACCCAAACGGGATCATCTAAAGCGCCATGCCCGCCGTGGTCTTGAGGGCCATTGCCGCGGGTTTTCCCGCCTAGCAGGCTTTTCTGCGGCTTACCATCGATGAACCTGTTGTATCTCCAGTGGCCGAACTCGACCAGATGTCCATGAGGGGCCTTACTTGAATTCCAAGACACCGCATACCGGATAACGGTCGGCGTAGATCGGCCATCCTCGAAGGCGAGATAGATAGAGTCGCGCAGGGTGCCGGCCGCAACTGGCGCGCGAGCCTTCGCCTCATCGCGCAGTACCTGTCCGCCGGCAACCGCCATCGAGCGTGCGAGGCTTTCGCGAGCGGGTCCCATCAGCTTTCCCAATGCAGCGTCCCAGCCCGATGTGTCGAACTTTGCAGTCGTTCCGTTAGCCATTGCTACCGCCCTGCTCGCACACCAAATCCGTCCAGTCCCGCCTCGCGTAGTCCATGCGAACTTGCCGGATGTCGAATGGATCTCCCATGGGTTGGCCATTCTTCAGTTGGATCACGCGCATTCCGGCATCCAACCCCTCTCGGAACCGGATGCGGAAGCTATAGGCGTTGATTGAGGCTGCGACGTTCTCCTGGATGCGGGTGATAGCGCCCATGCCAGTTTGGCCGACAGGTTTTGACCACACAGTGGCGACTGGCTCCCATACGTCCACGGGCTGCCCCGCCTCGTCCTGTCCGGAGACGCGCTGTTCAATTCGGATCTGGCGCGTGAGATCACCCGCTGCCAAGCTCATATGCCCATCCCAATACGGTACGGCTGGAGCAGCGCCCTAGACCCCATGGGCAGTTGCACCGCTGCAGCCGTCTGACCTGAAATCACGTCTTCGCGATTTCGGTAAAGGTGACCAAGGAGCAGCAAGATTGCCGCTTTGATCATGTCGTTCACAACCATGGGATCCTCGCCCGCCTTACCGGCGAGGACTGCAGCAGCCATCGCGGGTTCGTCCTCATAAACTCTACGGTTCAGGAACTCCATGGCGGCGATCTCGGCAGCACCCAAATAGATCGAGATATCCTCGGTGCTGTCAGTCCGCAAGTGGGCGACGGCTTGCTCCAGCGTGACGAGTGCCATCGCTACTGCCTCGTTCCCAACGCGGCGATTGCCGCCTCGATCGCATCGAGGACGCCCTTTCGGTTCTTCGCGGACTTCTCGGCGTCCAGGAGAGCGGTCAATTGTTCCACGTCGCCGATCCTTCCGACCTGGTCTATCACGTCGGGCACGGTTTTGGAAAGAAGCGTGGAAGAGTCAACCGCCGTTTCGGGAATGGCTTCCGCCGTGTCCGGCTGGACCAGCCCCCTTGCCACGAGCTCGCGACGGTGCTGTTCGGTAGTTGTGAACTCAGTTCGGGCGGTTCCCTCAAAGAGGACCGGGCGGAGCGTCTTGACCTTGACTGCATCGCTCATTGCATCACCTTGAAAAGAGTGTGGGCGCCGCACGGGCGCCCACGTCGGTTGGACAATCCGCGCGGTAGGGCTTAAGCGCCGGGGGCGACGGGAGCGGTCAGCGTGCCGTAGATGAACGCTTCAGGCCGCTTGACCGCCAGGGCCACGCGCTCTTCGCCGCGGATGGTGATCATGTTTTTCTCGAAGTCGTCGTTGTTCTCGCTGGAGATAACGACGTTCGCATCCTCGCGGTCGAACAACTGCGCGCCGTAGGCGAACGAGCCGGTAAGGAACTTGCCTTGGAACGCAGCAATCTCGGTCGCTACCACGGGCAAATTCCACAACGACGGTGCCGCCGTGCCTTGGGGATTGCCAATGATGTAGCGACCCAGGCTGTCCTTGGTCAGCTCGATACGGGCCCAATCGATGAAATGCAGAACATGGCCCGTCGCCGGGATGCGCGCCAGCTGCGCCTGCAGCATGGCCAGGCGTAGATCGTCGATCGTCGTCTGATTCTCCAGCGTGAACGCCGGGTCAAACGCGGACGCCTGCGGCACGATTCCGTGCAGGTGAACGCCCGTGCCGTCTCCGAACAGAATTTCCTGTTCTTCGGAGAACTTGAGGCCGAAGCGCATTTCAGCGTCGACAAGGCTCTGCAGCTGCGCAAAGTCATCCAGAATCTGTTTGGACGCCTTGAAGAGGTGCGCAATCGTTGCCACGGGCGTGATCTTGGTGGCGAACGTGATTTCCGATTCCGGCTTTTTGGTATTTTCTGCCACCACAGCAGAACGATTGGTGAAACCGGTCTGCTGAACCCAGAATATCGCCGGCGAGGTGGTGCGACCCGGCGCGATCAAGTCGCGGATGAAGAGGCGCTGCTTTGGTGCCATATCGATGCCCGGCAGCCGCTGCGGTTCGACGACACCCTCCGCGACGCCCGGGCTCAGAAGGGCCGCGTTTACGGCGAAGCTCGCGCGCAGCCGTTCATTGCTGCTGACTCGGGCCTTGACGTCTTTCAAACTCTCGCTTTCGATCAACTGCTGGCCCCAGCTCTTGAGCGTGGCCTGGCTGCCGGCGCCGCCGGGAATACGCGCGATGGCCTGCTCGGCCTCGCCAAGTTCCGCCTTCAGCTGTTCCTGCACGGCGCGCAGGCCATTGAACTCGCTGGCGATCTTGTCCACCGCAGCTTTCGTTTCGGCAGAAAGGGTGCCGGCGTTCTTGGCTTCCTTGATCGCATCTTCGGCCTTGCGGCTGAACTCCTCGCTACTGGAGTTCAGCTTCTTCGTAACGTCGTTGAGCAGGTTGATAAGTTCCGAGTGGTCGGACATGGTGATTTCCTATGGTCGAAGGGTTGCCGCCAGCCTGAGCCGAGCCATCGCCAGCTCCAGGTCAGCCATCGGTGCAGCCAAAGCGGCTGCGGGATTGGCAGCGTCACGCGTGCCCGTTTCGGTAGCGCCAGGCATACCGCTCTTGATTTCTTGCAGCAGCTTGCGCCGCTCAGTGCGGGGCATGCCCGCTTTGGCGAGTGCAACATCCAGCCGTCGGGCGGCCGCATGCGCTTGAGCCCGCGTGGACGATGATTCCTGGATCTCTTCTGTATCAAGCAGCGAGTCGGCGAATCCGCGGTCCACGGCGTCGTTTCCGCCGATCCAGGTTTCCTTGTCCATCATCGCCTGAATCGTCCCGATATCCTGGCCCGTACGCGCTACATAGACGTCGGCCATTGCACGGTCGAATGGCTCCAACCACTCCGCCGCATCTCGCAGGTCGTTCCGGTTTCCAATCGCCACAATCCATGCGTTGTGGATCATGAAGAACGACGGACGCCCGATCTCGATGATGTCGCCAGCCATCGCGATGATGGACGCCGCGGAAGCAGCCATGCCGAGGATCCGGACGGTAACTTCGCCCTTGTGGGCGCGGAGCATGTTGTAGATCGCCACACCCTCGAACATATCGCCGCCGGGCGAGTTGACGTTTACGGTGACGGGCTTGTCAGCCCCGATGGTCCGCAATGCCGCCGCGATACGCTTGGACGTCACGCCCTCACCGGTCCAATAGTCCTGGCCGATCACATCCAACACCGAAATGGTGTTGTCGGTGGTGGCGTCGGCCGCTTGTATGCTCGGATTCCAGCGCGCCAGCACCTGTTCCGATATCTCGCAGTGCACGCCTGGACGCATCGCGGCCTCCGGCAGTCCCGGCAGTCGGGTAATTTTCATAAGGGGTTCCTTGTGGCTCGACCGCTACGCGGCCTTGTCTTCGCGTTCGTCGCCCTGAAGTAGCCATGCACGTAGGGCGGCCTGGGCCTGCTGGGCTGGCGGTACGTCGGCCCCAACCTGATTCAGCGGAATAAGGTTGGACTGAACCGTCAGGATGTCTCCACCCGGTACCGGCGGCAGGTTCTCCAATTTGCGAACATCGTTTCGGCTCATCCAGCCATTTTGCAAAGCATGGATGTAGAACTGAGCTCGACCTGCGCTGTCGGCGCGCAACAGGCCCGTCGTGTTGAATTCGGCATAGAACTCGTCGTTGTCCGCGCCCAAGAGGCAGCGTTGCACCTCTTGTTCAATGTTCTCCAGCATGGGCGCCAGCGAATGGACCAGGAATAGCAGGTTCATGCCTTCCACGCTGGAAGCCCAGGAGCTTTGCTTGTCGGTGTGCCCCACCATATAGGGTGGCACCTTGAACCATCGGCAGATCTCCTCAACATTGAATCGGCGGGTCTCCAGCATCTGGGCCGCTTCCGGATCCATGCTGATCCCCTGGTACTTCAGGCCAGCCTCCAGGATCATCATCTTCCCCGCGTTCTTGCTTCCCGCGAACTCCTTGAGGTTTTTCCGTAGCTCGTCGCGTTGCGCTGGCTTCAGCAGACCGGCCTCATGGGTGAGCACACCCGCCGTCTGTAAGCCATTCGCAAACACTACGCTTGCCGCCTCGTCTGCCGCGATCGCCGAGCCGATGACGTCCCGGCCGAATCGCAGCGGATCAGCGCCACACACGCCGTCCAAGCCGAAGCCACGGATATGCATCACATCGTCCTCGGCCAATTTCCGCTCCGCTTTGCCGGGTTCGGTGTACGTGTACTCTAGGGCGCCGGTGCTGAGGCGCTTGACCGTGACGCACTGAGGAAGCAGCGGCACCAGCGAGACGATCTTTCGACCAATGCGAACTTTCTCTACGAACGCGTTGTGCCTAAGGCAAAGCGAAGCCACGATCATGAGCATGAAGCGAAACGGCGTCATCTCCTTGTTTGGGGCCCTGCACAGCACTCGATACAGCGGATGGTCCGTTGCAATCTCGCGGGAGCCGTCCGGCCTGCGACGGTAGATCTTCAAAGGCAGCGTGGGGACCGTCTCGGAGATGAGCCTGACACATGCCCACACGGTGGAAATCTGCATTGCGGTCCGTTCGGACACAGTCTTTCCGCTGGACGACGACCCGACCCATTCCTGCCAAAATTCGCTTGTGGTCAACTGAATCGGAATTCCGAGCCAATTGATGAGGGCCGACTTCAGCCGGCCCGGATTCTTTTGTGTCATCAGACGCCCACCATGACAGGATCGTTTACAAAGCCGTCCAAGTCCTCATGGACATAGACAGCGGCGCGGCTCAGCGCCAACACAGTTGCCACGATCGGATCGATCCGGCCCCGCGGGCTGGATTTCTTCTTATCCGGCCTGAAGTTGCCATTCGTGTCGTACAGCAGCGACACATTGGCCGCAGCGCTGCGCAACACCGGATTACCTCCATGCCGCAGCCGCTTTCCGTACACCAGCTCTTCCAGCCGTTTCGATCCTGGATACATGCCTGCCGTGTTTTGCGGCACCTCCACGAGCGGTACGCCTTCTTCGTCCAATTCGTTGACCAGATGCGTCGCGTTCCACTTGTCGTAGGCCATCTCCACCAGGTCGTACAAGTTTCGGATGGCAAGAATCTGGTCTCGCATTGGCACGTAGTCCGTGATATCACCCTCCGTCACCGTCAAGTGCCCGCTGCGCTCCCACTTCTCGTAGGGAGTCGCGTCGTCCTTCGATTGCTCGGTCACCTTTGCGCGCGGGCAGTAGACCCAGGCCAGGAGATACCAGTGCGGGTCCTCGTCATTTGGAGGAAACACCAAAGACAGCGCCGTCAGGTCACGGGTCGCTGACAGGTCCATACCCCCAAAGCACCGCCGGCCCCGCAGTTCGAGCGGGTCGAATCTCTTGCCGCCCTTGTCCCACACGTCCAGGTCGATCCAACCCTCGGCGTCGTTGCACCAGATATTCAAATCCTTGGTCTTGAAGTTCGCCATCGCGCTGGGAAGTGCGGCTGCCTTCCTCGCCATCGAACGCATGTACTCCCACGTCTTCGATAGCCCCAGCCCCGGGTTCGCCTTGGGCCAGTTGCGCTCCGCCAGTGGATCATCGCCCTCGTCCAGCGTGTAGATGTACCCAAAGAACGAGTCGTCTTGGCGCCTTCCTTCGAGCAGGCTGACCAGGTAGCTCCGAACATCCATGCAGACACCGTCCAGGATGAAGCCAGCCGTGGTTATCGCAGACTGCAAGGGCTGACTACGTGAGCCGCGGGCGCTTTCCATGACTTCCCACACTTCCGGCGTCTTATGCGCGTGCAGCTCATCGACGAATGTGGCGTGCGGATTCTTGCCGTCCAGTGCATCGGCGTTCGCAGGCAGGGGGCGCAGCTCAGACGAATCGAAGGTGATCTGTTCCTGGTTTTTCCCGTCGTGGATCTTGAAGCTCTTTGCAATACCGGGCGACTGACGTGCCCAGCGCTTCACGTTGTCCAGCGCCGGCTTGAAGATCGCCATGGCCTGATCTCGCGTCGTGGCAATGGTGTACACCTCGGCGCCCACTTCGCCGTCCATCATGAAGAGGTAGACGGCCTGGGGTGCCTTCCACGTGCTCTTCCCATTTTTCCGTGCGACTTCCTCATACGCAGTGTTGAATCGGCGCAGCCCGGTGTCCGCCTTGATCCACCCATACAGCACCGCGGTCCAGAACTTCTGCCACGGGTCCAGCAGGACTGGCTTCCGAGCGAGTGGCCCACGGATATGGATGAAATGCTGCTCGATAAAGTCGATGACGTGCCTGGCATGTCCCGGGCTGAACTCCAGCCCTCGCGCTGGTCCGTCCAACAGGTCCTGATAATGCCGAGCAACCGCCAGGTACGTCAGCCGCCCGACCAGGATTTCGCCTCGCAGAACCGGCAAACCGTAGTCGGTGTCCCAGACGTGGATCGCAAGCGGGGTTACCCGTTCGAGTAGCTTTTTCGATCCGCGCTCGCGTGGTCCACCAGGGCGGCGAACGGCAGATCTAGCTGCCCGCCGCCGCCCAGCTTGCTTCGGACGTTCGCGAAGGATGGAATCGTCAGGCAGCATTCCGGTAGGTAGGTAAGCAGTTCTTTGCGCAGATCTCGCGCGACATAGAAGGCCTGGTGCGGCTGCTCGTAGCCGTTGGGGGTCTTGACCATGTACGAGCCGCCCTGTTCAACCTTTATCTCTTCGAGCTCGGCCGTCGCGCGAAGCCAATCCACGTACAGCTTGCACACGATCACGGCGGCCAAGCCAAACGTCGTGTGCTCGATCCCTGCTTCACGCAGCTGGGCGCAGATGTAGTCCCAAACTTTGATCTCGTCTGCAGTCAGGTCGCCGGGCGGACGGTCCGGTGACCGAACCTGGGTGACCGACGCCGCCGGCGACTTTCCGCCGCCGCCCGGTATCACGGTCAGATTCGGAGGATTGCCGTTCATGTGTGCCTCTACCGCGCTCAGCGCAGGAGGTACGCCTCACGCCTATTCATCCGAGGAGGTCCGTTTGACCCCCCCCCTCCTAAAATCTGTCGCCATAAATTCGCAGCTTGGCAGACGGTCTCAGTCGCGAACTCGCGAACTTTCAACCCCCCTACCGTACGTGCACCGCCGTGTCCCGCCTGCCTGGCCATCAATAGCCATGACGCCGCAGGGCCGGATGCCCGAAGCCGCCGTCCTCCCGCGCCGTCTTGATCGAGTGACAAGACCAGCACAGGCCCTGCCAGTTCGACGTGTCCCAGAAGAGGCGCTGCGCCACCGCGATGAGGTCTTGATTGCCCGCGTCCAGTGCCTGGCCCAGACGATGCGGCACGACATGGTCCGTCAGCCGCGCCTCTTCGATTCGACCTGCTGCGGCACAGTGCACGCAAAGTGGGTTTTGCTTGAGGAAAGTCTGGCTTGCCTTCCGCCACCGGGACGTGTATCCACGTGCGGCCGCACTGCCCCGTGCTTGGTCCTGCTCGCGTTGCAATCGCTGGCGCGCGGCATCATGGACAGGGCAAAGCCCACCACCGCGCACCAATGCCCCACACCCCGGGTGTCGACAAGGACGTGGACGAGCAGTTGGCATGTTAGAAGCCCTGACGCAATTCAACTGCGGGCCACAGCGGGGGACTCGGGCTCATGGGGAAGCCCTGCCGATTGCGCCTACGGGCACTGCCAAACGAAAAACCCGCGCCTGAATCTCTCTCAGGTCGCGGGCTCCGCAGGAATGTAGCGGATTATGGGGGGTCATGTATAAGTTGCAAAAACCCCCCTCTTGCGAAGCTCCGCTTCCCTCGCCCGGCGGGCGTCGATCCATTCGATAACACGCCTGTCCGCACAGCACAGTCGCCGGTGCAGCGTCGCGCGCGTGCACTTAAGCTTTTCCGCGACGACCTGCATGCCGCCTTCCCAGACGTACGCGCCGATTACGGCCCGCTTCAAATCGTCGGGCAGTTGTGCAACAGCGCGATCCGTCTCCAAGGCTTCAGCATTGAACGCGGGATCGGTGTTACGCATGCCGGCGCGGACGTCATCTGTCTGGTCCACGCGGTTCACGTTAAACATCGCGGCCGCGCCATAGGCTCCTCCGGTTCCATGCGCCCAAAGCGCCCACTGCTCGAATCGCCGGTGCACCCACTCGATCCGCTGCATCACGCCACCTTGCCAAAGCGCACCTGTTCCTCGATGGCCTGCTGAATCCGGGCGCGGTACTGGTCGGTCGTTTCGCCCGCGCGGGCAGGCCCCACCCCGACATCCCGCCCCTTTCGTTCCATGAGCGAGTGCGACGTCCACCAGCCCGGGCCCGATTCTCGTTGTGCCGACGCGGCCTTCTGTGGCAACTCGATTTCATCTTCCCAGCGTGCCCCGTTAAGCCAAGTGGCCGGGTGCGGGATGTACTGCGATTCGGTTCCTGTGACGCGCCAGTATCTGACATGCTGCGGCAGCGCCTCCATGGCCTGCGCCTGCTCGTCTGGTGTCATGCGCGCCCAGGCCTTCTGCGCCGCACGTTTCGCGGTCCGGCGCGGCCATGCGGCCCAAAATTGCTCGAACGAATGCGCCGGCGCCGGGTCTGATTGCTTCGCCCGCGCGGATTTTTCATCTGGGAAGAGCTTTAGAACGTTCATGAGATACCCCGTGTCCCTGATACACCATTGGTTCAATGTCGATTGCTGTGCTGGTGAGATCGGTGCGATGGGCGGAGCACCCCCTACCCATCGCGCTCGACCTGTTGCATTGCCGCGCCGGAGCCGACCGTATGCAGAAGGGCCCACGAGCGGTGTACGCCCCCGTGGTCGGCCAGACTGTCGACGTCCGTACAGACGCCCCTCCCGCGCTCTAGCCTTTCGCACCCACGCTGCTCCTCGGGACCGGTTTGGAGCCATTTCGGAAGGGGTAACCGCGTATTCAGCCTCTTCGCCCCTTCCTACCGATACAGTTACGGAGGTGCACGGCCTGCTGGCCGGATATGCAGCACTTCTCCGTGCTTCCAGAATGGCTGACGCAAAGGATCAGGGCGCCCGTCTGCACCGAGGCGAGAGGGATGATTTATTGGCAGCGCAACCAGGTACACCCTGGCTGGCTCGTGATGGCAATCGAGAATGACAATGATGTCGTCGTTTGGGCGTTCACGTTCAGCACGGCGAAAATCCGTCAGCCGGTACAGCTCGTCGCGCGTGAGCGCCCGACTGCCCACGTGATAGAAGGCTGGGCCACCCGGCAATTGCACCATTCGATTGATCGGGGGCACCCAGCGCTTATCGTCTGTCGTCGCCGGCTTCCTGCCGGCGGGCTGGCGAAGTGGCGCAGGCGCGCCGAAAAGATCGGCCGTCATGCGGTGAAGAACCCGGCGGGCAAAGATATGCCGGGCAAACGCGGGTCGGGCCGCATATAGCGGATCGCGGGCCGTCGAGCACCTGCGACGGGCACTCGCCCGCCGTCCCTCAGCAAGCCGGCGGCTTCCAGGCGGCAGCAGGTGTACCGAGCCGCGCGAACGCTGATCTGCAATGCCTGTGCGAGCTCGAGCGCTGTATTGCCATCAGTAGCAATAGCATCGAGCATTTGGCGTGCTAAGGGGCCGAGCGTGCCGCGAGGCCTGCCTCCGACTCGCTCTCTCGGACTGACCAGCGGAGCGCTCACGATTCTGCCATCCCTTCGAGACAAGCGACCAGCCGCGCGACCTCTGCTTGAGTTTCCATCGCCTTCTCTCGGATCGTGGCGATCTCCGCCTTGTCGACCTTTCCGTCGGCAAGCGCCGCATGAATGGCCTGCATGTAGTGCCCTACCTGCACGTTCATCGATACGACCTCGGTCAAAACATCCATGTCCGACACGCACTCGTCTGCGCCTGGAACCTTGACCACCACGCGGCCATGCTCGCGGGCCCAGGCCTCAATCATTCGCATATCGCCTGTGACGCCGACTATGCGTTGCGCCTCGGCCACCGTAAGGTGATGGGTGTCGTTGTTCGGGTTGACCTTGTTGCGTAGCACCGCGGCAGAGACGTTCACCCGCGGCCCGAGTGACTCGCTTCCACCGGGGTAGTCGTGGACCGTTGCGTACGCCGCATCGAGGATGTTCATGTGCACTGTCTCCGAACGTATTTACTGATGAGCAGCGCGGTTACGATGCGCTGCAACAGAACAACCGCGGCCGCTAAGGTTTATTTGCGGCAAGTCCAGCGGCATGCGCCTGCCGGGCTTTACGCAGGGCCGCCATCAACTTGGCGTGCGTACTCGCCCGCACCTCCTTCCTTCGCCCTGTCTCTATGTGCGAGATGGCGCCCTGGGAGAGTTGGCACTCTGCTGCAATCGCAGCCTGGGACTTACCCAGGCTGCGCAATTCCGCGACGACGTCTTTCGTGTCCATGGCGCATTCTAATACTTATGTATTTTTCTCAGCAACCGGAACTTGAATACCGATGTATTAGCTCTGTCCCCGACAATCGGGACATGAGCTCCATCGGCGACCGAATCCGCGAGGCACGCAAATCGAAAGGCTTGACGCAAGGCGACCTCGCTAAGCGCGTCGGACTGTCACAAGGCACGATCGGACATATAGAAGCGGGACGGAACGAAGGATCCCGCTACCTGGTACGGATTGCCGCAGTGCTGGGTGTACGCCCAGAATGGCTAGAGACGGGCCGTGGGGAGACGGCTCCATTCTGGCCATTTCCTGCGGACATAACGCCAGAGGACTACGCGGGGTTATCTACGGATGACCGAGAGGAGATTGCGGCTATCGTGCGCCTGAAACTGGCGCGAATAGCCGCCGCCAAAAGGGCATGACGCCCCGCCCCAGCGGTTCGGCCGCTGGTGGAGGCTGAGCGACCGCGTTATTTGGACCAATCCCGAGTTCTGGACAAAGACTTGACCGCATAGGGCAACGGACCCACGGCCGCTAAAAATACTTTTGTATTGACCTAATAAAAATACATCCGTATTATTTCCATGTCGCCTGACCACAGCACATGGAGATACGGCGTGAAAACAGCAACCGACAACGCAGCAACCACCCGTCCAGACCAAAGTTCCGAGCACGAGGACTTCGAACGCTGGGCGGCCAGCCATTTCGGCGTGCTCACGGTCCCCGAATACAGGGTTGCTCTGGAGTCCTACTTGGAAGGCCGCCGCGAGCAGCGCTCGCATTACGCGAAGCTCCTCGTCATCGCGGACCCATCCAGCACACAAGGCGCTCCGCACTCTTTCAACGAGTTGGTCCGCCAGGGTCAGGAGCGCAACTGACCATGGGCTCGCACAAACTCGGGTTAGCGCTCCTCGTCGCGGCACTTGTCGGCGCAAGTTTCGTTGCGGGGCAAGTCGTCGGCGCCCGGGACGCCAAATTGTTCCGTGCCTACGACCAGAAGCGGGAGTCAATGATGGCGCGCAGCTGCGGAACGCACGCAACGCTCTGGCGACGCGCTTCCACCGGCCAATACGGGTGCCTTTCAATGAATGCCGATGGCGATTCCGTCATCGCACCGGTATTCGACGCGCCAGTTCTCTCCGCGCGGAGATAACGATGTCCTCCCAGGTCACCCGCGAAGCGCTCCAAGAGGCCATGCGGGCCGCCCGATGCACGGGCGACCTGGACGCGGCGCTTCGATTCCCCGCGCTTCGCATCGCGCTCCAAAACACTGCCGCTGTGCTCCCCGACCTTCAACGTCGCCCGACCATTCTGCGGCCACGCTTTGACGTCAAGCGCGCCCAGGCCGGCGACAGCGACTGATTTACCTCTCTCAAAAGGACCACCATGTCTTCGCCCACCATCGAAGAAACCCTGGGGCACCTGCGCGCGGGCTGCCTCCTTGCCGACCTGCAAAGCAGCCTCGCTTCAGTCGTGCAGGCAGTGGACGCTACCGGTAAAGCCGGAAAGCTGACGCTGCAACTGACGATCAGGAAGGTCAGCCGCTCGGGCGCCTTGGAGATCCTCGACAAGATCACGACAGTCGAGCCCGAAGAAGCACCGCTCACCACCCTGATGTACCCCACCCCCGAGGGCCGACTATCGCCGAGCGATCCGCGACAGCAAGCCCTCGATCTCAAGCAGCTGCCGCCGCAAGCCGGCAGCGCCACCCTACGCTCCATCGGAGGACAGTAAATGCCCAACCCCAACGGCGAATTGACATCCATTGCCGACCCCAACATTGCCGAGACTGCTGCGCGGCTGGCCCAAAGGCCCGAAGAAATTGCCGAGACGGACTTCGGCCGCCTTTTCGCGGTCCCGCACGGCTATCGCCTTGAAACCGACGTCGCGCTAGCCGCACTTGCAGCTACGCCGCCACGTAAGCGGGGAACGGTTCAATTGCGGACTGTCGACTCGTTCGTGCAGTACGTCCTGCAGCACAAGGAGCCGCAGACCCAGATCTACGTCAAGGTGGATGCCGCGAACGCGGCTACTCCGCTTATCGTCACCGCCGTATTCAATGACCATGAGTTCGGGGCCCCGGACACCAGCCCCGGGTGGCAGGACTTCCGTGCAGTGTTCACGCCCGCCGCCAGCCCCGAATGGAAGACCTGGATGGGAAAGAACGGCGAGAAGATGTCCCAGGTCGAGTTCGCCTCGTTTATCGAGGACAACATCCACTGCTTCGCCGGCTCGGACACCGATGGCGGCGCCGGATTCCCAACCGGGGGAGAAATGTTGCAGATGGCGCTGGCATTTGAGGCGTCATCGGACAAGCGCATCCGGTCCAATGTTCGGCTGCAGTCAGGCGGCATACAGCTGGAGTACACCGACAAGGACGACGATGCGACAGTGACTCGCATGCAGGCCTTCGAGCGGTTCCGCCTGGGCCTGGCTCCATTCTGGCGCGGCGACGCTTATCCGCTTGAAGCGAAGCTCCGATATCGCCAAGCCTCCGGCACCCTGGCGCTCTGGTATGACCTGGTCCGCCCAGACCGGCTGGTTGACCATGCGGTGGACGAAGTTCTGGCTCAGATCGGGGAAAAAACGGGTATCACCCCGCTCTTCGGGACGCTCGGCCAATGACCTCAACCCGCAATGGCTTTCGGCTGATTGGACTATGCGGGCGCGCGGGCGCCGGCAAGGACACATGCGCCGACCTCATGGCAGCCGCCTACGGCTTTTCGAAGATCGCATTCGCCGATGCATTGCGGGCTGAAATTTCGCGTTCGTTCGGTGTAGACCCCCGCGATCTCAGCAACCGGATCACAAAAGAGCAGCTCACACATGCATTGGCCATCGGCCGGTCCGACGATGCGCGATTCATCCACCTGATGGCATCCGCCGGTGTGTGCATATCCGCACCGCGGTCTCCCCGCCAGATCATGCGGTGGTGGGCGACTGAGTACCGGCGCGCCTTGGATGGCGAAGAATACTGGACTCTGCTGGCCCATGACGCCATCGATGCACTGATGCGGCGGGGCGTACGCCGGATAGTCGTCACCGACGTGCGCTTTTCGAACGAAGCGTCATTCATCAAGCATATGGGGGGCGAGGTGTGGCGCGTCCGTCGCGCTGTCGCCGATCAAATCCCAGGTAATCATCGCAGCGAGATCGAACTTGAAGCGATATCGCCGGCCCATGTCGTACATAACGACGGCGACATTGCAGCACTCATGCGCGAAGTCCATGACTTGTGGACGCGTGGCCGCCCGACCGCACCGAGTCCCCAGGCGCAACCATGAGCACGCGTAAGGCAGACCGCAACGCCGATATCGTGCGCCGCCGTGAGGAGGGGCAGACATTCCCAGAAATTGCCGCGGCGATTGGCATCACGGCGCACCGTGCGAGAAACATCTACGTCAATGAGAACGGCGGGCCCCAGGCACTTGCTCAGACTGCTCTCGCCCGCGCGCATGCGGATGGATTCACCGTCGAGCTCGAGAACACGGGAAAGGTTTGGACCTGCATCGGGCATGGGATCAGCGGGAAGGCGACGACCCCGACCGGCGCATACGGTCGTTGGAAGCAAGCTCACGCCAGACGCAATGCGGCTCAAGCCCGCCAGGCACAAAGGCGGTCGGCCCCTCCGGACGCCCCCCTTCAAGTGGTTCCGCCGCGCCGTCCGCACCCTCATACCCAGCTCACCCTTTCGAATGCGCTCCGCTTGAATGGGGCGAGGGCTGCGGCATGCCAGCCTCCCATCAAGTCTATAGCCAGCAGCATCCCCGGCAACACCGACCTCGGTGAATCACTACCTTATCTCGATAAATAGCGAGAGGAAATTCATGGCAAAGAACAGCATTGATGCCTACGGCGCCAAGGGCAAAGGCAACCTACTCTCATTCGATCCTGACGAGCTCGTGCTTGTCACGGACGAGTCCAATCCACTGTACGACTCGCGCGTGCACCTGCCGCTCGATGAGAACATGGTGCGCAATATCGACTATCAGGGCGTCCTGGTACCGATCGAAGTCACCAAAAATCCGGAAACCGGAGAGATCGAGGTCGTGACTGGCCGGCAGCGGGTGAAGAATTGCCGTGAGGCGAACCGCCGACGTCGAGAGCGCGGAGAGGCGATGCGGCTGATCCCGGGCTTTGTCCGCAAATTGAGTCTCCGGGAACGCGCCCTCGTGCTGTCCGCTGCAACTGCCAGCGAAAACGCTATCCGCCAGCAGGAAACACCTATCTCGCGCGCGGAAAAGATGGCAAGACAACTATCCCTCGGCCGGTCCGAAGAGGATATCGCGATTCTTTTCGGCGTCAAACCACAGACCGTCCGCGAGTCGCTTCAGCTGCTTGAATGCTGCGCCGCCGTCCAGAACGCCGTCGACGCCGGCAAGATCCGGCTGGCCCATGCCAAAGCACTCGCGCGGATGTCGCCCGAGGTACAGCGCGCAAAAGTCGCCGAACTAATCGCGGCTGGCGAAGGAGTCAAGCCCCACGAGCGGGCACGACGCCAGGCCAAGGTCATCGACAGCAACAAGCCAAAGGCACGCACCAAGAAGGAAATCACACAAGCGATCGAAGGCTCGACTGGTGAGTCGTTGCACGCCCTTCGTTGGGTGCTGGGGCTAGAGCCCACCCTGCCCCGCTTTGCTGCCACCGCCCAGGACGCACCATGAGCAACCGCCACCGCCAAGCCCGGCGACACAGGGCAATGCTTAAGCGCATCCCAGTATGCGCGCCGCTCCGCGACGAGTTCTCCATGCTGCTGCACACCTCGCTGTGGTGCCTCGATAACCAACCCAACAGCGAGGCGTTCAACAACCTGGCGCGAATCTTCAACGTTGTGGGCTTGGCGCTCGAAAACGACTTTCGGCATCAGCAAGAGGCAAGGCTGATCGCGGGCGGGGCTTCTGCGCTAAACCAAGTGATGCGCAAAGTCGAGGCCGGACTGAAGCTGTCCGAGCACGAGTCGGCGCCGATTCGCGTTGCCATCAATTCGATGGACTCCCTGCTCGGCCGGTTGAGTGTTACTGACCTATACCTTGCGATGAAGCGTCTGGACCGAATCGAAGACGCAAACGTGCAAGAGGGGGTATAGCCATGCGCGAGCGTCCCATCCTGTTCAGTGCTCCCATGGTTCGGGCAATCTTGGCCGGCACAAAGACCCAGACGCGCCGTGTTGTGAAGCCCGCGAAGGACCGCGATATCGGCTGCGCGCTGGCACCGTGCGAGCTGGCCGGCGAGATCAATCGTGGGGAGTATCGAAATAGCTGGTACGGGAAGATCGGCGACCGGCTCTGGGTGCGAGAAACGCACCTCAACTCGTGGCGTATCAACCCAGAAGATCCCACGGGCCCACGTGTCTTTTCGCACGTTGCAGCCTTCGCAGCGGATGGCCACGAATTGAGCCCAGGGGAAAAGTGGATTCCTTCTATCCACATGCTCCGCGCCGCAAGCCGCATCACCCTCGAGATTACCGGCGTGCGCGTGGAACGGTTGCAGCAGATAACCGCAGCCGACGCGCGCGCCGAGGGCATACTGGCTCGGGGTTGCCTAAGCTGCAGCGAGCCTGAGCCGTGCGGGTGCAGCTCTCCCCACTCGTCTTCGCTCGATGACTTTCGCAGCCTCTGGCTGGACATCAACGGACCGCGGTCCTGGAACGCCAATCCCTGGGTGTGGGTAGTGGAGTTTAGGAGGGTCGAGGCATGAATGCCCTACCACAGAACTCCTTTGCCCTATCCTCCGCCCACGGTCAAGGCCGGGTGGACCTCGTATTGCTCGGCCAACTGGTCTACCACCAATTTGACCGCAGTGACGGCGTTAAGGCTGTCTCGATTGGTCCAGTCGTACCCAGTCGCCGTCTCGATTGTGGCGCCTCGCGGTGTCAGGAACAACTGCACGTTAGCCGGAAGCCGCTTATTTGCTTCGGCGATGAACTGCTGCGGTGTGATTACCGGTTTGGCCATGGTTCTCCCCTTTGCGTAACCGCCGATCGTACTGCTCCCCCGCCATGTCCCGCAACAGCGGCAGGAAGCACGAGAACCCGGGCCGCGATGTGCCGTTTCCGGGCCAGGAGGATTGACGTGGACCAGCTCGCCCTATTCGACCAACAGCCACAGCAGCCGAAGTCCGCGGAACAACTGACCTATGAGGCATGGCCTTTTCCCGGCTTGAGCTGGGAGCAGCATCAGGAGATTCAAGCCGAATGGAAGGCCTACGCCGAGAAGCGGCGCCGCGAGCAACATCGGAGGATCGCAGCATGACCGCCGCCATCCTTGACCCCTGCTGCGGCGGCCGCAGCTTCTGGTTCGACCCTCAGCACCAGGGGGTCCTATTCGGCGACATCCGCAGCGAGCAGCACACCCTATGCGACGGCCGCGCGTTCAACATCACGCCGGATCTGAACATGGACTTCCGCGCGATGCCGTTCGCCGATGAATCGTTCCGCCTGGTGGTGTTCGATCCGCCTCACCTTCGCCGGGCCGGCCGGGATAGCTGGCTGCGGGCCAAGTACGGACTGCTGGGCGATGACTGGCAGGACGACCTGCGCCGCGGATTCGCCGAATGCTTCCGCGTCCTCAAGCCCGAAGGCCTCCTAATTTTCAAATGGAACGAAACCCAGATCCCAGTGAGCAAGATTTTGCCGCTGGCCATGGCGAGGCCTCTTTTTGGGCACAAGTCGGGCAAGCGCGTCGATACACACTGGATCACCTTCATGAAGGACGTAGCATGATCCGCAACCAGTTCGTCTTGGACGTTCACCCGGAGATTCTCGTGGACAACTTCGCCGGCGGCGGCGGAGCATCCACCGGCATCGAAATGGCCCTTGGCCGCTGCGTAGATATCGCAATCAACCACGACCCCGAAGCCGTGGCGATGCACGAGATCAACCACCCGCAGACGCGGCACTACTGCGAATCGGTGTGGGACGTGGATCCAGTGGAGGCGACCCAAGGCCGACCGGTCGGGCTGGCGTGGTTCAGCCCCGACTGCAAGCATTTCAGTAAAGCCAAGGGCGGCAAGCCCCGCGACAAGCGCATACGCGGCCTGGCCTGGATTGTTCTGCGCTGGGCCGCGCTGGTGCGCCCGCGCGTCATCATGCTGGAGAACGTCGAGGAATTCCGGACCTGGGGCCCCTTGCTGGAAAGCGGCCAGCCCTGCCCGGCGCGTAAGGGCCAGACCTTCCGGTCCTTCATCCACCAGCTGCAGGAGAAGGGGTACGCCGTCGAACACCGCGAGCTGCGCGCCTGCGACTACGGCGCGCCGACCATCCGCAAGCGCCTGTTTCTGATCGCCCGATGCGATGGTCAGCCGATCGTATGGCCTGAGCCGACGCACGGCGCGCCCACGTCTCCCGAGGTGCAGGCCGGTCAACGCAAGCCGTGGCGCACCGCGGCTGACTGCATCGACTGGTCTATCCCCTGCCCGTCGATCTTCGAGCGCCAGCGCCCCCTTGCCGAGGCCACCCTGAGGCGAATCGCGCGGGGGATCCGACGCTATGTGATCGACGCGGCGCAGCCTTTCATCGTCGGCGCCGGCGGTCCGGTTTATTCGGGCAAGCCCGTGCCGGCGAACCGCCCGTTTGGCGCGCTGACGACGGAAAACCATCGGCACGTGGTTGTGCCCCACATCACGAAGTTCCGGACCGGATCGACCGGGGCCGCCCTAGGCGAGCCGATGCCGACCATTACGGCGGGTCCCAAGGAGAATCCCGCTGGCGCGCCGCATGCGGTCGGGATCGTGGCACCCAGCCTCGTTAAGGTAAACCACGGGGGCGACGATTTCCGAGGCCGGCCGCTTGATGCTCCGATCGCTACGCTGACCGGGAAGCACGGCACCGGCATCGTTGCTCCAACGCTGGTGCAGGCAGGTTTCGGCGAACGGCCGGGCCAAGCGCCTCGGTGCCTGGACCTGCACAAGCCGCTCGGCACCGTCACTGCGCAGGGCCGGAAGCATGCCCTGGTTTCCGCCTTCCTGGCCAAGCACTATGGCGGCAACTATGACGGGCCCGGCCTGCCGCTGGGTGGGCCTATGCACACGGCCACCACCGTGGACCACCACGCGGTGGTCGCTGCGCAGCTGGTCGGCTGCGGCGGTCGGGCCGGGCAAAGCCGCCCGCGCGATGCTGGCGAGCCGGCGCAGACACTGACGGCGAAGGCCGACACCTGCGTCGTGACGTCGCACCTGGCGAAGCTGCGCAATAACCAGTTCGGCCAAGCCACCGATGAGCCCATGCCAACGCTGACCGCCGGCGGCGGCCATGTCGCTGACGTGCGCGCGTTCCTGGTGAAGTACTACAGCGAAGGCGGCCAGGATCAGGACTGCCGGGACCCGATGCACACCATCCCCACCAAGGACCGCATCGGCCTGGTGACGGTCGCCGGCCAGGAATATGTCATCGCCGACATAGGCATGCGAATGCTGGAGCCGCACGAGCTGTACGCCGCCCAGGGCTTTCCGGGCGACTACATCATCGCCCCCACCATCAACGGCCGCCGGCTTCCCAAGCACGCACAGGTGCGGATGTGCGGCAACAGCGTATGCCCGCCGCTTGCGGCGGCCCTCGTCCGCGCCAACGTGTCGGATCTGTCGGCATGGACGCCACGGGAAGCAAAGGAAAAGAGGGTCGCAGCATGAACACCATGACTCTGGACGAGTTCCACGCCGCCTGCAAGGCACAGGCAAAAAGCGCCGAAGTGATCGTCTTCAAATGCCCCATGTGCGCAACCCTTCAAACCGCGCGCGAGCTGATCGCCGCAGACGCTGGTCCGGATTTTGATGCGGTGGAACGGTATCTCGGCTTCTCCTGCATCGGTCGATTTACCGGGGCAGCAGGGCCACGGCGGCAGCCAGATGGATTGCCGTGCGACTGGACCCTGGGCGGCCTCTTCCGGACCCACCGCCTAGAGGTGATAACGCCTGACGGGCTGCACCATCCGCGCTTCGAACTGGCAATGCTCGAAGAGGCGCAGGCCCACCGCGCCAGCAAGGGGTTGTAGCCATGGGCTGGTCTATCGGATACGACGAGAACTGGCGCCGCGATATCGGCTACGGCGTGCCCGCGGAATGCGATCACCCCGGCTGCCGTGAGCAGATCGACCGCGGCCTCGCGCACGTGTGCGGCCATCAGCAACCCTATGGCGGCGACGACGGCTGCGGCCTCTATTTCTGCCATGCCCATGGTGGTGGCAGTCTGTGCGCGCACTGCGCCGCCGGAGACGGCCAAACGTTCACCGCGAAGCCGGACGTCATGGAATGGACGCAGCACAAGCTGACGGACCCATCCTGGGCTCAATGGCGGAATGAAAATCCGGCCGAGGTTGCGCGCCTGACGTGCCGCCACGCGCCGGGAACGACGATGAGCGCAATCCTTTCGCCATGCGGCACGTACCGCTACCGCCTCGAGCGCACTGTCGGCATGGTGGGCCCGGTATACGCCTTCTTCGGGATCAACCCTAGCACGGCGGACGCCAGCATGGACGATGCCACGGTGCGGAAGTGGATCGGCTTCACGAAGCGGTGGGGCGCCAGCCGGTTCATCGTCGGCAATGTATGGCCGCTGCGCGCGACAGATGTGCGTCTGCTGGCCAGATCGACGCGCTGGCGCGACATTGGCCTAGAAAACGAGCGCCACATCCTGGCCATGGCCGCCGAGGCCGATGTGCTGGTGCCCTGCTGGGGCGACCGAAAGAAGGTGCCGCGGGCGATGCACAACGAGATTGACGAGTTACTTTCGCTGCTCCGCGGCACCCGCAAGCCGATCATGCATTTCGGCCTCACAGCCAGCGGCGACCCAAAACACCCGCTGATGTTGGCCTACGACACGCCGCTCATTCCTTGGGAGGTCAGCGATGGACGATAGCAAGGAACTGCTCAGGAGAGCGGCGAAGGCGGCGGGCGGCCTGGACTGGCAATGGTGGACCTCCAACTCGTATCGGCGCCTGACGTTCAAGAACGGCCAGAACACCCGCGACGGCGGCGCGCTGAGCGGTACAGTGCATCCGCATGATAAGTGGCCTGATGTATCAATGGCCCCGGGCGTGCAGGAGTTCATCGAGCGCGCCAGCCCCAAGGCTGTCCTTTCGCTGCTGGACCGCATCGCGGAACTGGAGGCGGCGCTGCGGCCGTTCTCCGCTGCCGCGCCCGACTGGACGATAGACATCAAGGACAACCGTTGGATCGATAGTCGGCACAACATATACGTAGGTGATCTTCGTCGCGCTGCCGCTGCGCTGGGAGGGGATGATGTCCAGTGACGGCAACGTCTGGAACTGCTGGCCATGCTGGCCAAAGCTGTGTCGCTGCGGCGCTCCCATCTCGTTCGAAGAGATGCAGCGTGGACCCGGCCAGCCCGAGGGGACGCCGCCAGCGACCTCCGGATCATCTTGCCTGGTCCACGGGGAGTGTGTGGCGGCCGGCGGCACCGGAGTTCCTTGGGAGGCCGCGTAATGGAGAAGCGCTGTTTCAGCACCGGCGAAGCCCAGGAATACCTTGGCATCAAGCGCCGTTTTTTTGACACTCATATTGCGCCGCTGTTGGCGGGCAAGGGTATTCCCGCAGGGACGTCGATCGTGTACGAACGAGCCGACCTGGACGCCGCCTGGGATCGTTATAAACTTACCGCGGGCAATGGGCGTCCTGCGCAACCTGAAGGAAGAACACCATGGGACGTTCCAAAACGACCGGCATCTACCCCGCAGCCGATGGCACGTATGAGGTTGATGCCTACTACCGAAAGCAGCGCATTCGCAAGCGCAGTTTCGCGCGGTATGAAGATGCGGAAGCATTCCTGATCGACGCCAAAGCAAGGATCGGCGCCGGCACCGCATTGGGACAACGCCCGAAAACTACGCTGGACTTCGCTGCAGCACACCACCTGACTCTCAAACAGGAAATGCCTTCTTGGGAGACAGACCGCTATCTGCTCACACCGGTAGTGGAAGAATGCGGCTCTTTAACCCTCGACGAAATATCGGATGAAACCCTCCAGCCATTCCTGAAGCGGCGGATAGCGGACGGCGTCAAAAATGGAACCATCAATGACGCACTTTCAATCGTGCAGACGATCTGCAACCGCGCAGCGACAGTGTGGCGCCACCCGAACGGCATGACCTGGTTGGAGTATCCGCCGAAGCTGACCATGCTGGATGAGAGCGACAAGCGTCCACCACGGCCCATATCGTGGGCGGAACAGCGGGCGCTACTGCCTCTGATGCCACCCCATCTGGAGAAGATGGCACTCTTCAACTTGAACACCGGCTTGCGAGAGGACCCGCTGGTGCACCTGAGCTGGCACTGGGAGGCGCGCGTACCATTGGCCGATGGCCTGATCGTGTCCGTGTTCGTCGTGCCGCGAAGACACGTTAAAGGCCGGAAGGCGGAGCGCATCGTGGTGTGCAACAGCGTGGCACAGTCGATCATTGAGAGCCAGCGCGGGCGTCACCCAGACCGTGTATTCACCTATGCGCAACGGACGAAGATCGGCTCAAAGACCAAGGCCAAGCATAGACCCGTGGGATCGATGAACAACACAGCTTGGCAGAACGCAAGATCGAAGGCGGGCCTTGGCGACCTGCACGTTCATGATCTGCGACATACCGTCGGCATGCGCCTTCGGGATGCCGGTGTTGCGCCCCGCACGCAGGACGAGATCCTATGGCATAGCAAAGCGGGAATGACGAATCACTACGCGATTGCCATGGTTCGAGAGCTATATGAGGCGCTGGAACTCATCAAGCAGCCTGGGGAAGCAGGCGATTCGGCCAACCTACTGGCCCTCGTCCGCTCAATCCAGATGCAGCAAGTCCCCCAGAAGTCCCCCAGCGAAAGAAAAGCGGCCTGACGGGGGAGACCGTCAGGCCGCTCTAAGTCACTGATACTGCTTCACAAATTCTGGCGCGCCCGGCAGGATTCGAACCCACGACCCCTTGGTTCGTAGCCAAGTACTCTATCCAACTGAGCTACGGGCGCTTTGGTAAAGAGGCAAGATTCTAGCACAAAAATCTTGATCTTCAAGTCCCCCGCTGTATGGGCCTCCGTCAGGGAACGGCGTGCCAGCAGGGCTAGGAAGACCGTGACTATAGCAGAAACCCGGCACGCCGTCGTCGGCACGGTAGGCCGGACCACGGTTGCGGGCTGGGTCATTTCGTCGTCCCGCGACGCCGTCCGCCGGGATCCCGCGGACGGGGCGGCGCCGCCCGGGAGCCCTGTGGTCGCCGGCCTCCCGCAAGCCCCCTTGGTCCCTTTCGCCCCTTTGGTTCCTTTTGCCCCTTTAGTTCCTTTTGCCCCTTTAGTTCCTTTTGCCCCTTTGGTTCCTTTGGCTCCTTTGGTTCCTCGGACGTCTTTGGCGGTTTGCCGGTTTCCGCCGCCGAGGCGCCCGGCCGCGCGGAGTCCCGACCCGGGCCACCGGCCGCCCCACCCTGCGACACCTGGCTGAAGTAGAGCTTGATGGCGTCGGTGAACGTGGCGCGGCTATGGCCGGCGCGTTCGAGCAGCCCCACCCGGCGCTGGATATCGACGTCCCCCAGCGGAATGACCCGCAAGGCCCGGTCCTCGGCCCATGCCACATTGGCCAGGCGTGGCACGATGGACACGCCAAAGCCATGCCGCACCAGCTCCACGATGGCCTCCACGGAGTTGAGCTCCATGCTGTCCCGGACCTGCACGCGGAGCCGGTCCAGCACTTCCTGGACCAGATTGCCCGTCCAGGTGTTGCGGTCGAAGCGCATGAAGGGCGATTCCGCCAGCACCGCGTCGATGCCTGCCGCCAGCCGGAAATGCGGCTTGCGGGGCACGATGAGGATCATGGGTTCCGTATAGAGCGGGGTCCACAGCAGGTTGGACGACAGGGGCCGCGGCGACTGCGTCACGATGGCGGCGTCCAGTTCGCCGCGTTCCACGCGCAGCGCGAAATCGCTGGAAAGGCCGGCGAACAGCCTTACGTCCAGCCTGGGATAACGTTGCCGCACCGTCCACAAGGCGTCGGCGAAGGCGCCCATCAGGGCCGACACCAGGGCGCCGATGACGACCGTCCCGGCCATGCCATCGCCGCCGGCCTCCGCCCCGAGCGAGTCGTAGCGCCGCACGATGTCGGCGATCTCCGGCACCAGCGCCCGGCCCGCCGGGTTCAACACGGCGGCCCGTGCGCTGCGATCGAAGAGCTGGCAGTTCAGGTTTTCTTCCAGGGCGCGTATCTGTAGTCCGACGGCTGCCGGCGTCAGGCCGATGTGCTTGCCGGCGGCGGCGAACGTGCCGTGGCGGGCCACCGCAAGGAAGGTTTTCAGCGTGCGTATGGACGACATGGGGGAGCCTGGATCAATGAACGAATCCTTTCGCTGGACCGAAGAATTACTAGCTTTTACTTTATAGACCGAAACTGAACAATGGGGCGGGCCTCCTTGCCGCAGCGCACGGCGGGCGCGGCCCGCACAACAACAGCCATAACAGCCGACGCGTCGCGCCCTGTGGCGACGACACGCACCATCGGAGGAGACCGCATGGAACCCACCCCTGTACGCGTTTCGCGACCTCGGGCAGCCGCCCGCCGCCCTATCGCTCGGGTCTTGCTGGCCTTTGCAGCGAGCATCTCCTGTAGTGCGCCCTTGCATGCCCAAGGCTCGGACGCCGCCTACCCGGACCGTCCCATTACCGTGGTGGTGCCCTTCAGCGCGGGCGGCGATGCCGATCTGGCGGCACGCAATCTGGCCAAGGCAGCGCACGGCATACTGCCGCAGCCCCTGGTGGTCCTGAACAAGGGAGGCGCGAACGGCGCCATCGGCTCGCAGTACGTGCGCGAAGCGGCGCCGGATGGCTACACCCTGCTGTTGGCGCGCGTCGGGCCCCAGGCTATCCTGCCTGCCCTGCAGCCCAGCCTGAAGTACAAGTGGAACGACTTCACGCCGCTGGGCCTGCTCGACCTGAACCCCATGGTCTGCGTCGTCAATGGCGACGCCCCCTACCGCACGCTGCGCGATCTGCTGGACGCCATCAAGGCCCAACCGGGCAAACTGAACTACAGCACTTCCGGCCCGGCGACCGCGCTGAACCTCGCTACGCAGGTGCTGCTGGATGCAGCGGGCCTGCCGCGACATGCCGCCGCCGAAATCGTCTACAAGGGCGGTGGCGAGGCGACCGCGGCCGTCCTGTCCAAGGAAGTGCAATTCAGTTGCAACAACGTCACGGCCTTGATCGGCAATGTGAAGGCGGGGCGGCTGCGTGCGCTGGTGACGACGACCGCCAGGCCGCTGACGGAGCTGCCGGACGTGCCCACGGCCCGCCAGGCCGGTTTCCCGCAACTGGAACGGGTCAACGGCTGGAGCGCGCTGTACGGCCCGCCGGGGATGCCGCGCCCGCTGGTGGAACGCTGGGCCAATCTGCTGGGCCGGCTCGCCGAAGACAAGGACTGGGTGGCCGGGGTGCAGAATATCGGTTCGATACCGAATATCCTGTCGCCCGGCGACACGACGCAATTCGTGTCGGAGCAGTACCGCATGTTCAGCGACCTCGGCACCAAGCTCGGCATACAGATCAAATAAGCCGGTGACTGCGCCGCGACGCCCGCCACCGATCACAGGAGGAAAACCGCATCATGACCCGATCCCGCAACGGCGCCGACGCGCTGGTACAGACTCTCGCCAGTGCCGGCGTCAAACGCATCTTCACGCTGTCGGGCAACCACATCATGCCGGTGTTCAACGCCTGCCTGGACGCCGATATCCAGTTGGTCCACGTCAGGCACGAAGGGGCCGCGGTGCACATGGCCGACGCCTGGGCGCGCCTGACCGGCGAGATCGGCGTCGCCATGGTCACCGGCGGCCCCGGACATGCCAATGCCGTGTCCGCGCTCTACACGGCGCAGATGGCCGAGGCGCCGGTATTGCTGCTGTCCGGGCATGCCCCGAACGGCCAGCTCGGCATGGGCGCCTTCCAGGAGATGCGACAGGCCGAGGTGGCGGCGCCGCTGACGAAATGGTCGGGCACGGTGGCCAGCGCGGATCGCATGGCGCTGGAGGTGGGCACGGCGATCCGTATCGCCCGTTCGGGCCGCCCCGGGCCGGTGAGCCTGGGCCTGCCCACGGACGCCCTGGAGTCCGCCTGCGCCGCGCCGGCCGATGCGCCGCAGTCCTTCGATGCGATCGCGCAGGCCCTTGCGCCCGAGGTGGCGGCGTCGCTGCTGCGCCGGCTGCAAGCGGCGCAACGGCCGCTTATCCTGACCGGTCCGGCGGCGATGATGGGTGCGGCGCGGGACCGTGCGCGCGAACTGGAAGCCGCCTGCGGTATCGCTGTCATCGGCATGGAAAGCCCGCGCGGCATCGGCGATCCCGCTCTCGGCGCCTATGCCCAGGTGCTGGCGCAGGCCGACTGCATCCTGCTGCTGGGCAAGCGCCTGGACTTCACGCTGAAGTTCGGCAAGGCACCGGCTCTGGCGGCGGATTGCGTATTCCTGCAGGTGGATGCCGAAGCCGCGGAATTCGAACGCACCCGCCGCGCTGTCGGCCCGCGACTGCTGGAATGCGCGCTGGCCGATACCCGTTCGGCGCTGCAGGCGCTGATCCAGGCCGCGGCCCCGACAGGCGGACGGCACGACGCCTGGACGCGCGACGTGCACGATGCCGTGGCCTACCGGCCGGCCGACTGGCAGACGGCAAGCTCGTCGATGCCGGACCGCATGCATCCCGTGCAGGCGCTTGCGCCGCTGCAGCGCCTGCTGGACAGCGACCCGGATTCCGTGCTGATTTGCGACGGCGGAGAAATCGGCCAGTGGGCCCAGGCCTGCCTCAGCGCGCCGACCCGCGTCATCAACGGCGTCGCCGGCTCCATCGGCGCCGCGCTGCCTTTTGCGCTGGCCGCGCGCATGGCGCGGCCGCATGCGCCGGTGGTTACGGTGATGGGCGACGGCACCTTCGGCTTCCACACGGCTGAGATCGACACGGCCGTGCGCTACAAGCTGCCCTTCATCGCCGTGGTCGGCAATGACGCGCGCTGGAACGCGGAATACCAGATCCAGCTGCGCGACTACGGGCCGGACCGCCTCATCGGCTGCGAACTGCTGCCCGCCCGCTATGACGCCGTGACCGCGGCCTTCGGCGGCTTCGGCCGGCAGGTCACGGATCCGCGACAGGTGGCGGCCGCGGTGGATGAAGCGCGTCGTTCGGGCCTGCCCGCGTGCCTGAACATCATGATCGAGGGACTGGCCGCGCCCAACATAAGCCGTCCGTCCGCCACGCCAGCCACGGCCTGAACCGCAGCACGAGGACGCCCTGGCGATGTGGAATTTCCTGGTGGTGCATCTGGGGCCCGCGGCCACGGGTATCGGGCCGCTGGCCCTGCTGGGGGCCGGGGCGGCGATCGCCATGGCCTATACGATCTTCGGCATGACGGGCTTCGGATCGGCGATCGTGGCCATGCCCATGCTGACCCAGCTGATGCCGCTGCACCACGCGGTGCCCATCATGCTGATCTGCGACATGATCGGCGGCATGCTGGTGGGCGCCAGCAGCCGCAGCGCGGTGCATATGGCTGAACTGCGCCGCGTGGCGCCCTGGATGCTGCTCGGCATGCTGATCGGCCTGGGACTGCTGATGTCGGTGCCGGAACGGCCGCTGTTGATCGTGCTGGGCGCGGGTGTCCTGCTGTATTCGCTGTGGCGGCTGCGCGCCAGCGATATCTTCCGGCCGCTCGCCCCCGGCTGGGCCATCCCGCTGGGCATCAGCGGCGGCGGCTTTACAGCGATGTTCGGAACCGGAGGGCCGCTGTACACCATCTATCTGGCCGGTCGGCTGCGCGATCGCAACGAACTGCGGGCGACGATCGGCACGCTGATCATGCTCACCGGCCTGACCCGGCTGGTCATGTTCACCGCCACCGGCTTGCTGCTCGACCCCGCCGTCCTGGCGCTTGCCGCGTGGCTATTGCCTTGCAGCCTGGTGGGATTGCGATGCGGGACGTGGTTGCGTCACCGCGTCAAGCCGGCCTACATCGGGCGGCTGTTATGGACCGTGCTGATCATCGGCAGTGCGAGCCTGCTGGTACGGGCCCTCGCCGGTTGAGCGCAGGCCCGCCGCGACCGCCGAAGGCCCCGGATGCCGGGCGAAGCCGCGGCCCAAGCAGTCGCGTGACGAACCACGCCGGCCGCCCCGCGCAGTTCAGGCGGCATTCCTGAGCAGCGTTTCGCCCGGCGCGACGCGGGTGAAATGGACCGGCTCGCGCGTAATGTGCGTGGCGTCGTCCTGCCGGCGCACGACCGTATACGCCGAGCCGGCCAGTTCGCCGGCCTGCGGGAAGTCCTCGCGGAAATGCGCACCCCGCGAATCCTCGCGCGCGAGCGCCGCTTCGGTGATGACCTGGCTGACGGTAATCAGGCTGCGCAGGTTCAGCCAGTCATGCCAGGTCGGATTGAAGGCGCGCTCGCCACCGGCCACGCCGACGCCGGACAGGCGATCCTGCAACTGCGCCAGCGTGCCGCGCGCGCGCAACAGCCCCTGCGCATCGCGCATGATGCCGACATCGGTCCACATGCAGTCGTACAAGGCTTCCCGGATGGGATTCAGCGTTTGCGCAGGCCGCTGGAAAGGCGCCAGCGCGTCGCGGACGGCGACCTCGATGGCGTGCTCGTCGGCAATCTGCCAGGCGCCCTCGCGGCCCACCCATTCGGCCATGCTGTCGCCCGCGATGCCGCCGAACACCGTGGAGTTGGCCACGCCATTGCCGCCAAGGCGGTTGGCGCCATGCACGCCGCCCGTATCCTCGCCGGCGGCGAACAGCCCGCGCAATGCGGTGCGGCAATCGGGCTCGAAGACCACGCCGCCCATCATGTAATGCGCGGTCGGGACGACCTCCACCAGGCCGCCGGCCAGGTCGAAGCCACAGTCGGCACAGCGTTCGACCATGCCCTTGAACTGCTTGCGGACCTGGTCCACGCCAAGATGTTCCATCTGGATGTAGACGCCGCCATTCGGGGTGGTGCGGCCGGCGCGCATTTCCGCATAGATGCCGCGCGACACGATATCCCGCGTGGCGCGTTCGCCGCGCGGGTCATAGCGATGCATGAAGCGTTCTTTGTCGCCGTTCAGCAGGTAGCCGCCAGCGCCGCGCAGGCCCTCCTCCAGCACGGTCCCCGTCATCCGCGTCTCCGTCCCGGCCAGCAGGCCCGTGGGATGGAACTGGACCATCTCCATGTCGCGCAAGGGCAGCCCCGCGGCCAGGGCCATGGCCAGGCCGTCGCAGCTCTTGTCGCCGGACGGCGTGTGGTACTTGTACATGGTCGGTCCGCCGCCGGTCGCCAGCAGGACGGCTTGCGCCTGCACGAAAACGAATTCGCCACTGCGCACGTCCACCATCAGCACGCCCGCCAGCGCCTGTCCATCCGCCGTCTTGATCAGCGCCAGCGCGCGATGCTCTTCCAGCCGCCCGATGCCGCGGCGCCATACCTGTTCGGACAGGCGGTTGATGATCTCGATGCCGGTCAGGTCGCCCTTGTGCACCGTGCGGTCGAAGGTCTGCCCGGCGAAGGCTTTCTGGTGCACGGTGCCGTCCGGATTGCGGTCGAAGAAACACCCCAGTTCGTTTTCCAGTTCATGGATGCGTTCGATGGCGGTACTGACCAGGGTCCATGCCAGGTCCTGGTTCGACAGCCATTTGCTGCCTTCGATGGTATCCATGAAGTGCCGCTCTACCGAGTCGCCCGGCGCCAGCGCCACGTTATAGCCGCCCTGTACCATGCGCGTGCAGCCGCACTTGCCCAGCAGGCCCTTGACCGCCACCGTGATGGACAGCCCGGGGGCGCGCTGGTGCGCATGCAGGGCCGCGAACAACCCGGCACCGCCGGCGCCCAGGATCAGGATATCGGTCTTCATCCGCTTGATCGGTACGGCCGGACTCATGATGCGGCGACTCCGAGGCTGGCCAGCACGGCCGCGCGGCGATCCGCGGTGTCCTGCTTGACCGTGTCGTAGAGGCTGCCGCCATGGCTGTCCATGGCGACCAGCAAGGGACCGAAATCGCGTATGCGGAAGCGCCACAGCGATTCCGGGTTCAGGTCGTCCAGGTCGACATCCTCGATCCGCTCGATCCAGGTGGTCTCCAGCGCCGCCGTGCCGCCGATGATGGCCAGGTAGGCGCCGCCCAGTTCCCGGAAGGCGTCCTGGGACGCCTGGCGCAGCCCGCCCTTGCCGATGATCAGCCGCACGCCATACTGCGCCATGAGCGGTTGCGTGAAGCGCTCCATGCGGTCGGAGGTGGTCGTCCCGATGCAGACCGGCTGGTAGCCTGCCGGAAAGTCGTCGCTGACCGGGACCTTGCGTACATTGGGCGCCGTGTGGATGACCGCGTGCCCGTTCAAGTCCAGGCGCGTGGTACGCCCACGATCGAACATATGGATTTGCGTCGCGTCGCGGATGCCGTAGAGCGTGCGTTGCAAGGTCACCGTATCGTTCACGCGCAGTTGGCGGACCTGCGCCTCGGTGATGGGCATGCTGAGTTCATGATGGGCCATGGTCAGAATCCGTAGGCGGTGCCCTGGGGCGTGAAGACCGCGCGCGAGCGGCGCGCCGAATGGCATTGCATGTTCACGGCGACCGGGTTCATGGTGATGTGCGTGGCCGCCAGCTCGATATGCACGGCAAAGGCGGTGCCATCGCCGCCCAGGCCCTGCGGCCCGACGCCCAGTTGGTTGACGGCCTCGGACAAGGCGGCTTCCAGGGCGGCGCCCTCCGGGTCCTCGCAATGGCTGCCCAGGGGCCGGGTGGCGGCGCGCTTGGCCAGCGCCACGCACAGGTCGGACGTGCCGCCCACCCCTACCCCAACGATGGTCGGCGGACAGGTCTTGCCGCCGGCGGCGATGACGCAGTCCACGACGAAAGTCTTGATGGCGTCCACGCCTTCGGCCGGCACCGCCATCTTCAGGAAGGAATTATTCTCCGAGCCGCTGCCCTTGGGGATCATCTCGATGGACAGCCGCTCGGGCGTGTCGTCGAAGTCGATGTGGATCACCGGCACCTCGATGCCGCATGACGTATGGTTATTGCGGCGCGTCAGCGGATGCACCACCGATGAACGCAGCGGGTGTTCCCGCGTGGCCCGTTCGCAGCCCTTGCGGATGGCCTCTTTCAGGGCATGGCCGTCCACATCCACGTCGCGCCCGATGGAGACGTTGTAGATCGGTATCCCCGTGTCCTGGCACAGCAGGTTGTCGTTGTCCTCCGCCACACGGATATTGGTACGCATGGTCTCAAGCACGCCGCGGGCGACTTCGGAGCGCTCGCGCGAGGCCAGGGTGTCGATGCCCTGCTTGATATCGGGCGGCAGCATCTTGAGCGCGCGGATGTAGAGTGCTTTGGCGGCTTCTTCGACCGCCGCGAGGTCTGGCTTCATGCGTATTTCTCCGGTTACGGTACGGTGCGTGCGGCCATGGCCTGGCCCGGACAGGGGCCGGGCCGCACCGCCATGGCCTGGCCGGCTCAATCGATGGAAAGATTGCGATGGCTGACCACCGTCTTCCATTTCGCCGACTCGGTCTCGATGCCTTTGCGCAGCTCCGCCGGCGTGTTGCCCACGGCGGTCATGCCCTGGCTGGCGAGCTTGTCGCGGATCGCCGGCTCGGCCAGCACCTTGGCGGTATCGCGCTGCACCTTGTCGATGATGTCCTGCGGTGTCCCGGCCGCCGTGACCAGGGCGAACCAACCCACGGTTTCATAGCCGGGCAGGCCGGCCTCCTTGGCCGTCGGCACGTCGGGCATCATCGGCGAGCGTGCCGGGCCGGTGACGGCCAGCGCCCGCGCACGGCCGCTTTTCGCGAAGGTGGAGGCCGCGGCGATATTGCCAACCACCATCTGCACCTGTCCTGCGAGCAGATCGTTATAGGCCAGTGCTTCGCCCTTGTACGGCACATGCGTGATGTCGATGCCGGCGGCTTCGGCCAGTGCTTCGGCGGCCATGTGGACCTGGCTGCCGTTGCCCGCCGAGCCGAAATTCAGCTTCTTCGGCTGGGACTTCGCCAGGGCGATGAGTTCCTTGAGGCTGCGCGCCGGCACCGCATCGTTCACCAGCACCAGCATCGGTCCGCTGGCGACATTCGTGATGTAGTCGAAGTCCTTCAGCGTGTAGGGCAGATTGCGGTACAGGTAAGGATTGACGGTGAACATGCTGCCCGAAGCCATCAGCAAGGTATAGCCGTCCGGCGGCGACTTGGCCGTCATCGTGGCGCCGATGGCGCCGCCGGCGCCAGGGCGGTTGTCGATGATGACCGATTGATGCCACATTTCGCCCAGGCGTGCGCCCAGCACACGGGCCACCACGTCCGTGGTGCCGCCGGCGGTGAAGGGCACCACGATGCGCACCGGCTTGCTGGGCCACGGCTCGTCGGCATAGACCACGCCCGACAGGGTTGTCGCGGTCATGGCGAAAGCCAGGATACAGGTGTGCAGCCAATGCCTGGGATGTCTGGATAGCGTGTACAGATAGGCGTGCATGTGCTTGTCTCCATTTGGATTGTGGCCACGCATCTATGGCGTGGCTCGTACCGCAAGCGGGTGCGGCGCGACAGATTCGCACCTCCACACCCTGACGTCAATGCACCAGCGCCAGCAGGAAAGCCAGGCCGGTACATGCGCTCGCGCCCAGGCCTACCGCCAGCCAATCCTTGCGCAGGTGGTGCCAGGGCGCGAATTCGATCACCAGAATCCGCAACCCGCCCATCAAGTGCAGGGACAGCAGCACGACCAGTCCCCATTCCGCGAACTTGAACAAGGGACGATCGGCGAAGCGCAGGAATCCGTCCAACGCCGCCTCTCCGGCGATGGCCTGGCCCAGCGCCCAGAAGTGCAGGGGCAGGAACAGCGCCAGCGCCAGGCCGGACAACCGGTGCACGAGGAAGGCCCAGTACGCGGGATGATTGCGCGCGCGCACGTCGTTGCGGCGCATCATGCGACCACCCCGTACACGGCGCGCAGGCCCATGCCGGCCAGCAACAGGCCGAATGCCAGCGCCGCGACCGCCGCCGAGGGCCCGCGCCAGCGCAGCCATTCTTCGGCGATGCGCAGCAATCCGATAGGCACATGCACCGCGCACGCCAGCACGAACAAACCGTAGAAGGCCGCGAAGCCCACGCTACCCTGCGTGCGCGCCAGGATCTCGCCGCCGCTCAATCCGCCACGTACTGCGTAGACGATGATGCCGATGTGCACCGCGACGAACACCGCCATGACCATGGCACTCACACGCTGCAGGTACCACAGGCGCGCCTGCGTCCGGACGCTCAACGCGGCCATCACAGCTCTCCTTTCATGGCGGCCTTGGCCGCCATGCGCTTCAGCCCGGCTATACCGGCGGTGGGCGCCAGCGCCTTGGGGCAGCGTTCGGTGCAACTGCCCAGCGTATGACAGGAATGGCACCCCGCATCGCCGGCCACCGCGCGCAAGCGTTCGGAGCCCTGCACGTCCCGCTCGTCGTTCATCAGGGTCCAGGCGCGGTTCAGCGCTGCCGGCCCCAGATAATCCGGGCGCCAGGTGACGACGTCGCAGGAGGCATAACAGACGCCGCATCCGATGCATTCGATGCCGGCGTCCACGGCCTGCCGTTGCGGCGAGGCGGGCGGTACGCGGGCGAAATCATCATGCCGTGTCTGCGCGCCCTCGAAAGTGCCCTTGGCCTGGCTCCATTTGTCGAAGAAGGCGCTCATGTCGGTCACCAGGTCCTTGATGACCGGCAGGTTCGACAGCGGGGCGACTTCCAGGCGGCCATCGGCCGCCACCTTGGACACGTGGGTGCGACAGGTCCACCGCGCCTTCCCGTTGACCGTCATCGCGCAGGATCCGCACATGCCCACCCGGCAGGCATAGCGGTAGCCGAGATCGGGCTCGAGTTCACGCTGGATGTAGGTCACCACATCCAGTACGGTCTGGCTGGTATGCCGCGGCACCGGATAAGTGACGAACCCACCGTCTCCCGCACTGCGCCATACCTTCACTTGCAACGTGTCCATGGTGTTCGGCATCCCCATTCCCCGCAGGCGCGCACCGCCGCCCCAGGCGTGCCGGTATTGTGGAATGCCATATTCGAAAGAAAAAGAGAATATTTATGGCGTCCAGATAAAGGAACCATTTATAGAAACCGGCGCGGGCGGCGCTGCGGTGCGGATCGCAGCGGCCAGGGGCAGCCGCGATGGTCGGCGCCTTCCCCCCTGCCTACTCCGCCAGCACCGCCATGAGGCGACGCGTGATGTCATCGATGCCGAAGGGCTTGGTGACCAGTTCCATGTCGGGGTCGCGCAGGCCTTCCGTCAAGGCCAGGCTCTGCGCATAGCCGGTCATCAGGACGACTTTCAGCTTGGGCTGGCGGCGCCGCGCACGCTCGACCATCTGGCGCCCGTCCATGCCGGGCAGCCCGATATCGCTGATCACCAGCTCGATGTCGGGCGTGTCCTTCAGCAGTTGCAATCCGGTCAGGCCGTCAGCGGCCTCCATTACGCGGCAGCCCTGTTCCCGCAGGACTTCCAACAGCAGCTCTCGCACGCGGGCGTCGTCCTCGACGACCAGCACGAGCGGATGGCGCCGCCGCACCGCGGCAACGGGTTCGGCCGGCGGCGGCTCCTCGTCTTCCGGAATGGGCGTCGTGAGCCGTGGCAGATACAAGCGCACCGCCGTGCCGGCGCCGGGTTGGCTTTCCAGTCGCGTATAGCCGCCGGACTGCCGCACGAAGCCGTAGACCATGGACAGGCCCAGGCCTGTGCCCTCGCCCTGCGGCTTGGTCGTGAAGAAGGGTTCGAATGCCTTGGCCGCGACGTCGTGCGGCATGCCCTGCCCGGTATCGGAGACGCAAATGCACACGTAGTCGCCGGCATTGACGATGGCGGCGCGCGTGGCGCCGCGCTCGTCCAGCCCGGTATTGCTGGTGGCGATCGTCAGGGTGCCGCCATCGGGCATCGCATCGCGCGCGTTCAACACCAGATTGAGGATGGCGTTCTCCAACTGATGCGCATCGCACAGCACAGGCCACAGACTTTCGTGGAGACGGATCTTCAGCGCGATTTTCTCGCCCAATGTCCGCTCGAACAGGTCCGTGAGCGAGCGGATCAGTACGTTCGGCTGGGTCGGCTTGGGCGCCAGCGGCTGACGGCGCGAGAATGCGAGCAGGCGGTGCGTGAGCGCCGCGGCCCGCTTGGCGGACTCCATGGCCATCTCGGTATAGCGCGGGACGTCGACCAGCATGCCGCGCTCCGCGCGTTTCTGCATGAGCTGCAGCGCGCCGATGATGCCGGTGAGCAGGTTATTGAAGTCGTGGGCGATGCCGCCCGTCAGTTGGCCCACCGCCTCCATCTTCTGCGATTGCCGCAGCGCTTCCTGGGCCACTTCCAGTTCCGCCGTCGCCTCGTTTTCGGCCGTTACGTCCTGCGCCACCGCGTGGACCAGGCCATCGCCCGGCACCGCGGTCCACGACAGCGTCCGATAGCTGCCGTCGCGATGCCTGCACTCGCAGACGAAACGCGACGTGGCATGGCCACGGTGCAGGCGATGCAACTGGGTCTGCGCCAGGGCGGTGTAGTCGGGGTGGACGAAGGCCAGCACGTTGCTGCCGAGCAGTTGCTCATGCCGCCATCCCAGGCGGGTCGTCCACGCGGGGTTGGCATCCAGCATATAGCCGTCGAAGTCCGTCACCACCATCAGGTCGTTGGCGAGCTGCCATGTCCGGTCGCGCTCGGCCTTGCCCCGCGCCACCTCGTTGAGCAGCAGTTTCTGGCTATGCCGCAGTGCATTACGGGCGGCCACTACCAGGTCGATGTCGAAGGCGATGAGAAGCCAGCCGCTCTCGCGCGCCTGGCCGCCGATCGGCGCGGCGCGCGCCATGAACCAGCGCCAGGTATTGCTGGCGGCGCACAGGAAGCGGATCTCCATCTCGCAACCGACACCGGTCTGCAGCGCCTGTCGCCACGCCGCCTGCATGGGCTCGCGGTCTTCCGGGTGTATGAACTCGGTCCAGTCGCCGGGCGGGCGGTCGCCCTGCTCGCGGCCGGTATAGCGGGCCCAGTAGGGGCTGGTGTAGATGATGCGGCCCTCCGGGTCGGCGAAGAAGGTCATCTGCGGCGAGCTTTCCACCAGGGCGCGGAACCGCACGTCCACGGCCCTGGCCTGCGTTTCGGCGAGATGCTGCCCGGTGCGATCGCGCACGACCTTGATGTAGCCGGTGTGCTCACCGCTGCGCTCGTCTTCCATACGCATCGTCAGGCCGGAAGCCCATAGCTTCGAGCCATCCTTGCGCACATGCCAGCGTTCGTCTTCGGCGCGTCCCTGCTGGCGTGCCGTCTCGGCTTCCTGCCGGTGTACGCCCTGCGCCCGCTCCTCCGGCAGGAAGATGACGTCCCCCGACAGGCGGAGGGCCTCCTCGCGCGTCCACCCGAACACATTCTGCGCGCCCACGTTCCACGTGGTGATCCGCAAGTCCAGGTCCATCGTGAAAATCGCGAAATCGGTGGCGCTCTTCAGCAGCGCACGCGCGACCCGGTCATTTCCTTCCTCTTCCCTGCGGCGCTCGCCTTTCGCCTGGCTCATCGTGCCTCCGTCCGCGTCTGCACATCGTCCGCGCAAGCATCAGCAAATTTCCGGCCGTGCCGCGCAATGCCGCGCAACGGATGGCACCCAAAGGATGGCATCCCAGTCTTACCGCAGAGAGCACAACGCGCCGATCACCGTTAGTAGCACAGTTTTGCGCAAAATGGCGTAACGTCATCGCTCACTCTGGTCCGGGGAGGGGCGACATGGCACAGCAAGGGGAAATCCTGGTCGACGGCCACCGCGTCTTCTGCAGGGTCACGTGCGAAGGCGAACACCGTTATACGGTCGCCATCGCGACGTCGCGCCAGGGCAGGCACGAGGAGCCAGAGGAACTGGCGTGGCGAGCCGCCGCCACACAGCTGTTCCTGACGCGGGAAGAAGCCGAACGCCACGCGCACTATGTATTGCTGGGCGTATGCGCCGTCAGACAGGATGGGGAACCGGTGTTGGCCGTGACCTGATATGGCCGCACCGCGGGAACCAGCAGGCATGCGGGCTGCTGGCCGACGGCCTGTCCCGACGCCGTTGCGTCGGTCCACCTGATCAGGAAGCCGATATGCCCAGGATCGCCGCACATTCCGCCACCCTCACCGCCCTGCTGCTGCTCGGCTATACGTTGTCCGCCGCGCATGCCGCGCCGGACGTCGCCCGCGCCACGCAACTGGCTACCCAGCACGCCTGCCTGGGCTGCCATGCCGCCGACAAGAAATTGGTCGGGCCTTCGTACCAGGACGTCGCCAGCAAGTACAAGGACGATGCGGGCGCCCGTGCGCATCTGGCGCAGAAAATCAAGGCCGGTGGCGCCGGCGTTTGGGGGCCGGTGCCCATGCCGCCGAACCCCGGCCTCAGCGATGCCGATGTACAGGTCCTTGTGGAGTGGGTGCTGGCTGGCGCGCCCAGCCGCTGACTCGGCCACGCAAGGCGTGTACGCCGAACAGCGCCGCGCCGAACGCGCCATACATCACGGCGAGCGCGCCGGCGCTGAGGTGGTGTTCGAAACCCGGCGTGAACCGCTGTGGCGTCAGCTTCAGATCCACCGTTGCCGCCAAGGCTGCCACCGCCAGGGCAATGCCGCCCGCCCGCGCCGGGTGGTGGGGCGGATCCCGCAATAGCCGCTCGAAGACCGACGCCCAGAGAATCGAGGACGCGTGGTGGATGACGTAGCCCGCTACCGTGTGGCGCAGCGTGAAGCCGCGGGCACGCAGGGCCTCGTCGCGCCATATCCAGTGGCTGGGGGCATTGGCCGTGGCCAGCGCGCTGCGGATCTCGCGGTGCCCGAAGTACGCCAGCACCGCCATGGACACCACGCTGGCCACGCCACCGGAGTACCAGGCCAGGCGCGCCAGGCCCTTCCCCCGTTCAGCACCGTGGCGCCCCGCGTCGCCCCCGAGTTCGTCGCAGCGCCGGGCCAGCGCGCGTCCATAGGCCGCGCGGCGCGCTTCCGCGGACATCATGCGCCGCCCACCGCCTTGACAATCTTTCCTGTGCCGGCGCACAGCGTGCAGATGCCGCCTCCCTTGCTGCCGGTTCCGCCGCAATCCGGGCACGGCACCTCGCCGGTGCCGGGCGTGCCGGGCGGCGCCTGGTCGCCGGGGCTCATGGGTTGATCGGTCGCGTTCGGCATGGTGGTTCTCCCGATGAATGGGGCGGGCTGGCAGTCGTCGTCCGTGGAGGAACGGCGCCTGGGGCAGACCGTTATCCCTGCAATGGCCTGGGGTGCGCCAGTGCGGCGCGACCAGGGTCTGTTCACATCAGCCCGGCTCGACCAGCGTCTTTTCACGTTAGCGTCCGGTACTGCTGCCTGAAGGCCCCGTGCCCGAGTCGCCGCCTCCGCCGCCCGGCCCCTGGCTGCCGCCCGTCAGGGGCGCGCCCTGCTCGGTGCCGGTGCCGGTGGGGGCCGATGGCCCGCTCTGCCGGGCCGATGGCGTGTCCGCGCCTTCGCGCGCACGCTGCCGGATGGCGGCGGCCGCGGCGTCATCGCGCTGGGGCAAGGGCAATTGCGCCAGATACGCCGATACCGCATCAATATCGCTGTCGCTGAGCTGGCGCGCGATATAGGGCATCTGCCCGCTGGCGTCGTTGGTGCGCGCGCCGCTTTTGAATTCGCGCAGGGCCGCGGCCAGGTAGGAAGCATGCTGGCCGGCCAGATACGGATAGGCCGGCGGTTCGCCCGCGCCACCGGGTCCATGGCAGTTCACACAGCCCTGCACACGGAGGCTTTCGTCGCCGGACACATAAAGGGTTTGGCCCCGGTTGGCGGCCTGCGGCGCGGGCTTCGCGCCTGCCGCCCCCGGCGGCGCAGCACCGCCGGAGGCCGGAGCCGCCGGAGAAACCGGGGATGCTGAAGACGCCGGCGATTTCAGACCGGCGTAATAGGCCGACACCGCCTGGTGTTCGCTGTCGCTGAGTCCTTTCGCGATCGGTTCCATGATGGGGTTCTTGCGCCGGCCGTCGGCATAGCTGTCCAATTGCTCGGACATGTACCAGGCCGATTGGGCCGCCAGGCGCGGAAAGCCGCTCGCCGCATTGCCTTCGCCCCGTGCGCCGTGACAGGTCACGCAGGCGATGACACCCTTGGCGGGGTTGCCCGTGGTCGCGATCCGCTCGCCGGCGGCGAGGTCCGGCACAGCGCCGGCGCTACCCGCCGCGCCGGTCTGCGCAAGGGCGGGCGGCGCAAGGAGGCTCGCCAGGATCACCGCCACCGACCCGGATAGGGTTTTGCAGGTTGTCATGGTGTCCTCTCATGCGGCCAGCGGACCTGGCGATTTCAGGTAGCGCGACACGATCGCGTCCGCCGCCCAATACGCCAGGGCGCCCACGGTCCCGGTCGGGTTATACGAGGCGTTCTGCGGAAAATTCGAGGCGCCGATCACGAACAGGTTCGGCACATCCCAGCTTTGCAGATAGCGGTTCACCACGCTGGTGGACGGATCGTCGCCCATCACCGTGCCGCCGGTGTTGTGCGTGGTCTGGTACTGGGTCACGGTGTACGGTCCCTTGCGGGCCGCGCCATGCACCTCCTTGCCCCCCATCGCCTTGCCGACTTCCAGCGCCCGGTCGGTCAGGAAGCGCGACATCTTCAGATCGTTTTCGTGGAAGTCGAAGGTGATCCGCAACAGGGGCAGGCCCCAGGCGTCGCGGTAGGTGGGATCCAGATCCAGGTAATTGGCGCGACACGAGACCGAACTGCCATGCACGTTCAAGACGGAGGTGTGGTTGTAGTGCTTGATGACGGCTTTCTTCCACGCCGAGCCCCACGACGGCGTGCCGACGGGAGTGGGGTGGAACTCGATGGGGCGGCCGTTCGTCATGACCTCGCCGAAATACGCGCCGCCGACAAAACCGTGCGGCCCATGGTCGAAGTTGTCCGAGACGAAATCCGAAACGACCGTGCCGCAGGCGCCCGACCGCATGAATGGATTGATGTTTACGCTCTGGTCGTAGAACACCTGGACCGAGCTCATCGTCTGGTAGGCGTAGCCGCGGCCGACGACGCCCTGGCCGGTGGCCGGATCGTAAGGCTGGCCGATTTTGGACAGCAGCATCATGCGCACGTTGTTCAGCGCGAAACCGCCCAGGATCACCAGGTTGGCGGGCTGCTCGAACTCGCGTCCGGCCGCATCCACATAGGTCACGCCGGTCGCCCGCTTGCCGGCGGCGTCCATATTGATGCGCAAGACCTGGCATTGCGTGCGCAGCTCGAAGTTCTTGTCCTTGAGCAGTACGGGCAGCAGCACGGTCTGGGGCGAGGATTTGGCGTAATGCTCGCAGCCATAGCGTTCGCAGAAGCCGCAGAACATGCAGGTGTTGAGCGTCATGCCTTCGGGGTTGGTGTACGGCTGGCTGAGATTGGCCGATGGCTGCGGATACGGGTGGTATCCTAGCTCGGCGGCGGCCTTGCGAAATATGGCCGAGCCATACGGCTCCTTCATGGGCGGCGTGGGGTAGTCGCGCGTGCGCGGGTCCTCGAAGGGATTGCCGCCCGCCACCTTGCCGCTCTTGAGGTTGCCCGCCTTGCCGCTTACGCCCAGCAGGTATTCGAAGCGATCGAAATACGGCTCCAGCGTCGCCGCATCGACGCCCCAGTCCTGTACGAACAGGTCGGGCGCCATGAAGTCCTTGCCATAGCGCTCGATGGTGCGCGTGCGCATACGCAGGTCGGTGTCCTGAAAACGATAGGTCTGGCCGTTCCAGTGCACCGCCGCGCCGCCCAGGCCGGTACCCGGCAGGAAGCTTTCCCACCGTCGGATCGGCAGCGATTCCTGGCGCGTGTTATTGCGGAAGGTGATGGCCTCCTTGGTGTTGTCCTGCATCAGCGCCTTGCGCACGGAGTATCGCAGTTCGTCGTGCACGTAAGGGCCCTGGAAATCGGGCACGGTGTAGCGGGGCTCGCCGCGCTCCAGCCCCACGACATGCAGGCCCGCTCGCATCAGCTCGCGTCCCAGGATGGTTCCCACCAGGCCGACGCCAATCAGCACGGCATCCGTTTCGGGCAGTTTGGTCGCCATGTCAGCGTCCCCCTTGTGCGCCGGCCGGCGCGGGGGAAGCGTGGCCCGGCATTCCCGGCATTCCCGGCATGCCCGACTGGGCGTTGCCCTGGGAGGCCGGCACGTCGGGGTGGATGTGGATCACGCCGCGGCTGTCCTCCGCCAGGCTCATCGGTGCGCGGTTGAACGCAATGCCATGCTGGTCCACCAGGTGGTAGTAGGTCGCATAGGCACCGGGAAAGCCCAGCATCTTCCAGGCAATCATGTCCTTGTTGCCGCCGTAGACAGGATCGCTGAAGAAACCTTCCACCGTGAGGGCCCACAAGGATTCGAAGAACACGTTGGCGGGCACGCCGTTGAGGTCGCGCTTGCTTTCCTGCAGGTCGCGCAGATATGCATCCTGCGCTGCCGCGTCCCGCTTCTCGAAAGGCACGGCGCCCTTGGCCGCTTCGTCGCGCAGCGCCCGGCAGGCGTTGCGGAACAGCTCGGCCGGCGTGAACGGCAACTGATAGCCTTGGGTGGGTTCGCCCTGGCGCCACGGGCCGCTGCGATAGAGGCGTTCCCCCGCGCCCCATGCGCCGCCCAACTGCTTGTCGATATAGTTCGGCACGCCCGCCTCGCGCGCGCCGGGCCCCGCCTCGTCGGCCGGAATCAGGCGCGCGGTCGCCGCCTCCACGAAGGCCGCCTCTTCCGGCGTCAGGAATATATAGGGAGCAGGCGCGTCTTGCGGCGGGGTCGCGGCCAGGACCGCCGGCGCGGTCGAGACAGTGGCCGCGGCCAGGCCGGCGCTTTTGAGGAAGGTACGTCGGGAAGGGGTCATAGAGGGCTCCTGAAGCGGAGCCGGCTCGCGCAACCGGTGTTCCCATCGCCTCGGGAAGGCGCACAATGCCGTCGCCGCGCAGGCGACGGCTGTGCCGGCCGTGCCCGGCTGCCCTGCCCAGACGCTGAGTATGTCTTACTTCGCGTTGTAGCGAATGCGCGGATCATATGACTGCGGCGCGACAGGCGGAGTGCGACAAGGCAATGCACGCCGCACACAACCGGACCGAACGGCCGCGGCCGTGGACGCGGAATGGGCGCGCCGCTTGCGGCGCCGGCGCGCCTTTGACCGGAGATGCCGATGAGCACCTATACGGATGGACGAGGGCTCGCACACGCGCCCGGACAGGAACACGGCCACCAGCACGGACATGGCCATGAGCACGGTGTTCCCCACGGCTGGCGCCGATGGCTGATGGCGACCAACCACAAGGACATCGGCACGATGTACCTGATCTTCTCGTTCGTCATGCTGCTGGAGGGCGGCACACTGGCCTTGCTGCTGCGCACCGAACTGTTCGAGCCCGGCATCCAGTTTTTCCAGCCCGAGTTGTACAACCAGTTCGTCACCATGCACGGACTGGTGATGGTTTTCGGCGCCATCATGCCGGCCTTCGTCGGCTTCGCGAACTGGATGGTGCCGATGCAGGTCGGCGCCGCCGACATGGCCTTCGCCCGCATGAACAATTTCAGCTTCTGGCTGCTGCCGGTCGGCGCCATCCTGCTGACGGGATCGTTCTTCGTGGGAGGCGGCGCGACGGCGGCCGGCTGGACGCTGTACGCGCCCCTGTCCCTGCAAATGGGCCCTGGCATGGACCTGGCGATCTTCGCACTGCATTTGATGGGCGCATCGTCCATCATGGGGGCGATCAACATCATCGTCACGATCCTGAACATGCGGGCGCCGGGCATGACGCTGATGAAGATGCCCTTGTTCTGCTGGACCTGGCTGATCACGGCGTTCTTGCTGCTTGGCGTCATGCCCATCCTGGCCGCCACCATCACCATGGTGCTCACCGACCGCCATTTCGGCACCGATTTCTTCAATGCCGCCGCGGGCGGCGACCCCGTGCTGTACCAGCATCTCTTCTGGTTCTTCGGCCATCCCGAGGTCTACATCATGATCCTGCCCGCCTTCGGGATCATATCGGCGGTGGTGCCGACCTTCGCGCGCAAGCAGTTGTTCGGCTATGCCTCGATGGTGTATGCGGTCGCGGCCATCGCCGTCCTATCGTTCATCGTCTGGGCGCACCACATGTTCACCACCGGCATGCCGATCACGGGCCAGCTCTACTTCATGTACGCGACCATGCTGATCTCCATTCCAACCGGCGTGAAGGTCTTCAATTGGACGGCCACCATGTGGCGCGGCTCGCTCAGTTTCGAAACGCCCATGCTGTTCGCCATCGGCTTTATCTTCGTGTTTACCATCGGCGGCTTTACCGGCCTGATCCTGTCCATGGCGCCTATCGACATCCAGGTCCATGACACTTATTACGTCGTCGCGCATTTCCACTATGTGCTGGTGGCCGGCTCGCTGTTCGCGCTGTTTGCAGGCGCCTACTACTGGATTCCCAAATGGACCGGCTACATGTACAGCGAGACGCTGGGCAAGTGGCACTTCTGGTCGACGTTGATCTCTTTCAACGTGACCTTCTTTCCCATGCATTTCCTCGGCCTCGCGGGCATGCCGCGCCGCTATGTCGACTATGCCCCGCAGTTCACGACCTGGCACCAGGTTGCCACCATAGGCGCATGGTGGTTCGGGCTGTCGCAGATTCTGTTTATGATCGCAGTGTTGCGCTGCTATGCGGGCAAGGGTCGACCGGCCGGCGCCAGCCCGTGGGAAGGGGCCGAAGGGCTGGAATGGTCGGTGCCGTCGCCCGCTCCCTTCCACACCTTTGAAACGCCACCCGAGGTCAGGTAGCAACCCCTGCGAGCACGATGATGAGGCGCTTCACCCAGGATATCGACGAGCTGCTGTCCGCCGCTCCGCCTCCCGGCGCGGTGTGGTGGACGCGCGGAGGCGACCCGGCCGGCCCGCGCGCGTGGCGGCTCAAGCGCAATTGCTCCCTGCGGCCCCCTCAGTACCTCGCCGCCATCGCGCTGCTGATGAGCCTCGCTGCCCTGGTGGCCCTGGCGTGCTGGGTACGCGGCATCTGGCTGGTCCCCCTGTTCTGCGGCGCCGAGCTCGTGGTCATCGCCGTCGCGGCCCTGGCCTACGCCCGCCATGCCATCGACGGCGAGATCGTGGCGGTCACCCAGGACCGGCGCGTGCGCGTGGAGATCGACCGCGGCCTGGTGCATACCTGCTATATGTTCGATGCGGGCCGGATCAGGCTTATCAAGCCGGCCGAGGCGCCGGACACCTTATGGCTGCACCACGGCGCCACCCGCGTCCAGCTGGCTGCGTACACCTCGGCGGCGATGCGGGACGCGTTCGAAGGCGAACTGCGCCGCGCCCTGCGCGACATCACGACGTGAGCGCACTGACGAGATAAGGCGGCAGCGCTTCGCGGGGCTGCCGGGCAGCCCCTTGGAAGCGCTGCAACCAGCGGTCGTCCGCCAGTTTCAGATGATCGCGCAGCGCACTGGCCGCCTGCTGCGCTTTCCTGTCCAGCAGGAGCTGATAGATCCGCAGGTGTTCGCGCAATGCATCCTCGATCAGCGCCAAGGGGATATGCAGGACCGGATCGAACAGATAACGGGTAGGAACGAACAGCACGCGCGTGCGCGCCAGCGCATGCAGGATCTCTTCATTCGGGCAATGGCCGAGCAGGCGCACGTGCAGGTCGTGCTCGATGACGTCGGTGTCGAACCCTTCCCGCGGAAAACCGTCCAGGGATTCCACTACCGTGGCCCGCGCCTGTTCGAGGTATTGCGCGGGCACATGGGGCGCGGCCTGCAGCAGCGCCTGCGGTTCCAGGAGCCAACGCAGTTCGTACAGGTGGTGGGTTTTTTCCGGCGTGACGCGCGGCGCGACCCACCGCCCCAGGTTGTCCTTGGACACCAGGCCGACACTGTGCATGCGCGCCAGGACGTCGCGCACCACAGTGCGGCTGACGCCGAAATGCTCGGCGAGCCGCTCCTCCACGATGCGTACCGAAGAAAAGATCGCGCGCGCGCACAGCTCCTGCTCCAACTGGCCGTACATGCGCTCCCATTGCGTCACCGCGGGGATCTTGACGGTGTCCAGCACCGCGCGGCGGCGTGGCGCGGAGGCCTTGCGGCCCTTGCCGGCGACTTCATAGCCCCTGCCTTGCGCCTCGCGTATCAGTTTCTCCGAGCACAGGGTCTTCAAGGCATGCCGCGCCGGCGAGCGGCTGATGCCGAACGCCTTGGCGACCTGGGCCTCCAGCAGTTGCTCGCCCGGCGACAGGCGGCCATCGCCGATCATTTCCTTGAGCAGCCCATAGGCGCGGTCCTGGATGGATTGCTTTTCTGCAAGTCCCGACATGGCTCACGTTCGAGTTGAAGGTCTTTCTCTCAGGCGACCGGCAGCGGCACCGCCGGGCCGATGCGAGATGGTATCGCATCGGCCCGGGGCTTTCCGCCGCGCCGCCCTCCCCGCGCGGTGGGGTATTGACATGTGCACGCACCGCTTTTAATCTGCAAACGTACATAGCATGCAATGTACATTCTAACCCCGGAACGTGACGGCGCTGGCAAAACAAGGCGGCGCACCCGGGACGGACCGACACGGAACGGCACATGGGAGACGGCATGACACGGGCCAGGTACACGGGCGCGGGAGCGCGCGGATGAAGCATCCCGCGGTCACCTGCATCGACGATCTGCAACGCATCGCGCGCCGCCGCGTACCGCGCATCTTCTACGACTATGTCGACAGCGGCTCGTGGACCGAGGCCACCTATCGCGCCAACGCCCGCGACCTGTCACGCCTGACGCTGCGACAGCGCGTCGCGCGCAACGTGGCCGATATCCGCACCGGCACCACTCTGCTGGGCAACGGGGCGAGCATGCCACTGGCGCTGGCGCCCGCCGGGCTGGCCGGCATGCTGCACCCGGATGGCGAAATCCTGGCCGCCCGGGCCGCCGCGGCGGCCGGCGTGCCCTTCACCCTGTCGACCGTCAGCATCTGCGCGCTCGAGGACATCGCGCGGCACGTGGGCCAGCCTTTCTGGTTCCAGCTATACATCATGAAAGACCGCGCCTTCATCGCGCGGCTGATCGACCGGGCGCGCGCCGCCGGCTGCAGCACGCTGGTACTGACGCTGGACCTGCCCATACAAGGACAGCGCCACAAGGACATCCGCAACGGATTGGCCGTTCCGCCCAGGCTCACCGTAGGCAACCTGCTGGCCATGCTGTCCCGCCCGCGCTGGTGCGTGGGCATGCTGCGTACTCCGCGCCGCACCTTCGGCAATATCGTCGGCCATGCCGACGGCGTGTCGGATACCTATGGCTTCGCGGATTGGGTCAGCCGCCAGTTCGATCGCACGGTCGATTGGGACGATGTGCGCTGGGTCAGGGATCGCTGGCAGGGCAAGCTGGTGGTCAAGGGCATCCTCGACCCGGAGGATGCCTGCCTGGCGGTGCAGGCGGGCGCGGACGCCATTGTGGTGTCCAACCATGGCGGCCGCCAGCTCGACGGCGCGCCTTCTTCCATCCGTGCCCTCCCGGCGATCGCGCAGGCCGTGGGAGACCGCGCCGAGGTGCTGATGGACGGCGGCATCCGCAGCGGACAGGACATTGTCCGGGCGCTGGCGCTCGGGGCACGAGGCGTCATGATCGGTCGGGCCTACCTGTATGGCCTGGGGGCCGGCGGGCAGGATGGCGTCACGCAATGCCTGGACCTGCTGCGCAAGGAATTCGAGTCGACGATGGCGCTGTGCGGCATCACGGCCGCGGACGCGATCGACGCAGACGCCATCGCGTCATATCGGTTGTTCCCTTCCCTATCCACGGCCGACGCGCCCGCCATGCGGCTTGGCGAGCCCGAACCGGCCTATCGTCTTTCGGCTTGCTCATAAGGAGGAGTTCCATGTTCGGCGACTACAAGATGCACGAAAACAGCGGGGTCAACCCACCCTATTCGCCGGCGTATCCGGTGGAATGGGAATGCCCGCTGCGCACGCTGGAAGTCATCACGCAGGTGGATCCGGCCAAGGTGCGGGCGCTCCTGAGCGACACGCCCTTCGAACTGGTGAATGACCGCGTCGCCTTCCGCTTCATGCTTTCGCCCGGCCATACGCTGGCCATTCATGCGGGCCAGATGTTCGACCTGATGGTGACCGTGCCGGTGCGCTACCAGGACCTGTTCACGCAGACGCACATCTACATGTATTGCAGCGACCCGATGGGGATTTGCGCGGGTCGCGAGCTGTTCGGCTACACCAAGAAGGACACGGACTATGCCTTCGAGGAAACGCCGGACGGGAAAGTGTCCGGCTGGGTCCGTCGCCGCAAGGTGCCCCTGGTCGATTTCAGCTTTACACCGGACCCGCAGGCCCCCCTGGTCATGCTGACCGACGATGCGGAGCAACCGGGCGGCGAAATCCATGTACGCCGCCTGCCTCATCCCGAGCGGCCGGCCGTGGCGTACGCCGATGTGGTCTACCGCCGCACGCCGCTGCGCTATTCGGCGCCGGTAGGCGGCCGTATCGACTGGACCTTGCATGCCAGCGCCTACGATCCCATCGCGGACCTGCGGCCGGAAGTGCTGAGCGCGCATTTCATGACCTCCGACGTCTACGGCGGCGGCTTCGCCGTCGAAGACCGGCGCCTGATCACCCGCCTGCTTCCCTAGGGACGGCCATGGTCACCCGCCCAGTCGCGATCGTCACGGGGGCAGGCGGCGGCATCGGCACCGCCATCGCCTGCAAACTTGCTGCCCAGGGCTGGCATCTGGTGCTGGCCGACCGCACCGAGTCCGAAGCATCCCGGGCCCGGGATGCCTGCGAGCGCAGTGCCCGGCCGTCCCCGGACGCCGAACGAGCCGCCGGATTTCCCCAGGACGCCGCCGTGGATATCGCCGCGGGCGACGCAGCCGACCCGCGAACGGCCGCCGCACTGGTCGATACCGCGCTGCGGCGGCATGGCCGCCTCGATGGCTTTGTCGCCAATGCGGGGGTGCCGGGCGTGGTGCGGCCCATGGAGGACTACCCGGATGACATCTTCCGGCAGGTGCTGGACGTCAATGTCGTCGGCACCTATCTCTGCCTGAAGCACGCATTGCCGGCGCTGCGCCGCCATGGCGGCAGCTTCGTCGCCATGGGGTCGACCTCCTCCATACGCGGGCGCGCCCACCTGGCGGCGTATGTCGCCAGCAAGCACGCCGTGCTGGGCCTGGTGAGGACGGCGGCACTGGAATGCGCCGGCTCGGATGTGCGCGTGAATGCGGTGCTCCCGGGGCCGACCCAGACAGCGATGATCGAAGCCATCGATGCGATGGCCGCCCAGGCGCGCGCCGACGACGATGCGACCGGCAGTATCGGCATCGCGCGCGCGGTACGCCTGCCCTACGGACGTCCGGAAGATGTCGCCAACACGGTGGCTTTCCTGCTTTGCGCCGAATCCCGCCACATCAATGGCGCCGCCCTGGTGGTGGACGCCGGCAGCACCGTGGCCTGACACGAACGGGGCCTCGAGCCCTAGGTACAAGACCTGGAGACAGAACGACATGAATACCACCGTCCTGGCGGCCGGCGCGCCGCCCGTTACCGCGCAGCACAAGCGTGCCCTGATCGCGGCATGCATCGGCAATTTCATCGAGTACTTCGACTTCGTGATCTACGGCTATTTCGCCTCGGTCATCGCCAAGCTGTTCTTCCCCGCGGGAAACACGGCTGCCAGCCTGCTGCTGACCTTCGCCGTCTTCGCCATCAGCTATGCCTCCCGGCCCCTGGGCGGCATCCTGTTCGGCCACCTGGGCGACCGCTACGGCCGCAAGGTCCCGTTGTCGGCAGCGATCCTGCTGATCGCGGGATCGACCACCGTCATCGGCCTGATGCCCACCTACGAATCGATCGGCCTGGCCGCGCCCATCATCCTGACCATTGCCCGCCTGGTCCAAGGCGTATCGGTCGGCGGGGAATACGGCGGCGCCACGTCCTTCATCTCCGAATATGCACCGCCCAACCGGCGTGGCCTGTATACCGGATGGCAGACGTTCACCATCGGCCTGGCGCTGCTCGTCGGCGGCGGCGTGGCCTCCCTGCTGACCAGCCTGCTGAGTTCCGAGGACCTGCACAGCTGGGGCTGGCGCCTGCCCTTCCTGGCCGGCCTGCCGCTGGGATTCGTCGGCCTTTACCTGCGCCTGAAGCTGGAGGAAACGCCCCACTTCACGTCGGTGCAGAAGACCCATGACGTGGAGAAATCTCCGCTGCTGACGGGGCTGCGCCAGGAATGGCGCGCGATCCTGATCGGCATGGGCCTGATTTCGGCGCCGTCGGCGTGCATCTATATCTACTACATCTACTCGCCTACCTATCTGTCGGTCGTGCGCGGCTTCAGCCTGGCCGACGCCCAACGCGCCAACCTGTACAGCCTGATCTTCTACTGCTGCCTGCTGCCGTTCTTCGCCTACCTGAGCGACATCGTCGGCCGGCGACCGCTGATGATCGCCAGCTCGCTGGCGATCGCGCTGGTGACCTATCCGGCCTTCCACCTGCTCGATCCCAATGACTTCACCCAGACCGTGCTGGCGCTCTGCCTGATGGGACTGGCCTTCGCGCCGCACTCGGCGACCGCCTTGTGCGCCATGGCCGAAATACTGCCGACCAAGCTGCGCTATACCGGGTTGTCCGTAAGCCTGAACATCCCCGTGACCCTGCTCGGCGGAACGGCGCCTTTCATCGCCACCTACCTGGTGTCGCGCACCGGCGATCTGCAGTCGCCCGCCTGGTTCGTCATCGCGGCGGCCATCCTGACGCTGGTCGCCGCCACGGCATACCGGGAAACCTTGCGCACGGGTTTGCGCTGACGGACGCCGCCGGAGCCGCCATGAGACTGGCCGAAAAGCGTGTACTGATTACGGGCGGGGCCAGCGGCATCGGCCGCGCCATCGCGCACGCCTGCCAGCACGAGGGCGCCCATATCGTGCTGGTCGATCGCGACGAGGCCGGCGCGGCCCGCGTCGCGGCAGAGCTCGCCACGGTGGCGGGCGACAGGCCCGCCCACGCCCATGCAGCCGACCTGGCGCGTGAAGACGCGATCGCGGCCGTCCTGGACGCCGTACTGGAAGCGGGCGACATCGACGTGCTGGTCAACAGCGCCGGCATCGGCGCCACCACCCCCTTCCTGGAGACCGACGTCAGCCTGTTCGACAGGATGTACGCAATCAACCTGCGCGGGACGTTCTTGATGGCCCAGGGCGTGGCGCGCGCCATGGTGGCGCGCCGCGTCGCGGGCTCCATCATCAATATCGGCTCCGTATCGGGCAGCCGTGGCAATACCGGCCGGGCCGCCTACGGCACGATGAAGGCGGGCGTGACGCAGTTGACGCGCATCATGGCGGTGGAGCTGGCGTGTCACGGCATCCGCGTCAATGCGATCGCGCCCGGACCCATCGAGACGCCGCTGACCCGCGACGCGCATTCCGCAGCGACACGGCGGGCCTGGCTCGATGTCGTCCCGGCCGCGCGCTATGGCACGCCGGAAGAAGTCGCCAGGGCCGCTGTTTTTCTTGCCGGCGACGAGGCCACCTACATCAACGGCCACGTCCTCGACGTGGATGGCGGCTTCATGGCGGCGGGCGTACTGCGCGGGTAGTGTGTTTCAGCTAGGCAATGTCCGTGCGCACCGCGATGAACGACGAATCAAAGGTGCGCCGGTCCGCGCCATAAGGGCACGGGCCCTGTCGCGGACAATGGCGCCACGGGTAACGGGCCGAGGCGCTGTACCGCTGCGCTCGGATCTGCTCAGGCATCCAGCGCGCGCATCGCGGTTTCGAAGGCGCTGCCGGAATCCGCGCCGACCAGCTTCTTGATCTTGCCGACAGCACTGTCCTCACCGGCGATGACCGCGGCGGCCGCCTTGCGCATGCCCTTGGCGGGATCTCCGCCGCCAAAAAGGGTCGCGAGCACGAGTAGCGCCATCGGGCAGCGTCCACCGGTCCGGACGGGAAACACCTGCAGCTTGCCCTGCCCGCCACACGCGTGCTGGCCGCCATCCTGGACCGGCTGTCCCGCGCCCCAGAGGTCCCGGGCGGTATGGAACGGCGGCCGGTGCGCGTCATGATCCAGCGTCTTGTGCAGACGGTGCGCCACCTTGATCCCGATATCGGCCGCCACGTGCACGGCGCCCACGATCGGCATGACACCGATGGCGACACCGCCCAGCCCCGCCATCCAGTCGTGCGAGATCCGCTGTGCCGTCGCGCCGCAGCGGCAATGCGTGCCATACCGTTGCGCCAGCGACTCCATGGCCCCAATACGGTCGTTCACTGCGACCGTGCTGGCCAGCGCGCCGGCGCTGGTCAGGAGGGGACTGACGACCGCAACGGTATTGATGAAGGCCGCATGGGTGTTGAGCCAGTTCGCTACATCCATGGCGGCGGCCAGCATTTTCTCGCTGATCGCCGCCGCCATGCCTATCGGCGTGCGCATGAGCACCCATTTATGGATGTAGTCGAGCGCCGGAACGCCTGCGCCAAAGGCATCGGGCGCCTTGCGCAACAGCCGCGCGGCCTCTTGCACCACGGGGCTGCCGGCGTACTGCATTCCGTTCTTGACCGCGGTGACCGTGGAGTCCATCACGGCCATGGCCACCCCGCCCCCGCCCGTCATGCGGTTCAGGGCCGCGCTGCCCTGACGCGGCAAGCCGGTTTGCCCGTTGGGCTTGCCCCGCATCGACGGCGCGTCCGCGGCGGCCAGGGCCATGTCGACCAGCCGCTTGGCCTGCTTGTACGTTGGTTCTACGGGGAACAGCCCGATCGAGGCCAGCGCGCTGCCCACCACATGGGCATGGTCGATGAGCGCCACCATGGCGCGGATGACCTGCCTGTCGCGTTCGGTGCGCGCCGCGTCTCTTTGCCGGGCCGCCGCCGACACATCCCTGGCCACCTGGTCCCTGGCGGAGGTGGCGGCCATCATCTTGCTCAGGCGCAACCGCGCGAATTCTTCCTTATACGGATTTCGGCTGTGCATCGTGCTCCCGTTGTACGTATGCGCATGGGCGGCCCCGGGCCCGGATCGGATAATTCTGAGGCTCGCGGCATTCTCACGTTCAGCTTGATGAAAGTCGTTGGGAAATATCTGAGCCCGGCGCGGCGCCGGCTGCCACGCCGGACACCGCGCGCCGGCAATGGCGATGCGCTATTCTGGATCGACCCTTGCTGACGCGCGGGCCTTGCCCCTGGAGGTGCGTATGAATAGCCGGAACCGATTTCTATCCCTGACCGCCGCTTGCTTGCTGGGGATGCTGCTGGGCGGTTGCGCCAACGATGGGCGTTTCGATCATCCCGGTCCACCGCACCCTGGCGCTGCGAACCCCTGGGCCACCGAGGGCGGCTGGGGTCCTGGGCCGAACTATCCCGCGACGGGACATTGAGTGGATGCGGCAGGCCCATGCGCGCTTGCGCCAGGCCTTCGCTGGTCGCCGGTCGCCGGGCCCTCGGCCGGGATGGCGCGCACCGGGCTACATGCCGCCGCGCTTCTTCACGCTGCACAGAATGCTCGCGCCTTGCGGCAGCGACAGCATATAGGCATTTGCGATCACGGCGGTCATGTCGCCATAGATCCTTGCGCCCAGGCGCAAGGCCTCGCGCAGCTGGAACGCGATAACCACATAGTCCACCGGCTCCGCGCCCTGCTTGTCTGCCGCGATATAGCGGGTCAGCGCGGCGATGTAGCCATCCAGTGACGTTTCGCGGGCACTGGCGATGCATACATTGAGCAGCTCGCGCCCGGCCAGGGCCGAGGACTTGTACATGGGCGCCTGGAAGTACTGGGGAAAGTACGAATGCGGCTCCGACCGGTAGTAGTCCTGGATGCAAACCCCGGTCGCATGCGCCGGAGCGCCACTGACCAGGCAGGATTTTTCGCCCACCATGCGCACCCGGTCGGCCCGCGTGGCGCGGACTACCCACGAAAATGGCGATAGGCCATGCATCGCCATGATGGCGGCGGTCACTTCGCGGTCCGCGATGCCTTCAGGGATGCAGCTCAGATAGGGGGGCCTGGTCCCGTCCCTGCCGACGCCGAACGTCCCCCCGTGAAGATAGCGGCTCGAGAGGTCCTCGAATTTCGTGGGAACGAGCGCGCCTGCATCGGCCAGGGCATTGGCATTGAAGGCGTGGCGGCGTTGGATTGGCATAAGCTCCGGTCCTGGAAGGCGCGACATGCGCCTGGAACGGAGTTTTATGCCCTTGAAGAGGGACGTGGACCAGTGGAAATATCTCAGGCCGCCCCGGTCGGCGCCGGGGCTCGGCCATATCTTGGCGTCACGCCGTCGTTGACGGACTCAATGCCAGGTTGATCGGCATTCTGTGGGAAATACCGACCAAATTGTCACCTTCATCAAGTATGGAAAAGACGATAAAGGCGTTGCCGTTCTTCACGCCGTTAAGTTGCGCCATCGAAAATGCCCGTGCCGCCGTCCTGGTCCGATAGTAGGCGTGCGCCAACATGTCCGTCGTTATGGTCACCAGTGACGAACCCGGCTCCAGGTTCAAGTCCGTCAGCTCCTCGACCTGGGGCGCGGCCTTGTTCGTCACTGCCACAAGCAGCTTGTATCCGGCGACGATGCCCCCACCCGCCAGGGGAAAATTAATGGGGATGCCTTGTTCGTCCTGCGCCTGCCCGACAATGAATTGCGGGGCGTCATAAGTTGCGGAAGGCAAGGCCCTATCGCCGTGTTTCTCGATCAGGTTCTTCATGTCCATGAGCGACCTCGGGGAAAATTCCATGGGAGCGCAACGCGGTACCAGGTTGCGCATCAACGCTACAGGACTGGAATAGGGGCGATGATTGGATACCCCGCCATTCTTTTTGATAACCGTCCCCGCCGGGCGGCGTCGGCGCTGCCGGGCATTGCACATGAAGCAGGCAATAAAAAACCCGCAAGCGTCGATTCTTGCGGGTATCCAGGCCTCGCTGGTCTTGCCACCCGATTTTTCGAAATGGCCTTGCGAAATGGCTTTGCGCGGTGACTCTGTGGCGGAGACGGTGGGATTCGAACCCACGATGCAGTTTTTAGCCACATACTCCCTTAGCAGGGGAGCCCCTTCAGCCTCTCGGGCACGTCTCCGCAGAATTTGCGATTCTAGCATAAAGCTCCGCCGTCCTGCCGCATCCCGGGGTAGGCATCAGGACGGCGTTGCATGGACGCAATCAGGCCTTTTCGGCGGGCGCCTGGTCCAGGCCGAAGGCCTTGTGCAGGGCGCGCACCGCGAGCTCCATGTACTTGTCCTCGATGATCACCGAAGTCTTGATTTCGCTGGTGCTGATCATCTGGATATTGATGCCTTCGTTCGACAGCGTCTGGAACATCAGGCTGGCAACGCCCACGTGGGAACGCATCCCGATACCGACGATGGACACCTTGCACACCTTCTCGTCCGTGACCAGCTCGCGGGCCTGCACCGCGGGCATGACCTCGCGCTTGAGCACGTCGATGGTGCGCTGGAATTCGTTGCGATTGACGGTGAAGGAGAAGTCCGTCGTGCCGGCTACCGACTGGTTCTGCACGATGATGTCGACGTCGATATTGGCGGCGGCGACCGGCCCCAGGATGGAATAGGCGACACCGGGCCTGTCCGGCACGGCCAACAGGGTGATCTTGGCTTCGTCGCGGCTGAAGGCGATGCCGGAGACAACGGCGGCTTCCATTTTTTCGTCTTCCTCAAAGGTAATCAGCGTGCCCGAGCGCATTTCCTCGTCGAGCGGAATCAGGGGGTCGGTCAGCGAGGACAGCACGCGGGTCGGCACGCGGTACTTGCCGGCGAATTCGACCGAGCGGATCTGCAGGACTTTGGAGCCCAGCGAGGCCATTTCCAGCATTTCCTCGAAGGACACCACCGGCATGCGGCGCGCTTCGGGCACCACGCGAGGATCGGTCGTGTAGACGCCATCCACGTCGGTGTAGATCAGGCATTCGTCGGCGTTCAGGGCGGCCGCCACCGCCACCGCGGAGGTATCGGACCCGCCCCGGCCCAGCGTAGTGATATTGCCGTCGTCGTCCACGCCCTGGAATCCGGTCACGATGACGACGCGCCCGGCGTCCAGGTCGGCACGGATGCGCTGGTCGTCGATCGAAGTGATACGGGCCTTGGTGTAGGAGCCGTCCGTGCGCACGGGCACCTGCCAGCCGGCATAGCTGCGCGCGGGCACGCCCGCCGCCTGCAGCGCCACGGCCAGCAGGCCGCTGGAGGCCTGTTCACCGGTCGCGGCGATCATGTCGAGTTCCCGGCCATCGGGCTGCGGCGTAATCTCCCGCGCCAGGCCTAGCAAACGATTGGTTTCGCCGGCCATGGCCGAAGGCACCACCACCACTTTGTGGCCGGCGGCATGCCACTTCGCGACGCGACGCGCCACGTTCTTGATGCGCTCGACCGAGCCCATCGAGGTACCGCCATATTTATGAACGATCAGGGACATCTCGTACTCTGGCTGGGAAAGCTGCCGGAACGCCGGGCAGGCAAAGCGGGCTATTTTAGCGTGGCCGCGGGAAGTCGTCCGACAGGCGGCTTATCCCTTGCCAGGAGGCGGGACAGGATCCGGACCCTGCTCGTCCGCCGGCGGCCAGGGATCGATGCGGACGCGCCCCCGCACGCAGCGCACCGCGTGGCCATCCTGGCGCCAGGTCATCTGCCTGTCGTGCCCCAGGCTATGCAGCTGACGCAACTGCTTCATCAATTCGGCCAGGCGGGCCTCGGTGGGCATGCGTGCCCCATGCAGTCCCAGCCAGTGGCGCAGGACCTGCGCCTGCCGGGGCGGGGACAGTCGCCGCCACAAAGCCAGGGCGAAGCTGTCCCCCTGGACCGACGGGTCCAGGGCCGCCAGGTCGTCCCGCGCCACCTCGTCCAAAATGCGAGCGGCTTCGTCGGCCAGGCGGGCATGGCGCGCCAGAATGCCCTGCCAGCCGGGCCAGCGCGCATCCAGCGCCGGAACCAGCATGGTGCGCAGGGCGGCGCGCGTATAACGGACGTCGGCGTTGGAAGGATCCTGCACCGGCCGCCACCCCTGCGCGGCGGCGTAGTCCTGGGCCGCCGCGAGAACCCGCGCTCGCGGCACGTCCAGCCACGGGCGCAGATACACGACGCCGTCGCGCTCGACCCGCGGGGCCATGGCCGACAGCCCGGCCGGACCGGCCCCGCGCAGCAGGCGCAGCAGGACGGTCTCGGCCTGGTCGTCACGATGATGGGCCAGCAGGATGTGCCGCAGGCCCAGCGCGGCGGCCGCCTGCGACAAGGCGGCATAGCGCGCCTGGCGCGCGGCGGCCTCGATGCCCTTGCCCGCGTCGACGGGCACCTGGACGCGCAGGATATGGACAGGCACCTGCAGCGCGTCGCCCAAGGCCTGGACGGTGTCCGCCCAGGCATCGGCCGTTTCGAACAAGCCATGGTGGACGTGCAGAAGGTGCAGCGACCATGCCGCCCCGCGCGCCAGGGCGGCGGCATGCACGGCCAGCATCGCGGAATCCGCGCCGCCGCTGACGGCGACGCCGACGGCCCGCACATCGGCTGGCAAACCGGCCAGCGTCCCGCGCAGCGGCACCGTCAGTTCAGCATCGCTGCCCATGGACGCCATGACGGTCCCTCGAAATGTGAATTCAGGCGCGCGCTTCCTGCACCCGGCCGTAGGCGAGCACGCGTTGCAGCCGATGCTCCACCAACTGGTCCGGGCCCAGGCCGGACAACTGGCGCAAGGTATCGCCCAGGGCGCGGCGCAACAGGCGCGCCATGACGCGCGGATCGCGATGCGCCCCGCCGACGGGCTCGTTGACGACGCGGTCGATCAGGCCCAGGTCTTTCAGGCGCGGCGCGGTGATGCCCAGGGCTTCGGCGGCCTCCGGGGCCTTGTCGGGGCTGCGCCACAGGATGGATGCGCAGCCCTCGGGCGAGATCACGGAATAGGTCGCGTATTGCAGCATCAGGACGGAATTGGCCACCGCGATGGCCAGCGCTCCGCCCGAACCGCCCTCGCCGATGATGGTGGCGACGATGGGCACGCGCAGTTCGGCCATGGCGTACAGGTTGTGGCCGATGGCTTCGGACTGGCCGCGTTCTTCCGCGCCGATGCCCGGATAGGCGCCGGGCGTATCGACGAATGTGAATACCGGGATGCCGAATTTCTCGGCCAGGCGCATCAGGCGCAGGGCCTTGCGATACCCTTCCGGCCGCGGCATGCCGAAATTGCGCATCGCGCGTTCCTTGGTATCCCGGCCCTTCTGGTGGCCGATGACCATGCAGGATGCGCCATTGAAGCGGGCCAGGCCACCGACGATGGACTGGTCGTCGGCATACATGCGATCACCATGCAGCTCATGGAAATCGGTGAAGATTTCCCGGACGTAGTCCATGGTGTAGGGCCGCTGCGGATGCCGCGCGACCAGCGCCGTCTGCCACGGCGTCAGCTTGCCGTAGATGTCCTTGGCCAGCGCCTGGCTTTTCTGCTGCAGGCGCGCGATCTCGTCGGAGATATCGACCGCGGAATCGGCCTGCACGAAACGCAGTTGCTCGATCTTGTTGTCGAGCTCGGCCAGCGGTTGCTCGAAGTCCAGGAAGGTGTTGCGCATGTAGGTGTGGTTCCGTTGATGGGCCATGCGGCATCATGGGCGTCAGTACTGGATCGGTTCCAGACTGTGCCACAGATACCAGGTTGCCACGGTACGCCAGGGTTGCCAGGCCAGCGAGACTTCGCGCGCTTCGAAGCGCGAGACGGGTTCGCCGCTGAAATAGTGTAGCGAGATCGCCTTGAGCAATCCCAGGTCATCCAGCGGCAGTACATCGGGCCGCTGCAGGTTGAAAATCAGGAACATCTCGGCTGTCCAGCGGCCTATGCCCCGGATCGCCACCAGTTCCTCGATGACGGCCTCGTCCTCCATCACGGACCAGCGTTCGGGATGGACCTTGCGCTCGCTGAAATGCACGGCCAGGTCCAGCACGTATTCCGCCTTGCGCTTGGACAGACCCGCTTCCCGCAGGCCCGGTTCCCCTATGCGCAGCACCGATGCCGGCGATGGCCGCGAGCCGGCGGCCTGGGTGAAACGCTGCCAGATGGATTCGGCGGCGCGCGTGGTGATCTGCTGCCCCACGATAGAGCGGGCCAGGGTCACGAACGGCGTGCCGCGCGACTTCAGCCAGACTTCGGGATGTTTGGGAATGAGCTTCTTGAGGATGCGGTCGCGCCGCACCAGGTGGGCGACGGCATCTTCCCAGTAGGCGGGCTTGGCGACGGTGATATCGGCGCTGGACATGACGGGCGGCTCCTTGGTGCGGCTCAGACCCGGCGCCAATTGGTGGCACCGCCCGGCTTGTCTTCGAGTTCGATGCCGGCCTCGCGCAGGACGCTCCGGATGCGGTCGGCTTCGGCGAAATTGCGCTCGCGCTTGGCGGCGGCGCGCGCATCGATCAATGCCTGGATGGCGTTGTCGTCCAGGGACGCTGCGGCGGCCTGGGGCTGCGTCCCGGCCTTGTACCGCGTCGCCGTGCGCAGATAGGTTTGCGGATCCTGCTGCAGCAGGCCCAGCAGCCCGGCCAGGGCCTTGAGCTGGCCCGCCGTGCGCGCGCTGCCCGTTTTGTTGGCTTCGGCCGCCAGCTGGAACAGCGCGGCCACCGCGCCGGAGGTATTGAAATCGTCGTTCATGGCGGCCCTGAAAGCCTGCGCCTGGGGCTCGTTCCAATCGACGCCCTGGCCGTCCGCCGTCACGTTGGCCAGCGCCTGGTACAGGCGGTCCAGCGCGTTCTGCGCGTCGGCGAGGTTGTCGGGCGTATAGTTCTGCGGACTGCGGTAATGATTGCGGACGATGAAGAAACGCACCATCTCCGCCTCGCGGGGATTGGACGTGTAGTCGGCCTTGTCATCATCCGGTTCGCCCAGCGCGATGGTCTGGCGGATGGTCCGGAAGTTGTTCAGCGACTTCGACATCTTGTCGGCGTCGACCATCAGCGGACCGCAATGCATCCACACATTGGCCAGCCTGCCGCCGAACGCGCCTTCGGTCTGCGCGATTTCGTTTTCGTGATGGGGAAACTTCAGGTCGGGACCGCCGCCATGGATGTCCAGCGGCAGGCCGAGCAGGCTCTTGCTCATGGCCGAGCACTCGATGTGCCAGCCCGGACGGCCCATGCCGTAGGCCGACGGCCACTTCGTGTCGTCCGGCTCCTCCGGCTTGGCGGACTTCCACAGCACGAAATCCAGCGGGTCCCGCTTGCCGGACGCCACCGCGACGCGTTCGCCGGCGCGCAGGTCGTCCAGCGACTTGCCGGACAGCTTGCCGTAACCCGGAAAGCCGCGCACGGCGAAGTTCACATCGCCGTCCTCGGCGCGGTAGGCCAGGCCCTTGTCCTCCAGCTTGCCGATGATGTCCAGCATGTCGCCGATATGGCCCGTCGCGCGCGGCTCATGGTCCGGCGTCTGCACGCCGAGGGCGCGTTCATCGGCATGCATGGCGTCGATGAAGAACGACGTGACCTCGCTGATGCGACGCCCGGTCTGCACCGCGCGGCGGATGATCTTGTCGTCGATATCGGTGATGTTGCGGACGTAATCCACCTGCAGGCCGCTGGCCCGCAACCAGCGCTGCACGACGTCGAAGCCGACCAGCATGCGGGCATGGCCCAGGTGGCAGTAGTCGTAGACGGTCATGCCGCACACATACATGCGCACCCGCCCGGCTTCGACCGGCTTGAAGGGGACCTTGGTGCGCGATAACGTGTCGTAGATGTGCAGCATAGGAATGAAAGTGGTGGGCCGGTACGGGGCTGCCCCGCCATGGGCTTCGTCGCGGGACGGACCGCGTTGCCGGCATGGGCAGCGAGCGATACGTCCCCGCCCCGCCTGTCCGACGCCGCATAATGGCGGGCGAGCGCATCGGCAAAGCGGCGAGCCGGACCTCGAAACTGAACCGAGGCTAAAATGGCGGTCGTCAAGTATAGCAAGCGGCCTATCCCTGCGCGCCACGTCGCGCCGCCAGGCCTTCTTCACGGAACCCCCTGTGACCATCCAGACGCGACTTCTTTCTGCCGCGCTCGTTGCGGCCCTGCTGTCGCTGCCCATGTCGGCGGCACACGCGCAAGCCATGCCGGGCGGCAGCGGCGGCGGCCCGGGCCGCTCGGCCAATTCGACGACGCTGGACGAACCGCCGCCGGAAGGCGGGTGGGATGCGCTGGCGCGGTTGCTGGAAGCGGCCAAGCCCGGTGTCGACACGCGCCTGCAGCCCACCGCGTCGCAGATCACCAACCGCATCGAACAACTCATCAATACCGGCCGCAATCAGGACGCGCTGGCAATGATCGAGAAAAGGCTGGCCGAAACGGCCAACCCGCCGCCTCCCGGCGGCACCGACGTACAGCTGGAGTTCCAGCATGCGCGCGTGCTCGCGGCGCTGGGCCGCACGGATGAAGCCCTGGATATCTACCAGGACATGACGACGCGCTTCCCGGAACTGCCGGAACCCTGGAATAACATGGCCGTGATCTATGCGGCGCGCGGCGAGATCGATCGCGCGCACACGGCCCTGGAGAACGCCTTGCGCGCCGATCCCAACTATGCGGCGGCACGCGCCAACCTCGCCGATGTCCAGTTGCTGCAAGCCAAGCGGTCCTATGGAGAGGCCGCGAAACTCGGCGTCTCGGGCAGCGGCAACAAGGCTCGCGCCGTCGACAACCTGCTGAAGGAACCGACCCCGCAATGACTTTTTCAGCTCCTTTCCTGCGTGTGCTGCGTTATGCGGCATGCGGGGTGGCGATTGCCGCCATCCTGCCGGCAACCGCCGGCGCCGCGCCGGCCGGCGCGCCATCCTCCACTACTACCGAGGGCAAACACCCCATGGCTACGAATCCCCGCGTCAAGATGCATACCAACTACGGCGATTTCGTCATTACGCTGGACGCCGACAAGGCGCCCAAGACGGTGGCGAATTTCCTCACCTACACCAAGGAAGGCTTCTACAACAACACGGTGTTCCACCGCGTCATCGACGGCTTCATGATCCAGGGCGGCGGTTTCGAGCCCGGCATGAAGCAGAAGCAGACCCATGCCCCGGTCGAGAACGAAGCCAACAATGGCCTGAAGAACGACAAGTACACGGTGGCCATGGCGCGCACCAGCGATCCGCAATCGGCCACGGCGCAGTTCTTCATCAATGTCGCCGACAACGACTTCCTCAACTTCACCGCGCCCACGGCCAACGGCTGGGGCTACGCGGTGTTCGGCAAGGTCACCGAAGGCACGGACGTGGTCGACAAGATCAAGGCCGTGAAAACCGCCAACAGCGGTTTCCACCAGAACGTGCCGGCCCAGGACGTCATCATCGAGAAGGCCGAAGTTGTTGAATAAGATTACGTTGCCGGGGACGGTCTGGGTGGCGTCGGACGTCCATCTCGGTCCGGCCACTCCGGCCACGTCGGAGGCCTTCCTGAGCTTCCTGGAAGCAGCCGCGGCCGAGGCGTCGGCCTTGCTGCTGCCGGGCGATATTTTCGACGCATGGATCGGCGACGACCTGATACGCCAGGCGCCGCCCTGGCTGGCGTCCGTGCTGCAGGCATTGAAGCGTACCGCCACCGCCATACCGGTGTGGCTGGGGCGCGGCAACCGTGACTTCCTCATGGGTGGTGAACTGGCCGAAACGGTCGGCGCGCGCCTGCTGCCGGAGCCCGCGCTGCTGGAAACGGATTACGGTACGGTGCTGCTGACGCACGGCGACGAGCTGTGCATCGACGACGCGTCGTACCAGGCCTTCCGCGCCATGGTGCGCGATCCGGCATGGCAGGCGGAATTCCTGAACAAGTCCATCCCGGAGCGGCTGGCCCTGGCGCAACAGGCGCGCGGCGAAAGCCAGGCGGCCACGCAGAGCAAGGCCGCCGACATCATGGACGTGAACCCGTCTGCCGTGGAAGCGCTGTTCCTGGATACCGGCGTCGCGACGCTGGTACACGGCCACACCCACCGCCCCGAGCGGCATGTGCTTGAGGTCGCCGGCAAGCGGCGCGAGCGCTGGGTATTGCCCGACTGGGACTGCGACCATGTGCAGCCGCCACGCGGCGGCTGGCTGGTCATCGACGGCGACGGCCTGCAGTTCTTCGATCTGGAATTGGCCTGACGCGGGCGGGTTGGCGGGTCCTGCGCCCTCCACCCCCCGCGCGGCTGCTCCTGCGCCCTTCCCTTTCGCCGATCGCCGCCTATCGCCACCGGTTGTCCGGCGGCGATTGCCGAGCGGCCGCGCTTCAGTGGGCGAACAGCACAATGGCCACCACGATGCCCAGGGCGATCCGGTACCACGCGAATACGCGATAGGTGTGGTTCGCCACGAAGCGCAGCACCGCCCGCACCACCAGCAGCGCACTGAGGAATGCCGCGACGAAACCGACCGCGATGCCGAGCACATCGTGCTGGCTCAGCACGCCCATGTTGCGGTACGAGTCGTACACGGCCGCGCCCAGCATGGTCGGCATGGCCAGGAAGAACGAGAACTCCGTCGCGGTCTTGCGCTGGATGCCGGCGATCATCCCGCCGATGATGGTGGACCCGGAGCGCGAGACACCGGGCACCATGGCCACGCATTGCGCGACACCGACGCAAAGCGCCTGCTTCCATGAAATCTCTTCCAGCGTATGCGCGGTCGCCTTCACCTGCGCGGCGCTGTCGTCCCCCGCGGGATGCGGCGTGGAACCGGGCCGCCCGTGCGCGCGGCGCTCGACGTACAGCATGATGAACCCGCCCAGGATCAGCGTCACGGCGACGACACCCGGATGATAGAAAAGATTCTTGATGGCGCGGATGAAGATCGCGCCGATGACCGCCGCCGGGATGAAGGCCAGCAGCAGATTGCGCGTAAACATGACTTCGCTGCGCACCCCGGTCAGCGTACCGTGGATAAGCTGCCACAGGCGGGCCCGGAAGATCCACATGACGGCCAGGATGGAGCCGAACTGGATGACGACTTCGAAGACCTTAGCCGAGTTCGACTCGAAGTGTATCCAGTCACCGAACAGAATCAGGTGACCGGTACTCGATACGGGGATGAATTCCGTCAGGCCCTCGATGATGCCCAGGAAGAAGGCCTTGATAAGGTAGAGCGTGTTTTCTGTCACGGTGCGAAGCCAGGTGATGGTCAGAACGTGGCGCTTTCGTCGGCCGACGAAAGCTCCAGGGGCAGGCGCTGCACTCCGACGGTGGCGATGCGCCGGCCATCGAGTTGCAAGACCTCAAAACGGTAGCGTGCATGCGGCGACACCAATTCGCATTGGTCGCCGGGCTGCGGCAGGTGTCCGAAGCGGGACAGCAGGTAACCCGCCAGCGTGGCATAGTCCTGCGCCTCGTCGACCAGGCCATCGGTCTCCAGCACCTGCTCCACATGGCGCAGGTCCGCCGCGCCGTCGATCTTCCATTTGCCGTCGCCTTCGTCCACGATGTCCGGCAGTTCGTCCTCGTCGGGAAACTCGCCGGCAATGGCCTCGAATACGTCCATGGGAGTGACGAGGCCTTCGATCGCACCGAACTCGTCCGCCACCAGCACCAGTTGCCCGCGCGCGCGCTTGAGCGTGTCCATGAGCCGCAGGATGCCGATGGATTCATGGACGATAATAGGTTCGCGCAGCCGATTGCGGCGTATCCGCCCTTCGGTGATGAGGTCCGCGACCATCTCCTTGGCCCGGCCGATGCCCAGGACTTCGTCCAGGCTGCCCCGGCAGATAGGGAAGAAGCTGTGCGGCGCCGTGCCGATCTGGGCGCGTATCGTCTCGGCGTCGTCGTCGATATTGACCCAGGAAATATCGGTCCGCGGCGTCATGATGGAATGGATGGGACGCTCGGCCAGGGTAAGCACACCGCTGACCATATTGCGTTCTTCCACCCCGAACGCCGGCGGGTACTCCCCCCCGGGCTCCTCGGCGGCCTGCGGTTCGTCCATGACGGGCTGCGGCGGACGCTTGCCCAACATGCGCAACACGCCTTCGGCGGTGCGCTCCCGCATGGGCCGGCGGGCGTCGAGCTTGAGCAGGTTGCGCCGCGCCAACTGGTTCAAGGATTCGATCAGCACCGAAAACCCGATGGCGGCGTACAAATAACCCTTCGGCACCTTGAAGCCGAACGCTTCCGCGACCAGGGAAAAACCGATCATCAGCAGGAAGCCCAGGCACAGCACCACCACGGTCGGATGCGCGTTGACGAAGCGGGTCAAGGGCTTGGACGCCACCAGCATGACGCCGATGGCGATGACCACCGCGATCATCATGATGGCCAGGTGATCCACCATCCCGACCGCCGTGATGACGGAATCGAGCGAGAACACGGCATCGAGCACGACGATCTGCGTCACGATGACCCAGAAGCTGGCATACACGCGCGGCCCCGCGCTGATCTGCTGCGTCCCTTCCAGGCGCTCGTGCAACTCCATGGTGCCCTTGAAGAGCAGGAAGAAGCCGCCCACCAGCAGGATCAGGTCACGGGCTGAAGGATGCAGGGGTCCGATGAAGAATAACGGCCGGGTCAGGGTCACCAGCCATGACATGACGGACAGCAACACCAGGCGCATGATCAGCGCCAGCGAAAGACCCAGTATCCGGGCCCTGTCCCGTTGCGCCGGCGGAAGCTTGTCCGCCAGGATGGCAATGAATATGAGGTTGTCGATCCCGAGGACGATTTCGAGGATGACTAGGGTAAGCAGGCCGACCCAGGCAGCCGGGTCCAGCAGCCACTCCATTTGCAACTCCAGCAGTGAAGGACCGGTAATCGTACCGGAAAAGTTGTGCAGCGGCGGTCATGGAACCCGCGCGCGGTTCGACGCAACGATGGCGACCGCGCGCCCGGGAAGGTGCACCGCTTCATGCGTCCCGCGCCATACCGGGCGTAGTCTACGCAGCCCCCGCAGGGCACAGATAGCGTGAACAGGCCCTAATCCACATGGGTGATGGCGGAGGCGCGGGGGCTGCGTTGAAATAACCGCACAGACCCGATCGGACCCCTGACCAAGCGCCTGCGGCCCCCTCTCCCCCGGCCTACCCACAAGTATGGCCCCGCGCGCGCAAGGCCAGGCCCGACGGGTCTGACCGCTTCAGCCGGCCGCGCCCTGCAGCGTGCCCAGCATCTGGGTGAAGATCTTGGGCGTCGCGGCCAGCACATTCCCTGATTCCAGCCAGCCCTGCTCGCCGGAGAAGTCGGCGACCAGGCCGCCGGCCTCCAGGACCAGCAGGCTGCCCGCCGCCATGTCCCAGGGCTTGAGCGCCACACCGCAGAAACCATCGAGGCGGCCGCAGGCCACATAGGCCAGGTCCAGTACGGTCGCGCCCATGCGGCGCACGCCGGCGCTGTTCTGCGCCATCTGGCGGAACTTGCCGCCGCCCTGGTCGGGGCCCGCGGAGCCTGGCCAGTGCGCGCCCAGCAGCGCCTCGCCGTATCGGGTGCGGCCCGACACGCGCACGCGGCGGTCGTTGAGGAAAGCGCCGCTGCCGCGCGTGGCGGTGAACATCTCGTTGCGCGACGGATCGTAGATCACCGCCTGCACCGCCACCCCGCGCTGCAACAAGGCGATGGACACCGCATAGTTGGGCAAGCCATGGATGAAGTTGGTGGTGCCGTCCAGCGGATCGATAATCCAGCGGAATTCCGCCTGCTCGCTGCCCTGCAGCCCGTATTCCTCCCCCAGCACCGCATGGTCGGGATAAGCGGTGCGCAGGGTTTCGACGATCGCCGTTTCGGCGGCCTGGTCGACTTCCGTGACATAATCCCGCGGCCCCTTGCGGGCCACGTTGAGTCTTTCCAGGTCGAGGCTGGCACGGTTGATAATGGTGCCGGCACGCCGGGCCGCCTTGACGGCGATGTTGAGCATCGGGTGCATAGAGTTCCGTACAGATTTCGCACATGCGCGCAAGCCGGAACCCGCCGGGTGGCCGGTTCCGTTGCGCCAAACGTGGCATTTTAAATGACTCAGGACTTTTCATTGGCGCAGGCCTTTCGCCGCGTCCGTTTCGTCATGGTGCAGCCCAGCCATCCGGGCAACGTGGGCTCGGCCGCCCGCGCCATCAAGACGATGGGTTTTTCCAGCCTGGCGCTGGTCGAACCGCGCCTGCCGGACATGACTGCCCAGCCGGAGGCCGTCGCGCTGGCCAGTGGCGCCGGCGACGTGCTGGCCGCGGCCAGCATGCACGACACGCTGGAAGACGCGCTGGCCCCCGTCACCCTGGCCTTCGCGCTGACGGCCCGGGTGCGCGACCTCGGACCGCCGCCTTGCGATATCCGCGAGGCCGCGGCCCTGGCGCGCGATCACCTGCACACGCACGGTTCGGCGGGCGTCGCCGTGGTCCTGGGGACCGAACGCGCCGGCCTGACCAATGCGCAGATCGCCGCCTGCCACCGCATCTGCCACATCCCCGCCAACCCGGAATACAGTTCCCTCAATGTGGCGCAGGCCCTGCAATTGGCGGCGTGGGAAATGCGCTACGCCTTGCTGGCCGGCGCCGGCGCCAGCCTGCTCCCGGAGCCCCCCACGCAGGCGCGCGACGCGGGCGCCGAACCCGCGCCCGTGGAAGCGGTGCAGGCCCTGCTCGCGCACTGGGAAGAAGCGTTGGAGGCCGTCAAGTTCCTCGACCCCAGGCACCCCAAGAAGCTGATGCCGCGCATGCGGCACCTGTTCAGCCGCACCGCCCTGACACGTGACGAAGTCGACATGATGCGCGGCGTGTGCACAGCCATGCTGGCGGCTGCGCGCAAGGCAGGGGCCGCGAAATAAAGCCGTAGAACCGGCGATCGCGGCCCGCTGCGCTCAGGAAGGAATCAATCGACGCGGGCGCCGGACGCCTTCACGACGGTTCCCCATTGCGTCACTTCGGACTGGATGAACTGGCCGAATTCCTGCGGCGTGGTCTTGCCCGGCACGGCGCCCAGCTTGTCGAAGGCATCCTTCACTTCCGGCTTGTCCAGCGCCTTGACCATGGCGGCATTCAAGGCCTTGACCACATCCGGCGGCAGTTTTGCCGGCCCGATCAGGCCGAACCACGACGACACGTCGAACTTGGGAAAGCCAGACTCGGCCATGGTGGGCAGGTCGGGGGCAGTGGGCGAGCGCTCTTTGGTGGTAACGGCCAATGCGCGCAGCTTGCCGGCCTGCACATGGGGCCAGGACGACGGCATGTTGTCGAACATGAACTGCACCTGGCCGCCGATCAGGTCGGTAAGCGCGGGCGCGCTGCCCTTGTACGGCACGTGCAGGACATCGATACCGGCCTCCAGCTTGAACAGTTCGCCGGCCATGTGGATGGACGTACCGCTGCCGGAAGAGGCAAAGGCGAGCTTGCCGGGATGGGCCTTGGCGTAGTCCACCAGTTCCTTCACCGACTTCACAGGCACTTGCGGATTGACCACCAGCACGTTCGGCACCTTGGCGGCCAGCGCGATCGGCGTGAAGTCCTTCACCAGGTCGAAGTTCAGCTTGGGGTACAGGGTCTGGTTGATCGCGCTCGTCACCGCCACGAAATACAGGGTGTAGCCGTCCGGCGTGGCGCGCGCGACGTACTCGGCGCCGATGTTGCTGCCGGCGCCGGGCTTGTTCTCCACCACGAAGGATTGGCCGAACGCTTCGGTCAGTTCCTTGGCCATGATGCGAGCGATCACGTCGGTCGTGCCGCCGGCGCTGAAGCCGACCACCACGCGCACGGGCTTATCTGGATACGCTGCCTGCGCGGGGGCGCTGATGGCGCCTGCGGCGACGACGCTCGCGAGGGTAAGAACGGCTTTGCGCAACAGGGCAAGCTTTTGACTCATCTGCCTCTCTCCTGAGTGTCCGGGTAATGGACGTTTAAAATAGTTAGCGCCGGATTCTCCACGATCGGGCAACATGCTGCAACAAATACCCCCCGCTTCGTCCACGCAACGGACGAACCACTCTTTTTTTAGCGATGCGGCCGTGCCGCGACCTTCTATGGATGAGTCTTCGCCCCAAGCGGCCGGGCCGCGTACGCTGCGCCGCGGCCTGCGCGTCCTTGCGGCCTTGCGCGACCATGGCCCCGAGGGGCTGTGCGTCACCGATCTGGCGCGATACACGGGCATACAGCGTCCCACCATCTACCGTCTCATGGCGGCGCTGCTGGAGGCCGGACTGGCGCATCCCGTGGCGGGCACCAAGCGCTACCGCGCCAATCTGGCGCAGGACGCGGCAATGCCGGAGCCCGATCCGCGCCTGAGGCTGACCTTGCCAGCGCTACGGCGCCTGGCGGAGCGCACGGGCGACGCGGTGTTCCTGGTCGTGCGGGACGGCGACGAATCGGTCAGCCTGCACCGCGAGATCGGCGGTTATCCGGTGCAGATCCTGGCCACCTACGCCGGCAAGCGGCAGCCCCTGGGCGTCGGCTCCGGCGGCATGGCCCTGCTGGCCGCCCTGCCCGATGAAGTGGCGCACGACATCGTCGCGCGCAATGCGGCTTGCCTGGACGAATATGGCGGCATGACGGCGCACGAGATGCTGCGGCTGATCGAGAACACGCGTTCGCGCGGTTATTCGGTGGTCGGCAACCACGCCGTGCGCGGCGCGTTGGGCGTCGGATGCGCACTGCTGGACGCCCACGGCTCGCCGGTGCTGGCGATCAGCGTCACTGCCATCATCGACCGCATGCCGGCACAGCGGCAGCGCGAGATCGCGGCTTGGATCAAGGCCGAGCTGGCGCGGCTGGGAACGTAGCGCGCCGCAGCGTACGCCGCGCGGGGCGCCTTCGCGGCCAGGATCGGGCGAGGCCGGTCTAGCGCGGCGCGGGCTCCGCATTGCCGTAGGTGAGCTCCCGGACCGGTACGGGCGGCCGCAGGCCCGCGGCATCGAGGGCCGCCCGGGCCTTGTGCAGCAGGTCCCAGCGGAATTCCCAATACCGCGAGGACTCCGCCCACGCGCGCACATTGACGATCACCACGTTGTCGCGGTACTCGAACACCCGGATATCGGGCGCCGGAGACTGAAGCGCCAGCGGATGCGCGGTGACCAGGTCTCGCAGCGTGGCGATCGCCAGATCCAGGTCGTCGCCATAACGTATGCCCACCGGCATATCGAAGCGACGCGTGGCGTTGCGGCTGTAGTTGGTGATCGTGGCGTTCCAGATGGTGCTGTTCGGCAAGGTCACGTGTATGCCGTCGCCCTGCACGAGCCGCGTCAGGAACAGCCCGACTTCCTCCACTGAACCTTCCGTGCCGCTGCTCAGGGCGACATACTCGCCCGCGCGTATGGGCCGCAGGATCAGCAGCATGATGCCGGCCGCGATGTTCTGCAACGTGCCCTGCAAGGCCAGGCCCACCGCCAGTCCGGCCGCGCCCAGGACGGCGATGATGCTGGCCGTCTGCACGCCGAACTGCGCGAGCACCGCGATCAGGGTGAAGACACGCACCGCCCACGTGACGGTGGTGCAGAACATGGGGACGATGGTGCGGTCGACGCGGCTGGATCGCTGTGCGGCGCGCTTAACCCACTTCCCGAGCAGGCCGGCCACCCACCAGCCGATCACGAGTGTCAGCACGCCCCACAGCAGGTTCAGGCTCAAATCGACGAGGGTCGGCATCATCGCGGCCAGGCCGGTGAGCGTGGTGTCCATGGATATGGCTCCTTGTAGCGTCCGCGGCGGCACAAGGCGCCGCCAAAAAAAACACGCGGACTTTATCAGAAGCCAGTGGTGGCCGGCGGCGCGCGATGGCCCAAGGGCGGGCCTGCCCTTTTCCCGTTGCCCGACGCCTGGCCTTGCGGATCCATCAGCTCGACGTGGCCCCGGTCTCCTTGATGATGTCGCTCCAGCGCCGGTACTCCGTACCGCGCCGCGGGGGACTCGCGCGCTAACGCAGCGCCTTCAACACGCCTCGCCCGCCCGGACGCGGCGTGCCGGGATGCAGCCAGCCATGCAGCACACGGCTGATGAACGGAATCAGCAGGTAGGAGAGGATGGGACTCATGGTGCCGGTCGTTACCACGACACGCCAGAACAGCGGCATCGCCGCCAGCGGGTCCTTGAACAGGATGTTGAACAACAGCAGCGACGGGCAATACACCACCCATATGCTGAATGCCTGTTTCCAGCGGGGAGGGGCGTGCTTCTGCGAACCGAACCAGCTGTCCATGCCGGTCACACGGTGCACCCGGCTGGTCCGGACCAGCTCGCGGCCCCGTTCCAGCCACATGCGGCGCGGCAGCGAGTTCTCCCACCGGGCCAGGCTGGCCTCGTCATGAAACCGCAGCACGATCTGGTACTGGTCTCCGCCTTCGGGCGGCTGCAGTACGCCGGACCCCAGGAAGCCGGGAAAGCCGGCCGCCAGGATTTCTCCCTGCCGCAGCCAGCCGAGGAAATCGCTGTAGCGCTCGGGCGCGATCTGGCGCGTAATCAGCATGGTGACGGGAGCGGGTTCCGGCACGGCGGGGGCGGACATGAGAACTCCTTCAGACATACGCCGGCAACATCCCCGGCCTATACCCTCAAGCAATCCTCGTGCCAATTTTTGCAGCGCAATAAAGTCCATCAGCCAGGAGGAACTACGCTATCGCGAAGGATTTTATTGCGTTGCAATAATCCCCATCCTAGTGAAAACCCTCAAGGTCGGCACCAGAAGGGTGCAAGCGGCCCCTGGCGATGCCGCCTACACTGATTCCCCCTACCCCGGAGCCCCAACCATGGAATATGAGATCGCCGTACTGGTGGGCAGCCTGCGCAAGGCGTCGTTCAACATGCAGCTGGCCCGCGCGCTGGAAAAGCTCATGCCCGCACACATGAAGTTCAGCTACGCCAACCTGGATATACCGCTCTACAACCAGGACCTGGATGACGCCATGCCCGCGCCCGTCGCCGCCATGAAGGAACTGATAGCCCGCGCGAACGGCGTGTTGTTCGTGACCCCGGAACATAACCGCTCCATCCCGGCCGCCTTGAAAAACGCCATCGACTGGGGATCCCGCCCGCGCGGCCACAACGTCTGGCAAGGCAAACCCTCCGGCGTCATCGGCGTCTCGCCCGGTGCGGCGGGAACCGCGTTGGCCCAACAGCACCTGCGCAATATCCTGGCCGCCGAAGGTTCCCCCGCGCTGACCACGCCGGAGGTCTTCCTGCAGATGAGGGAGGGCATGTTCGGCGCCGACCACACCATCGCCAGCCCCGAAACGCGCGCGTTCCTGCAAGCTTGGGTGGACCGCTACGTCGCATGGATGGAAAAGCTGGCCGGCTAGGCGCGCGGCCGGCCGCGCGCGGCGAAGGGCGGATCAGGCTTCCTCGATCCGCATGCCGATCTTCAGCGCCACCTGCCAGTGCGCCACGCGGCCGTTTTCGATATGCCCCCGCACGCTGGTGACTTCGAACCATTCGATGTTGCGCAGGGTGCTGGATGCGCGTTCGATGGCCCGGGATATGGCGTCGTCGCTCGACGTGGTCGACGAGCCGACCAGTTCGATTTGCTTGTATACGTGGTTGCCCATTTGGTTTCTCCTTGAAAGCCGCCGCACTGGCGCATGACCCGCCTTCCGGAACGGAACGCGGACCCGCTCGCCCGCAAACGCCGTGCTCGACCGCGCAACCCCTGGCCTGGCCCAGGCGGCATGCGGTTTGCTGAACGCTACTTCACGATCAATCGGGCCGTTACGGCGGTCCGCCACGTTGGAGGTGATCATGCCGGAACGCAAAACCCTGGAGCGCGTCGAGCGCGACAAGAAGCAAGGCAAGTCCGCGTCCACCCAGGCCGGGGAGTTCGTGCGCGAACAGGTCGAACATGTGCGCGAAGGAAAACACGGCGTACGCTCGGCCAAGCAGGCGGTCGCCATTGGCTTGTCGGAAGCGCGCCGTGCTGGCGTCAAGGTAGGGGCCAAGGCGAACGCCTCGCCCGCGACCAAGAAAAAGGCCAGGCAGGACGAAGCCAAGGCGAAGGACGGCAGTCCCAAGTCCGCCAAGCGTTCAGCCGCCTCTACCAAGGCGCTGAAGCGCGAAAGCAAGGCCGGTGCATCGTCCCGGGCGCTTTCGGGCCAGGCGCGGACAGCAGCGCGCAAGCGCACCGCGGCGGACCGTTCGGCCGCGGCACGCAAGGCCGCACGCACCAAGGGCGCGGAAGGCAGATCCGCGGCGGCCCGCAAGGCTGCCCGCACACGTGCCGCGAACCGGCAGGCCCAACACGCCCACTGAGCGCGCGGAGACGTACATGACCACGAACAACATGATGCAGTTGCTGGACTTTCTGGCCGCCAAGCCGGAGATCGGACCGGCCAACCTAAATGACAAGGAGCGCTGGGCCTCCGGGCTCGGCGGCGGGGCGCTGGTGATCGCCGGATTGCGGCGCGGCGGCTGGCTGGGCGCCTTGGTCGCCCTGGCCGGCGGCGCCCTGGTCAGCCGCGGCGTTTCGGGGCATTGCGCCGTGAAAGCCCGGCTGGGGAAGACGCCGCAGGAACGCCACTTCGCCCGCGAGCACGGTTGGCAAAGCGCGGCGGCATCCTCGCATCGCGTCGTCATCCAGCGCCCCATCGCGCACGTCTACGCGTTCTGCCGCGAATTCCGCAATCTGCCGCAGTTCATGCAGCATGTCCGAAGCGTCGAGATACTGAACGACCGGCATAGCCACTGGACGATCGAGACGCCCCTGGGGACGGCGCTGGAATGGGACACCGTCATCACCGAGGACGTGCCCAATACCCGCATCGCCTGGGAATCGACATCGGCCTCCCCGGTGCGCCACACCGGGTGGCTGGCGTTCAGCGATGTGGTGGGACTGGGCACGGAAGTGCAGGCCGTTATCGCGTACGAACCGCCCGCGGGCGAGCTCGGCCGGGTCGTCGCCAAGCTATGGGGCGACCGTCCCGGCCTGCAGGCGCGCGACGACCTGTTGCGGCTGAAGAACTTCCTGGAGGCGGGCCAGGACTCCACGACCGCCAGCGAAGACGGCGACTGAAGTCTCAGGCCGGACGCCGGTGGCCGCTGATATCGGCGCCGGCGTCCGCCGGCAGGCGCAAGCCGTCCAGAATGGCGGCCGCCGCAAGCAGCGCGGACAGCAAGAGCGCAATCCTGAATTGCAGCGGACCCGGCGCAAGCCCGCCGTGCCCGCTCAACCATTCGGCGGCGCGCAAGGCGACGGCGCCGAACGCGATGCCCATGCCCGCATTCAGTTGCTGGCAGGCGCTGAACAAGGTCGTCGCGCCCGACATCGAAGCGGCCGGCACGTCCGCGAAACCCAGGGTGTTCAGGGCGGTGAACTGCATGGAACGCGCAGCGCCGCAGAAAAACAGCAGGATCGCGCCCAGCCAGAACGGTGTCCCCGCCGAAAGCGCCGCGCACAGCGCGAAACCCAGGGCGACCAGCAGGCCGTTGACCGCCAGCACCCGCCTGAAGCCATAGCTGCGCATCACCCATCCCGTGGCCGGCTTCATGGCCAGGTTGCCGGCGAACAACGCCAGCATGAGGGAACCGGCCTGCACCGGCGACATGCCAAAACCCACCTGGAACATCAAGGGCAGCAAAAACGGCGCGCTGCCGATGGCGATGCGAAACAGCGATCCGCCATATACCGTCACGGCGAAGGTGCGGTAGCGCAGCGGCGACAGGTCCACCAGGGGATGCGGCGCCCGGCGCAGATGGCGCAGCGCCAGGAACATCGCCACCAGGCCCAGCGCGAACAGGCCGACCACGTCGCCAAGCCCGGTATCGAGCTTGCCGCACAGGTCCACCGCATACATCAGGGCGCAGCAACCCACGCCCGTCAGCACGAAGCCCATGCCATCGAAAGGCCGCCGGCCGCCTGGGCCACCGCGCACCAGCCACGCCGTCGCGGCCAGCGCCACTACGCCCAGCGGTACGTTGAGGAAGAAAATCCAGTGCCAGCCCAGTGTCGATGTGATGATGCCGCCCACCAGCGGACCGATCACGGGAGCAGCCAGTCCAGGCCAGGTGATGATGGCGATGGCGCGGACCAGGTCGTGCTTGGGCGTGGCGCGCAGCACCGCCAGCCGGCCAACCGGCACCATCATGGCGCCGCCCAGGCCTTGCAGGATGCGGGCGGCCGTGAACTGCAGCAGCGTCTGCGACAGGCCGCAGAGAATCGAGGCCAGGGTAAAGAGAATGATGGCCCCGCCGAACACCCTGCGCGAACCATAGCGCTCGGCGACCCAGCCGCTGATGGGAATGAATACCGCCAGGGCCAGCAGGTAGGCGCTCATGCCTATGGACATATCGGCCGGGCGCACCCCGAAACTGCGCGCCATTTCAGGCAAGGCCGTCGTGATGACCGTGGCGTCCAGGTTCTCCATGAAGAAGGCCCCCGCGACCAGCCACGCCACGCCGCGTCCGCTGCCGGACGGGCTGTCTTCATTCGCAAGGCTCACGGGATCTCCTGCCAGGTGTTGCACGTACGGCCCTGTCGGCCGCGCCGGCGATACTTCCGGGCGCGGACCGCCCCGGGCGATCGAAATTGTAAGTTCAACGGCGGTCCGGCGCGCCCGCTCCCAGGAAAAGCCCAAAATGACGGGCGAGTGTGCCGCTGATTCACGTATCCCGCCTATATCGCGGCAGCCTTCGCAATGGCAACATGCCAGCGGCTTGTCCGGCCGGACAGCGCCCTGACGCCAACCCTACTCCGCAGAAACCGCATGACTGACTCCGCCGCCGGTTTTACGCCGTCGGACGACACGCTTGACCCCGCCGACTGGTCGCAGTTGCGCGCGCAAGGCCACAGGATGCTCGACGATATGTTCGACTACCTGAGCACGCTGCGCGACCGCCCCGTCTGGCAGCCCGCCCCGTTGGCAGTCCGAGCGGGCTTTGCCGCGCCCTTGCCCCGGTCGCCGGCCCCCCTGGCCGACACCCACGACCGCTTCATGCGCGACATCCTCCCGTACGCCGTGGGCAATGCGCATCCCGGCTTCATGGGCTGGGTGCATGGCGGCGGCACGGCCGTCGGCATGCTGGCCGAAACCCTGGCGGCGGGCCTGAACGCCAACCTGGGCGGCCGCAACCAGATCCCGGTCGAAGTGGAACGGCAGATCGGCCGCTGGATGGCCGATCTGTTCGGTTTTCCCGAAAGCGCCAGCGGCTTGTTCGTCACGGGCACCTCCATGGCCAACCTGATCGGCGTATTGGTCGCCCGGACGGCGGCATTGGGCCCGTCGGTCCGCCGCGATGGCGTGGCGGAGCAGTCCGCGCGTCTCGTCGCCTATACCTCCACATGCGCGCACGGCTGCATCGGCCAGGCCATGGACATCTGCGGCCTGGGCACGGCGGCCTTGCGGCGAATCCCGGTCGATGCCGATTTCCGCATGGACACGGTGGCGCTGCAGGCCGCCATCGCCGCGGACCGGCGCGCCGGCTTCACGCCTTTCCTGATCGCGGGAACCGCGGGCACCGTGGACGTCGGCGCGATCGACCCCTTGGCATCCCTGGCCGACATCGCCGCCCGCGAAGGCCTGTGGTTCCATGTGGATGGCGCCTTCGGCGCGCTGGCCATGCTTTCGCCGACGCTGGCCCCCGCGCTGGCCGGTATCGAGCGGGCCGACTCCATCGCCTTCGATTTTCACAAGTGGGGGCAGGTGCCGTATGACGCGGGGTTCATCCTGGTACGGGACGGAGAGGCGCACCAGGCCGCCTTCCGGGCGAGCGCGGCTTACCTCAGCCGTGAGGAAAGCGGCCTGGCGGCGGATTCACCGTGGCCGTGCGACTTCGGGCCGGACCTGTCGCGCGGTTTCCGCGCGCTGAAAACCTGGTTCACGTTGACGGTCTATGGCGCCGACAAGCTGGGCCAGGTCATGGCGCGCACCTGCGAAGTCGCGCGCCATCTGGCGCGACGCGTGCAGGCCGAGCCGAACTTGCAGCTCCTGGCGCCGGTCGCCCTGAACATCGTGTGCTTCCGCTATCGCGGCGGCCATGTCGCGGGGGCGTCCACGGCTGCGCCGGAAATGCGTGACGCCCGGCGCGGCCACGATGGCGATGAAGCGGATATCGCGCCGGACAAGCCCGATGGCGCCATGCTCGATGAGTTGAATGCCGATATCGTCCTGGCCCTGCAGGAATCCGGCATCGCCGCGCCGTCGACCACACGTGTCAACGGGGTGCTCGCCATTCGCGCCGCCATCGTCAACCACCGCAGCACCGTGGCGGACGTGGACAAGCTGTGCGACGCCGTATTGCAACTGGGCGCCCGCCGGCGCACTGTCCTTGAACCGCTGCCGGCGATGGCAGACGAACCTACCGCATCATGAACGAAACCACCGCTGGCATCCCCGGGCATACGGCCTTCCCTCCCCTGATCGGCAAGGCCGCACTCATCACGCTGGCCTTCCGGCAGGGCGACCTGGAGGGCATGCGCCAGGCGCTGCTGGCGCGAGCGCAACACGACGCGGGAGACGCCAACGCCGCGCTGGACCTGTCGATGACCCTGCTGTTGCAGGGCCAGCGCGAGGCCGCCCTGGCCCTGCAACGGCACGCCGTGCAGGCACAGCCGCTGTATCACATGCCGGCCGCGGTCCAGCCGGCCCGCCTGCGCCTGCTCGCCCTGGTGTCGTGCGGCGACTTCCTGGCCAACACACCGCTCGAGTTCCTGATCGAGGGTTCCGATGTCGCGCTCGATATTCTTTACGTCGGTGCCGACGTGCCAGCGCCTCCGGTCCTGCCGGACCATGACGCAGTCATCGTCGCAGTAGGGGAATCGGCGGCCAACCGCGAGCTGCTCCAGGCGCTCGCCACCCCGCTGGGACAGTGGCACAAGCCCGTCATCAACCGTCCGGAGCACGTACTGAAGACATCGCGTGACGGCCTGTTCGCGGCCTTGCGCGGCGCGCCCGGCGTGGTCGCGCCGGACATCGCCCGCTTGCCCCGAAGCGCGCTGGAAGCCATCGCGGCCGGCAAGGCCACGCCCGCGGACACCCTGGATGGCGTGGACTATCCCATCCTGGTGCGGCCGTTGGACACGCACGCCGGCAATGGGCTGGCCAGGATCGACAAGGCAGCCGACATGGCCAAGTACCTTGAAGAGACGAGCGGAACGGAGTTCTACCTGTCGCGCTTCGTGGAATATCGCAGCCAGGACGGCCGGTATCGCAAGTACCGGGTCGTCCTGATCGACGGCAAGCCCTACCTGGGACACCTGGGCATTTCGCCTCGGTGGATGGTGCACTACCTGAATGCCGACATGGCCGAGAACGCCGCCAACCGCGCGGAGGAAGCCGAGCAGATGCGGGATTTCGGCCAGGGATTCGGCGCCCGGCATGCGGCCGCTTTCGGCGAGATACACCGGCGCATCGGCCTGGACTACCTGGTGATGGATTGCGCGGAAACCGCCGACGGCCGGCTGCTGGTATTCGAAGCGGATACCTGCGGCGTGATCCACGCGATGGATCCGGAAGACCTCTACCCCTACAAGCCTGTGCATATGCGGGGCATCTTCGCGGCCTTCCAGGACATGCTGCGGCGGGCCGCCTTCGCCTGATCCGCCTCCCCACGCACGACGTCAGGCGGTACGCCGGCGCTGGTATTCCAGCCACTGTTCGTTCACGACGCCCTGCGCCGCGCCGGCCTCGATGGCGCTGACATTCGCGCCATCCGGCATCACCAGCCTTGCGCCGGTCTTCAGACGGTTCATATTGCTCCCGCTGAAGGCTCGCGGATTCGCATCGAATATGGCCACGATCTTCTGTGCGAGCGTCACATCGGGAAGCGCATATTTCGTGGCGATGGCGCCCAGCGTATCGCCGAATCGCACAACCACGCTGTCGCCCGCTTCCAGCCGGGCCGGCACGGCGGCCTGCGGACCGCCCGCCTGGACAGTTCCGTGGCGCTTCTGCTCGGAAGCGTCGATGTGATCACCGCATATGCGCTGCGCCTGCGCCGCGTCGATGGCCAGCATGGTTGCGCGGCTGGGTATGGAAAGCCGGGCGCCGGCCTTCAAGCGGCTCATATCGTTCTCGGCGAACGCATGCGGATTGGCGTTGAAAATCGCCACCATCTTCTGATAACGGGTCGCGCCAGCCACGACATGGCGGTCCGCGATACCCCACAGGCTGTCGCCCGGGGCCACCACGATATGGGCATGGTTATAACGGTCTGCGGCGGCCATCATGTTATTGGCGGGGTTCGCCTGCGCGGGACTGACGTCGGCGAACGCCTGGCCCGCACCGCGGTGGGGTTCCGTCGCATCGCCGCTGGGCATGGCGGGACCATGCGCAGGATTGAGAAGGGATGGCGTCGCGGGGGTATCTACGGCAGCAAGACTCATCTCGTAGCTCCTGTAAAGTGAAGGACCGCTAAGGGCGCATCGCTTCCCTTGCGGCACGGCAGTGTGGCGCAGGCTCCGGCCAGGCCGTGACGCCAGCCCCGCTTTCGGACCGACTCGGTACCAGCCCTTGGCGAACCCGCCCCCCTGACTACAATGCCGGTTTCCGCGCTTGCAGATCGTCCCCATATCGCGGGAACGGCAAAGCCGGCACAGCTGCGGATTTGCCACGCCTTCACACCAAAGCCAAAACAATCTACTGATTCTTTGATGGAAAAACCCGATACCAGCGGACACACCCCCATGATGCAGCAGTACCTGCGCCTGAAGGCCGAGGCGGGGCCGCTGCTGCTGTTCTACCGCATGGGCGACTTCTATGAGATGTTCTACGAGGACGCGGAGCGCGGGGCGCGCCTGCTGAATCTGACGCTGACCAAGCGCGGCACCTCCAACGGTAGTCCGATCCCCATGGCCGGCGTTCCCGTGCACGCGATGGAACAGTACCTGGGCAAGCTGGTGGCGCTGGGCGAGTCCATTGCGATCTGCGAACAGATCGGCGATCCGGCCGCTTCCAAGGGGCCGGTCGAACGCCGCATCGTCCGCATCGTGACGCCCGGGACCCTGACCGACGATGCGCTGCTGCCCGCCAAGGCCGACCGCTGCCTGGCGGCCGTCTTCCCCGGCGCCGGGCGCGCCCCGCGTGCGGGCCTGGCCTGGTTGAACCTGGCCAGCGGCGAGTTCCACGTCACTGAATGCGCGCCGGCGCAGATCGAATCGGAATTGCACCGTATCGCGCCCGCCGAGGTCGTGTGGCCGGAGGGCGCCGACCCGCACCTGGGCTTCGACGGCGCGTCTGCGCGCGTGCCGGACTGGCACTTCGAAAGCGACGGCGCCCGCGCGCATCTGCTGGCGCACTTTCGCACCGATACGCTGGCGGGCTTCGATGTCGAGGACATGCCAGCGGGTATCTGCGCGGCGGGGGCGCTGCTGCGCTATGCCGCGCGCACCCAATCGCAGGCCTTGTCGCATGTCCAGGGCATCAGCGTCGAACGTCCAGGGCAGTATGTGCTGATGGACCCCGTCACGCGCCGCAACCTGGAACTGACGCAAACCCTCAGCGGCGAAGAAGCGCCCACGCTGTTCTCCGTCCTGGACAACTGCCGCACGCCCATGGGCAGCCGGCTGCTGCGCCGTTGGCTGCACCACCCGCTGCGCGACAACGCACTGGTCCGGGAACGTCAGCACGCGATTTCGGCCCTGCTCGCGGCGCGCCTGGATACGCCGGCGGGCCTGGCGGCCGCAATGCCGCTGGAAACCCTGCGCGAGCGCCTGAACCGCTTCCCGGATATCGAACGCATCGCCGCGCGCGTCGCGCTGCGGTCGGTCCGGCCGCGCGAATTGGCCAGCCTGCGCGACGCCCTGGCGGAACTGCCCGCGCTGTACGAACAGGTCCGCGCGTTGACCGCGTGCGCGCGTTTCGCGACGCTGATGGCGCAGCTGGCGCCGGACCCGTCCATTCACGCCATGTTGTCCGGGGCCATTGCCCCCGAGCCCGCCGCCGCCATACGAGACGGTGGCGTGATCGCGGCCAGCTTCGATGTCGAGCTGGACGAGCTGCGGGCGCTGGCGACCGACGGCGGCGATTTCCTGATCCAGCTGGAGGCGCGGGAACGCGAACGCAGCGGCATCGCGAATCTGCGCGTCGAATTCAACCGCGTGCACGGCTTCTACATCGAAGTCAGCAAAGGCCAGGCCGACAAAGTCCCCGAAGACTACCGGCGCAGGCAAACGCTGAAAAATGCCGAACGCTATATCACGCCGGAATTGAAGACCTGGGAAGACCGCGTGCTGTCTGCGCAGGATCGTTCCCTGGCGCGCGAGAAATGGTTGTATGAGCAGGTGCTGGAGCAGTTGGGCGGCCATGTGCGGGCCTTGTCCGAATGCGCATCGGCGCTGGCCGAACTCGATACGCTGGCGGCCCTGGCTGAACACGCGCGGCGCCACGACTGGACCGCTCCGGAACTGTCCGAGGACGCCGAGATCGACATCGACGCCGGCCGGCATCCCGTGGTGGAGCGTGCCATCGAGCGCTTCACTCCCAACAGTTGCAGGCTGGACGCCACCCGCCGCATGCTGCTGATCACCGGCCCCAACATGGGGGGCAAGTCCACCTACATGCGGCAGGTCGCCCTGATCGCGCTGCTGGCGCGCACGGGCAGTTTCGTGCCCGCCGCCCGCGCCCGCATCGGGCGGCTGGACCGGATCTTCACGCGCATCGGAGCGGCCGACGACCTGGCCGGCGGGCGCTCGACATTCATGATGGAAATGACGGAAGCAGCAGCCATACTGGCGGCGAGCACGCCGGCAAGCCTGGTCCTGATGGACGAGATCGGCCGCGGCACGTCCACCTATGACGGCCTGGCGCTGGCCTGGGCCATCGCCCTGCGGCTGCTGACGCACAACCGCGCCCTGACCTTGTTCGCGACGCACTATTTCGAGATCACCAGGATGGCCGCGGAGCAGGCCACGGCGGCCAATGTGCACTTGGCCGCCGCGGAATCCGCGGGTGGCATCGTCTTTTTGCACGAAGTTCGCGAAGGGCCGGCCAGCCGCAGCTACGGCATCCAGGTGGCGCAGCGCGCCGGCGTACCGGCGGCGGTCATCCGGCAGGCATCGCGCGAGCTGGAGCGCCTGGAGGCCCAGGGCGCACCGACACCGCAGCTGGGTCTGTTTTCCGCCGCGGCCGAGGCGGATGCACAAACGGCGGCCCTATCCGCCGCCGCGCAGGAAAGCGCAGCACTGCAGGCGCTGCGCGATATGCTGGCCGACATCGACCCGGACAGCCTGACGCCGCGCGAGGCGCTCGAAACCCTCTATCGCCTCAAGGCGCAATTGCAATGACACGCCCAGGCGCAGACAGACATGAATCCGAATGAGACCCTGGCCCTGCTGGGCGGACGCAGCCCCGCGCAGTTCATGCGCACCTACTGGCAACGCAAACCGCTCCTGATCCGGCAAGCCATCCCGGGTTTCAAGCCGCCGCTGGATATCGCCGCGCTCAAGCGCATGGCGCGCCGCGACGACGTGGCCTCGCGGTTGATCTGGCGCGAGGAAGGCCAGTGGCAGATGGAGCAAGGCCCCTTTGCCCGCCTGCCCAAAGCCAGCGAACCGGATTGGACCCTGCTGGTGCAAAGCGTAGACCTCCATAGCGATGCCGCTGCGGAACTGATGCACCGCTTCCGCTTCGTCCCGGACGCCCGGCTCGACGACATCATGATCAGTATCGCCACGGAGGGCGGCGGTGTCGGCCCTCATTTCGACAGCTATGACGTGTTTCTGCTCCAGGCCGTCGGCCGGCGCGAGTGGCGCATCGGACGGCAGCGCGACCTCAGCTTGCAACCCGACCTTCCGCTGAAGATCCTGCGGCATTTCGAGCCCGAGCAAAGCTATGTACTGGAGCCGGGCGACATGCTGTACCTGCCTCCGCAGGTCGCCCATGACGGCATCGCCCAGGGCGATTGCATGACGATCTCCATCGGTTTCCGGGCGCCCGACCAGGCCACGCTCGCGCGCGGGATGCTGGAAGCCGCGGTCGAACAGGTCATGGCACGCGCCGGCCACGCCGTCGGCCCGTATGGCGACCCGCCCCTGCCCGGCCCGCGGCTGCACGCTCGCTACCGTGACCCGGGGTTGGCCCCGACGGCCCACCCCGCCGCCATGCCGGACGGCCTGGTCGCCGCCGCGCTCGATGCCGTGGCGCGCGTGCCCTTGGACGAAGCCTTGGCACAGCGATTCCTGGGCTGCTGGCTGACCGAACCGGGGTCGAATACCGTTTTCGAAACACCGGCGGAGGATGGACCGGACCTGGTCGACGCCTGGCCGGCTCAGGGCACGTTGCGCCTGGATCGCCGGACCCGCATGCTTTATCGGGGGCGGCAGCTTTTCATCAATGGCGAGGCGGCGCGCGTTCCGGCCACGCGGGCACTGCGCGCCCTGGCCGACGACAGATCGATAGTGTGCGACGGCCGGCTCGCCGGCTCGCTGTCGGAAGCCGAAAGGGAGTGCCTGATGCAGTGGCTGGACGACGGCTGGGTCCGTTATGACTCCGGGTTGAAACCTTCATCCCCTTCATCGCGCATTTGAAAACCCTGAAAAGTTTCCAGTCACCACAATTCCGGGCTTATGCCGCACGCTCGAAACATCAGGAAAAACCCTATACATATCGGCAAGGGTTGTTTCGTTTGCGATGCTGAAGCTTTAATTTAAACACTCAATCCTTCGGGTATCTCCTGTAGCCTGAATTCGTCATCCCGGCTAGGCGTCGGTGCGTACAGGCTTTCCGCGTACCAGCTTCCCGGGCCGAATACCCGCAGTCACAAAGGAGATTCACGAATGCTGACCAAAACCCTGATTCTTGCTTCCGTACTGGCCGTCTCGTTGACGGCTTGCGATAAGAAGGACGAAAGCGCCGCGCCGGCCAGCTCGAGCGCTCCCGCCACCACCGCTCCCGCCACGCCACCCGCCACGACGACGCCTCCCGCCACGGGCGGCACCGGCGGCACGACCGGTGGCGCGATGGGCGGCGGCACCACGGGCAGCGGCACCACCGGCGGCACCAAGTAAGACCTATCTGGGGTTCGGGCACCGGTGCAAGGCGCCGGCGACCGAGCCGTTCCGGACAAAAGGGAACGCGTATCAGCGTTCCCTTTTGCATTGGCGGGCGCCCACGCTCCTGCCAGCCCCGGCAGACGATGCGACAGGCATATAGAGGCAGCGCGGCCTGCCACGACCACGCAGGGCCAGTTGCCCCCTGAGCATCCCTCCTGAACAAAAAGCAAAAAAGGCCCGGCATCGCCGGGCCTTTTCCACCGTACTGCACCGGCGGCTGGATGGGGGTCCAGCGCCGGAGTTGGTGCCAGGCGCGCTTTCTAACGCGTCGCCTGCATCTTGTCCGCCAACACGCCAAGCAGGCGTTGCGCGGTAGGGCTGCTGTCCTGCTTGCCGTTGCTGTCCAGCACCGTCACCCGAGAAACCGAGCCCTGGCCGGCGACGTGGATACGATACTGCGGCGCCTCGCTGCTGGACTTGCTGCCCCCGAAGATACGGCTGAAGAAGCCCGGTTCTTCGCGTTGCAGACCCGTGTCGGTGTCGAGGTAACGTACGTAGAAGTCGCCCGCGGAGCGATCGCGGTCATCCACCGTGAAGCCACCGGAATCCAGTGCCACACCGACGCGGCGCCACGCGCGGTCGAAGGACTCCTGCACATCGAGCTGCGCACCGTTGGCTTGCACATCCCGTACGACCGCCGGCTGCTTCGGCGCGGCTTCGGCCTTGGCAACCATGGTCTTGGCCTGGTCCACGCTGGTACCGAGGAACACCATCAGGCGCGCGAGCATGGCGGCGTTGAGCCCGGGATCTTCAGGCCCGGGCTGCCATTGCAGGTTGCCCGAGTCGCGCGCACCAACGTTGGTTTCCACCATGTGCTGGTGGTTGATATAGATTTCCGTGTGTCCGTTGACGCGCTCTATGCGCGTACGGAATTTTTCACGCTCGCCGCTATCGTAGGCCTGCTCCAGGACCATACCCAGCGCTTGCCGCAGCCAGCTTTCCGGGATCTTGGCGCGGTTTTCCGCCCAATCCGTTTCGATGAGCCCGGCGGCCGGGTTGTTGGTCCTGATCGTGAACCCGTTGTTGGTCCAGAAATCGACCACCTTGCTGAAGATCTGGTCCGGCGGCAAGTCCACGACCAGCCAACGAATATTGCCATCGCGCTCGACGTGCATGTCGGTGCGCTGCGGCAGTACATCGCTGGTCGTCGCGGTTTGCGCGGCGGCCGCCTGCTGCTGGCCTTCGGCCTGATATTGCGAGAACGTGGTTGTACCCCCGACCGGCGCCTTGTAGCGCGGATCATTCGCCGCCTGCGTCAGGTCGGGCGGAATGCTGAGGGGGTCGGCACGGGCGCTGTTGCTCGCGCTCTTGTAATCGATCGGTTCTTCTTTGCCCAGAAGCTGGTTGACGTCGCTGCAACCGGCCAACATGGCCAGGGTAAGCAATGCCGCGAAGCCGGCATGGCGCTTGTTCATACGAATCCTCATAAATGCTTTTTAGAGCACGCCCGCGTCCCGCAGAGCGGCCTCCACCGTGGCGTGGTGCTGGGTACCGAGCTCCACCAGGGGAAGCCGGTAACCCAGGGACATGCGCCCCATGCGGGACAGGGCCCACTTGACGGGGATGGGGTTGGCCTCGACGAAGAGTGCCTTGTTCAGACGCGCCACACGCGCGTTGAGTTCGCGCACCTTGGGCACGTCCATGGCCAGTGCCGCCGCGCACAGGTCGTGCATGAGACGGGGCGCGACATTCGCGGTGACCGAGATATTGCCGCGCCCGCCGAGCAGCATGAGCGCCGCGGCGGTGGGGTCATCGCCGCTGAACACCTGGAAATCCGCCGGTGCCTCGCGCAGAAGCAGCGCACCCCGGCCGATGTCGCCGGTGGCGTCCTTGATGCCGATGATGCCGGGCACTTGCGCCAGGCGCAGAACCGTCTCGTTGGACATGTCGGCCACGGTGCGGCCCGGCACGTTGTAAAGCACCGTGGGCAGGTCGACGGCTTCGGCGATACGGCGGAAGTGGCGGTACAGCCCTTCCTGGGACGGCTTGTTGTAATAGGGGACGACCGACAGGCCTGCCTGCGCGCCCACGGCCTTGGCGTGCCGCGCCAGGTGTATCGCCTCGTCGGTGGAATTGGCGCCGACACCGGCAATGACGGGGATCCGGCCGGCGGCGTGTTCGACCGCGAGGCGGATCAGCTCCGCATGCTCGTCGATGGACACCGTGGGAGATTCCCCGGTGGTGCCCACGACCACGAGCGCGTCCGTGCCTTCGGCGATATGCCAGTCGACCAGACCGCGGTAGGCGGCATAGTCCAGCGTGCCGTCGGGTTGCATGGGGGTAACCAGGGCCACCATGCTGCCCTGAAAAGTAACGCCAGCGGCGGATGCCGAGGATGCCATGTGCGAGGGGCTCCGGAGCCCGCCAGCGGGGGCTGGCGGACGACTTGATTCTGTAAATCCCGCGAGTTTACCGGATACCGGGGAAAAACCTACAGGAACCACCCTACGATGGTGCTTCCAAGCGCGAAAATCGGCTGCAGGAAGACCCACAGCGCGCCGCTGAAGAGGAGCAGCAGCACGATCATCATGCCGTACGGCTCCATGCGGGAATATTGCCAGGCGAGCCGATGCGGCAGCAGGCTGTACAGCATGCGTCCGCCGTCCAGCGGCAATAGCGGAAGCAGGTTCAACGCCATCAGGACCAGGTTGATCTGCACGCCGGCCGCGGCCATGTCGAACCAGAAGCCTTCCGCCCCGCCGCTCTGGTACACCAGTTTCAGGACGAGGCCCCACAGGATGGCCATGAACAGGTTCGAAGCCGGGCCGGCGGCGGCCACCCACAGCATGTCCTGCTTGGGCCGGCGCAGCCGGCTGAAATCCACGGGCACGGGCTTGGCCCATCCGAACAGGATGCCCGGGCTGCCGAGCAGCTTGGAAGCCAGCAGGATGACCAACGGCACGAGCAGCGTCCCCACCGGGTCGATATGGCGCACCGGATTCAGGCTGACGCGCCCCATCTGGTAGGCCGTGGGGTCGCCGAACATGCGCGCCACATAGCCGTGCGCCGCCTCGTGCAGCGTGATCGCGAAAATGACAGGAATCGCGTAGAGCGCGATCGACTGGATGATGTCGTCCATGAATCAGGCAAGTCCAAGCTTGGCCGGGTCCCCGCGACCGACCCGGATGATCTGCACGTCTTCGGTGAGATCGATGACGGTGGTCGGTTCCTTGGGGCAGGCCCCGCTGTCGACGACCGCGGCCAGCTCGTGCTCGTAGCGCTGGCGGATCTCCTGCGCATCGTTCAGGGCGTCGGTTTCGCCGGCGGGAATCAGTGTGGTCGACAACAGCGGTTCGCCGAACTGTTCCAGCAGGCCAAGGGTGACCGGGTGATCAGGCACGCGCAAGCCGATGGTCTTGCGCGAAGGATGGGAGACACGGCGGGGAACCTCCCGGGTGGCCTCCAGGATAAAGGTGAACGGGCCGGGCGTGGCGGCCTTGAGCAAGCGGTACTGCCGATTGTCGACCCGGGCGAAATGACCGAGCTGGGCGAGGTCCCGGCAGATCAGCGTCAGATGGTGCCGTTCGTCCAGGCCGCGCAAACGGCGCAGGCCGTCCGCGGCGGCCTTGTCGTCGAGCCGGGCGATAACGGCGTAGCTGGAGTCGGTGGGGACGGCGGCCAGGCCGCCGTCGCGCAGCAATTGCGCGGCTTGTTTCAACAAGCGGGCTTGCGGATTCGCGGGATGTACGGAAAAGAATTGCGCCATGCGGCTATCCTAACACCTTGCCAGGGGACATCAGCGGTCCCGGAGCCGGAAGGAGAGACCTCATGCGCATGGACGATTCGCGGGAAAGCGAGAACGTGGAGGACCGTCGCGGGAGCGGCCTGCGCGTGGGGCGCGGCGGCCTGAGCATCGGTGCGGTCGTGCTGGCGCTCGTCGCCATGTACTTCGGCGTCGATCCGGCCGTGGTGCTGCAACTGATGCAAGACCCCGGCACCGTTCAGCAAACGCCGGCTACCGCGCCGCCGGCCGACGATCCGCAGGCGCGCTTCGTGGCCAAGGTTTTGGGCGAAACCGAAGACACCTGGCAGGCGATTTTCCGGGAACATACCAACCGTTCGTACGTGCCGCCCAAGCTGGTCCTTTATACCGGCGCCACGCCCACGGCGTGCGGAACCGGCCGCGCCGCCATGGGGCCTTTCTACTGTCCGACCGACAGCAAGGTCTATCTGGACCTCGGTTTTTTCGACGAGATGCGGCGCCGCTTCCAGGCGCCCGGCGACTTCGCGCAGGCTTATGTCATTGCCCATGAAGTGGGCCATCATGTCCAGCACCTGCTCGGCGTGTCCGAGCGGGTCGCGTCCCTGCAGAGGGAAAATCCGCAACAGGCGAACGCCTTGTCGGTCCGGCTGGAACTGCAGGCGGACTGCTTCGCGGGCCTATGGGCCAAGCGCGCGGACAGCGCCCGCCATATCCTGGAAGCCGGCGACGTCGAGGAAGCCCTGAACGCCGCCAGCGCCATCGGCGACGACCGCCTGCAGAAGCAAAGCCAGGGCTATATCGTGCCGGACGCGTTCACGCATGGTACGTCGGCCCAGCGGGTGCGCTGGTTCAAGCGCGGCCTGCAAAGCGGCGACCCACGCCAATGCGACACCTTCAGCGCCTCGGCCCTTTGATCCATCGACGGCCGTCCATCACAAAAGCTGGAACCCGCCGCCGGCGCGATATCTGAGGAAGGCCTGCACCGTGGCCTGGACGTGCGGCATCATGGCCGGCGGGTCGGCCTGCGGGTGTATCCAGCGCAGTGCCAGCGCCTCCGCGGGATCTGCGCGCATCTCGCCCTGGAATTCCTGGCAATGCAAAAGCAGCGCCTGGTAGTGGCAAATGTCGCCATTGGGCAGGGTCACGGTCTCCACGCGGGGATCGGAAGCATGGCCAAACGGCTGCAGGGCACCGAGCGCCAGCCCCGTTTCTTCCAGCGCTTCCCGGCGGGCCGCCCGTTCGGCGGACTCGCCGATCTCGATATGGCCGCCCGGCAGCCCCCACATGCCGACGAAGTCGGCGCGCGCCTGCATCAGGATGGCGCCGTCCGGACGCTCCAGCACCACGCGCACACAGGGGCACAAGAGGGCCTGCGATCCGAGCTGCGCGCGCAGCCGGCCCAGCGAGGAACGGGCGAAGTCGGTCACGGCGACCTCCGCCGCGCCGTCCTCATGTCGAGGCCAGGCGAACCCCGCACAAGGCGTCGACGATTTCGCGGCCATGCGCCACGGCGGCATGCACGGCTTCCGCCGGGCTGTAGACGTAGCCGCCGTCCACGAAGCGGGGGATGGGGTATTCGTCGCCGTCTTCGGGTTGCATCGATGCCGGGCCTACCCGCACGATCGCCCGGAAGACGGGCCCCCCGCCGTCGGCCGGCGAAGGATGGTCCCGCGCCACCTTGGCGGTGAGGCGGAAACCCTTGTAGATGTCGTTATTTCGATGCACGCGTCCTTCCCCTGAACGATGGGCAGTGCAGCGAGCATACTCGCCCCACATGACATGACGCGGAATATTTTGTAACTCTGATATGACGATATGTTAATGAAAACCCATGGCGGCTCCTCGACCTGAGAGCGGGCCTGGGCGGGCTGCTCCGCTCGCCCGGGCCATAGCGAGGCAACGCAACATCAGCGCGCTGCGGGAACAGGGTTTGCTCCGTTTGCGCTACAGGACCACGAGCACCACGTTCAACTTTTGCGGAGAACAACATGCTGACCGATGCACAACTACAACTGCTCAAAGAAATCCATTCCGGCCATGCCGGCATCGACGAGCGGCAGGCGCAGGCACTGCTCGAGCACGAACTGATCACGCGGCAGCAAGGCGGGGCTGGCTTTGGCGTTACGCCGCAGGGCCGCCATGCGCTGGGCCTGAGGGAAGGCTTCGGCGACGCCATCGTGGACGCAGTCCTGCCCGGCGCGGGGGCACAGCAAGCGGAGGAAAAGCACTGAGGAAGCCGGCGCGCCGCCGCGCCGTGCGAGCCGGCTTCCGCTTTCAGGACTTCAATGCGGCAGCGATTGCGTCCCGCATGCTTTCGAAACCGGCGACATACTGCTGGCTTTCCGACCGCGCCAGCAACCCGGCGTAGTTCTGCTCCAGCCGCGTTTCGATGGCTTCCCGCAGCTGCGGGGTAGTCCTTGCGATGTGCAGCACGCACGTGACGGCCGCCGTCAACGCGCTGATCTGCCCGCCCTGGTGAGCAATGGTCTGGGCGACCAAAGCCAGCTTCTCGTCAGTGTCCATGGGGTGTCCTCGTGTCTAGGGGTGATGGCCATGCGTGGCGCGGCATCCTAACATGGCGCTCCTGCAATCCCGGCGCAGGATCAGCCATTGGAATAGCTTTGCGCCGCGCCCGGGAAACGTCAACATGGCACTCACCGCCCACGGGATCCCAGCCCCTATGAGAAAGGCCGTCAAATTCTTCGTCATACCCGTGCTCGTCGTGGCCGTCGTGGCGGCCGCCGCGCTGCATATCGCTGCGCGCGTGGTCGTATCGCGTATAGAAGACCTGTTGGGCGACCAGGGCACGGCGGCGAGCATCAATGTGGGATGGTCGCAGATCGTGCTGCAAAACGTCGAGGTCGGGGCCCCGCCCGGCTGGCCGACGGGGCATACGCTGCGCGCTGGCCGGGTCACCCTGGACCCCGACTGGCGTGCCTTGCTTTCCGACCGCATCTCCATTCGGCGCGCGGTCGTCAGTGATTACGACTTGTCGGTGCTGCGCACGGCCGACGGAGGGTTGCGCGTCCTGCCCACCTTCAGGGACCGGGCGGATGCCAAGGCGCGGGAAGATGCGCAGGGGACGGACGGCCGCCCCAAGCCGAAACGCGAAACCGATGTGGGCCTGCTGATCCTGCAGAACGGCCGCATGGAGTTCTTCGACGCGGCAGTCGCCAAGCAGCCCTACCGCATTCCCTTCGATAACCTGCACGCCGAGATCGGTCCTTTCCATTCGCCAGCCAACGATCAGCATACGCAGATCAAGGTGCGTGGCGAGATGGTGGGCAAGCAGCGGCGCGGCACCGTCACGGTGGATGGCTGGATCGCCCTGCCCAGCCGCGATGCCGATGTGCGCAACACACTGTCGGGCGGCGACGTCTCGCTGCTCGCGCCCTATCTGCAGAAGCATGCCCCGGCCCTGCTCACCGCCGGGCAAATGGACCTGGACATGACGACGCGGGTCAAGGATCAGCAGTTGAACGCGCAGGGCAAGGTGAGCCTGAAGGATCTGGACTTCAGCAACAGCGGGAGCCTGCGGTCGCTGCCGCGCAAGGCCGTCCTTGCCGCGCTCGAGGATCGCAAGGGCCAGGTGGCCTTCGACTTCACGCTGCAAGGCAGCCTGAAAGACCCGAAATTCTCGCTGTCCGACGATGTCTCCACACGCATCGTGGGCGGTTTCGCCAAGGCCATAGGCGTCAGCGTCGAAGGCGTCGCAGAAGGTGTCGGTTCCGCGGTGAAGGGCTTGGGCGGCGCACTGGGAGACCTGCTGGGGAAGTGAACGGACGCCGCGTCCGCCTTTGCCTTGCCGCTGGGATAGGGGACCTCTCCACCCGGGCGTGCGCATCGGATCCCCGTGGCCGGGCATGAAGCTTGCCATCGATGGATGAGCAGCTTCAAAGGATGCCAGCATGACTACGCCCACAAAAGATGGCGGCGCCCCGCGCCGCGCGCTCCCGCGTCGCAACGGGAACCGGCATGCAGGGCCCCTGCGCATCGCTTTCGACCACTTCGCCGGCAAGGTCACGCAATGGAGCGGATCGCCCTTCGCCTTCGGCATGGCGACCGGCGCGGTGCTGGTGTGGCTGGTCAGCGGCCCCTTCTTTCACTATTCCGAGACCTGGCAACTGGTGATCAATACCGGGACGACGATTGTGACGTTCCTGATGGTCTTCCTGATCCAGCAAAGCCAGAACAAGGACAGCCACGCCATTCACCTGAAGCTGGATGAATTGCTATGGGCGATGGAGGACGCCGACAACAGCCTTGTGGATATCGAGGCGCTGGACGAAGACCAGATCGAAGTCATCGCCCGGCGTTACCAGGACCTCGCCGAGCACGCGCGTTCTACCAAGCAATCCAAGGAAAAGCACCGCAAGCAAGCCCCGGCGCGCGAGCCCGATGCCGACAAGGCGCCCGGCCACCGCTCGCGGGAGGGCGATTCGCGACGGTGATGGGCGGGCAGCCATACGCGGATCCGGCTGCAGAGGCGGCGGACGGGGCGTCCGCCCGCAGCGCGCCGTGGCCTCAGGCCACCCAGCCGCCGTCCGGCGTGGACGGCCGGGGCGTGGGGATGATGCTCTCTTCTTCGGGACCGGGGCGCGCCGGCGGCACCGGCGCGCTCGGGGACGGCGGCTTGCCAGGTCCGGGCGATGACGGCGGCGGCGGGATATCGGGATTTTCGGGCAGGCCGGGCTGGGTTGGATCAATGGGCATGAGTGGCACTCCTGGTTGACGTACGGCAGGAATGCCCGCGCAAGCCGTGTGCCGTGCTACCTGCCGCATGCCCCCACCGCCGCAAAGCGCGGCACAGTCTTCCTGCGGCCCTCTTGACGCCCACCGTCCGCGGCGCTCAGCGCGGCACCCCGGCGTAGCTGCGTGCAAGCAGGCAAAGGCACTCGTACATCAGCGTCGCCGCCAGCAATGCCGTATTTCCGCTGGGATCGTAGGGCGGCGCCACCTCCACCACGTCGGCGCCGCACAGGTTCATGCCGTCCAGGCCGCGTAGCAGGGCCAGCGCCTCGCGCGACGAAATGCCGCCCACTTCCGGCGTTCCCGTCCCCGGCGCATAGACGGGATCCAGGCCGTCGACGTCCACCGACAGATAGGCCGGCCCGTCTCCCACGATACGCCAGGCTTCGCGCACGACTTCGGCCACGCCCATCGCATCGAACTCTTCGATGAAGATCACACGCATCCCGCTCTCCAGCGAATAGCGCCACCCCTCGTCGGAATTCTGGGCGCCGCGGATGCCGATCTGGACGGTGCGCCGGGGATCCAGCAGCCCCGCCTCGACGGCGCGGCGAAAGGGCGAGCCGTGGCTGAATTTGGAACCGACGAAGTGGTCCCAGGTGTCCGTGTGCGCGTCGATATGCACCATACCCAGGGGAACACGGGGTACGAGCGCCTGGAAGATGGGAAAGGTGATGGAGTGGTCGCCGCCCGCGACCAGGGTCTTCTTGCCGGCGGCGAAGATGGGCTCGAAAAAGCGCCGGATATCGGCATGCGCATTCTCCAGATGGAACACATCCGTGAATGGCACGTCGCCCATGTCACCTACCCGGCAGGCCTTGAACGGATTGAAGCGGGTGACATGGTGGATCGCGCGCGTCATCGACGACATATTGCGGATTTCGCGCGGGCCGAAGCGCGCACCCGGGCGCGCGGTGACGCCGCCGTCGAAGGGCACGCCGACAATCGCGATATCGAGTTCCCGCGGGTCGGTCGCCTGCGGCACGCGCATGAAGGTCGGGATGCCGCTGTAGCGGGGCATCTCCAGCATCGAAGTGTCGGTGGTCATGTAAATCCGTCAGGAATCAGAACGTCGCCGGCGTGTTGACCCAGAGCACCCGGGTCACCGTGCGTCCGGGATTGCGGTAGCTATGGGGTACGTCGCTGGAGAAATAAAAGGAATCGCCGGCGCACAGCCGGTAGACATCCTCGCGCAGGCGCAGCTCGAATTCGCCTTCGATCACATAGCCCATTTCCTCGCCCGCGTGGGCGATCTGCTCCAGGCTTTCGGCTTGCGGCGCCAGGACGTGGATGTCCGCCTGCAGAAGCTGGCCGCGCATGGGAACGATGACACGCTCGAGCTGCACGCCGCCCTTTCCCCGCCGCGGTCCGTTGGTGAAGGCGATGACGGGCCGGTCCGCCGCGCGCGTTACGGGGGACCGCGGCGGCGCATGGGCGACCGTGAGCTCCGCCACGTTGGTTTCCAGCGCCCGCGCCAGGCGATGCAGCGTCGCCAGCGAAGGCATGGCCTGGCCGCGCTCCACACGCGACAGCAGGCTTTCGGAACATTCCGCCGTGCGGGCCAGCGCCTTCAGTGTCATGCCGCGCACCATGCGGGCATGTTTCAGGCGCGGTCCCAGGGCCGCCAACCCGCTTTCGGGGACTTCTTCCACAACGGCGGGCGGGGCGGACGGTTCGATTCTCTTCTTTGCCATAGGGGATCGCTCGGACCATCGCGGTCGTGCGCTTCAGGCCCCGGCCATCACGGTGAAGTGCACTTCGACGGGGCGATTGTCGTTGATGGGAATGATGTCCTGCGGGCACGCCGACATGACGACCACGCAATCCATATCGGCGCGCAGGTCGACATAGTCGCCGGCCTTGGATACCGGCGGCAGCCAGTCTACGCCACCGTCCGGCCCCACGGGAATATTCATCCATAGATTCAAGGGCTGCGGCACTTCACGGGCTCGCAGCCCGATCGCCTTGAGCGCCATGCGCAGGTTGTCCGCGCAGTTGTCGTGATAGTCCTTTACGCCCAGGTTCTGGTAGCGGTAGGCGTCGCACGCCGCCATCAGGGTGTCATGCACACCCGGGGAGGTATCGGCGAGCAGCGTCATGATGGGCCGGCGGCGGTTGCTCGCCAGCGGATCTCCGACCTTTGGGATGATGCGATCGATGACGGCGCGCGCGTGCTCCATGGACATGAACTCGCTCAGGTCGTCCGCCTTGAACGCCCAGGTATCGCACACCTGCGTGCCGTGTGTATTGTGGATGCGGATGACCTGGCCCTTGGCGAGGCGGACTGCCCTCCCCTGGCGCGCCGGCACCTGGTAGCGCTGGCCCGGCACGGGAGTTCCGTCGGGCGAGATGGGCGCATTGACGGTGTCATTCATACCGACCGGCTCGCCGTTGTCCGGCACCTGTAGGGGGGTTTGCGTTTGCATCATGGGTTCCTTGCTTGTCAAGATGGTGGGACGGAAGTCGTAAAGGAAATCGGGCGGTAAGGGGTTCGGTCGGTGGACGGCTCGGGCCGTGAAAGACTCAGGCGACCGGTTCCGCCAGCGCCGTCAGGCAGCACGCCAACGCGCGGGTGCAGGCCGCCAGGTCGGCGATGGCAGTGTCCTCGTCCGGGTGATGGCTGATACCGTCCCTGCTGGGCGCGAACAGCATGGCGGTCGGGCAGAAACCGGCCAGCGGCATGGCATCGTGGAAGGCGCCGGACACCATGTCGCGATGACGCAGATGGAGCGCCGTGCAGGCATGCCGGGCCAGGTCCACGAGGCGGGTGTCGAACGGCGTGGTGGGCTTGTCCTGCAGCATCCGCATGGCCGCGCCAGCGGGCAAGGCGCGTTCGACGCGCGCCACGAACGCGTCCAGGGCCGCGGCCTCGGGGTGGCGCACGTCCACGGTAAACACAATCCGATCGGCAACGGTATTGATCGAACCTGGCGCGCACTCCCAGCGCCCTATCGTCACGCGCAGCCTTTCGTCGCCGCAATCGGCCGCGTGCGTCAGCAGGGTATGCGCCAATGCGATGGCCTTGGCCTGGGCGTCGTCACGCGCCCGCAGCGGGGTGGTTCCGGCGTGGGCGCTGCGACCGTTGACGACGATATGCAGCCAGCGCACACCTTGTATGGCCACGACACAGCCCACCTGCATTCCCTCCGCCTCGAGCACCGGCCCCTGCTCGATGTGCGCCTCGATATAGGCATGCACCGGCCGCGCCAGCGGGGCGTCGAAGCAGGTCCATGCGCCGGCGTGCGCGGCGTTCCGGAAATCCGCCACCGCGGCATCGCGCGCCGCCCGGAAGTCGATTCCCTCGGCGTCCTCCACCTGCAGGAAGGCGGCAAGACGCGAGGGGTCGGTATAGGCGACCGAGCCCATCAGGCCGGGTGCGTAGCGCGAGCCTTCTTCGTTCGTCCACATCACGACGTCGATGGGCCTGCGCGTGCGTACGCCCAGGCCGTCCAGCGCCTGCAGGACTTCCAGTCCCGCCACCACGCCGAAGCTGCCGTCCAGCCACCCGCCCAAAGGCTGCGTGTCCACATGGCTGCCCGTCAGCACAGGGGACGCACCGGGCTCCGCCCCTTGCCGGCGTATGTGGATATTGGCCGCGTCATCGATGGCGACGGCGTAGCCAGGGCGATCGCCAAAAACCGATAGCAGCGCGCGGCGCGCGGCCAGTTCCTCGGCTGTCAAGGCCTGGCGCGCCACGCCGCCGGTCCGCACCGCACCATGCCGTGCCAAAGACCTCAGCGCGTCGTGCAGGCGGCGCTCGTCCACCGTCCGCGCGACGTCGGCCGCGCGACCATCGGCCAGCGCCACGAATGCGCCATGGCTGTTCACGATAGCGCCCCCTGCTGAGCGACACCGTTCAGGCTGCGCCTTATCCACGGTTGCAGGAACGTCCGGATGCGCGGATGTTCAGGCCGATAAATAATCTGTTCCGGTGAACCCGTGGCGATGATGCGGCCTTTCTCCATGAAGACGACGCGGTCCGAGACCTCGGCGGCGAAGCTCATTTCGTGCGTCACCATCACCATGGTCATGCCGTCGCGCGACAGGCTCTTGATGACTTCCAACACCTCGTCCACCAGTTCCGGATCGAGCGCCGAGGTCGGCTCGTCGAGCAACATGACATCCGGATGGATGGCCAGCGCGCGCGCGATGCCCACGCGCTGCTGCTGGCCGCCGCTGAGCGCCGGCGGCAGCGCATCGGCCTTGGCCGACATCCCTACCCTGGCCAGCGCATCCTGCGCGGCCTTGCGCGCGCGGTCCGCGCGCATGCCCTTGGCGAGCGTGAGCGGGGCCATGACGTTGGCCAGCACCGTCATATGCGGCCACAGGTTGAATTGCTGGAACACCATGGCGACGGCGGCGCGCACCTCCGCGATGACGCGATCGCTTTCGCGCACCCGCGCGCCGTCGGGCGTCACGCGATACCCCAGCAGCGCGCCGCGGATACGGACCTCGCCCCGGTCGTAGGCCTCGAGAAAATTCATGCAGCGCAGTAGCGTGGTCTTGCCCGAGCCCGAGGGGCCGATCAGGGTGACGACTTCGCCGGCGCGCACGTCGAGGTCGATGTCGGCCAGCACCGGGGTGCCGTCGAACGACTTCCCCACGCCGCGCAAGGCGATCATGGGCACGCTTTCATTGACGGCCAGGGTGTAATGGGTAGTGCTCATGGCGTTCCTCGCGTCAATGCGACACGCCGGCGCAGACGCTTGGCCAGGCGATTGATCAGGGTGGCAAGGGCCCAGTAGCTCAGCGCCAGCAACAGGTAGGGCTCGACGTAAACGAACTGCTCGGACACGACCTTGCCGGCGGTCATCGTCAACTCCGGATAGGTGATGACCGACGCCAGCGCCGATTCCTTCATCAACAGAATCGCCTGGTTGGCCAGCAGCGGCAGGCTGGCGCGCAGCGCCTGCGGACATTCGATGTGCAGGAACACCTGCCGGCGCGACAGCCCCATGCAGCGGGCGGCCTCGATCTGCCCGCGCGGAATGCTTTGCCAACAGGCTCGAAATATCTCGGCGATGTAGGCGCCGCCGTAGACGGCCAGGGTCAACGCTGCCGCCGCGAAGGGGTCCAGGCGCAAGCCCACCGCGGGCAGGCCGAAATAGACGATGAACAGATGGATCAGGAAGGGCACGCCGCGCCATATCGCGGTGTAGGCCCAATACAGCGCGGCGAGCGAGCGCAGCCCCGTCTCGCGTATCAGGTTCATGGCGAAACCCAGCGCGAGCCCGCCGGCAAGCCCGAGCACCACGAGGGCCACCGTCCGCAGCAGCGCCTGGCCGAACAGCGGCAACAGGTCCAGGATCAGGGAAAAGTCGATCATGTCTTGTTGATCGCCACGCGCGTCGTCACGCCGGCGCTGGCACGCCGGCCGGTACGCAAGCGCGCGCCTATCCACGAGCCCAGCGCGAAAATCAGCGCGGTCATGACCAAATAGGAGAGGCCCGTCGTCATATACACCTCGAGCGGACGATAGTTGCCCGCGACGATCTGCCGCGCGCCGCGGGCCAGGTCGCTCACCGCGATGACGGACACGATGGCGGAGTTCTTGACCACATCGATCGCCTCCGACACCACCGCCGGCCATACCGCGCGCGCCAGTTGAGGCAACTGCACGTAATGGAAAACATGGCGTGGGGCGATGCCGAAGGACAAGGCCGCCTCGACCTGGCCCGCCGGCACGGCCGCCAGGCCGGCGCGCAGGATTTCGCATTGGAACGCCGCCGAGTTCAAGCCCATGGCGAGCATCGCCACCCAGAGCGGGGGCAGGTCCATGCCGGCCGCGCTCGGCAGGTAGAACATCATCAGCAGTTGCACCAGCAGCGGGGTGCCGCGGAAGAAGCTCACATAGAGCGCCACCAATCCCGGCAGTACGCCGCGTCCGCCCCGGGTCTGGGACATGCCCAGCAATGCCGCGCCCAGGAAAAAACCGCTCAGGATGGCGACCAGCGACACCAGCACGGTATAGCCGGCGCCGTGCAGCAGCACGGGCAGGTACGCGGTGAGGCGTTCAGGCAGGGTCGTGGCATTCATGGTGGCATTCATGGCGGCATTCCGGGGCGCGGACGTCAGGCGCGCGGCCTACAGCTCAGGCGCCGGCACGTGGTCGGTCGGCACATCCATCGTGAAGCCGAACCACTTCATCTGCAGCGCCTTCAATTCCCCGCTTTTCTCCGCGCGGGCGATACCGTCGCTGAAGAACTTGACCAGGGCGGCACTGTCCGCGTCCTTGCGGCCAACCCAGCCGAAATAGGTCTTGGGACCGATGGGTCCATCGACGACCGCGTAGACATCGCCACGCGTCTTGACCAGGGTGGACAGGTTGGACAGCGACTGCGCCACCGCGTCGAGGCGGCCGGCGGCCAGGTCGGCATAGGCCTCGTCGAAGCTGACGTACTCCCGTATGGTGACTGCCGGCTTGCCGTCGGCCTTCAGTTTGGCGGCATAGTCCTGGAGCGCCTTCAACTGCGCCGATCCGGCCTGCGACCCGACCGTCTTGCCGGCGATACCGGCGGGCTCCGTCAAACCGTTATCCCGCTTGAGCTTGACAAGGGCGGTGGTCGCATCCGCGATCGGCACCGTGAAGGCGAACTTCGCGGCACGATCCTTCGTCATGGTCACCGAGGTAACGACGAAGTCGAAACGCTTGGTGGCAAGCCCCGGCAGAATGCCCTGGAATGGCAGGTCGAACTGCTTGACGGTCACACCGGGCAGGTCCGCCAGGATGTACCGCATAAGGTCGGGGCCATAACCCACGATCTTGCCGTCCTGCAGGTATTCGAAGGGCGTGAACTGCGCCTCCGTACCGATGACGATTTCCTTCTTGCTCTTGATGGTGTCGAGCAGGTCGGCGCTATGCGCCGCGCCGGCCACCATCAAAGCGAACAGTCCAGCGATAACCCGGCGTAGCAGCATGACATTCCCCTTGGCTTTCATGGATCGACGCCGCCGGGCCTATGCCGGCGCGCGTAAGTTACATGCGTTTCATGCAAGTCACTTGCATAGAAAGCAAGCAATATGCATGCCAAGAGAAAAACCTGGGGGAAGCGCCGCGCAGCCCACGACCGGCGGCTGCCGCGGCACAGGCATGGTGCGCCGGATGGTGCATCCGCACGAAATCGTGCTGGGACGGCAAGGGACTATCGGCGCGGCAGCCCGTCGATGTGGGCCCTGGCTCGCGCCACGGCGGCCTGGTATGCGGCGTCTTCGTCCAGGTAGACATACTGCGCGCGCTTGCACAGGAACACCGGCTCGCCGGCCGCGCCATCGGGCCCCGTGGCGGCAATGGCGATGGTGGTCATGTAGACCCCGGTATCCGATTCAGCCGCGGGCTGGCGAATCTCGATGGTGACCCGCCAACCGCGGTACTCAAACGCTTCGGCGTCGCGCATCGGGCGCCTCGCGCAGCACGGATACCAGGGTGCGCTTCAACTCGTCGAAGGCGAAGGGCTTGGCCAATACGGGATAGACCCTCATTTCCTCGGGTATGCCGGCCATGCCGTAGCCCGTGCTGAATACGATGGGGATGCCGCGGGTGGCGAGCGTGGATGCCAGCGGGAATACCTGTTCACCACTGACGTTCACATCCAGGATGGCGACGTCGAACACCGTGGACGCCACCACGTCGAAGGCTTGCGCCAGATGGGCCACCGAAGCAACGAGTTCGCAACCGAGCTCCTCCAGCATGTCTTCGATCAGCATCGCGACGCCGGTCTCGTCTTCCACCAGGAACACGCGCGAACCGATTAATTCACTCATGGGCGACCAACTGGGCATGGGGAATGGACATCCGGCAGCGCACGCCTCGGGTATCGAATCGCAGATCGCAGCGGCCCCCGAGGTCGCGGTCGATACAGCGTTCCAGCAGGACTGTGCCGAAGCCGCGACGCGGGGGAACCGCGACGGGAGGGCCGCCTTCCTCCACCCAGTCGAGACGCATCGTGGCTGCCCCATCTTCCGGCATCTCCCAGTGGACCGAAATGGAGCCGTGGGGCACGGAGAGCGCTCCGTACTTTGCCGCATTGGTGACAAGCTCGTTCAGCGCCATGGCCAGGCTCAATGCGGCGCGGGGATTCAGATCCAGGGCGGGCCCTTGGGCCCTTACCCTGCCGTCCGTATCGGCGTAGGGCGCAACGATATCCTGGACAAGGCTCTGCATCGCCACGGCGACCCAGTAGCGCCGGCTCAGCAGGTCATGCGCCCGGGCCAGCGCCAGGATTCTCGCATCGAAGGTCGCGCCGAATTCCTGCAGGTTGTTCGCATGGCGCGCGCTGCGCCGTGCCAAGGACTGCACGGTGGCCAAGGTATTCTTGACACGGTGGTTCAGCTCATCGATGAGGGCTTTCTGCCGCGCCTCCGCCTGCTTGTGGGAAGAGATGTCCACCAGCATATTGACGGCGCCCACCAGCTGCCCTTCGGCATTGCGCAAGGGCGTCGGATACGCCATGAAAGGCACGCGGCTGCCGTCCGGGCGCTCGGCGATCGCCTGGCCGCCGCGTACGATACGCCCTTCTTTCAGGCAGACGGCCATGGGGCATTCGTCATGCGGCAGGGGCGTCCCGTCGGGATGATACAGCCGCCAGGACACGCACCATTCGTCGCCCAATGCGGGGCGCCGGCCTGCCAGTTCGATGGCGGCGTCGTTATAGAAGGTGATGCGGCCCTGCGCGTCCGTGGTGTAAACCGCCGCGGGCAAGGCCTGCAGCAATTCACGCAGGCGACGCTCGCTGGCTTCGATGTCGTCCTGCATCTGCTGCCGGGCGATTTCAGCCTTGCGCAGGTCTGTCACGTCCAGCGTGAAACATCGGGTATGCATCAGGCCCTTGTCGTCGACGCGGCCATTGGACGTGATAAGTACGTCGCGGATGGAGCCGTCCTTGGCGCGCAGGCGCGCGGGATAGCGTTCCAGCGTTTCCGCCTTGGACAGACGGTCGATTAGATCGGCGAGAACGTCGGCATCCGCGTGGAAATCCCCGATCTGCCGGCCTATGTATTCCTCCGGCGCGTATCCGAGCATATCCAGTTCGGCCTTGTTGGCACGCAAAATGATGCCATCGCCGCTGACGATATGCAGGCCGACCGCACTGTTTTCGAAGAAGTCCTCCAGGCTTTCCTTCTGGCGCGCCAGCTCTGCTTCGATGGCCTTGCGTACAGAAATATCCTGGAAACAATTGATGGCGCCCTGTACCTCGCCCTGCGCATCCCGCAACGCCCGGATGTTGACCAGCGCAGTCAGGCGGGAGCCATCCGGGCGTTCTATCACGATCTCCGCGTTGCGCGTGGAGGCGCCGTCCTGGATGGCCTTCGCCATGGGGCACTCGCTGCGGGGCAGCAGCGTGCCGTCCGGCAGGTACAGGCGATGAGATCCGCAAAAATATTCCCTGGGCGGGTCGACGTCGGGCTGACGGCCCCACAGGGCCGCCGCTTCGATGTTGTAGCAAACCACCAGGCCCTCGCTATCGCAAAGATAAACCGCCCCTGGAATGGCATCGAGCGCAACAGACCCTGCGGCCAACAGCGCCTCGAACTCCGTCATGCGCCGCGGCGCGGCATACGTTTCCTGCAAACTGGACATGGTCTACCGTCGGCTCTCTTAGAACGTGCGGTGGCTGACTGAATCAAGGGCCAGCTTATCATTGGGCAGAACCGGTGGTCCACCGTCAGAACCCGACCATTGTCCGCCTGTTTTGCGGTTTTTCCAGTCCGCAGCCGTTACGGGACAATACGCAATTTCATCGGCGTGTTCCGGCCCGCACCGCGGGTGCGTCCATCTCGCCACGGAGTCTACATGTCGCCCAGGGACCTTGCCCTTGCATCCATCGTCATCCTCGTATGGGGGATGAACTTCGTCGTCATCAGGATGGGACTGAATGGCATCCCGCCCATGCTGCTCGGCGGGCTGCGCTTCACGCTGGCTGCCCTGCCCGCCGTCTTCTTCGTCAAGCGGCCCGCCATCGCCACGCGCTGGCTGGTCGCGTATGGCGCGACCATATCCCTGGGACAGTTCGCCTTCCTGTTTACCGCGATGTCGGTGGGCATGCCGGCTGGCCTGGCATCGCTGGTATTGCAGGCGCAGGCCTTCTTTACCGTGGCGCTGGGGGCGCTACTCCTGCACGAGCGCTTCCGTTTCCATAACGCGGCGGGACTGGCGATCGCGGCGGGCGGTCTGGCCCTGATCGGCGAACAGGGCGGCGGCGCGATGACGATGGCGGGCTTCGCACTGACCTTGTGCGCGGCGCTGATGTGGGCGCTGGGGAATATCGTGACCAAGAAGGCCGGCAAGGCGGACATGCTGGGCCTGGTGGTATGGGGCAGCCTGATCCCGCCGCTGCCTTTCTTCGCCTTGTCGTGGTGGCTGGAAGGGCCCGAGCGCATCGCGGGGGCGCTGGGGTCCCTGGGCGGCAGTTCTATATTCGCGGTGCTCTACCTGTCGTTTATCGCGACGCTGGTGGGCTATGGCTTGTGGGCACGGCTGATGTCGCGCTATCCGGCCGCCCAGGTCGCGCCCTTTTCCTTGCTGATACCGGTTATCGGCCTGGCGGCAGCGGCAGCGATCCTGGACGAAGCGCTGTCGCTGCCGCAGTTGCTCGGTGCGCTGCTCGTGATGGCGGGGCTGCTCGTCAACGCCTTTGGCGGACGTCGGCGGACGCAGCCCGCCTGATTCACTTGCCTATGTTACGCAACAATGCATCGGCGTCCGAAGGCACGCGCCGATGTCCGCTGCGGTTGCGGTCCCGTTGCAACCCCGGCTCTCCGGACGAATCCGGGCTCGTCGGGGTGGTCGGGGCCGGTGCGGTGGCGGGGATGGCAGCACTTCCCGCATTGCCTCCGTTCACCACCGTGGCGGTGCTGACCGAGTCGGTGGACGCAGTCGGCCGCAGCGAGGCAACCGTCGCGCTGCGGCGCTTCCTTGAAGATTCGGATGCCGTCGCATCGGGATCCTGCCTGGTGGCGTTATTCGGCCGGACGCGACGGACAAGGTCGCGCAGCCCCGGCAGCCCTCGCAGCCAGCGCAGGCTGCCCCGTGCCCAACGGACCAGGCGCGACTGCCGCGCAACAGTCTGCGACGGTGGCGGATCGGATTGCGTGACCGCATCGATTTGCGTGGCCAAGGCGGCGCCTGGATCGGCGGGTGTGGACGGCGACGTCCTGGCGCTCGCGGTGACCGGATCCTGGCCGTAAGGACCAGGCAAGGCCGAAATGTCCGGAAGGCTGGTGGGCCGCGGGTCGACCACCCGTATCGTGGAAACGCTGGCACGATGCAGTGCCAGCGCCGGTGGATAGGTCTCGTCCACGCTTTTGCTTTTCGACACAGCGCTGCCGGTTTTCGCCGGATCGTCCCCGCCGTTCAACTCCGTACGGAACCGCGCCTGGAGTTGCACGGGATCGAGCGGCTCCCCCGACGTGCCGGCGAGGCGCACCAGGGTATTGCGCACGCTGATCAGGTCCCAGAACACGGCGGGCGCATGCTGGGTTTCGGGCGGCACGCCGACTTCCGCGGCATGCTGACGGACGGCGTCCGCGGGAAGGCGCCACACCGGCGTCCCTTCGACCGCTTCGTCCAGGGGCTTGGCGTCGCCGGCGCGCAGGTCTATCACGGGAACATGTCCGCCCTGGGCCAGGCCCCGCAGCTCCATCAGGAGATGCCGGCCGGCCGGGGCCGTATCCATGACCCGCAACAGGTCAAGCACCTTGTCGCGATGCGGCTTGGCGGCGTCCGAGAGATAGGCAGTCAGCAAGCCGTCCAGGTCGTCCCGGACCGGACGGGGCGGAATCGGCGGGCGGTCCGGTGGGGTGGTGGGGGTGGTCGCAGGTATGTGCATGGTGTCTCCTCCGTACAGTCGGAGGGCGGATCGCCCTCGGGACAGGTACGTGGATGGCCACGTCCATGCGTTCCCGATTCCGGTCGGCAATTTCCCCGTATCGCGGAGGACTGGAGGGCCAATCTGACGCTAAGGCGGCAGTCAACCGACGCGCTCTACACTGCGCGGGCACTTCGGCGGTGCGGCAGCGCCCTCATCGCCCAAGCCAGCACGCGGCGGCCGTCGCCACCGCCGATGGCCTTCCCGGGCCGGCGCCACCGTGTCCGGTACCCTTCCATAACAGGAGACGCGATGTTTTCCTTCCGTGCCTTACCGCTGCTTCTCGCCCTGCTTTGGGCCGCCATGATTTCCAGCCCCAATGCCCTGGCCCAGCCCGCCCCTGAAGCGCCCCTGACGATTGCGAAGCAAGGCAGCTTCTTCATCGGCGGGCGCAATGTGCATTCCGATACCTTGTCCACCTTGCCCGCCTATGACGCATCCGGCACCATCACCGTGGACCAGATGTATGTCCACTACCAGGTTCCTCTACATCCCCGGCGCTATCCCATCACGTTGATCCACGGCTGCTGCCTGACGGGCAAGACTTGGGAGACGACGCCGGACGGCCGGATGGGCTGGGACGAATACTTCCTGCGCAAGGGCTATTCGACCTATGTGATCGACCAGGTTTCGCGTGGGCGCTCGGCGGCCGACCCTTCCGCCATCAACGCGGTCAAGACTGGGAAAATGCCGGCGGACAAACTGCCGCCGGTCTTTTCCGCGTCGCATGAAGGGGCGTGGAAAATATTCCGCTTCGGCCCCGAGTATCCGAAGGTCTTCGCGGGAATGCAGTTCCCTCTGCAGGCCCAGGACGAGTTCTGGAAGCAGATGGTGCCGGACTGGCTTGCCGCGCTGCCGACACCCAACCCTACGGTTGCGAACCTGTCGCAACTGGCGGTGCGCCTGAAGGGAACCATCCTGATGAGCCACTCCCAATCCGGCATCTACCCGTTCCAGACGGCGGCGCTTAGCACCGATGGCATCGCCGCCATTATTTCCATCGAACCCGGCGCCTGCCCCGACGCGGCCGGCGACTTGAAGCCGTACCTGAAGATGCCCATCCTGGTGCTGTTCGGGGACTACGTCGAGCAGTCGCAGCGCTGGGCGCCGCGGCTCACGCAATGCCGTGCCTTCGTCGAGGCGGTAAATAAAGCCGGTGGCAAGAGCGAACTGGTGGAACTGCCGAAGATCGGCATACACGGCAACTCGCACATGATGATGCAGGACAAGAACAGCCTGCAGGTCGCGGATTGGCTGCTCGGGTGGATCAATCACCACGTGGGGCAGCAATCCTAGCGTGCCGCCCGGCATGGCGGGCGGAGCTCCGTGCCCGCCCCGCCATGGGCGCAAAGCCCTGCCGGCCGCAAGCCGCCAGGGCGCGCAGCGCTGGCGGTCCTACAGTGTGATCGTCACCTCATGCCGCCGGCCGTCAAGCGGCAACGATGCTTCGCCGCCTTCGCACGCCATCGCCACGCCGTCCATATGCACCGCCGACACGCCCGTGCCCCGCCCCGAAACGTTGTCGACGCGGATCTCGTAGCGGTTCTCCCCGATCGCCAGCGAGGCTTCGAAGCCGGGCCATGCAGCTGGAATGCACGGGTTGACGGTGACGGAATCGCCGCTGCGCTGTATGCCAAGAATGCCTTCGAGGCCCGCCCGGTACATCCAGCCGGCCGAGCCGGTGTACCAGGTCCAACCGCCGCGGCCAGCGTGCGGCGCGACGGAATAGACATCGGCAGCCACAACGTATGGCTCGACCTTGTAGCGACCCACATCCGCCAGCGTGCGGGCGTGATTTACGGGGTTCAGCATCGAAAAGAGCTCTACGGCCTTGTCGCCGTCGCCCATTCTCGTGTAGGCCAGGACAGCCCACAGCGCGGCGTGGGTATATTGGCCGCCGTTCTCGCGCAGCCCGGGCGGATATCCCTTGATATAGCCGGGATCACGAGCCATGCGATCGAAGGGTGGAGAGAACAGCAGGGCCACGCCGTCTTCGTGACGCACCAGGTGCTTGTCCAGGCTGGCCATGGCCAGGGCGGCGCGTTCGGGCGGCGCCGCGCCGGACAGGATTGCCCACGACTGGGCGATGGAATCGATGCTGCATTCTTCGCTATCGACGGAGCCCAGCCAGGTGCCGTCGTCGAAGGTCGCGCGCCGATACCATTCGCCGTCCCAGGCATGGGTCTCGATCGCCGTGCGCACGTTGTCGGCATGCTCGCGCCAGCGCGCCGCGCGCACCGGATCGCGCGCACGGGCCATCGGCTCGAACAGGTCGACGGTGCGCAGCAGCAGCCAGCCCAGCCATACGCTTTCGCCACGGCCCGCCTGGCCCACGCGGCTCATGCCGTCGTTCCAGTCGCCGGTGCCGATCAGCGGCAGGCCATGCGCGCCGGTCAACGCCACGCACTGGTCCAGGCCACGCGCGCAATGCTCGAACAAGGTGGCTGTTTCCTCCGCCACCGAGGGCAGGAAGAAGATGTCGTGCTCATCCTGTCCCAGCGCGGGGCCTTGCAGGAAGGGTACCTGTTCGTCGAGTACGGCCGCGTCGCCAGAACGCAGGACATAATTGGCGGCAGCGTAGGCCAGCCAGACACGGTCGTCCGAAATTCGGGTGCGTACGCCCTGCCCGGACTGCGGTAGCCACCAGTGCTGCACGTCGCCCTCCACGAACTGCCGGGATGCGGCGCGCAGCAATTGCGCCCGCGCCGCCTCGGGCATGGAGAACATCAGTGCCATGCTGTCCTGCAACTGGTCGCGAAAGCCATACGCGCCGCTGGCCTGGTAGAAAGCCGATCGCGCCCACAGGCGGCAGGCGATCGCCTGGTAAAGCAGCCAGCCGTTCAGAAGGACATCCATGGCGCGATCGGGCGTCTTCACCTGGATGGCGCCCAGGCGCATCCGCCAATCGGCCTTCACCTGCTCCAGCACCGCGTCGAGGTCCGTCTCCCGATAGCGCGCCAGCAGCGTCCGAGCTTCATCGGCCGATGGCGATTGCCCCAGGAAGAAGACGATCTCGACCGACTCCCCCGGCTCCAGCCCGACCACGCATTGCATCGCCGCGCACGGGTCCAGCGCCGCGCCGCAGCGTCCCGACAGATCCGCCGTCCGCGCCAGCGCGGCCGGCGTCGCCAGTTCGCCGTTGTCTCCCAGGAATTCCCGGCGGTCGGCGGTCCACGACGCCTGGCGGCCCGACAGGTCCGCGAACGCCACGCGTTGCCCGAAGTCCAGGCTCCACGGGTTCGCCGCGAACATCGCCCCGCTTGCTTCATCCATGCGGGTGACCAGGAACGGCGCGGAGACGCTGCGGGCCGCCCCCAGCACCCATTCCACATAGGCGGTCACCGATAACCGGCGATGCCGGTCCGAGTGGTTCGCAAGCGTCAGGCGGGATATCTTGATCGGGTCCTGCGGCGGCACGTACTGCAACAGATCGGTGGCGATGCCGTCGTGCCGGTGTTCGAAGCGGCTGTAGCCGAATCCATGGCGCGCGACATGGCTGCCCTGCCCACGTATGGGCAACGCGGTGGGACTCCAGAGCTCGCCGGTGGCCTCGTCACGCAGGTAAAAGACCTCGCCGGGCGGATCCATCACGGGATCGTTCGACCATGGCGTCAACTGGTTTTCCTTGCTGTTCTCCGCCCAGGTGTAGCCGCTGCCTTCCGCTGAAACCTGGAAGCCGAAATGCGGGTTGGCAATGACATTGATCCAGGGCGCCGGTGTCGCCATGCCCTCCTGCAGCTGGATGACGTACTCCTTGCCATCCATATCAAAGCCGCCCAGGCCGTTGAAGAATTCCAGCCCCTGCGGCGCCGGCGAATCCGCCGCGGGCTTATCCGGCCCCGGCATCATCACGGGCACGGGGGCCGAGTACGGCAAGGCAGACATCCGCGGGGAGGCATCGACGATACGGGCCAGCTGCTCGGCCACGGTGCCATGCAGCGCAAGCAGTACGATGCGGGCCACCGACTGGACGAGATCTCGGCCCGGCCTGGCCATGAGATCCGCACGCAGGGTGTAAACCGCGCCCTTGGCCAGCTCCTTCCCGAAGGTGGGCCGCGCCTGGCTGCTGCGCACCGCAGTATCGATGGCGTTCTGCAGGTCCTGGATATACGACGAGGCGCGTTCATTGAGGATGACCAGATCGACTGCCAGGCGCTTCATGCGCCAGTATTCGTGGGCGCGCAGCAACTGCCTGACCAGGGGCATGTCCTGTACATCGTCGATACGCAGCAACACGATGGGCAGGTCGCCCGAGATGCCGTAGGGCCACAGCCCGGACTGGCTCCCGGCGCCCCGGATGATGGCCGCGGACGGTATCCGGAATCTTGAATCCGGGTACAGCAGCGGCGCCGCGAGCCGCTGGAACGCGGCCGCCTCTTCGGCGTGCATGCCGAGGTGGCGCAACTGGACCTGCGCCTGGGTCCACGCCAAGGTCTGGGCCCGTTCGAAAGCGTTGCGGTCGTGATGCTTGTCCACCAGGTCCAGCAGCGCTTCGCGCGTCTCCGCCACCAGCGTCCAGAACGAAACCCGCGCAACGCGGCCAGGCGCGACCCGCACACCATGCCTGAGCGCAAACACCGGGTCGAGCACCGTTCCAACGGTGTTGGACAATGGCGCCCCCGGAGCGACGCCACCCGGCAGCCACCCGGGCGCGCCTCGACCGGCGAAGCGCCCGCGATCGGTCTCGTATTGCACTGGCGCAATGACTTCGCCTTCGATCACCACGAAGTGAGCCGCCCACACTTGCGGCTCGTCCCCGGACCGGGGGCGTCGGGTAGCGACCAATGCGCCGAACTCTGGCAGGAACTCGGTCACCACGAACATCTTGGAAAACGCCGGATGGGCCCTGTCGTTGGCCGCTGGCGCCAGCACCAGTTCGGCGTATGACGTCACCTCGATATCCCGGGCCCGGCGGCCGCTGTTCACCAGCGACACGCGCCGCACTTCGCCATCATCTTCGCCCGAAACCAGAACCTGGGTCATGGTGGTGAGCGCCCCATCGCGGCGCATGAAGTCGACCCGGTCCTCCGAGAAGCCGATCTGGATTTGTTCCAGCTCCGCCCAGCTAGGTTGCGGGGTAGCCGACCACGTATTGCCTTGCTGCATATCCCGCAAGAACAGATAGGAGCCCAGGTTGTCCCGCGTGGCGTCCTCGCGCCAGCGTGTCACCGCGATCTCGCGCCACCGGCTGTAACCGCCACCCGCGGTGGTCAACATGACCGTATAGCGTCCGTTGGACAGCAAATGCGTGTGGGGCGGCCCGTCGGGCAGCCGGTCGAAACGGCGCATGGTGAGGGTCGCGCCATCGGCCGGCACGGCCGAAGCCTTGACCTCCTCGGCGCGAGGATGGGCGACGACGACATCTCGCGGCACACGCTCCTGGAGCAGGGGTGCGCAGGCCTGGATCATGGGCTCGCGGTGAAAGCGCGTGCGCATGCAGCCATCGAGCAAGGCATTGGCGATGGCCACGATAGTCATGCCTTGATGATGCGCCATGAAGCTGCGCACAATGGCGACCGACTCATCCTCGCGCAAGCGGGACGGCGTGAAATCGAGGGCCTCGTGAAAACCATAGCGGCCCAGGGCGCCGAGTTGCGCCAGGCGGCGAAAATTCTCGCGAGCGCCTTCCGGATCGACCATCGCCGCCAGACCCGTCGCGTATGGCGCCACGACGCGGTCTTCGGAGAGGCCACGCTTGAGTCCCAGGCCTGGTACGCCGAAGTTCAAGTACTGGTACGTAAACGCCATGTCGCGCGCGTTATAGGCCGACTCGGAGATGCCCCATGGAATGCCCAGGCCCGCTGCATACTGCCGTTGCCGCTGCACCACCATGCGGTTGGTCTGTTCCAGCACGCTGCCCACCGGGGCGCGCATGATCAGCGAGGGCATCAGGTACTCGAACATCGAGCCCGACCATGAGATCAGCACCGATCCCCGGCCGACGGGCGTGGACGTACGTCCCAGGCGTTGCCAGTGTCGCGAGGGAACGTCCCCTTTGGCGATGGCCAACAGGCTCGCCAGCCTGGCTTCCGACGCAAGCAGGTCGTAGCAACTGGTGTCCCGGCGATTGTCGCCCAGGGAATAGCCGATCGAAAGCAGCTTGCGCTCCGGATCCAGCAGAAAGGCGAAATCCATGGCCATGGCCATTTCGCGCGCCGTGCCGGCAAGGGCACGCAGACGCGCATTCAGCACCTCGGGACGTTGCGTAGCGGCTTCCACGTCATCGCGATGCGCCTGCACGGCACCGGCCAGCGCATCTGTCCAGAATGCCAGGTCGGTGCCATACCCTTCCGCCTCGGCGGGAACCAGGGCCTGCGCTGATTTGACGGCCTTTCCGGCAAGCCGGCCCAACGTCGGCAGCAGCGACACCATGTCCTGGCCGCCATGCAGCAGGGTGTCGATCTCATCCAGCCCGGCGGCAAGCTGCTGCGGGCGGTCGTCGCCCGGTGCGGTCATCTCGGACAACGCCTGGCGGGCCAACGCGAGATTGTCCGCCAACCCCTGGCGGGCTTGCGAGCTGGAAAAATCGTCAGTCCATTCCTCACAGGCGTTGGCCAGGGTGATCAAGTGGCCGGCGAGATTGCCGCTGTCCACCGAAGAAACATAGGCGGGCTGGAGCACGCGCAGATCGTCCGTCGCATACCAATTGAACCAGTGACCGTTGTAACGCTCCATGCGCCCCATGGTGGCAAGCGTTTCTTCAAGGCGCCCGACGGCGCACCGGGTACCCGTCCATCCGAAGTCGCGTGCGGCGACGATGGACAGAAGATACAGGCCCAGGTTGGTCGGCGACGTGCGCCGGGCCAGCACAGGCTTGGGCGTTTCCTGGAAATTGTCGGGCGGCAGCATGTGGTCCTCCGCCGTCACGAATGTTTCGAAGAATCGCCACGTTCGGCGCGCCGTGCGGCGCAAGGCGAGCGCAGTCGATGGCGACACGCGCAGCTCGGCGGCCACCCCTCGCGGCCTGCTGATCCACCAGGCGCATGCCGGCGCTGCGATCCACAGCAGCGCGAATGGCAGCACGAGCACCCAGGAAAGCGGCTGCAGCAGCAGCACGCCGGCAGACATGGCCAGCGCCAGGCACACGCTCTGCCACATCATGCGGTAAACGCCCGCCACGCCCGAGCGGGCCGTGCCCGCGGATTGCGCGGCCGTCGTCCATTCCAGCAGATGACGGCGACTGACCAGCAACCGATACAAGGTCCGGAAAATGGCGTCGGTCATTTTCCAGGCGCCGTCGGCCAGGAAGATGAAAGACGCGAGGATCTGCTGCCCGGCCAGGGAAAGGTCCTGGCCGAAGAGCCTCAAGCGGCTGCGCAGCGATACACCGCTTCGCCGTGCCACGACGAAACTGATCGACGGAAGTACGGCCGGGATGGCATGGCACAGGACAATGAACAGCGTCGCCAGCGCGGCGGCCGGCATGGGCAAGGTCCACGCCGCGCCCAAAGCGAGGAAGCTCGCGGGCGCCAGCAGGGACCGGCGCAGGTTGTCCAGCATCTTGCCCCGTCCGACCGGCGGTACGGCGCGATCGCCCGCAGGACGCCCGAACAGCCATGGCAGCAGTTGCCAGTCGCCGCGGGTCCAGCGGTGGGTGCGCCGCGAGGCCACGTCATAGCGTGCCGGAAACTCTTCGACGACCTCGATATCCGACGCCAGCCCGGCGCGGGCGAAGATACCCTCGAACAGATCATGGCTGAGCATGGCATTCTCCGGCACCCGGCCGGCCAAGGCTAACTCGAAGGCATCGATGTCGTAGATGCCCTTGCCCGTGTAGGAACCCTCGCCGAACAGATCCTGGTAGACGTCCGAAACCGCCGCCGCGTAGGGATCCAGGCCCGCCGAACTGGAGAACAGGCGCTGATAGATGGAGCCCTCGCGATTCAGGGGCAATGACGGCGTGACCCTGGGCTGGAGGATGGCGTGTCCTTCGACTACCCGCTGCTTGCCGAAGTCGAACCGGGGGCGATTCAGCGGGTGCGCCATTTTTCCGATGAGTTTCTGCGCCGCGTCCCTGGGCAACCTCGTATCCGCATCCAATGTCAGGACATATCGCACGTTTGCCGGCAATTGCTGGCGCAGCCCCGGGATGGGGGTATAGGTGGTGTCACCCGCCCCCCGCAGCAGCCGGTTCAATTCGTGAAGTTTGCCGCGCTTGCGCTCCCACCCCATCCAGGCGCCTTCCGCCTGGTTCAGGACGCGGCGGCGATTCAGCAGCAGGAAACGGCTGCCGCCGGGGGCGGGTCCATACTGCAGATTCAGTTGCGCGATGGCCGCGGCGCCCGCCGCGAGTATCGGCGCGTCCGCCACGGTGGTCTCGGTATCGGCGTCCGGGCCATCGGCCAGCAACGCGTAGACCAGGTCGCCGCCGGAGCCGGACAGGTAAAGCACTTCCAGTTGTTCGATTTGAGCAAGCATCTCGGCTTCGCTCGTCAGCAGCGTGGGAACGGCGACCAGGGTCCTGTATTGTTCCGGCACACTGCGCGTCAGGTCGATGGCGGGCAGCACCGACGCCCCCAGCTTCCAGGTGATGACCCGGTTCACAAGCGTGGTGACGACTTCGGTCAAGGGGAAAAGCGCCAAAACCAGGAACAGCGCGAGCCAGCCGGCGGCCATGCCCGGGGTCCATAGCGCCCATAGCACAAGGCCGGCAAGCACGGCCGTCGCGGCGATGATGGTGCCTACATAGCCCAGGATCCCGCTACCCATGGCCATGCGGTCCAGCCGCAGGCTCCATGGCGGCGCATAGCCGATCCGCGTCTCCAACGCCCCGCGCCCCTTCCCGATAAGGTAATAGCCCGGGTCCCGGATCCGCTCCAGGTCCTCCCCGCCCATATCTGCCGCTGCCGCCGCCGCGGCATCCAGGGCCGCCTGCGCAACCTCTATTTCGGTCATGGCGGAGCGGCGCGCCAGATGCTCGATCTCCTTGCGGTACAGGTCTCGCGTTGCGAAATCCATGCTCCCGAACGCGCTGAACTGCCGCAGGCGTTCATCGGGCAGGCTGACGCTTTCGAACCAGTCGGCCCAATCTATATCGGACATCAGGCGCATGCTGGTGATGACGTTGCGCACGCTGACATTGGAGGCGCCCTGCCGCTGCTGCGCCTGTTCCACCACAGCGTCGGTGGACGTTCCCTGCACATTCAGGCGTTCCTGCAACCAGGCCAGGGCCGGCGTCTCGCGGGGGTCCTGGTCACGCAAGCGCTTGCTGAGTTGCGCCGCGAACACTTCGGACAAGGGTCCGCGGGAGCGGGTCGTGGCATCCAGATCCAGCGCCGTGCGGGCCGCGCCCGCACGCAAGAGCGCTTCGGCCAGTTCGTCCGCGTTGTCGCGCGCCTGGCGTCCAGCAACGATCTCGTCGGCAAGACGCCGCAGGTTCTCGACCAGCACGACACGCAAGGTAATCGCCACGGCCCAGAGCTCGCCGATGGTGAGCGTCTGCACGGATTGGTACTCGGATATGAACCGCCGCAGCGTATCCGGGCCGAAGTTGCTGTCGGTATGCGCAATGAATGCCCACGCCACGCCCAGCACGCGGGGATAGCCGGCGAAGGGCCCCGTCGCCAGCTTGGGCAATTGGCGATAGAAACCAGGCGGCAGATCGTCGCGGATCTGCCGGACCTGCTCTTCCACGACGTGATAGTTATCAAGCAGCCACTCGGCGGCCGGCTCTACGCCTCGGCCGCACTCGAGTTCCACCGCACTGGCGCGATAAGCCGCCAACAGCACGGCGGCATTGTCGTCCAGCCGCTTGCGCAGCGGGGGCACCCTGCGCGGCTTGGACGTGACCGCTTGCGCCGCGGCCAGGCTGCGCGCGTGTTGCGCCAGCCGTTCTACACCGAAAAGTTCATGCCGGACCGGGGTCTTGTCGTCCCAGGGCGGCGACCTGGCTACTTTCGCTTGGGTTCCGATTGGTTAGCGCTCCCTTTGGAGGATGAGGCGCCAGCTCCAGACACCGGAATCGGGGGAGCTTTGGGCGGCTGCTTGGGTTTCTTTGCTTCTTTATTACCGCGAAGCTGACCTTTGGCCATGATGGGTACTCCCTAATGCCTGACAGGTGCACGATGCACCCCGACAGCATACAGGGTTACTCCGCACCAGTCGCGCCTCATCGCACGCACGCCGCGAAACACCGCGGCGCGCGAACCCTGAAATGGCCACTCGCCTTGGCATTCGGCAGCCCAGCTACCTTGCCATGGAAGCCAAAGGATTCAAAACTCGATGAGCCAAGATCACGCAAGCTTGGCGGGCTGTGGGAAACGAGCGGTTCACCTTCCACGACCTGCGGGCGTACTACGTTACCGTGATGGCAGCGCGGGATGAGAACCCCGAAACGCATGCGAATCCGGCAACGACGAGGCGGATTTATGACCGTCGCGGGATCGTCGAAATCAAGTCCAGCGCGGAATCCATGCCACCATTTCCGAGTCTTGCCACCATTTATGGTTCTTTGAAGTTGGCGCAAGTACTTGATTTTATGGGGTGGCTGACGGGACTCGAACCCGCGACAACCGGAATCACAATCCGGGACTCTACCAACTGAGCTACAGCCACCGCAGCGAAGAAGCGAGATTCTAGCATGCTTCGATAAGCTCTTTCCAAGAGCCGCGCCGTTACCGCCAGGGCCGCGGCTTGGTATTCTCCCGCCTTGGCCGGCTCATGGGAGCGCCGGCCGATTCCGCAACTCGCCCGGCAACCAATACCAACAATCACCATGCGCGAAATGCACCAGATCCTGGAGGCCTACTGGCCTCATATTGTGTTCGCGATCAGCCTTGGCGCGGGGGCCGGGGCCGCCGTCCACGCCGCCATGACGAAGAACGACGTGCGCGCCGCCATTGGCTGGGTGAGCGTCACGCTGTTTTCGCCCCTCTTCGGCGCGGCGGCGTATTTCGTCGCCGGGGTCAACCGCATCCGGATCACGCGCGTGTCGCAGCTACGCGACGAGGCGATGGTGGCCTATTCGCGCGAGCCTGCGGCGCACGAAGTCGATGTGGTGCCCCTGTCGGCGCCGCAATTCGCGTCCATGAAGATCCTGGCCGACCAGATCAGCCATTTCCAGCTGTCGGGCGGCAATACGGTGCAGCCGCTGGCGGGGGGCGACGAAACCTATCCGGCGATGCTGCAGGCGATACGCCAGGCGCGCTATACGGTGGCCCTGCAAAGCTATATCTTCGACAACGATCCTATCGGGCGGGAGGTCGCCCAGGCGCTGATCGAGGCCCATGCGCGCGGGGTGCAGGTGCGTGTGCTCATCGACGCCGTGGGGGCGCACTATTCGCGCCCGCCCATCGTCAAACTGCTGAAGAAAAACGGCGTGCCGACCGCACGCTTCATGACGAACCCGCTGGGTTTCCTGCGCATGCCATACGCGAACCTGCGCAGCCACCGGAAGATCCTGATCGTGGACGGCAGTGTGGGTTTTTCCGGGGGCATGAATATCCGCGCCGCCTTCGTGACGGCGCTGGCCCGTGAGGACACCAACCGCGATACGCACTTTCGCTACGAAGGCCCCGTCGTAACGCAACTGCTGTCGGTGTTCGCCCACGATTGGGACTTCACGACGGGCGAGTCGCTCGCCGGCGCCCTGTGGTTCAACCATGCGGCCAGCGGACCGGCCGGCGGCGCCGCGGTGCGGTGCGTGCCGTCCGGCCCGGACCGCTCCATCGGCAGCACCCACAACATGCTGCTGGGAGCGCTGGCGGTGGCCCAGCGCCATGTGCGCATCCAGTCGCCTTATTTCCTGCCCGACCAGACGCTGATCGGCGCGCTGGCGACCGCGGCACGCCGCGGGGTCCGTGTCGATATCGTGATCCCCGGCAAGAACAACCTGCGCCTGGTCGACTATGCCATGACGGCGCAGTTGGACCAGGTCATCCGCTGCGGTTGCCAGGTATGGCGGACCACCGGCGCATTCGACCATTCCAAGCTGATGACCGTGGACGATGCGTGGTCGTACACGGGCTCCTCGAACCTGGACCCGCGCAGCCTGCGGCTCAATTTCGAGCTGGATACGGAGATCTACGATCGTGCGGTGGCCGAATGGATAGGGGCGCGTATCGATAGCGCCATCGCGACCGCCATCCCGCAGACCTTGCAATTGCTGGACGCCATGCCGTTCCCCAAGCGATTGCGGAACAAGGTGATCTGGCTGGCCACACCCTACCTCTGAGCGGGCCGCTGCCGCGCGTGGGCACCAGCGGAAGCCATCGCCGCTGCCGGACAAGGGCGACGACGCGCAGGCGGCAGGCGCGTGACCGCGACATTCCGGACGCGGCCGCGCGTGAAGCTCATGAAGCTGTCCCGCGCGCCTACCCCTTCAGCCAGCCGGCCACTTCCACCATCTCGCGCGCGACCTCGCCGATGCGGCGCTGGCTGGTCATCGCGCGTTCGCGCAGCATGCGGTAGGCCTCTTCCTCCGACACGCCGCGCAGCGACATCATCAGGCCCTTGGCCTTCTCCACCCACTGGCGTTCGGCCAGGCGCTGCCGCGCTTCGCTGAGCTCTTCCCGCCGCGCCTTGTCGACGGCGAAGCGCTCGATGGCGACGTCCAGCAGACTCTGGATGCGCGAGGCCGGGACCTCCCCCACCACGTAGGCGGCGACGCCGGCCTGCAACGCCTGGCGGATGGCATCGCGATCGTGCGTACCGGTGAACATGACGACAGGCCGTTCGCTGTGGGCGCTGGCCACGCATACGCCCTCGAGGGTATCGCGCGCGGGGGCGTCGGTGTCGATCAGCACCACGTCGGGGGCCAGACGGGCGACGGTGGCGGCCAGGTCGGGCTCGGGAACGACCTCGGCGATGACCTCGACGCCGGCTTCGGCCAGGGTGTGACGCAGGCCGGCCACGCGGCCTTTCCCGTCCTTGATCAACATCACCCTAAGCATGTCCGCTCCCTGCCATATAGGCATGCAACGCAAAATGTATGCCATTTCGCCGCCTCGCCCGCGTCCGCCGGAACAGCGTCGGCCTGCCGGGAGGCAACCGGTCCGAACGCCGCCCCTGCCCCCGCACAGGCAGGAGCGGAGAACGCTGGCCGGCGCACACCCGCCGGCCCCATGCACTGCATGTTGCACCGCAATGGCGCATAGGCCCCTGCCGCCGCACCATCTCGCCGCAAGGCGCGACGACCGCGCATCCCTGCAACCACAGGCCGGTCGGCCCTTTGAACGGCGCCCCATCCCCGGAGAGAGCGGCGTTTCATCTCCCGAAGCCGGGGCCGGCCGAAAACTGGCATACCTATTGCTTTGATGAAAGCGACGGCCAACGGGGGTCGTCACTGCCGTCAGCGCGGCAACCGGAACAACGACGTTCCGCACGTCCAGGGAATCGCTTCCCGGGCGCGCGGAACGTTTTTTTTTTGACTGGAGCGACGAATGAAGCGCAACAAAGGTCTGCAGCATCCGACTTCCACGCCCGCGGCCATGGCGAATCCTGGACGGCGTCGCTGGATCGCCCAGTCCGCCCAGCGTCTGGCCGGCGCCGGCCTGCTGACCCTGGTGGATCCCCTGGTGCGTGCCGGTGCCTGGGCCGCCGGCTCGGATGCTCCCGAGAAACCCGAGGTCCGGATCGGCTTCATTCCGCTCACGGACTGTGCCTCCGTGGTCATGGCGTCGGTGCTGGGCATAGACAAGAAGTACGGGGTCAAGATCACGCCGTCGAAAGAAGCGTCCTGGGCGGGCGTGCGAGACAAGCTGATCAACGGCGAACTGGACTTTGCGCATGTCCTGTATGGGCTGGTGTACGGCGTCCACCTGGGCGTCGGCGGACCGAAGAAAGACATGGCGGTGCTGATGGCGCTGAACCAGAACGGGCAGGCCATCTCGCTGTCGCAGCAACTGAAGGATGCCGGCGTGACCGACGGCGCATCGCTGGCCAGGCAGATGTCGACGCAGAAGCGCGACTACACCTTCGCGCAGACTTTTCCGACCGGCACGCATGCGATGTGGCTGTACTACTGGATGGCGGCCTACGGCATCGACCCCATGCGCGATGCGAAGGTGATCACCGTCCCGCCGCCGCAAATGGTGGCCAACATGCGCATCGGTAATATGGACGGCTTCTGCGTCGGCGAACCGTGGAATGCGCGCGCCATCTCCGACAAGGTCGGGTTCACCGCCGCGACGACGCAGGACATCTGGGTCGATCATCCGGAAAAGGTGTTGGGAACCACGGCAGACTTCGTCACGCGGTATCCCAACACGGCGCGCGCTGTCACGGCGGCCGTGCTGGAGGCCGGCAAATGGATAGACGCCTCGGCGGAGAACAGGCGCAAGACCGCCGAAACCGTAGCAGCCAAGTCCTACATCAACACCGATATGTCGGTGATCGTCGACCGCATGCTGGGCCGCTACGCCAACGGCCTGGGCAAGACCTGGGACGACGCGCATGCGATGCGCTTCTATGGCGACGGCGCCGCGAACTTTCCCTACCTCAGCGACGGCATGTGGTTCCTGACCCAACACAAGCGCTGGGGACTGCTGAAGGAACATCCCGATTACCTGGCCGTGGCGCGGCAGATCAACCGCATCGACGTCTACAAGCAGGCGGCGACGGCCGCCGGGGCCACCCTGCCCGCCGCGGACATGCGCAGCGCCAGGCTGATCGACGGCATCGTGTGGGATGGCAGCAATCCGGCCGCGTATGCGGACGGTTTCAAGATCAAGGCCTGACCAGGAGCCGATATGGAACGTTCGCTTTCCCTCCCCCTTGCCCGCCTGGGCCACGCCTGGCGCGAGCGCTTCGAAGGCGCCCTGCGCGCCGTCATCGGGCCGGCGGCCGGTTTCGCGATCTTCGTGCTGGTGTGGCAGGTCATCGCCATGCTGGCGCCGGCGATCCCCACACCGGCGAAGACCTGGGATGCCGCGACGGCGCTGTTCGCACACCCCTTCTACGACAACGGCCCCAACGACAAAGGCATAGGCTGGAATGTGCTGGCCTCGCTGTTGCGCGTGGCGGCCGGCTTCAGCCTGGCGGCCGTGGTCGGCATTCCGGTGGGCTTCGCCATCGGCCGGTTCAAGGCGCTGAACGCCATGCTGTCGCCCATCGTGAGCCTGCTGCGGCCCGTATCGCCCCTGGCCTGGCTGCCATTGGGCCTGCTGCTGTTCAAGTCGGCGGATCCCGCCGCCATCTGGACCATTTTCATCTGCTCGATCTGGCCGATGATCATCAATACCGCGGTAGGCGTGACGCGCGTGCCGCAGGACTACCTGAACGTGGCGCGCGTGCTGGACCTGTCCGAATGGAAAGTCCTGACGCGTGTACTGCTGCCCGCGGTGCTGCCCTACGTGCTGACGGGTGTGCGCCTGTCCATCGGCACCGCCTGGCTGGTGATCGTCGCCGCCGAGATGCTGACCGGAGGTACGGGCATCGGCTTCTGGCTTTGGGACGAGTGGAACAACCTCAAGGTGGAACACATCGTGATCGCCATCTTCATCATCGGCATCGTCGGCCTGGTGCTGGAAGTGCTGCTGATGCAGTTGGCCCGGCACTTCACCTACGAGGAGTAAAGCCATGCAGAAATTCGTACGCATCGAGCGCGTGGGCCAGGTGTTCCAGACACGCAAGGGTCCGTTCGTGGCGCTGCGCGACATCGATCTGACGGTGGCGCAGGGCGAGTTCATCACGCTGATCGGCCATTCGGGGTGCGGCAAATCCACGCTGCTGAACCTCGTCGCGGGGCTGTCCCGTCCCACGTCCGGCGTACTGCTGTGCGCGGAGAAGGAGATCGCCGGGCCCGGGCCGGAACGCGCGGTGGTCTTCCAGAACCATTCCCTGCTGCCCTGGATGAGCTGCTTCCAGAACGTATATCTGGGCGTGGAGCGCGTGTTCGGCCAGTTGGAAGGCAAGGCGCGCATGGTGGAACGCACCCACGCCGCGCTGGAACTGGTGGGGCTGACGCACGCGCGCTCCAAGTTGCCGCGCGAGATATCCGGCGGCATGAAGCAGCGCGTCGGCATCGCCCGCGCGCTGGCCATGGAGCCCAAGGTCCTGCTGATGGACGAGCCCTTCGGCGCGCTGGACGCGCTGACGCGCGCCCATCTGCAGGACGAACTGCTGAAGATCGTGGCGAAGACGCGCACCACGACCATCATGGTCACGCACGACGTGGACGAGGCCGTCCTGCTGTCGGACCGCATCGTCATGCTGACCAACGGCCCCGCCGCCACCATCGGGCAGGTCCTGCCCGTGCCGCTTGCGCGCCCGCGCGACCGCGTCGAACTGGCCAACGATCCCGCCTACCTGGCCTGCCGCGCGGCGGTGGTGGATTTCCTGCACCGGCGCTATGGCAACCCCGCCCTGGGAAAAACGCCGGCGGAACCGGCCCCGGCCACCGCGGCGGTTCCCGCCGATCCGGTTCATTCCCTCCATGCGATCCAACTGCCCGCGATTCCCGACACCCCCGCCATGGCGGAAGGCGGCAACGCGGACAGCCGCGTGGCAGGCGCCTGGCTCGCCGGCAGCGACAAGCCGGAAAAACAGACCGTTCGCCTCGGCTTCATTCCCCTGGTCGACGGCGCCACCGTCGCCATGGCGGCGGAGCTCGGCTTCGACAAGCGTTACGGCCTGCGGATCGAGACGCGCAAACAGGCCTCCTGGGCCATGGTGCGCGACGGCCTGGGCGACGGCACGCTGGACGCGTCGCATGCGCTTTACTCCATGGTCTATGGCACGCACCTGGGCATCGGCGGGGATGCCACGCCCATGGCCATCCTGATGGCGCTGAGCCAGAACGGCCAGGGCATCGTCCTGGCGCGCAGCATCGCCGAACGCGGCATACGCGACGGCTGGGCCCTGGCCCAGGCCGTGCGCGCCGGCGAGAGCCTGACGCTGGCGCATACCTTCGCCACGGGTACGCACGCCATGTGGCTGGCCTATTGGCTGGCCGCGCACGGCATCGACCCGACCCGCGACGTCGACCGGGTGGTAGTGCCGCCACCGCGCACGGTCGCGGCGCTGCAGGACGGCCTGGTCCATGGCTTCTGCGTCGGCGAACCCTGGCATACGGTGGCCATCGAGACCGGTGCGGGCTTCAATGTGGCCACCACCCAGTCCATGTGGCCGGGGCACCCGGAGAAGGTGCTGGCCGCCACGGCGCAATGGGTCGACGCCCACCCGAATACCGCACGCGCGTTGACGGCGGCCTTGCTGGACACGGCGCGCTATGTGGACGATCCCGCCAACCGCGAGGCCGTGGCCCGCCGGCTGGCGCAGCCGGACCTGATCGGCCAGCCGGCCGACCTGATCGCGGGCTGCCTGGCGGGACACGGACGCGATGGCCTGGGCCGCCAGTGGCAGGACAAGGACGGCCTGACCTTCTTCGACGCGGGCCGCGCCACCTATCCCTATCCGTCCGACGGCATGTGGTTCCTGACGCAGTTCGTGCGCTGGGGCCTGTTGCGCGAAGCCCCCGACTACCGCGCCGTGGCGAGCGAGGTGCAACGCACCGCCCTGTACGCGCAGGCCGCGGCAGCGGCGGGCGTGCCGGTGCCGCCCTCTACCGACCGCGACGTGCGCCTGTTCGATGGCCGGCATTGGCGCGCCCGCGACGCCGCGTCCTACGCCACCAGCTTTCCCATCGCCGCGCGCCGGGACGCGACGCAGGCCGCCGACGCGGGTGCTTGAAAGCGCGATGGACGCCTTGGAGACCTCGCATGGATAAACCGAAACTCGTCATGGTGGGCAACGGCATGGCCGGCGTCCGCACCCTGGAAGAACTGCTCAAGCTCGACCCGGACCTGTACGACATCACCGTGTTCGGCGCCGAGCCGTGGCCGAACTACAACCGCATCCTGCTGTCGCCCGTCCTGACCGGCGAGCACACCGTGCAGGACATCGTGCTGAACGACGTGCAATGGTATGCCGACCATGGCATACGCCTCCTGCTCAACCGCACCGTGACGCATATCAACCGGGCGCGTCGCCAGGTGCAGGCGGAGGACGGCACGGTGGCGCCTTATGACAAGCTGCTGCTCGCCACGGGGTCCAGTCCGGTCATCCTGCCGGTCCCCGGCAAGGACCTGCAAGGGGTCATCACGTTCCGCGACATCCAGGACGTGAACCAGATGATCGAAGCGGCGGCCAGCCACCGGCGCGCCGTCGTGATCGGCGGCGGCCTGCTCGGCCTGGAGGCCGCCAACGGGCTGGCGGCGCGCGGCATGTCGGTGTCCGTCGTGCACCTGGCCGAAACGCTGCTGGAGCGCCAGCTTGACGCCAGCGCCGGCGCCCTGCTCCGTCAGAGCCTGGAAGCCCGCGGCCTGACCTTCCTGATGCCGCGCCAGACGGCGGCCATCCTCGGCGACCCATCGGGCCGGGTGCGCGCCGTGCGTTTCGCCGACGGCGAGGAAGTCGACGCCGACCTGGTCGTGATGGCCGTGGGCATCCGGCCCAACGCAGCCCTGGCGGAAGCGGCCGGGCTGTACGTGAATCGCGGGGTGGTCGTCTCCGATACGATGCAGACCTATGATCCGCGCATTTATGCGGTCGGCGAATGCGTCAGCCACCGTGGCATCGCCTACGGCCTGGTCGCCCCGCTGTTCGAACAGGCCAAGGTGGCGGCCAACCATCTCGCCCTGCATGGCATCGGACGCTACGAAGGCAGCGTCACCTCGACCAAGCTCAAGGTCACCGGCATCGATGTATTCTCCGCGGGTGACTTCATCGGCGGACCTGACACCGAGGCCATCACGCTCGCCGACCCGGTCGGCGGCATCTACAAGAAGCTGATGGTCAAGGGCGACAAGCTGGTGGGTGCCTGCCTCTATGGGGACACCGCCGATGGCGCCTGGTATTTCCGCCTGATCCGCGAAGGCAGGTCCATCGCGGATCTGCGCGACCACTTGATGCTGGGCGAGCAAATCCTGGGCGATACCGGCCACGCGGGCGAGAACCGCGTCACAACCATGCCGGACAGCGCGGAAGTCTGCGGATGCAACGGCGTGTGCAAAGGCGCCATCGTGCAGGCGATACGCGAGCAGGGACTGTTCACGGTCGACGACGTCAGGAAGTACACCAAGGCGTCCAGCTCCTGTGGATCCTGCGCCCCGCTGGTCGAACAGATCCTCATCAACTGCGTGGGCGGCGCGGCCGACGTCAAGCCGAAGTCGGAAAAGCCGCTCTGCGGCTGTACCGACCTGACGCACGGCCAGGTGCGCAAGGCGATCCGCGCGCAGCACCTGACCTCTGTCGCGGACGCCATGGCGTTCATGGAATGGCGCACGCCCGACGGCTGCGCGACCTGCCGGCCGGCGCTCAACTACTACCTGATCAGCACCTGGCCCGGCGAAGCGCGCGACGACCCGCAGTCGCGCCTGGTCAACGAACGCATGCACGCCAATATCCAGAAAGACGGGAGGTATTCCGTGGTGCCGCGCATGTGGGGCGGCGTCACAAATGCCGCGGAGTTGCGCCGTATCGCCGACGTGGCGGACAAGTACGCGGTGCCGCTGGTGAAAGTCACCGGCGGCCAGCGCATCGACCTGCTGGGCGTCAGAAAGGAAGACCTGCCCGCCATCTGGGCGGACCTCGACATGCCTTCCGGCCACGCCTATGGCAAGAGCCTGCGCACCGTCAAGACCTGCGTGGGCAGCGAATTCTGCCGCTTCGGCACGCAGGACTCCACCGCCATGGGCATCGCGCTGGAAAAGGACCTGTTCGGCATGTGGAGCCCGCACAAGGTCAAGCTGGCGGTGTCCGGCTGTCCGCGCAATTGCGCCGAGTCGGGCATCAAGGACGTGGGCGTCATCGCGGTGGAATCCGGCTGGGAGCTCTATGTCGGCGGCAACGGCGGCATCAAGACCGAGGCCGCGCAGTTCTTCGCCAAGGTCAGGACGGCGCAGGAAGTCCTGGAACACACCGGCGCCTTCCTGCAGCTGTACCGCGAGGAAGCGTTCTACCTGGAGCGCACCGTGCACTTCCTGGCGCGTGTCGGCCTGGACTACGCCAAGGCGAAGGTGGTGGAAGATGCGGCGCAGCGGGCCGCCCTGTACGCCCGCCTGCGTTTCGCGCTGTCCTTCGAAGCCGATCCCTGGGTCGAACGGACAGCCTCGCCGTCGGCGGCCCGCGACTACCAGACCCTGTCCGCCTGAAGCAAGGAGACGCCATGACCCAAGCCGATACCCCCGTCCTGGACGGACGCCGCGGACGGGCCGATGCCCGCACATCCCCCGGGGTCTGTCGCGTGGAGGACATCCCGCCGCTGGGGACGCGCGTGGTGCGCCGCGCCGGCGCCGAAGACATCGCCCTGTTCCGCTGCCGCGACGACCGCATTTTCGCGGTCATCGACCGCTGCCCCCATAAGGGCGGCCCGCTGTCGGCCGGGCTGGTGCACGGCCACGCCGTCACGTGCCCGCTGCACGGCTGGACCATCGAACTGGACAGCGGCCAGGCGCAGGCGCCGGACGTGGGCTGCGTCCAGACCATACCCGTGCGGGTGGAGGACGGTATCGTGCACCTGGCCATGGAGGCGCAAGGCTGATGGACGCCCCTCTTATCGGCGATCTCCGCGCCCCGGCCACCGCCGCGCTTCCCGGCGGCATCCGTACGGTGTCCTCGGTGTGCTGCTATTGCGGCACGGGCTGCGGCGTGCGTGTGCAGGCCCAGGGCAACCGTGTCATCGCGGTCAGCGGGGACGACCGGCATCCCTCCAACCAGGGCAGGCTGTGCAGCAAGGGCATGAACCTTGCCGACACGGTGCGTCGCGACGGATCGCGGGTGCTGCGGGCGCAATGGCGTCCGGACCGCGCCACGCCGCGGCGCGAACTGGCGCTGGACCAGGCGCTGGACGTCGCCGCGGACCGGCTGGCGCAAACCATCGAGCGCCACGGCCCCGACGCCATCGGCTTCTACCTGTCCGGCCAGTTGCTGACCGAGGACTACAGCGTATTCAACAAGCTGGCCCGTGCCCTGGTCGGCACCAATAACGTCGATACGAATTCGCGCCTGTGCATGTCCAGCGCCGTGGCGGGCTACAAGCAGACGCTGGGCGCCGACGCGCCGCCCGCCTGCTACGAAGACCTTGACGCCGCCGCCACGGTTTTCATCGCGGGTGCGAATGTCGCCTATGCGCACCCGGTGCTTTTCCGTCGCCTGGAGGCCGCGCGCCAGGCGCGCCCCGACATGAAGGTGATCGTGGTGGATCCGCGGCGCACGGACACCGCGGCCGCCGCCGACCTGCACCTGCCCATTCTGCCCGGCACCGACGTGGCGCTGTTCCACGCCATGCTGAACGTCATGATCTGGGAAGATCTGATCGACCGCGCCTACATCGACGCCCACACCGCCGGCTTTACCGCCTTGAAGCAACGCGTCCACGAGTTCACGCCACGCGCGGCGCAGGACGTCTGCGGCGTGCCGGCCGCCGACATCGTGCAGGCGGCGCGCTGGTTCGCCCGCTCGCCGGCCACGCTGTCGCTGTACACCATGGGCCTGAACCAGTCGAGCAGCGGCACCGCCAAGAACGCGGCGCTGATCCACCTGCACCTGGCGACGGCGCAGATCGGCAAGCCCGGAGCCGGTCCGTTCTCCCTGACCGGCCAGCCCAACGCGATGGGCGGCCGCGAGGCCGGCGGCATGGCCACCCTGCTACCCGGCCACCGCGACCCTGCCAATGCGGCCGACCGTGCCGCCGTCGCGGCGCTGTGGGGCGTGGACAGCTTGCCCGCAGCGCCGGGATTGCCCGCCATCGACATGTTCGACGCCGCGCGGGACGGACGCATCAAGCTGCTGTGGATCGTGGCGACCAACCCGGCGCAGTCCCTGCCCGACCAGGCGCGCGTGCGGGCGGCCCTGGACAAGGCAGAGTTCGTTATCGTGCAAGACGCCTACGCCGGCAGCGAAACCCTGGCCTACGCGGATCTGGTGCTGCCGGCCGCCACCTGGCCGGAGAAGGACGGCACGGTGACCAACTCCGAACGGCGTATCAGCCGCGTACGCGCGGCCATCGCGCCGCCCGGGGATGCGCGGCCGGACTGGCGCCTGGCTGCGGCCGTGGCGACCCGGCTGGCGGCGCGCATCGCGCCCGCGAAGACTGCATGCTTCGACTACGCCGATGAGAGCCAGGTTTTCGCAGAACATGCGCGGACCACCTCGGGGCGCGACCTGGATTACAGCGCCCTGACCTATCACATCCTGGACCGGGACGGCCCGCAGCAATGGCCCTACCACCCCCACGCAAGCGCGATACCGCGGCTCTATGCCGACGGTCGCTTCGCCACGCCCGACGGCCGCGCCCGCTTCGTGGACGTGGGCTATGCGCCCGTGGCGGAAGCGGTGTCGGCGCAGTATCCGCTGCGCCTGACCACGGGGCGGCTGCGCGATCACTGGCATACGATGGCGCGCACCGCGCTGTCCCTGGCGCTGACCCGGCACGTCGAAGAGCCTTGCCTGTCGCTGCATCCGGGCGATATGCAGCGCCTGCGGCTGGCCGACGGCGCGCTGGCCAGGATCAAGTCGCGGCGCGGACAGCTCTTCATGGCCGTGCGCGCCGACGAGGGCCTCAAGCCTGGCCACGCCTTCCTGCCTATGCACTGGGGCAGCGCGTTTATCGCCGGCGACGGCATCAACGCGCTCACCAATCCGGCGCGCGACCCGTATTCGCACCAGCCGGAGCTCAAGCACAGCGCCATCGCCGTCGAAGCTGCGCAATTGCCCTGGCAGGCCATGGGTTGGCTGAAAGGCGACGCGGCCGCGCTGCGGCGGGCGCTCTCGCCATGGCTGCGGCGCTTTCCCTATGCAGTGCTGCTGCCCACCGCGATGGGCGGTGGCGGCCTGCGCATCGCGGTGGCCGCCAAGCATGCGGCCCCTGTCGTGACGCTGCAGGAAATGGCTGCGGCATTGGGGCTGGCCCAGCCGCACGCGGCTTTCGATGATCCGAATCGCGGCATCCTGCGCCGCGTGGCGCTGGACGGCAAGACGCCCGTGGCCTTCCTGCTCGCCGGCGACGTGAGCCCCTGGGACGCCCTGTCGGCGTGGGCCGATGGCGGCCCGCCGCCCGCCAGCACGGCGCAGCTGCTGATGGGCCGCGGCGCACCGGCGCGCCGCGCTCGCACCGTCTGCGTCTGCCACGGCGTCACGGACGAAGCCATCGAAACCGGCATTGCCGCCGGCCTGGACATGGACGGCCTGCAGCAGACCCTGCACTGCGGCACCGGCTGCGGTTCCTGCGGCCCGGAAATCGCGCGCATGCTGGCGCGCGCCCATCCCACCCACCCGTGAGGAGTTCATCGAATGCCCCCCGTATCCACTTGCGCACCGCACGGCACCGGCAAGGTCTGGCTGGTCGGGGCCGGTCCCGGCGACCCTGAACTGCTGACCGTGAAGGCGGCGCGCGTGCTGCGCGAGGCCGATGTCTGGTTGGTCGATGACCTGGTGGGCCCCGGCATCCATGCGCTGGCCGCGCCCGCCACGCGCATCGTCAAGGTGGGCAAGCGCGGCGGCTGCCGTTCCACCCCCCAGGACTTTATCCTCCGGCTCATGGCCCGTTATGCCCGCCAAGGCCGGATCGTGGCGCGCGTCAAAGGCGGCGACCCCTTCATTTTCGGGCGCGGCGGCGAAGAACTGGCCTGGCTGGCGGCGCGCGGCATCGCAGCCGAGGCGGTGGGCGGGTTGACCGCGGGGCTCGCGGTGGGCGCGGCCCTGGGCCTGCCCCTGACACATCGCGGCCTGAGCCGCGGCGTGGCCCTCGTCACCGCGCACACCATGGACGCGTCCCGTCCCGACTGGCGCGGCCTGGCCGCCAGCGGGCTCACCGTCGTGTGCTACATGGGCATGCGCGATGCCGCCATGCTGGCGCGCGAACTGCAGGAAGCGGGTTTTGCAGGCCGCACGCCCGTCGCCGTCGTGCATCGCGTCTCGTGTCCGGAGCAACGCCACGTCGTCTCGCGCATCGACAGCATGGCCGCCGACATCGACCTTTCCGGGCTTTCCAGCCCCGCGGTGATCGTGATCGGCGAAGCCGTCACGCTGATCGACGCGGCCGCGCCCGGTGCATCCATGAGCCGCGCGGCCTGATCGCATGCCGCTTGCGCGGCGGTGGACCGCGCGAAAAACCCCTGTTTTCAGGGCTCCGGAGGCGCACAACCGTTGTTGTAGCGCCTCTCCAGCGCATTTTCACGCGTAATCCGCGCCAAATAATGTACATAAGAGCGCGGCTTCAGTATCATCGCGTTCAGCCGGCGCCAGGCGTACGGCGCGAGCCTTGTGCTAACTCAACCCAACCATACAATCGACCATGGCCACTAAAGCTAAAGCTCCTGCAAAGAAAGCCTCTACGACCGCTGCCAAGAAAGCCCCGGCCAAGAAAGCCGTGGCAAAGAAGGCCGCTGTGACCAAGACCGCGCCGGCCAAGAAAGCCGCCTCGCCCATCGCCTCGATCAAGAGCGCCCTGAACAAAAGCCAGCTGGTGACCCACCTGGTCGAACAAAGCGGCGTGGAAGCCAAGTCGGTCAAGGCCGTGCTGGCCAACCTGGAAGGCGCCGTGCTGGCATCCGTGAACAAGAAGGGCGCCGGCGAATTCACCTTGCCCGGCCTGTTCAAGATCTCGGTCCAGAAGGTTCCCGCCAAGCCCAAGCGTTTCGGCAAGGACCCGTTCTCCGGCGAAGAGCGCTGGTTCCCGGCCAAGCCGGCTTCGGTCAAGGTCAAGGTCCGTCCGCTGAAGAAGCTGAAGGACGCCGCGCAGTAATACGGCTGCTGCAAGCAGGCCGCAAGGCTATGCATTGGAACCCGCGCGCGTGAACTGACGCGCGGATTGGCTCAAGAGCGGAACCGTTCAAGAACCAAGGGTCGAAAAGGCCTGAGCCCGGTATCGCACCGGACTCAGGCCTTTTGCTTTCAGGCTGCCGCGCGCCTGGTTTGCACCGCTCACAAGGGACCCGCATGCAGCGGCGGCGAATGCGAATGCGGCATGCGCTAATAAGGGGCTCGTCTAAGCAAATAACCTGGGGTGGATAGCCCAACATGCGCCGTCCAACCACGCTACGATTACGCTTTCCGGCCGCGCTTCCGACGCTGGCCGCACTGCAATCGGCATGCGTAATCGAGGCGCATAGACATGTACGTGTATGACCCCACAGACCAGCGCTTGGTCGAAGAGCGCGTTATGCAGTTCCGCGACCAGACCCAACGTTTCCTGGCCGGCGAACTGTCCGAAGACGACTTCCGCGCTCTGCGGCTGCAGAACGGACTCTATATACAGCGCCATGCGCCCATGCTGCGGGTGGCCATCCCGTACGGCATGCTGACGTCCCGCCAGTTGCGCATGCTCGGCCATATCGCGCGCAAGTACGACCGCGGGTACGGGCACTTCAGCACGCGCCAGAATATGCAGTTCAATTGGCCGCGCCTGGAAGAAGTGCCGGACATCCTGGCCGACCTGGCCACGGTTCAAATGCATGCCATCCAGACCAGCGGCAACTGCATACGCAACACCACGACCGACCATTTCGCCGGCGTCGCGCCGGACGAGGTGACCAATCCCCTGGTGTGGTGCGAGATCATCCGGCAGTGGTCGATGCTGCATCCCGAGTTCGCCTTCCTGCCGCGCAAGTTCAAGATCGCGGTGAGCGGGGCCCACGAGGATCGTACCGCGGTCGGCGTGCACGATATCGGCTTGCAGGCGCTGATGGAAAACGGCCAGGTGGGCTTCCGGGTATGGGTTGGTGGCGGGCTGGGCCGCACGCCCATCGTCGGCAAGCTCATCAAGCCCTTCGTCGCCTGGCACGACCTGTTGACCTACCTGCAGGCGGTGCTGCGCGTGTACAACCTGCACGGACGCCGCGACAACAAGTACAAGGCTCGCATCAAGATCCTGGTCAAGGACCTGACGCCGGAAGTCTTCGCCGAGCAGGTCGAGCAGGAATGGTCCTTCCTGAAGGGCGGCCCGGACACCCTTACGCAGGGCGACCTCGACACGATCGCCGGACGCTTCACCTGGCCACAGTACGACGCCGCGGCGGCTGACGAACATGATCCCACCGACACGCTGGCCGCCGCCGACCCCGCCTTCGGCCGCTGGCTGCGCAAGAACGTCCGGACACATCGGGTGTCCGGCTATGCCGCCGTGACGCTGTCGCTCAAGCCGACAGGGTCGCCTCCGGGCGATGTCACCGCCGACCAGATGGACGCCATCGCCGCCCTGGCCGACGATTACTCCTTCGGTGAAATGCGCGTGTCGCACGAGCAGAACCTGATCCTCGCCGACGTACGCCGCAGCCGCCTGTACGAGCTCTGGAGCGCGCTCAAGCCACTCAAGCTGGCCACGCCCAACATCGGCCTGCTGACCAACATCATTTCCTGTCCCGGCGGCGATTTCTGCGCGCTGGCCAACGCCGTATCGATACCGGTGGCCGAGGCCATCCAGCGCCGTTTCGACGACCTGGACTATCTGTTCGAGATCGGCGAACTGGACCTGAACATCTCTGGCTGCATCAATGCCTGCGGCCATCATCACGTGGGCCACATCGGCATCCTGGGCGTGGACAAGGCCGGCGAGGAGTGGTACCAGGTCACGATCGGCGGACGCCAGAACGGGGCGGGCGACAATCTCCAGGACATCGATCCGCAGCGCGCCGGCGGCGCGGCCATCGGCCGCATCATCGGCCCGTCCTTTGCCCGCGACGAGGTGCCCGGCGTCGTCGAGAAACTGATCCACACCTATCTGCGGCTGCGCGATAGCGAAGAAGAACGCTTCGTCGACGTTGTGTCGCGCGTGGGCATCGAGCCGTTCAAGACCGACGTCTACGGCGACGCCGCGCGCCAGAAGGAGCCCGCCCATGCCTGAACAGAACCCGGTACCGAACCTGATCCGCCATGGCCGCCTGCAAGCCGATACCGCTCGGCGTCATACCCCGGACGATGCTGGCGCGGCCTTGCCGCCCGACGAGCCCGACTGGATCGTTCCGCTGGCGCTCTGGCTGCAATCGCGCGACACATTGCGCGCCAGGCAGCATCCGGTCGCCATCCAGCTCGGCCCGGACGCCGATCCGGCGGACCTCGCGGAAGGCGACGCGCGCACCATCGACCCGCGTGGCATCGCCTACATTGCCGTCGAGTTTCCCATCTACACGGATGGCCGCGGCTATTCCATCGCACAGCTCCTGCGCACGCATTATGGTTGGCAAGGAGAGTTGCGCGCGGTGGGGGACGTCCTGATCGACACCATCCATTACCAGGCGCGCTGCGGCTTCGACAGCTTCGTCGTCAAGCCCGGCCACGACCCGCGCAAGGCCTTGCACGCCTTGCAGACCTTCACGCACCACTACCAGCGCGGCTATAAGCGGCCGCCGCAACCGGAAATGGCCGTCTCCTGACGGCCGACGAGGACGCCAGCTCTCCCTCACGCAATGCCGGGCCGCTGGCGGCGGCCCGGCATTGCCCTCCTGCGCATCGTCAACGGTGCGGCATCCCGGGCGATGGGCCCGGTCCGCGCGGGCAATCGACCTTCGACTTCGCCAGGCCGCGCTTTCCGCGCGGGCGGGCACAGTGCTTGCCAGGGCGGCGCCATGCCATCCCCGTCGCCGTATACCCTGCTCAGGCAAGAAAAGCTGCTGTTGCTGGCGTTCCTCGTCGGCATCCTGGCCTTTGCCAGCGCGCCGGTGTATCTGGCAGCGGGCCGATGGGCGACGCTGGCGGCCGCCACCGTCCTGCTTGCGGCGATACTCGTTGCATCCATGAGCGTGGCGCACCACGCCGAAGTCCTGGCGCGCAAGGTGGGGGATCCCTACGGCACAATGATCCTGACGTTGTCGGCCGTCATGGTGGAAGTACTGGTACTCGCCATCGTCATCCTGCAGACCCATTCCGCGACACTCGCCCGTGACAGCATCTATGCAGCCGTCATGCTGGACATCAACGGCACGCTGGGCCTGGCTGCGCTGATCGGCGGCCTGAAGCACGGCGAACAATCCTATAACGACGACTCCGCGCGCACCTACACGGCCATGATCCTCACGGCGATGGGCATCGCCATGGTGGTGCCGGAGTTCGTGCCGCCACGCTGGTGGCCGGTCTACGGCGGCTTTACCATCGCCGCGCTGGTGATGTTGTACGGCGTGTTCCTGCGCATGCAGGTGGGGCCGCACAGCTATTTCTTCAGCTATGCCTATCCCGAGAAGAAAACCCGCCGGGTCGCGGATCCCGCGATGCAGGTGCGCCCGCTCTACTCCGTGCTGGTCATGGTTCTGGGCGTCGCGCTGGTGGGCACGCTGGCCGAAGTTATGTCAGAGGCCCTGCAGGAAGGCTTGCGCGATACCCATGCCCCCGCCGCGCTGCTGGCCCTGGTCGTGGCCGTGATCTCCGCCGGGCCGGAAATCCTGACCGCGCTGTGGGCGGCGCTCGCCAACCGCATGCAATCCACCGTAAACATCGCGCTGGGCGCGTCCTTGTCCACGGTGACCTTGACCGTACCCATCATCACCTTGATGGGCCTGCTGCTCGGCATGCCTATCCAGATGGCCATGACGCCCATCCAGGTCGTACTGACCGGCATCACGCTGATCGTGGCGGCGGTCAACCTGAACGATGGGCAGACCAACGCGATCGAGGGCATGACGCACTTCGCGCTGTTCCTGACCTTCCTCATGGTGACCGGCCTCGGGCTGTAGGGCCCGGCCCGCGAGCCCCAGGCACGCCGTTTGCTCGTGACGCCCCGTTTGCTGCAACGCACGAACCAGCGCGCCCCCGGGAAGGGATGACGCAGAAAGGAGTTCAAGATGGATTGGAACGAAGGTGTTTCCGTGGACGGCTACAGGGTGCAATGCCAGGTGTTTTCCCGTGGCCGCGATTACCACGTGCGGGTCACCACCCGCAAGCGCGGCGCGGGACTGAAGGATAGCGTCGTCCACGCCGCCTCGCCGCTGGTCTTCGAGAGCCAGGAAGAAGCCGAGCGCCATGCCCGCTATCTGATGATGGCCGTCAAGGGAATCCAGCCCTCCGGGAAGCCGGAATACACGGTCCTCTGAAAGCGCCCGGGGTCTTCACGCCCCGCGCGGCAGCGGCGGTATGGCATCCGGACGCTGCGCGGCCCAGGCGACCCATCGCTGCCACCGGCCGGGCATCCCGCCCGATCGCTCAATTGCCCGGCAAAAGGAAACGGCGTTCCAGCCCATCCGCTGAAACGCCGTTGTCGCATGTGCCGGCGCTGGCCGCGATCCCTCAGCCCGAGAAGTTGTTCTCTATCCATTTGCGCGCCCACGCCTCGGTCTGCTCGCGGGCATCCTCCGGCGTGAGGTAGCTGCCCACCGCCGGGAAGGCGTAGCGTCGCCCCTCGGCGTTTCCCTCCTGCGACTTGGACGCATGTGCGTCCCGGGTCTGCCCCGCCTGCTTGTCGTAGATGACGAAGGTGGCCTCGTACTGGCCCGCGGCATCAGGGACGATGGTGGTCTCGATCTCGAAATTGCGGTATTGCCCCATGGCGTACTCCTCTTGTTCTGAAGGCCGTGCACTGCAAACGGCATGCCGTCCCTTGCGCTCGCATCGGCGGATGTAATTCCTTCCCGTGGCGCGGGGGGCGCGGCGGCGACGGCGCGGGATGGCTCCGCTACACCGTGCCGGCCTCCCGGTCGGGCGCCTTCAAGGGGTCGAAGTCCACCCAACGGCCCTCTTGCCAGCGGCCCTGCGCACGCTCGACATCCTCGCCGCCGGCGTCGCGCAGGAGCTTGCACGCCTGATCCTGGCGCGTCGGGTCCGTGTGCAGGGCCAGCAGCACCCCGGCGGACCGGACCTCCGGATGTTCCGGATGCTCGGCCGTGCGGCTGCGGTTCACGCCGGGCTGACGCCGGCCGGTCACCCATAGCGCGCCTATCAGCGACCCGATGTAGGCGCCCACGCCCGCCACAGCCAGCACACCGAGCGAGGGAAGCTCCAGCGCCCCGCCGATCAGCCCGCCGGCCACGGCCCCGATCAGGCCCAGGCCTGCGCCGCCCAGCATGGCACCGTAGTGCGCGCCCCCCGCATCGGGATCGGCCTTGCGGTCGCCGCCGATGGGGTACTGGGCATGCGCCCCGGCGGTATTGACATAGAAAATATGCACGTCATCTTCCGCAAACCCCTGCGCGAACAACGCGCGTGCCGCGGCCTGGGCCTGCTCGAACGTGGTGAACCGTGCGGCGACGATCAATGCCATATCAGCCTCCCTCGAAAGCTTGCGTATCGATGTTGTTCTGGTGTCCCCCGGCGTACCGATGGGCATCGATACGGCTCCGCAAGCGTCATGCCACCCGATCAGCCCACGCCGGGAACGCCCAGCAGGCCCAGCACCCGCGGCAGAACGGGCAAGCGGTTGCGCGGGTTCCAGACGACGGAATACTCGGCGTACGCCTTGACGCCGGCGATCGGCCGGAACACCACGCCAGGAAGGGCCGCCCGCGCGAACGACCGCGGCACCAGCGACACGCCGCGCCCCATGGCGACCAGACTGACGATAGACACCAGGTGCTTGGCGTAGTGGCGGATGTTCGGGCTGAAGCCGGCTTCCACGCACGCGGCCACCGTCAGGTCATGAAAGCTGGGCGCGCTTTGGCGCGGGATGACGATGAACGGGTCGTCGGTCAGGCGCGCCAGCGGGATGCGGCGCTGTGCCGCGAGCGGATGGGATTGCGGCACGGCCACGACCAGCGGCACGCTGGCGACGCGATGGCAGGCCATGTCTCCCAGGCCATGGGATATCTGCCCAAAGCCCAGGTCGATGCGATCCTGTTGCAGGGCCTCCATCTGTTCGGAAGACCCCATTTCCTCCCAGACACTGTCGATGCCGGACAGCTCCCGGTCGATGCGGCGAAACACCCGCTCCACACCCATGAACAGCACCGCCGCCACGAAGCCGATGCGCACGCGGCCGGTGTCGCCCAGTGCGCTGCGCTGTACCGCGCGCATGGACTGTTCGGTCTGCGCGAGCAGGCGCCGCGCCTCCTCCACCAGGGTGAAGCCTGCCGGCGTCAGCCGCACGTTGCGCTTGTTGCGGTCGAACAGCATCACGCCCAGGCGTGCCTCCAGTTGCTGGATATGCTTGGTCAGCGGCGGCTGGGAGATATGCAAGCGGTCGGCGGCACGGCCGAAATGGAGTTCCTCGGCCACGGCGAGGAAGTAGCGCAGCGATTTGGGGTCCATGCGGAAGGTCCGTTTTATGTAATTCTATTTTGGAATCAATTGGTTCAGAAAAATATATTGGACCGCTGGTGCGTCGCTGCGCAGAATAATCGACCACCACGCCAAGGAGACGCCCCATGCCACGCATCGAACCGTTGCAACCCGGCCAGATGAGCGCCGAACAGCAACGCATCCACGACCTCATCGCCAGCGGCCCGCGCGGCCGGGTGCGCGGCCCGCTGGCCGTCTGGCTGCACCGGCCCGGCCTGGCGGACCCCGCGCAGGCCCTGGGCCGCTACTGCCGCTACGACACCAGCCTGCCGCCGCGGCTCTCCGAATGGGCCATCCTGGTCCTGGCCAGGTTGTGGCAGTCCGAATTCGAATGGTGGGCGCACAAGCCGATGGCGCTCAAGGGTGGCGTGTCGCCCGCCATGATCGACGCCCTGCGCGATGGCCAGCCGATTCCCTATGCCAACGCCGACGAAGCGCTGGTGCACGAATTCCTGACGACATTGCATGCGCAGCGGCGCATCCCCGATGCGCTGTACCAGAAAGCCGTGCTGGCGCTGGGGGAGACCGGCATCATCGATCTTGTCGGCATCGCCGGCTACTACACCCTGGTATCGATGACGCTGAATGTATTCGACGTACAACCGCCGGAAGGCGAGCCTGTCGAACTCGCAGCCGGGCCGGACACCGCGGGCGGCACGCGGACGACATGAATGCGCGCGGGCGGGCCCCGCGCAGGGCGCCCCCGGCATGCGGAAAGAGATGCAGCACCAAGGAGACATCGATGGGTGGAAGACTGGAAGGCAAGATCGCGATCGTGACGGGCGCGGGATGCGTCGGCCCGGGTTGGGGCAATGGCCGCGCGGTGGCCGTGCGCTTCGCCGAGGAAGGCGCGCGGATATTCGCGGTGGACAAGAACATCGACGCCATGGCGGAGACGCTGGAGCGCGTGCGCGCCGCCGGCGGCGAGGCCACGCCCTGGACCTGCGACGTGACGCGTGACGACGAAGTCGCGGCCATGGTGCGGGCCTGCCATCAGCAATATGGCCGCGTGGACATCCTGGTCAACAACGTCGGCGGCTCGGCCAAGGGCGGCCCGGTCACCCTGTCCGAGGAAACCTGGGACGCCCAGATCGCCTTCAACCTGAAGAGCGTCTTCCTCACATGCAAGCATGTACTGCCCTTGATGGAAGCGCAGGGAGGGGGCGCGATCGTGAACACGGCGTCGACCTCCGGCATCCGCTGGACCGGCGCGGCGCAAGTGGGTTATGCCTCGGCCAAAGCGGGCGTGATCCAGTTTTCGCGCGTGGTGGCCGTGGAATACGCCAGCCGCAACATACGCGTGAACACGGTCATTCCGGGGCAGATGCACACGCCCATGGTCGAGGCCCGCCTGGCCAAGCAACGCGCCGGCGGCGACGTCGAAACCCTGCTCAAGCAGCGCCAATCGCGCATTCCCCTGAATTTCATGGGCGATGGACGCGATACGGCCAATGCCGCCCTGTTCCTGGCATCCGACGAGGCCCGCTTCGTGACCGGCGCGGAAATCGTCGTGGATGGCGGCATGAGCGTACGTTGCGACTGAAGCCTGCACCAGGTCGCGCCTGAACCGAACTTCACACAGGCACGGCGGGCCCGGCGCAACGCGCGAGCGATGCGGGGCCCGCGCAGCAAGAAACTGGAGACAGCAGCATGACAACGATATCCGGCCAGCGACGGACGGTGCTGCGGGCCATGGCGGCGTGCGGGCTCGGCGCGCTCGCTCCCGCCGTCCGCGCGTCCGGCTACCCCGACCGCCCCATTCGCATGGTGGTGGCCTTTTCCCCGGGCGGCCCTACCGACGTCCTGGCGCGCATCATAGCCAGGAAACTGGGCGAGCAGCTGCCTGCATCCATCGTGGTCGAGAACCGGCCCGGCGCCGGCGGCAACATCGCGTCCGAACTGGTCGCCGGATCCGCCGCCGACGGCCACACATTCCTGTACAACAGTTCATCGATCTCCATATCCCCCGCCCTGTTCGGCCGGCCGGAGCTGGACCCGGCCCGGATCTTCACGCCGGTGGCCTATGTCGCCACCGTGCCGCTGGTGCTGATCGTGAACCCCAAGGTGCAGGCCGCGACGCCCGCGGAATTCATCGCGCTGCTCAAGCGCCAGCCCGGCAAACTGAACTTCGGCTCGTCGGGCAATGGCACCATAGATCACCTGACCAGCGTACTGTTCGCCCGCCAGGCCGGCGTGCAGTTCACCCATGTTCCCTACAAGGGCAACGCCGCCGCCCTGCCGGACCTCCTGTCCGGCCGCATCGATTTCATGATGTCGGGCAGCATCAACGCCTTCCTGCCGTACGTGAAGAACGGGCAGTTGCGTGCGATCGCGGCGACTACCGCGCAGCGCGTGTCGGTGCTGCCGGATTGCCCGACACTGGCGGAAACCGTGCTGCCGGGCTTCGATTCGGGCACGTGGCAAGGCATTGTGGGACCGGCGCATCTGTCCGGTGAGGTAGTCGCCAAGGTGAACGGCGCCATGGAGACCGTGCTGCGCGCGCCCGACACGATCGACGCATTGAAGGCCCAGGGCGCGCAGGCGACCGGTGGCCCGGGCCGGGCCTACGGCGATCTGATCGCCTCGGAGTACCGGCGCTGGACCGACATCATCAAGGAGACCGGGGCCACGTCGAGCTGATGCGTGCGCGTCCTGCCGGCTGGTCCGGTCCCCATGCGCCGGGCCGGCGCGCATGCCCTGACGGCCATTGCCCATTCTTTTCCCGTTTCCCTTTCCCGCTTGCAGTGAGATGCCATGACATCCAATGATCACGTCTGGGATTGCCATACCCATATCTTCGGCCCCTGGAACACCTACCCGCTGCCGCCCGATGCGGTCTATCGCCCCGCGGAAGCGCCTTTCGACACGCTGCGTGCCCTGCATGCCCGCATGGGCGTCACGCGCGGCGTGATTGTGCAGGGCGCCTGCTATGGGCCCGACCACGCGGCGCTGGTGGGCGCGCTGACCGCCAGCGCAGGCGCATACCGCGGGATAGCGGTCATCGATCCCGACATCCCGGAACCGACATTGCAGGCCATGCATGACGCCGGCGTGCGCGGCATACGCCTGGGCGCCATGGCGCACCTGGGCGGCGGCGGCAGCGCCATCGACACGGGGCGGATGCGGGAGTGCATCGCGCGGGTCGCGCCCTATGGCTGGCATGTGCTGGTCCATGCCGAGGCCGACGACACGCTGACCATTCTTCAGGCCCTCGAAGGTTGCGGCGTGCCCCAGGTCATCGACCACATGGCGCGGCTGCCCGCCCGGGGCGGCCTGCAATCGCACGCCGGACAGGCGCTGCTGCACAGGCTGGAATCGCCGGAGGTCTGGATCAAGGTATCGGGCGCGGACCGCGTGACGGACGGCAGCCCGGAAGACGCGTTGCAGCAAATCCGCGGCCTCGTCCAGGCCGCACCCGAACGCAGCGTGTGGGGCAGCGATTGGCCGCACGTCAACGTGAGGTACGCGCCGCCGGATGACGCCGCGCTGCTGGCCCTGGTACGGCGCGCCTGCGGCGACGAAGCCACCGCCAAGGCGGTGCTGACACACAACCCTGCCCGCCTGTACGGCTGACGCGCAGTTCCAGGAGACGCCCGATGTGGGAACCCGCACAACGCTATCCCGACCCGGCCATACGCGCGCTGTCGCCGGCCTTCGAAAAACTCCATCTGCCGCTCGCGGCCGTCGAACGCCTGGCCACGGGCTGCCGCTGGGCCGAAGGCCCGGTGTGGTTCGGCGATGGCCGCTACCTGCTGTGGAGCGATATCCCCAACGACCGCATCCTGCGCTGGGACGAGCCGACGGGCCAGGTCGGCGTCTATCGCGGGCCTGCGAACCATGCCAACGGCAATACGCGCGACCGCCAGGGCCGGCTCATTACCTGCGAACACGGCGGGCGGCGCGTCACGCGCACCGAACACGACGGCCGCATCACAGTCCTGGCCGACTGCTACGACGGCAAGCGCCTGAACTCGCCCAATGACGTCGTCGTGAAATCCGATGGCTCGATCTGGTTCACCGACCCGCCCTTCGGCATCCTCGGGTACTACCAGGGCGAGATGGCAGAACAGGAATTGCCGGCCCATGTCTACCGCCTGGATCCCGCCGAGGGCCGGCTCGAGGTCGTGGCCGATGACGTGAACGGGCCCAACGGACTGGCGTTTTCTCCGGACGAGTCCCGTCTGTACGTCATTGAGTCACGCGCCCGTCCGCGCACGATACGCGTCTTCGACGTGACGGCGGACGGCACAGGCCTGCGCGACAGCCGCGTGCTGGTCGATGCCGGCCCCGGGACACCCGACGGTTTCCGGGTCGATATCCACGGCAACCTGTGGTGCGGCTGGGGCATGGGCACGGCCGAGCTGGACGGCGTGCGCGTGTTCTCGCCGCAGGGAGAAGCCATCGGGCATATCTCCTTGCCGGAACGCTGCGCCAACCTCTGCTTCGGCGGCAAGCACCGCAACCGGCTTTTCATGGCTTCGTGCACGTCCATCTACGCGCTTTACGTCAACACGCAAGGCGCCCCGGGCGGCTAGGCGCGCGGCGCCGCCTTGCGCGGCGCACGCGCACATTTCCCCTTTGTTTCTTTTCTTGCGGAGATCCCGATGAGATCCCTGTTCCCGTCGTTCGGGCGCCTTTTCCTGTGCTTTATCCTCGCCACGCTGGCATACGCCTCCCACGCCGCCCCTGTTACCCGGCTGATCGTGGCCTTTCCGCCCGGCGGCCCGGCTGACACACTGGCACGCCTGCTGGCCAAGGAAATGGAGACCCAGTTGGGCGGCAACGTGATCGTGGAAAACCGGCCCGGCGCCAACGGCGCAATCGCGGCCAATTACGTCATGCGCGGGCCCGCGGACGGCTCCGTGCTGTGGCTGACGTCGGCGGGCGCCATCGTCATCAATCCTTCCCTGTATCCCAAGCTGCCCTACGACCCGCGCAAGGACTTCGCGCCGGTCTCCCTGGTCGTGAACACGCCCGAGGTACTCGTCGTTTCGCCCGGGAACCCGGCGCGCACTGCACGCGAATTCGTCGACAACGCCCGCAAGCGCGACCAACCCGGCAACATCGCGTCGTCGGGCATCGGCAGCATGCCCCACATGGCGCTCGCGCTGTTCAACGCATCGACCGGCGTCAATTTCCTGCATGTCGCCTACAAGGGCGCGGCGCCGGCCATCACCGACACCATGGGCGGCCACGTCGACGCCTTCTTCGGCGATATCTCCGGCCTGATGCCGTTCATCAAGGACAAGGCGCTGAAGCCCATCGGGGTCGCCGCGCCCGCGCGCCTGTCCGCGCTGCCCGACGTTCCGACGCTGGCGGAACTGGGTATCCCCAACGTCGAAGCCAGCAACTGGTATGGCGTCCTGGCCCCCGCGGCGGTGCCGGCGGAGACCCTTGCACGCCTGAACGCGGCGGTGGACAGGGCCCTGTCCAGCAAGACATTGCGCGACAGCCTGGCGGCCCAAGGCGTCGAGCCCACCGCGACGACGGCGCAGGAGTTTGCCCGGCTTATCGCCAGCGACACGGAGAAGTGGCATCGCGTGATCGAGGCCGGCAACATCCGGGGGGAATGAACACGCCTGCGGCGGCGGCGGTATACTTCTAAGTTATCGATGGATCAACTACCGCGGCACACGGTCCGGCGCCCCACTCCGGCGCGGCGTGCCGCGGGCGCCGCCGCTGAAGGAACGCCGTGTCCACCTCCTCCGCTTTCTCCCCCGCCATCTCCCCGAAAGGCCGCGCCACCGTGGGCGTGCTCGGCATCGGGATCATGGGTTCGGCGATCGCCGCGAACCTGGTGCAGGCTGGCTACAGGGTGGTCGGCTACGATCCGCTCGCGGCGGCGCGCCAGGCACTGACGCGCGCGGGCGGCACGCCCACCGACAACCCGGAAGACACCATCCGGTCCGCGCAATTCCTCGTGCTTTGCCTGCCCAGCGACGCGGTACTGGCCGACCTGGCACGCCGCATCGCCGCGGTGGGCGCCCGCGGCCTGTGCGTCGCGGAAACCAGCACCTTGAACCTGGAGGCCAAGCAACGGGCCGCCGAGCTGCTCCAGCCGAGCGGCATTACCCTGCTCGACTGCCCGCTGTCCGGCACGGGCGCCCAGGCGGTGAACAAGGACCTGGCGGTCTACGCCAGCGGCGACCCATCCGCGATCGCGGCGATGCAGCCGGTGTTCGACGGCTTCGCGCGCGTCACCTACAACATCGGCGCCTTCGGCAACGGCATGCGCATGAAGCTTATGGCCAACCTGCTGGTAGCCATACACAATATTTCGGCGGCCGAGGCCCTGCTCATGGGCCAGCGCATGGGCATCGACATGGACCTGGCCGTCAAGGTCCTGGCCGACGGCGCCGGCGGATCGCGCATGCTGGAGGTACGCGGGCCGGTCATGAGCGCCGGCACCTGGGATGCCGCGACCATGAAGGTCAGCACCTGGCAGAAGGATATGAAGTTGATTGCCGCGGCCCTGGCCGAAGGCAACGTGCCGGCGCCCCTCTTCAATGCCTGCATTCCCGTGTACAACGCCGCCATGGGCATGGGCCACGGCGACGCCGATACCGCGGCGGTCTACGACGTGCTGGACAAGATGTCGGCGCCCGGGCGCTGAATCACCGGACAGCGGGCGTTCAGTCGCGTATCGCGCCGACGGCGTCGAACAGGCCGCGTATGGCCGCGGCCTTGATGTTGCGCGTAATGAAGACCAGCCGCGAGCCCCGGTCCTCGCTGGGCCAATCGTCCAGGGTCACGGGCGGATGCATGATGTGCTGCACCGCCTGCACGACCACGGGCTTGCCTTCCACGTTGACGATGCCCTTCACGCGCAGCAGGTCCACGCCGCGCAGGCTGATCAGCATGTCCATTGCGGCGGCAAAGGTCTCCCACGTGAACGGCGCGTCGAAGCGCAGGGCCAGGGTCTGGATGTCCGGCGCGTGCCGGGCGGGCAATCGCGCGCCCAGGTAGGCCGCGTCTTGCCCCTCCGAGAAGGCCTCGTCGAACGCGGCCCCCAGGAAGCGCAGCGCGCCGGCCGAAGCGCGCGCGCTGGTCAAGCCCAGGCCCGTCAGTTCCACCGGTTCGATCTGCCCCATGCTGGTGTGCCTGACTGCCGCGTTGCCGTTGATACCACGCAGCGTTTCAGTGAGGGTCTGGACCGCCGCGGGCTGCGCCAGGTCTTCCTTGGTGATGACCAGCAGGTCGGCCACCGCGACCTGCTTGACCGCCTCCGGCTGCACCGCGAGTTGATCCGGGCCGTTCACCGCATCGACGAGGGTCACCACGCCGTCCAGCCGGTATTGCGCGCCCAGCATGGTATCGCTGGCCAGGGTCTGGATGACAGGCGCCGGATCGGCCAGCCCGGTGGTTTCGATGACGACGCGATCGAAGTCGGCGATCTGGCCGGCGCGCCGCTGGCCGAAGAGCTCGCGCAGCGTATCCTGCAGGTCGGTGCGCACGGTGCAGCACAGGCAGCCGTTGGCCAGCAGGCTGACATTCTCCGACGACATGACCACGAGATCGTTGTCGATGCCGATTTCGCCGACTTCGTTGATCACCACCGCCACCCGGTTCATGTCGGGATGGGTGAGCAGGCGGCGGATCAGCGTGGTCTTGCCGCTGCCCAGAAAGCCGGTGATGAGCGTGACGGGCAGCTTGCCCGCCAGCGGATCGCGCTGATATGCCATGCAGGCCCTCCCGCCGCGGCGCTCAGATCGTCATTTCAAGGATGTACAGGCCACCGCTGAAGCGGTCCACCGTGTAGACCAGGCGCCGATCGTCCACATACACGTCGTTCAACTGGATGGCGCCGGCCGGCGACAGCTTGGGCGCCCCGGGCACGTAGTAGGCCACTTCCTCGACGTGATAGGGGTCGCTGGTATCGAACACCCGTACGCCGCCATTGAAGAAGGTGCCGATGATCAGCGTGTCCGACTTGAACGATACGGGCAGCGGGAGGTTTTCGTGCAGGTTATGGGCGCCGAAGCGTCCTCCCCGCCTTGCGAAGGCTTCCACGGACGGCATCGGGAAGGTGCTGATGGGCAGCGGATTCGCTTCGGACCGGGCATTCACCACCCACACCAGCTTGGGCCAGTCGGCGCCATCGTCCTGCACGCATTCGTCGCTGACGATCCACAGGTCGCGCTCGAACAGCGGCAGCACGGTATGCGTGAAGCCATTGTTCGGCGGCGAGTGGTTCCATTGCGACACCACCTTGATGTTCGAGGTGTCGGAGATATCCAGCACCACGGCGCCACCGTCGATATAGCCGACATAGGCGCGGTCGGGCCGCTCCGGGAACACGTTGGTGTTGTGGGCGCGAAACCCCGTATCGAATTTGGCGGGCAGGCGCGGCGGCGGGGCTTCCTTGTCGCCCACGCGGGTGCCGGGGTACCACCAGCGGCCCGCCTCCACCGGCTTGCCCAGGTCGCTGACGTCGATGATGCGATAGATCTGGTCGTCCAGCTGATTGTGCGGCTGGAAGTCGGGCGCGCCGGAGGCCATGTGCACCGTCTTGCCGTCCACGAACCATAAGGCGTGCACGCCGCGGGAATACGGTCCGGAGCAGTCGAAGTGCGACAGCAGCCGCGGCTTTTCGGGAACGCTGATGTCGAACAGGTCGAACCCGGCGGGCGTCATGCCCGGCGACTGTACCTGGTAGGCCACCGCCATGACATTGCCGCACACGTCCAGCGAATTCGAACGTACCTTCATGTGCGGCAGGTCGGTCTGCACCACCACGCGCGGCTGGCGCGGGTCGGTCACGTCGACGGCCGTGAAATTCTTCGGCGCCGATTCATGCGCCAGCCACAGGATGCGGCGACCGTCATCGGTCTGCTGCATCGCGATACCTTCGCCCAGTCCGCCAAAGCCTTGCAGTTCGTGGTGCGCCAACAGCTTCATGTTGTGCGCCAGCGTTTGATCGGCCCGACCGGCCTGGCTGGGGCTGCTGAAATTTGCCATGAGACCCTTCCCGCTTGGAATTTAAGAATTGCTTTCTAATTTATCGATCGATAGTATATCCGCAAAGGCACCCGCAATGAACGGGGCCGCACCACACCTGGAGACAAACAATGTACCGCCGATACCCGACCTTCCTGGTCGCGGCCGTGTTCGCCCTATGGGCGAGCGTGGCCGCCGCCAGTTTCCCCGACCGCCCTGTCCACCTCGTCGTCGCCTATCCGCCCGGCGGCGCCTCCGACCTGATGGCACGCATTCTGGCCCAGAAACTGAGCGAGGTGTGGAAGCAACCCGTCATCGTGGACAACAAGCCCGGCGCGGCCGGCACGCTCGGCACCGACTATGCCGCGCGCCAGCCTGCCGACGGCTATACCTTCATGCTGGGCAATATGGGCCCCACCCTGGTGAACCCGCTGCTGACCAAGGTGCCCTATGACCTGGACCGCGACTTCATCCCCATCTCGCTGGTGGCCACGGGTCCCTGCGTGCTGGTGGTAAACCCGAAATCGCCCTACAAGACGCTGGCGGACCTGATACGGGCCGCCAAGGCCAAGCCGGGCAGCCTGAATTTCGGTTCCGGGGGCGCCGGCACGCTGGCGCACCTGAGCGGCGAGATGCTCGACGACGCAGCCGGCATCCAGATGCAGCACGTGCCCTACAAAGGCGGGGTGGCGGCCGTCAATGACGTGATGGGGGGCCAGATCGACATGATCATCGCCGACACCCAGGCGGTCATGCAGTACATCAAGGCCGGCCGGCTGCGGGCCCTGGCCATAACCAGCGCGGAGCGGGCCGCGCAGTTGCCCGACGTGCCGACCTTCGCCGAAAGTGGCCTGGCCGGCCTCGTCGCGCTAAATTCCTGGGGCGTGTACCTGCCGGCGCGGACGCCCGCGGACGTGGTGCAGCGCTATCGCGCCGCCATCGACCAGGCCATGAGCAATCCGGCGCTGGTGCAGCTTTACTACGACCTGGGTGTGCAAGCCATGCATTCCAGCCCGGCGGAACTGAAGAAATTCAACCAGGCTGAAATCGCGAAGTACGCGCGCATCATCAAGGAAAACGGTATCCGGGTGGATTGAAAAGGAGATCGCAGTATGAGCAATGTACTTCTGGACCAGGCCGATCGCATTGCCGACGAGGCCCTGCGCCAGGGCCGCGACCGTGGCTTCGCGCCGCTGACCGTGGCCATCATGGACGCGGGCGGCCATCTGGTCGTCCTGAAACGCTCGGACGGCTCGGGCATCATGCGTCCGCAGCTCGCCATGGCCAAGGCCTGGGGCGTCCTGGGCATGGGCCTGGGAGGCCGCGAACTCGCCCGCCGGGCGCAGGGCGCCCCGGCCTTCTTCGCCTCCTTGAATGCGATATCCGAAGGCCGCCTGGCCCCGGTCGCCGGAGGTGCCTTGATCCGCGATGCCGGAGGCCAGGTTATCGGCGCCATCGGCATCTCGGGCGATACCTCGGACAATGACGAGCTTTGCCTGATCCCGGCCGTGCGGTCCGCCGGGCTGACGCCGGACACGGGCGACCCTTTGTGAGCGGATCCATGGCGTCCGCTACCCAGCCCCCCCGCCAGACGCCTGTCGCAGCGGCCAAGAAGCCGCGGCTGCGGGCCGAGGAGCGGGAGCAGCAGATCCTGCATGGGGCCATCCGCTATTTCTCCGAGAAAGGCTTCGCGGGCCATACGCGCGAGCTGTCGCAACGCCTGGGCATTACGCAGCCGCTGCTGTACCGGTACTTCAAGTCCAAGCAGGACCTCATCGACAAGGTCTACCTGCATGTCTTCATGGGCCGGTGGCAGCCCCAATGGGTGACGTTGCTGCAGGACCGCGCCGTACCCCTGGCCGAAAGGCTGGTGCGCTTCTATCGTGAATACGCGCGCGCGACCTACCAGCCCGAATGGATCCGCATCTATATGTTCGCGGGCCTGGAAAGCAGCGGCCTGAACCGCCGCTATCTGCAATTGCTGAAAAAAGAACTGTTGATACCTTGCTGCCTGGAATTGCGCGACTACTGCGGCGTGCGCGAGGACGCGCCCGTTTCCGAGCAGGAGATCGAGTTCTACTGGACCCTGCACGACGGCCTGTTCTACACCGCCATTCGCGAGACGATTTACCAATCCCCGATGGAAGTGGACTTCGACGACAAGGTGCGCTACGCCGTGGACAACTTCCTGGCGGGCGCCCGGGCCGTCTATCCGCGGCTTATCCAGGAACAGCACGACGCGGCGCGTGCCCGCGTCCCGGCGAGGCGGCCGGCAGGCGGGCGCGCATAGCACCCGCCTCCGCGGTCCAGCGCGGCTTCGATGCGCGCGCCGCGCCGCGTCAGCGGACCAGGGTCTCCGTGCCGGCCGGCCCGCGCAATTCGTCCGTGCCCTCGGCCAGCGTCACGTGCAGGGGCGGCACCGACATCGAATGCGCATTGGCTTCGGCGGCGCTATCGGGCAATTGCCGGAACAGCCCATCCACGTAGAGGTAAGTCAACTGTGCCGCCAGGTGCCTCAGAACGCTGCCCAGATCGGGCAGATCCTGGCCCTGAATCGTGCCCTGGTCCAGGCGGTAGGCATAAGTGCCCTGCTCCTCGACCAGGTCACCGACTTCGATCACCTTGCCTGCGGCGTTCTGGATATATAGCCGGCCGGCGGCGGTCGACAGCGCGAACTGATGCGCGGACGGATCCGCCTCGCCCTGGATGTGCCGGGCGTCCAAGGGGGATTCGATGCCTAGCTCCATCGCCAGGCCGCGCGCCGTGTCTTTCAGGGTATTCATGGCAGACCTCCAGTACGAGTGGCATTGCGCCGCAATCCACGTACCCGGGCCGGGCATGCCGGTTGCTGGGTTGGCGCCCTCGGCGCACGCTGGTCTCCGCGCCACCCATCCATCCCCCGGAGTGCCTATTATGACCGAACACCCCCGCATTTCAGAGGGTCTGCCTTTTCCCCTGGGCGCCACCTGGGACGGAAACGGCGTCAATTTCGCGCTCTTTTCCGCGCATGCCACGCGTGTCGAACTGTGCCTGTTCGATGAAAAGGGCGAAAAGCAGATCGAATGCATCGAACTGCCGGAGTACACCGACGAAGTGTGGCACGTGCACGTCGCCGACCTGAAGCCTGGCACGGTCTACGGCTACCGCGTCCATGGCCCTTGGGATCCCGAGAACGGACATCGCTTCAACCCCAACAAGCTGTTGCTCGACCCCTATGCAAAGGCCTATGTCGGCGAACTCAAGTGGGACCCCGCCGTTTTTGGCTATACGCTGGGCAGCGAAGACGCCGACCTGGGCGTGGACGAGCGCGACAGCGCGCCGTTCATGCCGAAATGCCAGGTCGTGGATCAACGCTTCAGTTGGGTGCACCCGACGCGCGTGCGAGTCCCCTGGGAACGCACCATCTTCTACGAGACCCATGTGCGCGGCTATACCAAACGCCATCCGGCAGTCCCGGAGGCGCTGCGCGGCACTTTCGAAGGTCTGGGCCAGCAGGCCGTCATCGACCATATCAAGGGCCTGGGCATCACTTCGGTGGAACTGCTTCCGATCCATGCCTTCGTCAATGACAGCCATCTGCTCGACAACGGGCTGACCAACTACTGGGGCTATAACACCATCGGTTTCTTCGCGCCCGACCCGCGCTACTTCGCGCAAGGCCCGGGCGCCATCAATGAACTCAAGCAGATGATCGACCGCTTCCACGAGGCCGAGCTGGAGATCATCCTGGACGTGGTCTACAACCACACGGCCGAAGGCAGCGAGCTGGGACCGACGCTATCGTTCCGCGGCATCGACAATGCCTCGTACTATCGCCTGCTGCCCGACAATAAGCGCTACTACATCAACGACACCGGCACCGGCAACACGTTGAACCTGTCGCATCCCCGTGTCCTGCAGATGGTCATGGACAGCTTGCGCTACTGGGTCACGGAAATGAATGTGGACGGCTTCCGCTTCGACCTTGCCACGATCCTCGGCCGCGAACCGGGCGGCTTCGACTATGGCAGCGGCTTTCTCAAGGCCTGCCGCCAGGATCCCATCCTGAGCAGCGTCAAGCTGATTGCCGAACCATGGGACTGCGGACCGGGCGGCTACCAGGTGGGGGGATTTCCACCAGGGTGGGCGGAGTGGAACGACCGCTTCCGCGATACCGTGCGCGCGTTCTGGAAGGCCGAGGAAGGCGTGGCGGCCGACCTCGCGGCGCGCATTACGGCTTCGGGCGACATGTTCAATCATGGCGGAAGGCGTCCCTGGGCCAGCGTCAATTTCATTACCGCCCACGACGGCTTCACATTGAACGATCTGGTCTCTTACAACGACAAGCACAACGACGCCAACGGCGAGGACAACCGCGACGGCCATTCCGACAACCGCTCCTGGAATTGCGGGGCGGAGGGACCAACGGACGACGCCGAGATCCGCGCCCTGCGCGAACGGCAGAAGCGCAACATGCTGGCGACCCTGCTGTTCTCGCAAGGAACGCCCATGATACTGGCCGGCGACGAGTTCGGCCGGACCCAGGGCGGCAACAACAACGCCTACTGCCAGGACAACGACATCAGCTGGGTCGATTGGGAGATCGATGACGACGGCCGTGCGCTGATCGATTTCGTGCGCAAGCTCACCACGCTGCGCCACACCCTGCCGGTACTGCGGCGCGGCCGCTTCCTGACCGGGGACTATGACGAGAAACTAGGGGTCAACGACGTTCGCTGGCTCAGTCCGGCTGGTGTGGAAATCGGCGACGATCAATGGTCGGATCCCGGCATGCACTGCTTCGGACTGGTAATAGACGGCCGTGCCCGTGCCACGGGTATCCGCAGGCCGGCTTCCGACGCGACGTTGCTGCTGGTGTTCAACGCGTACCACGACGTCGTCGATTTCACCCTTCCGGATATCCCGGGCAGCGACCAGTGGACCTGCCTGATCGACACCAACGCGCCTGTGCGCACCGAACTCCCCAGCTTCGAGTCGGGCGACGTTTACCAGGTGACAGGGCGCTCGCTGTTGCTGTTTTCTATGCAGGCAAGAGGCCAGACCAAACGGGTGCTGGACACGCTGGAAGAGGCGCTCCGGGATGAGCAGCCACCGCACGGCGCGTGATGCCGGCAGCCGGCCGCCGCGGGCCTGCTGCCGGCCGGTCTTTACTGCGCCGAAAAAGACGCCGCCCCGGCGATACCGGGGCGGCGGTCATCAGGCCAGTCCCCGCAGGGACAGCGCGCACACGTAGCGCTTAGGGACGGTTGGTCCGGTCCAGCTCATCCTTGACGTCTTCCTTGGCGTCGCCATGTGCCTTCTGCACCTTGCCCACGCCCTGCTGGACATCGCCCTTGAGCTCCTGGGATTTGTTGCCGGTGACCTTGCCGACGGTCTCGTTGACCTTGCCCTTGACCTGTTCGCCTACGCCCTTAACTTGGTCCTTGTTCATATATCAGCTCCTTAATGAAACGCCGACACCGGCGCGTGCTCTACCTATCGCAAGGGGCATGCCTGGCTGGGCTCGGCCGCGCGGCAAAAAGAAAGGGCAGGCCGGCATGCCGACCTGCCCTTCCTGCGAGAGGACAACGTTGATTGTCCGCCGCGCCGGCGGTTAAATCTTGCCGGTCGTGGAAACCCCTGCGCCCAGGTCCGCTCCCGTTTCGGGGTTGGACTGAGGGTCCGAAGCGGTACGCGAGACCAAAGCCTGCATGGCCTGCGTTTCTTCCCCGCTCAGGTTCACCATGGCCAATCCATCGCCGCCGTCGACCGCGCACTGCTCCTCGCGATCCGAAACGAACTCGAAGTTCTCGTCGCTGTTCCAGGGGCCACGGGTATCGCCCTCGCCCTGCGACATATTGAAGTAGGTGTTGGCGAAGCGTGGATCCCCGGGCAGCTTTCCGGGCGGGAAATTGGGCACCATGGAGTACAGGGCCTTCTCGAAGGACTGCTGGTGCGCCACTTCGCGCGTCATGAGAAAACCCAGGGCCTCCTTCACGCCGGGATCATCGGTCACGTTGATGAGACGCTCATAGATGATCTTGGCCCGGGCCTCGGCGGCGATATTGGAGCGCAGGTCACAGGCCGGATCGCCGATGGAATCGATATAGCCGGCAGTCCAGAGCTGGCCTCCGGAATTGATCAGCGCCGGTCCACCGCCATACAGCACCTGCGTGACGTGAGAGTCGTTCCCCGGCCCGTTCACGGCGCGATACAGCTCGGCCTCGCTATCCACGGCTTCCGCCAGCCGACCCTTGGCTCCCTTGTTCAACATCGCGACCAGGGTCCCGATTACCTCGAGGTGGCTCAGCTCCTCGGTCGCGATGTCGATGAGCATGTCCTTGCGGCCCGGATCATCTTCGGCGATCGCTTGCGTGAAATAACGCATGGCGGCAGCCAGCTCTCCCTGTGGTCCGCCGAACTGTTCCAAAAGCAGGTTCGCGAGACCAGGATTGGTTTCCTGGACGCGTACCGTGTATTGCAGTCGTTTGTTGTGAGCAAACATAAGCCCTCCAGTGAGACGGCGCTGCCGCGCGCCAATTGCGCGCGACTGGCGCGGTATTCCGCAATCGCTGTACCTGACTCGTGCGCCTTGTCACACCATCGCGTGCGCCGACTCGGCGCGCGCGACCAACGCATCGAATTCCTGCGGATCGTGGCTGCAGCAGATATCGACTTCCGCTGCGCGCTCGTGTTTCAACTTGCGCAGCCGCGCCTGGTTCTCCAGGCGCGCGCGCCTTTCCTTCTCCATCATCCATTGGTAGAAGCGCAGCCCCGGCGTGCAGTGCGGACGCTCCAGATTCAGTTCGCCGTGATAGAAGTAGGCGTCGCCGGCCTGCAGAAGCCACTTGGGGTCATCCAGCAGCGCGACGCCGGCGTGCCCATGCGTGTGGCCGTGCAGCGGCACCATCGCGATATCCGCGTGCACCCCCTCCAGCAGGCGCACGCCCCGAAAGCCGAACCAGGCGTCGCCATCGCCGGGCAGATAGGTCTTCCAACGGCGCAGCGACGACCACTGCTGGGGCCGGTAGCGCTGCCGGTCCATCCAGGTGGCTTGCAGGGCCGCCGACTCACGCTCGCGCCGCATCAGGTGCACGGTGGCGTTGGGGAAGTCGTCAAGGCCGCCCGCATGGTCGAAGTCGAGGTGAGTCAGCGCGATGTGCCGCACGTCCGACGCCTTGTAGCCCAGGGCTTCTATCTGGCGGACCGCCGTCATCGACTCCTTGAAATCCGGTTTCAGCAAAGCCAGGAAGAACGCGCTCAGGCGGCTGCGCGGATCCCGTACATCGCGCAAGCCGAATCCGGTGTCGACGAGGACCAGGCCGTCGCGCGGCGTTTCCGCGAGGATGCAATGGCAGCACAGGCTGCCACGGCAGAACAGGCAACCCGCCCGCCCGTCCATCAGGTGACCGCCGATGGGACAGGAAGAGATGCAATTCAGATGATGGAGGCGCATTGCGACGGCGGCGGAGACGGGGAAAAACGCCCGCGCAAGCGTCGTGCCGCCGTCTCCACCGGCCGCTGGCGCGGGCTTGTGGCCTAGCCGCGGCCGCATGCCCCCGCTTATACCTTGGCCTTGGCGCCGGGCTGTTGCGCCAGCTCCAGAAAGCGCCGCGACACGCCTGCCATGTTGTGCTGCAGATAGTCGGCCATCGCCTGCTCCTGCGGCAGGATGCGTTCGCATATCGCCAAGGTTTCGCGGTCGCCCACCATGCGCGCCGCCTCGATCAGGTTGGAGTACGAGGCAATCTCGAAATGCTCGAATGCATAGCTCAGCATGCCGCCCTTGACGATCTCGTCACTGGCGAACATGTTCGCCATGCCCTGCATGCCCGCCATCGCCTTGCCCGTCAGATCCTTGATCATCGAGGTGTCGCCACCGCGACGCTGGATGCACTCGGCGATAAGCCGCGCCTGCTCGCGCGTTTCATCAATGTGCTGTTCGATCCGCCTCTTGAGATCAGGATAGTTTTCGATGCGCGCGGCCATCGCTGTCAACATGCTCTCCGCCTGCTGCTCCATGGCGTGGGCGTCCCGCAACCAGTCCATGTAGTGCGACTCCATGACCTCGCGGTCCATAGTCGTGCTGCTTGCTTCCATAGCCATCTCCGTTGCTGTATCGGCGCGTTAGCGCCAGGGGGACGGCAGGTCCGGCACCATCCCGTGGCACGCCTCCGATGCAGGTTCCGTGCCGGGCGCGGGGCGACCGCGGGACGCGCCCGCTCTCGCATTAATTGCACCGCGCGCCACTCTTGCTCATCGGAGTTCGAGACAGGTGCAGCGTATGCGCCGGGGAAGCGGGCATGCCGGTTGCTTACGGTGCGCAAGGCGCGGCGAAAGCGCCGCATGACTATTCAACCCAGCACAGGAGCACACCCATGGCCGAGAAAACCATCCAAGACCTTTTCCTGCACGAACTATCCGATATTTACAGTGCGGAAAAGCAGCTGACCAAGGCACTGCCCAAGCTTGCGCGCGCTGCCAGCAACCCCGATCTGGCGGCTGCCTTCAAGACACACCTGGAGGAAACGCTCGGCCAAGTCGAACGTATCGACCAGATCGTGGAACTCATGGGCCTGCGGCTCAAGCGCATCAAATGCGCCGCCATGGAAGGCCTGGTGGAGGAAGGCAAGGAAGTGATTGAAGAAATCGGCAAGGGCCCGGTGCTCGATGCCGCCCTGATCGGCGCGGCGCAGAAGGTGGAGCACTACGAGATCGCCAGCTACGGCACGCTGGCCACCTTTGCCAAGCAGCTTGGCGAGACGGAAGCCCAGAAGTTGCTCGGGGAAACGCTGCAGGAAGAAAAAGCGACCGACGAGAAGCTGACCATGCTGGCCGAATCGCTGAACAAGGCCGCCGCGGCAACCCAGAAGTAAGGCCGTTCACGCCGCTGCGTATATAGAAAGGGGCTCCACGCGGAGCTCCTTTTTCATGCCTGTGCTACCCGCGCTTCGCGGCTTTGCGGGGTGCCGGACCCGGAGCCATCTTCGCCGCCTGCCCGCTTGTCCGCATGCCAGGCAAGAAATCGGGCCTCAGGCCGAATCAGCGCGGGCCACGAATCGTTTAATCGAAAACGGCAGGATGGGAAGCTCCGTGCGGCCCTTCGTGATCAGGTCGGCGGTGATTTTTCCCACGACAGGTCCGAGTTCGAACCCATGCGCGGAGAAGCCGAAAGCGTGGAAGGCCGATTCCCGCCGGACGCTGGGGCCAATGACGGGCAGCTCGTCAGGCATGGCGGCCTCGATGCCCGCCCACCCGCGGCTGACGATGGCGTCCCGCATGTGGGGGAAAAGATCGCAGACGGTGCGGGCGCCGGCGCCCAGCGAGCGGAAGTCCAACTCCGTCCATTCGGCGTCGCGGTCCACCCAGGCGCGGCGGCCGCCACCGATCAGCACCGTGCCGTTGGCGCGCTGCTTGAACGACAGCGGACGGCCTTGGCACAACACCACCGGATCCAGGAAGTGCTCCATGCGCGTCGTCACCAGCATCATGGGCGCGATCGGAACCAGCGGCACGGCTTCCCCCCATTGCGCGGCGATGCGGTCGGCCCAGGCGCCCGCACAATTGACGACGGCGCGGGCCTCGCGCACGCCCGCGTCGGTGTCGACGCGCCAACGGGCGCCCACCTGCTCCACCTGGTTTACCCGCACCCCTTCTTCGAAGCGCGCGCCCAGGCGCGCCGCCTTGCGGCGGAACGCGAAGGTAGTGCGATAGGGATCGGCGGCGCCGTCACCGCTGGCGATCACACCGCCACGGATGGTCGGCACGATACGCGGTATGCGCGCGCGCAATGCGTCGGCGTCGATCCAGGCTTCGTGCGAATAGCCGAGCCCCGCCAGCAGGGCCAGCCGCTCCCGGGCGTCCGCCACATCCGCGTCCGTCTCCGCGACGCGGATTTGCCCGTGCTGCTCGAAGCCGCAGTCGTCGTCGACCAGATCGCCGATGCGGTACCACATGTCGCGCGACGCCAAGGCCAGCGGAATCTCCGCCGGATGGCGCGACAAGGTGCGCACGCCGCCGGCATTCACGCCGGATGCGTGGCGGCCGATGTAGTTCTTTTCCAGCACCAGCGTATCGACACCCGCGCGCGCCAGATGCAGGGCCGCCGAACTGCCGTGCAGGCCGCCGCCGATGACGATCACTTCGGCGGAGATGGCCCCCCGGTTCATTTCTTGAAGCGGATGACCGCCTGCCGGCCCTCATCCGTCTGCGGCAACGAAGCCAGTTCGCCCAGCGTCAGGGGCTTGATCGGAAAACGCAGGCGGTAGTAGCCGACCTCCGCCGGCGGCACCGCCCGTTCGCCGGCGATCAGCTCCGTCACCGTGAGCCCGCAGAATCGGCCCTGGCAAGGCCCCATGCCACAGCGCAGGAAGGACTTCAACTGGTTGGGTCCCTGCACGCCCAGCTTGACGGCGTCGCACACCTGCGCGGCCGTGACTTCCTCGCAGCGGCACACGATGGTATCGCCGCTTGGGCGGCGATAGGCGTCCGCGGGCCGGTACAACGTGTCGAAGAAGGCGCGACCCCGGGTAGCGCGTTCCAGGGCCTGGCGCGCCGGACGGGCCTCGCGGTCGCGCCGCGCGGCGTCGATGCGGCCCAGCACGAGCGCGGCCTGCAGGGCGGCCAGGCGGCCACGGTGTTCGGCGGCGCGCGCGCCGGCGATCCCCGCGCCATCGCCCGCGATGCCGATTCCCGCGACATCGGTGGCGCCCCAGGCGTCCACCATGGGTTCCCAGCACGCCAGCGCGTCATTCCAGGCGTGCTTGATCCCGACGGCGTTGGACAGATTGATATTCGGCACAACGCCCTGGTGCAGCAGCAAATGGTCCGCCGCCATGGTCTGGGGCGCGCCTGCGCCCGCCCGGAAGCGCACGGCCGCGAGCCGGCCGTTTTCGCCGAGCGCTTCGAGCGAGGCCACATGCCGTTGTACCGGGACGTGGGCCCTGACGGCCCGCAGCAGCTTCAGGCCCTTGGCGAGATACGGCGAGCGCAGGAAATCCCAGGCATGTGGCAGCGCCTGGACACTACGCCCGGCCGGCGTGGTATCGAGCAAGGCGTGCAGCTTTACGCCGGCGTTCAGGTACTGCCACGCGATCAGGTACAGCAGCGGGCCGCAGCCGGCCAGCACGGCCCGGCTATCCGGCGCCATGCCGGATTGCTTGAGCAGGATCTGCGCGGCCCCCGCCGTCATGACGCCCGGCAGCGTCCATCCGGGAATCGGAAAGGGGCGCTCCTGCGCCCCCGTGGCCAGCAGAATGTGCCGCGCATGAGCCAGCCGCGCCTCGCCCCCCACGGAATACGCGACCTCGAATCCTTCGGCCTGCGCGGGCGCCGTGTGCCGCGCGACGGCCCACACCGTGGCGCCCGGCTCGTAAACGGCGCCGGACTGCGCAAAAGGAGCCACCAGGCTGGCGCCGTGCCAGTAGTCCTCGCCCAGGACCCGACGGTCCTTGAGCGGTGTCGTCGTAATGGCACGGTAAATCTGGCCGCCCGGGGCGGCCTGCTCGTCCAGGAGCAGCGTGCCGACACCCAGGCGGGCGGCTTCGGTCGCCGCCGCCAGGCCGGCCGGCCCAGCGCCCACCACCAGCAGGTCGCATGTGCGTAGCGTCGTCGTCATTCGATCACCTTGCGTGCGCCAGCCTGGCGCTCCACCCTCATCCCCGCCCGCACCAGTGTCATGCACGCCTGCTGGTTGGGCCGGCCGTCTATGGTGACGAGGCAGTCGTAGCACACGCCCATCATGCAATAGGGACCGCGCGGCACGCCGCCCACGGCGGTATCGCGGCAGGCGTCCCAGCCATGGGCCAGCAACGCCGCCGCGACCGTGTCGCTCGCGCGGCAGGCGACCTCGGCGCCATCCAGCCGTATCGCCACGGGCGCCTGGCCCAGGGCCTCATCCGCCTCATGCAGCCTTTTGAACATGGAACCTCCGAGTGGAAAAACTGGACATGCCTTCATCGAGCACACCGGCGGCGACCATGGGCGCATAGCGATAGGCGTGCGCGGCGGCCAGGGTCACGCCGCTGTGGCAGGTCGCGACGAAGGCGCCTGGATGCGTGGCGGATTGTTCATAGATCGGGAAGCCATCCGCCGACATCACCCGCAGGGCCGCCCAGGCGCGCACCGCGCGCACGTCGCGCAAGGCCGGCAGGGTGCGTACCGCGCGGTCGGCCAGCGTCGCCAGCACGGGCAGTCCGGTCGTGCGGTCTTCATAGCCCATCTCTTCCTGGGAGTCGCCGATCAGCCAGGTGCCTTCATCCATCTGCCGCAGGCTGACCAGCGGGGTTTCCAGGATGCGGCGCGTGCGCTCCAGGGCGATGATCTGCCCGCGCTGCGGACGCACGGGAATGTCCAGGCCGACCTGCGCGCCCAGGACCTTGTTGCCCAGGCCGGAGGCCAGCAGCAGCTTGGCGCCGCGCACGATGCCGTGCGGCGTGGCGACCTCGAACACGCCGTTCCTGAACGTCACCTGTTGCGCCGGATGATGCGGCAGGTAATCCACGCCGCGGCGGTCGAAGGCCGTATGCAGGGCGCGCAGCAGCTTGAGCGGGTTCGCAATGCCGTCCACCGGGGTCCACGAGGCGCCGCGCACCTCCGGCCCCAGGCCCGGCACCAGGTCGGCGACCGCCTGGCGGTCCAGCATCTTCCAGGGATACTGCGCCATGCCCGGCTGCGATTGCAGGCGCGTCATGAATGCCTCGCGCGCTTCGTATTCCTCGTCGCTCAGAACCACGTGCAGGCCGCCGCGCTGTTCCAGGCGCACGTCGACGCCGGTCTCGTCGCGCAGCGCGTCGGCCAGTCGCTGCCACAGCCCCTGCGAAGCCATGGTCCAGTGGCCATAGGCCGGCATCCCCATGCCTTTGCTCTGCACCCACACCAGGCCGAAATTCCCGCGCGAAGCGCGGTAGGCGATGTCGCCTTCGTCCAGCACCGCGACATGGGGAAGCGCTTGCGCCAGGCCGTAGGCGATGGCCGACCCCACCAGGCCGCCGCCCACCACCACCACGTCATGGACGCCCTGGTGCCGGCGCGGGCGGACATGCGCCGACGACAATGTTGCGGAGTTCTCGTTCATCAGCGTCCCTTACCGACAAATAACTTTTCCAGGCCGACCAGGCGGTCCAGGATGACGACCGCGATGGCGGTCATGTAGATCAGCACCGCGGAGACAGCCGTCACCAGCGGATCGATGGTGTCCTCGATATGCAGGAAGATCCGCACGGGCAGCGTGGTCGTCGACGGCGATGCAATAAAGATCGACATCGTCAGTTCGTCGAAACTGGTGATGAAGGCGATCACCCAGCCGCTGACCACGCCGGGCAGGATCAGCGGCAGCACGATGCGGCGAAAGGTGCGGAGCGGCGTAGCGCCCAGCGACAGCGCGGCACGCTCCAACGAGGGATCCAGGCCCGTGGCCGAGGCCAGCACCAGGCGCAAGGCATAGGGCAGGATCAGCACCGTGTGGGCGATCGCCAGGCCGGCATAGCTGCCGACCAGTCCGATGGACGTGTAGTACTTCAGGAAAGCCAGGCCCAGCACCACGTGCGGAATCATCAGCGGCGAAAGGAAGAACGCCATGACGGCCTCGCGGCCGCGAAAGCGGTGACGCGCCAGCGCCAGCGCCCCGGGTACCGCCAGCACGATGGCGATCGTGGCGGACAGGGCCCCCAGCCCCAGGCTGAACCAGAAGGCGTCGATGAAGCGGGGGTTGTCCAGGATGGCCCGGAACCAGCGCAGCGAAAGGCCCGACGTCGGCAGCGAGATGAAGCCCTCGGACGTGAACGCCACCGCGCACACCATCAGCAGCGGCGCGAGGATGAACAGGATGAACAAGGTGTGGAAAACCAGCCCGAAAACGCCGTTGCTGCGTGGTGTCATGGCTGCATCCTCCCCTGCCGGATCGTCGTGGTGGAATCCATGGTGCAAGCCTCCGCGTCATGCCTCGAAGACGGCGCCGTAGCGGCGCTCGATCAGGCGGTTGGCGGCGATCAGCGCCACCACGGTGGCCAGCAGCAGCACCGCGGCCAGCGCGGCGCCCAGCGGCCAGTCCAGGGTGTTGAGAAACTCGTCGTACGCGGCGGTGGCCACCGTCTTGAGCCGCCGGCCGCCCACGATGGCCGGCGTGGCGAAGGCGCTGACCGACAGGGCGAACACCATGATGGCTCCGGAGAGAATGCCCGGCATGGCCTGGGGCACGATGATCCGCCGGACCACGGTGAAGGGATGCGCGCCCAGGGACAAGGCGGCAGCCTCGGTGGCCGGGTTGATACGCTGCAGCGACGCCCATACCGAGATGACCATGAAGGGCACCAGCACGTGCGTCAGCGCGATGCCGACGCCCAGGTTGGTGTACATCAGGCTGACCGGGGCATCGCTCAGGCCCAGTGCCTGCAGGAACTGGCTGATCAGGCCGGTCGAGCCGAACAGCAGCGCCCAGCCCAGCGTACGCACGACCACCGAGACCAGCAACGGCCCCAGCACCACCATCAGGAACAGGCCCTTCCAGGGATTGCGCATGCGCGACAGCACGTAGGCTTCCGCCGAGCCCAGCACCGCACAGGCCAGCGTGACCAGCACCGATACGCCGAAGGTACGGGCGTAGATCTCGTAGTAATAGCCGTCGGTGAAGATATCGATATAGTTCTTGGCGGTGAACGAAGCATCGATGCCGCCATAGAAGTCGAAGTTGTAGAAGCTGATCAGCAACACCAGCAGCAGCGGCGTTACCAGGAACAGGCCGTAAAGCAGCAGCGCGGGCGCGCTGAGCAGCCAGGGCGTGGCGCGGGCGCTCATGGGCAGATCCTTGCGCGATGGTGGCGTGCGGTCATCGGCGGAGTCTCGCAAGACGATGGTGGCGTGCGGCGATCGCGGCATGCGGCCATGGCGGCGCGCTCACAGGGCGGCCGGCGCCGGCGGCGCCTGGACCACGCGCATATCGGCGGCGCGCCACGACAGATGTACCGGCTCGCCTTCGGCCGGCACGGCCACCCCATCGTTCTGGCGGATCACCAGCACGTCGCCGACTTCCGTCTCCACCTGGCACAGCCAGTGGTTGCCCTGGAAGATGCGCGTCTTCATGCGCCCGGGCAGCGCGCCTGGACCCGGTTCGCTGAACCGCAGTTTTTCCGGGCGCACAATGGCCGCGCCCGTGCCCGGGACGGCCTGGCCGTCCAGCGCGATACAGGCCTGGCCCACGCGCAGGTGGGGAACGCCATCGACGTCCACCGCCTGCGGATGGAACACATTGGCCTTGCCGAGGAAACCGCCGACAAAAGAGGTCTGCGGCCTTTCGTAGGCGGCGAAAGGCGGGGCCACCTGTTCCGCGCGCCCCTGGTTCATGACCACGACGCGATCCGACAGCGCCAAGGCTTCCGATTGGTCGTGCGTGACTAGGATCGTGGTCGTGCCCACCGTGCGCTGGATGCTGCGAAGTTCGATCTGCATGTCCTCGCGCAACTTGGCGTCAAGGTTGGACAGCGGTTCGTCCAGCAGCAGCAGGTGCGGACGGATCACCAGCGCGCGCGCCAGCGCCACGCGCTGCTGCTGTCCGCCGGACATGCGGGCCGGGTAGCGGTCCGCCAGGTGCGCCAGGCCCACGAGCTTCAGCGTCTCGGCCACGCGGTCGGCGCGCTCGCGCTTGCCGACCCCCTGCATTTCCAGGCCGAAGGACACGTTCTGGGCCGCCGTCATATGCGGGAACAGCGCATAGTTCTGGAAGACGATGCCCATGCCCCGCTTCTGCGGCGGTGTGCGGCCAAGATCGCGCCCGTCCAGGACGACGCGCCCGGCCGTCGGATCGACAAAGCCGGCGATCATCTGCAGGGTGGTCGTCTTGCCGCAGCCCGAGGGACCCAGCAGCGAAACGAATTCGCCACGCTCGATCTCCAGGCTCAGGCCGCCCACCGCGACGCTATCCCCGTAATGCTTGGTAAGGCCGTCCAGGACGAGAAAGCTCATCGACATCTCCTCGCGCGCGGCGCGTATCCGTTTCAGCGCTCGACTTCACGGGTCCAGCGCTTGTTCCAATCGTCGCGATTCTGGTTGACCGTGTCCCAGTCCACCACGATCAGGTCCTGGGCCGCCTTGCCGACCGGCAGCTGGACCGCCGCGTTGGGATCCTCGGTGTAGGTCGCCTTCTTGTTCACCGGGCCGTAGCCATAGGCGGAACCGAGCTTGGTCTGCACCTCCGGCGACAGCAGGTAGGTCACGAAGGCCTGCGCCAACGGCGATGGCTTGGGTTTGGCCACGGGACAGACGGAGGACAGCAAGGCGTACGCGCCTTCGCGCGGATAAACGAAGCCCACGGGAAATCCCGTATCGGCGAAGGCCTTGGCGCGGCCGCTGCCCCATACGGCGATCAAGGCCTGCCCGCTGGAGAACAGTTCGGTCATTTTTCCCGGCGACGGCTCGTAGACCAGCACATTGGGACCGACCTCGTCCTTGAAGACCTTGAAACCGGGGTCGATTTTCTTTTCGCCGCCGCCGTTGGCGCGGGCGTACTGGACCAATGCGTGCAGGCCATAGGTGTTGTTCAGCGGCGGGATGACCAGCACACTCTTGTATTTGGGATCCTTGAGATCGTCCCAAGACGTCGGCGCCGGCCATTTTTTCTGCTCGAACGCCTTCTTGTTGTACATGATGCCCGTCGCCACCAGGCCCAGGCCGACCGCCTTGTCGTCCTTGTAGCGGGCAGCCGGATAAAGGTCGGCGGCCGGCAGATTGGTGATGGGGCTGCAGAAGCCCAGTGCGATGGCCTGGTACATCGGACCGTCGTCGACGATGGCCACGTCGATTTCCTGGTTGCTTTTCTGCGCCTGCAGCCGCGCCAGTGTATTGGTCGAATTGCCGGCCACGTAGTCGATCTTGACGTTGTGCTGTTTCTCGAAGGCAGGGAAAAGATCCTGCCGCAGGATGTCCTCGAACGAACCGCCGTATCCCGCGACCACCAGGCGCTGCTGCGCCTGCGCCGCCGGCACGGCGGCGATCAAACCCGCGGCGACCAGCATGGCAAGGTGAACCGTATGCTTTTTCATTGATTACTCCAGTCTAGGTAATCACTGCGAATACGGCGTCCGCCCGCCGGGCCGGAACGCCAGGGAAAAGCATGAAACACGCTGCGCCGGGGCACGCCGTGTCGACCAGGAACCGGGTGCGGCGACTATCACGCCCGCGCGGCCGGCGTGTAAAACACTTACGCCCCGGGTCGCGACCGGAGCCGCGTCGCGAGAGGCCGGGCGCTTATGACGGCACTGCGTTTCGGACCGCCGGCGCGCGGGGACGCGCGGGCTGCGGGGCGGCTGGGTAAACAGGGGGTGCGGCGTCCGCAAGTGCGGTGACGTGACACGATGGATATGTCTTCAGCACGGCGTTTCCCCTTTCGATGTATTCGATGCCGGACTGCGCGGCATGCGGGCTTTCCCTGAGAGCGTGAAGCCTGGGCATGTGGCGCAGCGCCGTGCACGACGTTCGAGCTTTTGCGAAGGATTATGGGAACGCCCCTTTGCCGCCGTCAAATACGAATAAACCCGCGGGTCATGCAGAATTGATATACCCGTGCCACGATGGCCGCGCCGTATATGCTCGGCGCCGCGCCGCGGCCGTCGGGCCGTCAGCGCTCCCGCACCGCTTCCTGCAGGCATTCGAAGAAGACCTGGCTCTGCGGCGATTCCACATGCTGCTCGTTGTGCAGGATGTAGCTTGGAAACGGGATGGCCGGCTCGAACGGCATCGTCACAATGCCAGGCGGCCGCAGGCTGCGGACCACCAGGGGATTCACGACACTGACGCCCAGTCCCATGCCGACCATGCTGCAGATCGTCGCGGCATAGGGCGTTTCGATGGTCAGCCGCCGCGCGCCCGGGTCGAAGGCCGCGTCGATCGCGATGCGGGTGCCGTCGCCCTGGGTCAGGGAAATGAAGTCCTCGCCGTTCAGGTCCTTGGCCACGATGCGGCGTCGACGCGCCAGCCGATGGCCCACCGGAACGATGCACACGCCCTTCTCGTTACGCCAGCGCGCGCTGCGGATCCCCGGCACATCGACCAGGTAGGCCACCAGGCCGAAATCGCAGAATCGCGTCGCCGTCCAGTTGGCGACCGTACGCGAATCGCTGGTGTACACCGAGATGGGCACCTCGGCGTAATAGCGGCGGAACTTGGAAATGGCCAGGGCCATCACGGTCATCGCGATGGCCGGCACCACGCCGATACGCAAGGCGCCGGCGCCCAGCTGCCGTATCGAACGAGCCGATTCGCGCAGGGTATCCAGGCCCACGAAAGCCCGCGTCACTTCCTTGAACAAGGCCTCGCCTTCGATGGTGGGGATGAGGCGGCTGCCTGTGCGCTGGAACAGCGTCAGGCCGGTTTCCCGTTCGAGCTGGGAGATTACGCGGCTGACGTTGGGCTGGGAGGTATGCAACTGGACCGCCGCCACCGTCATGGAGCGCGTCAGCATGACGGCGCGGAAGGTCTCGATTTGCTTGAAGTTCACAAATGGCCCGCCCTACACGATTCGAACGTGTGACCGCTCGCTTAGAAGGCGAGTGCTCTATCCAACTGAGCTAAGGGCGGCCTGAAGAAACCCATACCGCATGGTAGCCGGGGCATTGCGCCGCGCGCACGTCCCTGCGGCGCGGCATTTTACCCTGGCGCCCGGCGCCAGTGGAGCGGCCGGCCTTCCACCACGCCCACGGGCCTAGCGCGTGCCTTTGCGCTGTGGCCATTGCCTCGCCTTTCGATACGCCCTCTATGTGGCGCCCTCGCTGCATAGCTGTAAAGCAAGCTCTCGCCGCGGTAACGAATCGTACCGCAGCACGGTGGCGAAAACCGCCCGGACGGCCGCGGCGCCGCGATCCTGCGGGCGCGCTTCTGAAGGAGACGTGCCAGGGACAGGCGCGAAGCGCATTACAGACAGTATCAATGGCGTAAGGTCCCGATGCTAGAGTGCCTCGTCCCCTATTGACCAGGTACGAACATGCCAAGCACCGTAACCTCGCGCGTGCCGGTGCGCCTGGGAGGAATCGCCGCCCTATTGTCCGCGGCTGCCGTCTTCCCGGCCCACGCCGGCATCAGCTACAAGCTGGATCGCGCCAGTGCCGCACCCGGCACCACCATCGAAGTCCAGGCCATTTATTTCAACGATAGCGACACCGGCGGCCGCTGGCAGCCGCCGCGCGAAATCGTGCTGCAGTGGCGCTCGCCTTCGGGCAACGTCGTCCGCAGCGTCGCGCGTGCCGAGAGTGAGGTCCTGGACTTCAACGTTCCGGTCAACAACTTCGCGCGCATGGCCTGGCGCGCCGTCGTTCCGGCGCAGGCCACCGGCCTGCAGGCGGTGGCGATCGAAGGCGAGCCGACGCTGATGGCGCTGGATGCCACGGCCGCCGGCACCATCGCCAGCAAGCCCGCCGATGTGCCGGTCGTCGATGCCCGCACCGGCCAGCCCCTGCCCGCGAAGGAAGTCAGTGCCATCGGCGCGTCGCCCGACGCCGGCCCCTCGCCCACCAGCGTGGCGGCGGCCACCCCGGCGGGCACGGCCTCCGGCAACCCGGCATTCGACCGGCTGCGCAGCGGCCTGTCGGAATACGAGCCGACCTACATCGACATCCGCACCCGTGGCCGGACCACATCCAAGCTGCAGTTCAGCCTCAAATACCGGCTCTTCACGCCGGACGCCGGCAAGGAGCCCGGTTTCCTGGACAATCTTTACCTGGGCTATACCCAGACATCCGTGTGGGATCTGCAGGGCGAATCGCGGCCCTTCATCGATACCACCTTCAATCCCAGCCTGTTCTGGCAATCGGACAACATGTGGCAGTCGGCCGACCAGAACTGGCGCGTCGGGCTGGCCAGCGGCGTCGAGCATGCCTCCAATGGCAAGGCGGGGGATGACTCCAGGTCGGTGAACGACGCTTTCGTGCAGCCGGCGGTCAACTACCGCTTCGACGGGGGCAGCACGCTGACCTTCGCGCCGCGCATCAAGGGCTATTTCGCCCTGGGCGACGAGAACCGCAACTACACCGACTATACGGGCTGGGTCGATTGGCACTTGCGCTGGGCACAGGACAACGGGCTTATCGCCTCGGTCATGTACCGCCAGGGCGACAGCGCACGCCGCACCACCCAGCTGGACCTGGCATGGCCGCTCAAGCGCACCTTCCTGAACATGAACGGCTACCTGCACCTGCAGTACTTCAACGGCTACGGCGACACGCTGCTGGGCTACGACCAGCGCCAGAAGTCGCAGATCGGCATCGGCCTGTCGCTGGTGCCCTGAACGTACGGTGCGGCGTGGGGCCCTGCGCGGCGCCGCCCCGCGGGCAATGGGCGCGGCGCCATGCCGGGGCGCGGCAGGCTCAATCGCCGATCGGCGTATGGCTGGCCGCGCCGCTGCGCAGCTCGAGGTCCGGCATGCGCCGCACGACGAGCAGCGAGACGACGGCCACGACCGCGCCGAAGGCGAAGATGTTGCGGAAGGTGGACGCGACGCCTTCCATCAGGACCAGCTTCACCGCGGGCGGCAACTGCGTCAGCACGTCGCTGCCATGGCGCAGCGCTCCCAGGTCCATCTGCTGCGTAATGCTGGCCGCCGTCAACGAGGACGCGAATCCCAGGGCCAACAGGCTACCCGCCACGGCGCTGCCGAAAGCGCTGCCCATGGATCGCAGCACCAGCACTGAACCGGTGCCGGCCCCGATGTCGCGCGGCTCCAGCGCGTTCTGTACCACCATGATGGTGCCCACCATGCAGGATCCGAGGCCGACGCCCGTCAGCAGGGTGGCCGCCAGCACCACGGCCAGCGGCGCGCCGGCGCCCATGAAGGCCAGCAGGCACAAGCCGGTCGCGCCTCCTATGAAACCGGCCGACAGGATGCCGCGCATGCGTCCGGTACGACGCGCCAGGTTGCTGCTGAGGACATTGCCCAGCACGTTGGACAGCAGGAAGGGCGTGACGAACAGTCCCGACTCCGCGGCGCTGGTGCCGCGTACCAGCTGGAAATACAGCGGCAAGGCAAAAATGCAAAGAAAGATCCCCAGCGCGCCCAGCGAGGATGCGGCAATGCCGCAGACAAAAGTGGGATTGCGGAACATGCGCGGCGGAAGCAGCGGATCCGCCGCACGGCGTTCCTGCCACACCAGCACCGCCAGGGCCGTCACGCTCAGGGCCAGCAGCGCCAGGATCTGCGGCGAGATCCAGGCGTAGTCGACGCCGCCCCAGCCCAGCGCCAGCAGGCAGGACACGATGGTCAGCGCCAGCAGCAGGGAGCCCAGGATATCCAGTCGCACCTTGCCGCCCTTGGGGGTCAGCATGCGCAGCCCGCGGTTGCACGAATACATGGCGAGCAGGCCCAGGGGCAGATTCATCCAGAACAGCCAACGCCACGACAGGTGTTCGGACACATAGCCGCCCACCAAGGGGCCTGCGATGGAAGCTACGCCCCACACGGCGGCCAGGTAGCCCTGGTAGCGGCCGCGCTGGCGCGGCGCCACCACATCGGCGATGGCGGCCTGCGCCAGCGCCATCAAGCCGCCGCCGCCGAGGCCTTGCAGCGTGCGGAACAGGATCAACTGGTTCAGGGTCTGCGCCATGGCACAGAGCGCCGAGGTGACAACGAAAACGCCGATCGCAATCGTCAGCAGTTGCCGCCGGCCGTAAATATCCGAGAGCTTGCCGTAGATGGGAGTCGTGACGGTGGCGGCGATCAGGTAGGCCGCCACGATCCACGACAAATGCCCGAAGCCGTTCAGGTCGGAAGCGATGGCCGGGACCGCGGGGATCACCACGGTCTGGTCCAGCGCAGCCAGCAGGATGCACAGGACGATGCCGCCGATCACGCGCATGATCTCGCGGTGGGTCAGGCTTGCGGCGGAAGAGGAAGGAACGGGAGGTGAAGCGAGTGTGCCGGTGGGCGTGGACATGATGCTGCGGGGGACGACGGAGAGGATGGCGGCCGGCGGAAGCGGCGCGGGTCTTATATAAGATATAAATATTAATATATATCTGGCTGGACCGCTCCGGATTTGCCATTCGGACTTGCCGGTCAAGTAGCCACGTCACCCAGCGAGGTCGATAGCAGGTGAGCAAGCGCGTTGAACAAGCCAGTCGAACGCCGCCCGGCGAATCGGAAGGGGAACCCGGACGGGCCTTTCCTCACGTACTGCCCGCACGTACGCCAACGCGACGATGCATTCTCATCAATCGCTTTCAAGGATGACATATGCAGATAGGCTCCAGCCCGATCCCCCCGGCCGACATTGCCGGCGCGCCCGCCACCGCCTCCTCGGCGGACCGGGGCGTCGAAGCGACCACGGACAGCCTTGCACAGACGGTCGCCGGCTACTACGAGCATCTGCCAGGCAAGGCGCCCGTATACGCCATGACGGCACGGGGCATGGCTCATAGGACACTGGAACGCGACATACAAGGCCAGCTGGGCGCGCTCGCGGACAAGATCAAATTCCTGTTGACCCAGGCGGGCAGCCATTCGTCGCAGACGTGTGCCGCGCAGCTGGACTGCTTCATGAACCACATCCTGCATCGCGGCGAGCCGGGCAAGCTGTCGACCGAGCAGGCGCAGTATTTCTACAGCGAAGCCTTCAAGGGTGGGCTGGAACGAAACGTCGCGCGCGCCGACATGGCGGGTCCGGAGGAGCGGCAAGCCGCCATCCAATGGCTGGAAGGCTTGTGTCACTTGATAAGTACGCCGGTCTCGTTCTTCAATCAGGTGGTGGGCGCCGTCCTCATCGACGAATTCGCGAAAAACTTCAAGCGATCGATTGAAGGCGAATTCGGGCCAGACCCCCGCGTCGGTGTCGGCCGATCCGGGAACCTGCCGGAAGGGGCCGCACGGATATAACCCGCCCGGGCAGGGCGCTGCCCTGCCCGGCCTGCCCTGGCATGGAAGCTTACGCCGACTTCAGCGCCGCCAGCGTCTCATGGATGATCGCCAGCGTCGCCTCGCGCTCGGCCCCGCTCAAGGGCAGGCGTGGCTCGCGCACCGTTTCCGCATAGCCCGCGGTAACGTGCTCCGCCAGCTTGATGTACTGCACCAGCTTGACGTGCGTATCCAGGTGGAACAGCTTGATCAGCTTGCGATACAGCACGCGGGCCCCCGCGTAGTCGCCCTTGACGGCCAGGTCCAGCAATTGCACCGACTCCTTGGGCACGGCGTTGGCCATGCCCGATACCCAGCCCTTCACGCCCAGCGCCACGCTTTCCACGATCAGATCGTCGACGCCGCAGAACACGGTATAGCGATCGCCCAGGCGCGCGTAGATGTCCGTGACGCGGGTGGTGTCGTAGGTCTCTTCCTTGATGCAGGCCAGCGTGGGTTCGTCGGCCAGCTCTTCCAGCAGCTGGGGTGTCATGTCCACGCCATAGCCGCGCGGATTGTTGTAGATCATGATGGGCAGTCCGCTGGCGCGCGCGACGCCACGGTAGAAGGACATGGTCTCGGCGGCATCCGACTTGTACGTCAGCGCCGGGAACACCATCAGGCCGTCCACGCCGATGCGCTCGGCTTCCCGGGCATAGCGTCCCGCGCCGCCAGTGGTCGTCTCGGCCAGGCCTGACACGATGGGCACGCGGCCCTTGATCGTCTCCTTGGCGATGCGCAGCACCGTCAGCTTTTCCTCGGGCGCCAGCGACGCATTCTCGCCCACCATGCCCATCATCACCACGCCGCCCACGCCGTTGGCAAGCAGCCGCTCCAGGCCACTGGCGATGGCGTCGTGGTCCAGCGATTGATCCGCCTTCATTTTCGTCGTGACGGCGGGAAACACACCTGCCCAATTTACTTTCATGATGTTGGTCCAATAAGAATGAATGGAAGAAAATCCGTCGGCCGGGGCGCCTTGCGGCGCCTGGCCGACGGCAACGTGTCCTCAGCGCAGATGCACCGGCTTGCCGCCCTTCATCACCATGGACAGGTGCTCGCCCTGTCCGCACAGCAGCGTGATGTCGGCAACGGGATCGCCGTCGACGATCAGCAGATCGGCGTAGGCCCCCGCGGCGACGACGCCCAGCTTGTCTTTTTGCCCGACGATCTCGGCCCCGACCTGGGTCGCCTGGCAGATCACTTCGAAGTTGTCCAATACCTGCGCGCGCAGGCGCAGCTCGTCGCTCTGGAATGTATGCATTTCGCCCAGCAGGTCCGAACCGAGCCCCATGCGCACGCCATGCCGCTTGAATATTTCCAGCGACTGCAGCCCCTGCAAGCGCACGTCGTCGATCTTGGCCACGGCATCCGGGGGCACTCCGTACTGCGCGCCGACCTTGTGCAGGGCCTCGTAGGTCACCAGCGTGGGAACCGCGTAGGCGCCATGCCTGGCCATGGCCGCGGCGGCCACGTCGTCCACCAGGTTGCCGTGTTCGATGGTGCGCACGCCCAACTCCACCGCGCGCGCGATCGCCTTGCCCGTGTACGCATGGGCCATCACGTAGGTCTGGTGCGAGGCGGCCTCCTCGACGATGGCGAGAATCTCGTCCCTGGAATACTGCAGGTTGCCGATCGGATCCGTGGGCGAAGCCACGCCACCGGACGCCATGACCTTGATATGCGTAGCGCCCGCGCGCATCTCTTCGCGCACCGCCTTGCGTACCGCGTCGACGCCGTCCACGACCCGCGCGATAGCCCCTAGATTGCGGTGGCATGGGCAGGGATCGGGATCGCTGGCGTCGAAACGCTCACGGAAATCGCCATGGCCGCCGGTTTGCGACAGCGCCTTGCCGGCGATGAACAGTCGCGGCCCGTCGATCAGGCCGTCTTCCACGGCGCGGCGCAGCGCATAGTCGGCGCCGCCGGCATCACGCACCGTCGTGAAGCCGCGCCGCAGCATCGCGGACAGGATGGGCACGGCGCGCAAGGTCGCGAATGCGGCAGGCATGCGGGCATTGGTGCCCAGGTTGGCCATGGAGGCGATGACATGCACGTGGCAATCCACCATGCCGGGCATCAGCGTGCGGCCGGCGACGTCGATGACCTGGTCTTCCGCGCGTGCCGTAACGGGGCGCGGCGAAACTTCGCGGATACGGTCGCCTTCCACCACGACGTCATACGAACCGTCGTCGTCCTTGTGGTACGCGTCCAGGAGGCGCGCATTCTTCAGAATCAGCATAGCGGGTTGCCCTTGTTGAAGCGGGAAATCGAATATGGACGGAGATCGATGCCGGGATCCCCGCCGGCCAGCAGGCTGCCCACGATGGCGGCCGTGGTGGCCGCCTGGGTCAGGCCCAGGTGTCCGTGGCCGAAGGCGTACAGCACCTGCCCCGACGCATTGGACGGCCCCAGCACGGGCAGGGAGTCCGGCGTGGCCGGACGGTTGCCCATCCAGCGCCGGGCGCCACGCTCGTCCATGCCGGGCAAGTAGCGGCGCGCCAACGCGAGCAGCGCGTCGCTGCGCCGGTAGTTGGGCGGGGCGTCCAGCCCGGCGAATTCCGCGGCGCCGCCTATGCGCATGCCGACCGCCAGCGGCGTCGCCACGAATTTACGTTCGGCGAAGATGACCTCGCGCGACAGCATGCCGCCCGCGGCCGGCAGCGTGGTGTTGTAGCCGCGCTCGCTCTCGAGCAGTACGGGGTCGCCCAGCGTACGCGCCAGCGCGCCCGACCATGCGCCAGCCGCGACGACGACCCGGTCGCCCGCGTGGCGCCGGCCGTCGCGGTCGACGACCGCCGGCTTCCGCGCGTCGTCCAGCGACACGCGCACGGCGTCCGCGCTGACCAGCCGGCCGCCGTCCCCGCGCACACGTTCGCGCAGCGCGCGCACGATGTTCAGGGGATCGTCCACGTGCGCCCAGTCTTCCAGCATGACGCCGTGGCGGAACACCGGCGCCAGCGCGGGCTCCAGCGCGCGCAGCGTGTCCGCGGAAACCGGGCTCCAGCGCACGCCCAGCTCGCGCTTCCAGGCCCACTCGGCGGCGTCCGCGGCAAAGGCGGCATCGGTTTCGTAGACGGCCAGGGCGCCGCGCCGATGCAGTTGCCCCGACAAGCCCAGGTCGTTCAGCATGGGCAGCAGATCGGCGTACACGCGGTCGTTCAGCGCCGCCAGCGCGCGCGAGATTCGGCGGAAATTCCCGGGTTCGCCCACCTGTTGGAAGGCCCGCAGCCAGGGCAGCAAACGCGGTGCATGGCGCAGGCGGATGGCGAGCGGCCCCAGCGGATCGAGCAGCCAGCGCACGGCCTTCAGGCTGAATGCGGACAAGGCAATGGGCGTGGATTCGCTGACCGCGATCCCCCCGGCGTTGCCATGTGAAGCGCGGTCGCCTTCGAAATCCCGGTCCAGCAAGGTGACCTGCCAGCCCAGCTGCTGCGCGCGTCGGGCGCACGCCAGGCCAATCACGCCGGCGCCCACCACCACAAGTTCCGTCATGCCACGTCTGTCCTATTCGTGTTTGCCAAGGAAAAGATCCGCCGCGCGGGCATCGTTCAGCAGATCCGCCGCCGCCCCTTCCATCGCCACCACGCCCTGGTCGATGATGTAGCCGCGCTGGCTGACCGCCAGGGATTGCCGGGCACGCTGCTCCACCATAAGCACGGTGGTGCCCGAGGCCGGCAGGCCCTGGACGTAGGCAAAGATTTCGTCCACGCGGGCTGGCGACAAGGCGGCCGTCGGCTCGTCGAGCAGCAGCATATCGGGCTCGCGCATCAGCGCCCGCGCGAAGGCCAGTTGCTGCCGCTCCCCGCCGGACAGCGTGCCCGCGGCCCGGCGCCGATGCCGGACCAGCGCCGGGAACATCGCGTACATGGCATCGGCCCGCTCGCGCGGCCGCCGGACGCCCTGCACGACCAGCAGGTTCTCGTGCACGCTCAGCGAAGAGAACACATTGGCGACCTGCGGCACATAGCCGATGCCCTGGTCGAGCCGCGCTTCGACGCTCAGTGGCGCGACGTCCCGGCCGCGCAGCACGATGGCGCCGGCCGATCGTGGCAGCAGGCCCATCACGGCCTTGATGATCGTGGACTTGCCCGCACCGTTGGTGCCGGCGATGGTGACGATCTCGCCCTGCTCCACGCGCAGCGAAATACCCTTGAGGATATCCACGTCGCCATAGCCACCGCGCACATCCGACAAACGCAATACCGGGTCGCTCATGCCAACGCCTCCTTGCCCGGCGACGCCAGTGCGCCCATATAGGCTTCGCGCACACGCGCATCGGCCAATACCGCCTGCGGATCCCCGTGGGCGATCAGGCGTCCGCCATCCAGCACGTACAGGTCGCCGACGAGCCTGTTCAATGCCATCAGGTTGTGCTCGATGATGAGAAAGCCGATCCGGCGCTCGGCATTGATCTCGCGGATACGTTGCGAGATTTCCTCGATCAGGACGGGATTTACCCCGGCGTACGGCTCGTCCAGCAATATGAATTTCGGGTCGGACATCAACGCGCGGCCCAGCTCCAGCAGTTTTTTCTGGCCGCCGGACAGGCCGCCCGCCGGTTTGTCGGCCACCGCGCCCAGCTTCAGGAACTCCAGGATGCCCTGCGCCTGGTCCGCGATCCGCGCCTCGGCGCGCCGCACCCGTCCCGGCGCGAAGAACAGCGGCAACAGCGACTCGCCCGGCTGCTCGCGCGGCCCGACCATCAGGTTCTGCCGCACGGTCAGGTGCGCGAACTCGCGCGGAATCTGGAACGTGCGGCCCAGTCCCATGCGCGCCCGCGCGGCCGGGCCCACACCCTGGAACACCGTGTCGCCGAAGCGGACCTCTCCGACCGAGGGCTGCAGGAAACCGCTCAGCACCGCGAAGAAGGTGCTTTTGCCAGCGCCGTTGGGGCCGATCATGCCGTGCAGCCCATCCAAACTCATCGACAGCGATACGCCATCCAGGACCTGGAAATCGCCGTACGACAGCGATACGCCGGAGCTTGCTAACCGGCTCATCGCGCGCCCCTCGCGCCGAACAGGCCTTGCGGCCGCCAGCGCATGAACAGGATCAGGACCAGGCCGACGACGCCGAGCTGCACGCTGCCCATGTCGGCGTCCGACACACCGGGGATATAGCCGCGCGTGAAACGCACGCCTTCCAGGAAAACCACCAGCAGTACGGCGCCCGCCACGCTGCCCGACAGGCGCGCCACGCCGCCCATGATGATGGCCATCCATACATAGAAGGTGATCAGCGGCACGAACTGGTCCGGCACGATATACGTCATGTAGTGCGCGAAATACGCGCCGGCCAGGCCCGCGATGGCGGCGCCCAGCATCAGCACCTGGGTCTTGAAGCGCGCCGGCTCCTTGCCCAGCACGCGGACGGCCGTCTCGTCGTCGCGGATCGCCTGTATGGTGCGGCCGTATGGACTGTGCGTCACGCGACGCAGGATCGCGATCACGACGGCGATGGATACCGCCAGCAGCACCAGCAGCAGGTTGTTGCTGAAGTTCGTGTCACCCCAGCCCGCTCCCAGGCGGGGCACGCCCGGAATGCCCTGCACACCGTTGGTCAGCCATTGCTCCTGGACCAGGACCAGGCGCACGATCTCCGAAAAACCCAGGGTGACGATGGCCAGGTAGTCGTCGCGCAGGCGCAGCGCCACGCGCCCCAGCGGCCACGCCAGCGCGGCCGCCAGCAGCATCGCCGCGGGAAAGGACAGCAGCGGCGACCATCCCAGCTTCATCGTCAGCAGGGCCGACGCATACGCGCCCACGCCGAAGAAGCCCGCCAGGCCGAAGTTGATCAGGCCAGTGAAACCGTATTGAAGATCCAGCGCCAGCGCCAGGAGCATATAGATGCCCATGATGACGAGGATGGACAGTAGATAGGTGACCATCAGCGCACCCCTTGCGGCCGGTTGAACAATCCCTGCGGACGCAGCAGCAGGACGATCATCATGAACACGTAGCCCAGCGCGATCTTGTAGACAAAGCCCACGAAGGGTGTGGAGAGTTCCTGCAGCACGCCCAGCAGCAGCGCGCCGAGCACCGCCCCCACGGGATTGCCCAGGCCACCCACCACCGCCGCGGCGAAGGCCGGCAGCAGCATATTCCAGCCCGCGTCGGGATAGACCACGGTGCGCATGCCGACGACGGTCCCGGCAATGCCGCAGACCATGCCGGCGATGGACCACATCGCGAACATGCAGCGCTCGCGCCGGATGCCGCTGACCCGGGCCAGGTCCGGATCGTCCGCGATGGCGCGCAGCGAGCGGCCCAGCGGCGTCGCGTACAGCATGATGAACACCAGCAGCAGCGTGGCCAGCGTCAGGCCGGCCAGGTTAAGGTCGGCCGGCGCGAGCGAGATGTCGCCGAAGCGCCAGGCGCGATCCAGCGGCATATCGAAGGCGCGCGGATCGTGGCCGAAGGCCACGCCCAGCACGGCGCGGATCACGAAACCCACACCGATCGAGGTCAGCAGCAGGGTGATGACGGAACGCCGGATGACCGGCCGGAAGGCCAGCACGAAAGCCAGCACCGAGGCCAGCGCACCGCCGGCCGCGCCGGCCAGTCCGGCCGCCACCAGCGACCCGGTCACTTGATGCACCGCCAGGCCGGCATACCCGCCCACCGCCACGATGTCCCCGGTGGCCGCGTTGGGGAAGCGCGCCAGCCCGTAGACGAGCGTCAAGGCCAAGGCTGGCAGGGCGATGATGAGCCCTTCCACCAGCCCGTTGATGGCCAGGTTGATGTAGTCGGCGTAGCCCACGCGACCGCCCTACAGCTTGACCACGTATTTACGGACGAGCTTGCCGTTTTCCACGAAGGAGGCGGAGAAGTCCGGCGTGACGTCGTTGAACTGGTCGAAGTGCAGGGCGCTGGAGGCGCCGACATACGTCACCCGCTTGCCCGCTTCCAGCAGCTTCTTGCCGTCGGCGAAGTTGTAGACGACTTCGCCGCCCGGGTTGCCCAGCTCGTGGACCTTGGCGGCGAGTTCAGGGCCGCTGGCCTTGGGTCCCAGCGCCTGCACCGCCAGCGCCAGGATGATGGCCTGGTCGTAGGCCATGGGCGCGTACACGTTGCCTCCCACGTCGACGCCCTGCTTGCCCAGCGCATCACGCACATGGACATAGTTCGGTGCGCCTTCGTTGCTGACCGACTCCACGGAAATAATGCCTTCCGTCACCTTGGGACCCAATGCCTTGATGAGGTCGGTGTTGGCCGCCCAGCCCGGGATGATCCAGTGGGTATCGATACCGGTCTGGTACCACTCGCGCAGGATGATCGTGGTATCGGCCAGATAGGAACCCGTCACGATCACGTCCGGCTTGGCGCGCAGCACCGATTGCAGTTCGGAACGGTAGGACGGGCGGTTGGGTTCGTACACGACGCTGGCCGCCACCTTGCCGCCCGCCGCCTTCCAGGCCTGGGCGAAGCCCTCGGTATTGCCGACGCCGGAGGCGTTGTTGAAGGCCATGGTCGCGGGGTTTTTGTAGCCCTGACGCTCGGCGACCTTGGCGAAGGCCTGCCCGAAGCGGCCGTTGGTGGCCTGGAAGCGGAAGCCCAGCTTCTTGGCGTTCACCGGCGGACCGCTCAGCGCGGGCGCGCCCGAACCATGCATCAGGGGAATATTGGCTTCGTTGGTGAGCGGAATAACGGCCAGCGACTCGCCGGAACTCCAGCAACCCAGGATGGCCCGCACCTTATCGACCTCGATCATTTTCTTGGCGCCCTGCACGGCCGCCTGCGGCGCGGTCTGGCTGTCCTCCACCACGACCTTGAACCGGGCCCCTTGCGCGCCACCCGCCGCATTGATCTCCTCGGCTGCCAACTGGATGGCCTTGACCATGCCGGGGCCGTAGGGGGCGCCGGACCCGGTAACAGGGCTCAGCGCGCCAACGACGAAGTCCGGGGTCTGCGCGGCGGCGGGGAAGCTGAGGCCGCCCGCCAGGGCGGCGACTACGGATGCGGCAACGAAATGGCGTCGATTCATAGCGGGATCTCTCCAGGCTCGGGTGGCGCATCCACTCGGATGCCGCCATGATTGGATCCAATATCCAGGATACGAAGCGGATGCTAAACTGCGCTCATCCCGGGGTCAAGACAACAGGGACTAGGGATTACGAGGGACATCCATGACCGCATCCGCGCCCCCGCCGCCGTCCAGCGACCGCAAACTGATCCGCCGCACCACCGTCGACCTGGTACTGGACGCGCTGCGCCAGCAGATACTTTCGGGGCAGTTGCGTCCCGGCGAAGCCCTGCGCCAGGAAGCCCTGGCCGAAGAACTGGGCGTCAGCCGCATCCCCGTGCGCGAGGCCATCCGCCGGCTGGAGGCGGAAAACCTGGTGGCCGTGCACGCGCATCGCGGCGCCTACGTGTGCGGCGTGTCCTCCAGCGATGTCGTGGAGACCTTCGAACTGCGGCTGCAGGTCGAGCCATGGCTGTTCGGCGAGGCGATCAAGACCACCGGCAGGACGTCGCTGCCGGAGGCGCGCGCCGCGCTGGAAGAAACGCTGCACGCCGACGCGGCGGCATGGGGCCGCGCCAACTGGCGCCTGCACGAGGCGCTGTACGCGCCGGCCCGCCGTGACCTGGCCATGACGATGCTGCGCCAATTGCATGATCGCGGCGACCGCTACCTGCGCTTCCAGGTCGTCAACCTCCCCCTGCGCCAGCAGGCCTATGCCGAGCACCTGGCCTTGATCGAGCACGCCGAAAGGGGCGATGCGCAAGGCGCGATGAGCCTCTTGCGCACCCACATCCGGGTGGCCCTCGATCAGGTTGTGGAGGTCGTCGCCGGGCTGACGCAGCCATCGAGGGAATAAATCAGGCCTGATCCGTGTTCACTCCAGGCAACCCACTACACGGAGGTCTTATGGTTCGCAAATTCACGCTTTCCGCCCTCGGCGCTGCCGCCCTGCTGGTCGCCGCATCCGCCATCGCGGCGGCGCCCGGCAAAACCAGCAATGGTGTTCTGGTCGGCGACAACGGCATGACGCTGTACACCTTCGACAAGGATGCGGCCAACTCGGGCAAGAGCGCCTGCAACGGCGGTTGCGCCGCCAACTGGCCGCCCCTGGCGGCATCGGCCAGCGCCAAGACCGAGGGCGCATGGAGCGTGATCACGCGCGACGACGGCAGCAAGCAATGGGCGTACAAGGGCCAGCCCGTGTACTACTGGGTGAAGGACAAGGCCGTCGGCGACAAGACCGGCGACGGCGTCGGTGGCGTCTGGCACGTCGCCAAGCCTTGAAGCGGCAATGACATCGGCCATGGGCGTGGAGCAGATCCTCGCCCATATTCCGGCGCTGCGCCGCTATGCCCGCCTGCTGGCGGGCGATGCGGCCAGCGCGGACGACCTGGTGCAGGACACGCTGGAGCGGGCCTGCGCCAAATGGTCGCTGTGGAAGCCCGGGACGGCGCTGCGCGCCTGGCTGATGACCCTGATGCACAATCTTTACCTGAACCGGGTGCGCGACTGGCGCCACGACGACGGCCACGATGTGTGGGACGAGCGCAATGAGCGCACCCACGAGCCGATGCGGCACGCCCCGGACATGCTCGACCTGGAACGCGCGCTGGCGCGGCTGTCTCCGACGCTGCGCACCGTGCTGCTGCTGGTCAGCGTGGAGGAATACACCTATGCCGAGGCGGCGCAGATCCTGGAAGTGCCGATCGGCACCGTGATGTCGCGCTTGCACCGCGCACGCGAAGCGGTTCGTTTGTCGATGGACGGTACGGCGGAAACGGCCCCGCCCCATCCCCTGCAACTGGTGAAGCGATGATGGAAACCGACGCCCCCGTCCCGGATGCCGACCTGCACGCCTTCGTCGACGGTCAACTCGATGCGGCCCGCGCTGGCGCGGTGTTGCAGCACCTGCAGCGGCACCCCGGGGATGCGGTGCGCGTGGCGCAGTGGCACGCCCAACGTTCGGCCCTGCGACGGCTGCACCGTGACACGGACATGGGCGCCACGCCGGCCGTGCTGACTCATACCGTGCTGCGCCATGGCCGCCGACGCTGGAATCCCTGGGCGCAGGCAGCGGCCGCCGTGCTGTTGGTCGCCGCGGGAGCGGGCGGCATGCGCCTGTGGCAGCCGCCCGCGGCGCCCGCCACGGTGGCGGGCGCGAGCGCGCCGCAATTCGTGCGCGACGCCACGGCGGCCTACGCCGTCTACAGCCCGGAAGTCCGCCACCCGGTCGAGGTCACGGCGCAGGAACAGGCGCATCTGGTGCAGTGGCTCAGCCGCCGGCTGGGCCGGCCACTGGCCGCGCCCGCGCTCCAGGACCGCGGCTTCCGGCTGCTGGGCGGGCGTCTGCTGCCCGGCGAACCGGCGGCAACGGAGGCCGCCGCCCGGCCTGCCGCAGCGGGCTCGGGGACATCCACCTTGACGGCCGCCGGCGCCACGCCGGTCAACGCCATGGCGCGCGCCCAATTCATGTACGAAGATGCACGCGGCCGCCGGGTCACCCTGTACGTCGCGGTCTTCCCGCGCGGCGTCGCACCGCACGAGACGGCGTTCCGCTCGGTGCGCGATGCCCATGGCGAGGCGTTCTACTGGGTCGAGGATGGCTACGGCTATGCCTTGAACGGCGACCTGCCCGCCGGTGAATTGCAGGCGCTGGCGGGCGACGTGTACGATCAGCTCTTCCCGCGATAAGGCAAGGACCACACCGGCCGTGCCAAGCGGGTTCCAACCCTGGCACCGCCGAACATGACCCTGACCATCCGCCCCATCGAACCCCGGGACGAAGCGCGCTGGCGCGTCCTGTGGGACGGCTATACCCGTTTCTACGAACGCGAGCCCGACGAAGCCGTCACCCGTCATACCTGGTCGCGCATCGTGGATCCGCAGTCGCCCGTGTACGCCATCGTGGCGGAAGACGATGGCGGGCAGGTTATCGGCATCGCCAACTACATCCTGCACGAGAACACGTCGACACTGACGCCCGTCTGCTACCTGCAGGATCTGTACGTCGACCCGACGGTGCGCGCCCGCGGCGCCGGCAAGCAGATGATCGACTGGCTGATGGCGGAGATGAAGACGCGCGATTGGTCACGCGTCTACTGGAACACGAAAGAAAACAACTACCGCGCTCGCGGCCTGTACGACAAGTACACGCCGCACAGCGGCTTCCTGCGCTATGTCGTCCAGAACAAGCAATCCTGAAGCGCCCAACGTCCCGTATGCCGGGCAGCCCCATGCCGGACAGCCGTATGCCCGACAATCCTGAAGCGTATCGCGTCGCCGTCATCGGCGCGGGCGTCGTGGGCGCCTGCATCGCCTACACGCTGCAACGGCGCGGCGTGCCCGTCACACTGATCGACCGCGACGAACCGGGGCGCGGCTGCAGCTACGGCAATTCCGGGGCGATCAGCCCTGGATCGGTGGCGCCGCTTGCAATGCCCGGCATCCTGAAGTCGGTGCCCGGCATGCTGCTGGACCCGGAAAGTCCGCTGCGGCTTCCGCTGGCCTACCTGCCGCGCGCCCTGCCCTGGCTGGCCCGCTTCGTGGCCGCATCGCGGCCGGACGCCGTGCAGGACGCCGCAGCGCGGCTGGCGGCGCTGCATGCCGGCGCGGTGCGCGCCCACATGGCGCTGGCCAGTGAAATCGGCGTACCCGAGCTGCTCGTGCAACGCGGCCACCTGCACCTGTATCCGGATGAAGCGGCCCTGGCCAAGGACGCCGGCGGATGGCGGCTGCGCGAGCAGTACGGTTATCGCTTCGAGCGCCTGGACCGCTCCGGCATCCTCGATCTGGAGCCGGCGATCGGGCCGCGCTACACCATCGGCTTGTTCCTGGCCGACCACGCCACCGTCCTCAACCCTTTCCGCTATGTGCAGGCGATGGTGTCCGCCTTCCAGGCCCGCGGGGGCCGGGTGCTGCGGGCGGAATCATCCGCGCCGTCGCGTATGGCGGACGGCGCCTGGCAATTGCGCATGGGCGGCACGGCACATGCCTTCCGGCGCGTGGTGGTGGCGACGGGAGCATGGTCGCCTGCCCTGCTGCGCCCCTTGGGCGTCCGGCTGAACCTGGAAAGCCAGCGCGGATACCACGTACAGTTCCAGGGCGCATCGGCGACGATTTCGCGCACTGTCGTACTGGCCGACCGCAAGGTGTTCGTGACGCCGATGGAAGAAGGCCTGCGCGTGGGCGGGACAGTGGAGATCGCCGGCCTGTCCCGGCCCGCCGATGCGCGCCGCGGCCAGGTGTTGGAACGCATTGCGCGCGCAAACTTCGATGGATTGGACAGCGCGCCCACGGTGCATTGGATGGGCCATCGCCCCTGCATGCCGGATTCCGTCCCCTTCGTCGGCGCCGTGCCGGGCCAGCCCGGACTGTGGCTGGCCACCGGCCACGGCCACCTGGGCCTGACCGACTCCGTGAATACCGCCCAGCGGATCGCCGACGACATGCTGGGCCACGCGCGCCAGGGCCAGGCTGCCTAGGGGCCGCTCGCGGCGCCGGAACGCCGATGCCGGCGGCCTGCTCAGGCGACCGGCGTCAACGGCCGGCGGCGCTCGAACCAGCCGTCCAGGTTGGCCATGAACAGGTCCGACATGGCCTGGCGCGTCTCGACGGTGCTGCTGCCCACATGCGGCAGCAGGACGACGTGGTCCATCGCGCACAAGGCAGGGGGAACGTCCGGTTCATGCTCGTACACGTCCAGGCCGGCGCCGGCCAGGCGGCCCGTCGACAAGGCCTGCACCAGCGCCGCTTCGTCCACCACGCTGCCGCGCGCCACGTTGACCAGGATGCCGTCGGGCCCCAGCGCCTCCAGCACATCGGCATCGACGATATGCCGCGTATGCGCACCGCCAGGCAGGGCCAGCACCATGACGTCGCTTTCCCGCGCCAGCGCAACCAGGTCGGCGCAATAGCGGTAATGCGGCGGGACATCCTGGCGCGGCTGGCGGTTGTGGTATGCGATGTCCATGCCAAAGGCTTCCGCGCGCCGCGCAATCTGCCGGCCGATATTGCCCAGGCCCAGAATCCCGCAGCAACGGCCGCCCAGCTTGCGGCCCAGGCCTGGCGATGCCTGCCGCCAGTGGCCGGCGCGCACGAAACGGTCCAGTTCGCAGATGCGACGCGAAACACTGAGCATCAAGGCCAGCGCCGTATCGGCGACACAGTCATCCAGCACGCCGGGCGTGTTGGTGACCACGACATCCCGGCCACGCGCGGCGTCCATATCGATAGGGTCGTACCCCACGCCGAAGCTGACAATGACCTCCAGGGCCGGCAAGGCTTCGATCAACTCGCGCGTCGCGCCGAAGCGGCCGCTGGTCGCGATCCCGCGCACCCGCCGGCCATGCTCGGACAGGAACCGCGCCGGGTCTGGCGCCTCCCACCAGCGATGGATGCGGTAGCGCTGTTGCATACGCTGTTCCAGCGCCGGCAACAGGGGGCCGACCATGAGCAGCTCGGGCCGATCGTCCGTGCTGGCGGGTATCCTGGCGGAGGAGACCGATGAAGAGGAAGAGGACAAGGATGATGGCAATGACGATGACGATGGGAAAGGCACCGGGCCCTCGCTATTCGACGCGCAGGTTGCGCGACTGGATGATCTGCCCGTAGCGGGCCCGTTCACGCGCGGCGATCTGCGCCAGCTCTTGCGGGGTCGAGCCGTGCGCCACCGCGCCTTGCGAGACCAGCTTCTCCTTGACGTCCGGCATATCCGCCACCGCCCGGATGGCCAGCGAGAGCTTCTCGACGATCGCAGGCGGCGTCCCGGCCGGAGCCAGGACTGCCGTCCAGGAGCCGGTCTGGGCATTATGCACGCCGGCTTCGTCCAGCGTAGGAACATCCGGCATGACCGGCGAACGCGTCGGCCCGGTCACCGCCAGCGCGCGCAGCTTGCCGGCATTGACGTACGGTATGGTCTCCAGCACCGACGCGAACAGCATGTCGACGCGGCCGGCCATGAGGTCGGTCATGGCGGGGCCGCCGCCCTTGTACGGCACATGCACCAGTTGCACGCCAGTGGCCTGCTGGAAGATCTCTCCGGCCAGGTGCGGCGCGCCGCCGGTGCCGGAGCTGGCGTAGGTATGGGCGCCCGGCTGCGAGTTGGCCAGCGCGACCAGTTCCGCCACGGTCTTCGCGGGCAAGGTGGGCGGCACGACCAGCGCGAACGGCAGGTCGGAGAACATCGAGACCGGCGCGAAGGCCTGCGCCGGGTCGCTGTGCAGCTTGTACAGCCATGGATTGATGGCCAGCATGCCGGAGTTGGCGAACAGCAGCGTATAGCCGTCCGGGTTCGCGCGCGCCACCAGGTCGGCGGCGATCTGTCCGCCGGCGCCGGGCCGGTTGTCCACGACCACGGAGGCGCCCAATTGCTGGCTCAAGGCCGCGGCGAGCAGCCGTGCGGAAATATCGGTTCCGCCGCCGGGCGAAAACGGCACGATCAGGCTGATGGGGCGGGAGGGATAGCTCTCAGCGGCATGGCCCGCGCCGGGCAGCACGGCGGCCAGCGTGAAGGCGGCCGCGCCGACCCACAGCCGCAGGCGTGCAAATAGCTTGGTTTTCATTTTTGTCTCCTTCCGATTGAATGTCCGCGGCGCACTGGCGGCGCCGCGCGCAATGGACGGGTCCGGTCGACGCCGGTTCCCGCCTCGACGCTGCCGCGCCACCGGATGCAAGCGCACCGCACGATGTGACGCAGGCAGTATAGGAAGGAATCTCCACCATTGACCGATCGAGCTATAAATAGCAACGATCAATACAAGGCTTGTATCGATGGACGCACGGCTCTATCCCCATTCTGCCGGCGGCTCTGGCCCGGGACGACGCACCGGCGGCTATGGCAGCCCCGCAGCCGGTTGCGGCATGGCGCCATGGTCGTCAATCGGGCGGGTCGCAAGATCCAGCAGCAGGTGCCGCTCGACCTTGCCCAGGGCATTGCGGGGGAGGGACGCGACTGCCCTCACGACTTCGGGAAGCTTGTAATCGGCCAGGGCGTAAGCGATCTCCGGCACGATGTCGGCGAGCCGGGACGCCGGCACACCCGCGCGCAGGCGCAGCAACGCGGCGACCCTTTGGCCCAGGACCTCGTCTGGCGCCCCGACCACGCCCGCTTCCGCCACATCGGGATGCGTAAGCAGGACCTGCTCGACTTCCACCGGCGAAATGTTCGATCCGCCCCGGATGATCAGATCCTTAATGCGGCTGACGAATGAAAAGCTGCCGTCCTCCTCCTGCCGCATCATGTCGCCAGTGGGGTACCAGCCGTCCGGAAAACGGCGCAGCTGCGACGGCCCCTCCCAATAGCCCAGGGCCACATTGGCGCCCCGCATAATGGCCTCACCGGGCGCGCCGGCCGGAACGGTATTGCCTTGCGTATCGACCAGCTTGATTTCCACGCCGGGCGCCGTTCTGCCGGGCCCGGGTTGCGTGGCGCCAATCAGGCACCCCAAGCCTTCGGTCGACGCCCACGTCGTGCGCAGCGGCAGACCGAAGGTGGCTGGGAAGTCGCGCTGGACGGCATCCGGACAGACGTCGCCCGCAGTGATGCAGCAGCGCAGGGAGCTCACATCCCGCGGGCGCGCCCGCTGCCTTTGTATCAGGGACACGGCCACCGCTGGAAACGTGAATAGATGCGTGCACCGTGCCATCTCTACGGTATCGAGGATGCCATCGGGGTTGGCGGGGTCCGACAGGGCCATGGCGATGTCATTGAACAGGCAGAGCATGCTGGAGAACAGGCCGCTGACGTGCACCATGGGCAGGAAGAGGGCCAGGACATCCCCGGGGTCCATGCCATGCAGCTTCCAGCGCTCCGTGGCCTGGAGCAGGGTCGACTGGCTGTGCGCGACGAATTTCGAGCGGCCCGTCGTGCCGGAGGTAGACAACAGCACGGCCACGCCGTCCGGGTCCGGCGCGGGCAGCCGGACGGTGCCGCCCTGATCCTTCAGCGCTTCCCAAGGGTGCGCCAGGTCATCCTGCACCTCCCCCACCACGAAGCGCATGGCGCGATCCAATGTGGCATGCGGAAAATCCTTGACCAGGCGATAGTGGGTGGCGTCCCCGATATAAGCCGCCGGACGCAGGCGCATCAGTTGCGCTTCGAGCTCCAGGGTCTTGTAGCGCAGGTTCATCGGGGCGGCGATGGCGCCTATCCTGAAGCACGCCAGGTAGGAGATCAGGATCTCCGGACCATTGCCGAGGTGGAGCACGACACGGTCGCCCGGACGCACCCCGGCGGCCAGCAACCCGGCCGCCACCCGCTCCGCCCCTATGCAGATGGCTTCGCAGGTCCAGTGGCGCATGTCCTTGGTCAACGCGGTGCGGTCCGAGGGTTTGACCAGGTCCAGCAGCGTGCCGCCGGGCGGCAGAGAGCGGAATGGGACAGAGAGAGGCATCGGTGCTTCCTTGCAGCGGGTAGCGGCCGGCTCGCCACGTGTCGGAGGGCCGGGTTCACTGCTACAACACGCCGGGCGCCTGCCCTATTCCGTGCCCCCTGTCGCCGCACGATCAGGATCAAGCTATAAACCGGGAGGATCAATACAAGGCTTGTATCAATGGAACTGCGTCAACTGGAATGCTTCGTGGCCGTGGCCGAGGAACTGCACTTCGGCCGTGCCGCGGCCCGGCTGTGCATGACGCAGCCCCCCTTGAGCCGGCAGATACAGCTGCTGGAACAGCGGTTGGGCGTTACGCTGCTGGAGCGCAGCAGCCGCGTCGTCAGGCTGACCGCGGCGGGACGCAGCTTCCTGCGCGATGCGCGCCATCTTCTGGCCTTCGCCGCGCGCGCCACATCGAGCGCGCGTCGCGCCTCGGGCGGCGAGGCGGGCCATATCACCCTGGGCTTCACGGCCGTGGCCTCGTATCGACTGATGCCGGCCCTCGTGATGAAGGCGCGCAAAGTCCTTCCGGACGTCGACATCGAACTACGGGAACGGGTATCGACCGACCTGGGACGCCTGCTGGAGGCCGGCGAGCTCGACGCCATGCTGGCGCGCCACCTGCCGCGCCAGGACGGGCTGGCGCATCGGCTGGTGCAACGCGAGCCGTTGGTGCTGGCGGCGCCGCGCAAATCCCCGCTGACCGTCTACGACGCGGTGCCGCTGCGCGCGCTGCACCGCCAGCCATTCGTCGCCTATGCGCCCAGTGAAGGCAAGTATTTCTATGATCGCATCGCGGGCGCGCTGGGCCAGGCCGGCGTGGAACCGGATTACGTGCAACATGCCAGCCAGACGCATACGCTGCTTGGACTGGTGCGTGCCGGTCTGGGCGTCGGCATCGTGCCGGATTCCGCGCGAGAACTGCGGCTGGAAGGCGTGGTGTTCCTGCCCATAGCCCAGAAGAACCTGTACGCGGAGATATACCTGGCCTGGCGCGCCAGGCATGACAACCCGGCGCTGGACGCCTTCGTGAACCGTGTGGTCGAACCGCTGGCCGCGCGACGCTGAAGGGCGTCGGGGCCAACAGCCCTTACCGCGCTGGATGCGGGGCTTTCACTGCATGGCCGGCGCCGGCGGCCACCGGGCGCCTAGGCGGCGTTCGAATCCCGGAACCGCCTGAACAGCGTTGCCGCCATCGGACCCGATATGTTGTGCCATACGCTGAAGATGGCGCTGGGAACCGCGGCCAGCGGCGAGAAGTGCGCCGTCGCCAGCGCCACGCCGAGGCCGGAATTCTGCATGCCCACCTCGATCGAAATGGCCTTGCGCTTGGACACGCTCATGCCGCACAGCTTGGCCAGCGCATAGCCGATCAGCAGTCCCAGCCCGTTATGCAGCACCACCACCGCGAAAATCATCAGCCCGCTGGTCGCGATGCGGGCCTGGTTGCCCGCCACCACCGCGGCCACGATGGCCACGATCGCCACCACGGACACCAGCGGCAGCACCGCGACGCCGACCTGCACCTTGTCCCGGAGGATGTATTGGGCCAGTACGCCCAGCGCGATCGGCAGCACCACGACCTGCACGATGGACCAGAACATGGCCGCCGCGCTCACGTCGATCCATTGGCTGGCCAGCAGATAGATCAACGCCGGGGTGATGATGGGCGCGAGCAGCGTCGTCACGGAGGTCACCGTCACCGACAAGGCCACGTCGCCGCGCGCCAGGAACGTCATCACATTGGACGCCGTGCCGCCCGGGCAACAGCCCACCAGGATCACGCCGACGGCCACTTCGGGCGGCAGGTCCAGCGTCTTGGCCAATACCCAGGCCAGGCCCGGCATGATGATGAACTGGCCCAGCACGCCGATGAGCACGTCGCGCGGCCGCCGCGTAACCTCGCGGAAATCCGCCTTCGACAGCGTCAGCCCCATGCCGAACATCACGATGCCCAGCAGCGGCACAATATACGGGCCTATGCCCTTGAACGTTTCGGGATAGTAGAAGGCGAGCGCTGCGAAGAGCAGCACCCAGACGGCGAAAGTATTGCCGACGAAACGGCTGAAACGGGCAAGAGGCTGCACGTACGGGCTCCAGGGGCGCAAGCGAAGGCCGTAATATACGGCAACTCGGAGCAACCTCCGGCCCCGCCGCGGCCCGGACATGGGGCGCGGCGGGGTTCCGGGCCCGCGCGCAGCGACGGCTACGCGCCCGATGCCGGCGGGGCGACCGCCGCGCCCTCGATGCCGTGCCGGCGCAGGGCCTCGGCCACGAAGCCGCTGGCCTTCATTTCCTCGACAAAGGCACGCAGCACATCCGCCGCCGCTTCGCCGCGTCCCTTGGGCAGGCCCATCGCCTGGCGAATCACCATGAAGCTGCCGGGCAGCAGGCGCAGCCCGGGCAGCCGGCGCATATCCGCTTCCAACTGCTGCTTCACCCCGGCGGCGACTTCGGTGCCTTCCGCCAGAAAGGTGTCCACCACGGCCGGTGACGTGGGCGCGCGCAGGATCTGCGCCTGCTTCAGTTCACGGGTCAGGTAGAGGTCATAGGCGCTGCCCTTGCCGACGGTCACGCGGTGGCCGGCGCGGTCGACTTCGGCGCGATCGCGCAGGGGCGATTCGTCGCGCACCAGGTAGGCGCCCTCGATCAATACGTAGGCGTCCGTGAAGGCGATGCCTTGCCCGCGCAGCGGATCGATGGCGAAGAAGCCGATGTCCGCCTGCTCCGCCGTCACGGCGTCGACCGACTTGCCGGCGCTGTCGAACACGACGAGTTCCAGCGGCACGCCCAGCCGCTCGGCGAAGGCGCGCGCGAGGTCGATGGACACGCCGGCCGGCTCGCCGCTCGCAGCGTCGCGCCGTGCCAGGATGGGGTTGCCGACATTGATGGACGCGCGCAGCGTGCCGGTGGGAATAAAGCGGGAAATCGTTTGCGGATCGAGCGGCATATCGGGCCTCGAAGTGGAATCAGGCGCTGTAGCGGGCCGTTTCGCCGCCGCAGCACAGGTCGATGACAGTGGGCTCCAGGTTCTGGCCGAACCAGGCGTTGAGCGCCGCGCGCCGCTCGCCCACATAGACGGGCAGGCCCTGGTCGTCCAGGCGCATGCACAGGTCGTGCCCCGGGATGAGCAGTGTGTCGGGCGTGCGCCGCCACGTTTCCCAGATCAGTTCCAGGGTGGCCTGGCTGACCGCCATGTCGTAGGTGTCCGCCACGGTCTTGCTGAGAAGTTCCGCGCGGTTCTTGGCGGCATCACCGGTGAACAACAGCGGCTGCGCGGCGGCGGTCACGTAGAACAGCAGATGGCCGGGCGTGTGCCCGGGCGACGCCATGGCGGTAAAACCGGGCAGGAAGGATTCGCCGTCGGCGATGCGTCGGACCCGCGGAGATACCGACAATTCGCGCACGTAGAGCTCGGGCAAGGGATCGAACCCGGGCGGCTGCGCAGCGGCCCAGGCCAGCTCGCGGTCGCCGATCCACACCGTGGCGTTGGGGAACAGGGTGAAATTCACCGAGTGATCGTAGTGGGCGTGCGTCAGCACCACGTCGGTGATGTCAGCCGCCGACACGGACAGCTCCGCCAGTTGCCGCGCCAGCAGGTGGCGCGCGCCGAAGGCGCCCACGTCCACCAGGATGTGGCGACCTTCGCCGCGCAGCAGCGTCGTGGTACTCCAGCCGAGGCTGCCGTGGAACAGGCTGCGCCCGGGATAGCCGTTGATCAAGACATCCAGCTTGTACATTCGATCACTCCTCTGGCCGCGCGGCATGCCGGCCTACTGCTTCGGTATGTGCGCATCCTCGACCAGCTTGCGATAGCGCACCAGGTCCGAGCGGATCAGCTCGGCGAATTCCTCCGGCGTGCCCGCCACCATGTCATTGCCGCCCTCGGTTTCCAGCTTGCGCACCACGTCTGGCATGCGCGCCGCCTTGACGGCCTCGTCATGCAGGCGCGCAATGATCCCGGGGTCGGTGCCCGCCGGCGCCAGCAAACCCTGGAACTGCGTTACGGCGTAGCCTTTATAGCCCAACTCTTCCATGGTGGGGACGTCGGGCAATACCCCGGCGCGACGCGGACCGGAAACCGCGTAGGCGCGCAGGCGGCCGGACTGGATATGCGGTGCCGCCGTGACAACCGTATCGAAGGTAAATGAAAGCTGGCCGCTCAGCACATCGGTCAGCGCCTGTGCATTGCCCTTGTACGGGACGTGGACCAACTGCGTGCCGGTCATCAAGCCCAGCAGCTCGCCGGCGAGGTGGCCGCCCGCGCCGACGCCCGCGGAGCCGTAGCTAAGCTGCCCCGGCTTGGCACGCGCCTGGGCAATCAGGTCGTCCAGGCTATGGATGGACGACTGCCGCGGAACGACCAGCACATACTGATAGCTGGCGATCTGGGTGATAGGCGCGAAATCCCGCACCGGGTCGTAAGGCGTCTTCGCATACAGCGCGGGATTGACCACCAGCGGGCCGCTTGCGTCCAGCAGCAGCGTATAGCCGTCGGGCGCCGACTTGGCCACGAAGTCGGTGCCGATCATGCCATTGGCGCCCGGCTTGTTCTCGACCACCAGCGCCACGCCCATGCTCATGGACATTTTCTGTGCGATCACGCGCGCGGTGATATCGGCGGCGCCGCCGGCGACATAGGGCACGATCACGCGTATGGGTTTGCTGGGGTAGTCCGCCGCATGAGCGGCCGAGCCGGCGATGGCCAGCAGGAGGAAGCCCAGCCAGGCCTGGATTTTTTTCATGTGTGTCTCCGTCCGGTGTTGCGGGGTCCCGCGCCTCAGGCGGGCGCCTTGGCAGCATGGCTGCGCAGCAAGGCGACCACGGCGGGATCCAGCGCGATCCCCTCCTGGCGCTGGCGCGCCATCTTGTCCAGCTCGATCTCGCCCGGCACGATCACCGGCCGCCGGGGATCCGCGGGCGCGCTGGCATGCAGGATGGCGGCGAAGTCCTTCATGCGGTCGGTCAGCCATTGCGTCGAACCGAGGCGGCGCGTATCGATCAGGATGAAGAAGTGGCCCAGGTTCTGCGGTTCGTCCGGCGCGTCCACCCAGGACTTGACGTGCGTCAGGTAGGCCGCGTTGGACAGCAGGCCCGAGAACAAATCCACCAGCAATGCCAGCCCATAGCCCTTGTGGCCGCCGATCGGCAACAGGAAGCCATCCAGTGCCGCCCTGGGGTCGGTGGTGGGCCGGCCGGATGCGTCGGTGGCCCAGCTGTCCGGGACCGCTTCGCCGCGCTTGAGCGCGGCGCGTATCTTCGCGCGGGCGACCACGCTCATGGCCATGTCCAGCAGGAAGGGATCGCCGCCGGGATTGGGCACGCCAAAGCCGAGCGGACTGTTGCCCAGCCGCGCATCGCTGCCGCCCCAGGGTGCGATGGTCGTGGTGGCATTGCTGCCGATGACGCTGGCGTAGCCCGCCTGCGCCGCCATCAGGCCATAAGGGGAGATGGGTCCGAAATGATTGCTCTGGCGTGCGAAGGCCACGCCGACGCCGCAGGTCTCCGCCGCTGCCATCGCCGCGCGCAGCGCATGCATGCCGACCAGCGGGCCCACGCCGTTATCGCCGTCGACCCGCCGCAAGGCCGGCGCAACCGTCTCCACGGTGATGCGGGGACGCGCATTGATGCCGCCCACCTGCAGGCGCTCACCGTAAGACTCGATGCGGCTCAGTCCGTGCGTGGAAAGCCCGAACAGGTCGGCCAGCACCAGGACGCGCACCACGTCCGCCGCGTCGGCGGCCGGCAGGCCCAGGCCCTGGAAGGCGCGGCTGCCCAAGTCGTTGAGCTCGGCCTCGGTGAATAGAGTCTTGTCTTTGGCGGGCGCGTTCATGGCTGGGGATCGTCCTGAAGGAAAAAGCCGCCCTGGAGGCGGCATGGCCAGCATGATGCGCACGCGCGCCTATTTGGTAAAGCGCAAATATTCGGCCGATTGATGCGTCAAACGCAACTATGGCGTAGCGCCGGCGCCGCTGCCATGCACGCATCGCGCCGTGGCCGGTACGGGCTGGCGCCGTGATGGGCAGCGGTGCGCAATCAGTCCTTGGCGACCAGGGCGGCGACGTGGCGGCCCAGCGCGAGCGAGGAAGTCAGCCCGGGAGATTCGATGCCGAACAGATTCGTCAGGCCTTTTGCACCGTGCACGGCCTGGGTCTGCACGATGAAATCCGCGGCGCCCGAATGCAGCGGCTCGTCGGGCCCGGCCAGGCGCGGCCGGATACCGGTGTAGCCGGGCTGCAGCGCGCCATCCGGCAGGGCCGGGTAATAGCGGCGAATGCCTTCGTAGAAATCCGCCTCCGCGCTTTCGTCGAAGTGATAGTCGACACGGTCTATCCATTCCAGGTCCGGCCCGAACTTGCACTGCCCGCCCAGGTCCAGGGTGACATGCACGCGCAGATGGGACACGCGGGAGACCGGATACACCAGATGGCGAAACGGCGAGCGTCCACTCATCGTGTAATAGCGGCCGATGGCATAGTGGACCGCGGGCACGGCGGGACGAGGCACGCCGCCCAACGAGGCGGCCACCTTGTGCGCGTACAGACCCGCCGCATTGACCACATCGCGGCACAACACCTCCATGGGCTCGGCGCCGCCCACCCGCAGCACGATGCCATCGGGGGTGACCTGGCCGCCCAGCACCGGGCTGTTCAAGGCCAGCACGGCGCCGGCGTTCTCGGCGTCGCCCAGATAGGCCAGCATCAATGCGTGGCTGTCGACGATGCCGGTCGAAGGCGAATACACCGCGGCCACGGCCTCGACTTCCGGCTCCATGTCCTTGAGCTCGGCCGGCTCCACCATGCGCAGATCATGCACGCCGGCAGCCCGCCCCTGCTCCACGTACTTGCCGAGGCCCGGCATGTCCAGCGCCGTCGTCGCAACGATCAGCTTGCCGATGCGGCGATGGCCCACCCCGCGCTCCGCGCAATAGGCATACAAGGCGTCGCGGCCCTGCACGCAAAGCCTGGCCTTCAAGGATTGGGCGGGATAAGAAATGCCCGCATGGATGACCTCGGAGTTGCGCGCGCTGGTCTGGGTCCCGATGGCGTTCTCCGCCTCCAGGATGACCACCTCGCGGCCGGCCAGCGCGAGTTCGCGCGCGATCGACAATCCCACCACGCCCGCGCCGATGACGGCGCAATCAATGTTATGCACGCTTGTCTCCTATTCCGCGCGGCCGTCCGCCGGCATCGCGCACCGGGGCCTCAGGCCGTGCCGATCGGCAAGGCCAGGCCCATGCCCCGTTCGCGCGCCAGGTCCAGCGCGACCGCGCCGGCATACAGGTCCTGGACCGCCATGCCGTGCGACTCGAACAGCGTGATCTGGGCTTCGGAAGTACGGCCCGGCCAGCGGCCGGTCACCACGTCCCCCATGTCCGCCAGGTTTTCCCAGTAGACCAACCCGTTTTCGTAGGCCGGCAGCAGATCGCCGCATTCGCCCTGCGCGACTTCGCGCGAGTCGACCACGATCACATCGGCGCGCCGCACGGTTTCGGTATCGATCTCGCGCCGGTCCAGCGCGTTCGATCCGGTGGCGGCGATGAACTGCCCCGGCTCCAGCCAGCGCCCGTCGAACAGGGGCTCCGCGGACTTTGTCATGGTGACGATGATGTCCGAGCCTCGTACGGTCTCCTCGCGGGACTGCGCGGGCCGCACCGTGGCCGCCACGCGTCCGGCCATCTTGTCGCAGAACGCGCCCACACGCGCGGCATCGCGGCCGAAGACCTTCACCTCCTGGATATCGCGCACCGCGCAGACCGCCTCCAGCTGCGTGACGGCGTGGCGGCCGGACCCGAACAGCCCCAGCACGCGCGCATCCGGATGAGCGAGGTAGCGCGCTGCAACCCCGGTGGCCGCGCCGGTGCGGATCTGGCTGAGCCAGTCCGACTGCATGATGGCTTCCGTGTGGCCCTGCGCGTGATTCATCATGTGCAGCAGGGTGTTGATCGGACGACCCGGCTGGTTGTAGTACGCCTTGTAGCCGATCAGGTTCAGCTCGGGCGCCGACGCCTGCAGGATATGCAGATGCCCGCCTGGTTGACGTGTACGGCGGCGCGGGATGTCGAACGCCTTGCCGCGCGCCCGGGCCGCGAACGCCCGTTCGACGGCGTCGATGGTGGCCGGCATGGTCAGCAACTGACGCACGTCCGATTCGTTGAGGTAAAGCACCATGCCGCTATCCTTTTGGTCAGGCCGTCGGCCGGGACAACAGGCGTCCGCCGTCCGGCGCTCCGTCGCGCACGCCGATCACGCGCAACGCATTCCACATCATAGCGGTCGCGCTGGAAATGACAGGCTTGCCCAGGTCGCGCTCCAGCAGGTTGATCGCATCCACGGTAGGCATGCCCACGCCGCTGAGGAACAGCGCCTGTGCATCCGCATGGTCCACCTGCCGGCCCAGCGCGTAGGCGCGCTGCGGGATCTCGTCATAGATATTGACCACGTTGGGCAGGATGCCGTGGGCCACCACCTCCAGGCCATGGGCCTCCAGGTGTGCCCGCCCCTGCAGCGTGGTGGCTTCGTTGTAGGGCGTGGCGTAGGCGACACGCTGGACACCCAGGTGCGCCAGGGCGGCGATCACGCTGCCGAAGGCGGTGATGAACGGGATGCCATGCGCCTGCTCCATGCGATCGATCAACTCCGCTTCGCCTTGCTTGCCCAGGGTGTAGCTGGTGGCGGTGTGCGCCATGACCATGACCCCGGGCTTGACCATGGCGAGCAAGGCGACGTTCTCGGGCAGATGCGCGATCTGCGTGCGATTGCGGTCTTCCTGCCCGGCATGGGCGCCGGTCAGCCCATGGGCCACCATGCGCGTGAAATGCAGCGACACCCCCTCGGGGACCAGTTGCGCCATTTCCGGCTCCACGGTCGGGTTGCCCGGAGGCACCAGAAAGCCGATGCGGCCGCGCCATCCCATCATGATGTGATCCTTTCTATAAAGCGCAGAGCAATGGCCGCGCACGCGTCGGGATGCGTGGCGGCGATATGGTAGGAATCCGCCTGCAGCTCGACCAGGGTCGAACCGGGAATGCGGCGTTGCCAGCGGCTCACCTCGGCGACGGGCTGGCGCTGGTCGTAGGCGCCGGGACGTTCGGGCTGCACGGCAACCACCACCTGCGTCGGGCAGCATATTGCTTCAAGCCGCGTCGGTTCCGACAGGCGCGGCAGCATCCGGAAGCAGGCTTTCACGGTCGACTCGGGGGCCAGGCCCATGTAGCGAGTCCACCATTCGGTGGCTGCGGCCGTCAGCGCGCTGCCCATGCGGCCCGGCATGGTGGCCCGCGCCCAGCCCTGTACGCCGGATTCGTCGACCAGCCGAAACCAGTCCTCCACCCATTTGCCCAGGGCGCCGCCGGGGGAAATCAGGACCCCGGCCAGCGTAAGCGATGCCATCCAGCCGACTTGCCGCTGCGCCAGTTCCAGCGCCACCTGCGCGCCGAGCTTCGCGCCGACGACGTGGATGCCCGGCTCACCCAGATGGCGGGCCAGCGCATCGATATCGTCGGCCAGCGCCCCGATTGTCAGCTCTTCCCGCGCGTCCACGGCGGACGACAGGCCATAGCCGCGCAGGTCCACGCGGATGACGCGGCAACGGCGGGCGAGTTGCGGCACCCAGCCCGCGAAGGCTTCCGCGGATTCGGCGATACCGTGCAGAAGCATCACGACGGGCGGCGAAGTCCAGCCGTCGGTGTAGTCGTCGACGACGTAGGCGATCTCCACGCCCGGCGCGACCGTGGCCCGGCCTTCGTTGCGGCGGGCCTGCTGGTAGGCCGTTCCCGGCGCGGCCACCGACATTTGCCGCATGCCGCCCGCCGTCCCTGTGATCTTGTCCATGACCGTCCCGTTTCCAGTTCCTACTGCTTGTCGATGTTGCTGTCCTTGATCACGGCGGCCCACTTGTCGATCTCTTTCTGGATATGCGCAGCAAGCTCCTGCGACGACGCCGCATGCGGGTGGATGGTCTGCGCGTCCAGCTTCTGTACGACCTCGGGATCCTTCACCGCCTGCATGAAAGCCTTCTCCAGCTTGGCCTTGATATCCGGCGGCAGCCCGGCCGGACCCAGCAGCCCGATCCAGTACGAGGTCTCGTAGCCGGGATAACCCAGCTCGGCGATGGTGGGCACATTGGGCAGCACGGGGTCGCGCTGGGCGCTGGTCACGGCGAGCACCTTCAGCTTGCCGTCCTTCACCATGCCCATCGAGGTCGCATAGGCCTCGATCTTGACGTCCACGCGGCCCGCGATCAGGTCAGCCTTGGCCGGGCCGGTGCCCTGATAGGGCACATGCACCATCTGCAGCCCCGCCTGCTTGGCCAGCATGGTCATGGCCAGATGCGGCCAACTGCCCGTCCCCGCCGACGAGAACACCACCTTGCCGGGATTGGCCTTGGTATACGCGACGAATTCCTGGAAGGTGTCGTAGGGCTTCTGGTACTGCGCCAGGAATACTCCCGGATGGTCGGCCATCAGCGCGATGGGGGTGAAGTCCTTGATCGTGTCGTACGGCAGCTTCTCGCGCAGCGAAGCGTTCACCGCGAAGGCGGTCTGCCCCACCAGCAAGGTATAGCCGTCGGGCGCCGCCTTGGCGACGTAGTCGGAACCGATGATGCTGCCCGCGCCGCCGCGGTTTTCCACGATGATGTTCTGTCCCAGCAGCTCCTGGGCCTTGGCGACCACAATGCGGGTCACCACATCGGTCGACCCGCCCGGCGGAAAGGGCACGATCACGTGTATGGGACGGTCCGGGTAGGCGGCATGCGAGGCCGCGCCGAAAAGGCACGCCGCGATCCCCGCCGCCATGAGGCTGGCGATTTTCATTGTCTGTCTCCTGATATTGTCGGCTTGTCCCTGTGGGCGGGACTCTTGGGGGTTTTCCGGAAGGTCATGCGCAGATCGTCCGGACGTCATGGAAAACACTGGCGGACATCATGCCGGCCGCAACAACGCGGCCAGCTCTGAAAGATGCTTCACGTCGTCCAGCGCGAGGATCGTCTGCAGCAGTTGCTCGGCGCGCCCGGCGGGCAGATGGGCCGTCAGCCGCCGGAACTTGGCAACGATTTTGTCGGTGGTCGGCGTCAGGCTGTCCATTTCCAGGCCGCTGGCCTGGTAGGCGCTGCCGGCGCAGAACACTTCCAGGTCGACGCGTCCGTCCTGGTCGGACGCCGGATCCAGCAGCACGATCTTGTCGGACAGCGCAAGCACCTGCGCATCCGTCGTCTGCTCGTAGTAGCTGTACTCATCCACCGGCCGGCCCAGCAGCGCCGCGGCGACGGTGAAGCGGGCGCTGATGCGCGCCTTCAGCGGCGTCTGGTGGGGCGCGACGTTGGTATAGCCGGGATTGGTCAGGGTGAGCCATGGCGCGCGGATGGTGACGCGATCGATGCGCGCCGGATCGAAGCCGTGCCGAGCCTTCAGCGTCAGCGCCAGGTGCACCGGCGTCTGGACGAAGATGCATACCGGCCGCTCCTTGTATACGACGTCGTCGATCAGGAAACGTCGCCCCAGGTCCCGCGTGGCATCCGCCGCATGTTCGGCCGTGCCGCCGAACGCCCGGAAGTAGCCCGATTCGCCTTCGAAGGCCAGCGGCGATGCCGTTGCGCCGGCGGCGGCCAGCTCCGCGGCGGAGACGCCGCTGCGGCTGGCCCAGCCCACGTTCAGCTTCACATCCATGGTGCCCGCGCGGAACCCCTCGCCGAAGCCCGACGCGAACATGGCGGCGCAGCCCAGCGCGTTGACGAGTTGCGGGCGGTCCAGGCCCATCATCTTGCCGGCCGCGGCGGCCGCGCCGATGGCGCCGGCCACCCCGCTGCCGCGAAATGCCGGCAGCATGCCGGGCGCGCCCAGGTAGGCCCGGGCCATGATGTCGTAGCCAGCCACGATGGCGGCAAGCAGGGTGCGGCCATCGGCCTCGCGCGCCTCGCCCACGGCCAGGGCCGCCGGGATCGCGATCGCGCCGGGATGGGACTTGGCCAGGAAGTCATCGTGGGTGCAGCCATTGACCAGCGTGGCGTTGACGAACGCCGCGTCCACGGCGGGCAGGCGTTCGGCATGGCCGATCACGCTGGCAGGGCCGTGGTTGGCCTGCACGAACCGGCGCGCCACGGTGGGCACGGGCAGGTCGCGCGCCGCCAGGGCAGTCGCAACGGCATCGAGCAGGCGCGACTTGGCGCGCGCCACGGTGTCGGCGGGCAGCGCCTGGAAATCGGTCGCGTGGATGAAAGCGGCCCACTGCTGGGCGACGCTGGGGCCGGTCATGGCGGCGGAACGGGGATCCGGCACGGGTGAGGACACGTCGGCGTATCCGGAAAGGGCTGCTGGCATGCGCTTGTCTCCTGTGCCATTCCAAGGCCGACGCGCATGGCGTCGCGCCAGGGGTTGTTCCGTTTATCGAACTATTGTATCGTTGAACGGACTATATATTCCTGGCACGTCCGATGTCAAGCAGCCCTTCGGCCGAACATGCAGCCGTATTCCGGAGTTCGCCTCGATATGAAACAGCCCGAAGCGCCCACAGCCGAACCGGACTCCGGGCACGGCACCGTCAACCGGGTGCTGCGCATCCTGAGCGGCTTTGCGGAGAAGGAACGCTGGGGCCTTAACGAACTGGCGCGCAGCCTCGACCTGCCGCGCGGCACGACGCATCGCCTGCTCACTTTGTGCAAGCCGCTGAACTTCGTCACCCAGGATGAAGACGGCCATTACATGCCCGGTATCGAGCTGTACCGCCTGGCGGGCCGGCTGGCCTCGGAGATGCCGATCAACCAGGTCGCCGATCCCATCCTGCAATCGCTGCGCGACCAGACCGATGAAACGGTGCTGTTGACCTTGCTGGTGCGCGACGAGCTGAAGATGTTTTTCTCGTTGTCGGCGTCGCCGGCGCATCCCCTGCGCTATCGCATCGAGAAGAACCGGCTGGAACCGCTGGCATGGGGCGCGACCGGGCGCGCCTTGCTGGCCTATCTGAGTGCGGAGGAAATCGAGCAGGTCATGCAACGCGGCGAGCCTTCGCCGCTGGACGGCCGTCCCCTCGACCGCGAAGAATTGCTGCATGCTTTGCAAGGCATACGCGCCGACGGCTATGCGGCGAGCTACGCCCAGCGCGCGCCGGGGGCCTATGGCCTGGCCGTGCCTTTCTTCGATGCGCGCGGCGACGTCCGCGGCAACCTCACGCTGACCATTCCGGATTTCCGCTTCGATCCAGCCAGGCAGGAGGCCTTGATCGGCCTGTTGCGCGAAGCCGCTGCCACCTTGACCCGGCGCCTGGGGTGGTCCTGACGCGCGTGGGCGAGCGCCGCCGTTCGGGCGGCGTGGCGGCGTGACGCGTCCGGGCCGCCGGGCGCGGAAGCGTGGGCACATCGCACCCGGACGCCGGCCGGGGGTCCCCTTGGGGATGTGTTTACGAAGCCGGGATCGGCACGGCCTGGTCGCCCGGCAGGAAGTGGAAATCGTAGTCCTGGCCAGCCTGCTGCGGCACCGTGATCTTCACGATGGGAATGAAGCCGCCCTTGGTGACCGTGTAGTAGTCCTTCTGGTCCTTCTGGGCATTGCTCAACCCCTGGGAGCCGCCGGTATCCAGGTAGAAGAAGGACTGAATGGGCAGTTGCGTATTCCAGTTATCCGGCCAGGTCTTGATGCGGATCTCGTTCTGTTCGTACAACGAAGCGTTGCCCAGCAGGCTCATGGCCTGGAGCATTTGCGCGAACGCGGGCGCGGTATTGCTCGATTCGTCGCTGACGTCGAAGCCGCACTGATAGTAGTAAGGCGGCTGGCCGACCTGCTGGGCCTGCTGGTAGTGCGCCAGCCATTGCGCGGCCGTCGTGATGCCCTGCTTCTGGCACGGGGCGCCGGCGGGATAGGTTGGATTCGCGCCGCAGCCGCCCACCGGGCCGCGCCCGTTCGTCCATGCATCCAGGGGGAACGCGCAAAGCACGTCGAGCTTGCCCTTCGTGTCGGGCCCTTGGTATTTATAGTCGCCCAGCAGGGGATAGAGCGTGAACCCGTTGGTCTCGTTGCCCTTGAACCTGATGAACTTCGCATCCTTGCGGATATAGGAGAACGACACGCCGCCGTCCTGGTCCGATAAGGGCGCGGGATGCCAGGAGTAGTAGCCGTTGCCCGGCACGGTGACACGCAGCACGATACCGGAACACAGGAAGGCCGGCCTTGTACTGGAGCCGCAATCCGCGGGCGTCGACTGGTAAAGGTGCCACATATCCCGCGCGGTGTGCTGCGCATGCGCCGCACTGGCGGCCAGGCCCATACTCGCCGCGACCGCGGCGTCCAGCAACAGATGCCTCATGATGTCTCTCCCAGGTTGGACCGCGACGCGGCAAGCCGGGCCAACGAGTGCCGCAGGCCGTACGATGGCTGGTACCCGACGATCGCAACGCGCAGCTTGCGAGAGAATGCGGCGAGGCGTGTTTATCCAAAGGACTTTCCTTTTGAATTGCCCACCGGCGTGGGCAGCGCGCCATGTCCAACGCGATGTCCCACCCGGCGCGAGGCCGCAAGCCGGACGCTCGCAATTGCTAAGATGCATGGCGGCCCCGCCGGGCCACTTCGATCCTCACTGCTTTCGCCAAGGACTTCGTCATGCCCTACGCCGACCTCGCGCAGACCCGCCTTTACTACATGGTCGACGGGCCGCGGGACGCGCCCGTCCTGATGCTCTCCAATTCGCTGGGCACCTGCGCCGATATGTGGGCGCGCCAGGTGCCGGCGTTCGCGCGCGATTTTCGGGTACTGCGCTACGACACGCGCGGCCACGGACGCTCGGCCGTCCCGGCGCAGGACTATGCGTTCGCCGCGCTGACGACGGACATCATCAACCTGCTCGATCATCTGCGCATCGACCAGGTGCACTTCTGCGGCCTCTCCATGGGCGGCCCCACCGGCATGGGGCTGGCGCTGGCGCAACCGGACCGCGTCGGCAAACTGATCCTGTGCAACACGGCCGCACGCATCGGCACGGTGGAAAGCTGGCAAACGCGGATGCGGGCCGTGCGCGCCGACGGACTGGAGAACATGGCCACCGGCATCACGGAACGCTGGCTGACGCCGCAGTTTCGCGACGCCGAACCGGGCCTGGCACAGGTCCTGGTGGACATGCTTCGCCGCACCGATGACGAAGGCTATGCCCGCGCCTGCGCGGCGCTGCGCGACCTGGACCTGCGCCCCGCCGTTGGACGCATCACCGCGCCCACGCTGGTCATTTCCGGAACGCACGACGTCGCCGCCACGCCGCAGCAGGGCCGTGAACTCGCCGCGGCGATTCCCGGCGCCCGCTATCACGAACTGGACGCGTCGCACCTGTCCAATTGGGAACGCCCCGACGCGTTCACGCAGGTGGTGCTGGACTTCCTGGCCGGCTGATCCATCGAAGATGTCCGCGCCGCCCTACCGCATCCTTCCCATAAGCCCCGCCCATATCGACGGCTACCGCCGGACGCTGGACGCCGTCGCCCGCGAGCGCCGCTACCTGGCATTCCTGGAAGCACCCTCGCTGGAACAGACGCAGGACTTCGTTCTGCGCAACATCGAACGCGGCAACCCGCACCTGGTCGCCGTCGCGGAAGAATCCGTCATAGGATGGTGCGATATCGTGCCGCTCACCCACCCCGGCTTCGCGCACACGGGTGTCGTGGGCATGGGCGTACACGCGGATTGGCGCGGCCGTGGCGTTGGCAAGGCGCTGTTGCGAGCCGGCGCCGGGGCGGCGCGCCAGGCTGGCCTGCAACGCCTGGAGCTGGAAGTCTATGCGAGCAACGATGCGGCCTGCCGCCTCTATGAAGCCCACGGCTTCGTCAGGGAAGGACTGAAGCGCAGGGGCCGCTGCCTGGACGGTGCGTACGAAGACATCGTGATCATGGCACGGCTGCTCCCATAAGGCAGCGCGCCGCGGTGCGCCGCCCCAAGAAAGTGCACCGGGCGCGCATCCCGGCACCGTCATGGCGCACCACGCCCCGCTGGCGATGCGGCCCCGCATGCCGCCTTGCCGCACGCCCTCCCCATCGCAACATCCGCGCGTACCGGGAAAGCGCCTGCCGCGGCGACGAATAACGGGCGCCCGGCGAACTGACAACAAACTGGCATGGATATTGCATTGGTTGTGATGCCGGGCCATCCCGGCACCACAACTCGTGCATGACAGGCAATGGCGCCCCTGACCTGACGGTCCCGGGCGCCTTTTTGTCTTTCGAATCCCGCATATGAATCGCCCGGTGATATCCATGAACGCAGCGCCTTCTATCCGCCCCATGCAGACCCTGGTCGTTATCGGCAATGGCATGGTGGGCCACCATTGCGTCGAACAACTGCTGAACCTGGGCGCGCTCGACCGCTATCGCATCGTTGTCTATGGCGAGGAAAGCCTGCGGGCCTACGATCGCGTCCACCTGTCGGAATACCTGAGCGGCCGCGACGCCGAATCCATGGCGCTGAGCGAGGCGGCCTTCTACGAACGGCCCGGCCTGACGCTGCGCCTGGGCGTCCGCGTACAGGAGATCGATCGCCACCAACGTGAAATCGTCACCGCCGAAGGCCGCCAGCCCTATGACAAGCTGGTGCTGGCCACCGGCTCGTTTCCCTTCGTCCCGCCCGTGGCTGGCGCCGAAGGCACGTCGTCCCTGGTCTATCGCACGTTGGACGATCTCGACATGATCCGCGCCGCGGCGGCAGGCGGGCGCCGCGGCGTGGTGGTCGGCGGCGGCCTGCTGGGCCTGGAAGCGGCCAATGCGCTCAAGTCCCTGGGCCTGGAAGCCCACGTCGTCGAGTTCGCCACGCGGCTGATGCCGGTGCAGCTGGACGACTTCGGCGGCGCGGCCCTGAAGGCACGCATCGAAGCGCTGGGCGTACGCGTGCATCTGTCGCGCGCCACGCAGTCGATCAAGCCGGGCACGCGCTACCGCCACTGCATGCGCTTCGCGGAAGGCGAGCCGCTGGAAACCGACCTGGTGGTGTTCTCGGCCGGCATCCGGCCGCGCGACGGCCTGGGCAGGGCGGCCGGGCTGACCCTGGGCGAGCGCGGCGGCGTGGCGATCGACGACCGCTGCCGCACCAGCGACGAACACATCTACGCCATCGGCGAATGCGCCGTCTGGAACGGCACCGTCTTCGGACTGGTGGCGCCCGGCTACCGGATGGCGCGTACCGTCGCGGCGGAGCTCTGCGGCGGCGAGGCACAGCCCTTCACGGGCGCCGACATGTCGACCAAGCTCAAACTGCTGGGCGTCGACGTCGGCTCCATCGGCGACGCGCATGGCAAGACAGCCGGCGCGGTCAGCTACCGCTACATCGACGAAGCCAACGCCAGCTATCGCCGCCTGGTGGTTTCGGCCGACGGCAAGCGCGTGCTGGGCGCCGTGCTGGTGGGCGACAACAGCTACTACGACACGCTGCTGCAATACGCGCAGAACGGGATCGCGCCGCCAGCCGACCCATCCGGCCTCATCATGCCGGCCGGCAAGGCCGCGCCGGCGCTCGGTCCCGACGCGCTGCCGGCGACGGTGACCATCTGCTCGTGCCACAACGTGAGCAAGGGCGCCATCTGTGCGGCGATAGACGGCGGATGCACGGACCTCGCCGGCATCAAGGCCTGCACCAAGGCAGCCACGGGATGCGGCGGTTGCGCGGGGCTGCTCAAGCAGGTGTTCGAGCACGAGCTATCCAACCGCGGTGTCGCGGTCGATAAAAGCCTGTGCGAGCACTTCCCGTACACCCGCCAGGAGCTGTACGGCATCGTGCGTGTCGAAGGCATCGAAAGCTTCGACGAACTGCTGGCGCGGCACGGGCGCGGCAAGCTGGGCTGCGATATCTGCAAGCCGGCCGTGGCCTCCATCCTGGCGTCCTGCTGGAACCGTCCCATCCAGGACCCCGGCCTGGTGCCCCTGCAGGACACCAACGACACCTTCATGGCCAATATGCAGAAGAACGGCACGTACTCCATCGTGCCCCGCATACCGGGCGGGGAAATCACGCCGGACGGGCTGCTGGCCATCGGCGCGGTGGCGAAGAAGTACCGGCTGTACACCAAGATAACGGGCGGACAGCGCATCGACCTGTTTGGCGCCCAGTTGCATGAATTGCCCGACATCTGGACCGAACTGATCGCCGCCGGCTTCGAGACGGGGCATGCCTACGGCAAGGCCACGCGCACGGTGAAGTCCTGCGTCGGCAGTACATGGTGCCGCTACGGCGTGCAGGACAGCGTCGGCATGGCGCTGCGCATCGAGGACCGCTACAAGGGCCTGCGCGCGCCCCACAAGCTGAAGTTCGCGGTGTCCGGCTGCACGCGGGAGTGCGCCGAAGCCCAGAGCAAGGACGTCGGTGTCATCGCCACCGAGAAAGGCTGGAACCTGTACGTATGCGGCAATGGCGGCATGCGGCCGCGCCACGCGGAATTGTTCGCCACGGACCTGGATGACGACACCTTGATCCGCTACATCGACCGGCTGCTCATGTTCTATATCCGCACCGCGGACAAGCTGCAGCGCACCGCCGTCTGGCGCGACGGGCTGGAAGGCGGCCTGGACTACCTGAAGGCCGTGGTGATCGACGACAGCCTGGGCCTGGGCGCCGAACTGGAAGCCCAGATGCAGCTGGTGGTGGACCGCTACGAATGCGAATGGGCCAATGCCCTGAAAGACCCGGAAAAGCTCAAGCGTTTCCGCACCTTCGTCAACGACCGCAGCCCGGATCCCGACATCCGCTTCGTCGAGGAACGCGGACAGCCGCGTCCGGCCGAGCCGGCCCGGGACCGCGTCATTCCCATCGTCGAGGAGCTCACGCAATGACCGCAACGACATTACCCCGCCGCAACGGGCCCATGTGGCGCCCCGCCTGCACCCGCCGCGACCTGGTTGGCAACTCCGGCGTCGTCGCCCTGGTCGACGGCGTGCAGGTCGCGCTGTTCTACGTCCCGGACGCGGAGGACCAGACGCTATACGCCGTCGAGAACCGCGATCCCAAATCGGGCGCCAATGTGATCGGCCGCGGCATCGTCGGCCATATCGCCGGCGACCTGGTCGTCGCCTCTCCGCTCTACAAGCAGCACTTCCGGCTGCGCGACGGCCAATGCGTCGAGTATCCCGACCAGCGCCTGCGCACCTGGCAGGCACGGTTCAACGGGGACACCGTCGAAATGCGCTGAGCCCCCGGCGCACTGTCCGGATCCGCCAGCCCGATCCTCCAATCCTTGCCCGCGCACTTTCTTATCCCAAACGTTCAGGAAACCCTCATGTCCTACATCGTCCCCTCGGAATTCGTCACCAAGATGGTGGATGCCGGCGAATCCAAGCTGTATATGGCCACCCGCGATGCGCTGATCCGCAGCTACATGGCCGGCGCCATCCTGGCCATCGCGGCCGTCTTCGCCGTTACCGTGACCTCGCAGACCGGCTCCGCCATCCTGGGGGCCGCATTGTTCCCGGTGGGCTTCTGCATCCTTTACCTGATGGGCTTCGACCTGCTTACGGGCGTATTCGTGCTGACGCCGCTGGCGCTGTTCGAAAAGCGCCCTGGCGTCACGTTGAAGGGCATCCTCAAGCATTGGGGCATCGTGTTCGTCGGCAACTTCCTGGGTGCGCTGACCGTCGCGTTCCTGATGGCCATCGTATTCACCTACGGCTTTTCCACGCCGCCCAACAAGGTGGGCGAGATGATTTCCCACATCGGTGAAAGCCGCACGCTCGGCTACAAGGAATACGGCGCGGCCGGCATGCTGACCATCTTCGTGCGCGGCATGCTGTGCAACTGGATGGTTTCCCTGGGCGTGGTTGGCGCCATGATCTCCACCAGTGTCAGCGGCAAGGTCATCGCCATGTGGATGCCGGTGATGCTGTTCTTCGCCATGGGCTTCGAGCACTCCGTGGTCAACATGTTCCTGTTCCCCTCCGCGCTGATCATGGGCGGCCAGTTTTCCGCCATGGACTACCTGATCTGGAACGAGATCCCCACCGTGCTGGGCAACCTGATCGGCGGCATATCCCTCACCGGCCTGACGCTTTATACGACGCACATGAAGACCGCCCCCAAGCGCGGCTTCAACTAGCAAGCTGGCGCCCGCACAGGAAACGCGCATGGACATGCCGCAGCGGGACACCGCAGCCGCCCTGCGGGTGGCCGTCGGCCAGCATTCGGATCGCGGACGCAAACCGGCGAACCAGGACTTCCACGGGCTTTGCATCCCGCAGGAACCCCTGCTGGGGGCCAAGGGCATCGCCGTCGCGCTGGCCGACGGCATCAGCAGCAGCGAGGTCAGCCACATCGCCAGCGAGACCGCCGTGGCGAGCTTCCTGGAGGACTATTTCTGCACGCCGGAAACCTGGTCCGTGAAGAAGTCCGCCCAGCGCGTCCTGGTCGCCGCCAATGCATGGCTGCACGCGCAAACCCGGCAAAGCAGGCATCGCCACGACAACGACCGCGGCTACGTTTGCACCATCAGCGTGATGGTGCTCAAGTCGGCCACGGCCCACATCCTGCATGTCGGCGACGCGCGCATCCACCGCCTGCGCGACGGCGCGGTGGAACAGCTTACCGACGACCATCGCGTGTGGGTGTCGCGCGACAAGAGCTACCTGGGACGCGCGCTCGGGCTGGCCCAGCATGTCGAGATCGACTACCACACCCAGCCGCTGGAGCTCGGCGATGTCTTCGTGCTGGCGACCGACGGCGTGTATGAATACGTCGATTCGCAGGCCATGCTCGACGCCGTCGCCATGCACCGGAATGACCTGGACGAGGCCGCGCGCCGGCTGGTGGAGCTGGCGTGCGCGGGCGGCAGCACCGACAACCTGACGGTGCAGATCGTCCGTATCGAGGCGCTGCCCGGCCCGCGCGCCGACGAGATCGGCCGCCGTTCCAGCAGCCTGCCCTGCCCGCCGCTGCTCGAAGTGGGCCAGGTGTTCGAGGGCTACCGCATCCTGCAGGCGCTGCACGCCAGCAGCCGCAGCCATGTATACCGGGCCGAGGATGCCGAGACCGGCGCGGCGGTGGTCATCAAGATACCGTCGCTGGACATGCGCCACGACCCCGCCTACCTGGAACGGCTGCTGCTGGAGGAATGGACGGCTCGCCGCATCGACAGCCGCCACGTGGCCAAGGCGGCGCCTGCTACGCGCCGGCGCAACTACCTGTACACGGTTGGCGAATACGTCGAAGGCCGCACCCTGACGCAATGGATGTCCGCGAACCCAGCGCCCGCCACGGATGCCGTGCGCGCCATCGTGGGCCAGATCGCCAAAGGGCTGCAGGCCTTCCACCGCATGGAGATCCTGCACCAGGACCTGCGGCCGGACAACATCATGATCGATGGCGCCGGGACGGTGAAGATCATCGACCTGGGTTCGGCCAGGGTGGCCGGCGTGCTGGAATTCGCGGCGCGGGAAGATCAGCCGCCGATGCTGGGCACCGCGCAATACGCGGCGCCAGAGTATTTCCTGGGCGAGACAGGTTCATTCGCCTCGGATATCTACTCGCTGGCGGCGATTACCTATCAAATGCTGACGGGTCGGCTGCCCTACGGAACTGAGGCCGCCAAGGCTCGCACGCTTGCCGCGCAGCGCAAGCTGGCCTATGTATCCGTAATGGACAAGGACCGCGACATACCCGCATGGATGGATACGGTGCTCGGCAAGGCCCTGCATCCCGATCCGCGAGCGCGTTACCAGGAATTATCGGAGTTCACCTATGCGCTGGACCATCCGGAGCAAAGCGTCGCGGACCGCAGAGCCACACCCCTCATCGAGCGCAACCCGCTGCTGTTCTGGAAAAGCCTATGCCTGGTCCTGGCCATCGCCGTGCTGATCCTGGCCGCCTACCGTTGAGCGCGGCGATGCCGGGGCCCCTTCTTGCCACCATGCATTGATGTCTTGTCGTCTGTCCTGCGATACTGCCCACCACGGCACATAGCCTGCTACCCGCCATCATGTCCAACGACCCCACCCCGCCACCCCTGCGCCTGCTGATCGCGGCGCGCCGCTGCGAATTGCGCGGCCTCGAAGTGCTGGCCGGCACCTGCGAACTGGTCGCGCAGGTCAGCGAACTGGTGCATGCGCTGCAGAAGGAGCGAGGCTACTCCAACCTGTATCTGTGCAGCGGCGATGCCGCGCTCCTGCCGACGCTGGCGACGCTGAGGACCGAGGCCCAGCACATCGAAGAGAAGGTGCGCGCCTTCCTGGCCGGCCTGGAATCGGACGCCGACACCACCCCAGACAAGGCCCGGCTATTCAATGGCATCGCCTATGCGCTGTACCGGCTGGACGCGCTTCCCGGCTTGCGCGCCCGCATCGGCGAGCGCCATGTTCCGGCGGAGGAAGCCGGCGAAATCTTTACCGTCCTGATCGCCAGCCTGCTGGCCGTCGTCTTCGAAGCGGCCGATTCGGCGCTGGACGCGGCCGTCACCCGCACGCTGGTCGCGCTGCTCAACTTCATGCAGGGCAAGGAGCTCAGCGGGCAGGAGCGGGCGTACGGCGTGATGGGCTATATGGATGGCTATTTCACCGAGAACCGCAAGGCACGCATGCGGCAATTCGTTGACGCCCAGGCGCGCTGTTTCGGGACATTCGAGCAGTACGGCCCCGAAGAAGCGCTGGCCTGCTGGCAAGAAATGCGTGGCAAGGACGACCGCATCGTCCGCATGCGGCAGATGGTCCAGCAGACATCGGACAGCGCACGCGTGGACGCGCGCCTGGCGCAGTTGTGGTTCGACATCTGCACGGAACGGATCGACGCCATGCGCACCGTCGAAAGCGGGCTCGCCGACGCGTTGTCCCGGCAATGCCGGGCCCGCATCGCGGCGATGCGCAAGGAATTGCACAACCACCGTTCGCTGCTGGACCGCTTCACCGACCATGCCGGCGGCACGATGCCGCCCATGCTGTTCAACGTGCAGGGCCGTATCCTGGACACGCCACCGGCCGACGGGGTCGGTACCGACATGGCGCGTTCCCTGCTGGACATGATGCGCGAACAGACCCTGCGCATGCAGCAGGCCAACGATGCCCTTGTCCAGGCGCGGGGCGTGCTCGACGAGCGCCGGCGCATCGAGCAAGCCAAGTGGCTGCTGGCCAGCCATTACCGGCTGAGCGAGCAAGCCGCGCACGACAAACTGCAGCGCGCCGCCATGGACAGCGGCCTGCCCCTGGCGGATGTCGCCGCCCAGGTGCTGGACGAACTCGGTACGCGCGCGGGGTAGCGATGCGCGGGGGCGCCGGCCACGCGCATCGCCGCGCGCCGCGACTGGGGCATGTCCGGCAGCACCAGCGGTGCCGCCGCGGCCAGGCCAGGCGCGAGAGCGACGGCGACGCGCGCAGCGATCCGCCTGTCCGGACGCCCTCAGGCGCCCAGGTAGTCGTCGTATCGCAGGCCGGCCTCCCCGGCGATGCGCCTGAGGTCGGCCAACGTCTCCGTTGCCAGCGTCAGGCCGCTCGCGCGGTTTTGCCGATCCGCCTGGGTTTCCATTTCCCCGGGGTAGTACACCTGCTTGTGGCCGGGCGCCACCGGCACATCCTTCAGCGACGCGATGTAAGCCTCCATGCGCGCATGGAACTCCGTCACCGGCATGAAGGCTGCGACATTCAGCGCCAGCAAGAAATGCCCCGCGCCGCTGCGGTTCACCGGGTCGTAGGGGCCATGGACACCGTCCAGAAACTCGCTGCCCGACAGCACGCCGGACAGCACATCCACCATGACGCCCATCACATAGCCTTTGTGTCCCGCCATGGGCAGGATGAAGCCTTCCAGCGCCGCGCGCGGATCGGTGGTGGGATGGCCCTGCCTGTCGACGGCCCAATGCGCCGGAATCGACTCGTGGCGGTTATTGGCGAGGTAGATCTTGCCGCGCGCCACGCCGGAATTGGCCATGTCCATGACCATGGGCGCATGGCGGCCCGCGGGCGCGGCGATCGACCATGGATTGGTGCCGATCTTCTTCTGCAGCCCGCCCCAGGGCGCCATATTCGGCCCGGCGTTGCTCATGAGCATCATGATGCAGTCCTGCGCGGCGCCGATGCGCGTGTAGTACATGCAGGTGCCGAAGTGGTTGGAATTGCGTACCGACACCATGCCGACACCATGCTGGCGCGCACGCCGGACGGCCTCGTCCACCGCACGGCGGGCGATGACTTGCCCCACGCCGTCGTTGCCGTCCAGCACGGCCACGGCACCGGCGTCGACGGCGATGCGGCATTCCGTTCGCGCTTTCATCGCGCCGGATCGCAGGCGTGCGTAGTACCAGCCCAGGCGCAGCATGCCGTGGGACTGGTGGCCCCACAGATCCGCTTGCACCAGGGTATCCGCCGCCAGGGAGGCATCCTGCGCCGGCACCCCGGCGCTCTCGTAGACCGCCTGGGCGAACGCCTTCAAACGATCCGGATCGATTGGGGCCTGCGTCGAGGCAGTCGTTGACGACGCTATATCGCTCATGTCGGTTTCCTTCGGGCCCTCATTGTGAGATGCGATCCAGCCCTCGGCCGGATAGTAGACCATCGGCACCGCTTCAGCGATGACGTGCGCGGTGCGCGATGGAACCGTTCTATGCGCCCGCTATCGCCCGGAATGGCAGCGATGCCACCCCGAACCCTCTGGCACATTTGGCTTGCTTGAATGCGTCGCCGCGCTGTTACCCGGTTTGTTTGCGACGTTGCTGCCCCACAAGATGTGGCCGTGGGTCCTGCAGCGGCACGGTGCGGGGAGGATCTCGCTCTTCACGCTGCCGCGGCCGATCAGCGGGCTGTGGGCCGCCGCCGCGGCCTTCGGCGAGCACCTTGCGCCGATGCAGTGGGTCGGCGTGGCGGCGAGGCGGATGGGACTGGGCATCCATCAATCAGCTGGCGGCACGGCGCTAGCCGCCTTTACCGCCAGATGCCACGGTGCCCGCCCACGCCGCCAGCCGGCATACCTCGCGGTCCATAGCTCCGGCCGGTACCGCGCGCTGGAATTGCCCGGCGCCGGGCCGGGCAATCCCGTCAATCCAACATATCGGCGGGCAGCTTGCCGCCGTTCTCGGCCAGCTTGCGCATGACCTGTTTGTGGAGCCAGATGTTCATGGCGGCGGAGTCGTCGGTGCTGCCGCTGTAGCCCAACTCCGCGGCAAGCTCCTTGCGCGATGCCAGGCTGCTGTCAAGCCCCAGTAGTTTGAGCAGGTCCACGATTGAAGTTTTCCAGTTCAGCTTTTCGGGATGCTGGGCCTGCATCGCGCTAAGCACGGCTTCGACATCGACCGGCGCAGCTCCGGAGGGAGCAGTTGCGGCGGGAGCGCCTGCCGCCGGCTGTGCCGCGGCAGGCGCTTGCGGGATCGCGGCCGACGGGTCTGCAGCGGTGGTTTCGGCCTTGTGGCGGGAGGGAAGAATCTTGCTCAGGATGGCACTGAAGATGCTCATGGCTTGACTCCAAGAAGACGGCGCGAACGCCGTTTTGCGAGATGGCTCCCGGGGCGCGATGCCACCGGACGCAGGACGAGTTCCCAGCATACCGCAGCCAAACGCGCTGCTACCGGCCATCAGCGGCGCAGGCATGCACATGGCGGGCGCTTCATCCTTCAAGTTGATGACCGCCACGTACCGCCATCCTTCAGGGCATCGCGCAGCCGAGACAGCAGGCGCCGCAGTTCCTGCGCGGGCATGAACAGCGGTGCTTCGGCCCGTGGTGCTCGCGGCGAAGCCCTGCCGCCACACCGGAGCACAGCACGATTCCGACGGCCGGATGACGCCAGGCAGGGTACTTGCGTCCCCGGTTGTTTTCGAGGTAGCCGAGCGCCCGGGATTCCGCCCATTCCATGCATCCCTTGATACGGAACCGACCATGACTTCCGACATGCCGCACCATCCCATCCTTGGCCTGATCGGCTGGCTTGTGGCGGGCTTCGCCGCGGCCGCGGCGGGCGCTATCGCGTCCGCCAACGCAGGGGACTTCTACGGCCAGCTTGTCAGACCCGCGTGGGCGCCATCCGCGGGCGTCTTTGGCCCGGTCTGGTCTACGTTGTATGCCGTGATGAGCGTGGCGGCGTGGCTGGTATGGCGTGAGGGCGGCTGGCGCAGGCGATTTGGCCTTCTGATCCTTTTCCTGGTGCAGCTGGCGGTCAATGCGCTATGGAGCTGGCTGTTCTTCGCCTGGCACCTTGGCGGCTGGGCTTTCGCCGAAGTGTGCGTATTGTGGGTGCTGATACTGGCCACGCTCGTTGCCTTCTGGCGCGTGCGGCCATTGGCAGGCGCGCTGCTCATTCCGTACCTGGCCTGGGTAAGCTTCGCGACGGTTCTGTGCTATCGGGTCTGGCAGGACAATCCGAACCTGCTCGGGTAACGGTTCACAGTGCGCCGCGCGCACTTCCGGGGTTGCGCGCGCGGGACATAAGCCGCCCCGCCAATGGCGGTCCCGGCGGCCCGCCTTCGCCCTCCCCTATACTTGGCGAATGAGGGGATGCAGGACACGCTTATGAACACGATGGACGATCGCGTACGCGCGCATCGGGTCAGCCGGCACAGCCGCGGCTGCACCGCTGCCTCGCCTGGCGCGCCGCAAGGGAGCACAAGGTGGACGGTGCCGTCGTCCGCGTAACGCTGTCCCTGATCGGCCCCGGCATACTCCTGATCTTCGGCATCGCCTTCGCGGCCACCTGGTTCATGGATCGCAAGCGGGGCTATCTGCTGGACCTCGCCGCCGGCTGCTGGCTCTTCACCTTCGGTGCGGCGTCCCAGATCCTGTACCTGCCACCCGGCGCCGGCGCGAACGCCGTGGTTTCCGGCACTCTCTACAGCGCGGCGGTGCTGCTCACCGCGCAGGGCCTGCTGCGGCGGGCACAGCGGCCGGTTCCCGGCTGGGTGCTCGCTTCGCTGCTGGCGGTCTTCGTGATGCTTATCGCTTACTACTTCTATGTGGACCGCAACGTACTGGCGCGCGTCTACATCCAGAACTTCGGCTATGGCCTGGTGTTGTTCGCCACGGCAGTGCGGGCGCGGCAATGGCGGCGCGGGCGGCTGGTCGATCGGGTCCTGTTCTGGATCCTTCTCGTATTCGCATTGCAGTTCTTCCCGCGCACGCTGCTGACCATCGGCTTTACCGCGCCGGCCACCGCCCGCGCATTCGCCGATTCGGTGTTCTGGCAAACCCTGCAGCTTTCACTGGCGGTGCTGGGCACGGGCCTGGCGCTGACCATGCTGGCGGCCTGTGTCGCGGACATCATCGAGGACCTGCGCCGGGAACGCGATGCCGACGGGCTGACCGAGTTGCTGAATCGTCGCGCCTTCCAGGAACGCGTCACGGCGCACTTGCGGACGATGGCAGCCGCGACGGGGCGGCGCGGCACCGCAGCCGGTGGCGCGCCGCAACGGTCGCCCGGGGCGTTGGTGCTGTGCGATGTGGATCACTTCAAGGCCATCAACGACCGCCATGGGCACGCCGCCGGCGACAAAGTGCTGCGAGGCATCGCCAACGTACTGCGCTGCACGACTCGCGCCAACGATATCGTCGGACGCCTGGGAGGCGAGGAATTCGGCATCTTCCTGCCGGGGGCGGCAGTGCAGGAGGCATGCGCCTTCGCGGCGAGGCTGAAGGAAGAGATCGCCGGCTGCGAATTCATGCTGGGCGGGGCAAGAGCGTTTGTCACCGCCAGCTTCGGCGTATCGGATACACAGGGCGCCGACAGCTGGGAGGCCCTCTACCGTCGCACGGACGCCCTGCTCTACGACGCCAAGCGAAACGGCAGGAATCGCGTCGTGGCCCGGATTGACGGCGCCCGCGCACTCAGCAGTGTCGCGCCGTCGGGATGAACGGTTCGGCACCCATCGGCGGACACCGCGAGCAAACAGTCAAGCCGTGACCTGGCCAGATGGAAGGCCAGGTCACGGCATCGATGGCTGCATGCGGCGTCATGGAAACCGGCGGCGCGGCAATGAGCATGCAACCATCACCGGGCGCTCGGGCGTCAGGCGATGGAGGCCCGGTAGATGCCTTCTATGCTGCGATCCAGCATGCCGTTGAATTCCTCGTCCGACTGTTGCGCCGTCAATCCTTCCGTGAGCGCACGGCTGAAGCTGGCGATCACACCGGGGTTGCGGGCCAGGCGCGCATTCGCATCGTCGCGACTGTAGCCGCCCGACAAGGCCACCACCCGCACGACGCGCGGGTGCGCAACCAGCTCCTTGAAGTATCCATCGACCGTCGGCAGCGTCAGTTTCAGCATTACCCGCACGTCCGCCGGCAGCGCATCCAGGCGCTTCAGGAAACCCTGCTTCAACAATTCTTCGGCCTGCTGTTTATCCGGCGCCTTGATCGACACCTCCGGCTCGAGGATGGGAACCAGACCCGCGTTGAAGATTTGCCGGCCCACCTCGAACTGCTGGTCCAGCACCGCGTCGATGCCCTTGGCGTTCGCGCCGTTGACCACGGAACGCATCTTGGTGCCGAAAATGCCCTTGGCAACCGCGCGCTTCAGCAACTCGTCCAGGCCCGTAATGGGTTTCATCAGCTGCACGCCGTCCGCCTCGGCGGCGAGGCCCTTGTCCACTTTCAGGAAAGGGACCACCTGCTTGCGCGTCCATAGATAGGTCGCGGCGTCCATACCGTCGAACTGCCGGTCCATGGTCATTTCGAACAGAATCGCCCCCAGGACGCGCCGGCCATCGAAGGCCGGGCTGGTCACGATGCGCGTACGCATCGCGTGCACCAGATCGAACATCTGCGCTTCGCCGCTGTAGGCCGACTCCTCGATGCCGTACTGCTTCAAGGCCTTCGGGGTACTGCCGCCGCTCTGGTCCAGCGCGGCGATAAAACCCTGGCCTTGCGCCATCTTGGTCAGTTGTTCCTGGTTCATCTATTGCCTCCTGATCAGCATGAAAACGGAAATGGTGATAATCCTGCGCGCCAGCCAGGCCAACCCCTTCTGGCGCCCAGGCGAGAGCTTACCGTGAGCCGCGGCCCCATGGTGGATCGTCCGCCCGTACTCGTACAAAAGACGGATACAGATGATAAAACGCCTTACATAGGAGAAGCGGGCACGCGTGCGGAAACGGGACGGGCGGCCCCGGGGGCGGCGATCAGGACACGAGCGTAGCTGGTTCAAGCGGGCGCGAATGCGATGCGAGCGCGATAGCGGGGCTGCAAGGGCTCATTCCGGCATGCCGGGAGGACGTTCCGGGATGATGTCGACCTCGCGGTATTCATCAATGGCGTTGTCGCTACCGATGTACAGTTGCCCCGCGTACTGGTACAGCACCATTGCACCGCTGGTGGTGCCGACGAATGCCTGGCCGGGAATGACCATCGGTTGATTCGCGCGGCCATGCTCGCGGTTGCATGGAAACCATGCGGCGTGGACCCCGGCGGATTTCACATGGGCCGATCGACGAGGCCCCGGGGCGCCAGGTCACGCGAAAAGTCCGAGGCCATCGCCCCCAATGGCCAGCCAGTGCTCAGCAAGGCAAGGGCTACGCGATCTCGCTTGATAGGTGCATTCCATCTCCATTGCTGCGTCATCCGCAATGGCGCCACGGCGGAACAGCGCGCCGGAGCAGCGCTCAGTGACAAGGAAGGAAATGCCGGCTCCGCCATTCGATCATGGGGCTTGCGATCTCGCGAGCATCCGACGCAAACGCGTCATGGCGGTTCGGCCAGGCATGCACCAACTGCGTTCGAGGCGTACCCGGCGCCCCTGCGGCCGCCATTCGTGCCAATGACGGAATAGTAGTTGTGGTGGTCGAGACGGTTGCAGGGACGCGAGCCATGACTCATTCAAGAATCAGTTTTGGGAACCTGCGGGGCTCTCGCCCTTCCAGCACGTCCCGCCCCCGGGCGGTGTCCGCATAGATCCGACCATAAACGATACGGCCGTCCTTTACGCGGAACAGAAAGCAATGCTCGTTCTGCATCGAAAATCCCGCCTTGGTCCTGGCACGCGCGACTACGGGCACGAATATGTAGTCCTCCGCTCGCAGCACCGCGTGCGCGTCGTAGTCGAAGTATTCGTATTCCTTGTAGACATGCGCCCAGAAAGCCAGGAACTCCTTCTTGCCCCGATACGTGCCCCCATACGGCAGCGAGTCGGAGAACTCGAATACGACGTCGTCCGCCAGCGCGTCGACAAGGTCCGCCCTGTCGTTACGCTCGAAGCCGGTAAAGGCCTTCCGGCAGGCGTCAAGGATCTCGGAATCGGTCATCAGTTATCTCCTCTGAAGCTTCGATGTAAGTGCGTGGACTCACGGCATTATGAGCAAGTACTCATATTTGGACCAAAAAAAGCGGGGAACCCCCGCATATGGCTACTTTCCTGGATCTGCGCAATGTTGCATGCCAGCTGTGTTCTCCGCCCATGGGTCGAACCCGCTCCTCAGCACCAGCCGTAGCTCACGGCGCAAGCGCTCGGCCCGTTGCTTCCCGAATCCACATTCAAAACGGGACTGGACTTCGTTCCACAGCGGGAACGCCTGTTTGTAACGGGACAGGCCCAGCTTGGTAATCGTCGCCAGTTTCGCGCGGCGGTCTTCTCCAGCCACCAGTCCTACCAGTCCATCCCGTTGCAGCAGCTTCACGTTTGTTGACAAGGTGGTACGGTCCATCGCCATACGGTCTGCGAGGTCGCCGATCGTCATGGGGCCATGCTTGGCGAGCTGATAGAGGATCGAGAACTGCGTAATACGCAGATTCGCTGGCGCAAGGGCTTGGTCGTACACCGCGGTGACATAGCGCGATGCCCGCCGCAGCGCGGTGAAATTACACAGCCCATCGATGCTGACCAAGCTTTCGTCACTTCCGGACATCCCACGCACTCCGTATCGTCCAAGGGTGTCCAGAATATACGCTCACCTGCTCATAAACGCCAAAATCAGATATCCCCGGGACGGAGGAAGCCCACCAGAACGCGCCCCAGATCTGCGGGTTGCTCTACGTGCGGCCAATGACCGCTCTCGCCTACAAACGTCAACCGGGCGTCTGGAAACCGCTTCTCGTGGATGGCCTGTACCAAGGCAGCTGGAATGACGGGATCCTGCGCGGCACCGATCAAAAGGACCGGACCGGTATACGCGCAAGGACGCACGCCTGCGCCATCGCCTGCGGTAAACGCGTCGTAGTATCCACGCACCGCCTCCACACCCATCAAACCAGCCGGATCGGGCTCCAACAACGCCGATGGCCTCTTGACGGAGAACTGCATCCGGATCTCCCGCTGTGCGGCGGCGTTACCCCCGCACTCGCGCAGCATATCCCGCACGCTGTCGGGGAGCACATTTCCCTCTAGAGGCGTGGGCGTAATCAGTACGAGCCGATCCACGCTTCCAGGCATGCGCGCGGCCGCCAGCTCGGCGATCTGGGCGCCCATGCTATGGCCGACGAGCGCCAACCGCCCATCGGCCTGTCCAAGCACGTCCAGCACATCCTCGACAGCTTGCGACAGGGTATAGGGCCCGCCGGACCCCGACCGCGCGCCTGCCCCACGAAGATCGGGCGCTACACACTTCACACCATATGCGGCCAGTTGCTCGATGAGCGGCCTCCACGTTGCGCCATTGTCCAGAAACCCGTGGATCAAAACTACCGTAGGTACCGCGTCGGCGACGAGGCGAGCGTCGTCATCGTTGGGCAAAGCACCGCTGTCCTGCTCGGCATGCATGTCCATCCCCTGTGTCCGAATCGCTTGTCATCCGGCGTCCGTACGCCTATTATGAGCATATGCTCATTTAGGATCAAGAAGAAATTCATGGCGACTAGGCACGACATTGAGTTCCCCGGCGAATCCGGCGCGACCTTGCGCGGATGGCTTTTCGTGCCGGATCACGTGGGCGGGCCGCGGCCGGCAATCTCGATGTGTCATGGCTACGCGGCGGTAAAGGAACATGGGCTGGAGCGCTTCGCGCTTGCTTTCGCGGAAGCCGGCTTTGTCGTGATGATCCACGACCATCGCGGTTTCGGAGCCAGCGATGGTGAGCCGCGCCACGATATTGACCCTTGGATGCAGATCAAGGACTGGAGCCGTGCCGTCTCTTTCCTCGAAAACCGCCGGGAAGTGGACGCGCAGCGGATTGGCATATGGGGCACCAGCTATAGCGGCGGCCACGCACTGGTGTTGGGTGCGACAGACCGACGGATCCGCTGCGTCGTGTCACAGGTGCCCACGATCAGCGGCTTCGAGCAGGGGCGCCGGCGTGTCTCCCCGGATGTCGCGCCAGGTTTCCTGGCGACGCTCTCCGCCGACTTGCGCGAACAACATCGAGGCGGCGCGCCTCGCTACCAGGCCGTCGTCAGCGACGACCCCTTGGTCCCGGCGGCCTATCGGTCGCCGGACTCGATCGCGTTCTATCAACAGGACACCGGCGGCGCATGGGAAAACACCGTCACGCTGCGTTCGACTTTCGCCGCACGTATGTATGAGCCGGGTATCTGGGCCGCGCGCGTTTCCCCTACCCCACTGCTCATGATCGTCGCAACCGACGACCGTCTGACGATGACGGATCTCGAGCTGCAGGCATACGAAGACGCGCTACCGCCAAAGCGCCTTGTTCTGGTACCTGGCGGTCATTTCGACCCTTATGACGCGGCATTTCCCCGTGCGCGGCAGGCCGCCATCGAATGGTTCGAAGAGCACCTGGTCCCCCAGCCGCCGACGCTCGCCCCGGCGCGCGGATAGCGGCGGGCGGTTTTGTTTACCCTTGCAGGAGAAATATCGAATGCCTGTTTTCAATGCACACATCCCTAAAGGGAAGTTCACCCGGGAACGCAAGATTGCAATCGGCAATGCGCTGAACCAGTCCCTGGTGCAAGCTCTTAACATCCCGCCCGGCGACCGGTTCGTCATGATCTCCGAACATGGCGACGATGAGCTTTTCATCGACCCGACCTTCATGGGAATGGAGCGCAGCGCCGAGGCGATGATCGTGACCGTCCTCATCGGGGCGCATCGGCCCGCGGAGGACAAGAAACTGTTGATGGCCGCGATTACGCGATTGCTCGAACAGGATGCAGGGGTATCCCCGGACGATGTATTCATCGCCTTCATCCCCGTACCGAACGAGAACTTCTCCTTCGGCCGCGGCATTGCGCAGCTTATGGATATCGCGCCTAAATGGTGAAAGAGGATGGCTCCGGTACGCCAACGGCAGCAGCACCCGAGCCCGGACGCCGGCCGGGTGTTTGATCGACATGCAAAAGAAGTAGACAGGTGACGCCTTAACCGCACCTGCACCACGTAGAGATTCGGAGACAATCATGGACCGCAGTTTTCTCAGATCCGCCCTGGGGTGGATCGTTCAAGCTTCTCTGGCCATCACGCTGGGTACCGCGACCCATGCGGCCCTGGCCGATTCATTTCCATCGCAATCGGTCCTCCTGACCGTGGGCTACCCCGCCGGAGGCGGCGCGGACGTCGCCGCGCGCCAGCTTTCCGCACCCCTGCAGCAGTTGCTGGGCCAGACAGTCGTGGTGGAGAACCGTGGCGGCGCGAGCGGCTCGATCGCCACGGCGTACTACCTGCAGCAACCCCAGGACGGCCACCGGCTTCTCGCGCTGACCGGCAACGACGCCGTCATGAATCCTGCCGTGTTGAAGTCGGCGAAGTATGACCCGAACGAACTGCGCCTATTGCATCCGTTGATTTTCTCCGACCTTGTCCTGGTGACCGGCCGCAAGGATGCGCCCGAGAATATCGACAAGCTCATCGCCATGATCAAGGCACCAGGCGGGCCCGAGTACTCGTTTGGCAACTGGGGCGTGGGCTCGACACCCCATCTTGCTTCAGTGGATTTCCAGCTACAGGCGGGCATCAAGACGCTCGACGTACAGTATCGCGGCGTCACCCCCATCGTCCAGGATCTCGTCGGGGGACAAGTCGACTACGCGTTTCTTCCCATCGTATCCACCGTGCTGGATATGATTCGCGCGGGTAGATTGAAGGCGGTATCCATGGGGACGGTCTCTCGGAATCCCAGTCTTCCGGACGTTCCCGGCACTGGTGAAAGCACTGTACTCAAGGATTTCAATTACCAGGTGTGGCCGGGGATTTTTGTCCACCGGAATACCCCGGAGCCGGTGGCGCGCAAACTGCAAGAGTCCGTGGCAGGCGTGGTCAACAGCGCCGCCTATCAGAAGTGGTCGGTGGACACCGGCAATAGGCCGATGACGCCCATGGATCTCGCCCAGGCCGATGCTTTCTATCGCGACGAACTCGCACGGGCGCAGCGCCTGACGGCGAAAGCGAACCTGTCCCGGCAATGATGCGCGCTCTTGCGGGCCTGGAATAAGGCTGCATAGCACCAAAGACAAAGGGCTTACAGATCGATTTCTGTAAGCCCTTGATTTTCTTGGTCGGGGCGGCGGGATTCGAACTCGCGACCCTCTGCTCCCAAAGCAGATGCGCTACCAGGCTGCGCTACGCCCCGACGACCGTCCGCTATTCGGACGGGCCTGAATTGTACATGAGGCCGGGATGGCTTACGGCCCTGCGTACCTTTCGCGGCCCGGCCACGCACGGGATCCCCGTTCAACCCGCCAGCCTGGCGATCCAGGGCTGCAGTTCCAGCTTTTCCTCCAGGCCGAAGCCGGGCGCCGAAGTGGGGCGTACCCGCCCCTGCGCCAGTCCGCAACCGGCCGGATAACCGCCGAAGGGCTGGAACACGCCCGGATAGGCCTCGCAGCCGCCCAATTCCAGGCCGACGGCGATATGCAGGTTGATGAGATGGCCGCCGTGCGGATAAGCCTGCTTGCGGCTGTACCCGCGCGCTTCGAGCAGATCCACAATGGCGGCATATTCCGTCAGGCCATAGCACAGGCCCGCGTCCATCTGGAAGATGTCCTTGCCGATGCGCGGTCCGCCATAGTCGAGCAGGTTGACGACCTCGCGCAGGGAGAACAGGTTCTCCCCGGTCGCCAATGCCCCGCCATAGGCCTGGGCCAACTCCCGATTCAGGCGGAAGTCCAGCGGATCGCCGGCTTCCTCGTACCAGCGCAGGCCGTAAGGGGCGATGGCCTGTGCATAGCGCAGCGCCGTATCCAGGTCGAACCGGCCGTTGGCGTCGACCGACAGCCGCGATCCGGCACCCGCGATCTTCAGCGCCTCTTCGATGCGCGCCAGATCGTCGGACAGCGATGCGCCGCCGATCTTGATCTTGTACGCATCGAACCCGAGCTCGCGATAGCCGCTCAGTTCCGCGGACAGCGTGTGCGCGCTGGCGGGTGGGTAGTAGTACCCGCCGGCGGCATAGACATCGACGTCCGTACGCACTGCCGTTCGACCGAAATGCCGTGCAATGGTGGCATACGCCGGCTCGTCGGCCAGCTTGGCATTGAGATCCCAGATGGCCAGTTCCACCGCCGCCACCGCGCAGGCGCGATCGCCATGGCCGCCCGGTTTCTCGTTACGCATGGCAGCCGCAGCCACCTTCGCTGGGGCGAAGGTATCGCCCGCCTCTGATAGCAGCGCAGCGGGATTGGTTTCCAGTACGCGCGGAATGACACGATCCCGCAGGATGCCACCCTGCGCAAAGCGCCCGATCGAGTCAAAGGCGTAGCCTGTGACCCGGCGCCCGCTCCGCACCACGTCGGTCTCGACGGCGACAAGCGAAACAGTGTGCTGCGAGAAATTCACCAGGGCATTGGCGATATTGCCGGCGAGCGGGACGGAGATTTCCTTGATGGCGGTGATACGCATGATGCGGGTTCAGCCTAGTCGATAGTTGCGCCGGATTCTTTGACGATCTTGCCCCATTTGGCGATCTCGCTGCGCAGGAAATTGCCGAAGTGCGCCGGCGTTTCCTTGCCGGCAGGGGTAACGGCCATGGTGGCAAGCTTGCTCGTCACGGCGGGATCGGTCAGCGCGGCCTGGACCGCGCCGTTCAAGATGTCGAGGGCCGGTTGCGGCGTACCGGCCGGAGCCGCCAGGCCGAACCAGCCGATGGCTTCGAACCCGGGATAGCCCTGTTCTGCCACGGTGGGTACGTCAGGCAGGAATTCGGAACGCTGCAACGAGGTGACGGCAATGGCCTTCATGCGGCCGGCCTTGATCTGCGCGAGCGAGGCCGGCACTGAATCGACCAGCATGGGAATCTGGCCGCCAAGAACCTGGGTCTGCGCGTCGGCGCTGCCGCGGAACGGGACGTGCATCAGCGTGATGCCGGCCGTCTTCTCGAAGTACTCCATCGTCAGGTGCTGGGTCGAGCCGTTGCCCGATGACCCGAAGGTCAGTTGGCCCCCGCGCGCCTTGGCGACGAAGCTCTTGATGTCGCTGAAACCTGCCTGGGGATTCGCGGCGAAGACCTGCGGCGAGGTTCCGAGCAGCGCGACGCCAACCAGGTCGGTCTGGGGATGATAGGTAAGCTTGGGATAGATCGCCGGCGCGATGGCATAAGGGCCATTGCTGATCAGGACCAGCGTATAGCCGTCCGGCGCCGAACGAACCGCCACGTCCGTGCCCAGGGTGCCCCCGGCGCCGGGGCGGTTCTCCACCACCACGGACTGTCCCAGGCGGCGGGTGATCTGCTCGGCGAAGACCCGGCCGATCAGGTCGCCGGACTGGCCGGCAGGAAATGGAACGATGAGGCGGATGGGCTTGGACGGATAGTCCGCTGCCCGCGCGCCTGTCCCGGCGAGCAGGCAGAGCGCGGCCACGCAAAGGCCTTTCTTGATCATGTCTTCCTCCATGGCGCGGGCAACATGGCCGGCGCCGTTATCGTCGTGTGTCTACCCTCGATCAGCGCGCCGGACAGGCCTCCCTACAGCACGGGATACCGCACGGGAACACCGGACGTCATACCGCAGGCGGGCTCTGTACCCATTCCGCATCCACGAACTGGCTTCGCCACTTGAATAGTACGTACCATTCAATGGTACGTACCAAGAATACGGATTTGCGTGCACTGCTGTCAAGTACAATCCCGACCGGATCGACCGACGCTCCGCATGGCCCGCATACCCTCGGGTCGCAAGCCGGGCAGGCAACGACGTCACGGGAAAACAGGATGGCAGCGCGTTACGCGGAACTCGCGCAAACGATCGTGAAAGAGATCGCCGCGGGACAGATGGCGGTCGGCGACAGATTGCCGAGCGAGGTCGAAATGGCCGGGCAGCGCGGCGTCAGCCGCGCCACCGTGCGTGCGGCGCTGGACATCGTCGAAAGCCTCGGCCTGATCTCGCGCAAGCGGCGCTCGGGCACGCGTGTGGAGGCGACAGCCCCCACACCGCGCTATGCACGGTCGATCGCCACAGTCGAAGATCTGGTGCAATATGCCGCCGAGACCGAGCGGCATGTCAAACACATCGAGGAAGTCATTGCCGACGACGCCCTGGCCGCGCGCCTGGGCTGCCGTCCGGGCCAGCGTTGGCTGAACGTCAGGATGCTCCGGACGGAGACGGGTGCAGGACCCGCCATCTGCTGGACGGAGGTCTATCTCGACGCCGCGATCGGCCGCCGTATCCGCCGCTACGTGAGGCAGGAAAAAGGCCTGATCTGCGACCTGATGCAGGAAAAATGCGGCGTCGTCATCGTCGACATCACGCAGTCCATGCGCGCCGTCAAACTCGAAGCGCGCATGGCCCAGCACCTCGGCTGCGAGCCGGACGATGCCGCGCTCGAGATCAGGCGCCACTACAAGGACGGCGCCGGCCGGGTGTGCCAGATCACCATCAGCACGCATGCCGGCGACCGCTTCGAATACGGACTGCGCCTGACCCGATAGCCGGCGGGTGGCCTCGGCGCATTCGATGCGTGGATTGGCACACCGCTCCGGAGCCGATGCCTTCACACCTCCCTCCCGCGGAACGGTGACGCGGCGATCCCGCGGATTCGATGCGCGCACCGGTGCCTGCCCGGTCTTTCGACCCTCCGCCCCAGGAACTCCACGAAGGGGGGCAACACCTAAGGGCGCGCGCACCGATCCGTGCGCGCTTCACGCAACAGGAGAGGACATGTCGATTTCGATGAGCCGCACCGCCGGGCCGGCTGTGTGTCATGGGACGCTGGCACTATTGGATAGCACCACGCCAGGCAGCGCGCCCCAGCCGTCAAAAGGCACGACATCGCAGGATATCGCCGCGTGTGCCATGTTCGCCGGATACGCCGTGCGACGCCACGTCGCGGCACACGCACGTCACATCACACCCCCGCTCGGACGTCCCGTCGGACATGGCATCGTGGCCGGGCGGCGCCATGCAGCCGAAGCCACGGAACGCACCCGGCGCGCGGCCATTGGCCCGGACAACGCGCCTGGGATACCGGACGAGCCGCACACCTTTGGCATGCGCACGTTGGAGGCAACCCTGAACCGGTGGGAGCGTGCGGGCAAGCATCAGGATATCGTCGCGGCCTACCGGGATACCATGACGGAAGGAGACGGCCTGGACTCCGTGGCGGGGACGACACGCCGCGTCGCCCTTTACGATGCCGTCGTCGACGCCTGGCGCCAGGACGGCACCTTCGACAAGGTGGTGCGCGCCAGTATGGAAGTGCTCAAGCAAGGGGGCGCTTACGAAGACACCATCCAACGGTTTCGCGAGGGCTTCTACCCCCATCTGGACGCGGCGCAGGCGGAGAAGAAATTTCTGGCCGACTTCGCCGACTGGGACAACATGTCCCCAACGGACAAGCGCATCAGCTTCGTCTGGTACATGGATCCGCGCCGCATGCTGGGCGATGAACCGGCGGACCGCGATAGCGAGGACTAGTCCCAGACCGACACGAACCCACGGCCGATACGCAACTTGAGGCCGGTGCCTTCGACCCGCTCCCAAACCCGCCCCGGTGGACACCACCGCAGCAGAAGCACGGACGTCAGCGCGCGCCGCAGCCGCACATGGGCCTGGCCACGCTTGCGGGCCAGGCGCTGAGCGGCCCGGCCGCTCGGCTCGATCAGCCGAAGCGGCCGGTAATGTAGTCCTCGGTTTCCTTGCGCTTCGGTTTGACGAAGATCTGGTCCGTTTCGCCAAACTCCATCAGCTCGCCCAGGTACATGTAGGCCGTGTAGTCCGAGCAACGCGCCGCCTGCTGCATGTTGTGCGTCACGATCACGACCGTGTACTCGTTCTTCAGCTCGGCGATCAGCTCTTCGATCTTGGCCGTGGAAATCGGATCCAGCGCCGAACAAGGTTCATCGAGCAGCAGGACCTCGGGCTTGATGGCGACGCCGCGCGCGATGCACAGCCGTTGTTGCTGCCCGCCCGACAGGCTGTTGCCGCTCTGGTGGATCTTGTCCTTGACCTCATTCCACAGCGCGGCCTTGGTCAAAGCCCATTCCACCCGTTCGTCCATCTCGCCCTTGCTCAGGCGCTCGAACAACCGCACGCCAAAGGCAATGTTGTCGTAGATGCTCATGGGGAACGGCGTGGGCTTCTGGAACACCATGCCGACCTTCGCGCGGATCAGCGAGATGTCGGTCTTGGTGGTCAGCAGGTTTTCGCCATCCAGCAGGATCTCGCCTTCGGCGCGCTGGCCCGGATACAGCTCGAACATGCGGTTGAAGGTACGCAGCAGCGTCGACTTGCCGCAGCCCGAAGGCCCGATGAATGCCGTGACCTTCTTTTCCCGGATCGACATGTTCACGTCGCGGATGGCGTGGAACTTGCCGTAGTAGAAGTTCAGGTTCTTGACCTCGAGCTTCGAGGAAAGGGCTTTTGCGGTGTTTTCCATATCGTTTCCCTAAGGCCGCGCCGCGCGGCGCGGACGGCGGATCATGACCAGCGGGTCAGGCTTTGCGGAACAGGTTGCGCGCCGCGATGTTGATTCCCAGGACGACCAGGGTGATCAGCGTGGCCCCGGCCCAGGCCAGGTCGTTCCATTCCCTGAACGGGCTCGCGGCATACTGGTAGATCACCACGGGCAGGTTGGACATGGGCGCATTCATGTTCCACGACATGAACTGGTTGGAGAGCGCGGTGAACAGCAGCGGCGCGGTCTCGCCGGAGATACGGGCGATCGCCAGCAAGATACCGGTGATGATGCCGGAACGCGCGGCGCGGTAGCAGACCATGGTAATCATGCGCCACTTCGGGCAGCCCAGCGCGGCCGTGGCTTCCCGCAGTCCATTGGGCACCAGCATCAGCATGTTGTCGGTGGTGCGCACCACCACCGGCACCACCAGGATGGCCAGGGCAATCGACCCCGCCCAGCCCGAATAGTGGCCCACCTGCGCGACATACACGGCATAGATGAACAGGCCGATGATGATGGACGGCGCCGACAGCAGCACATCGTTCAGGAACCGGGTGGCCGGCGCCAGCCATCCCCGCCCGCCATATTCGGCCAGGTAGGTGCCGGCCAGGATGCCGACCGGCGTGCCGATCAGCGTTCCCACGCCGACCATGAGCAAGCTGCCCATGATGGCGTTGATCAGGCCGCCGGCCTGCCCGGGCGGCGGCGTGATCTCCGTGAACAGCGTGAAAGACAGGGCGCCGGCGCCCTTGAGCAGCAGTGTGGCGATGATCCAGAACAGCCAGAACAAGCCGAACACCAGGGCGGCCATCGACAAGGACAACATCACCTTGTTGACGACACGCCGGCGCCGGTAGGACGCGTTCTGCATATGAAGGACGGATGTGGCCATGACGATTTTCCGGTGGCTCAGTTCTTCTTGCCTTCCTGCAGCGCCAGGCGAGCCAGCAACAGCTTGGAAAGGGCGAGCACGATGGTAGTGATGATGAACAGCACCAGGCCGAGTTCCAGCAAAGCGGATTTCTGCATGCCGCCCGCTTCATTGAATTCATTGGCCAAGGCCGAGGCGATCGAGTTGCCCGGAGAGAACAGCGAGCCGCCCATGCTGAAGGAATTGCCGATGACAAAGGTCACCGCCATCGTTTCCCCCAGGGCGCGGCCCAGGCCCAGCATGATGCCGCCGATGACGCCGGACTTGGTGAACGGCAACACCACGCGCCACATCACTTCCCAGGTCGTGCTGCCCAGTCCGTAGGCCGATTCCTTCAGCATCGGCGGCACGAGTTCGAAAACGTCCCGCATGACCGCTGCGATGAAGGGAACGATCATGATGGACAGGATCAGGCCCGCGGTGAAAATCCCGATGCCGAACGGAGGCCCTGCAAACCAGCCTCCAATGAAGGGAACGTTGCCGAGCACATCGATCAGCGTGGGCTGCACGTATTGCTGGAATACGGGGACAAAGACAAAAAGACCCCACATGCCGTAAATGATGGACGGAATCGCCGCGAGCATCTCGATGGCCGTGCCCAAGGGCCGGCGCAGCCAGGTCGGGGAAAGTTCAGTCAGGAAGATGGCGATGCCGAAGGAGACCGGTACCGCGATGATCAGGGCGATGATCGAGGTGGCCAATGTGCCGTAGATCGGCACCACGGCACCGAAGCTCTGCTTGACCGGATCCCAGTCGTTGAGCCACAGGAACGACAGGCCATATTCCGCGAGGGATTCCCGGCTGCCATAAATGAGCGAAACCAGGATCGCCGCCAGCAGGCTGAAAACCAGGAAGGCGAACAGACGGGTAAGGTTTCTGAACAGCGCATCCATCAGCGCGTTTTGATTTTGCTTCATTGGGGAAGGTGTGCCGTGGGCGGCGGAGCCCGCCGCGTGGGATGAAACCGGCACATTATTATCCATTACCGCGCTCATGGATGGGCTTTCCTTGCAGAAGAGTCGGGCCCGGGCGGATGGCGCCCGGGCCCGGCGAGGGTGACGTTATTGCCAGACCGCCTTACCGTCGGCCGACTTGATCACCTGCCACGAAGCACGGATCTGCGTGGTGACTGCCTCGGGCAGCGGCACGTAGTCCAGCGCTTCGGCCGACTTGGCGCCGTTCTTGAAGGCCCAGTCGAAGAACTCCAGCACGGCCTTGCCCTGGCCCGGCTTGTCCTGCACCTTGTGCACCAGGATGAAGGTCGCCGAAGTCACGGGCCAGGACGCGTCGCCCGGCTCGTTGGTCAGCACCACACCCATGCCCGGGGCGCTCTTCCAGTCCGCGTTGGCGGCAGCGGCGGCGAAGGCCGTCTGCTCGGGCTGGACGAATTTCCCGGCGGCATTCTGCAGCTGGGTCCAGGAAAGCTTGTTCTGCTTGGCGTAGGCGTATTCGACGTAGCCGATGGAGTTCTTCAATTGGCCGACGTAGGCGGCGACGCCTTCGTTGCCCTTGCCGCCCTGCCCGGTGGGCCACTTGACCGCCTTGCCTTCGCCGACCTTCGCCTTCCAGTCAGCGGAAACCTTGGACAGGTAGTTGGTCCAGCCGAAGGTCGTGCCAGAGCCGTCCGAACGGTGCACCACGATGATGTCGGCGGAAGGCAGCTTGACGTCGGGGTTCATCGCCTGAATGGCGGCATCGTCCCACTTCTTGATCTTGCCCATGAAGATGTCGGCCAGCACGGGGCCCGACAGCTTCAATTGGCCGGGGGTCACGCCGTTGATGTTGACGACCGGCACGGTGCCGCCGATGACGGCGGGGAATTGCAGCAGACCGTTCTTTTCCAGGTCCTCACCCTTCATCGGGTCATCCGAGGCGCCGAAATCGACCGTCTTGGCGATGATCTGCTGCTGGCCGCCACCCGAGCCGATCGACTGGTAGTTGACCGTGTTGTTGGTCGCGGCCTTGTAGTCGGACGCCCACCGGGCGTAGACCGGGTACGGGAACGAAGCGCCGGCGCCGGTGATATTGGCCGCCTGCACGGCGATTGCGGCAGCACTCAGGGCCAGGCCCAGGGAGATCTGCTTGAAGACACGCATCGTGATTTCCTTCTCGTCTGTGGATGAATGACCGCGGGCAAGGCCCGTCTTTCTTGTCATGGAGCGCATGTTAAGAGCGCAAGATGACAGGATAGTGACAGTCATATACCGCTGAGAGAGGGACGGAAGCCCCGTCAGGCCGACGCGCCGCCCAGCTTGTGCATGAGGTGCTCGTGCAGGCTGAAACGGGCCGCCCGGTTGCGCACCCGGGTGTAGTCGCCGTCGGGCTGCTGCTGCCAAGCCAGTTCGTTGTCCCGCAGCGCGCAGGTGAACGCTTCGTCCACGACCCGCTTCTTCAGGGCCTTGTCATTCACCGGGAAGGCGATCTCCACCCGACGGAAGAAATTGCGCTCCATCCAGTCGGCCGACGACAGGTAGACCGTCTCCTTGCCGTCCGCATGGAAGTAGAAAACCCGTGAATGCTCCAGGAAACGCCCAACGATGGAGCGGACGCGGATGTTCTCGGACAAGCCACGGACGCCGCTGCGCAAGGCGCATACGCCACGCACGATCAGGTCGATCTTCACGCCGGCCTGGCTGGCCTCGTAAAGCTCCTCGATCACGGCGTTTTCCAGCAGGGAGTTCATCTTGGCCATGATCCGGGCCTTGCGCCCCTCGCGCGCCGCCTGTGCTTCGGCGCGGATCAGGGCGACCATGCTTTCGTGCAGGGTGAACGGAGATTGCAGGAGTGCCTTCAGCGAGCGGCGCGCGCCCAGGCCGGTCAATTGCGCGAAAACCTTGTCCATGTCCTCGCAAATGTCGGGGTCCGCCGTCAGCAGGCCGAAATCGGTATAAAGCCGCGCGGTACGCGGGTGATAGTTGCCCGTGCCCAGGTGCGCGTAGCGACGCAGGCGGCCGCGCTCGCGGCGCAGGACCACCGCCATCTTGGCGTGCGTCTTGTGGCCCACCACGCCGTAGACCACGTGAGCGCCCACTTCCTCCAGGCGCGCCGCCCAGTTGATATTGGTCTGCTCATCGAAGCGCGCCATCAGTTCCACGACCACGGTCACTTCCTTGCCGGCCCGCGCCGCCGCCAGCAGGATCTGCATCAGCTCGGAGTCCTCGCCGGTACGGTAGATGGTCTGCTTGATCGCCATCACGTCGGGGTCCAGCGCAGCGGCGGTCAGGAAATCGATGACGGGCTGGAAGGACTGGTAAGGGTGGTGCAACAGGCGGTCGCCCGCCGCGATGGCGGCGAACATGGCGCCTGGATTGACCGCCGGCTGGTTGAACGGCGCCGGCAGCGCCCCGCGGTACTCGGGGAATAACAGGTTCGGTCGGTCACCCACATTGCAGAGCTGCATCAGGCGGGACAGGTTGACCGGCCCGTTGACGCGATACGTGTCGCTGGGCGACAGCGAAAACTCGCGCTGCAGGAAGGCCTCCAGGTCGGGCGGTGTCAGTTTGTCGATCTCCAGACGCACGGCGGCGCCGAAGTTGCGCTGCGACAGTTCTCCCTGCAACGCCTGCCGCAGGTTGGTGACTTCTTCTTCGTCGACGAACAGATCGCTGTTGCGCGTCACCCGCCACTGGTAGCAGCCTTGCATTTCCAGCCCGGGAAACAATTCGCCGACGAAGGCGCGCATGAGGGAGGTCAGCAGCACATAGCCGTCCGGATGGCCCGAGACCTCCTGCGGCATGCGTATCAGGCGCGGCAGCGCCCGCGGCGCCTGCACGATGGCGATCGACGCCTTGCGGCCGAAGGCGTCGACGCCGCGCAAGGAAACAATGAAGTTCAGGCTTTTGTTGTAGACCCGCGGAAAGGGATGGGCCGGATCGAGCCCGATCGGGGTCAGCAGCGGCATCACGTCGCGATGAAAGGCCTCGCGCGCCCAGTGCTGCTGGGCCTCGTCCCATTCCGAAGCGTGATGCAGCACGATGCCCTGTTCGTTCAGGCGCGGCAGTATCTCTTCATTCAGCAGGTCATACTGGCGCGCCACCAACGCGTGCACGGCATCCTGGACATGCACATAGGCTTCGCCCGGGGTCAATCCGTCGCAGCCCACCACATTGGGCGTCTGGCGCTGCTGCTCCTTCAGGCTGGAAATGCGGATTTCGAAGAACTCGTCCAGGTTTGAACTGACGATACAGACGTAGCGCAGGCGCTCCAGCAGGGGCGTCCCGGGATTCTCCGCCATGGCCAGGACGCGCTCGTTGAATTTGAGTAGCGACAGTTCCCGGTTCAGGAATAAAGGCTCCAAAGCCGTCGTGGATGTCATTCGAAATTCCGTCTCGTGTCAGGCAGCGGATCGTTTTACTTCAGTTTCATGACCGTTCCATGACGAATCTGTAAGCGTACGCTCAAAAGCGGCCCAATGCGACCGTACGAATGGACGCGGCTCTCTATAATGGCGCGACTCCCGCTTTTTGCCGCCCTGCCGCATGGATCATCTACTGGCCGCCGTCGACCTTGGTTCCAACAGTTTCCGCCTCTCCATAGGGAGGGTGGTGCAACAGGAAGGCACGGCGCAGATCTACCAGATAGACCGCCTGAAGGAAACCGTGCGCCTGGCGGCCGGCCTGGACGCCGACAAGCGCCTTTCCCCGGATGCGGTCGAACGTGCCATCGAAGTGCTGGAGCGCTTCGGGGAACGCCTGCGCAGCTTCCACGCCAGTCGTGTGCGCGCCGTTGCCACGAACACGTTCCGCGTGGCACGCAACACGGCCGAATTCCTGCCGCGCGCGGAGTCGGCGCTGGGATTTCCCATCGAGGTCATCGCCGGACGCGAAGAAGCACGGCTGATTTTCTCGGGCGTGGTCCACACCCTGCCGCCCTCGCCCAACAAGCGGCTGATCATCGACATCGGCGGCGGCTCCACCGAAGTCATCATCGGCAAGGGCTACGAGCCAGGCCTGATGTCGTCGCTTTACATGGGCTGCGTCAGCTACAGCCGCCAGTTTTTCGGCGACGGCGTGGTCGACGCCTACCAGATGAAGCTGGCCGAACTGGCGGCTCGCCGCGAGGCCGAAGTCATCGCCAAGCAGTACCGCAAGATGGGATGGAAGGAAGCCTATGGTTCCTCCGGCACCGCCAAGGCGCTGTACGCCATCCTGACCGAGTGCGGCTTCTCCGACCGGGGCATCACCCGCGCGGGGCTGGCCAAGCTGAAGGACCGCATCATCCGCTCGGGCCGCGTGATCCCTTCCGAATTGCCCGGCATCAAGGTGGAACGCGCCGACGTGCTGCCCGGCGGACTGGCGATCATGAGCGCCCTGTTCGACGAACTGAACATCGATGTGATGCATACCGGCGACGGGGCCCTGCGCCTGGGGGTGCTGTACGACCTGCTGGGCCGGGACGACGAGCATGACAAGCGGGACGAGTCGGTGCGGCAGTTCATGAAGCGCTATCACATCGATGCCAACCAGGCCGGGCGCGTACGGCGTGCCGCCTTGGCGCTGTTCCAGGAATTGGACATCGAGGGCGCCGAACGCGGCGAACTCGCACACGCGTTGGGATGGGCGGCCGACCTGCACGAAATCGGCCTGTCCATCGCCCATAACGACTACCACAAGCATTCGGCCTACGTGCTGGGCAACGCAGACATGCCGGGTTTCTCTCGCGATGACCAGCGCCTGCTCGCCCTGCTCGCCTTGGGCCACCACGGCAAGCTGGGCAAGCTCGAACCGCTGGTGCGGAGCCGCCAGGAATGGCTGGCCATTCTGTGCCTGCGGCTCGCGGTCCTGTTGTTCCGCCGGCGTGAAGACCTGCCGGCGTTGCCGTTGACCGTCTCCGTACGAGGCGATTCCATCGTGGTGCGGGTGCGCCAGGACTGGCTGACTACGCACCCTTTGAGCGACTTCACCCTGCGCGCCGAAGAATCGGAATGGCGCAAAGTGGGTTTTTCCTTCGAACTGCTGGAATTCTAGGATAGCCGCCGCAGCGCGGCGTCGCGCAGCGCGCTGCCTATCAAGCGGCTTTGCGAACGGGACGCCGCGGCGCCTGCTCGGCCTCGCCTACGGGCGGCAAGCCGAAATGCCGGCGATAGCGCTCGTCCATCTGTTTCATGTCCAGCAGCACAGGGAAGTCCGCGGCATTGAAGTCGGGATCCCAGGCGGGCTCGCCACATACCTTCGCGCCCAGTTTCAGGTATCCCTTGATGAGCGGCGGCACGCGCGCCGGCAGCGTCGTGCTTTGGAGCTTTTCCAGGGGATAACGATGCAGCGGCTTCACGCGCGGCAAGGCCGCATCGTTCATGCATGCCGACACCGCGCGCCAGACTTCGGCGGCCGTCGCGCCATCGTCGCGCAGGCTGACGCTGGCGCAGCCCAGCAGGTAATCGTAGCCGCCGCGCCGCATGACCTCGGCCACGCCGGACCACAGCAGCATGATGACGGCGCCATTGCGGTAGGCGGGATGCGTGCAGGAACGCCCCGCTTCCACTACCTTGTCGCGCAAGGCGCCCAGGCCGGACAGGTCGAACTCGGATTCCGAATAGTAGCCACCCACCGCCCGTGCGCTCTCCGGCGTCAGCAGGCGGTAGGTACCGACGACGCGGCCGGTATTCAGCTCCCGCACCATGACGTGCTCGCACCAGTCGTCGAAGCGGTCCTGGTCAATGCCGTCCTGCGAGTCCGGGAACACCGCGCCCATGTCTTCGGTAAAAACGCGAAAGCGCAACCGCTGGATTTCCTCGATCTCTTCGGCGGTACACGCCAGCCCAACGGCAAGGCCTCCGGCGGCAGGATCCTTCCACGTGTCGGGCGTGGCGGCGGTACGGTCTGGATCGATGCGGACTAATTCGAGCATTCGGCCAACTCCTAGATGTCCGAGTAGTGTGGGCGTCGTCTATGTCAGGTATTTGACCGACATGTTACGTGACTGTGAACCACAGGGCGCCCCTACCCGTACAGGAATTGCGCTTTTTGACGGGAGAAATGTGACAACTCAGCCTGCCGATAAACTCGCCGCGAGATCCTGCGCGCAAGCCATGGCCAGGGCGGATTCTTCCGCTTCGACCATGAGGCGCAATTTGGGTTCGGTTCCGGAGGCGCGTATCAGGAGGCGCCCACGGCCGGCGAGCTCGGCCTCGACCTTGCGTCGCGCGGTGAGCAGGCCGGGATGGCTCTGCCAATCCTGGCCCGGAGACAAAGGCACGTTGATCATCTGCTGCGGGTACATGCGCAGATCCGTGGTCCAGTCGGCCAGCGAGGAGCCATTGCGACGCAGCGCCGTAAGCACCTGGAGGGCCGCGATCAGACCGTCGCCCGTCGTATGGCAATCCAGGCAGATCAGGTGGCCCGAGCTTTCCCCGCCATAGAGCCAGCCGCGCGCCTGCATCTGCTCCATGACATATCGATCGCCCACGTCGGCGCGGTGAAAGCCCACGCCCAGTTGCTCCATGCGCCGCTCGAAACCGTAATTGGTCATGAGCGTGCCCACCACGCCCGCCACCGTTCCGCGCTGCATGCGTTCCCGCACGATGGCGTAAAGCAATTCATCGCCGTTATAGATGCGGCCGTTGCCGTCCACCATCTGCAGGCGGTCCGCATCGCCGTCCAGCGCGATCCCCAGGTGGGCACCACGCGCGCGCACTTCGGCGGCCAGGGCCTCCGGATACAGCGCGCCCACGCCCTTGTTGATATTGAAGCCGTCGGGCTGGACGCCCACCGCGTGCACATCCGCGCCGAGCTCGCGGAAAACGTGGGGCGCGATGTGGTACGCCGCGCCATGCGCCGCGTCCACGACCAGGCTCAGCCCGTTCAGGTCGAGGTCGTTGGGGAAGGTACTTTTGCAGAACTCGATGTAGCGGCCCGCCGCATCGTCGACACGGCGCGCGCGGCCCAGGGCTTCCGAGCCGACACAACCGAGGGGCTCGTCCAGTGCCGCCTCGATCGCCGCCTCGGTCTCGTCGGGCAGCTTCATGCCCCGGCCCGAGAAGAACTTGATGCCGTTGTCCTGATACGGATTGTGCGAGGCGCTGATGACGATGCCGGCCGTTTGCCGCAGCACGCGGGTCAGGTAAGCGACGGCGGGCGTCGGCACCGGCCCCAGCAGCAGTACGTCGATGCCGGCCGCGGCAAACCCGGCTTCCAGCGCCGATTCCAGCATATAGCCGGAGATGCGGGTGTCCTTGCCGATGACGACCTTGGGCCGGGCGCCCCCGCGGGTTTCGCGTGCGAAAACCCTGCCCGCGGCATAGCCGAGCCGCAAGGCGAACTCCGGATTGATCACCGGGCCGCCGACCTCGCCACGCACCCCGTCGGTGCCGAAATATTTACGTGCGCTCATACGTTTCGTGTACTCATACGTATCGGTTTCTGATCCGGGCCATCGGCGGCAGTCCCGCCTTGTTCGACAGCCTGCCATACTTTCAGGGCATCCACGGTTGCGGCGACGTCGTGCACCCGCACGATCGCCGCGCCCCGCGCGACGCCGGCCAGCGCCGCAGCCAGGCTGCCCGCGAGGCGTCCATGCACATCGCGGCCGGTCGCGTGACCGATCATCGATTTGCGCGACACACCGATCAGCAACGGGTAACTGGATACGCGCAGGCTGCCCAGGCGCCTGAGCAATTGGTAATTCTGGTCCGCCGTCTTGCCGAAGCCGAAACCGGGGTCCAGCACGATGCGGCGCGGATCGATCCAGGCGGCGCGCAGCTTCTGCGCACGGGAGCCGAGGAACAGGCCGATTTCGCCAAGCAGGTCGTTGTACTCGGGCGGGGTGGCCTGCATGGTACGCGGCTCACCCTTCATATGCATGACGCACAGCCCGCAGCGGGCGCCAGCCACGGCCTCGATGGCGCCGGGCTGCCTGAACCCATAGATGTCGTTGATCATGTCCGCGCCGGCATCCAGCACGGCTCGCATCACACCGGGCTTGAAGGTATCGATGGAAAGCGGCACACCGCAATCGCGCAGCGCTTCCACCAGCGGCAGGACGCGCGCCAATTCCTGTTCTTCAGGGACGGGCGGCGCGCCGGGCCGGGTGGATTCGCCGCCGATATCGAGGATCTGCGCGCCCTCGGCCACCAATTGGCGCGCATGCGCGATAGCAGCATCCGGGTCATCATGCTCGCCGCCATCCGAAAAGGAATCGGGCGTGACATTGACTATGCCCATGACCAGCGGGCGCTCGAGATCGAACTCGTAGCGCCCGCAAAGAAAAGTATTCGCCATCGCGGATACGGGTTGAGCAGTCCTCAGACCGCCGGGGCGGTGCTGCTGCCGCCCGGGGCCAGGCCGCTGGGCGGCGTGTCCTGGGCGTCCGAAGGCCCTTGCGGCGTCTTCGGCGGCCGCGGAGGCCGACCGGCCATGATGTCGTCGATCTGCTCGGAATCGATGGTTTCCCACTCCAGCAGCGCAGCCGTCATGGCCTCGACTTTATCGCGATTCTCTTCCAGGATCTTGCGGGCCACCGCGTACTGTTCATCGATGATGCGGCGGATCGACGCGTCGACCTTCTGCATCGTGGCCTCGGACACATGCGTCGTCTTGGTGACGCTGCGACCCAGGAAGACCTCGCCTTCGTTCTCGGCATAGACCATGGGGCCCAGTTCGTCGGTCATCCCATAGCGGGTGACGATGTCACGGGCAATGGCGGTGGCGCGCTCGAAATCGTTCGATGCGCCAGTCGTCATCTGGTTCATGAAGAGCTCTTCGGCGATGCGCCCCCCGAACAACACCGCGATGGTGCTGAGCAGACGCTGCTTGTCCATGCTGTAGCGGTCGCTCTCCGGCAACTGCATGGTCACGCCCAGGGCACGGCCGCGCGGGATGATGGTGACCTTGTGGACCGGGTCAGTCTTGGGCAGCATGTGGGCCACGATGGCATGGCCGGATTCGTGATATGCCGTGTTCTTGCGCTCTTCTTCCGGCATGACGATGGAGCGGCGCTCCGCGCCCATGATGATCTTGTCCTTGGCCTTTTCGAAGTCGGACATGTCTACCGTACGGCCGCTGCGGCGCGCGGCAAACAGGGCGGCTTCATTGACCAGGTTGGCCAGGTCCGCACCCGAAAACCCGGGCGTACCGCGCGCCAGCACCGATGCGTCGACATTGGGCGACAGCGGCACCTTGCGCATGTGTACCTTGAGGATCTGATCGCGGCCGCGGATGTCCGGCAGCGGCACCACAACCTGGCGGTCGAAGCGGCCCGGGCGCAGCAGCGCCGGGTCCAGCACGTCCGGACGGTTGGTCGCGGCGATGACGATGACGCCCTGGCCCGACTCGAAGCCGTCCATTTCGACCAGCATCTGGTTCAGCGTCTGCTCGCGCTCGTCGTTGCCGCCGCCCAGGCCGGCGCCACGCTGGCGGCCGACCGCATCGATTTCATCGATGAAGATAATGCAGGGCGCGTGCTTCTTGGCGTTCTCGAACATGTCGCGCACGCGGGCCGCGCCCACGCCAACGAACATTTCGACGAAGTCCGAACCGGAGATACTGAAGAACGGAACCTTGGCTTCGCCCGCGATGGCCTTGGCCAGCAGCGTCTTGCCGGTACCAGGCGAGCCCACCATCAGCACGCCCCGCGGAATGCGCCCGCCCAGCTTCTGGAATTTGCTGGGATCGCGCAGGAAATCGACCAGTTCCTGAACGTCTTCCTTCGCTTCATCGCAGCCGGCGACATCGGCGAACGTGACCTGGTTGGTATTTTCGTCGAGCATGCGCGCGCGGGACTTGCCGAAGCTGAAGGCTCCGCCCCGTCCGCCGCCCTGCATCTGCCTCATGAAGAATATCCACACACCGATCAGCAGCAGCATGGGGAACCATGAGACGAAGATATTCATGAGCAGCGACTGCTCTTCACGCGCCTTGCCGGAAACCTGCACCCCGTATTTCAGGAGATCCGAGACCATCCAGAGATCGCCCGGGGAAGTCAGGGTATACGGCCGCCCGGCGTCAGGCGTGACGTAGAGTACGTCGCCTTGTACGTCGACCTTGCGGATGCGACCCGCCTTGGCGTCGTCCATGAACTGGGTATAGCTCACGCCGTCCTGCGATTGGGTGCGCCCGTCGAATTGCTTGAAGACGGTGAACAGCACCAGGGCGATCACCATCCACACCGCAACTTTAGAAAATGAATTATTCAAGGTCGATCTCCTGCTATCGATTCCGACCGGTGATTGGGGCAGCGTCTGCCATAGGACACAACCACGAACATGTCAATAGCCATTCTACCCGTTTGAGGGCGATTGCGTGGAACGTTCCCCGCGGAACGTCAGCCATGCTGTTTAAGGGTCCTTGCCACGAGAAAAGTTTCGGAAGAATTCGAGCGAGACGCCTTGGGCTTGCGCTCGACCACCCGCTTGAAATGTTGCTTGAACGACTGCACGATCTGGGAAAAACCGCTGCCATGGAAAGCCTTCACGATCAGGGCACCATCCGGTTTCAAGTGCGCCAGGGAAAATTCCAGCGCAAGATCGCAAACGTGCTGGATACGTGCAGCGTCGGCCACCCCGACTCCCGACAGGTTGGGGGCCATATCGGAAATTACAAGGTCCACCACCTGCCCTTCCAGCGTCTTTTCCAGTTCCTGCAGCACCGAATCTTCGCGGAAGTCGCCCTGGATGAATTCGACGCCGGCCACGGGCTCCATGGGAAGGATATCCAGCGCGATGATGCGGCCATTCACCACGCCCCCCGGGCCGGCGAGGCGTTCGCGGGCGACCTGGGACCAGCTGCCGGGCGCGGAACCCAGGTCCACGACCACGTCCCCGCGCCGCATCAGCTTTTCCGTATCGAGGATTTCGATCAGCTTGAAGGCGGCACGGGCACGGTATCCCTTTTGCTGCGCCATCTTCACATAAGGGTCGTTGATGTGCTGGTGCAACCAGTCCTTGGAAAATTTATTCTTGGCCATTCCCGTACAATTCCGCCATGCCTATATTAGAAATCACATCCCGCGATCGCAGTACGCTGCGGTCCGCCGCCCACGCCTTGCGTCCCGTCGTCCTGATTGGCGATAAAGGCTTGTCGGACGCGGTCCTGAAGGAAATCGACGCCAACCTGACCTCGCATGGGCTGATCAAGGTCCGCGCCGGCGGGGAAGACCGCGAAACCCGGGAGCAGCTGCTTGCATCGATCTGCGACACGTTGTCCTGCGCCCCGGTGCATCACCTCGGCAAGATACTGATCCTGTACCGGCCGCAGCCCGGAATGCCTTCCCTGCTGGCACCGGCCACGGACGCCAAGCCGCCGAAGCGCAAGGCATCCGACCCCTATATTCCCAAAAAACTGGCCGCCGAAGGCAAGGCCCCGCGCAAGCCGGCTCGCGCGCCACGCAAGACGGAAGACTCGCCGATCGAAAGCCGCCCGGCACGCGTGCCCCTGAACAAATCCGGCAAGCCGGCTCGGCCGGCCACGCGCAAGGCCGCCGCGCCGGCGCATGGTATTCCGCGCCGCTCCGGTAGCGCGCTCAGCCTGCGCGCTGGCGCCCGCACAGCGCAGCAGCGCCCGGCGCGCAAGACAACCAAGCGCTGACGCCGCCCGTTGCCGGGACGCCGTGCGCGCCCTGGGGCGCGCGGCAGGAACATCCCAGGCACCCGGCGCCCTACAGGTAGCGGACGCTGATGACTTCGTATTCGCGCAGGCCGGAAGGCGCCTGCACCTGGACGACGTCCCCTTCGGTTTTGCCGATCAGGGCCCGCGCAACGGGACTGGACACCGAAATCCGGTTCGCACGGATGTCTGCTTCCACGTCGCCGACGATCTGGTAGACCACGCGGTCGCCCGAATCCAGGTCCTCGATTTCCACGGTCGCCCCGAAGACGGCACGGCCATCGGCATCCAGTTCCAGCGGATTGATCACATGGGCGTTGGACAGCGTCGCTTCCAGCTCGCTGATGCGCGCCTCGATGAAGCCCTGGCGCTCGCGCGCGGCATCGTATTCGGCGTTTTCGGACAAATCGCCCTGAGCACGCGCTTCCGCGATGGCGTTGATCACGGCAGGACGCTCAACAGTCTTGAGTTGGTGCAGTTCTTGCCGAAGGCGCTCGGCCCCGTGCACCGTCAACGGAATGGCTGACATATCGCATCTCTACTAAAAGTGGAAAACGCCCCGGCATGGGAGCGTTTCGATAACAGCCGAAGCGCGGCGGCACCTGGCCGCGATGCATGAAACGGGACGGAAAACCGCGTGCCGCGGAAGGGGGCTCGACCCGGGGTATTCCCTCGCATCCTCGTACCGGAGGACGGTCGACCCGATTGCTCCTCGCCCGCGCTGCTCTTCCCTGCCGGCTACGGCCGGCCACGGCAAGCTTCGACCAAAACAAAACCCCGGCTCGGGTAGAACCGGGGCGATCAGATGACATTGTGGGGAAAGTCGGACTGAATTGCAAGTTGGGCACGGAACGCCCCGGCGTGCCAAAAGCCGGCGGCGTTCCTCCCAGCCCGACCGCGCTGCCGCCTGTCAATTGCGCCGGCGAGGGCGCAGCAACGCGTAAAGAATGATGGCGCCAAAGGTGGCGGTGCCGATCCCGCCCAGGGCGAAGCCACCCAGCCGTACCGTGAAGTCCCCAGCGCCGAGGATCAGCGTGACGGCCGCCACGATAAGGTTGCGGTTGTCGGTGAAGTCGACGCCATTGACTACCCAGATGCGGGCACCGGCGACCGCGATCAGCCCGAAAACCACGACCGACATGCCGCCCAGCACGGGCCCCGGGATGGTTTGAATGAGGGCGCCGAACTTCGGGGAGAAGCCGAGCAGGATGGCGATCACCGCCGCGACGGCGAACACCACGGTCGAGTAGATACGAGTGACGGCCATGACGCCGATATTTTCCGCGTAGGTCGTCACGCCGGTGCCCCCGACGGCCCCGGACACCATGGTGGCAACCCCATCGCCGACGAACGCCCGCCCCAGATAGCGGTCCAGGTCCTGGCCGGTCATGGCGCTCACCGCCTTGATGTGGCCGAGGTTCTCCGCGACCAGGATGATGGCGACCGGCACCAGCAGGCCCATGGCCGAGGCCTGGAAGACCGGCTTGGCGAAATGCGGGGCGCCCAGCCACGCCGCCTGGGCCACGCCGGAAAAGTCCATGGGCTTGCCCAGGCCGAATCCATTGGCGCACACCGCGTAGATCACGCAGGCCAGCACCAGGCCTGCCAGGATCAGCAGCCGCTGCAGCATGCCGCGCGACCGCACGGCGATACCTCCCACGCACAGCACGGTCACCAGGGCCATCGCGGCGTCGAAACCGGAGCCGCCCATCGCACCCCGCGCGGCGACCGGCGCCAGGTTGAGGCCGATCACGGCGACCACGGCACCGGTTACCACCGGCGGCATCAGCGCCTCGATCCACGGCGCGCCGCCGCCGGACCGGGCGCCCGCCACCCATACCAGGATGCCGACGATGGCGTAAGCCAGGCCGCACAGCACGATGCCGCCCAGCGCGACACCGATGTTCGGGTTCGGGCCGGTCCCCGCATAGCCGGTTACGGCGATCACGCCGCCGATGAAGGCGAAACTGGACCCCAGGTAGCTGGGCACGCGTCCGCCCACGAAGACGAAGAAAATCAGCGAGCCTACGCCGGACATCAGGATGGCGACGTTGGGATCGAAGCCCATCAGCAGCGGGGCCAGCACGGTGGAACCGAACATGGCCACGACGTGCTGCAACCCCATAGCCGCCGTTTTGGGCCACGGCAGGCGTTCATCGGTCGCCATGACGGCGTCCGCGGACATCTCACGGACCAGCCGCCAGCGAGGAAAATACGAACCAGACATGCCTCCCCCTTCGATTCTGTATACAAGGCGGCGCAAGTTTATCGAGGCTGGGCACTTTGCGATAGCAGGCGGCTGGCAATGGCCGCGGGCTGAGCGCGCATGGCCGGCCCAGCCCGCGGCGGCGGTGTCGCTTCGCTGGCACCCCGGTGGCGCTTCCCGGGACTTTTGTAGGTACTATCGGAAGTCCCCGGCGCCGTCCGCACAAGCCGCCGCAGCGCCTCAACATTCAATATCCGACCCGCCCCGTCATGACCGAAATCTGGCTGATCCGCCACGGCGAAACCGATTGGAATCGCGCCCGCCGCCTGCAAGGCTGGCAAGACACGCCGCTGAACGCCCATGGCATCAATCAGGCGCGCCGCCTGGCCGAACGACTGGAACGCGACGCCACCAGCGGCCCTTTCGAGGCGATCTACAGCAGCGATCTGCGACGCGCGCACGACACGGCACTACCGGTGGCGGAGCGGCTGGGCTTGCGGGTGCGGTCCGAGCCGGGCTTGCGCGAGCGCTGCTATGGCGTCCTGGAAGGCGTGACCATGGATCGCATGGATGCCGAACAGCCGGAAGCCGCCGCCGCGTGGAAAAGCCGGGATCCGGACCGCCTGCTGGACGGCGGCGAAACCCTGCGCCAGTTCCATAACCGGGTGGTGGCCACCGTCGACGATGTGGCCGAGCGCCATCACGGCGGGCGCGTCCTGCTGTTCACCCACGGCGGCGTGCTGGATATCGTTTGGCGGCACGCCCATGGGATCCCCCTGACGCATGCGCGCGATGCCGCGCTGCTTAACGCCGGCGTGAACCGGGTCGCCGTGGAGAACCGCCGCTGGCGCGTCATGGGCTGGGGCGATATTGCCCATATCTCGACCCTGGCGGCGGACGATATCGTGCCTTGATCGCGCGCGGCCTGGCAGGCCGGGGCCAATGAACCCGGCGGCCGGCTCAGGAATCGCCCGGCGGTGACTGCCTGGGCTTGCGTGGCGCATTGCGCGCCAGGCGATCGTAAACGGCGTCCGGCAATATGCGCATCAAGCGCGCGACCATCCCCATCTGCCACGGAATCACGGTATAGCGGCGCCCGCGCTCGATCGCGATGGCGGCGCGCGCGGCAAAGGCACCCGGCTCCATCAGGAAAGGCATGCGATAGGGGTTGCCGTCGGTCATGGGCGTGCGGATATAGCCCGGCGCGATGGTCGTAACGCGTATGCCGTCGGCGGCCAGCTCGTTGCGCAGGCTTTCGCAATACACCGCCACGGCGGCCTTGGAGGCGCTGTAGGCACCCGCCCCAGGCAATCCGCGCACGCCAGCCACGCTGGCGATGCCGACAAGGTGGCCGGCGCGAGCGCGACGCATGCCGGCGATAAAAGGCTCGAAGGTGGCGACCGTGGCCAGCAGATTGGTCCGGACGATGGCTTCGAATACGTCGAAATCCTCGCCGTGGTCCGTCAGCGTGCCGGCGCTGATGCCCGCGCTGGCAATAACGCCGTCCACCTCTCCGCCACAGCGCGTGATGAAATCGGCGGCCGCCGCATGCAAGGCCGCGCGGTCGCGCACGTCGACGGCGTAGCCGTGATGCGTGCCAGGCAGACGGTGCGCGAGGTCGCGCAGAACCGACTCACGACGTCCGACCAGACCGACGATGGCGCCGCGGGCCGCGTAATGCTGCGCCAGGGCTTGTCCCAGTCCGCTGCTGGCACCGGTGATGAACACGTGACGCATCTATGGCCTGTTCATGCTGGAAGGAGCCTCGCCCCGGGGAGAATGGCTGGCATTGTACGGCCGCGCGCGCGGGCGGCCCGAGACGGGAACCGCCCGCCGCCGGGCAACGATTACGGCCAGAATATCCAGGCGAGGATGCCCAGCACCAATGCCCACTTCATCGTGTAGTACAGCGTCTTGTTCTTCTTCCTGACCGCCTTGCCGAAGCGCCGCAGGGCATAGACGCCACCGAAGATGCGATTGATGCCGCCGGTACGATCGCCCTCCTGGTTGGGCGAAGTCGCCGCGCGCAGCAGCAGGCTGCCCAGGAAGTGGTTCACCGCCTGTGCCCAGCGATACCGCATGGGACGCTCGATGTCGGCGAACAGGATGATGCGATTGACGTCGGTCTTGTTCTCGGCGTAGTGGATGTAGGTTTCGTCGAACACCACCGCCTCGCCATCACGCCAGTGATACGGCTGGCCGTCCACGTCGATATAGCAATCGGCATGGTTGGGCGTGATCAGGCCCATGTGAAAGCGCAGGGATCCGGCATAGGGATCGCGGTGGCGGGGCAGCCGGCTGCCTGGCGGCAGGGCGGCGAACATGGCGCCCTTGATCGACGGGATATCCGCCAGCAGCTCGGTCGTCACGGGGCACAGCGCACGCGCCGAGGGATGGTCGGTGTCGTACCACTTCAGGTAGAAGCGCTTCCATCCGCTTTTGAAAAACGAATTGAAGCCCGCGTCGTTGTACTTGTCCGAGACCTTGATATGTCCGGCCGAGAACAGCCGTTCGGCCTCGGCGCGGATGTCCTGCCAGCGCTGCTGCAGGACCTTGAGTTCCGGGAACTCAGCCAGCGCCAGGTAGGGCTGGTTGGGGACCCGGGAAAACGCATACATGAAAACGTTGATGGGCGCGGTGAAGGTCGAGTGGTCCAACGCCTGTCGGGAGAACCTGTGCCGGACCCGCCCTCGATAGTGAACAATGAGCGCGCATACGACAAACAGCCCGAGTACCCACCACTTCATCTCGACCTCCTGCAGGCGGACCTCCGCCTTCCCACCGCCGGCGTCCTACGGCGCCGGCACTATTTTCAACTGGCCGAGGCCAGAGATGCGTGCAGGGTCTGCAAGGGATAAACCTGCAGGCCATGCCCCTGGCGCAGATACTGCATGCCCTCCACCGCGGCGCGCGCGCCCGCGATGGTGGTATAGAACGTGACCCGCGCGGCCAGCGACTGCGTGCGGATGGCCCGCGAATCGGCAATGGCGTTGCGGCGCTCTTCCACCGTGTTGATGACCAGCGAAATTTCGCCGTTCTTCAGCATGTCCACGATATGCGGGCGGCCTTCCGTGACTTTGTTCACGATCTGCACCGGGATGCCGGCCGCCTCGATTTCCGCGGCGGTGCCGCGCGTGGCCACCAGCTTGAAGCCCAGCGCATGCAGCCCACGGGCCACCTCGACCGCGCGCGCCTTGTCCTGCGGCTTGACGCTGATGAAAGCCGTTCCTGTATCGGGCAGGCGCACGCCGGCCGCCATCTGCGACTTGACGAAGGCTTCGCCGAAGCTGGCGCCCACGCCCATCACTTCGCCGGTGGACTTCATTTCCGGGCCCAGGATGGTGTCCACGCCGGGGAACTTGACGAAGGGGAAGACCGCTTCCTTCACCGAGTAATAGCCGGGCACGATCTCGCGCGAAACGCCTTGCGACGCCAGGGTCTTTCCCGTCATGACGCGTGCGGCGATCTTCGCCAACTGCAGTCCGGTCGCCTTGGACACATAAGGCACGGTGCGGGACGCACGCGGGTTGACCTCCAGCACGTAGACGTCGCCGCCCTGAATGGCGAACTGCACGTTCATCAGGCCGCTGACATTCAAGGCCTTGGCCATCATGCCGGTCTGCCGCTTGATCTCGGCGATGACCTCGGGCGACAGCGAATACGGCGGCAAGCTGCAGGCCGAGTCGCCGGAGTGCACGCCGGCCTGTTCGATATGCTCCATGACGCCGCCGATGAACACCGTCTCGCCGTCGGCCAGGCAGTCGACATCGACTTCGGTGGCATTGTTCAGGAAGCGATCCAGCAGCACCGGGGAGTCATTGCTGACCTTCACGGCCTCGCGCATGTAGCGTTCCAGGTCCTGCTGTTCGTGCACGATTTCCATGGCGCGGCCGCCCAGCACGTAGCTGGGTCGCACGACCAGCGGATAGCCGATCTCGGTCGCGTGGGCCAACGCCTCGGCTTCGGTGCGAGCCGTCCGGTTGGGCGGCTGGCGCAGGCCGAGCTTGTTCAGCAGCTTCTGGAAGCGCTCGCGATCTTCCGCAACGTCGATGGATTCCGGGCTGGTACCGATGATGGGCACCCCATTGGCTTCCAGCGCGCGCGCCAGCTTGAGCGGGGTCTGGCCGCCGTACTGGACGATCATGCCCACGGGATTTTCCTTGTGGACGATTTCCAGCACGTCTTCGAGCGTCAGCGGCTCGAAATACAGGCGGTCCGAGGTGTCATAGTCGGTCGATACGGTTTCCGGGTTGCAGTTGACCATGATGGTCTCGTACCCGTCTTCGCGCAGGGCCAGGGCCGCGTGCACGCAGCAGTAATCGAACTCGATGCCCTGCCCGATGCGGTTCGGTCCGCCGCCCAGCACAACTATCTTCTTGCGGTCCGTGGGCGCGGCCTCGCACTCTTCCTCGTAGGTCGAATACATGTAGGCCGTGCGCGTCGCGAACTCCGCGGCGCAGGTGTCCACGCGCTTGTAGACCGGGCGCACGTTCAACTGGTGGCGCAGGCGCCGCACTTCCGATTCGGAAGTGTCCAGCAAGAAGGCCAGCCGGCGATCGGAAAACCCGCGGCGCTTCAGTTGCCACAAGGTATCGTAGTCCAGGTCGGCGAGCGTCTTCTGTTCGAGCGCCAGCTCGATGTCGACGATTTCCTTGATCTGCGCGAGGAACCAGGGGTCGATATGGGTCAGCGCATGGACCTCGTCCAGCGTGAAGCCTTGCGCAAATGCGTCGCCCACGTACCAGATGCGTTCGGGACCGGGCTCGCCCAGTTCCACCTGCAGCTTTTCGCGGTCGGTGGTCTTCTGGTTCAGGCCGTCCACGCCGACTTCCAGGCCGCGCAAGGCTTTCTGGAAGGACTCCTGGAAGGTCCGGCCAATGGCCATGACCTCGCCCACGGATTTCATCTGCGTGGTCAGGCGGGCATCGGCGGTGGGGAATTTCTCGAAGGCGAAACGCGGCACCTTGGTGACCACGTAGTCGATGGTCGGCTCGAAGGAAGCCGGAGTCGCGCCGCCGGTGATCTCGTTCTTCAGCTCGTCCAGCGTGTAGCCCACGGCCAGCCGCGCGGCAACCTTGGCGATGGGGAAGCCCGTGGCCTTGGAAGCCAGCGCGGAAGACCGCGACACGCGCGGGTTCATTTCGATGACGATCATGCGGCCGTTGGCGGGATTCACCGCGAACTGCACGTTGGAACCGCCGGTATCGACGCCGATCTCGCGCAGCACCGCGATGGAGGCATCGCGCATGATCTGGTATTCCTTGTCCGTCAGCGTCTGCGCCGGCGCCACGGTGATGGAATCCCCGGTATGCACGCCCATCGGATCGAGGTTTTCGATGGAGCACACGATGATGCAGTTGTCGGCACGGTCGCGCACGACTTCCATCTCGAATTCCTTCCACCCCAGCAGCGATTCTTCGATCAGCAGTTCGTTGGTCGGCGATGCCTCCAGCCCGCGGCGGCAGATGGTTTCGAATTCTTCGGCGTTATAGGCGATGCCGCCGCCGGTGCCGCCCAGCGTGAAGCTGGGACGGATGACCGCCGGGAAGCCGGAACTGCCCAATTCGACCGCGATGCGGCGCTGGACTTCCCAGGCCTCGTCCATGGTGTGCGCCACGCCCGACTTGGCCGATTCCAGGCCGATGGAGGTCATGGCCTGCTTGAATTTCTGGCGGTCCTCGGCCTTTTCGATGGCCTTTTCATTGGCGCCGATGAGCTCGACCTTGTAGCGGTCCAGTACACCGTGATGCGCCAGGTCCAGCGCGCAATTCAGCGCGGTCTGGCCGCCCATCGTCGGCAGCAGCGCGTCGGGGCGCTCGCGTTCGATGATCTTTTCGACCGCTTGCCAGGTGATGGGTTCGATGTAGGTGACGTCCGCCGTTTCGGGGTCCGTCATGATGGTGGCCGGGTTGCTGTTCACCAGGATGGTGCGGTAGCCCTCGGCCTTCAGCGCCTTGCAGGCTTGCGCGCCGGAGTAGTCGAATTCGCAGGCTTGTCCGATGATGATGGGGCCGGCCCCGATGATCAATATGCTTTTTAAGTCAGTACGCTTGGGCATGGTGCAATCTTTTAGTCGGTCTTGGCTTGGCCGGCCATCTGGCTGATGAACTTGTCGAACAGCACAAGAATGTCGTGCGGCCCCGGGCTGGCTTCAGGGTGGCCCTGGAAGCAGAAGGCGGGACGATCGGTCAGTTCAAAGCCCTGCAACGTGCCATCGAACAGCGACACATGGGTGACGCGCGCATTCTGCGGAAGGCTGGCGGCGTCGACTTCGAAACCGTGGTTCTGGCTGGTGATGAACACACGCTTGCTGGCGAGGTCCTGCACCGGATGGTTCGCGCCATGGTGCCCGGTCTTCATTTTCAGCGTCTTGCCACCCACCGCCAGGCCCAGGATCTGGTGGCCCAGGCAGATGCCGAACACCGGCACCTTCCGTTCGAGGAAGGCGCGCGTGGCGTCCACCGCGTAATCGCAGGGCTCGGGATCGCCGGGTCCGTTGGCCAGGAACAGCCCGTCCGGCTTCAGCTTCAGCACCTCTTCGGCCGGCGTTTGCGCAGGAACCAGCGTGACCCGGCATCCGCGGTCCGCCATCAGGCGAAGAATGTTGGTCTTGACCCCGAAGTCATAGGCCACGACGTGGAACTTGGGGTCCTTCGGGTGGTTGAAGCCCTGGCCCAGTTGCCAGGTGCCCTCGGTCCACTCGGCCTTGGATTCGATGGAGACGGTCTTGGCCAGATCCTGGCCCGCCATGCCGGGGAATCCGCGCGCCAGCTCGATGGCGCGATCGGCGTCTTCGCCCACCAGGATGCAGCCGCCCTGCGCGCCCTTCTCCCGCAGGATGCGGGTGAGCTTGCGCGTGTCGATCCCCGCGATGGCCACGATGCCCTGCGCCTTCAGGTATTCCGGCAGCGAACTGGTGGCACGGAAATTCGAGACGCGTGCGGGACAATCGCGCACGACCAGGCCGGAGGCGAACACACGGCGCGCCTCGACGTCCTCGGCGTTGACGCCGGTATTGCCGATGTGCGGATAGGTCAGCGTGACGATCTGCCCGGCATAGCTGGGATCCGTCAGGATTTCCTGGTAGCCGGTCATGGCGGTATTGAAGACGACCTCGGCCACGGTATGGCCGGGGGCGCCGATGGAGATCCCTCGGAACACGGTACCGTCCGCAAGAGCCAGAATTGCTGGAGAAGGCCGATACGTCCCATCGGTCCCCTCGGGAAAAAGTTGCGGCAGCACAGTAAACCCCGGTTTCAGAATCGATAATCAAACCTCGGGATTATACCTTGAACGGCCTTTCCGGCCGGGAAGCCATGGGTGGCACCCCCTACCGGCACGGGTCGGGGGTGCTACGCTAGGGCGTGCGCACGGGCGGACGGCTCCGCCCCCGGTCGCTACACCGCGCGGGCATGCGCCCGCGGCGGCCGGTTCTGCGCCCTGCCCCGTTTGCGAGATCACCATGCCCAGCCTATTGGAATCCCTGCGCCGCCATACCACCGTGGTCGCCGATACCGGCGACTTCGAGACGATGCGGGTGCACCGGCCCACCGACGCCACGACCAATCCGTCATTGATCCTGAAGGCAGTCCAGAAGGACGCCTACCGTCCCCTGCTGGAGCGTACGGTACGCGACCATCGCGGCCAGCCGGCTGAACAACTGATGGACCGCCTGTTGGTCGCTTTCGGCCGCGAAATTCTGCAGATCGTACCCGGGCGCGTCTCGACCGAAGTCGATGCGCGGCTGTCCTTCGACGCGAAGGCGACGATCGAAAGGGCCCGCGGGCTTATCGCGCTGTATGCCGATGCCGGCATCTCGCGCGACCGCGTGCTGATCAAAATGGCCTCGACCTGGGAGGGCATCCAGGCCGCCCAGGCGCTGGAGGCGGAGGGCATCCATTGCAATATGACCCTGCTGTTCTCGCTGCCCCAGGCCGTCGCCTGCGCACAGGCGGGCGCCACGCTGATCTCGCCGTTCGTGGGCCGCATCTACGATTGGTACAAGAAAGCCGAGGGCCAAGCCTGGGTGGAAGCCGAACGCAGCGGCGCCAATGATCCCGGCGTGCAATCCGTAACGCGTATCTACCGCTACTACAAGGCCTACGGCATTCCGACGCAGATCATGGGCGCCAGCTTCCGCAATACGGGACAGATCCTGGCCCTGGCCGGCTGCGACCTGCTGACCATCAGCCCCGAATTGCTGGCCGAGCTTTCGGCCAAGGAGGGCGAAGTGCCGGCCCGCCTGACCCCTGCCGTGGCGGAAGAAGCCCACCCGCCGCGTGTAGACGTCTCGGAAGTCGCATTCCGCACGCAGTTGAACGATGACGCGATGGCCACCGAAAAACTGTCCGAAGGCATCCGGACCTTCGCGGCGGACGCCGTCAAGCTGGACATGCTGATCGCGGCGGAACAACGCTAGCGGGGATCGCGCTGGAAGATGCGTTCTTCCAGCGCGGGGGCGACGCAAAGCGCGGACGCCGCGGGTTTTCCTGTATGGAGCGCCGCGGCCCGTCCAGATAGGATGTCCAACATCCTACAGGAAGCCGCTGCAGCCCTGCCCGCCGAGGCGGCGCGGATAACCACGCCCGGCTGTCGGCGATAGGCGCGGCGCTTCAACACACAAGAGGAGACATCGCTTGGCCTTTGCCCCGTTGAAACGCTTCGTCGTCCTGGACCTGTCCCGGGTCCGCTCTGGTCCTGCCGCCGTGCGGCAATTCGCCGACTGGGGGGCGGACGTCATCAAGATCGAGGAACCTAGCGAGATCAAGGACGACAAGCCGGGCGGCGCCGCCAAGTTCAGCGACTACCAGAACACCCATCGCAACAAACGCAGCCTCACGCTGAACCTGAAGCATCCCGAAGGCAAGGCGGTGTTCATGGAACTGGTCAAACGCGCCGATGTGCTGGTGGAAAACTACCGCCCCTCGGTCAAGACCAAGCTGGGCATCGACTATGAATCCTTGAAGGCCGTGAATCCCCGGCTGGTCTATTGCAGCATTTCCGGGTTTGGCCAGGACGGCCCTTACGCGGACCGTCCCGGACTGGACCAGATCGCGCAGGGCTTGGGCGGCCTGATGTCGGTGACGGGCGAAGCCGATCGCGGCCCCATGCGCGCGGGCATCCCGATCGCGGACTTGAGCGCCGGCCTATTCGCCGCCATCGGCGTCCTGATCGCGCTGCTGGAACGCGAAGAGACCGGCGCGGGACGCTGGGTGCAGACATCGTTGTTGCAGGCGCAGGTATGGATGATGGATTTCCAGGCAACCCGCTGGCTGATCGACGGCGAAGTGCCCGCGCAGTCGGGCAACGACCACCCCACCAGCGCGCCGACCGGCGTCTACCCCACCGCGGACGGCTACATCAATATTGCGGCCATGGGTTCGGGCATGTTCACACGATTGTGCGAAGTGCTGGACCTGCCGGCGCTGGTCCATGATCCGCGCTTTGTCGAGGCCGGATTGCGGGTGGAAAACCGCGCGGACCTGAATCGCGAAATCATCGCCCGCACGCGCAGCCGTACCAGCGCGGAATGGATAGAGCGCCTGAATGCCGCCGGCGTGCCCTGCGGCCCCATCCTCTCCATGGACGGCACATTCGAGAACGAGCAGGTAAAGCACCTGAACATGGTGCGCCATGTGCGCCATGCCACCAAGGGCGACATCGCCATCATGGCGCAGCCGGTGGTGTTCAGCGGAACCGAGCCGCCGGAGGTACGGCCGGCGCCCGACACCGGCGCGCATTCCGACGAAATCCTGGCCTGGCTGGGCATGGACGAGGCGCGGCGCGCCCGTTTGCGCGCGGCCGGGGCGATATGACACCATCGCGCCTTTCCACGTATGAGCCGCATGTCACCCATGGTCCGCAACGAAATCCCGTCCGACGCGATCTTCGGCAGCCTGGCCCGGCCCGATAACCTGCCCGATGAAATCGCGCAGCAGATCCGGCAGAAGATCCTGAGCCAGGCCTTCGAGCCGGGCCAGCGGCTGCCCACCGAATTGGAGCTGGCGCAGCTCTTCGGCGTCAGCCGCAACGTGGTGCGCGAGGCCATCGCGCGGCTCAAGCTGTCCGGCTATATCGAAACGCGCCGCGGGGTCGGCAGCTTTGTGACGGCTGAAGCCGGACAGCGCAATTTCGAGATCCTGCCAGGAGACCTGCTGCGCGGGCAGGCGCTGGAACAGGTCTACCAGCTGCGGGTGGAAATCGAGGCGGGGGCGGCGGCGCTGGCGGCGCAGCAGCGCACGGATGCGCAGTTGCAGGCCCTGCGCGCCGCGCTGATCATCGCCGACGCCTCCAGCGAGGACTGGCGCGAGGGCGCGGATACCGCGCTGGACTTTCACATGGCGGTCGGCAAGGCCACCAACAACCCTTACTTCGTGCGGCTGCTCGCGCATTTCGGCCACGCCATCGGCGATGCGGTGCGCACGCTGCGCTATGGCAGCACCGGCACCGACCGCGTGGCGCAGATCGAGCAGGAGCACCACCGGATCTTCGATGCGATTGCCGCGCGCGACAGCGAGGCCGCGCGCCAGGCCATGCGCCTGCACCTGACCAACGGCATGCAGCGCCACCAGGCTCTGCTGAATGGAAAACCGCAATGAATACCGAACGTATCCTGCAGGACCGCATCACCGAAAACCTCATTGTGGAAAAGCGCGGTGGCGCGGGCTGGATCACCTTCAACGATCCCGGCCGCCACAACGCGGTATCGGTGGCGATGTGGGAAGCCATTCCTATCGCGCTGGCCGCGCTGGACGAAGACCCGGCGATACGCGTGGTGGTGTTGACCGGGGCCGGCGAACGCGCCTTCGTCAGCGGCGCGAATATCTCGCAGTTCGACAATATGCGGTCCGGCGAGCAGGCCGTGCTCGCCTACGAAAAAGTGGCCGAGGCGGCGCAGATGGCGCTGTACGACTTCGAGAAGCCCACACTGGCCCGGATCAAGGGGTATTGCATCGGTGGCGGTCTGAATATCGCCCTGTGTTGCGACCTCCGCATGGCATCGGACGACAGTTCGTTCGCCATTCCGGCCGGCAAACTGGGCCTGGGTTATCGCATGACGGCCATCCGCAACCTGGTCACGGCGGTGGGAGCGGCCCGCGCGCTGGAGATCTTCCTGACAGCGACGCGCCTGGATGCGGCGGAGGCGGCAGAACGGGGGCTGGTCCACAAGGTGGTGCCGGCGGGCGACCTGGATGCAGCGGTCGACGGCTACGTCGCTTCGATTTCCGCCAATGCGCCGCTGACCCTGAAGGCCGGCAAGAAAATGATTCGCCAGTTGCAGCAGATCGGGCCGCAGATCGACATGGCAGCGATGAAGCGCCTGGTCCTCGATTGCTTCGAAAGCAATGATTACCGTGAAGGGCGCAAGGCCTTCGCCGAAAAGCGCCCGCCCGTGTTCACCGGCACCTGAGCCTCGCCGCCAGGCGCATCGCGCCGGGCGGCACGCAGCACCATGATTCGACCGCAGCGACATGTGGGGTCCCGGACCCCGCAGGGCCCGGCACGCCTGTCGCAAGCAGAAAAACGATCACAACGAGGAGACACATCATGAAGAAAACCTGGGCGGCCATGCTGATGGCGGCCGGCTTGGTGGCGACCCTGCCCGCCGCGCGCGCGGCGTATCCCGACCAGCCGATCAAGATCGTCATCGGCTACGCCGCTGGCGGCACCACCGACATCCTGGCACGCGCGCTGGGCGAGCAGTTGGGCAGGATCCTGAACCAATCCATCATCGTCGAGAACAAGCCCGGCGCGGCCGGCAATATTGCCGCCGCCTATGTGCAGCAGGCGGCGCCGGACGGCTACACGCTGTTCATGGCCACGGTGTCGAGCCACGGCATCAACCCGGCGCTGTACAAGGACAAGCTGGGCTACGACCCGAAAGGCGGCTTCGCCCCCGTGGGCATGGTCGCGGAGATCCCCCTGGTGCTGATCGCCAATCCCAAGCTGCCCGCCCGCGATGTCGCCGAGCTGGCCGCCCTGTGCAAGGCCAAGGGCGGCGAAATGAACTATGCGTCCAGCGGCAATGGGTCGCCCGTGCATCTGGCCGGCGCGATGTTCGCGCAGGCCGCGCACGTCAATATCGTGCATGTGCCTTATCGCGGCGGAGCGCTGGCCAACACTTCCGTCATGGCCGGAGAAACGCAGTTCAGCTTCGCCACGCTGCCGGCGGCGCTGCCGCAGGTGAAGGCCGGTGCGCTGCGCGCCCTGGCAGTGACGACCAGGGAGCGCTCCAGCCAATTGCCGGACGTCCCCACGGTCGCCGAAACGCCGGGATTCGAGGGCTATGAAATCAACACCTGGAACGCACTGCTGGCGCCCAAGGGCACGCCGGCGGCGGCGATCGACAGGCTGAACTCGGCGCTCCGGCAAGCCATGGCGTCGCCTGAATTGCAGAAGCGGTTCCAGAGCGAGGGCGCCGTACCCAGGACCAGCACGCCCGCGGAGCTGAATGTCTTCATCGACGGTGAACTGAAGAAGTGGGCAGGCATCGTGAAGTCGGTCAATATCAAGATCGATTGACAGACGCCAGTTGCCTGGACCGTGCTCGGGTGGCAGGCGCCGAGCTGGTCCTAGGCGTGTTCGTCGCCCGTATGGACCTGCAGGGCTTCCAGGAAGCGCGACACCATGTTGTAGGCCGCGATGGTGGCGGTCAGCTCGACCACCAGCCGTTCGCCCATGCGGACGCGCACCGCATCGAAGACGGCTTGCGGGACGCGGATGTCGCGCGTCATCGCATCGGTATAGGCGAGCGCGGCGCGCTGGTCGTCATCGAAGAGAGGCGAGTCCTGCCAGCGGTCGAGGGCCTGCAGTTGCGCGGGCGTGATGCCTTCCTGCAGCGCGATCGGCGCATGCTGGTCCGCCTCGTAGGGCGCGCCGTTGAGCGATGCGACACGCATGATGACCAATTCACGCAGGGCGCCCGGCAAGGTACTGAGCTGGCGGATCGCCGTCAGGTAGGTGAGCCAGCCCGAGGCGACCGGAGGACTGTGCAGGAGCATCTGGTAAAGCAGCAGCACGCTGCCGCGTTCCGCGACGATGCGATCCACCAGCGGCCGCGCTTCGGCGCTGTCCAGGTCGGCATAGGGGAGGCGCGCCATGGTCGCGGGCTCAGAGTTTTTCGGTTTCGCCGGCGCGCGGCTGCCATTTCATCAGGCGCTTTTCGACCAGGGTCACCAGGCCGTCCAGCACCAGCGCGAACGCCGTCAGGACCACGATGCCGGCGAACACCGTGTTGACGTCCAGCGTGCCCTCGGCCTGCAGGATCAGGTAACCCACGCCGCTGGCCGAACCCAGGTATTCGCCGACCACCGCGCCGACGAAAGCCAGGCCGACGGAGGTATGCAGGCTGGAGAACACCCAGCTGGTGGCCGACGGCAGATAGACATAGCGCAACAACTGGCGGCGGTCCGCGCCCAGCATGCGGGCGTTGTCCAGCAGCGTGTTGCTGACTTCCCGCACGCCCTGGTAGACGTTGAAGAACACGATGAAGAACACCAGCGTCACGGCGAGCGCCACCTTGGACCAGATGCCCAGGCCGAACCACATGCCGAAGATGGGCGCCAGGATGACGCGCGGCATGGAGTTGGCTGCCTTGATGTAAGGATCGAGGATCGCGCTGGCAACCGGCGACAGGCCCAGCCACAGCCCGAAGCCCAGGCCGGACACCGTGCCGATGACGAAGGCCAGCACCGTCTCAGTGAGCGTGACCCAGAGATGCCGGTAGACGTCGGCATCGGTGACGAACCACGCCCAGATACGCTGGGCGACTTGCCATGGCTCGCCGAAGAAGAAAGCGACATTCTGGCTGCGCGAAGCCAGATGCCACGCTGCCAACAGGATGACCAGCAGCAGCAACTGCCATATCCGCAGCGACTTGGAACCGGGTTTGATCAACGTGGACATGGTCTAGGCACGCTTCTGCTGGGCATAGCCCTTGAGGACCTCTTCGCGCAGCACGTTCCAGATGGCCGCGTGCAGCTCGACGAAACGGGGATGCGTGCGCACTTCGGCGACATCGCGCGGACGAGGAAGGTCGATGGCGAATTCGCCGATGGGGTGGGTCCCCGGCCCGGCCGACAGGACGACGACGCGGTCGCTCATGGCGATGGCTTCGTCCAGGTCGTGCGTGATGAACAGCACGGCCTTGCGCTTGGCCATCCAGAGGTCCAGCACCTCGTTTTCCATCAGCTGGCGCGTCTGCACGTCCAGCGCGGAGAACGGCTCGTCCATCAGGATGATGTCCGGGTCGCGTATGAGCGTCTGCGCGAGCATGACGCGCTTGCGCATGCCGCCGGACATCTGGTGCGGATAGCGGTCCTCGGACCCGCCCAGGCCGACGCGGCGCAGCCATTCGCGGCCGCGCTCGGCGGCTTCCTGCGCCGATACCCGGGCGAACTGCAAGCCGGCCGTGACGTTGTCCAGGGCGTTGCGCCAGGGCAGTAGCGCTTCGCCCTGGAACATGTAGCCGGCGCGACGGTTGATGCCGGACAAGGGTTCGCCGAAGACCCGTACCTCGCCCGAACTGGGCGCCAGCAGGCCGGCGCCCACGTTCAGCAGGGTGGACTTTCCGCAACCCGTCGGCCCGACGACGGAAACGAACTCGCCGGGCGCGATGGCGATGCTGGCCTGTTCCACGGCCGTATAGCGCTGCCCGCCTTCGCGCGACACGAAGGTGCAGGTGATGCGGTCCAAGGAAAGTGCAGCGTCAGCCATTCGGGTACTTCTGGTTGGCTTTCTTGGCGAACTCGTTGGTCCACATCTTGGACGGATCGATCTTGCTTGCATCGAAGCCCGGCACGAACGCGGCCAACGCCCTGGTGGCGGTCGCCGCCCCGTCTTCCGGAATCATGCCGTCCGGCGAGAAACCTTCCAGGCTGGCCCGCAGCGACGCCTTATAGACTTCGGGTTCGCCCAGCAGGTAGTTCTTCGGCACGGCATTGGCGATGGCGTCCAGGTTGTCGCGCTGCTTCTGGATCCACTTGTCCGCGCGCACGATGGCATTGGCCAGCGCCTGCACGGTATTGGGATTGGCGTCGATGTAGGCCTGCGAGCAATACAGGCAGCCGGCCGGCATATTGCCGCCGAAGATGTCGCGCGTATCCTTGAGCGTGCGGGTATCGGCGATGATCTTCAGGTCGCCGGACTGCTCCAGCGCGGTGACCACCGGATCCGTGTTCGAGATGGCGTCGATCTGGCCCGAACGCAGCGCGGTGATCGCGCCCGCGCCTGCGCCCACGCCGATGATGGAGACGTCCGAGGCCTTCAGGCCGTGCTTGGCCAGGAAGAAATTCACCACCATGTTTGTCGACGAACCGGGAGCCGTCACGCCGATCTTCTTGCCCTTGAGATCCGCCGGCGACTTGTAGTTCGGCATGGCCTTGGGCGACACCCCGAAGCCGATCATGGGCGCACGGCCCTGCAGCACGAAGTCGCGGTAGAACTGCCCCTTGGATTGCAGGTTCAAGGCGTGCTCGAAGGCGCCGGATACCACGTCGGCACTGCCGCCCACCACCGCCTGCAGCGCCTTCGCGCCACCGGCGAAGTCGGCGATGCTGACGTCCAGGCCCTCATCCTTGAAATACCCGCGCACCTCGGCGATGGTCAGCGGCAGGTAATAAACGAGGGACTTTCCGCCCACGGCGATCGAAACCTGCTTTTTCTCCAACTGCTGTGCCCGCACGATGGCGGGAGCCAGGCCCAGGGCGCCGGCCGCGCCGGCAAGCTTGAGCCATTCACGTCGAGTCACGGACATTTTGTCGTCTCCGGTGATGAAACCTATGTGCCGATGGCGCCCGAGGCAGCCAGGGCGGCGATTGCCGCAGCATCATACCCCAGCGTTTTCAACACTTCCTCGGTATGTTCCCCTAAGCGCGGCCCCAGCCAGCGGGTGCCGCCGGGCGTCTCCGACAGCTTGGGCGTGACCGCGGGCAGCTTGACGGGCGTGCCGTCCGGGAAGTGGTGCTGCTCGATCATCCCGCGCGCGATGAACTGCGGATCGCGGAACATGTCCGCCACGCTGTAGATCTTGCCCACCGGGACATCGGCACGGCCCAGCGTCTCCAGGGCGCTTTCGATGGTCTGGGTATCGCACCACGCCTGGATCGCGCCATCGATCTGCTCGACCCGCCGCGCGCGGCCATCGTTGCGGGCCAGCGCCGGATCGTGGGCCAGGTCGGCGCGGCCGATGGCCAGCATCAGGCGATGGAAGATGGCGTCGCCGTTGCCCGCGATGACGATATTCTGCCCATCCCGCGTAGTGTAGGTATTGGAAGGCACGATACCTGGCAACGCGCCGCCGGTGCGTTCACGCACCACGCCGGCCACGTCGTACTCCGGCACCAGGCTTTCCATCATGTTGAACACGGACTCGTACAAGGCCACGTCGACCATCTGGCCTTGCCCGCCCGTCACGCCGTTCCAGCGGCCACCGGTGGCGTCGCGATGCCGCAGCGCCATCATGGCCCCGATGACGCCATGCAAGGCGGCGATGGAATCGCCGATCGATATGCCCACGCGAACCGGCGGCCGGTCCGGATGGCCGGACACATAGCGCAGGCCGCCCATGGATTCGCCGATGGCGCCGAAGCCGGGCCGGTCGCGCAGCGGACCGGTCTGCCCGTACCCCGACAAGCGCACCATGACGGTGGCCGGATTGCGGGCGCGCAACTGCTCGTAGCCCAGGCCCCACTTTTCCAGGACACCGGGCCGGTAATTCTCGATGATGACATCCGCTTCCAGCGCCAGCGCGAGCGCGATCTCGCGCGCCCGCGCATCCTTCATGTTCAAGGCGACGGAACGCTTGTTGCGGGCCTGCACCGTCCACCATAGCGAATTGCCTTCATGCAGATGCCGCCAGGTACGAATCGGGTCGCCGCCGCCCTTGCCGTCGGGGCCGTCCGGGGTTTCGATCTTGATGACGTCGGCGCCGAATTCGCCGAACAGGCGGGCCGCGAACGGCCCGGCGATAAGCGTACCCAGTTCCAGGACTTTCAGGCCGGCCAAGGCGGACATGGCAAGGTCTCCGTTGTCGTTATCGAAGGGGTGCGGCCGCGATCGCCCGGCGCGCGCGGCCGCCGGCGCCGGCCGATCGCGGCTGGCCAGGCAAAGGCATGCGGGAATGCGTCGACATCGGCCAGGCCTAGGCGGACTTGCGTTCCATCAAGGCCCAGGCAATGGTTCCCGCGTCGACGTACTCGAGTTCGCTGCCGGCGGGCACCCCGCGCGCCAGCCGCGTCACGGACAAGCCGCGTTCGCGCAAGGCCTCGCTAAGGAAATGCGCGGTGGTCTCGCCTTCCGCCGTGAAATTGGTGGCCAGAATGACCTCCGTCACCACGCCATCGCCGGCGCGGGCCAGCAGGCGCTCGAAATCCAGCTCGCGCGGCCCCACGCCTTCCAGCGGCGCGACGCGGCCCATCAGCACGTAGTACAGCCCGCGATAACCATGGCTGGACTCGATCATGTTCTGGTCCGCCGGCGTCTCGACGATGCACAACTGCGTCGCATCCCGTTTGGGATTGCTGCAGGTATCGCAGATCTCGTCTTCGGTAAACCCATTACAGCGCGCGCAATGACGCAGGTTGTGCACGGCCGACGCCAGGGCGCGCCCCAGTTGGTCGGCCCCTTGCGGATCATGCTGCAACAGGTGATAGGCCATGCGCCGCGCCGAGCGCACGCCGACGCCGGGCAGGCGACGCAGCGCCTCGATCAGCGCGCGCAGGGGTTCGGGTTCGGGAAGCGAGGATTCCATGGGAGCGTGGCGGCAGGCAAGGACGTGGGCATGGCCCGCGATCGGAGCGGCAGCCCTTCGGGAAGAATGTTGGGCCGCCTTAGAACGGCAGCTTCATGCCGGGAGGCAAGGGCATGCCGGCGGTCACCGACGCCATCTTTTCCTGCGCCGTGGCCTCTGCCTTGCGCAAGGCGTCGTTGAAGGCCGCCGCGACCAGGTCTTCCAGCATGTCCTTGTCGTCGCTGAGCAGCGAGGGATCGATGGCGACCCGCTTGACGTCATTGCGGCACGACATGGTGACCTTGACCAGTCCGCCGCCGGACGCGCCTTCGACCAGCACGTCGGCCAGCGCTTCCTGGGCCTTCTTCATGTTTTCCTGCATCTGCTGGGCCTGACGCATCAGACCGGCCAATTGTCCTTTCATCATGATGGAAGCATCCTTGTGTCGGTGAAATTCAATGAGTGCGTCGACGGTCGACGCCGGTTACGGCGTGGCCGCCGGCGGGTCGACGTGACGTATGGAACCGGGCAGGATCTGGCCGCCAAAGTCCGCCAGCAAGGAACGTACGAAGGGGTCCTGCTGCGCGGCCTGTTCGGCGGCGCGCTGGCGCTCCGCGCGTACCTGCTGGGCCACGGCATGCGCCGTGGCATCGCCCGTGGCGCCCACCTGCACGTCCAGCCTCAGGCTTAGGCCGAAATGCTCGCATAACACCGTTTGCAGGCGCACGCGGCTGGCGCTGTCGGCCAAGGTCTTCACGGCCACGCGCAACGACACCGTGTCGCCCTGGGAGCCCAGCCATTCGCTCTGCCGGGCCAGTTCGGCGGCCAGGCCGGTCACCGGCAAGCGCGCCGCCAGTTCCGGCCAGGTCGCGGCCGACATATCGGCCAGGCGCGGTCCACGGCGGCTCGCGCTGCGCGTGCCTGGCGCGCGGCGGACCGGCGTGGCCGCCGGTTCGGCAGCCCGGGCGGGGGCCACGGTTTCGAAATCGTCGTCGTCCGGACTGGCGATGAAGCCGTCGTCCAGGCTGTCGCCGGTCGCCAGCGGCTGGTAGCCTCCCTCCACATCGTCCGGGATGACTTCATCCACCCAGGACGGCGGCGCATCGGGGTCGACGCCTTGCGGCGCGGCGGCAACGGGCGCTTCCTTGGCCGGCGCGGCCGGCGCAGCGGTAGCCGGCGGTTCATTGGACGCCGCGGCCGGGACCACGGTGGGTGTATCCATGGCCCCTGCCCCGCCCCGATCCGGCGGCGCCACCGGTTCGGCCGGGCGTACGGACGCGCTTGCCTGGCCTTCGGCGGCGACATGGGCCGCCGGCGGGGCCGTGACGGTGGCTGTGTCGCCGGGTGCGCCGGTCGGTGGAACATCGTCCCATGGCGCAATGGAGGCAGGCGCCGGCTCGGCCGTGGCCGCCTTTTGCGCCTCGCCGGCGCCAGGCTGGGCCGTGGGCGCTGCCGCCTGTATCGCGCGGGCAGCGGGCTGTGCAGCGGGGGCTGCGGGGCGTGTGGTCGCCGCGGGGTACAGCGCATTGCTGGCCGGCTGCCCCACCCGCTCCGCTGGCGCGTCCGCGGGAATCGACAACGCCGCGGGCGGCGTCACTGCCAGGGCTGCGGCGCCGGACGCGGGCCCGGGCCGCGCCGCCGTCGTGGCGGAACCGTCCGGCGCGGCGGAACCCGGGGAGGTCGACACGGCGGAAGTCCCGGCCGCGACAGCGGCGCCGGGTGTGGCGGCCGGGGAAGGCGAATGCGCGCCGGCAACGTCCGGTGTGCCCGCGTGCGCCATGGCGGGCGTTGTCGCGCCAGGGCCGGCTGCAGCCGCTGTCGCGGCCGTGGCAGCCTTGGAGCCGACATCCGCGGCCGGTATCGCGGGCAGTGTCTGCGGCCCGGCCTCGCCGCTCAAGGACAGCATGCGCAGGCAGGCCATCACGAAGCCGGCGTATTCATCGGGTGCCAGCGCCAGTTCGCCACGGCTATGCACGGCCACGGAATAGAAAAGCTGCACGGCGTCGGGGTGCAGCCCCTGCGCCAGGCGGGCAATGTCGGCGGCCACCGGATCTTCCGGCGGCGTGGCCCCGGCCACGCGCTGCTCGATGGCCACGCGCGACAGCAATGCCGCCAGGTCGGCCAGCGCGCCGGCGTACGACAAACCGCGCGTGGCGAGCTCGTCCGCCACGGCCAATACCGCGCGGGCGTCACCCAGGGCGAGCGCATCGAGCAGCCGCACCAGGTGGCGCTGGTCGATCGTGCCGAGCATGCCCCGTACGGCATCTTCGGTCAGATTGCCGGCGCTATACGCGATGGCCTGGTCCGTCAGGGACAGGGCATCGCGCATCGAGCCCGAGGCAGCCTGGGCGATCAGGCGCAGCGCCGGCGCCTCGAACGCCAGTTGCTCCTCGCCCAGCACCTGGCGAAGATGGCCGACGATGGCGTCGGGCGGCATCTGCTTCAGGTTGAACTGCAGGCAGCGCGACAGCACCGTAACCGGGATCTTCTGCGGATCGGTGGTCGCCAGGATGAACTTCACATGCGGCGGCGGCTCTTCCAGCGTCTTCAACATGGCGTTGAAGGCATGCCCGGTCAGCATGTGCACTTCGTCGATCATGTAGACCTTGAAGCGGCCGGCGCCGGGCGAGTACACCGCCTGCTCCAGCAACTGCGTCATCTCGTCGACGCCGCGGTTCGAGGCGGCATCGAGCTCCAGGTAATCGACGAAACGGCCGGCGTCGATCTCGGTGCACGCCCGGCACACTCCGCAAGGCCTGGAGGTGATTCCGGTCTCGCAATTGAGCGACTTGGCCAGGATGCGCGACAGCGTGGTCTTGCCGACGCCCCGCGTGCCCGTGAAGAGCCACGCGTGATGCAGCCGCTGGGTATCCAGGGCATGCGTGAGGGCGCGCACCACATGATCCTGCCCGACCAGGGTGTCGAACGAGCGGGGCCGCCACTTGCGGGCCAAAACGAGATAGGTCATGCGCGGATTGTAGAGCCTGCCGGCCCACGGAGAAGCGCCGGCACGGCCTGCCCCGTAGGCAGGCCAGAAAGGAAAAGGACGGAGCGGTGCATGGCAACCGCGCCGTCCTTTCCCTGGCGAATTTCGAGAGGCGAGCCTTACTCCGGCACTGACCCTAAACGGCTATGGCTGCTTCGTTCCCGACCTGACCAGATTCACCGCCGGACCATGCGAAGGGGCCCGCCAGGCAACATTCTATCAGGTCGGGCCGGACGCACCGGGACGCTGGATTCCGCAGCCCTTGTGCCGCCTACTGCGTGTACTTCGCAGCAGCGTAGCGCTCGGACGCTGGAAGGAGGTTTATTGAGCGTCTGAGCCCGCGACTCACTAAGATTGTACACACATGGGATGTACATTCCACATTTCCTCTGTTAAAGTACATACACGTACACACAGGGATCCATACCATGCAACTTACCAAGGTTTTCAGGAACGGCAACTCCCAGGCAGTCCGCATCCCGGCGGAACTCGCGTACGACCGGACGGATCTCGAGCTTGAAATCGAACGCGTAGGCGATGAGCTCCGCATCCGACCAGCCAACCGCTCGCTCGCCGGTGTTCTGGACCTGTTCGCGCGGTTCTCGCCCGACTTCATGAGGGAAGGAAGAGGTGATCAGGAACAGGCGGAGAGGGAGGACATCTGATGCCGCGCTACATGCTCGACACGAATATGTGCATCTACCTGATGAAGAATCAGCCCGAGCAGGTCGCGCGTCGTTTCGCTGCCTGCTACGTCGGGGATGTCGTCATGTCGGCAATCACATTCGCGGAGCTGAATTATGGTGTGGCCGCTTCGGCCAACCCCGCGCGGGAGCGGGATAACCTCGAAGTCCTGACATCGCTTATCATCGTGGCCCCCTTCGATCTCAACGCCGCTCACGCCTACGGACCGGTCCGCATGGCCACGCGGGAGCGAAAAAAAGACCACCTGGACAAGCTGATCGCTTCACATGCCATTGCGTTGCAGGCGGTGCTGGTGACCAATAACGAGCGTGACTTCGTCGCCTATCCCGGCCTCCGGATCGAGAACTGGCTGCATGCCTGAGGGGACAGGAAGGCCGCCGCGCCGGCAGGTGCCGAGCGTCCTGGCAAGGGCCAGGGTGCACGGCGGCCGAAAAAGCTGCGCGCGGCCCAGTGTTAGAATCTTGGTCCTTCCTGGCGCAGCTGCGCCGCGCCCGCGAAACAGCGACTCGCCGTAGTTAAATGGATATAACCGGCCCCTCCTAAGGGTCAATTGGTGGTTCGATTCCACCCGGCGAGGCCAACCCCGTCCCATGGGGCCGCCGGCCTCTCAGCCCGGACTTCCTCCCCCCTCCTCCGCTATGCGTGAAGCGCGCCAAGCCGCCTGAGGGCAGAATGCGGACGGCTCCCGCGTTGCAATCGTTCTGCGACGTCCCAGCTATCGCCGGCCGCCTCCGGACACGTCGATGAGGCCCCGGCCAGCAGGACGGCACCGGCAGCCGTTTGTAACGCACCGGAACCAAAGTGAGCGCACCCGCTCGAATTTCCGCTGCCGCCTGGTCGCGCCCGTGACCGGCGCGACGCCGCCCCTCCCCACAGGAGTCCATCCCGCGGTATGCTACCCGCGGCTCGGCACGTTAAAAAGATTGTTTAAATTGTGGGCCTAACCCTATAATTCGATTCAATTTTCCGGCGAGCAGGCCGATCCCCTGCCTTTCCTGCCCTGACAAAGACGTTTTATCTATGGCGCTTTTTACGAAACGTACTGTCGTGACAGCGGTTGCCCCGCTGATGCTCGCGGCATCGCTACTGGTGTCGCCCGGCGCCCGGGCGGCCTCCGATCCTTGCAAAGTGAACGCCAAATCGGCGGCTTGCAAGGCGACCCAGACCAAGGCGACCAAGACCACGACGACGGTGAGCAAGAGCACCAGCGTCGCCAAGGAAGGCGCCAAGACCACCGTATCCAAGACTTCGGCGAAGACCACGACCGTCGCCAAGAAGACCTCCAGCGGCAAAACCAGCGCCACGACGAAGAAGAACGTCGTCGCCAAGACCACGGTGAAGTCGGGCAAGTCGACCAAGCAGGTCGTGCATCGCACCTCCATCGCCGCGCGCAAGGTTTCCACCCAAAGCGGCAGCACCGAGCACCTGGTCACGCCGTCCGCACAGGCGGCCGCGCTGCGCTCCAGCGTCGCCTACGTGCAGGACCTGGAAACGTCCACCGTGCTGTTCTCCAAGAACGAAGCCACCATCCGACCCATCGCTTCCATTTCGAAGCTGATGACCGCGCTGGTTGTCGTGGACGCCAACCTGCCCATGGATGAAGTGCTGGAGGTGTCGGACGACGATATCGATCGTCTGAAGCATGCGGCTTCGCGCCTGCCGGTAGGCACGCGCCTGAGCCGCGCGGACATGCTGCATGTCGCACTGATGTCGTCGGAGAATCGCGCGGCCCATGCGCTGGGCCGCTACTATCCCGGCGGCATGCCGGCCTTCGTCAAGGCCATGAACGACAAGGCGCGCGAACTGGGCATGATGGATACCCACTTCGTCGAACCGACCGGCCTGTCCAGCGAGAACGTTTCCTCTCCGCGTGACCTGGTACGCCTGTTGCGAGCGGCTTCGCAACGGCCGCTGATCCACCGCTACACCACGGATACGGAATACGACATCGACATGGGCCAGGGCCATATGCGCACCTTCCGCAACACGAATGCGCTGGTGCGCAATGCCGACTGGGATATCAAGGTGTCGAAGACCGGCTTCATCAACGAAGCGGGCGAATGCCTGGTCATGCTGGCGCGCATCAACGGCCGCGACCTGGCCATCGTGCTGCTGGACGCGCAAGGGAAGTATTCGCGTATCGCGGATGCGCTGCGTATCCGCAAATTCGTGCAGAACGAAGTGGCAATGCTGTAGGGCCGTGGCGGGAGCTCGCCACGCCCATTGGGCGGAATGCGGCGATTTCCCCCGCACCACGAAGCACCGCACCGCACCGCAAGCCACATAACCGCACCCCAAAGGCAGCCATTGCCACCTTTGGGGTGTTTTCATTCGGCGAGGCCGCGCGCCCGCTTTGCGGCGAGATGGCGGCAACCGGCTTAGCCGCGCCAGGCGGACTGGCGGATGACGCTGCAGAAGTTGCCGCGATGGAAATGCGGATCCTTGTCCGCCAGCACATCCGCCTTGACGTTGCCGAAAGTGGTATGCGGCTTGTGCTTGATGCCGTCGTAGAACGTCTGGATGATGTTTTCCTTGAAATGCTCGCCGCGCGGATGGGCGTGCACGACCGCCTCGCGGTCGGCCTCGCTGAAGCCCGCGTAGTCGATACCCAGCACATCCATTTCGACCCCGGCCGTGACCAGGGCAACGACGGGATGCATATGTTCCGGAATGCCGGGCGTGGTATGCAGTGCGATGGCCGTCCATACCAGGTCGATGTCCTGTTGCGAAATGCCGTGGCTGCGCAGGAAATCGCGCGCCGCGTTGGCGCCATCCACTTCGAAACGCTGGTGATCGCTGCTGTGCGCATGGGTCAGCCCCATGTCGTGGAACATGGCGCCGGCATATAGCAATTCAGCGTCGAATTTCAGGCCGCGGCGCTGGCCCGCCAAGGCGCCGAAGTAGTACACGCGGCTGGAATGGTGGAAAAGCAGGGGGGACTCGGTGTCGCGCACCAGGTCGGTGATTTCGCGGGCGAGCTGGCTGTCGGGAATGGCGATACCGCCAATGTTCAGAGTCATGTCGGTGCTCCAAGAAGGGTGTGCTTCATTGTGCGATCCGCGGCGCTTGGCATCAATCGGCGTAATACGCCTTATACTGCCATTTCGCGTGTCATTGGGACATGGCAGAAGGAAGCCCTGAAATGGCAAAAACAATTGCGGTGCTGGCGCTGCCGGGCGTGCAGCTCCTTGACGTATCCGGGCCCGTCGATGTGTTCGCGCAGGCGAATATCGAGGCGGGACGCGAGTGCTACGCGATGCGCATCGTGGGCTGTGCGCCCGGGCCGTTGCGCAGCTCATCCGGGGTAAGGCTGTTGCCGGACCTGGTGGTGGGGGAAGCGCAGGAACGCTTCGACACCCTGCTGGTGGCCGGGGCGCCGAATGCGGCCAGCATGCAGCTGCCCCCAGGGCTGGTCTCGTGGCTGCGCACCCATGCCGTGCGCGCCCGGCGCTACGGCTCCGTGTGCACCGGGGCCTTCGCGCTGGCCGCGACCGGCCTGCTGGACGGACGCCGCCTGACCACGCATTGGGCCGCGGTCGACGCCCTGGTGCAGGCCTATCCGTCGATCACGGTGGACGCCGATGCGCTGTACGTGCGGGATGGCAAGCTGCGCACGGCCGCCGGCGTAACCGCCGGACTGGACTTGGCGCTTTCGCTGGTGGAAGAGGACCTCGGGCGGGAAATCGCGCGCAGCGTCGCGTCGAAGCTGGTCATGTTCTTCAAGCGGCCGGGCGGGCAACTGCAGTTCAGCCGCAAGGGTGAAACGCATCCCGCGGGACGATCGGTACTTCAGGAAGTGCAGCGGTGGGTCGCCGCCAACCCCGGGCTGCGGCACGACGTTTCCAGCCTGGCGCAGCACGCGGGACTGAGCCCACGCCACTTCGCCCGCCTGTTCCGCTCGGAAATCGGCATCACGCCGGCCGCCTGGGTCGAAGCCGCGCGCGTGTCGGCCGCGCGGGCACTGCTCGAAGAAGGCGCGCGCACGCCCAAGCAGGTCGCCGCCGAATGCGGTTTCGCCAACCCCGATACCTTGCGGCGGACATTCTTCAAGCATGTGGGCGTGACGCCGGCGGAGTATCGGCGCCGCCATGCGTCCGCGGCGGCCTGAGCGTGAGTGCAGCCGAAGTGCTTCCTGGATGCTGTCCGAGTGCTGCTTGAGTACCGCCGGAGTGCTGCCACCGCTCCCTGAGTGCCGCCGGCGTGCCGCCTGAGCGCAGCGTCAGTACGGCCTGAGCGCGGCGTCGCCTCGGCCGCGTCGCGTCGATACGCCACGGCCACTATGTGGCCACTATGCGGCCGCGTGGGGCCGCCGCGGCCGGCCTCGCCGCGGACCCGCGCGCGGCAACTAAGCCTCAAGGGCGACCGATACCGGGCGCGCCAGCAACAGGTCGACCAGCACGTGGGGCGCGATACCGACCAGGTAACCGCGCCGCCCGCCGTTGATATACACGACGGGATAGTCCAGGACGCTGGCCTCGACCCAGACCGGCATGCGCTTGCGCGTGCCGAAGGGCGATGTTCCGCCGACCTGGTATCCCGAATGGCGTTGCGCAACCTCCGGCTGGCACGGCGTGACCTTCTTCAGCCCGGCCTGGCGGGCCAGGTTCTTCGTCGAGACCTCGCGGTCGCCATGCATCAGCACGATCAGCGGGCGCGCGGCCTCGTCTTCCATCACCAATGTCTTGACGACGGCGTGCGGGTCCAGCGCGAGCTGCCGCGCGGCCTCGCCGGCGCCGCCGTGCTCGACGTAGTCGTAGGTGTGCTCGGTGTACGGCACCTTGTGCTGCTTGAGCCACTGCGTGGCCGGCGTTTCGGAAACGTGTCGGGATTTGCTCATGCGACGTACCTGGCGCGGACCATGAAAAAAGGCCAGGCCCGCGCGGGCCTGGCCTGTCGTGGCCCTTCGAGCCGGACTACTCCAGCTTGATGTTGCCCTTCTTCACCACTTCACGCGCCCAGTCGTACTGGTCCTTGATTTCCTTGGCGAACTCTTCCGGCGTATTGCCGGATGGGGCGGAACCCTGCTCGTCCAATGCCTTGATGACCTTGGGGTCCTTCAGGGCCACGACGGCAGCGTCGCGCAGCTTGTTGACCACCGCCATGGGCGTGCCGGCGGGCGCCAGCAGGCCGTACCACACCGGCTGGTTCAGCACCGGATAGCCGACTTCGGCGAAGGTCGGTACGTTAGGCAACGTCGCGATGCGCTTGGGCCATGCCACCGCCAGCGCATTGAGGGCCTTGGCCTGGATCTGCGGCATGGAGGAAGGGAGGTTGTCGAACAGAACCTCGATCTGCCCGCCGACGGCATCCGACAGGGCCGGACCGGAACCCTTGTACGGCACGTGAACCATGTCGGTGCCCGTGGCCTGCTTGAACGATTCGCCCATCAGGTGCAGCACGCCGCAGGTACCCGAACTGCCGTACGAATACTTGCCCGGGTTCTTCTTCAGGACTTCCAGGAACTCCTTGAAGTCCTTGACGGGCATCTTCTTCGGATTCACCGACACCACGTTCGCCGTGTTGGCGAAGTTGGTCACGGGCTGGAAATCCTTGATCGGATCGTAGGGCAGGTCGTTGGGCCGGCAGGCCGGGTTCACCGCCATGGTGGAGACCGTGGCGATGGACAGCGTGTAGCCGTCCGGTGCGGCCTTGGCGGCTTCCGCCGCCCCGATGGCGCCACCGGCGCCGCCTTTATTCTCGACCACCATGGGCTGGCCGAGCTCCTGGCTCATGCGCTGCGTCACCAGGCGGGCAATGATATCCGTGGAGCCGCCGGCAGCGAACGGCACGATCACGCGGATGGCGTGGCTCGGAAAGGTATCGGCGGCCTGGGCGGATGCGGCCAGGGTGCCGGCACCCAGTGCGATGGCGGCCGCCAGCGTGTGGATTTTCATCATCGAAGTAGTTCCTCCTGTTTCTTCAACCCGCCCGTTGCGGGCTGATTTGATTCTGGGCGCGCTTGTCCTCGCCTTATGGGGAGATGCGCGCTCCTGCACGATCGCGCAGGATAGCAGCATTTTTTTACAGCGGGTACTGGGGCCTGCTCCGCTTCAGCAGGAGCTGCTTGTGGTGGGCGGCAAAGAGCGCCGCTTCCCATACCTGCCCCTCCTGCATTTCACCGGGCCGTGTCGCGCGGGCGGTGGCGCCCTAGGGCTTGCGCCTGGCGTTGGTCATGTCGGCGGGCACGACCCATTCCTGGAACTGCGCCTCGGTCACATGGCCCAGTTGCAATGCCGCCTCCTTCAGCGACAGGTTTTCCTTGTGCGCCTTCTTGGCGATCTGCGCGGCCTTGTCGTAGCCGATATGCGGATTCAAGGCCGTGACGAGCATCAGCGAACGGTCGACCAGTTCCGCGATGCGTTCGCGGTTGGGTTCGATACCCTGGGCGCAATGGGCATTGAAGCTGTTCATTCCATCCGCAAGCAGGCGCACCGACTGCAGGAAGTTATGGATGACCAGCGGCTTGAACACGTTCAGTTCGAAGTTGCCGCTTGCGCCGCCGATGTTGATCGCCACGTCATTGCCCAGCACCTGGGCGCCCAGCATGGTGATCGCCTCGCACTGCGTCGGATTGACCTTGCCCGGCATGATGGAACTGCCCGGCTCGTTTTCAGGGATGCTGATCTCGCCCAGGCCCGAGCGGGGCCCGCTGGCCAGCCAGCGCACGTCGTTGGCCAGCTTGATCAGGCCGGCAGCCAGCGTCTTCAATGCACCGTGGGCGAACAGCAGGCCTTCATGCGAAGCGAGCGCCTGGAATTTGTTGGGCGCCGATACGAAGGCCGCGCCGGTATCGTGGGCCAGCTGGGCAGACACCCGCGCGCTGAATTCGGGGTGCGCGTTCAGCCCGGTCCCCACCGCCGTGCCGCCGATGGCCAATTGGTGCAGGCCGGGCAGCACCGCGCGTATCTGCTGTTCCGCCAGATCGAGTTGCGCGACGTGGCCCGACAGCTCCTGGCCCAGGGTCAAGGGCGTCGCATCCTGCAGGTGCGTGCGGCCGATCTTGACGATGTCGTAGAAGGCCGCGCTTTTCTCCGCCAGCGTGGCGCGCAGTCCCTTGAGCGCCGGCAGCAGGTGCTGTTCGACCTGCACCGCCGCCGCCACGTGCATGGCGGTGGGAAAGGTGTCGTTCGAAGATTGCCCACGATTGACGTGGTCGTTCGGATGGACCTTGCGGGCCTCGCCGCGTTCGCCCCCCAGCAGTTCCGAAGCCCGGTTCGCGAGCACCTCGTTCATGTTCATGTTGCTCTGGGTGCCCGACCCGGTCTGCCAGACGGACAGCGGAAACTCGTTCGGCCACTTGCCGGCGATGACCTCGTCGGCCGCCTGGACGATCACCTTGGCGATCCCGCCGTCCAGTTCACCCAGCTCGGCGTTGACCTGCGCCGCCGCCTTCTTCAGGCGCGCCATCGCTTCGATGAGAGGCACCGGCATCTTTTCGGTCGAGATCGCGAAGAACTGCAGCGACCGCTGGGTCTGCGCGCCCCATAGATGGTCGGCGGGGACCTCGATGGGGCCGAAAGTGTCTTTCTCGATGCGGGTCTTCATGTCGATGCAGCTCCGTTGTGCACACGGCCGCGCCGCACGGCGGCGACGGTCCGAAGGTTGAGGCAGGCGAAAGCAAGGCGCGGCGGCGGGCCGGCTTCCTATAATCCTCTGTTTTTACCACTCGGCCCGCGCCATGTCCCCCTTGCGCACCCTTGCCCTGCATTTGCCCGACGAGCACGCCACCGACGCGCTGGCGCGGCAACTGGCCCCGCTGCTGAACGGTTCGGGCGGCGGGCCGGCGGGCGGGCATATCCAGCTATCCGGCGACCTGGGCGCGGGCAAAACGGCATTCGCGCGCGCCCTGTTGCGCGAAAGCGGCATTAGGGGCCGGATCAAGAGTCCCAGCTATGCGCTGCTTGAATCTTATAAAGTTTCTAACTTATACTTCTATCACTTTGATTTTTATAGATTTAGCGATCCGCGCGAGTGGCTGGACGCAGGCTTTCGCGATTTATTGCGGGACGATGCGGTCGTTTTGATCGAATGGCCGGAGCGGGCGGCCGGGCTTTTGCCCCCGCCCGACCTGCATATTTCCCTGGCTTATGCGGGCCAGGGACGCGATGCCACGTTGGCTGCGCATACCGCTCGAGGACAACTATGGCTGAACGCGATTGTCCCCCTCCAGGCGCCCCCTTCCCGCGGCGCGCCGTCTCCCGGCGCCGCCTGATCGGCGCCGCAGCCACGCTGCTGGTCCTTCCCGTCATTCCCCGCCTCGCGCATGCCGCGACCATCCTGGCCGTACGAACCTGGCCCGCGGACGAATACACGCGCGTCACGCTGGAACTGGACAGCGAGCTGAAGGCCGAACAATTCACCCTGGAAAATCCCGACCGCCTGGTGGTGGATATCGAAGGGCTTTCCATGAGCCGCTCGCTGAACGACCTGGCGGCGAAAATCCGCGACGGCGATCCGTATATCCGTTCGCTGCGTATCGCGCAGAACCGGCCCAACGTGGTCCGGCTGGTGTTCGATCTGAAGCAGGCCGTCGCCCCGCAGATCTTTACGCTGAAACCCGTGGCCGATTACCAGTACCGCCTGGTGCTGGACCTGTATCCCAAGGTGGCGCAGGATCCGCTGCTGGCCATCCTGAAAAAACCGCCGGGGCCGGACGTCGACGACCCGCTGGCTCGCATTCTCGAAGACATCTCGCGCAACCCGCCGGGCCCCAATACGGCCACGATTCCCGCGCCCAGCCCCCTGCCCAGCGCGCCGCCCGCGGTGGCGCTGCCGCGGCCATCGGATACGCCCAAGCTGGGCGGGCGCAAGCGCATGCTGACGATCGCGCTGGATCCGGGACATGGCGGGGAGGATCCCGGCGCCAGCGGCCGCACAGGCCTGCGCGAGAAAGACGTGGTGCTGCGTATCGCGCATCGGCTGAAGGCCTTGATCGACGCGCAGCCCAATATGCGCGCCTACCTGACGCGCGATGACGATTACTTCGTGCCGCTGCATGTGCGCGTACAGAAGGCGCGCCGCGTGCGCGCCGACCTGTTCGTCTCCATCCATGCGGATGCGTGGATCAAGCCCAGCGCCAGCGGCTCTTCGGTCTTCGCCCTGTCGCAACGCGGCGCTTCGAGCACGCAGGCCCGTTGGATGGCCAACAAGGAAAACGCCGCCGACCTGATCGGTGGCGTGAACCTTGGCGCGCACGACGAACAGGTCGCCAAGGTACTGCTGGACCTGTCGACGACGGCGCAGATCCAGGATTCGCTCAAGCTGGGATCGGTCTTCCTGGAAGAGATCAAGAAGATCAACCGCCTGCACAAGGACAGCGTGGAACAAGCCGGTTTCGCGGTGCTCAAGGCGCCCGACATTCCGTCGATCCTGGTGGAAACCGCGTTCATCAGCAACCCCAGCGAGGAGGCGCTGCTGAAATCGAACTCGCACCAGGACAAACTGGCGCTGGCCATGTTCAACGGCATCCAACGCTACCTGACGACCAATCCCCCGCTCGCCCGCGTCGGCGACGTCAGTTGAGGTCTTGTCCTCGTGCGGTTATCGATCGCGTCAGGATCGGCGTGACCGGGCGACCGCCGGGTGGCGCCGGATGATCTTCCACGCCCCTGCCACCACCAGTGGCAGGATGGCCGCCCCCAATCCGATCAATACGATCAGGTTCAGGTGCTCCTTGACCAGCGGGATATTGCCGAAGAAGTAGCCGGCGGTCACCAGGCTGCCCACCCACAGCACGCCGCCCGTGATGTTGAACAGCTGGAAACGCGCCACGCTCATTTCCGCGACGCCGGCCACGAAGGGCGCGAAGGTCCGCACCAGTGGAATAAAGCGCGACAGCACGATGGTCTTGCCGCCGTGCTTCTCGTAGAACGCGTGCGTGCGCATCAAGGCGGAGCGATCCAGAAACCGTACATTCATCGAGAACACGCGAGGCCCGATATAACGGCCGATGGCGTAGTTCATTGTGTTGCCGGTGGTGGCCGCCACGATCAGCAGGATGCCCAGCAACATCGGGTCGATATGGCCGGAAGCGCCGAAAGCCCCCGCTATGAACAACAGCGAATCGCCGGGAAGAAACGGCAGGACGACGAAGCCGGTTTCCCCGAATATGATCAGGAAAAGAACCAGATAGACCCACGCTCCATACTCGGCGACCCAGATACCCAGTGTCTGGTCGATGTGCAGCACCATATTCAGAAGATCGAGCATGCCGGCGAAGTCTGCAAAAGAAGTTGGGTCAGGCCGCGACTATAGCCGACACGGCGGCGGGGCTAAAATCGAGCGCAAACCCTGAGTGCCTATCCCATGTCCGATCGCCGTCCCATCGCCGCCCTCCCCGACCTGCTGATCAGCCAGATCGCCGCCGGCGAGGTCATCGAGCGCCCCGCCTCCGTCCTGAAGGAGCTGCTGGAAAACGCCATCGATGCGGGCGCGCGCGCCATCGAGGTGCGCCTGGAAGGAGGCGGCATCCGCCGCATCGCGGTCACCGACGATGGCGGCGGCATCCCGCCGGACGAATTGCCGCTGGCCTTGCGGCGCCATGCCACCAGCAAAATCGCTACCCTGGGCGAACTGGAGGCCGTGGCCTCCATGGGGTTCCGGGGTGAGGCCCTGGCATCCATCGCCTCGGTCGCCCGGCTCACGCTGATTTCCCGCACGCGCGAGGCCGCCCATGCGTGGCAGATCGACGCGGGCGGCGGCCCCGCCACCCCGGCATCGGGTCCGCCGGGTACCACGGTCGACGTACGGCAACTGTTCGATGCCGTTCCGGCGCGGCGCAAGTTCCTGCGCGCCGAAGCAACGGAGTTCGGCCACTGCCTGGACGCGCTGGAACGGGTCGCCCTGGCCCACCCCGGCATCGCCTTCCGCCTTTTTCACCATGACCGTGCCCACCGCCAATGGTTGCCGGCCGATCCGCCCCAGCGCATCCGCGACGTGTTGGGCGCCGAGTTCGCCGACCAGGGCCTGCCGATCGACCAGGCCGTGGGTCCGGTCGCGCTGGCCGGCATGATCACGCGGCCCACGGCCGCGCGCGCCCGCGCCGATCGGCAATACCTGTATGTCAACGGCCGGTTCGTGCGCGACCGTACGGTCAGCCACGCCTTGCGCAGCGCCTATGCCGACGTCCTGCACGGCGATCGGCAACCTGCCTATGTCCTTTTCCTGAACATCGATCCGGCAGCCGTGGACGTCAACGTTCATCCGGCCAAGCACGAGGTGCGCTTTCGCGACAGCGGCGCGGTGCACCGCTTCGTGGCGCAGGCCGTGTCGGATGCGCTCGCGCAGACCGGCGGGCAACGCCTGCCCGGCGAATCCGCCGTGGCGGCAGGCTCGGCGGGCTACGCCGGTGCGGAGTCGCCGCAGCCGCAACCACTTCCGACCGCAGTGACTGCGGGCACGGAACGGGGGGCCTGGAGCGGTGGCCACGGCTTGCAGGCCGGGCCGGCGTACACGGCTTCTGCTCCTCGCGCCCATACCCAGATGCCGTTCCGGCTGCACAGCGCCGACACCGCCTTGCGCGCCGGACAGCGCGTGGATTGGCAAAGCCTGTACCGGCCGCTCGCGACGGAACCGGGCGATAACCGGGCGCGCAACGATGGCACGGAGGCCGACAGCATTACAGCGGCCACCCTCCTGCGCGAACCCGCGGTCGGCGCGGCCACGCTGGCGGCCGACGACGACCACCCTTTGGGCATGGCGCTGGGACAACTGCACGGCATCTACATCCTGGCGCAAAACGCCCGCGGCCTGGTCCTGGTGGACATGCACGCGGCCCACGAACGCGTGGTGTACGAGCAGCTGAAAGCCGCACTGGACGCGCGCAGCATGCCGCGCCAGGACCTGTTGGTGCCGGTGGTTTTCCATGCCCAGGAGAAGGATGTGGCCCTGGTGGAGGAATGCGAGGCGCAGCTCGAGGACCTGGGCTTTCGCATGCGCCCGGCCGGCCCGGGCTCCATCGCGGTACGGTCGGTGCCGGCGCTGCTCGCGCGCGGCGACGTGGAAGCCCTGGCGCGCGCGGTGCTGCGCGATCTGGCCACGGTCGGCGTGTCCCGCCTGCTGACGGAACAACGCAACGAACTGCTTTCCACGATGGCTTGCCATGGGTCCGTGCGCGCCAACCGCCGGCTGACCCTGGAAGAGATGAACGCCTTGCTGCGGCGCATGGAAGCCACCGAACGGGCCGACCAATGCAACCATGGCCGCCCCACCTGGGTGCAATGGTCCATCACCGAACTGGACAGGCTCTTCCTGCGCGGCCAATAGCCCAAAACGGCCCGCCCCCACCGCATGACCGCCCCCCCCATCATTTGCCTGACCGGGCCCACGGCCGCCGGCAAGAGCGCCGCCACCCTGGCGCTGGCCGAACGCTGGCCCATCGAAGTGGTCAACGTGGACTCGGCGACCATCTATCGTGGCATGGATATCGGCACCGCCAAGCCCACCACCGCCGAACGCAGCCGCGTCGCCCAGCACCTGCTGGACATCCGGGATCCGGCGCAGTCCTATTCGGCCGCCGAGTTTCGCGCCGATGCACAGCGCCTGGTCGACGACATTCGCAGCCGTGGCCGTATACCGCTGCTGGCCGGCGGAACGATGCTGTATTTCAAGGCGCTGCGAGAAGGACTCGACGACCTGCCGTCCGCCGATCCGGCGCTGCGCGCGTCGCTCGAAGCCCGGGCCGCCCGCATCGGGTGGCCCGCGATGCACGCGGAACTGGCCCGGCTCGATCCCGACACCGCGGCGCGCCTGAAGCCCAACGACAGCCAGCGCGTCCAGCGGGCGCTGGAAGTGTGCATGGTGAGCGGCCGGCCGATGTCCTCATTGCTGCGACAGGCCGCCGCGCAGCGGCCCACCGACACGGACGCGCAGCGCTATGTGACCATCAGCCTGGAGCCCACGGACCGCCTCGCGCTGCACGAGCGCATCGCCAGCCGTTTCGATGCCATGCTGGCGCGGGGACTGGTCGACGAAGTCATGGGCTTGCGCCGGCGCGGCGACCTGCATCCAGGCCTGCCGTCGATACGCTGCGTGGGCTACCGGCAGATCTGGGCGTACCTGGCGGGCGAGACCGATCTGGCCGACGCACGCGCCAGCGGTATCGCGGCAACCCGCCAGCTCGCCAAACGCCAATTGACGTGGCTGCGTGCCCAGCCGCAGCGCCTTGTCGTGGATTGCCTGGCGGCGGATGCCGTCGCACGCGTGATCGACGCATGCGCCGGCGTCCTGCAAGCGCCGGGCGCGACCGGGCCTGGGCCCGGGCTGGCCTGGCCGGCCTAGCGCACCACGGTCTGCGGCGCGTCGCCCTGGCGGGCGACGACCTCGCCGATACGGCTGACAGTTTCACCGTGCTCGCGCAGCGTCGCGGCAACGGCATCCGCCTGGGCGGCGTCGACGACGATCACCATGCCGATACCGCAGTTGAAGACACGATGCATTTCCGCATCGGCCACGCCGCCCTGCTGCTGCAGCCAGCCGAACAGCGCCGGCCACTGCCAGGCATCGCGATGCAAGGTCGCGGCGACGTCATCCTGCAGGATGCGGGGCACGTTCTCGACGAGGCCTCCGCCGGTGATGTGCGCCAGCCCCTTGATGGCGCCGCCATGCGCGGCCAGCGCGGCCAGCACCGGCTTGACGTAGATGCGCGTCGGGGCCATGACGGCATCGACCAGCGGTTGTCCGTGGAAGTCCTGATCGGGACGCGCGCCGGCCCGCTCCAGGATCTTGCGCACCAGCGAATAGCCGTTCGAATGCGCACCGCTGGAGGCCAGGCCCAGGATGGCGTCGCCCGGCCGGATGGACTTGCCATCGATGATGGCGGACTTTTCCACCGCGCCCACGGCGAACCCGGCCAGGTCGTATTCGCCGTCCGGGTACATGCCGGGCATTTCCGCCGTTTCCCCGCCGATGAGGGCGCACCCCGCCAGTTCGCAGCCGCGGGCAATACCGCCGACGACCGCGGCCGCGGTATCGACGGACAGCTTCCCGCAGGCGAAGTAATCCAGGAAGAACAGCGGTTCGGCGCCCTGGACGAGGATATCGTTGACGCTCATGGCCACCAGGTCTATCCCTACGGTATCGTGGCGCTGCCACTCGAAGGCCAGCTTGAGCTTGGTGCCCACGCCGTCCGTGCCGGATACCAGCACGGGTTCGCGGTATTTCCCGGGAACCTCGAACAAGGCGCCGAAGCCGCCTATGCCTGCCAGCACGCCAGGCCGCATGGTGCGGGCCGCCAGCGGCTTGATGCGGTCGACCAGGGCGTCGCCCGCGTCGATATCGACGCCGGCGTCGCGGTAGGTCAACGGGGCGGAAGGTTGATTTGTCATGAGAAAAACCGTGGGGTATGTAAGAATTGCGGGATTTTTTCAGTCAGCCTACCGGATTTTACGATGAGCCCACCATTTCTTCGCCGCGCGGCCGGAAGACGGCCCCGCCGCCCCGTGCCAGCCCTGCGGCGGACGGACGGCCGGGCCCTGTCCTGCCCATGAATCGCCAGCTGTTGCTAGACGTGCTTCCCGCGCCCGCGCCTACGCTGGGCAACTACATCGCCGGGCCCAATGGGCAGGCGTTGGAAGCGGCGCGCCAGATGGCTCCCGGCCGGGCGCTATACCTGTGGGGCCCTTCCGGGTGCGGTCGCAGCCACCTGCTGCACGCCATCGCGCACCAGCACGGCGGCCGCTACGTCGGCGCACAGGCCGCGCATGCGGAGTTGGCCACGCTGGCGCAGACGGCGCCGACCGACCCCATGCCGGCCATCGTGGCCGTGGACGACCTGCACCGCATGGACGAGGCGGGACAGGCGGCGCTGTTTGCCTTGTACAATCGCTGGCGCGAGTCCGCGGCGACGGGCCATGCCTTCGCCCTCGCCGTCGCGGGAGACCGCGCGCCGCTGGCGATGCCGCTGCGCGAGGACCTTCGGACCCGGCTGGGCTGGGACCTGGTCTTCCGGCTCGATCCACTGTCGGATGACGACAAACTGGCCGCGCTGGCCGCGCAGGCGACCGAACGAGGCCTGCAGCTGGCGCCGGAAGTCATCAGCTGGATGCTCACCCATTACGTGCGCGACATGGGCCGCCTGTCCGCCCTGCTGGATGCGCTGGATCGCTATTCCCTGGCCACCCGCCGGCCCCTGACCATTCCGCTGCTGCGTACCATGCTGGCGGACCCGGATACCCCTACGTCATGACTGCCGCACGCCTTGCCCTCTTCGATCTCGACCACACCTTGCTGCCCCTGGACAGCGATTACCAGTGGGCGGATTTCCTGGCCCGCACGGGCCGCGCGGGCGACCCCGACGAAGCGCGGGCCCGCAACGAAGACCTGATGGCGCGCTACAACCGCGGCGAGCTCACCGCGGAGCAGTCGGCCGAATTCATGCTGGGATTGCTGGCCGCGCATACCCCCTTCGACCTGGCGGCCTGGCACGAGGAATACATGGCGGAGGTGATCCGTCCGTCGATCAGCCTGGCGGCCGTGCGCCTGGTGCAGGACCACCTGCATGCCGGCGACCTGTGCGCCGTGGTCACGGCCACCAACCATTTCGTCACCGCGCCCATCGCCCGCGCCTTCGGCGTGCCGCACCTGATCGCCACCGTGCCCGAATACGTGGCGGGCCGCTATACCGGACGCATCGCCGGCACACCCAGCTTCAAGGAAGGCAAGGTCGTACGCGTGCACGAATGGCTGCGCGATATGGGCCTGGACCTTGCGGATTTCTCCGAAACGTTCTTTTATAGCGACTCGATCAACGACGTGCCGCTGCTCGATGTGGTCTCCCGGCCCGTCGCCACCAATCCCAGTCCCGCGCTGCGCGACATCGCGCAAACGCGCGGATGGCAAGTGCTGGAGCTGTTTGCCCACATGGAAGATGCGAAGTCCTGAATTCGATGATCACCGAAACCATAAAAAAATTCGTCGCCCGGTTGTTCCCGGCGCGCGGCCCGCAGCGCATCTCCCAGGATCGCCACGGCATTGATCGCCGCAACGTTTCGCGGCACGCCATCAAAGTCTGCGAAGTCCTGCGCCAGGCGGGCTACGACGCCTATATCGTCGGCGGCGCCGTACGCGACCTGATCGTCGGCATCGAGCCCAAGGACTTCGACGTCGCCACCAACGCCACGCCCGAGGAAATCCGCCCGCTGTTCCGGCGCGCGCGCATCATCGGCCGGCGCTTCCAGCTGGTGCACGTGGTCTTCGGTCAGGAGATCATCGAGACGTCCACCTTCCGCGCCCCGGCCAGCGGCGGACAGGAAACGGATGAACACGGGCGCATCCTGCGCGACAACGTCTTCGGCAGCCACGAAGAAGACGCGGCGCGGCGCGATTTCACGATGAACGCCCTGTACTACGATCCGCTGACGGAAGTAGTCATCGACTACCACAATGGGGTGGCCGACCTGAAGAAGCGCGTCGTGCGGATGATCGGCGATCCGGCGCAACGCTATCGCGAGGACCCGGTGCGCATGCTGCGCGCGGTCCGCTTCGCGGCCAAGCTGAACGGCACCATCGACCCCGACACGCGCGCGCCGATCAGCGCCATGGCGAGCCTGATCGAGAACGTTCCGGCTTCGCGCCTGTTCGACGAAATGTTGAAGCTGTTGACCTGCGGCCATGCCATGGACTGCCTGCGCCAACTGCGTGCGCAAGGGCTGCATCACGGGGTACTGCCCTTGCTGGATGTGGTGCTGGAGCAGCCGCAGGGCGAGCATTTCGTGGAACTGGCCCTGGAGCGCACCGATGCCCGCGTACGGGCGGGCAAGACCATCAGCCCCAGCTTCCTGTTCGCCGCGCTGCTGTGGCAACAGGTGGAAGTGCGCTGGCGCGACCTCTGCAAGCAGGGTGAACAGCCGATTCCCGCATTGATCCAGGCCGCCGATTCGGTGCTGGACGAGCAGACGGAAAAGCTGGCCATCCAGCGTCGGTTCTCCGCCGACATGCGGGAAATCTGGTTCATGCAGCCTCGCTTCGAGCGGCGCGCCGGCAAAACGATCTATCGGATGTTGGAACAGCCGCGCTTCCGGGCGGCCTGCGACTTCCTGCAACTGCGCGCCGCGGCCGGCGAATTCGACAGCGTACTGGCGCAGTGGTGGATGGACCTGGCCAACGGCGACGAAATCGCCCGCGCGCAGATGATCGACGAAGCCTCGCGCGCGCCGCGTCCCAAGGGCGAGGACGCCCCGCCGCGCCGACGGCGCTCGCGCCGCCGTCCCAATCCGGCCACCGTGGCGCCGGGCGGCGACGAGTAGGCCGCGGGCCGGCCACCCCAGGCAGCCAGCAACAGGCAACAGGCAATAGACCGACAGGCAGGATATCGCGCCATGGCCACCGACACCGTCTCCACGTCCGTGCCGCCCGTCCTTGCCGTGGCGTACGTCGGCCTGGGCGCGAACCTGGGCGATAGCGCGGCGACCTTGCGCGCCGCGCTGCGCGAACTGGCGGCGGTCCCGGGCATCACGGCCTGCGTGGCGTCGCCGTTCTATCGTTCGGCTCCCGTGCAGGCCAGCGGCCCGGATTTCGTCAATGCGGTCGCGCGCGTGCAGACCCTCCTGCCGCCCCTGGCCGTCCTGGACGCGCTGCAAACGATCGAGCACCGGCATGGCCGCGACCGGCCTCACCGCAACGCGCCACGCACGCTCGATCTGGACCTGCTGTTGTACGGCGACCTGCGCCTGGACACAGCGCGACTGACGCTGCCGCACCCGCGCATGGCGGAACGCGCATTCGTGCTGATGCCGCTGCGCGACCTGGAGCCCGGCTTGCGGCTCGACGGCGCGACCCTGCAGGGGCTGCTCGCCCGCTGCGGCGACCAGGCCATCGCGCGGCTCGACGACGACTGAGTACACGACCGCGCCGCGGTATGCGCCCCGAATACGCGCCGCATGCCCTACAGCGCACGTCGCACGGCGAACCTGAGGCCGTTCACCTCACGCAGCGCGCCTCACGCAGCGCACGCCCACATGACGCACCGCGCGCCGCACGCCGCCGGGTTCACCCGCCGCGGCGTGCAGCCCGTTCCGGAGCCTCAGGCCACCGCGACCGGGATCTTGCCGATCCTGGCTTGCCACTCGCGCGGACCCGTGGTGTGCACGGAGGTGCCCTGGGCATCCACCGCCACCGTCACGGGCATGTCCTTCACCTCGAACTCGTAGATGGCTTCCATGCCCAGGTCCGCAAAGGCCAGTACCTTGGCGGCGCGTATGGCCTTGGACACGAGGTAGGCCGCGCCGCCGACCGCCATCAGGTATGCCGATTGGTGCTTGCGGATCGCCTCGATCGCGACCGGGCCGCGCTCGGACTTGCCGATCATGGCGATCAGGCCCGTCTTGTCCAGCATCATGTCGGTGAACTTGTCCATGCGGGTGGAAGTCGTGGGGCCGGCGGGGCCGACCACCTCGTCGCGCACGGGATCCACGGGACCCACGTAGTAGATGACGCGATTGGCGAAGTCCACGGGCAGCGGTTCACCCTTGGCCAGCATGTCCTGGATGCGCTTGTGCGCGGCATCGCGGCCGGTCAGCATCTTGCCCGACAGCAGCAGGGTCTGGCCCGGCTTCCAGCTGGCGACTTCTTCCTTGGTCAAGGTGTCGAGATCCACCTGCTTCGACTTGTTGTAGTCCGGCGCCCAACGGACCTCCGGCCATTCCGACAAGGCCGGAGGCGTCAGCTGCGCGGGACCGCTGCCATCCAGTTCGAAATGTGCATGGCGCGTGGCCGCGCAATTGGGGATCATCGCCACGGGCAGCGATGCCGCATGGGTGGGGAAGGTGGCGATCTTGATGTCCAGCACGGTCGTCAGGCCGCCCAGCCCTTGGGCGCCGATACCCAGTGCGTTGACCTTTTCGTACAGCTCGATGCGCAGTTCTTCCAGCTTGTTCTGCGGACCGCGCTGCAGCAGCTCGTACATGTCGATGTCGTCCATGAGCGACTGCTTGGCCATCAGCATGGCCTTTTCCGCGGTGCCGCCGACGCCGATGCCCAGCATGCCGGGCGGGCACCAGCCCGCCCCCATGGTCGGCACGGTCTTCAGCACCCAGTCGACCAGCGAATCGCTGGGATTGAGCATGGCGAACTTGGATTTGTTCTCGGAGCCGCCGCCCTTGGAAGCCAGTTGCACGTCGATCCTGTCGCCGGGCACCAGCTCCACATTCACGATACAGGGCGTGTTGTCCTTGGTGTTGCGACGCGCGAACAGCGGGTCGGCCAGCACCGAGGCGCGCAGCGGGTTGTCGGCGTTCAGATACCCGCGCCGCACGCCTTCGTCACAGAGCTCCTGCAGGCTGCGTGCGCTGTCGAAGCGCACGTTCATGCCGATCTTCAGGAACACATTGACGATCCCGGTGTCCTGGCACAGCGGGCGCTTGCCTTCCGCGCACATCCGGGAATTGGTCAGTATCTGCGCGATGGCATCGCGCGCGGCCGGGCTTTCCTCGCGCTCGTAGGCGCGCGCCAGGTGGCGGATGTAGTCCACCGGATGGTAATAGCTGATGAACTGGATGCCATCCGCGATGGACTGGATGAAATCTTCTTCCTTGATGATGACGGTCATGACGAGCTTGCGGTAAGGGGTGGACGATGGCGGCCGGCGGGATGTCGGCGGGCGAAGTATAGGCGGGCCCGGCTATTTTCCCTGCCAGACCGGCTTGCGCTTTTCCGCGAAGGCGGTGGCGCCTTCCTTGGCGTCGGCGGACGTGAAGATGTGGGCGATCAACGGCCGCTGGCGGTCGAACATGCCGTCCTGCTCCCAGTCCACCGCCTGCGCGACCACGCTCTTGGCCGTCTGGACCGCCAACGGGCCGTTCTCCACGATGGCGCGCGCCAGCGCCATCGCGCCTTCCAGGGCCTGGCCCGGTTCGGCCAGGCGGTTGACCAGCCCATAGGCATGGGCGCGCTCGGCCGTCAGCATATCGCCCGTCAGGATGACTTCCATGGCAATGTGGTACGGCAGGCGGCGCGGCAGGCGCAGCATGCCACCGGAGCCCGCCACCAGCCCGCGCTTGACCTCGGGCAAGCCGAAGTTGGCATTGCGGGCCGCGACGATCAGGTCGCAGGCCAGCGCCATTTCGCAGCCCCCGGCCAGGGCATACCCTTCCACCGCGGCGATCAGCGGCTTTTTGGGCGGCGCTTCGTTCAGCCCGGCAAAGCCGCGGCCCGGGATCAGCGGACGTTGGCCGCTCTGCGCGAAGGCCTTCAGGTCCATGCCGGAGGAAAACGTATTGTTGGCGCCGGTCAGGATGCCGATACGGGCGGCCGGATTGTTGTCCAGCTCATCCAGCGCCGCGGCCATGGCCTGCGCGGTCTCCAGGTTGATCGCATTGCGGGCGTCGGGACGGTTGATGGTGATGGTCTGGATGCCGTCGACGAGTTCAACCTTGATGAGGTCGGCCATGGTCTGTGTCCTTTCACGTTGGAGGAAGCCGGGCGCGCGGCATGGAGGCCGGCGCGGACCGCGGGAAGATGGAATGATACGTCCAACGACGCGGCGTTTCCCCGGCAGCCGGCACCCCAGTTAAAATGCCCGGTTTCCCATCGGCACGCCCTACGGGCGGTTCCCCCTGCACCCATATGCTTACCTTTCAGCAAATCATCCTAAAACTCCAGGAATACTGGGATAAGCAGGGCTGCACGCTGTTGCAGCCCTACGATATGGAAGTCGGCGCGGGAACCTCGCATACCGCCACCTTCCTGCGCGCCATCGGCCCGGAGCCCTGGCGGGCCGCCTATGTGCAGCCGTCGCGCCGCCCCAAGGATGGCCGCTATGGCGAAAACCCCAACCGTATGCAGCACTACTACCAATACCAGGTGGTGCTGAAACCCGCGCCGCCGGAAATCCTGGACTTGTATATCGGCTCGCTGAAGGCGCTGGGCATCGATCCCACGCAGCATGACATCCGTTTCGTCGAGGACGACTGGGAGAACCCCACGCTGGGCGCCTGGGGCCTGGGCTGGGAGGTCTGGCTCAATGGCATGGAAGTCACGCAGTTCACGTACTTCCAGCAGGTGGGCGGGCTGAATTGCACGCCCACCACCGGCGAGATCACCTACGGGCTGGAGCGCCTGGCCATGTACCTGCAGGACGTGCAGAGCGTGTACGACCTGGTGTGGACGGTGGGCCGCGACGGCCGGCCGGTCAAGTACGGCGACGTCTTCCACCAGAACGAGGTGGAGCAATCCACCTACAACTTCGAATATTCCTCGGCCGACATGCTGTTCGCGCATTTCAACGACTACGAATCCGAGGCCAAGCGCCTGATGGACGTGCCGCTGGCCCTGCCGGCCTACGAAGCGGTGCTCAAGGCCGCCCATACCTTCAACCTGCTGGACGCGCGCGGCGCGATCAGCGTGACCGAGCGCGCCACCTATATCGGCCGCATCCGCAATCTGTCGCGCGCCATCGCGCAGGCCTACTACGAGTCGCGCGAACGGCTGGGCTTTCCCATGCTGGCCGGCCAGTCCGCCGCGGAGGCCGTGCAATGACCGACGCCATCCGCCCCCTGCTGCTCGAACTGCTGACCGAGGAGTTGCCGCCCAAGGCCCTGCGCCGCCTGGGCGAGGCCTTTGCCGAAGCCATCCGGCTGTCCCTGGACGCGAACGGCCTGCTGGCGCCGGATTGCCGTATGCAGCCCTACGCCACCCCGCGCCGGCTGGCGGTGCACCTGTCGGCGGTGCGCGCCCAGGCGCCGGACCAGCACTATGCCGAAAAGCTGATGCCGGTAAAGGTGGGCCTGGACGGCGAAGGCCGCCCCACCCCGGCACTGATCAAGAAGCTCGCCGCCAAGGGCCTGGATACGATTGATGTCGCGGCGCTGGCGCGTGAGTCGGACGGCAAGCAGGAATACCTGGTGGCTCGCGGCACCGCCCCGGGCGCCAGCCTGGCCGCCGGACTGAAGCAAGCCTTGGATGCGGCCATCGATGGCCTGCCGATTCCCAAGGTCATGAGCTACCAGCTGGCCGACGGCGTCACGACGGTGAAATTCGTGCGCCCGGCGCATGGGCTGGTTGCGCTGTTCGGCGCCGATGTCGTCGATATCGCCGCGCTGGGCCTGTCCGCGGGTCGCGGCACCCTGGGTCACCGCTTCATGAGCCCCGCGCCCATCGCCTTGCGCGACGCCGATAGCTACGTCGACCAACTGGCCGAAAGCGGACGCGTGATCGCCTCGTTCGACGCGCGCCGCGCCGATATCGCCGCGCAGTTGCAGGCGCACGCCGAACGCCTGGGCGCCACCCTGGGCGACGATCCGGAAGTGCCCGCCCTCCTGGATGAGGTGACCGCGCTGGTCGAGCACCCGACGGTCTACATCGGCGAGTTCGAACCCCGCTTCCTGGAGGTGCCGCAGGAATGCCTGATCCTGACGATGCGGCTGAACCAGAAGTATTTCCCGCTGTTCGCGCCGGGCACGGGCAAGCTGACGCACCGCTTCCTTATCGTCAGCAATATGCACGTGGCCGATCCGGCCAACATCGTGGAAGGCAACCAGCGCGTGGTGCGTCCACGCCTGGCCGACGCGCAATTCTTCTTCGAGACCGACCGCAAGACCCCGCTGGCCGCGCGCGTCGAGCAGCTCGGCACCATCGTGTATCACAACAAGCTGGGCACGCAGTTGCAGCGCGTCGAGCGCGTGCGGGCGGTGGCGCGTGGCGTCGCGCAGGCGCTCGGCGCCGATCCGCGGGCAGCGGACCGCGCCGCCCTGCTGGCCAAGGCCGATCTGGGCACGCAGATGGTGGGCGAGTTCCCCGAACTGCAAGGCATCATGGGCGCGTACTACGCGCAAGCCGATGGCGAAGGCGCGGACGTGGTGCTGGCGCTGCGCGATCAATACCGCAACCGCCTGGACACCGCCGTCGACGCTGCCGCGCTGACGGCGGCGGTCCTGTTCATCGCCGAACGTGCGGAAACGCTGGTCGGAATCTGGAGCATAGGGCTGGCCCCCACGGGCGAACGCGATCCTTACGGGCTGCGCCGCGCCGCGCTGGGCGTGATCAGCGCTTTCGAACAACTGGCGGCCGGCGGCTGGCTGCAACCGAGCGAGAACGGTCCCCTGACCCTGGAGGGCCTGCTGCGCCTGGCCGCCGACAGCTTCGGGCCGGGGCAGATCGCCGACAACGTCCTGGCCGAGGTGCAGGCCTTCGTCTACGAACGCTATCGCAACCAATTGGCGGCGGAGTTCGAACGCAACGCCGTGGATGCCGTTATCGCCCTGAGCCCGCCCCTGCACCAGGTGGCGCCACGCGTGCGCGCCGTCACGGCCTTCGGCGCGCTGCCCGAGGCGGCCAGCCTGGCCGCGGCCAACAAACGGGTCGGCAACCTGCTGAAGAAAACCGAAGGGGAGATAGGTGCGGTGCAGGCCGAACGCCTGTTCGAACCCGCCGAACGCGCACTGGCGCAGACCATCGCAACACTGAGCCCGCGCGCCCAGTCGCAGTTCGAGGCGGGCGACTTCGCCGGCAGCCTCAGCACCCTGGCACAGGCCCGCGAACCGGTGGACGCTTTCTTCGCCGACGTCATGGTCATGGCCGACGACCCGGCGGTCCGCGCCAACCGGCTGGCCCTGCTGGCCGAACTCCATGGCCTGATGAACAAGGTCGCCGACATTTCCAGGTTGGCCCAGTGAAACTGATCATCCTCGACCGCGATGGCGTCATTAATCACGAAAGCGATGCTTTCGTGAAGACGCCGGATGAATGGATCGCGCTGCCTGGCTCGATGCGGGCCATCGCGCGCCTGCACCAGGCGGGCTGGACGGTCGTCGTGGCATCCAACCAGTCGGGACTGGGGCGGCGCCTGTTCGACATGAACACCCTGACGACGATCCACGCCAAGATGCGGCGGGAAGTCGCGCAGGCAGGCGGGGCCATCCATGCCATCTTCATTTGCCCGCACCTGCCGGAAGACCATTGCGCCTGCCGCAAGCCGCTGCCCGGCATGTACCAGCAGATCGCCGAACGCTATGACGTGGATCTGCGAGGCGTGCCGGCGGTGGGTGATTCGCTGCGCGATCTGCAAGCCTGCGCAGCCATGGGCTGCGCGCCATGGCTGGTGAAGACGGGCAACGGGCTCAAGACCCTGGCCCAAGGCGAACTGCCGGCCGGGACACGGATCGTGGATGACCTGGGCGCGGCGGTGGACGCGCTGCTGGAGGAAAGCCCGGCATGAAGCTGCTCCTTGCCTTGCGTTCGCTGCTCTACCTGGTTTTCCTCGCAGTTACTGTCGTCCCCTATGCCCTGGCCTGCCTGATCTGGGCGCCGCTGCCGCTGCATTGGCGCTATCGGCTGACAGTGGGCTGGCCCCGCCTGGCGATCTGGGGCGCCAAGGCGTTCTGCGGCATACGCTGGCAGGTGCGCGGTTGGGAAAACCTCCCGGACGGACCGGCCATCCTGCTGTCCAAGCACCAGTCGGCATGGGAGACTTTGTACTTTCCCGCGCACATGCCGCGCGAAGTGTGCTTCGTCTACAAGCGTGAACTGCATTGGGTGCCGTGCTTCGGCTGGGGCCTGGCGCTGCTGCGCATGATCCCGATCGACCGCAGCCGTGGTCGCGACGCCTTCGAACAGGTCGTGCGCCAGGGCCAGCGCCGCTTGAACGAAGGCCGCTGGCCGCTGCTGTTCCCCGAAGGCACGCGCATCGCGCCGGGCAAGGCCGGCCGCTTCAAGATGGGCGGCGCCCTGCTGGCATCGCGCACCGGCGCCGTGGTGATTCCCATCGCTCACAATGCCGGCGAGTGCTGGCCGCGCAACGCCTTCGTGAAACAGCCGGGCCTGATTACCGTTTCCATCGGGCCCGCGATAGAATCGCAAGGCAAGTCCCCCGACGACCTGAACCGCGAGGTCCAGGCCTGGATCGAAGGCGAGATGCGCCGCCTCAACCCCGAAAGGTATGGCTCGGAATAATCAGCTCGAACTGCTGTTCGACGCCCCGCACGGCGACGCCGGTGGCGGCGCGCCGGAGCCACTTCCCGCGGACCTGGGGGCCGGCGCCCAGCTTCCGGACGCCAAGCCGCCATCCCTTGCCCCCACCACGGAGCGCTTCGACCTCACCCCGACGGGGTCGTCCTTCGTCGTGGCCACGCCCTGTCCGCCGACCCTGCCGCCCAACGGCCGGTGGCGCATCGTCCAGGCGCCGCAACAACCCATCGGCTTCGTACTGCTGCGCTCGCGCCGGCGCACCATCGGTTTCGTCATTACCGACGACGGGCTGCGCGTGACCGCGCCGAACTGGGTCACGCTGCGGCAGATCGACGAGGCCGTGATCGAGAAATCCGGCTGGATACTGGCCAAGCTGCGCGACTGGCACCGGCGCAAGGAGCAATTGGCGCTCTCGCAGACGCAATGGCGCAGCGGCGGCGAATTGCCCTATCTGGGACGGCGCATCGTCCTGGAGCTGGGATCGCGCGAACGGCACGCCGGCTTGTCGGGCGATGCCGATGCCCCATGCGACGGCGACCGCCTGCGCCTGGCCCTGCCCGCCGATGCCGAAGCCCCGCGCATCCGCGATGCGGCCCAGGCGTGGCTGCAACAGCGCGCCGGCGTGTGGTTCGGCGCCCGGCTGGCGCATTTCCTGCAGATCAGCGGCCTGAAGATCCGCCGCTGGCGCCTGTCATCGGCCGCCACCCGCTGGGGGTCCTGCACGAGCGACGGCCATATCATGCTGAACTGGCGGCTGATTCACTTCGCGCCCGCCATCATCGACTATGTGATCGCGCATGAGCTGGCCCATCTGCGCGAGATGAACCACAGCACGAATTTCTGGACGGAGGTCGGGCACATCCTGCCGGACTACCAGCATGCCCGCGATGTCCTGCGGCGCCACGATCCCGCCACGCTGCCGCAATTCTGATTCTTTTCCGGACCCCACCATGCTGCTGCTCATACCGGGCCCAGTCACCACGGCAGACGCCGTCAAGACGGCCCTGGCGCAGGACTATGCACCCTGGGACAACGACTTTCGCGCCATCGTGCGCAAGCTGTGCACCGATATTCGCGACGCGGCCGGGGGCGTACCGGATGTCCACGTGGCGCTACCGCTCTCCGGCTGCGGGCATTTCGCGCTGGAAGCGGCTGTCCGCACCTTCGTGCCGCCGGGCGGCAGGCTGCTGGTGCCGGGGACGGGCGCCTATGCGGACCGCTTGCAGCGCCTGGCGCGCGAGGCGGGGCGCGCCGTCGCCACGATGGAGGTCGGCGTCCGCGACCGCGCGCAGCCGGCCCGGTTGATCGAAGCGCTGCGGCGCGACCCGGACGTCACGCACGTGGGACTCGTGTGCAGCGAAACCGGGAGCGGCATCTGCCACGATGCGCCCGCGCTGGCGCAGGCGGCGCACGACCTCGGACGCCGTGTCATCATCGATGCCGTGTCGGCCTTTGGCGCGCTGCCGCTGGACCTGTCCGCCCTGCCGGCGGTGGATGCCGTCATCCTGACCTCCAACAAGTGCCCGGAAGGACCGCCGGGCGCCAGTTTCGCCGTCTGCCGCGTCGACCGGCTGGAGGCGGCGCGCGGCAATGCCGGCAGTGGGTCGCTGGACCTCGCGGATATCCACGAGCATGGCAAGACCACGCATGGCGGCGCGCGCTTCACCCCGCCCGCACCGACGCTGGCCGCCCTGTCGGTGGCCATGGACCTGCACCGCACGGAGGGCCGTCCGGCGCGCCTGGCCCGCTACACCGCCAACAAGCAAACGCTTTATGATGGGATACGCGCGCTGGGGCTGACACCGTATCTGTACGCGGCCCTGCAAGGACCGATCATCGTCAATGCCGAGCCGCCCGCGCATCCCGGCTGGAACCTGCAGGCCTTTGTCCACGCCCTGAAGCGGCGCGGTTTCATCATCAGCAATTTCTACAACACCAAGCAACCCACGTTCCGCGTCGGCTGCATCGGCGCGATCACTCCCGGCGATATGTCGCGTGCGGTCGATGCCATGGACGATGCCCTGCGTGAACTCGCCATTGCCGCGTGAGCGCGGCTTTCACCCTCGGATCCAAAGGAAAACACCATGCGACTCCTCCATACCATGCTGCGCGTCGGCGACCTGGACCGCTCCATCGACTTCTACACCAACGTGCTGGGCATGCGCCTGCTGCGCCGCAAGGACTATCCCGAAGGCAAGTTCACGCTGGCCTTCGTCGGCTACCAGGACGAGAAAGAAGGCGCGGTGCTGGAGCTCACGCACAACTGGGATACCGATCGCTACGACCTGGGCAACGGCTACGGCCACATTGCCATCGATGTGCCGAACGCCTACGAGGCCTGTGATCGCGTGCGCGAGCGTGGCGGCAAGGTGACCCGGGAAGCCGGACCGATGAAGCACGGCACGACCGTGATCGCCTTCGTCGAAGACCCCGATGGCTACAAGATCGAGTTCATCCAGAAAGGCAGCCAGAACGACTAGCCGGCTGCCGGTTTCCATCACCTCCCGGCCTGGGCCGATACAGCCGGCTCTGCTCGCCCGCCCGGCCCGGGCCGATACAGCCACTGATATAGAATGGTCGGCGATCTCCCGCCGACCGCTTCCGCCATGATCCACGACATCCTGAAAATGGGCGACCCGCGCCTGCTGCGCGTGGCCGAACCCGTGCGCGATTTCGATACGCCGGCGCTGCATGCGCTGGTGCGCGATATGTTCGACACCATGGCGCATGCCGGCGGCGTCGGGCTGGCGGCGCCGCAGATCGGCGTGGACCTGCAGCTGGTGATTTTCGGGTTCGAGCGCAGCGAACGCTATCCCGATGCCGAGGCGGTGCCGCAGACCGTGATATGCAATCCGGTCATCACGCCGCTTTCCAACGAGACCGAAGAGGGATGGGAAGGTTGCCTGTCGGTGCCCGGCCTGCGCGGGCTGGTCCCGCGCTATCGGCATATCCGCTACACCGGCTTCGAGCCATCCGGCGCACCGATCGAGCGCGAAGCCCACGGCTTCCACGCCCGCGTGGCGCAGCACGAATGCGATCACCTCATCGGACGCCTGTATCCCACGCGCATGACCGACCTGACCAAACTCGGCTTTACCGAGGTGCTGTTTCCGGGACTCGATCCCAAGCGCGACGACTAGGCCTGTTCACGCTAGACCATGCTGAACAGACTCTGGCTGGCTTTCTTCCTGGTGGCCGCCGTGGCGGGCGGCTTGCGCTGGCTGGTCGGCGGACAACCCGACGTCTTTGCCGCCATGGTGGCGGCGCTGTTCGACATGGCGCGCCTGTCCGTGGAAATCATGGTGCTGTTGTTCGGCACCTTGACGCTGTGGCTGGGCTTCCTGCGCATCGCGGAACAGGCGGGCCTGGTGCAGGCCCTGGCGCGCGTGCTGGGGCCCTTGTTCGCGCGGCTGATGCCCGAGGTGCCGCGCGGCCATCCCGCCATCGGCCTGATCACCTTGAACTTCGCCGCCAATGCGCTGGGACTGGACAATGCCGCCACGCCCATCGGCCTGCGCGCCATGCGCGAGCTGCAATCGCTGAATCCGCGTCCCGATACGGCCACCAATGCACAGATCCTGTTCCTGGTGCTGAATGCCTCGTCGCTGACGCTGCTGCCGGTCACCATCTTCATGTACCGCGCGCAGCAAGGCGCCAGCGATCCCACCCTGGTGTTCCTGCCCATTCTGCTGGCTACCAGCGTATCGTCGCTGACGGGCCTGCTGGCGGTGGCCTTGTACCAGCGCCTGAAGCTGGGCGACCCCGTGGTACTGGCCTGGCTGGGGAGCGTCGCGCTTTTGCTGGGCGGCTTCGCCGCGCTCCTGGCGACGCTGTCGACCGCGGCCGTCGCTGCGCTGTCATCGCTGCTGGGCAATCTGACGCTGTTCTTGGTGATCATCGCCTTCCTGCTTGCCGGCGCATGGAAGAAGGTACCCGTGTACGAGTCCTTCATCGACGGCGCGCGGCAAGGCTTCGACATCGCGCGCGACCTGCTGCCTTATCTGGTGGCGATGCTGTGCGCGGTAGGCATGCTGCGCGCATCGGGCGCGCTCGATTTCGCGTTGGACGGGATACGCTGGCTGGCGCACATGGCGGGCTGGGATACACGCTTCGTCGATGCGCTGCCCACGGCGCTGGTCAAGCCTTTTTCAGGCAGCGCGGCGCGGGCGATGATGCTCGACACCATGGCGCATTCCGGCGTGGACAGTTTTCCCGCGCTGCTGGCCGCCACCGTGCAAGGCAGCACGGAGACGACCTTCTACGTCCTGGCCGTGTATTTCGGCGCCGTGGGCGTGCGGCGGGCGCGGCACGCGGTCGGGTGCGCCCTGCTGGCCGATGTGGCCGGCGTCCTGGCATCCATCGGCGTCTGCTACTGGTTCTTCGGATAACCGCCGCCGGCGGCGGCGGCGGGCCCGATGGACCGGCCCTACTCCACGGGCAGCAGCTTCATCCCGTTGGTGCCGCCGCTGTCGCGATAGAAGTCGCCCTTGGTCAGGATGACCCAATCGCCCGGCTCGACGCGCCCGCGCTGCTTCAGTTCAGCAATGGCCGCGTTGCTGAGTTCGGCCGGGTCATGCGCCGACGCATCGAAAGGCACGGTATAGACGCCGCGGAACAGCGCCGCGCGGTTCTGCGTGATGGCGTGGCGGCTGTAGCAATAGATCGGCACGCCGGAACGGATGCGGGACATGATCAAGGGCGTGTGCCCGCTTTCCGTCAAGGCGATGATGGCCTTGATGTTGGGGAAATGGTTCGCCGCATACATCGCCGCCAGCGCGATGGTCTCGTCGCAGCGCGAGAAGGTCTCGCCGAGCCGGTGATGCGAGTGCGTGGATGTCGGGTGTTTTTCCGCGCCCAGGCACACGCGGGCCATGGCTTCGACGGCCTCCACCGGGTACTGTCCGGACGCGCTTTCCGCCGACAGCATGACGGCGTCCGTGTAGTCCAGCACCGCGTTGGCCACATCGGAAACTTCCGCGCGGGTAGGCAGGGGACTGGCGATCATGGACTCCATCATCTGCGTCGCCGTGATGACCACTTTGTTCAGGGTCCGGGAGTGCTGGATGATGCGCTTCTGTATGCCGGCGAGCTCGGCGTCGCCCACCTCCACGCCCAGGTCGCCGCGCGCCACCATGACGCCATCGCTGGCGCGGATCAACGCGTCGAGCGCCTCGTCGTCGGCGACGGCTTCGGCCCTTTCGATCTTCGCGATGATCCAGGCGTCGCTGCCGGCGGCGCGCACCAGTTCGCGCGCTTCGTCGATGTCCGAACCATGCCGCGGAAAGGAAACGGCAACGTAGTCGAGCTGCAGCTCGGCCGCGACCTTGATATCGGCGCGATCCTTGTCCGTCAGGCTGGGCGCGGACAATCCGCCTCCGCGCCGGTTGATGCCCTTGTTGTTCGACAACGTGCCGCCCACCGTGACGGTGGTATGCACGGAGTCAATATCCACGCTGTCCACGCGCAACACCACGCGGCCGTCATCGAGCAGCAGCTCATCGCCGGGCCGGCAGTCCTGCACGAGCTCCGGATAGTCGATGCCGACGATCTCCTGGTTCCCCTCGTCGTAGGGATGGCTGTTGGACAGCGTAAAGGTAGCGCCGACTTTCAGGACGACCTTGCCGTCCGTGAAACGGGCAATGCGGATCTTCGGCCCCTGCAGGTCGCCCATCAAGGCGACGAAGCGCCCTTGCCGTGCAGCCGCCTCGCGCACCAGCTGCGCCCGTTGGCGGTGGTCGTCGGGATCGCCATGCGAAAAGTTCAGGCGCGCCACGTCCATGCCGGCGCGCACGAGCGCCTCGATGCGCTCGGGCGACGATGTGGCAGGCCCCAGGGTGGCAACGATTTTGGTGCGACGCAGCACTGCCATGACGATTCCCTCTGGAAGTTGACCAAGCGCCATATGGTACGCCTGCCCGCATGCAATGGTGATGACGCCGCCATGCGGGGCCGGGATGCGGGCGTTATCATGGGCGCCTTGCCAGCCGCGCGGGGCGGCCGGAACGCCACGAGACCCTGATCTTGAAAATCGTCATCGCACCGGACTCTTTCAAGGAAAGCCTTTCCGCGCCCGAAGCGGCCGCGGCCATCGCGCGCGGCGTACAGGCCGCCTGCCCACAGGCCGACATCGTCACCATCCCCATGGCGGACGGCGGCGAAGGCACGGTGGCTGCCGTGCTGGCCGCCACGGGTGGCCAGTGGCGCTCCACGCGCGTCACCGACGCCCTGGGAGAGCCCGTCGACGCGCCATGGGGCTGGCTGGACGACGAAACGGCCGTCATCGAAATGGCCGCCGCGGCGGGACTGGAACAGGTTCCGCAGGAACGGCGCGACCCGCTGCGCGCCACCAGCCGCGGCGTCGGCGAATTGATGCGCGCGGCATTGGATGCCGGCGCCCGCCGCATCATCCTTGGCCTGGGCGGATCGGCGACGAACGACGCGGGCGCCGGCATGCTGTCCGCGCTGGGGCTGCGCATCCTCGACGCCGATGGCGCGGTGGTGGCCGATGGCGGTGCGGCGCTGGCGCAGGCCGTGCGTATCGACGCCAGCGGCCTGGACCCCAGGCTGGCCACGGTGCGCATCGAAGTCGCCTCCGATGTCGATAATCCGCTATGCGGGCCGCACGGCGCGTCCGCCGTCTTCGGCCCGCAAAAGGGCGCGCAGGCCGCGCAGGTGGAACAATTGGACGCGGCGCTCAAGCACTTCGCCGATGTATGCGCACGCACGCTGGGACGCGACGTGCGCGACCGGCCGGGCGCCGGCGCGGCGGGTGGCCTGGGCTTCGCGGCGCATGCATTCCTGAATGCGGTCTTTCGTCCTGGCGTGGCGGTGGTGGCGGAGCTGGGCGGACTTGCCGAGGCCATGCGCGGCGCGGTATTGGCCTTCACCGGCGAGGGCCGGATGGACGAACAGACGCTGCATGGCAAGACGCCCGCCGGCGTGGCGCGCATCGCGCAGGAAGCCGGCGTGCCGGTCGTCGCGCTGGCGGGCTCGCTCGGCGCCGGCTATGCACGGCTGTACGAGGTCGGCATCACGGCGGCATACAGCCTGGCCGCCGGCCCGATGACCTTGGCCCAGGCCTGCGCCAACGCCGCCGATCTGCTGACCGATCGCGCGCGCGACGCAACGCGGCTGTTCATGGCAGGGCGGCGCACGTAGTGTGAGACGGCTGGCGCGGTGAGGAGCTGGCGCGTTCAGGCGTCCAGTTCGGCGCTGTGCGGCCGCGCCGGGCCGACCAGCCCGGCGCGCAGCAGTGCATCGGCCAATCCGATGAACTTCGGCACCGAGACTTCCTCGGCCCGCGCGGTTGGCGCGATGCCGAGCTCGTCCCAAGGCACATGCGGTGCCCAATCGCCCAGCGCGCGGCGCAGCATCTTGCGCCGCTGCGCGAAGGCCCGCGCCACCACTTGTTCCAAGGCCGCTTCACTGAGCGGCCGCGGGCGCTCCGCGGGCAAGGGCACCATGCGAACAACGGCCGACACCACACGCGGAGGCGGATCGAAGGCCTCGGGCGGGACGTCGAACAGCTTGTCGATGCGGTAGCGCGATTGCAGCATCACCGACAGGCGTCCGTAATCCGACGACGCGGGTTGGGCAACCATGCGGTCGATGACTTCCCGCTGCAGCATGAAATGCTGGTCCTGTACCGAGGCGCTCATCGCCATGAGGTGGAACAGGATGGGGCTGGAGATGTTGTAGGGCAGATTGCCCACGATACGCAGGCGCTCGCCGAATTGCGTGAAGTCGACCGTCAGCGCGTCGGCCTCGACCACGGTCAGCCGATCCGCCCCATATTGGCCGCGCAGGCGCTGCGCCAGGTCGCGGTCGATCTCCACCGCGGTGAGCCGCTCCACCCGCTCCAGCAGCGGCTGCGTCAACGCCGACAGCCCCGGACCGATTTCCACCATCAGGTCGTCGTGACGCGGCGCGATCGCGCGCACGATCGCGTCCACGACGCCTTCGTCGACCAGGAAGTGCTGTCCGAAGCGCTTGCGCGCCTGATGTTGCGGCATGGTGGATAGGCCCGTGTCCGCTTACGGCGTGGTGCCGTCGCCCTGGGCCTTCTTCTCCAGGCGGTTGTCGATGTAAGCCTGGTCGCGCAACTGTTCCAGGTAATCCTCGAATGCCAATTCCGCGCGGCGTTCGAAGAGCACCCGGCGCGCCTGCAGGCGTTCGACCTCGTCCTTGACGTCCTTCTCGCGGCGCTCCAGTACCTGGATGATGTGCCAGCCGAAACGGGTGTGCACGGGCTCGCTGACCTGGCCCGGCTGCAGCGTGTTCATCGCCTGCTCGAATTCCGGCACGGTTTCGCCGGGATTGAGCCAGCCCAGGTCGCCGCCCTGCGGCGCGCTGGCATCCTGCGAGTTCTGCCGCGCCAGGGCGCCGAAGTCTTCCTTGCCCTGGACGACACGTTGCCGCAACAGCTCCAGGCGCTGGCGCGCATCGTCGTCGCTCACGACGGCCGACGTCTTGATCAGGATATGCCGGGCGTGCGTTTGCGTGACCTGTACCGGGCCCCGGGGCAGTTGCACCGTGGTGTCCGATGCCGAATTGGCCGGCGCAGCGGGCGCCTGGGCCGGTGCGGGCGCCGGGCCGGGGCGGCCGACGGCGCGTCGCGCGACCACCTTCAGGATATGGAAGCCATTGCCGCTCTGCACGATGCCGGACACGCCGCCCGCGGGCACATTGGCGATGGCATTGACGAACAGGTCGGGCCAGCCTTCCAGCGGACGGTCGCCCATGGTGCCGCCCTGCAGGGCTTCCGGACCATCCGATACGGCCGCCGCGATGCTGGCGAAATCCCCCCCCGACTTCAGGCGGGCGAGGATGTCCTCGGCCTTCTTGCGCAGCGTGGCGACCTGCTCCGTACTGGCGTTCTCCGGCACGCGGACCAGGATCTGCGCCAGGGTGACTATCTCCGGACCGGCCGGAACCTGCGGCCCCGGGCCTGCCGCGCCGGCCGGGCCCGGCCCCGCGGGCGCGGGCGCGACGCCCCCCTGCCGACGCTGCTGCTCCTTCAGGAAGGCATCGATCTCGGCGTCCGAAACCACCACGGTGGAATCCACGGCACGCTGGCGCAGCCGGTCGGTCAGCACCTCGCCACGGATGTTCTTGCGGTACTCGGCCCAGGACAAGCCCTGCTTTTCGACGGCCTGGCGCAGCTGGTCCACCGTCAGCTTGTTGCGCGAGGCGACCGTGCTGATGGCCTGGTCCACCTGTGCATCGTCGACGCGGATATTCAGGCGCGCCGCTTCCTGCTTTTCCAGGGTCTGCATGATCAGGCGCTGCAGCACCTGGCGTTGCAGGACTTGCGGGTCCGGCAGCTGGATGCGCTGGCGGGTCAGCTCCTGGGTCGCGCCCTTGACGGCTTCGTTGACCTCGCGCAGGGTGATCACATCCTTGTTGACCACCGCGGCAATGCCATCGACGAACTGGTCGGGCGCCGCGGCCGCGGGTGCCGCCGCGGCGGCAGCCGGCGCAGCCGCGGACGGCTTGGCGGCGGGTTTGGCAGAGCTGTTCGGCTGGCGCGGCGCAGCGCTGTTCCGTCCCTGGGACTGTGCCGCGCAGACCAGCGGAAAAGCGGCGCACACGACCAGCGCCAACATGCCGCGGGCACTACGAACCGGCGAAAACACACTACGCATCATTCATACCTTTCGAAAGTCGTTCCGGGCACCGGCGGCGGATTCACCGACTGGTAGCCAGGGATGCTGCGAGACAGCAGCTTCATCGGGTCCGTGCCGAGCGCGCCCAGACCGGTAAGCTCGAGCTGGAAGAACACGGCGGTATTGACCTCGTCGGCCGCCACGGCGTAGCGCTGGAACACCATCCTGCCCGTCCAGCAGCAATCGCCCTTGTACTCCAGACCGGCGATCGCCTGGGTAATACGGCGGGAATCGGCCTGAAGGGTGCCGTCGGAACCGATGACGGGACCGTTGTGCAGGGAATAGTCGATCCGGCCCACGCCGAACCACCGCTTGGTAAATGGCCACTGGAAAGCCAGGCTGACCTGGTTCTGTCCTTGCGGCAGGTATTGCTGCTGGACGCCGTTGGACAAAGTGGGAGGATCGCGCTGATAGCGATACGACACGGAGACCGAGGTCAGGCGCTGCGGCGCCCAGCGCGCGGAGATCAGCCCCTGCTGCCAGTTGTCGTTATAGGGATCGTACTGCCCACCCACCGTGGCGGTCAGGGTATCGGTAAGCGCGGCGCTCGATTCGACCAGGAAGTTGGACCGGACATTGCTGCGCGGCGTCTCGCCGGGCAGCGTAACGCGCTGATCCTGGAAGTAGATCTGCTGGCCGGCGGACATCGACAGTCGCTCGAAGCCGGTGTTGGCGTCCAGCCAGCGCGTCGTCACGGCGGCGGTCAGCTGGTTGGCGTTGGCGATACGGTCCCAGCCGCCGACGTAGGTGTTTTCCTCGAACGCCTGCGCGAAGCTGAAGTCCGCCAGCGTCGTGTCGTACACCGGCATCCGGGATTGGTCACGGTAGGGTACGCGCAGGTAGTACAGGCGCGGCTCGAGCGTCTGCGTGGACGCCTTGCCGAACAGCGTGGTCTCGCGCTCGAACGTCATTCCGCTGTCCACCGATATGATGGGCAGCGCGCGCGACATGCTGCTGCGATACCCGCTCGTTGTTCCCAACTGGTTCCAATCGCCGCCGAACCAATCGGTGTCCTGGTATTCGGTCAGGTGATAGCCGACCTTGGGCGTGATGTACCAGCCGGGACGAACGATGGGATAGGCCACCGTGGGATACATCTCCAGCCGGTCGCCATTGGGCCCGTTGTGCCCGTTGATATTGAAGATGCGGTCCGCGGCGCCCGTCAGCTTGGCGCGCTCGAAGCGGGTGGCCGTACTGGTGAATTCCGCGTCGAAGCCGCCCCAGTCGTAGCGCGCGCCCTTCACCGACAATTCCGGCACCTTGTCGTAGGGCGGCAGGATAGGCGAATCCGGATCCTGCAGGGTCTGGTACTTGTAGACCTGCAGGGACGTCTGCCAATACTGGTTGCTCCAGCCCACGATACCCTGGCCCGGCAGATAGGTCGTCGACGCCTCGTTCAGCCCCAGCGTGGAGAAATCGCGGTAATAGTCGTCATCGGAAACACGGCTGATGTTCCACGACCCGTAGAAGCCGTTGCCGAAGCTCTGGTAATGGCGCGTGGTGTACATCCAGCGGCTGTCGCCGGTTTCCGCGTCGCTGGGCAGATAGGTGCCTGCCAGCAGGCCGCTGTAGCCCGAGCCCAGGTAACGGAACTCCCCGCCCAATTGCATGCCGCGCTTGGCCAGGTAGCGGGGAAACAGCGTGGCGTCGTAGTTCGGCGCAAGGTTGAAATAGTACGGCGTCTGCAGGTCGAAGCCGCTGCGGCTGGACACGCCATACGTGGGCAGCAGGAAGCCGGACTTGCGCTCTTTCTTGATCGGGAAGGTCAGGTACGGCGACGCCAGGATGGGAACGTCCTTGAAATACAGCACGCCGTTGCGCGCGACGCCTTCGTTCTCGTCGAAATCCAGGTCCACCGACTGCGACTTGATATACCACGAGGGCTCGGCGCATTCGCAGCCGCTGTAGGTCACCGTGGTCAGGCGCATGGTGGAACGGCTGAAGAGTTCCGCATGGTCGGCCTTGGCGTAGCCGCCGGTGGCCCCCAGCCAGAAATTCGGCGAATCCAGCTGGCCGCTTTCGCTATCGACGTTGTAATGCATGGCCGGCGCCGTCGCCAGCGAACCTTCGCGCATCAGCCGGGCGCTGCCCGTGGCGTCGATCTCGCCCGCGGCACGCCGATAGGTGATGCTGTCGCCCTTGATGACGGTGTCGATACGGCGGACCTGCGCGTTGCCGGTCACCGTGACATTCGAGTCCGGATCGCCGTCTATGGTGTCGCCTTCGACGTAGGTGGTGATCTGGTCATCGGTGAGCCGGTGCAGGCGCAGGCCCGTGGACGGCCGCAGGCCCAGCACTTCGACACCCTGGTCCGGCGGTCCCGAGGGACCGATGCGGATCGCCTGCGGCCTGGCCGTGGCGGGCGTGCCCTGCGTGGCCGGCGTATTCGTGGCGGAAGGCGCGACCTGCTTTGCCGACGGTTTCGAATTCGCGGACGTATCCGTTGCGACTTGGGCCTGGGCGACCGGGGCCGCGCCAGCAAGGAATAGGATCAACGACCGGACGATGCGCACGTACGTGGGAACCTGAAAATGAAGGCAATGCGGCCCGGGACGGCAGCCAGCGACCGTCCCGCCAAACCCGCGGGGACCCGGTATTATAGATAAGCCCGGCATCCGTGCAGCCACCGTGTCGCCGCGTCGCGCCGGCACGGGGAAAACCACGATACGCGGCATTGGACACCCCCCACTTTTCTACAGGTCGTTTCTTGTCTGCTACCGCCGATTTGCGCCTCGACCAGCTGTGCGGCTGGCTGCGCGGACTGCCACCCACCCTTGGGCTGAATATCGACTCCCTGCGTCCGGCCTCCAGCGACGCCAGCTTCCGGCGCTACTTCCGGCTGGACGCCGGCGCCGATACGGTCATCGTCATGGATGCGCCGCCCCAGCACGAGGACACCCGCCCTTTCCTGCATGTCGGCGACCTGCTGCGCGAGGCCGGCCTGAATGTGCCGGCCATCCTGGCGCAGGAACCCGCGCAGGGTTTGCTGCTGCTGTCCGATCTCGGTCCGCGCACCTACTACCAGGAGATCCAGGCCGGCATGGAAGACGGGCGGCTGCAGCGCCTGTATCGCGACGCGCTCGCGGCGCTTGTCCGCATGCAGCGGGCGGCGACCCGCGGGCTCGCCGCCTACGACAGCGGGCGCCTGATGGCGGAACTTGACCTGTTCCCCGCCTGGTACGTCACGCGCCATCACGGCGTGGAACTGGACGATCGCACCCGCGAGGCGCTGCAAGGCGTTTTCACCCTGCTCTCCACGGCCAACGGCGCGGCCCCCACGGTACTGGTGCATCGTGATTTCCACTCGCCGAACCTGATGGTGTGCGAGGAAGCCCGCTATGGCGCCAACCCGGGGATCATCGATTTCCAGGACGCGCTGGCGGGGCCGATCACCTACGACCTGGCATCGCTAGTCATGGACGCCCGCACCACATGGGAAGAAGCCCAGCAACTGGACTGGGCCATCCGCTACTGGGAACTGGCGCGCGCCGCCGGCCTGCCCGTCGACACGGACTTCGCCGAATTCCACCGCGCGTACGAATGGATGGGCCTGCAACGCAACCTGCGCATCCTGGGTGTATTCGCGCGGCTGCACCACCGTGATGGCAAGCCGGGCTATCTCGTGCATATCCCGCGCGTCAATGCCTATGTGCGCCAGGTCGCGCAGCGCTATGGCGTCTTCCGGCCGCTGGTGCGCCTGCTCGACAAGCTGGACGACCAGCAACCCTCGGTGGGATATACGTTCTGATGCAGGCCATGATCCTCGCGGCGGGCCGCGGCGAACGCATGCGCCCGCTTACCGATAGCATGCCCAAGCCCTTGCTGCCCGTGGGCGGCAAGCCGCTGATCGTCTGGCATATCGAACGCCTGGTTGCGGCCGGCATGCCGGATATCGTCATCAACCATGCCTGGCTGGGCGACCGGCTGGAAGCCGCGTTGGGTGACGGCAGCCGCTACGGCGCCCGCCTGCGGTATTCGCGCGAAGGCAGCGCGCTGGAAACCGCGGGCGGCATCGCGCATGCCCTGCCCCTGCTGGGTGGACACCCTTTCCTGGTCATCAACGGCGATGTCTGGTGCGACTGGGACCCCGCCGGGGCTGCCGCCATGGCGCGGCAAATCGATGGACGTCCGACCCTGGCCTGGCTGCTTCTGGTCGAGAATCCCGACCACCATCGGGCAGGCGACTTCCACCTGATGGGCGATGGCGCCCTGGCCCAGGACGGCGGCGAACGGCTGACCTTCTCCGGTATCGGCATCTACCATCCCGCGCTGTTCGGCGGTATCGGCCCCGGCGCACCGGCACGTCTGGCGCCCCTGCTCAGAGATGCCATCGGGCGCCACGCGGTACGCGGGGAACGGCATGCCGGCCGCTGGGTCGACGTCGGCACGCCCGAACGGCTGGCTGCGCTGGACGCAAGCCTTGGCCCCGCGTCCGGCAATTGAATTCGCCCGCGACGGGATATTTCACAATATCAATCTACGCAACCAGGCTTGACGAAGCGTGGAAGCCCAAGGCTCGGCAGGTTATCCTTCAACGCTTTGGGCGGCCGACCCGTATGCCAGAACGGGCCTCGTGCACGCCGGCACGCAAAATTTTTTGGATGGATGGGGATGTTCGGACGGTCGCAGCGCTCGGTTTTCAAGCCTTCGGTTTATCAGCCCGGGAAACGCTCGCGGCGCATGCCGCGTTGGCTGGTCCTGCTGTTCGTGGGCATCGTGCTCGGGGCCGGCGGCGTGCTGTTTCTGCAAGCCAACTATGGCCCCCAGCGGCTCAGCGTCGAACAGTCGGAACAACTGCACAGTGAATTGAGCGCCGCCAATCTGGACCGGCAACGCCTGCAGGCCCAGGTGGAAGAAGTCACCCAGCAACGGGATGCCGCACGCTCCACCCATGAAAAACTCACGGCGGACCTGACGCAGGCGCGCCAGCAGATCGACACCCTCAACAAGAACCTGCTGCTATTCCAGGACGCGATTCCGCCCGATCCCCGCGGCGGACCTATCGGCGTGCGGTCCGCGACCTTGTCGCGCGAGCCAGGTCAGCTGAACTACCAGGTGCTGATCATGCGCGACGGTGACAAGACCGGAGTGCCCTTCAAGGGCGAGCTGCAATTCGCCGTGGAAGGACGCTACCCGAACGGCCGCACGGGCACCGTGACGCCGGATGCCCTGCCGATGGATCTGGACCGCTACGCGCACATGGGCGGCACCCTGACACTGCCCGAGGGCTTCATCGCGCGCACGGTAACGATCAAGGTCCTGGACTCGGCCCAGAAACAGCAAGCGATGCGCGTCTATTACGTACGGGGCTGACTCCGTCGCGCGCGGTCGCCCGCCGCGCCATCACAGCATCTTGCGCAAGGTGCCGTCCTTCAGCACGAACTGGTGCCAAAGGGCCGCGAGCGCATGGATGGCGATCAGGTAATACAGCGTATTGCCCAGGTATACGTGGATGTCGTGCACGGTTTCCCCTATGCCGCGATTCTCCGCCACCAGCGAAAAGGCGATCGGTGTGCCCATGAGCGACACGGACCGTCCGGAGAAATTCGTCATCAGTATGCCCAGCAAGGGCTGCGCGATCAGGACGATGTAGAACAACAGGTGCAGCCCGCGCGCACAGGCGGCGAAGATCCCCCGGCCCGCTTCCGGCGCCGGCACGCCATGAACCAGCCGCCATATCAACCGAAGCGCCGTCAGGCAGAGCACGGAGACGCCGGCCCAGATGTGGATGCCGGTCCAGAAGGCGCGCGAATCACTGCCCCGCGGCCCACGGATCTCGATGGCGAACAAGGCCAGCGCGACGACCAGGAAAATGACCCAATGCAGAATGACCGCCGGGCGGCTGTAACGCGCGACCGGCAGTGCGGCGATGGAAGACTGAGCGGACATCGATGACTCCAGGATGAAGGGTGGAGGAAAACGCCTTGAACGGCGCGGGCGGCCGGGCGGCCGTGGGTTTATCTGAGGGCCCGCTCAACCCGACAGGGCCTGGTCCTGAGACCAGCCTGCCGCGTGTTCCAGCAAGGCGATATCCTTGCCGCGCGCCGCGATGAATGACAACCCGAGGGCACAACCGCCCGCGGACAGCACGGGCATGGTCAATTGCGGCAGCCCGGCGAGGCTGGCGATGCAAAGCAGGCACAGTGCCCGGGTGCGGTCTTCGGCCGCCGTCGAGGAACCCTTCAGCGGCGCGACAAAGGACACCGTCGGGATGCACAGGACCGCATCCTCCAGCAGCGCGTCCAGCTGCGCGGTGATGCGCGCGCGCTCCACGCCGGCGGCATGGGCCTCGTCGGCGCCGATGGTGGACGCCCAGCGGAAACGCTCGTCGATATCCGGACCGAAATGCGGCCCGGACTTCGTGATCCAGTCGCCATGGGCCTCCCAGACCTCCCTGCCCTGGATGACGCGGAAGGCCTGTTGCCACGCGATCAGCCCCTCGGCGGCCAGGGTCGTGTGCGCCACCTGGTCGAAGCGCCCCTGCGCCGCCTGGAGCGTACTGGCCAGCCCGCGGCGCACTTCGTCGCCGGCCAGCGCCCAGGCATCGTCGGCGATCAACATCCGTTGCGGCAGGCTGGACAGCTTGGCCGGCGGCAGCAGCACCCGGCCCACGCGCGCCAGCGTGGCGGCATCCCGCGTGATCCAGCCGACCACGTCATAACTGGGCGCCAGCGGCACCACGCCTTCGCTCGATACCGCGCCATGGGTGGGACGCAGGCCCCATGCGCCGCAGAACGTCGCCGGCAGGCGTATCGAACCCGCCGTATCCGTGCCCAGGCCGATATCGCAGAGGCCCGCCGCCGCCGCAACGGCGGACCCGCACGAGGACCCACCCGGAATGCGATCCGGCGTGACGGGGTTCACCGGCGTGCCGTAATGGATATTCTCGCCATTCAGGCTATAGGCCAGTTCATCGGTCAGCGTCTTGCCGACGATGTCGGCGCCGCCGGCCAGCAAGGCCTCGACCACGGGCGCATGCCGCGCCGCTGGGGCATGCGAGGCCCGCCAATCGGGGTTGCCGGCGCCGGTGATGCGCCCGGCGATGTCGATCATGTCCTTCACGCCCACCCGCAGGCGCGCAAGCGGGCCGTCCGCCGCGCCCGCAAGATGGAAGCGGCCCTCCCGCGCGAACGCCCCGCTGGGGTTGTCGTCGACCGAGGTCGCCTGCATGCCGGCCTGCTGGGCCGTTTGATTCGTTTGAGTCATGGAGTCACCGATACAAGAGGGTTCCGATTACGTTCACTTCATCGCGCAGCAAAGGGTACAGGGCCGCCTGGCGCGCGGGCGTCATGCGGCTGGAGATCGCGGCGATGGCCAGCGCCGCCACCGGTGCGTCGAAGGGATTGCGCACCGCCAGGCCGATCGCGGTCACGCCGGGGACCGCCTTTTCGCCGATCGCGGCATATCCCTGGGCACGGCCGGCGGCGACGGCATCCATCAGGTCGCGCCCGTCGAGTTCGCCGTAGGCGCCGATGCGAGGTCCGACCGCCGCTACGATACGCGCCACCTCGGCGGGCGCCAAGGCAAGCAGTATCGCGAGCCCGCCGGCGTTGACGCCCAGCGGCTGGCGGCTGCCGACCGTGACGACGGGCGTCTGGATAGGGTAGTGTCCCTGGACACGGCTGATGCAGACCGCGTCATTGCCGCGCCGGATAAAAAGAAAGGCGGTATCGCCAGTCGCATCCGCCAGCCGCCGCAAAGAGGCTGCGCAGAGTTCGCGCAGGTTGAACTGAGGCGCGGCGACCAGGCCCAGCTCGAACACCAGCGGTCCCAGGCGGTAACGCCGCGCCTGGGCATCGCGCGCGACCATGCCTTCGGCCACCAAGGCCTTGAGCATGCGGTGGGCGGTCGGGGCTTCCAGCCCGCACAGGCGCGCGACATCGACGAATCTCAGCCCGCTTTCCTGGTGCTGCGCCAGGATCTTCAGGACCTGCACCACACGCCGGAGCGATTGCGTGCCGGCGGGACCGGCCGGCGCGGATGTGCCCGGCGCGGCGGCCGGGGGCAGCTCCGGCGCGCCGGCCTGAAAAGCCTGGTGAGGGTTAACCACGACTCAGTTTTCCACTACATGGATAGTTGTTTTACGGACGTTGACGCGATTCCGCCGGGGCAATAAATTGCCTCCGTCAAGGCGGCGGCACGTCTCGTAGCCGAAGCCTATCCATTATATGGACATTTTCATGTTGCCCAAGGAACGCATCGACTATTCCGCGATCATCGATCGCAAGCGCCTGACACCTCCCGACGGGGCGCGCGTCATCGTGTGGCCCATCGTCAATGTGGAAGACTGGCAGATCGAACGCTTCATGCCGCGCCAGGTGCTGCCGCCACCCACGGGCGTCACTACCTTGCCGGACATCGCCAACTGGGCATGGCACGAATACGGCATGCGCGTCGGATTCTGGCGCCTGAAGGCGGCGCTGGACCGCCTCGGCATCGTTCCGACCCTGTCCATCAATGGCCAGGTGTGCACCAGCTATCCGCGCATCGCCGAGGAAGCGCACAAGTCGGGCTGGGAATTCATGGGGCACGGCTATATCCAGATGCCGACCCACCAGGTCGAAGACCAGCCGGCGATGATCAAGCGCACGGTGGAAACGATCGAAGCCTTCACAGGCAGCAAGCCGGTCGGCTGGCTGGGACCGGGCCTGACGCAGACGCTGGACACCGTGGATCACCTGCACGCCGCCGGCATCCGCTATATCGGCGACTGGTGCCTGGACGACCAGCCCTGCAGGCTGCGTACCGCGACGGGCGATATGGTGGCCATGCCGTACGCGCTGGAGCTGAACGATATCCCCGTGGTCGCCGTGCAGCATCATTCCTCGGATGAACTGCTGATACGGGTGAAGGACACCTTCGACCGCCTGTACCAGGAAGGCGAAGAACATGTGCGCGTCATGGGGATCGCGGTTCACCCCTTCCTCAGTGGCGTGCCGCACCGGATCAAATACTTCGAAGAGGCGCTCGCCTACATCGCTCGTCACGAAAAAGTGAAGTTCATGACAGGCGCGCAGATCCTGGATTGGTATCAGGGGCAGCAAGCCTGATCGGACACTGAAGCACAACGACACCCGGACAGCGGCCACGCCCGAAAGGGCCGGACCGCACCGAAAAAAAACGGGGCGAGCGGTGGGGGAAAACAAAGAATGCGGTCGCTCGGACTTTGCCCCGACGCACCCCGAGGCCTTACGCGCGCACCGCGCCGCCCCTCCTTTCTTGTACCGTTCGGAGTTCCTATGCGCAGTCGACGTTTTGTAGCAGCCCTGATTTGCATGTCAGCCCTGTCCGCCGGCGCCTCCGCGCTGGCCCAGGGAGATGACTATCCCAATCGCCCCATCCGCATGGTCGTGGGCTTTCCGCCTGGTGGCATTTCCGATGTCATCGCGCGCACCGTCGCGGCCAAGGCCGGTGCGATCCTGCAGCAGAACATCGTCGTCGAGAACCGGCCGGGCGCCGGCACCACCATCGCGGCCGACCTGGTCGCGCGCGCCGCGCCCGACGGCTATACGCTGCTCCTGCAGGACACGACCACCCAGGCCATCAATGCCAGCCTGTACCCCAAGCTGCCCTTTGATTCGGTCAAGAGCTTCACGCCGGTGGCGCTGGTCTCCAGCTCGCCATTGATGCTGGTCGTGAACGCCGACTCGCCCGCGAAGACCGTCAAGGAACTGATCGCCATGCTGGCCGCCAAGCCCGGCGGCTACGCCTACGGATCATCCGGCAATGGCACGATCATTCACCTGGCCAGCGAGATGATGGACCGGGCCGCCAAGGTGCAGGCCGTCCATGTGCCCTACAAGGGCAGCGCGCCCATCATCCAGGCGCTGCTCTCCGGCGACGTGGCGTTTGCCTTCAGCAGCATGCCGCCCGCCATTTCGCAGGTGAAAGCCGGCAAGCTGCGCGCCCTGGCCGTCAGCACGCCCAAGCGCATCGCGGCGGCGCCCGATGTGCCCACCATCGCCGAAGCCGGCGTCCCGCAGGCGGAGGTGATCCTGTACAACGGCGTCCTGGCGCCGGCCAACCTGCCGGCGCCTATCCTGGCCAAGCTCAACAAGGCCTTCAACGAAGCCGCCAACAGCGACGAGGTGAAGACCGTCTATGCGACGCTGGGCGCCGAACCGGTTTCCATGTCGCCGGAACAGGTGCTGGCGCAACTCAATGCCGATATCCCGAAGTACGGCGCAGTCGTGAAGGAAGTCGGCGCCAAGGTCGATTGAAAGGCAGGCGCCGGCTCGGGCCGGGGCCGATGAACGAAGAATCCTTGGAGGTGGCGACGCCTCCAAGGATTCTTTGCGTTGGCGCGCCGGCGCCGTATCGGAGCCACGGCGCTGCCCCTGGTACCTCGCGCAGATTGTTTCATTTTCAGGAACAGTTCCTTTCCTCACCGAGGAATTCTCCTTCATGCAGTTATGGATGACACTGGCGTCACGTTGTAGCCCTGACGTCCATACCCACCCTACGCCCGAGGAGATCGCCTTGAAACTGTTCCACTACCCCTTGTCCGGCCACGCCCACCGCGCCCACCTGTTCCTGTCCCTGCTGAACGTCCCGTATGAGCTGGTGCTGGTGGACCTGAAAAATCGCGAGCAAAAATCACCCGAAATGCTGAAGCTGAACCGCTTCGGCCAAGTGCCCGTGCTGGTGGATGGCGCCAACGTCGTTGCCGATTCGAACGCGATCCTGGTGTACCTGGCGACGGCGCTGGGCCGCAAGGACTGGCTGCCCGACACCCCTGCCGGCGCCGCCGCCGTGCAACGCTGGCTGTCCGTGGCTGCCGGCGAACTGGCGCGTGGCCCGGCCGCGGCGCGCCTCGTTACCGTATTCGGCGCAAAGCTGGATGCCGAGGACGCGATCCAGCGCGCCCATGCCTTGCTGCCACACATCGAGGCCGAATTGGTCGAGCGCGGCGGCTGGCTGGCGGCGGACCACCCCACGATCGCCGACGTGGCGATCTACAGCTATGTTTCCAGCGCCCCGGAAGGCAATGTCGATCTGTCCGGCTACCCGCAGGTGCTGGCGTGGCTGGCCCGCGTCGAGGCGCTGCCCGGCTTCGTGCCCTTCCAGAAAACTGCGGTCGGCCTGGCCGCATAGGCGCACGGCGCGGCTTCGTTGCGGCCATCGCCCGCGGCCCGCCGACGCCGCCGCATGGACCCACTGCTCTTGTGAATGAAGTCGAGGACGGCAAGGCCGCCCCATCTTTCCCCCGAAGGAACGATCATGGACGCAACGTCATCCCCCGCCAGCGCATCGCCCTGGCATGAAGGAGAGCTGGCCCTGCAGCGTAGCGTGGGAGTGGTCGAGCGCATGGCAGGCCCGGGCCAGAGGCAGATGGCCCGGGCATGGATGCCCGACCAGCATCGGGAGTTCTATGCGCAATTGCCCTTCGTGGTGCTCGGCGCGGTCGACAAGGCGGGCGACGTGTGGGCCACGCTGCGCGCCGGACAACCCGGCTTCATGCATTCGCCCGTGCCGGAGCGCCTGGCACTGGACCTGGCGCGGGATTCCCAGGACCCCGCCGATGCCGGTATGGAAGACGGCGAAGGCATCGGCATGCTCGGTATCGAACTGCATACCCGGCGCCGCAACCGCCTGAACGGCGTCGTGCGCCGCAGCGGCAACGCCGGCTTCCAGATCGAGGCCACGCAGGCCTACGGCAATTGCCCGCAGTACATCCAGCTGCGCCAGTACGCCTTTGTCGACGCCGCCCCCCAACCCGTCGTGGAAACGACGACGCTGGATGCGCGGGCCCGTGCCCTGATCGCGGGCGCCGATTCCTTCTATGTGGCGTCCTATGTCGAGCGCGATGACCAGCGCCAGGTGGACGCCTCGCATCGGGGTGGCAAGCCCGGCTTCGTGCACATCGCCGACGATGGCACGCTGACCATCCCCGACTTCTCCGGCAACCTGTTCTTCAATACGCTGGGGAATTTTCTGCTGAATCCGCGCGCCGGTCTGGTCTTCGTGGATTTCCACAGTGGCGACCTGTTGCAAATGACCGGACGCAGCGAGGTCCTGCTGGACGCCCCGGAGGTCGCGGCCTTCGTCGGTGCGGAGCGCATGTGGCGCTTCATGCCGCAGAGAATCCTGTATCGGCCGGCCGCCCTGCCGCTGCGCTGGGTCGATGTGCCGGACGGCGCCTCGCCGAATGCCCTCATCACCGGTGACTGGAGCGACGCGGCGGCACGGCAAAAGGCGGCTCGCCTGGCCGCGCAATGGCGGCCCTTTCGCGTCGACCGCGTCGTCGATGAAAGCCAGAACATCCGCTCCTTTCACCTGTTGCCCGCTGACGACGCCGGCCTTCCGTCCGCACTGGCCGGCCAGCACCTGCCCGTACGCCTGACGCTACCCGGTACAGCGACGCCGCTGCTGCGCACCTATACCTTGTCCAGTGCGCCGTCCGACCCATTCCTGCGCCTCAGCGTCAAGCGCGAAGGTATCTTCTCGCGCCACCTGCACGACGCCTTGCGGCCCGGCGACCTCATCGAAGCGCGCGCCCCCGCCGGCAGCTTCACGCTGGACCCGGCGGTGCGCCGGCCCGTGGTCATGCTGGCCGCCGGGGTCGGCGTGACGCCGATCGTTTCCATGGCCCGCCACCTGGTTCGGGAGGGCTTGCGTACGCGTTACCAGCGGCCAGTGTGGCTATTCCAGTCTGCACGGAGCCAGGTCCAGCGAGCCTTCGGTGCGGAAATCGATGCCTTGGTCCAGTCCGCCCAGGGCCGCATGCGCCATATCCGCGTATTGGGCGATCCGCAAGGCGCCGAGGCGGGGAAGGACTACGACGCCACCGGCCGTATCACCATGGACCTGCTGAAGCGGACGCTGCCCTGGGACGACTACGACTTTTACCTGTGCGGCCCGGCCGCGTTCATGCAGGACATGTACGACGGCCTGCGCGACATGCATGTGGACGACGAGCGCATCCACGCCGAATCCTTCGGCCCATCCAGCGTCAAGCGGCGGATGGATGAAGGCGCCGTACCCGCGCCGGCCGTACCGGTATCCACCACGCCCGTACCGGTGTTGTTCATGCGAACCGCCAAGGAGGCGCGCTGGACGCCCGAAGCCGGCACGCTGCTGGAACTGGCCGAACAGCGGGGTCTGTCACCGGAGTTCAGTTGTCGCAGCGGGAACTGCGGAAGCTGCCGTACGCGCGTGTTGAGCGGCTCCGTGACCTACGCCGAACCGCCCACCGCGGAGGCAGGCCCCGACGAGGCCCTGATCTGCCGAGCCATGCCGGCGCAAGGCTGCACGGCGCTGCATCTGGATCTTTGAACCGCCGCTTTGAACCGCCCGATAAGGCACCCGATCAGCGGGGCCGCCCGATCACGGCGCCGGGCGGACGCGCGCCGCCTTTGCACGATCGGGTATCGGTGCCTCGGCGTATCCGCGCGATGCCCGTGGCGCCCTAGCTGAAGAATTCCTTCACGCGGTCCGTCCACGACTTGCTTTGCGGCGAATGGCGATCGCCGCCGTCGTTCAACGACGCTTCGAACTGGCGCAGTATGGCCTTTTGTTCGTCGCTCAGGCGCACCGGCGTTTCGACCACGACGTGGCAATACAGGTCACCCGGATAGGTGCCGCGCACACCGCGTATGCCTTTGCCGCGCAAGCGGAATGTCTTTCCTGACTGGGTTCCTTCCGGGATGGAGATCTCCGCCTTGCCGCCGAGCGTCGGCACCTGCAGGTCGCCGCCCAGCGCCGCCGTGGTGAACGGGATGGTCAGTTCGCAGTGCAGGTCGTCGCCGTCGCGCTGGAAAATCTTGTGCGGCTTGATGTGGATTTCCACATACAGGTCGCCCGGGGGCCCGCCGTTGATGCCTGGCTCCCCATTGCCGCCGGAGCGGATGCGCATGCCGTCATCGATACCGGCCGGGATCTTGACCTGCAGGGTCTTGTTGCGGCGGATGCGGCCGACGCCGTCGCACGCCACGCAGGGATCGGTGATTTCCTTGCCGCTGCCATGGCAGGTCGGGCAGGTCTGCTGCACGCTGAAGAAGCCCTGCTGCATGCGCACGGCGCCGGCGCCGCCGCAGGTACGGCAGGTCTTCGGCGAGGTGCCGGGCTTGGCGCCGCTGCCGTGGCACACATCGCAATTTTCCCAGCTGGGCACACGGATTTCCGTGTCGAAGCCGTTGGCCGCCTGCTCCAGCGTGATTTCGAGTCCGTACTTCAGGTCCGCGCCGCGGTACACCTGCGGACCGCCCCCGCGGCGCGCGGCGCCGCCGAAGATTTCACCGAAGATATCCCCGAACGCATCGGCGAAGCCGCCGCCCATGCCGCCGTTCATGCCGGCCGCATTGGGGTCGACACCGGCATGGCCATATCGATCGTAGGCGCCGCGCTTCTGGTCGTCGGTCAGGACTTCGTAGGCCTCTTTGGCCTCCTTGAACTTTTCCTCGGCCTCTTTGTTGTCCGGATTGCGGTCCGGATGGTATTTCATGGCCAGCTTGCGATAGGCCTTCTTGATGTCGTCGTCCGAGGCGTTCTTCGCAACACCCAGAATCTCGTAATAGTCACGTTTTGCCATGATCTTCCAGAGGCTTCTTTTCTACAGAGGGGCGCTGCCACCGCACAGGCAATGGCCGCCGACCCGGTGCTGCACGAGGCGGCACCTTGATGCCCGGCTCAAACGACCGCGCCCGGGACCGGAGAATACTCCGGGTCCGGGCGTCGGGGCGTCAAGCCGAAGCGTCGTTCATTACTGATCGCGCTTCACTTCCTTGAAGTCGGCATCGACCACGTTGTCGTCAGCCGGCTTGGCGTTGTCCGCCGCCGTCTGCGACTGCGCGGCCTGCTGCGCCTGCATGTCGGCGTACATCTTTTCGCCCAGCTTCTGCGACGCGGTGGACAGGGCCTGGACCTTGGCGTCGATCGCGGCCTTGTCGCCATCCTTCAGCGTGGTTTCCAGATCCTTGATGGCGTTCTCGATGTTTTCCTTTTCGGCAGCATCGAGCTTGTCGCCATACTCGGTCAGGGACTTGCGCGTCGCATGCACCAGGGCGTCGGCCTGGTTGCGTGTCTGCGCCAGCTCGGCCAGGCGGTGATCCTCGTCGGCGTTGGCTTCGGCATCCTTCACCATGCGTTGGATCTCTTCTTCCGACAGACCCGAGTTCGCCTTGATGGTGATCTTGTTTTCCTTGCCCGTGCCCTTGTCCTTCGCCGACACGTGCAGGATACCGTTGGCGTCGATGTCGAAGGTCACCTCGATCTGCGGCACGCCACGGGGCGAGGGCGGAATGCCCTCCAGGTTGAACTCGCCCAGGGCCTTGTTGCCCGCGGCGATCTCGCGCTCGCCCTGGAACACCTTGATCGTCACCGCCGGCTGGTTATCGTCAGCCGTCGAGAACGTCTGCGAGAACCGCGTCGGGATGGTCGTGTTCTTCTGGATCATCTTGGTCATCACGCCGCCCAGGGTTTCGATCCCCAGCGACAGCGGCGTCACGTCCAGCAGCAGCACGTCCTTGCGGTCGCCCGACAGGACCGAACCCTGGATGGCGGCACCGGCAGCCACGGCTTCATCAGGATTGACGTCCTTGCGCGGCTCGCGGCCGAAGAATTCCTTGACCTTCTCCTGCACCTTGGGCATGCGGGTCATGCCGCCCACCAGGATCACGTCATGGATATCCGACACCTTGACACCGGCGTCCTTGATCGCGATGCGGCACGGTTCGATCGTGCGCTCGATCAATTCCTCGACCAGCGCTTCCAGCTTGGCGCGCGTGATCTTCAGGTTCAGGTGCTTCGGACCCGACGCATCGGCCGTGATGTACGGCAGGTTGATTTCGGTCTGCTGGCTGGAGGACAGCTCGATCTTGGCCTTTTCCGCCGCTTCCTTCAGGCGTTGCAGGGCCAGCACGTCCTTGGACAGATCGACGCCCTGTTCCTTCTTGAACTCGGCGATGATGTAGTCGATGATGCGCTGGTCGAAATCCTCGCCGCCCAGGAAGGTGTCGCCGTTGGTGGACAGCACTTCGAACTGCTTCTCGCCGTCGACGTCCGCGATCTCGATGATCGAGACGTCGAAGGTACCGCCGCCCAGGTCATACACGGCGATCTTGCGATCGCCCTTTTCGGTCTTGTCCAGGCCGAAGGCCAGCGCGGCCGCGGTCGGCTCGTTGATGATGCGCTTGACTTCCAGGCCGGCGATGCGGCCGGCGTCCTTGGTGGCCTGGCGCTGGCTGTCGTTGAAGTACGCCGGCACCGTGATCACGGCTTCGGTGACTTCCTCGCCAAGGTAATCCTCGGCGGTCTTTTTCATCTTGCGCAGCACTTCGGCCGACACCTGGGGCGGCGCCAGCTTTTTGCCGCGCACCTCGACCCAGGCGTCGCCGTTATCGGCCTTGCCGATCTTGTAGGGCATCAGGTTGATGTCCTTCTGCACCGCCTTTTCCTCGAACTTGCGGCCGATCAGGCGCTTCACGGCATACAGCGTGTTCTTCGGGTTGGTGACGGCCTGCCGTTTGGCGGGCGCGCCCACCAGGGTCTCGCCGTCGTCCATGTAGGCGATGATGGAGGGCGTCGTACGGGCGCCCTCGGCGTTTTCGATGATGCGCACCTGGCCACCTTCCATCACAGCCACGCAGCTGTTGGTGGTGCCCAGGTCGATGCCGATGATCTTGCTCATGATGGATTACCTTGAGAGTTCGATTTATTCGTGGATGGTGAAAAAACTCGGATAACGGATAAGTGGGGCTGCCGTCAGGGTTTTCAAGCCCGGATTCACGCCGGGGCAGCCCGCAGCCGGACAACGGCTTCGGAAAACTGGGGCAGTCCCGGCCAGCCGGTGATGCGCCCCAGCCGCTTGCCGGCCCGATACATGATGAAGGTCGGCACCCCATGCAGGGCGAAACGCCGCCCCAGCGCCACATCCGCGTAAACGTTGGCCTCGAACCAGGTGAGGTCCAGGGCCAGCAACGCATCCTTGTGCAGCAGCGCGGTCTGCTTGAACACATTGCAGTTGTAGCAGTCGTTGCCCCACAGGAATACGCAGCGCAGGTCGTCGCCGGGCGCCTGCACCACGTCCCGGTCGAAAGCCTCGCTATCGACGGGCCGCATGCGGAACAGCTCGAAGACCTGCGCGGGATCGAAAGCCTGGGGGGTCGCCACGATGCGCTCCGGTCAGCCCTGGCCCGCCGAGACCGTCACCAGCGCCGGACGCAGCACGCGATCGGCGATCAGGTAGCCCTTCTGCAGGGTCTGGACCACCGTATTGGCAGGGTGCTCCGACGGTACCGACGATATGGCCTGGTGCTGGTGCGGGTCGAATTTGGCGCCGACGGCCGGGGCGATTTCCATCAGCCGGTTCCGCTCGAATGCGGCGCTGAGCTGCTTGAGCGTGGCTTCCACACCGGTGCGCAGGGCTTCCGCGGTCTGGTCCTGCTGAGCCAGGGCGGCTTCCAGGCTGTCCTTGACCGGCACCAGGCTTTCCGCGAATGACTCGATGCCAAACTTGTGCGCCTTGGAAACGTCTTCCTGTGCGCGCCGGCGGACATTTTCGGCGTCGGCGCGGGTGCGCAGCAGCAGGTCGTAGTGCTCATCCGCCCTGGCCTGGGCCGCTTGCAGTTGGGCACGCAGCTCCGCGATCGGGTCCTGGGGCGTGTTGCCCCCCTGCCCCGGGTCGCCAGGCGCGGCGGACTCCGGTGCCGGGGTAGCGTCGGCGGGCTGGGCGACCGCGTCGGTATCGGGCCTTTTCTCGGCAGGCTCGTTCTGTGCCGTCATGGACTTTCCTCCAGGTAAACGAATACGTTCGCGATCGACTATGGGGACCAATGCCCCCATTTCAAGGCGGGTTTATCAAAGGGGGCCAAAAAAAACGCGAACGGGACGCCACGCGCCCCGCTCCACCCGTCTGCCCAGGGCGGCCGCGTCAGGGCTGGGTCGGCCAGCCCTGCAGGTTGCGCTGCACCATATCGGTGAGCGCCGCGACCCATGCCGGGTCGTCGTTCACCGCCGGGATATAGCGCAGGCGGCGGCCGCCGGCGCCGACGAAGGCATCGCGGCACTCCACCTGGATTTCCTCCAGCGTCTCCAGGCAATCGGCGACGAAGCCCGGACACACCACGTCGACCTCCGTGACGCCGTCCCGTGCCATCTCCATCAGGGTCGGGGCGGTATACGGCTCCAGCCAGCGAGCCGTCCCGAACCGGCTTTGGAAGGTCACTTGCGCCTGCTCCGGCATCAAGCCCAGGCGTTCGCGCAGCAGGCGGCCGGTGCGCAGGCAATCCTGGTAATAAGGATCGCCCAGCTCCACCGAATAGCGCGGCAGGCCGTGGAAGCTCATGACCAGCTTCTGGGGGCGTCCGTGATCGCGCCAATATCCCTCGATACGGCCAACCACGGCTTCCAGATAGCCGCGGTCGTCATGAAAGCGCTTGATAAAGCGCAACTCGGGCTGGTCGCGCAGGCGCGCGGCATGGCGCGTCACCGCGTCCACGGCCGTTGCGGTGGTGCTGGCCGCGTACTGGGGGTACATCGGCACCACCAGAATACGTTCGCAGCCCCGGCCGCGCAGCTCCGCCAGGGCACTGGACACCGACGGCGAACCGTAGCGCATGCCCAGCGCGACCTCGACGTGAATCCCGCGCTGATCCAGCGTCTGCGCCAGGCCTTCGGCCTGGCGCCTGCTATAGACCATGAGCGGAGAACCTTCGTCCATCCAGATGTCGCGGTAGCGCGGCACCAGCTTCTTCGGACGCAGGGTCAGGATAAGCCCATGCAGGATAGGCCACCACAGATACCGCGGGATCTCAATGACGCGGGGGTCGGAGAGGAACTCGCCCAGATAGCGGCGGATCTCCGTGCGGGTGGGCGCGCGCGGGGTGCCCAGATTGACCAACAGCACACCGGTCTTCCCGGGCCCGGAGGGCGGTTGCTCGGCGAAAGGATCGCCGCGCTCCGGTTCAGGAAGGAAACGCTCGGGCCATATATATTTGAACGCACGCAGGAACACGCAATACCTCGCCAGCCGTCTGGGCCCCCCGACGGGCCGCCCCGGATATTAATGGTTATGACTCAAGGCGTTCGACAGCAGGCGGGCCGTAATGTCGACGATGGGAATGACGCGCTCGTAGGACATGCGCGTGGGGCCGATGACGCCCAGCGTGCCGACCACCTTGCCGTCCACGCCATACGGCGCCGTGATGACCGACACTTCTTCGAGCGGCAGCAGTTGGGAGTCGCCGCCGATATAGATCTGCACGCCCTGCGCCCGGCTGGATACGTCGAGCAGCTGCAGCAGGTCCGTTTTCTTTTCGAACAGGGAAAACATCCTGCGCAGCCTGTCCATATCGGAGGCGATGTCCGTCACGTCGAGCAGCTTGCGTTCGCCGGAGATCACGACGGAATCGGTATCCTCCGCCGCTTCCGTACCCGCCTCCACCGCCGCCTGCATCAGGCGCGAAATATCGTCGCGCAACTGGGCGAGCTCGGTGGCCAGGGTGCGGCGCACCGCGTCGAAGGACTTGCCGGCGAAGTGGACGTTGAAAAAGTTCGCCGCTTCCACCAGTTCATGTTCGGCATAGTCCCGCTGCACGAACAGGATGCGGTTCTGGACGTCGCCATCGGGCGTGACGATGATGAGCAGTACACGACGGTCGGAAAGACGGATGAACTCGACCTGCCGGAAAACCTGCGCCCGCTTGGGCGTCAGCACGACGCCGGCGAACTGGGTCAGGTTGGACAGCAGGGCCGCCGCTGCGTTGACCGCGCGCGCCGGCTCCGCGGCCGGCAGGCTTTCGCCGATATGCGAGGCCTGCATGTCATAGTTCTGCACGGCCAGCAGGGAGTCGACGAAAAGACGGTAACCCCGCGGGGTCGGGATGCGGCCGGCCGAGGTATGCGGGCTATGGATGAGGCCCGACTCCTCCAGGTCCGCCATCACATTCCGTATGGTGGCCGGCGAAAGATCGAACACTTTGGAAAGCGTGCGCGAGCCGACCGGCTGGCCGTCGGCGATATAGCGTTCAATCAACGCCTTCAGTAATGCGCGTGCGCGGTCGTCCATGTCGCTATTCTATGGAATCTTTTTGCAACGGTGCCAATTTTGTCCCGCAAAGACAAATATGGCCCCATATAATCGTTCAATCCTAGCTCAAACTTCAAACGGACGCCCGCCGCCAGCCATGCACTTTCCGACCGTCGCCCTCATCGGCAGGCACCAGGATACCGGCCTGGACGCGCCGCTGCGCGTCCTGGCCCGGATGCTGACAGAGGCCGGCCGTGCCGTGCTTATCGAAGCCGACACCTCGCACAACACCGGTTTGACGGAATTTCCCGTCGCCAGCCTGGAGGACATCGCGCGCCAGGCCAGCCTGGCCGTCGTCATGGGCGGCGACGGCACCATGTTGGGCGCGGCGCGATACCTGGCGCCGCATGGCGTCCCGCTCGTCGGGGTGAACCACGGGCGCCTGGGGTTCATCACGGATATTCCGCTGCAGGACGCCAGGAATGCGCTGGGTCGCGTACTGGAAGGCAACTTCAAGGCGGAAGACCGGATGCTGCTGGAAGGCAGTATCTGGCGCGGCGACCAGCAGATGTACTCGGCGTCCGCGCTGAACGACGTGGTCCTGAACCGCGCCGGACGCGGCGGCATGATCGAAGTCCGCGTCGAACTGGATGGCGTCTTCATGTACACCCAGCGTGCCGACGGCCTGATCGTCGCCACGCCGACCGGCTCGACCGCCTATGCCCTGTCGGCGAATGGCCCCATCCTGCATCCCGGCATCACGGCCATGGTTCTGGTGCCGGTTGCGCCGCAAACCCTGTCGAACCGGCCCATCGTCATTCCCGACAATGGAGAACTGACGATGACGCTGATCGGCATGGGGCGGGTGGAGCACGGTGCGTCCTGCCACTTCGACATGCAGACGTGGTCGGACCTGCAGCCGGGGGACCGCATCGTTGTCCGCCGCGCCCCGCACACCATCCGCTTCCTGCATCCCGAAGGCTATAGCTTCTTCACGACCCTGCGCCACAAGCTCCATTGGAACCTGATGCCGCAGGCCAGCGATTCCGGAGAATGACCCGCACATGCTCCGCACGTTGCACATCCGGGATTTCGTCATCGTGGAAAAGGCCGATATCCATTTCGGTCCCGGCTTCACGGTCTTCTCCGGCGAAACCGGCGCCGGAAAATCCATCCTGATCGATGCGCTGGCCCTGACGCTTGGCGAACGCGCCGACGCCGGGGTACTGCGCGAAGGCGCGACGCGCGCCGACATCAGCGCGGTCTTCGATACGCCGGACGAGCTGCGGCCGTGGCTGGCCGAACGCGAGATCGACGCCGAAGACGAGCTCGTCCTGCGCCGCGTGGTGGATCCCCAGGGCCGCAGCCGCGCCTTCATCAACGGCGTACCCGCCACCATCGCGCAATTGCGCGAGCTGGGCGACAGCCTGGTGGATATCCATGGGCAGCATGCGCATCAAAGCCTGCTGCGGCCGGACGCCCAGCGCGATATGGTCGATGCGCATGGCGGACACGGCGAACTGCGCCAGGTCGTGGGCCAGGCGTGGAAACGGTGGCGGCAGGTCGCCAGGCAGCTGGAGACGGCGGAACGCGATAGCGCGACGCTGGAAACGGAGCGCGAGCGCCTGCAATGGCAGGCCGACGAACTCGACAAGGTCGACCCGCGCCCCGGCGAATGGGACACCTTGCAGAAGGAGCATACCCGGCTGGCCCATGCCCAATCCCTGCTCGACGGCGCATCGCGCACGCTGGAAGCGCTGGACGGCGACGACGACTCCGCGCACAGCCGCGTGGTGGCGGCCGTGCACATGATGGAGCAGCTGAAGCGGCACGATCCGGCACTGCAGGGCGTGTGCGATGAACTGGAGTCGGCCCGCATCGCCATCGCCGAAGCGGTATCCGACCTGAACAATTACGTCAGCCGCGTGGAGCTGGACCCGGCGCGGCTGGCACAGGCCGAGGAAAGGCTGGGCGCCATCTTCGACCTGGCGCGCAAGTTCAAGGCCGAGCCGGATGCCTTGCCCGCGTTGCGTGAATCGCTGCACGCGCAGTTAGCCGACATGGCTGCCGCTTCGGACATCGATGCCCTGCGCGCCCAGGCGCAAGCGGCCCAGGCCGACTACGCCAAGGCGGCCGCCAAGCTGTCCACGGCGCGGCGCAAGACCGCCAAGGAGCTGGGCAAGCTGGTCACGGAAGCCATGCAGGCGCTGGCCATGCAAGGGGGCCGTTTCGAGGTCGCCGTGGAAAATGCCGCGCCATCCGCCCATGGCGACGACGCGGTCGAATTCCTGGTGGCGGGGCATGCGGGCACCTCGCCCCGTCCCCTGGGCAAGGTTGCCTCCGGCGGCGAACTATCGCGTATCTCGCTTGCGCTGTCGGTCATCGCGAGCCGCGCCGCGCGCGTCCCGACGCTGATCTTCGACGAAGTGGATAGCGGCGTGGGCGGCGCGGTGGCCGAGGTCGTCGGCCGCCTGCTGGGCGAGCTGGGCCAGCGGCACCAGGTCTTGTGCGTCACGCACCTGCCGCAGGTGGCCGCCCGGGGCGGCGCGCATTACCAGGTCAGCAAGGCGGAAAAAAGCGGCACCACGCATTCGCGCATCGTCGAGCTTGACGAGGACGCGCGCGTGGAGGAAATCGCCAGGATGCTGGGCGGCATCAAGATCACCGCGACGACGCGCCAGCACGCCCGCGAAATGCTCGGCGCCTGACCGCTGGGCAGGCGTCGCGGCCACGGGGCCGCGCCGGCGCCCGGATCGCCGCCTATGGGACGGCGTTGCGTTCAACGCTTCGCGCAATCGCCGCAGGTCCCGTACAGCACCATGGCATGGCTTTCCAGCAGGAAGCCATTGTCCTTGGCGATCTTGTGCTGGCGCTTTTCGATGTCGACATCGTTGAATTCGACCACCTTGCCGCAATTGGTGCAGATCAGGTGGTCGTGGTGGTCGCCATCGTTCAATTCGAAGACGGCCTTGCCGGTATCGAACTGGCTGCGGGCAAGGATGCCCGCCTGCTCGAATTGCGTCAGGACGCGGTAGACGGTCGCCAGACCGATTTCGACGTTCTCGGCGATCAAGGCGCGATAGACGTCTTCCGCGCTAAGATGGCGCTGCTCCGCTTTACGGAAAATATCCAGGATCTTCAGGCGCGGAAAGGTGGCCTTCAGACCCATGGTCTTCAGTTCGCTTTGATCGGTCATGGTATTTGGATTTTTCCCGCCGGTGGGCGGCACAAGAAACGTACGGGACGGCCGCCGGCCCATGCCCCCGTGCCTTTTCACCAAGCGGAAATGACTTGATAAGCCTTTATGATAACGGTTTTGCCAGCATCCATTTACGGGGGCCCGCTAGTGTCCAGGACTGCACGTTCAACATCCCGCCGCATGAAAGCGGTGCTTGCCATCGCGGCGATCAGCTTCGCGCTGGCGGGATGCTCCTCCGGGAAATGGGGATTCCCCTACAAGGCGCCTGTACAACAGGGCAACTGGATCACCAGCGAACAGGTCGCGCAACTGCGGCCCGGCATGACGCGCGAACAGGTGCGCTTCATTCTGGGAAGCCCCACGCTGACCAGCGTGCTGCATGCCGACCGCTGGGACTATCCCTACTATTTCAAGCCGGGCTACGGCAACGCGCAGGAGCGCAAGTTCACCGTCTGGTTCGAGAACGACAAGGTCGCGCGCTGGGACGGCGACCAGCAGCCCGATGTGCAGCCCTTCCAGCTCGCTGACGAACAGGCCAAGGCCGCCGCCCGCGCCAAGACCGAGGCGAACAACGCGGCGGGCCAGAAGGCCGGCGCGATGCCGGCGGCAGGCACGTCCGGCGGTGGCCTTCCGGCCGGCGTGAGCGCGCCATCGGGCGGCGCCACCACCGGCAATACGCCGGCAGACCCGGCCCCCGCGGGCGGCGCGCCTGCCCAGGGCGCCTCGGCGAATACGCCCAGCAGCGCCACGCCCACCGGTGCGCCCGGCACCATACCGGGCAGCCCTGCCCAGCCCATGCAATAACCACTCAGGATCACCCCATGCGCATCGCGATTGCCGGGGCGGGCGGCCGGATGGGCCGCATGCTCATCGACGCCGTCCTCAACCATCCCGACATGGCCCTGGCCGTGGCGCTGGACCGGTCGGGCAGCGACCAGCTGGGCCAGGACGCCGCGGCGTTCCTGGGCCGGGACAGCGGCATCCTCATTACCGACGACCTGGATGCGCTGGCCGGCGCGGATTGCCTGATCGATTTCACCCGTGCCGAAGGAACACTGCGGCATCTGGCGGCTTGCGTGAAGCACCAGGTAAAGATGGTCATCGGCACCACGGGGCTGGACGATGCCGGCCGCGCCGCCATCGAACAGGCCTCGGGCCATATCGCGATCGTTTTCGCGCCCAACATGAGCGTGGGCGTGAACGCGACGCTCAAGCTGCTCGATATGGCCGCGCGCATCCTGAACTCCGGCTATGACGTCGAAGTGTTCGAGGCCCATCATCGCAACAAGGTGGACGCGCCTTCCGGGACCGCGCTGAAGATGGGTGAAACCATCGCGCAGGCCTGGGGAGTGGACTTGCCGGACGTGGCGACATGGACGCGCCACGGAGATACCGGTGTGCGCGAACCGGGCACCATCGGTTTCTCCGTCGTGCGCGGCGGGGATATCGTGGGCGACCACACGGTGTATTTCTGCGGCATGGGCGAACGCATCGAGATCACGCACCGCAGCAGCAGCCGCGCGACGTATGCCCAGGGCAGCCTGCGCGCGGCCGGCTTCCTGCGCGACAAGGCCAGCGGCCTTTTCGATATGCAGGCGGTGTTGGGGCTCTAGGAAGCGGCTAAGGCAATACGGGCTCGCGATCCAGGTCGACCCCGAAGCGCGCCTGGACGTCGGCGCGTATGGCATCGGCCAGGGCCAGGATATCGGCAGCCCGGGCCCCGCCCCTGTTCACCAGCACCAGCGCCTGGCGGTCGTGCACGCCCGCGGCGCCCATCGCGCGCCCTTTCCAGCCGCATTGGTCGATCAGCCAGCCGGCGGCAAGCTTGAAGCGGCCATCCGCCTGCGGGTAGGACACCAGGCCCGGATAACGCTGCTTGAGCGAGGCATGGCGACTTGCGTCGACGATGGGGTTCTTGAAGAAACTCCCCGCGTTGCCGACGACTGCCGGGTCCGGCAGCTTCTGGCGCCGGATCGCGCAAACGGCATCGAATATGGCGCGCGCGGATACCGCTTCGCCGCCCGCGAGCCCGGCATGGTGCGCGAGGTCGGGATATTCGAGGACGGGGCGCCAGGGCCGGGGCAACGCGAAGCGGACAGCGACGATCAGCCAGCGGCCTGGATCATCGTGCTTGAAGCGACTGTCGCGATAGGCAAACCGGCAGTCTGCCGCGGACAGCTCCACGCTCGCGCCGCGCACGATGTCCCACGCCGTCAGTCCCAGGAAACGCTGGTCCAGCTCGACACCATAGGCGCCGATGTTCTGCACCGGCGCCGCGCCCACCGTGCCGGGAATCAAAGCCAGGTTTTCCAGGCCATCCCAGGCCTGGCGCAGGCAGGTCGCGACGAAGCCATGCCAGCTCTCGCCCCCGCCGGCCTCGACGATCCACGCGTCGGCGCGCGCTTCCAGCAGGCGGATACCGGGGATGCACATGTGCACCACCAGGCCGTCCACCGTGGATGGCAGCACGACGTTGCTGCCGCCCCCCAGCACGAACACACGGGAATAGCGTTTGACCAGCGCGGACAGGCTGTCCAACTGCGCAAGGGAAGTCACGCGCACATAGGCCGGAGCCATGGCGGCCAGGCCGAAGGTATTCAGGGAGGTCAGGTCCGCCGGCATTGGCGTAAGTGTGTCGGCGTCTGGGCAAGACGCCGGAGGATTTGACATTGTATTTGGCAGCCGATATAGTTTCGTTCTTCGCTGATTTTACGCGAACACCCAAGCGGGAATAGCTCAGTTGGTAGAGCGCAACCTTGCCAAGGTTGAGGTCGCGAGTTCGAGACTCGTTTCCCGCTCCAGCATTCTGGCCCATGGACGTCCATTAGTTATATGGTCCATGGACCTTCGAAAAAGGCCGAAACTTCGCGTTTCGGCCTTTTTGTTTTCCACGTTCCGCCCTTGAACGCGTTAGCGCCACTATCAGCCGTCGGCAGCCTGCGGATACGAGCCCCGCTCGTGCCCAGCGCCGCCAACAACCCCTAGCGCTTGCGCGACCTGACCAACAATTCTGAACGGCCTATTACCTCTCGCCCCTTCTCGGGGCGAGCCGGCGTTGAAAGCCCTGCCTGCGCAATCGCCTCATCCAGTCCCCTGAAGGCGACGGGGCTCTTCGGGCTCCGTAGCGATGCCATCCCATCATTCCAGGCATGCACCATCTGCGTAGCCACGACATGCCACCGCCGCTCGTTCCTGGCCGCCTCGACCACTTCCCGCCCGACGTCCACCGCGGAATCGCACAAGCGCTCGACCATCTCCGCATACTGCTTCGGCGCAATGCCCAGCCTGGCCTTGAAGAAACGTTCCAAGCTCTTTCCCACAGCCCAGGCCTGCCGCCCATCGACGGACAACCCTGGCGGATTGGCGGCGTAGCGCGGATATGCCTGCGTGGTGACGAGGTCGTAGACCGGCGTATATGCAACGTCTTTCAAACTGGTGTAGTACAGCGCCACGTTCTTGGCATGGCAATCTGCATTACGCACCACATAGTTGGTCAGCAAATGCCAGCCAAACAACTCCAATTGCGTCCGCACATGCGCGGCAGGCACGTACACACGGGTCGAGTTCAACACCCGCTCCATCGTCGTCGCATACTTCTCGTGCGGCGGCAGTCCGAGCAAGCTGCACGCGTCTTCGACACCATGCGTGACCCTGCCCTGCCCATCCACGTCGAACCGGTCCACGACGAGCACGCGCCCATCCTCCGACATGCGTGTCCTGGCCACGGGCACGACATTCAAGCGCTCCAGCACCCGCATGGTATAGAACTCGTTGAAGCCGAGATAAGGAGTGCTGTCGTCCGATCCCTTGACGATGTGGCGGCCCGTGCGCAATGTGGACTTTCCCACGTCGGATGGGGACGTGCCAGCCCACTCTTCCGGGGCAATGAACTTGGGAACCATGCCGGAGATGGATGCCCGGGCATACCGGCGCACCAGGCTGGCGAAATGTGCCGCGGTGTTCTCCGCCTTCAGCAACTGCTCGACCTGCAACGGCTGCATGTCAATGCCGGGCACCCCGCCCTCGGGCGTGACGGTGACACGTCCGATCCCCATTCCACCCACCACGGCCAGCAGCGAAAGATCGGTGCCATCGAGCAGCGGACCGAACTCTTCGCGGATGACGCTCAGCAAATAACCTTCGGGAAGATTCTGACGAAAGAAGGGATGCAGGTCGCGCGGCCATCGCCAGGGCTCCGCGCGCACTGGCATCGTCAGGCTGACGAAGTAGGCCGGATCGGTGCCGGGCAGGTAACTCAAAACATACTCGTCGCGCTCCCGATAAAGCTTGGCAACCGTCCTCCCGCATACATGCACATCGAGTTTCATGGGCCGTCACCCCGCCGCTGCTCGGCCAGGATATCCTCGACGGTCCGGACGTGGCCCTGCTTGACGGGCTTGAGGTCATAGCCTGCGGCTTCTAACAGTCGCAGCAATGCGGAAACGCTCATGTCACCCTTGGCAACCGTTTCCATGCGGGCCACGGTCGTCCGGGAGACGCCCGCTCGCTGGGCCAAGGCCTCCTGGCTTAGGCCTGCCTCGCGGCGTACGCTACGCAGCAGGTCCGCAACGTCCGACAATGTGGTCACTGTATCCCTCGGGCATCAAAAATCGCTAAAATCGAAATTAATGTATCCCCTAAGGCACAATTTTACAAGCGCCGGATTAGAGATATGCGTCATCTCTCCCCGGAAAACCGGAATGCCCCACTTTGTCGCCCTAGGGCATCAAGGCAACCTTCACCGGCTGGACATGAAGCCCAAGTGATACACCAGCGATTGGGTGCCGGGCGCCAGGTCAAGTCCACCTCAGGGCTAAAGAAGGGCGCCACGACCCTGCTTGATTTCAACCCGATGCAGGCTTGAGGCACGTGTCTTTTCCCGCTTCAATATTTCGATTTGCCGTGTTCCTCTGAAGTCAAAGAAGGCTGCAAGTCGTTGAATGACTCCGAAGGGCGTCGCAAGATTCGCCCCTCTCTTCATTCCACCTGCCCCCACTGAAGTCCACCATTGCACGGCGAACGGCCATGGCGCCTTCTTCTGCCCCCGCCGGGGCATCCCCCGGCGGGGCGCATGATTCGTCATATGAAGGTGTTGCTCTGTACGTGCGGAGCCCCTCTCCTCACGTCGTGCGCACCGCATCCCGGATGTGGCCCAGGAATGCCTTGCAGGCATCGGGCAGGATGCGGGCTGCAAGCGTTTGCACTTCGAAGTGGCGCTCGTTCATTTCGCGATCACGCAAGGGGACGGCGATCACGCTGCCGTGTCGAAGCCGGCCGCGGATAGGCAGTTCGCCGCAGAACGCCACGCCGCCGCCGGCGCTGGCGAAGCTGATCAGTGAATCGAGATGCCGGCTGACGAATACCGGTTCGCATTGCAACTGCTGCCGACTGCTGCTGATGTCGAACAATTGCCGCAGCGTCGAATCGCGATCGGGCAGCGCCAGTGGATAAGGCGCCAGTTGCGCCAGGGAGAGCGAGCGTTTGCCTGCCAGCGGATGATCGCGCGCCAGGACCGCCAGCACGGGCGACGGCGTGCGCAATTCGACGCGGATATCCCGTTCGGATGTCAGGCTCAGTGTCAGGCCGATATCCGCGTCGCCATCGCGGACGCGACGCGGTACGTCCTGCTGGGAACACACGTCCAGCGAAAACCGGATGCCGGCGTAACTTTGCCGGAACGTGGCGATCAGCGAGGGGATGAAGTCGAAGGCGTACCCTTCCGTGCTGACCAGGCGAACCTTTCCATGGCGCAGGCCCCGCAGGGCCATGATGTCTCCCGCCACCCGTTCGACATCCTGCTGCGTGCGCCTGGCGTGCGCCGCCAGTACTTCGCCCGCCGCATTCAATGCCATCCCGCGCGCGCGGCGCTCGAACAACAGCGTGTTCAGTTCCCGTTCCAGTCGGGCGATCTGCCGGCTTACCGCCGATGGTGCGACATCCAGCCGTTCCGCCGCTTCCGTGATCGACCCGGTGCGGACAACTTCCAGGAAATATCGCAGTGCGGTGCCTTGAAGAACAAGGTTGTTCATGGATACGTTTACCTGAGGGAGGCGAATACCCGGTGCACGTGAATTGCGTTTATCGCAACGGAACATTCTAACCCTTGATATTGCTGCATGGCAGGCTGACCCCTAGCATTGTGCTGTTTCACCTTCATTGCACTTGCCGCCCTTGCGCCCATGACCGCTATCCCCATCGTCAATTTCGATCTCGTCCGCGCCCTGCGCGACGGACGTCCGCTACTGTGGGTGCGGCCAGGGACGGCCCGGACGATCGATGAATCTCCCTTTACGCTGGAGCACATACGCCAGGCACGCGCGCGCTTCGATCGTTGCGCGCCCCTGCTGGCGGCGTTGTTTCCGGAACTGGCCAAGACAGCGGGCACGATCGAATCTCCCTTGCTTCCGGCTCCCGCCATGCAGGCGACGCTGCGCTTGCCGGAGACCATGGGCCGGCTCTGGATCAAGGCCGACCACGATCTGCCGGTGGCCGGTTCCATCAAGGCGCGCGGCGGGGTGCACGAGGTCCTGGAGTTCGCCGAATCGCTGGCGCTGCGCCACGGGTTGGTGCAGCCGGGACAGGACTATCGCGCGCTGGCCGCGCCATTGGCGCGGGCGTGTTTCTCACGCTACCGCGTTGCAGTGGGCTCGACCGGCAATCTTGGCCTGGCCATCGGAGTCGTTGCGGCCGCGCTTGGCTTTCAGGCGTCGGTGCATATGTCGGCCGACGCCAAGACATGGAAGAAAGCACGGCTGCGCGCGCACGGCGTGACGGTGATCGAGCATGACGGCGACTACGAAAATGCAGTGGCCGCGGGCCGGGCGCGGGTACAGGCCGATCCCAATGGCTACTTCGTCGATGACGAACGCTCCTCATCGCTGTTTTTGGGCTATGCGGCGGCAGCCCTGCATCTGCACGACCAACTGCAGTCCGCCGATATCACGGTGGATGCGGCGCATCCGCTTTTCGTCTACCTGCCCTGCGGAGTGGGCGGCGCGCCAGGCGGCATCACATTCGGCTTGAAGACGATTTTCGGCCCGCACGTGCATTGTTTCTTCGCCGAACCCACGCAATCGCCGTGCTTTCTCGTCCGCATGATGGCCGCCTTTGGGCAGTTGCCCAACGCCCCTGCCTCGCCGTCGGTGTACGACGTGGGCTTGAACAATCGCACCGAAGCCGACGGGCTGGCGGTGCCGCGCGCATCCGAACTGGCGGCGGCCGTCATGGCGACACGGCTCGATGGCGTCTATACGGTAGCCGACGATACGCTCTTCGCCGACGTGGCCCGCCTGCACGACAGGGAAGGAATGGACATCGAACCATCCGCGGCGGCGGGCTTCAGCGGACCCGGGCAGTTGTGCATGACCCCTGCCGGGCAAGCGTATTTGGAATCGCGCGGACTGGCGCAAGCCATGCGCGCCGCCACACACCTGGTATGGACGACCGGCGGCCGCTTCGTGCCGCCGGAAGAATTCGACCATTTCCTGAGCCGCGGCAGGTCAAGCGCGGCCTACACCTAGGGGTGGCGCTTCACGGCCGCCTTTTCATCCGCCACCCGTCCACAGAGCCCATCATGAACGCTCGTTACCTGTATCTCGCCGCCAGGCTGGCCTTGCCCTGCCTGCTCGCCGCCGTGTTCCCCGCCGCCGCGCAAACCGGCTATCCCACCCACCCTGTCACGCTCGTTGTTCCCTTCCCCCCCGGCGGCGCCACGGACGTGGGCGGTCGCGTCATCGCGCAGGCACTTGGCAAGGAACTCGGCCAAAGCGTGGTCGTGGAGAACCGCGCCGGCGCGGGAACCGTCATCGGCGCTTCGTATGTGGCGCGCTCTGCGCCCGACGGCTACACCCTGCTGATCAGTTCCGGCACGACCTTCACCATCAATCCAGCCGTACGCCGGGAGCTGCCCTACGACCCCGTCAAGAACTTCGAGCCGATCGGCATCGTGGCGCGCACGGGGCTGATCCTGCTGGCCCATCCGCAGGTCCCGGTCAGCGACGTGAAATCGTTCCTGGCCTATGCGAGGGACCCGTCGCACGCCGGCACGCCATACGGCTCCTTCGGCAGCGGTACGACGGCGAACTTCGTCGGAGAAGCGTTCGCGGCGGCAGCTGGCATCAAGCTGACGCACGTCGCCTACAAGGGCAGCGCGCCCGCCATGGCCGATCTCATCGGCGGGCAGATCCCGTTTTCGATTGACACGGTTGCCGCGGCGCTACCGCAGCTCAAGAACGGCAAGGTCAAGGCCATCGCGGTATCGAGTCCGCAGCGTTCCGCCTTCCTGCCCGATGTGCCGACCTTCGCTGAATCGGGCTATCCCCAAGTGGCCATGGATACATGGCTGATGGTGGCCGCGCCGCGGGGCTTGCCCGCCGAAGTGCGGACCAGGCTGGGCAAGGCGCTGGCCGATGTGATCGCCAATCCCGATATCCGCAAGAGTCTATTGGCGCAGGGCTTCGAGCCGGGCTTTCAGGACGCGCAACAAGGCGAAGCCCTGATCCGCAAGGAACTACCCCAAATGCGCGAAATCGCCGAACGGGCGAATATCAAGGCAGACTGATGAACGCGATCTGGAATTCCCTTCCATGACATCCTCCCACTCACTGGTGTCGCTGTCGGCCGTGGAGCTGCGCCGCTTGATCGGCGCCCGCCAGGTATCCCCGGTCGAACTGCTACAGGCATGCGTTGACCGCATCGAAGCTGTCAACCCTTACGTCAACGCCATTACGGCTACGGCCTACGAGCAGGCGCGCGCCCAGGCCAGGGAGGCCGAACGCGCCGTCATGCAAGGCGAACCGCTCGGCCTGCTGCATGGCCTGCCGCTTGGGGTGAAAGACCTGGAGCCTACGGCGGGCTTGCTCACCACCTACGGCTCTGCCATCTACCGTGGCAATGTGCCGGAACAGGACGTGGAACTGGTCGCACGCCTGCGGCGCGCGGGCGCCATCGTGACGGCGAAGACGAACGTGCCCGAAATGGGCGCGGGTGCCAATTCGCGCAACACGGTGTGGGGCGCGACCGGCAACCCCTTCGATCCCAACCTGAACGCCGGTGGATCATCGGGCGGTTCCGCCGCGGCGCTTGCCTGCGATATGTTGCCCGTTTGCACGGGCTCGGATACCGGTGGTTCTCTGCGCATCCCTGCCGCCAAATGCGGCGTGGTGGGTTTTCGGCCTTCCCCTGGTGTGGTGCCGAGCGTGCGCAAACTGCTGGGCTGGACACCCATCTCCGTCGTCGGTCCCATGGGGCGCACGGTGGCCGATGCCTGCCTGCAGCTCGCGGCGAGCGCCGGCATGCATGCCGGCGATCCGCTCAGTTATCCGCTCGACCCGTTGTCCTTCCTGCGACCCGGCGGCGTGGATCTCGGCACGCTGCGCGTCGCCTATACGGAAGACTTCGGTGTCTGCGCCGTCGACGACGGCATCCGCGCCGTCTTCCGCAAAAAGATTGCCGCCATGCGCCATTTGTTTGCGGCCTGCGATCCGGTCACACTGGATCTGGGCGATGCGCACCGGTGCTTCGACGTGCTACGCGCCGAGGCGTTCGTTGCGGGCATGGGCGACGCCTATGAAAAGGATCCGGACAGCCTGGGGCCGAACACCCGTGCCAACTACGAACTGGGCGCCACGATGAACCTGAAGGACAGCGCCTGGGCCCAGGCTGCACAGACGCGCCTGATCAAGCGCTTTCAGCATGTTTACCAAGACTATGATCTGGTGCTGGCGCCCACCACGCCCGTGTCGCCGTTTCCGTGGACGCAACTGTACGCAGACTTCATCAACGGCGAGCGGCAGGAGAACTATTACCGCTGGCTGGCGCTGACGTACGTGATCACGCTGACGACGCATCCGGCCATCGCTTTGCCCTGTGGGCGCGACGATCGCGGCATGCCTTTCGGCCTGCAGGTTATCGGTCGCTTCCGTGGGGACCATGCGCTGCTGGCGGCGGCGCACGCCATGGAACAGGCGTTTGTCTCCGTGGATACCCTTCGGCGGCCTATACCCGACATCGCGGCACTGGGGCCCGCGCGGCCCGATCTGCGATCCATCGTAACGACTCCGCCGGTGTTCGACGACGCAGGGCCGCAAAACAACGCGTCGGCGGTGTAGCCCGATGAAAGTCGACGTGCTCGTATTGGGCGCCGGTATCGTGGGCGTTTGCACTGCCGTGCACCTGCAGATGCGCGGCCGGTCGGTCGCGCTGGTCGACCGCAAGCCGCCGGGCACCGAGACATCCTTTGGCAACGGCGGGCTGATCCAACGTGAGGGGATCTACCCCTATGCGTTCCCGCGCGAGCTCGGTTCGATCGTCAAGTACGCCGGCAATCGTGCGCCGGACGTGCGCTATCACGCCAGCATGCTGCCCAGGCTCGCCCCCTTCCTGTACCGGTATTGGCGTCACTCGCATCCGGCGCGGCACGCGGCCATCGCGGCGCGGTATGCCACGCTGATCGAACATTGCGTCACGGAACACCACAGTCTGGCGACGACGGCCGGTGCTCAGGGGTTGATCCGGCCATCCGGCTGGATCAAGGTGTTCCGCCGCGCCGCGATGCGCGACGCGGAACTGCGGCTGGCGCAGCGCTGGCACCGCGAATTCGGCGTGGGTTTCGAACCGCTGGACGGGGACGCGCTGCACCGCCTGGAACCGGCGCTGAGTTCCGCGCTGGCGGGTGGCCTGCGCTATACCGATGCCGAGTCGGTTTCCGATCCTCACGCACTGGTCGCCGCTTACGCACGGCACTTCGAAGACCTGGGGGGCCGTATCCTCGTCGGCGATGCGACCACATTGGAACCAGGATGGCATGTCCACAGCGATCACGGACTCATAGAGGCGCGCAGCGCGGTAGTGGCCCTGGGTCCGTGGTCCGACGTGGTGACCAGGAAGCTGGGCTACCGTCTTCCGCTCGCGGTCAAGCGCGGCTATCACATGCACTACGAGGCCGACGCGAACGCCCGCCTGAACCATCCGGTCCTGGATGCCGAAAACGGCTTCCTCATCGCACCGATGTCGCGCGGGATCCGGTTGACGACGGGCGCGGAATTCGCCCATCGCGACTCGCCGGCCACGCCCGACCAATTGGCGGCCGTGGAGCCGCTCGCGCGGGGGCTGATTCCCTTGGGGGCGCGCGTCGATGCCACACCCTGGATGGGATGCCGTCCCTGCACGCCGGACATGATGCCCATCATCGGCCCCGCCCCTCGGTACAGCGACCTGTGGTTTGCCTTCGGCCACGCGCATCACGGCTTGACGCTGGGACCGGTGACCGGGCGTCTGATCGCAGAAATGATCACGGGATCCGAGCCTTTCATCGACCCTTCGCCGTTCGGTGTCGAGCGGCTGCTTTAGCGAGATCGGGCCAGCGCGCGGTTGATCATCTTTTCTCTTCTCGGCGCACGGGTCGCCTGCCGGCGTCGAACCGGAACCACCCACAATGCGCCGTCAAGGCTCGGCCAACGATTGCGCCACGAGCTGCAGATTCTGGGGCGCTATACGGATGATGCCGCCGCGGGGACTGTCGATATCCGCGATCAACATGAACGACAAGGCAACGACGACGGGCATGACGAAGAGAAAGCGCGTTCGGGACGCCGCGGTGCGCGAGCCGTAGCCAACCAGGACGTTGCTCAGGACACCGATCGCGATCATCAGAACCCACGCGGCCGGCGGGATGCGGTTGGTCCATTCCGCCCGCGTATAACCCTGCCGGTTGATGACGTCGTTCATGCCGGAGACCGCCAGCGCGTTCACGGCGTTGGGCTGCATCAGGGCGCCGTCGCGCACGGCTTTCCACATTAGCGCTTGCAGCGCCGCGCTCGTGCGGTTGAGCCTGTCCAGCGTTTCCTTGTCGGTGACCCGGTAATACTGGATGCGCTGTTCCAAATACTTCTCCAGAAGGGAACGCACGGCGGCTGCATTGGCGGCGGGAAGCAGGTCGATCCGAAGCAGCTGGGTACCGATGGCGTTGGCTTCTTCCTCCTCGTAGTTCTTGCGCTGGTCGTAGCGGCTGACCGCCATCGATAGATTGAAGCCGATGACCAGGGCCAGCAGCGTCAGCGTGGCCGACTGTATGACGCTGAAATCCTCTCGGTCGGCGGAAGCCATGGCCCCGGAATGCCGCAACACCAGGACACCGATCCACGCGGCCGCCGACATGATTGCCAGTGAAATGACGAAAAAAAGCAGCGGGCGACCGATGACATCTGCCATGACGAACTCTCCTGGGAATCGCGGCCATGGTCGAGCGCAACGCGCCTGCTGACGCATGTACGACGGAATGATTCCCGGGGAGTGTACTGAAGCCATACCGGATATGGCGTGGCGGGATAGCAGCGTCGCGATCGTCCGGTCAGAATTCAAACGCGGACGCGGCGAATTGACAACGTACCTCCCCGGATCGATACCGCGCACCCTGCTTGCCCAGTTTCGCTCCCGCACTTCGACCAAACGAAACCGTGCTGCCGCCCCGCCGCCACACCCTTATTGAACCTTGATGTCCGCGCGCTGTATCAGGTCTCCCCACTTCCTGATTTCGCTGGCAACCTGCCTGGCGAACTGTTCCGGCGTGCCGCCGACGGGCTGCACGCCCTGCTTCGCGAAGCGCTCCATGACGGACGGGTCCTTCAGCATGCGCCCCAGTTCCCCATTCAACTTCTCGACGATAGGCTTGGGTGTGCCCGCCGGGGCTTGCATACCGAACCATACCGTGACGTCGTACCCACGCACGCCGGATTCGTCGACCGTGGGTATGTCCGGCAGCATCGGCGAGCGCTTGGTGCCCGTGGTCGCCAGCGCCCGCAACTTGCCCGCCTGGATCTGCGGATAGACGTTCGGCACATTGTCGAACAGCATATCCGTATCACCGCCCAGCAACGCCGTCACCGCGGGCGCGCTGCCCTTGTAGGGAATATGGGTCATCTGGGTATTGGTCATCGAATTGAAGAGCGCCATGGACAGATGATTGGACGAACCGGATCCCGTGGAGGCGTAGTTGATCTTGCCGGGATTTTTCCTGGCGTAGTCGATCACGTCCTGCACCGTCTTGAATTTCGAATCGGCGCGTACGACCAGTGCGTTCTGCGTACTGCCCGCCCAGATCACCGGCGTGAAATCCTTGACGGCGTCATAGGGCATCTTGTCATGGTAAAGGCCTGGCAATGCCGAGAAGGGCAGTGGCGTCACGAGCAGCGTATAGCCATCCGGCGCGGCGCGCGCGACGATGCTGTTACCGATCAACGTGTTGCCGCCTGGCCGGTTGTCCACGACAACGGAGGTATTCCAACGCGTGCCGAGGTATTCGGCGGCCGTGCGCCCCAGCGTATCGTTGAAGCCCCCAGGGGGATACGGCACCACAATGCGTATCTGCTTGTCAGGATAGGAGCCGGCAGGATCGGCCGCGTAGGCCGACAGCGACAACAGAAGGCAGACAGCACCGGCAAGACTGCGCACTATTTTCATCTTGTCTCCTCGGCCTTTGGCGGCCTGTGTTTTGTTGTTCAGAACTTCACGACATACCCCGGCCCATCGATGATCGGATAACGCTTGAAGATGTCCTCGTCGACCTCCACGCCCAGCCCGGGGCCCGGCGGCGGCTCCACGCACCCGTCCGCGCCAATCTCGAAGATGGTGCCGAACATGTCGCGGAATGGATTGAAAGCGGACACGCAGGCTTCGAAGTAGCCCGCGTTCTCGGTCGCGGCCAGGAAGTGCAGGCAGGCGGCATGGTTGAGCCCGGTCGCGGAGCAATGCACGTGCACGGGAATACGGAAGGCCGACGCCATCGCGGCGATGCGCATGCCCTCGGTGACGCCGCCCGTCTTGGAGAGGTCGGGTTGCCAGACCTGGACCGCGCCGGCCTCGAGCATCTGCGCGAACTCGAAGCGCGTGTAGTGGTTCTCGCCGGCTGCGATCGGCACCAAGGGCGTGATCGCGGCCGCCTGGCGGTAGGAAGCAAAATCATTGCAGGCGAACGGCTCCTCCAGCCACCCCGCCTGGATTTCGGCCAACACCGGCAGCACACGACGCGCCTGCGCGATCGTGTATGCCGTGTTCGCATCCGTAAGGATATCGATGCCGTCGCCCAGCGCCTCGCGCACGCGACGCACCCGCGCGATATCGTTCTCCACACTGTCGCCGATACGCAGCTTTACCGCGCGATAACCGCGCTCCACATAGCCCTGCGCCTCTTCGGCAAGGGATGCCGGTGGCTGGTAGCCCAGCGCGATGCCGCCCGCGTAGGCCGGAATGCGCTTGCGCGCGCCGCCCATGAGTTCGTACAACGGCATCCCGGCCGCCTTGCCGCGTATGTCCCAGAGCGCCATGTCGATACCCGAATGTGCCAGCGCCGCCCCCGCGCCCAGCCCGTGGCTGGATAGCTGCATGCGGTGGACACGCTGCCACACGCCCACGACATCCGTGGCGTCCATGCCTTCCAGCAAGGGAGCCAGCGTGTTGTGGATCAGGCTGACGATGGCGCCCGGACTACGTCCCGGGTGCGATTCGCCGTAGCCCGTGATGCCTTCCGACGTTTCCACGCGGACCACGATGGCATCGCGCTTGAGCGTGCTGCCTATACCCATCGTGACGGTCTTGCCCTCCGGCAATCGATACGACAACGGAACGGCGGTAATGCGCGTGATCTTCATGTCTCCTCCATGGAAATTGTCGATGGCGCGCCGGCAGGGCGGACACCTCGCTCGACGACCCCGCCACGCTGGCTCGGGTGCCGAATTTGTATGACGAATGTATCACACCAAATTCACGGAAAACCATCCGCGCAATGCCTATCGATGCGGCGATGCGATGTGCATCGATACACCGCTTCAAGCGAGCCGGAATGGACCGGCGGACTATTGCCGGCGGCCTGACACGGCGCCGTTGCCGCAGGATCGCCGCGACAGCAAAGCGGGAATCTCAACGTCGGGCGCGCCGCGGTTCGACGGTGTCGCGCAGGACGGTGCCCAGCTTGGTACGCGCCAGCCGCTCGGCGGCGGCGATACGGTCACCTGCCCAGTAGCTGGCCTCCGCTTCCTGAATGCGGCCCGCCGTGTTGCGCATGTGGTCCAGGGCCGCCGCGCGGGCGGCTTGCGCGTCGCGCGCGTCGATGGCCGCGCAGATGGCGGCATGCTCGGCGCGGACCTGGGCGGCCCAATGCGCATGGCGGGCTTCATTGCCGCGGGTCACGCGGATGGCGTCGTGCAGCGCGCGCGTCAGCAGTCCCAGCAGGTCCGTGTAGTGGGGATTGTCGGTGGCGCGTGAAATGGCCATGTGAAAGGCCAGGTCCTCCGCCACGCCGTCGCCGCCGGCGGCCACCGCCTTGTCGATTGCGACCAGCCCACGACGCAGCGCCTTCATATCGGCCTGGCTGCGGCGCTCGGCCGCCAGCGCCGCCATTTCGCCCTCGATGCCGCGCCGCAGCTCGATGATGCGCAGCACGCCGCGCGCCGGGTCGTCGGAACGCCCCAGCCGGAACGCTTCCGCGGCGGAGGGATCCAGCACGATGGTCCCGCTGCCCTGGCGGGTCTCCACCAGTCCTTCGGACTTCAGCCGCGAGATCGCCTCGCGCACCACCGTACGGCTTACGCCATACGTCTGCGTCATGGATTGCTCCGTCGGCAAGCGCGCGTTGACGGGATAGGCGCCGCTGCGGATCTGCGCCGCGAGCAGCGCCGTCACGCGATCGGCCAGCGTCGCATCGGTGGAGGGCGCGGTCCGGGCGCTCATGTCGTGCTTGGATGTTTCCATGTCGGGGCCTGTGGCATCGCACCGCAGGTGCGATGGGGCAGTGGCACATCATAGCATCCGGCGATAATTTGCTTGACATATTTGTATGATGAATTGCTAGTATAGGAAAAAGCCGAACTGGAGACACCGGCATGCCGAACGATGCAAACGCCCGGGATCTTCCCCGCGCATACCTATGCCGCCGTTATCCCTCTACCATCGAAGCAGCCCTGCATGAACGCTACCGGCTCGCCGTCAACGACGACGACACCATCCTGCCATCCGATGAGATCGCGCGCCGCGCTGCCGGCGCGCAGACCCTGTTCGTCAGCGCGACCGAACGGATCTCCGGGGACGTCATGCGCGCGCTGGCTCCCACGCTGCGCCATATCGCGACCCTGTCGGTGGGGTACGACCACATCGATATGGACACCGCCCGCGCATCGGGCATTCGCGTGCTGAACACGCCGGACGTGCTCAGCGGCGCGTGCGCCGAAGTCGCCATGATGCTTGTGCTGAATGCCTGCCGGCGCGGCTACGAAGCCGACCGCATGGTGCGCAGCGGCGCCTGGCCCGGCTGGGCCCCCACGCAACTGCTGGGGCTGGGCCTGGAAGGGCGCCGCCTGTGCATCTTCGGCATGGGGCGCATCGGCCGCGCCATTGCCGCGCGTGCACGGGGCTTCGGCGTGGAGGTCCACTACCACAACCGCTCCCGCCTTCCCGCTGACCAGGAGCTGGGCGCGCGCTACCACGCCACCCTGGAAGACGCCCTGCGCCACGCGGACATCCTGGTGATCGCCGCGCCTGGATCCCCATCGCTGAAGGGCGTGCTCGACGCGGACCGCATCGCGCTGCTGCCGCCGCAAGCAGTCGTCGTGAACATATCGCGTGGCGACCTGGTCGACGACGACGCGCTGATCGCCGCGCTGCAAGGCGGACGCGTTCATGCCGCGGGCCTGGACGTATTCGCCAATGAACCGCGCGTGGATCCGCGCTACCGCCACCTCGACAACGTATTTCTTTCGCCGCACATCGGCAGCGCCACGACGCAGACGCGCGAAGCCATGGGCTGGCTGCTGATCCGGGGCCTGGAAACACTGCGCGCCGGCGGCCAGCCAGCCAACCTTCTTTGCTGACACGCGGCAGCGGCACGCCGATTCGCCCTGCCTGTCCCTACACGCCCTCCCGACCCACCTCTCCCACCCTTCGAAGCCCATGACTACACTTTCCCATTCCGAGCTGTTCCGCCAGCAATGCTATGTCGACGGCCGCTGGATCGACGCCGCCGACGGGCAATCCATCCCGGTGCACAACCCCGCGGACGGCAGCACCATAGGCACCGTGCCACGACTGACCGCCGGGGACGTGCGCCAGGCCATCCAGGCCGCGAACCGCGCGCTGCCGGCCTGGCGCGCCACCAGCGCCAAGGAGCGCTCGCGCGCGATCCGGCGCTGGTTCGAACTGTGCATGACACACCAGGAGGACCTGGCGCGCTTGCTGACCCTGGAGCAGGGCAAGCCGCTGAAGGAGTCGCGGGGCGAGATCGCCTACGGCGCCGCGTTCCTCGAATGGTTCGCCGAGGAGGCAAAGCGCGTCTACGGCGACGTCATTCCGGCGGCGAGCAACGACCGGCGTATCGTCGTGATCAAACAGCCTGTGGGCGTCGTGGCGGCCATCACGCCCTGGAATTTCCCCAACGCCATGATTACCCGCAAGGCCGGCGCAGCACTCGCCGCGGGCTGCACCATCGTTGTGAAGCCGGCGACGGCGACACCCTATTCGGCCCTGGCGCTCGGCGAGCTCGCCACCCAGGCCGGCATCCCCCCTGGCGTGTTCAATGTCGTAACGGGCAGCGCATCCGTGATCGGCGCCGAACTCACCGGCAGCCCGGTGGTACGCAAGCTGTCTTTCACCGGATCCACGGAAATCGGCAAGCAATTGATGGCGCAGTGCGCGGGCACCATCAAGAAAGTATCGATGGAGCTGGGCGGCAACGCGCCGTTCATCATCTTCGACGATGCCGACCTGGACGCCGCGGTGGCCGGCGTCATGGCGTCCAAGTTCCGTAACGCCGGCCAGACCTGCGTCTGCGCCAACCGCATCTTCGTGCAGGACGGCATCTACGACAAATTCGTGGAGCGGCTGAAGCCGGCGGTCGAAGCACAGGCGGTCGGCAACGGCCTGGAAAATGGGGTGGACCTGGGCCCGCTGATCGACGATGCCGCGGTGGCCAAGGTCCGCCAGCACATCGACGACGCGCTCGCGCTTGGCGCGCGAGTAGTGACCGGGGGCAATCCGCACCGCCTGGGCGGCCTGTTTTTCCAGCCGACCATCCTGGCGGACGTCTCGCCGAAGGCCATGCTGATGAACGAGGAAACCTTCGGTCCCGTCGCGCCGTTGATACGCTTCAATAGCGAGTCCGAGGCCGTCGCCATGGCCAACGACACACCCTTCGGGCTGGCGGCCTATTTCTACACGCGCGACTATGCACGCGCGTGGCGCGTGGCCGAGGCGCTGGAATGCGGCATCGTGGGCCTGAACGAGGGCATCATCTCCACCGAACTGGCCCCCTTCGGCGGCATCAAGGAGTCCGGCATCGGACGCGAAGGCTCGAAGTACGGCATTGAGGACTACCTCGAGGTCAAGTACATCTGCGCCGGCGGCCTGCACGCCTGACCGGCCCGACGACCAGACAACACGAAGAGGAAGATATGGACAAGCAGAATACGCGCATCGGCATCATCGGGGTCGGGCTCATGGGCCACGGCATTGCGGCGAACATCGTCAAGCACGGCTATGGCCTGACGTTGCTGGACCATCCGGGCAACCAGCCCGTCGACGACCTGCTGGCGGCCGGTGCGACATCGGTCGCCACGCCACGCGCCGTGGCCGAGAAGTCCGATGTCATCATCCTGTGCGTGACAGGCACGCCTCAGGTCGAGGACGCCCTGTTCCGCCCCGACGGCGTGATCGCGGGCCTGGCGAAGGATGCGGTCGTCATCGATTGTTCCACCGCCGTGCCGTCCTCCACGCTCAAGGTGGCGGCGGCGGTGGCCGGGGCCGGTGGCCGGTTCCTGGACGCGCCCATGACACGCACACCGAAGGAGGCCGCCGAAGGCCGTCTCAACCTGATCGTCGGCGGCGATACCGGGCTGTACGAGTACTGCCTGCCGCTGCTGCGCTGCTATGCCGAGAACATCACCCATGCCGGTCCGATCGGATCGGGACACAGGCTGAAGCTGCTGCATAACTTCGTCTCCCTGGGATTTTCCGCCGTGCTGGCCGAAGCCGCCGCGTGCGCGCGGCGTGCGGGCGTCGATGCCAGCGTGTTTGTCGACATCCTGGCCCACGGCGGCGGCAAGGGCGTCGTGCTGGATCGTTTGCGCCCCTTTATCGAGACGGGCGATGACTCCGGATTCCGCTTCACCATCGCCAACGCGCTGAAGGATATGGGGTACTACAACACCATGGCCGACGATACGGGCGCGCCGGCCACCACCGCGCAGGCGGTCAGGGAAAGCTATGCAAAGGCCGATGCCGCCGGCCTGGCGCAGATGCCCGTCCCGGTGCTGGTGGATTTCCTGGGCGGCAAGGCGAGCTGAAATGGCCAGAGGCCGACGGCGCCACGCAGCCTTGCGCGGCGACTGCCTCGGCCTGCCCGGAGCGCCATAGGCGCAGATCCGAGCCTTACCGCGGACTGGCTGCGAACGCCCCCCATTCACCCCGCATCCCATCGGCCCACTGGCTTGGATGCGTGTCCAGTATCTGCCCGAGGAGGTTGCGCACTTCCGGTGACCGTTCATGCCGTCGGAACAGCGCTTCAATCTCCGATGGGACGACCGGACCGGCGATCTCCCGGAAAACGAGGCCAGGCAGCCGAATCACCTGCACCAGGATACTGGGCACGATCGCCACCCCGGCGCCCAGTGCAACCTGGGTCAACACCGCGACGAGCGAACCGGGCAACGACACAATACGCGGATCGAACTTCCCGCGCCGCGCCACCTCCCGCAACCCGCGCTCCTGTTCAGGGACCACGAAGCGCTCGTTCGCCAACATCCTGGCGCGAATGGCGTTGCCGCTCTCGGCAAGCCGGTGACTCCCCGACAAGGCGAGGCAGAACCGGTCCCGAGCCAGCACATGGCTCCTGAGGGCCGGTGAAGACGCCACCGGCCCCCGTACAAACGCGACGTCGATCCTCCCTTCTTCCACGAGCGAAGTCAGTTGGTTCATCGGGATCTCGTTCGTATTGACCATCACATCAGGCCACGTTGCCCTGAACCGACGGACCTGGTCCTGGAGTACGCCGAAGAAAGCGGCCGAACCGACGTAGCCGATCTCCACCCGCCCGATCTGACCACGGCCCGCCCGGCGACCGACATGGACGGCGCGTTCGAGCTGATCCAGCGTCGCACGGGCCTCGGCCAGGAAAGCTTCCCCTGCGGACGTCAGGGCGACAGACCTTTTGGTGCGGTTGAACAGACGCGCCTGCAGCATCTGCTCCAACTCCTGTATCTGCGCCGTCAGTGTCGGGGGCGATATCCCAAGCTGTTCCGCGGCTTGCGAGAAATGCAGTTTCTCCGCAACGGCGATAAACGAGCGCAGATGGCGCAATTCCATGGCTCTCGCTCCAATAGTATTCAGCACCGCCGAATTATTTCAGAAGTTCGGCTTATTGATCCGAATTATTCTTCTCGATTAAATGGCCATGGTCGAAATGAACTCCTGGGAGTCCCTCCATGCCCCGCATCAGCCACATTGCAGCAACGTTCGCTTTCGCCGGTTCTGTCGCGCTGTGTTCGGCTCCGGCCAACGCGGTGGATCTGCCTGCTCGGCCGATTCTGACCCTCGCCGCCGCCCAGCAAGCGATGGCCGCCGCCCAGGCCAAGGCGGAGGCCGCGAACTGGCCCTGCGTCATCGCGATCGTCGACGCCGCAGGCGCTCCCATCCTGCTGGTGCGCATGGATAACGCCGCGGTCCCCGCCGGCGTCGAGCTCGCCCCGGGCAAGGCGCGGACCGCGGCGCTATTCCGCCGTCCAAGCGGAGCATTGGAAGACGCGATCAATGGACCGCGGCCGGCCGCCATCACGGCGCAGGGCTTCGTGCTGATGCGCGGGGGCATCCCGCTCATGGCCGCGGGACAGATCGTCGGCGCCATCGGCGTATCCGCCGATACGCCGCAACACGATGAGGAAATCGCCCTGGCCGGCGCGGCCGCGCTCAAGTGACCCGATCGACGCCATGACAGCCATGCTCGCGGCCCGGACAGCGGGCAAGGACAAGGCTATCCTGCTGGTCGCCTCCGCGGGCTGCGCGATGACCGTGCTGGATACGAATGTCGTAGGCATCGTGCTGCCCGCGATCGCGCGCGATCTGCAGGCCTCGTTCGCCCAGGTCGAATGGGTGATCAGCGCTTACGTGCTTTGCTTCGCCGCCCTGCTGTTGCCAGCCGGGTCTATTGCCGACCGTTATGGCCGGCGACGCGTGTTCCTCGCCGGGATCACGGTATTCGCGCTCGCCTCCCTGGCGTGTGGCCTGGCGCCCTCGGCGCCGGGCCTGTACCTGGCTCGGGGCGCGCAAGGTGTCGGAGCGGCTTTCCTGCTGGCACCGTCACTGGCGATCATCGGCCATCGCTTCCACGAAGAACCTGCGCGCGGCCGGGCGTGGGGCGTCTGGGGGGGCATCATGGGCCTGACGATGGTCGTGGCGCCACTGATCGGCGGGGCAATCAACGGCTTACTCGGCTGGAGGTGGGCCTTCCACGTCAACATCCCGATTTGCGCCCTGCTCGCCGGCGCTGTATTGCGTCATGTCGACGAGTCGCGCGACACTCACGCGCGTCGCCTGGATTATCCCGGCATCGTGCTATTTGCCCTGGGGATGTTCTGCGCGACCTGGGCGCTGATCCAGGGGCCTGTCCACGGCTGGGATAGCAGCCCTGTCGTGTCGGGCGGTGTGGCGGGCCTGGCGCTATTCGCCGCGTTCGGGTGGGTCGAACGACGTATGCCTCATCCCATGCTGGACCTGGACATCTTTGCAGCGTGGCCGTTCCGAGGTGCGGTGATGGCGATGTTCGCCTATGCCGCATCGGTACAGGTCATGGCTTCGCTGCTGCCGCAATTCCTGCAGAATGGGCGCGGACACGGGCCGCTGGAAGCGGCGATGGCCATGCTGCCATTCGGCCTGGCGATGCTGTTCTTCCCGCAAGTCGGCCGTCGGCTGTCGTCCCGGCTGAATAGCGCGGGCATCCTGACGCTGGGGCTGGGTGTGGTGGCGTTGGGAAACTTCATTATGATATATGCCGCCCGCCAGCACGGCGAGGCCGCATCGATCATCGGCATGTGTACATTGGGTATGGGCGGCGGCTTGCTCAATGGTGAAACCCAGAAAGCGATCATGGGCACGATACCTCCGCATCGCGCCGGCATGGCCTCGGGTATCAGCACGACATCCCGTTTCTCGGGCATTCTGCTTGGCTTCGCGGGCCTGGGCGCCGTCCTGGCCAGCAATGCCCGCTCCGCGCTTGAACATGCCATGCCCGCCGCCCGACTGACCACCGAAGCGGGCTTTGTCGATAACGTCGTCGCGGGGGATCTCGATCGTGCCGTCACCGCCTATCCCGCAAGCCTCGCTGCAACCGTGGCAGCGATCGCCCGGAATGGCTATAGCATCGGATTCTCCCACGCATTTCTCGCGGCGGCCTTGCTGGCAGGCGGTTCGGCGGCAGCCGTGTTTGTCAGCATGAAAAAGCGTTAGCCCGGTGTGAAGTACCGCGACGGCCGCACTGGGGCTGCCAGCCGGTAGGCGTTCGCGCGCCAGCCCGGAGAATTTTTTGCTTCGGATGGAAGGATTCCGGCATCGCGTTCGTCTACCCCTGTATTGGCGGACTTCCCAATACGAGGATGCAATGAAGATTCTTTTTGCAGGCGGGAAACTCGGCGCCGCCCTGCTGCTGGCGGCCGGCATGGCACTGGGCGCGGCCGCCTGGGCAACCGAGAGCAACGAGGCGGCCTTTCTGGCCGAGAACAATGCCGCCATGGACCGGATGATGGCTGCCATGGCGGCACAGCCCAGTGGCGACATCGACCGGGACTTCGTCGCAATGATGGCGCCCCACCACCAAGGCGCCATCGAGATGGCCCAGGCCGAGCTGCGTTACGGCAAGAACGAGCAACTGCGGCGCATCGCCCAGGAAATCATCGTCGAGCAGTTGCAGGAGATCGCCGCCATGCGCCTGGCCCTGGGCGAGCCGGCGCCTCCGTCGGCGCCCGCCCCGACGGGGCCCGAACCGGCTCCCGCCGCGCCGGCCCCCATGTCCATGTCCCATCACCACGGTATGTGATCTCCCCGGGAGTACTAAGCAATGAAGCGCATGTTTGTCTTGAATGTCCTGGCGGGCGCCGTGCTGGCGGCTGCCAGCGTGTTGTCGCAAGCCGGCCAGGCGCCAGGCGCGTCCGGTGCAGCGGATGTACCGGTCAGCCACCGCGACCGTGTCTACGCCGCCGAACAGTTCTCGAATACCGTCTCGGTCACCGACCCGGTCGATAATCGGCTGCTAGGCGTGATCCGCCTCGGCGATCCCGCGCCGGGCAATTTCAGTCCGCTGTATCGCGGCCAGGTCCTGGTGCACGGCATGGGTTATTCGCCCGACCATCGGACCCTGGCTGTCGTGTCCATAGGCTCCAATTCGGTAACCTTCATCGATACGGCCACCAATGCGGTAAAGCACGTCACCTATGTCGGCCGTTCGCCGCATGAAGCGTTCTACACGCCGGACGGCAAGGAAGTCTGGGTCACCGTGCGTGGCGAAAACTACGTGTCGGTGATCGACGCTTCGACCTACAAGGAAAAAACCCGCATCACTACGGCGGCGGGGCCCGGCATGCAGATATTCTCGCCGGACGGCAAGTATGGCTATGTCTGCTCGTCGTTCAATCCGGAGACCGTGGTGGTCCAGGTATCGACCCACAAGATCGTCGGCCGCGTGCCCCAGGCCAGCCCCTTCTGCCCGAATATCGCTGCCACGCCGGATGGCAAACAGGTATGGTTCACCCTGAAAGACGTGGGCAAGGTGCAGGTATTCGACGCGCGCCCGCCGTTCAAGTTGCTCAAGACCCTGGATACCGGGCCCATCACCAATCATGTGAACTTTGCCCGGAACCGGGCCGGAAGCTTCGCGTACGTGACGGTCGGCGGCCTCAACCAGGTCAAGGTATTTCGCACGGACGACTACACGCAGATCGCCACGATCCCGGTCGGCAAGCTGCCCCATGGCGTCTGGCCGTCCGGCGACGGCACGCGTGTCTACGTGGGCCTGGAAAACGCAGACGCGCTGGCAGCCATCGACACCGCGACCAATACGGTCATTGCCAACGTACCCATCGGCCAGGCGCCGCAGGCCATCGCCTATGTGCCCGGCGCGGTACCCCAGGGTGACGGCATGCAGAATCTGCAGCCGCTGGGCGTGGCCGGACAGGCAGCCCACCTGACCTTGCACGCAATCAAGGACGGCAAGCCGCAGTCAGACAGTATGCCGCCGACCTCCGTCAGCCTGTTCGACCAGGGACTGCTGCAGGTGCTGCAGGCGTCCGCGACCGGCCTGGACCCCAAGCGTCCGTACGTGCTGGCCTTGTCCAGGCAGCCAGACGGCGGCGGCGAGCTTCAGCCGCTGGCCAGCTTCGTCACCAATCCGGCGGGATCGGCTATCGTCAATGCCATCGGCCCCATACGCCAGCTGGTACAGGCCGATGCGACGGCAAACGACGTGCAGCGCTATCTGGTGATCGCGCCGCAGGCGGATGGCAAGCCGGGCGCGCCGGTGCAGGTACAGGCGCTTTGATGGCATAAGGATGCTTCCTTGGACGATATGATGCGGCTCGTCGAGCCGCTGATCCCCTCACTGCGCCGCTATGCGCGCGCCCTGCTGCACGACAGGTCGGCGGCGGACGATCTGGTGCAGGATTGCCTGGAGCGGGTCATTGGCCGCTGGCATCAGCGGCGCGACGGCGGCGATGCGCGCAAATGGGTGTTCGCCATCCTTCACAACTTGGCCATGGACCAATTGCGGCGCGCACGTCCGCGCGGGGGCGACGTGCCGCTGGATGCGGTGGATGACGCGGCGCTGGCGGTGCGAGGGTCACAAGAAGACGGGCTGCATTATGGTGATGTGCTGCGGGCGCTGGAGCAGTTGCCGGAGGAACAGCGCAGTGTCCTGCTGCTGGTGTCGGTGGAAGATATGACTTACGAAGAAGCCGCCAAGGTGCTGGACATTCCCACCGGGACCGTCACATCGCGCCTGTCGCGGGCAAGGGAAAAGCTGTTGCGCATCATGCGCGGTGCCGTGACGGTTGACCCGCGCAGTAATGCGCCGGAGGCGACAGGCCGCGCGGTATTGCGGAGAGTGAAATGACCAAGGGCGAGGCCCCTGTGCGGGAAGAGGACTTGCACGCCTACGTTGATGGTGCGCTCGAGGGCGCGCGGCGCAGGCAGATCGAAGACTACCTGGCCAGGCACCCCGATGTCGCGGCACGGGTGCAAGGCCATGCCGACCTGCGCCAGCGACTGCGCGATGCGCTGGCGCAGGTCACCGAAGAGCCCATTCCCCCGGAACTCGATCTGGGCCGCATGGTGGAAGCCCACCGCCAGCGCCGTCGTGTTCCCTGGCGGATCGCGGCGTCGATCGTGCTGGCGTTGGGCATAGGCGGCGTGGGTGGCTGGAACCTGCGCAGCACGTCGCAGGCGCCAGCCGGAGGAATCGCCGCGTTGGCCCGCGAGGCGGCAGCCAGCTACCAGGTCTATGCGGCCGATCCCACGCGCCCGGTCGAAATGCCGGCCGCCGCGAGCGCGCAACTGGTGACATGGATTTCGCAACGGCTGGGGCGTCCCATCGCCCTACCCGACCTGGCCCCGGCCGGCTACCGCTTCATCGGCGGCCGCCTGGTCTCCACGGAACATGGTCCGGCGGGCCTGTTCATGTACGACGATGCGCAAGGCAAGCGAATCGCCGTGATGGTGCGGCCCATGGCCGTGGAGCGCAACACGCCGATGTCGGCGCACGAGCAGGACGGCGTGGCGGGCTACGCCTGGTCGGACCAGGGCCTGGGCTACAGCGTGGTCGCACCCGCGTCCGCAGCGGATATCCATCCCGTGGCCGACGAAGTGCGGCGCCAGGCCGACATCCGCCCCAGGCGCGGATGATCGCTATTCCGCGCGGCACGGCCTTGCGATATGGGGCCGCCCGCCGGCGGCGTCACGCCGTCAGCACGTAGTGGATCTTGTATTCCTCGCGATATACGGTCTCGCCCCATAGCAGTGCGATATCGCGCTTGTCCAGGAACGTGTGGGTGCGCACGAGGACGGGGCGCGAGCGCTCGATGTCCAGGTGCCTGGCGATGTCGGCAGGCGGCAGGGACACGCGCACCGCGTTGATGAACTTCACGATGGGCGTGTGCATATGGTGTTCGAGGATGTGCTGGACCGCGTGCCGGGCCAGCATTTCTTCGGTCATCCCGCTGGCCACCAGCGCCGGCATGTAGCGCCGCTCATAGGCGAAGGGCTGTCCGGCAAGGATTCTTATGCGCCGCAGTTCGAATACCGGCTCGTCCCCGCCCAGCCGCAGCGCCTCACGCACATGGTCGTCCACGGGCGCTTGCGCGAACGACACCACCTTGTAGACCAGGTCCTTGCCGCTGGCGAAGATGTCGCGCTCGAAATACGCCAGGTTGTGCGTATCCACGGTGGTGTCGACGGCCGGCTGCGCGACGAAGCTGCCCGCGCCCCGACGGCGTTCGATCAGGCCTTCGAACACCAATTGCTGCAGCGCATGCACGACGGTCGCCTTCGTCGTCCCGAACTGCTGCGCCAATTCGGCCTCCGTGGGAAGCCGGCCGCCGGGGGCATACGTGCCGTTTCCGATGGCTGCCCGCAGCGCATTCTGGATGACTAGGTACAGGGGCATACCCGAACCCGCGCCCGTCTTGGTTGACTTTAAAACCATAGTTAACTATTCTTTTTAAAAGGCGAAGCTTACCGCACCATGAGCGTTCCTGGGCACCCGGGGTACGGCGAAGGACAGGCGCGTCGGCCGACATCACATGGGAGCATCATGGGCAGCAAAACAACTCCGTTCCGGATAGCCAATGTTCGCGTGGACGTCGGCATCGGCGGTTATTGGATACACGACCAGGCGGCCGTTCAAGGATCCGGGGCACGCCCCGACGGCTTTTTCTTCGACGGCGAGCCGAGTTCCAGCGCCTTTCCGGCGGTGCGCTCGCCAAGCATAGCCTACCTGATATCGCTGGAACTCGACGATGGCCAGGTAGCCTATGGCGACTGCGTGACCGTGGCGAACGCCGGGCATGCGGGACGTCCCAACCCATTGCGCGAGCACGATGCCGGCAAAACAGGCAAAGCGCTGGCCGCGGCATTGAAGGGACGGCAGTTCGACGGCTTCCGCCCGGCTGCCGCCGTGCTGGAAGCCCTGGATCTCCCGCCTGAACTCGTGCTGCCAGTTCAGTTCGGCGCCTCCCAGGCGTTGCTGGGCGCGGCGGCGCTGGCGCGCAAGGCGCCCATGCGCGACGTGCTGCTGGACGAGTTCGATCTGGAAAAGCCCCGCACGCTGCCCGGCTTCGCCGGATCGTGCGGCGGCGACTGGGAAGCCAATGTAGACAAGGCGATCGTGCGCCACGTCGACATGTTCCCGCAGTCCGCCATCCAGACCGCGGCCGAATGCGAGCGTCTTCCCGAATACGCGTCGTGGATCATGCGGCGTATCGAGAAATGGGGCGGCGCCGGCTACCTGCCCGACCTGCACTTCGACTTTCATTCCTCTCTGGGGCGCCTGTTGAACAACGACGAGGACAAGGTCATCGATTACCTGGCGGGAATCTGTGCGCGTACGCCGACCCTGCAGGTCTACTTCGAGGACCCCATGCATGCGCGCGGCTCGGAGGAAGCGCTGGCCCGCATGCGGTCCCTGCGCGAGAAACTGTCGTCGCGCGTCGAGAACTGCCGCCTGATCGCGGACGAATGGGCCAACGGTCCCGGCAAGGTGGCGCAGTTCGCGCAGGCGCGGGCCGCGCACGCGATCCAGATCAAGATGCCGGACAACGGATCCCTGCTGACGACGATCGAGGCCGTGCAGGCATGCAAGCAGAATGATGTGCTGGCCTACCTGGGGGGAAGCTGCAACGAGACCGATATCTCGGCGCGTGCCACCGTGCACGTGGGCCTGGCGTTCGGCGCCTGGCGCCTGTTCACCAAGCCGGGCATGGGTTTCGATGAAGGCTTGATGGTGTTGAAGAACGAAATGAGCAGGACCGTCGGCCGTGACGCGCCTGCCACATAAAGGGAAGGAGAACATCATGACATTGACCAAGGCTGCGCGCCATCTGGCGCTGGGCTTGTGGATGCTGGCCGGCGTCGCCGCCACGACAGCCGCCGCGCCGGCACAGGACTATCCGGACAAGTCCATCAAAATGGTCGTCCCCTTCCCGGCCGGCGCCGCCACGGACGCCATCGCGCGCCTAGTGGCCCAGAAACTGGCGGCCAAATGGAATGTACCGGTCATCGTGGAAAACCGTGCCGGCGCGACCGGCAGTATCGGGTCGAACTACGTCGCCAAGTCGGCCCCAGACGGCTACACCTTGCTGGTCGCTACCAGCAGCAGTCATACCATGGCGCCCTACCTGAGCGAGCACAACACCTGGGATCCCGTCAAGGATTTCGAGCCAGTGGGACTGCTCGCGTGGGCGCCCAACGTGCTGGTGGTCAATCCCAAGCTGAAGGTGCACACGGTCAAGGAACTTATCGCGCTGCTGAAAAAGTCGCCGGGACACTACACCTTCGCATCGTCCGGCACAGGCAGTTCGATCCAGCTGGCTGGCGAACTGTTCAAGACGCAAGCCGGGGTGAAGATGGTGCACGTGCCTTACAAGGGCGCGGCGCCAGCCATCACCGACCTGGTGGGCGGACAAGTCGACATGATGTTCGACACGGTCGCCCAGTCCTTGCCATTCATCCAGACAGGGAAGCTCACCGCCCTGGCGGTGACCCCGCTGAAGCGATCCGGCTCGCTGCCGCAGGTTCCCACCATGCAGGAAGCGGGCGTCAAGGACTACGAAATGGCGGCCTGGATCGGCCTGCTGGCGCCGGCCGGAACGCCGCGGGATGTGGTGGAAGAACTGAGCGATGCGTTGCGCGAAGTCCTGAACATGCCGGACGTGCGTGAGCAGATGGCACAACGCGGCCTCGACCAGCCTACGGAAACCCGTCAGCAGTTCGGCGAGCTGATCGCCAGGGAGTTGCCCAGGTACGCTGACATCATGCGCCAGGCCGGCCTGAAGCCGGGCAGTTGATGCGGCACGCCCCATTGACCGGCGAGTTGGCTCGCCAGGCGCGCGCGGTGCGCCACGTGCACCTGCCTTCCGACGTGCGGCGTATCGCGCTGCACTGCATCCTGGACTGGTATGCGGTAACGCTGGCGGGCCTGCGCGAGCCCTGCGTGGCCATCGCGGCGGCGGACGCCATGCAGGAAGGCGGCGCGCCGCATGCGACGATCGCCGGTCAGCCACGCAAGGGCGCCATGTACGCAGCCGCCCTGGTGAACGGCACCGCGGCGCATGCGCTCGACTACGACGACGTCAATGTCGCCATTACCGGACATCCGACGGCCGTCATCCTGCCCGCGGTCCTGGCCTTGGCCGAAGCACGGCAAGCCAGCGGCGCCGACCTGATCGCCGCCTTCGTGGCGGGCTACGAAGTGGCCTGCCGCGCCGGTCGTTACCTGGGCGATGCGCATTACGAGCGCGGCTTCCATGCCAGCGCCACCGCTGGGGTGATCGGCGTGGCGGCCGCCTGCGGACGCCTGCTGCGCTTGAACGAGGCGCAGATGCAAACCGCGCTGGCCCTGGCCGCGACCCAGGCCGCCGGTTTGAAATGCATGTTCGGCACCATGGCGAAGCCCCTGCACGCCGGCCTTGCAGCGCGCAACGGCCTGATGGCAGCGCGGTTGGCAGCGCTGCATTTCGACGGCGGCCTCGACAAGCTGGAAGCGTCCCAGGGTTACGGCGCCGCGCTCAGTCCGGCCCCCGACGCCGCCGCGGCCCTGGCCACGCCGGCCGCCGGCATGCACATCCGCAATCGCCTGTTCAAGTATCACGCCGCCTGCTACGGCGTGAACGCGGGCATCGAATGCGCGCGGGCCTACCGGCGCGAACACCCACAGCAGGTCGTCGGCATCGTCCGCATCGTGGCGCGCGCGCATGTCAGCGGGGCGAACATGTGCAATATCGCCAAGCCGCAGAACGCCGCGCAGGCCAAATTCAGTTTGCGGCTGAACATCGCCTTCGGCCTGCTGGGCTTCGATACCGCGGACGTGGACGTTTATACGCCCGAGCGTTTGAACGACCCTGACGCGGTGCGCCTGCGCGACCTGGTGGAGGTCGTGTACGTCGACGACCTGAACATGATGGAAAGCGAACTGACCATCCTTACCGACGACGGCGCGCAGCACGTCATCCGGCGCGACGCCGGACAGTCGGAGCAGGACCTGGACGAAGAGGAGCGGCGGCTGGCCGCCAAGTTCGACACGCTCTGCGTCCCCATACTGGGCGCCGAGCGCGCGCAGGAAATCCAGGAGGAAATCTGGACGCTCGCGGGCGCGGCCAGTGTCGACCGGTTGGCGCGGGCCCTGGTGCCCGGTGGCGGCCTGGGCTAGATTTGGAGGCCTGCGCCGGAAACAAGCCGGAGACACGATGAAAGAGACGAGCGAAGGTGCGATCGCCCCCGCCAGCGAAACCGGCGGAGCCGCGCGCGCCGTTCCACGCCGTGCGCGGCGGCCCGTCCTGGTCATCTCGGTGGCGCAGCTATTGGGCACGTCGCTGTGGTTCAGCGCCAATAGCGCGGCCGATGACCTGATGCGCGTTTGGGGCGCCACCGCCTCGGACATCGGCATCCTGACCGGTGCCGTGCAGCTCGGCTTCATCCTGGGCACACTCGCCATCTCCCTCACCGGCTTTGCCGACCGCTTCCGCGCCAGCGCCATCTTCGTCTGCAGCGCCATCGCGGGCGCCTGCTTCAACGCGGCCTTCGCCTGGATCGCCGACGGCGTCGCGGCGGGCGCCCTGTTCCGCTTCCTGGTCGGCATCTGCCTGGCCGGCATCTATCCGGTGGGCATGAAACTCATCGTCGGCTGGGCGCCGGAGCGCACGGGCTCCGCGCTGGCCCAGTTGGTCGCCATGCTTACCCTCGGCACTGCCTTGCCGCATGCACTGCGCGCCGCCGGCACCGGCTTGCCATGGCAGGAAATCATCTTGGCATCGTCAGCGCTGGCCTTGCTGGGGGCGCTCATGATTCATCTTCTTGGCGATGGCCCGGGTCGTGCCGTTTCGGCCGCTGCCCGCGCGCCGCATGGCGCATCGCCATCCGGGAGTTCCGCCACGACGGCCGTTCGCCGCCCCACCGTGCTCGACGCCTTCCGCCGGCCGCGCTTGCGTGCCGCCGCCTTGGGCTACTTCGGCCACATGTGGGAACTGTATGCCTTCTGGACGCTGGTCCCGCTGCTGATCGCCCGATCGTCCGCCGCCAGCGTATTTCCCGGGTTGGGCGTGTCCGGCGCGTCCTTCTGCGTCATTGGGATTGGCGCGCTGGGATGCATCCTGGGCGGCCTGCTGTCGCGCCGCGTCGGCAGCGCCCCCGTGGCGTTGAGCGCGCTCGGCCTGTCCGGACTCTGCGCCATCGCTTTCTCTCTGGCCTGGAACAGCCTGCCTCCGGCCGTGCTGGTGCTGCTGCTGTTGATATGGGGTGCGGCAGTAGTCGCCGATTCGCCGCAGTTTTCCGCGCTGAGCGCGCGGGCCTGTCCCCCCGAATGGGTCGGCAGCGCGCTGGCGATCCAGAACTCCGTCGGCTTCGCGATTACCGTCGTATCCATCGCCGGCGCGACCGCGCTGTTCCAGCAAGTGGGCCTGGATGCGACCTGGCTACTGGTGCCGGGCCCCATCCTGGGGCTGCTCGGCTACGCGATGGCGTCCAGGGGAATGCACGCCGAGGGCCAGAGGCCGCCATAGGCCCGTGCCCGGGGCACATCGGCGTATGATCCGACACGGCGCGGCGCGATTCTGTCAACGACGGGCCGCACAGGCAGGACGGTCGAATCGCCACATACAGGTAACGTCACGGGAGATCGAAGGTGCAAGGACTCAAGGCGCGGAAGTGGATCAAGTTTTTCATGGGCTTTTGCCTGCTGTCCGTGCTTTACGCCTGCTCGAATGTACCCAGCACTTCGGCGCTCGAGTCCGCGGATTATGGCCCGCCGCCCACCGTCGGCCAGCTCATGGAAGGCGTCCGGGCATTGGGCGGGGAAGCGCCCGAACTGGCCTCCCGGAGCAGCGGCCAGAGCGCTCGCGACAAGCTGAGCCCGGGCTGGGCCACGGACCTGGACAACCCTGGCGGCTTCGTCTATGGCTGGCAATATCGCTTCCAGCAGACGGCGGCGAACGGCGGCGGCATCGTCACCGCGCTGTTCCACGACGGGATCCTCATCGCTGCGACCCGCGATACGGCCGGACAGGCCGCGCCCACCCGGATCAAGTAAGCACAAGCCCCCCCCGCGCCGGCTCGCACGGCGCGGCGGCCGACCCGGCGGCCGCGTCGCTCGCGACAGGCGGCCACCCCTCTACGGCAGGCGTTTCGGCCGCCTGGAAATCAGCGCATCGTCCCGCGGTGGTCACCGCCCAGCGCAAGCGCCATCGCCATCCCGCCTCCGCTCCCCCTCCCCGCTTCCCGCCTGGACCCTTCGAATAAGGGTAAGCACTGCCTTTGCGCCGGCGCTGCTGTCGATATACTTTGTCCATAACATAAACAACTCGTCCATATTATGGGCAACAGGACCAAGCATGCCTATCGATAAGCCGGATGCCGAGCCTCTAACTCCATACCAATATCCCAATCCGCGCGAAGCGCTGCCGGAAATCGTCGTCCCCAACGCCATCCCCGTCGACGAACGCCTGTGGGTCCCGCAGGCAGAGAACGTGTGGTTCCGTCCGCTCTGCCTGAACGCCAGCCAGGGCTACTGGATGAACCTGCTGCGGGTGCGCAAATCCGGCGTACTCAGCCGCCACCGGCATCCGCAGGCCGTGCATGGCCTGGTACTGAAAGGCCGCTGGCGGTACCTGGAGCACGATTGGGAAGCCACCGAAGGCAGCTACGTCTTCGAGCCGCCGGGCGAAACGCACACGCTTTATGTGCCGCCCGACGTGGAAGAGATGATCACGTACTTCCAGGTGAATGGCGTCATGTACTACACCGACCCGTGGGGCAAGGGCATGGGCTACGAAGATGTCTTCACCAAAATCGACATGTGCCGCAGGCATTTCACCGACGTGGGGCTCGGCGAAGCGTACGTGGACCAATTCATCCGCTGACCCGACGCAAGAAGGGCCAAGCCCATAACCATTAGATCGGAGACAACACCATGCAACGTCGCGCGTTCAATCGCGGCCTTTTTTCCGCGCTGCTCGGCGGCGCCGCCATGCTGGCCGCCCTACCCGCGGCACGAGCCCAGGACTTTCCTGCCCGCTCCATCGAGCTGGTGGTGCCGTTCGCCGCGGGCGGCGGCACCGACGCCCTGGCCCGCGCCATGTCGGACGCCTCGCGCACCCATCTTTCGCAGCCTGTAGTGGTGTTGAACAAACCCGGCGCGGCGGGCGCCATAGGCCTGACGGACGTGGCCAACAGCCCCGCGGACGGGTACAAGCTGGCCCTGGTCACCGCCGACATGGTCATCATTCCGCACCTGGGCCTGACCAAGACGACCTACGAGAAATTCAGCCCCATCATCCAGCTCAACGCGGACCCCTCGGCCATCACCGTGCGGGCCGACTCCCCCTACAAAACCATAGAAGAGTTCCTGAACGCCGCGCGTGCCAAGCCGGAAGCGATCCAGCTGGGCAACGCGGGCATCGGCTCGATCTGGCACCTGGCCGCCGCCGCGCTTGAAGACAAGACAGGCGCGAAGTTCAACCACATTCCCTTCAATGGCGGCAACCCGGCTGTCCTGGCCCTGTTGGGCGGGCATATCGATGCGGTGGCGGTCAGCCCAGCGGAAGTCATCCAGTACGTAAAAGCCGGCAAGCTCAGGACCCTGGCCGTGATGGCCGACCAGCGCGTGCCGGGCTTCGAGAACGTGCCTACCCTGAAGGAACGCAACATCGACCTGTCCATCGGCACCTGGCGCGGCATTGCGGCGCCGAAGGGCACGCCGCAGCCCGTGCTGGACAAGCTCGCCGTGGCACTGCGCGAAGCCGCCGCCGAACCGAACCTGAAGAAGTTCATGGCCGAACAGAACCTGGGCTACGTCGTCGCGGATCAACAGACCTTCACGGCCTTGATGGCGCGCGACAACGCGACGTTCAAGGCGCTGATCGAGAAGTTCAACATGCGTCCTTAGGGACACCACGCGCACGCGGGGGGAAACAACGATGAATCCAGGTATCCCGGGCAGGACCGCAGGCAGGAACGGCGGCGCCTGCCCCTGGCACTTCGTGAGCGAACATCCATGACGTATCGAGCAGACCTATTCGCTGGAAAAACCGCGCTGGTGACCGGGGCGACCCAAGGCATCGGCGCGGCCGTGGCCAACCGCCTCGCCTCGCTGGGCGCACGCACCGTCGCCACCGGGCTGCGCTCCGATGTCGGCGAACTGAGCCCCGACATCGATGTGCGCCTCGGTGATGTCAGCCAGGCCGACGACATCGACGCCATGCTGCGCGGATTGGACGAGCTGGACATCGTGGTGAATTGCGCCGGCATCATACGGCGCGGCGCGGAACACGACCCCGCCGTCTTCGAACAAGTGCTGGCCGTCAACCTGACGGGCACCATGCGCATATGCACGGCCGCGCGCGACCGGCTGGCCCGCCGCCGGGGCTGCATCGTCAACACGGCCTCCATGTTGAGTTTCTTCGGCGGTTCGCTGGTGCCCGCCTATGCGGCCAGCAAAGGCGGCGTGGCGCAATTGACCAAGTCCCTGGCATTGGCCTATGCCGCCGATGGGATCCGCGTCAACGCGGTGGCGCCAGGCTGGATCGCAACGCCACTGACCCAGGCCTTGCAGGACGATCCCGAACGCTCCGGCCCGATTCTGTCGCGCACGCCATTGGGCCGCTGGGGCACGCCCGCCGATGTGGCCGACGCGGTCGCCTTCCTGTGCACGCCGGCTTCGGGGTTCATGACCGGCGTCATCCTGCCCGTCGACGGCGGCTATCTGGTGGCCTGAAGCGCCGGCGGACGTGTGCGGTATCAAGTTTGGGGGAATAATCCGGAATCGCGATACTCTTTCGCCGTTGTTTCACCTGCGTCCGCATACCGCCATGCCTGTCGACCGTTCTCGTTCCACGCCCCCCGCCGCGCAGGTGGCCGGCACAGCCGCCTTCTCGAAATTCATGCACCTGCTGCAACTGGTGGCGGACACGCCCGAGGCGATGACGGTGGCGGAGCTGAGCAAGGTCAGCGGATACCCGCGCGCCACGGTCTACCGTACCGTGGCGGCGCTGACGGCCGAACGCCTGCTGGCCGAGCATCCGCAGACGGGCGTACTCGTCCTGGGGCCGCGCCTGATCCAACTGGCCAGCCGCAGCTGGGGACGATCCGAAATGCGGCTGGCCGCCGTCGAAGACCTGAAGCGCCTGCGGGACGTCACCGGCGAAACCGTGCACCTGGCCGTGCCCAATGGCACGCATATGGTCTATATCGAGAAACTGGAAAGCCCCAGCGCCGTGCAGATGAATTCCCGCATCGGCACCAATGTGTCGATGTATTCGACCGCCGTAGGCAAGGCTTACCTGGCCATGCTGGCTGACGACGCCCAGCAGGCTGCGCTGGAGAGCTTGCCGCAGCCTTTCGCGCGCTACACCGCGAATACGACCGCGGACATGGCGGCCCTGAAACGGCAACTGCAGGAAACGCGCCGCCGCGGCTGGGCCGTGGACGAAGAGGAAAACGAGGCCGGTATCTATTGTTTCGGCGCGCCGATCTTCGGCCGGGATGGCGTGCCCGTCGCGGCTATCAGCGTCAGTACGCTGCGGTTCCGTCAGAAAGCCGATCCGCAGGCCGCGTATGTCGCGCCATTGCTGGAAGTGTGCCACGCCATCACGCAACGCATCGCACAGACGCCGGCATTGTCCGGCGCCAACCTGCTCTAGCGCCGCGGATCGCGTGGGAACTGCCCGGAGATTTACCGGAGATTGGCGGGAAGGAGCAGCGCCATCGTGCCGCTCCCATCGGCGGCGCTACGCCTTGCCCGTCATCACCATATGCGCGAGCGCATCGGCATCCAGGCCCGCGACGTCGCGTTCGATGACCTTGACGCCGCTCTTCAGGATCGCCACCCGGTCTGCCAGTGCAACCACATCGGCCATGTTGTGGCTGACCAGGATGACCGTGCGGCCTTCTTCGCGCAGCTTGCGCACCAGGTTCAGGACCAGGGCGGTCTCCTTGACCCCGAGCGCGGCCGTGGGCTCGTCCATGATGACGACGCGGGCGTTCCAGCGCAGGGCGCGCGCGATGGCCACGGCCTGGCGCTGGCCGCCGGACATGCGTTCGACCGGGCGATCCATGTCGGCAATGGGCACCGAGAGGCGCTGCAGATAGCCGCGCGCATCGTCGGCCATGCGGCGTTTGTCCAGCACGCTGACGGGTCCGATGCGGCGCACCAGTTCCGCGCCCATGAAGACGTTTTCCCAGATGGACAGGCGCGGCGCCAGCGCCAGATCCTGGTAGATGGTTGCGATGCCTTGCACCAGCGCATCATGCGGTGAAGCGAACACCACCTTATTGCCGTCCAGGCTGAGCTCGCCGCCGCTGGGCGCCTGTGCGCCCGAGACGATGCGGATCAGCGTGGACTTGCCCGCGCCGTTGTCGCCGCAGATCGCCATGACCTTGCCCTTGGGCACGTCCAGGTCTATGCCTTTCAAGGCCTCGACGGCACCGTAGGACTTCCTGACCTGCCGTAGCGACAACGCGATGGACATAAGCCGGACTCTTATTTGGCCTGCAGGAATTTCTGCACGTTGCCCGCGTCGACCAGCACCGAGTCCATGAACAGGTAGGGGCCGGCTGCGATGGCTTCCTTGGGTTCCTTCCTGACGACGATGCGGTCGATCGAATCGATGGCGCTGATGCCCAATTGCTCGAACGGGATCATCATGGTGGCCGTCATGAGGCTATTGGGGTCGGCGATCCGCCGGTAGGTTTCAGGGCCGCCATCCACGGAAACCAGGGTGATGTCGCCCTTTTTCATGCCCTGGGCCTGGAGCAGGTCATCGATGACATAGGCCTGGCCGTCGAAGGATGCCCAGATGCCTTTGAACTGGCCCTGATGACGCAGGAACAGGGCCTGCATGCCGTTGCGGACATCGTCGCGCCAGCTTTGCGTACGGGCCATGCTGAATTTGGCCAGGTCCTTGACGCCGGTATTTTCGGACAGCACGGCGTCGAGCATCTTGCCCCGGATGCGGGTCCCTGAATTGCCGTCGAAGCGCGCGGAAACGATATTGCCCTGGTAGCCCATCTTTCCCAGCAGATACAACACCGACTGGGCACCCGTGGCGTATTCGTTCACTTCGACATCGAACAGCATGTGCGGGCTGGCGCCGGACATCACCCCCACCACCGGAATGCCTTTTTCCTTGGCGGCCTGCAACTGGGCATCGGTTTCCACGGGCTTACCCATGGCGATGACGATGGCGTCGACTTTTTTGTTCACCAGCGTATCGAGCTGTTCGGCCAGCTTGGGCAGCGAACCCTCGGCGTTCAGCTGGGTGACGGTCCAACCCTTGGCGCGGGCCGCCTGGGCGGCTGCGTTGGCGACGCGGGCATGCGTCTCCGAAGACATCTGGAACGCAACGATGCCGACGTCGAACGCATGGGCGGCGCTGGCGGCCAAGGCCTGGACGGCGAACGCGCCCAGCACCACCGCACGTTTCATGGACCTGATCATATTGGTTCCCCTTCCTCTCAGAATTTGAAAGCCGCTTTCTTCAGAACAGCCGACGACACCGCGACGGAGGCGATCATGATGAAACCCAGCACGATGTCCTGTACGTAGTAAGGCGCGCCCAGCAGCACCAGGCCGTTGCCCAGCACTTTGAGAATCAGCGCCGCGACCAGTGTGCCGGGAATGTTGGCGTGCCCGGGGTTGAACATGGTCATTCCCAGCAGTACCGCGGCGATCGCGTACAGGAAATAATCCCCCGCCATGTTCGGCGCCGCGGAAGACAGGCTGGAAGTCAGCAGCACCGCGGCCAGGCTGGCGAACAGGCCGGAAAGCACGAGGCCGACGCTCTTCATGGCGCGGATATCGATACCGGCCAGACGGGCGGATTCACCGGCCTCGCCCGTGGCAGTCATGCGCGCCCCGGTGCGGGTCCACTTGACCAGGAAGAAGGCCAGCAGCACGGCGCCCAGCATCCATAGGATCAGCGCCGGGATGCCCAGGGGCTTGCCGCGGGCCAGATCGGTGAAGGCAGCAGGCCAACGGCCAACGTACGATACGCCGTCGGTCAGCATGAAGGCGAAGCCGCGCGCCATCGCCGCCATGCCCAATGTGGCGATCAGCGAAGGCACCCGCAGGCGCGTGACTGCAATGCCGTTGAACAGGCCGCAGATCAGCCCCACGCCCAGGCCCGCGGCGACGGCCAGCATGACGGGCTGGTTGGTGTGCACCAGGGCTCCGGTAACGACCGCCGCCAGGCTCGCGACGTCGGCCACCGACAAATCCAGTTCGGCCGTGACCAGCGCCAGCGTGAAGCCGGTGGCAATGATGGCCAGAAAGCTGGTTTCCTTGGCGATATTCAGCAGGTTATTGGGCGCCGCGAAGTTGGGGGCGGCCAACGCGAAGAAGCCGACCAGAACCAATCCCGCGATTGCCGTGCCGTACTTCTCCAGAATGCCCCGCATCGACTCGATCCCTGCTGCGTTCAATGATGGTGCGGTGCTGTTCCCCGGCAACCGCATGACGGTCCTTGCCCACCGTGATGGCGTCGTAGTTTATACCCCGGCGCGGCCGGGAAAAGGCGCCTGGATGCCCGCCAGCGCGTGGGATACCGGCGCCAGCGCCGCCTCGGCGGCGCGAAACTGCCGGTACAGCGGGCGGTAGGCTTGCACCTGCTCCGTCCGGGGTTCATAGCGCCGCGCCACCCGTACCAGCGCGTCCTGCGCGGCGGCGAAACCGTCGTGTCGGCCGAGCGCCGTCCACGCGGCCACCGCCGCGCCCAGCACACCAGGCTGATCCGCATGCCCCACGACGACGGCACGCTCGCAAATGTCGGCCTTGACCTGGCACCACTGCGGATTGGACGCGGCGCCGCCGCCGAAACGGATCTCCCTGACCAGACGACCCAGGGCCGTTTCCGCACGCTCCAGCACGATGCGGTTCAGGAAGGCAACGCCTTCCAGCACCGCCCAGGCCAGATCGCCCGGACCATGGCGGCGGTTCAAGCCCAGGAATGCGCCACGCAGGTCCGGATCCCAATACGGCACGCGTTCGCCTTGCAGGTAGGGCAGAAAGAGAGCGGGCTGCGGGTCGCGCGACGTGCCTAGCAAGGCGTTCATTGCGTCTCCCACACCGGCCATGCCTTCTTCGCCCAGACGGCCCAGCAAGCGCAAAAGCCAGGCAACGGTATCGGCGCCGTTCTGGCCCGGTCCGCCGATCTGGTGGTGGCCATGGCCCCAGTCCACCGTCATCAGGCCCTGCGCCTGCACCGGCTCGGCGCCCACGGCGCCGAAGACTTCGGTGGTCCCCGAGATGTTGTAGGCGTAGCCCGGCCGCAATGCGCCCAGCCCGGCCACCGCGGCCCAGGTGTCGTTGGAGCAGGCCACGACGGGACGCCCCGCCAGGCGGCGCAACGAGCCGGTCAAGCCATCCCGTACCGGTCCGACGACATCCAGCGGCCCGAGCAGGGGCGGCACCCAGCCCGGATCGCCACCCACGGCCGTCAGCAGGTCCGGTCCCGATGCCGAAGCGACCGCGGCCGCCGCCAGCCTGGCCATGGACACGGTATCGCTGACGGCGCGGCCCGTGAGGCGGAGATTGAGGTAGTCCTTGGGATCCAGCACCAACCTTACGCGCGCCGCGTGGCGAGGCTCGGACCGCAGCAGCCACGCGACGCGGGCCCAGGGATGGAAGGCGTTGACCTGCTTCAGTTCGGGATGACCCGGCGGCATGGTGGCCAGCCAATCGGCGACCTCCGCCGCCGTACGCGCATCGCGCCAGGTGATGGCGGGTCGGACGGCGGCCCCTTGCGCATCGACGAATACCTGCGTGCGCGTGACGCCACAGATGGCGATGGCTTCGACGGCCTCGAAGCCGGAACCGGCTCTGGCCGCCAGGCTATCGGACAGGCATTGCAGGCCCCGCCACCAGTCGTCGGCATCGACCTGATCCCAACCCGGACGGTCTCCGGCGCCTGCGGGACTGTCGATCGCGCAAGACTGGACGATGGTGCCCGCCCTATCCACCAGCGCGGCACGGAAGCGCGTACCGCCCAGATCCACTGCCATGACATAGCTCATGAGGGCCTCCGCGCAGCGGGGCGCTCCGAGCGGCTGGCGCGATTGGGTTTGAACGCGTGATGGGGAGCGGCGCGCACCATGAAAGGCACTATCAACGGATCCAGGTTGCTGTGGCCGCCCTGGGCGGCTCGGGCCCGTTAGTTTAGCGTTCCGCCATTCCGCCTTGCGGACGCCGAGAGTCCGCGCCATGCCCATCGCCGTACATGATGCGCACCATCTCGATGCCTCGACGCACCAGGACCGTGCGCGGGCGCCGCGACGGTGTGCCCAAGGAACAAGATTGGAGCGGCTGGCCTCCTCGGCCAGGTGCGCACGCCGGCGTCCCGCACGCCCGCCCGGCCCGGTGCACCCGCGCGCCGCATGACCCGAAGCCGCCGGCAGCCGCCATGATTCATGCGGGCCGCCGCATGCGACGCCCGGCCGGCAAATTGGCATACGTTTTGCTTTGAAGGTGGTGCACTCGGCGTCAGCGCGCGATGCAAGGGTGGCGGCTTTTCGAAGGTTGTTCATACAGACCATTTGCCGGGCGCACCCCCGCCCAATAAGGATTCCAACAATGAACCGCAGACACGTACTCAAACAATTGACGGCGGCCAGCATGCTGGCGATGTCCGGCTGGATACCCGAAGCCTTGGCCGCCGATGACACCATCAAGGTGGGCATTCTGCATTCGCTGTCGGGAACGATGGCAATCTCCGAGACCTCCCTGAAGGACGTGGCGCTGATGGCCATCGAGGAGATCAATGCGCAGGGCGGCGTCCTGGGCAAGAAGCTCGAACCCGTGGTGGTGGATCCGGCCTCGAACTGGCCGCTGTTCGCCGAGAAAGCGCGCCAACTGCTGTCGCAGGACAAGGTGGCGGCGGTATTCGGCTGCTGGACGTCGGTGTCGCGCAAATCGGTCCTGCCGGTGTTCAAGGAACTGAACGGCCTGCTGTTCTACCCCGTGCAATATGAAGGCGAGGAACTCGAACACAATGTGTTCTACACCGGCGCGGCCCCCAACCAGCAGGCCATCCCGGCGGTGGAATACCTGATGAGCGAGGACGGCGGCGGCGCCAAGCGCTTCGTGCTTCTGGGCACCGACTACGTGTATCCGCGCACGACCAACAAAATCCTGCGCGCCTTCCTGCATTCCAAGGGCGTGAAGGACGAGAACATCCAGGAGGTCTACACGCCCTTCGGCCATTCCGACTACCAGACCATCGTGGCCAACATCAAGAAGTTCGCCACCGGCGGCAAGACGGCGGTCGTCTCCACCATCAACGGCGATTCCAACGTTCCCTTCTACAAGGAGTTGGGCAATGCCGGGCTCAAGGCTACCGACGTCCCCGTCGTGGCGTTCTCGGTCGGCGAGGAAGAACTGCGCGGCGTCGACACCAAGCCCCTGGTCGGGCACCTGGCCGCCTGGAATTACTTCGAGTCCATCAAGAACCCGGTCAACGCGGACTTCATCAAGAAGTGGAAGGCCTACGCGAAAGCCAAGAACCTGCCGAACGCCGACACGGTCGTGACCAACGACCCCATGGAAGCCACCTACATCGGCATCCACATGTGGAAGCAGGCCGTCGAGCAGGCAAAGAGCACGGATGTGGAAAAGGTGATCGCCGCCGTGGGCGGGCAGAAGTTCAATGCCCCCGACGGCTATACGGTGGAAATGGACAAGACCAACCATCACCTGCACAAGCCCGTCTACATCGGCGAGATCCGCGCCGATGGCCAGTTCAACGTGGTCTGGAAGAGCAAGGGGCCCATCCGCGCGCAACCCTGGAGCCCGTACATCCCGGGTAACGAAGGCAAGCAAAATCTCTGACGACGGGACAGCACAGCCATGCGCATCGCGCTCATCGCCAGATACCTGGTTCGATTCCTGATCGCGTGGCTGCTCGCCGCGCCAGTGGCCACAGCGCTGGGCGCGGGACTCGATCCCGCCGTGCTGGCGGCCCTGGCCGGCGATGACACCGACGCCAAATTGCAAGCGATCGGCGAACTCGGCCGGTCGCCGGATCCGGCCGCCTCCCGGCTTCTGGAGGGTTTGGCATCGGAACGCCTCTATGTCACCGGGGAGGGTCGCGTGCTGCTGGACACCGGCAAGGGCGCGATAGATCCGGGCACGGGCATGGGCGCGACGCTGCCGCCGGATGCCGGCACGGTCACCATCAACAACCGACTGCGGCGCGCGATCGACGGCGCCCTGGCGGAATCGCGGTTGCGCGCGCCGGACCCCGCCGTGCGCATGGCCGCCGCGCAGAGACTGCAGCAGACCTCGCAGGAATCGGTGCTGCCGCTCATCGTGCAGGCACTGGCCAGCGAAACCGATGCGCAGGTGCGGTCGGCCCTGGAAATCGCGCAAGCGAACCTGGAACTGAAAAGCGCGGACCCCGCGGTACGGCGGCACGCGGTACAGATACTTGGGCGCAGTGAAAACTCCACCTTCATTCCCGTGCTGACGGCCATGACGAGCCAGGACAGCCAGGGCGGCTATGCGGAGCCCGACGCCGGCGTACGCGAAGCGGCCCAGGCGGCGCTGCGCGCCATCGACCGCCACCAGACCGCCATCGAGTGGGCCGGCAACCTGTTCTATGGCGTCAGCCTCGGCAGCGTTCTGCTGCTCGCGGCGCTGGGGCTGGCCATCACCTTCGGGCTGATGGGCGTCATCAACATGGCGCACGGTGAGCTGCTCATGATCGGCGCATACGCGACCTACATCGTGCAGTCCGCCTTCCGCGCCTGGGCGCCGGCCTGGCTGGACTGGTACGTGATCGCCGCGCTGCCCGTGGCGTTCGTCGTTACCGCGCTGGTCGGGATGGCGCTGGAGCGCACCGTCATCCGCTGGCTGTATGGCCGGCCGCTGGAGACGCTGCTGGCGACCTGGGGCATCAGCCTGATCCTCATGCAGCTGGTCCGTTCGCTGTTCGGGGCGCAGAACGTCGAAGTCAGCAATCCGGGCTGGATGACGGGCGGCATCACGGTCATGGGCGGCCTGGTGCTGACGTACAACCGCATCGTCATCATCGGCTTCGCCTTTCTGGTGCTGTTCTTCGTCTGGGCGCTGCTCAATCACACGCGGCTGGGCTTGTTCGTGCGCGCCATCACGCAGAACCGGCGCATGGCCGACTGCGTCGGCGTGCCGACCGGACGCATCGACATGCTGGCCTTCGGCCTCGGCTCCGGCATCGCCGGCCTGGCCGGCGTCGCGCTGTCGCAACTGGGCAATGTCGGGCCGGACCTGGGGCGGGGCTACATCGTGGACTCTTTCATGGTCGTCGTGCTTGGCGGCGTCGGCCAGTTGGCCGGCACCGTTATCGCCGCCCTGGGGCTGGGCGGACTCAATAAATTCCTGGAACCCTACGCGGGCGCCGTACTGGCGAAGATCGCGATCCTCGTGCTGATCGTGCTTTTCGTGCAGAAGCGTCCGCAAGGCCTGTTCGCCCCGCGCGGCCGGAGCGTCGAATGAAGATGTCAGCATCCATGGACCTGGCCGCGATGGCGCGGCCGCCCCTCTACTCCAGGCGCGCGTGGACCGGCCTGGCCCTTGCCTGCATCGCGCTGGCGCTGCCGCCGCTGCTGAACCTGGTCTTTCCGCCCGGCAGCCCGCTGCATATGTCTTCCTATGCCGTCGCGCTGCTGGGCAAGTTCATGTGCTATGCCCTGGCCGCCCTCGCCCTGGACCTGGTGTGGGGCTATGCCGGCATCCTCTCGCTGGGCCATGGCGTGTTCTTCGCCCTGGGCGGCTATGCGCACGGCATGTACCTGATGCGCGCCATCGGCCATGACGGCGTCTACAAGAGCGATCTGCCGGACTTCATGGTCTTCCTGAACTGGAAGACGTATCCCTGGTACTGGTCCTTCACCGAGCATTTCTGGTACGCCATGCTGCTGGTGGTACTGGTTCCCGGGGTGCTGGCCTTCCTGTTCGGCTACTTCGCCTTCCGCTCGCGCATCAAGGGCGTCTATTTCTCCATCATCACGCAAGCGATGACTTTCGCGGCCATGCTGCTGTTCTTCCGCAACGACACCGGTTTCGGCGGCAACAACGGTTTCACCGATTTCAAGCGCATCCTGGGGTTCGATATAACGGCCGCCGGCACGCGGGCCGCGCTGTATTGGGCGACGCTCGTGTTCCTGGCCGGCTCGCTGGTGCTCGCCCGCGTCATCACGCAGTCCAAGCTCGGCCGGGTCCTGACGGCGGTGCGCGACTCGGAAAGCCGGTTGCGATTCATCGGCTACGAACCGCTGGGATTCAAGCTGTTCGTATGGACCTTGTCCGCGGTGATGTGCGGGGTGGCGGGCGCGCTGTACGTGCCGCAGGTCGGCATCATCAATCCCGGCGAAATGTCCACCGAAACCTCCATCGAAATGGTGATCTGGGTCGCCACCGGCGGACGGGGCACGCTCATCGGTCCGATCCTGGGCGCAGGCGTCGTCAATGGGCTGAAGACCTGGTTCACCAGCGTGTTTCCCGAATTCTGGCTCTATGCCCTGGGCCTGATCTTCGTGCTGGTCACCCTGTTCCTGCCACACGGCATCGTCGGCCTGGTGCGGCGGTTCCTGAAACGCGAGGAGAAGCAAGCGTGACGACCCCTGCGGCATCCGCACACGAAGACGCGCTGGCGGAGGGCGGCCCCAGCGGCAGCCCGGGCTATGACCGCGTCAAGCCCAGCGACGTGGACACGACCCATGGCGCCATCCTGTACCTGGACGGCATCACGGTCAGCTTCGACGGTTTCAAGGCCCTGAACGACCTGAACCTGGACATCAGCGTGGGCGAACTGCGCTGCATCATCGGCCCCAATGGCGCCGGCAAGACCACGATGATGGACGTCATCACCGGCAAGGCGCGGCCGACTTCCGGCACGGCGTTCTTCGGCCAGAGCATCGACCTGACCACGCTGAACGAAGCGCAGATCGCGCACGCCGGCATCGGGCGCAAGTTCCAGCGGCCGACCGTGTTCGAGAACCACACCGTGTTCGAGAACCTGGAACTCGCCATGAAGGCGGACAAGCGGGTGCGCCCCACGTTGTTCTCCCGCCTCGACAGCGCGCAGGCGGACAAGATCGCCGCCACGCTGGCCCTGATCCGTTTGTCGGCCGAGGTGTGGCGACCCGCGGGGCTGTTGTCGCACGGCCAGAAGCAGTGGCTGGAGATCGGCATGCTGTTGATGCAGGAGCCGCAATTGCTGTTGCTGGACGAACCGGTCGCAGGCATGACGGACGCCGAAACCGAGCGCACCGGCGAGCTGCTGAACGAATTGCGCGGCCACCATTCCCTGATGGTCGTGGAGCACGACATGGATTTCGTCACCCGCATCGCGGACGGCGGCAAGGTCACCGTGCTGCATGAAGGCTCGGTCCTGGCCGAAGGCACCATGGCCCAGGTCCAGGCGGATCCGCGCGTAATCGAAGTCTATCTGGGCCGATGACATGCTGGACGTCCAAGACATCAACCAATACTACGGCGGCAGCCACACCCTGCGCGGCGTATCGCTGCACCTGAAGCGCGGCGAATGCCTGGCCTTGCTGGGGCGCAACGGCGTCGGCAAGACCACACTGCTGAAGTGCCTGATGGGCGTGCTGCCGCTGGCCAGTGGCAAGGTACTGCTGGAAGGCCAGGACATCTCCCGGCTGCCGCCGCACCGGCGCGCCGCCCTGGGCATGGCCTACGTGCCGCAGGGCCGCGACATATTCGCCCGGCTCACCGTGGAAGAGAACATCGTGATGGGCATGGCGGCGTTGCCCGGGGCGCGTGCGCGGCGTATCAAGGAAGAGGTGTTCGAGCTGTTTCCTGTCCTCAAGAGCATGCTGGGGCGCCGCGGCGGGGATTTGTCCGGCGGGCAGCAGCAGCAACTGGCCATCGCCCGGGCACTGGTCGCCGAACCGAAACTGATCATCTTCGACGAGCCGACCGAAGGCATCCAGCCCTCCATCATCAAGGACATCGGACGCGTCATCCGGATGCTGCGGCAGCGCGGCGATATCGGCATCCTGCTGTGCGAACAGTACTTCGACTTCGCGCACGAACTGGCCGACCGCTTCGTCGTCATGTCACGCGGCGAAGTGGTCGCCCAGGGCGCGCAGGCGGAGATGGGCGACGCCGAAGTGCGACGGCACCTTTCGGTATAAGGCGCGGTGTAGAAGGCGCGTTGCGTACGGGGGCGCTCCGTACCGCTCACATTTCGTATAACGGCGGGTCGGCGATGCATACCGGCGCCACCACGCCATGCCGGCCGCCCTCTGCAGTGGTCCGCACCCATGCCCGGGTTTATGTATAATCCTTGTCCGGTGTCGCCGTTGCAGTGGCGCGCGGCGGGCAGGGAGCGCATCACATCCTGTCCTGCGGGTGGCTCTGATGCCCCTGCGCCATCATGCGGGAATAGCTCAGTTGGTAGAGCGCAACCTTGCCAAGGTTGAGGTCGCGAGTTCGAGACTCGTTTCCCGCTCCAGTTTTGGCTCTACAGACCCTCATTGGCATCTGTAAGTCGTTGAAAAAAGGAGCTTCGGCTCCTTTTTTCATTGCAGCATCAGCCAGGGAAATCTAGCTGCGGCAATCGTGTTGCAGGCCAGGAACGAGGCCACAGAATGCGCGCGGTGCCGGTTCCGGCTTATTGCCAGGATTGGCTCGGAATGTTGCCCAGCACCCTCGGGCCTATGTCTGAAGACATGCCGCTCCCTCGCGCCAAGCGAACTCATACGGCGTTCGGCGGCCGCATTTCCCTGCGCAGTTCCTCTACGAGCAGGGCGACCATATCCGCCGCGGGCAGCTCGCGGGCAAGCGTAGCCCCCTGGCCGGCCCACTGCACGGCGAACTCCCCATGGTTCTCGTGCCTGCCCTCGAAGGCATTCAGGCGCTTGGTTACGTCGTAGGCCACCGGATAAGCCGGCACGGGCGGCGCGCCAAGTTGCTCCCCGTGCCTGATCAACCGGTTCACGATGCCTCTTGCGGGCCTGCCGGAGATCACCGATGTCAGGCGAGTCTGCATCGCCCGCTCGCTCTTCAGATTTCGGCGATAGTTCCCATTAGCCGACGACTCCGGGCACAGCACGAATGCCGTTCCAAGTTGCACGGCCGATGCTCCGAGAGCGAGCATGGCACGGATGCCCCTACCGTCCATGATGCCTCCGGCGGCAACTACGGGCAGCGGCGTAGCGCGAGCGAGAAGTTGCACAAGCACCGACGTGCTGAGGAGTTCGTCGACGGCAAACTGGTCGAACATGCCGCGGTGGCCTCCGGCTTCGGAGCCCTGGGCCACGATCATGTCGATACCCGCTTCCTCGATCAATTTCGCCTCATACAGGTTGGTGGCCGTAGCCATGGTGACAATGCCCCGGCTGCGAAAACCGTCGATCCATTCACGCTTGGGAATTCCGAAGTGAAAGCTCACGGCAGCGGGGCGCTGCTCGCAAAGCACTTCGAAGGTGTCTTCCTGTTCCAGAAAAGAGGTGTATATCTCGCTCAACTGGGTGGGGCATGCTTCGCCCATTTCGGCAAAAAGCGGCTCGATAAAGCGGACCCATGCGGCCTCGACCCCGGGGTCGCGCGGCGCGGGAGGATGGCAAAACATGTTGACGGAGAATGGACGGCCGGTCAGTGCCCGCGTCTGCTGGATCATCTTCTTTGCCTGGGTAGCGCCGATCGCGCCGATCCCCAACGAGCCGAGCGCCCCCGCGTCGGACACGGCGGCCGCCAGCGCTGGCGTGGAAACCCCCACCATCGGAGCTTGGATGATCGGGTGCCTGATACCCAGCCTGGATACGAAGTCATCGACTTTTTTCATGGTCTTCCTTCCTGCGTTGGACTAAAGCGGATTTGCGCTCGGGCCGCGGAGATGGCAGCGCTCGGACCAGTGGTTCATCCCCGCGCAGAGCACCAACAGCGCACTTGTCACAAAGAAAACGTGCGGCAATCCCATATGGATGCCAATGGCTCCACCCAACAAAGGGCCGACGACTTGACCCGAAAACTGCGCGGACTGGAGATAGCCCAATGCCGATCCAGAGTTCCCCTCGTACACCGAATGGCGAATCAGCTTTGCTACTGAAGGCAGCAACCCCGCCAGGGTCGCCCCCATGAGGCCTCGAAGCGCACCGAGCTGCCACCATTCTTTGACGAATGCCTGTGGGAGCAGGACCAAGGACGTGGCCACCAGGCATCCAATGATGACCCTTCTGCTACCAACCCGATCCGCCAGCGCGCCAAGGCGAGGAGCGGCCAGAATGCTGCCGAGCGCGGAGCATGCCATGATGATTCCGGCGGACTGAGCCAGCTTTTCGTGCGGGACACCGAGTCCTCCGAGGTAGACCGTGATGATGGGCTCGATCGACATGTTCGAGAGCAGGACCATCATGGCCGTGATCAGCAGTGTCCATATGTACGGACTGTTGATCGCGTTATGGTTCAAACTGAAAGCTCTGGCCTTCGAGGACCGATGGCTCTGCGCGTCAAACGCCTCGCGTACCAGAAAAATGGTCGCAAGCGCGGCGACAGCAATAACTCCGCCCCCGACGAAGAATGTGCCTCGTATCCCGACAAGGCCGGGCAGGAAGCCTCCCACCAGCGGCCCGACCAGGCTGCCCGCCAATGCGCCAGTGGACAGGACGCCTAACGCCCAACCGGCCCGCTCCCTGGGAGCCTGTGTGCCGATCATCACCGTCGAAGCCGAGGCGTAGCCACCGACGAGCCCAGCGATCAGTCGCAGTACCACGAGATCGGTGATATTGCGCGCCAGACCGATCAAGGACATCACGATGGCCATACCCACGGCTGCCCGTATCAGCATCGGTTTACGCCCGTACCGGTCGGCGAGTTTTCCCCAGATGGGCGCCGTGACTGCAGTTCCCAGAAACGTCGCTCCGAAGGCGATTGCCGACCACTGAACGATGTCGTCCGAGGACTTCGCTCCCAACTGTTGGACGTATAGCGGCAGAAACGGCAGCAACATACTCAGACTGACCAAGGTGGTGAAAGAGCCGAAAACACAGACTGCCAGATTTCGCTTCCAGTACAACTCATTGCGTTCAGCGTAACCACGCATGGGAAACTCGTTCTTCGCTTTGCCTGGTGCGAGATCACGGCCTGAGGCGCTCACGGATGTTTCACGGGGATTCATGTTTCGCATTCCGAGCGATGTTTCGATTCGCGGCCACGTCCAGAATCCATGCGCCGACCATTGCCGCAGCGCCAACGACAGACAGGAGTGCGTAGTCGCCGCATGTTCGAGCGAAGGCGCGCGACAACGCATATGCAGCCACAGTCCGTGTTATCGCAAAGCCGACTGTCGGCCTCTTCCAGACAGCACCGTGCTGACTCTGGCCACGGGCGGGCAGCTCGCGAATACGTCGGACCACCAGCGGTACGGCGCCTGTGACGGATTGCCTTGGCAAAATCCGATCTTGCCGGCCAGGAGCCTTGCGGGTATCGGTCCCAACTCTCCAAAATTCCGATGCCGCAAGGCTACGCGCGGTATGTAATCTTGAAAATTGAATTCTTGAGATTGGACCTATCTCTTATTCAGATATGCACACCGCGCCGGTGGAGTGCGCATATTCCGGGCATGGCCTTAGCCGCCGGATGGCATTCGACCCAAGATGAGCGTCGAATCGAAGTCGATTTGAAGGGGGGAAAATGCGTCCGTTGGCCGATTCCTTGGATACCGCTTCGGCATAATGCCCAGCCCGGCTTTGAAGAGCCCCGCGGTCGGGAGCACAAGAGAGAGTTGGAGCGGCTTCGCCCCTTGATTATGTATTTTCCTGACACCCGAAGCAGATCAGCCGCGCGGCACCCGTACGTCGGCACCAAGGCAGCCTCCCTGTGCGAACGGATTACTGGACGGGGCGGCGCCCCCCTATGGCGCGATTTATATGACCGCGCCGCGCACGGCCATGCTTTCCGCCAGTTTCGACTTCCGAGAGAAACAAGCCAAGAAAGGTCTTGCCGCGCCGCGGCGCCTCTGCCCTGCCGGCCCCGGCCTAAAACCGCATGGCCACCTTCAGCAAGCCCGACTGCTGCCGGTTCCCTCCCCCGAACTGCGCGTCGTAGGCGATGCCGGCCGTCGTATTGCGCGCGATGGTCATTTCCGCGCCAAGACCCAGCACGACGGCGTCGCGCGCAATAGGCACGCCCGTCACCGTGAAGGGGCCGCCGCCGTCGAACGCCAGTTCCTGCCTGGGCTTCACGTCGCCCATTGCGTGGCGCCAGCCCAGCGATGCAGTCAGGCGGCTGGGCGCGCGGTCGGCACCGAACTGCCACGCGCCGCGCAGTCCCAGCGTGGTGCTGGTCACATTGTCGGTACGTCCGGTCCCGTGCAGGGCGGCCGTACCGCCCGATTCGTCGAAGTCGCGCGTGCGCAACTGGTTCCACGCCACGCCGGCGAAAGGTTCAATCGTGTAGGCCTCGCCCAGCGGCAGGTTGTAGCCGAGTTCGGTGAACACTTGGGTCGAATTGGCGTGATAGGACGACTCCAGCTGCTGGTTCAGGGTGCCCGCCGCCACGTCGCGCTTCGTCTCGATATCGTGCCAGGTGTAGGCCGCGCCGGCCGTGAAGCGGAAATGGCCCGGGCCGACATGGAAGTTCCGTCCGCCGAACAAGGTCGCCGTATAGCTGTCGACATGCGTGCGCGACGACACATTGGCGATGGAACTGTGGCTGCCGGTATAGCCGAGCGCTCCGCCCAAGCGCCAGTCGCCGCCCACCGCGCCGTCGCCACCGACGAACAGCCCGCCGTCCGATTGGCGTACGCGCGACGCGTTGCCGTCGCTTGAAAATGTGCGCCAGTTGCCGAAAACCTGGGCCCACACCGGATACGCACCGCTTTGCGGCATGGCGTCGGCGGACGCCGCGCCCAATTGGGCCGTGGGTCGTCCGGCAAGCGTCGGCGCATCCAGGTTGCCGCGCAAACGCGCCAGAGGCAGCATGCGGACGGTGTCCGCCAGGCTCTGCAACACACTGGCGGTGCTCGCGTACGCTTCGCCGGAAAGCATGTTCAAGGCCGAGCGCGCTTCGTCCGGCGTCATGGTAAGCACTGCGCTCGCCACCTGGCTCGCGCCAGTACCGCCGGCCGCCTGCGCGACCGAACCCGCCAGTCCGCCGTTGCCGTCCGGTGTCGCGGCCGCCGCGCCCGTACTACTTGCGCCACCTGTGCCACTCGCGCCACTTGCGCTGCCCGAACCGCTGCCCGGAGCGCTGCCGTTCCCCGTCGGCGCCGATCCACTGCCGTTCACGGGTGGCGCTTCGTTATCCAACGCACCGCCCACGCTGCTCTGGTTGCCTGTGTTGCCCACACTGCCGATCGGCACGTCGTTGCGCGAGAGCGTCATGAACGCATTGTTCGTGTCGTAGGAAAGCGTGGGAGTCAAGAACGCATACGCGCTCGACGCGCCGGTGAACCGGCCCTGTATGCCGCCATCCGCCGTCAGGATGTTGTAGGTCGTGCGCGGTGCATAGTTGCCGTCGGGTCCCACGTGCGCCACGGTGCCGTCGAGGTAGGCGACACCCGTGACGTGGATGCGGTCGCTCGCGTTGCTGGCGGGATCGGCATGCACACGATAGACGGCGTCCTGGCCGAAGGTAAGGTTGCCATTGATGGTGAGCGTCCCGATGGGCGAACCATCGTTGCCTGGAGAGACAACCGCGGTGGGATAAAGCGTCGTGCTGCCCAATTGGCCGACACCCGCCAGTACGACTTCGCGGCCGATATCGACGGGACCGTTCAACTTGCCGTCGATTTCCAGGGCGCCGTCGGCGATCAGGATGGGGCCGCTCAGACCGCTGCTGTCCGCGGTCAGGATCAGCGATCCCGGTCCGGTCTTGACGAAGCCGTTCGTGCCTTGCAGAGGGTTGTCGATCGTGTCGACGAATTGTCCGGAGGCATAAGTGCCGTCGCCGACCACGATGGCCGGCGGGTTGCCGCCGTTGGGGACCAGGGTAATGGGAGCGCCTTGCAGCCGATATCGATCGGTGGCGAACTGGATGCCGGACACGCGTACCGGCCCGGCGCCGCCATCGACGGTCACCGTGCCGACCGCGCCTGTGAAAATCGCATAGCCGCCATCGGGCAGCGCTCCCGTGGCATTGCCGGGACTATTCCAGTTCGTGCTGGCGGCGCTCCAGGTGCCATCGCCACCCCCGGCCCGGGTGGCGGACGCCACGCCGTTGCCGTTCCACAAGTTGGTCGTGCTCGGGCCCAGGATGAGGTTGATCTGCTTGTCCCCGGTCAGTGACTGGATGGTCGCCGCAGGCACGGAGTCGCCGGTGACCGTGCCCAACGACAGGCCGCTGCCGCTCAGCGTCCCGCCGTATGACAGGATCCGGTAGTAGCCGGCGTTGACACCCAAGGTGTTCACCGTGACGTTCAGCGTCGTGTTGTTGAGTGCGGCGTTGCCGCCTACGGTAATGTTGTCGCCAGTGCCTGGCTGCGTGATGGGCAGTCCCGCATAGCCCGTCTCGAAGTCGAACACGGCATTGTTCATCGACAGGTTGCCCCTGACGACGAGGTTGCCGTTGGACACACCGGTCGGCGTCCCGACAGAGTATCCGGGCGCCACGCGAGCGTTGCCCGTCACGCTGAGATCGCCATTGATCGAGCCGAAGCCGGCGACGGTGCCGTTCGAGTTCGCATCGACGTTCCCATCGATCGTGACGCCCGCTCCGCCACCGTTGCCGCCGATGACCAGCGTGCCGCCGCTGGCGGAGATTCCGCCGGGAAAGCTGGCCGAGCCGTCGAACACCCGCGTGTCGCCTGACGCAATCGTCAGGTCCGCAGCAGTGACGCCGCCACAATAGGACGCGCTAAGCGCGAGCGTCGCCTTCAGCCATTTCTTCGTGCCATTCATCAACATGGATCCCCCATATGTCGGTCAACGGTTGGATGCTCGAGCGTGCTGGACTACCGTAAAAAACGATTGCGGCGTGATGAACCAATCTGCGTAAACGGAAGAGCTCTTCGCAAAAAAAAACGCAATGTATACCGCTTTTTTCTTAATCCCAAGAACTTAAGAAGCGGATACCATCCAACGCTGAAAACCTCATTCTTAGGGCCTATCTAAACGATTGAAAAACTACGCGTGGATACCATCCACAAGGGCGCCGCGATCATCCGTCGTGTTTTGTACGATGTAGCCGTTCCGTCGAATCAGCGTGAATGAATGAGCGCCGCATGCGGGGCGCGTGCAGCGAACGGCGGGAACGAGGAGCACGGTTCGCGACGGCCCTAACGAACCCGGGGATCAAGGAACAAGGTTCGCGACGGCGAGAGCGAACGCGTGGATCGAGGAGCAAGGTTCGCGACAGCCATCGACCGCGCGAACGCCAGCGGAATTCGAGCGTGGCTATACTGATTCGGCGCGCGAACCGGGGCGGCTTGAACCGCGCCATCACGCGCTTGTTTGCACGACGGCTGCGCTATCGCTTATACGGGCCGGCGGACAGCGCGCCTGCCGAGCAACTCACGCCGCCCGAAACTACTGGACTGTCGCGCCACTTCCGCGACCTTGTGGCCAAGGGCCGCGTCGGGATGCTTGAGGAAGCAGCAGGAGTAGGTGACAGCAGGCCCGGGAACGGAGGTCTTCACCAGAACGAGGCTTCCGGAGCGAAGTTCGCTTCGGAAGAGCTGCACGGGCAGGCAGCTGATACCGATGCCGGCCGCGACCAGACCGGCCAAGGCTTGGATATTGTTGCCACCATAGATGCGCTCGGGCCGCACCCCCGCGCCTTCCCAGAGCCGGTTGCAGACAAGCGTGATGATCGAATTCTCGGACTGTTCAATCATCGGCTTCGAGGCAAGCTCCTGCAGCGAATGCGTGACGTCCGTGGGAAAAATCCCCGGAGCGGAAAACCATCCGAACTTCACGTCGCCGATGCTCACCCTCACCACCGTTTCCAACGAACCGGGGTCAGGCAAGATCGCGAAGTCCAGGTCGCCGCATTCCAGCTTTTCCTGCAATGTCAGCGAAAGGTCGATCTGGGGTTGAACGATGATCGAGGGATACTGGTCTTTCATCCGTTTCAGGAAGTCAGAAAACCAGGTCAGCGCGACCATCTCGGTCAAACCGACTTTCAGAACCCGGACAGGCGGATGACCTGAGCGCTTCAACTGGTCAAGCGCCTGGAGCTGTTCGAAAAGACGTTCACACTCCGCCTCGAGTTCCCGGCCGAGCCGCGTCAGTTGGCTCTTCCGTCCTTCGCCTTCGAACAGCGGCCCCGCCGCGGCAGCCTCGACCTCCTGCAACCGCTTGGTCGCGGCGGATTGCGTAATGTGCAGCTTTTCCGCCGCCTTGTTCAGCGTGCCCAGCCGCGCCACCCAGTAGAACGCCTGCAACTGCTTGATCGTAAGCATGTCATCCCGCCTTGCGCGGCGCGAGCGCCTTGTTGAAATCGCAGGTGCTCCGGGCAAGATCGGCAACAGTCGAGTGGAATTCCGTCATGGCGCCGATGTGCATGAGCAGCACGTACTGCAAGCTCGGGGCGCCGATGGGGATCTTCAGTTCCCGAAGCAGGCCGGATGCCATGCCCTGCGCGGCAACCGCGCGTGGCAGGCTCGCAATGCCCAGGCCCGCGGCACAGATCCCCGCGAGGGCGGCCAGGCTGTCGCTCTGGATCGAATTGGCCAGCTTGACGCCTCGCTCCACCAACCAATTCTCGGTCTGGGTGCCGCCTCCCTGCGATCGTCCCTGCAGCAGCACGGTCTGCCGTTCGAACTCGGCCAGTTTCAGCGAACCAGGGAGCGGAGCGTCCACCGCGCAATACCAGCCGCATTTGGCTACGCCTATCGGTAGGCGAACCATATTGTGGGAGCGGACTGACTCCATGATGACCGCCGCATCCAACTGCCCATCCTGCATCAACGCGTGCAGGCCGACCGATGCGCCTACTTTCAAGTCCAGGCGCAGTCCGGGATAACGGGCCTTGAGCGCTGCGATGAAGGCTCCGAGCCAGGTGACGGCGGATAACTCGGTGACTCCGAGCCTGAGCGTAGGCGCGAGCAGATCCGCGCCGCCGAAGCGGTCCAGCAGGTTCATCCGCTGCCGCAGGATTGCCCGCGCGTGCAGCAGGACCTCCTGCCCCTTCAATGTCAATCTCGCGGCGCGACGGTCACGGTTGAACAGCGGCTGTGCGAAGCCTTGTTCGAACTCATGGATCAAGCGCGAAATGCCGGATTGGGACGTGCCGAGATTTCGCGCGGCCTTTTCAAAAGATCCCATGTCGGCGACGGCGACGAAGGCTTCGAGTTCCCGGAAAGTGGTCATCCTGGGAAACACCCCATGTTTTCATACCCGAATGGAATTATCCCACATCAATAAATATCGCTTTTCAGAATTCTTTGCCCTGCGGACAATCCTCTGAACAGTCTTCGTGGAGCGGGCCACTATGCCTACACAACCCCAGATCATTGCCGACCGGCTCGGCCACGTGCAACCATCCGCCAGTGTCGCGGCGAAAGCGCGTGCCGACGCGATGCGCGCCGCCGGCAGGGACATCATGGACTTCACGCTAGGCGAGCCGGACTTTCCCACGCCCGCCCATATCGTCCGGGCAGGCATGGCCGCATTGGAAAGCGGCCACACGCGCTACACGGCGTCCGCGGGAACGCCGGCGCTGCGCAGGGCGATAGCGGGCAAGCTGAAACGCGAGAACGGCCTTGAATTCGGCATGGACGAGATCGTCGTGGGCAGCGGCGCGAAGCATGTGATCTTCAACGCATTGATGGCCACGGTGAATGCAGGCGACGAGGTTATCGTCCCGGCACCGTACTGGGTGTCCTACCCGGAGATGGTTCTGATCAACGGCGGTGTGCCCGTGGCAGTGCAATGCCCGGCCGCGGCAGGCTTCAAGCTGACCGGCGCGCAGTTGCAGGCGGCGATCACGGAAAGGACGCGATGGGTCATTCTCAATACGCCCAGCAATCCGACGGGCGCCGTCTACGATCGCGCCGAACTCCGCGAATTGGCGGACGTACTGCTTGGAAATCCGCACGTCAGTGTCCTGACGGATGAAATCTATGAACATTTTGTCTACGGAGATGCGCGGCATGCCTGCATCCTGGACATCGAGCCCGAACTTCGCTCGCGCACACTCCTGGTCAATGGGCTGTCGAAATCGCACGCGATGACGGGTTGGCGTATCGGCTATGGCTGCGGCCCTGCCGCGCTCATCAAGGCGATCACTTTGCTGATTACCCAGAGCACCACCTGCGCGACCGCTGCGGCCCAGGCCGCGGCGGTGGAAGCCCTGGAGGGTCCGCAGCAATGCGTCGGCGAGGCCGCCGCGCGCTTCCAAGAGCGCCGTGATTGCATCGTCAAGCGCCTGAACGCGATCGATGGTATTACCTGCGACAGCCCGGATGGCGCCTTCTATGTTTTTGCCTGCGTGGCGGGCCTCCTCGGCCGCCGGACGCCCCAGGGCCAGATCCTGAACACCGATGTCGACGTGGCGGATTTCCTGCGTGAGGAGGCTGGGGTCGTGGCGATCGATGGCAGTTCCTACGGAATGTCGCCTTTCCTGCGATTTTCCTTCGCCACGTCGATGAACGAGATCTATCGTGGTTGCAACGGGATCGAGGCCGCGTGCGCCCGGCTCGCTTCGTCGAACCCCTGAGCTTGCAATGATGGAATCAAAATGAGCTACGCATGTGCCGCCCGGTCGCATCCCGCCGTCAGCCGACCAGACCTGCGCGCTCTTCAACTATTCATCCGAGGAGTACCTGCCCCGGGGCACTCGGACTGACGGTGGGAAACCAGCGGCTTTCCCGGTACGGGCATGGTTACCCGGAATATCTGCGCGCTCTCCGACTCCGTGATGAACAGGTCTGCGTTGTCCGGCCCACCGTAGGCGATATTGGTGGAAAGCGCGCCGCCAGGCGTCCTGGCGCGCAGCAGCGGCTCTCCCCGGACGTCGAAAAGCCATACCGATCCCAATCCTGCATGCGCGACCGCAAGGCCACCCGCTGCATTCAATGCCAGGCCATCGGGCCCGAGGCCGCCCATGAGCTGCAGGAACACGCCGACTTTCGTAACGCCGTTGTCCGATAACGGGATTCTCCAGATGGCGTTTGCCCGTGTGACCGCAACGAGCAGGCAATGCTCCTGGAGGTCCATGACGACGCCATTGGGACTTGGCAGATTCGACAAAAGGCAGTCGAGTCGACCATCTGGCGCCAGGCGGAACAGGCGGCCGGATGGATCATGAAGCCCGGTCATGCCTTGATCGGTGAAATAAAGATCGCCATTCCGGGCGAAGAACAAATCGTTGACGCCCTTGAAGCGCTCCAGCCCCGCGCGCGGCAGGTAGGGTTTCACGGCCCGGGACCCCGGCTCGTGCACCATGATCCCGTGCTTGTAGTCCGCGATGAACACCAGTCCATCGTCGCGGATCTTCAGGCCATTCGGCCAACCGTCGTATTCGACCGCGACCGAGAAACTGCCTGATGCGTCGACATTGAGGATTCTTCCATTGACGATGTCCACGCACCACAGAACGCCGGCGCGATCGAACGAGGGGCCTTCAAGAAAACTCGAGGCGCCGAGACCGGCTGGCTGCCCTTTATTCCATTCACTGCCGGCCGCCGCCGTACGCAACCCATCGGGGTACCGGGCGAAGACCTCGGCGTCGACCGTCGGCGGCGGCTGGAACATGGATACGGCCCCGGATCGGCAAGCTAGCTGTTCGCCAGTTCCGCAGGACCAAGCAGATCGGCCGCCCAGGTCCTGGTCCGATCGAAGGATTCGCGCATGTAGACCACGGTTTGTTCGGGATCGAGCGGCGCCGAGATGGCGCCAAGCTGGTTGCGCAGCTTCGCTTGCACGTCCGGCATCCGGACCACTTCACCCAGGCTCTTGCTGAGCGCCTGAGCCCGCTCCTTATCCATCCCCTTCGGGGCCACCATGACGAAAAAATCGTCGACCACCATGCCGGGCACCGACTCGTTCACGGTGGGCACATCGGGGAACAGCGGCGACCGCTCAGCGTTGGACACACCGAGGATCTTCACCTTGCCGGAATCGAGCGTCGCGCGGGTTCCCGCGAGATTCTCGAACTTCGCGTCGATGAAACCGCCCATCAGATCCTGATTCGCAGGCGCGGAGCCCTTGTAATGCACGACGATGACATCCAGGTTTGCCGCCTTGGCCAGATAGGCGGCCGCCAGGTGGCTGGATGACCCTTGCCCCACCGTCCCGATCCTTACTTTCTTGGGATTCGCGCGGCAGTACTCGATGAACTCTGGCACATTGGAAACCGGCAGCTGCTTGCTGGCCAGGAATAGGTAGGTGTTGACCGAGAGCCTCGCCAAAGGCGTGAAGTCGGTCACCGGGTCCAGCTTCTGGACGTCGGGATACACCGCGGGTGCGGTGACGAGCATGGACGAGCTCAGGTAAAGCACCCTGCCATCCGCGGCCTGGCGTTTCACGTAATTGCTGGCGATCAGTCCGCCAGCGCCCGGACGTGCTTCGACGATAATCGTCTCGTTGATCTTTCCGCCCAGCTTTTCCGCCACGATGCGTGCGATCGCGTCGGCGCCGCCTCCCGGGGGCCCCGGGATGATGATGCTGACCGGTGCCGAATTGGCCTGTACGCGCCCGAAAGAGGTCCCCGCCACGAGGACACCACCGTAGCCCAGCTTCAGAATGCCGCGACGTGAAATCATTGCGCCCCCCGTTTTCTTTCATTGGATACGGGCAGTTTATCGGCGCCACAAACGATAGAAAACTGAATTTTCCCGCCGCCAATTATTCCTGGTTGGTATCCATCGCTCGTGTTTACCCTGCCTTTCATCCTGGGTCCGGGAGGGGGCTGTCCGGGTCAAACGGAGCCGCGGCTGCTTCATTCGTTGACGCGCCTCGCTGGACGTCTTCCAGCGCGCGATAGCCATCGCTAAGATCGCCATCGACATAGAGGGCGACATATACCCCTTGGACCTGGACGCCATCACCGCTGTCGGTGCATCCGTTTCCTGGGAAGGGCGCTGGCAGGTCCCGAGCAGCGCCGCGAGACCGGCTACTCGCATATTGATTCTCTTTCTTGCGCCTGTGGCGGTTCGGCAATGAAGGGCGGTCCGCCCTAGTGGGAAGAGGCCAGGGCCTGGGTCAGGCCGCGCTCGAATACATCGCGGGGCAGCTTGCGGCCTATGAAGACAATCCGGCTTTCGCGCGCCTCACCGGGCTTCCATGGCGTTCCTGGCTCCGAACCCACCATCATGTGCACGCCCTGCAACACGATGCGCCGGTTCGAGCCCTTCACCGAAAGCACGCCCTTGTAGCGCAGGAGGTCGCCGCCGTAGACCTGGACGATGCCGCCGAAGAACTCCTCCAGCAACAAGGGATCGAAGGGTTTTCGGGAGTGGAAGACGAAGCTGCCGACATCGTCATCGTGGTCGTGGTCCGTGTCGGTGAGGAACGTGGGTTCGATTTCGAGCACGGCGTTCAAATTGAAGCCGCGGATGTCCAGGATTTCATCGATCGCCGTCTTGCCGAAATTGACCCGCGAGAGCGGCGCCCTCGGATTCATGCGCCGCAGGCGCTGCTCCAGGTGTTCCAGTTCCCGTGGTTCGACCAGGTCGGTCTTGGATATCAGAATGCGATCCGCGAAACCGACCTGTTCCTGGGCCTCGTGGTGCTCGTCCAGTTGGCCGGGCGCGTGCCTGGCATCGACGACCGTGACGATCGCGTCCAGCAGATAGGCCTCTGCAATCTCGTCGTCCACGAAGAAGGTCTGCGCGACAGGGGCGGGGTCGGCCAATCCGGTGGTTTCGATGATGACGCGTTCGAACCTCGCCTCGCCGGCCGCCTGTCGTCGCGCCAGGTCGCCCAGGATGCGTACGAGATCGCCGCGCACGGTGCAGCAGATGCAGCCGTTGTTCATCTCGATGATCTGCTCGTCGGCCTCCTGGACCAGCAGATCGTTGTCGATGCCGGTTTCGCCGAACTCATTTTCGATCACGGCGATACGATGACCGTGCTTCTCCTGCAGGATGCGGTTGAGCAGCGTTGTTTTGCCGCTGCCCAGAAATCCGGTGAGGATGGTGACTGGAATCTGCGCCATGATGGGGACCTCGAAATGTTCAGGTTCAAAGTGGGACGGCGGCGCCGGCAACGATGTCGCGGCGTGCGGCGGCACATGTCTCCGCCAAGTAGGGGCGCGCGGCGGCCCGGCGCCTTCAGCGGTTTTGCATGTCGTGCATTGCGTGCACCGGGCACATGCCACCTTGGTCCACAAGCTGGACAGCCTCAATGCCTTTGTTGCCTGCACGCACCCGCATCCGCACACCCATGGCCTGGCCGCCTTCGCCATCTGCACGAACTGCGGAAAGGCAGAGGAAATCGCCGACCCGGCGATAGAAAAGCGGCTGCAAGGCTGGTCAAGAAACCATGCCTTCACATTGGAATCGGCAATCATCGAGATGCGCGGCACCTGTGCACAATGTTCCCCTGGCGATGCGTAACGCCACCGTTCCACGACATCGCCGTCGCACGCCGGCATGGCGGCCAGGCGCCCTGCCGGCGGCACGATGCTGGACCCATGTTTGCTGTATTGGCGCACCCATCGATATGAGGCCGGTGAGGCATCGCCTTGCGCGCCACTCCGGTATGCCTACCGGGATATTGCCTTGACGATCTGGTCGGTATTGAAGCGCATCAACTGCTCATAGGTCGGCACGGGCCCGTTCGATTCCGACAGCGCCTCGGGATACAGTTCGCCGCCGGGCTTGGCCCCCGTAGCCTGGGCAATCTGCCTGACCAGCCTGGGGTCGTTGGAATTCTCGATGAAATAGGTCCGCACCCGATCGGCCTTGATCTGGTCGATGAGTTTCGCGACGTCGGCGGCGGAAGCCTCGGTTTCCGTGGAAAGTCCTTGTGGGGCGAGAAACTGCACGCCGTATTCCTTGCCGTAGTAGCCAAAGGCATCGTGACTGGTGAGCACTTTGCGTTCTTGGACGGGGACAGCGGCAATCTCGGCACGGATCGAGGCATCGAGCGCCGTCAACCGTTCCTTGTAGGCGGCCGCGTTCTTCCTGAAGGCGGCGGCATCGTCAGGGTCGGCTTTCGCCAGCGCCTTCTCGATGTTGTCGATCCAGACCAGCACATTCGGGATGCTGTTCCAGACATGAGGATCCGTCAGCGTCCGGCCGTCCTCTTCGAAAGTATGCGTCTGGATACCCTCGGAAACGACGACGGGCGGGATACTGGCGCCCGCCGCCTTGGTCAACCGCTGGAACCAGGTTTCCAGTCCTTCGCCACTGATGAAGGTGACCGCCGCCTGGCCCACTGCCCTGGCGTCAGTGGGCGAAGGTTCGAAGTCGTGAGGGTCGCCGTTCGGCGGCACCAGGCTCCTGACGGCAACGTGGTCGCCGCCCACGTTCTTGACGACGTCCGCCAGCACGCTGAAACTCGCCACGACATTGAGGGTTCTGGCTGCCGCCGGGTTCACCGCGCCCAGGCAGAGCACGACGCCGCCCGCCATCAGGCGCAAAAGGGTTTTGAAACGCATGCACGCCTCTCTTTGAGTTAGCCCGCAAGGTGGGGCCGCTTGAATCGCCGCAGGAGAACGCCGGAGGGCGCAGCCAGCAGCGACAAAAGATATAGGGCAGTGGCCACCAGGATGATCGTGGGTCCTGATGCCAACTCCAGGTGATAGGAAATCAACAGCCCCACGAAACCGGAAAAGGCCGCCACGCACGCCGCAATGACGGCCATCCCGAGCAGTGTCCGGCCCCACAGTTGCGCGACGGCGGCCGGCAGCATCATCATGCCGACCGACATCAAGGTCCCGAGTGTCTGGAACCCGGCCACGAGGTTGATTACCAGCAGGAACAGGAACAGCAGGTGGTACAGCGCGCCGCGGCCCCGGACCGAGCGCAGGAACGACGGGTCGAAACACTCCGCGACCAAGGGGCGGTAGATCAAGGCCAAAGCGATCAGCGTGAACGACGTGATTCCCCCGACCATGAAGATGGCCTGGTGATCTATCGACAGGATCGTGCCGAACAGCACATGCAGCAAATCGATGTTCGATCCCCGCAGCGAGACGATCAGTACGCCCAGCGCCAGGGAGGCGAGGTAGAACGTGGCAAAGCTGGCATCTTCCTTCAGCGGGGTCCCGCGGCTCACCATGCCGGACAGCAGCGCCACGCTCAGCCCTGCGATGACGCCGCCTACCCCCATCGCGAACAGCGACAATCCGCCCGACACAAGAAACCCTATCGCCGCGCCGGGCAGGACGGCGTGGCTCATTGCATCGCCGACCAGGCTCATCCGGCGCAGCATCAGGATCACGCCGACCGGCCCAGCGCCAAGACCAAGCGAAATGGACGCGAGCAATGCCCGGCGCATGAAGCCGTACTCGACGAAGGGAAGCGCGAGGGCTGAATAAAGACTCATGCCGGCGCCTGCGCTTCAGCGCACATGGCCGCCCCTTCCTGCCACGCCTCGGAAAGTCCACGCGCGCGCTTGAGGTTCTCGTCCGTCATGACCTGGGCCGTCTTTCCCCATGCGACCATCCGGCGGGAAATCAGCAGGGTCTGGGGAAAGTATGACCGTACCTGCTCGTAGTCGTGCAATACGGCAATGACGGTACGCCCGTCGTGATGCCAGCGCCGAATGACATCGAACAGGTCGCGGGTCGTCGCGTCGTCGATCGCAGTGAAGGGCTCATCCAGCAGCACCACACGCACGTCCTGCAGCAACAGGCGCGCGAACAGGACACGCTGCATCTGTCCACCTGAAAGCGAGCCGACATGACGACGCTCGAAACCCTCCAGACCTACGGCCGCCAGCGCGGACGCGGCCTCGCGGGCAATGGCTCGGGTCACCCCGCGCAACGGCCCGATACGTCTCCACGCTCCAAGGAGCACGACATCCGCCACGGTCAGCGGGAATTGGCGTTCGATGCTGGTGGCCTGCGGCAGGTAGCCGAAGTGCTCCGGCTTGAGCGAGCCGAAATCGATCAGCCCTTCGATCTGGCATGCTTCGCCCATCATCGACTTGAGCAAGGTCGACTTCCCGGCACCGTTCGGCCCCACGATGGCGGTCAGGCTACCCGGCTCGAACGTTCCGGATAAATGATGCACCGCCGGGTGTCGGTCGTAGCTCAGCGTCACATCGGAAAAGCGGATGGCGTGACTGTTCATGGGAGCGCCACGGCCCAGGCGATGGCGGCCCAAAGTGCCGATAGAACGATCGAGACGCACAGCACGCGACGTACGGCGCCCCAGGCCATGGCGGACCGCAGGAATGCGTCATTCCCGTCGGCGGTGGATTTTCTACGTGGCATTGTGCGTATGTCGGCCCGCAGCTGCCCGCGGGATTGCGTGTTTTCGTTATGTTATATCATAACAGACGCAATGGACATGGCGTCCTCGGGTGCGCCCGGCGTGCAGCCGGCCGTCCACGGCAATCGGATTTCGGGCATGCCCCGGCGCGGTAGCATGGCCGTCGTGACCGTGGGCAAGCGCCACGGCCACGACTACGCTTGGCTAAGTCCGGCGGTCCGCGCTACTGGTCCACGACAAAGCCATCGAAATGCGGTCGCATGCTGATGGGCTTGGAGAGCGGCGGCCGGATCCGTTGTGCATCGGGCAGCAGACACATGCCCAGGCCAGGCCGGGTCGGAATGCTGACGAAGCCATTGTCCGGCAACGGCACTTCGTCGACCACATTGCTGCCCAGATGTTCCGGCCGACTTTCGAAAATGCCGGCTTCGAATCCTGTCGCGTACTCCTGGATCGCGAAGTTCGGGATCGCGGCTGCCAGCTGCAGGCAGGCCGCCAGGCCGACGGGCGACAAGGGATTGTGCGGAACAACCTGCACATGGTGCGCCTCGGCCATGGCCGCGACTTTCCGGCCGCCGGTGATACCGCCGCACAGGCACAGGTCCACGCGCGCGAACTCCACCGCATTGCGGGCCAGCAGCGCCTGGAACTCGTAGATGGTGGCGAACCGTTCCCCGGTCGCGATGGGCACGCGGACCTTGTCGGCGACGCGCGCCATGGCGTCGGGCCCTTCCGGCCGGATGGGGTCTTCCACGAACATGGGATGGGTATGTTCGATCGCGTCGACAAAGGTGATCGCTTCGGCCGGCGTGAGACGGCGATGAAGCTCGATGAGCAGGTCGACACGGTCGCCTACCACCTCCCGCATGCGTTCTACATTGTCGACGGCATCGCGCATCTTCTTGATGTGGGTCTTGAACCACACCTGTTCATTGCCCTCATCCAGGAAAGGATTCAAATGACCGAAGGCATTGAAGCCGGCCTCCATCTTGGCCTGGCACTCAACGAGGATCTTGTCGATCGAATTTTCGTAGACATGCCCGTAGATGCGGGCTTTCTTGCGTACGGCGCCGCCCAGCAGTTCATATATCGGCACGCCGAGCGCCTGTCCCTTGATATCCCACAAGGCTATATCGATGGCGGAAATCGCCGCATTGATCGCCAGGCCCTGGAAGTAGCTGAAGCGATGCATCACATTCCAGTGATGCTCGATGTCGAAAGCCGACTTTCCCTCCAGGTATTCCGCGAAGCGCTTTATCGCGGCGCCCGCGGCTTCAATATGGCCCCACGTGCCGGCCTCGCCGACACCCACCAGGCCCGAGTCGGTTTCCACACGGGCGTACATGAACTGGCCTACATGCAGGGGCTCGACGCGCTTGATCTTCATAGCCATATCCTCTGTATCGAACGTAAATCAGGTTGGTTATTTCGCCTGCGCGCTGCTCGCGTGCAACATGGCGCTCCAGCGCTGCGTTTCGGCGAGCACACGTTCCTTGGCGCCGGCGGGGGTTCCGCCCAGCGGGACGCCGCCGGCGCCATCCAGGCGTGCCAGGAAGTCTGGATCCTTCAAGGCCTGGTTCACTCCTTTGGCGATCGCATCGATGACCGGCTTGGGCGTGCCCTCCGGCGCGGCTAGGCCGAACCAATTGCTGATCTCGAAACCGGGCAGGCCTGCTTCGGCCGCGGTCGGTACGTCCGGCACGGCCGAGACGCGTTGGGACCGGGCCACCGCCAGGGCGCGCAACCGCCCGTCCTTGATCATCGGCGCAACCGTCGGCGCGGCGGTAATCAGCATCTGGATCTGGCCGCCGAGCAGGTCCTGCAACGCGGGCCCGGATCCTCGATACGGCACGTGCAGGATCTCCGCACCGGTCAACTGGCGAAACAATTCGCCGGCCAGGTGAGGGCCGCTGCCCACGCCACCGGAGCCATAGGTGATCTTGCCGGGATTGCTCTTCGCGTAGGCGATGAACTCCTTCAGGGTGTGGGCCGGCACGTTGCTGTTGATCACCAGCACGAAAGGAGTCTCGGCGACCAGCACGGCGGGTTCCAATGACTGCACGGGGTCGAAGGTGAGACCCGGCACGAGTTCCTTGACGACAGTCGACGTGATCTCGTTCATGAACAGCGTGTGCCCGTCCGGCCTGGCCCGGGCGACGGCGGACATGGCGATCGTGCCGCTCGCCCCGGGCCGGTTCTCCACCACGAAGGTGCCGCCCATGACCTGGGTGAGTTTTACGCTAAGCAGGCGCGCCACGACGTCTGTCGCCCCGCCCGGCGAATAGGGCACCAGGATCGATACCGGCCGGTCGCCGGGATAGGCCGGCTCGGCACGTGCACTGAATGGGGCGGCCGCAAGACCGATGATAGTCAGGATCTGCAGCGCTTTGCTGCCGCCGCGTACCAGTCGCTTGAATGACATGCCAGTCTCCTCGTTTTAGCCATCGCGCTGGGCCGCGGAACCGGATCGGCAGGGCAATGGATTGTTTGAGGAATCGACTTTAGTGCCACTAGAATCGGAACGATCATCGCGAAAGTTATTCCATTATTTTGTTTGGGTTAATGATGAGTTCACCTACGGTTCTGTCGGAAATGGCGTTCTTCACCCGGATTGCGCGTGGTCCCAGCCTGGCGGCGGCAGCCCGCGAAATGGGACTGAGCGCCCCTGCCGTCACCAAGCGACTGGCGCAGATGGAATCACGGCTGGACGTGCAGTTGCTGACGCGCACGACGCGCAGGATGCAACTGACCGAGGAAGGCGAAATCTATTTGATGCACGCGCGGCGGATCCTGGCCGATATCGACGACATGGAGCGCCATGTGTCGAATGCCCGCCGGATTCCCAAGGGATTGCTGCGCGTCAACGCTACCCTGGGCTTCGGCCGGAATCATGTGGCGCCCCTGTTGTCCCATTTCCGCAAGCGCTATCCAGGCGTGGACGTCCAGTTGCAGCTGACCGTGGCGCCGCCGCCCCTTACCGAAGGCTCTTTCGACGTATGCATCCATTTCGGCGAGCCGCCCGATGCACGCGTCATCGCGCGGCCCATTGCCGCGAACCGGCGCATCCTGTGCGCGTCTCCCGCCTATATCGAGAAGCACGGCGAACCCAGGTCCTTGGCCGATCTGCCCAAGCACGCGTGCATCGACATCCGGCACGGCGACGAAACGCACGGCGTCTGGCGCTTCCAGCAAGGCAGGAAAACGAACACCGTGAAGGTGAACGTACATATGAGCACGAACGACGGCGAAATCGCGGTCCGCTGGGCGCTCGACGGGCACGGCATCATTCTGCGCGCGGAATGGGATGTCGCCCGGCATGTCGCGGCCGGCCGTCTCCAGCAGGTGCTGGCGCGCTATCGCACCTACCCCGCCGATATTTACGCGGTATACCCGGCCCGCCACCAGTATGCGGGCCGGGTGATCGCGTTTGTCGACTTCATGCAGCAGGCATTTTCGGGAAGAACCCCGGGAGCGTCATGGTCCGGCCGTATGGGCCACCATTCGTGAAATGGCTCGCCCATACGATGGCTTACGCCTGCCTCGCCAGGCCCAGCGGAATCTTCAGATACCGCACGCCATTGGACTCCGCCTGCGGTAGCTGGCCTGCCCGGATGTTGACTTGTATCGACGGCAGCAACAGCACGGGAGGCGGCAGGGTCGCATCGCGCTTTTCCCGCATGGCCACGTATTCATCCTCGCTCACGCCATCATGCACGTGCACGTTGCGCGCGCGTTGCTCGGCGACGGTGGTTTCCCAGGCATAGACATCGCGCCCCGGAGCCTTGTAGTCATGGCACATGAATAGCCGCGTTTCGGGCGGCAGCGCCAGCAGGCGGCGGATCGAGCGGTACAGCGTGCGCGCGTCGCCGCCGGGAAAGTCGGCGCGTGCCGTACCGTAATCGGGCATGAACAGGGTGTCGCCGACGAAGACGGCATCGTCGATGCGATAGGCGATGCAGGCCGGCGTGTGGCCGGGCGTATACAGGACGTGCACCTCGAGATCGCCCAGTGCAAGCGTATCGCCGTCCTTGAGCAGTCGATCGAACTCGCTGCCGTCTTCGGAGACATCCGGCACGTTGAAGATGGGCCGGAAGATGGTCTGGACATCGCGGATATGTTCGCCGATGGCGACGCGGGCACCGGTACGCTGCTTGATGTACGGGGCGGCGCTGAGGTGATCGGCATGGGCATGCGTTTCCAGCACCCAGGCGATCGTCACGCCGGCCTTGCTGGCAGCGTCCAGGACATGGTCCGCGGCGGCCGTGGAGGCCTTTCCGCTGCGATGGTCATAGTCCAGTACGGGGTCGATGACAGCGCCAATCCCGCTCACGGGATCCGCGACGAGGTAAGTCACGGTGTGAGTCGGTTCGTCGAAGAATGCCTGGATGCGGGCGAGCGAGCGCATGAACATCTCCTTGGAATGAGAGTCTCCCCGGCCGCCACGATAACCCGGATGGGCGCGCACCGGTTGACGGCGGCATGCCGCCCATAAGGCCGAGGCCGGCGCGGTGCCAACCGGAGCGGTGCCAACCGACGCGGTCCGAGGCATCCCGATGCGTGCCGGCGATTCGCAAGTTCCGCTTGTCGATCCAGCAAGCCTTCCATGGCTGGGCAGCGGCCGGCGCGGCACCTAAAGTGGCATCCAACGCGTCACGCCGAATCAATGCTGCCAGACGCGCAAAGCATCGACTTTCCATCCCAATCCAGGAGCAATGCCATGACCACGAAAACTTCCAACCGGAACATCAAGCGTGTTTGGTTCATCACGGGCGCGTCGCGCGGGCTCGGCGCATTGATCGCCGAAGCCGCCCTGGCCGACGGCAACGCGGTGGTGGCCGCCGGCCGCAACATCGCCGCCGTGGCCGAACGCTTCGGCGACGCGCCCAACGTGCTGCCGGTGCAGTTGGACGTGACGGATGAAACCCAGGCACGCGCCGCGGTAGCGGCCGCCGTGGCGCGCTTCGGCCGCATCGACGTGTTGATCAACAACGCCGGCTTCGGCCTGCTGGGCGCGGTCGAGGAAGCGGACGACGCGGATGTGCGCCGGCTGTACGACACCAACGTTTTCGGGCTGCTCAATGTGACGCGCGCGGTGCTCCCGCAGATGCGCGCGCAGAAGTCCGGGCATATCCTCAACATTTCCTCCATCGGCGGCTATCGCGGTGCGGCGGGATACGGCGTCTACTCCTCCACCAAGTTTGCGGTGGAAGGCCTGACCGAGGCGCTGCATGACGAACTGGCGCCGCTGGGCATACGCGCCACCGTGGTGGAACCGGGATACTTCCGCACGGACTTCCTGGACGCATCGTCACTGGTGAGATCGCCGCGCGTCATCGCCGACTATGCAGCCACGGTGGGCGCCGTGCGCGAACGCGCCAGTGCGGCCAACCACCAGCAGCCGGGCGACCCGCTGCGACTGGCTGCGGCCATGATCAAGCTGGTCGATGCCGAACAGCCACCGCTGCGGATGCCCTTTGGCACCGATACCCTGGCCGCCATCGCCAGCAAAAATGCGCATGTCACCGCCGAGACCGCAGCATGGGCGGAACTGGCGGCATCGACCGACTTTGCCCGATAGCCGCGGTGGTGCGCTGCCTTCTCGACAAGCCGCTGCGATCGACCGTGTCGGCCGTGACGCCGGATCATTCGGCGGCATGGGCGCACGGCGAGGGGCGCGAGGCGAAAGGCGACAGCGCGAAGCGTGCCGCCTAGCGGCTACGTGCGGCGTCGGCTGCGCCCAATTCCTCGGCGCCCAGATACCACTCCGCGGTGGACCGCAGGCGGTCCAGCATGAAGTCGATGAACACGCGCACGCGCGCCGGCATCTGTGCCCGACGTGCGTAGCAGAGGTACATGGCCATGCTTTCGACGACGTGCGGCAGCAACAGGGGCACCAGGCGGCGTTCACGAATCAGCGGCACCGCCGTGAAACTGGCCAACTGGCCTATGCCCAGCCCGGCCAGCACCGCGCGCGTTTCCAATTCCGGATCATTCGTCTGGATGGCCGGCACGATGTCGCGGGAGACCACCTCGTCGCCGACCTGGAATTCCCACGGCACGACCTTGCCGGTGTTCGGTTGCAGGAAGCCGGTGCAGCGGTGCGTAGCGAGGTCGTCGATCTGGTTGGGCGCGCCGTGCTGCGCCAGATAGGCGGGGGACGCACACACGATGAGCTGTATCGGCAGCACGCGGCGCGCGATGATGCCATCGTCCGGCTGTACCCGCGCGCGAAACCCCACGTCGATACGTTCCGCCACCCAGTCCTGGAAGCGGTCTTCCAATTGGATATCGAGCTGCACATCGGGATGGGCCTGCGCGAAGGCCTCGAACATGGGCCACAGGACGTGGCTGCCCAGGGTGCGCGGCGCGGTGACCCGCAGCGGGCCGGCGGCGGCCTCGCGCCCCGCGCGCGCGTTGTGCAGGGCCTCCGTCAAGGCGTCGAGCGGAGGTTGGACCGACTCGAGGAAGCGGCGCCCTTCCTCCGTCAGGCTGAGCCGGCGCGTGGTGCGATGGAACAGCCTGACGTCCAAATGCTTTTCCAATTGCGCGACGGCCAGGCTGGCGGCCTGCGGCGTCACACCCTGCTCTACGGCGGCCTTGCGCAGGCTGCCGAGGACCGCAGTGCGGACGAAAAGCGAAATGGCGCGGATCTCGTTCACGGATGGCGGGTCCTCAAAATGGCGCGTATGGCATTCACGACAAGCACGCCGTCATGGTGGAGATGTGGCCGGCAGACCCAGGCGGCGGCGCAGTTCCGGGGCGGTTTCGGCGACCAGCCATCCCGGGCCGCCGGGCTGCGTCAGCCGCGCCGCCGCCAGGGGCCCGATCACGACCGGCTCCAGGCCCGCATCCCGTATCAGGCGTGAAGCGACCGCCAAGGCATCGGCGTCGTCGCCGGCAATCGGGATCGCCAACGGCGTCCCCGCGCGGTGCGCCTGGCTGCCCACGGTGCTGGCGCCCAGGGAATTGAACGCACGCACCAGGCGGGTGCCTGGCAGCAGCGCGGCGGACGTCAGGCCCACACCGTCATGCAAGGCCGGTTCGGCGATGGGACCATCCCGCCCCGGGAATGGATTGCAGGCGTCGAGCACGACCTTGCCGTGCATCGGTTCGGCCAGCTCGCGGCCCAGCGCCGGCAAGGCGCCATAGGGCACCGCGACGAAAAGCACGTCGCCATAGCGCGCGGCTTCGGCCGGCGTTCCCGTCGACGCGAGAGGACCCAGGCGGCCGGCCAGGGCTTTCAGCGTATCCGGATGGCGGGACGAGAACATGACGGAATACCCCGCTCGCACCCAGAGGCCGCCCACGGTCCCGCCTACATTGCCAGCGCCGATCACGCCGATACGCGGCTTGGCGTCCGCCATGCCGGCCGCCCGGCTCGCGGGCAGCACGCTCGTCAAGCCGCCCGTCGCCATGACGCCGAGCCATCTGCGTCGGTTCATGTTCATGATGACCTCCCATGGGGCGCCTGCCACGGCGGCCTGGTTCGTGTGGGGCGGCGCGTGTTGGCGCGGACGATTGCGCACCGCCGTTCCGATGCGGTGGCGTGAGTCGCCAGGATAGCTTACCCACAGGCGCGCTGGCAGCATCACGCGCCTTCAAGCCAGCCCGCGGGCGCGGCGGTGTCGCGCGGCTTGGACCCACGCGCCGCAGGGGTCCCTATGCAGGGGCACTGGGCCACTCCTGCCGAGCGTCCACCGTCCCCGCGCGGCCCCGGGGCCCTGCAGCCCGCCGCCGCTTGATGTAGAATGCCGGGCTTGCCTCGGTGGCTACCGGGCAACTGCCGGCGCAATGGCAGAGTGGTTATGCAGCGGATTGCAAATCCGTGTACGTCGGTTCGATTCCGGCTTGCGCCTCCAAGAATCTAGCGCGCAGCGCGCGACATGAACGCGGCTGCCACTGCGCATCCCGCGACCATCACGGTGTCCGCGGACAGTCCCGTGGGTCTGCAGGCACGCAGAGCATTCTTCCTGGCATTCTTCGCGGCGTGCCGCCTGGTTCTGGCGGTCAAGCCGCCTGCGTCTCCAGCACCGGATAATCGGTGTATCCCACCGGGCTGCAGTTCTCCAGGTCATAGATGGTCGCCGTATCCAGAGCGTTCAGCGGCGCGTTGCGCCGCAAGCGTTCGACCAGGTCGGGGTTGGCGATGTACGCCTTGCCGAAAGCCACAGCTTCAGCCTCGCCCCGGGCCACGATGCCGGCCGCGGCCGCCGCATCGAAGCCATCATTCGCGATGCAAAGTCCGCCGAATTCACGCTTCAGCATGGAGAACAACGCGCCCTCTCCCTGCGTTTCACGGATGAACAGGAAACCCAGCCCGCGTTCGCCCATGGCGCGCGCCACGTAGCCGAAGGTGCGAGCCGGATCGCTCTCCGTGACGGAATACGACGGAGAACGCGGCGCGAGATGCAGGCCGACGCGCTTCGGATCCCAGACTTCCAGCACGGCGTCGATCACCTCCAGCATCAGCCGCGCGCGGTTCTCCACGCTGCCGCCATACGCGTCCGTGCGGCGATTGGAACCGTCCTGCAGAAACTGGTCGAGCAGGTAGCCATTCGCGCCATGGATGGTGATGCCGTCGAAGCCCGCGGCCTTGGCGTTGCGCGCGCCCTGGCGGAAGGCGTCGACGATGGCAGGGATTTCGTCCAACCCGAGTTCGCGCGGGACCGGGTACGGTACTTTCGGGCGCAGCAGGCTGACGTGTCCCTCCGCCGCGATGGCGCTCGGTGCGACCGGCTGACGCCCCTGCAGCAGCAGCGGATGCGAAATACGCCCGACGTGCCAGAGTTGGGCGGCGATGCGGCCGCCTGCGCCATGCACCGCCTCGGTGATCCGCTTCCAGCCTTCGGTCTGCGCCTGGCTCCAGATACCGGGCACGTGCTGATAGCCGACGCCATCATCCCTCACGGGCGTGCCCTCGGTAATGATCAATCCGGCCGAAGCTCGCTGTACGTAGTACTCCGCCATTAATGCATTCGGCACGCCGCCAGGAGCGCGCAGGCGCGTCAAGGGGGCCATGACGATACGGTTGGGCAGATGCAGGTCGCCGATGGAAAGAGGGTCGAAAAGCGTGGTCATAAGCACTCCAGTGGCGCGTCGCCGGCCGCGGCGCATTGTTTAATGTTGAAACCATAGCAATAGTAGGCCGCAAGGTTTAAAATTGCAACTCAAAATGGTTCGGAGGCCCGAATGCGGCGCAAGCGCTTGTGCGAAGACCCCTGCCCCATCGCCCGGTCCCTGGATGTGATCGGTGATTGGTGGAGCCTGCTGATCGTGCGGGAAGCGCTGCACGGCACCTGCCGTTTCAGCGACTTCCAGCAACGCCTTGGCCTGGCCAGGAACATACTCAGCGCGCGGCTGCGCAAGCTGGTCGAACAGGGCGTGCTGGAGACGCGCCCCTCGGCCGAGCGCAGCGACCATAACGAATACCACCTGACCGCGAAAGGCCGGGGGCTCGAACCGGTGTTGAGGGCTTTGTATGCCTGGGGCAAGGAGAATCTTTTCGCCGCCGAAACGGCGTCGGCCGCATGAATGCTGCGTGGTGCGGCGGCATTCAGCAGGCAATCTCCTGCCCGGCCTCGAGCGGAAAGTACCGGCTCGACATGGCCCGGACAGGCAAACGGCTCCCTGGCAGGAGCCGTTGCGCATTCCAAGGGGCGGCTTCCTTACGGAAACCGCCAGCGACGTACCGACAACGATTCCCCGGCGGAAGCCGTTGCCACGTCCGACGCTTTAAAGCGATGCCGCGGGACGGCGCACGCGAAAAAATCAATGCCCGCGGCGGCTGTCTTTTTGTCCGCGGCTGCCGGCACTGCCGCCCGGCAAGTCGCCCTGCGCGCCCGGTGCGCCCTTGCTGCCCTCGACGGTGCCCTGCGCGGGCGTGCCGGGAGCGGGAGAGCCCTGCGGGACCGGCGTCATGGACGGCGTGGCGCCGGTCCCGGGCGTCCCCGGCCGCTGGACGCTGGCGCCCGTGGAGGCACCTGGAGTTTCGGCGCGTGTACCAGCGCCCGCCGGATTGTTGTTCGGCGCGACGGGACGCGAACTGCCCGACGAAGAACGCGGTTCGGCCGCCTGGACGCTGGCAACGGCCCAGGGGAACGCCAGCAGCGTCACGGCCACTGCGATGCGCAGCGTCGTCCTCAGCGGACGCGTTTTCGTGGTCTTGAGCGCGGACTGTTTCATGTGATGGAACTCCGAAAAGGCGCCCGGCGCCGCCCGGATGCAGGGCGAGCCCGAGCCATGACCGGAATCCGCAATCGGCGTACCTGCCCGACGTTCCTATAATCCCTGGAATGAACGTAGCCACCCTCCTGAGCCTGCGACATGGCGACGCCAGCGTCGACATCTGCCCATCCCTGGGCGGCACCATATTGCGCTACAGCTGGCGAGGGATACCCATCCTGCGTCCCAGCGACGGCATACCGCCCATTGCCCGGCTGACGGCGTGCTATCCCCTGCTGCCCTTTTCCAACCGCATTGCCAACGGACGGTTGAGCTTTGCAGGCGTCGCACACGCCATCCCGCAAACCGTGGACTACGCGCCTTTGCCCATGCATGGACTGGCATGGCAGCGCCCATGGGAAGTCCATAGCCAGGCCAGCGACCGGGCGGTGCTGACGCAGCAGTACGTGCCCGAGGGTGACGCGCCCGCGTGGCCTTTTCCCTATGCAGCGGAACAGTCGTTTACGCTGGACGAGAATGGCCTGCATGTCACCCTCTCGGTGCGCAACACCGGTGGAACGCCGGCGCCCGCCGGCCTGGGCTGGCATCCCTACTTTCCTCGTACGCCGCTCACGCGGATATGGGCGGACGTCGAGCAAATGTGGGTGAACAACGAGGCCAACCTGCCGTTGCGGCTGGAGCCTGCGGCGGCGGCGTTGGCCACGGGCCAATTGGCGACAGCAACCGACTACGACAACGTCTTCCGCGGCTTCAAGGGCCGGGCGCGTGTCGTCTGGCCCGAGCGCGGGACCGCCGTGACGCTGCGCACGGACACGGCCCTGAGTCACCTCGTCATTTTCACGCCCGTGGGCAAGCCGCATCTGGCCGTCGAGCCCGTAACGCATATGACGGACGCCTTCAACCGTTATACGGCCGCGGGGGGCCATGCCGTGCCGGGCATCGACCCCGCCACCGGCACGGCCGTGCTGGCGCCGGAGGCCATGCTCAAGGTCGCCATGTCGTTGCTGCCCTCGCGCTGGACCGATGGCGAGGCGACACATGGCTAGGACCGTGCGCCTCGACACACCGGCGGGCGGCCAGCCCAGCCGCAAGAACGTGGCCGTGGCAAACGACCTGACACAATGCCGGCCTGCGCACGGCCGACGCCGCCCACCGCCCCGATAGCCAGGAGCAGCCATGGACCCGTCCGTCATTGAAGCGATCGCGCGCTGGCCCAACGTGCCGGCGGTGGCCGGGTGGCTGTCGCTGGACAGCGCCGGGCAGTGGCGCCTGCATCCACAAGGCGATGCAGCGGGCGGCGGAGCCGGCGAGCCTATCGGCAACGCGTCCATCCTGGCCTTCATCGGCCGCAATTACGGACATGACGCACAAGGCCGCTGGTTTTTCCAGAACGGGCCGCAACGCGTCTACGTGCGGCTGGACGCGGCGCCCTACATTCTGCGCACCGGCGTGGACGGCGCGACGCTGGAAACCCACACCGGCGTGCCGGTGCGCGAGGTCTCGGCGTGGTTCCTGGACGAGGCGCATCGCCTCTATGCGAACACCGACGTGGGACCCGGCATGGTGGCCGGCCGCGATGTACCTGCATTGATCGACGCCATGCGCCTGGAAGACGGCTCGCCCGCCCTGGATGCCGCCGCCCAGCTGGACGGCGATGTGCCGCTGATGGTGCGCCACCTTACGGCGCCCTGCGCGGTGCCCTTGCACCGCGCGCCGCGCGGCGCGTTGGAACAGCGCCTGGGCTTCGTCGCCGTCCCCGAGGCCGACCCGCGCTAAGGGCGTCACACTGGCACGCGGGCAAGCCGTTAGAATCGTCGTCATGACCGCAAAGCCCCCCTCCTACTTTCCGGCCCCGCGCCGCGCCCGCTACTGTAGCCAGTGCGGATCGCCGGTCGCCCGCCGCATCCCGGAAGGCGACAACCGCGAACGCGATATCTGTGACCACTGCGGCGCCATCCATTACCAGAATCCACGCGTCGTGGTAGGCACGGTCCCGATATGGGAGGACCGTATCCTGCTCTGCCGCCGGGCTATCGAACCTCGCTACGACACCTGGACCCTGCCCGCCGGCTTCATGGAGCTGGGCGAGACCACCGCCCAGGGTGCGGCGCGCGAGACCCTCGAAGAGTCCGGCGCCCGGGTGCAGTTGGGAGGCCTCTTCACCGTGATCGATGTACCCCAGGTGGACCAGGTGCACATCTACTATCTGGCGCACGCACTCGGGCCGGACCTGGCGCCCGGCCCGGAAAGCCTGGACGCCCGCTACTACAAGGAGTCGGACATACCGTGGGACGAACTCTCGTTCCGCAGCGTGGTCACGACCTTGCAGCACTTCCTGGACGACCGTCGCCGGGGCGTCTTCGAACCGCACCGCTATTCGCTCGAATCGCATCATTGAAACTGCCCTGGGTAGATCCCGATACGCCGCTGCCGCCGGTCGAATCCGCGATGAGCGAACCCGACGGCCTGCTGGCGGCCGGCGCCGACCTGTCGGTGCAACGCCTGACCGAAGCCTATGCCAAGGGCGTGTTTCCCTGGTATGCGGAAGGCGAACCGGTGTTGTGGTGGTCGCCGAATCCACGCATGGTGCTGGCGTGCGAGGAATTCCAGGTTTCCCATTCGCTCGGCAAATTGCTGCGCCGACTGGCGCGTGAGGAACATCGGCGCGACGCGCGCGTCCAGGTGCGTGTCGACACCGCTTTCGATCGCGTGCTCGAAGCCTGTGCGGCGCCGCGCGATGGCAAGCCGGGCACGTGGATTACCGACGACATGCGGCAAGCCTACTCGGCGTGGCACCGCGCCGGCGCCGCGCATAGCGTCGAGACGTGGGTGAACGGCAAGCTGTGCGCGGGACTGTATGGCATCAGCCTGGGCAGGATGTTCTATGGCGAGTCGATGTTCACGCGCATCACGGACGGATCGAAGATCGCGCTTGCCCACCTGGTGCGCTTCCTGGCCGGCCACGACGTGCCATGGATCGATTGCCAGCAGCAGACCCACCATCTCGCCAGCCTGGGCGCGCGCCCCGTGCCAAGGCCGCATTTCGTAGCGCGCGTGGCCGTACTGGTAGCGCAGCCCGGGCCGCCATGGCAACGTGGCAGGCTGGACACGCAGGGACGCCTACTACCCTTGGACGACGCGACGGTTTAGCGGCTTGGCGTTATCATGTCCCGACCGTCGCAGGGATCCATGCCCGCCGGCGGGCGCGCATGAGTCAGCTCAAAGAACTCCCTTTCTCCACCTTGCAGTTCTATGCCACGGCGCCTTACCCGTGCAGCTACCTGCCGGGGCGCCAGGCGCGCTCCCAGGTAGCTGCCCCGGGGCACCTGATCCATGCGGGCACCTACTCCCAACTGGTGGAACAGGGTTTTCGGCGCAGCGGGCTGTTCACCTACCGGCCGCACTGCGACGGCTGCCAGGCATGCATCCCGGTGCGCGTGGACACGGTACGCTTCGCGCCCAACCGCAGCCAGCGCCGCGCCTGGAAACGCCATGGCGATTTGCAGTCTTTCGTCGCCGAGCTGGCATGGTCCCCTGAACACTATGAGCTGTACACCCGCTACCAGCAGGGCCGCCATCCCGGCGGGGGCATGGACGAGGACAGCCGCACGCAATACGCCCAGTTCCTGCTGACCAGCCGCGTCAACACCCGCCTGGTGGAATTCCGCACGCCGCAAGGCATGCTGGCCATGGTGTCCATCATTGATGTGCTGGATGAAGGCTTGTCGTCGGTCTATACGTTCTACGACCCGGAGATGGCGGGCAGCCTGGGCACCTACAGCATTCTGTGGCAGATCGAACAGTGCCGCGCATTGAATCTGCCGTGGCTGTATCTCGGCTACTGGATCGAGGCCAGCCGCAAGATGGCATACAAGGCCAGCTTCCAGCCGGCCGAGTTCCTCGTCGGCGGGATCTGGCAAAGCGCGGACGACGGCGCGCCGGCACGGTAACGACCGTAGCCTTACGGAAGGTCGGCGCGGCAAGGGCCCTAGCCTTGCGGGAAGGCCGGCGCGGCAACGATGGGGCCTCGGCTGTGCGGCCTGTGCCACGGTCCGGGTATCTCGGCCGCTCCGGATGGCTCTACAATGCCGCCCCATGTCTATCCTGTTCCACGCCTATCCCCTCGCGCGCCGGGCCTTGTTCGCCATGGACGCCGAAACCGCGCACGACATCACGCTGAAGTCCCTGCAGCGGGCCTACGAGTGCGGCGCGACCCGTGCCCTTTTGCATGCCGCGCCGCTGGCGCCGGTCAACGTGATGGGCCTGCGCCTGCCGAACGCGGTGGGCCTGGCCGCCGGCCTGGACAAGAACGGCGCCTATATCGATGCGCTGGGCAACCTGGGCTTCGGTTTCGTGGAAGTGGGCACCGTCACGCCGCGTCCGCAGCCGGGCAATCCCAAGCCACGGCTGTTCCGCCTCCCCAGCGCCAATGCGTTGATCAATCGCCTGGGTTTCAACAACCTGGGGCTGGACGCCTTCATCGCGAATGTGACGCGCAGCCAGTGGCGCGCGCGGGGCGGCGTGCTGGGCTTGAATATCGGCAAGAACGCCGACACGCCCATCGCTCAGGCCGCGGACGATTACCTGAAGGGTCTGCGCGGCGTGTATGCGCATGCGGATTATGTCACCGTCAATATTTCGTCGCCCAATACGCAGAACCTGCGCTCGCTGCAAGGCGGCGACGAACTGGGCGATCTGCTGTCGCGCCTGCAGGACGCACGCAAGGCCCTGGCCGACACGCATGGCCGTCACGTGCCGCTGGCAGTGAAGATTGCCCCGGATCTGACCGACGACCAGGTCGACGCGATCGCCGATATCCTGCCTCGTCACGGTGTGGACGGCATCATCGCGACGAACACCACGCTGTCGCGCCAGGCCGTGGCCGGCCTGCCCCACGCCGACGAAGCCGGCGGACTGTCCGGCCCGCCCGTACATGAACTGAGCCTGGCGGTGATCGCGCGCCTGCGGCAACGCCTGGGGTCTGCGCTGTCGATCATCGGCGTGGGCGGCATTCACAACGGCCGCCACGCGGCCGAAAAGATCGCCGCGGGCGCCAACGCCGTGCAGCTATACACCGGGCTCATCTATCGCGGCCCGGCGCTGGTCCACGAATGTGTGCGCGCCACCGCCGTGCGTGCCGGCTGACTCGTCCAAGGCCCCCGGCAGTTGCCCTCGCGCCCGGGCTGTCCGGGGACGGTGGGCACGCGCGTACGCGTCGCGGGCGCCGTCCGCCACGCGGGACGCGCGCAAAAAAGGGCCGCCCTAGGGCGGCCCACGTTCCAGCTCTGCTCAAACGAAGTACAGCAATGACGCCGGAGCGTCAGGCCGCGCTCAGGCAGCGGCGCGACGGCTACGCGGCGTAGCAACCTTGTTGGCGGCATCGGCGGCATCCGACGCAGCCTTGAAAGTCGCGTTGGCGGCGGCATTCAGGTTGGACTCGGCGACTTCGGCGGCCTGCTTGGCGGCCTTGGTCAGCGAATCGTACGCGCTGGTGGCGGTGGCCAGCGAAGACTTCATCAGGGCGACGGCGCCTTCCGTGCCGGTGGGGGCGTTGCGTGCCAACTGGTCCATGGCTTCGGACAACTGCGCCTGGTTTTCAGCGATCTGTTCTTCGCTGAGCTTGACCAGTTCGCCCTGCACGCCGGCGAAAATGTCATACACATGCTTACCGTAGGCCAGGGCCTTTTCCGCGCCCGGCTGTACCAGGCTGGTGGAGAACGCCACGGCTTCCTGGGGATCCTTGACTTCGGCGGCCTGCTGCGAGCGCAGCGCGACTTCGTCGATCGTTGCCTTGATGACCTTCAGATTCAGGTCGACCAGCTTTTCGAAACCCGAGAACAGGGCAGCTTGCGTGGCGATCAGCGCGTTGACGTTGGCTTTCTGGCGGGACAGCACTTGTTGGGGAATAGCACTCATTGATCAATCTCCTCGAGGTGCCCCTTCGCGGGGGGCAGAAAAATGGCTTGCGGGCCGTTACGAATCAGAGGCGGCGCCCATGAGGGGCGTTTGCCCCGGCTCGCGGCCGACTGCTGCGTCCCGAGCCGTTGTTGCACTGCACAAATGCCATTTTAGGCCACGAGGATTTACTGTCAAGGACTATTTGTGCGACGCAACAAAGTAAAACATCTTCGTCGCGCACGCGGCGTGTCCCCTGGACGCCATTGGAGAAAAGATAGAGTCGCCGGGAGCCGAACGCAACATGGGGAAACAACTAAGGTGACGTGTCCCCCGTTCTTGCCTAGACTGGACGCGTGCGAGTGGCTGACCACTCACAAAAGAACTCCATAATGCATCCGTAATTCAGGAGACAACATGCCTATTTCTTCCCGACGGCTGGCTGCGGTATTCGCGGCTGTCGCACTGTCAGGCGCAGGAGCGGCGCACGCCGAGTATCCCGACCACGCCATCAATATGGTCGTTCCGTTTGCCGCGGGCGGGCCCACCGACAACGTCGCCCGTTCCCTGGCCGAAGCGATGCGTCCCAGCCTTGGCCAGACGGTTATCGTCGAAAACAAAGGCGGAGCGGGCGGCACGATCGGTACCGGCTACGTCGCCAAGCAGCCGCCCGATGGCTACACGGTGTTGCTGATGCACGTGGGCTTTTCCACTGCGCCTTCGTTGTACAAGGACCCCGGCTACGATCCCTTCAAGAGTTTCGAGCCGGTCGGCCTGGTTGTCGATGTGCCGATGACCATCCTGGCGCGCGACAACTTTCCGCCCAACAACATCCAGGAGCTGGCCAAGTACGTCAAGGAAAACAGCGACAAGATAACCCTGGCGAATGCGGGCATCGGCGCCGCCAGCCACCTGTGCAGCACCATGCTCAACGAGGCCTTCGGCGTGAACCTGCTGACGGTCCCGTACAAGGGCACCGCGCCCGCCATGAACGACCTGCTGGGCAAGCAGGTCGACATGCTGTGTGACCAGACGACCAACACCACCCAGCAGATCAACGCCAAGAAGGTAAAGGCCTATGCGGTCACCAGCCTGAAGCGGGTGCCGACGCTGTCCAACCTGCCCACGATGGACGAATCCGGCTACAAGGGCTTCCAGGTTGGCATCTGGCACGGCATGTGGGTCCCGAAGGGTACGCCCAAGCCCGTGACCGACAAGTTGATCAAGGCGCTCCAGGCAGGCGTGGCCGATCCCAAGTTCCAGGAACGCATGAATGCGCTGGGTGCCACGGTGCTCGTGCAGGACGCGAACCCGCAAGCCCTGGAGAAGCTCGTCCAGCAACAGGTTCCGCAATGGGAAAGCCTGTTCAAGAAGGCGGGCGTGCAGAAGCAATAATGCCGGGGCGCGGCGTTGCCGCGCCCATGGAAGCGCACCCCCAAGGAACCACACCCCGCAAGCTGGACATCGATCCATGCCGCGGGGTGTTTTTTTATGCCGGCCGCTAAGCCGCGCGTGCCCCGTCCTGCTCGAAGTCCGGGTCGCCGCCGGCGGCATCGTAGCCGAGGGAAGCCGAGATCTGCGCCGCAGTGCCCCTGAGCCGCTCTATCCATTCATCCTGCATACGGTCGCTTGGCGCGGAAATGGACAAGCCCGCCACCAGCTTGCCGCTGTCGTCATGGATGCCGGCAGCGATGCACCGGACGCCTACTTCGAGTTCCTCGTTGTCGCGCGCATAGCCATGGCTGCGCACCGTGGCCAGCTCACGTTCCAGTGACTCAAGCCGCGTCAGGCTATTGGCGGTATGACCGGCCAGTCCCGTGCGCAGCGCATAGGCACGCACATGCCGGGGTTCGGCCATCGAAAGAAACAGCTTCCCGGTGGATGTCAGATGCAGCGGCGCACGGCCGCCGATCGCTCTTACCACCTGCATCCCGGACCGTTCGCTCCAGGCCCGATCGATATAGACGATCTCGTCGCCCTGCTGCACGGACAGGTTCACCGTCTGCCCGGTCAGCCTGTGCAACTCGTGCATGGGGCCCAACGCCGCATCGCGGACGTTCAGCCGTCCCTTCACGAGCGAGCCGAGCTCCAGCAGGCGCATACCGAGCTGATACACGCCGTTGTCCACACGTTCCACATAGCGCCCGATCACCAGGTCGTTGAGGATGCGATGCGCCGTGGAGGCATGCAGCCCCGTCGTCGCCGCCAGTTCCTTGAGGGTGACCGGTTCGGCCTGTGCGGCCAGCGCGTCGAGCAGCCGCATGGCTCTCTCGATGACCTGGATGGCAATGGAAGCGTGGCCGTCGCCCTGCTCGGGCGGGCCGTTGGAGCGGCCGGATGGGGAACGCGTCATAGGCTCTGCAAAGACCGCGCCGTCTCGAGCCGCGCCGCACAAAAGGCGCGACGATGCGGCGACGCAATAATAGTGTTTCCCGTATTGTGAAATATGGACGCTGCTTTGGCAACCTGCGCGCTATTCGGACGGTGTCAGGCGCCCGCCAAGCCGGCTGACCTCGTCCCGCAGATAGGCCATGGCTTCCGCCGCGGCGGCCGGTTCACCCTTGACGCCCAGATCGATATGCGGCGAGCGGCCGTCCTCGCCCACGCTGGGCAGGCTGAAGGCCTTGACCGCCGGCCAGCGCGCCTGGACGGCGTCCATGACCGGGGCGATGCGGGACTCGGGCAGGCCGTAGACCAGGAAGGCGTGTTCCGCGTGGGCGGTCTGGTGCTGCAAGTGGCGGTAGCGGGTGTCCAGCGTCCATTCCAGCATGGGCCAGGCCATGATGGGAAAGCCAGGCACGAAGGTATGGTCGCGGACAAAAAAGCCGGGAATGCGGTTGTACGGGTTTGGAACGATCTCGCAACCTGCCGGGAAGCGGCCCATCTCCAGGCGGCGCTGGTTTTCGGGAGTGCTCATATCCGCGCTGCCCTGCCCTTTTTCCGCCATTTCGGCGCAGCGGGCGGCAATTTCGCGCTGGGCATCGGGATGCAGCGCCAGCGGCAGGTCCAGCGCCGCCGCCGCAGCCTGGCGGGTATGGTCGTCCGGCGTGGCCCCGATGCCGCCGCAGGAAAACACAATATCGCCGCTGGCGAAGCTGCGCCGGAAGGCGGCCACGAGGGTGTCACGGTCGTCGGGCAGGATCTCCGCCCATGCCAGGCGCAGCCCGCGCGCGGACAATAATTCGACGACTTTCGCGAAATGCTTGTCCTGCCGGCGGCCAGACAGGATTTCGTCGCCGACGATAATCAAGCCGATACGGGGCGTGACGGGATCGAGTGCCATGTCAGTTCCAGAAGTGATCAGTGCGGGGCCATTTCGATGACCTTTTCCTGCCGCAGGCGTTGCAGGGCGTCCAGGCCATAGTGAGCGAAGACCAAGGCGGAAAAAACCGGCAGCACGACCCAGGCGGGCGGCAACAGGTTGATCAGCGAGCACACCAGCCCGATGGTCCAGAAACCCGGATTGTTCCGCCGCAACAGGATCTTCCGCTCTTCGGGGCTGGCGTGTTCCACAATGGCGTCGATGCGCATCATTCGCGAGAACGCGAAAGCCCACCAGAACACCGACAGCAGCACGGCCATGGGCGGCACCAGCCAGAGCGGCAGGGTCAACAGCCAGCCCAGCGCGAACGCCAGGCTTACCCACAAGGCGTTCCAGACGCTGACCGCGGTGGCGTACCTGCCCTGGCGCGCGACGACGCCGTACTCGCGCTGACTGACATGCCGCAATACCAGGGGCATCACGAAAACCGCGGCGATCGCAAGACCGAGGATGCCCGACACCGGCAGCAGGATGGCCGCCGCAATCACGGGGACCAGATAGACCTTCAGCGAAAACAGGCCGACCGTCACGAGCCATTCGTCGACGTTGTTCACCACGCTCCAGTTGGAAGCCTCGTCGCGCAGCCAGCCGGTCAGCGGGGTCCAGCAGAACCACAGCAGCAGGATGGCACCCACCAGCGCAATGAGGAAAGGCAGCAGCACGGCGAACAGCATCGTGGGATGGCACTGCGAAACGGCGGCGCGTCTGAACGCCTGCCACACACCCGCCATCCCGGCGGAAGCGCGGGACAGGCCGGAAGGCGGCGAATACGGAGAGGCTGGCATGGTGGGAGTCCGGTTGTGCATCGCAGGTATGATAGTTAAATACTTTCGCCGCTGCCCATATGCCCGCCTTTGAACCTGGTACCGACTCGGCCGCGCTACGCGACCTTCTGCATCGTTCCGACATCGACCTGGTCGTCTGCTTTTGCGCGGCCTGGTGCGACACCTGCCGGGAATACCGCCCCAAATTCGACGCCCTGGCGGCCACACAGCCCGCCTATGCGTTCGCGTGGATCGACATCGAGGACCACGCGGAACTGCTGGGCGATGAAGAAGTGGAAAACTTCCCCACGCTGCTCGTCCAGCGTGCCGGCCGCACAGTGTTCTACGGCCCCATGCTGCCGCACATCGGGCATCTGGAGCGCCTGCTGGCCAGTTTGCAGGCCGACAGCCCCGCCATTGCGACGCGGCTGCCCGACATACGGGGGTTGCTCGCCGCCTGAAGCGCGCCGCTGGCAACGTCTGCCGCCAGCATGGGCTTCAGGTAGGGTCATCCGGCGCTGCGCATGCGTGGACGGAATGCGTCGACACGCCGGAGTGCGCGGAAGGGTCAGGCTTTACGGTTGCCGCCCAGCAATACCGCGACCTTGCGCTTGGGCTCGCCCGCGTTGTCGGCCGGCGCATCGCTGTCGGCGCTTCGCGCCGGCGCCGGCGTGCTGGGCTCGTAGGGCTTGAGGAAGAAATCGTCGACGGGGGCCTGGCGTTGCGAGGATTCGCCGTAGCGACGGTCGCCGGAACGGCCCCGCGATTCGCGCCGTTCGCGGCCAGCGCCCGATTCGGCGGCATGGCCGTGCCCGCGGCTGCGTGCGACGAGCTCGGCGGGCAGGTCCAGGCGTCCACGCGGCACCGGACGCTTGATGAGCTTTTCGATGTCGAGCAGCAGGCGTTCCTCGGACGGGGTGAACAGCGCGATGGCTTCGCCCGATGCGCCCGCCCGCCCTGTGCGGCCGATGCGGTGGACATAGTCCTCGGCGTTGTAGGGCAGATCGTAATTGATGACGCAAGGCACGCCGGCGACGTCCAGGCCACGCGCCGCCACGTCGGTGGCGACGAGAACTTCCAATTGGCCGGCCTTGAAGGCGTCGAGCGCCTTCATGCGGTCGGCCTGGCTTTTATCGCCATGGATGGATTCGGCCTTGATACCGTCACGCTCCAGCTCGCGCGCCAGCCGGGCGGTCCCGATCTTGGTATTCGAGAAGACGATCACCTGGTTCAGCTTGCGCGACTTCACCAGATGGACCACCGCGGCACGTTTGCCTTCGCTGCTCATTTCGTAGGCGATCTGCGTCACCGTGTCCGCCGTGGCATTGCGGGCCGCGACTTCGATTTCGACCGGTTCGATCAGATAGGAGCGCGCCAGCTTGCGGATTTCGTTGCTAAAGGTCGCCGAGAACAACAGGGTCTGGCGCTGGGTCGGCAGCAAACGGATGATGCGCTCGAGGTCCGGCAGGAAACCCATGTCGAGCATGCGGTCGGCTTCGTCCAGGACCAGAATCCCGACCTGGCCCAGATTGACGTTCTTCTGCTCCACATGGTCCAGCAGGCGGCCAGGGGTGGCCACCAGCACTTCGCAACCATTGCGCAGGTGCTCTTTCTGCGGGCCGATATCGACACCGCCGAAGACCACCGCGGATCGCAGGGGCGTACGCTTGCCGTAGCGCTTGACGCTTTCCGCGACCTGGTCGGCCAGTTCCCGCGTGGGCGTCAGGATCAAGGCCCGCACCGGATGCCGCGCCGGCGAGGCGCTGCTGTTCGCCATGGGCATGAGCCGATGCAGAATGGGCAACGTGAACGCCGCGGTCTTCCCGGTGCCGGTCTGTGCCGCGCCCATCACGTCGCGCCCGGCCACCACCACGGGAATGGCCTGGGCCTGGATGGGAGTCGGTACGGTGTAGCCCGTTTCGGCGATCGACGACAGCAACGAGGGATGCAGGTCGAAGTCCGAAAAGGTGAGTGTCGGCACGTCCGAGGGGGACGCTGCGGAAGGATTGGATTCAGTCATTGGATAGGCAGATACCGGAGCCACGTGCAAAGCACGAAACAAGAAGGGATCAGGCCCGGATTGCTGTGGAAGCAGGCATTTTAGCGCAGTAGCCCCCCGCGTGTACCGCGACGTCCCCGAAACTAGGGACGGATTAGAGCGGATCGGCTCAGGGCGCCAGCCAGCGCAGGCCCCAGAGCACCATCATCCCGGTCACGATGACTGCCACGGCGCTGCGCGTGCGCAGGAAGACGGCGATCCCGACCACGCCCGCCAGCAGCTTCATATCCAGCTGCGGCCCCAAGCCGGCTTTCCAGGGCAGCAGGTCGGGCACGATGATGGCGGTCAGTGCGGCGGCGGGCGCGTAGCGCAGCGCCCGCCGCACGCCGTCGGACAAGGGCAGGTAATCGCCGAAGACCTGGTATCCCGCGCGCGTGATCACGCTGCACAAGGCCAGCAGGGCGATGGCCGCATACACGTACAACTCTTCGGCCGCAAGGTCCAGGCTCATGTTCGACGGCCCCGCCCCAAATGACGCTCGGCCAGGATGCCGGCCACCACGCCCGCCAGGACCGCGGCGGCCAACCCCAGCCGCAAGGGGAAAACCTGGCCGACCCACGCCGTCAGGCCGGCGGCGAGCATCGATACCAGCATCGGGCGCGAACTGGCCAGCGGCACCGTGATGGCCAGCAACGCCAGCACGGCCGCGAAGTCTAGGGACCAGGCGGTCGGCACCAGAGTGCCCAGATAGATGCCCGCGATCGACGCGCCCTGCCAGACGAACCAGCTGGGAGCGATGGCCCCCACGAAGAACCAGAGCTGTTCGCGCGTACCCTTGACCGCCGCATCGCCGTATCGCGGCAGGAACAGCACGAAGCCCATGTCCGTCGTGAAATAGCCCAGGGCCAGCCGGCGCGGCCAGGGAAGATGACGGAAGAACGGGTGCAGCGCGGCGCCGAAGATCAGGAAGCGCAGGTTGACGACGAAACCGGCCGCGAAGATGAGCCAAAGGGGTGCGCCGCTGGCGATGAGCGGAAGCGAAGTCAGCTGGGCGGAACCGGCGTACAGCGCCAGCGTCATCGCCAGCGCCATGGATTCCGTCAGGCCGGACTTGACCATCGCGATGCCGGTGACCAAGCCCCAGGTTCCCGTGGCGATGAGCGCCGGCACGATGGCGTGGATGCCTTCGCGCGCGGCGCTCCAGCGCTCGCGCCAGACCGGGAGGCTATCGGAATCGGGGGCGGCCGGCTCGGAGGACAACGCGGGACCTGGTGGAAATAGTGTGGAACGGCAATGCCGGACGGCGGATCGAAATGGGGCGATGAGCCCGGACCGGCGCACCGCATTGGGGCATATTGTAGCCGGCTGCTTGATACAATACCGCGCACTCAAGGAGAACGAACATGTCGATGGCCGACCGCGACGGATTCATCTGGTATGACGGCAAACTGGTGCCCTGGCGCGACGCGACCACACACGTGCTCACGCATTCGCTGCACTACGGCCTGTCGGTGTTCGAAGGGGTGCGCGCCTACAAAACCGATAACGGCACCGCGATCTTCCGGCTCAAGGACCACACCAGGCGCCTGTTCAACTCCGCGCACATCTACCAGATCGCCATCCCCTACGACGCGGAGACGCTGGAAGCCGCCCAGTGCGAGGTCGTACGTGAAAACCGCCTGGAATCCTGCTACCTGCGCCCGCTGGTTTTCTACGGTTCCGAAAAAATGGGCGTCTCCCCCAAGGGCGCGAGGGTGCACGTGGCCATCGCGGCCTGGCCGTGGGGTGCTTACCTGGGCGAAGAAGCCCTGGCCGAAGGCATCCGCGTCAAGGTGTCGTCCTTCGCCCGCCAGCACGTGAATGTCACCATGCCGCGCGCCAAGGTGGCCACCACCTACGCCAATTCGATCATCGCCAATGCCGAAGCCCTGCAGGACGGCTATGACGAGGCCCTGCTGCTGGACACCGAAGGCTTCGTCGCCGAGGGGGCCGGCGAAAACATCTTCATCGTCAAGGACAACGTCGTGTACGAGCCGGAAATCGCGTCCGCGCTGACCGGCATCACGCGTTCCACCGTGCACGCGCTGGCGGCCGACCTGGGCATTCCCGTCGTCACGCGGCGCCTGACGCGCGACGATGTCTATATCGCCGACGAAGCCTTCTTCACCGGCACGGCCGCCGAAGTGACGCCCATCCGCGAAGTCGACAACCGCCGTATCGGCGCGGGCCGCCGCGGGCCGGTCACGGAACGCCTGCAGAAGGCGTTCTTCGACCTGGTGCAGGGCCGCAATCCCAAGTACCAGGCGTGGCTGACCAAAGTTTGACCGCGGCGTAGTCGCCGCGCCACCCATCCTCCGTTATCGTTGCGCTTCCCGCTGTCCCCACGTTTCAGGAAACACCATGACCGCCGCCGCTGCCGCCACCGCCTCCGAGCATGAAATTATCGAAGTCGGCGCCGAAGACCTGCCCCTGCATTGCCCCAGGCCCGGCACGTCCCTGTGGAACATGCACCCCCGCGTCTTCCTCGATGTAGCCCATACCGGCACCACGCGCTGTCCCTACTGCGGCGCCGAATACCGGCTGAAGCCCGGGACCGTACTGCCCGAGCACGGCCACTGACCGGCAGCCGCCCCGCCGCGGCCGTTCCTTCGTCCACACTGCCTCGCGCCCGCCACGCCCATGTTCGCTACGCCACTTGAAGCCGAAGAAGCCTTTTACGAGGCCCTGGAGCACGCAGACCTGAGCCGCCTCATGCAGGTGTGGGCGGACGACGAAGACATCGTATGCATCCACCCCGGCGGCCTGCGCTTCGTCGGCCACAAGGCGGTGGAAGAATCCTGGCAAGCCATCCTCGCATCCGGTCCGCTGCATGTCCGCACGATGCAATCGGTGACCATGCAGCACATGGCGAGCGCCGTGCGTGTCCACGTCGAACAGGTCGGCTCCCGTGCGGAGTCCAGCGGCAGCTTCGTAAGCTGCTACGCCACCAACATCTTCCACAGGGGCCCGACAGGATGGCGCATGGTCATGCACCATGCGTCCGCGGCCCCCGCGGAGGCCGGGCTGCTGGACCTGCACGACGTTCCCGATATGCTTCACTAGCGTGGGAGACGCATTGACCGCCGCTCGCCTGGACACCTCCCCCTGCCCCGTTCCCCGCTGGCTGCCTGACGGGCACAGCCAGACTCTCTACGCCGCGACGCTCGCCCAATACCACCGCATCGCCTTCGTGCGCGAACGCGTCGAAACCCCCGACGGCGACTTCGTCGATATCGACTGGACCGGTCCGGGCCTGTTCCCGCACAAGTCCCCGGATGGCCAGCCGCCCGTGCCGCCGCCCGTCGCCACCGCCACGACGGCCGCCGCGCGGTGGATCGTCGACGCGGACTGGGCCTCGTTGCCGCAGCTTCCGGGCACCCCGGCCCTGATCCTTTTCCATGGCCTGGAAGGCGGCAGCCTGAGCCGCTATGCGCAGTCCATATCGCACTATTTCCGCGCGCGCGGCTGGATCGTCGCCATCGCCCATTTCCGCGGCTGCTCCGGCACACCGAACCGGCTGGCGCGTGCGTATTACTCCGGCGACTCCGACGAAGTAGGGTTCCTGCTTGCCAGCGTGCGCCAGCGCGTACCCCATGCCCGCTGGCACGCGGTTGGCGTTTCGCTGGGCGGCAATGCCTTGCTGAAGTACGTCGGCGAACAACAGCAGGCCGTGGACTGGCTGGGCGGCTGCGCGGGTATCTCGGTTCCGCTGGACCTTGTCGCGGGCGGCAACAGCCTGTGCCGGGGCTTCATCAACCGGCGCATCTACAGTGCGTATTTCTTGCGCACCATGAAGCACAAGGTGCTCGAAAAGGCGCGCCGCTTTCCCGGCGCGATCGATGTCATGCGCATCGCCCACGCGCGCGACCTGCGTGACTTCGACGACGCCTACACGGCGCCCATGCACGGCTTTCGCAACGCCCTGGACTACTGGACAAGGGCCTCCAGCAAACCATGGCTGGCCAGCATCGCGGTGCCCACCCTGGTGCTGAACGCCCGCAACGATCCCTTCTTCCCGGAGCCGGCCTTGCCCGGCCCTTCGGACTGCTCCGCGCAAGTCCTGTTGCACCAACCTGCCGACGGCGGACATGCCGGCTTCCCCACCGGACCCTTTCCGGCTCACCTGGGCTGGCTGCCGCAACGGCTGGGGCGCTTCTTCGAAACGGGCACCTGATCACACCGGCAAATGGCATCGCCGCGCCGCGACGGCGCGATCGCGCCCGTCCATCAGCTCTTGAAGCGCTGCAGCAGCTGGCGCTGGGCCTCCATCTGGTCCCGCACTTCCTTGATCTGGACATCGATCTGCGAGGACACATAGAAGTCTCGCGAGATATCGCGGGCCTGGCGCAACTGCGATTCCGCGGCCGGCAGCGCACCGATGGCGACGTAGTACCGCGCCATTTCACGGCGCGCCTCGACACGGTCGCCGGTTTTTTCTTCGCTCTGTGCCAGCAACTGGTAGAACACCGGTTCGTCCTGGCCCCACTGCTTGATCCGTTCCCGCAGGAACGCCTGCGCGTCGGCATCGCGCCCATTTTGCTGCAGCGCCTGGACGTAAGCCATGGCTATGGCGTAACGGCCGGGCCAGGCCTTCCAGGCGGACTCCGCCAATTGCAGGGCCCGCGCGCGGTCGTTTTGCGCATTGGCCAGGTCTATCGCCAGCTTGGCGAGTTCGGCCGACGACCGTCCGTTGGCCGTGGCAAGCTTGTAGTTGCGGTCTGCGCCGGTCACGTCGCCACGCTGCAGGGCGCCCAATGCCAATCCATAGTAGGCAGCCGATTGTTGCACGCCCGTCAGGGTGCGCGTTTCGTCCTGGAACTGCTGCGTGGCGGTCCGCAGGCTGACGGCATCGCTGCCCTGGATAACTCGAAGCTTGGCACGCACATACCAATAATCGTCACTGTCCGTGTGGTGTCCCCTCGGCAGGGCGCGGACCCGGTTTTCGATATCGGACATACGGTCGATGGACAAAGGGTGTGTCGAAGCCCATGCTCCCCCTCCCAAGCCCTCATTCAAGCGCGACGCGTTCATCAACCGTTGGAACATATGCGACATACCGTCCGGGTCGTAGCCCGCCCGAGTCAGCATCTGGAAGCCCGCCCGGTCCGCCTCGCGTTCCGCATCGCGCGAGAAGCCGAGCTGCCGGTCGATGGCCGCGGCCTGCCCGAAGGCCGCCACGCCCATCGCCAGGTTGCCGCCGCCGCCCGCCAGGGCGGCGAGCAGCGCGCCGGCGATCGACGCCAGCATGAAGGTCCCGGTCTGATTGCGCTGTGTCATGCCGCGGGCGATGTGCCGCTGCGCCACGTGGCCGATCTCGTGCGCGAGCACCGCCGCCAGTTCGGACTCGCTGCTGGTGGCTACGACCAGGCCGCTGTTCACGCCGATATATCCGCCCGGCATCGCAAACGCATTGATCTCCGGATCGCGCACGCCGAACAGGTCCACGTCCGGCACCGACCCGGGTGCAAAGGCCGCGAGCTTGCGCCCCATCGACGTCAGGTACTGGTTGATTTCGGGATCGTTGATATAGGTGGGATCACGGCGCCCTTCGGCCATGATCGCATTGCCCAGTTGCCGCTCCGAATAGGGCGACAACTGGTCGGCAGAGGCCGCGCCCATCGATGGCAGGCCGACGGGTTGAGCCCATGGGGCGGACATCGATCCGGTCAACAATGAAGCACAAAGCAACAGCATGAGCGGCTTGCTTACGCAGCCGGCTGGGCGCAGGTCCTTACGTTTCATGCGAGTATCATACCCAGGCACAAAATATCCGTAACCATACCGACAAAATCATCATACCGAGGTTCCAATGCGACCCATAAGAAAAGCTGTATTTCCCGTCGCGGGCATGGGCACCCGCTTTCTGCCGGCGACCAAGGCCATGCCCAAGGAAATGCTGCCGGTAGTCGACAAGCCGCTGATCCAGTACGCCGTCGAGGAAGCCGTGGCTGCCGGGATCACCGACCTGATCTTCGTCACGGGCCGCAATAAGCGCGCTATCGAAGACCACTTCGACTCCGCGCCGGAATTGGAATCGGACCTCGAGAAAAAAGGCAAGGTCGAATTGCTCAACATGGTGCGCGGCATCCTGCCCGCCGGCGTCAATTGCATTTATATCCGCCAGTCCGCGCCGCTGGGCCTGGGCCATGCCGTGCTGACCGCGGCGCCGGCCGTCGGCAACGAACCGTTCGCCGTGGTACTGGCGGACGACCTGATCGACGCCGACACGCCTGTGCTCAAGCAATTGGTCAATACGGCCATCAAGTATGACGGCAGCGTGCTGGGCGTGCAGGACGTGCCGCGCTCGGAAACCAAGAAGTACGGTATTGTCGCCGCGCGCCGCGTGGACGAGCGCACGGAGCGCGTCACGCACATCGTGGAAAAGCCGGAACCGGACGACGCGCCATCGACGCTGGCCGTCGTGGGCCGCTACGTCCTGGAACCGGAAATCTTCGAACACCTGCGCGCCACCAAGATGGGCGCGGGCAATGAGATCCAATTGACGGACGGCATCGCCTCGCTGATGCGCGAACGCGCCGTCTTCGCGCATCGCTATGAAGGCATGCGCTACGACTGCGGCAACAAGGCGGGCATGTTCCAAGCCACCGTCACCCTGGGCCGCAAGTATCACGGCCTGGAGCCGGATTCGAACTGATCGACACGCAACAACGCCGGCGGCCCGTGGATCCCTTCAGAGGGGCCCCGGGCCGCCGGCGCATTTGGCCGCGGCCGCTCGCGGTGCTTCAAGCGTCACGGCGACGCTGACGGCGCCGACATCCCGCGACGTCCGCGCACCTTGCGGGGCAAGCGCCCCTTGCCCGACAACCGCATCAGGGTTCCCAGCGCCACCAGTAAGCCGATCAGTTCCACCAGTGCGGCAGGAATCCACATCGTCAGGCCGCCGATGCTCTGGTCCATCAAGGCTGGCATGGGAATCGCACGCCCGCACAATTCGAATAGCGGATACAGGTCGCGCTCGGTCAGGGCAATAAAAGCGCCTGCGACCATTTGAGGCGCCATGGTGAAGATCGGCGACAAAACGCGACCGCCCGGCGACATCGCGGCGGGCGGACTGGGCCGCCGGTCGAGGATCAGGTTCCAGTAGAGGAAACCGCTGGCGACCACCGACCAGTTCATCACCCGGTACAGCCGCCAGTCGAGCATCGAATAGAACTGCACCGAAGGGAGCAGCCAGACCAGCACCAACAGGACGAAAAGCGTCGGCACGAAGATGGTGTGGGTCAGCGCCGCTTCGATCGCGCGGCCCAGCCCGCCTTGCCGGAAGCGGTATAGCCAGCGGCGCGCCGCGAGCGGCAGACCGGCGCGCATGACCGAGCCCGGATAGGCGGCCATGAGCATGAGCGGTCCCAGATGGTGCAACACCAGATGCTGGATGCGATGGATGAAGAACATCCGTTCGGCGTAATAGTCGACCCGCGTATGCAGCGACAGGTACAACAGCACCATGCCGCTCCAGAACAGGGCCTGACGCACCCACGATACCCGGTGCACCCGTACGCCGCGAATGAACAGAAACCCGCCGGCGACAAACATGGCCACCAGTGTCGGCGAAAACTCCCACGGAATAAGCCAGTCGAGAACGTTCAAGGATGCAAGGCCTGATGGGCAGGCCCCGGTCGAAGGGACCGGGGCAAAGGGATCACGCCATTGTAGTCCGCGCCGGGATCAGAACTGATGGGTGATGCCCATCGCTACCCGCGTAGTGTGCGAGTGTGCAGGGTCGAACTGATTGTCCAGGGTGTAGTTGCGGGCATAGCCGACAAAGCTGTACAGGCTGGTGCGCGGCGACAGCGGGTAGATATAGCCGAGCGTGGCGACCTGCGCCCGGCGAGCCCGTTCGCCGTCTTCCCAGGACCACGACGGCGTCGCGGGCGACCATTGCGCCACCAGGCTGCCCGTCCCCCAGGGCACGGTCACGCCGACGAACCAGGCGTCCACGCGGCCGCCCCTGACGAAGGGGGCGGGGCCCAGTCCAAGGCCCAGGCCATCGGGATCCCCGCCATCGAGGCCGGAATATCCGTCCTGCTGGCGGCTCCACGCGAGCGCCACCTTGAAGACCTCGAAGTCGTAGGCCGCACCCAATTGCACAGTGCGAGGATGAGCACCGCCGTTGCTGTCCAGCCGCAGCTCGTCCCATGTGGCGATCGCCAGCAAAGGCCCTTGCTCGTAGCGCAGGCCGATGCTGTATGCGCGGTTGTTGTTCGCGGTCCGGAAAGCCGATGCGCTGCCGTCGTCGGCGTTGAAGGAATAGCCCGCCCCCAGTTGCAGGCCGCCGATATCGGGCGAGAGATAATTGACGGTGTTGTCGAACTGGAAATTGTCCGAGGCCTTGAAGGTGGCGCCCAGCCCCATGTCCTTCCAGCCGGCCTGTTCCAGCTGGCTGCCGAATTGCTGGCCGATCGTGTATTGGCGGCCCAGGCGCAGCTCGCCCACCGCGTCCTGGCCGATCCCGACCCATGCGTTGTAGTTGAAGAGGCGGCCGCTGTCGTCCTCGACCTGCCCGTTGCCTGGATCGAAACCGCTTTCCAGCTGGAAGGACGCATACCATCCGCCGTCCAGCTCTTCCTTGCCGCGCAAACCCCAGAGGGAATCGCTTTGTCCGCCGCCGAGCGTGCTGTTGCGCGTGCCTTGACCGGACGTATGTTGGCTGGATACGCCCATATCGATCAAGCCATAGAGCGTCACCCCGGCGGTGTCGTCGGCATGGCTTTGCATGGGATAAAAAAATGCCGCCGCGCTGGCGAGCGCGGCGGACAGGAAGACTGGCTTCATGCGCGCGTACCCTTGCTGGTGAGAACAAGCCGCGCGATAGTGGTGTCAGGAAGCCGCGCGGCGAAGGTCACCGAAGTGTACGTGACGGATGCTTGGATTCTCTTGCAATTGGCGCGCTTGCGACACAAGAACCGTTCGCATTTCCGCCGGGCATTTAACGGTTACGCAGGCAGAAGCAAGCCGCGCATCGTCGCCCTGTTCCACTTGCAGCCGGGACACGCTGAGTCCGGCCGCCTTGAAGTCGTTATAGATCTGTTTGCGCACCGCGCTGAGGTCTTCGCGCGGACACACCACCGTCAATCGCGAACTGGCGCCACGACGATCGGGCATTGCCGCACGATCCACACCGGCACGCCGCAGGAACAAGTCGAATATACGCATGTTGGCCTCCTACTCGCGAAAGTGGGTGCTGCATGGATACGAGACGGGCAACGGGCTGCACAACAGCAGGCCATGCTTGACACATCAGGCACCTTCCGGGAGCGCGCGCACAAGACGCGGCGCCAACGGCAAGGCCAGATGGACAAGACGGTATATACGGTGAGGCAGCGCTAGCGGACCCACGGCAACCAGGCTGTGCTATGCCTGTGATTGCCACCGTGGGCACCTGCCGCATGGCCGGAGGCCGAGCGGCGGGTTCGATAGACTTGCTGGATACCGCACCCTGCAGGATAGGGTGCGGCAGAGTTGATCTGCGTGAACCCTATCGGGCAGCGACGCCGACACAAGGTCGACTACTACTGTCGCCGGAATCTGTATTCACGAAGCAACTCCTGGGAAATTCGAAGCTACCATTGTAATCGGGTTTTCCCTGAGCTTCAATGGCAAATACGCGGTCAGGCATAGAAATGCCAGCCCACGTACCCCGCGAACAGGGCGTACAGGCCGCCGACGGCCGACAGCGCCCCGACGCTCATGGCCTCGCGGCGGAAACGCAGCCACAGCACGCCGATAGACACCATGGTGAACAGGCCGGCCGCAATCAGGGTCGCATCCAGTTTCCACGGCGTCAGGAATATCCCCAAGGCGCTCGGGATGGTGGCCTGGATCATCATCGCGCCTGAAATATTGGCCAGCGCCAGGCGTTCCTTGCCCTGGCGGACCCAGATGATGGCATTCATGATCTCGGGCAGTTCCGTCGCGATCGGGGCGAGCAGCAGGGCCGCGATGTGCGGCGAGGCTCCCATGGCCACGCCCAGCACCTCGATCTGCGCCACGAACACGCGCGAAGCCAGCGCGATCACCGCCAGCGCCAGCACCGTCTGCAGGCACGCCCACGCCATCGACGGCTGGGCATCGCGCGGACGCAGCTTCAAGGGCTCGAGCACGTCCGCCTCGGCACAGGCGTCGTCGGCGGTCAGTTCGCGCCGTACATAAAGGGCGTACGCCAGCAGGAAAAGGATGCCCAGCCAAGGTTTCCAGGCAAAGGCGAGCAGGCCCAGAATCACCTTGAAGGCGAAGATGCCCATGAACCAGCCCTGGTCGCGCGCCAGCCGCTGCTGGTCGGCCTTGATACAGGAGTCGCACTCCGCCACGGCCTGGCGTCGCCGCAAGCGCATCAGGGCCAGGCCCACCACGGCATAGGCAAGCGTGGAGAGGACCAGCGGACCGCCCATCGCGGCGCCCACGCCGATATCCTTCTGTTCCGCGGTACTCCCGAAGGCGACAGCCATGAAGGTGACGGCACTTTCCGGAAGGGCGGTGCCGAAGGCGGCCAGCACCGTACCCACCGCTGTGGCCCCCAGCTCCAGCCGCTGGCCGACCCATTCGACGCCATTGACGAAATAGTCGCAGGCAACATAGATCGCCGCGGCGGCGGCGAAGAACAGCGCGAGGGTGAAAAGCATGACATGACAGCCGGACGAGCGGATTCCTGTGGCGCGACGACGCGGCTCGCCCGGCTGGGTTAGCGCGTCGTGGCCAAAGGTCTCGCCTGGCAGCTTCGTCCGGTGCGCGACGAACGCGACCGGTACGAAAGCCGTTTGCGCCATGGGGTCCGCGGACCGCCAAGCATGTTGACGCAAACTCCTTGGGGCAAGGATGGCTACTCCCCAATGACAACCGGGCGATTGTAGCAGGCGGTAAGCCACCGGCGCGCGCGGACATCGGCACCGGTCGAGGTAAAGTAGCCGCTCCGCCTTTCCGTTCCTCCGCCGCCGAGCGTACCCGCCATGAGCCTGCCTCCCGACGACGTAAGCCCTCATATCGCCCGCCGCAAGCGGCTGCAGGACTACATGCACAGCCTGGGGGGCGGCATCGCCCTGCTGCCGGCGGCGCGACCGGCGATGCGCAATCGCGACGCCGACTACCCTTACCGCCAGGACAGCGATTTCCTCTACCTGACCGGCTTTCCGGAACCGGATGCCTGGCTGGTGCTCATTGCCGGCAAGGACGACCGCGCCATCCTGTTCTGCCGGAACAAGGATGAAACACGCGAACTATGGGAGGGCGTGCGCCTCGGGCCGGACGCGGCCGTCGCGCGCCTGGGCTTCGACGAGGCCTATGGCATCGAGCGCCTGGATGAACTGTTGCCCGGCCTGCTCCTGGACCGGCCCACGCTCTTCGCCCGCCTGCTGCAGGACGAGCGCGTCGACCAGACCGTGCGCCGCGCGCTGGAAGGCGCGCGCCAACAGGGCCGAAGCGGACAACGTCCACCCGCGAGCCAGCATGATCCCCTGCCCTTCCTCGCGGAAATGCGGCTTATCAAGGACCCGACCGAAATCGCGACCATGCGCCGGGCAGCGAAGATCTCCGCCGGGGCGCACGCGCGGGCCATGCGGCATACACGGCCGGGCATGCGCGAATACGAGATCGAAGCCGAACTGCTGTACGAGTTCCGGCGGCACGGGGCGCAATCGGTGGCCTACAACGCGATCGTCGCGGCCGGACCGAACGCCTGCATCCTGCATTACCCCGCGGGCGATGCCGAGTTGCGCGATGGACAACTGCTGTTGATCGATGCCGGCTGCGAAGTCGACGGCTATGCGGCCGACATCACGCGCACCTTTCCGGTGAACGGCCGCTACAGCGGGCCGCAGCGCCTGCTATACGACCTGACGGTGGCGGCGCAGGATGCCGCGCGCCAAGCGACCCGTCCCGGCGTGTCCTGGAACGACAGCCATGAGGCCGCGGTGCGCGTCCTGGCGCAGGGCTTGATCGATGCCGGCCTGCTCCAGGGCAGCCTGGACGGCGTGCTGGAATCCAAGGCCTACAACCGCTTCTATATGCACCGTACCGGGCATTGGCTTGGCCTGGATGTGCATGACGTCGGGGACTATCGCGACCCGGGGGCGCCCTCCGGGGTGGACCGCCCATGGCGGCTGCTCGAAAAAGGCATGGTGCTGACCATCGAACCCGGCCTTTATGTACGCCCGGCCGAAGACGTGCCGGAGGCCTACTGGAACATCGGCATCCGCACCGAGGATGACGCCCTCGTCACCGACGAAGGCTGCGAGCTCATCACGCGCGCGGTGCCCGCGGACGCGCAGGAAATCGAAGCATTGATGCGGGAATAGCAGGCCCGTCAGAGCACGTAGCCGTCCAGCCAGCCCATGGCCGTCCACACGTACACCACCACCATGGCGATGGCGAACATGGTGGCGATGGAGCCGATCAGCAGCGCGGCCAACGCCACGAGCACCGGGCCCCAGCCCGTGCGCGACGGCGCTTGCAGGCCCGGGTTGTATGCCCGGTCGAATTTGTCGTCCGCGCGCAGGCACAGGACCACGCTCTCGATGAAGCCGGCGGTCATGGGAATGAAGAGCAGGAAGAAGGCCGGATTGTCGTACCAGACCGGAAACCAGCGCGTGGCGGCCAGGCAGGCCAGCGCGAACAGCGTCATCAGCGCGGCGCCACGCCGTCCCAGGTACCACCAGTGCGCACCCAGCCAGCCAAAGAACAGGGCGAGCAGGCCGGCGCGCACCTTGGTGCGCGGGGCACGAGGGGCGGAACGAAGCGCGGAGGAAGCATCGACCATGTGGACTCTCTTGTCGGCGCAGGAACACGGGTGCCGCGGATTGTAGTGCAGCGCGGCTAGAATTCCGGCATGACTGCTTCCGCATTTCCTATCGCCATCCTGGGCGCGGGCCCCGTGGGGCAGGCGCTGGCGCTGATGCTTGCGCGCGCCGCGCCCGACCCGGCCGGCATCGTGCTCATCCACGGCGCCCCGCCCTTGCCCGCCGCGACGGCCGGCAGCAGTCCGGACACCCGTGTGCTGGCGCTGAACCATGGCAGCCTGGTCCTGCTGGAAACGCTGGCCGCGCGACCCCGCGGGGCCGCGGCCATCCATACCATCCATGTATCGCAACGCGGCCGGCTGGGGCATACGGTCATACGGCATGGCGATTTCGGCGTCCCGCAGCTGGGCGGCGTGGCGCCCTATCCGGCCGTGCGGGAAGCGCTGGCGCGGGCTGTAGGCGAAGCGGGCATCACGGTGCGGCATGTGCAGGGCGCCCGCATCGGCGCCCAGGACAGCGCCGGGGTCACGGTAAGGGCCGAGGACGGCGCCGAGCTGCGCTGTGCCGTCGCGGTCGTGTCCGATGGCGCCGCTGCGGGGCAGCTGCGCCGCGAGTACGGGCAGGATGCCGTCCTCGCCACCGTGCGCGCGACGCGCCCGCGACCCGGGTGGGCCTACGAACGCTTCACCCGCGAAGGTCCCCTGGCGCTGCTGCCGCACCCCAGCGGCGACGATTGCTACGCGGTCGTATGGTGCTGCGCGCCCGCCCATGCGGCGGCCGTCGCCGCGCTGGACGACGCGGGCTTTTCGCGTGCCCTCAACCTGGCATTCGGAGAAAGGCTGGGCAACTTGTCCTGCATCGCACCGCGCCATGTGGCGCCGCTGTCCATGAGCCTGCGGCGCAGCCAGGTGGATGGGCGCACGGTTGCCATCGGCAATGCGGCGCAGACGCTGCACCCGGTCGCCGGCCAAGGCCTGAACCTGGGGTTGCGCGACGCGGCCGCCCTGGCGCAGGCATTGGCGCCGTGGCTGCGCGACGCCGCGCGCGACCCCGCGGACGCGCTGCGCGGCTTTGCCCGGGCCCGGCGCAGCGATCGCTGGATCACCGCCGCGCTGACGGACCTGCTGCCACGGGTATTCGCCACCGGACTGGCCCCGGTTGAACACGCCTGCGGCCTGGCGCTGCTGGCGCTGGACCTGTCCTCGCCGTTGCGCGCACCGCTGGCCCGGCACCTGTTGCAAGGATGGCGCGCCTGACGGGGCCATGCGGGCCATTGCGCGACGTAGCCATCAGGTTGGCAGCCAAAGCCACAAAAGTGCCCGTGGCGGGCCAGGCAAGGAATCGCAATATTCGGGGCAGATCGCGCGCGGGTAAAATCCGCGGATGCGTATCGGCCCGTGGACTCTTCCCAACAACGTACTGGTCGCGCCCATGGCGGGCGTGACGGACCGGCCATTCCGGCAACTGTGCAAGCGCCTGGGCGCCGGGTACGCGGTGTCGGAAATGGCCGCCAGCAATCCGCGCCTGTGGGATAGCGTGAAGACGTCGCGGCGGTTGAACCATGAAGGGGAGATCGCGCCAGTGGCCGTGCAGATCGCCGGCGCCGACCCGGACATGATGGCCGAAGCCGCCGTGTTCAACGCCGGCAAAGGCGCCTGCATCATCGACATCAACATGGGTTGCCCGGTCAAGAAAGTCTGCAACGTGGCGTCGGGCTCGGCGCTGCTGCGGCACGAGGACCTGGTAGCCCGCATCCTGCATGCCGTCGTGGGTGCCTGCGCGCCGCTGGGCGTGCCGGTGACCCTGAAGACCCGCACCGGCTGGGACCGCGAGAACCGCAATGCGCTGCGCATCGCGCGCCTGGCCGAAGAGGCCGGCATCGCGGCGCTGACACTGCACGGGCGCACGCGCGCGGACCTCTATACCGGCCACGCCGAATATGACACCATCCGCGCCGTCAAGGCGGCGGTCAGCATTCCGGTCGTGGCCAATGGCGATATCGATAGTCCGGAGAAGGCGCGCCATGTCCTCGACTACACTGGCGCCGATGCCGTCATGATAGGCAGGGCGGCCCAGGGCCGGCCCTGGCTGTTCCGCGAGATCGATCATTACCTGCGCACCGGCGCGCGGTTGGCGCCGCCCACGTATGGCGAGATGCGCGACCTCCTGCTGGAGCACCTGGACGATCATTACCGCTTCTACGGCGAGCATACCGGCGTCCGCACCGCACGCAAGCACATCGGCTGGTATGTTTCCGGCCTTGCCGGCGCGGACGTCTTCTGCGCCGGCATGAACCGCATCGACGACACGGCAGCCCAGGCCCGTGCCGTCGGTGCCTGGTTCGACCATTTCCCGCGCGACGGCCGCCCTGGGCAGGCCGATTGCGCGCAAGCCCTGCTGGCGGCCTGACCGCCACTCACATAAACAAAAATAGTTGTGCCCCCACATGAGTAAGAAAGATGTCCTCGAAGAATGCGTACGCGCCAGCCTGGAGCGCTATTTCAAAGACCTGGGCGACGCCGAGCCCCGCGATATGTGGGACATGGTGATGCGTTGCGTCGAGCGGCCGGTCCTGGAAATGGCGATGGAACGCGCCGGCGGGAACCAGTCCCGCGCGTCCGAGATGTTGGGCATCACCCGCAATACCCTGCGCAAGAAGCTGCTCGCGCACAACATCCAGGTTTGACCTCTACCGCCGCCCGCGATCCGCTCGCATCCAGACAGGCCATCATGAAAATAGAAACCGCTCTCCTCTCGGTCTCCGACAAGACCGGCATCGTTGAATTCGCGCGCGCGCTGGCGGCCCGCGGCGTGCGCCTGCTGTCCACCGGCGGCACCGCGAAACTGCTGGCCGAAGCCGGCTTGTCCGTGACGGAAGTCGCGACGCACACCGGCTCCCCGGAAATCCTCGACGGCCGCGTGAAGACGCTGCATCCGAAAATCCACGGCGGCCTGCTGGCCCGCCGCGACAGCGCCGAACACATGGCCACGCTGGCGTCGCACGGCATCGACCGCATCGATATGCTGGTAGTCAACCTGTATCCGTTTCGCGAGACCATCGCGCGCGAAGGGTGCAGTTTCGCCGACGCGATCGAAAACATCGACATCGGCGGCCCGGCCATGCTGCGCGCCGCCGCCAAGAACCACGGCACCGAGGCCGGGGGCGTGACGGTCATCATCGATCCCTCCGACTACAGCCGAGTGCTGGGCGAGATCGACGCCCATGGCGGCACCTCCTACGCCCTGCGGCTGGCCCTGGCCACCAAGGTGTATGCGCACACGGCGGCCTACGACGGCGCCATCGCCGCGTACATGAGCAGCCTGGCCGAAGCGGCTCCGGCCCAGGATGCCGAGCCCGCGCGCCACGCGTGGCCGGAGACGCTGACGATCCAGATGCGGCAACAGCAGGCCCTGCGCTATGGCGAGAATCCGCACCAGTCGGCGGCCTTCTACGTGGACGCGCAACGTCCCGCCGGCGTATTGGGCAGCTACCGCCAGCTGCAAGGCAAGGAGCTTTCCTATAACAACATCGCGGACGCGGATGCCGCCTGGGAATGCGTGCGCACCTTCGATAGCGCGGCCTGCGTCATCGTCAAGCATGCCAACCCCTGCGGGGTCGCGGTGGCCGAACACGCGCTGGAGGCCTACCGCAAGGCCTTCAAGACCGACCCCACCTCTGCCTTCGGCGGCATCATCGCGTTCAACCGGCCGGTGGACGTCGCCATGGCGGAAGCGGTCAGCGAACAGTTCCTGGAAGTGTTGCTGGCTCCGGCCTACGACGGCGCCGCGCTGGCATTGCTGGCCAAGAAGAAGAACGTGCGCGTGCTGGAAGTACCGGCCGGCGCCGGCCACAATGCCTTCGACGTCAAGCGGGTGGGCGGCGGATGGCTGGTGCAGACGCCGGACGCCCACACCGCGTCGCTGGACGATCTGAAGGTGGTGACCCGCAAGCAGCCGACCGAGCAGCAGATGCGCGACCTGATGTTCGCATGGAAGGTGGCCAAGTTCGTGAAGTCCAACGCCATCGTGTTCTGCGCCGACGGCATGACTCTGGGTGTCGGCGCCGGCCAGATGAGCCGCGTCGACTCCGCCCGCATCGCCTCCATCAAGGCCGAGAACGCGGGCCTGACGCTGCGCGGATCGGCGGTTGCCTCCGACGCCTTCTTCCCCTTCCGCGACGGCCTGGACGTGGTGGTCGCGGCCGGCGCGGGCTGCGTGATCCAGCCCGGTGGCAGCATGCGGGACGAGGAAGTCATCGCGGCGGCCGACGAGCATGGCATCGCGATGGTGCTGACGGGCACCCGCCACTTCCGCCACTGATGCGTATCCTGGGCGTCGATCCCGGCCTGCGCCGCACCGGCTTCGGCGTCATCGACGCCGAAGGATCACGGCTGCGCTATGTGGCCAGCGGCACGGTGGTGGTGCCGCCGGTGCAGGCGCTGTCGGACCGCCTGAAAGTCATCCTGGACAACCTGCGCGAAATCGTGCGCGAGACCCGGCCCGACGTGGCCGCGCTGGAGATCGTGTTCCTCAACACCAATCCGGCGTCCACGCTGCTGCTGGGCCAGGCACGCGGCGCGGCCCTGTGCGCCATGGCCGATACCGGCCTGGCCGTGCACGAGTACACCGCGCTGCAGATCAAGAAGTCCGTGGTGGGTTCGGGCCGCGCCGCCAAGGAGCAGGTACAGGCCATGGTGCAACGGCTGCTCGCGCTGGACGGCCTGCCGGCGCCCGACTCCGCGGATGCGCTCGCATGCGCCATCTGCCACGCGCATGTCGGCCCGCTGGCGGACCGGCTTGCCCTATTGAGCAACTCCACCGCGCCGGGCCGCATGCGCCTGCGCGGCGGCCGGCTGTCCGGCTGACTCCCCGCTGTTCGGCCCCGGCCGGCCCGCCGGCGCGGGACGGCCTCACTCTGATGAATCGCACACCATGATCGGACGAATCACTGGCACGTTGATCGAGAAGTCACCGCCCACCGTATGCATCGATGTGAACGGTGTGGGCTATGACATCGACGTACCCATGAGCACGCTGTACTCGCTGCCCGAAACCGGGGCGCGCGTCACGCTTTACACGCATCTGACGGTGCGCGAAGACGCGCATCTGCTGTACGGATTCGCCACGCCGGCGGAGCGCAGCGCGTTCCGCGAACTCATCAAGGTCAGCGGCATCGGCGCGCGCATCGCGCTGGCCGTGCTGTCCGGGATGTCCGTGAACGACCTGGCGCAAGCCATTACCTTGCAGGAGTCCGGCCGCCTGACGCGGGTGCCCGGCATAGGCAAGAAAACCGCAGAGCGCCTGCTGCTGGAGATGCGCGGCAAGCTGGGCGCGGACATCGGCGCGACCGCGCACGCGGTGCCGGACAGCCAATCGGACATCCTGAACGCCTTGCTGGCGCTGGGCTATTCGGACAAGGAATCGTTGGCCGCGCTCAAGGGCCTGCCCGAAGGCGTCGGCGTATCGGACGGCATACGGCAGGCCTTGAAGGCACTGGCCCGCTGAACAGGCGGCCGCACCGGGCCGGTTGACCCCCTTGCGCTGTGGTCATATCCCGCGTGCTCGCGGCCGGCCGACATAGCCCGGGACCACGGCTTCCATCGCCAACGGGACGATGCCCAGTTCCGGCGCCATGGGCTCATGGGCGACGCTGTCGACTTTCAGGCTGTCCAGATTGTCCGGGCTCATCAACGGCGTGCCGGGCAGGCAGGCCAGCACGGCCGCCTGCGCGCGGCCGATGCCCATGGGGACATTCACCACCAGGCGGGGATGGCCGCTCCATTTCGCACACATGCCGGCGATCTCGCCCAGGGTATGGACCTGCGGTCCGGCCAGCTCGTAGACCTTGCCGCATGCATGGGGATTGCCCAGCATGGCGCCGATGGCGACGGCGACGTCCTCGACATACACCGGCTGCATGCGGGCATGCGCGCCGGCCAGCGGCAATACCGGTAGCCAGCGCGCCAGCCGCGCGAAAAGGTTCGTGAAATTGTCGTCGTGTCCGAACACCACCGAGGGCCGCACGATGGTCCAACCGCCGGGAGGTGTCGTGCCGAAGGCGTCGCGGACCGCGGCCTCGCCATCGCCCTTGGAGCGCAGGTACATGCTGGGCCCCTGCGGATCCGCGCCCAATGCACTGACATGGATCAGGCGCCGCACGCCATGGCGGCGGCAGTGTTCCGCGATACGCCGCGGCAGGTCCACGTGCATGCGCCGGAAGGTCTTGCCATACGGACGGCCGTGGTCGCCATGCAGGACGCCGACCAGGTTGATCACCGCGTCGCAATCGCCCATCAATCGGTCCAGCACCGCGTCATCGTGCACGTCGGCCTGTTGCAGGGTCACCGTGGGTACTACCTGAAGATCGCGGCCGCGGGCAAATAGCCGCGTGGGCACATATATCCGATGCCCCGCCACGCCCAGGCGCGCCACCAGGTGACGACCGATGAAGCCCGTGCCCCCTATGACAAGGATGCGCATCCGCTACCTCTGATGGACGAACCAGACACGGTGATTCTGCGCGCCCATCCCGGGCGATGCAAGCCGCCGCATGCCGTACACCCGGGGCAGGCGCGCGGCGCGAGCCGATGCCTCAGGACGCCAGGAAGCCCGCGTAGGCCTTCAGATCCACATTGCCGCCGCTGATGATGACCCCGACCCGGGCGTCGCGCACCGGTACCACCTCGCGCAAGACGGCGGCCGCGGCCAGGCAGCCGGTGGGCTCGACGACCATCTTCATGCGCTCCGCGAAAAACTTCATGGTGTCCACCAGTTGTGCATCGGTCACCGTGACGATGTCCGTGACGTGCCTCTGGATGATGGGGAATGTGAGTTCCCCCAGGTGGGTCGTCAGCGCGCCATCGGCAATCGATTTCGGTGTCGGGATCGGCACCACGCGCCCCGCCCGCAAGGACTGCTGTCCGTCATTGCCGGCCTCCGGCTCCACCCCGTATACCTTGCAGGATGGGCTGAGCGCCGCCGCCGACAGCAGCGATCCGGACAACAGCCCGCCGCCGCCCAGGCAGACGAAGAGGTAGTCCAGTTCGCCTGCTTCCTCGAACAACTCCTTGGCGGCCGTACCCTGGCCCGCGATCACGTCCGCGTGGTCATAAGGCGGGATCAGGGTCGCGCCCGTCTCGGCCTGCAGGCGCGTGGCCACGGCCTCGCGGTCTTCCTTGTAGCGGTCATAGGTCACCACCTTTCCGCCATAGCCTTCGGTGGCCGCCCGCTTCGCCGCGGGCGCGTCCAAGGGCATGATGATCGTCGCCGACACACCCTGCAGCCGCGCGGCCAGCGCAATGGCCTGGGCGTGGTTGCCCGAGGAAAACGTCAGCACCCCGGCCGCGCGCTGCGCCGGCGTCAAGCGCGCGATGGCGTTATAGCCGCCGCGGAACTTGAAGGCGCCCATGCGCTGGAAGTTTTCGCACTTGAAGAAAACCCGCGCCCCGGTCCGCGCATCGGCGGTGGAAGAGGTCAGGACGGGCGTACGATGCGCGGCGCCTGCCAGTCTTTCACTGGCCGCGACGACGTCGGCATAGGTGGGCAATTCGCGGGACATGGGGGGGTCCTTTCTGCAGGAGTTTGGGAACCCGGCGATCATAGAACAGTCGCGGCCCGCCCGCGCATCGGCGCCGTGCGCCCTGTGCTGGCCAATGCGGATGCGGCGCACACGCCGCGCCAGCCCCTGGTGTACGATAGCCCAGCCCTTCTCGCGCTTTCGTCATGGCCATCCAGTCCGACTCTCTTTCGTCCCGTCCCGATTCCACCCGCCTGGTCGCGCCGCAGCCGGTCTCGCCCAACGAGGAATCCATCGAGCGTGCCCTGCGGCCCAAGGCCCTGCGGGAATACGTCGGCCAGGACCGGGCACGCGAACAACTGGAAATCTTCATCGCCGCCGCGCGCAATCGCGGCGAAGCGCTCGACCACGTCCTGCTCTTCGGGCCACCCGGGCTGGGCAAGACCACGCTGGCGCACATCATTGCGCACGAAATGGGCGTCCAGTTGCGCCAGACCTCCGGACCCGTGCTGGAGCGCCCCGGCGATCTGGCGGCGCTGCTTACAAACCTGGAAAAGAACGACGTCCTGTTCATCGACGAGATCCATCGGCTTTCGCCCGTGGTCGAGGAAATCCTCTACCCGGCGCTGGAAGACTTCCAGATCGACATCCTGATTGGCGAAGGGCCGGCCGCGCGCAGCGTGAAGCTGGACTTGCAGCCCTTCACGCTGGTCGGCGCCACCACGCGCGCCGGCATGCTGACGAACCCGCTGCGCGACCGCTTCGGCATCGTTTCCCGGCTGGAGTTCTACAACGCCACCGACCTGGCGCGCATCGTCACGCGCAGCGCCGCCCTGCTCCAGGCCGCCATCACGCCCGAAGGCGCCGACGAAGTCGCCCGCCGCGCACGCGGCACGCCGCGCATCGCCAACCGCCTGCTGCGGCGTGTGCGCGACTATGCGGAAGTGAAGGCACAAGGCCGCATCGACGCCAAGGTTGCCGGCGCCGCGCTTGCCATGCTGGAAGTCGATCCACAGGGCCTGGACCTGATGGACCGCAAGCTGCTGGAAGCCATTGTCCACAAGTTCGACGGCGGGCCGGTCGGCGTCGACAGCCTGGCCGCGGCCATCGGCGAAGAGCGCGACACCATCGAAGACGTGATCGAGCCGTACCTGATCCAGCACGGCTATTTGCAGCGCACCTCGCGCGGCCGCATGGCGACGCAAACCACATGGCGCCATCTGGGCCTGGCGCCTCCGCCCGGCGCCACGGCCGCCACCGGCGACCTGTTCGACGCCTGAAGCCCGGCCGGGCCGGACGCCGGCCGCCTCAATCGACCAGCGTGGCGACCCGCTCCAGGATATCCGCGCCGTAAGCCTCCAGCTTGCGCGCCCCCACGCCGTTGATACGCCCCAGTTCGTCCACCGTCGTGGGCCGCGCCAGCGCGATCTCGCGCAAGGTTGCATCGTGGAAGATGACGTAAGCGGGCACGCCATGGCTGCGCGCCACGTCGCCGCGCCAGGCCCGCAGGGCCTCGAACAGGGGCTGGGCCTCCGCCGGCAACTCGATGGCCGGCGACCGGCCACGCACGGTTCCCGTCCGGGCCGCGCGTCCCGCCTTCGGGGACTCGCGCCGCAACATCAGTTGCCGCTCGCCCTTCAGGACCGCCCGGCTGCCCTCGGTCAATGCCAGGGTGCCGTATCCCTCGTGGTCCACCGTCAACAGGCCTTGCGCGAGCAACTGCCGCAGCACGCCGCGCCAAGCGGACTCCGACAGGTCCGCGCCCACGCCGAACACCGACAGCGCATCGTGACCGTACTGGCTCACCCGGTCCGTGCTCTTGCCGCGCAGGATATCGATGATGTGTCCGGCGCCGTAACGCTGGCCCCGCTCCTTCCACAAGCGATATACGGCGGACAGCACCTTCTGCGCAGCCACCGTGCCATCCCAGGCCTGCGGCGGCTCCAGGCACACATCGCAATTGCCGCAAGGCCCGATCTGCTGGCCGAAATACGCCAGCAGACGCACGCGCCGGCATTCCACCGTTTCACACAGGCCCAGCATCGCGTCCAGTTGCTGGCCCAGGCGGCGCCGGAACACTTCGTCGCCCGGCGACTCGTCGATCATCCGGCGCTGCTGCACCACATCCTGCAAGCCATAGGCCAGCCAGGCCGTGGCCGGCAGGCCGTCACGACCGGCGCGCCCCGTCTCCTGGTAGTAGCCCTCCACCGATTTCGGCAGGTCGATATGCGCGACGAAGCGCACGTCGGGCTTGTCGATCCCCATGCCGAAAGCGATGGTCGCCACCATCACGATGCCGTCCTCGCGCAGGAAGCGAGACTGGTTCGACGCGCGTACCGTCGCACTGAGGCCGGCGTGATAAGGCAAGGCGTTCACGCCATGGCCGCAAAGGAAGTCCGCGGTTTCCTCCACGCGGGCCCGCGACAGGCAATACACGACTCCCGAATCCCCGGCATGCTCGGTGCGGATCAGATCCAGCAATTGCTTGCGGACCTCGTTCTTCTCCACGATGCGATAGCGGATGTTGGGGCGGTCGAAACTGGCAACGAAATGGCGGGCCTCGTCCAGCGACAGGCGCTGCGCGATTTCCGTACGCGTGACTTCGGTGGCCGTCGCGGTCAGCGCAATACGGGGCACATCCGGCCAGCGTTCGTGCAGGAGCGACAGGCCCATGTATTCGGGACGGAAATCGTGCCCCCACTGCGAAACGCAATGGGCCTCGTCGATCGCGAACAGCGCAATGCGGCCCCGCTCCAGCAACTGCAGGCAGCGGTCGGTCAGCAAGCGTTCCGGGGCCACGTAGAGCAGGTCCAGCTCCCCATTGATGAAGGCCTGCTCGACCTCGCGCGCCACCCGCCAGTCCTGCGTCGAATTCAGGTACGCTGCGCGCACGCCCAATTCAGTCAAGGCGTCGACCTGGTCCTGCATCAGCGCGATGAGCGGCGACACCACCACGCCGGTGCCCTCGCGCACGAGCGCCGGCACCTGATAGCACAATGATTTGCCGCCGCCGGTGGGCATCAGCACCAGCGCGTCGCCGCCCTGGATCACGTGATCGACAATGGCTTGCTGCTCGCCGCGGAAGGATTCGTAGCCGAAAACGCGCCGCAGGATATCCAGGGCGCGCGGCTCAGACATGGGGGAAAGCCGATAGCATCATGCGCCGCATTTTATAGGACGCCCCCGCCGCCGTGCCGGCGACGATGCCCTGCATGGCACTATCGTCCCCCGATGGGGAGGGACAGTTGCATATTCAGCGCGTAGTCGCCGCTGACCACGTCATGGTCGGCGCCTACCGCGAACCGCACATGCGGGGACAGCATCATGCTCTGGGAAAAACCGTAGCGGCGCTCCAGGACATCGCCGCCGGCATCGCGCAACCCGGAATACGTGCCGCTGATCTGCCCCCAGCCCGTGATGGGCACGCCCGCCGAAAACGTGCTGCGCAGCTGGCGGCTGCCGACGGCGCCGTCCTCGTAATTGGACAGGTCGCCATAACCGCTGCTGGTCAGTTCATTGGCATAGCCGAGCGTCAGGCTGTCGAAGACATCGACGTTGTATCCCAGGCGATAACGCCAGCCTTGCGACTCATCGAAATGGCTTTGGGTCGCCCCGCCCTGCACACGGCCCCAGCGGCCCAGCGAATACGTCGTGCCCAGTCCCGTCGCGGTCAGGGCGCGCGCGCTCTGGACCTGCCCCTCCAGGGTGAGGTCGGGCGTCAGTCCGTAGCGCAGGCTGCTGGTGCCCGCCGGGGGCCCATAGTCGACGCCACCGGCGCTTTGCGATGTGTCCGTGTTGTTGATACGTCCCCATACCGAGGAGTACCCCAGCTTGCCCTCCGGCACCGTGGCATCGCTGGCCGCGGTCAGGTTGGACAGCTGCACACCGCCGATCGGCGCCGCGCTGCCCCACGCCGGGGTAAAGGGGGTCAGGCTGCCCACCGACAAGGAGGGACCATCCACCGAGCGGTAGGTCAGGCTGCGGTCTCCCAGCACCATGCCTTCCTGCGGCGTGACGTTGGCGAACCAGGGCTTGGGCGTGCCCAGGGGCCGGCCCCAGTTGACCGGCGGGCTGCTGCCCGGAGGCGGGGGGACATAGTCCAGGACGGGCGTCGAGCCCACCAGCACGCTCGGGTCGCCCGTAGGGACGGCCGGGCAGGCCGGTGACGGGACCTCGTGCAGCCCGGGCGCGTCGGTGCTGTCCGGGGCGGCCAGGGGCTCGCAAGGCGGCAGCTCTGCCGTGACGTCGCCACCGTCGCCGAGTTGCACCGGCAAGGGGACGGCCGGCGCCAGCGCGCTCAATCCAGTGCCGATGCCCGCGCGCGCGAGCACCACCGGCGGGCGCGGCGCGGTCGCGGAGCCCGGGTAAGATGCAAGGGGGACAAGAGCTTCGGGGGGCGCGATCGAGGCGGCCTGTGTGCCGGCCCCGACGGCGGCGGCCAGTACGGCCAGCGCCAGACGCGCCACGCGACGCGAATCGGGAAAACGCATAAGCCAAGTTTAAAAGCTTTTGATGACGATGCTCGACAGTCGTGCCGTATAGTTCAGCGGGATTTCCGATTTCAGTCCATTTCCTCCCCTTGCCCAGCAGGCTCCGGCCTCGCAATATGCGCACATGGAAACGCCTCATACCAAATTGCTGGTCGTCGACGACGATCCCGCCCTGCGGCAACTGCTGGCCGACTACCTGAACCGGCATGGCTACGACACGCTGCTCGCCCCGGATACCGGCGACCTGGCCGCCCGCATTGCGCGCTACGCGCCCGACCTGCTGGTGCTGGACCGGATGCTGCCCGGCGGGGACGGCGCGGACGCCTGCCGGCGGCTGCGTGAGCAGGGCGAGGATATCCCGGTGATCCTGCTTACCGCGCGGGACGAGGCCGTCGACCGCATCATCGGCCTGGAAGCCGGCGCCGACGATTACCTGGGCAAGCCGTTCGACCCGCGCGAGCTGCTGGCCCGCATCGAGGCCGTCCTGCGCCGCAAGAAGGGCCCATCGGCATTGACACGCGATGCGCCGGTAAGTTTCGGCCCCTTCGTGTTCGACCCCGCCACCCGGCAGCTGCTGCGCGAGGGCGTGCCGGTCAAACTGACCGGCGGCGAAATCAATCTGCTCGAAGCGCTGGTGCGCAACGCGGGCAAGCCGCTGTCGCGCGAACGATTGCTGGCATTGGCGCGGGACGACGACAGCGGCGAACGCAACGATCGCGCCATCGACATCGCCATCCTGCGCCTGCGCCGCGCCATCGAGGAAGACCCCAAGCAGCCACGCTGGATCCAGACCGTGTGGGGCATCGGCTACCGCTTCTCGCCTTGATGAAGTTTTCTCCGCAATCGCTGCTGCCGCGCTCGCTTCGCACCCGGCTGATCCTGCTTGTCCTCGGCTGCATGCTGCTGGTCCAGGCCGGCACCCTGGCCGTGGGTTCGCATTACCGCAAGCGCTTTGTCGACGATGTGGTGATGGACTATATCGTCACCACCATACGGACCCTGCGCGCGGCGGTGTCGGAGGTTCCGGCCGAGGACCGCGCCGACTTCGTGCGCGACGCATCGCAGGGGCAGTGGCACCTGTGGAGCCGCGCCTTGCCCGCCGAAGCGCAGTTGCAGCGTTTCCACGGCGGCGGGCTTCCCCCGCCGCCGCCGCGCGACGCCCAGCCGGACGCGGCCCGCGAGGCGCGCATGGCGCAACTGCGCGAGTACCGGCGCATGCACCCGGACGGGCCGCCGGACGACGATATCCGGCGCGACCTGCGCGGCCTGGTGCGCCAGCTCAACCAGCGGCTCAACGATGGCACCCGGGTGGCGCTGTCGCGCGGCCCGCGGCCCGAAGTCTTCATATCGCTGGCGCCCAACCCCACCAGCGAAGACGCGCCCCAGTTGCGCGAATGGCTGGTCATCCCGCTCGACAGGCTGGATCCGCCGCTTGCCACGCCCATGGTGGTGACGTGGCTGACCGGCTTCGGCCTGGTGCTGATCCTGGCGGCCTGGTTCTCGTGGCATATCACGCGGCCCCTCACGCGCCTGGCCGAAGCCGCGGACAAGCTGGCGGCCGGACAGCCGCAGCGCGTGGTGCCGTCCGGGCCGCATGAAACGCGCGTGCTGGGCCAGCGATTCAATGCCATGCTCGACGCCCTGCAGGAATCGGAATCCGTGCGGCGTACTCTGCTCGCCGGGCTGCCGCACGACCTGAAGGCGCCCTTGTCCCGCATGTGGCTGCGCATCGAAATGTCCGACGACCCCACCTTGAAGGAAGGCCTGCGCAAGGACTTGCAGGACATGCAGCACATGGTGGACCAGTTCATCGGTTTCGTCCGGGGCACGGACCCGGCCGGCTACCGCTACGCACCGGTCCCGCTGGCTGAATGGCTGTCCGAACGCGTACAGGGCTGGCAGGGCGCGGGGACGCCGGTGCAACTGGCCATCGCCAGCGAACAGCCCATGACGATACAGGGTGACGCCGTCGCGCTGGCCCGGCTGCTGGACAACCTGATCGGCAACGCCCTGCACCACGGTGCGCCGCCAGTGGAGGTCACGCTGGCCGAACGCGACGGGATGGCGGTGCTCGGCGTCTCCGACCATGGCCCCGGCATCCCGGCCGAGCGGCGCGCCGAAGCCCTGCGTCCCTTCGCGCGCCTGGACGATGCGCGCACCCGCTCGGGGAATGTGGGCCTGGGGCTGGCCCTGGCCGACGCGATCGCGCGCGCGCACCGCGGCACGCTGACGCTGGGCCGCGCCGCCGAAGGCGGGCTCAGCGTGGAAGTCGCCCTGCCCCTGCAGGCATGAAGCCCTGTCCGGTACGCCACATCGCGCGCGCCTTGCCGGGTCGCCCGGGCCCCGCACGGTGCCGGACGATTGCCAGCGCGAACAGGCCCTAGTTCCGGCTGGACATGTCGGCGCCGGGCATCGGCGCCGGACGCCTGGCCTTGCCGAAAAGCGAACGGTAGGCCAGGATATTGAAGACCACGATCAGCGGCACGGCCACGACCGCGCCCGAAAGCACCAGGCGCATGGAGCCCAGCGCGGCGGCGCCATCCCATATCGTCATGTCATCCAGCACCAGATAGGGAAACAGGCTGTACGCCAGCCCGCCCAGCATCAGCAGGAACAGCCCCACGCAACCCACGAAAGGCACCCAACTGAAACGTTCGGCGTGGCGCGGCAGGCGCATCAGCACCATCTCGGTTCCCACGAAACCCAGCAGCATCGCCACCCATACGGCGACAGCCGGGCCCAGGTGGGACAGGTTGCTCCATTTGTAGAAGATGCCGGCGTTGGCCAGGCCCAGGGTGACGGCGATCGCCACCATACCCGCCGCCGTCCAGCGGATGGCATGCCGCGCCCAGTTCACGGCGCGGCGCTGCAGGTCGCCCTCGACGCGCATGACGAGCCACGTCGCCCCCAGCAGCACATACGCCGCCACCGCGCACAGGCCGACGAACATGGAAAACCAGTAGTAGCCCGCCACGTCCTGGTAGCCCGTTGCGATACGGCCCAGGGCCATGCCCTGCCCGAAGGCGGTCATCAAGGATCCGATCCAGAAACCGTGGACCCACCGCGGCTTGGCCTCGGTACGTGCGCGCAGGCGGAATTCGAAGGATACGCTGCGCAGGACGATACCCATGAGCATCAGCGTCAAGGGCGCGTACAGCTGGCCCAGGATGACGCCCCAGGCAAATGGGAATGCGGCCGCGAACAGGCCTACGCCCAGCAGCATCCAGAATTCGTTCGCATCCCGCCACGGGCTGAGCAGCGCCATCATTCGCCCGCGCTCTTCGATGGGCGCCAGGCGCAGCAGGATACCGACGCCCAGGTCGAAGCCGTCCAGCACCGTACCGGCGACGATCAGGACGAACAGCATGCCCATGAACACCAGCGGCATCCAGAAGGAAGGATCGTCCGGACTCAGTCCCAGCGATGCGGCGAGCGCCCCGATCAAGATACGGCTCCCGTCATCTTGCGCACGGGCACGACGCCGTAGCGGGCCGCGTGGAAAAGCATACGCATGAAGGCGGTCAGCAACACGGCGTACAGGGCGGCATAGCCCAGCGTGCCGTAGAACAGGGCACGCGGCGAAACGGGACCGAGGATTTCCGTTTGCGTGATGGCGGCGTTGACGGCATAAGGCTGTAGTCCCACGACGGTGAAGGTGCATACGGCAACGACCAGCACGCCGCCCGAACACGCCATGCTGGCCAGGATCCGCAGCCAGCGCCGCGGCAGGAACGCCGGATCGAAGCCGCGCTTGCGCAGCTTGAACAGGGTCGCCCATGCGGCGATGGCCATCAAGCCCACCAGCAGGATCACGATACGCAGCGACCAGAATGTGATGGCAACCGGCGGATGCATGTTGGCGTAGTTCTCCAGGGCCAGGAAGTGGCCATCCACGTTACGGCCGAGCCAACGCGCCGCGGCGCCATCCACGGTCCAGGCGGCGCGATTGGTGGCCGATGCCGCATCCGGCCAGCCCACCAGGACCAGGTCCGGCGGGTCCCCCTGGTGCCAATACGCGGCCGCCGCCGCGGCCTTCGCCGGTTGGTAGTGCGCGATCATCTTGCCCGCGCCCGCGCCAACCGGCGCCAGGGCCACCACCATTACGCAGGCCAATCCGAGCGCGGCACGAAAGCCCAGGCGTTCGCCGTCGTTCAGCGGCCGGCGCAGTGCCTGCCACGCCGTGATGCCCATGACCATGAAAGCCGTGGCCAGCAAGGCCGTCAGCACGCTGACCGCAAGGGTCCACCCCAGCGAGGGATTGAACACCACCCGCGCCCAATCGTAGACCTGGTAGCGGGCGTCGACCATGACGGCGCCATCCGGCGTTTGCATCCACGACACCAGCGCCAGCACCCAGAACGCGCTGGCCAGGTGCCCCAGAGCCACCATGAACACCGCTATGGTGTGGACGCCTTCCGATACGCGACGCTGGCCGAACAGCATGACGCCCAGGAAGCACGATTTGAGCGCGAACACGGACAGTACGGCGAAACCGAGCAGCGGCCCCGCCACGTTGCCTATCCTGTCCATCAGCCCGGACCAGAGGGTGCCGATCTGCAGCAACACCGGCACGCCGGCGGCCAGCGCCAGCACGAAGGCCAGGGCGAAGATGCGCACCCAGAAGCGATAGGCCGCGGTCCAGCCGGCATCGCCGCTGGACCGCGCACGCAACTTGAAATAGAGCAACAGCCAGGAAAGGGCCAGCGCCAGCGCCATGAAAAGCGCCAGAAACGTCAGGCAGACGGTGAACTGCAGCCGTCCCAGGAACAAGGGGGGGAGGTTCATGATGGCCGCTAGTTTAGAGCTACTCAGCAATATCGTGGCGGCGCCGCGGGGACTACGCAAAATCGCCGTGGCGGACCCGGCCGACGGGCCAACGGGCTCGCGCGGGCCGAACGTGGCAAAATTGACGCTTTGCCGCCGCCTCCCCACGAGCATGACCTCCGCTTCCCCGCCTCCCGCCGCGCCCAACTTCCTGCGGCACATCATCGAAGCCGATCTCAAGGCCGACCGTTTCAAGGACAAGCGCTGGGCCGGCGTTCCAGGCCCGGCGACAGTCCAGACCCAGGGCGGCCCCGACCCGGCGCGCATCCGTACCCGCTTCCCGCCGGAACCGAACGGCTACCTGCACATCGGCCATGCCAAGAGTATCTGCCTGAACTTCGGCCTGGCGCGCGACTACGGCGGCACCTGCCATTTGCGCTTCGATGACACGAATCCGGAGAAGGAAGACCAGGAATACGTCGACGCCATCGAGGAAGCCGTGCGCTGGCTGGGGTTCGACTGGAAGGCATCCGATGGCCGCGAGCAGCTGTATTACGCGAGCGACTATTTCGATTACATGTATACCTTCGCGCAGGCCTTGATCCGCGCGGGATACGCCTATGTCGACCAGCAGTCCGCCGAGGAGATCCGCGCCAATCGCGGCACGCTGACCGAACCCGGCAAGGATTCGCCGTGGCGCGACCGGCCGGCGCAGGAATCGCTGGACCTGCTGGCCGAAATGCGCGATGGCCGCCACCCGGATGGCAGCCTGGTGCTGCGCGCGCGCATCGACATGGCCTCGCCCAATATCAACCTGCGCGATCCGGTCATATACCGCGTTCGCCACGCCACGCATCACCGCACGGGCGACAAGTGGTGCATCTACCCCATGTACACCTGGGCGCACCCCATCGAAGACGCGCTCGAAGGCATCACGCACAGCATCTGCACGCTGGAATTCGAAGACCAGCGGCCCTTCTACGACTGGACGCTGGCGCGCCTGGCCGAACTGGGCATGCTGGCGCAGCCGCTGCCGCACCAATACGAGTTCGCCCGGCTGAACCTGACCTATGTCGTCACCAGCAAGCGCAAGCTGCTGCAACTGGTGCGCGACGGCCACGTCGACGGCTGGGACGACCCACGCATGCCCACGCTGTTCGGCATGCGCCGGCGCGGCTATCCGGCATCGGCCATCCGCCTGTTCTGCGATCGTACCGGCGTATCGAAGTCCGATTCGCGCATCGACTACAGCCTGCTGGAAGCGGCGGTGCGTGACGAACTGGATCCGATCGCGCCACGGTCCGTCGCGGTGCTTCAGCCGCTGAAACTGGTCATCACGAACTATCCGGAAGATCGCGTCGAAATGTGCAGCGCGCCGCGCAACCCGCACGATGCGGCGCAGGGGCAGCGCGAATTCCCCTTTTCGCGCACGCTATGGATCGAACGGGACGACTTCCGCGAAGATCCGCCGAAGAAGTATTTCCGGCTGTTCCCCGGCAATACGGTCAGGCTGAAATACGGCTATGTCGTGCGCTGCACCGGCTGCGTCAAGGACGACCAGGGCAATGTCGTGGAAGTGCATGCCGAGTACCTGCCGGAGACGCGCAGCGGCACGCCGGGCGCGGACGCCGTGAAGGTCAAGGGCACGATTACCTGGGTCAGCGCCGCGCACGCGCTGGGCGTCACCATACATCTGTACGACCGGCTCTTCGCGGACCCGCATCCGGACGCGGGCGAGAAGGACTTCATCGCCGCGCTGAATCCCGATTCGCGCAAGACGGTCCAGGCCTGGCTCGAACCGGGCACCGCGCTGGAGCCGGGCGTTGCGTGGCAGTTCGAACGCCTGGGCTACTTCATCCTGGATAGCGCGACGTCGACCGCCGAGCGGCCGATCATCAACCGGGTCGTCACGCTGAAGGATTCCTGGACGCAGCCCTGACCGGTCGAGGGCCGCGCTCCGCTTCGCGGGCGCGTGCGGCGCCCATCACGGGCGCCGGCGCCCGGGATCCGGATCCAGGTCGACCGCGCCCGGCGCACTGTCGTCGGGGCGGTCCATGGGCGGCGTCGCGGCATCTCCGGACGGCACCAGCCCCCGTCGCTCGGCGTCGGCCAGGGGCTTGCCCCGCGCGGGCGAGGACCCGCCCGCTTGCGCGCCTTCGGCGGGTTTGCGGCCTTGCCCAGTGGCGGAATCGTCGCCCGGCTTGCGGGTCGGATCGTCCGAATGGTCGGGATCGGGCAAGGCGCCGCCGTCGGGGTCATAGCCCTTTTCCAGCGCGCGCAGGTCCTCCTCTTCCTGGCCGCTCAACCCGGCGGGACGTTTCGGCGTGGTGTCGTTCGACATGGGCGCTCCTTATGGGCTCGTGGGATCGGCTCGCAATACAGCCGTTCGCAGGGGCAAGGCCTGTGCCTGCACGGCCGTGCGCCGCCGGGGCCGAGCCGCGCGCGGCGCCAGGAGGGACCGGGCGGCGTCCAAGAGCGCGCTGACAGCGTCCTGCTTCCTTACTGACGCGAGCGTGCTCGGTTATCATGCCCGACATTCCGCAACCGGGGCAGCGCTCCGGGCCTTTCCTACCGACATGAACACCGAATCCCTCGCCCTGGACTTCAAGAGCGCCACGCTCTATGCCGTGCGCGTCGTGCTGCACAGCGCCGAAATCGAGCGGCTCGCCGCCGCGCTGGACAAGCGCATGGCCGATGCGGGCAGTTTCTTCGAGAACGAGCCCGTAGTCATCGACGCCAGCCGCGTCGATGGGCCCGTGGACTGGACGGCGCTGCTGCATGCCCTGCGCGGCCACAACCTGCCGCCCATAGGCGTCGTCGCGGAAGGCGACAACCTGCGCGCGGCGCAGGCGGCCGGGCTGACCCCGGTCGAACTGTCGACGCCTCCGGTGCGTCCCGCCGCGGTGGACACCGCCACGACGCCGCCACCCCTGCCCACGCAGCGCGCGGCCGCACTGACGACGGCGCCGGCGCCGGACGCCCCGGCGTCCCAGGACAAAAGCGCGGATGCCGTGGATGTGGATCCCGCCAGCGCCACGGCCGCCGAACAGGCCCCCGGGAAGGATGTCCAGGCCGAAGCGGGGCATGCCGCGCCGAATCCCGCGTCAAATGATGGCGGCAAGCCGGACGCCGCGCATGCCGCCCCCGGCGAAGGTGCGCCCGACGCGGACGCCTCCAGCGCTGGCGCCGCGCGCCCGGCCACTCCCGCCACAAGCCGGGAACCGCTGCCGGCCAGGGCTGCGCGCGCCACCACTTCGGCTCCCACGCCCACCCCGGGCGATCCGCAATCGTCGTCCGCGCTGGTAATCAGCCGTCCTTTGCGATCCGGGCAACGCGTGTACGCGCGCCACAGTGACCTGGTCGTCATCGGCATGGTCAGTCCCGGCGCGGAAGTCATCGCGGACGGCAACGTCCATGTCTATGGACCGCTGCGCGGCAAGGCCATGGCCGGCGCACGCGGCGATACTTCGGCGCGCATTTTCACGACCCACCTGGACGCCGAATTATTGGCTGTCGCCGGGGTATATCGCGTAGTCGAAGACAAGCTCGATGCGACGCTGCACGGCCAACCGGCGCTGGTGCGCCTGGATGGCGACACATTACGTATCGAAGCACTGAAGGCATGACGGCCGCGCGCCGCGCGATTGGTGACCAACGGTTGCCGCCGCAGTTGAAGAAACGCTAAACCCTGTGTTTTGCTTTACGATACTGCGATTTATCCAGGACATAAGGGTTCTATAGACATGACGCGTATTGTTGTGGTCACTTCCGGCAAAGGCGGGGTGGGCAAGACGACCACCAGCGCCAGTTTCTCTTCGGGCCTCGCGATGCGCGGGCACAAGACCGCCGTAATCGACTTCGACGTCGGCTTGCGCAATCTGGACCTGATCATGGGTTGCGAACGCCGGGTGGTATACGACTTCGTGAACGTGATCCAGGGTGAAGCTACGCTGAACCAGGCCCTCATCAAGGACAAGCAGCTCCAGAACCTGTTCGTCCTGCCTGCGTCCCAGACCCGCGACAAGGACGCGCTGACGCAGGAAGGCGTCGGCAAGGTGATGGAGGAACTCAAGGAAATGGGGTTCGAGTACATCATCTGCGATTCGCCGGCCGGTATCGAAACCGGTGCGCTGATGGCGGCATACTTCGCCGACGACGCGCTGGTGGTCACGAATCCGGAAGTCTCGTCGGTACGGGATTCCGATCGCATCCTCGGCATCCTGGCCGCCAAGTCACGCCGTGCCGTGCAAGGCGACGAGCCCGTCAAGGAATACCTGCTGCTGACCCGCTACAACCCCAAACGCGTGTCGGACGGCGAAATGCTGTCGCTGACGGATATCGAAGACATCCTGCGCATCAAGCTGATCGGCGTGATTCCGGAGTCGGAATCGGTGCTGCAGGCCTCCAACCAGGGTCTGCCGGCCATCCACTTGAACAACACCGACGTGTCGGAAGCCTACAAGGATGTCGTGGCCCGTTATCTGGGCGAGGAACGGTCGCTCCGTTTCACCGATTATGCGCGCCCCGGATTCCTGAAACGCATATTCGGAGGCAAGTAACCGATGTCGCTTTTGTCCTTTCTACTCGGTCAGAAGAAATCCTCCGCCAGCGTCGCAAAGGAGCGCTTGCAGATCATTCTGGCGCATGAACGTTCGGGACGCGACGGATCGCCCGATTACCTGCCGCAACTGCAGCAGGAGCTGATCGCCGTCATTTCGAAATACGTGAAGATCAATCCGGACGACATCAAGGTGCACCTGGAACGCCAGGACACGCTGGAGATCCTGGAAGTCAAGATCGAAATGCCGCAGCCCTGAGGCGGCGCCGCCATGAAGAAGCCCGCCCGGCGCATTCGCGCCAGGCGGGCTTTTCGTTGGGACGCCGCCGGTACACGCCGGGCCAGGCCCGGCCTGGGCGCTACCGACGGCCGCGTGGCTACTTGCCGACCTGGTTGCCGATGACACCGCCGATGGCGGCGCCTCCGACCGTGCCCAGCACCCCGCCATTGGTGATGACCGCGCCGGCCACGCCGCCGACACCGGCCCCGGTTACCGTGGCCTTCTGCCGATGGCTCATGCCGTCCCAGGTGGAGCAGCCGGCCGCCGACAGGGCCAGCAGGCTTACCGCACAAAGCTTCGTAATGGATGTGATTTTCATGATCCTTTCCTCCAGACATCGAAGACACCGCAGGAACTCGGGTTTACCGCCCGGGCGGCCATCAGATGTCTCCGGCGATGCCGTCATCAACGACAGGATCAGCTTCGCAAACGGCGCGCCCGGGGGGTGTGAGGAATGCCCAGCAGTTGTGTCAAAGCAGTTCCGCAAATTGCACAATCGCCTTGACCTGTTGCAACGGCGCGCTGCTATTTGACCAGACGTAACACCTCGCGGAAGGCCGGATGCTCGCAAGTCCCCAGCCATTCGAACAAGACCATTTCAGTCGTCACCACATCGATCCCGTGCGCGCGGGCGCGCTGCAAGGCCAGTTCGCGATCTTCCCGGCGCCGCGAGCCGCAGGCGTCGGCCACCAGGGCGACGCGACGATGAAGCTGCTTCAAGCCCAGCGCAGTCTGCAGCACGCAGATATGCGTTTCGCAACCGGCCACGAAAATCGTGTCGCGCGCATTGGGCAGCCAGCTTTCGAACCCGGCTTCCGCCGCCGCGGAAAAGTGCATCTTGGAAAACACCGCGCGCACGTGGCGCGCGACGTCATCCACCGTGGCCCCGAGCGCGGCGCGGTGATGCTCCGTCGCCACCACCGGCACCTCCAGCAGCCGCGCGCCGGCCGAAAGCCTGGCGGCCGCCGCCAGCACGGCGGGGCCGTCGTGGATGGCCGGCATCAGGCGAGCCTGCATATCGACGATAAGCAGGGTGGCGTCGGCAGCGTGGTACGTCGACATGGATACTCCGGTACGCGAACGACGGGCTGGCCGATATGCCTGGGCCAGCCCGGCGCCCGCTATTTCAAGGCCTTGTAGCGCAAGCGCTTGGGCTTGGCGGCTTCCTCGCCCAGGCGGTGCCGCTTGTCGGCTTCGTACTCCTGGTAGTTGCCGTCGAAGAACACCACCTGGGACTCGCCTTCGAACGCCAGGATATGGGTCGCGATGCGGTCCAGGAACCAGCGATCGTGGCTGATCACCATCACGCATCCGGGGAATTCGAGCAACGCATCTTCCAGCGCACGCAGCGTTTCCACGTCGAGGTCATTGGACGGTTCATCCAGCAGCAGCACATTGCCGCCGGCGATCAGCGTCTTGGCCAGATGCAGGCGGCCGCGCTCGCCCCCGGAGAGCTGGCCGACGATTTTGTTCTGGTCGCCGCCCTTGAAGTTGAAGCGTCCAAGGTAGGCGCGCGACGACATCTCGAACTTGCCCACGGTAAGTACATCGGCGCCGTCCGCCACGGCGTCGAAGACCGTCTTGCCGTCGGCCAGTGAATCGCGCGATTGGTCCACGAACGCCAGCTTGACGGTCTGGCCCAGCGTGACCGTGCCCGAATCGGGCTGTTCGCGGCCGGCGATCATGCGGAACAGCGTCGACTTGCCGGCGCCGTTCGGGCCGATGATGCCCACGATAGCGCCCGGCGGGACCTTGAAGCTGAGGTTGTCGATCAACAGGCGGTCGCCATAGGCCTTGCTGACGTTGTTGAACTCGATGACTTCGTTACCAAGCCGCTCGCCCACGGGAATGAAGATTTCCTGGGTTTCGTTGCGCTTCTGGTATTCATAGGAAGACAGTTCCTCGAACCGCGCCAGACGTGCCTTGGCCTTGGCCTGGCGTCCCTTGGGGTTCTGCCGGACCCATTCCAATTCCTTCTTGATCGTCTTCTGGCGCGCGGACTCCGAGGCCTCTTCCTGCTTCAGGCGTGCGTCCTTCTGTTCGAGCCAGGAACTGTAGTTGCCCTTCCATGGAATCCCATGGCCGCGGTCCAGTTCCAGGATCCACTCGGCGGCGTTGTCGAGAAAATAGCGGTCGTGGGTCACGCCGACCACGGTGCCGGGGAATTTCTGCAGGAACTGCTCCAGCCATTCGACGCTTTCGGCATCCAGGTGGTTGGTCGGCTCGTCCAGCAGCAGCATGTCCGGCTTGGACAGCAGCAGGCGGCACAACGCGACACGGCGCTTTTCACCGCCCGAAAGGTTGCCGACGGTGGCATCCCATGGCGGCAGGCGCAGCGCATCCGCGGCGATTTCCATCTGATGCTCGATATCGTCGGCGCCGCTGGTCGCGGCCGCCGCGATGATGGCCTCGAGCTCGGCCTGCTCCGCGGCCAGCTTGTCGAAGTCCGCGTCCGGCTCCGCGTAGGCGGCATAGACCTCGTCCAGGCGCTTGCGCGCCGTGAATACGGCGCCCAGGCCTTCCTCTACCGCCTGCCGCACCGTGTGCTCGGGGTCGAGTTGCGGTTCCTGCGGCAGGTAGCCGATATTCAGGCTCGGCATGGGGATGGCTTCCCCTTCGATGTCCTTGTCGATGCCGGCCATGATTTTCAGCAGCGTCGACTTGCCCGATCCGTTCAGGCCGAGCACGCCGATCTTGGCGCCGGGAAAGAACGAAAGCGATATATCGCGCAGGATCTGCCGCTTGGGCGGCACGATCTTGCCGACGCGATGCATGGTGTAAACGTATTGGGCCATGGGTCATTCGAAAGTGTGTGTCGAAGGGCGATTGTAGGGCGTGGCGCGCGGCATGGGGATGGCAGCAGCGCTGCGTGCCATCAGCCGACAAGGAATAAAAACGAGGGACGCCCCTCAGGCCGATTCTCCTTTGCCCTGTCTTTCGATATTCTTACAGCTTTCCGGCGTGCGTCAGCCATGACGTGACGTCGTTGCCGTAGGAACGCCCATGTCCGCTTCAGCCACCCCCCCCGATTCCATATCCCGCTTCCAGGCGGCCGAGCTCGATATGCTGGCCAAGACCGCCGATGCGCTCAGCGCCTATTTGGGCAAGCCGGTCCTGGCCGAAGTAGGCACCGCCGAAGACGGACTCGAGTGGGTCACCTTCGGCATCCCGCTGGACGAAGACGCCTTGGACGGCGATAACGAGCACGAGCCGGTGCGCGTGCAGCTGGGCGGCCCGGATGCGCGCCTGTTGGGCAACCGCGGCGGCCTGACCGGGACCGACGAAGACGCCTACGACTGCCTTTATCTTTGGGCGATCCAGATCACCCTGGCGGAAGGCGAGCATTTCGTGAAGCTGGACCAGGATGGCGAAGAATCCGCGTGGTCCGATACCTTGGCCGATGTCCTGCCCTTTGCCTTGTCGGAAGACAACCTGCTGCTGCTGGAAGACGACGAGGATGACGACGACGACGACCAGGACGACGACGAGCACAACGGGCACGCGCGGATAGTGATGCCGCGCCACTGAGCGCGTCCGGCCGCGGATGGACGCGGCACATCTCCGTCATGCGACGGCACGCTCCGGATTCATCCAAGGCACGAAACAGCCGGTCGGCACACCCGCGGGGCAGCAGGCTGCGTGGTTCAATAGCGGGCATTTCGTTCACGCCCTGGAGTTCCCCCATGCCGTTCAGAATCCTGCGCGCCGCGCTCGCGGCGCTGGCCCTGGGCCTTGCGTTACCGGCGCTTGCCCAATTGAAGATCGGTGTCGTCACCTCGTCCACGGGCCCGACCGCGCTGGTCGGCATTCCGCAGAAGAACAGCGTGCCGCTGCTGCCGACCAGAATCGGCGACCTGACGGTGCAGTACATCGTCCTCGACGACGCCAGCGACACCACGCAGTCCGTCACCGCGGTACGCAAGCTCATCAACGAAGACCGCGTGGACGCGATCATCGGACCGCCCGGGTCGCCCAATACGCTGGCCATCCTGCCCTTCGTCGCGGAAGCGGGCGTGCCGCTGCTGGCGCCGGTGGGAAGCGCGGCGGCCGTGCTGCCCATGGACAACCAGCGCAAGTGGGTGTTCAAGACCACCCAGAACGACGACATCATCGCCAAGGCCCTGGTCGAACACATGATCCGCACGGGCATCAAGCGCGTCGGCTTCATCGGCCTGAACGACCCGTACGGCGAGAACTGGTACAAGGTATTCAGCGCGCTGGCCGCGCAGCAACGCATCGACATCGTCGCCAGCGAGCGGTACCTGCGCACCGACAGTTCGGTCACGGGCCAGGCGCTGAAGCTGCTGGCGGCAGCGCCGGATGCCGTCCTGGTGGCCGCGCCGGGGGGCGCCAGCGTGCTGCCCGAGACCACCCTGTTCGACCTGGGCTACAAAGGCAAGTTCTACCAGACGCATGGCGCCGCCCTGCCCGACTTCCTGAAACTGGGTGGAAAGAAGGTGGAAGGCACCATCCTCGCCGCCAGTCTCATGCTGGTACTGCCGGAGATACCGGACAGCAATCCCTCCAAGAAGGTAGCGGCGGCGTATATCGACGCCTACAGCAAGCGGTATGGCACGGCGCCCGCGACCTTCGGCGCCAACGTCTACGACGCCGGCCTGCTGCTGGAGCGCGCCGTGCCGCTGGCGGAAAAAGCCGGCAAGCCTGGTACTTCGGATTTCCGCCGGGCGCTGCGCGATGCCCTGGAGCAGACGCACGAGCTGGTGGGTACGCAGGGCGTCTACAACATGACGCCGGCCGACCACAGCGGATTCGACGAACGCGGGCGGGAATTGATCACCGTGAAGGACGGCGCCTGGACGCTTGCGAAATAGCGCCTGCGACCCGACCCTGCCGCAAGAACGCCCGCGCCGCGCCGAGGAACCAGCCCGCATGAACGCACAGATCGCCCTGATCCTGGGCCAGGATGGAATGGCCAACGGCGCCATCTATGCCTTGCTCGCCTTGTGCATCCTGCTGGTCTTTTCGGTGACCCGCGTGCTGCTTATCCCCCAGGGGGAATTCGTGGTCTATGGCGCGTTATGCATGGCCGCCCTGCAGGCCGGCCGCGCGCCTTCGCTGGTGTGGCTGGTGGCGGCCTTCGCGGTGGCCGAGGCCCTCGCCGAGACGACCGGCCGGCGCTGGACACGGGTCTCCCGGGCGCCTCCCGCCCCCGGCGCGCCGGCCCAGGCCGCCGGTACAGGCCGGCACCCATCATGGGGACTGGCGGCACGGACCGCCTATCCCTTTGTCCTCGCCGCCCTGCTGCATGGGCTGCCCCTGGCCAGCTTGCCCATGTGGTCGCAAGCCGCGCTCACCTTGGCCATCGTCGCGCCCCTGGGTCCCCAGCTCTATCGCCTGTTCTACCAGCCGGCCGCGGAGGCATCGACGCTGGTCCTGCTGATCGTGTCCATCGCGGTGCACCTGGCCCTGGTCGGGCTGGGCCTGCTCGCCTTCGGTCCCGAAGGCGCGCGCAGCGCACCGATCGACGATGCGCGCCTGGCCTGGGGCCCGCTGAACCTGGCGGCCCAGAACCTGTGGATCGTCGCGGTGGCGGGTTTGCTGATGCTGGCCCTGTACCGCTTCTTCGGCCGCACGCTGTACGGCAAAGCGCTGCGCGCCGCTGCAGACAATCGCGCCGGCGCGCGGTTGGTGGGGATATCGCCGGCCTTTGCCGGGCGAACGGTGTTTTTTCTCGCCGCCGCCATCGGCGCGGGTTCGGGGATCCTGGTCGGTCCTGCCACGACGCTGTACTACGACTCCGGCTTCCTCATCAGCCTGAAGGGCTTCGTGGCCGCCATCGTCGGGGGGCTGGCCAGCTATCCGCTGGCGGTCGCCGGCGCTGTCGCGGTGGGCCTGGTGGAATCGTTTTCAGCGTTCTGGGCCAGCGCCTACAAGGAGATCGTGGTCTTCACGCTGATCATCCCCTTCCTGGTGTGGCGATCGCTGCGCACCCACGGAATCGAGGAGGAAGAGGAATGACGCGCCGACATGCGCTGGCGGTCTTCCTTGCCGCGCTGGCCGCGGCGCCCTGGCTGCTGCCTCCTTTCTACATCAGCCTGTTGCAGTCCATCGGCCTGTACGCCCTGGTTGCCCTGGGACTGGTGCTCCTGACCGGCATCGCGGGCCTCACCAGTTTCGGACAGGCTGCCTTCGTGGGCGTGGGCGCCTACACCACCGCCGTACTGACCGCGCGCGCCGATACGCTACCGGGCTGGCTGGCATGGCTGGGCGGCTCGCCGTGGCTGGCGCTGATCGCGGGCCTGGCCTTGGCATGGGTGCTGGCGCGCGCGATAGGCGCCATTACCTTGCGGCTGTCGGGGCATTTCCTGCCCCTGGGGACGATTGCCTGGGGGCTGAGCCTTTACTTCCTGTTCGGCGCGCTGCCCGGACTCGGCGGCTACAGCGGCATCGGCGACATCCCGCCCGTGCGCATCGCGGGTTGGGCGTTGGGGGTGCGCGGCACCTACTTCCTGATCTGGCTATTCCTGCTGCTCGCGGTCTGGAATACGCGCAACCTGCTGGACTCGCGCCAGGGCCGGGCGATGCGCGCCCTGCGCGGCGGCCGCATCATGGCGGAAGCCATGGGCGTGGACACCACGCGCACCCGCACGGCCATTTTCCTGATTGCCGCCCTGCAGGCCTGCGCGTCGGGCTGGCTGTACGCGCACATGCAGCGCTTCGTCAATCCGACACCCTTCGGCCTGCAGATGGGAATCGAGTACCTGTTCATGACGGTCGTCGGCGGCGCCGGCCAGGTATGGGGGGCGCTGGCCGGCGCGGGCATCTTCACGCTGGCCAAACAGGGGCTGCAAGACTGGCTGCCGCGGCTGCTGGGCGAGAACGGCAATTTCGAGATCATCGTCTTCGGCTTCGGGATGGTGCTGCTGCTGCATCGCGCGCGCAGCGGCCTGTGGCCGGTCATCGCGCGTTGGGCGCCGATCAAGCGCGAGCCCCGGCCGCTCAATATGTCCGCCGAACCGCTGCCGCGGCGACCGCTGCCACCGCGTGGCGACGTGGTACTGGAAGCCTGCGGCCTGACCCGGCGCTTCGGCGGGCTGGTGGCCAACAGCGGCATCGACGTGGCCGTCGAGGCGGGAAGCATCGTGGCGGTGATCGGCCCGAATGGCGCGGGCAAGAGCACCCTGTTCAACCTGCTGTCCGGCATCGACGCGCCGACTTCGGGATCCATTCTGTTCCTGGGCGAACCGGTGGCCGGACGCGAAGCGCGCCATATCGCCGCGCTGGGCATGAGCCGGACCTTCCAGCATGTGCGCCTGCTGGCGCGCATGAGCGTCCTCGACAACGCGGCGCTGGGCGCCCATCTGCGCGGAACGCATGGTGTCTGCGCCGCCGCGTGGCGCGCCGACCGCCGGGAGGAGGCGCGCCTGCTGGCCGAGGCCGCGCGCCAGGTGGAGCGCGTCGGCCTGGGCGCCCACATGCATGACGAAGCCGGCACATTGCCCCTGGGACGGCAGCGCATCCTGGAAGTGGCGCGCGCCCTGGCCGCCGACCCCTGCCTGCTGCTGCTGGACGAGCCGGCGGCCGGGCTGCGCTTGCAGGAGAAGCGCGAACTCGCCGCCCTGCTGAGGAGACTCCGGGCCGAGGGCCTGGCCATCCTCGTGGTCGAACACGACATGGAATTCGTCATGGACCTGGCCGACCATGTCATCGTGATGGACTTCGGCGAGAAGATCGCGGAAGGCACGCCCGCGGCGATCCAACGACACCCCGCAGTACTCGAAGCGTATCTGGGGACGGTGGAATGATGTCCACGCCGCCGAAGTAAAATCCCGCCATTCTTCCGGATCGCGCATGGACGCCGCCACTGTTCAACTGAACGACATCGCGCTTTTTGTCGAGGTCGCCCGCCGCAAGAGTTTCAGCGTGGCCGCGCGCGCGCTGAGTATCCCGACGTCCACCTTATCGCGCCGCATCAGCGAACTGGAGCGCGCGGTGGGAATGCGGCTATTGAACCGCAACACCCGCCGCCTGGACCTGACCGAAGCGGGATCCCAGTACTTCGAGCGCTGCCAGGGCCTGGTCGACGAGGCGCGCTTTGCCCACGAGCAACTGTTTTCGCTGTCGGCGCGGCCACAGGGACGGTTGATGATCAGCCTGCCCACCAGCCTGGCGACGCTGCTGCTGCCGGAATCCCTGCAGGCCTTCACCGACGAATATCCGGAAATCGAATGCGAGCTGGACTTGAGCCTGCGCTCCGCCGACCCGCACGCCGCCCCCTTCGACGTCATGCTGCGCCTGGGCGAGCCGACCATGACGGACGGCATGGAAGTGCGCCAGCTGCTCATGCTGACGCGGCACCTTTATGCGTCGCAGGAATACCTGGACAAGCACGGCGAGCCCGTCATCCCCATGGACCTGGGCAAGCATGAATGCCTGCGCGGGTTTTCCGACGAGGTCGGATCCACCTGGGAGCTGAGCCGCGATGGCGAGGTGCAGCGCATCACCGTGAGCGGCCGCATCGTCGCCAACAACATGGGCCTGTTGAGCGATTTCGCCAGCATGGGACTGGGCATCGCGCCCCTGCCCGTGTACGCCGCGACACGCGGCCGGATCTCGCGCGATCATCGACTGCAACGGGTCTTGCCGGAATGGTCCGCCGCGCCGCTGCCCGTCTACGCCATTTTTCCATCCCGCATCCTGCCGGCCAAGACGCGCGCCTTCATGGACTTCATCGTTCCCAAGCTGGCGCCGGCGAACGGCGATGAATAACGCCGGCGTGGGTCGTACCAAAAACAAAACCGCCGGCGAGCGGCGGTCTGGTCGCGGCTGATCCCCAGCGGGATCGGCGCGCGTATGGCACGCGGGGTTGGCCCGATGCGTCGGGGCCTTGCCCGATCAGGCGATCAGGCGCGCTTGATCTTTTCCAGCATCTTGAACACGCCCTTCGGCGATTTCACGAAGAGGCGCTTGAAAGCCTTGCCCAGGCAACGGCGTTCCAGGGTGTTGCGACGCACGCGTTTGCGTTCAGCCATGATGGATCTCCAGTCGAGGTTGCACGCGGCGGATACCCCGGTCGCGGCGAATAAGGAAAACCCGGCATTCTACCCCGTTTCAGGGATTCCCGCCGGCGTCAAGGAAAGCCGCCACCTCGCCCGCGGTAGGCAGCGGCTGCACCGCGCCGAAACCCCGTGTGGACAACGCAGCCGCCGCGTTGGCATGGACGACGGCGCGCCGCCATTCATCCCCCCGCGCGCGGCGCGCCAGCAGATTGCCGGCGAAGCAGTCCCCGGCGCCGGTCGCGTCCACGGCATCGACTCTCAGGCCGGGCACCATGTGGCGGTCCTGGCCGTCGTCCAGGATGGCCCCCTCGCGGCCCAGCTTGAGCACCACGACGCCGGTCGCGCCGGCGTCGCGTATCCAGTCCAGGGTGGCGACCGGGTCGGTATGCCCGGTCAGGTGCTGCATATCGTCCATGCTGGGCAGGAAGACGTCGCTCAGCCGCATGGCTTCGCACAGGATGGCGCGCGCGCGGTCAACCGGCCATAGGCGCAGCCGCAGATTCGAATCCAGGCAGACGTGGGTACCGGCCGCGCGCGCGCGGCCGATCGCCGCGAACACGGTGTCGCACGCGCTGGCGCTGATGGCCAGGCTGATGCCCGACACATGGAGGAACACCGCTCGCTCCACCAGCCCATGGCGCAGGTCGTCCGGCTGCATACGGCTGGCCGCGGAATCGCGCCGCATATAGCTGAACACATGCCCCTGGGGGCCGTGCTGCACGAAATAGAGGCCGGTATGCGCCTGGGCATCGACGACCACGCCGGCCGTGTCGACGTTTTCGGTGCGCCACAGCTGCAGCAGTTGTTCACCGAAGGCATCCGCGCCCACGCGGGTCAGGTAGGCGCAGCGCGCGCCCTGGCGGGCCGCCGCGATGACGGCGTTGGACGTATCGCCCCCATACCCCTGGAGGTACTCCGGCTGGCCCGCCCGCGTCTGGTTGAACTCCATCATGGGTTCGCCCAGCGCGACGATATCGTAGTCACGCATGGGCGGCCTCGCGGGTGCGGATGATCTGCGCCACCAGGGCCGCCGTGTCGCGCGCCGCGAAGGCGTCCTTGTCGTATAGATTGCTGCCGATGCCGACGATCGCCGCACCGGCCTTGAAATAGTCGCCCATGTTCTTCTCCGTGACGCCGCCGGTGGGGCAGAACGCGGTATCCGGGAAGACCGACTTCAGCGCGGCCAGATGGCGCGGCCCACCCGTCTCGGCGGGAAAGATCTTGACCATGTCCGCGCCGGCGCGACGCGCCTGGATCACTTCGGAGGGGGTAAAGGCGCCGGGCAGGCACAGGGCCGACGCGGCATGCGCCAGCGGCACCATTTCCGGCACCAGGCCCGGGGACACCAGGAAGTCCACGCCGGCCCGCAGCGCATCGTGCGCCTGCGCTTCGGTCAGTACCGTGCCCAGGCCCAGCAACAGCGCGTCGCCGTGCTTGTCGCGCAGGGCCTTGACCAGGTCCAGCACGCCGGGAATGGTCCACGTCAGCTCCAGCGTCGTGCAGCCGGCGGCGACGGCAACCTCGGCGGCGTAGGCCGCCGTGGCGGCGTCGCCATAACGCAGCACCGGAATGACGCGGGCGGCCATCAAAGTCTGGCGCTTGGCGGCGCGGGCGTCCTGCGGGGCGGTTGTCGTATTCATGTGTCCTCTCGGAAAAAAGCGCCGCCGGCGGACGCCGGCCAGGCGCTGAATTTGGCGTGGGCGGCATCGCGCAGCCGCATCAGCGGGGCGATATAGCGCGATGGCGGCGTACCGTTCTGGCGGAACTGCAGCGTGCTGACGCTGACGCAGGCCAGCGGCCGATCGCGCTGCCCGACGATCGCCACTCCATAGCAGACAATGCCGCGCTCGTTCTCTTCGTCATCGACGGCGTAGCCACGTTGGCGGATGCGCGCCATGTCGGCGTGCAAGGCGGCCGGCTGCGTGATGGTGTTCGGCATGCGGCCCACCAGCGCCAGCGACTCGACGGCGGCGGCCGCCTCGGCGGCCGGCAGGGCCGCCAGGTAGGCCTTTCCGGCCGCCGTGCAATGCAGCGCGAGCCGGCCCCCCACGCGCGACGCCATGCGCACGGGGCCCTGGCCTTCCAGCTTGTCGATGTAGATCATTTCATGGCCCGCAGGAACCGCCAGGTGCACGGTTTCGCCGGTCTCCTCACGCAGCGCCAGCAGGTCGTCCGCCAGCGCGGCGCGCAGGTCCAGCTGCGACCACGCCCGGTTCGCCAGCAGCAGCAGGCGCGGCCCGAGGCCGTAGCGCGTGCCGGCGCCGGACGCCGTCGTTTCGACGATCAGACCCTGTTGCAGCAGGGCGGCGACGATGCGATAGACCGTGGCGCGGGGGTAGCCGCTGGCGCGCACCAGCTGCGGCATGCCGGGCGGCGCCGGCGCATCCGCCACCGCCTGCAGCACGGTCATGAACTTCGAGAATGCGGCCGTCCCCGCCACCTGGGTCAAACTGTCCATAAAGCTGTTCTGCAAGGAAGCGGTTCCCGAAGGACGCTGGCCACGAAGGTTCCGGTCCGGCGACAGCGCGACACGGGGACGGCTGCCCATATTGTGGACGGCTTTCCACAATATAGGCGGATTATCCCACAGCTTGCGTATCCCTACCCGGCGCGCGGGCTCGCCCGGCACGGATCATGGGTCAGGCTACGATTACGGCATGACATCCGAAATCCGCATTGTTGGCGCTCGCCAGAACAACCTTAAAAACCTGGACGTATCCTTCGCCACCGGCGAACTGGTCGTCGTCACCGGCGTCTCGGGCTCGGGCAAAAGTTCCCTGGCTTTCGACACCTTGTATGCAGAGGGACAACGGCGCTACGTCGAGACCTTCTCGCCCTACGCGCGCCAGTTCCTGGACCGCATGGACAAGCCGCAGGTCGACCGCATCGAAGGCATCCTGCCCGCGATCGCGATCGACCAGACCAATCCGGTGCGCAGCTCGCGCAGCACCGTCGGCACCATGACCGAACTGAACGATCACCTCAAGCTGCTGTTCGCGCGCGGCGCGCGGCTGTATTGCCGCGGCTGCGGGCTGCCCGTGCGGCGGGACACGGCCGAATCGGTTTACCGTTCGCTATCCACGCGCGCCGTCGAAGCGGGCGACCGCCGCCTGGTGGTGACGTTCCCGATCAAGGTTCCGGCGAACTTCAGCGAAGAGGAAGTGCGCGGTTTCCTGGAGCAGCAAGGCTATACGCGCGTGCACGGCGAGGCCGCCCCGGCCGATAGCGCCGGCGCGCGGGCCGATGCGGGCGGGCAGGCGGACAAGCCTCACAAGGCAGGCAAGGCCGCCAGGACCATCGCCCCGCACGGCTCCGAAGCGCTGCGCGTGCTCCATGTGGTGCAGGACCGCTTTCGCTTTTCCACCGTGGAGCGCGACCGCGCGATGGAAGCGCTGGATACGGCGTTGCGCATGGGCGCGGGACACCTGTCCGTGCACGTACTGGACGACGACGGCAACGATGCGGTGGTCTGGAAATACAGCGACCGGCTGCATTGCGCCGACTGCGACATCGAGTACACCGATCCGTTGCCCAGCTCCTTCTCCTTCAATTCGCCGCTGGGCGCCTGCGAGGCCTGCCGCGGCTTCGGCCGCGTGATCGGCATCGACTTCGGCCTGGTGGTGCCGGACGAGAACAAGACCCTGCTGGAAGGCGCCATCAAGCCATGGCAGACCGCCAGCTACAAGGAATGCCAGGACGACCTGCAGAAGTACGCCCCGAAGGCGGGCGTGCCCTTGTCCGTCCCCTGGAAGAGCCTTACGCCGGCGCAACGCGACTGGGTGCTGCATGGCGATCCGGACTTCAAGGGCGGCAGCCAGGCCTGGAAAACCCAGTGGTATGGCGTACAGCGCTTTTTCGCCTGGCTGGAGACCAAGTCGTACAAGATGCATGTGCGCGTGCTGTTGTCCAAGTACCGCAGCTACACGCCCTGCCCCACCTGCCACGGCTCGCGCCTGAAGCCCGATGCCTTGCTGTGGCGCACCGGCACACGCGAGGAAGCCGATGCGGTCCTGCCGCCGGACGACGGCCGCTACAAGCGCTTCAAGCCCGTGCACGCGAACTGGTCGGACGAGCTGCTGAACCTGCTCGACGGCCTGTCGATCCATGACCTGATGCTGCTGCCTATCGAGCGGGTGCGCGGCTTCTTCGACCGCCTGACCTTCGCCGGCGTACTCGATGCGGCTACCGACCTGTTGCTGACGGAAGTGCGGGCGCGCTTGAAATTCCTGTGCGACGTCGGCCTGGGCTACCTGACCCTGGACCGCCAGAGCCGCACGCTCTCGGGCGGCGAAGTACAGCGCATCAACCTGACCACGGCACTCGGCACTTCCCTGGTCAACACGCTGTTCGTGCTGGACGAGCCCTCCATCGGCCTGCATCCGCGCGACATGCATCGCGTGGTCGAAGTCATGCATCGCCTGCGCGATGCGGGCAACACGCTGGTAGTGGTGGAACACGATCCACAGGTCATGGTGGCCGCCGACCGCATCATCGACGTCGGTCCCGGACCGGGCGAGCGGGGCGGCCGCATCGTGTTCGACGGCACACCGGCGCAACTGCGCCAGGCACGAACCCTGACAGGCGATTACCTGGGCGGCCGCATGCGCGTCGAGGCCCCGCGCCCCATGCCGGTCGCGCCCAACACGCCGCGGCTGCTGCTGGAAGGCGTGAACGCGCACAACCTGAAGCACGTCTCCGTGGAGATTCCGCTGGGACGCCTGGTCTGCGTGACCGGCGTGTCCGGCTCGGGCAAGTCGACGCTGGTGCAGGATGTGCTCTACCCGGCGCTGCTCAAGCTCAAGGGCAAGCCGTCCGAAGCGCCCGGCGCGCACGCGCGCCTGCTGGGCGCCGAGCAGATCACCGATGTCGTCATGGTCGACCAGGCGCAGATCGGCAAGACGGCGCGCTCGAACCCGGCCAGCTACGTGGGCGCCTTCGACGCCATCCGCAAGCTGTTCGCACAGGCGCCGCTGGCGAAGGAACGCGCCTACACCGCGGGCATGTTCAGTTTCAACAGCGGCGAAGGCCGCTGCCCCACCTGCGGCGGCACGGGCTTCGAGCACGTGGAAATGCAGTTCCTGTCGGACGTCTACCTGCGCTGTCCCGATTGCGACGGCAAACGATTCCGGCCCGAAGTGCTGCAGGTACGCGTCGAACACCTGGGCAACAGTGCATCCATCGACCAGGTGCTGGACATGACCGTCAGCGAGGCGCTGGCCTTCTTCAAGGGTTTGCGCGACGTGCAGACCGGCCTGGCGCCGCTGGCCGATGTGGGCCTGGAATACGTGCGGCTGGGCCAACCGGTACCCACGCTGTCCGGCGGCGAAGCGCAGCGCCTGAAACTGGCCGGCCACCTGGCCGAGGCCGCCCGCAGCGGCATATCGTCGGCCAAGGTAGCCAAGAAAGGCAGCCTGTTCCTGTTCGACGAGCCCACCACCGGGCTGCATTTCGACGACGTCGCCCGCCTGATGCGGGCGTTCCGCCAGTTGCTCGGCGCCGGGCACACGCTGCTGGTGATCGAACACAACCTGGACGTGATCCGCGCCGCCGACTGGCTGATCGACCTGGGCCCGGAAGGCGGCGACGCCGGCGGCCTGCTGGTGGGTGTCGGCACGCCGCGCGATCTCATGGAGAACCCGGCGTCGCACACCGGCGCGGCCCTGCGCGACTACGAAACAGCCATCGTGCCGGACGCCCCGGCCGCCGAGGACGGAAGCACGGTGGCCGAGCCTGCGGTGCGCTACGCCAACGGAGACGGCGATGCCGGCACCCCGCTGCAGACGGCGGTGCGGCGGCGCGCGGCCCAAGCCATCGAGATCCGCAACGCCCGCGAACACAACCTGAAGAACATCAGCGTGGAGATCCCGCGCGACAAGTTCACGGTGATCACGGGCGTATCGGGGTCGGGCAAATCGACGCTGGCCTTCGACATCCTCTTCAACGAAGGGCAGCGGCGCTATCTGGAATCGCTGAACGCCTATGCGCGCGCCATCGTCCAGCCCGCCGGCAAGCCCGATGTGGACGCCATCTTCGGCATTCCACCGACGGTGGCCATCGCCCAGCGCACCAGCCGCGGCGGCCTGAAGTCCACCGTCGCCACCATGACGGAGATCCACCATTTCCTGCGCCTGCTGTATGTAAAGCTGGGTGTGCAGTACTCGCCCGACTACAACGTGCCGGTGGAACCGCAGACCCCGGACCAGATCGTCGCGCGCATCATGCGCGACCGCGCGGGCCAGCACATCGGCGTGCTGGCGCCGCTGGTCACGGCGCGCAAGGGTTTCTACACCGACCTGGCCAAATGGGCCGGTGGCAAGGGCCATACGCACCTCCGGGTGGACGGCGTCTTCACGCCCGTCAGCCCGTGGCCTCGCCTGGACCGCTACAAGGAACACACCATCGAGCTGCCGGTGGCCGACGTGGTCGTGGACGCCGCCAACGAAGCCGCCCTGCGCGATGCGGTGCGGCGGGCCCTGGATTACGGCCAGGGCGCATTGAGCGTGATCTGGCCCTTGGACACGCTGCGCGACAACGCGGCGGCGCCCCTGGAGCAGTTGCACTTCTCCACCAAGCGCACCTGCCCGATCAGCGGCGTCAGCTTTCCCGAACTCGACCCGCGCATGTTCTCGTACAACTCCAAGCATGGCTGGTGCCCCACCTGCTACGGCGCGGGCGTCGTGATGCCGGATTTCGACGAAGAGCAAAGCGGCGAGGAGGCCGCCTGGGCCGACAGCAATATGGGCGAAGCCAAGGTCTGCCCGACTTGCCATGGCCAGCGCCTGAACCGTGTCGCGCTGGCCGTGCGCTGGCGCGACCGCTCCATCGCGCAGCTGGCCGGCATGTCGGTCAGCGAAGCGCATACCTTCTTCGAAGGCCTGGTGGTGCGCGGCCGCGAGGCGGAAATCTCCCGCGACATCCTGCAGGAGATCCGCAGCCGGCTGAATTTCATGAAAGAGGTGGGACTGGACTATCTGGCGCTGGACCGCGCCGCGCCGACGCTGTCGGGCGGCGAGGCGCAGCGTATCCGCCTGGCCGCACAGCTCGGCTCGAATATGCAGGGCGTGTGCTACGTGCTGGACGAACCGACCATCGGGCTGCATCCGCGCGACAACCGCATCCTGCTCGATGCGCTGAGCCGCCTGGAGGGCAATGGCAATACCCTGGTGGTGGTGGAGCACGACGACGACACCATACGCCGCGCCGCGCACATCATCGACATCGGTCCCGGGGCCGGCGTGCGCGGCGGCCGCGTGGTCGCGCAAGGCACGGCGCAGGACCTGATCGACGCGCCGGAATCGGTCACGGGCCGCTACCTGGCCCAGCCGCTGCGCCATCCCCTGCAGGGCCGCCGCGCCGTGGACAAGAACACCGCGTTCATCGAAATCCGCAATGCCCACCTGCACAACCTGCACAACGTGACGGCGCGCCTGCCCATCGGCCGGCTCAGCGTCGTGACCGGCGTATCGGGCTCCGGCAAGTCGACGCTGGCGCGCGAGGTGCTGCTGGACAACCTGCTGCATGCCGTATCGCAGGGCAAGGCGCCGACGTGGAAGGGCTGCACCGGCATCACGGGCTGGGAGGCCCTGGACCGCGTGCTGGAGGTCGACCAGACGCCGATCGGTAAAACGCCGCGTTCCTGCCCCAGCACCTATATCGGATTCTGGGACGAAGTGCGCAAGCAGTTCGCCGACACGCGCGAAGCGCGCATGCGTGGCTGGACGCCGGCGCGCTTCTCCTTCAATACCGGCGACGGCCGCTGCCCCATCTGCGAGGGCCAGGGCATGCGCACCATCGAAATGAACTTCCTGCCCGACGTGAAGGTTCCCTGCGACGCCTGCAACGGCGCGCGCTTCAATGCGGACACCTTGTCCGTGCAACTGCGGGGCAAGCATGCGGGCGCGGTGCTGTCCATGGAAGTGGACGACGCCCTGGCCTATTTCGAGGCGCATCCCAAGGTGCGCCGGCCGCTGCAATTGATGCAGGACGTCGGGCTGGGCTACCTGACGCTGGGCCAGCCTTCGCCCACCTTGTCGGGCGGCGAGGCCCAGCGCATCAAGCTGGTGACCGAGCTGTCGAAGGCCCGCCTGACCGAAGGGGTGATCACGACGGGCCGCGCCTCGCGCGTGCCGCACACCTTGTACGTGCTGGACGAACCGACCGTGGGCCTGTCCATGGCTGACGTGGAGAAACTCATACACGTGCTGCACCGGCTGGTGGAAGCGGGCAATACCGTGGTGGTGATCGAGCACAACCTGGATGTCATCGCCGAAGCCGACTGGCTGCTGGACCTGGGGCCCGAAGGCGGTACCGGCGGCGGCCGGCTGGTCGCGCAAGGCTCGCCGGAACACGTGATGGGGCTGCGCGAACGCTCGCACACGGGCCGCGTGCTGTCCGAATTCCTGGCGCAAGCCTAGGGCCGGGGACGGGGGGTCCGCATGTTCTGTCGCTTCGAGGACCGCCTGGCCGGGCAGGCCCTGCAACTGGAGGGCGCCCGTGACCGCATCGAGGCGCGCAGCGCCGCCGGGCTGTCGCCGGCCCTGGACGCCATCGAAACGGCGCGCCGCCAGGGGTGCTGGGTCGCCCTGATGGTGGACTTCGAAGTGGGTGAATGGCTGCAGCCGACATCCATGCACGAAGCGGAGGGCGAAGCGGCGCGTCCGGCGCCGCGCTTGCGGGCGCTGGTCTTCGACACGATGCGCGAAGACCGGCCATGGACCGCGCCCGCCGTGGCCGCCGGCGGCATCCTCGATGTCACGCCCCGGATGGCGCAGGCTGACTATGTGCCGCGCATCCAGGCCATACGCGCCGGCATCGAGCGGGGCGCCTTCTACCAGGTCAACTACACCATGCCCCTGGACCTGCGCGTGGCCGGCGACCTGCGCGCGCTGTATGCGCGTATCGCGCAGCGCAATCCGGTGGCGCATGGGGCCTACATCGAGGACGACGGCGAGACCATCCTGTCGTTTTCGCCGGAGCTGTTCGTCGCCCGGCACGGCGCAACACTGACGACGCGGCCGATGAAGGGCACCGCCCCGCGCGATACCGACCCGGCACGCGACGAGGCGTTGGGCCGGGAACTCCAGGCCAGCATCAAGAACCGCGCCGAAAACCTGATGATCGTGGACCTGCTGCGTAACGACCTGGGCCGCATCGCGCGCACGGGCAGCGTACAAGTGCAGGCGCTGTTCACCCTGGAGCGCTACCCCACGGTATGGACGCTGACGTCCACAGTGACGGCGCAGGCGCCGGACGCCACCCTGGGAGACGTGCTGCGCGCGCTGTTTCCTTGCGGCTCGGTCACCGGCGCGCCCAAACTGGCCGCGTTGTCGCATATCCGCCGCACCGAAATCGCGCCGCGCGGCCTGTATTGCGGCAGCATAGGCTGGCTGGCGCCCAACGGCGACTTTTCGTTGAATGTGGCGATCCGCACGCTGGTGGTGGACGAGGCGGGACATGGCGTCTATGGTGTGGGCGGAGGCATCGTCCACGATTCGGATCCGCATTCCGAATGGCAGGAATGCCTGTGGAAAGCCCGCATCCTCGAGCCGGAGCGCAACCGCCCGTGAAACCTGAGATCCATGAAGCCTGAAAGTCCCGACCTTATCGAAACCATGCGGGTGGACGTCGACGGCCGTGTACCGCTGCTGGACCGCCATCTGGACCGGCTGCGGGCTTCCTGCCGGGCGCTGGCCTATCCCTGGGATGAAACGGCCATCCGCGGCCAGGTGCTGACGGAAGCCGGGACGGCCGACGGACCTGGCCCGCACCGCCTGCGGCTGCTGCTGCACCCCGACGGCGGCTGCACCGTGCGGACGGCGCCGCTGCCGGACCTGCCGATGCCGCAGGGGGTATGCCTCTGGTCGTCCCGGCTGGCGTCCACCGAACCGATGCTGCGCCACAAAACCACGCATCGACCCTGGTATGACGGCATTACGGAATGGCTGGCCGGACATCCCGATATCTTCGACGCCCTGTTCTGCAACGAACGCGGCGAACTATGCGAGGGCAGCCGCACGAATGTCTATCTTTTGATGGGCGGCGTGTGGTTCACCCCGCCGGTGGCCTGCGGCTGCCTGCCCGGGGTACAGCGGGCGGCCCTGCTGGACGCCGGCAAGGCGCAGGAACGGATCCTTTACGAAGACGACGTGCAGCGCGCCAGCCGCATCCGTCTTTCCAATGCGCTGCGCGGATGGATGGACGTCGAGTTGAGACTGGGCGCCAAGGCGCGCCGGCCGGGGTCGCCCTAGACAGTTGATCCCCTGCCGCTGCATCGCCGGGCTGCCAGCCGTCCCGGCCGCCTGATGCCGTCAGGCCTTGCCTGCGTATCGGCCGGGCCCTAGGGGGCGGCGCGTTCCACCAGGATGCCGCGCAAGGCAATGTCCGCGGCGGCCATCCCCATGGTGGCGGTAATGGTGACCGACGAGCCATAGCCGGCGCACGACAAGCCCTGCGGGGCCAGCGTCCCGGCCATGGCGCCCACGTCGTCTTCGCCTTCGCGCGCCGCCGTCCAGGCGGCCGGCAGTATGGCCGGCTGGTCGAACCACAGCGCGCTGACACGCATCTTCGGCATGCGGGCCGGCGCCTTGCCGGCCTTGGGTGCCGCCTTCGGATAGCCATGATGGCGACGCAGGGTGTTGCGCAGCTTGGCCAGTAGCGCGTCATTGCAGGCCTGGGACAGGTCGCCCGTGCGCAAGGACAGCGGATCGGTCTTGCCGCCGGCGCCCCCGCATACCAGCAACGGCCATCCGCGTTCGCGGGCGTGCAGGATCATGGCGATCTTGGCGGAAGCCTGGTCCGTGCAATCGACCACGGCGTCATAAGGCCCATCCAGCAGGCGCGCCACGTTGTCCGGCGCGACGAAATCGTCCACGCTTGTGACGCGGCAATCCGGATTGATACCGGCGACGCGGGCCGCCATCGCCTCCACCTTGGCCTGGCCCAGCGTGGCGGAAAGCGCGTGGATCTGGCGATTGACGTTGGACTCGGCGATATGGTCGAGGTCGACCAGGGTCAAGGCGCCGACGCCGCAGCGCGCCAAGGCTTCAGCGGTCCAGGAACCCACGCCGCCCAGGCCGACCACGGCGACGTGCGCATCGCGCAGGCGCGCCGGCGCGCCGGGGCCATACAGGCGCGCCAGCCCGCCGAAACGGCGCTCGGCATCGATATCGCAGGCAGGAAGGTCATGGGGGTGCGTCATGGCGGGCACCATTTTCGCACGCGGCGGCCCGCGGCGCGGTCAGGGCCATGGCCGCGTGCGGCGATGCAAGCGCACACGGTGTCTATCCGATGCCGATGCGGTGCGGCTGCTGTGTCAATGCAGTGGCAACCGCAGTGCTCACCGCTGGCCGCAGCGCCGCCGTTGCAGCTTCAATGCAGTTCGAGCTTGTACCCGACGCCGTAGATCGAGCGGATCAGGTCGTGGCCGGGCAGGACCGCCTCGAACTTGCGCCGCAGGTTCTTGATATGGCTGTCCACCGTGCGGTCGGTGACGACGCGATGGTCGGCATAAAGGTAGTTCAGCAAGGCGTCGCGCGACAGGATTTTGCCCTCGGCGGCGGCCAGCGCCTGGAGCAGGCGGAATTCCACGGGTGTCAGCGACAAGGGACGGCCATCGAGCGTGGCCATGTGGTGCTCCGGGCGGATGTCCAGCAGCGAAGGCTGCGGCGTCCCTTGGGCGGCGTTGCGGGCACGCCGCAGGATGGCCTTGACCCGCGCCACGACTTCACGCGGGCTGAACGGCTTGCAGATATAGTCGTCCGCGCCCATCTCCAGGCCGATCAGGCGGTCGATCTCCTCTACCCGCGCGGTGACCATGATGACCGGCACATCGCTGAAGGTGCGCAGTTCGCGGCAGATCTCCAGGCCATCGCGTCCGGGCAGCATCAGGTCGAGCAGCACCAGCTCCGGCTTGTGGCGGCGGATCGCGGCCAGCGCCTCGCGCCCGTCGGATACCGATTCGGTTTCGTGCTGCGCCGCGCGCAGATAGTCCGTCAGCAGCGAGGACAGCTTGGGTTCGTCTTCTACGATAAGGATCATGGTGTGCCTACGGTATCAAATCGATTCGGCCGGCGCGGCCAGGGGAAACACGATGCGCACGCGCAGGCCGCCCAGCGCCGAGGGCAGCGCCTGGATGCTGCCGCGGTGCGATTCGACGATGCGCTGGCAAATGGCCAGGCCCAGGCCGGCGCCGCCGCTTTCGCGCGAACGCGAGGCGTCGACGCGGAACAGCCGATCGAACAGCCGTGGCAGGAGCGGTTCCGGCACTCCCGGCGCGGAGTCCTCGCATTCGACGGCCAGGACATGGCCCTCGGCCCGCACGGACACGCGCACGATGCCGTCCGGATCGGTGTAGCGCAGCGTGTTTTCCAGCAAATTGTTCATCAGCTGGGTCAGACGCTGCGCGTCGCCTTCGATCACACGCGGCCCGGCAGGGATATCCGTCTCGAGGCGCAGGCGGCGCGCGCCGAATCGCTCACGGAACGCATCCACCGCGTGCTCCGCGATGCTGCCCATGTCGAGCGGCAACATGCGGTACGAGAGCGCGCCCACGTCGGCCAGTGCAAGTTCGTACAGGTCGTCGATCAGCTTGCTGAGCATGGTGACTTCCGACTGCAATGACGTGAGGGCCGCGGGTGTAAACGGCCGCACGCCGTCCTGCAGCGCTTCCATCTCGCCGCGCAGCACCGCCAGCGGCGTGCGCAGTTCATGCGAGATATCGGCGACCATTTCGCGCCGCAGCGCCTCGTTGCGTTCCAGGGTATGCGCCAGGCGGTTGAAGTCCTGGCCCAGGCGGCCCAGCTCGTCGGCCGAGGTGACGTTGACGCGGGTCGCGTAGTCGCCGGCGGACAGGCGGTGCGTGGCGCTGGCCAGGCGCCGCACCGGCGCCAGGAAGATGCGCGCCAGCGAAATACTGACGGCCGCGGCCAGCAGGGCCGCCAGCATGCCGATGACCCAGGTGGCCTCGGACTGCTCGCGCTGGAAGCGCTGGTCGGCTTCGCTGGGCAGGCGATTGGGAAATGGCGTCACCAGCCATCCCACCGTCATGCCGTCCACGTCGATGGGCCGGCGCGGCGCGCCGGGCATCGGCGCCGAATAGCCGGCGACGACGCGGAGCTGGTTGTCGAGCAAGGTAAAGGGCAGGGCCAGGAAGTCGCGGCCCCGGGACCAGTCGTCGAAGGCGGACGGTTCCGCGGCCGGCCCCGGCGGGGCCACATTGGGATCGAACTCCGAGAGCCATTCGATCACCCCGCCATGCGTGGGAAGCCGCCGCACGCCAGGCTCCATGGGCGGGACCGTCAAGATGTGGTTCCAGAGCGATGGATTGCCGCGCAGGGCTTCCCAGTTGCCCCGTTCCCGATACAAGTCCGCCAGGGACATCCGCATCCGCTCCACCCGCCGCAGCTCACGTTCCTTTACGTACGAAAAGAAATGGCGCTCGAAGTTCCAGCGCACGGCCGTCCCCATGGCCAGGGTCACGGCCAGCGAGGTGGCCAGGATGGCCAGGAAGAGCTTGAAGGTGATGCCTAGTCTCATGGTGGCGCCGCTCGGCACGGAGGTGGCGCGCCTTGTCCGGACGATGGTGATCCGGCGGGCATCTTACCCATACCGCGCAGCCCGCGGCGGCGATTGCGCCATGGTTTCATAATCTTTACGCCTTGCGACACAGCGGGAACGTGGCCCCCTCTCCGCGGCCGCCCCCGGCTGTTGCAAAAATGTTGCTGGCGCTTCTGGGTGCCCTGGTCGGCTCGACATAGCAAGAAGATAGGGACAGAATAAGACTAATCTGACCGTGCCACAGCCTGCCTCTTCCTCCCCCATCGCGCCTATCGCCACCTCCGCCTCCGGAGCCGTGTCGCTATGCCTGATCGCCATGCTCAATCATGTGGCCTTGACCGGGGGACGGGTGACCGTCTCGCTGAGCGCCCTGCACCTGGGCCTGTCGACCCTGACAGTCGGCGTATTGATCGCGGTTTTCGCCGTACTTCCCATGATTTTCTCGGTCAAAGCCGGGAGATGGGTGGACGAGGTGGGTATCAGGCAGCCCATGTTCATCGGTACCGCGCTCATCGTGGTGGGTACCCTGGCGCCCGCCGTAGCGCCTACCCGCATTTCGCTGCTGTTGGCCTCATGTTGCATCGGTATCGGCTTCATGCTGCACCAGGTCGCGACGCAGAACGTGTTGGGCCAGACCCGTCCGCACCACCGCTTGCGCAATTTCTCGTGGATGTCGCTGGCCCTGGCGGCCTCCGGCTTTGCCGGTCCGCTGTTCGGCGGGGTGGCGATCGACCACATGGGCAGCGATTCGGCCTTCGGCCTCCTGGCGCTGGGGCCACTGGGAGCCGCCGCCGGACTGTACCGGGTGCGGCGCCACCTGGGACAGGGCCGCATACCGGGCGCCGTGCGGGACGCCGAGCGGCGGCGGGTTACGGAGCTGCTGGCCCTGCCGCCCCTGCGGCGCATTCTATTGGTCAACACTATCCTATCGGGAGCCTGGGACAGCCACCTATTCGTCGTGCCGCTGTTCGGCGTCGCCATCGGGCTGTCGGCCACTACCATCGGCATCATATTGGCCTCCTTTTCTGCAGCAACTTTCGTCATCCGGCTCGCATTGCCCTTCGTACAGCGCCGGGTACGCTCCTGGACCCTGATCCGCGTGGCCATGGGCACGGCGGCGGCCGACTTCATGATTTACCCGTTTTTCACCGACGTTGTCATCCTGATCTCGCTGTCCTTCGCGCTCGGACTGGCGCTGGGCTCCAGCCAGCCCAGCATCCTGGCCCTCTTGCACCAGCACTCCCCGCCCGGCCGCGCGGCGGAGGCGGTGGGGCTGCGCATGGCCTTGATCAACGGCTCCCAGGTGTCCTTGCCCCTCACCTTCGGCGCGCTGGGCGCCGTCATTGGCGTGGCGCCCCTGTTCTGGGCCTATGCCCTGGCGCTGGCCACCGGGGGGTGGCTGAACCGCAAGCCGCCGGGCGAGCCGGATGGGAGGGCGGAACCGTGACGCCGGCCGATAACGGCAATCCCGATGCCGTGCCCTCCGATGCCATCCCCCTCGATGCCGTCCCCCCCGATGCCGGACCCACGGGTGGCGCCGGCCTGCCATTCCGTTTGTGGACGGCGCAGGAGCGGCAGGCCTCCATGGAGACCGCCTTGCGGCATTGGCGGGAAGGCGAGGATGTGTGGGTCTTCGGTTACGGCTCGCTGATCTGGCGTCCGGAATTCGATTACGAGGGACGCCGGCTGGCCACGCTGCGGGGCTACCATCGCGCCCTGTGCCTGTGGTCGCGCGTGAATCGCGGCACCCCTGAGTCGCCGGGGCTGGTCTTCGCCCTGGACCGGGGCGGCTCGTGCCGCGGCGTGGTGTACCGCCTGCCGGGCGCCGTCGTGCCGCGTTTCTTCCCCGCCCTTTGGCAGCGCGAGATGTCCACCGGGGCCTATCTGCCGCGCTGGCTCTCCTGCCAAACCGAAGCCGGCACCGTCAAGGCGCTGGTATTCGTGATGAACCGCAGCAACCCTGCCTATATCCCTGCCCTGCCTGAAGCCGAGATACTGGCGATCGTGCGGCGCGCCAGCGGCCGCTATGGCCCCTGCATCGACTACGTACTGCATACGGCCGAGGCACTGCACGCCGCCGGCATCCACGACGCCCGGCTGGCCCGCGTGGCCGGCCTGCTGGCGGCACAGCGCCATACGCTTCCGGAAGGCTGACGCCCGGGCTTCCTCGCGCAAGGGCGGTAAACTGGTGGCTTCGCCACCCGCTGACGCAGCCGTGCTGCGCGGAACCTGCCATGACTATCGCTGATCTGCGCCAAAGCTACGAAAAAAACGTTCTACTGGAAAGCGATGCCGCGGCATCGCCCTTCGACCAGTTCGCCGCCTGGTTCGACGAAGCGCTGGCCGCCGAAGTGCCCGAACCGAACGCCATGACGCTGGCGACGGTCGATGGCCAGGGCCGGCCGTCGGCGCGCATCGTCCTCGTCAAGGGCGCCGACGAACGCGGATTCGTGTTCTATACCAACTATGAATCGCGCAAGGGACAGGAACTGGCGCACAACCCGAGGGCGTGCCTGCTGTTCTTCTGGCAACCGCTGGAACGGCAGGTGCGCATCGAGGGCCGGGTGGAAAAGACGATGCCCGAGGAATCCGACGCGTATTTCCACAGCCGTCCGCTGGGCTCGCGCCTGGGCGCCTGGGCCTCGAAGCAGAGCCAGCCGGTGACCCGCGAGGTGCTGGAAGCCTCACTGGCGGACTGTCAGCAGCGCTATGGCGACTCCCCGCCGCGGCCGGACCACTGGGGCGGCTACCGCCTGGTGCCGGACCGCTTCGAATTCTGGCAGGGACGGCCTTCGCGCCTGCATGACCGGCTGGTCTACGAGTCGCAGGGCACGCCGCCCGGCCATCCCTGGCGCATCGTCCGGCTTTCGCCCTAGGGCCTGTTGACGCTGGCCTTCTTCCGGCTCTCTACGAAGCATCCCCGCATGTCCGCATCCTCTCCCGATTTCGACGCAGGATATTTCCGCACCGCCCTGGGCCGCTTCGCCACCGGCGTCACGGTGGTCACGGCCAGCGCGCCGGACGGCGCACCGCTGGGGCTGACGGTCAGCTCCTTCAATTCGGTATCGCTGGATCCCCCCTTGATCCTGTGGAGCCTGTCCACGGCGTCGGCCTCGCGGGAAGCCTTCATGCGCTGCGAACGCTATGTCGTCAATGTGCTGGCGGCGGACCAACTGGCCCTGGCCGAGCGCTTCGCCCGCGGCAACCTGCTGGAACGGTATGCCGGGATGCGCGACGTGCGCGCGCCGGGGGGGACGCGCATGCTGGACCAGCACTGCGCCGCCTGGTTCGAGTGCTATAACCGCAGCCGCTATGAAGAAGGCGACCACATCATCATGGTCGGCCAGGTGGAGCATTGCGGCCATAGCGGCGCCCTGCCGCTGGTCTACCATGCCGGCGGCTTCGACCTGACGCCGGCGGCGGCCACCGCCGATTCAGAGAATACGGAAGCATGAGCACCGACATCGATTGCGTCGTCGTCGGCGCGGGCGTGGTCGGGCTGGCCGTCGCCCGCGCCCTGGCCATGGCGGGGCGCGAGGTGCTGGTGGCCGAAGCCACGGAGGGCATCGGCACGGGCACCAGCTCGCGCAACTCCGAGGTCATCCACGCCGGTATCTATTACCCCGCCGGCAGCCTGAAGGCGACGCTGTGCGTGCGCGGCAAGCACATGCTGTACGACTACTGCGCCGAACGGGGCATTCCGCATCGCCGCCTCGGCAAGCTGATCGTCGCCACCGACGCCGCGCAGGCGGCCCTGCTCGACGATATCGCACGGCGCGCCAGGGCCAACGGCGTCGACGACATGGAACGTATTTCAGGCGCCGAGGCCGTCCGCATGGAGCCCGCGCTGCAATGCACCGCAGCCCTGCTGTCGCCCTCGACGGGCATCGTCGACAGCCACGCCCTGATGCTGGCGCTGCAGGGCGACGCGGAAAACGCCGGGGCGCAATGTGTCTTTCACACGCCGCTGCTGTCCGGCAGCGTGCGCGCCGAAGGCGGCTTCGACCTGCGCTTCGGCGGCGACGAGGCGATGAGCCTGTCCTGCACGACCCTGGTCAACGCCGCCGGCCTGCATGCGCCCACGGTGGCGCGCCGCATCGAAGGCGTACCCGCCGGCTCCATTCCGCGCGAATACCTGTGCAAGGGCAGCTACTTCACGCTGGCCGGCCGGGCGCCGTTTTCGCGCCTGATCTACCCGGTGCCGCAACACGCCGGCCTGGGCGTGCACCTGACGCTGGACATGGGCGGGCAGGCCAAGTTCGGGCCCGATACGGAATGGATAGAAAGCGAGGACTACACGCTGGATCCGCGCCGCGCCGACGTGTTCTATGCCGCGGTACGAAGCTACTGGCCCGACCTGCCGGACGGTGCGCTGGCCCCCGGATACACCGGCATCCGGCCCAAGATTTCCGGCCCGCACGAACCTGCTGCGGACTTCATGATCGCCGGCCCGGCACGCCACGGCGTGGCTGGACTGGCAAGCCTGTTCGGCATCGAATCGCCGGGACTGACGTCCTGCCTGGCAATCGCCGAGGAAACCGTGGCCGCCCTGCGTGCCTGACCCCATCGACATCGCGCCTTCCGCGGCGCCCACCATGCAACATAACGACTACATCCTTACCCTCTCCTGCCCCGACCGCACGGGCATCGTCTACCGGGTCAGCGGCCTGCTGTTCGAGCTGGGCTGCAATATCCTGGACTCGCAGCAGTTCGGCGACGAGGAGACAGGCCGGTTCTTCCTGCGTGTGCATTTCGACCTGCCGACCACGGTGGCGCCCGAGGACCTGCGCGGAAAATTCGGCACGCTGGCCGCGTCGCATGCAATGCAATGGCAGATCCACGACGCGCGCCGCAAGGCGCGCCTGCTCATCATGGTGAGCAAGCAGGGGCACTGCCTGAACGACCTGCTGTTCCGCGTGAGCAGCGGACAGTTGCACGCCGAGGTGGCGGCGATTGTTTCCAACCATCCCGATTATGCCGGGCTGGCGGCGTCGTATGGCATCCCCTTCCACCACCTGCCGGTAACGCCCGGCACCAAGGCCGAGCAGGAACGGCAGATCCTCGCCCTGGTGGAAACGGCGCGCATCGACCTGGTGGTGCTGGCGCGCTATATGCAGATTCTTTCCGAGGATCTATGCCGCGCCCTGGAAGGGCGCGCCATCAATATCCACCACAGCTTCCTGCCCAGTTTCAAGGGCGCGCGCCCGTATCACCAGGCGCACCAGCGCGGGGTGAAGATCATCGGGGCAACCGCGCATTACGTGACGCCCGACCTCGACGAGGGCCCGATCATCGAACAGGACATCGAACGCGTCGACCACACGATGTCGGCCCAGGACCTGGGCCAGGTCGGCAGCGATGTCGAGTCCCTGGTGCTGGCCCGGGCCGTGCGCAGCCATGTGGAGCACCGGATCCTGCTGAACGGCAACCGGACGGTGGTGTTCCGCTAGGGCGCCGCGGTCGGGACCGCGGCGCCCGGCAAGCGGCGAAAGCGGCAAGCGAAGCGGACGGAGGCCGGGCGGTAACGCCAGCCGCGACGCCGCCGTCCGGCCTGCCACGGCGGGACGCCCGGACGCCGGTCCGCCCGGGCTCCGCCGCGCAGGCGGCGACTCAGTGCGACAGGATCTTCGACAGGAACTGCTGGGCCCGCGGCGAACGGGCTTCCAGGTTGCCGAAGAATTCTTCCTTGGTGCAGTCTTCGACGATATGCCCCCCCACGTCCATGAAGACGACCCGGTTGGCCACCTTGCGGGCGAAGCCCATTTCGTGGGTCACCACCATCATGGTCATGCCTTCCCGGGCGAGGTCGACCATCACGTCCAGCACCTCGTTCACCATTTCGGGATCGAGCGCGGAAGTGGGTTCGTCGAACAACATCGCGATCGGGTCCATCGACAGGGCGCGGGCGATCGCCACGCGCTGCTGCTGGCCGCCGGACAACTGGCCGGGGAACTTGTCCTTGTGGGCGCTCAGGCCAACGCGGTCCAGCAGCTTCAGCCCGCGCGCCATGGCTTCGTCCTTGCTGCGGCCCAGGACCTTGACCTGGGCCAGCGCCAGGTTCTGCGTCACCGACAGATGCGGGAAGAGCTCGAAATGCTGGAACACCATGCCCACGCGCGAGCGCAGCTTGGGCAGGTCGGTCTTGGGCGAACCCACCGACGTGCCGTCCACGGTGATGTCGCCTTTCTGGAACGGCTCCAGGCCGTTCACCGTCTTGATCAGCGTGGATTTGCCGGAACCCGACGGGCCGCACACCACCACCACTTCGCCCTTGGCGACCGACACCGTGCAATCCGTCAGCACCTGGAAGCTGCCGTACCACTTGCTGACGTTGTTGATTTCTATCATTGCCATCACGAAAACCCCTGAATTGCGCGCGCGTCAGCGCACGATCGCCATGCGCGTTTGCAAGCGCTTCACCAGGCGCGACGCGGTGAAGCAGATAACGAAGTACACCGCCGCGGCGAACAAATACATTTCCACCAGCCGGCCGTCACGCTGCGCCACCTTGGCGGCCGCGCCCATGAAGTCCGTCAAGGAGAGCACATAGACCAGCGACGTGTCCTGGAACAGCACGATGGTCTGGGTCAGCAATACCGGCATCATGTTGCGGAAGGCCTGCGGCAGAATGACATGGCGCATGATCTGGAAATAGCGCAACCCGAGCGCCTGGCCCGCCGCCACCTGTCCGCCGGGAATCGACTGGATGCCGGCGCGCATGATCTCGCAGTAGTAGGCCGCTTCGAACAGCGTGAAGGTGATCAGGGCCGATGTGAACCCGCCCACCGCCAACGGCCGGTCGGAACCCACGATCCACGCCCCGATGTACGGCACCAGGAAGTAGAACCAGAAAATCACCAGCAGCAGCGGCAGCGCCCGCAAGCCGTTGACGTATACCGTCCCGACCGTATTGAAAAGGCGGTTCTTGGACAGGCGCATCATCGCCAGGATCGTTCCCAGGACCAGCCCGCCGATTGCCGACAATATCGTCAGCTTCAGCGTGAACACCATCCCATCCCGGAACAGGTAGGGCAGCGATCGCGCGATGACATCAAAATCGAAACCATCGTTCATGTCGTTCCCCTTAATGGCCGCCGGTGCCGGTGGTGCGCGAGCCGACGAAGCCGGGAACCGACACGCGCCGCTCCAGCACGCGCGCGCCGAACTGCACGACGATATTCAGCGCGAAATACAGCAGGGTCGCGCCGGCGAATGCCTCGAAGACCTGGAAGCTGAATTCCTGCATGGAGCGGGCCGCGCCTGTCAGTTCCAGCAAGCCGATGGTAAAGGCGATGGACGTGTTCTTGATCAGGTTCAGGAACTCGGATGTCAGCGGCGGCAGGATGATGCGGTAAGCCATGGGCAGCAGCACATAGCGGTAGACCTGCGACGGTCGCAGCCCCATGGCGGTGCCCGCCATGCGCTGTCCGCGCGGCAGCGAGCCGATGCCGGCGCGTACCTGCTCGGCCACGCGCGACGACGTAAAGAAACCCAGGCAAAGCACCGCCGGCCAGAACATGGCCCAGGGCGGCGCCATCTGCTTGATCGTATCGCCCAGCGCCCGCGGCACGAGTTCGGGCACGACGAAATACCAGATGAACATCTGCACCAGCAGCGGCACGTTGCGGAAGATTTCCACGTAGGTCGTGCCGATGCGCTGGGCAATCTTGCTGTCGGTGGTGCGCATCACGCCGATCACCGAGCCCAGCGAGAAAGCCAGCGCCCAGGCCAGCAGCGCCGTCGATACCGTCCAGCCCAGGCCGTGCAGCAGCGTGTCCAGGTAGGAACCCGACCCGTCGGGCGCCATCTGGAAGAAGATGGACCAGTTCCAGTTGTAATGCATGTGTGATCCTGCATAAAAGCCGCGCCGGCGATCATGCGCCGGCGCAGGGAAAAAGCGGCACGCCGCGCCCATGGCGCGGCCGGGAGGGCCGGTGGGCCCTCACCGCTCAGGGTGTTGCCATTATTGCTTGTATGCCGCGGGATCGCCCGAATCCGTCGGGTTGGCGAGAACCTTCTTCAGTTGCTCGCTCATCGGCAGGTCGAGGTTGACGTTCTTGGGCGGGATCGGCGACAGGAACCACTTGGTGTACAGCTTCTCGACGGTCCCATCCTTGATCATGGCGACCACGGCGTCATCGACCACCTTCTTGAAGGCCGGATCGTCCTTGGGCTCGATGATGGCATAGGGCTCGACCGAGTAGGCCTCCTTGCTGATCATCCATTCCTTGGGATTGCGCGAGGTCGCCACCAAGCCGGCCAACAATACGTCGTCCATGAAGAAGGCTGCGGCGCGGCCGCTTTCGACGGTCAGGAAGGCTTCGGCGTGATCCTTGGCCGGGATGATATTCATGCCCAGCGCCGGTACCGCCGCGCCAGTGAGCAGTTTGGCATTGCCGCTATTGGCTTCCGTCACCCACTTGATATTGCTGGTGCCGGCGGTGGAGATGACCGTCTTGCCCTTCATATCCTGCAGCGATTCCAGCTTCGACGACTTCTTGGCGACGAAACGGTTGGCCGTGACGAAGGTGGTGGGCGCGAAACTGACCTGCTTCTGGCGCTCCAGGTTATTGGTGGTGGAGCCGCACTCCAGGTCCACCGTGCCGTTGGCCACCAGCGGAATCCGCGTGGACGACGTCACCGGAACCAGGTTCACCTTCAGCGGCTTGCCGACGCTCTTTTCCACGGCCTTGACGACGCCATAGCAGATGTCCATGGAATAGCCGATCGGCTTCTGGTTATCGTCCAGGTAGGAAAACGGCAGCGAGGCGTCGCGATAGCCGAGGGAGATGGTGCCGGACGATTTGATGTTGTCCAGGCGGCCGGCCTGGGCCGACATCGACGTGAGCGCCGTGGCGGTGGCGATGGCAGCGAAGAGCAGCGTTTTTTTCATGAAGTTATCCCATGGTCAGGAGAAACACCCGGACGGCGCGGGTACCGCCGTCCGAGACTAGAAAGCTATTGTTTCAGATTCAGGAGCGGAAACAATCGGTATTACCCCTTTGATCCGTTGTCCGAAAAGCCCAGGCGGGTGGCATTTTTCAACGGCGTTTAAGCGTTCCAGGCGGCCTGGGGGCGTCCGGGGGCCGTGAAGCCGGCAACGACCTCCGTCTAAGACTAAGCGGAGACTACACCCTGCAGCCATGTCTGAAAGGTCCGCAAGGCATCCGATCGACTAACGCGTTCGGGGTAGCCGAAGTAATAACCCTGCGTCACCGGCAAGACCGCCGGCGTGGGCGTCACCACCAACCCCTGCTGCAGCGGCTCCTCGGCGAGGAAGCGTGGCACCAGCCCTACCCCCAGCCCGGCCTGCGCGGCGGCGAGCACCATCGAAAACAGCTCATAGCGCGGCCCGCCCGCGGCCTGCGGACCGAACAGGAAATGATTCTCCGTGTACCACAGGCGCCAGGCGTCCGGGCGCGAGTTCAGATGCAGGTGCGGCATGCCGCCAATGGGGCTGCCCGCCTGTTCCCGGCTGGCCTGGGCCAGGGACGGGGCGCAAACCGGAATCAATTCCCGCTCGCGGAACAGCAGCACCCCCCGAGTGCCCGGCCAGACGTGGTCGGCATGGTACAGCGCGCCATCGAAAGGCTGGTCCTTGAACTGGAAAGGCAGCGTGCGCACGGACAGGCTGACCGTGATATCCGGATGCAGGCGATTGAAACCGGCCAGCCGCGGAATCAGCCAGGTGGTGGCCAGGGTGGGCACCACGGCGATATGCACGCTGCGGCCCATCCCGGTGCGGCTGACCAGGCCGAAGGTGTCTTTTTCGATCTGGTCCAGGTGATGCCGGATGCGCCCGGCGTACTCGGCGCCATGATCGGTCAAGGCGATACGGCGCCGGACACGGGTGAACAGTTGCACGCCCAGCCGCGCCTCGAGGCTGGCGACCTGGCGATAGACAGCGCTGTGGGTCAGGGACAGCTCCTCGGCGGCGCGCGAAAACGTGCCCAGGCGCGCGGTGGCCTCGAACGCCTGCAGCGCGCTCAGATTCGGAATGCCTTTTCTCATGTGTGCCCAGGATAGGGACGGCCCGCGGGACGCAATGTGCGATTTTATCAATGATCATGTGCCTGTACGGCAACTTGCCGCGGCCCTCCGTGTAGGCGGCGCGCCGTTATGCCACACTCGCACGCCAGGCAAGGACGAGGGGGAAGCATGCTGACGTTCAAACAACTGGAAGCCGTACGCTGGGTCGCCGAACTGGGCACCTTCGCCGCCGCCGCCGAAAGGCTTTATACGAGCGAATCGGCGATCTCCAAGCGCATAGGGGAACTCGAAAAACTGTTCGGGGTGGCGCTGTTCGACCGCAGCCGCCGGACGGCGCGGCTGACCCGCCCGGGACGCGACCTGCTGGCCCATGCCGTCGATATCCTGCAAGCCCGCGACCGGCTGGTCACGGGCATGGGCAAGGCCGATACGCTGGTGCGGCGCTATCGCGTCGGGGTGACCGAACTGGTATCCCTGACGTGGCTGCCGGAATTGCTGAAGACATTCCAGACACGTTATCCCGGCATCGAGTTCGAGCCCGAAATCGACCTCAGTCCCGTGCTCTGTGAAAAGCTCAATGACGGCATTCTCGACCTGGTGATCGTCCCGCCGGTATTTCACGACCCGCGCGCCGTATCCGTGCCCCTGAAGAAGCTGGCGCTGTCCTGGATGTGCCGGCCGGATATGCTCGACGGCGCGGATCTGCTGCCGCTGCGCGATATCGCGCGTTATCCGATCATCGCGCAGTCCGGGCGCTCCGGCGTCGACGCGGTCTACGAGCAGTGGTTCCGCGCGCACGATGTGCCAATACGGAAGGTGTACTCCGGCAACAGCCTGATTTCGCTCGCCGCGCTGACCATGTCCGGCCTGGGCGTCAGCTACCTGCCGTCGCTGTATTTCGCGGATCTGGTGGAGCAAGGCCGCCTGCGCGTCTTCCATACCAGCGAGCCTATCCCCGAAATCCCCTACTACGCGGTCTATCGCGGCGACGACAGCATCGCGCCCTTCAGCGCCGCCGTGGCCGCCCTGTGCGCGCAGCTTTGCGATTTCTCCAAGCCGGTCGCCGGCCCGACGGTGTATCGGTCCGCCGAATAGAGGGTCGCTGGAACGGCTGCCCAAGCGCCCATGCGGGTCCATGGAGGAATCCTGTCGTTCCGGCCGAGCGTCGCCTGGGCCGGACAAGCCATACATGAAAAAAATTCCGCCTTCAGACGGATATTAAATCGCTTTTCCTTTCGCCCAGCGGCGGCCATACTCCTGCGCATTCAGCTGGATGACAACTAGGGCCGTCGCCGACGGCAGAAGGGGCACACGATGGCGGGCCGTACCATCGCGGAGAAGATCCTGGGCCGCGCAGCGGGCAAGCCGGTGCGGGCGGGAGAATTGGCGATTTGCGAGCCGGACATCGCCATGGGCACGGACGGCTCGATTCCGATGGCCCTGGACTACCTGCACAGCATGCGTCCCGGCGCGGCGCCCCGCCATCCGGAACGCCTGGTGTTCGCGCTGGACCATTACGGTCCGGTGTCCGGAGACAAGGCCCTGGCATTGCAGGCGCGCGCCCGGGCCTACGGGCGCCGGCACGGCATCCTCATCCATGAAGCCGGCACGGGCATTGGCCACCAGCTGATACTGGAAACCGGCCTGGCCCGTCCCGGCCTGCTGATGGTGGGCGCCGATTCGCACAGCACCTCGTACGGGGCAGTGAACGCCTTCGCCACCGGCATCGGCTCGTCCGACCTGGCGGGGGTGATGCTGTGCGGGCAGATCTGGCTGAAGGTGCCCGACACCATCCGTGTCGCGCTGCACGGCGCCTTGCGCGAAGGCGTTTCGGCCAAGGACGTCGCGCTCAGGCTGGCACGCGATCTCGGGGCCGATGGCGCGGCCTACCAGGTCCTGGAATTCACCGGCCCGGGCGTCGCGGCGCTCGATATGGACGACCGCATCGTGCTGTCGAATATGTCCGTGGAGGTCGGCGCGAAAGCCGGCATCTTTCCCTGCGACGCCGTCACGGCGCGATGGCTGCACGCGTGCGGTGCGGCGCCGCCGCAGCCAGTCCAGCGCGATGACGACGCGCAGTATGTCCGCACCCTGACCCTGTTGCTGGACGAGGTCGTCCCCCAGGTCGCGCTACCGCATCGGGTGGACAACGTCATGGATGCCGCCAGGGTGCCGTCCACGCGCGTCGACATGGTCTACCTGGGCACCTGCACCGGCGGCCGCGCGCGCGATTATGCCGAGGCGCTGGCTGAAATCCGCAGCGGTGGCGGGATCGCCGCCGGGGTACGGGTTATCGTCACGCCCGCCTCGCTGGCCGTGCAGCAGGAACTGGAGCGCGACGGCACGCTGGACGCCTTCAAGGCGCTGGGCGCCGAACTGCAGCCGCCCGGTTGCGGCTCCTGCTGCGGCACCTGCGGCACCGTGCCGGCCGCCGGCCAGAACGTGGTCTCCACCGCCAACCGCAACTTCAAGGGAAGAATGGGCAACGCGCAGGCCGCCATCTACCTGGCCTCGCCGCGCCTCTGCGGCCGGGCCGCGGCGACCGGCAGCATCGGCTCACCGGAGGACGCGCGATGAAGCTCCTGCCGCTGGAAGGCCGCGCCCGCGTCGTGGGCGACGACATCAGCACCGACACCATCATCTCGTCGCACCGCAAGAAAGACAGCATCGATCCGGCGCACCTGCGGAATTACCTCCTGGAAGACCTGGACGCAGGCTTCGCCGCATCGGTGCGGCCGGGCGACATCCTGGTCGCGGGCTGCAATTTCGGCTGCGGTTCGGCGATGGAAGTGGCGGTGACGGTGGTGCTGGGCGCCGGCATCAAGGCCGTCGTCGCGCGCAGTTTCGCGCGCACCTATCTGCGCAATGCCATGAACAACGGCCTGCTGGCGATCGAAGCGGATACGCGCGGCGTCGGCGAAGGCGACGGCCTTCGCCTGGCGGCCGACGGCCAGCGCGGCCTTGAACTGGAGGTCAATGGGCACACGCGGATTCCCTGCGCGCCCATGCCCGAATTCATGCTGCAGATGCTGGAGGCCGGCGGCCTGGTCCCGTACCTGCGCGCGCATGGCCGCTTCGCCGGCTGACGCGCCCACGCTTTTCCATTGCTCCTTCGAGGACGTTTTCATGCTGCAGATCGCCTCACGGCTCAACCGCATCAAACCATCGCCCAGCTCCATGGCGGGCCAACGCGCTCGCGAACTTCGCGCGACGGGCCGCGACATCGTCGGCCTGACATCCGGCGAGCCGGACTTCGATACGCCCGACCATGTCAAGGACGCCGTGCAGGTCGCCCTGGCCGCGGGGCAGACCAAGTACACCGACGTGGCGGGCACGCCGGAACTGCGCGCCGCCGTGGCGGACAAGTTCCGCCGCGACAATGGCCTGGACTACCAGCCGGGCGAGGTTATCGTCGGCACGGGCGGCAAGCAGGTCATCTTCAATGCCTTCATGTGCACCATCGAGCCTGGAGACGAAGTCATCGTCCCCACGCCCTATTGGGTTTCCTATCCGGACATCGTGCTGCTGGCCGACGGCAAACCGGTATTCGTGCCCTGCCCGCCGGAGAAGGGATTCAAGCTGCAGCCGGCGGACCTCGAACGTGCCATTACGCCCCGCACCCGCTGGCTGGTGATGAATGCGCCCAACAATCCCAGCGGGGCGGCCTATACGCGCGAGGAAATGAAGGCGTTGACCGATGTCCTGCTGCGTCATCCCCACGTATGGGTCATGACCGACGACATCTACGAACACATCCTGTACGACGGCCGCAGCTTCGTGACGCCGGCGCAGGTGGAGCCCGAGCTGAAAGCGCGCACGCTGACCATCAACGGCGTGTCGAAGTCGTACGCCATGACCGGCTGGCGCATCGGCTACGGCGCGGGACCGTCCGAATTGATCAAGCCCATGGTCAAGCTGCAGTCGCAGAGCACGTCCAATCCGTCCAGCGTGGCGCAGGCCGGCGCCTTGGCGGCCCTGACCGGACCGCAGGACTTCATCCGCACTCGCACGGCGGAATTCCAGTCCCGGCGCGACGCCATCGTGGCACGACTCAATGCCATACCCGGAATATCGTGCCATCTGCCGGAGGGCGCCTTTTACGTATTTCCGTCCTGCCAGGAGCTGCTGGGCATGCGCACCCCGCAAGGCAGGCGGCTGGAAAGCAGCGACGACTTTGTGTTGTACCTGCTGGACGCGCAGGGCCTGGCGGTGCTGCAGGGCACGGCCTACGGCGTAGCGCCGTACTTCCGCATTTCCTTCGCCACTTCGATGGCAAGGCTGGAAGAAGGCTGCGCGCGCCTGGCGCACGCCTGCGCCCAGCTCGAGCGCTGACGTCCGGGTGACGGGCACGTGAAGAACCGCGGCCACGCGGCCAGAAGTCCAACTTGAACGACGAAGGGGAAGAACATGAATTACCGCAAGCTGCTGGGGCTGTCCCTGGTGACCATGGCGCTGGGCGCCGCCGCGCCCGCGTGCGCGCAGACGGCGTTTCCGCAAGGGCCGATGACCTTGGTCATCCCGTTCTCGCCGGGCGGGTCGACCGACGTGATCGGCCGTCTCCTGGCCGAGAAGATGGGCGCGGCCCTGGGCCAGAGCGTGATCGTGGAGAACCGCCCGGGCGCCGGCGGCAATATCGGCGCATCGCTGGTCGCGCGGGCCAAGCCCGACGGCCATACCTTGCTGCTGGGGACGACCGGCGTGCTGGCGGTCAACGAGTTCATCTACGCCAATCCCGGCTATTCGGTCGAACGCGACCTGACGCCCGTCGCCTACACCGCCTCGATAAGCAACGTGCTGATCGTCAACAAGGACCTGCCGGTCACCAACGTGGCCGAGCTCATCAAGCTGGCCAAGGCCAAGCCGGGCCAGTTGTCCTTCGCATCCTCGGGGGCCGGCAGCTCCACCCACCTGTCGGGCGAGCTCTTCAAGCGCATGGCCGACGTGGACATCATGCACGTCCCCTACAAGGGCAGCGGCCAGGCGCTGGTGGACCTGGTGGGCGGCCAGATCAGCATGATCTTCGACAACGCGCCCTCGGCGGTCCCCATGGCGCAATCGGGCAAGGTCAAGGCGCTTGCAGTCACCAGCATGAAACCCCTGCCCGCGCTGCCGGAAGCGCCGACGCTGGACCAGGCGGGACTGAAGGGCTACGAGTCCCTGTCGTGGACCGGCATCGTCGCGCCCAAGGGTACGCCGCCGGACGTCATCGCCAAGCTCAACGCCACGCTGAACACCATCCTGGCCGACAAGGGGGTGCAGCAGCGCATGGCTGAACTCGGCGCCCAGACCACGGGTGGAACCCCGCAGGACTTCACCGCCCATATGCAGGCCGAACGCGCCAAATGGGGCAAGCTGGTCAAGGAAGCCGGCATCAAGGCGAACTAGCCCCGCAGCCAGGGAAGACCGCCGGGCCGACGCAAGGGCATTGCGTCAGCGCCCCGGCTGGCAAGCAAGGCGCCCACCGGGCGCCTTTTTGCTGCACCACAGCAAAAGCGACGTGCCGCCCGCGCACTAGATTGTGCGGTTTTATCAATTGCGTTGTGCGGGTTTGGAACACTATTCTCACGATTACCTTTGTCCGCGTTCATCGAATTCCATCCCATGCCGACTCCGCAGCCATCCCGCCTGGGCGGGCATATTCTTGTCGATCAACTCATTGCCCAGGGCGTGAAGCACGTGTTCTGCGTGCCTGGCGAAAGCTACCTGGCCGTCCTGGACGGCCTGCATGACGCCCGTATCGAGGTCACGGTCTGTCGCCAGGAAGGCGGCGCCGCCATGATGGCCGATGCCCATGGGAAGCTCACCGGCGAGCCGGGCATCTGCATGGTCACCCGCGGGCCGGGGGCGTCGAACGCCCTGGCGGGCGTGCACATCGCGATGCAGGATTCCACCCCCCTGATCCTTTTCGTAGGCCAGATCGAACGCGGCATGCGCGAGCGCGAAGCCTTCCAGGAGATGGATTACCGCGCCGTGTTCGGCACCCAGGCGAAATGGGTGACCGAAATCGACCAGGTCGAACGCATTCCCGAACTGGTATCGCGCGCCTTCCACGTCGCGACCTCGGGCCGGCCCGGGCCCGTGGTCATCGCGCTGCCCGAGGACATGCTGGTCGAAACGGCCGAAGTCGCCGACGCGCCGCATTACGAAGTCATCGATAGCGCGCCCACGCCGGCGCAACTGGCCGAACTCGAAACGCTGCTGAAGTCGGCCCGCGCGCCCATCGCCATCCTGGGCGGCGCGCGCTGGGACGCCGACGCCGTGCAGGGTTTCGCCGATTTCGCCACCCGCTTCCAATTGCCGGTCGCGGTGTCGTTCAGGCGGCAGATGCTGTTCCCGGCCGACCATCCCTGCTACGCCGGCGACGTCGGCATCGGCCTGAACCCGGCCCTGCTCAAGCGCGTGCAGGATGCGGACGTGGTGCTGCTGGTGGGCGGCCGCATGTCGGAAATGCCCAGCCAGTCCTATACGCTCTTCGACATCCCCGTGCCCAGGCAGAAGCTGGTGCATGTGCATCCGGACAGCGGCGAATTGAACCGCGTGTATCGTGCGACGCTGGCGATCAATGCCTCCCCCATCGCCTTCACCCAGGCGCTGGCGGACCTACGCCCCACGAGCGGCGCGGCGGGGTGGCCGCAGGATACGGAAGCGGCGCATGCCTCGTATCTGTCGTGGAGCGACCCTGCCGCGGTCAGAACCCCGGGCGCCCTGCAGATGGGCGCTGTGATGCAGACGCTGCGCGAAACCCTGCCCGCCGACGCCATCATGACCAACGGCGCGGGCAATTACGCCACCTGGCTGCATCGCTTCCACCGCTTCCAGCGCTACGGCACGCAGTTGGCGCCCACGTCCGGCTCCATGGGTTATGGCCTGCCGGCTGCGGTGGGCGCCAAGCGGGTGTATCCCGACCGCACGGTGGTCTGCCTGGCCGGCGACGGCTGCTTCCTGATGCATGGCCAGGAGTTCGCGACGGCGGTGCAGTACGACCTGCCCATTCTGGTGCTGGTCATCGACAACCGCATGTACGGCACCATCCGCATGCACCAGGAACGGCACTATCCGGGCCGGGTTTCGGCGACGGAACTGCGCAATCCCGATTTCGCCGCCTATGCGCGCGCCTTCGGCGGCCACGGCGAACGCGTCGAATCCACGGAGGAATTCGCGCCGGCATTGCAGCGCGCGCTGTCCAGCGGCAAGCCTGCCATCGTGCATTGCCTGATCGACCCCGAGGTCATCACGCCGACCACCACCCTCGAGAAGATCCGCGACGCGGCATTGAAGGCCAGGCACTGATACGCGGCACGCACGGTCCACGATTTGAAAACCAGCAAGACCAGGAGTTTTTCGATGTCATCCAATCCTTCTTTCCATTGGCAGGATCCGCTGTTGCTCGACGCGCAGCTCAACGAGGACGAACGCATGGTGCGCGAGGCGGCTGCCGCGTACGCGCAGGACAAGCTGGCGCCGCGCGTGCTGGAAGCGTTTCGCCATGAAAAAACCGATCCGGCCATCTTCCGCGAAATGGGCGAGCTGGGGCTGCTGGGCCCGACCATCCCGACCGAATACGGCGGCGCCGGCCTGAACTATGTCTGCTATGGCCTGATCGCGCGCGAAGTGGAACGCATCGACTCCGGCTATCGCTCGATGATGAGCGTGCAGTCGTCCCTGGTCATGGTGCCGATCAATGAATTCGGCAGCGAAGAACAGAAAAGCAAATACCTGCCCAAGCTCGCCAGCGGGGAATGGATAGGCTGCTTCGGATTGACCGAACCGAATCACGGCTCGGACCCCGGCAGCATGGAAACGCGTGCGGTATTGAGCGGATCCACCTACAGGCTGACCGGCAGCAAGATGTGGATCACCAATTCGCCGATCGCCGATGTATTCGTGGTCTGGGCCAAGTGCGTCGGCGGCGATCACGACGGCAAGATCCGTGGCTTCATCCTGGAAAAGGGCATGAAGGGCCTGTCCGCGCCGGCCATCCACGGCAAGGTCGGCTTGCGCGCGTCCATTACCGGCGAAGTGGTCATGGACGAAGTCGAGGTATCCGAGGCGCAAATGCTGCCGCACGTCAGCGGACTGAAGGGACCCTTCACCTGCCTGAATTCCGCGCGCTATGGCATTGCCTGGGGCGCGCTGGGCGCGGCCGAGTTCTGCTGGCATACCGCGCGCCAGTACACCATGGACCGCAAGCAGTTCGGCCGCCCGTTGGCGGCCAACCAGCTCATACAGAAAAAGCTCGCGGACATGCAGACGGAAATCACGCTGGGCCTGCAAGGCTGCCTGCGGCTGGGACGCATGAAGGACGAAGGAACGGCGGCCGTGGAAATCACCTCGCTGATGAAGCGCAATTCCTGCGGCAAGGCCCTGGACGTGGCCCGCATGGCGCGCGACATGATGGGCGGCAACGGCATTTCCGACGAGTTCGGCGTGGCGCGCCACCTGGTCAACCTGGAAGTCGTCAACACCTATGAAGGCACGCACGACGTGCATGCCTTGATCCTGGGCCGCGCGCAGACCGGCATCCAGGCGTTCTGCTGAACCGGGCTGCCAGGCTCACGCCGTTCCCGCGGGCCGGACCCGCGCGAACGGCGAACGCGGCGAATGGCAAGCAGCAACCAACGGGGTGCCGCGCCCCGCTCAACACTCCGATACCAAACATTACGCCCTGCCCCCGTGCCGAGCCCGGGGACCATGGCGATACTGTCCGCGCACGGATTTTCGACGCACGAGGCGCTCGAGGGGGAGTGGCCGCATGGACGATTGGGAGCGAGAGCGGGTAGAGCTATTGCTGGTGGCGGGCAACCAGCAGCGCTTTTTCAACCTCCTGCGCGACATCGCGGGACGGCTGGGCTTCGACTACTACGCCTTCGGCATGCGGTTGCCCTTGCCGGTCAGCAACCCCAGGCTGATCCTTCACGATAATTGCCCGGCGGGATGGCAATGGGCCACGATGACCACCGCCCTGGCGTTTGCAAGAACAGGCAGCGGCCCGATCGACGATGCGACGAACCCGCTGGTCTGGTCTACCGAACTTCCCATGTATCCCCCGCCGTTCTGGCAAGACGCCACAATGCATGGCCTGAAGGCGGGCTGGGGCCAGACATGCCACGGCCCCAGGGGCGTCAGCAGCGCACTCAACCTGGCGAGCACCCAGTCCCGGATGCCCAGGGACCTGGACCAACTGTCGCCGCGCCTGACCTGGCTGGCCCACACGGCGCACCGTGGCCTTGCCCAGTTGCTGATACCGAAATACATGCCTGAAACCCGCGCCAGTCTTTCGGGCCAGGAAGTCCAGATACTGCGGCTGACCGCCGACGGCAAGACCAGCGGCGCCATCGGCCGCATCATGCACATCTCCGAACGGACCGTGAATTTCCATATGGAGAAAATCCTCCAGAAGCTGACGGCGGCCAACAAGACCGCCGCCGCGCTGAAGGCCGCGATGCTCGGCTTGCTGTAGGGCGGCCCTAGAACAGATACCGTATCCCCACATTCGCGGACACCGAGCTCGTGCCGTGGCCGAGGCGCTGCTGCCCGGACAGATCGCCGTAGACGGACAGGTTGGGCGTAAGCCGCCCCGTGGCGCCGACCTGCAGCTGCAGCGCCGTGCCGACCGTGCCGGGCGTGAACGAGGTATCCGCCAGCTTGACTTCGTTGTTGCCACCCCAGGTTTGCAAGAGGTTGGCCGCCACATACGGCTTCCATTGCGGCGCCGAGGGCACCGGAATGGATACCTTCACGCCGCCGCGGGCCGTCAGGTAGGTGTTGTCGCTCCAGTCGGTATGGACGCCGTCCACGTCGGTGTGATCGTCGAAGCGGAACGTCTGGCTCATCAACTGCAATTGCGGTTCGATCACGTAGCCGTTGTCGAGCGTGAAGGCCTTGCCGGTCTCCACGGACGCTTCCAGGCTATTGCCCTTGATCTTTCCGGCCTTGCCGCTCTTGTCGGTTTCGATATCGCCGTCGAAGGTGCCCGCCGACAGCACGCCGTCGACGTACCAGCCGCTCTTGTGCTGCCATGTGCCGGTCAGCGCCAGGCTGCGCGCATCGACCCGGAATTTGCTGGATTCCGCATCCTCCGTCTTCGGACGCACGGATGTCGAGCCGATGGTCACCGCCGCGCCCAGGCGCAGGTTCTGGTCCTGGTCCGCCAGGTGCAGCCAGTTGCCGCCGATCTGCATGGCCTGGATGTCCTGGTGGAAGTCGTAGCCATAGTCATCGAAATCCCGGTTGGAACGGTAGCTGCTGCTGGAGGCGATGACGCGGCTGAACATTTCAGCTCGGTTGTCCGGCGGCGGACCGTCGTCCCCGCGGATTTCTCCCAGGCGACGGTTGAGGCTGCTCATGACCGTGGCGCCATAGTTCTGCATGGCCAATGGCGCGACCAGGTCGGAGCTCGCCTGCGCCACGACGGCAGGACGTCCGCCGCCGGGTCCACCCGGACCGCCCGGCCCCCCGGGACCGCCGCCGGGCGCGGGGACGCCCGGAACGGGATTGCCATTCGCGTCCAGATAGGCCGTCTGCAGGCGATAATCCCAATCCAGGCTGGACGCGCCCAACAGCGATTGCGAAGCCGCCGTCTGTCCTGGCCCATAGGCGAAGACCCGGTACTGGTAGGGGCTGCCGTTGGCCGCGACATAACCGCCGGCCAGCTTGAACGAATCGCCCGATGCGTTGCCGGAGACCTGGGCCAGCGAGATGCCTTCCGTCGGCACCATCAGGTTGTTCAGCGACGTGTTCGTGTTCGCGCCGGTTCCCGTAGTATTGAGCTGTAGCGTCGTCGTGCCGGTCACGTTGCCCTTGATGAGCAAGCGGTCGGTGCTTTGCGCCGCCAAGGGGCCGCCGGTATTCAGGGCCGTGTTCATCACCACGGTGCCACCGCCGTTGTAATCGCCGTTTACCGTCAGCGATTTATACGCCCCGCCGGACGGCGCGCCGAAGGCCACCGTACCGGCATTGGTCAGGCCGCTCACGGTCGCATCGCCTGTGACATTCCAGACGCTGGATGCGTCGTTCACATTCACCGCCGCGGTGCTGGTGGCATCCCCCAGCGTGGGCGTGCCCGTATAGACGCTGCCGTTATTCAGATTCAGGACCAGCCCGGCGCCCGCGTCGGCGCGCAGCGTGCCCGACAAGGCCTGGCCGTCCGCGTTCAGCGTGCCTTGGCCGCCGGCCACGCGATACAGCGCCTTGCCCGCGGCAGCGTTCAAGGTTGTCCCGCTCAGGTTGACCACGCTCGCACCGTCGGAAACGATCGCGTCATCGGCGCTGTTGATCGTACCGCCCGTGAAACCGACGGTGCTGCCATGCACCGCAACGGCGGCGGTCCCAGCCGCCGTGCTGTCCACGGTGGCCGCCCCCATATCGAGTTCCCCGGCGTTGGCGACGACCCCGCCCACCTGGCTCGCGCCGCTCAAGGCCAGGCGGCCGGCGCCGTTCTTGGTGAAGGTAAGGCCGGCGCCGTTGTCGACCACGGCGCGCCAAGTCGTGTCCTGGCCGGCCTCCACATTGACCGCGCCCGCCGTGCGCAGTTCGATATTGCGCGCGGAGCTGAAGCTGCCGCCAACATCCAGGTCGCCGCCATCCAGCACCACTTCGCGGGCGACCGAGGTATCGCCCAGGTTGCTATCGCTGGTGACCTTCAGGGTCCCGCCTTCGATGCGCGTGTTGCCGACATAATTGTTGGCGCCGCTCAATTCGAGGGTGCCGGCCCCCTGCTTGACGACGAATATGCCCTGGCCGTTCGGCGTGGTGCCATCGCCCAGGTGGTACGCCACCGTCTGCGTGGCGCCCGCGCCGACGTTATAGGTCATGTTGTCGTCGGCGCCGATGATGCCGCCCTGGCTGGCATTGGCGCCCTGGTTCACCGTGATGTTGGGCCAGTTGTTCGCCGTCGTCTCATTGGGCGGGCCGACATCCGACAGGTCCAGCCAGCCGCCATCGAGCGTCACCGTCCTGGTGAACGTGGCGGGGGTGACGTTGCGGATCGCCAGGACACCGGACTCGATATCCGTGCCGCCCACATAACCGAACGCGTTGTTGCCCGACAGGATAAGCGTGCCCGGGCCTTTCTTTATCAGGCCCATGCCAGCCGCGTTACCGCCCGTCAGCGTGCCGGAGAATGTACCCGTGCTGGTGCCATCCAGGTTGTTGACACCGTCGACGGTCAGGGAGTTCGCGCCCAGATTGATCGTGCCGTCGCCGGAGATCATGCCGGTATTGAAATTCCCGTCGGGATTCGACACCGCCGACACGTCGAGCACGCCGGGCCCGCTCACATTGAAGGTGCGCTGGGTGGCATTGGCGGCCCCCGCCACCGCCAGCGTACCGTCCTGCACCAGAACGCCGCCGCCGCTGCCGGCGCCGAAATTGAACACATTGGCGCCCGAAAGCGTCAGGGTGCCGGTCCCCGCCTTGGTCAACCGGCCATTGCCTTGCGGCGCGTCCTGAATCGTGCCGCTGAAATCGGAAGCCTGCGCAGACGATACGGTGAGATTGCTGGAGCCCAGGCTGATCGTGCCATTGCCCGCGGCAAGGCTGTTGATACGGCCCACCTGTACGCCGCCTGGCGCCGTCGAACCGGAAATATCCAGCGTGGCGCCGGGCGCCGAAAAATCGAAAGCGACCCCGGTGCCCTGCGCGGCGCCCGCCAGGCCCAGCGTGGCGGTATCCCGGATATGCGCGGTGCCGGTGAAGTTCGTCAGCGCATTGGCGCCCGTGAGCGTGAGGCTGCCGGTTCCGCTGCGGATAAGGTCGCCGTTGCCCTGTATTTGACCCGCGTAGCTGGTCTGCTGGGCGCCTGCGATGTCGAGGTCGACGGGGCCGATCAACACTTCACCGGTGCCCGCGGTACCGGTCCCCTGCAGGGAGTCCAGCGTGAAGGTGCTGGTCGGGCTGCGCGGGCTGATGTCCAGAAGGCCGTAGTCGTCCACTTGCGCGTGCAGATCCGTGGCCGTCACGCCGGCATCCAGGCGTATCGTGCCAATCGCGGCCGGCCCGCTGCCGGCCGCCCAGAGTCCTAGCCCGTTCAGCGACGCCGTACCGGTTATGGCAGCCACGCCGCCGTTCGTCGCGTGCAAGCCCCAGGAATTCGCCCCAAGCGTGAGCGCGCTGGTCTGTGTTGCATCAAGCGTGACGTCATTGAGGAAGGCCTGGGTGCCCACGCCGTTGACCTGGATCGCAGCGCCCCCGTCACCCGTCACGCTGAAGCGGGGCAACACGGTCGCGCCGGCCGGGAGCGCCGGGTCGAAGGTCATGACCGCCGCGTTGTCCAGCACGAGCCCATTGGCGCCCGGCCCTGCCGCCTGCAGCAAGGTCGTGGGCGAGAACTGGACCGTGCTGGCTGCCTGGTTCACGCGCATCGCGTCGCTTGCGTTCGCGCCGGCGGCGATGGTCGTGTCGGTCAGCGTCACCCTGCCGGCATCGGTGGCGGAACCCACGGCCAGGCCCACCGCGCCGGCGCCGGTGGCGTTGACCGTCAGGGGTCCGCTCGCACCCAGCAGCAGCCGGGCGCCGTTGTTCACCGACAAGCCCGTCGAGTTGGTCCCGGCGGCGTTGACGGTCGTGCCGTTCATATTCAGGATCGAGCCGTTCACCACCTGTGCGCCGATCGATTGGCCGTCCACCGTAATGACGCCGTTGGTCATCGTCGCGTTGGTACCCACCCCGCCGCCGACGAGCAGGCCGCCAGCGGCGTTGCCCGAGGTATGGATGGTCGTATTCGTCAGCGTCGGTACGCCGCTGGTCGATATGAACACCCCGATGGACTGGTCGCCGGACGTCGTGAAGCTGGCGCCTTGCACATTCAGGTTCTGCAGCACGCCTTCGAAGTCGCCGCCCAGCGCGTTGGTGCCTGTCGTGACGAACTGCGACCCGTTGATGTTTATGGCGCTGGACTGGCCCGACGTGCCCGTCACCCGGATACCGGCGACGTTGCTGCCCAGCCCGCTCGCGCCGCCGTTGCCATGCACGTTCACCACCGTGTTGGCGTCCATGGTGACGGTGGAGGAGGTGGAGAGACTCACGCCGTTCGAACCATTGCCTTCGACCGTGATATTCGTGCCCACCAGGTTGACCGTGCCGCCGTTGCGGGCCACGACGCCGTCGGCATTCTGGCCGCGTGTAAGGATGGTGTTGCCGCCCGGCGCGGTGATGGACGTGCCATCGGCCAGTACGCCGATCTCGGTATCGTTGCAGGTTTCCACCGCCTGGCCGGCGCCCAGGTTGGTGGTCTGGGTCGGACCGCAGGCTGCGTAGGCCGCATTGGCCGTAAGCAGGAAGGACGCCGCCGTCCCGCCCAGCCACCACAGTGCGGATGCACCATGGCGGCGCGGGGACCGTACGCCGCCGACCACGCCGCCCGACCCGCCATGCGACGACGGATCACCCTTGGCAAGCTCGGATGCGGCCACGATCTGGCCGGTTTTCCTGCTTCGTATCAAACGATAGACTCGATTCATTCCTGTACGCCGCCCATATGGTTGCCCGACACACACGCCGGAATTTTCCTAGACCGAAATTCGTCAAGCCCACGAGATTAGGTTTCCGATAAACGGTTATGAATAAGAAAATCCTTAGGCGCCGCGCCAGCAAGCGGGCATACGGCCTGCCGTCACGATGTGGTATCGGTCGCAAGGCCGACGGATCGCGTGTCGGAATACAGCGTCACATCGCCCCGCCGCACTTCGTACTGCGCCACCAGCGTGGCGTTGGGGCCGTCGAAGCCGGACAATTGGTTCTCCGGAAACACGAAGGAGAACCGGCCCCATAACTGGTCCGCGGGAATGGCGAATTCCGGACTGGACAGCGTGACGGACTTGGGGTTTTCCGTACCGGGAAAGCGGCCGTTCAGGAAGAGGTTCATGACAACGGTGTCGCCACTCTGGAAAGCGGTGTACGACTGCGGGACGAATACCTGCAGGCCGCCGGCGATTGCATCACTGTCCACCGGATCGGGATTCCCGGGGAAGTAAGGCGCCAGTCCCTGCAATGCCGGGCTGGGCCGTTGGGCGCGGGCCGCGGTCACCGCGCCCATCACATTCACGGGAAGGTAGTTCGAATCCAGGCCATTGCCGCTGATGGCCGGGACGACGGTATAGGCGACGTTATTGGGCGTCTTGTCCGTCGTGTTCAACGACATGAAGTACTGCTTCGGGATTTTCACGGTATCCCCGACCTTCAACTGGTAGGCGGCCGTCATGAAGCCGTTCAGCCAGAAACCCAGCAGGATGGGGGTGCCGTTCGTCATCCAGTCGACGCTCGGATCGGCGTCGATGGTGACCGGCACGCCGGTAGCGTCGTAATCGTCCAGGTCCACGATGTCCGGCATATCGGGCACCTGGACCCCGGTTTCCAGCCAGGTGGTGCCCAATGCGGAGAACACGAGCGGGAAGGGCCGGGTCAGCACACCGCCCCAGGTGCACCCCATCGGGATAATGGAAGGTCCGGTATTCGCGAACTTCAGGGCCGTGCGGCCATTGCGGTCCGTATACGTCAGGAAGGTATTGCCCGTGATATCGCTGGGGTCGGTCTGCGGGTTCTTGTTATCCGCGGTCAATACATAGGTCGGATTGCCCAGGTAGCCTTTCCACGTCACCTTGCTGTTGTTCAGCGGCGTCCCCTCGTCCGCGTCGCTCAGCCATAGCGTGAGCATCACGACCTTGTCCGGGTCCGGATGGTTGGAGTCGAATGGAGAGCGTTCCGGGTCCGCGGTTTCGCCATAGCCGCGGCTCATGCTGGACTGCATGCGCGGCCGGGCGCAGTCGAACAATGCCGTGCAGTGTCCGGCGTCCGGCGCATTGGTGTCCCAGACCGAAACCAGGACCATGCGCTGGCTATCGACCCCGGGCCTGCTCTTGATGCCGACCTTGAACGTGGCCACGCCGGCCTCGACCTTCGCGGTTCCCGACTTCGCCCCGGACAGCGACGCCGTCGGAATGACGGACCATGAAATCGTATCGCCGGTATTGCCGCCGACCCGCACCGTAAGCGTATTGAAGGTACCCACGATCAGCTGCGTATCGGGACCTGGATTGTTGAACTGGACGTCCATGGCATCTCACCTCAATATTGGGTTCATCGCGCACGAACCGCCGTGCGGCCATGCGCGGCCACGCACCGACGCACGTCAGGACCGTGCGGTCTGCCGAGAAGGAGGCCAATCCGGAATCTGGAGCTGGGCGGAATAAACGTCGTCGTTCTCATCGTCGTCGTCCTTCAGGCCGTACAAGGTCAGGCTGTATGTGTATGCCGTATCGAACTGCATGGGCAGCGACACCGAAACCGCGGCGGCGTCCCGCACCAGGAAGGCATTGAAGCCGTTCATCCAGTCGATGCGGACAGAGAAGCCGACGTTGCCGTCGAGCTTCAGCAGATCCCAAGTCGCGCTCACGATCCCCGCGGGGTCGTAAGTGGCCGTCTTCAGATTTATCGCGTAGGCCATGGCTTATCCCTCCGAAATATCGTCGACATCCGCCCGGCGGATTCGCCCGGCCTCGTCCTGTCATGCGACCGGCTGAATCACTTCTTGCCCTGCATTCTGTCGTTGGCCGCCTGGCGCCTGAGGGCGGCCTGCGCGACGTGGTCGCCCACCAGGATGGCGCCGGCATAGAAGGCGTGATCGTCGGTATCGGCCAGGGCGCCTCCATTGGCGGCGGCAAGATGCACGCTATACACGGCGGACGGCTTGTCGCGGTTATCCATGCGCACCTCGCGCAAGGCGGACGGACCGTTGCGTCCGTACACGGTATCGCCCACCTTCAGATGGTCGGCCCGGCGCATGCCGTCCGTCGTCAAAACCGGATGGTCGAAGGTCACTACCACGGCGTCGCCCGCGGCATTCACCAGCTTGACGAAGTTCCGGTCGTGGCCCGGAGTAATCCCCGTCACGCGCAGGTGCTTCCCGGACGGTCCCATCACGATATCGCCGGCTTTCAGCTTTTCGATGGGTACGCTGCCGCCGTCCGCCAGGGCGACCGGGGTTCCCTCTATGACGCAGCCCCATTGGAAACCGACAGGCGGAAGCAGCTTGTTGGTGTCGTAGCCGTCCGCGTCCGACAGGGAACCCAGCCCGATCGGTATGTAGTTCATCGGCTGCCCGTTCACGACATCGTAGAGCGACGCGACCATGAACCAGTCCTGTACATCGCTGGGGCTGAGGGCCGTGCATGCCGATATCGAGCCCGCGCTCAGGTAGTTCTTGGCATCCGTCCGGTCGTTAGGATTGGAGAACTGCCAGGTCAGCTTGTTGCCGTTTACGTAGAAGCCCTTCCACGGCGCGCCCAGGTTGAATACCGCATCGCATGCGCCGCCTTCGACCTTCACCAGCTTGATCATCAAGGACGCGGGCTTACCGCCGCCCTTGCTGGGAAAGCCTGGAACGACCCGGCCGTCGTCCAGCGTGACCGTATAGATATTGTTGAGGGTGGTCAGCGTCCCCGCGAATGGAAACAGCAGGTCCAGGTTGTCGTTCTCCGTGCCAGGCTCCGTCGGCCCGTAATCGCAGAAATCCCCGGCCGTGTTGGTCGCGCCGCGGTTCAGGCAGATAATCGTGCGGTCCTTGCCGGTGGCCGGCTTCTGATGGCCGGTGGCAAAGGTTGGGTCCCATACGTTCACCGACGTCGTACCCCCGCTGCGGTCACGGTCCATGCGGACATTCCAGCAGAACGGGCTGCCCCCGGCCTCGCCCACGAAGGTGACCACCGTGATCACGTTCGCCATGGATGGGTTATTCGGGCCCGTGCCGAATCCCTCCGCCACGACCGGCATATACCGCATGCTGGCGTCGCCGTCATTGGTGCCGGCCGCGATCAGCTGATAGGCCAGCCCGTTCGAGTCTTTCGTATAGACGTTGACCGTCTGGCTCTCGTACTTGGACGTGTCCGTATCGTTGACGAACATGGTGCTGAAGGACATCGCCGTGACGTTCCTGAAATAAACATCCGTCGCGGTAATGTGGACCACGGAGTAACCGTCCGGGGCGTGGTTCATGCCATAGCGGACCGGCCGCCCGGTCGCGGTACGGTCGGGGAACTTCCACTTGCTCGTCTTCAATTTATCCAAGGTGCGGTACGCGGCGGGAAAGCTCTTCGGATCGCGGCCCCACATATTCAACAGCGCCCGGTAGGCGGGCTCGAAATCCTGGCTGCATGCCACCGGCTCGCCCGTCGCCGGTATGTTGTCCGCGGCGGCGCGCATCGCGCGATCGTCTTCGGGACTGGGCGGGTGGAAGGTCTTGGCAAAGGCTGCATGCATGGGCATCAGCGCCATCAAGGCGCACACCGCGATAGCCGCGATCGACAAAGGGGGCCGCATTTTGGTACTCCTGGTGGTATGGAGCTATCCCGCGCGCACTGCCGGTCCCGGCCTTGATGGCCGTACCGGGCCGCCAACCGGATCAGCGTGGGCGGCACGCCGATCCGGCCTGCGCATCAAGCCGTCACGAGCGGAATGATGGGCGACAGGGGCGCCGAATAGGTCGACTTATCGCCTGCGCTCCCCCAGCCCTTGTAGTAATAGCACTCGAACGTGCCGCGCTCGTTGTTGTTGGCTGCGTAGCCACCCAGGTTGCCCGCCGGGATCATGACCGCGTTGGTGCCTGTCGTCGTGGCCGTATATTCCACGGGGTAGCTGTTCGCGATGGCATCGGGCGGGTTCTGGCCGGGCGCCCAGCCGTTGAGGAAATAAACCAGGGTGATCTTATCGCCGGTGGTCAGCTCCGGCACGAATACCGTGATGTCGCCTTTCAGCAGCAAGGGGATGTTGATAATGCCGATACCCAGGACATACGGTTTGGCCAGTTCCCCGTCCGTGGGCGGATGCTGCCAGGTATCTCCCGTCACCGTAGCCAGCACGGCCTGGGACTGCGTCGTGATGCCGCTCGTGGTGTCGGTAGTCATCCAGTTCACGTAGTACTCGGTCTGCCCCGAGAACTTCTGCTTCTGTATGTTGACGCCGGTCTTCAGGCTTTCGTACGGCACGATATCGCTTGCGGCGGTACGGTTCACCAAGGCAATCACGGGCTGCGTCGGCGGCACGGTATGGTCCAGGTCGCCCACGATCGTGGCGTTGACGAAGGGTCCCGGGAAATCATCCAGGTTCAAGGGCGACCACAGATTGAACTGGGGCAGCGGTCCGCCCGTCAGTTCCGGCATGAAACTCAGGTGGTCGTTATCGGCGGAGTACTGGCTGCCATAGCGCACGCTGCAGGTGTACACGCCTTCGAACTCGCTCGACACCTTGAAGGTTGCCGGCTGGCCGGTGCTGCCGGTATAGAAATAATAGTTGTAGTTGGCGTCCGGCTGCAGTTCGTTGCCGGCGGAATCGTATACATGCACGTTCGCCTGCATTTGGAAGGCGACCGGATAGTTCTTGAGCGGCGTACCATGCCACGTGAACTGCACGGTCGCGGTGGCGGTATAGCCTGGTTTCCCCAGGTCGCTGGGTTGCGGGGCGACGGGCACGGACTTCGGGCTCAGCACCAGCTTGCCAGTCTTGACCCACGCCGTCGTGTAAGTCCCGCTGATATAGGGCGTGCCGGTAGGCGAAGGCCTGACATCGATGGTCACCGTCTCGTTTTCGGTGAGCGCCCCGTATATCACCGTCACCGCCAGTTCTCCCGTGACGGGGTCCGTCATTACGGGCGCAGCCTGCGGCGGTTCGAACTTCACATTGCTGTCGGTGCAGGTGAAGACGACCGGGACGTCCTTGGGATCGGCGGGCCCGGGCGGCACATAGGTAAAGACGAATCGCATCGGGGCGTCCACGCCCATGGCCGAACCACTGGGCGGCATAATCGTATTGGCCATCTGGAATCTCCTTGGCGTGTTGGATGATTTCAAAGCCCCAGGTCCGGCAGCGCGCAAGAACCAGGTCCGGCAGCGCGCGAGTGATATTTCCCGCGCAACCGAATGTTCGTCATGGAAATCATTCTATGGAGCCGCCGATGTAATACGAACTGGCAGAAGTGCCAGTTTTTATTTTGCGGAAGCCTCGGCCGGCCAAGGGAATTCAAAACTGCCGGCAGGCTGCCCGGAGCGGCGCGCGCGGACTGCCCCGGCAAGGAAACGGGATGACGCCCCGCGACCGCGGAGGCCGTGTTTGCCGCCTTCGTGGCGTAGCAGCGTCAGGGCTGGATATCGGCGGGCATCGTGCCTACGCCGCGGGACAGGAAGCGCCAGTAGCGCGGTCCCGTACCGGTATCTGTTACGACGGCGCCGCCCACATTGACCCGGCCCTGTCGCGGACACGACGGGTCGCGCGCCATCTGCACGGAAGCGTTGCCCCGTGCAGCCAGCATCAGCCACTCGCGCGGCGCGTAGCCTTGTTCGACCGGCACGCCGGTGATGGCGAGACGGGTGCACAGGCCCACGAAGGTTTGCGGACCCAGCAAGGCGAAACGGATAGGGGTCGTTCCGGGATTGTCCACGCGCAGCCAGACCGCGGCACCGTGAACGGCATCGCTACGCTGTCCCAGCACGGTAATGCGCAAGGGCTGCTCCAGGGCCGGGTCGCGCGGCCATTGCAGATCGGCGCGCGCCTGGCCGGCCAGCACCTGGCGCGCCGTATCGGCCGCGAAGGCGGCACGGCCGCGCCATTGCGCGAATGCTTCGGTCTTGCAGCCGCCGGCATTGCCCACCACCCCCACGGCTTGCTCGGGCGTCATCAGGACCGGTGGCGTTTCGTCCTGCAACCTTTCCAGCATGGCTTTGGCCGAGAGCTTCAGGCGCTGCCTGGCGACCGTTTCCAGTTCCCTGAAACGACGCGCCTCGCGGTCCCGGTCGCCATCGGGGCACAGGACATCGACCTTGGCCAGCATGTCCCACGCTGTGACGGCCTGGCGCAAGGTGTAGTGTTCGCCGGCCTCCACGGCAGGCGCGCCGGTGGCCTGCATCGCGACGCCGGACAGCAAGGCCGCGATCAGCGCCGTCGGCCGGCGCGCCGGCCGCATCGCCAACCGGACCAGCAAGTCCCTGGCCGACCGACGTCCGGCCCGGCGTCCCGCGCCAACGACCGGCCCGAACGCGCCCCGGAACCCCCGCGCCATCATTCCGGGACTCAAGCGGACGTGTCCTCGCCCAGTTCGAACAGGCTGGTCGCGTCCAGCTCCAGCACCGCTTCGTCGTGCTGGTTGTAGACGGTCCAGCTCCAGTTGATGATGCCCAGGTCGCTGCGCGACGAAGAATTACGCACGCCATGCACGCGTGCCTCCAGCCGCAACTGGTCGCCGGGCCGCACCGGCACGCGCCAGCGCACTTCGCCCAGCCCGGGGGAACCGAAGGACTCCGAATCGTGCAGGGCCGCATCCACGGCCATGCGCATCGCCATGGCGCAGGTGTGCCAGCCGCTGGCGATCAACCCGCCCCAGCGGCCCTGTTCGGCGCGCTGGACATCGGTATGGAACCACTGTGGATCGTACTTGCGGGCGAAATCGAGGATTTCGGCCTCGGTAACCTTGACGGGACCGGCATGGATCACCATGCCCTGCTTGAAATCGGCGAACTTCATAAAGCGGCTTCCTGTTGGCGACCGCGCGGGGCTTCGCCATGCCGGACGCCGGTCGGGCGCCTGGGCGAAGAAGCGTCGCGGTCAGTACGTCTCGAAATGCAGCCTGCCTTGGCGGCACAAGGCCTGGTGGAGGATAGTCCAATCCTGGCCGGCTTGCACAACGGCGTGCCGCAGGGCCTCCAGCACGCCGGTTTCCATCCCCTTCAGGCCACAAACGTACACGCACGTCTTCTCGTCGTTCAGCAAGGCGAGCACGTCCTCCGCCCGTTCCACGATCAGGTCCTGCACGTAGCGCCTGGGCCGCCCGGGCTCGCGCGACAAGGCAAGGTTGATGTCGATGAAGTCCCTGGGCAGTTTCATCAGCGGGCCGAAGTACGGCAGTTCGCGCCGCGTGCGGGCGCCGAAGAACAGCATCAGCTTGCCGTTTTCGTCGCCGCCCATGCGGCGCCGGCAACGCTCGGTCATGGCGCGCATGGGCGCCGAGCCGGTGCCCGTGCAGATCATCAGCAGATTGGCGCCCGGCCGGCCGGGCATCAGGAAGGTATTGCCGAAGGGACCGATCACGCGCACCGTATCGTGCTTGGCCAGGTCGCACAGGTAGTTCGAGCACACACCCGCGTGGGTATTTCCGTCTTGGCCCGCCACCACGCGCTTCACGGTCAGGGACAGGTTGTTGTAGCCGGGGCGCTCGCCGTCGCGCGGGCTGGCGATGGAATACTGGCGAGCGTGATGGGGCCGGCCCCGCGCATCCACGCCCGGCGGCAGGATGCCGATGGATTGGCCTTCCAGCACGGGGAACGGCGCTTCGCCGAAGTCCAGCACGATGTGACGTACATCGCTTTCGGCGTCGCCATCGGTGACGCGGTAATTGCCGACCACGGTGGCGGTGACCGGTTCCTTGTGGGTGTAGAGGTTGACGTAGGGGTGGGCCGCCGACCAGGGCGGGACGACGGCGCCGGCAACCTGGGCCGGTTTTGCCGTATCCGCCGCATCGTCGGCTGCTTCGCCGGCCGTCGCCACGGCCGCGCCGGGGCCGGCGGCCGCGGCCGCAGCGGCGGGCGAGTTCACCGCCGGCGCCGAAGCGGACGCCGGAGCGGCCTCCGCGTCCGCCGCCGCGGCGGCGGCCAACAGATCTTCCACGGGCTCCTGCGGCGGCAAGGCATCCCAGCCGAATTGCGCGTCCACGCCATACGCCCGCGCGCGCGGGATGACGCGCCAGTTATCGATGGACCCCGTGGGGCAAGGCGGCACGCAGGCCATGCAGCCGTTGCAGATGTCCGGATTGACGACGTAGTTATTGCCATCGTGCGTGATGGCGCCGATGGGACAGGTCTCCTCGCAGGTGTTGCAGCGGATGCAGATCTCCGGATCGATCAGGTGCTGCTTCAACAGCGTGGCAGGCAGGGGCGCGTTCATCGTTTCACCCTCGGTGCGGCGGACGCGTGCCGCGGTTCAATTGAAGCGCACGTACTCGAAGTCGACCGGCTGGCGGTTCACCCCCATGACGGGCGGTGCGATCCAGTTGGCGAACTTTCCGGGCTCGGTGACGCGGCCCATGAGCGAGGCGACGAAGGCACGGTCATCCTCGGTGGGCAGCCAGCGCGCCTGGCCGGCGCGCCACTGCGCGTCGTCCACGATCTCGCCTTCGGGCGTGACCTTGATGCCGGCCAGCGTGCCGATCTGGCGGTTGAAGGCCTTGTGCGGCACGGCCAGCCGGAAGGGAATCCCGTTCTTTTCGATGACCTTGTTCCAGCGGCCGACGCCGGCCATCGAATCGCGGATGAAGTCATCGCGCAGCACTTCGTTGAGGGCGTTCAACATGGGCACTTCGACTTCGTGCAGCTTGCCGCCGTCCAGCGCCAGGATGCGATAAATGTCGTGCTTGAGCTGGTGGTCGTCCTTGCGCTTGCCTTCCTCGTAGCGCCCCTTCAGGCCGGCGCTGTAGAAGATGGCGGCATTGGACGACTGGTCGGCGCCGAACAGGTCGATGGTGACGCTGTAGTGGAAGTTCAGGTAGCGCTGGATGGTGGGCAGGTCGATCACGCCCGCGGCGCGCACCGCGGCGGGGTCGTCGGTCTTCAACTGGTTCATCACCTCGCAGGTGCGCTGGATGATGCGCGAGACGCCGGACTCGCCGACGAACATGTGGTGCGCCTCTTCGGTCAGCATGAACTTCGTCGTGCGCGCCAGCGGGTCGAAGCCGGATTCCGCCAGCGCGCACAACTGGAACTTGCCGTCCCGATCGGTGAAGTAGGTGAACATGTAGAAGGACAGCCAGTCCGGCGTCCTTTCGTTGAAAGCGCCCAGGATGCGCGGATTATCGGCGTCGCCGGACGTGCGCTGCAGCAGCGCGTCGGCCTCTTCACGGCCATCGCGGCCGAAATAGCGGTGCAGCAGATAGACCATGGCCCACAGGTGCCGGCCTTCTTCCACGTTGATCTGGAACAGATTGCGCAAATCGTATTGCGACGGCGCGGTCAGCCCCAGGTGGCGCTGCTGCTCAATGGAGGCGGGTTCCGTGTCGCCCTGCGTGACGATGATGCGGCGCAGGTTCGCCCGGTGTTCGCCGGGCACGTCCTGCCACACGTCGCGGCCCGCGTTTTCGCCGAAGTGGATCTTGCGCTGGCCGTCCTGCGGCGCCAGGAAAATGCCCCAACGGTAGTCGGGCATCTTCACATGGGCGAAATGCGCCCAGCCGTCGGGCTCGACGCTGACGGCCGTGCGCAGGTACACGTCGTGGTTGTGCGAACCGTCGGGGCCCATGTCGCGCCACCACTGCAGGTAGTTCGGCTGCCAGTGCTCGAGGGCGCGCTGCAGGGCGCGGTCGCCGGACAGATTGACGTTGTTGGGAATCTTGTCGGAATAGTTGACGCCTGGCATATCGGTGCTCCCGGTTAAACGCGGTTCCAGTCGAAGGCGGCTTGCTCGCCCTTGCCGTACACCTTCAACGCACCCTTTTCCCCCACGGCGTTGGGGCGGTTGAAGATCCAGTTCTGCCATGCCGTCAGCCGGCCGAAGATGCGGGTTTCCATGGTTTCGCGCGGGCCGGAGCGGAGGTTCGCCTCCATGCCCGTCAACGCGTCGGGCGACAGCGCGCTGCGCTCTTCCAGCGCCAGCCGGACTTCGTCGTCCCAATCGATCGCGTCCGGAGCCAGGGTCACCAGGCCGAGGTCCAGGGCCCGTGGCGCGGACAAGGGCTGCCCGGCCTGCGCCCGCAGCGCCTGCAGCGGCTCGGCTTCGCCATGGAAGCGGCGCTGCAGGCGGCTTTCGCCGTTAACCATGGGATAGGCGCCGAAGTTGCGTTCGCCCACCACGATGCGCGCCGGCGTGGCGGCGTCCTCGTCATCCAGCATATAGATGCGGTCTGCCGCCAGCGCCAGTTCCAGCAAGGTGCCGGCGAAGCAGGACCCCGGTTCCACCAAGCCGAACAGGGTGCGCGAAGTCACGTCCAGGCGCGCCAGGGTACGCCGCAGCATGCCCGCCGTTTCATTGACGAACCAGTGCCCGGCATGAGCCTGCAGCGCGGCATCGGCGGCCAGCACGGCCGCCGGATCGCCATGCGTGCGCAGCAGCCAGGTACCGATGTCCAGCTCGTTGGCGCGCATCCACAGAATGGCATCATCCAGCTCGCGCGCCATCTGCAGGGGCCACCAGTCCGCGCCCTGCGCGACGATGGCCCGCAGATCCTGCGCCACGGGTTCGTCCGGCGCGCGCACCGTCCAGTTGGCCACGCGCCGCGCGCGGTCGATTTCCACATCGACGTAGCGATAGGACAGGCTGTCCGGGCCATCGCGGCGCGCCAGCGGCGTCAGCGCCACGCCGGGTCCTTGCCCGGGGCGGCTGCTCCCTTCCGCCAAGGCCAGCGCGCGCTCGCGCACCCCGGCCGCGAACTGCTGCGGCTTGATCAGTTCATCGACCAGGCGCCAGGCCTTGGCGCGTTCCCCCCGCACGCCTTCCACCAGCGTGCAGAAGATATCGGCATGATCGTGCCGCACCTTGCGCTTGTCGGTCACGCGCGTCAGGCCGCCCGTGCCGGGAAGCACGCCCAGCAGCGGCACTTCGGGCAAGGCCACGGCCGACGAGCGGTCGTCCACCAGCAGGATTTCGTCGCAGGCCAGCGCCAGCTCATAACCGCCGCCCGCGCAGGCGCCGTTGACCGCGGCGATGAACTTCAGGCCGCTATGCCGGCTGGCGTCTTCGATGCCGTTGCGCGTTTCGTTGGTGAACTTGCAGAAGTTCACTTTCCAGGCGTGCGACGACAGGCCCAGCATGAAGATGTTCGCGCCGGAACAGAAAACCCGGTCCTTCAGGCTGGTCACCACGACCGTCCGCACTTCGGGGTGTTCGAAGCGGATGCGCTGCAAGGCGTCGTGCAGCTCGATGTCGACCCCCAGGTCGTAGGAGTTCAGCTTGAGCTTGTAGCCGGGGCGCAGGCCGCCATCTTCGGCCACATCCATGGCCAGCGTGGCGATCGGGCCTTCGGTGGTCAGGCGCCAGTGGCGGTAGCGGCTGGGGTCGGTGCGGAACTCGACCGGGGGCGCGGCGTTCGTCATGGAAGTCTCCTGCATCGTGCGCATGCAGAATATTGCATGCGGTATTGTGGGATGCAGAATAGTGCAGCCGAAGGCACGCGTCAAGGCGCGTATGCAACAAAGTGCAGGGCGCCTTACAGCGGAAGTCCGCCGGCCGTGCGTACCTGGGCGCGCAGGCCCGCGAAGCACTCGCCCACGTCCATATGGCTGGTGTTCCAGGTCAGGTCGGCCTTGGCGTAGAAGGCCTCGCGGCCTGCCAGGATGCGCTTGAGGTCGGCCATGGCCTCGCTGTTGCCGGACATGGGGCGGAAATCCCCTTGCGCCATGACCCGGCCCATGTGCTCCTCGGGCGTGGCGCGCAGCCACACCGTATAGCAATGCGCGAGCAGCAGGTTGAAGGTGGCGGCTTCCGACACCAGGCCCCCGGGCGTGGCCAGGACCATCTCCGGATAAAGCTGCACGGCCTCTTCCAGCGCGCGCCGCTCGTAGCGGCGGTAGGCGTTGGGACCGTACAGATTATGGATTTCCAGGATGCCGCAACCGGCGACGCGCTCGATTTCGACATTGAGTTCGACGAAGGGGTAGCCCAGGTCGTCCGCCAGCATCTGGCCCAGCGTGGATTTGCCCGCCCCGCGCAGGCCGATCAGGGCGATGCGCTGGATGCGATTGGGCCGCTGCCCGCCGCCGACGCCGAACAACTGCGCCAGCGATTCGCGCGCGCGCTGCAGATCGGCTTCGCTGCGTCCGCTCAGCAGCTCGCGGATCAGCAGCCATTCCGGAGACTCCGTGGTGACGTCGCCCACCAGTTCGGCCAGCGCGCAGTTGAACGCCTTGGCGATCTGCAGCAGCACCAGGATGGAAGCATTGCCGACGCCGTGCTCCAGGTTGGCCAGATGGCGCTCGGAGACGCCCGTGGCTTGCGCGAGCGCCTTGCGCGTCATGCCGCGGATCGCCCGCAGGCGGCGCACGCGTTCGCCCAGGGCCACCAGAAAGGCCTCGCGAGGCGGTTCGGGCGCCGCCATATCCAACGCTTGAGTCATGGGTCTCCTTGCTCCGAGATTTCCCTAGGGCGTGACGGTTCATGCATTATAGTGCTTGACCCAGGACCATTAAAGCACTATTTTTCCTGCCATATTGAACAACGGCTGACATCGCAGGACGGATAGCGCCCAGGGGGCGGGCCTGTGATTCTAGTGGAGCGCCAGGGCCCGCGAGATGGCCGCCCCGCTCCCGCCGCGCCTGGCGCGGTTGAACGAATGACCACCGGCCCATGACGCCGGCGGCGGAACGGGACAAGAGACACCAGGAGACACGTCGTGGAAAGCTGTCCGCAGGAATTGAATTTCGCGAGTCACCTGGCCGCGTTGAACGCGGCGCGGGCCGACAAGACCGCCTATATCGACGACTTCGGCACCCTGCGCTACGGTGAGCTGGCGGATCGCACGGCGCGTTTCGGCGGCCTGCTGAAACAGCTCGGCTTGCGGCGCGAAGAGCGGCTGTTGCTATTGATGCACGATACCGCGGACTGGCCGGTGGCGTTCCTGGGCGCCCTGCATGCCGGCATCGTGCCTGTGGCGGTCAATACGCTGCTGACGGCGGACGACTACGGCTACATCCTGACGCACAGCCGTGCCCGCGCCGCGATCGTCTCGGGCACGCTGCTGCCCGTGCTGCGCCAGGCCATGGCGCGCGTCGAAACGGAGATCGAACACATCGTCGTATCGCGTCCCGACGGCCCGCCGCCCGAGGGGACGCTCGAACTGGAAGCTGCGATGGCGGCCGCCCCCGCCATTCCCGCGATACGCACGCTGGCCGATGAAATGGCGTTCTGGCTGTATTCATCCGGCTCCACCGGCAAGCCCAAGGGCGTCGTCCATACGCATGGCAATCTGTGGCACACCGCCGAGCTCTACGCCAAGCCCGTATTGGGCATCCGCGAGGACGATGTGGTGTTTTCCGCGGCCAAGCTTTTCTTTGCCTATGGCCTGGGCAACGGGCTGACTTTTCCGCTGTCGGCCGGCGCCACCGTGGTCCTGATGGCGGAACGCCCGACGCCGCAGGCCGTTTTCCAGCGGCTGGTCCGGCATCGGCCCACGGTGTTCTACGGCGTGCCGACGCTGTACGCCGCCATGCTGGCGGCGCCGGACCTGCCGTCGCCGGACCAGGTGGCATTGCGCGTATGTACCTCGGCGGGGGAAGCCCTGCCGCGGGATATCGGCGAGCGCTTCCGCCGGCATTTCGGCTGCGACATCCTGGACGGCATCGGCTCCACCGAGATGCTGCATATCTTCATCAGCAACCAGGCGGGACGCATCCGCTACGGCACGACCGGCATGCCGGTCGCCGGCTATGAAGTGCAGTTGCGGGACGACCAGGGCTTGCCGGTGCCGCCCGGGGCCATCGGCGACCTTTACATCAAGGGGCCGAGCGCCGCGCTGATGTACTGGAACAACCGCGAGAAAACGCGCCAGTGCTTCCTGGGCGATTGGCTCAAGAGCGGCGACAAGTATGTATGCGATGCGGATGGCTACTACACCTATGCCGGCCGCAGCGACGACATGATCAAGGTCAGCGGCCAGTACGTGTCGCCCATCGAGGTGGAGAACGTGCTGGTGCAGCACCAGGCCGTACTGGAAGCGGCCGTCATCGGCGTGCCCGACGCGCAAGGCCTGGTCAAGACCACCGCCTACGTGGTGCTGCGGCCCGGCCAGGTCGCGGATACGGGCACGGGCGCGGCCCTGCAGGCCCACGTCAAGCAGCACCTCGCGCCCTTCAAGTACCCGCGCCAGATCCACTTCGTGGAGGAATTGCCCAAGACGGCGACCGGCAAGATCCAGCGCTTCCGCCTGCGCCAGCTGGAGGAGCACGCATGAAGGACGGCGCACCGTCTCTCGCTTGGGTGGACTTGCCCGACGCCACGTACCCGGTGCAGCTGGAGTACAGCTGGATCGCGCCCGAACGCCGCCACGCCCCGCTGCTGGTGTTCCTGCACGAAGGACTCGGGTCGGTCGATATGTGGAAAGACTGGCCGGCGCAGGCCTGTGCGGCGGCGGACTGCCGCGGCCTGGTGTATTCCCGGCCCGGTTATGGCCGCTCCACGCCGCGGCCCGCCGGCCAGGCATGGCCGGTGGGCTTCATGCACACGCAGGCGCGCCACGTCCTGCCGGCGCTGTTCCGGGCGCTGGACGTGGATGCGCGCGTCGATCGCCCGTGGCTGTACGGACACAGCGACGGCGGTTCCATCGCGCTGCTGTACGCCGCCCTGCATCCGGACGCAGTGGCCGGCGTGGTGGCCGCCGCGCCGCACGTCTTTGTCGAGGACATCACCGTGCGCAGTATCGAGCAGGCGCGCCAGGCATATCTGCAAGGCGACCTGCGCGACCGGCTGGGACGCTATCACGCGGATCCGGATTCGGCGTTCTGGGGATGGAACGAGGTCTGGCTGAACCCGGACTTCCGCGCCTGGGACATCCGCGCCGCGCTGCCACGCATCGCCTGCCCCGTGCTGGCGATACAGGGCCAGGACGACGAGTACGGCACGCTGGCGCAGATCGACAGCATCGCCGCGGACGCCCCGCGCGGCCGCGCGCTGGTCCTGCCGGGTTGCGGCCATTCCCCGCACCGAGATCGGCCCGAGGCGGTCATGCGCGCCATCGCGGATTTCATCGCCACGGCACATGGGCACGGCACAGGGCCACAGGACACGGCGACGGGAAATCGCGGCGGTAGATAGCCCCCACACATCACGACAACACATAACCACAACACATCGCGACACGGAGACACACCATGACCCCGCATACTCGCCGCGCCGCGCTGGCGGCCGCCCTCGCCTTGTCCGCCTCCCTGGCACATGCCGCCGACGACCCGATCAAGGTGGGTTTCATGCTGCCCTACAGCGGCACCTACGCCGCGCTGGGCACGGCGATCGAGAACGGCTTCAAGCTGTATGTCGACGAGCAGGGCGGCAAGCTGGGCGGCCGGGAAGTGGCGTATTACAAGGTGGACGACGAATCCAATCCGGCCAAGGCGCCGGAAAACGCCAGTCGTCTCATCAAGCGCGACCAGGTCGACGTGCTGGTGGGCACGGTGCACTCGGGCGTCGCCATGGCGCTGACCAAGGCCGCCAAGGACGCCGATACGACGCTGCTGGTCACGAACGCGGGGGCCGACGCCATCACCGGGCCGATGTGCGGGCTCGGCGTATTCCGCACATCGTTCAGCAACTGGCAGCCGGCTTACGCCATGGGACCCGTGGCCGCGAAGAAAGGCCACAAGACCGCGGTCACCATCACCTGGAAGTATGCGGCCGGCGACGAGGCGGTGGCCGGTTTCCGCGAAGGCTTCGAGAAGTCGGGAGGCAAGGTCGTCAAGGACTTGAGCCTGCCCTTCCCCAATGTGGAGTTCCAGCCGCTGCTGACCGAGATCGCCGCGCTGAAACCCGATATGGTCTTTACCTTTTTCGCGGGCGGCGGCGCGGTGAAGTTCGTGCAGGACTACGCGGCGGCGGGCCTGAACAAATCGATACCGCTATATGGCTCGGGCTTCCTGACCGATGGCACCTTGCAGGCCCAGGGACCGTCCGCGCAGGGACTGCTGACCACGCTGCATTACGCGGACGGCCTGGACACGCCGCGCGACAACGCCTTCCGCGCCGCCTATGGCAAGGCCCATCCGAACATGGCCCCCGACGTGTACGCCGTCCAGGGCTATGACGCGGCCCAACTGCTGCAGGTCGGGTTGGCGGCGGTCAACGGCGACGTATCCAGGAAGGCCGCAATGCGCCAGGCGATGCGCGGGGCCGCCATCGACAGCCCGCGCGGACGCTTCACGCTGTCCAAGGCCGGCAATCCGGTGCAGGACATCTACCTGAGACAGGTGGACGGCCTGCAGAACAAGGCCATCGAGGTCGCTGCCAGGCAACTGGCCGATCCCGCTCGCGGCTGCCGGCTGTAGCCGGACGAACGGCACCGTGCCATGGATATCGCCGTCTTCCTGATCCAGTGCCTGAACGCGGTGCAGTTCGGCCTGTTGCTGTTCCTCGTCGCCAGCGGCCTGACGCTGATCTTCGGCATCATGGGCATCATCAACCTGGCGCACGGCAGCTTCTATATGGCGGGCGCCTACATGGCCTTCGCCCTCGGACCTGTGGTCGACCGCGCAACCGGCGGTGGCCTGCTCGCCACGGTCGTCGCCTGCGTCCTGCTTGCCGCCGCGCTCGGCTACCTGCTGGAGCTGGCCTTCTTCAGCTTTCTTTACCGGCGCGACCACTTGCAGCAAGTGCTGATGACCTACGGCCTGATCCTGGTGTTCGAGGAAATGCGCGCCATCCTGGTGGGCAACGACGTGCACGGCGTGGCGCTGCCGGCCTGGCTGCAGGGCAGCGTGGCCCTGGGCGAGGTGATGACCTACCCGGTCTATCGCCTGTTCATATCGGCGGTGGGGATAGCCGTGGCCTTGCTGCTGTACCTGCTGATCTCGCGCACCCGCGTAGGGATGATGATTCGCGCTGGCGCCAGCAACCGGGACATGATCGCGTCACTGGGCGTGGACATCAACCGCCTCTACCGCCTGGTGTTCGCTGGCGGCGTGGCGCTGGCCGCTCTCGCCGGCGCCATCGCCGCGCCCGTTTCGTCCGTCTACCCGGGCATGGGCAACGGCGTGCTGATCGCCTGTTTCGTGGTCGTCGTCATCGGCGGCATCGGCTCCATACGCGGCGCCTTCCTGGCCGCCATGCTGGTGGGCTTCGTCGATACGTTCGGGCAGGTGTTCTTCCCGGCGGCGGCGGGCATTCTCATGTACGTGCTCATGGCGCTTATCCTGCTGTGCAAGCCGGAAGGGCTGTTCAAACAAAGCTGACTGGGCGACGCCATGGCCAAGCTACCATCCCCCTCAAGGCGCCCAAGGGCTGTCGTTCCGGCCCTCCGGCCCGCCATGCTCGCCATGCTGGCGACCCTGCTCGTCCTGGCGCTGCTGCCGTGGATGGGCGGCGACTACTACGTCGGCCTGGCCGGCAAGATCATCATCTATGCCATCTTCGCCCTGAGCCTGCAATTGCTGGTCGGCGAGGCCGGCCTGGTCAGCCTGGGCCACGCCGCGTATTTCGGCATCGGCGCCTATGCCGCCGTATTGCTGTCGCCCGCATCGGCGCCGGGCCCGCTGCTGCCGCTGATGCTCGCCGCCATGGCCGCGGCGGCCCTGTATGGCGCCGTGACGGGCGCGCTGGCGCTGCGCACGCGAGGCGTCTACTTCATCATGGTGACCCTTGCCTTTGCGCAAATGGCGTACTACGTGTTCCACGACACCAAAGCAGGCGGTGGCAGCGATGGCGCCTACCTGTATTTCCGGCCCGAGCTGCGCATGGCGGGCCGGATGCCTTTCGACCTGGCCGATCCGGCCGTATTCCATGGTTTCCTGCTGGCCTGTCTGGCGGCGGTATGGGGCTTCCTCGCCCTGCTGCGGCGTTCGCCGTTCGGCGCCGCCCTGGCGGGCACGCGCATCAACGAACGGCGCATGCGCGCGGCCGGCTATTCGACCTTCCCGTACAAGCTGGTGGCCTATGTCCTGGGCACCGCCGTGGCCGGGCTCGCCGGCTTCCTGTTCGCGCTCAAGGATGGTTTCGTCACGCCGGAGCTGCTGGCCTGGGAGCAATCCGGGCTGGTGCTGCTGATGGTCATCCTGGGCGGCATGGCGCGTCCCGGCGGCGCGGTGGCAGGCGCCGCGGCCCTGGTGCTGCTGCAGGAACTGTTCCAGTCGGAAGCGCTGTTCGGCACCTATGCCAGCCACTGGCATCTGCCCTTGGGCCTGGCGGTGATCGTGCTGGTCGCGCTGTTGCCGGACGGCCTGGCCGGACTGGCGCAGGGCCGGCGGGCGGCGTGGCGGCCGGCGCGCATCGTCAAGCCACGCGCGCCGCTTGAAACCCACGGAGAGCCGCATGCCTGACGTGCTGCTGCAGGCGCAGGACCTGACGTGCCGCTTCGGCGGCCTGGTTGCCGTCGACAAGGTGTCGCTGGCGCTGTCCCGCGGCGAGCTGCATGCCGTGATCGGTACCAACGGCGCCGGCAAGTCGACCCTGATCAACCTGCTGTCCGGGGACCTGCACGCCAGCGCCGGCCGGGTCTTTCTGGAGGGCGAGGACGTGACGGCCTGGCCGCAACCGCGCCGGGCCCGCGCGGGCCTGGGCCGCAGCTACCAGTTGTCCACGCTGTTTCCCACCTTGAGCGTCCACGAGAACTGCCGGCTCGCCGCACAGGCGGCGCGTCCGCGCTTCTGGCAGTGGTGGCGCCGCGCGGACGATTGCGCCTACAGCAACGAACTCGCGCATGACGTCTTGCGCGGCACGGGGCTGGAAGACGACGCGGACCGCCCCGCGGGCCTGCTCCCGCATGGCCGCAAGCGGCAGCTCGAAATCGCCATGTGCCTGGCCACGCGGCCGCAGGTGTTGCTGCTGGACGAGCCGCTGGCCGGCATGGGGCCGGAAGAAACGGAGCGCATCCTGGGCTTGCTCGAAGGCTTGAAGAGCCGCCACGCCATCCTGCTGGTGGAGCACGACATGGACGCCGTGTTTCGCGTTGCCGATGCCATCACGGTCATGGTGAACGGCAGCGTTATCGCCAGCGGCGCGCCGGCCCACATCCGCGCCAACCCGGCCGTGCGCGTGGCCTACCTGGGCCACGACGACGACGCGCCACGACTGAGGACGGGCACATGACCATGACGCCTTGGATCTCCGCCGAGAGCCTGCATGCTCACTATGGCGCCAGCCACGTACTGCGCGGCATCGACCTGGTGATCGGGCAAGGCGAAGCCGTGGGACTGCTGGGCCGCAACGGCATGGGCAAGACCACCCTGATACGCGCGCTCGCCGGCCAGTTGCGCTGCACCGACGGGCGTATCCGCATCGCCGGCCGCGATTGCACGCGGGCCCCGGCTCATTTGCGCGCGCGCCTGGGCATTGCGTATGTGCCCGAAGGCCGTGGCATTTTTCCCAACCTGAGCGTCCGCGAAAACCTGCTGGTGGCCGCGCGGCCGGGCTTGCGCGGCCAGCGCGACTGGGATGATGCGCGCGTGCTGAGGACCTTTCCCCGCCTGCGTGAAAGACTGCATCACGGCGGCCAGCAGTTATCCGGAGGCGAACAGCAGATGCTGGCCATCGGCCGCGCCCTCATGACGAATCCCGAACTGCTGATCCTGGACGAGGCCACGGAAGGCCTGGCGCCCTTGATCGTGGCGGAACTCTGGCAGGTCATCGGGGCCATACGCGGCACCGGCATATCCGCGCTGATCGTCGACCGGAACTACCGCGCGGTGCTCGCGCACACCGACCGCTGCGTGGTCATGGAGAAAGGCCTGCTGGTGCACCAGGACGCCAGTCCGGCCCTCGCTGCGCACCCGCAGCGGCTCGAACGGCATCTGGGCATCTGAAGCGGCGGGCCGGCATCCCGCGCTGGCAAGTGAACGGTTTGCATCGGCCGGGTACTACTGCGCTGCCGCGCCGCCCCGCCGATCCCCCCTGTTCCGCGTATCCGGCGGCCGGACCAGACCGGAGGTGCCGTTCCCATGCAAGTCGCCGTTCCTGCTTCTCCCGTTCCCGTTGCCGATCCCGCCGCATCCCGGCGACCCACCGGAGATGACGGATCCGCCCGCCCCGATACGACGCTTGGGCGTTTCAATACAGATCAAGGCCAGGGCACGGACCGCTGCGATGCCAGCGATATGACGCGCCGCTTTGCGCAAACGCATGCCGCCAGTGCCCGCACGCCCGCTGACGCCGGGCCCGCGCCAGCGCATCCGGGATCCGGCTGCAACGCGCGCCAGCGCATTGCCAGTGTGCTGGGCGCCAGGGTGGCCGCCCAGCTGGGCTGGAACACGAACGACTACACCGCGGCCGAGCTTGCCGCGCTGGGCGAGCACCTGATCCTGGATCACGCCATGCACGGTGACGACGCCGCCGGGGCGCGCATACTCGTCGCGCTGTCCCAGGCAGCCGGCGCACTGCCGGACCGCCCTTTCGATACGCATGACCACGACAAGCTGGCGGACCGGATCGCCGCATACCTGACCACCGAGTTCAAGGCCGAGCTGGCGGTCGCCGATGCGGCCACGCGGCTGGCACGGCTGCGCATGCCACGTCGCCACGCGCTGGCGCGCGAACTTCTGCAGGCCATCGGGCTGGACCCCGATCGACGCGTAGACACGCCGGAACTCGTGGACCCCGACAACATCCTGGCCACCAACGCGGCAAAGACCGCGGCGGACCACTATTTCAATCGCGATGCGCTGTCGGCCGCCGATATACGCAATATGAGCGACCGCCAGCTATCCGAGGCGGCAGTCGCCGCCAGGCTGGCTGCCCTGCCCGCCTCCCTGGATGCGGAGTTCGCGCGCCGATACGACGACTACACGCGGACCGCCGCGCGGGAAACGGCCGGGCTGGTCGACGCCTGGCTTGGCTGGATCGCCAGGAAAAACGGCGTCAACCTGGATAATGCCCGCGTGGAGTTGTCGGTGGCCCACCTGCAGTACTACCGGCGCGAAGTGCTGGTATTGCGCGGCTCGGCGTTTCCGTATGACGGCCCGACATTGCGCGAGGTCGACTCGGCCGGATACATAGCCACCATCCATGCCGATGGCCGCGAGTACCGGTACTTTCTATCCATGGCCGACGGCGGCGCCTTTCCCATACCGACCGATGCGCCGGTGGCCGACTGGGCATCGCGGCATGCAGGCACCGTCTTCGGCGTTCCTTCAGGTTCGGCGGCCCAGCGCAACCCCGGCCAGCGCCGGCTGCGCACCCGCGTCAAGGCGGACGTCCTGGGCCAGGGCCCGCGGGCCCGGCTTACCGGCTGGCTTGCGCCCATCCTGCGCGGCGGCTTCGAGCAGGCGCGCGCCGCCGCGCGCGGCCAGACGCGGGGGGAACAGGCGGTCGACGCACTGCTCGATCTGATTCCGTTCCGCCGGATGATCGTCTCCCTGCGCCAGGGCGATCTCCAGGGCGCCCTCATCGCGGGCGGCATAGATGTCCTGACCTTCGCCATTCCCATGCTGAGTTCGGGATTGCGGCTGGCCGCCGGCGCATCGCGCGGGCTGGTCGTGCTCGCTCGCCAGGCCGGCCGCGCCTTGGCTGCCGCGGCGGTCGAGCAGCCGGCACGCACAGCCCTGGCGGAACTGCCCGAACTGCGTTCCAGCATCAAGGCGGCCCTGGACGCAATGAACGCCACCGGCCACGCGGCGCGCGACCTGCGCCCCCTGGACTCGGAGGCCATGGCGTCGGCCTTGCGCGGCCGGTACCCGCGCCTGGCCGATGCCCTGGACCGCGCCGGCTCGCGAGTCCGGGGCAGCGGTTTGCGTGATGGCTGGTGGCGGGTCCCGTCCCAGGCCAACGCTCCGACGGGCAACGCGGGAATCGCCGCACTCCGGCAGGTATCCGCGCGCGGCGCCGACGACCGGACCCTGTCGCTGCTGCCATACGGCGACGAGAGCGGCCGCGCCTACACCCAGTTCGATCCCCTCACGCAGGAACGGCGCGGCGCGGTCCTGCTGGCCGACAGCAAGGGTTGGCTTTACGAGTCCCTGCCCGCCGACACCTTGGAACGCTATCGCGTCAGCATGCCGGATCTCCTGCGGCAGCTCGGCGCCGGCAGGCCGGGCGCCGATGGCACGCTGCAGGTCGGCGGCAAGACCTACGCGCGCATCGCCGACGACTATGTCGAGATCGCGCGCGAGCAGGCATCCGAAACAACCCGCACGACATGGCGGGTGGTGGCCCCGTCCACGGCGCGGCGCGACATCGTGACGCATCGGCTGGTCTACGACCGCGATAAGGGCTTCTGGCGCCGCGCCGACGTGCCGGGACTCAAAGGCGGCGGCATCACGCAAAAGCGGCCTGCGTCGGACGACGGCGCGGGGGAAGCGTCGGCCCCCAGGCGCCCAGCGGGCGAGCCGCCGTTCCCGGCCCCCGTCGCGGCGCCGCCGTTGCCTTCGATCGGACCTTCCTCGATTCAGCTGGACGCGTTCCGCCAGGAACTTCAAAGCCGCATAGCGGGCACGCCCTCCGCCGCACAGCTCGACGGCGTGCGCGATCTCCTGGCCAGGTTGCAAGCCCATCCACGCGGCAAGGCAATACTCAGCGCCATGCGGGCCTACCATGAGCTGCAAGGCGAAGCCCCACGCATCGTACTGCTCGACAACCAGGGCGCCGCGGGCCTGCGGCCGACCCTGAGGCGCCCGATGCGGGGGACGACATGGCATCTGAATCTGAACGCCGTAAAAGCCACGTCGACGGAGGCAGCCGTCCGAGAACTGGCGGCGGTCTACAACAACATGACCGGCATCCTGCAACGCGCAGACCCATTGCGCGAGGTGCTGAACGGCGGCGGCCCGCCTTTGCATGCCGAGCTGGAGACCGCCTGGACAAAATGGACGGCCGTGGAAGATATGCCCCATGCGGCGCCGGACGTGCGGGAGGCTATCGCGTCGAAGCGCCAGGCCGTCATCGAACAGTTGCGTGTCCAACTGCGCGAAGCAAGGCTCTACGGAGGCGTAAGAAGAGCCACGCTGGAAGCGGTGCTGCAGGGCAAGGCCAAGCTCGAGCAGATCGGCCTGGGCGTGGACCTGCCGCATGCCAGCCTTACGCAGATTCCGCCTTTGCCTGCCGATGTACACGCGCTCGACATATCGGGCAATGCCATTACCGATTGGAGCGGCCTGCCGCGCGGCCTGAAAATGCTCAAGGCCACGGAGACCGGCGGCGAGGCCGTGCTGAACCACCTGCCGGAGGGCCTGACGGAACTCGACGTCTCGCAGAATGGGCTGCGCAGCGTGCCCGCGCACCGCGTGCCGCGGGGCCTGAAGCGCCTGGTGGCCAACAACAACGAGCTGCAGGAAGTTCCGGTCCTGCCAGACAGCGTGCAATACCTGCATTTGGGCACCAACAATATTTCGGTCGCTCCGGATCGATGGCCCGCCGATCTCAGGATGCTGGATCTGTCCAGCAACATGCTGACGACATTCCCGGCCCAGCTGCCGGCAGGCATGATCGAGATCGACCTGTCCGACAATTGCCTGACACATATCGCGCCAGATCGCATACCTTCCCAGGTCACCACGCTGGACCTGAGCGACAACCCGGACCTGACCGCGTTGCCACCGCTGCCGGCGACGCTGGAGAAACTGTGGATCGAGACCACCGGCTTGCGGGAATTGCCGGCGGATCTGCCGCGCGGATTGCGGGAGCTTTATGCCGGTGACCTGGGGCTGACGCGGCTCCCCGATACCTTGCCTCCCGGACTCAGGGTGCTGGGCCTGTCGGACAACGAGCTTATGCAATTACCGCCCAATATCGTCGACCTGACGTCGTGCGAGATCTTCCTGGAAGGCAACCCGATTCCCTGGCAGAACGTGCCAGTGCCTCGCCCCGGCGAAGCCGGCCCGGTGTTCCTGCTTTCGATTTCCGGCGGACAGAAGAACATCGATTACTCCATTTCCGTCGCGCAGGCGGTACGACGCTGGCTGGACGCGCCACAGGAAGAAGCCGCGCTGCGCTGGGATGCGATCGGCCATACGTTGGAAGCCGGGTCTAGCGATGCCGCGGCCACGGCGCAGTTCCGCCGCTTTGTCGACGAACTGCGCGCCACGGCCAGCTACAAGAACGCGGACTTCCGCGCCAGCGTGCAGGAATGGCTGGTGGAACTCTCCAAGCCGGAAAGCAAGCCGCTGCTGGATCGCACCTTGCAGGCGTGTGCGACCGCCACCGAACGCTGCGACGACCGCGTCGCCCTGACCTTCAATGAACTGAAGAAGATGTGGATGCATGACAATATTCGCATCGGCCGTTACGACGGCCGGGCCGCCGACGCGGTACAGGTCATACGGCAGACGTTCCGGCTGGACAAGCTGCAGGAGATCGCCTATCGCAAGATCAAGTCCCTGGACAGGGTGGACGATGTGGAGGTCTACCTGGCCTATGTGGTCAAGCTGCGCGAGCCGCTGGAATTGTCCACGGTCGTGCCGGAGATGCGCTTCTTCCGCGAATCCGGCCTGACGCAGGCGGACCTGGACGCCGCCTTGAAGGAGGTACGCGAAGCAGAAGGCACGGGGTTCTATCGCGAGCTGGTGCTGGATGACACATGGAACGCCTATATCAAGCCCAAACTGGCGGAGCGTTACGAGCAGGCGGAAGGCAAGCTGTTGGAACTGGCGGATGCGCCTTTGCAGGAGCGGATCCGGGCGGAACTGCAACAGCGGGGGCTGGATCCCGACGACGTCGATGCGCATCGCGGGATCTCGAAGGGCGTCTGGAACGATATGAGGTATGAGGTTCTGGAGCCGTTGACGCGGGATTTCCTGACATCGCAGGGCGTTCCGGTGCCGGGGGGGGCGCCGGGATGAGGGGTTGTCGGCGCCGGCGGTGATTGGTGTTGGGCGGGGATCGGGGTGGGCGGAGATCGGGGTGGGCGGCGGAGATCGGGGTTCTTGATGCGTCCGTCGAGGGGGGCGCCTGCCGGGGCCGGCACGGTCGGGCGCTGCGGCGCGCACGCGCCGCAGACCACTTCGCTCGCTTCGTCCGGCGGCCGTTCGCTGCCGGGTTTCTTCGTGATGGGTTGCCGGCACGCCTTCCTTCAGCATCCGCTCGTTCGCCCTCTACGTGCCGTCCCCGGCAGGCGCCCCCCTCGCCGGACTCCGGCGTCTTGAATCCACGGTTGCTGGCACCGGTTGTGTTCTTGCCGCTACGCTCCACGGCGGTGGGGGGTTGAAGAGTTTGCAGTGCCCGCGCCCGCACGGCCCCCAGCGGGCCGCGCGGGCGCTTACGCGGTGTGGGCTTGCGACGGGTTTCGACCTCGTGGGTGGGGGCGCGTCGGATGGATGGGGTTGCTGCTTCGATGGGAAGTGGGGCCGATGGAATATCCCGGCGTGCCCGCAAACCGCGCCGCGGGGTCCGCGGATTTGCTTACGCGATTGGACCTGCGACGGTGATGGCGGAGATTGCATGCGGCCGCCCGCGCTTGGATCGTGGCATGGCCCGGCTTGAATTGCCGCATGGCCCGGGCTTGGATTCCCGCATGACACGGGCTTGGATTGCCGCCTGGCCAGCGCCTGCTGCATCACAAGCACCTGCCGCCGACAAGCACCAGCTGCATCAAGCACCAGCTGCATCAAGCACCCGCCGCATTACACGACCGGCCGCACGTTCACCACACGCGTCGCACGACCAGCACCCGTCGCACGTCGAAGCGTGTATGCCGAAGTGCGGCCCCCGCGGGCCGCACTTCGGCGGGCGCGCCAATCTCTTCCACCACACCCGGCTGCGCAACGCAGCGGCAAGAACCCAGACGGTCGCAGCGGCCGTGGATGGAAGATGCCAGAGTCCGGCGGGGCAGTCGCCTGCCGGGGACGGCCCGTAGAGGGCGAGCGAGTGGACGCCGTAGGGAGGCGTGCCGGCAACCCATCCCCAAGCACACCACCAGCGAGCGGCCGCCGGACGAGGCCAGCGATGCGGTCTGCGGCGCCCGCGCGCCGCAGCGCCCGACCGGGACGGCACCGGCAGGCGACTGCCCCGCCGGACGGGATAAGAACTTGAATGCAACGACCAACAGACAACTACCACCAGACAAACCAAAAACACCGATCAACACCCGAACCAGCAGCCCCGAACTAACTCCCACTGTCTGATTCGAAAGCCGCCGCCGCCCGCCCGATGCGGTCATTCACGGCAGCCCATTCCGGCGTGCGTGGCGGCGCCTCCACCAGGATGCGCCTATAGCCCTTGCCATCCAGCTCTCGCAGCAACGCATACAGCGCCTGCGCGTACTGCATCGGTTCCGCGGCCACCGGTTGCCACACCAGCCCAGGGTCCACCTGCAGCGGACGGGGCGTATAGGCTACTGCCACGGACTGGCCGCCTTCCTCCAACCCGATGCCCACGGCCGCTGCTTCCAGTTGCTCCCGTGACACCAGAACCAGCGGCGTGTGGGGTGCATAGTGTGCCCGCAACGTTCCCGACGCGCGCGGCGCCGCCGCGTCGGGAAGCGCCGGCGCCGCGCCCAGGACGCGCGCGATGTCGGCGGCGCTTATGTGTCCGGGCCGCAGCAACACCGCGCCCAGGCCCTGGTCTGCGCGCGAAAGATCCAGGATCGTCGACTCGATGCCCACCGCCGACGCGCCGCCTTCCAGCACCGGCATGCCCTGCGCGACTTCATCGGGAAACTCCGCGCGCACATGCTCGGCGCGCGTCGGCGACACGTGGCCGAAGCGATTCGCGGAGGGCCCCGCCACGCCGGCGTGCCCGTCCGGCCGCAGGGCGGCAAAGGCGCGCAGCAGCCGTTGCGCCACGGGATGAGACGGGCAGCGCAGGCCGACGCTGTCCTGGCCGCCGCTTACAGCGGGATCGACGTGCGGCGCGCGTTTCAGGATCAGCGTCAGCGGCCCCGGCCAGAATGCATCGATCAGCGCTCGCGCCTGCGCGGGAATATCGGCCGCCCAATACGCCAGGTCAGCTTCCGGCGCCACATGCACGATGACGGGATGGCTCGACGGCCTGCCCTTGGCGGCATAGATGCGCCCGACCGCCAGCGGGTTCTCCGCGTCGGCGCCCAGGCCGTACACCGTCTCGGTGGGGAACGCCACCAGGTGGCCATGCGCCAGCGCCTGCGCGGCCGCCGCGATCTGTGCGTCGGTCGCTTCGGCTGCTGCTACTGTTCGGTCGGGGGCCATGGGATTCCAGGTAGGGTGGATCGGGCGTTGCGACGGTCGCCCACGAGCATCGGAAGCGACACCCGCTGCGATACCGCCCGGCGCTCAACAGGGCGCGGGCATGCCCAGCGCCGCGGCCACGCGCGCGGCATCGCGGCGGGCCTGCGCGATCGTCGCGGCCACGATGGTCACATGTCCCATCTTGCGCCCGCGGCGCGCGTCGTGCTTGCCATACAGATGCAGCTTCGCGCTGGGCACGGCCAGGGCAGCGGCCCAGTCCGGCTCGCGTTTCGTGTCCGTGTCCCCCTCGAACCAGATATCGCCCAGGATATTCAGCATGATGGCCGGGGCCAGCAGGTCCGTGCTGCCCAGCGGCAGGCCCGCCATGACGCGCGCCTGCTGTTCGAACTGGCTGGTCACGCAGGCATCGATGGTGTAGTGGCCGCTATTGTGCGGGCGCGGCGCGATCTCGTTGACCAGCAGCGTGCCGTCGCGCAGCACGAAAAACTCCACGCACAGCACACCGTGATATTGCAGGCCGGCGGCAATGCGCAACGCGGCTTCGCCGGCACGCCGCTCCAGCTGCGCCTGGGGACCGGACAGCGCGGCCAGCTCCACCGTCGACACCGCGAGAATGCCGTCGCGATGCACGTTGCGCGCGATCGGGAACATGACCGTCGCCCCATCGAACCCGCGCGCGATCACCACGGAAATCTCATGGTCCAGCGGCAGGAGGGCTTCCAGCACGCATGGCACGGCGCCGAAATCGGCGAACGCCGCCAGCGCCTGGTCGCGGGTCTGCACCCGCGCCTGCCCCTTGCCGTCGTAACCCAGCCGCGCGACCTTCAGGATGCCGGGGAACAGGTCGTCCGGCGCATCGCGCAGGTCGTCCACGGAGCGCACGGGCACATGCGGCGCCACCGGAATGCCTTGCGCGGCGATGAAGGTTTTCTCCGCGATGCGGTCCTGCACCACCGCGACCGCGTCGGCCGCCGGGCTGACCCGGCAGCGCGCCGCCAGCGCGCGCAAGCTGTCCGCGGGAACGTTCTCGAACTCCGTGCTCACCGCACGACAGATACCGGCAAGTTCAGCCAGGCCGGCGGCGTCGTCGTAGCCGGCATGGATATGGCGATCCGCGACCATCGCGGCCGGGCCATCGGTGGCGGGATCCAGCACCGCAACCTTGTAGCCCAGGCTTTGCGCGGCATGGCAGAACATGCGTCCCAGCTGGCCGCCGCCCAGCAGGCCGAGCCAGTCCCCCGGCGGAATGGCCGCGGCCGGGGCAGCGCCGGCGTGCGCGGTCGGGTCGGCAGCGCCGCTCATGCCGACGCTCCTTGCGGGGGGAGTTGCATCGCACGGGCCGCGTCGGCCTGGCGAGCCCGGAATGCCGTCAACTTTGCATGCAGGCCGTCATCGGTCGTGGCGAGGTTCGCAATGGCATGCAGGGCGGCATTCGCGGCGCCCGCCTCGCCGATGGCGAAGGTAGCCACGGGGACGCCCTTGGGCATCTGTACGATCGAAAGCAGCGAATCCTCGCCGCGCAGGTATTTGGAAGGCACCGGCACGCCGAACACGGGCACCTCGGTCAGCGCCGCCATCATGCCCGGCAGGTGCGCCGCACCGCCCGCCCCGGCGATGATGGCGCGCAGCCCACGGCCGCGCGCGGCCGCGCCGTACTCCGCCATGTCGTGGGGCATGCGGTGCGCCGAGATCACGCGCGCTTCGCACGCGACCCCAAAGTCCTGCAGAACGGCGACGGCGTGTTTCATGACGTCCCAGTCGCTGGACGAACCCATGATCACGCCAACCACGGGCGCGGACGGAGATAGGCTATTGGCATTCATAACGAGGCTGGCGTGGGGATAGGCGCGCGCCCGTCTCGGGCCCGCGCAATGTCCGGCGATCCGGAAAGTCCACGATTTTACCCGGCATGCCGCCGGGCGTACGGCAAATCAGCCCGGCGCCGCCACCGGCACCAGCCACTGATACTCCGTGGGATTGTCCGGGCATGGCCCGAACCCGCACTCCAGCGTCGTACTGCCCGCGTTGACCAAGGTCACCAGGAAGAACAAACCCATGACGGCGGCGGAGATCACGCCGACCCGGCGCGGGGCCGCCGTATCCCCTGCCTTGCGGTCCAGCACCAGCATCACGGCGCACCACAGGATGAGCGCGGCAAACGCAAGCACCGCCCAGGTATAGAAGTGCAAGCCCAGCAGGGTCGAACCATAGCCCGCATCGCCCGGCGCCTGGTGCAGCAGAAGCTGGCGCCCGGCCACCACGATGCCGCCCGCCGACGCCAGGATCACCATGGCGTAATGCGCCGGCGAGGCGCCGAAACGCAGGTTCAGCAGCATGCCGATACCGGCCAGGATGAAGGCCAGCCGCTGCAACAGGCACAGCGGACATGGAAGTTCATTGAAGACGATCTGCCAGGCGAAAGCCAGGACCAGGATGGCCGTGATGCCGAGTAGGGCCAGGAGATTGAGCAGGGCCGAGGCCGGATGGGCGGTGCGCGAGGCGAATTGCATGACGTGCGTGCCCTAGAGCGCCATCCGCAAGGGATCGGTCATGTGGAAATGGGCCCAGGCCGCGAAAACGGCGAGGGTCAGCAGCCACACCGCGACGCAGGCGCCACGCCTGCCCCGCATGCCCAACCACACAGCCACCATGCCGAGAACAAACGGCAACATCATGATCATGTCAGCGCCCCTCCATTACGCCCTGCGGGCGCGGCTGCGCGGCACTATATATGATCCCCGCCCGAAAAACGACTTCAGGCCGTCAGCCGGTCGAGGGCTTCGCGGTACTTCTCGGCGGTCCGGCGTATGACGTCGGCGGGCAGGCGCGGCGCCGGCGGCGTTTTGTCCCAAGGCTGGGTTTCCAGCCAGTCGCGCACGAACTGCTTGTCGAAGGACGGCGGGCTGATGCCTTCGCGGTAGCTGTCGGCAGGCCAGAAGCGCGACGAATCCGGGGTCAGCGCTTCGTCCATCAGGTACAGCGTGCCATCCGCGTCCAGGCCGAATTCGAACTTGGTATCGGCGATGATGATGCCCTTGGTGGCCGCGTAGTCCGAGGCCTCGGCATACAGCGCCAGGGTCACGTCGCGGATGCGTTCGGCCATCGCCTGCCCCACTTCGCGGACGACGTGGGCGAAATCGACATTTTCGTCATGGGTGCCGAATTCCGCCTTGGCGGCCGGCGTGAAGATGGGCTGGGGCAGCTTGCCGGCCTGCTGCAATCCGGCCGGCAAGGCGATGCCGCACACGGTACCGGTCGCCTGGTAGTCCTTCCAGCCGGACCCGATCAGATAGCCGCGCGCCACGGCCTCCACCAGGATAGGCTTGAGGCGCTTGACCACCACGGCCCGGCCGCGCACCTGGTCGGCCTCGGCAGGCGCCACCACATCCTCCGGCGCGATGCCGGTGGAGTGATTCGGGATGACGTGGGCCAGCCGGCCAAGCCAGAAATCGGTCAGCGCGGTCAGCACCTGGCCTTTGCCCGGGATGGGATCGTCCAGGATGACGTCGAAGGCGGAGATGCGGTCCGTGGCGACGATCAGCAGCTTGTCGTCGCCGACCGCGTACATGTCGCGCACCTTGCCGCGCCCCAGCAGGGGCAGGGATTGGATACTGGATTGATGCAGGGCAGAAGTCACGGGAAGCCTATGGCGGAGAAACATTCCGGCTGCGCTTGGCGTGGCCGGAATGCCCAGAACAATGAAATGCCGGCGGGCCGGTGCAGTTTACTGCACCACCTGCGCCAGCTTGCCGGCGGCGTAGCGCTGCGCCATGTCCTGCAGCGGGACGGCCTTGATCCTGCTGGCGTTGCCGGCCGTGCCGAATTCCGTGTACCGCTGCACACAGATCGCCTTGGCGGCCGCGCGCGCCGGCTTGAGGTATTCGCGCGGGTCGAACTTGGACGGGTTCTCGGCGAAGAAACGGCGAATCGCGCCGGTCATGGCCAGGCGGATATCGGTGTCGATATTCACCTTGCGCACACCGTACTTGATGGCTTCCTGGATCTCCTCGACCGGCACGCCGTAGGTTTCCTTCATGTCGCCGCCGAACTCGCGGATCTCGGCCAGCAATTCCTGCGGCACGCTGGAGCTGCCGTGCATCACCAGGTGGGTGTTGGGCAAACGGCGGTGGATTTCCTTGATGCGCCCGATCGACAGGATGTCACCCGTGGGCTTGCGGGTGAACTTATAGGCGCCGTGGCTGGTGCCGATGGCGATCGCCAGCGCGTCCAACTGCGTATTGCGCACGAAATCGGCGGCCTGTTCAGGGTCCGTAAGCAACTGCTCGCGCGTCATGGTGCCTTCGGCGCCATGGCCGTCTTCCTTGTCGCCCATCATGGTTTCGAGCGAGCCCAGACAGCCCAGCTCGCCCTCGACGGTGACGCCGACCCGGTGCGCCATGTCGACGACCTTGCGCGTGACCTCGACGTTGTACTCGTAGTCGGCGATGGTCTTGCCGTCTTCCTGCAGGGAACCGTCCATCATGACGCTGGAAAAACCCAGGTCGATGGCGCCCTGGCACACCTTGGGCGACTGGCCGTGATCCTGGTGCATGACCACCGGGATATGGGGATACGACTCGACGGCGGCCTGGATCAGGTGCTTCAGGAAGCCTTCGCCGGCGTACTTCCGCGCCCCCGCCGAGGCCTGCATGATGACGGGGCTGTCGGTTTCGGCGGCGGCCTCCATGATGGCCTGTACCTGCTCCAGATTATTGACGTTGAATGCCGGTATGCCGTATCCGTGCTCGGCGGCGTGGTCGAGCAACTGGCGCATGGAAACTAGGGCCACTATGGTCCTCCTGAAGGCGATGATGGCTGGGGTGAATATTCGGAGCGCGGCGATTTTAGCGGGTACGACGGAAAGCGCTTTCGCCCGTGCATCCGGCGCCCCGCGATGGCCATCCGGCCCGGGACGCTGGTGGTACCCTGAACTTCCGCCCGCGTGGCGGGTCATCAACACAGCCGGGTATGCCGGCGTATCGACGAGGACAGCATGAAACTACGCGCCTTATCCGCTATCGGACTTGCCTTGATGTGCGGCGCCGCCGGGACGGCAAGCGCCCAGGCCACGCAGGAATACCAGTTTCCGGGCCGGGCCGGCAGCCTGTCGCCCCCGTCCACCCTGCGCATGACGGTGACGCCCGGCACGCCGGCGGTACAACCGCCGCCGGTGCGGGATACGCCCCAGAGCCTGCAGATATACCAGCAATGCCGCAACGACGCGGACCGCGCGGCGGTATCGGCCGAGAAAATGCGGGAGGCGGTGAGCGTATGCCTGGAGCAGCTCAACCAGCGGCGCGCCCAGGGGCAATAGCGGCAGGGGCGTTCCCGGCGGCCGGCGCCGCGGGTGCACCCTGCCCCCGCCAGCCCGGGGGGGTGCCGCCGCCGCACCGATCCGGGTACACTGCGGCGCGACGCGCCAGGCGCGTATCCGCTCCAGGCGCGCAAACCCGCCCTTTCCCACGCCATGACGCAGAACTTCGCCTCCGCCCCGCCCACGGTTTTCCTCTATACGGAGGAAAAGCGCGGCAACCAGTGGGTTGAATCGGTCATTGTCGGCCAGTATGCCGATTTCTCCGGATCGGAGAAATTCATCGTCGTCCAGGATCCGCACACCCTGATCAACTTCGTCTACCGGATCGATCACTACAGCAACAACCTGGATGCCATCTCCATCACGGAACAGACGGAAGCGGACTTCGCTGCCCGCAAATCCACGACCGTGAACGGCGCCACGTTCAAGCTCGGGCCGCCGGAAGAAGCCGTCAAGCTGTTGCGCGGCAAGACGCGCTGGATCCAGGACAAGGGGGCGATCCTGTCCGTCCTGCTGCAGGGAGCAGCGACCAGGAAAGTGGGATTCGTAAGACCGAAAATCCAGCGCGATCGCGTGACGGACGTCCCGAACGGCGTGCCGGTGGAGTATCTGCGCGACCGCCATGTCGCCGATGCCGGCGAACCGCCCCCCTCCGTCGCCGAAGACCGCCCGGCGGACAGCCACTGAGCGGATTCCGGCACCCGCCCCGGTTCAATCGTTCAACGTGCAGGCGACGGGTTCGCCACCTTCGAACTCGACGTCGTAGGTGTGCTCCTGGTCCCAGGGCACGGTGAACCACAGCTCGAAATCCTCGCAGTCCTCATCAAAGAGCCAGAGCGCTCGCAAGACCGCGACTTCCGCCATGGCTTCCGGACTGCGGTTCCGTGGCAGGTGCGTCCGGTCGATGCCCATCTTTTCGCACTCTTCCGGCGAGTAATGTTCGAGCAGGAAGTCGGCCGCCGCCAGGATCTTGTCCGGCATCGTGTCCAGCAGTGCCCGCACGGCCTTCTCGCATTCGCGGGTAGGGGCTTCGCCGTCGGTCTGGACCATGATGTGGATCGGCGGTCGGGCCGGCGCAACGGTTACGTTCTCTGCGGCCCAGAGTTCGGGCTCTTCCGGGTCCTGGTTGAAATTGAAAAGCGCCATCTTCCTTGCTCCACGCGATATGGGTGCCACCCTCAGGGCAAGGCGTCGTGTGTCCGCGCCGGGTAAGGGTCCCCGTCCATGGTAGCGCGTCGGGAGCGAAACGCCCCAATTGCGGAGGCGAAAGAGATCGTGGCCGCAATTGACAAAACATAACGAAACTAATCTAAACTCGCACGATTTGCATCCCATCCGGCTTCTTCGGTTTCCCTTCCTATGACAGGCCGACACGCACGGCGATTCTGGCTGCCTGCGCTTTTCGTGCTGGGCAACGCCATCGCGGCACCCGCGCTGTCGGCGGAGACGGGCGCACAGAGCCGTGCGGACGCGGTTGGCCAGGTCGTCATGGGCATACTCAGCTACGCGCGCTGGCCGCAGCAGCCGGATGTCATCCGCCTCTGCGTGGTGGGAGATCCTGCCTACGCGAACGCGTTGCTCGACGGCACGGCCAGTCCGGTCGGGCTGCCCGTCCGGATCGGGGTGGCCCTGCCCGACAGCAGCAGGCTGGCCGAGGACTGCGACGCGGTGTATCTGGGTGGGCTGAACGAAGCCCGGCGCCAGAAGGTGCTGCAACACATCGTGGGCCGCCCCGTGCTCAGCATCGTTGAAGATGACGCCGAATGCGCGGTAGGCGCCATGTTTTGCCTGGATGTCGGGCCGGAACGGGTCCGCTTCCAGGTCAACCTCGATTCAGTGACGCGCAGCGGCGTTCGCATCAACCCCAACGTGCTGCAGCTTTCCCGTCGCAGGCCCTCACCATGAAGAAGAATGCGCGCCCCGACTCCACCCGCCCCACGCTGCGCCAGGCGCTGCGTCGGCTGCACTTCGCCGTAACGGTGTTCGCGGTGGGACTGGCGGGCATCATGCTGACCGTCATGGGGCTGATCGCGCTACGCACCTACGCGGATCACCACCAGAAGCTGATCGCACGATCCGTGATCTACACCGTGGAAGCCGCCACCGTGTTCCGCGATCGCCAGGCCGCCCGCGACGTGCTTGCCACGATAGGCGCCAACGAGGATATCGCGTCGGCGGTGGTGTTCGACGCCAAGGGCGGCATCCTGGCCGAATGGCATCGCACGCCCGACGAAAGCTTCGCCTGGGCCCGGCGGCAGTTGGAGCGCCTCCTCAACCCCGCGCCCGTGTGGGCGCCGATCATTCACCAGCATGAGACGGTGGGCCATCTCCTGCTCGTGGGACGGGCCGGCAACCTGCTGGCTTTCCTGGTCAAGGGCCTGGCCGGCCTGCTGGGCTGCGTGCTGGTCAGCGGTGTCGTGGCCAACTGGCTGTCGCGGCGCACCTCGCGGGAAATCGTCCGCCCCTTGGACAGACTGGCGTCCGTGGCGCATGCCGTGCGCATCGACCGGGCCTTTCACCGCCGCATCCCGCCGGCCAAAATCGCCGAGCTGCACGACCTGGGCGAGGATTTCAATGCCCTGCTCGACGAGCTGCACGCCTGGCAGACCCAGTGGCAACGCGAAAACGCCTCGCTGGCGCACAAGGCGGCCCACGACAGCCTGACGGGCCTGCCGAACCGCGCGCACTTCGAGGAACAACTGAGCCGCGCCATCCATGACGCGGCGGTCCTGAACCGGCGCGTGGCCGTCATGTTCCTGGACAGCGATCGCTTCAAGGAAGTCAACGATGCGCTGGGGCATGCCGCCGGGGATGTGGTCCTGATCAATATCGCGGCGCGCGTGCGCGGGCAATTGCGCGAAGGCGACCTGGTCGCACGGCTGGGCGGCGACGAGTTCGCCGTCATGCTTTCGCCGCTGCGCGAGATGACGGATGCACAACGCATCGCCGACGACATCCTGCTCGGCATGCGCGCGCCGATCCGCCTGCCCAATGGCGAGGACATCGTCTGCTCGGTGAGCGTCGGCATCGCCGTTTTTCCAGATCACGCCGGCAATGCATCGGACCTGTTCGACGCAGCCGACAGCGCCATGTACCGCGCCAAGCGGCGCGGCGGCGGCACCCAGGCCACGGCACAACCCGACCGTGGCGCACAGAATGGCTATGAAGCCTATACATAGGAGATCGTCTCGTGTTTGCTCCCACCTTGTCGCGTCCCGGCCGGCACCATGCCGGCGCCTTCCGTTCGCACTGGCTACTGTGGCTGGTATGCGCCGGCCTGCTGATGCTGGGCGGCTGCCAGACCGTACAGAAAGGCCTGACGCCGGCACAGATAGCCGTGCTGAAGCAGGAAGGGTTCAAGCCGACGGACGAGGGATGGGAGCTGGGCCTTTCTGACAAGGTCCTGTTCGACTTCGACGCCTATGTCGTCAAGCCGGAAGGCCAGGCCAACCTGGAGCGGCTGACGCATAACCTATTGAAGGTCGGCATCGACCGCATGCGCCTGGACGGCCACACGGACAACACCGGCGCGGCCGACTACAACAAGCAACTGTCGCTGCGGCGCGCCCAGGCCGTCGCCGACGTGGCGACGGCGGCCGGCATGCCGGCCGCCAATGTGCAGGTCCGTGGCCTGGGCGCGTCGCAGCCGGTTGCGGACAACGGCACGGCCGCCGGCCGCGCGGAGAACCGGCGGGTAGCCATCGTCATTACGTCGGAATAAGGCGCGGCGCAGCGCCAGCGAGCCTCCCGGGACCCGCGCGGCCCCTCGCCCCCACCCGCCGCCGACGCGCCCCTGATCGCGGCCTGGCGGCACGCGATCGTCCAGCGACCGGCTACGCCAGCGCCGCCGCCATGGCGCCGGCGCCCGTGGCAGGCCTGGCGTCCGGAACCGGATTCCCGAAGGGATACTGCGCCGCGAAGACCGGGCGGCCGGCGCTCCAGGTGTGGGTGACTAGCACCTGGGCGCCGATGGGGGCCACGGCGACCAGATCGGCGCGCAGGCCCGCCTGGATGCGGCCGCGATCGTCGAGCGACGCCGCGCGCGCGGGATTGGCGCTGACCAGCGCCACGGCCTGCGGCAGCGACAGGGACGCCTGCTGCGCGGCGGCGAATGCCGCGGCGATCAATGTGGAGGGCTGGTAGTCGGAGCAGAGGCAGCTCGCCACGCCCGCCCGTATCGCATCGATGGCGCGCATCGAGCCGCTCTGGCTCTGCCCCCGCAACACGTTGGGCGCACCCAATATGGTCGGCAGCCCGCAGGACACCGCGGCCTTGGCCGTGTCCAGCGTGATCGGGAACTCGCTCATCGCCACCCCGAGCGCGCGCATCGCGGCGATGCGATGCACGGAATCGTCGTCGTGGCTGGCCGTCGGAATGCCATGGTGGCGCGCACGTGCCAACAGGTGCTCCACGCGCCCCACCGCCCCATCCCGGGCCTGTGTCTTGGCATGCGCCGCTTCTTCCGCCTGCTCACGGCTCATGCCATGGTTGCCCATCATGTATTCCAGGTAGGCGTCGAGCGTCTTGAACTGGCCCTGGCCGGGCGAATGGTCCATGACGGACAGCAAACTGACCATGCCGGCATCCATGAGCTCCGTCAGTACCGGCACCGCATACGGGTCGGTGACTTCATAGCGGCAATGGATGCGATTGTCGACCAGGCTGTGCGGACGGAAGGCATGCAGCGCGCGTATGAGCTGCGCCGCGGTTTCGTTGTTGCGCACGCCCCATTCGCGGTTGGCGAAGGACACCGCGTGGTACGGAGTCGTGATGCCCGCCGCGGCGTTGCGGCGATCCACCTGCGCCACCGCGAATTCCAGCGGGAACAGCACGCGGGCGCGCGGCTCCGCTTCTTTCTCGATGGCGTCGCAATGCAGGTCGACGAGCCCGGGCAACAAGGTCTGGCCGTGCAGGTCGATGACGCGGTCGGCGCGCGTATTGGACGGCTCCACCGCGGCGATGCGGTCGCCTTCGATCAGCAGCGAGGCGTTTTCCAGCACATCGTCGGCCAGCACGATACGGGCGTGGGTCAGCAAGGTGGTGGTCATGGTCATTCCTGCAGGGCGGCCGTGGCCGGTTCTAGGGCGAGGACGCGCGTGGCGACGGCGTCGCGCACCGCCTCGTCGTGAAAGATGCCGATGACGCAGCGGCCGGCTTCCACTGCATCGCGGATAAGCGCGACGACCACATCACGGTTGCCGGCGTCCAGCGAGGCCGTCGGCTCGTCGAGCAGCAGGATCGGGTGGCCGCCGATGAAACCGCGGGCGATATTGACGCGCTGCTGCTCGCCGCCGGAGAAGGTCGCCGGAGGCAAGTCCCACAGGCGGCGCGGCAGTTGCAGCCGGTCCAGCAGGTGGGCGGCATGGTCGCGCGCCTGCTCCGCCGCCACGCCGCGCTGGCGCAGCGGATCCGCCACCACGTCGATGGTGGCGACCCGCGGGATGGCACGCAGGAACTGGCTGACATAGCCCACGACGTCGCGCCGCAGTTGCAGAATGCGCTGTTCCGGCGCGCCGGTGATCTCCACCCACGCATCGCCGTCGCGCACCCGGATGCTGCCCGACGTGGCCAGATAGTTGCCGTACAGGCAGCGCAGCAGCGTGCTCTTGCCCGTACCGGAAGGCCCGGCCAGCACCAGGCATTCGCCGCGCGCCGCGTCGAAGTCGACCTCGTCCAGCACGGGAAGCGTGATGCCGCCCTGGTTGTGCAGCGTGAAGCGCTTGGACAATCCGCGCGCTTCTATCATCGTGTGTCGTTGCGTCATCGTCAGCTCTGAAGAATGGACGAAACCAGCAGTTGTGTATAAGGGTGTTGCGGGTCGTCCAGGATCTGGTCGGTCAGCCCGCTTTCGACGACACGGCCATCGCGCATCACCAGCGTGCGATGCGCCAGCAGCCGCGCCACGGCAAGATCGTGCGTGACGACGATCGCCGCCAGTCCCAGATCGGACACCAGCCGCCGCAGCAGGTCCAGCAGCCGCGCCTGCACGGACACGTCCAGCGAGGCGGTGGGCTCGTCCATGAACACCACGCGGGGATGCGTGACCAGGTTGCGGGCGATCTGCAGGCGCTGCTGCATGCCGCCCGAAAACGCGGCGGGCGCGTCGTCCAGGCGGCCCACGTCGATCTCCATCTTGTCCAGCCAGTTGCCCGCGACCTCGCGCAGCTCGCCGTAGTGGCGCTGCCCCACGGCCATCAGCCGCTCGGCGATATTGGCGCCGGCGCTGACCTGCATGCGCAGGCCGTCGCGCGGGTTCTGGCGCACGAAGCCCCAGTCGGTGCGGGCCAGCAGGCGCCGCCTCGCGCTCGAAAGCCCGGCCAGGTCGACCGGGCCTTCGCCGCGCATGTCGTAGCGCACGCTGCCCGCCTGGGGCGCGCACTGCCACGACACCGCCTGCAGCAGCGTGCTCTTGCCCGAGCCGGACTCGCCGACCACGCAAAGCACTTCGCCGGGATAAAGGTCGAAGCTGATATCGCGGCAGCCATGGATGCCGTCCCAGGTGTGCGTCATGTCGCGCACGGAAAGCAAGGGCGTCGGGGCAGTCATGCCGTTTTCTCCTCGGCCGGCGTGGCGCCATGGCCGGCGGCCCGGCGGTCCGCGCAGTATTCGGTATCGGAGCAGACGAAGTTGCGCGTGCCCTGGTCGTCCAGGATGATCTCGTCAAGGTAGCTGTCGCGCGACCCGCACAACGCGCAGCAGGCGCTCCACTTCTCCACCGTGAACGGGTGGTCCTCGAAATCCAGGCTCTTGACCGTGGTGTAGGGAGGCACGGCGTAGACGCGCTTTTCGCGCCCCGCGCCGAAGAGCATCAACGCGGGGCTGCCGTCCAGCTTGGGATTGTCGAACTTGGGAATCGGCGAAGGCCGCATCATGTAGCGTTCATTGACCACCACGGGATAGTCATAGGTCGTCGCGATGTGCCCGTGCTGCGCGATGTCCTCGTACAGCTTGACGTGCATGCCGCCGTACTCGGCCAGCGCATGCATGGTGCGGGTTTCCGTTTCGCTCGGCTCGAGCCAGCGCAGCGGCTCGGGAATCGGCACCTGGAACACCATGATCTGGCCATCCCGCAGCGGCGTTTCGGGAATGCGGTGACGCGTCTGCACGATGGTCGCCGCGCGCGTCGATTCGGTCGTTTGCACGCCGGTGACGCGGGCGAAGAAGCGGCGGATATTGATGGCGTTGGTCGTATCGTCCGAACCCTGGTCGATGACCTTGAGCACATCGCCGGCGCCGATGATCGCCGCCGTCACCTGGATGCCGCCCGTGCCCCAGCCATAAGGCAGGGGCATTTCGCGGCTGCCGAACGGCACCTGGTAGCCCGGCACGGCCACGGCCTTGAGCAGGGCGCGGCGCAGCATGCGCTTGGTCGATTCGTCCAGGTAGGCGAAGTTGTAGTGCGGGTCGCGTTGCACCGCGTCGGCGGCGCCGGCCGCGGTTGTCGTATCGACGGCTGTCATGATGCGATGGCCTCGTCCAGAGTGGGGTGGGGAGCCGTATCGGCCGAGGGCTGCGCGGGGGCGTCGCCGCCGGCGGCCGCCGCGGCCTGTGCCGCCGCGCGGGCGCGCTCGGCGCGCATGCGCCGCACCAGCTCCAGGTTGGCCTGGAAGTCGACATGGTGCGGCAGCTTCAGGTGCTGCACGAAGCCCGATGCCTCCACGTTGTCGCTGTGATACAGCACGAATTCATGGTCGTTGGCCGGCGCGTCGGCCGCTTCGCCAAGTTCCGCGGCGCGCAGCGCCCGGTCCACCAGGGCCATCGACATGGCCTTGCGTTCGCCGTAGCCGAAGACCAGCCCGTAGCCACGCGTGAAGCGCGGACCTTCCTGGGCGCTGCCGGCGAACTGGCTCACCATCTGGCATTCGGTCACTTCGATCTCGCCGATCGTGACGCTGAAGCCCAGTTCCTCGATGAACATCTCGACCTCCACCGTGCCATAGCGGATCTCCGCCGCGAACGGGTGCGTGTTGCCGTAGCCGCGCTGGGTCGAGTAACCCATGGACAGCAGATAGCCCTCGTCGGCCCGCGCCAGGTTCTGCAGGCGCGAGGCGCGCGTGGCGGGAAACTCCAGCGGCTGGCGCGTCAGGTCGAAAGGTGCGGGGTCCCCCGGCGGGATAGGGTCGTCCTCCACCAGCGATTCGCGCCGCAGCAGGTCCGTGACGCGGGGCATGCTGGTCGCCACGGGTTCGGCCGCCGGGTCCAGCGGCGCGGCCGGCACGTCGTCTTCCAGGCTGAAATCGAGCAGCCGCTGCGTATAGTCGTAGGTCGGTCCCAGTACCTGGCCGCCCGGGACATCCTTGAAGGTCGACGAGATGCGGCGCTGCAACTGCATGCGGCCGGTATCCAGAGGCTGCGTATAGCCGAAGCGCGACAGCGTGGTGCGGTAGGCGCGCAGCAGGAACACCGCCTCGATGGTGTCGCCGGCGGCCTGCTTGAGCGCGAGCGCCGCCAGGTGCGGATCGTAAAGCGAGCCTTCCGCCATGACGCGCGAAACGGCCAGTGGCATCTGTTCCCGTATTTGCGTCAGCGTCAGGGCCGGCACCGCGGGATCGCCGCGGCGGTATGTGTCGAGCATGCGATAGGAATTGAGGATGGCGCGCTCTCCACCCTTTACGGCAACGTACATGTCAGTTCTCCACCCGTGTCGTGCGCGGCAGGCCGCACACGCGATCGCCCTGGATCAGCACCACGTCCACGCCCAAAGGGAAGCGCCGATGATTGGCCGCCCATTGGGTCCAGAAATCCGCCGGCAGCCCGGTCGCGCGCAGCGGGCGCGTGCCGGGAATGCCGGGACCGGACAGCGTGAGCGGCTGTCCCTCATCGAGCGATGCCACCTCGATCAGCAATGTCGCCGAACGGTCCGGATAGGCGGGATCGCCGGGGTCGCAGGCATCCAGCGGCGGCGCCGCGCCGCCGGCGGGCATGGCCACGAAGCGCGCCTGCGCGGGATCGTCCACCAGCGGGCAACCGCAATGAAAGCGCAGGAAGCTGCGCACGGCCGCGTCCGTCGTCTGCGGCAGCCACACGGCCGTGTCGACGTCCGCCAGCGTCAGCAGCAACGCCGTCATCCCATGCGACAGGCCGGCCGGCACGCCGCAATCGCCAGCGATCGTCTGGATCAGCCCGGGATTGGCCAGGGCCTGCAAGGCGGTACGAAACGTCGCCTGGGCGCCCGCGACCGGGTCTGCGAATCCGGGCAGCAGCGTCGCCGCGCGGCTGGTGGTCGCGCGGGGCGCGGCAAGGGAAGTATTCATCTCAGTTCTCTCCGCGCACCATAGTGAAGAAGTCGACCCGTGTCTGGCCGGCGATGGCGGCGCGGGCGGCAACCTTGTCCGCATGCGACCGCGCCAGCGGCGCGATGACGGCGGCATGCACCCGGGGACGCCAGGCCTCCATCTGCAGCAGGCCGTCCAGGACCGCGGCGTGTTCTGCATGACGCGGCGCGCGGCCCCGCACATAGGCCGTACCGACCACGCCGTCGTCGAAGGCCACGGCGCAACGCGTGACGGACACTTCGCCCAGGTTGAACTGTGCACCCGTGCCGCCCGCGCGTCCGCGCACCATCGCCATGCCTGTTTCCGCCGCGCGCAGCTTGCGGTACCCGGGCAGTTCGCCCAGGGCGGCATAGGCGCGCTCCAGTTCCGCCGGATCGGCCAGGGCCATCACGCGCATCCATGCGGCGCGCGCCGCCCGGGGGTGTTCGCTGGCATCGGAATTCATGGTTACCTCTAAACGTCTATACGAGTAGATGTAGTATGATCCGCTTGAGCGCAAAGTTCAACCGCAGTGGAGCATGACTTCGGTGAACTTTTTATGACTGGCGTCTTTAGGCACTGGGAAGAACATCATGGTGGAACGAGGATCGGGCATCGCCGTGTGGCGACAGATCGGCGAAGCCCTGGCGACGGAAATACGCAACAAGCGCTATGCGCCCGGCGAGCAATTGCCGCCGGAGCCGGAACTGGCCGCGAAGTTCGCGGTGAACCGGCACACCATACGGCGCGCCATGGGCGAACTCGAGCAGAGCGGCCTGGTACGCATCGAGCAAGGGCGCGGCACCTTCGTGCAGGAACACGCCATCGACTATGCCATCGGCAAGCGCACCCGCTTTTCCGAAAACCTGGGCAACCAGGGCGTACTGGGGCATGTGCAGGTGGTGGACAGCACGACGCTGAAGGCCGCGGACATCGCGCAGCAACTGGGCCTGCCCCGCAATGCCACCGTGTTGCGCGTGCAACTGCTCGGCAAGGCCGAGAACCGCACCATCAATGTGTCGGAGCACTATTTCGACGACAAGCGCTTCCCCGGCTTCGCCGAGAAACTGACGGCCACGCGCTCGATTTCCAAGACCTACCGCCAGTACGGTATTGCGGACTACACCCGCAAGTGGTCCCGCATCACGGCCGTGCTGCCGACGGAAGAAACCGCGCGGCTGCTGGGCCAGCCCAAGACGCGTCCCATCCTGCAGGTCGAGGCCTTGAACATCGACCAGGATGGTGCGCCGCTGCAATACGGCATCACGCGCTTTTCCGGCGATTGGGTGCAGCTCATGGTCACCGACGAGGACCGATAAATCGTCTAGACATCTGTTCGTCACGAAAACGGATTAAGGTATCCGTCCCAACCGGCACACCACTATGCACTCCAACACCTCGCCCTCCCCGTTCCTGCCTGGCGTCACGGGACGCCGCGTCCTGACGGCCGACGGCCTGCGTCCCGCGCGCCTGGCCTTCGACCAGGGACGCATTGCCGCCGTCCAGCCCGGCGACGCGCGCGCGGACCACGGTTTCGACGCCGGCGACATGCTCGTGCTGCCCGGCATCGTCGACCTGCACGGCGACGCATTCGAACGAGCCATCATGCCGCGGCCCGGCGTGACCTTCCCGTACGATGGCGCACTGCTGGACGTCGACCGGCAGTTGCTGGCCAACGGCATCACCACCGAATTCCACGGCGTGACCCTGTCCTGGGAAGGCGGGCTGCGGGGCGAGCCCTATGCGGTGCGCATGTTCGACGCGCTGACGCGGATGCAGGAGCTGCTTGGCGCGCGCCATTGCGTGCACCTGCGCTTCGAAACGCACCACGTCGCGGGTGTCGAACTGGCGCAATCCTGGATACGCGCCGGCAAGGTCGGCTTCCTCGCCTTGAACGACCACCTGCCCAGCATGGCCAAGCGGCTCGGCGACGACCGCAAATTGCTGCAGTACGCCGAGCGCGCCGAATGCGACCTGGATACCTTCCAGGGCCGTATCCGCGCCGCCATGCAGTCCGCCGACGCAGTGGCCGGCGCCATGCGCGACCTGACGGAATGCGCGCGCGCCGCCGGGCTCGAAGTCGCATCGCACGACGATCGCGACGCGGCTACGCGCCGCTACTACCACCAGCTGGGTTGCCGGGTAGCCGAGTTTCCGCTGACGCAGGAAGCGGCTCAGGTGGCGCGCTCGCTGGCGGATGCCATCGTCTTCGGTGCACCCAACGTGGTGCGCGGCGGCAGCCATACGAACGCGCCGGACGCCACCGCGATGATACGCGCGGGATTGTGCGACATCCTCGCGTCGGACTACTACTATCCGGCGCCGCTGGCGGCCGTCATCAAGCTCGCCGAACAAGGCGTGCTGCCGCTGCACCAGGCCTGGAACCTGGTGTCGCGCAATCCGGCGCGCGCCGCCGGGCTGGCCGACCGGGGCGCGCTCGATGCCGGCATGGTGGCCGACGCCATTGTCGTGGACGACAGCGTTGCGGGCGTGCCGCGCGTGTGCGCCGCCATCGTCGATGGGCAGCTGCGCTATGCGGCCCGGCACTTCGACCACCGCGTCGAACGCGCTGCCGCCTGAGCCTGCCGCCATGCCGCAAGCCTATCGCTACGCCGCCTACCTGGCGCCCACGGGCCCCTGGCGCGACCTGGGACGAACCTGGCTGGGCCGTTGCGAGGAAACCGGCCAGCGCATCGCCCGCGGCCGGGACGACGATCCACGCCTCGATGCCTGGACCGACGCGCCGCGCCACTACGGCTTGCACGCCACCCTGAAACCGCCGTTCCGGTTGCGTGCGGGCACCACGGTGCGCGCGCTGGACGCCGCGATGCGCACGGTGGCGCGCACCCAGTCGCCTTTTTCCGTGACGCTGACCCTGCGCGCGCTGCGCGGTTTCCTGGCCTGGTGCCTGACCGATAACGCCACCGACCATGCGCGCATCCGCGCCCTGGCGGACCGCACGGTCCGCGACCTGGATGCCTATCGCGCGCCCCCGACCGCCGCCGAACTGGCGCGCCGGCATCCGGCCCGCCTGACGCCGGCGCAACAGCAGATGCTCGCGCAATGGGGCTACCCGTATGTCTTCGATACGTACACCTTCCACATCACGCTGACCGGCCAGCTCGGCGACACGGAACTACGGCATGCGCAAGAACTGCTGACCGCCCGCGCCGGCGATGCCCTGGCCGGCAGCATGCCGGTGCAGGCCATCAGCCTGTACGTGCAACCCGCGGCGGATACGCCTTTCATCGTCGCCCGCCACTACGGCTTCGACGGCACGACGGTCGACGCCGCCGGCGCCTGCTACCTGCAAGACGACGCGCCATGAGCGTGCCGCCGATACCTTTGGTCTATGTAATGGGCGCGTCGGGCAGCGGCAAGGACACGTTGTTGCGGCACGTGCGCGCGAGCACCGGTACGGAGGACCGCATCCTGGTGGCGCATCGCTACATCACCCGTCCCAGCGGCGCGGACGAAGCGTCTGTCGCCCTGACGCCGGAGGAGTTCGACCGGCGCGTCGGCATGGGATGCTTCGCGTTGCATTGGCGCAGCCACGGGCTGGCCTACGGCGTGGGGTTGGAGATCGACGCCTGGATGGCCGCCGGCATCACAGTGCTGGTCAATGGATCGCGGGCCTATCTGCCCCAGGCATGGGCCCGCTACCCCGGATTGTGCGCGGTGCAGATCACCGTCGATACGGACACCCTGCGCCGTCGCCTGGCGGGACGCGGACGCGAGGGCGAAGCAGCCATCCAGGAACGACTTGCGCGCGCCACGGCCGACTTCGACCTGCCGGCCGGATGCGACGTCATCACGCTGGACAACAGCGTCGCCCCGGAACAGGCTGCGGCCGCCCTGCTCGCCGTGGCGCGGCGCCGGCGGGGGGCCACGCGGGCCTGAGAGCCGGCGTGGCCGGTCGTCCCGGACGTGCCCACCGGCCTCGCCTGGGGCGGGCAGCCGGCAGGTGGTTGTGCCGCCGCCACGATGCCGAAGTGCCTGCCGCTTCAGTCACTATCCTGGCACGTCTCCTGGGCTATGCTCTGCAGTTCCTCCCCGGCAGGGTCACCAGGAGCTTCTCATGGAAAGTCCGAATGATCTGAAGCAAACCGTCGATCGCCTTTTCGCACCGCTGATCGGCTCGTCCGCCAACCCCGAAAAAGGCAAATCCGTCGGCATCCTGGTCGGTGTGACGCTGCAGGGCACGCGCTTCCACTTCGCCTACGGCGATGTGGGCCTGCACCAGGGCAGCGGCAGCGTGCCCTACCCGGAGATGGTGGTCTTCATCGGGTCGAACAGCAAGGTGGTGACCGCCACGCTGCTGGCCCTGTCGGCGATCAAGAGCGGCACGGCGGCGAACCTCGACACCCCCGTGGCCAGCCTGCTGCCCGGCAACACACGCATCGACCAGACCTGCGGCGAGATCCTCCTGTGGCACCTCGCGACCCACAGCGCGGGGTTTCCCGATGGCCCGTGCGGCCCGCGTTCCGGGCTGGGCAACTATCCCTTCACATCGATGAGGGGCTTCCTGGACACCTATACGCAGCCCTACGCGCCGGGCCAGACGTGGTTCTACAGCAACCAGGGATTCGCCCTGCTGGGCGTGCTGATGTCGCACGCGCTGACGGGCAGCGGCGCCAGCAGCGATTGGGACGGCAGCTACAAGAACTGGGCCAACCTGGCGGTGAATGACATCGCCCGGCCGCTGGGCATGGCCAACACCCAGGTGGACTACCGGAAGGTGCTCGGCAAGGTGGTGCAGGGCTATACCTACACCGACCGCGGCGGGCCGGCCTATAACAAGATCGATCCGCCCGATTGGGTGATGAGCTCGGCCGGGCTTGGTGCGGGCGCCTTGTCCGCCACGCTCGACGACATGCTGCAGTTCCTGGAGGCGCAGTGCAGCCCGCCCGGCAGCGAGCTGGGCCAGGCCATCCTGTACACCCAGCAACCCTGCCCCAGCGACAACGAGCTGTCCATGGGACTGGGCTGGCAGCTCTCCAACGGCTATCTGGACAAGAACGGCGGCGTGGCCGGCTATGAAACCTACATGGCCTTCGATCCGAGCAACCAGATCGGGGTTTTCGCCTTCGGCAATACCAGCGGCGGCACTGGGGGCGACAACATCACGCAGCATGGACGCCTGCTGCTGGGCGCATTGCGCGGCACGCCCGCCGACCGGTCGAAGTTTCCCAAACCGACGGACAACCCCGCCTGCCCGGGTTGAAGGCCGGAGACCTGCCCCCGGCCTGGACGGCGCGACGCCACGGCGCTGCCGCTCAGGCGGCGATCGCCTCGAGCAGGCCCAGGTAATGCCGCAGGGGCGGCGTCACCGCCCCCGGCACCTTGGCCATGTCGTCGTACTTGCGCAGTCGCACCGCCTCCGCGAAGAATGGAAGACGCTCGAAGGCCTCCACTTCCTGTGCCGTGAAGGGTCCGCCCTGCAATGCCAGCGAGTCCTTGGACGCCTGCGAGAGCGTCGACCAGTATGCCGAATCGACCGCACATAGATAGCGCTTGGCCGGCACGTGCAGGCGCACCGGCGCCACCACGTTCTCACCCAGCATATCGTCCAGCAGCCGCGCGCCTACCTCCTGGTGCCGCTTGTCCTCCAGCGCGCTTTCCGCCATGACCAGATGGCCGACATCGTGCAGCAGGCTGGCCGCGATCATCGCGGCCGATTCGCCGGCCTGCTCGGCCAGCGCCGCGCACTGCAGCGCGTGCTCCGTCTGCGTAATGGCCTCGCGGCCGTAGTAGGCGCTGCCGTAGCCTTCGAACAGGCTTTCGATGCGTTCCAGCGTCAATGCTTCCGACATGATGCGGTCCGTCAAATGAATATCTTGCGTATACGGGAAGACAGCACGTCCGTGGCGATCACGAACAGCACGATGATGATCATCACCGCGCAGGTCTGCCCGTACTGGAAGCTGCGGATGATTTCCCACAGCACCATGCCGATCCCTCCCGCGCCCACGATGCCCACCACCGAGGCCGACCGCACATTGGATTCGAACCGGTACAGGGAATACGAAATCCACAGCGGCAGCACTTGCGGAATGACGCCGAAGACGATTTCCTCGATCGCGCCGGCCCCCGTCGCGCGCACGCCCTCCACCGGCCGCGGATCGATCGCCTCCACGGCCTCGGAGAACAGCTTGGCCAGCACGCCCAGCGTATGGACCCACAAGGCCAGCACGCCGGCGAATGGGCCCAGGCCCACCGCCACGATGAACAGCATGGCGAAAACCATTTCATTGATCGCGCGGCAGGCGTCCATCACGCGCCGCACGGGCTGGTACACCCACGCCGGCACAATGTTGGACGAACACAGCAGGCTCATCGGCACGGCCAGCACCACAGCCAGGAACGTGCCCCAGATGGCGATCTGCACCGTGACCAGCATTTCCTCCAGGTACATCCGCCAATCGCGGAAGTCAGGCGGAAAGAAGTCGCGCGCGAACTGCGCCATGTTGCCGGAATCGCGGAACAAGTCCATGGGGCGCATGTCCGCGCCCTTCCAGGACGCGGCCAGCACGGCGATGACGAGGGCCCAGGCCAGCAGGGTGGGCAGCGAGCCCTTCGGCGCTTGCGGCGCGGGCCGCGCCGTTGACAGGGTGGTGCTCATGGTCGATTACTGCTGCGGCTTGGCCATGGCGACCTGCTGGGCCAGGGCGGCCAGCTGCTTGTCCACCTCGGCGAGCTTGCGCTGCTTCTCCTCGGCGCTCAGGGTCGTATCGGTTTCGATTTTCGTGCGCTGGGCGGCCACCTTCATCTGGCGTATCGGCAGCAATTGCGAATTGTCGGACACGACAAAGCCCTTGTAGGTCAGCGCCTGCAGGTTCTTCAGGTCCTGCGCGGCGTCCGGCCCGGTCTTGCCGTAGTTGACGAAGAAGGCGCGGATCTTCTCCTTCATGTCGGCCGGCAGGTCGGTACGCCATACGATCGGGTCCGCGGGAATCAGCGGCGATTTCCACAGAATGCGGACCTGCTCGGTGGCGTCCTTGCCGGTATTGACGCGGTAGCGCTCCAGCGCTTCCGTATTGGTGATGGCCACATCGACCTGGTTGTTGATGGCCGACAGCAGATTGGTTTCGTGGTTGGCGATGCGGAAGTTCTTGAAGAAGGACTTCGGTTCGATCTTGTTGGCGCCCCAGAGGTAGTAGCCCGGAACGGCCGTACCCGACGTGGAGTTGGGGTCGCCCGCGCCGTAGCTCAGCGCCTGCCCGTTCTTCAGCACGTCATCCAGCGTCTGTACCTTGCTGTTCTTGCCGGTGACCAGCACCGACCAATAGCCGGGCTTGCCGTCCTTGTCGATCACATGCGCGAACACTTCGCCTTGCGCCCGATCCACGGCTTCGATGGCCGAGGCGTTCCCGTACCACGCCAGTTGCACCTTGTTGAAGCGCATGCCTTCGATGATGCCTGCGTAATCGGAAGCGAAGAAGGGCTTGACCGGCACGCCGATGGCCTTGCTCAGGTCATCGATGACCGGCTGCCAGCCGCTGCGCAAGTTGGTGGAGGACTCCGTGGAGATAATGCCGAAGTTGAGGCTCTTGACGTCTTGCGCAATCGCGGGCGCGGCCAGGGCCACCGTGGCGATCAGGGCGCAAAAGGTATTGCGAAACATGTGTAGCTCCGTATATGACGGTAGGGAAAAAAAGTCAGGCAGCGGCCAGGCGAGGCCGGCCGATCAGGGGTTGCGGCGCCGCGGCATCGACGGGCGCGGCGGGCATCAGCTCGTCCAGTTCGGCGCCATACAGGTCCTTCAGCATCTGGGCGGTAAGTTCGGCGGACGGTCCGTCGTACACCACCTTGCCGTGGCGCAGGGCGACCACGCGCGGGCAATAGCGCATGGCGACGTCGACCTGGTGCAGCGAGACCACCACGGCGACACCGCGTGTGCGATTGATCTGCGCCAGCGTATCCATGACGCGGCGCGAGGATTCCGGGTCCAGGGACGCGATGGGTTCATCGGCGAGAATGGTCCTGGCGTTCTGCACCAGGGTGCGCGCGATGGCCGCGCGCTGCTGCTGCCCACCCGATAGATTGGAAGCGCGCTGGAAGGCCTGGGCTTCGATACCCACCTGTGCCAGCGCATCCAGGCCCACCTCGACCTCCGCACGGCGGAACCAGCGCAGCAGGCTGCGGTACAACGGAACGCGCGGCAGCATACCGGCCAGGACATTGGTGATGACCGGCAGGCGGCCCACCAGATTGAACTGCTGGAATACGAAGCCGATCCCCGCACGGGCGCGCCGCACCTGGCGGCTGATGCGTCCGTTGCGCTGGATCAACTCGCCGTTCACGCGGATTTCGCCGGCGCCGGCATCCGCCGCGACAAACCCGGCGAGGTGGCGCAGCAGCGTCGATTTGCCAGACCCGGACGCGCCGAGCAAGGCCACCATCTCACCGTCCCGCACCTGCAGGGTGACGTTGTCCAAGGCCTTCTGGCCCGCGCGAAAACTCTTGGTGATTCCGCGCACATCGATTGCATAAGTCATGACCGTATTTCCGCATTGGGAGCGATACGGCAAGTCTGGGCAGCGCGAGTGACAGCCTCATGACGATGTCATAAAGCTTTATGAGGGTATTTCGTGACGTTCTGTGTGTTCGTCATCAAAATGAAATGTGGCGCGGCACAAAGCGTGCTTCGCATTAGTCCGCTGGCGCGATGGCAAGCACGTCCCTCGGCCGGGCGGGACCACTGCCATGCAGCGGCCGCCGCGACGGTATCGTCCGCCAACTGCGGGCAAAGACGCCTCGAAAAGTCGTCCGCAAGCGGTTCCTCGCCGCTCGCCGCGCTCGCGCCGCAGGCACATCGACGCGGATGCGGAGCGGTGCGGTAATAGAACCAAAGCATATGAGACAACTACGGTCCGTATGGAGGACGCCGGGACCGGCGCGGACGCGCAGAATCGGAGGCAATGATTAGGGCCTGTCGACACGCCCTAAGGCATAGGAGGTGTGCCTCATGGGCCTGCTTAGGACACTATTTGCGCTTTCGGTGGTGCTGGATCATTCCCCTTTCAACCAGGGCAACCTGCTGGTCGGGGGCCGTCTGGCCGTCCAACTCTTCTACGTTATTTCCGGGTTCCTGATCTCCTACATCCTGGCGACCAACGAGGCCTATCGCAGCACGCCGCGCTTCTATGGCAACCGGCTGCTGCGGCTGTTTCCGAGCTATGCAGCGGTTGCGGTGGTGGCCCTGGCGCTTAACATGGTGGCGAACCCGGCCTTCTTCGAGGTGTACCGCCATAGTCCGCCCAGCGCCGACCTGTTCCTGGTGCTGTCCAACCTCTTCATCTTCGGCCAGGACTGGGTCATGTTCGCGGGCGTCAAGAGCGGCGTGCTGAGTTTTACCGGCAGTTTCGCCGACAGCGATGTGCCCCTGTACCAGGGATTGCTGGTGCCCCAGGCGTGGACGCTGGGCATCGAGCTCAGCTTCTACCTGATCGCGCCGTTCATCCTGCGCTCCATGCGCTGGATCGTGGTGCTGTTCCTGGCTTCACTGGCCCTGCGCGCGGCGCTGCTGTATGCCGGCGTCGCGCAATCGGATCCCTGGTCGTACCGCTTTTTCCCGCTGGAACTGGCGCTGTTCCTCGCCGGGGCGCTGTCGCATCGCCTGTTGCTGCCGGGCTGGCAGAAGCTGGCGCGCCGCTTCCATTACCTGCCCGAACTCGCCACTGCCCTGTTCGTCGTCTACGCGCTGTTCCACTTTTCTGTGACGATCAACCACAACGTGCGCGATGCGCTGGCGCTAGCGGTGTTCACGGGCATCCTGCCGCTTACCTTCATCTACCAGGCGCGCCATCGCATGGATAAAAAAATCGGGCAGCTGAGCTACCCGATCTATATCTCGCATGGCGTGGCCATCCTGCTGGTGCAGGAGGCCACCACATGGCTGGGCGTCAGGGATGCCCTGGCGATCTCCGTGCTGAACGCGGTGTTTTCCGTGGCGCTCGCCGCGTTGCTCTGGCGCCTGGTCGACAGCCGTATCGACCGGGTGCGCGAGCGGGTCAAGCGCCCCGACCGCGCGTCAGGCGCTCCGGCGGGCGCCTTGCGGGCTTGAGACCATGCTGTACAGCAGTTGCGCGACCACCGCCACCAGCACATTGACGACCAATGCCGTCAGGCCGGTGTAGATGCCGTAGGCGTCGCCGCCGACCATGAAGGTGTGAACGGGCTTGATGCCGTCCACATACGCGAGGCTGGTGCCGGTGACCAGCCCGGCGAGCCAGCCCAGCAGCAGCGGACCACCGCGGAACCAGCCGAAGAACAGCCCGAACACCACGGCAGGGAAGGTCTGCAGGATCCAGACGCCGCCCAGCAGTTGCAGGTCCAGCGCGTATTGCGTCGGGACGAACAGGATGAACACCAGCGCGCCCACCTTGACCACCAGCGAGACGATCTTGGCCACCTTGGCTTCGCCTTCCGGCGTGACCGAGGTATTGACGTAGGCCTTCCAGAAGTTGCGCGTGAACAGGTTGGCCGCGCCGATCGACATCACCGCCGCCGGGACCAGCGCACCGATGGCGATGGCCGCGAAGGCGAAACCGGCGAACCAGCTGGGGAAAAGCGTCTTGAAGAGCGCGGGCACGACGTCGTTGGCCGTCTGCGGGTGCAGATTGGCGGCATAGGCCATATAGCCCAGGAGGGCGATCAAACCCAGCAGCAACGTGTAGGCCGGCAGGAAAATCGCGTTCTTGCGTATCGTGTCGGCGCTCTTGGCCGCGAAGATCCCCGTCAGGGTGTGCGGATACATGAAGGCCGCCAGCGCGGAGCCCAGGGCCAGCGTGGCATACGGCAGGAACTGGGCCGGCTTCAAGGTCAGGCCGGTGGCGCCTCCTTTGGCGGCGAAACCCTCGGCCGCCGACGAGAACACCGCGCTATAGCCGCCCAGCTTCATCGGAACCAGCACGACGGCCACCAGCACCACGATATAGATCATCAAGTCCTTGACGAAGGCGATCAGCGCCGGCGCCCGCAGGCCCGCCGAATAGGTATAAAGCGCCAGGATCACGAACGCCGCCGCCAGGGGAAACTCGCCGGTCAGCCCCAGCGCCTTGATGACCACCTCCATGCCGACCAGTTGCAGGGCGATGTAAGGCATGGTCGCCAGGACGCCGGTGACCGCGATGGCCAGTTCCAGCGGCCGCGACTGGAAGCGCGCATACACCACGTCCGCCGAGGTGACATGGCCGGCGCGCTGCGCCACCCGCCACAGGCGCGGCATGATGGAGAACACGATGGGATAGACCAGGATGGTGTACGGCAGCGCGAAAAATCCATACGCGCCGACGGCATACACCAGTGCGGGCACGGCGATCACCGTGTACGCGGTATAGAAATCGCCGCCCACCAGGAACCAGGTGATCCATGTGCCGAAACGGCGTCCGCCCAGGCCCCATTCGTCCAGGTGCGACGCCGCCGGTCCTCGCTGCCAGCGCGAGGCCGCGAAACCCATGACCGTGACCAGCACGAAGAAAAACACGAACACGCTCAGGGCGGTCCAATCGATCTGCGCGTCCATCACTCGTCCCCCCCGCTGCGCTGGCTGCGGTAGACGATCCAGGTCAGGAAAGCCGTGATGGGCACCCAGAGAAGCTGGTACCAATAGAAAAAGGGAAAGCCGAACAACTCGGGCAGGGTCTCGTTATAGAACGGCACCCAAAGCAAGCCGATGAACGGCAGCAATAGCAGGATCCACATGCCTGGACTCTTTACAGGAAGGTTATGTCTCGATCTTGTCGTGATCGGCCTTCGCGCGGCGCTGCGCCCGGATCGGGCATCGGCCGCGAGCGAGGCCGCAGAATACTCCCGGCTCGAAGGCGGCCGCAAATCGCACCTGTCCAGTACCTGAACGTGGCAGGTCGGGGTTTCCACGCTGTTGCAACAGTGCTAAACTATCAAGCGAATTTACTTCATAGCAACAGCTGCCCTGTGCGGCCACTGTTGCCGACCAGGCGCTCCGCCGCCTTCACCTCGCTTCTTCCAATCGCGCCGCATGTCGGTGGGGTTGCGACCAAGCGCCCGCCCGCGCGGGTTAGCCGCCCTGGCGGCCAGCGTCCTCGCCTTCATCCTCTCGCGTCCGCAGACGCGCCCGGCCCGGTCGTTTGCTCCAGGCTTTTTATCCGGACCGCCCCACCCGGCATCCTGCCGGAGCGCCCCCTGCGGCATGGCGCACAGGACAGTCCTGCATTGGAGATTTCCATGGCGAAAGAAGAACTGATCGAGCTCGACGGTGTCGTCGACGAAGTGCTGCCCGATAGCCGTTACCGCGTCACGCTGGACAATGGCGTGGCAGTAGGCGCCTACGCATCGGGCCGGCTGCGCAAGCACCGCATCCGTATCCTGGCTGGCGACCGCGTGACGCTGGAGATGTCCCCCTACGACCTGACCAAGGGGCGCATCAACTACCGTCACAAGGACAACAACGCTCCCCCGCGCCCCGCTTCCGCCGGCCAACGCACCGGTTCGTACGGCGCGCGTCGCTAGGACGGCAGCCCCGGAAGGGTAGCAAGGTCTCGCCAGACCTCGAAAGCGCCCGCTTTCGGCCCGATTTCCAGGGAATGCAGAGGCTCGCCTTGGGTTAACGTGGCGGCTTTTGCACGAAGTATCGTTACCGCTCAGCCATGGCTACCGAAGAAGAACTGCGCGCGGCCCAGGCGCGCGTTGCCGGCGCTCAGCAGCAATTGGCCCTGGCCGCCAAGGGGTGGCAGCTGCTAGGCCGGTCCCGCGCCGCCTTCATCGGCAGCCTGCGCCACACCGGCCTTTCGTACGCGCACGCGCAGATCAAATTCGACGACTTCGCCGAGGAACAGCGGCGTCTGTACGAGAACCTGACCGAGGCGCTGCAAGCCGCGCAGCGCGATTACGATGCGCTGCAGGCGCAAGCCGACGCATCCCACGGCTGAGCAGGGGCAGCAAGGCCCCCCGGTCGATACGCCGGCCTGCCCACGCAAGGCGGCCACACCGGCCCACCCTGCCTTACATGCAGAGATTGGCCGCCTGCACCATGTCCTGCGCGCCGAAGGAAGAACGCGCCGACATGCGGATCTCCACCTCGCCATTGGCCCACTGCTGCACCCGCAACGCGGTCGTCATGCCGGTCAGGCCCTGGTTCGTCACATCGTAACCGTGGTCGATCTCGGTCTGCTTGACCTCTTCGCCCTGGCGGCGCCACGCGTCCGCGACGCAACTGGCATAGGCCTGGGGCGACTTGTTGGTGTGGCCGTAGAAGACAGGATCCCGCTTCAACAGGTCGGAAGCGGAGGTACATCCGGCCAACACCAGGATGGTGGCGGCGGCCCATACACGGCGGCTCATGGCTAGCTCCATTCGAATCGATTGCGAAGCGGGACTATAGCGCGATCCGCGGCAATGGCGGCTGCACATGCCGCTCAAAAAACCCGCGCCCACCGGCCTGAATGCGCGTATGCTGAAGCGGCCCCGCGCCGCCGCGGACAGACACCGGCATGGGGTGGCGGCACAGCGTGCCGTGGTCCCGGACGTCGCTTCCTCACCGAACAAGGAACAACCATGAAACGTTCATACCTGGCTCTCACCCTGCTTTGCGGCGCACTGGTCGCGTCGCCCGTCCTGGCCCAGTCGGAGCAGCCCGCCAAGAGCGGCAAGACCGACAAGGGCACGGCGCTGGTCGACGCGAAGAACATGACGCTGTACACCTACGACAAGGACGCCAAGGGCAAGTCGAACTGCAACGGCCAATGCGCGGCCAACTGGCCTCCGCTCACCGCCGGCGCGGACGCCAAGCCTGCCGGCAAATGGAGCATCGTTACGCGTGACGATGGCTCCAGGCAATGGGCGTACGACGGCAAGCCCCTGTATACCTGGAAGAAAGACACCAAGGCCGGCGACGCGACCGGCGATGGCGTGGGGGGCGTCTGGCATATCGCCACGCCCTGAGCCCGGACCGCGGCCTGGATGACCCTGCCGCATCGCTTCCTCGCCACGGCTCCTGCGGGCCCGTCCACGCTCCAGGGTGGCCGGCCCGTCTCCCGCGTCGTGCCGGCCGGCGGACGGGCCGCCCGCCGGCCGCGTCCGGAGGGAAACCGGCAGGCCCTCAACCCGCGTCCGGCTGTTTGCGCAGCGCGGACTTCGGCCGGAACGCCTTGACGACTTCGTCGCGGGTCTCCATATAAGGCCCGCCGATCAGATCGATGCAATAGGGCACCGCGGCGAAAATGCCGGGGGCCAGCACCGCGCCCTGCCCGTCCCGCAGCCCCTCCAGCGTTTCCTTGATGGCCTTGGGCTGCCCCGGCAGGTTGATGATCAGCGCGGCATGGTCCGCCGTCTCCCGCAGGACCGCCACCTGGCGCGACAGGATGGCGGTGGGCACGAACTTCAAGCTGATCTGCCGCATCTGCTCGCCGAATCCCGGCATCTCACGGGTGGCGACCGCCAGCGTGGCTTCGGGCGTTACATCGCGCCGGGCCGGGCCGGTGCCACCGGTGGTCAGCACCAGGTCGCATCCGGCCTGGTCCACCAGTTCCACCAGGGCCGCGGAAATCCGCGCGGTTTCATCGGGAATCAGCCGCGCGACCGCCTGCCAAGGCGACGACAAGGCTGCCGTGAGCCATTCGCGCAAGGCCGGGATGCCCTGGTCTTCATAGCTGCCCTGGGAGGCCCGGTCGGAAACGGACACGAGTCCGACCAGCAATTCGTCGGGATGACGGCGCACCATGCGGGTGACGGCTTCAGTCATGGATTACCTGCATTCTGTAGATGGATGAACGAACTATAACTCCCGCATGGGAGGGGGCTGGGACTCGGCTTTGCCTCTGCGGTTCGCACTCCGCCAGGGCACGGCCTTGGACGTTCTTGCCCTGGGCGTGCCTGGTAAGCGGACGCCACCGGCCAAGCCAAGAAAGCACTGCCCATGCGCCATGCCGATCGCGGCCCTATGCCTACAATGCTCCGGCCAGGACTCGGCGCGCCAGGATCGACGGGCGCCTGCGACACACCGATGAACCCCGGCATTGGAATTCCTCCATGAGCAATAGCAGTACCTCGTCCCACAATATCGAGAGTATCGAAGCCGCGGCCTGGCACGACATGTACAAGGCAGCGCCGACAGACTACGCGCGCGAGAATTCCCTGGCCACTACACGCATAGGCGACGGGGCATGTCTGGCGCACGGCCGATTGATCGTGCCCGAGTTCGCTCGCATCATCGGCGTCTCATCCCTGCCCGAAGTCGATGAGGCGATCCAATGGATGGAAGGGAACTGCGCAGCGGGTTGGGCGCTACAGTTGCCGAATGTGCCGGAGAACGCCGAAACGCGTCGCGCTGTGGAAGCGCGCGGGTATGCGCCCAAGGGCAACGGATGGGCCAAGTTTCGCCATGCACCGGTAACGGTAGACATTCCCGCGGTGCCTCATCTGCGCAGCGCCTTTGCCGAGCGCAAGGACGCCGCGACCTTCGGCCATCTCGTGAGCGCCGGTTTCGGTCTGCCGGAGAGCGTGGGAAGGTGGTTCGCCGCACTTGTCGGCCGGCCCAATTGGAGCGTAGCGATCGCTTATTGGGACGACGCGCCAGTGGGGTGCGGCGCGCTCTACACGGCGAATGGCTGGGCATGGATGGGCGCGGATACCACCCTGGCGGATTTCCGTGGCCGTGGGGTGCAATCGCATTTGATCCAGGCACGCCTACGTCGCGGCATGGAGCTCGGCGCCAAAGCATTCACCGCGGAAACGGGACAACCCGACGTCGGCATGGAGGCGCAGCACACTTCGTTTTCGAATTATGTCCGGGCCGGATTCACCCCGACCTATGTCAGGGTTAACCACGTCAGGGTTATGGCCCCGTGATTTACGGAAACCCCGGGTCGGTGAACTGCCGTAGAAATCCTGACGGGCCTGCCTCAGGGGCCACAGGGCGTTGGATCTCTATGGCCGTCGACTTGCGGGGGCACCGCGCGGCAGGCGGGCACCGGCCCTCGGCGCGGCCCTATGCGCCCAGTTTGGCGCGTGGATCGAACGGCGCCGCGCGCGCCAGCTCGCGGTAGGCCTCGCGGGCCGCCGGACTATCGGCCGGCGGCAAGGCGATCTCCAGCTCCAGGTACAGGTCGCCGGGCGGTTGGCCGGGCAGGCCCCGGCCTTTCAAGCGCAGCTTGCTCCCGCTGCGCGAGCCGGCCGGCACCGCGACCTCCACGGGACCGCCGGGTGTGGGGGCGGTCACGGTGGCGCCCAGCGCGGCTTCCCAGGGCGCCACGGGCAAGGTCAGGGACAGGTCGCGCCCGTCCACCCGATACAAGCGATGCGGCTTGAGGCGAACCTCCAGGTACAGGTCGCCGGCCGGCTCGCCGGCGTAGCCCGGCATGCCCTGCCCGGACAGGCGGATGCGCTGGCCTTCGCGGATGCCGGGGGGAATGCGCACGCTCAGCTTGCGTTGCCGCAGGCGCGGCCGCCCCTGGGCGTCCATTTGCATGGAACGCAGGCTGATCTCCCGCGTCGCACCATGAAGGGTGTCCTCCAGGTCGACTTCGATGGTGGCGTGGTGGTCCTCGCCGCTGGCGCGGAATCCCCGCGACGAACGACGCCGTGCACCGCTGCCGAAGAGCGAGGAGAAAAACTCGCTGAAATCGGCGTCCTCGCCGCTGCCGGCCGAGCTGAACTCGAAGCCCTCGTCCCAGCCGCGTCGCGCGCGAAAGCCGCCCCCGGCCGATGCCGTCGCGGACACACCCGCCGCCAGATCGTCGTAGGCGGCCCGCTTGGCGGGGTCGCGCAATACATCGTAGGCCTCGTTGATGTCCCGCATGCGGCCTTCGGCGTTCGGTTCCTTGCTGACGTCCGGATGGAATTGGCGAGCCAGCTTCCGATACGCCCGGCGAAGGTCTTCGTCGGACACACCGCGCTCGACGCCAAGTATCCCGTAATAGTCCTTGAACTCCATATCGCTTGCTCACATATCAAGGTGACCTGCTTCGGCTGCTGGCCGATGCGGCCACCGTCGATTGTCGGTGGGGATCCGCAACGCCGGAACGCGCCGCGGGTCCGGATGCTGTTTACGTAGGGTTGGTGTGTACTTTTTCAACTTGTCAACTTGAAAACGCCAAAGCGGCGCCTACATACGTGACATCCAGGCAATACGGAGAAACACTGCCATGTACGAACCGCTCCTTCATTTTCCGACCGGACTCTTCGCCGAGTTCGAGCGGCTGCAACGCGCGCTGAGCCCGGTATGGGGCGCGCAGCCCAGCAGTATCCGCGCCGTATCGCGGGCCTACCCGCCCATCAACATCTCGCGCAATGACGACGCGGTCCTGATCGACGTATTCGTGCCGGGCGCCGACCCCGCCAAACTCGACGTCCAGGTCGACCGCGGCGTGCTGACCATCAGCGGAGAACGCGAGTCGACCCTGCCCGCCGAAAACGGCGGCACCAGCACCTACGCCACCGAACGCTACACCGGCCGCTTCAAACGGGCGATTAGCCTTTCGGATGACGTAGATCCGGAGACCGTCTCGGCCCGCTATACCGATGGCGTCCTGCGCATCGCCGTCAACCGCCGCGGCAGCGAACAGCCGCGCCGCATCGAAATCCAATGAACCTGCACGAAATGCCGAGGAGAAACACCATGAACCAGACCTCTGCCACGGGCACGGCGCCCGCCCTGTCGCCGCGCGTGGACGTGTTCGAGGACGACACCGGCCTGACGCTGCTGGCCGACATGCCGGGCGTACCGAAAGACAGGCTGGCTATCGACGTGGATGGAGATACCCTGAAAATCGAGGGGGAAATGGCCCCGGCCGCTGCAGGCCAGGCGGTCCACAGCGAAATGTCGGCGACCCGCTTCCGGCGCGCCTTCACGCTGAGCCGCGAGCTGGACAGCGGCCGCATCGAGGCGGAATCGCGCGACGGCGTGCTGAAGCTGCGGATTCCCAAGCGCGAGCGGGCGCAGCCGCGCCGTATCGAGATCGCGGCGGGCTAGCAGCGGCGACGGCTGACCGGCGCGCAGATGCCGGCCAGCCGCTGGCCGCCGGCCCGATGGCCACGACTGGCCGGCCCGCGCCAGCCGGCCTGCACACAAACAACAATCGGGGCCTTATGTCGCGACGCGGCTGCCTTTATGTAGCGCGCGGTCAGCCTTTGCGACAGAATGGGTGCCGTTCATGTCAGCTCGGGCCAGCCGTTTGCACCCTCGCCAACCCCTCACCATACAGCAGCAGATCATCCTGCTCGCCGGCACGCTGTGCCTGGCGCTGGTGGCGGCGGCAGCAGGCGGCGCGGTGTACATGGGCCAACGGCAGACACGCGACCTGATCGAACAGCATGTGGCGGACATCGCCGGCGCCATGGCCCGCACGCTGGACCGGGACATGTTCGAACGGTTCCGCGAAATCCGCAATCTATCCGAAGCGCCCACGACGCGCACCATGAACCGCGATGCCTTGCGCACGCTGCTGACCGGACGGCAGCTATCCATGAACGACTACGCCTGGATCGGCGTCACCAGCCCGGAGGGGCTGGTGATCGCGGCCAGCGGCGCGCGGCTGGAAGGGCAATCGGTCGCCATGCGGCATTGGTTCATGCGTGGACGCGAGGCGCCCACCATCGGCGACGTGCGCGAATCCGACATGTTGAACGAGCTCCTGGATCGTCCGCGCGGCAAGGGTTTTCGCTTCGTGGAGATTTCCGCGCCCATCATGGACGATGGACGGCTGGTGGGCGTCCTCGGGGCGCACCTGAGCTGGACCTGGGCGGCCGATGTGCGGCGCGCCATGCTGGAATCCGACAGCTCCGGCGGGGTCCGGGATCTGTGGATCCTGTCCGCCGACGGCACCATGTTGCTGGGCCCCCGGCTGGGCAGCCGGCCCTACAGCGCGGAGCAGATTGCCCACATGCGCGCCTCGGGCAAGGGTTATTTCGAATGGCAGACCGACGACGGCGAAATGCTGACCGGCTTCGCCCTGGCGTCCGGCTACCGCGACTACCCGGGCCGCAACTGGATCATCATCGCCCACCAGCCGGCCCGCGACGCCTACGCCGCGGTACGGCGCCTGGAGTGGCGGGTGCTGATCCTGAGCGTCCTGATCAGCGTGCTGGGCGTAGGCTTGATGTGGGTGATCTCCAAGCGCATCGCACGGCCGCTGCGCGAGCTGACCCTGGCGGCGCGCCATCTTGGGCGCGACGATACGGTCACCATGCTGCCGCGCCTGGCCGGCGCCCGCGAAATCGTCAACCTGTCGGCCGCGCTGCGTTCGCTGATGCGTCGCCTCGACGTCGAACAGGCGCGTGCCGAGCACGTGCAGCGACGCGCCCAGATGGACGAACAGCGCTACGTCCAGGAAATCAGTGAGCTGCGGCGCGCGGCCGGCATCGACCCGCTGTCCGGCCTCTTGAACCGGCGCTCTTTCCTCTATGCGGCCGCCACCCGCGTGGCCGAACAAAGCGCGCGCCTGGGCCAGATCGCCATCATCATGGCCGACATCGACTTCTTCAAGCTGGTGAACGACAACCATGGCCATGGCGCGGGCGACGCCACCATCCGCAAGGTCGGGGAAATCCTGACCGCTTCCGTACGGGAGAACGACCTGGTGGCACGCTTTGGCGGCGAGGAATTCGTCATCCTGCTGGCGGGCGCCTCCCCGGGGGCCGTGCTGGCGACCGCGGAGCGCATGCGCCGGAACGTGCAGGAAACCCCCGTGGAATACCATCACGTGACCATCCGCATCACCATCAGCCTGGGGATCGCGGTGGCCAGCGCGCGCGACAACGATATCCAGGCCGTTATCGAGAGCGCGGACCACGCGCTGTACCGTGCCAAGCAGCGCGGGCGCAACCGCGCCGTTCTCTCCGCCTGATGCCCGCGACGCGACATGGAAACCACAGTCATCCGTACGGACGACATCCCGGAGACACGCCGCATTGCAAGACGGCGGGAAAACCGCCAGCATTGAGCAATTGCCGGTTAACCGGAGGAGACTGTGGCTGTACCGCTGACCCTATACGTAGACGCCCAATTCCTGAGCCCCTATGCGATGTCCGTCTACGTGGCGCTGGTCGAGAAGGGACTGGATTTCGAGGTCCGGCTGGTCGACCTGGAGCAGGGCGACCAGCGCACGGCGCCCTATCTGTGCCGCTCGCCTATCGGCAAGGTGCCCGTGCTGGCCCATCTGGATTTCTACCTGAGCGAATCCAGCGCCATCGCGGAATACCTGGAACAGGCCTTTCCGCCACCCGCCTATGCGGCGCTGTATCCCGCCGACCTGCGGCCCCGGGCCCAGGCGCGGCAGACGCAGGCCTGGCTCCGCAGCGACCTGGCGGCCTTGCGCAGTGAGCGTCCCACGGACGTGGTGTTCGACGGCAGGCAGCCGCCGCCGCTGAGCGACGCCGCCCAGGCCGACGCGGCCCGCCTGATACGCGTCGCCACGGCGCTGCTGTCGCATGGGGGCGAACACCTGTTCGGCGCATGGTCGCTGGCGGACACGGACCTGGCGCTGATGCTGAACCGGCTGATCCAGCCGGGAGATGAAGTCCCAGAGCCGCTGCGCGCCTACGCCGCCGCGCAATGGGAACATCCCGGCATCCGCCGCTGGCGCGCCAGCCGGGGCTGAGGCCGCCCGGCCCCGCCCCGGGGAACACGCCAGGTCAGCCTGCCCGCTGCTGCAGGATTTCCACCGCCGGCAGCGTCTTGCCCTCGAGGAACTCCAGGAAGGCGCCGCCGCCCGTCGAGATATACCCGACCTTGTCCGTGATGCCGAACTTGGCGATGGCGGCCAGGGTATCGCCGCCGCCGGCGATCGAGAACGCCGGCGATTCCGCGATGGCGCGCGCGATCACCTCGGTACCGTGCGAGAACTGCTCGAACTCGAACACGCCCACCGGGCCGTTCCACACGATGGTGCCTGCCTTCTTCAGGATGTCCGCCAGCGCCTGCGCGGTTTGCGGGCCGATATCGAGCACCATGTCGTCCGCACCGATGGCCTCGGCCGGCTTCACGGTGGCCGGCGCGTCGGCGCCGAATGACGGCGCGCAAACGACATCCGTGGGTATCGGCACCGCGGCGCCCCGCTTCTGCATCATGTCGATCACCGCGGCGGCCTGGTCACGCTGGTCGGCTTCCGCCAGCGACTTGCCGATGGACTTGCCGGCGGCCAGCATGAAGGTGTTGGCGATGCCGCCCCCGACGACCAGCTGGTCGACCTTGCCGGCCAGCGATTGCAGGATGCTCAGCTTGGTCGACACCTTGGAACCGCCGACGATGGCCACCAGCGGCCGCTTGGGGTCGTGCAGCGCGCGACCCAGTGCGTCCAGCTCGGCTTCCAGCAGCGGCCCGGCACACGCCACCGCGGCGAAGCGCGCGATCCCGTGCGTCGTGGCCTCGGCGCGATGCGCCGTGCCGAAGGCGTCGTTGACATACACGTCGCACAGCGCAGCCATCTTGCGCGACAACGCCTCGTCGTTCTTCTTCTCGCCGGCATTGACCCGGCAATTTTCGAGCAGCACCACCTGCCCCGGCGCGACCTGCACGCCCTGCGCGACCCAATCGCGCACCAGCGGCACCGCCATGCCGAGCAATTCCGCCAGCCGGCGTCCCACCGGCGCCAGGCTGTCGGCATCGGTCAGCACCCCTTCCTTGGGCCGGCCCAGATGCGAGGTGACCATGACGGCCGCGCCGGCTTCCAGGGCCAGGCGGATGCCCGGCACGGAGGCACGTATGCGGGTGTCCTCGGTGATGTTGCCGGCGTCGTCGAACGGCACGTTGAGGTCGGCGCGGATGAACACCCGCTTGCCTTGCAGCGCGCCGGACCGGGCCAGCGCGGACAGCGTATTTACCTTGGGCATATTTTTTCTCCTGGGTCTCCCCGGACGGCACGGCGCCACGCCAAGACCGGCGGGACGGCGCAGGACCATCCCGAGGCGCGCGAGCCCCCTCCGCCGGAAGGACGGCCATCCGAAGCGAAGCCGGCGCGGCATGGGCCACGCCGGCTTCGCGTCATCGCAGCGCGAATACGCGGATTACTTCGCGGACATCAGGGCAACGGTGGTGTCCAGCATACGGTTGCTGAAGCCCCACTCGTTGTCGTACCAGGACGAGACCTTGACCAGCGTGCCCGACACCTTGGTCAGCGTGGCATCGAAGGTGCTGGACGCCGGGTTGTGGTTGTAGTCCACCGAGACCAGGGGTTCGGTGTTGTACTCCAGGATGCCCTTGAGCGCGCCCTGCGAAGCGGACTTCAGGATGCCGTTGACTTCCTCGACGCTGGTTTCGCGCTTGGCGATGAAGGACAGGTCGACGATCGACACATTGATGGTCGGCACGCGGATGGCGTAGCCGTCCAGCTTGCCGTTCAGCTCGGGCAGCACCAGGCCCACCGCCGCGGCGGCGCCGGTCTTGGTGGGGATCATGCTGTGGGTGGCGGAACGGGCCCGGCGCAGGTCCTCGTGGTAGACGTCGGTCAAGACCTGGTCGTTGGTGTAGGCGTGGATGGTGGTCATCAGGCCGGACACCACGCCCAGTTCGTCGTTCAGCGGCTTGACCAGCGGGGCCAGGCAGTTGGTCGTGCACGAGGCGTTGGAGATGACCGTGTGCTCGGGCTTCAGCGTGGTGTGGTTGACGCCGTACACGATGGTGGCGTCGACGTCCTTGCCGCCCGGTGCCGAGATGATGACCTTCTTGGCGCCGCCCTTCAGGTGCGCGCTGGCCTTTTCCTTGGTGGTGAAGAAGCCGGTGCATTCCAGCACCACGTCCACCTTCAGGTCGCCCCAGGGCAGTTCGGCCGGGTTGCGGTTGGCCAGCACACGGATCTTGTCGCCATTGACGACCATGTAGTCGCCCTCGACCTCCACCTTGCCGGGGAACTTGCCATGGGCGGTGTCGTAGCGCGTCAGATGGGCATTGGTCTTGGGATCGCCCAGGTCGTTGATGGCGACGATCTCGATGTCGTGCTTCTTGCCGCTTTCGTAGTGGGCACGCAGGACATTGCGTCCGATGCGGCCGTAGCCGTTGATGGCAACGCGTATGGTCATGACTCGTTCTCCTCGTTTACAAAACCTGTTTGACGGCCTCGGCGACTTTCTCCGCGGTCAGTCCGAAAAATGGGAAGAGCGTGCCGGCCGGCGCCGACTCGCCGTAGCGGTCGATGCCGACGACGGCGCCTTCCAGGCCCACGTACTTGTGCCACAAGCCCGTCGTGCCGGCCTCGACCGCGACACGCGGCAAGCCTTTGGGCAGGACGCTGCCGCGCCATGCGGCGTCCTGCCTGTCGAAGACATCCGTGCTGGGCATGGAAACCACGCGGACGGCCACGCCGTCCTTGGCCAGCAGATCCTGCGCCGCCAGCGCCAGCGCGACTTCCGACCCGGTGGCGATGATGACCGCGCGCGCCTCCTGCGCGTCGCGCAGGACATAGCCGCCGCGCGCAATGGCCGCGAGCGTTTCCGCATCGCGCTGCACGAAGGGCAGGTTCTGGCGCGACAGCAGCAAGGCCGTCGGACCGCCGTCGTGCACGGCCATGCCGATGCTGGCGGGACGCTTCACCGCCTCGATCCAGGCCACGGCCGTCTCGGCGGTGTCGCAAGGACGCCAGACCGAAAGGTTGGGAATCAGGCGCAGGCTGTTGGCATGCTCGATGGATTGGTGCGTGGGGCCGTCTTCTCCCAGCCCGATCGAATCGTGCGTGAAGACATGGACCACGCGCTGCTTCATCAGCGCGGCCATGCGCAGCGCATTGCGCGAATAATCCGAGAACGTCAGGAAGGTGCCGCCGAAGGGCAGGTAGCCGCCATGCAGCGCAATGCCGTTCATGATCGCGGCCATGCCGAACTCGCGCACACCGTAGTTGATGTGGCGACCGGACTGTATCGCCTGTTCGCCGGCGCGCACGGGCTTCACGCCCTTCCAGTCGGTGTAGTTGGAACCGGTCAGGTCGGCCGAACCGCCCAGCAGTTCCGGCAGCGCGTCGGCCAGCGCGGCGATCGCATACTGCGACGCCTTGCGCGTGGCGACGGTTTCGGCCTTTTCCACCGTCTGGGCGATGAAGGCCTGGGCCCTGGCGGCGAAATCGGCCGGCAGTTCGCCCTTCATGCGGCGCTTGAACTCCGCCGCCTCTGCCGGAAACTGCCCCGCGTAGGCGTCGAAACGCGACTGCCAATCGTGCTGCGCGGTGGCGCCGGCGCGGCGCGCATCCCAGGCTTCGTAGATTTCGGAAGGAATGACGAAGGGCGCGTGCGGCCAGTTCAGCGCGGCGCGCGTCGCCGCGATTTCGTCCTTGCCCAGGGGCGCGCCGTGGACCTTGTCGGTGCCCGCCATATTGGGCGCGCCCTTGCCGATGACGGTGCGGCACGCAATCAGCGTGGGACCGCCATGGCTGGCCGCATGGCCGCGGGCCTGGCGGATGGCGGCATCCACCTGGTCCACGTCATGGCCGTCCACGCCGCGGATGACGTTCCAGCCGTAGGCTTCGAAGCGCCTGGCCGTATCGTCGCCGAACCAGGCTTCGACCTTGCCGTCGATGGAAATGCCATTGTCGTCGTACAGGACGATCAGCTTGGACAGCTTGAGCGTCCCGGCCAGCGAGGCGACCTCGTGCGAAATGCCTTCCATGAGGCAGCCGTCACCCACGAAGGCATACGTGTGGTGGTCCACCAGCGCATGCCCGGGACGGTTGAATTCCGCGGCGAGCAGCGCTTCGGCCAGCGCCATGCCCACGGCATTGCCCAAGCCCTGGCCCAGGGGGCCGGTAGTGGTTTCCACGCCGGCGGTGATGCCGACCTCGGGATGACCGGGCGTGCGCGAGTGCAACTGGCGGAAATTCTTGAGCTCTTCGATCGGCAGGTCATAGCCGGTCAGGTGCAGCAAGGCGTAGAGCAGCATGGAACCGTGGCCGTTGGACAACACGAAGCGGTCGCGGTCAGGCCAGGTGGTATCGGAGGGATTGTGGCGCAGGTGGCGCGTCCACAAGGCCTGGGCGATCTCCGCCATGCCCATGGGAGCACCCGGGTGCCCTGAATTCGCCTGTTGCACGGCATCCATCGCCAGGGCGCGGACGGCATCCGCCAATGTGGGTTGTCGGGCGGTGGGATTGCTCATTCTGGAAGGGCTCGTCTCCCGGCGCGGCTGAAAAAAAGGGCCGGGTATAGGGTTTGAAGAGCTCACGATTTTAGCACCCGCACGCCGCCCGGCCGCCGCCCCGCCCTCGGCCGGGCGGCCTAGTACGCGGTGGGCCGTTCGGGCGGCTGCAGGGACGGCGCGATGCCGCGCCGCTTCGTCCGGCGGCCCGCGCGGCGGCAGGCGCCGGGCGCTGCATGGAAACGCCTCGGCGACGGGATGGTTCGGCATGCCTCAGAATACGGGCTGGCGATCCGCCCCGGCCGCCGGGCCACGGCAAATGCCGAAGCGGGTGGCCCTGCCGCTGCCCTGGACCTCCATCTTTCTTGCGACTTTGCCACCGGCGTACCGCAACCATCGACATGCCCAGCCCACGCTTCTACTGCCCTTTCGCCCTGTCGCCCCACGCGCGCATCGAACTGCCCGATGCCCTCGCTCACCACGCCGTACGCGTCCTGCGCCTGCGCGACGGCGACGCGCTGGTGCTGTTCGACGGGCACGGCGGATCCTACCCGGCGACCCTGCGCGTGGCCGGCCGCACCGCGCACGCCGAACTGGGCGCGCACGACGCGCGCGAAGCGGAACTGGCGGGCGGCATGACGCTGGTCCAGGGCTTGCCATCCGGCGACAAAATGGACTGGATCGTCGAAAAAGCCGTCGAACTCGGGGTGCAGCAACTGGTTCCCGTCGCGGCGCAACGCAGCGTCCTGCAATTGACCGGGGACAGACAGGACAAGCGGCTCGCGCATTGGCGCCGCATCGCCGTGGCGGCCAGCGAGCAGTGCGGCCGCAACCGCATCATGCGCATCGAAACCGTGATGACGCTCGAACAATGGCTTGCCACGCCGGCTGCCGGGATGCGAGCCATCTGCCATCCCGAACAGGGGGCCCCCTTATCGCAGGCGCTGCGCGCACCCGACGCCCAGCAGGCCCTATGTCTGCTGGTGGGCCCCGAAGGCGGATGGACGGATGGCGAGCGGGCCGCGGCCACGTCCGCCGGGGCCGTCACCGTGGGCTTCGGCCCGCGCGTGCTGCGTACCGAAACCGCGGGACTGGCACTGGTCGCGGCGGCGACGGCGCTGCTGGGATGGAATGACGCCTAGGACGGGCTCACAGCGGGAGCACGCGGGAAATTCCCATGCGGGAAAAAGGCATCGATGACGCGCGCATCAAGCAGGAGCGCGGCCGCAGGGACTAGTCCGCCTCGCCATAGGGCGCCGCGGCCACGCCCGGTTCGGCGGCCGGGTGGGCGCCGGCGTGCTCGACGACGTAGGCAAACAGGCGGCCGTTTTCGCGGGCATATTCGACCACGTCCTGGCACACCGCCAGGATGTTCGCCGCATCCTCTTCCAGCGCCGGGTCGCCCGAATGCAGCTTGTGCAGCCACAGCACGACGCCGACTTTCTGATCGAGCACCGTATCGCAGAGGCAATCCGACAGTTCGTCGAAGCTGCGGAAGTGCATGGGGAAATCGACTGCCTTGGCGATGGCGCGGAGCACAGCAGAACGGCTGCGCGCGCGATCGCAGTCCGCCACGAAAAACGCCGCCCGCAGGTCGCTGGCGGCATCGACCACCGATTGCTTGTCCAGCGCAGCAGCGTCGAGCTCGCCGCCACGCTGCAACTGCCGCTGCAATGCGGGCTGACCGGTTCTGGCCATGCTCGGCCCTCCTGCAAAATCGTGAAGTCCACCGCGTCCCGTCGGCGGCGATACGCTGCATCGTATCGGCATACGCCGGAACGATCAATCGCCGCGACACGTTTTCGTGCCGCTGCCCGAAGCGCGTCGTGGCCGGGGCGGCATGGAGTCGCAAGATACACCGTGCGGGATGAGAACGGGCAGAAAAATTACGTCGCCGCCCGCCTGGCCGCCGCACGGTAGGACGCCGTGGTTTGCCCGCGACAGGCCCAAAAAAACAGGGCGCACCGCCAGGTGCGCCCTGCCTGTCGGACCGCGCCGCGTCAGCGGCGGTTGTTGGCGTCCACCACGGTCAGCGCCGTCATGTTGACGATGCGGCGCACGGTGGAACTCGATGTAAGGATGTGCACGGGCGCATTGGCGCCGAGCAGGAAGGGTCCCACGGCGACGTTGCCGCCCGCGGCGGTCTTCAGCAGGTTGTACGCAATGTTGCCGGAGTCCACATTGGGACACACCAGCAGATTCGCCGTTCCCTTGAGCGTGGAAGACGGCAGGATGCGCAGACGCAGTTCTTCGTCCAGCGCGCAGTCGCCGTGCATTTCCCCGTCGATCTCGATGTCGGGCGCACGGTCGCGCACGATCTGCAGCGCCGCGCGCATCTTGGCGCCCGACGAGGAACTGCCCGAGCCGAAGTTGGAACGCGACAGCAGCGCGACCTTCGCCGCCAGGTTCATGCGACCCATTTCCTGCGCGGCGGCAATGGTGAACTCGGCGATCTGTTCGGCGCTCGGCTCTTCGTTGATGTGCGTGTCCACCAGCACCACGGTGCGTTCGGCCAGCAGCAGGATGCTCATGGCGGCGTAGACATTGCTGCCCGGACGCTTGCCGATGACTTCGTCGACGAAGCGCAGGTGATCGGCGTAGGCGCCTACCGTGCCGCAGATGAGGCCGTCGGCGTCGCCCAGATACACCATCATCGCGCCGATCAGGGTCAGGCGGCGCCGCATCTCGACGCGCGCCATCTCCTTCGTGATGCCGCGGCGGCACATGAGCTCCCAGTACGTCGTCCAGTAGCGATGGAAACGCTCGTCGTATTCCGGATTGGTGACTTCGACGTCCTCGCCCAGGCGGATGCGCAGGCCCAGGCGCTCGATGCGCGCGGCCAGCACGGACGGGCGGCCAACCAGAATGGGTTTGGCCAGGCCTTCGTCGACGACGACCTGCACCGCACGCAGGACGCGCTCGTCTTCGCCTTCGGTGTAGACGATGCGCGCCTTGGCGCCTTCACGCACCAGACGCTTGGACGCCGCGAACAGCGGCTTCATGAAGGCCCCGGAGTGGTACACGAACTGCTGCAGTTGTTCGACGTAGCTGTCCATGTCGGCCAGCGGGCGCGTCGCCACGCCCTCTTCCATCGCGGCGCGGGCGACGGCGGGGGCGATGCGCACGATCAGGCGCGGATCGAAGGGCTTGGGGATGAAGTATTCGGGACCGAAACACAGGTCGAAGGTGCCATAGGCCGCGGCCACGACTTCGCTCTGTTCTTCCTGCGCCAATCCGGCGATGGCATAGACCGCGGCTTTTTCCATGCCGCGCGTAATCGTCGTGGCGCCCACGTCCATGGCGCCGCGGAAGATGTAGGGGAAACACAGGACGTTGTTGACCTGGTTGGGATAGTCCGAGCGGCCGGTCGCCATGACGGCGTCATCGCGCACGCTCTTGACCACTTCGGGCAGGACCTCCGGCGTGGGATTGGCCAGCGCCAGGATAAGCGGCCGCGCCGCCATCGCCGCGACCATGTCCGGCTTGAGCACATTGCCCGCCGACAGGCCCAGGAACACATCGGCGCCTTCGATGACTTCAGCGAGCTTGCGCTTGTCGGTCTTGCGCGCGAAACGCGCCTTGTCGGGGTCCATCAGCGCGACGCGCCCCTCGTAGACCACGCCTTCGATGTCCGTGACCCAGACGTTTTCCAGGGGCAGGCCCAGGTCCACCATCAGGTCGAGGCAGGCCAGCGCCGCCGCACCCGCGCCGGACGCCACCACCTTGACGCCGGTGATGTCCTTGCCCACCACCTTCAGGCCGTTGATGAAGGCGGCACAGACCGTAATCGCGGTGCCGTGCTGGTCGTCATGGAAGACCGGGATTTTCATGCGCTCGCGCAGCTTGCGCTCCACCACGAAGCACTCGGGCGCCTTGATGTCTTCCAGGTTGATGCCGCCGAACGTCGGTTCCAGGCCCGCGATGATCTCGACGAGCTTGTCCGGATCGGTTTCGCTGATCTCGATATCGAAGACGTCCAGGCCGGCGAATTTCTTGAACAGGACAGCCTTGCCTTCCATGACCGGCTTGGACGCCAGCGCGCCGATATTGCCCAGGCCGAGCACTGCCGTACCGTTGGTGATCACGCCGACCAGGTTGCCGCGGCTGGTATAGCGGAACGCGTTCACCGGGTCGGCGACGATTTCTTCGCAGGCCGCCGCCACGCCTGGCGTGTAGGCCAGGGCCAGATCACGTTGGTTGGTCAGTTGCTTGGTCGGTGTGACCGAGATCTTGCCGGGGCGGTCTTGCTCGTGATACTCGAGCGCGGCCTTGCGCAGATTGGCGTCCATGATCGCTTGATACGTGTGAAGAAAGTTGAAAAGCGGAAACGCAGGATTCTAGTCCCTTGCCGGAGAGCCTGCCCGGATTCGCTTCAGCGAAGCGTGTCCGTAGGGACGCGGCAGCAAAAAACCGGAGGCAAATCCAGCACGGTTGCAACACGATTTATTACAGCTTGAAGGCCGTTTATCTTACTCCCCAAGAGCAGGAGCCCCGCAAGGTGGCTCCCAGTACCTTGCGTTGTACGCCCGTGCCTGTGCGATGGCGCCTGCGCGAAGCGCGTCCGTCCGTATGCAGCCCATGCCATACGGCGCTGCCGCGCCGGGCGCGCTGGCACGCGTGCGGGCCGGACCATAACGGCGGGAGCGACCACGCTGCACGAAGGGCATGCGAAAGGACATGCAGCCCTCAAGCCGGCGTGCCGTCCGTGGCCGCATCCGCGATTTCGGGAAACAGATCGCCCGGATCGAACAGCGTCTTGACACGCATGTCCACGGCGCGCGCCTGCGCCGGGCGCAACGGCGGCGGCATCGCGGCCTGGGCCGCGGCGCCCGATGGCGGCACTTGCAGCACGAGGGCTTCCATCCATGCCAGCGTGCCGCCATGCCCGTGCAGCAGCTGCGCCAGGTTGACGGTGGCCGGGGCACGCGGCGCCAGCGCGTCCAGCCGGTAATGCGCCGGCCACGCCTCCTGCTCGCGGCACCATTGCGCCTGCGGTCCGGAAGACAGGCGGAACAGCGCGGGCACCAGGGCTTGCAGCGACGCGCTGCGCAGGGGAGCGCCATCGTCCGCGCCGAAAGGGCCCAGCGTGTCGACCACCCCATCGGCGAGCAGGATGTCCGCAGACTGTATGCCGGACAGGTCGCCACGGCCGGACGGCCAGTTGGCCGCGGCGCGGTCGGCGTACCAGGCGGCCAGCGTCGTGTCGGGGGCGACGCCCGCGAACTGGGCCAAGCCCACCTCCGCCAGCTCGCCCGCCGTGACGCCCGCATCCGCGCGCCAACGGGGCACTGGTCCGGGCTCGGACACTACGCGATTCAGCGCCGAGGGATCCACCCACAGGATCGGCCGGCAGGCCGCCGCGGCCTGCGTGCCGGAGAGCCCATGGAGCGCCAACAGCACGCCATGTTCGACGCACAGGGCGCGGGCCTGGCGCACATCGCCAGCGCCCAGGGGCGTCCATCGAGCCTGTGGCACGACAAGCGGGCCGGACGCAAGGCCGCCATCGCCCGGGGCGCCCGCAGGTGTGGAGACGGCACCCGGCGCAACCGGCACCAGCGTGCCGCCGCACAGCGCCCGCAGGCGCTCGCAGAAGTGCTGCCACGGCGTGCGTGGTGCAGGCCGTCCCATCAGGAAAGCGCGTCGCGACGGCTGCATGACTAAAATCCCCTTTCCATTCCCGAAAAACCCGCCCCAGTTCCCATGCCGCGCCTCGCCGACCGTACCGCCGAATTCCTTACCTTTCATGCCGTGGAGGTGTTCAAGGAGGCCCAGGCGCTGCAGGCGGCGGGCCGGGACATTATCAGCCTGGGCATCGGCGAACCGGACTTTACCGCGCCACCCCAGGTCGTGGAAGCGCTGGAGCAGGCGGCGCGCGCCGGCCGCAGCGGCTACAGCCCTCCAGCGGGCGTGGGCGCGCTGCGCGAAGCGATCGCGCGCTTCTATGCCGGTTTCGGCGCCGACGTCGACCCGTCCCGGGTCATCGTCACGGCCGGCGCATCGGGCGCGCTAGCGCTGGCCTGCGCGGCGCTGGTGAATCCGGGCGACGAAGTGCTGATGCCGGACCCCGCCTACCCCGCCAACAGCAACTTCGTGCTGGCCGCGGGTGGGCAGCCGCGACTGATCCCCAGCACGGCGGCGCAGCGCTTCCAGTTGTCCGCCGAGGACATACGGCGACACTGGCAGGCGCGTACGCGGGGCGCCATGATCGCGTCCCCCAGCAACCCGACCGGCACCTCGATCGCCGCGGCGGAACTGGCCGCGCTACTGGCCGAGGTCCGCGGGCGCGGCGGATTCACCATCATGGACGAGATCTACCTCGGCCTGTCCTACGACGGCAAGCCGCGTTCCGCGCTGGCGCTGGACGACGAGGCCGTCATCATCAACAGCTTCTCCAAGTACTTCAACATGACGGGTTGGCGGCTCGGCTGGTTGATCGTGCCGTCCGCGATGGTGTCCACCGTGGAAAAGATGGCCGCGAGCCTGGCGATCTGCGCGCCGACGCTGGCCCAGCACGCCGCCGTGGCCTGCTTCGCGCCCGACACCCTGGCGCTGTACGAGCAAAGGCGGGCCGCGTTCCAGCAACGGCGCGACTTCCTGCTCGATGCCTTCGAAAGGATGGGCATCGACGTGCCGGTCAAGCCGGACGGCGCCTTCTATATTTACGCGGATGTCTCGCGCTGGGGCATGGACAGCGGGCGCTTCGCGCACCGGCTGCTGCACGAGGCGGGCGTCGCCGCCGTGCCGGGCATGGATTTCGGCCCGGCCCACGCCAGCCGCACCGTGCGCTTTGCATACACGACCGGAATGGACCGGCTGGCCGAGGCGGCGGCGCGCATCGAGCGTTTCCTGCGGACACTGGGTTGAGCGACCGGATTCGTATACCGTAAGCCAGGGTCGGCCCTCGGCCCGCCCTGGCCACGCCCGGCGCGCTGCCCGCACGCCGGGTCGAGTCATCGTCTCGACCCGCATGACATGGGAAACGCGGCCGGATGCCGCCCGGCGCCGTCAGTCGCGCGCCAGGGGGATGCCCGAGGCGACCGCCAGGCGACGGCGCTCGGCCTGCACCTTGTCGCCGTAGCCGCCGTCATTCGGGCCGCTGGCGCCGACGTAGCAGGCCAGCCCCGCGGCCACGGAACCGCGGCGCTTGATGCAATCCTTCAGGATGCTTGCCCCGACCCGGATGTTGGCCACCGGATCCAGCGCACCCTTCTTGCCATAGGCGTCGAACTTGGACTGGTGCACGCTGGTCATGACCTGCATCAGCCCCTGCGCTCCCACGCTGCTTTCGGCGAAGGGGTTGTACCGCGACTCCACGGCGATCACCGCCAGGAGCAGCAAGGGATCGATCTTCAATTCGCGGCCGACCTTGTAGGCGGTGTTGACGAGTACGCCCGTGGCGTCGTACGCCACCTTGTACTTGCGCGAGATGTAGTTGCGCAGCGCTTCCGTCTGCGCATTGGACATGCTGTCCAGTCGCGCAGCCGGCTTCGGTTCCGGATGCGGCAAGGGCGTCAGGAAGGCCGTGGCGTTGCTAGACGGCGTATCGGGCACGGCAAGCGCCACCGCGGCGGGCGAGCCATCGGGCTTGGCGGGGGTACCGTCGGCATCGAGATCCGACCAGGCATCGACACCCGCATCGGCATATGCGCTATCCTGGCCCGCGCCGGGCGCGGTGGCTGGGGCAAGCGCCATCAGCAGCGCCTTGTGCACTTGCAGGGCCTGGTCGCGCAGGCCGGGTAAGGCCAACCCCATGCTGACCGTTACGATGACGGCGATGCCCAGGTAGACCGAACAGATGCGCAACCATTCGGCGAGGTAGCGGTGAACGCCTTGTGCCAACTGCCTGAATACGAAGCTGGCGACTGACGCATCGGGCATGTGAACCTCCTGCGTTTTAAAGGGAAGGCGATGTTAACCTCTTAGCGCCGGCCCGTATGTAACAAATCCCTTAATTGCCATGCAACTTTAAGCAATTTTGGCTAACTGCTGTCAAAGTACGCACGCCGCCCCATGGAAACCCCGTGAAATACCGAGATCTTAGAGACTTCATCGCGCAGCTCGAATCGCGTGGCGAACTGAAACGCATCGGCGCGCCCGTATCCACGCGCCTGGAAATGACCGAAATCGCCGACCGCGTGCTGCGGGCGGGCGGCCCCGCGCTGCTGTTCGAGAACGCGCGCCACGAGGACCGCGCGGCCGGCATGCCCGTGCTGGCGAACCTGTTCGGCACGCCGCGCCGCGTGGCGTGGGGCATGGGCGCCGAGCAGGTCGAAGCGCTGCGCGACACCGGCGAGCTGCTCGCTTCGCTGCGCGAGCCAGAGCCGCCCAAGGGCTTGCGCGACGCCTTCGCCAAGGTCGCCATGCTCAAGGCCGCCTTATGGGACATGAGCCCGCGGATCGTGCGCGCTCCGGCCTGCCAGGAGATCGTCCTGGAAGGCGAGGACGTGGACCTGTCCCGCCTGCCGTTGCAGACATGCTGGCCGGGCGATGTCGCCCCGCTCCTGACGTGGGGCCTGGTCATCACCAAGGGTCCGCGCGCCAAACGGCAGAACCTGGGTATCTACCGGCAACAGCCGATCGGCCGCAACAAGCTCATCATGCGTTGGCTGTCCCACCGCGGCGGCGCCCTGGACTTCCGGGAACATGCGCGCGCATACCCGGGGCAGCCTTTTCCCATCGCCGTTGCGCTGGGCGCCGACCCGGCCACCATCCTCGGCGCCGTGACGCCCGTGCCCGATAGCTTGTCGGAATACCAGTTCGCCGGCCTGTTGCGCGGATCGCGCACCGAAGTCGCCAAGGCGCTGGGCAGCGAACTATCGGTGCCGGCCTACGCGGAAATCGTGCTGGAGGGCCACCTGCTGCCGGCCATGGACCCGCGCGCGCGCGCCCCGGAGGTGCCGGCCGGTGTCGCGCCGCCGCCGGACACCGGGTACGAAATGGCTCTGGAAGGTCCATACGGCGACCACACCGGCTATTACAACGAGCGCGACTGGTTCCCCGTCTTCACCGTCGATCGCATCACGATGCGGCGGGATCCGATCTACCACTCCACCTACACCGGCAAGCCGCCCGACGAACCCGCCGTGCTGGGTGTGGCGTTGAACGAGGTCTTCGTGCCCTTGCTGCGGCGGCAAATGCCGGAGATCGTGGATTTCTATCTGCCGCCCGAAGGCTGCAGCTACCGGCTTGCCGTCGTTTCCATCCGCAAGCAGTACGCAGGGCACGCCAAGCGCGTCATGTTCGGCCTCTGGAGCGTGCTGCGGCAATTCATGTACACCAAGTTCATCGTGGTGGTGGACGAGGACGTCAACCCACGCGATTGGAAGGAGGTGGTGTGGGCAATGACGACGCGTATGGATCCGGTGCGCGACACAACCTTGGTGGAGCGTACGCCCATCGACTACCTGGACTTCGCCTCGCCGGTTTCCGGCCTGGGGGGCAAAATGGGCCTGGACGCCACCAATAAATGGCCCGGCGAGACCGATCGCGAATGGGGGCGCCCCATCGCGATGGACCCCGCGGTCAAGGATAGGGTTGATGCGATGTGGGACCAACTGGGCTTGTAGCGTCCGCATCGTGGCGGGCCCGCCAGCCGCGATAAACCTGCCAGCCCACGGTCGCGGCGGTGGCCAGCTTCAACAGCCTGGACCGCTTGCCGCGCAGGAAGACCGCGGATACCGTCGACATGATGACCGGGTAGCGCCGTACCATGGAAAACGCCTGCCAGGCCAGCTTGGAGCTGTTGCCCACGCCCATGCGCGGCATCAGGCTCTTGACCAGGTGGCGGGGCGAGAGCGACTGCGTCAGGTCTGTCATGCCATGGACCAGGGCCTCGCGTTCGACCGCGGCCCGCGCGCGCAACAATTCGATGCGCACCTGGCGATCCACCGCCGGAGATATCTTGCTCATAGTGCGCCCTCCTGTCGGCGCGCCGCATGGGCGGCTGCCGCACGCTCTGCTTCCTCTTCAGCCTGCGCGGCAGCGCGCAGGCGATCGAGCAACTGCGCGTCGCGGCCCAGTTCCTGCAAGGTAGCGGCGAAGGGCGTCGGCCCCTGGACCAGGGAGCGGCGCACCGCGTAGAGCAGGATCAACCCCAGCAAGGCATAACCCGCGGCGAGTACGCCCAGGGCCATGTAGCGCGATTCCGTAGGCCAGAAATAGACGGCCACCAGGATGGAGAACACCAGGACCGCCAAGGTGAGGAAAAGCAGGGCCGCGAAGGAATACCCCAGCAGCTTGAGCAGCCGGCCCTTCTCGGCCGACGCTTCCAGCGCCAGCAGCTCGAAACGCGTGCGCCCCAATTCGACCAGACTGGACGCGACGCCAAGCAAAGATTTGCGGATAGCCATTGGTTATGAGGGAAAGCCGCCTCGCCGCGGAGCCTGGCCCCGCGGCGGCGCGGGCTGTCCCGCTCCGTTAACGGCGGGCGATGAGCAGGCCCAGCAGCAGGCCGGTCACGCCTGCGATGCCGATTGCCTGCCAGGGATTGTCGTGCACGTAGTCGTCGGTGGCGCGGGCCGCCTTGCGGCCGCGTTCGAAGACCGCATCCTGCATTTCGTACAGGCTTTCGCGCGTGCGCTTCAGGGACGTCATCGCGCGGTCGCGCAGTTCGGCCGCCTTGTCACCCGTGGAGGTGGCGGCCTCGCGCAACAGGCTTTCCGCGTCGTTCAGGCTGCTTTTGACGCTGTCGATGAGATTGTCTTTAGCGCCTTCGGAAGATCTGATCACGTTCATGGTCGCTCCTTTTTTGTGCATGTCCTGGACGGAAAATCAATGATACCAGCGAGGCTTATGCCTCCTGTCCCCCTCGTGCGGCAACTGCCACGGCCTGCATGAGCGAATGCCGGAAGCAAGTGGCATGCCTTGCCTGCGGACTTACTTGATACGGGTGATCTCGACCGCCGACTTGATCCCCTGCTGGTCGATGTCCTGCTTCATCACCAGGTTGACCGCCGGGCAGTACCAGTCGGTGACCGTGGTGTTGAGCGCCGGAATAGGGAGGGTCAGGCCCTTGAAGGTGGCCATGGTGGGATCGGTATCGCGGCGATAGGAGATCGGCCAGCACGACTGCTTGCCGAGCGCGGTGTCCATGGTGCGGCGGGTGCCGACCGTCTTCTGGCTGATGCGGACCGTCGTGCTGGGCGTGCCCCCCACGGGCGCTTCTTTGCCGATGTTCAGGCGGAACGTGGCCCCCGGCAACTTCTGGCCGGGCCCGCTGATCTTGCCGTCATAGGCGAACAGGCCCAGCATGCGCAGATCGAACTGTCCCTCGGACGAGGGCTTCTCGCCGGCGTTCTCGTAACGCACGAAAGTGGCCTGTCCGCTGTGGACCGTCATCAGGTAGTCCAGCCTGGACTTGCCCGGGGGCAGGCCAGCATAGGAAAACGTGGCGATGCCGGTGACCCGCGCGCGGCAGTTTTCGCCATTGGTTTTGCTGACCTCGGCGAAGGCGAGATCCGCGCCCAATTGCAGGTTGCCGGAGCCCGTCAGCTGGACTTCGCCCCCATTGCGTATGAATTGCGCGTCGCAGACCCCGGCGTGGGCGGCGGCCGCGCCCGACAGCAGCGCGCCGGCCAAGGCGAGCCTGGCGAAAATCGTCGTATGGGATTGCACAGAAAGACCTCGTGATAAAACGCCGCGCACCGATGCGGAGCGGGTTCCGTCGATACTACACTGTGCGCGCCGCAGCGCGGCCGGGGCGCCGGCTAATATCGGCCGGCAATGAAATATTGGCCGGATATAGTGGATGGCTATATTGACATAGCCACACCGTCGTTCGCGGCAGCCTGGCAGCTTCCTAGAATGACGTACCCGCATCGCGCCCTTTTTGTCTTGTCGGGCCGCCCGCCCGTGCCAGCGCGGCCGCACAGGCAGCCCGGTGCAAGCCGGCACCGTTGTCTTGCCTATTCCTGTCTTGCCTTTTCCTGCCTTGCCTTTTCCTGCCGGTCCGGACCTGCAGCCGACCTTCTCCTTGCCGCCACCATGAAGCTATTCCCCCTGTTTGCCGATCTGCACCAGCGCCGCGTCCTGGTCGTTGGAGGCGGCGCGGTCGCCGCCCGCAAGGCGCAAGCCCTGCTGGAGGCCGGCGCGCAGGTGCGTGTCGGCGCACCGGAACTCAATCCGGAGCTGGCCGTCCTGGCGCGAGAGGGAACCATCACCCATGTGCTGGGACGTTTCCAGGAGGAGTGGCTGGCGGACGTGTGGCTGGTGGTGGCGGCGACGGACGACGCGAAGGTCAATGCGGAAGTCGCGGCGATGGCCGGGGCCCGCCGCATTCTGACCAATGTCGTGGACGACCCGGCGCTGTCGTCCTTCCAGGTGCCGTCGATCGTGGACCGTTCACCGCTGATCGTCGCCATTTCCTCATCCGGGGTGGCGCCGGTGCTGGCGCGCAGGCTGCGTGAGCGCATCGAATCGCTCTTCGACCATGCCCTGGGGCCGCTGGCCGAGCTGGCGGCCCGCTATCGCCCTCGCATCCGGGAACGCCGCCCCGACCTTGGCGCGCGGCGGCGTTTCTACGACTGGCTGATGGACGGCCCGGTCGCGGCGCTGCTGCGCCAGTCGCGCGCGCGGGAAGCGGAGCACGCGCTCGACGCCGCGCTGGAGCAGGCGCAGGAAACGCCCGCCGGCAGCGTGGTGCTGGTGGGCGCCGGTCCCGGCGATCCAGGCCTGCTGACCCTCAAGGCTTTGCGCGCCCTGAACGAAGCCGACGTCATCCTGTACGACCGGTTGATCAGTGCCGACATCCTGTCGCTGGCGCGGCGCGACGCCGAGCGGATCGACGTCGGCAAACGGATCGGCGAGGACCATGCCGCGACCCAGGCACGCATCCACGCCCTGATGGTGGACCATGCCCGCCGTGGCCGCCGCGTGGTGCGGCTCAAAGGGGGCGATGCCTTCATCTTTGGCCGCGGGGGGGAAGAACTGCAACACCTGCGCGCCCAGGGCATCGCCTACGAAGTCGTCCCGGGCGTGACGGCGGCACTCGCCTGTGCGGCCCATGCCGGCATCCCGTTGACGCACCGGGAGCATGCCCAATCCCTGCACCTGATCACGGCACACTGCCGCGACGACGGCGACACGATCGATTGGGCCGCCCTGGCCGACAGCCGCCAGACCCTGGCCTTCTATATGGGTGTCGGCCAGCTGGATTCCCTGGCGCGGCGCCTGCAGGCCCATGGGCGGGCGCCCGATACGCCCTTCGCGCTCGTCGAAAACGGCAGCCGCCCCGAACAGCGCGTCGTTACGGGGCGCCTGGCCGATATGCCCACGCTGGCGCGGGCGCACGCGGTGCAGGCGCCGGCCCTGCTGATCGTGGGCAGCGTGGCTGCCCTGGCGAATGAGTTGAACTGGTTCGGGCAGCACATCGACGGAATGGCCCAGCCGGCGTAGCCGCCATAGCCGGCCGGCCGACGTGTCCGGCCCGTTCGACATGTTGCGGCTGGTCGGCTTCGTACGCCCGGTGGCCGTAGAGAGCGTAGCGCGCAGCGGACCGGCGGCGTGGCGAACGGACCGCCGAAGCGGCAGGTAAGCCATCCTTGATCCTGCCGTCCTTGATCCTGCCGTCCTTGATCCTGCCGTCCTTGATCCCGCCGTCGTTGATCCCGGGCTCGTTGATTCCGCCTTCCTCTATTCCGCCTTCTGCTTGGTGCCGAATATACGGTCGCCGGCGTCGCCCAGGCCCGGCATGATATAGCCGTCCGCGTTCAGGCGATCGTCGATCGACGCGGTATAGATATGCACGTCGGGGTGCGCGGCGTCGATGTGGGCGATACCCTCGGGCGCCGCCACCAGGACCAGCGCCCGGATATCGCGGCAACCCGCGCGTTTCAGCATATCGATGGTGGCCGCCATCGAGCCGCCCGTCGCCAGCATGGGATCCACGATCAGCGCCACGCGCTGGTCCAGCTCGGCGACCAGGCGCTCCAGGTAGGTCTGCGCCTGCAAGGTCTCTTCGTTGCGGGCGATGCCGACGACGCTGACCTTGGCGCCCGGCACCAGGCTCAGCACCCCATCCAGCATGCCGATGCCGGCGCGCAGGATGGGCACGACGGTGATCTTCTTGCCGGCCAGTTTTTCGACATTCACCGTGCCGCTCCACCCTTCCACGCGGCAGGGTTCCAGCGGCAGGTCCTTGCAGGCTTCGTAGGTAAGCAGCGCCGCGACTTCCTGGGACAGTTCGCGGAAACTCTTGGTACTCAGGTCCGCGCGCCGCATGATGCCCAGCTTGTGGCGGATCAGCGGGTGGCGGATTTCATGCACGGGCATGGCGGTTCTCCGATGGCGATGCGTGGAATCGTAGCCCGCCGGCCGCCCGGCGACCAGCGCCGCGCATGGCCGTCAGCGGTCAGCAAGCCATTTGATCAGGGCGTCGTCGAAGGGACGCACGGCCTGTGCTTTCTCGTCGTTGACGATGCTGACCACGACATAGCGCTTGCCGCTGGCGCCCAGGACATAGCCGGCCATGGCGCGCACATTGGCCAACGTACCGGTCTTCAGGTGCGCCATGCCGCGGGTGTCGTTGCCGCGCAGCCGCAGGCGTACGGTACCGTCCACGCCGGCGATGGCCAGCGATGACATGAATTCCGGCATATAGGGGGAACGCCATGCCACCGTCAGCAGCGAAGCCAGGCTGTCGGCCGACACCCGGGCCACCCGCGACAAGCCCGAGCCGTTATCCACGACCAGTTCCGGCATGGACAGCCCCTGGCTGCCCAGGACGCGGCGCACCACCGCCGCGCTGCTGTCTTCCGAGGCGGGACGGCGCCCGCCTTCCGCGCCCAGCGTCAGCAGTAGCAGGCGCGCCATGACATTGTTGCTGCGCTTGTTGACCGTGCGGATGATGTCGGCCAGGGGCGGCGATTCGTGCGTGGCCAGCGGCACCGCGTCGGGCGGCACCATGCCCGCTCGCACCTGTCCGGTGAAGGAGCCGCCCAGCTCGCGCCAGAGCATGCGGAATACGGCGGTGGCGTACTCCGGCTGGGACAAGGCCAGGCGATACAGGCTGAATTCCCCGCAGGAGCCGGCTACCTTGCCCGCCACGCGCAGCGTGATGCCCTGCTGCGTAATGACCGGCTCGGTGGCCACCTCGGGCGCGCCCGGGCAGACGGCGTCAGTCCATTCCACCTTCCCGCCTATGCTCAGGCCTGGCAATGGCGGATCGATCACCGGCACCCACTGGCGCGTGGCCGGGTCCGGCATGAAGACCAGCCGTACGGCGCCGAAGCCGACCATCAGCGCATCCGGACTCGCGTTGTAGGGCCGGTCCGGCGCGCCATCGAAAGCGCCCGGATCGGTCGACACCGCGCCAAACACTGTCCGGTCGATCACCAGGTCGCTGATCTGCCGGACGCCGTGCAGGCGCAGGTCGCGCAGCAGCGTCCAGAGGTCCTGCAAGAGGAAATAGGGGTCGCCGCTGGCGCGCAGATACAGCGGGCCCGACAGCACGCCGTTGGCTTGCAGCCGCGCGCCGGGCTCGGACAGCAGCTCGGTACGCCATACATAGTTGGGGCCCAGGTTCGACAGCGCCGCCCACGTCGTCACCAGCTTCATCACCGAGGCCGGGTTGCGCGGTTCCTTGGCATTGATGGAGAACAGCCGCTGCCCGTCGAGCTCCTGCACGACCAGGGACAAGGACGATACGGGCAGCTTGCTGGCGCGCCAGGCGGCGGCCAGCTCATGGGGCAGCGCGTTGCTGGATGCGGGGGCCAGGCCCTGCGCCTGGGCCGTCCCGCCCAGCGCCACCGCCGCCAGCAGGGCCGCGGCCCAGCGCCGCCCGAAATGCGCCACCCGTTTGCTCAACGCCTTGATCATCCCCTGCCCGCGCCCGTCGCCAAATACCAAAAGCGCCAAGCATACCGTGAAGCGCCATCCAGACTTGAGGGGCGGCGCACGCCAGCGGCCGCTTTCGCGACTCCCACTACAATTGCGGGTTGGCCCGTCATTGCATCCCGAGTCCGCGTGTCCACTTCCCATCCTTCGTACAGCCTTTCCGACTTCGACTACGAGTTGCCGCCGGAGCTGATCGCCCAGCACCCCAGCGCCGAGCGGGGCGGCAGCCGCCTGCTGCACCTGGATGCCCACGGCGGCCTGCACGATCGCCATTTCGGCGATATCGCGGCGCTGCTGCGTCCCGGCGACCTGCTGGTGTTCAACGACACACGGGTCATCAAGGCACGCCTGGCGGGCCGCAAGGCCAGCGGCGGCAAGATCGAGGTGCTGGTCGAGCGCATCGTCGGGCCGCGGCAGGCGCTGGCCCATGTCAGGGCCAGCAAATCGCCCGGCCCCGGCACCGTCCTGCACCTGGCGGACGCCTTCGATGCGGTGGTCGCCGGCCGCGAAGGCGAACTCTTCGACCTGCGGTTTCCCGACGACGTGCTGAAGCTGCTGGACGCCCATGGCGCAACGCCGCTGCCGCCCTACATCACCCACGCGGCCGACGCCGAGGACGAGGCGCGCTACCAAACCGTCTATGCGCGTGAACCCGGGGCCGTGGCCGCGCCGACAGCGGGCCTGCATTTCGACCTTCCCATGCTGGACCGGCTGCAGGCGGCGGGCGTGGCGCGCGCATTCGTGACCCTGCACGTGGGCGCCGGAACCTTCCAGCCCGTGCGGGTGGAAAACATCGCCGACCATGTCATGCATGCGGAGTGGTACACCGTCCCGCAAGCCACGGTGGACGCCATCGCCGGGGCCCGGGCCGCGGGCGGACGGGTGATCGCGGTCGGCACCACCAGCGCCCGCGCGCTGGAATCCGCCGCCGCGCAGCGCATGCCGCTACAGGCGTCGCAAGGCGACACGCGGCTGTTCATTACGCCGGGCTACCGCTTCCAGGTGCTGGACGGGTTGATCACCAATTTCCATTTGCCCCAGTCGACACTGCTGATGATGGTATCCGCCCTGGCCGGCATGGACCCGATCCGCCGCGCCTATGCGCATGCCGTGGCGCAACGCTACCGCTTCTTCAGCTACGGCGACGCAATGCTCATCGAGGCGGCCGCGGCCTGAGTCCGCCGTGCTCCGGCCCGCACCCGCCCGGGCCCGCCCATTACGAGAACCGAACACCATGACCGGATTGCATTTCGAACTGCTGGCCACCGACGGCGCCGCGCGGCGCGGACGCATCACGCTGAACCATGGCGTGGTTGAAACGCCCATCTTCATGCCCGTGGGCACCTACGGCAGCGTCAAGGCGATGCTGCCGCACGAGTTGGACGAGGTGGGCGCCCAGATCGTGCTGGGCAATACCTTCCACCTCTGGCTGCGTCCGGGCACGGACATCATGGAGAAGCACGGCGGCCTGCACGGTTTCATGGGCTGGAACCGGCCCATCCTGACCGATTCCGGCGGCTTCCAGGTGTTCAGCCTGCAAGGCATGCGCAAGATCACCGAAGAAGGCGTGCGCTTCGCCTCCCCGATCGACGGCGCGCGTCTGTTCCTGACGCCGGAGGAGTCCATGCGGATCCAGCGTGCATTGAACTCGGACATCGTCATGGTGTTCGACGAATGCACGCCCTACGAGATCGACGGACGCGCCGCCACCGAGGAAGAGGCCGCGCGCTCGATGCGGATGTCGCTGCGCTGGGCGCGCCGCTCCCGCGACGCCTTCGATGGCCTCGGCAATCCCAATGCGCTGTTCGGCATCGTGCAGGGCGGCATGTACGAACGGCTGCGCGACGAATCCCTGGCCGGCCTGCAGGATATCGGCTTCCACGGCTATGCCATCGGCGGGCTGTCTGTGGGCGAGCCCAAGGAAGACATGATGCGCATCCTGGGACACGTCGCCCCCCGGCTGCCCGCGCAGGCCCCGCGGTACCTGATGGGCGTCGGCACCCCGGAAGACCTGGTCGCCGGCGTGGCGCAGGGGATCGACATGTTCGATTGCGTCATGCCCACGCGCAACGCGCGCAACGGCTGGCTGTTCACCCGCTATGGCGACATCAAGATCCGCAATGCGCGCTACCGCGACGACACGCGTCCGCTGGATGGGAGCTGCGCCTGCCACACCTGCCGCCTGTTCACGCGCGCCTACCTGCACCATCTGCAGCGGGCCAACGAGATCACCGGCGCGCGGCTGAATACGCTGCACAACCTGCATTTCTACCTGGCCCTGATGGCGGAAATGCGCGACGCCATCGCGGCCGGCCGCTTCGAGGCCTGGCGCGCCCGATTCGCCGCCGACCGGGCCCGTGGCGTCGATCAGGGCGGCGCCGGGCGCCACGGAGATAACCCCGGGACACCATGACGCCGCCCCCGGCGGCCGGGTGGGTGCCGCAGCGCCGCCCGCTTCGCACAGCTTCGCTACAATAGCGGGCTGCCCGGTATACCGGCTCGCGCCATAAGAAGCGAAAAACCATACCAAAATCCATTCACACGGATCCAACCAGGAGAATTCGATGTCCCTTACCGACACCCTAGGCCTTACCCTGGCCCAGGCCGCCCCCGAGGGCAACGCGCTGATGGGCATGCTGCCCATCGTGCTGATGTTCGTCATCCTTTACTTCCTGATGATCCGGCCGCAGATGAAGCGCCAGAAGGAACACAGGAACCTGCTGGCTGCGCTCAGCAAGGGCGACGAAGTGGTTACCGCCGGCGGCCTGCTGGGCAAGGTCACCAAGGTCACGGACACCTATATCACCGTGGAAATCGGCGAAGCGGCCGAGAAGCCCATCGAAGTCGTGGTGCAGAAGAGCGCCGTGTCGACCGTCCTGCCCAAGGGAACCATCAAGGCGCTGTAAGGGTCACAGCGGGCCAAACCGCGCGGCGGCGACCCGCCCCGACGGTAGGCCCCCGCCCGCTCCCCGGCTTTCCGCCCTAACCGTCATTCGTCATAAGTAGCCGGCCATGAACCGCTATCCCCTCTGGAAATACCTCACGGTCCTGATCGCGGTCCTGATCGGCGCGCTCTATACGCTACCCAATTTCTACGGCGAATCCCCGGCGGTACAGATTTCCAGCGCCAAGGCGACCATCAAGGTCGACAACGCGCTGCTCAATACGGTGGAACAGACGCTGGCCCAGGCCAAGATCCCGTCCGCCGGCATCTATTACGAACAGAATGGCCCGCTGGGCACCATCCGCGCCCGTTTTGCGTCCACCGACCAGCAGCTGCAGGCGCGCGACCTGATCGACAAGACGCTGAACACGGTGCCGGGGGACCCGCACTACACCGTGGCGCTGAACCTGCTGCCCGCGTCGCCGGAATGGATGCGCGCCCTGGGCTGGTTCGAGCCCAAGCCCATGTACCTGGGCCTGGACTTGCGCGGGGGCGTGTACTTCCTGCTGCAGATCGATATGCAGGGCGCGCTGACCGCGCGCTACGACTCCCTGGCCGCCGACGTGCGCAGCGTGCTGCGCGACCAGGACATCGCCGGCGCCACCGTGGAACGCACCGGCCAGTCCGTCACGGCGACCTTCGCCAATGCCGATAACCGCGACAAGGCGCTGTCGGTGCTGCGCACGCGCCTGCCGGACCTGGCGTTCACCGACCAGAACGACGGCGGCAAGCCGCAACTCGTCGGCGCGCTCAGCCCTGCTTCCATCACGCGAGTGCAGGAAAGCGCGCTGAACCAGAACATCAACACCCTGCACAACCGGATCAACGAGCTGGGCGTGGCCGAACCGGTCATCCAGCAGCAAGGCAACGACCGCATCGTCGTGCAGTTGCCGGGCGTCCAGGACGTGGCCAAGGCCAAGGAACTGCTGGGCCGCACCGCCACGCTGGAAATCCGCATGGTGGACGACTCGCCCGCGGCGCAGGCCGCCCTGGCCGCCAATACCGTGCCGTTCGGCCTGGAGCGCTACACCGAGCGCGACGGCCGTCCCCTGCTGGTGCGCCGCCAGGTCATCCTGACCGGCGAGAACCTGCAGGATGCGCAGCCTGGCCGCGACCAGCAGACGCAGCAGCCTGCGGTCCACCTGACCCTGGATGCCAAGGGCGCCCGCATTTTCCGCGACGTCACGCGGGACAACGTCGGCAAGCGCATGGCCATCCTGCTGTTCGAAAACGGCAAGGGCGAAGTCGTCACCGCGCCGGTCATCCGCGGCGAAATCCCCGGCGGACAGGTGCAGATCTCCGGCAGCATGACGGCCGAGGAAGCCGCCGACACCGCGCTGCTGCTGCGCGCGGGCGCCCTGGCCGCGCCGATGTCGATCATCGAGGAACGCACCATCGGCCCCAGCCTGGGCGCGGACAACATCGCCAAGGGCTTCGCCTCCACGCTGTACGGCTTCCTGGCGATCGCCATCTTCATCGTGCTGTACTACCGGTTGTTCGGCGTCTTCTCGACGATCGGCCTGGCGGTCAACGTATTGCTGCTGCTGGCCGTGCTTTCCATGCTGCAGGCCACATTGACCCTGCCGGGTATCGCGGCCATCGCGCTGACCCTGGGCATGGCCATCGACTCCAACGTGCTGATCAACGAGCGGATCCGCGAGGAACTGCGCAATGGCGCCACCCCCCAGCAGGCCATCCACCAGGGCTTCGAGCGCGCATGGGGCACCATCCTGGATTCGAACCTGACGACGCTGATCGTGGGCCTGGCGCTGCTGGCCTTCGGTTCGGGCCCGATACGCGGCTTCGCGGTGGTCCACTGCCTGGGCATCCTGACCTCGATGTTCTCGTCGGTGGTCGGCGTGCGTGCGCTGGCGAACCTCTGGTATGGCCGCCGCAAGAAGCTCAGCAGCGTGTCGATCGGGCAGGTGTGGAAACCCACGGAGAACGCGAAGGCCAAGGCCTGAGGGCGAAAGGTCCCCGGACTACGAAGCCACCGGCGACAGCGCGGGCGGCACCGAACGACAGAATGCAACGACGGCCCCGCGGGGCCTACCCAAGCAAGGCGAAACATGGAATTTTTCCGGATCCACCGCACCATCCCGTTCATGCGTCACGCCCTGCTGCTGAACATCATCAGCGCGGTGACCTTCCTGGCCGCGGTGTTCTTCATCCTGACGCGCGGGTTCCACCTGTCCATCGAGTTCACCGGCGGGACGGTAATGGAGGTCAGCTACGCTCATACGGCACAGCTCGACTCCGTCCGCGGCGCGGTGTCCAAGCTGGGCTACGCGGATTTCCAGGTCCAGAACTTTGGCACCTCGCGCGACGTGCTGATCCGGCTGCCGCTGGCGGAAGGCCAGACCTCGTCGCAGCAAAGCGATTCCGTGCTGCAGTCCTTGAAGGCCGCCGATCCGTCCGTGGAGCTGCGGCGCGTGGAGTACGTCGGCCCGCAGGTCGGGCGCGAACTGGTGCACAACGGCCTGATGGCGCTGCTGTTCGTGGTGCTGGGCATCGTCGTTTACCTGGCTATCCGTTTCGAATGGAAGTTCGCGTTGGCCGGCGTGATCGCCAACCTGCACGACGTGGTCATCATCCTGGGCTTCTTCGCCTTCTTCCAGTGGGAATTCTCGCTGTCGGTGCTGGCCGGCGTGCTGGCGGTGCTGGGTTATTCGGTGAACGAATCCGTGGTCATCATGGACCGGATCCGCGAGAACTTCCGCAAGCAGCGCAAGGCGGAAGTCGCCGAGGTCATCAACGGCGCCATCACGCAGACGATTTCGCGGACCATCATCACCCACGGTTCGACGCAGATGATGGTGCTGTCCATGCTGTTCTTCGGCGGCCCGACGCTGCACTACTTCGCGATGGCGCTGACCATCGGCATCTGGTTCGGTATCTATTCGTCGGTCTTCGTGGCCGCGGCGCTGGCCATGTGGTTCGGCGTCAAGCGCGAAGACCTGGTCAAGCCGGCCAAGAAGGACGGCCCAGAGGTGGCCTGAGCGCGGCGTTGCCGCGGTCGGCGCGGCAGGCAGCGCCATCCGGGCTGCCATCGCGTCAAACTGGCCGGAACACAAAGGCGCCCCGCGGGGCGCCTTTGTTATTTCGGAACTGCCCGCCTGGGCCGATGGCCGCCGTATTCGCCGGCTTATCGCGCGAAAGTGATTGCCGGACCGACCGCCAGAGCACCCGGCGCACGCCGCGAGCCGCGCCTGCCTGCACGGGGCGGGCCAAGGGTCACGCCGGGCAGCCCAGCTGGCTGGCCAGATCGTTCATGTCGCGCGCCACGTAGTCCCAGTCCTGCTCGGCGCGCAGATTGCTCGTTTGCGTGGGGCCATGCTCGGTGGGACGTGGGATGAAGGCGGTCTTCAGGCCGCAGCGGCGCGCGGCGGCCAGGTCGCCGTTGTGGGCCGCGACCATGCAGATCTGGTCGGGCTGCAGCCCCAATACCTCCACCGCGCCCAGATAGGCCTGTGGCGCAGGCTTGTAGGCCCGCACGACCTCCGAGCCCAGGATGGCGTCCCAGGGCAGCCCCGCGCGCTTGGCGATGTCCATCATCAACCTGATGTGGCCGTTGGACATGGGCGCAATCATGAAGCGCTGCTTGAGCCGGCCCAGGCCCTGCACGGAATCGGGCCAGGGATCCAACCGGTGCCAGGCCAGGTTCAAGGCGTCCAGTTCCTGCTGAGGGATGGCGGCCGTGTCGATGCGGTATTCCTGCAGCACCTGGGACAGGTTCTCGTAATGCAACACATCCAGGCGCACGAAGGGGCGCCTCCCGCTGCGCACTTCCTCCATCGATGGCCCGTACTTGCTGCGCCATGCATCGGCGAATTCGTAGGCGTCCAGTTGCGGGGCATAGCGGTCCAGGAAAGACCGTGCCTCGCGCGCCACCCCGCCGCGCCAGTCCACCACCGTGCCAAAGACGTCAAACAGAAGCGCCTGGATGTCCGTGCCGTTCGCCATGATGATTGCCTCCGTGCTCGCGTATGTCGGAGGAGTCTACTTCAGGGATGGGCACGGCGGGCTGAACAGCTTGCGGCCTGGGGTCCACGATCCGCCATCCGCAGGAACGGCCCGCCGGCACAATCGCCCCGCCCATCCGCCTGCAGGAATATGGAACCGGCGTTCATCCCGGGCCACGCAACTGTCCCGCGGTTCGCGGCCGGCAAGGCGGCATACCGCATGACTTCCGAGGAGCAAATCGAATGCAGGTTTCCACCCTGAGCGGCGTTTCGGACATGGCGCCACCCAGCCGGTTTCAGCTCGCCGCCGATATCCACGCGCCCTACTTTCCCGCCGGCGATGCCGCGACGGACGCCCTGGCCCGCTACCCGCGCGCGCCCATGAGCGCGATTCGCGCCCCCTACGAGTTCGACAGCGACTACGAAGCGCCACCCGGTACGGCCGGTGAAAAGTCGCAGGCGTCCCCGGCCGGCGGAGTATCCGTGACCGAGGCCGCGGGCTGGGTCGTGGATCTTACCTCGGGGGGCCTGTACGGCCTGGCGATGGCCCTGATCGGGCGCCTGGCCAAGGCGGCGACGAAGCCGGGCAAGGTGGAAGCCGGCAATGCGGACGCCCAGCCGTCGATGCCGCGTCCGGCGCGGCAGGCGGGGGGGTTCCTGGCGGATGGCAGCACTGGCGCGTATGCCGGCAGCAACGGCAACCGGCCACAGCCTGTTTCGCTACGGTCCGATACGCACCGGCCCGCGCCTTCCCATGATATGTATAGAGCCTGATATCGGCAGCGCGCCGCATTGGCGCGCCCTGACCGGCCGTGGCGCAGCCGTTCAAGGGGCCGCCGGCCTGCAGGAGAAGCACAGTGGCATACGGCGAACACAATTACCGCGTGGCGGTCGCGTGGACTGGCAACCGGGGAACGGGAACCTCGGGCTACAGCCAGTATGGACGCGAATACACCATAAGCGCGAACGGCAAGCCTGACATCCCCGGCTCGTCCGACCCGGCGTTCCGGGGCGACGCCAGCCGCTGGAATCCCGAGGACCTCTTGGTTGCCGCGGCGTCCGCATGCCACAAGCTCTGGTACCTGCATCTGTGTGCCGAAGCGGGCGTCCGCGTGGTCGCCTATGTCGACGACGCGCATGGCACGATGCTGGACGGCCCGACGGGCGGCAAGCTGACCCATATCGAGCTGCGCCCGCGGGTAACTATAAAGGCCGGAGACGACCTTGCCCTGGCGCGATCGTTGCATCACGCGGCGCATGACAAATGCTATATCGCCAACTCGGTGAACTTCCCGATCACCTGTGAGCCGGTCATCGAATCCGCCCACGGCTGATACCGAGCGCGCTGCGCGGCGACGCAAGCCAACGGCCCGGCATGCCGGCCACAGCGCCGATACGGGCAGCGCCCCAACCCGCCAGATCAGCGGCCACGTACGAGATCAATCAACCTGCGGTCCCGCTTGGTGGGCCGGCCGGCGGCCAGTGCATCGGCGGGTTCGGGCGCCAGCCGTTTCATCTCCGCCGCCCGTTCACGGGCGGCGACGCTTTCGGGCGTCTCGTCATAAAGCAGGCGCGCCGCCGGCGCCGGCCCGCGCACGCCACTGACGGCGCGCACGCGCACTTGTATGGGCGGATCGCCCTTGCGCACGCTGACGAGATCACCGGGCGCCACCTCGCGCGAAGGCTTGGCCGGCTGTTCGTTCACCAGCACCCTGCCCTTGCCGATCTCCTCCACCGCCAGGCTGCGGGTCTTGTAGAAACGCGCGGCCCAGAGCCATTTATCGAGCCGAATCCGCTCTGTCATGATTGCCTCGGCGCCTTGTCGAAAGGACAAATGATAGCCCTCGGCACCGCGGCTCTGGAAGCAGCACGCCACGGCCCGCCCCGTCGCGACGCGCATGCCACCGAGTGACTCGTTGCCCATGAGCAAGGGGCACCTTGGCCGATGGCCGGGCGGCCAATGGACCGGGACCTAATCCATGGCGCCTGGCAAGCCGTGCAAACCCGCATGAAGAAAACCACGGCCGCGATTACAGTGCTGGGCTGCAGCCTTACCGCTCAACATCCCCGGGAACCACCCATGAAAATCCTCGCTGCCTCGATCCTGATGTGCGTGCAAGCCGCCGCCATGGCCCAGACCCCGTCCTCCGCCCCGGCGCAGACGGCGCCTTCCACGCTGGCCCGCGTGACGCAGAGCGGCGTGCTGCGGGTGTGTACGCCCGGCGACTACAAGCCCTTCAGCTTCCAGCATGGCCCCGGCCAGTTCGAGGGCCTGGATGTGGACCTGATGCAGACGCTGGCCACCGCGCTCAACGCCAAACCGCAGTACGTCAAGACCACCTGGAAGGAGCTGCTGCCGGACTTCGTGGCGGGCAAGTGCGATATTGCCGCGGGCGGTATTTCGGTTTCCCTGGAACGACAGAAGCAGGCCTACTTCAGCACCCCCTATATGGTGAACGGCAAGACGCCGCTGACCCGCTGCGAGAACGTGGCCCGATTCCAGACGGTGGAGGCGATCGACCAACCGTCCGTGCGCGTCATCGCGAACCCCGGCGGCAGCAACGAGCGTTTCGCCAAGACCCGTTTGTCGCACGCGACCCTGACCATGCATCCCGACAACCTGACGATCTTCGACGAACTGATCAAGGGCCAGGCCGATGTATTCGTCACCGAGGCGGCGGAGGCCATCGTGCAAAGCAAGGCCCATCCGGAACTGTGCGCCGTCAACCCGGACCGGCCGCTGCAGTATGCGGAGATGGCGTATCTGCTGCCCCTGGGCGATGAAGTCTTCAAGCGTTTCGTCGACCAGTGGCTGCACCTGAGCCAGGCCGGCGGCGAGTACGCTCAACTCAGCGCGAAGTGGCTGGGCAAGTAGCGGGAGCGCCGCCTTGGAGCCGATCAACCAACACAAGCTGTGGTCGTTCGTCGCCGGTTCGCCCGGCGCCATGGTGGTGCAGGGGCAGAACTTCCGCAAGGCCGACGCCCATCCGGTGCAATCCTATTTCGATCTGGCGACCAAGGTGGCGGAACTGCAATTCCGCAATCGCGACCACGTGCTGCTGTTCCGCGGCCAGGCGGCCGATCACCGGAATCAGCGCGGCTATACCTCTCTGAAGCCGACGCTGCTGCGCGGCGGCGCCGGCAAGAACCCCGGCGCAGGCGAACTACGCAAACGGTACGCGCGTCTGGCCTTGGCCGAAGAAATCCTGGTGGACGAATACCGCAACGCCGGCCTGCTGGGCCGCGATCGCGTGGAGCGCCTGCGCATCGTGCGATGGTCCATCCTGCAGCATTACGAGCTCTGCCCCACCCCGCTGCTGGACGTGACGCACTCGCTGCGCATCGCCGCATCCTTCGCCAGCCATGGCGCGGCCGGCATGGCGCATGTTTTCGTGCTGGGCGTACCGAACCTGAGCGGCGGCATCACGGCCAGCGCGGAAGCCGGCCTGCAGGCCATACGCCTGGCCAGCGTGTGTCCACCGTCGGCGGTGCGTCCGCACCTGCAGGAAGGCTACCTGCTGGGCGAGTATCCCGAGATGTCGGGCATCGGGCAGAAGTCGCTATATCTGCACCATGAAACCGACTTCGGGCGGCGCCTCATCGCGAAGTTCCGCTTCGACCCGGCAAGCTTCTGGGAAGGCACGAGTTTTCCCATTGTAGGCAAGCAGGCACTCTATCCGCCGCAGGACCCCATGCTGGAAGTGACCGGACGAATTCGCCAGCGGCTCGGTGCCGCGCAGGCGTGACGCGCACCGATGCGCCATCCAATCCCCTTGAAGCACGGCTTCACCTTGGGGCATCCGCCGTCGCGCCGGCGCAGGGCGCGCGGTACGCCGCCCCGGCCCGCGACCTGGCCCTTCAGGCGCGCCTGAACCACTGCCAGGGCATGCGCGTCGGCCACTGGTAGCGCTCGTCCAGGAAACGTCCCTTCAGCAGATGCACGGCGGCGATCGCGATAAACGCCGAGGCCGTCACATCGGATGCATAGTGATCCAGATTGACCAGCCGGCTTAGCGCGGCCAGGATGGCGACCGTATAGACCACCCAACGCAGACGGGGCGCCGTGGCGGAGATCGCGGCGGCCAGGACGAAGGCCGTCAAGGCATGGCTGGACGGAAAGGAATTGAAAGGCTTGCCGGAGAACGCCTCTTCCAACCCATAGAAGCCGCGCTCGAAAAACACCTCGGGCCGCGCGCGCGCCACGGTCTGCTTCAGGATGCCGGTGAGGATGCCGCCCACGATCCACGCGGCCAGCAGCAGCAGCGACCCGCGCGCCACGCGCACATAGCCGCCTGTCCACGGCGCGTGCCATCCCAGCCGCATGCCCAGCAGGGCCAGCACGTAGACGAGCAATACGATCCAGGTGTAGTTGTCGCTGTCGCCGACCTCGCCGATCCACTCGAAAGCATGGTCGACCCCGGGCGACACATGGGCCTTCAGGTAGCGCGCCAGCGGCAGATCGACGAAGGCCACCAGGCAACCCAGGAGCAGCAGGGCCAGCACCCAGCCCGCCAGCCACCGTATGCGCCGGTCGGCTTGCGCCGACCCGCTGGCGCCCTTCCCCCCTGGGCCGGCGGCGCCGGCCTTCTTGCTGAACATATGCGTTCCCTGTCGGTTCGTTCGCGCGTTCCGCCCCGCGACGGTCCGGCGCAATCCGGCTTTATCGGTCTGGCCCATGCCGCTCATCCTGCGCGAGCCGGGCTGGCATCGTTGTGCCGCGCTTGCCGCGACGTCCAGCGGACCCCGCGCGGCGCTCATGGTAGAAGCCGACCGAGACAATACCAAGACAGGCAGGGATCCGGGGTAAAATTCTGTTTTTTATCGCCCCCGGGATCTACACCCGTCACGGCCCCCTATGCAAGAACACATCCTCGCGTGCGACGGCGACGACGCCGCCGCACCTGTTTCCGATTCCCCCCGCAAGCTCTTCATCCGCACCTTCGGCTGCCAGATGAACGAGTACGACTCCGACAAGATGGCCGATGTGCTGCGCGATGAGCAAGGCGTCGAGTTGACCGACACGCCGGAAGACGCGGACATCATCCTCTTCAACACCTGTTCGGTACGCGAAAAGGCACAGGAAAAAGTCTTCTCGGACCTCGGCCGCGTGCAGCACCTGAAGAAGAGCAAGCCTGGCCTGGTCATCGGCGTGGGCGGTTGCGTGGCCAGCCAGGAGGGCGAAGCCATCGTCAAGCGGGCGCCCTATGTGGATGTGGTGTTCGGACCGCAGACGCTGCACCGGCTGCCGGAGCTCATCCGCCAGCGCCGCGCGCAGGGTATCGCGCAAGTGGATATCAGCTTTCCGAGCATCGAAAAATTCGACGCCCTGCCGCCTCCCCGCGTGGACGGCGCGACAGCCTTCGTATCCATCATGGAAGGCTGCAGCAAGTATTGCAGCTTCTGCGTGGTGCCCTATACCCGCGGCGAGGAAGTATCGCGGCCTTTCGATGACATCCTGGTGGAGATCGCCGACCTGGCGGACCAGGGCGTGAAGGAGGTCACCCTGCTGGGCCAGAACGTCAATGCCTATCGCGGCCGCCTGGGCGATGGCGACGAGATCGCCGACTTCGCCATGCTGCTGGAGTACGTGCACGACATCCCCGGCATCGAGCGCATCCGCTACACGACCTCGCATCCCAAGGAAATGACACCGCGCCTGATCCAGGCCTATGCGCGGCTGCCGAAGCTGGTGTCCTTTCTGCACCTGCCCGTCCAGGCGGGCAGCGACCGCGTGCTGGCCGCGATGAAGCGCGGCTACACCACGCTGGAATTCAAATCCATCGTGCGGCGGCTGCGCGAAGCCCGGCCCACATTGACGCTGTCTTCGGACTTCATCGTGGGCTTCCCTGGTGAAACCGCGGAGGATTTCGAGAAGACCATGAAGCTGATCGACGACGTCGGCTTCGATACCTCGTTTTCCTTCGTCTATTCGCGCCGTCCCGGCACGCCCGCCGCGGACCTGACCGACGACACGCCGCAGACCGTCAAGCTGCAGCGCCTGCAGCGGCTGCAGGCCCGTATCGCCGAACAGGCCGCCGCCATCGCCCAGGCCATGGTCGGCACCACCCAGCGCGTGCTGGTCGAGGGCCCCTCGCGCCGCGACCCCAATGAATTGATGGGGCGCACCGAAAACAACCGAATCGTCAATTTCCCCGCGCCGCCGCGCCTGGTGGGCCAGATGGTGGACGTCGTCATCACCCAGGCCTATCCCAATTCGCTGCGGGCCCGCGTCGCCATGGTGGACGCGGACGGCGCGGAGGCGGGCCGATGAACGCCACGCGCGCACGTGCCCCGCGCCGCCAACCCACGGTGACCGTGCAGGTCAGCGGCGACAACGCCCATCTGGCCAATCTGTGCGGACCGCTGGACGAGAACCTGCGCCAGCTTGCCGACGGCCTGGCCGTGAAGCTATCGCGCCGCGGCAGCCGGGTCGTCGTCGAAGGCGAGCAGGCCGAACTGGCCGCGCAAGCCTTGCGCCGCTTCGACGAACAGGCCCAGCGCAAGCCGCTGTCGGTCGACGACATCCAGCTGGGCCTGGTGGAGATCGGCGTCGGGCGCGTCACGGAATCGCGCGGCGCGGAACCGCTCCTGGACCCTGCCGCCCTGCCGCCCATGGACGACTACGGCGCCGGCCTGGCGCTGCGTACGCGCCGCTCCGACCTGCGCCCGCGCACGCCGCGCCAGCGCGACTACCTGGACAACATCCTCAAGCACGACATCACTTTCGGTGTCGGGCCCGCGGGAACGGGCAAAACCTGGCTGGCCGTGGCCTGCGCCATCGACGCCATGGAACGCGACACGGTACAGCGGCTCATCCTGACGCGACCGGCGGTCGAAGCAGGCGAACGGCTGGGCTTCCTGCCCGGCGACCTGGCGCAGAAGGTCGACCCGTATCTGCGTCCGCTCTACGACGCCCTGTACGACCTGATGGGCTTCGACCGCGTCCAGCGTCTTTTCGAAAAGCAGACCATCGAAATCGCGCCGCTGGCCTATATGCGCGGCCGCACGCTGAACCATGCCTTCGTCATCCTGGACGAGGCCCAGAACACCACGCCGGAACAAATGAAGATGTTCCTGACGCGCATCGGCTTCGGCAGCAAGGCGGTGATCACCGGCGACCCCTCGCAGGTCGACCTGCCACGCGGCCAGCAAAGCGGGCTGGTGCACGCGCTGGGCGTGCTGGAGGAAGTCCAGGGCATCGCGACGACCCGCTTCACCAGCCGCGATGTGGTTCGCCACCCGCTGGTGGCCCGCATCGTGGACGCCTACGAGAGCGCGGCCGCCGACGAAAGCTGAGTCATGATCCCGGCCCTGTCGCTGTCCGTCCAATACGCGGTGGACGCCCCGCTGCTGCCGCGCTGGCGCCTGCGGCGCTGGGTCGCCCGCGCCCTGGGTGCCGCCCGGGACGACGGCCTGCTGGATTTCCACGGCGCGCAGATCAGCCTGCGCGTGGTCGGGCAGGCCGAAGGCCGGCGACTGAACCATGCCTACCGCGGACGCGACTACGCCACCAATGTGCTCACCTTCGAATACGGCGTGGGGCCCGACGCCGTGGCCCGTGGCGACATCGTGCTATGCCTGCCGGTGCTGAACCGGGAAGCCCGTGAACAGCGCAAGCCGCCGCTGGACCATGCCGCCCACCTCACCATCCACGGCACCCTGCACGCCCTGGGCTACGACCACATCCGGGCGCGCGACGCCCGCCGCATGGAAACGCTGGAAACACGGGTGCTGGGCGACATGGGCATTGCCGATCCCTACGCGCCGCGTTGACCGGTTCTTGGGGTAATTCCCTCCATGCCGTTACAGAACCACCGTGCAACATCGGTTATGCTGATTTTTTTGTAACTTGTCCTCTGGACGATGTCAGATCCTTACCCTGCGAACGACGCGGACACCCCGCGTCAATTGAAACCCGCCAACAAATCCCTGCTTGATCGCCTGCTGTCGCTGGTGCGACGCGAACCCGAAGACCGGGAAGGCATCAAGGCCATCCTGGAAGCCGCTCACGAGCGAGAACTCCTGGACGCCGAATCCTATGCCATGATCAAGGGCGCCCTGGCGGTGTCGGAGCGCACGGTAGGCGACATCATGGTGCCGCGCTCCCGCATGGATCTGCTGGACATCGCCCAGCCCCTGCCACGCCTGCTGTCCATCATCATCGACACCGCGCACTCGCGCTTCCCGGTGTTCGAGAACGACCGCGACAACATCATCGGCATACTCCTGGCGAAAGACCTGCTGCGCTGCATGCTGGAGCCGGATCTCGAACTGCGGTCGCTGGTGCGTCCCGCCGTGTTCATTCCGGAGTCCAAGCGCCTGAACGTGCTGCTGCACGATTTCCGCGCCAGCCGCAACCACCTGGCCATCGTCATCGACGAACATGGCGGCATCGCCGGCCTGGTCAGCATGGAAGACGTGCTGGAGGAAATCGTCGGCGACATCGAAGATGAATTCGACGATGACCATGAAAGCACGGTGTTCGCCGAAGGCGAAGACCAATGGCGGGTGCTTGCCACGACCGACATCGACAAGTTCAATGAGATCTTCGGGGTGGCGCTGCCCGACGACGAATACGACACCGTCGGCGGCTGGCTGGGTGGAGAACTGGGCCGCATCCCGCGCCGCGGCGATGCCGCCGAACGCCACGGCCTGCGCATCGAAGTCGTGCGCGCCGATCCGCGCCGCGCGCTGTGGCTGCGCGTAAAACGCCTGCCGCCCGAAGTGTCCGCCTCCCCTGTACGCGATACCGAATGAAGACGTTGATCACGCGCTACCCGCGCGCCATGCGCGCGGCGGGCATGCTGGGCCTCGGCGCGGTGCAGGCGCTGACCTTCGCGCCCGGCCCCCTGCCCGACGGCATGCTGGCCGTGGTGCAGATCCTGATGCTGGCCATACTGGCGCGGCGGCAGCTTACCGCCCCGTCCTGGCGCGACGCGCTGTGGGAGGGATGGCTCTATAGCTTCGGCTGCTATGCGCTGGGCCTGTACTGGATCTTCGTCAGCCTGCATGTTTATGGCGGCCTGGCCGTACCCCTCGCGGTGGCGGGCGTGCTGGCGCTGTCGGGTTTCATCGCCCTGTTTCCCGCGTTCGCGGGTGTGCTGGCGCGATGGCTGGCGCCCCTGGACGCCAACGCAACGCCGGCGCAGGCCTTGCGGGCCGCGCTCGCCTTCGCTTGCGCCTGGACTGCGCTGGAATGGGTGCGCGGCAGCCTGTGGACCGGCTTCCCGTGGCTGAACATCGGGTATGCGCAGGTAGACAGCCCCTTCGCCGGTTGGGCCCCCGTGGTCGGCGTGTACGGCGTGGCCTGGTTCGCCGCCTTCTCCGCCGCGGCGCTGGCCGCCCTGTGGCGTAGCGCGAACACGCCGCGCGACGCGCGCCACGGCGCCGCGGCGGGACTGGCCGTGCTCGCCGCGCTGGCCGGCTGGGGCATCTCGTATATCGCGTGGGCCCGCCCGGACGGCGAGCCGCTCGCCGTGCGCCTGGTCCAGGGAAACATCGAACAGTCGCAGAAATTCGACCCGGCCCAGATGGAAAGAGGCCTTTTGCAGCACATGAACCTGGCCACCATGCCGCCGGCCGCCGGTGCGCCCGCGCCGCGCGTCATCATCCTGCCGGAAACCGTGCTGCCGGTCTTCCAGGACCAGCTCGATCCGCGCGCCTGGGACCTGTGGCGCCGCATCGCGCAGGAGCGCGCCGCCACCATCGTCATGGGTATTCCGCTGCACCAACGCATCGGCGACGACGACCGCTATACCAATAGCGCCATCGGCCTGGACGGCAACACGCCGGTACAGGCGCTGCGGTCCGGCAACGTCGCCATGCGCTATGACAAGCGCCACCTGGTGCCCTGGGGCGAGTTCATCCCGCCCGGCTTCCACTGGTTCGTGCGCATGCTCGACATCCCGCTGGGCGACTTCGACCGTGGCGACGCGCGCCAGGCTCCCTTTGACATCGCGGGCCAGCGGCTGGCCTTGAACATTTGCTACGAAGACCTGTTCGGCGAAGAACTGCTGCCGGCGGTGCGCCCCGCGCCCGATGGCGGACCGGGTGCGTCCATCCTGGTGAACATCAGCAATCTCGGATGGTTCGGCGATACCTGGGCGCTGCGCCAGCACCTGCAGATCGGCCGCATGCGCACGCTGGAAACGGCGCGGCCCATGCTGGCCGCCACCAACACGGGGCTGACGGCGGCCATCGACGCCCACGGGCGGGTGACCGCGGAAGCGCCCGCCATGCAGGCCACCGTGCTGGAGACCACCGTGCAGGGCATGACCGGCCTGACGCCGTATGTGCGCACCGGCAACGCGACGGCCATGGGTCTGGTGGCGGCCGGGCTGCTGCTGCTGGCGGTATCGCGTGTTGTCGCCACGCGCAGGGTGGCAGCGGCGTGACGCCGGCGGCCAAGGCATCGAACCATACGAAGTCGGGACCTACTGCCCCGCACCCGGATGCCGCCGCACAGGGACGGGCCGTCGGCTCGCTCCCGCGCATGCAGGAGCAGGCCGGCGCAGCGCGCTAGGCCTCGCGCAATGGGAGGTCGGCGCCAGCCTGGCGCGCGGGCGACGACGGACCCGTTCCCACGCCGGTGTTCTCGATGAACGCCGCGATCTCCGCCATATCGTCCCCATCCAGTTCCAGCGACGCGGCGCCCAGCCAGCCATCCACCTGTGCCGGCCCGCGCGCGCCGACGATGGCGCCGGTGACGCCGGGCCAGGCCAGCGTCCAGGCGATGGCGGTGGCCGCCACTGTGCAGCCATGCCGCTCGGCCACCGGCTGCAATGCATCGGCCAGCGCAAGATTGCGTCGCAGGTTATCGCCGGAGAATTCGGCATTGCGCGATCGCCAGTCGTCTGCCGGCAGGGCAGCGGCGCGCGCCTCGCTGAAATGCCCGGTCAGCAGTCCGGACTGCATGGGGCTGTAGACGATGACGCCCGTCTCGTGCTGCGCGCACCACGGCAGCAGGTCCGCCGCGGCGTCGCGGCGAATGGCGGAAAAAGGCGGCTGCAGGCTGTCGACATGGCCCAGCCGCTCCGAGTCCTCCAGTTGCGCCACGTTGTGGTTGGACAGTCCCACGGCGCGCACCTTGCCGGCCTGCTTCAGGTCCAGCAGCGTCTGCCAGTATTCCTCCAGCGACGTACCGTCCCCCGCAGGCCAATGCATCTGGTAAAGGTCGATGCGTTCGACACCCAGGCGCTTGAGCGAGGCATCCACCTCTGCCTGGATGCTGCGCGCGGCCCCGACCCGGCGCGGCGGCGCGGTCGGGCGGTCCTTGTCCCACAACATGCCGCATTTCGTGAACACATACGGCCGCTCGCTGGCCGACATCCCTTTCAGGGCGCGCCCGACCAGTTCCTCGGAATGTCCCAGCCCGTAGACGGCCGCCGTGTCGATCCAGTTGATGCCGCGTGCGACGGCATGGCGTATGGCCGCGATGGAATCGGCATCGTCCTGGGCGCCCCAGCCGGCGGCCCACCCGCCGCCGCCGATCGCCCACGCACCGAAGCCGATGCGGGTGATGTTCATGCCGGTACGCCCGAGCGGCCGGGTTGGGAAGGATGTATGGCTCATGCGGATCTCCGTGTGTAGCAGTGGTCGATGGCGCGCAACGGCGGCGTCTCGCGACACGCCCGGGCCCATGTCCGGTGGAGCGTGCCGGGCCGGCGCACCATATGGAATTGCACCTTGTACGCAACATGGACATGATGCGACTCAGGGCTGAATGCGGCTTGAACGGGCCTTGGATCGGACTCCATCGGGCTTGGCTGGGCCCTGGGTCGGGGGCTGCGCCGGGCCTGCATTGGAGCTTGCGTTGACCTTGCGTCGGGCGCCGAGGGACGGGCCAACGTCCCCCGGCATCCGACGCGGTGGACGCTGCAACATGCCCCGCCCGGTCCCGAAACCGCCAGGGGCCGCGCCCGCGCGCCGGCATGCGACATGCCCGCCTGGCCAACTTGCATGGCCAAAAATTCTCGTGCATAATCTCGTTTCTTCGCCAACGGCACAAACAAAAGCCGGCAAGAACAGTGCGCAGTAAGCCTTGGAATGGGCCCGAAACAGGCCCGAAACCAGCTCCAAAAACCGGGTCGAAAGAGTCGATTGAAGAGAATTCCAAGGGCACGACATAGAGGTACCGGCAGAGCAGGAAGGCCAGTACCTGGTGTCTGTACCAAGCGCTGAAGTTGCAGGATTTTGCTTGGTGGATACGGGGGTATAGCTCAGCTGGGAGAGCGCTTGCATGGCATGCAAGAGGTCAGCGGTTCGATCCCGCTTACCTCCACCAGTCGAAAGCGAAGCACTGTGGTTCAAGGTCCCCTTCGTCTAGAGGCCTAGGACATCACCCTTTCACGGTGAGTACAGGGGTTCGAATCCCCTAGGGGACGCCAGTTTCAGGCATGGGATTACCCAGGCCGGAAGCCGGCAAGGTTGCAAGTGCGATGTCACGGACGCCAGTCCGGGGATGTCGTCCTAATACCGCTGCGGAGCGGTAGTTCAGTTGGTTAGAATACCGGCCTGTCACGCCGGGGGTCGCGGGTTCGAGCCCCGTCCGCTCCGCCAGAATTCCAGAACGATGATGACGTCATTGGTCAATGCCTAAGCCCCGGTCCGCCGGGGCTTTTTGCTTATGCGGCCGACTAGTCGCTCATGCCATCCCTTCGAGCCGTCCCGTCCACTCGGATACAAAGCGGTCTCGAAACTTGGCCAGCAGGTCGGCACGCTTGGTCGCCAGCGTGCGTCCGGCTTGCGTCTGCATCGCATCAGGCAAGCGGAGCAGCTTCTGCTCAATGTGATCGAGCGAGTACAGCATATCGTCCACCGGACGTTGCATCGCCAGGGGATCGCTATCGTGGGCGAGAGCGCAGTTCAATCGGCCCCCGATGTGGAACATGCGCGCCAGTCCGACCGCACCCAAGGCGTCGAGGCGGTCAGCGTCTTGCACCACTTTCGCTTCAATCGACCTTGGAGCGATCCCCGCAGAATAACTATGGGCCTCGATCGCATGAGCGACATCGTCAAGGTATTCGGCGGGGTACCGCAGCTGCTTCAGCCGAACAACGGCTTCGGACGCCGATATCGAGGACGCTTTCGCGCGATCGGGGTGATTCTTGGGGACATTGATAAGATCATGGAGATAGCATGCCGCCAAGACCACGAGGCCATTTGCATCCGTGGTCGAAGCCATGATTTGACGCGCATTCGCCCACACTCTGTCCAGGTGATTGAGATCATGGGCGGAGTCGGTTCCAACGTATGTGGCGGCTAAGCGTCTCAGCCTCGGGCGCCATTCGGAGATCGTCGATTGCAGTTCGAGGTTGGCGTGCATATGAAGGGCGGCGCTATTAGCGCTCAGATGCAGGCTTTCCATCATACGGGACAAAACTACCGCGATCTGGACCTCGATCGTCCTGGACGCGAACAGGAAACCATCATGACGACCTGCAGAATCGGCGACCTGGAGCTGTATTACGAAGTCCATGGAGCCGGTGCGCCGATCGTCCTGATCGCCGGCTATACCTGCGATCACACGTTCTGGGACGCCATGGTGCCCGACCTGGCGCAGCATTTCCAGGTGGTGGTATTCGACAACAGGGCCGTTGGCCGCAGCAAAGATAACGGCAAGGCTTTTTCGATGGAAACCCTGGCCGATGACGCGGCGGGCCTGATCCGGCATCTTGGACTGTCGCGCCCCGCCCTGGTGGGGCAGTCCATGGGGGGCGCCATCGTGCAAACGATGCTCGCGCGGCACGCCGGCATCTGCGGGCAATGCGCCATCGTCAATTCCACCCGCTCGTTCAGCGCCACCACCCTGCTTGCCCTGGATACCTTGCTGGCATTGCGCCGCGCCGATGTGGATTTCGACCTCCAGGTCGATGTCGGCCTGCCCTGGTTTGCCGGCAAGGCGTGGCTGGCCATGCCGGGGAACATCGCCGCCTACAAGGACGTGCTCAGGAAGCATCCGGCGCCGCAGTCGCTCGCCGATCAGGAGCGGCAGTTGCATGCGCTGAAGACCTTCGGCGCGGGGGCCGGCAACCGGCCATGGCCTTATCCGGCGCTCGTCGTGTCCTCCGAGGAAGATCTCATCACCACGCCCGCGGAGGGCAAGGCGCTTGCGGCCAGCCTGGACGCAGCTTATGCCGAAATTCCCGGCGGGCATCCCAGCCCGATGGAGCAGCCCGTGAAGCTGGCGGGAATCCTGGCGGCCTTCTTCTCCGGAATGAAAGCGCGCTAGCGTCGGCTCGGGCCGCGGCATCAGTCCACACACCCGAGCATCATCGCGGCGCCCTGCGGGGAGAGCCGGCGCCGACTCACGCCGGGGCATGCCCCCACAGATCCAGCATGACCGAGGCGCCCCGCAGGAAGATCGGGTCCGCGACCTGGATGGCGCTGAACGGCAGGCCCGCGCGCCGCAGGTCGCCGTCCCAGGCCATGTACCCGCGCCGGAACTCGCCCAGGTCCGCGTGGAAGTGCAAGGCGCGCGTCACGCGGCTCAGGTCCGTACCGGCCGCCGCGAAGATGGTGGCCGCCTTCTGCAGGATGTCGTGCATCTGCGCGTGGACCGGATCGTCATAGAAGGGCGCGCTCGGTTCCACGCGCGCGGCGCCGCACAGGCCGCCGTCCTCGATACCCATGAGGCCGGCCACGAACAGTATGCCGTCGAAGACGCGCGCCGGCATCATGTCCGGGGCGATCAGCGCGACGTCGCAATCGATGTCGCGCAGCCGCTGCGCGCCGCCGGCGTGCGCGGCGACCAGGTTCACTTCTATGGTTGCTTCGCGGGTACCGAAGGCCGGATGGCGCACCGGCACGACCGTGGTCGGCGGAACGCGGCCGCCGAAGGCACGTGACCACGACTGCCAGAAGGCGGGCAGGTCCTCGCCATGACCGAGGTAGACCTGCGCTTTCAATACCAGGTCCAGCCGGCTGCCCGCGGCCTCCAGCGCAGGCAACAGCCGCTTCTGCACGAGATAGTCGGTCTCGAGCTTGATGCGGGTGCCGTTCCACAACTGGCCGGCGGGCACCATGGCCTCGGGCGCGATATTGCCGGTGGAATCCCGCGCCAGTTGGCCGGCGACAAAGATCATGTCCCCCATGCGCAGGCATGGCGCGTAGCCGGACGTCTGCGGGACATTGAGCTGCTGCGCGCCGGCCTTCTGCGCGGTATAGCCGCTGGCCGCCGTGGCCGCCATGACCTGGACATCCATCGATGCATCCAGGTTCAAGAGGCGGTCCACCACCACAGAGGTACTGGGCGCGACCTGGCCCGCCAGCGCTTGCTTGCGCGCGACATGGTAGGGATCGACGTAGCGGGAATCCGGATAGTACTGGTCCAGGCGGGCCACGCGGTCCATGGCGCTGCCGGCCTGCTCCAGCCCCTGGCGCATGGCGCCGAAGATGGCTTCGGCCTCGCGTTGCGCCTGCGGCGCCAGCCCCAGCGGACGGTCGGCGCGCAGAACGGCCGGGTCGGCCAGTCCATTGGGCAACACCGCCCGCAAGCCCGTGCCGAACACCCAGTTGCCGGCGCGCACGAAGGGAATGTGGACGATGTCGCCGTTGCCATAGCGCCTGGCGCCGTAACGTTCGAAGGTCATGCTGCTGTCTCCGTATGAATCTGTGCGCGGCTGCGCGGCGCCATGGCGGGCGGCGATCGGGGCGACAGGCTGGCAACGAGCCGCGCTCCGTCTCCTTGAACTATCGTGCCGCCGCACGCCGGCCCGGCAAATCCTGGGTCCACCTGTCGATCCGGGAAATCGCGCGGCGCCGCTCAGTCCACCTTCAGCCCCGCCTGCTGGACAGCCTTGGCGGCGCGTTCCTTTTCCTGCTGCAAGAAGGCCTGGAACTCGGCCGGCGTGTCGGTGATGATTTCCACCGACGCGTTGTCCATGTAGGTCTTTACGGCGGGCGCCGCCATCGCCTGCTTGAGCTCGCGGTTGAGGCGATCGATGATGGGGGCCGGCGTGCCCTTGGGCGCCACGAGCCCCGACCAGACATAGGCCGAAAACCCGGGAAAACCGGATTCCGCCAGCGTAGGCACGTCGGGCAGCAGCGGCGAGCGCTTCTCGCCGGTCACGGCCAGCGGGATCAGGCGCTTCTCACGGATGTGCGGCATCATGGCCGCAAGCCCCGGCATGGCGACCAGGATCTGGCCGCCGACCACGTCGGTCACCGCCTGCGCGCTGCCGCGATAGGGAATGTGCATCATCTGCAGGCCGGCGGCCGACAGGAACATGGCGGTGAACAGGTGCTGCGCGCTGCCGTTGCCGGAGGACGCATAGTCGATCTTGCCGGGACGCGCCTTGACGTAGTCGATGAATTCGCCCAGCGTGCGCACCGGCAACCTGGGATTGACGACGAGCACGCTGGGCTCGCGCACGAACAGCGAGATCGCCGAGAAGTCGCCGACCGGGTCGAAGGCCAGGTTCTTGTACAGGCTGGCGCTGATGACCTGCGGATTCGACGCGAGCAGCAAGGTATAGCCGTCCGGCGCCGATCGCGCGGCGGCCTCGGTTCCTATCATGCCGCCCTGCCCCGGCTTGTTCTCCACCACCAGCGCTTGTCCGAGCTGCTGGGACAGTTGCTGGGCGACGACGCGCATGGGTGCATCCGACGAACCGCCGGCCGAATACGGCACGATCACCCGGATGCCACGCGCGGGATAGTCGTCGGCTCGCGCCGACGGCGCGGCCACGGCGGCACAGATCGCCAGCAGCGGAAGCAAGCGAACCCATGCCGGCATGCATGCCAGGGAGGAGATCCGAGCCAATGGGGCCAACGGGACCCATGGGGCCAATGCGCGACGTATCGAAACACGGTTCATCACAGGCTCCTGCGGTTGATCGGACAGGGATGCCTGCATGGTGCGACGGTGCCGGCCAAAGAACAAGGCGATTGGGTGAACACACTATTCAACGGGATCTTCGATGCCCGGCGCACGGCCGGCCGCGTTCCCGCCCGACGGACGCTACGCGATTGCGCCGCGCGCGGCGCTATGCCGTCCGTTGCCTGGTGGTGCGGCGTCGCCGCACCGTCCTGTGCGCCTAGCCGGCCGGGAAGCCGACTTTCTGCGGCCATAGGTTGGTGAACGCATAGATCGACGTGCTGGCGTACACGCCGTGGCGGGTGAATGGTTCCTCGCGTAGCCATTGGGCGGCCGCATCGCGGGAGGCGAAATCGATGACGAGCAGGCTGCCCACCATGGTCTGCCCGTCGTCGGCCAGCAAGGGACCGGCGAACGCCATCTGGTCCGCCTTGGTGGCCAGATATGCCCTGTGTTCGGGCCGTACGCGCGCGCGAATGTCGGCGGCGCCGGGTTTGTCCAGCAAGTGAATGGCGTAAAGCATGCAGTCTCCTCGGTCGGATGGTGGTCGAGCGATGTTGCGGAATATCCCGCTACGGCCCTCGTAGCAGCTCCTTCAGATACACATTGACACCAAATATCGCCCCCGAGCGGCCCGCGAAGTAGCTGGCAAGATGCAGCCACGACGCTCCAAAAAACCGTCTACGTCGCCATTTTGCGCACAACTTACACTCTATTTCCACGAAAAGGCATGTTTGATTCCGCGCGGCGACATTCCTACGATCCGGCCGCCTCAACACCCCTGCCGGAGTTCGCCGCATGCCTGCTTCTCGTCCCGTTTCCTCCGCCGCGCCGCCGTCCGCCGCCTCGTCACCGTCGAACTGCCCTGCGCCGGGCGCCCCGGTTCCGCCGGTGCCTTCGCACCATGCCGGGGCGGACCGGCCTCGCTGGACCGTCGAAAGCGTGGCGGCCTTGTACGAGCTGCCGTTTCCGCAATTGATCCATCGCGCCCAGGAGGTACACAGGGAGCACTTCGACCCTTGCGCCATCCAACTGTCCAGCCTGCTGTCGATCAAGACGGGCGGCTGTCCGGAAGACTGCGGCTATTGCCCGCAGTCGGCGCACCATGACGCCGGGGTCGCGGGCCAGCCCTTGATGCCGTTGGACGATGTACTCGCCGCCGCGCGCGCGGCCCGGGCGGCCGGTGCGCGGCGCTTCTGCATGGGTGCCGCATGGCGTTCGCCCAAGCCCCGGCAGGTCGCCGCCGTGGCCCGCATGGTGGCCGAGGTCAAGGCGCTGGGCCTGGAGACCTGCGTCACGCTGGGGATGCTGGAGGACGGCCAGGCCCGCGCGCTGGCCGAGGCCGGGCTGGACTACTACAACCACAACCTGGACACGTCGCCGGCGTTCTACGGGACCATCGTGACGACCCGCACCTACCAGGACCGGCTGGATACGCTGCAACGCGTGCGCGAGGCCGGAATCAAGGTGTGCTGCGGCGGCATCGTCGGCATGGGAGAAAACCGCCTGGCCCGCGCCGGCCTGATCGCGCAGCTCGCCGCGTTGGACCCGTATCCCGAATCTGTGCCGATCAACAACCTCGTGCGGGTCGCGGGCACGCCCCTGCAGGATGCGGAGCCACTGGACGCGTTCGAGTTCGTGCGCACGATCGCGGTGGCGCGCATCACCATGCCGCGCGCCATGGTGCGCCTGTCCGCCGGCCGCGAACAGATGGACGACGCGACGCAGGCGCTGTGCTTCCTGGCAGGGGCCAACTCCATCTTCTACGGCGAACAGTTGTTGACGACCGCCAATCCGCAGGTGCAAGCCGACCAGCGCCTGCTGGCGCGGCTGGGTATGCATGCGGCGGACGCGGAGCGCGCGGCATGATGGCCGGCGTGGACCGCGGGCAGCACGATTGGGTCGCGCGCAGCCTGCGCGCCGTCTGGCATCCCTGCACGCAGATGAAGGAGCACGAGCGGCTGCCCCTGCTTCCCATCGAGCGTGCGTCCGGGGCGTGGCTGTACGACATTGATGGCCGCCGCTACCTGGATGGCATCAGCTCGTGGTGGGTCAACCTGTTCGGCCATGCCAATCCGGCGATCAACGCCGCGCTGGTCGACCAGTTGGGCACGCTGGAGCACGCCATGCTGGCCGGCTGCACGCATCGGCCGGCCGTGGCCCTGGCCGAGCGCCTGTCGGCGCTGACGCAGGGCGCGCTGGGCCATGCCTTCTATGCCTCGGACGGCGCGTCGGCCGTCGAGATCGCGCTGAAAATGAGCTTCCATTACTGGCGCAACGCAGGACGCCCGGCCAAGCGCGACTTCGCTTGCATCGAGCACGGCTACCACGGCGAGACCCTGGGCGCGCTGGGCGTGACCGACGTGCCGCTGTTCCGCGACGCGTACGATCCCCTGCTGCGCCACGCGCATCGCGTGCCCTCCCCGGATGCGCGGCATGCGCGGCCCGGCGAGACGGCTGCCGACGCGGCGGCACGCGCCCTGGCCGGCGTCGCCGCCTTGCTGGAGACGCAGGGGTCGACCATCGCGGCGATCATTGTCGAACCGCTGGTACAGTGCGCCGCCGGCATGGCCATGCACGATGCCGGTTACCTCGCCGGACTGCGGACGCTGTGCGACCGATACGAGGTGCATTTGATCGCCGACGAGATTGCCGTCGGCTTCGGTCGCACCGGTACGTTCTTCGCGCACGAACAGGCCGGCATCCGTCCGGACCTGCTGTGCCTGTCCAAGGGCATCACCGGCGGCTACCTGCCCTTGTCGGCGGTACTGGCCAGCGACGAGATCCATGCCGCCTTCTACGACGACGACACGGCGCGCGGCTTCCTGCATTCGCATTCCTACACCGGCAACCCGCTGGCCTGCCGCGCCGCGCTGGCGACGCTGGACCTGTTCGACGCCCACAACGTGCTGCACGAAAACCGCGCCCGCTTCGACGCATTGGCCGCGCGGCTCCAGCCACTGGCCGGCGATGCTCGCATCTCGCACCTGCGCCGCTGCGGCGCCATCCTGGCCTTCGACGTGGTCATCGACGCGCCGCAGGCGGCGCGCACCTTCGCGCGGCGCTTCTTCCAGCACGCCCTGTCCGCGGGCGTGCTGCTGCGGCCCATCGGGCGCACGGTCTACCTGATGCCGCCCTACATCCTGGACGCCGAGGAAACCGACTGGCTGGCCGACGGCACCCTGCAGGCCTTGGAACGCACGCTCGCCGACGATGCCGCGGCGGCCACCCCATACTGAACCGCGCGCCGGCAAGCCCTATCGCCGGCGTGCGCGACGCAACCTTGCCATGGAGTCCCTGCAATGGAACCTGCCCTGCATCCGTTCGATGTCCTGCGTGCCGGCCTGGCCGACCTGGACGCGCGCGCGCTGACGCGGCGGCGCCGCGTGGCGCAGACGCCCTGCACCCCGCGCATGCGCCTGGACGGCCAGCGCCTTATCGCTTTCGCGAGCAACGATTACCTGGGCCTGGCCAGCCACCCCGCCCTGGTGGAGGCGATTGCCGAGGGTGCGCGCCGCTACGGCGCCGGCAGCGGCGGCTCGCACCTGCTGGGCGGCCATACACGCGCGCACGAACAGTTGGAAGCCGACCTGGCCGGGTATGCAGGCGGGTTCGCCACCCATGCACGAGCCCTGTCGTTCTGCACCGGGTATATGGCCAACATGGCCATCCTGACGGCGCTGGGCGGGCGTGGCGCGACGATTTACTCGGACGCCTTGAATCACGCGTCGCTGATCGACGGTGCCAGGCTTTCGCGAGCCGACGTCCGCATCTATCCGCACGCCGACGCCGGTGCGCTGGGCCGGATGATGGAAGCGGATGCGGTGGCCGCGGCGCAAGCGGGAACGGCAGACGCAAAAAACGCGGCCGCAGCGGGGAAGACGACCGGCGTCAGGATCATCGTCACCGATGCGGTCTTCAGCATGGACGGCGATATCGCCCCACTGACGGCGCTGCTGGCGCTGGCCCACCGCCACCAGGCCTGGCTGGTGGTGGACGATGCGCACGGCTTCGGTGTGCACGGGGACGACGGAGCCGGTACCGTCGCCGCACTGGACCTGCGCTCGCCGCTGCTGGTCTACATGGGGACCTTGGGCAAGGCGGCGGGCGTTGCGGGCGCTTTCGTGGTGGCCGAGGCCCCCGTCATTGAATGGCTGATACAGCGCGCCCGCAGCTATATCTTCACCACGGCGGCGGCGCCCGCGCTGGCGCATGCCGCCTCGGCCAGCCTGGCGCTGATGCGCGGCGACGAGGGACGCATGCGCCGCGCGCGGCTGCGCCAGCGCATCGACGCCATGCGCGCCATGCTGCTCCGCACCGCATGGCGGGTGCTCGATTCGACGACGGCGGTACAACCCGTCATCGCCGGGCAAAACGAAACCGCGCTCAGGCTGGCCGGCACCCTGCAGGAACAGGGCTTCTGGGTGCCGGCGGTGCGCCCGCCCACCGTGCCGCCCGGCACGGCGCGCCTGCGGCTATCCCTGTCGGCCGCCCACGACATGGCGGACCTCGAGCGGCTCGGCGAAGCGCTGCGGCGGGCCGGGGCCGTTCAGCGTCCGGCGCCGGCGCCATGAGAGCCGGCCTATCCGTTTTCGTGGCGGGCACCGACACGGAAATCGGCAAGACCCTGGCCAGTTGCGCCCTGCTGCACGCCTTCGCGGGGCGCGGGCTGGCCACGGCGGCGATGAAGCCCATCGCCGCCGGCGCGGAGCCCGACGCCCTCGGCGTCTGGCGCAACGAAGACGCCGAGGCGCTGGCCGCCGCCGCCACCGTGGCGGTGCCGCGTGCGCTATCCACGCCCTTCCTGCTGCGCGCGCCCGTCGCCCCGCACCTGGCGGCACGCCAGGAAGGCGTCTCGCTGGACATCGCGCGCGTCGTCCAATGCCATGCCGCGGTATCGGCGGGCGCGGACATGACGGTGGTGGAAGGCGTGGGCGGCTTCCGGGTGCCGCTGGACGACGTGCGCGACACGGGTGACCTGGCGCGGGCCCTGGATATCCCTGTGATCCTGGTGGTCGGCATACGGCTTGGATGCCTGAGCCATGCGCTGCTGACGGCGGAATCCATTGCGGCCAGCGGCCTCACCATGGTCGGCTGGATCGCCAACGTCATCGATGCCGGCATGCGCTTGCGGGATGACAACATCGCGGGCTTGCGGGTGCTGCTGGAGCGACGCCATGGCGTGCCGTGGATCGGCACCATCCCATGGATGGCGCAACCCCGCGGGCAAGCGGCCGCCGCCTTCCTGGACCTAGGTTTGTTGCGCTATTCCGCCTGGGCCAGGGCGCGCTGGATCTGCGCCTCGGTATCGCCGTAGCGCCCCTCGCCGAAATGGCTGTAGATCACCTGGCCGCGCTTGTCGATCAGGTAGAAGGCCGGCCAGTACATGTTGCGGTAGGCGTCCCAGGTCTGATATCCATTGTCCTGGGCGACGGGGTACGTGATGCCGAAGCGCTTGATCGCCGCCTGTACGTTGGCGGTGGGGCGTTCGAAGGAGAACTCGGGCGTATGCACCCCCACCACGACCAGGCCCTGGTCCTTGTATTTTTCGTGCCAGCTCTTCACGTACGGCAGCGTGCGGATGCAGTTGATGCAGGTATAGGTCCAGAAGTCGACCAGCACCACCTTGCCGCGCAGCGCCGACAGGGTCAGAGGGGCGCTGTTCAGCCAGGTTTCTATGCCGGTGAATTCCGGCGCCTTGAAGGTCGTCGCGGCGGCGGCATGGGCGTTGGTGGCGGCGGCGGCCGCGACCAGGGTGGTGAAGGCCAGTTTTCTCAGGCTGGGGAGCATTTGGGTTCCTTTGGCGTTCATGGGACGGGGAAGCGCGGCGCGCGGCGTCGACGGATAGAGGTTCATGGCTGGCGGCTCCGATGGATGGGTGCGGACTGAAACGGGTTCATTGGAAAAGACCGGCGATCCAGGCATAGGCCAGGACGTCGTACTGGAAATGGATGGCCACGGCGGTAAGGATCAACAGCACGCCAAAGCCTTGCTGCAGGCGACCGCTGTACCGCGCGATGCGGCGCACGCGGGCCGCGATGAACCTGCCGCCGTAGGCAATGCCCAGCATCGGTATGCCGGCGCCCAAGGCGAACAGGAAAAGCAGCAGGCCGGAATGCGCGGTGTCCTGCGCCTTGGCGACCAGGATCAGGATGGACGCCAGCACGGGCCCCGCGCAGGGCGTCCAGACGGCGCCCAGGGACATGCCCAGCACGAACCCGCCGGCATTGCCGCCCATGTCGGCGCCCCTGGGCAGCGTCAGCCGCTGCAGTGAGCCGCCGAGCCGCGCCGCCAGCCAATCGTAGGGGCGCGGCCAGATGCGCAGCAGCCCGAACAGCGCGAGCAAGGCGGTGGACACGCCGCGCACCGTTTCGTGGGCGAATGCGGCGGACTGGGACAGCAGGCTCAGCGCGACGCCCAGGGCGGCGAACGCCAGCACGAAGCCCGACACGATGAAAAGCGGCCGGGCACGCCCGGCGCGCTCCACCGACGTGCCGAGCACGACCGGCAACAGGGGCAGCACGCACGGCGAGGCGATGGTCAGCACGCCGGCCAGCAGGGCGATGGGCGGATCGATAAAGTCCATGTGGCGTAATCCCGTTTGGTAAGGGCCTCGCGGTGGCAACCGGCCCTCGATGCACGCATTTCAACGGGGTCACGTATCCGGGCTGTGCCGGCAAAGCGGCTTTTTTAAATGTTCTGTATCGCCGGCCCGGCCGTACACACTACGACACAATCGCCGCGCCGCCCGACGGTATAAAGCGTCCATCCCGACCATGGCCCCGACACGGGGGCCCACACTGGAGACGACCATGAAGGAACCGATTTCTTCCCCCTCCCGCCTTCGCGGCGCCGGCGGCGGGCCGCGGCCATGAAGCGCTGGCTCGCGGCGCTGCTCCTGACGCTGGGCGGCCTCGGCACGGAATGCGTCCACCCCCTGCAGTGCACGCTGATCGCGACCCGCGCATCGACGCGCCGCCCCGGCGGCAGGGATACCCGCTGCCGGGCTTTGCGACTATCCTTCGCACACGGCCCGCGCCGCCGTACCACCGCGGCTGCCTTGCGCGCCCACCAACCTTCGTGACGAGGCAGGCAGGATGGACCAGATCGATCACATCATGATCGTGGACGACGATCGGGAAATACGGGAACTCGCCGGCAATTTCCTGAAGAAAAACGGGTTGGAGGTCACCTTCGCCGCGGACGGCCGCCAGATGCGGCAGTTGCTGGAAAGCATGACGGTCGACCTGATCGTCCTGGACATCATGATGCCGGGCGACGATGGCCTGGTCCTGTGCCGCGAACTGCGCAGCGGCAAGCACCGCCGCATCCCCATCGTGCTGCTGACCGCGCGCAGCGACGATATGGACCGCGTGCTGGGGCTGGAGATGGGCGCGGACGACTACCTGGTCAAACCCTTCGTGGCGCGCGAGCTGCTGGCGCGGATCAAGGCCGTGCTGCGGCGCACGCGCATGCTGCCGCCGAACTTCCAGGTGACCGAGCCCGGCCGCCACATCAGCTTCGGCGACTGGCGCCTGGACACGACCGCGCGCCATCTGCTGGATGCCCAAGGCACCGTGGTCTCGCTGAGCGGCGCGGAGTACCGCCTGCTGCGCGTGTTCCTGGACCATCCGCAACGCGTGCTGACGCGCGACCAGTTGCTGAACCTGACGCAGGGCCGCGACGCCGACCTGTACGGGCGCTCCATCGACCTGCTGGTCAGCCGCGTACGCCAGCGCCTGCGCGAAGACGCGCGCGAGCCGCGCTACATCAAGACGGTGCGCAGCGAAGGCTATGTCTTTGCCTCGCCGGTCGATGTGACGGAGGCCTGACGATGGACGCATCGGCCCGCGCATGGCGGCTCCCGCTGTGGCCGCGCACCCTGGGTATCCGGCTGTTCGTCATCTTCCTGGTGGCCCTGGTGCTGGCCCATGCCCTGTCCTTCGCGCTGCTTTTCTATGAACGGTATGACGCCGCGCGCTCGGTCATGCTGGGCGACCTGACGCGGGACGTCAGCATCGCGGTCGACATCCTGGACCGCCTGCCGAGGGAGGAGCGCCCGGCCTGGCTGCCGCGCCTGGACAGCCCGAACCGGCGCTATATCCTCGCCGCAGGAACGGCGGACCAGCCCCTGAGCACCCCGGCGGCGCACACGGCGGCCGACACGATCAAGCGCGCACTCCCCGGCTACGCCGTCACGGTGCGCGAAATGCGGGATGATCCCAAGCACATCCAGGCCCTCATACGCCTGCGCGATGGCGAGCCGGTCACGCTCGACATCCGCCTCTCCATCATGCCGCTCGCGCGCTGGTTGCCGGCCGTCCTGGCGCTGCAGCTGGCCGTCCTGGTGGGATGCGCGTGGTTCGCCGTCCGGCTGGCGATACGGCCGCTGACGCGGCTGGCGCACGCGGCCGACACGCTGGATCCGGACAAGGCGGGTCCGCGCCTGACCGAGCACGGCCCGGTCGAAGTGGCTCATGCCGCGGCCGCCTTCAACGCCATGCGGGAACGCATCGCGACCCACCTGGCCGACCGCATGCGCATCCTGGGCGCGATTTCCCATGACCTGCAAACGCCGATCACGCGCATGAAGCTGCGCGCGGAGCTCATGGAAGACTCGGCGGACAAGGAAAAGCTGGCCAATGACCTGGATGAAGTCGAGCGGCTGGTCCGGGAAGGCATCGCCTATGCGCGCGCCGCGCATGGCGTGCACGAAACGCCGGCGCGCCTGGACCTGGATGCCTTCCTGGACAGCCTGGTGTGCGATTACCAGGACACCGGAAAACAGGTCGTCCTGAGCGGCAGCTATCCCGCCCCCTTCTCCACGCGGCCGCACGCGCTGCGCCGCCTGCTGGGCAACCTGATCGACAACGCCGTCAAATTCGCGGGCGCGGCCGAAGTGCACGTACAGGCCCAGCCCGACCATGGGGTAACGATCTCCGTGCTGGACCGCGGTCCGGGCATTCCGGAAGCCGAACTGGATGCGGTGCTGCAGCCCTTCTACCGCCTGGAGACCTCGCGCAACCGTGACACGGGCGGCACGGGACTGGGGCTGGCCATCGCGCAGCAACTGGCCTCTGTACTCGGCGGGACCCTGGTGTTGCGCAATCGCGCGGGCGGCGGGTTACGCGCCGACGTGCGGCTGCGCGCGGAGCCGTAACGAACAGGCCGGCTTGCGCCCAGGCCCCGCTGCGGCGCGGCATCGGACCGGCCGCGCAAGCCTGACGATGAAGACAGCGCCGGCTCAGGGCGCCAGCACCAGGAGCTTGGGTTGCGGCGAAAACACCTGCATGCCGGGCGAGTTGATGGTGTTCTGCAAGGTCAGGCTGGTCATGCGCACGATGGGCGTCCCACGCACCAGCACGGTAAACGCGCCGGTCAGGTAGCGCGAGCTGCCCATGAAGGTCTGGGAGACGATGCCCCCGCCCACGCCGGCGGTGTCGCCCAGCGTGATGGGCACGACGGTAGCCATGTTGTGCACCGGCGCGGCCATGAGCAATATGTTCCATGCCACGGGGATGCCCATGCTGGACGTGGCGACGTCCACGTGCGGCAGCGGCGGGATGGGCGTCTTGCACACGTCGGGAAATCCCAGCGCGATGCCGGGCAGTTGGCAGACAGCGAGCATGTGGCGTCTCCTGCGTTCATTGCCTGCCCGCCGACCACAGTTCGGCCTGCAGCAAGGCGGGGTCGTTTTCGATGATGCCGGTCCGGTGCGACCAGCGCGTGCCGTGTTGCACCGCGCGGTGCAGGCGCGTACGGGTAAAGGACGCGTCGCGCATATCGGCGTCGCTGAGGTCCGCCATCGAGAAATCCGCATCCGTCAGTCCGGCACGGCGGAAATCCGCGCCGGCCGCGCGCGCGCGCTGGAAGACGCACAGGTTCAGGCTGGCGCCCTGCAGGTTCGCGCGCTCCAGCACGGCGTCCGCCCAGATGGCGCCGTCGAAATGGCCGCCGCGCAGGTCCGCCCGGCTGAGGTCGGCCTCGGGAAACAGGCATTGCGGGCCGCGCGCGCCGGCAAAGCGGGACTGCCGCAGCGAGGCGCCCTTGAAGTTCGCCTGCCGCAGGTCCGCGCCACTGAAGTCCGCGCCGTCGAGCTTGCTGTCGGTGAACTGGCACAGCGCGAACACCTGTTCGGCCAATTGCTGCCCCGTCATATCGCATTCGACGAACATGGTGCTTTCGCAGCTTGCGCCCGCGAAGCGCGTGGTGCGCAGGTCCAGCCGGTGGAAGGTGACGAAGGACAAGGCGGCGTCGCCGAAGTCGGCATCGTCCAGCGCAGTCTGCGAGAACACCGCCCGGTCGATCTTCGGCATGCGCAATACCGCCCCCACCAGCCGCGTCGCGTGGAAGCTGGCCTTGTTCATGGCGGCGCCACACAGGCGCACGCCGCCCAGGTCCGATTCGCTCACCATGGCGTCATGCGCGACGGCGCCCGACAGATCGGCGCCGCGCAGGCTGCAACGTACCAGGCGCGCCTGCGCCAGGTTCGCCTCCTGCAAGGCCGCGCCGTCGAAGCGGCAGTGCGTGAATTGGCTGTCTTCCAGGCGGCAACCGGCCATGCGGGCCTGGCTGAAGTCCACTTCGTCGAAGAAGCCGCCCGCCAGGTCCAGTCCCGCCAGGTCGACACCCCGCAGGTCAGCCCCTTCCACCGGCTCGCCATGCCGCACCTTGTCCAGCAGTTCGGCGATCGTCGTCATGCCACCGGCTCCGGGCGGCGCAGCGGATAGCGCTTGACGCCTTCGGTGTAGGCGTCCCGCATGCCGGTGGACGCATCCATGCGGGCCTGCGACACATCGGCGCGGAACAGGTTGGCCTGCCCGAGGTCGGCGCGCAGCAGGTCCGCCTTGGCCAGGATGGCTTCGATCAGGTCGGCGCCACGCAGGCTGGCGCCCTGGAAGTCGGCGCGCACGAACAGGGTGCGTGGCGCGCGCACGCGGTCCAGCCGGGCGCCGCGCAGCTTGCACTCCGACAGATCGCAGGCCTGCAGTTGCGCGCCGCTGAGGTCGGCGCGCTCCATGACGGCGCCGCGCAGGCTGCTGTTCGACACCACGGCATCGACGAAGGACGCGCCGGTCAATGCCGCGCCGCCGGCAAAGGCGCAGCCTTCCAGTTCCGCGCCCGCGAAGGACAGCGCACCGTCGAACTGGCATTGGGTGAAACCGACCCTGGACAGCCGCGCGGCGGCGAAGTCGCAGTCACGCAGCGCGCATTGCATCCAGGCGCATTGCTCCAGGACAGCCCCGGGAAAACCGCAGTGCTCCACGATGACGTTCATGGCGGCCCATTGCGCGAGCTGGGCGCCGCCGAAGTCACAGGACCGGAACAGGGTTTTGCTGAAGCAGCCGCCGCGTGCCGTCACGGCACCGAAATCGCATTCCTCGCACACGGCCTCGTCGAACCGCGCCTGCGACAGGTCTGCGCCATGGAAGTCGGCGGTGCGGCAACGCACGCCGCCGAGGTTGGCGTCGACGAAGCGGGCACCGCGCGCCGAGGTGCCGGCCAGGCGCGCGGCAGCCAGCACCGCCTCGGAGAAATCGCAGCCATCCAGGCGCGCTCCGCTCAGGTCGGCGCCGGTCAACACGGCGCGGCGAAAATCCATGCCGCTCAGGTCCATGCCCGAAAGGTCGGCGCCGGCCAGTTGCATGCCGGCCGCGTTCCGGTCCCCCGACTGGCGCGCCTGCAGGCGGATACGGGTACGACGCGCGCGGTGGGGCGTCATCGGCGGCGGAGCGGCGTAATGCTGCGCCGAATCCAGGTAGGCGCCATGCAGCATGGCGGTGAGCCGGGCATCCTCCTGCGCGCCGGCATCGCGCAGCTGGCGGCGCAGCGCCGCCGGGTCGAAAGCCGGACCCGTCCTGCCGCCCTGGGCCGATTCATCCAGCCCGCGCAAGCCGTCGAGGTCCACGCCCGCCACGGCGGCCATCGCCGGCATGTCCGGATCCGTGTAGGCGCGGGCCGTCTGTCCTTCGCCACGGCGTGCTTCGTCCTGCTCGCGCTCCATGCGTTCCACCCAGGCCGGCAGATCGGCAAGCGCCTGCGCCGGCTCCGGTTCCTCCTCTGGCGGCAGGTATTTGTCGGGGTCCAGGCCCTGGGCCAGCAGGTCCGCGCGGGCGGCCGCGTGGCGCCGCCGCGTACCCGCGCGCAGGTTGCGGCGTGACGGTCGACCGGCTTCGTCCCGCATCTCGCTGTCCAGCCATGGCCCGCACACATCGCGCGGCACGAGGTCCTCGTCCAGCAACGCATGCACCGCGCCCCGGCGCGGATCGAGCCGCTTGGCCAGGACCGCGGCATAGTGCGCCGTGTCGCGCGGCTGGCCCGGCATCTCCACCGCCGGCATGATGTGGCGGATGTCGGCGCCGTCGTCCTCGCGGATGTCGGCGCGGCCGTGCCAGACCAGGGCCACGCAGTCGCGATGGGGGAAGAACCACGCGGTGGACAGGGCCAGCGGGATTTCCTCCAACGCGCCGCCGTCCGCATCGCGGCTGACGAAACAGCGCGCCCGCCAGTCCGGCAGGCGCCCGCGCAGCACGGGCCGGTCCGGATGCATATGCCATATTTCATAGGCCGCGCCCGCCAGCCGCGTCTCCGCCGAAGCGGCCCATTGATCCGGCGGCGCGGCGTTGAACAGGCGCCAGTCGGTGTCGGCGGCGAAACCCGGATAGTCCTGCTCCAGCCAGGCCTGGTCGTAGCGCGTGCCCAGATGCCGCGCACGGGTCGACCAGTCCATGCCCAGCGCCCCGAAGCCGGCGGGCGCCGCGGACTGGGAAGGCGCGGACAAACGTTCATGCGGCGATTCGATGTTCGGCACCCTGCGCACGCGCACGCCGTTGACGACTTCATCCACCGCCCCGATCCCCACGGGGTTGGGGGCGTGGCCCGGGCCGCCGTAGGCGCGGCCCCAGTCCACCCGCATGGCCTCGAACGGGCGCCGCGCATCCGGCCTGCCGTCGACCCAGTAGCGATCGCCGAACACGAGCAGCGACTTGTCCAGGACGCCTTCCACCTTCAGGCGTACGCCGCAGGCGGTGTCATCGCGCTGGTGCCGCGTATAGGCGTATCCGGACGCCAGGACTTCCGGGTAGGCCTTGGGCACGCCCAGGTCCAGCACGCCGCCTGCCTCCTCGCCGGCAAGCTTCCACAACATCTGCTCGGGAAGCAGGCGCGGCGCGTCCCCGAGCTCCACCAGCGCGAGCACGGCAACGCCCAGGTGGTCGCGCCCTTGCCAGCGGTATGGCCGCGGCAGTACGCCAAGGCGAAACGGCTTGATGGTCTTCATAAGGGCTACTCGGTACGTTGGTCCACGGCCACCTCGCGTGTGCCGGCATCGATGCGCACGCGTATGGTCTTGCCTTCGGCGAAATCCCCCAGGCGCACCGGCGATATCGGCACACGCAAGGTCGTGTCGAAGGCCGGCAACTGCGCGTCGCCCTGCACGCGCAGCGTCAGGTCGATCACGAAGAATGTCGTCGCTCCCAGCCGTATGCCGGTGTCCCGGGTTTGCAGGACCACGGCCTGGGCAGGCCGGCCCGTCTGGCGCACGGCCTCCTGCCGTGCCGCGACGGCGCGGTCCCCTGCGCGGCGACGCATCTCGGCGCGCACGTGCAGCCCCGCCTGCAGGATGGACAGCACGATGACGGCCACGATCAGCCAGGTCCAGCCCGGCCAGGTAGAAGAGGGAATCATGGACCAGGCCTGTTCACGCTAGAGGATGCTGAAAAGACCAACCATGGACGCGCCCAGGCCGACCTGCTGCGCCTTCAGCGCATCGAAGGAATAGCCCTGCCCGGTGGTGCGGTAGGACGCCACCATGCCGATGTTGCTGATGACGGAATAGTTGGTGAAGGACAGGTTCAACATGACCGTGGTGCGGAACAGGGCGACTCGCCAGCCGCCGAATTCCGCCTTGGCGCCGGAAAGCGCGACGCTATAGGGCGTGGTGGTCAACCACTGGCCGTTCGCCATGTTCTTCACCGACGGCGCGTTCAGCACGATGTTGGTCGGCGAGGTGAGCGTGATATCCGAATCGGCCTGCAGGTCCATGGCGTCGCCGCTGGACTTGAGCAACACCTTGCCCTGCGCCTTCAGATCCATGGCGTCGCCCGTGGATTCGACCAGGACCTTCTGCGGCGCGGTGGCGTCCAGCGCGCCCGATTCGGATTTCACGACGACCTTGCCCTTGGCCTTGGCGGTCAGCGTGCCGGACTGCACGTCGTGCAGCGCGTCGCCGCTTTCGACGATCACGGTCTCGCCGGATTTCAGGGTTTCCTGGAACAGGCCCTTGATCTCGCGGGTTTCGCCGCCGGCGGCGACCGTGGTCTTCAGGCCATTGTCGAACTTCTCGTCCATCAGTCCGTCCTGCACGTGCACCGTGCGCGACGCCTTCACCGTGTAGTCCTCGTGGCCCGTCACATTCACCGTGCGCGTCTCGCACACCGTCAGCGTGTCGGTGCCCGTCACATGGATATCGCGGTTGCACAGGACGCGCTTGGCGTCATTGCCGCCGATGACCGTGGTCCGCGTCCCGTCGGTGGTGTGCAACTCGTCGGCCTCGACCTCGGTATGCAGGTTGCGTTCGGCATGTACCCAGATCCGTTCGGCGCCTGGCCGATCCTCGAACATCAAGGCATTGGCGGTGGCCGGCGTGCCGTTCTTGGAGCGGCTCAGGAAACCGCTCTGCGTGGCATTGTCCGGCAGGTCCCAGGGCGGCAGGTTGTTGGCGTTGTACACGCGGCCGATGACGATGGGCCGGTCCGGTTGCCCGCCGATGAAGTCGACCACGACCTCGTCGTTGACGCGCGGCAGCTGGATGCCACCGAAGCCGCCGCCTGCCCAGGGACTGGACACGCGTACCCAGCAGGAGCTGTTCTCGTCCTTCTGCCCGTAGCGGTCCCAGTGGAACTGGACCTTCACGCGGCCCATCTTGTCGGTCCATATCTCCTCGCCCTGCTTGCCGACCACGGTTGCCGTCTGCGGTCCATGCGTATGCGGAATCGGTGTGATCCGCGGCGCGCGGAATTGCGTGCTGGACGGCAGCACGACGAAGTCGATGTCGAAGGTGGCAGGCTCCCCGGCCCCGGTGGTATAGCCGCTCTCGCGGATACGGTAGTAGGTGCCGACGACGAGGTATTCGCGGTTCTCCGCCTGGCGAGGATGGTTGCGCAGCGAGAACAGACGCCCGCTGGCCAGCCCGCGGACGTTGCAGGACCCGCGCCCCTGTTCGCGCTGGCATTGCAAGGCCTCCAGCCGGACGCGGGTGTAGTGCTCGGCGTCCTCGGGATCGGTGTAGCCGCCCTGCCATTCGAACATCTCGAGGTCGCCGTTGTCGTGCGAGCCGGGATTGTTGCGACGCGCCTCCAGGCTGGCGGCGGGCGTCAGGGGATGGTAGTCGGTGGTGGCGAAGGCGCCCGGGGTGATCTGCTCGGCGACTTCCCATTCGTAGACGTAGTCTTCGCGCGGCACCGCGCTGCGTTCGGGACCATAGTAGGGAACGCGTTCGTAGCCCGGCGCGGCGTCATGCTGCGTTACGTCGTCCGTCAGCACCAGCGTGTGCTTGTCCCGGTCGTGGCGGAACCAGTAATAGATGCCTTCGTGCTCCATCAGCCGGCTTACGAAGGCAAAATCGGTTTCCTGGTACTGCACGCAGTATTCCCAGCTCCGATAGCGGTCCACCAGTTTGAACTCCACCGGGTACTTGTAGTCCTTCAGCACCTCGCGGATCACATCCGGCGCGCTCTTGTTCTGGAAGATCTTGTTGTCGGAGGTCTGCGTCAGGTACCACAGCCATGGGCGCAGCGTTGCGCGATAAATGTATTGGCGCGAATCGCTCCCTGCCCGGCCCACCAGCACGCAGCGGGTGATCTCGCCATTCAGGAAACGCGGCGTATCCGCGGCCTCGATCTCCAGTGTCATCGGCTTGCCCAGCAGTGCCTTCATGTCCAGCGTGTACGACTCGGAGACCAGGTCGACCTCGAACTCGAAAAGGCGGGAAAGGCCCTCGTCGCCGTGCATGGCATAAAACCGCAATTGCTCAGGCGGCAGCGGCGTATGCGCCTTGACGATCCGATCCCTCTCCACCATGCGGTCCATCGCATTGTCTCCCTGTGAGAAAGCATCCTGCCCGCGGCGCGCCCTGTTTTTCTACATATGGGAAGGGCCGCCCGGCATGGGAATCGCCGCGTCCAACGCTGCCCGACGCGCGAGATCGGCGATTCTAAACAGCCCGCAAGACGCGGAGAAGCGGTATCACAAGCAATTGTGTTTTTTACTTATTTGAAATGCTTTGACACCCGTAAGGGTTAACGATGGTAAGGATAATTCTTCGCCATCGTTGCATTATTTGTCTTCGACCCCGTACGAATTGGCCACATACGTAAGGATCATTACAAGACGTCAATTTTCGAGCGGCGAAAGTGTTCTAAACCTTTCTGGATTGTTAAGAATCGGTAAGAAGATACAGAGCGTGTGAGTTGCCATAGTCAGACGATTTCGCCTGCATAGAATGCGCATTCCGTGGAGGAGACAAGAAGCGAAAGCGCCTTCCGGCCCCTGAAGCGTTGCACATCGATCAATAAAATGACCATGGAATTCGCCGATATCCTGAGTGCGCTCGACCCTCGCCTGCCATGCGGCGAGGACCTCGAATACGACGCGGATTTCCTGCGGCTGCAACAGGCCGCCGCGGAGCGCAGCGAGCAACAGTTCGGGACCACCATCATCCCCGCGCAACCGCCGGACTGGCGCGAGGTCGAGAAGCAGGCGCGCGCGCTGCTCGAACGCACCCGCGACCTGCGCGTGATCGGGCACCTGACGCGCGCGTGGACGGAAACGCGCGGGCTGCCCGGCTATGCGGATGGGCTGCGGCTCAGCGTCGATGCACTGGAACGCTATTGGGACGCGGTGCATCCACGCCTGGACAGCGTCGGCGAAAACGATCCGCTGCCGCGCATGAATGCATTGGCCTCGCTGGGCGACGCGCAGGGCTGCGGACGCAGCGCGCGCTCGGCGCGCCTTATCGACGGCGTGCACGGGCACCTGACCCTGCGCGAGGCCGAGGCCGTGCTGGATGGCAGCCGCGCCGCGACCGAATCCTACCCGGGCGGGCGCGCGCGGCTTACCGAACAATTGCGCCAGGCGTGGCTGGAGCAGCAGCCCAATCTGCTTGCACTGCTGTCCGCCGCGCACGCCCTGCGCCGCATTCAGGACCTGGTGGCCAACCGGCTGGGCCGCGAATGGGTGCCGGACTACCGGCTGATCCTGCGCACGCTCGACGTCGTGACCCAGGGGTTGGACAACGCGCCGCATACCGGGGGCGCGCAGGAAAACACGGACGCCACGATGGCGGACAGCGGCGCGGAACGGGCCGATGCGATCGACGAAGCGGCCAGTGGGCAGCACGCGCGCAAGGCGGACACGCAGGGCCCCGTGCGCTGGCAGGATGCGCAGATCCACTCGCGCGAAGAGGCGGCCGCCATGTTGACCAAGGTCTGCAGCTACTTCGAGGTGCACGAGCCCAGCCATCCCGCGCCCTATCTGATACGGCGGGCGCAGCAGCTTATCGCCATGAGCTTTCACGACATCATCCGCAACCTGGCGCCGCAAGGACTGGAACAGTTCGAAGCGTGGCTACCCAAGGACGCGGGCGGCGCGCCCTAGCGCGGCTCCGTCGCGCGTTTCCTATTCCAGCACCAGCACCCGCAGGAGACCAAGCATGACAACCACCTTGAAAGGCAGCGGCCAGAAGTTCATCGCGCGCAATCGTGCGCCGCGCGTGCAGATCGAATACGACGTCGAAATCTATGGCGCCGAGCGCAAGGTCCAGTTGCCGTTCGTGATGGGCGTGCTGGCCGACCTGGCAGGCCGTTCCGACTCGCCGCAGCCGGATATCGGCGAACGCAAGTTCCTCAACATCGACATCGACAACTTCGACGAACGCATGAAGTCCATCCGTCCGCGCGTCGCCTACCAGGTGCCCAACACCCTGACCGGCGAGGGCAACCTGAGCGTGGACATTACGTTCGAGAGCATCGACGACTTTTCCCCCGCCACGGTGGCGCGCAAGGTGGGTCCGCTGAACGAACTGCTCAGCGCGCGCACGCAACTGGCCAACCTGCTGACCTACATGGACGGCAAGACCGGCGCGGAGGAACTGATCGGCAAGGTGCTGGAAAACCCGGCGCTGCTGAACGCGCTGGCCGCCGCGCCCAAGCCGGCGGATCGCGCATCCGATGCCGATGACGCCGCGCCCGCGGCCGGCGCCAACTGACACACCATGGAGAACGCCATGACTGCGATGGCCCAACGCGCCGACAACCGCGCCGACCCGGCACTGGAAGCGGACGACCTGTCCGCCCTGCTGAAGAAGGAGTTCAAGCCCAAGACCGAGCAGGCGCGCGAGGCGGTGGAGCACGCGGTACGCACCCTGGCCCACCAGGCGCTGCAGAACAGCGGGGTGGGGCTTTCCTCGGACGCCTACCGAACCATCCAGGCCATCATCGCGGAGATCGACCGCAAGATGTCCGAGCAGATCAACGTCATCATGCACCAGGCGGACTTCCAGCAACTGGAAGGCGCGTGGCGCGGATTGCATTACCTGGTATCGAACACCGAGACCGACGAGCTGCTGAAGATCCGCGTGATGTGCATCTCCAAGCAGGAGCTGGGCCGCACGCTCAAGCGCCACAAGGGCGTGGGCTGGGACCAGAGCCCGATCTTCAAGCGCGTCTACGAGGAAGAGTACGGCCAGTTCGGCGGCGAGCCGGTCGGCTGCCTGGTCGGCGACTACTACTTCGACCACAGCCCGCCGGACGTCGAACTGCTGGGCGAGATGGCCCGCATCTCCGCGGCGGCGCACTGTCCGTTCATTGCGGGAGCGTCGCCCAATGTCATGCAGATGGATTCGTGGCAGGAGCTGGCCAATCCGCGCGACCTGACCAAGATCTTCACCAATACCGAATACGCCGCCTGGCGCAGCCTGCGCGAATCGGAAGACGCGCGCTATATCGGCCTGGCCATGCCGCGCTTCCTGGCCCGCCTGCCCTACGGCGCGCGCACCAATCCCGTCGACGATTTCGACTTCGAGGAAGACACCGACGGCGCCAGCCACGACCGCTATACCTGGGCCAATTCCGCCTATGCCATGGCGGCCAACATCAACCGCTCGTTCAAGCTGTACGGCTGGTGTACGTCCATACGCGGCGTGGAGTCGGGCGGCGCGGTGGAGAACCTGCCTTGCCACACCTTCCCCACCGACGACGGCGGCGTGGACATGAAGTGCCCGACGGAAATCGCCATCAGCGACCGTCGCGAGGCTGAACTGGCCAAGAACGGCTTCATGCCGCTGGTGCACCGCAAGAACTCCGACTTCGCGGCCTTCATCGGCGCCCAGTCCCTGCAGAAGCCGCAGGACTACTACGACGCCGACGCGGCCGCCAACGCCAAGCTGTCCGCGCGCCTGCCCTATCTGTTCGCCTGCTGCCGCTTCGCGCATTACCTGAAGTGCATCGTGCGCGACAAGATCGGTTCCTTCCGCGAGCGCAACGACATGGAGCGCTGGCTGAACGACTGGATCATGAACTATGTCGACGGCGACCCGGTGAACTCCTCCCAGGAAACCAAGGCGCGCAAGCCGCTGGCCGCCGCCGAGGTGCAGGTACAGGAGATCGAGGACAACCCCGGGTATTACTCCGCCAAGTTTTTCCTGCGGCCGCACTACCAGCTCGAAGGGCTGACCGTGTCGCTGCGGCTCGTCTCCAAGCTGCCGTCGCTCAAGCAGAACGAGGGCTAGCGCCCGGCCAGGGCACACGCAAGGACAGGCATCCGCGGGGTTTTGCGCCGCGCGGCTGGCTGGCTGTTCATCCAAGCAGGACTTTCACTGGAATCTGACTAGGAGAGGGAAGTGGCTGTTGACATTTTCATGAAGATCGACGGAGCCAATGGCGAGTCGAAAGACGCGAACCACAAGGACTGGAGCGACGTCCTGTCGTTTTCGTGGGGCGCCACGCAACCGGGCAACATGGCCAGCGGCGGCGGATTGGGCGCCGGCAAGGCCAGCTTCAACGACCTGCATGTCGTGGCGCGCATCGACAAGGCGTCGCCCGCGGTGATGAAGCATTGTGCTAGCGGCAAGCACCTGAGCAAGGTCGAACTGTCGATGTGCAAGGCGGGCGGCGCGCAGGTCGAATACTCCAAGATCACGCTGGAGGACGTGCTGGTGTCCTCGGTCCAGATGTCCGGCGACGGCGGATCGGAATCGGGCGTGCTGGTGAACTATGCCTTCCAGGCCGCCAAGGTCAAGCAGCAGTACTGGGAGCAGACCGACAAGGGCGGCAAGGGCGCCGAAACGCTGGTGGCCTGGGACATCAAGCAGAACAAGGAGGTTGGCTGATCCCATGCCCAGGACCGCCGTCACGTTGCAGGAAGGCAGCCTGTCCGGGCATCGGGACACGGTCGCCGCGCAGATTCGCCGCCATCCCGGCGACGCGGACCTGCGCGCGCAACTGTTCCAGTTGCTGGCCGCCGACGCCGAATGGGAGCGGGCGGGCGAACAACTGCGGCTGTGCGCGGAACTCAACCCGCAGGCCGCGCCCATGGCGCTGATGTACGACCGCGCCATGGGGGCGGAACGTCGACGTGAAGCCGTGCTCGCCGGTGACATGGCGGAGCCTTTTTTCCCCGGTCCCCGGCCGCCCTGGGCCGACATGCTGTTGCAAGCCTTGCGCCAGGACGCGACCGCGCCTGCGGAATCGGCGGCCCTGCGCGCAGCCGCCCTGGAGGAGGCCGACGCAAAGGCCGGCGTCCTGCACACCGGCACCTCGCCGGCGCCGCAAGCCTTCCAGTGGATCGGCGATGGCGACAGCCGGCTGGGTCCGGTCTTTGAGTTCATCGCCGGCGAGCACTACGCGTGGTTGCCGTTTTCCTATGTGCGCGCGGCGCGCCTGCTGCCTCCCGAAGGCCTGTGCGACCTGCTCTGGGCACAGGCGGAAATCACGCTGGCCGACGGCCGGGTGCTGCATGGCTTGATTCCTGCGCGCTATCCGGCCGGGCGCGGCCAGCGCTTCGCCGACCAGGCGGACAGCGTCAAGCTCGGCCGGGTCACGGAGTGGGTGCCGCTGCACGGCGACAGCTACGCGGGCGTGGGCCAGAAAACATGGATCACCGACCAGGGCGAACACCCCCTGCTCGATACACGGGTCCTGGAGCACGACTGATGGGCGCCGCCGATCGCGCCGCCGTCCCCGCTTGGGAGCCCTTGCCGCGCGGCGAGCGCGCGGCCCGCGACCGCCTGCAGCCTTCGCTGCTGGACCGCCTGATGGATGACGAGCCCAACAAGCGCGAGGAACCGCGCGAGTCCTCCATGCTGACCCACGCGCAACTGCGCGAGGTCGTGCTGCGCGACCTACGCTGGCTGTTGAACACCGTCAACCTGGAAACCACCGACGACCTGTCGCCCTATCCCCGCGCCAGCGGATCGGTGGTGAACTTCGGCGTGCACGCGATGGCCGGCAAGCGCATGTCGGAGATCGACTGGATAGACGTCGAGGACTCGATCCGCTGCGCCATCGCGGCCTTCGAGCCGCGCATCCTGGACTCTTCGGTCGAAGTGCGCTGCGTCACGGATACCGGCACGCTGGAACATCACAACGTGCTGAGCCTCGAAATCAAGGGCATGTTGTGGTGCGTGCCGCATCCCCTGGAATTCCTGTTCCGTACCGATATCGACCTGGAGAGCGGCCATATGGACCTGCGCGACCTGGGGGGCTATTGATGGATACGCGGCTGCTGGACTACTACAACCGCGAACTCGTCTACCTGCGCGAACTGGGGGCGGAGTTCGCGCAGCACTATCCCAAGGTCGCGGGCCGGTTGGGCATGCACGCGACGGAGGTCGCGGACCCCTATGTCGAACGCCTGCTGGAAGGCTTCAGCTTCCTGACGGCGCGCATCCACATGAAGATGGATGCCGAATTCCCGCGCTTTTCGCAGCGGCTGCTTGAAGTCGTCTATCCCAACTATCTGGCGCCCACGCCGGCCATGGCGGTCGTGCGCTTCGACCCCAGCATGAACGAAGGCACGCTGGCCGGCGGCTTCGAACTGCCGCGCGGCACCCTGCTGCGCGGCAAGGTCCCGCGCGGCGAGCAGACGCCGGCCGAGTTCATGACCGGACACCGCGTCAAGCTGTGGCCGTTGCGCGTGGTGGACGCGTCGTTCGGCCCGCCGCCTCCCGACCTGCCACTGGCGCGCCTGGGCCTGGGTGGCCGCGGGCGTGGCGTGCTGAGCGCCCTGCGCATACGGCTGGAAGTAGCAGGCGGCGCGCGCCTGGAAGACCTGGACCTGGACCAGTTGACGTTCTACCTGAACGGCCAGGACCTGCAGATGCAGCGCCTGCTGGAGGTCATCATGGGCCATACCTTGGCCGTGCTCGGCCACGACAGCACCCGCCCCGTGGCCTGGATCAACGCCATGCCGGCCAGCGCCGTGCGGCATGAAGGCTTCGACGACGACCAGGCCTTGCTGCCGGCCGACACGCGGGTGTTCCAGGGATACCGGCTGCTGCAGGAGTACTTCGCCTTCCCGCGCCGCTACCTGTTCTTCAGCCTCAATGGGCTGAAGCGCGGGCTGCGCACGCCGGTCGAATCCGGCACACGCCGCGAGACGCGCGCCTTCGAGCTGACCCTGCTGTTCTCGGCTGCGGCGCCGGAACTGGAAGGCGCCATCGCCGCCGACAACCTGCCCCTGCATTGCGCGCCGGTGATCAACCTGTTCCCCAAGCGCGCCGACCGCGTCGCGATCACGCCGCGCACCTCGGAATACCACGTCGTGGTGGACCGCACGCGTCCGCTGGACTACGAAGTATTCAGCCTCACCCGCGTTACCGGCCACGCCTCGGCGGAGCGTCCGGAGCAGGAGTTCCGCCCTTTCTACGGCTCGGTCTTCAGCGATCCCGACGACTACGGGGCGTACTACTCCATGCGGCGCGAACCGCGGCTGATCTCCGACGCCGCACGCCGCAACGGCACGCGCACCGGCTACACCGGCAGCGAGGTCTACCTGTCGCTGGTGGACCGCCGCGAGGCCCCGTTTTCCGGACAGCTGCGCCACCTGACGCTGGAAACGCTGTGCACCAACCGTGACCTGGCGGTCCTGCTGCCGCTGGGCACGCCGACCGACCTGACCTTGCGCGTGTCCGCCCCCGTCAGTGCGGTCAAGGTGCTGCATGGCCCGACGCGGCCGCATCCCGCGCTGGCCGAAGACGCCGCCACCTGGCACCTGATCAGCCACCTGGGGCTGAACTACCTGAGCCTGACCGACCTGGACACCGAAGCCGGCGCGCAGACGCTGCGCGAGATGCTGACGATCTACGGCAACCTGGCCGACCCGGCGGTGCGCAAGCATATCGCCGGCGTGCGCCACGTGCGCGCGACGCCCGTGCATCACCGGCTGCCCACGCCCGGCCCCATCGTCTACGGCCGCGGCGTGCGCATCGCGCTGGAGGTCGACGAAGGCGCTTTCTCCGGCATCAGTCCCTATCTCTTCGGCGCCGTACTGGAAAAGTTCTTCGCCCGCCACGTGTCGATCAACATGATGTCCGAGCTGGTCCTGTCCACGCTGCAACGCGGCGAGATCGCCCGCTGGAAACCGCGCATGGGCGACCGCCCGGCGGTATAGGCGCCCATACCCATGAGAGGAATCCCAAGATGAAGACCGCCACGGCAGCCCGCCCCCACCCCGTCTACGATCCTGTCCATTTGCTCGGGCGCGTGTCGGGCCGCGAGCAGGACGGCCGCTATCGGGTCGAATGCGATGGCCGTGCCTGGCACGCTCGCCGCGCCGCCAGCTGCCTGCTCGTGCCGGCGCAAGGCGACGAGGTGCTGATCAGCGGGCCCGATCCCAGCCGCGTCTACCTGATCGCCGTGACCGAACAGGCGGATCCGCGCCACACGCGGCTGGAGATGGCGGGCGATGTGGTCATGGGCTCGGCCGACGGCGACGTGGCGCTGGAAAGTCCCCGCGCAGTGACCCTGCGCGGACAGGACGCCGTGCGCGTGGAGACTGCCGCCTTCTCGCTGCAAGCGAGTGACGCTCGCTGCGTTACGGATCGCATGCGCTACGTGGCGACCGAGGTCCAGGCCACGGTCGGCATGACGCGCCTGATCGGCAAGGCCTGCGAGGCGGTACTCGACCGCCTGTCGACGATCAGCCGGCTGAGCTTCCGCACCATCCAGGAGGTGGAACAGGTACGCGCCGGCACGCTGGACTACGAGGCCGAGCAGGCCGTTCGCCTGCATGGCGAGTACACCCTGGTCACCGGCCACGAACTGGTGAAGGTCGATGCCAAGCAGATCCACATGGGCTAGCGCGGTGGCACAGCGGCGGTCTCCCGCGCTGCCCGCGGAGTTCTGGCGCGGCCTGGAAGATGCGCCCTACGCGCACGACCTGTTCAATACGCTGCGTTGGATCGATGCGCGCGCTGGCGGCCGCGCGCCGCTGGGACGCGACACCCTGCCCCGCAACGAGCCGGTGCGCCTGCGCCAGGAGCCCTCGATGGCGTTCGCGCCCTCGACCCTGGCCGCTGCACGCGCGGCGCAACCGGGCCGGCCGCCGGAGCTGTCCATCTACAGCTTCGGCCTGTTCGGTCCGAACGGCCCGCTGCCGCTGCACCTGACCGAGCATGCGCGCGAGCGCATGCACCATTACCGCGACCGCACTTTGTCCGCGTTCGCCGACATCTTCCATCACCGGCTCATCCTGCTGTTCTACCGAGCCTGGGCCGACGCCCAGAGTACCGTCAGCCTGGATCGCGGCGACGAAGGCTATACCCGCTATGTCGCCAGCCTGCTGCATATGGGCCTGCCATCGATGCGGCGGCGCGATACGGTCGGCGACCACGCCAAATACTTCATGGCGGGCCATCTGCTGCGGCAGACGCGCAACCCGGAAGGCCTGAAGCACATCCTGCAAGGCTATTTCCAGGTGCCGGTGCGCATCGACGAGTTCGTGCCGCAGTGGATACGACTGGAGCCCGCGCAGCGCCTGGCGCTGGGCAGTCCCATGGGATTGGGACGCGACACCGTCCTGGGCGCGGCCGTGCGCGATGTACAGCACAAGTTCCGCATCGAACTCGGGCCCATGGACCGCGCCGCGTATGGCGCCTTCCTGCCGGGCGGCAAGCGGGCGCTGCAGCTGATGCATTGGGTGCGGCATTACATCGGCGTGGAGTTCGCCTGGGACGTGCGGCCCATGTTGCACCGGCGCGAGGCCGGCGGCGTAAGCCTGGGCGCCCGCCAACCGCTCGGGCTGGCGACATGGCTGGGCCTGCGCCGTCCGGCGCAGGGCGATGCCGGCGACCTGCTGCTCGACTACGAAAGCCGCGCGCGCATCGCGCGCCGCGTTCCCACCGCCCCCCAACCGCCCACCGAGGAGACGACGCAGTGAAGCACGACATGTTCTATGACGGCCAGCTGCTGGACTGGCCGGGCCATGGCAAATTCCGCGCCAGCAGCGGCATGCCGGGACACCAGACGCCCGACCAGTTCTGCATCAGCGACGGCGGCCCCATTCCGCCGGGCTACTACAAGGTGCTGCTGGCCGACCGCGGGCCGGCGCAGGACGACGGCCGCGATGTGTGCGCGCTGAAGCCCGCCTGGGGCGTGCAGGCGATTCCGCGCGGTACCGCCGCCGGCGAGTGCGAACCGTATTGGGCCAACTGGGGCTGGAACCGCGCTCGCATGGAGCCCGCGGACGCGGCGACACGCAACCGGTGCACACCGGCGCGCGGCGGCTTCTACCTGCACGATTCGATCAAGGGCTACAGCCACGGCTGCATCGAGGTCGAGGGCCGCATCTTCCCCTTGCTGCGCACCTACGTGCGCAGCAGCCAGCGCGTATCCATGATCCTGAAGGTGGAGTACGTAGCCGGCCGCACCACCTATGGAGGCACACGTGTCCAATAAGGCCCCGATCCCTGCGGCGCTGGCCACCCTGGCGGCGCTGGTGGCCCTGGCCCCCGGGTCCGCCCATGCCGCGCCGGTCGCGCCGCTGACGCTCGACAACCCGCTGCAGGCCTGCCTTGCGATCCGGCCCGGCCTGCGCACGACGACCGGCGGCATGCTGCTGCAGGACATCGCCCTGGACGTGAACAAGCCCGTGGGCGCATGCGGCTGCACGTCGGCCATGCTGGACTACCGCGCCGAGGTCGTGCTGGAAGGCGGACGGCGCAGCGCGCTGCAACAGGGGCGCTTCGGCGCCACGTCGTCCGGCACGCGCACGCTGACGCTGGCCAGCGATACACGCCTGGTCGGCGATCGCCCCATCGCGCTGTCCCTGCATTGCGCCCCCGCCGACTGAACGCCCGCTGCCCTCCACGCAAAGACCCTCTATGTCCGACATCGGCCGCCTCGACCTCTTCGGCAAGCTCGACACCCTGCTCTATCGCAGCCTGGACAACGCCACCGCGTTCTGCAAGCTGCGAGGCAATCCCTATGTGGAACTGGTGCACTGGGTGCACCAGCTGCTTCATCACCAGGATGGCGACCTGCATCGCATCGTGCGCCGCTTCGAGATGGACGCGGCGCGCCTGGAGGCCGACATCGCGGGGGCGCTGGAGCAGTTGCCGCGCGGCGCCGGCTCGGTCGCCGATCTTTCCGAGCATATCGATCATGCGGTGGAGCGCGCCTGGATCCTGGCTTCGCTGCGCTACGGCCGCGCCCGGATACGCGGCGGCGACCTGCTGCTGGCGCTGGTCAAAACCTATGCCTTGCGCAATGTACTGCTGGGCATGTCGGGGCAATTCGCCCGCATCGTGCCCGATGTGCTGCTGGAGGACCTGGACCAGATCGTGCGCGGTTCGCCGGAGGACGCGATGGACGACGCCGTCCCGTCCACCGGCGCTGCCGATGCCGGGCCGTCGTCCGCCGGCGCCAACGCGCTGGCGCGCTATGCCGTGGACCTGACCGCGCGCGCGGCCGCCGGCCAGGTCGATCCCGTGTCCGGCCGCGACGAAGAGATCCGCCAGATCGTCGATATCCTGATGCGGCGGCGCCAGAACAACCCGCTGCTGGCTGGCGAGGCCGGGGTGGGCAAGACGGCGGTGGCCGAGGGGCTGGCCCTGCGCCTGGCCGCCGGCGACGTGCCGCCCGCGCTGCGCGGGGTTTCGCTGTATCTGCTGGACCTGGGCCTGCTGCAGGCCGGCGCAGGGGTAAAGGGCGAATTCGAGCAGCGGCTGCGTGCCATCATCGACGCGGTGCAGGCCAGCGAAAAGCCGATCGTGCTTTTCATCGACGAAATCCACACCCTGGTGGGGGCCGGCGGCGCCGCCGGCACGGGCGACGCCGCCAACCTGCTGAAGCCGGCGCTGGCGCGCGGACAACTGCGCACCATCGGCGCCACCACCTGGTCGGAGTACAAGAAGTACATCGAGAAAGACCCCGCACTGACGCGGCGCTTCCAGGTCGTGCAGGTGCACGAGCCGGACGAAACGCGCGCGCTCGGCATGCTGCGCGGCCTGGCCGATACCCTGGCGCGGCACCATCGGGTGCTGCTGCTGGACGAGGCCATCGAAGCCGCCGTGAAGCTTTCGCACCGCTACATCCCTGCGCGCCAGTTGCCCGACAAGGCGGTGGCGCTGCTGGATACGGCCTGTGCCCGTGTCGCGGTCAGCCAGCACGCCGTCCCCCCCGTGCTGGAGGACACGCACCGCCGTATCCGCGCCCTGGAGATCGAACGCGACATCGCCGATCGCGAAGCCCGGCTGGGGCTCGCGCCCGCGGACCGCGCGCAGGCGCTGGTGGGACAGCTGCGTCAGGCACGCGCGGAAGAAGCCACGCTTGCGGCACGCTGGGAAACCGAGCAGCGGCTGGCCGCGCAGGTGCTGGAGCTGACCGAGGCGCTGGAGCGCGCCGACCTGCCGACGGCGCAGGCCGCGGCGCTGCGGGCCCGGCGGGTGGACGCGCAGCAGGCGCTGGCGCAAGCCCAGGGCGAGACGCCGATGGTGCATCCCGCCGTCGGCGCCGCCGCAGTGGCCGCCGTGGTGGCCGACTGGACCGGCATTCCGGTGGGCCGCATGGTGCGCGACGAGGCACGCGCCGTACTGGGCCTGGCCGATGTCCTGGAGAAGCGGGTGATCGGCCAGCGTCATGCGCTGGAAACGCTGGCCCGGCGTATCCAGACCTCGCGCGCGCGGCTGACCGATCCGGACAAGCCGGTGGGCGTGTTCCTGCTGTGCGGCCCCAGCGGCGTCGGCAAGACGGAGACCGCGCTGGCGCTGGCCGAAACCCTGTACGGCGGCGAGCAGAACCTGATCTCCATCAATATGAGCGAGTTCCAGGAACCGCACACGGTGTCTACGCTCAAGGGCGCGCCGCCGGGCTACGTGGGCTACGGCGAGGGTGGGGTGCTGACCGAGGCGGTGCGGCGGCGTCCGTACAGCGTGGTGTTGCTGGATGAAATCGAAAAGGCCCACGCCGACGTGCACGAGATTTTCTTCCAGGTCTTCGACAAAGGCTGGATGGAGGACGGCGAAGGCCGCCACATCGATTTCCGCAACACCATCATCCTGCTGACCTCCAACGTCGGCGCGGACCTGCTGGCCCGCCTGTGCCGCGATCCCGCCCTGGCGCCGGAACCCGATGGCCTGGCCGCGGCCTTGCGCGAACCGCTGCGCCAGGTCTTTCCCGCCGCGTTGCTGGGAAGGCTGGTCGTGGTGCCCTACCTGCCCTTGGGCGACGCAATGCTGGCCGGCGTGGTGGACCTGCACGTCGCCCGCATTCGGCAGCGCCTGCAGGACAACCATGGCATCGCGCTGACCGTGCGGCCGGAGGCGACGGCATTGGTGGCGGCGCGCTGCACCGAAGTCGAATCGGGCGCGCGCATGGTCGACGCCATTCTCACCAACACGGTGCTGCCCCATATCGGCCGCGCCTTGCTGACCGCATCCACGCAGGATCACCGCATCCGTTCCGTCACGCTGGGCGTGGCAGACGGGGAATTCAGCTACGAGTACGCATCATGAAGCAGTCATTCCTTCCCTTACTGATGGCCGCCGCGGTGCTGGGCGGCTGCGCCTCCGCGCAGGACGAGGCCGCGCGGCAGGCCTTGCAGGGCGTGCGCACCGCCTACGCGGCGGGCGATTACGGCAGCGTCATCCGCACGGTGGCCACGTCGAGCGCGCTGGCCGGCGCGCCGCGCGCCGAACGCGTGGAAGCGCTCAAGCTGCAGTCCTTCAGCTACTGCGTCACCGACCACCTTGCCTTGTGCCAGGACGGCTTCGTCCGCATCCTGCGCATCCAGCCGTCATTCGCGCTGGCGCCCAACGAGGCCGGCCATCCGCAATGGGGCCCGGCGTTCCAGCGCGCCCAGGCGGCCGTCGGGGCAGGCTGACATGGCCGGCCTGGTTCGCGACATGACGTCCCGAAGGAGGACCGGTATGACGACGACCCGGACATCGCGGTCCGGCATGCGCGGCGCCGCCCGCGCCTGCGTGTCCGCATTGCTGCCGTGCCTGCTCGGCGCGACGCTGTTGGGCGGTTGCTCGTCCACGGCCCGGCAGGTTCCCATCCCCTATGCGATCGCCTTCAGCGCCGACGCGCAGGTCAACCCCGACAGCAGCGGCCGGCCTTCGCCCATCCAGGTCACCATGTACGAACTGAAATCCCCCGGCACCTTCGAGTCGCGCGATTACTTTTCCCTGCAGGCCGACGCGCAGGCGGCGCTGGGCAAGGACCTGCTGAATACCGACCAGGTCATCCTGAAGCCGGGACAGACGCAGGTGGTGCAGCGGCCGGGCAACCCGGAGGCGCGCGCCATCGGCATCGTCGCGGGTTATCGCGACCTGGAACACAGCCGCTGGCGCCTGGTCGTGCCGCTGCCGGAACCGCAGAACACCAACATCTACAAGGTCTGGCAGTTTTCCCCGAATGCGGAGAACGTCCACGTTGCCGTCGGCCGCAGGGGCCTGGCGGAAACGGACCGGGACCGCTCGTGGTGGCCCTTCTGAGACCCGCACCGGCCCGCCGCCGCCGTACCGCCATGCAATCCACCTGAACAACACGTCATGCCACAGCGCAACAAAGTCATCTGGTCCGAGGGGATGTTCCTGCGTCCCCAGCATTTCCAGCAGTTCGAACGCTACGTCGAACATGCGATCCAGCAGCGCGCGTCGGCCGCGCAGGCCTTCTTCTGGGGCTTCGTCCACCTGTCCCTGGACCGCGACGCGCTGGCGCTGGGCAAACTGGCCTTGAGCGAGGCGCGCGGCGTCCTGCCGGACGGCACGCCCTTCGAATTCTGGCAGCCGGACGAGGCGCCCCCGGCCCTGGAAGTTCCGGGGCATGCCGCCGGCTCGCGCGTCATGCTGGCGCTGCCGCGCGTGCGGGCCGGGGCGGGCGACACCGCCTATGAGGACGAAGCGTCGGCGCTGGCGCGCTACCTGGTGCAGGAAACCGAAGTGGAAGACAGCGGCGCGATGGGCCTGGAGCCGGCCCTACTGCAGGTGGGCCGGCTGCGCCTGCGCCTGATGCTGGAAAGCGAGCTGACCGACGAGTGGCTGGGACTGGGCGTGGCTCGCATCGTGGAGCGCCGGGCGGACAACCGGGTGGTGCTGGACGACGGCTATATCCCGCCATGGCTGGCCGCGGGCGCGCACCCCGTGCTGAACGGCTATGTGCAGGAGCTGTATGGCCTGCTCGACGCGCGCAGCGAGGCGCTGGCCCGGCGCCTGTCGCAGCCGGGCCGTGGCGGGGTGGCCGAGGTCTCCGACTTCATGCTGCTGGAGACCGTGAACCGCTACCTGGGCGCGCTATGGCACGGCCGGCAGATGGCCGGCGTGCATCCCGAGCGCCTGTTCCATGACTGGCTGATGCTGGCCTGTGACCTCGCCACCTACACGTCGCCGTCCAGGCGCCCGCAGGCGCTGCCGGACTACGCGCACGACGACCTGCAGGCCACCTTCACGCCGCTGATGGACGAACTGCGCCGGTCCCTGTCGGCGGTGCTCGAACAGCGCGCGCTGCAGATTCCCCTGCAGGACCGCGGCCAGGGCGTGCGCGTCGCCCAGGTGCCGGACCTGGAGCTGCTGCGCAACGCCGGCTTCGTGCTGGCCGTGCGCGCCGACATCCCGTCTGACACCGTGCGTACCCGCTTCCCGGCCCAGGTCAAGATCGGTCCCGTGGAAAAGATCCGCGATCTGGTGCACCTGCAGTTGCCCGGCGTCGCGGTGCGCGCCCTGCCCGTCGCGCCGCGGCAGATTCCCTACAGCGCGGGCCATGTGTATTTCGAGCTCGACAAGAACGGCGACTTCTGGAAGCAGCTGGAACGCAGCGGCGCGCTGGCCTTGCACCTGGCCGGCGAGTTCCCCGGCCTGACGATGGAGTTCTGGGCGCTGCGCGACTGAGCCCGGTAGGAGACGACACCCATGCACGCATCGGACAGCGCCCTGCCCGGCCCCCTGGGCAGCCCGGCGGATACCGGGGCCCCGGCATCCAGCCGGTTGCGGCCGCACGAGTATGTCATCAGCGGCTCCAATCCCCTGGTCGCCGCGGCCAATCCATTGCTCGACCTGATCCCGCAGATCCGCGCCACGGCCGGCCACCCCTCGCCGGCCATGCTGCGCGAACACCTGCTGGACGAGATCCGCCAGTTCGAACTGCGCGCGCAGCAGGCCGGCATACCGAACGAAACCATCCTTGGCGCGCGCTATTGCCTGTGCACGGCGCTGGACGAAGCGGCGGCGCTGACGCCGTGGGGCGGCAACGGCGTGTGGTCTGCGCACAGCCTGCTGGTGACCTTCCATAACGAAACCTGGGGCGGCGAGAAGTTCTTCCAACTGCTGAATCGGCTGTCGCAGAACCCGACCCAGCACCTGGACCTGCTGGAGCTGCTCTATTACTGCCTGCTGCTGGGCTTCGAAGGCCGCTACCGCGTGGTGGACAACGGGCGCTCGCAACTGGAGACCCTGCGCCAGCGCCTGCTGCGCATCCTGCGCACGGCGCGTGGCGAGTATCCCCGCGAACTGTCGCCCCACTGGCGCGACGCGCCGGCGCAATTGCCGATGCGGCGACTGCCCGTGCCGCTATGGGCCTACGGCGCGCTGGCGGCCGTGCTGGCGCTGGCGGTGTTTTCGCTGCTGAGCTGGCGCCTGGGCGGGCAGTCCGACGCCGTCTTCACCGCCGTGAGCGCGCTGAAGCCGCCCACCGTGCAGATCGCCATGCCCGCGCAGCCGCGTCCCGCGCCGGCGCCGCGGCTGGCGGTATTCCTGGCGCCCGAGATCCGCGACCGCCTGGTCACGGTGCGCGATGAAGTGGACCGCAGCGTGGTGGTGCTGCGCGGCGACGGCGCCTTCGAGTCCGGCGCCGCGGAAGTGCGCGGCCCGTACATACCGGTGCTGTCGCGGGTGGCCGACGCGCTGCGCGAAACGCACGGCACCATCCTGGTCCGCGGCTACACCGACGATGTCCCCATGCGCAGCGCCCGTTACCCCTCCAACTGGCACCTGTCGCAGGCGCGCGCCGATACGGTGAAGAACATCCTGGAACAGCGGCTGGGCCAGCCCGACCGCGTACGCGCCGAAGGCCGCGGCGAGGCCGATCCCATGGCGCCCAACGATACGCCGGCCGGGCGGGCGCTGAACCGGCGCGTGGAAATCACCTTGATGGTGCCGCCGGTGCCGCGCGAAACCACGCTCGAGGGCGCGCAGCCATGATGTCCAGCTTCTTCTACCGGATGTTCGGTTTCCTCTTCAGCCGTAGCTTGTGGAACTTCCTCGGCGTGGTCGCGCTGGCCGTGCTGGTCTGGATCATCGGTCCCATCCTGGCGATCGGCACCACGCGTCCGCTGGAAAGCGAAACCGTGCGCCTGATCGTCATCGGCGCCTTGTTCGGCGTCTGGCTGCTGCGCCTGCTGTGGCGTAAATGGCGCGAAGGACGCCTGAACGCGCAACTGCTGGGGCAGTTGCGACGGCCCGCCCGTCCGCAGGCCGCGGCGCCGGCGCGCGAAACGGACAAGGACCAGTTGCGCCAGTTGGAGGAACGTTTCGACGAAGCAGTGGAGCTGCTGCGCAAGCGGCGCTTCGCCGAGGGCGGCGGCCGCTTCGGCCTGCACCGCTATACGCGCCAGTACCTGTACCAGCTGCCGTGGTATGTGATCATCGGCGCGCCGGGCGCGGGCAAGACCACCGCGCTGGCGAACTCGGGCCTGAACTTTCCGCTGGCCGACCGCTTCGGCAAGGTGGCGCTGCGCGGCGTGGGCGGCACGCGCAATTGCGATTGGTGGTTCACCGACGATGCCGTGCTCCTGGACACTGCCGGCCGCTATACCACCCACGAGAGCGATCCCACCGGCGACGAAGATGAATGGAAGGGTTTCCTCGGCCTGCTGTCCAGGTACCGCGGCCGCCAGCCCATCAACGGCGCCATGCTGACGATCAGCGTGGAGGACCTGCTGGGCGCCTCGGACGCCGAGCGCGTGCAGCACGCGGCCGTGCTGCGGCGCCGCCTGCAGGAATTGCGCGAGCAACTGGGTATCCAGTTTCCCGTCTATGTACTGATCACCAAGACCGACCTGCTGTCGGGCTTCGAGGAATACTTCGCTTCGTTCAGCCGGGACGATCTGGCGCAGGTGTGGGGTTTCACCCTGCCCTATGCACGCACCCAGGAACCGGACTTCGACCTGTACGAAGCCTTCCACGCCGAGTACCGCCTGCTGCAGCGGCGGCTGGACGACGCCTTGCCCGAAGTGCTGGCCGCGGAAACCGACCCGGCCCGGCGCGCCCTTGCCTATATGCTCCCGCAGCAGTTCGCCGGCTTGCAGGCCATGCTGGGGCATTTCCTGAGCGATGTGTTCGCCTCGTCGAAGTTCGAAGCGCGGCTGCTGCCGCGCGGCGTCTACTTCACCAGCGGCACGCAAGGCGGGGAGACTTTCGACCAGGTCACCGGGCACCTGAAGCGCTACCTGCGCATCGACGGCGCGGCCGCCCCGCCGGCCAGCCCGCCCGCCCCGGGCGAGGGCCGCAGCTATTTCCTGAAGAACCTGCTGCAGGACGTGATCTTCCGCGAGGCCGGCCTGGCCGGACGCAACCTGCGCTGGGAGCGCCGCTACCGGCAACTGCACTGGGCCGGCTACGGCGCCATCACCGTTGCCTTCCTGGTCCTGGCGACAGGCTGGGTCATCAGCTATCGCAACAACGCCGGCTATATCGACGAAGTCGCCCGCCGCGTGCCCACCGTGGAAAAGCTGGGCCGCGACATCAAGATCACGCGCGCCGGCGACGTGCTGGGCCTGATGCCCTTCCTGGACGCGCTGTGGTTCCTGCCGCGCGACGCCCGCTTCGAACTGGACGATCCGCCGCTGCGCTACCGCTTCGGCCTGTACCAGGGCCGCAAGATGGAATCGGCCGCGCAGGGCATATACCGCGATACCCTGGAACGCACCCTGCTGCCGCAGGTGGCGCGGCGCGTGGAAGGCGCGCTGCGCAAGGCGTCCGCGGCGGACCTGGAATTCTCGTACGAAGCGCTGCGCGCCTACCTGATGCTGTACGAGGCCGATCACTACGACGCCGAATTCATGCATGCCTGGCTGCTTTCCGACATGCAGAAGACGCTGCCGGAAGGCTATACGCGGCGCCAGTACGAGCAAATGTCGCTGCACCTGCGCAACCTCGTGCAGGACCGCGTGCTGGCCTCGCCCTTCCCGCGCGACGACGACCTGGTGCGGGATGCGCGCGACCGCCTGGCGCGCTACACCCTGGCGCAACGGGCCTACAGCCGGTTGCGTCGCATGCTGGCCAACACGGACGAAACGCCCGACAGTACGGCCGTCACCCTGGGCGGGCCGCAGGCGACCGCGGTGTTCGTGCGCAAGAGCGGCAAGCCGCTGACGCAGGGCATACCGGCGCTGTACAGCTACCGCGGGTACTGGGACGTCTTCAACAAGCGCGTCGAACGGGTGGCCGAACTGCTGCGCAGCGACGATGCCTGGGTGTTGGATATCGCACCGCCCGGGCTGCTGGACGACACGGCGCGGCGCCAGTTGATCGTCGACATCAAGCGGCTGTACATGAACGACTACGTCGCGCAATGGGATGCCTACCTGAACGACCTGCAACTGGCGCCCAGCACCTCGCTGCTGCAGAACATCCAGATGGCGCGCACGCTGTCGGCGCCGGACTCGCCGCTGGCCCGCCTGGTGCGTGGCGTGGCCCGCGAGACCACGCTGTTGCGCGATACCGGGTCCGACGAACGATCGCTGATGGACCAGGCCCGCGACCGGGTCAGCAGCACGCGCGAGGCGCTGGAACAGATGTTCGGCCCCACCGGCCCGGGCGGCGCCATCCGCGGCGACGCCAGCGACGAGAAGCTCGAACGCGTGGTCGACCAGCACTTCGAGCCCTACCGGCGCCTGACGCAGCCGGAAGGCGCCGGCGGCGCGCCTCCCATCGCCGCCACCACCGGCCTGATCAACGAGCTCTATACCTACCTGACCGCCGCCGATGCCGCGCTGCGCAGCGCCAGCCCCACGCCGAGCGCGGACGTGGTGACCAAACTGCGGGCCGAGGCCGGCCGCATGCCCGGTCCCGTGCGCGGCCTGCTCGATACCTTGTCGGTCAACGCATCCGGGGAGATCAGCGACGTGGCGCGTGAACGCATGGGCGACACCGTCTCCGCCACCATCGGGCTGTTCTGCCGGCAGTCCATCGCGGGACGCTACCCTTTCGCCGCGCAGTCGGCGCGCGACGTCGCGCCCAACGACATGGCGCGGCTGTTCGCGCCCAACGGCATGATGGACGACTTCTTCCAGAAGCACCTGGTGAACCAGATAGACGTGTCGGGGCCACGCTGGCGTTTCAAGCCCGGCATCGATGGCCAGGCGGGCTCGACATCCGGTTACCTGGATGCCTTCCAGAAGGCTGGCGTCATACGCGATGTCTATTTCACGGCCGGCAACCCCATGCCTTCCTACCGCGTCTCGATACGGCCGGTGGAAATGGACGCCGGCATCACGCAATTCCTGATGGACGTGGACGGCCAGCCCATACGCTACGCGCACGGCCCGCAGGTCGCCACCACGGTGCAGTGGCCGGGTCCTCGCGGATCCAACCAGGTCAGCATCGAGCTGTCGCCCCAGGTCGGGGCCGCCGGCATGACGACATCCGGCCCATGGGCGCTGAACCGGATGCTGGACAAAGCCCAGTTACGGCGTGGCGCCTCGCCCGAGACGACGCTCGCCACCTTTGACTTCGGCGGACGCAAGGTCGTGCTGGAAATCACGGCCGGCAGCGTGAAGAGTCCGTTCCGCCTGGCCGAGATGCAGGGCTATTCATGCCCGGGCCGTACGTAGCCGGATAGGGCATGGACAAGCGAACCGATAACCGGTGGACGCAGGACAGGGGCAACGCGTACCTGAGTGGACGCCTGGGTTGGTACGGCAAGATGCCGGCGTCGGGCGACTTCGTGCACCGGCGCCTGCCGCGCGAATTGATCGCGTGGTGGGACCGCTGGCTGCAGCACGGGGTGGCGGGCTTGAAGCAGAGCGCCGACGCCCACGCGGCGCGCGGTTTCGCCGGCGCGCCCATCTGGAACTTCGCCATCCCCGCCGGTCCCGGCGCCGGCGTCGCGCAACTGGGCTGCATCGCCCCCAGCCGCGACCGCGTGGGCCGCGGCTATCCGCTTTGCGTCGCCCTGCCCCTGCAGGCCGGCGAATATCACAGCGGCCTGCTGGAGGGCGGCAGCGAGTATTACCGCGCCATCGGGGTCAATATGCTTGCGGCGGTGCGGCATGGCTGCACGCCCGAGGTGTTCGACAAGTCCTTGCTCTACGTGCCCCTGCCCGGCCCGGCGCGGGAGGCGGCGCCCTCATCGGGCAACGACATCATGGATATCCTGAACGCGGGCGTCGGCGACGCGATCGCTCCGCTGGCCACACGATCGTTGGCGGCGTGGCCGGACCTGCCCTTCTGCTTCAACCCCAGCTCGCATACCAGCTACTGGTGGACCAACCAGGCCGACGGCGCGGCGCTGCAAACCTATGTGCATGGCGGCGCGCTGAACGCCACGCTGTTTTCCCGGCTTTTCTCTTCGCTGCCCGCGTGGCGGCCATGACGACGCAAGCTCCAGGAGCCGCATATGAAACCAGGTGCCGCGAACGCCCATGAAACCCTGGACGGCCATGCTGCCGCCGGCGGTATGGGACCGGATCGTGTCCGCCGCATTCTCGCCGACCTGGCGCCCGCCCTGGCCGACCTGCACCGCACGGGCGCCGTGCACGGGGACATCTCACTGTCCACCATCGGCCTGGACGAGTCCGGCCGCGCGCGGCTGCTGTCGCCTCCCCTGATGCCGGCGGCCAACGCCGAGTATGCGCTGCACCGCGACGGCTATGCGGCCTTCGAGCAATACACGGATGACCCCGACACGCCTTGCGGCCCATGGACGGATATCTACGCGCTGTCCGCCACGGCGTGCGCGCTGTTGACCGCCATGCCGCCTCCGCCCGCGCTGGCGCGCTGCGTGCGTGACGATTACGTTCCGCTGGCGCAGCGCTGCGCCCCCGGTGAGGAGGCCTTCTGTGCCGTTCTTGACCAGGGATTGGCCATGGACGCCCACGCGCGCCCGCAGACGATCGACGCGTTCGCGCGCATGCTGCATCTGGATGTGATGCCGGCCGCGGTAAGCCCAATGGCGACGGGAGCGGCAACGGAAACAGAGACGGCGCCCGCAGCCCCAGCGGCGGCGGCACCGACAGCAGAGGCGGCGGGCGCGGCCATGGCGGCAGCACAAGGGGCGGGCGCCGCCGCAGCGTCAAGGGCAGCAGTGTCGAATTCAGCACCCGCACCGGAGCCTGCACCAGCACCCACAATCCCTGCCGCGGCGCCTGCATCGCGCGAGGCGTCGCCGCGCCTGGACCGGGAGCCGGAGATCCTCCCGGGGACAACGCGGGACTTGGAAAAGCACACGGCGGTTCTATCGGCCGCACACGAGTTAAATGATCGGGACGCCCGCAAGACCGCGTCCGTCCCGGTGCCGCCTGGCAAGCAGCCGCCTACGCAACAGCGAGCCCCATGGTTGATGGTCCTGGCCATCATCGTCGCCATCGCGGCCACGGTCTACGTCTGGCTGAGACCCCAGCCGACCCAGCAAGCCGACATCGTCGCCCGCGCCGCCGACAGCGCCTCCGGCAACGCAGCGGCCGGCACCGCCGCAGGGACAATCAACAGTCCGCCGGGAGAAGCGGCGGGGATCGCCTCGTCCAGCACGGATGCGCGCGACACGGCGCCACTGGATATCGCCGCCGAAGGTGCGACTTCGCCGCCGTCCACGAACTCCGCGACACCGGCGGCAGACGCCACCGGCGTCGGTACTCCGCCCGCCACACCGGCGACAGGATCGACTACGGATACGGCAGCGTTGCCTTCCTCCGGCATGGGTCCGTCGAGCCCGCCATCCGCGGCGGCCCCAGCGGTCGGGACGCTGTCCCCTGACACTTCCGCCCCAGCTACGTCCTCCCCCGCGACGTCGGCCCAGGGGGCATCCCCCGCCGTCACATCGTCTCCCGCCACGGCTCGTGCCGCCACCGAATCGCAAAACCCGAGTGCCGGTCCGGCCGCCTTGCCGGCCGCCGCCGCCGAAGCGAAGCCAGGCCGCGACGAACGATCCAAGGCAGCGCTCGCACCGCCGCCGGCCAGCAAGACCCCGGTCACCGTATCGGTCTCGATCCGACCGTGGGGCGAGGTGTTGGTCAACGGTCGTTCACACGGCGTCAGCCCGCCGCTTAATCGCCTGACGCTGCCTCCTGGCAAGTACGCAATCACCGTCCGGAACAAAGCAGGCCCGGACTATCACCAGACATTGGTTGTCACGGCCGGGCGCAGTGCGGCGATTTCGCATACCTTTGAGTGAGCAGGCGTGCCTCGCCACCACACCATCAGGGTGGCGCGTCCCTCATACGGTCCGCGGCGGACATAGGCATCAATTTGACGACTGATCAAGGCATGTAGTCCGGTGGCGGCTCTCCCACTTCGGGAGGCAACGCATATTCGGATCCCATGAGGTTGACTGCCCAGTTGTAGCTGGGCAAAAGACCCAGGAACCCCTCATCGATCGCAAACTCCGCAAAGGTCGGTACAGTCGGTGCCATGGGATAGGGGCCAGGGTAATAAGTCCAGGTCTCCCATTGCTGGTCAATAACATTGCCGTTGTCATAGACAACATTTATCAGGCGCTCCTCCTCATACGGCTCAGTCGGATATTCCGGGGGCGGCGGAGTCGGCTTCTCATCCAGTAACTCGCCACCTGCGTCCTCCGCGGGTGAGAGATTGGAAGCAAAACTGTCCGCACCGCCTTCGAAACGACCCCAGCTCTCCGCGACGTCGCCCGCGCTATTGCTCCCCGTCATGCCAAGGCCTGCCTGGCTGGCGGCCTCCTCTCCAGCGGCGCCCGACTCGCCGAGCATTGCCCCAGCAGCGCCGACCCCTTCACCCACCCCATACGTGACGCCGGCCTCGATCCCCATCGCGCCCAGTTTGGACCACGAATCGGAAAGTCCGGTGGTGTTGTGGATGACATTGGTCAATTCGTTGGTGGCCCAGTTCATTCCTTTCAGGGCGAAAGCAAGCGGGGTGTAGCGCAAGTACTTGGTCCGCATGACACCGGAGAACCAGTTTTCGCCTAGCACCAATGGGTTGTCCTTGTCGGGAAGAAAGCTCAGGACGCCGCCCTTTTGGGTGAAATTCAGCACCCACCGCCCCGCTGCGTTGAACGCGCGCGAGATAAAAGGAGCGTGCCGTGAGAAGAAATTGCCGATGTCATGGTCGATGTGCTTTATCCAATGGGTCAGGAAGAAGTGTCCGGACGGATCGGAGCGATTGATCGGATCGCCGGCGCAGTACGCGTAAGGATTGATCCCGCCCCTGCCGAAGGGGCTATAGGCCGGACTATCGGCCTGGGCGAAGCGCATCAGCGCCGGCAGGTAAGCGCGATAGCCATTACCCAGCATGTACCCTGGCAATAGAGGATCGCGGTATTGGCCGGTATAGCCGGATATCGTCACATTGTTCTTGTCCTGATCCTCGCCGTACGGGCTGTACGCGAACTCCTCGCGATTCGCGCCCGAGCTGGCCGATAGCACCGAACCGGCAGCGTCGCTGGCGGTCAGCCACACTTCACCGCTGCCTCCCCGGTCACTGTACTGGGCAGTGCCTCCCGCCGGCGATCGCAGCAGCCGCGTGGCGTTGGCGCCCTCCACGACGTTCACCAGCGCGCGCCCTTTGTAGTAGAAATAACTCGCACCGCTTCCGTCGACCCGGCTGCGCCGCCGATCGAGCGGATCGTAGGCGTAGTGAGCCGTCCCAGCCGGCGTGGCGACCTGCGTTAGCCGACCCAACTCATCGTACGGACCGAACGCATTGCCCAGGCCGTCGCCAGTGAGCCGGGTGCCCGCATACGACACGGTCGCCGGCGTGCCATTGTGGGCGGGATAGGTGGGATGGGTATTGGAAAAGCTGGACAACATGCAGGGCGCCCCTGCCTGATCGTTGTACTGGAAACTGGCCGTGTTGCTCTGTCCGTCGGGAAAGCTGCTGACGACCTGCGTGACATTGTTGAAGGAATCGAAGGTGAAGACCTGTGCAAGCAAAACATTGCCATAACGGTCCGTGGGGCTGGCGCCCGAGCTTGCCCATTTCGTCAGCCGGTTGCGACTGTCATAGCCGTAGCTTTCCGTACGATAGTTATTGCCGCCCTGCTTGATCGTGCGCTGCGTGAGCAGGTCGGCTTCGTTCCATTGCTGGGTAATCTGCCACGTGGGATCGCCGGACGGTTCGCTGTCTTCCCAAATCGAACGTCCCACTTCACGGCCGTAATCGTCCAGCGTAAGCGGCACTCGCAAGGTATGGCTGGCCGCGGAATCCGAGGTCTGCCAGACAGTAAGCCGGCCAGCGGGATCATAGGTCAGCGTGACCTTCATCTGATCATCGCTCACCTCTCCGATCCTGCCCCAGGAATCGAGCGTGGTGGTACGCACCGCATTATCGACGTGCGTGTACTGGCAACACATGCCGCCGATCGTGTAGTGATCGTACGCCATGGTTCCGGTCGTATTGCCCTGGACCCACGTCTGGCTTTTCAGGCGTCCGGACGCATGGGTGCCGTACTGCGCGGAAGACGCAAGCCCCGCGATTTCCGTCGTCTCGCTGGCAGACTCCAGGGAGCCCGTGGCCGCGTCGTACGTGAAGCTCTGTACGATCGCCGGCGGATCGTCTGCCCCACCGGTCCCGTATGCCTTTATCGTGCCGACCTTGCCGCCGAGTTCCGCAATATAGCTGAACGCACGCACCGGATCGTCGCTGGAGGTCACTCTCGAAGCGCGAGGGTCCATCGTGTGGGTATCGGCATTGGGGGCATCGTATTCGTACTGCCACGAGCCGACGCCAACGTCGGCCGATACGACGCGGCCCAGCCCATCGAAAGCGCGGGTTCCCAGCGTTGTTTCCGGCACCTGCTGCGCCGAATTCGCCAGGGTGATTTCCACGACACGCGGAGCCGGCGTGTCGGCGCCATAGCGCCGCTTGACCACCGTGCCATCGGGCAGTGTCGTCTGCACTGCCCTGCCCCAGTTGTCGTACTCGTACGTCGTGGTACGGCCCAATGGGTCGGTGATGCTGCGCAGCCGCCCCAGGCCGTCGTAGCTCATTGTGCGCGTGCTGTATGGCGCGGCGGAATTCGTATCCGCACCGGCCGCATAGCGGGCAACCTTGAGCAACCTGCCGCCCGCGTCATAGGTGTTCACGACCTGGCCGCTGGTTACGCTGCCTTGTTTGTTCTTGCCGCCGATAACCCTCCTGGAGGTCAGTCCGATGGGATCGACAGCGCGGCCGGTCCACGTGCCGTCGTCGTAATCCACACGGCAAGGAGAGCCCCAGTCGTCGTAGGCGCAGGTGCCGGTGCGGGCATACTCGCCTCCCGTGGCCAGCAGCCAGTCGGCCCGTTTATGGGCTGCCGGCCGGCCCAGGCCATCGTAGGTCCGGCTGACCGTTTTGTACTTCTGCGGTTCGGGTTCGTTCAGCCCGTCGTCCACGCTATTGGGCGCGATATAGAGCGCACGGCCGGCTCCATCCATTCCACGGCAGCGCTTGTTGCCATTCGAATCCGTGACGACCAGCTGGAACGCCTCGTCGGTTCCGCTGGTGATCACATAATCGTACGTCAGCGTGTTTTCGTATATACCGCCGGGATCGCGAGTGCGTGTGAGCAACCGTCCCAAGGCATCATAGGTGTAAGCGGTAACCACGCCTTGCGCGCCGGTCCGCCGCCACAGCCGGCCGGTCAGGGCCGAACGGCTGGCGCTTGTGCTCACCTTCAGACCATCGTGCGTCGTAACGGTGCGGGTGTACAGGATCGCGCCGTTCGAATCCGCGTCCTTCCCGTAGCCGAAATCCTCCGTGGTGGCATAGGCCTGGCCATCGTGGTGGGTGCGGACACGCCGGGTCAGCCGACCGAAATTGGCCGTGTCGCTTGCGTAGGTGAATGTTGTCTCATCCAGAAGCGCCTGGCCGCTGTTACGCGTGCAATGGCTCATTAGGATAGGCATATCGGAGACTCCGGCTACTTGCGCTCGAAACGAGTGATTTGCCTTCAAAGCCCTTGGCGGATCGGCGACGTACCGCCAAAGAGCTCCATACCGAACACAGCGTCGGACAATAGGTCGATGGAGGCTCCGGGCCCTCGTGCAATCACGGCGGCAATCTTGTTCGGTCGATAGCAGATAACCTGATTGTTGCCGCACGCAATCCGGAAAGAAGCGCCCTTCAGCTGTGCGGAGTAATCAATCCCTACGCCCGCCGTCGTCCTGGTCTTGGGGTCCGGGTAGTTGTGCTTATAGGTGAGCGTCCCCGAGAAAGGCCGTTTCGACCCGCCTCCTGACACATCCCAGGCCAATTGCAAGCTCGAACAGCCTGCGAGGTACATCACCTGCAAGCTATAACTCCCCCCAGGCTTCAACGTGAAATTCTTGGTGCCGTAGGAGAGCGCGCAGGAATTCTGGGAATTGACCTTGACGTACATCGAATGCTTCGTACGATTCACCCAATTGAACGTGGCGTTGGCCGACGCTGCATAAGAAGATTGAAGCGCAGCTTGCAGCAAGAAAACCGCGAAGGCACAGATGGCACCGGTGGTTCTTCGCATAATCTCCCCTCCCAAGGGCCCGCATTCATCGGAGAATTCCGGGAAACGCCAGTCGCGGACATTCCGATGCACCGGCTGCCTGCAAGGACGAAGCAGAAGCCGCATGTCGTGCATCGCGTGGCCGTGTGGCCCGAGCCACCGCAGCGCGGGCGCCGCTTTCGATGTGCCCTTGGCAGCGAACACGCGAGCCCATAGTAAGTCGCGGCGAGCCGCGGCTCCGACACCGCAGGGGTAATGTTTTGTGATGATCGATGTCCCGATCGCTGCAGCGCCAGGCCGCTCGCGCGCGGTCAGGCAATCTCCGGTCCGGCGGTCATGCCTATGCCGTTGGGGACCGAGGGATTGCGCAAGCACGCGACCCCGGCCAACCAACTGTTCCCACGCGTCTTACACGCGCGTCGCGTCTTCCGCCTCGTCTGACGCCTCTTTCTCCGGCGCTGCCGTTGCGCGTGGCGGCGCCACGACATCGGATTGGGGCTCGACCATGACCAGCTCCTTGTCGACCTCGGGATCCACGCGCGGGTCCAATGTCGCCGCCGCAGCGGGTGAGCTTTGCAGCGTGTCCGGCATCACCACGAAATGCACCGGCGCGTCCTCCACCTGGTGCTCGTGGGTGACCCGCATCGGCCGCACGGTGAGGACCAGCGTCAAGGCGCAAGCCGACACGAACACGTAGTACATGTTCGGACCGGCCAGCGACATCAGGCCGCCGGCGATCATCGGCCCGATGCAGGCCCCGATGCCATAGGCCATCAACAGGATGGCGCTGAGCCCGACGCGGCGTTCCGGCTCCACATGGTCGTTGGCGAAGGCCGCGCCCAGCGGATACAAGGTGAACTGCAGCACGCCGAAGACGCAGGTCAGGCACAGCACGACCACGAAGGGAAGCGTGGTCCATCCCCACAGCAGGGCCGGCAACACGGCCAGCAGCACGGCATTGACGCGGATCAGCCCGGCGCGATTCACGCGGTCGGACAGCCAGCCCATGGGGAACTGCGACAAAAGGCCGGCGGTAACGGTGGCCGCGACGTAGACGGCCACCTCAGACGTGGAAAAGCCGTGCTTCGCGCCATAAACCGGCGCAAGGCCATAGAAGCCGCCGGACAGCATGCCGGCGACGAACAGCACGGTCATCGACAAGGGCACGCGACGCGCGAAGAACTTCAGGTCCAGCGGCGCGGGCACCGGTGTGGCCGGATGCGAGCGCGCCGTCAGCGCGATGGGCACCAGGCACAGGATCTGGAACACCGCAACCAGCGTCAGCGGCCGCAGATCCAGCGTCGGAAACAGCGTCAGCGACAACTGTCCCAGCACCGTCCCCAGGCCCGACACCAGCATATAGACGGAAAACACGCGCCCGCGCAGCCGGTTCTCGGTCTGCTCGTTCAGCCAGCTTTCTATCACCATGAACTGGGTCACCATGGCGATGCCGGCCACCAGGCGGAAGACCAGCCACAGCGGCAGGATCACGATGGAAGCCTGGGCCAGCACCATGGTGGCGGCGATCGCGGCGCAGGCCACGAAGGCGCGTATATGGCCCACGCGGATCAGCAGTCGATGCCCCAGCCGGGCCCCGCACACCAGGCCCAGGTAATAGCCGGCGATCAGGATGCCGATCCAGAACGGACTGACGGACTGCGCGGTCAGCCGCAGCCCCATGAAGGTATTGAACAGGCCCGTGCCGCACAGCATCAGCAGGGTCGCGGCGTACAACGAGGAAAAAGACGAAATCGTGGCGTACATGGTGCCCCGAGCAACGACGAGAGCCGCACGGGGCGGCTCTCGGATATGGCGGTACTTTCAGTGCAAGGCTGGCCGCATCAGCATTGCGACAGCATGGTCGCGGCGTCGCTGACTTCGAACTTGCCCGGGGCCTCGACGTTCAGCGTCTTGACGACGCCGTCTTCCAGCACCATGGCATAGCGTTGCGAACGCACGCCCATGCCGCGGGCGTTCAGGTCCAGCTCCAGGCCCAGTGCCTTGGTCCAGGTGGCCGAACCGTCGGCCAGCATGCGGACCTTGCCGTCGGTCTTCTGTTCGCGTCCCCAGGCGCCCATGACGAAGGCGTCATTGACCGCCACGCACCAGATCTCGTCCACGCCCTTCTGGCCGAAGGCCGCGGCATTCTGCACGAACCCGGGCAGGTGCTTGGCCGAGCAGGTCGGCGTGAAGGCGCCCGGTACCGCGAACACCACGATCTTCTTGCCCTTGACCAGATCGGCGACCTGGAAGTTGTTGGGCCCCAGCGCGCAGCTTTCGGTTTCGGTTTCGATGAATTCGGTCAGGGTGCCGTCCGGCACCCGGTCGCCGACTTTGATGGTCATGGAGTTCTCCAGTGTAGGGATGAAAAAGCGGTTTACTTGAAATTATGCTGCGAAAACCATTCCAGCATGCGCTGCCATGACTGATCCGCGGCTTCCTTGCGGTAGCTGGGACGGTAATCGGCATGGAAAGCATGGCCAGCGCCCGCATAGACGTCGATCACCGAAGCGCGCGCGGCAGGCGAACCCTTGGCCAGCGCATCCCGCATTGCCTGAACGTCTTCCTGCGTGATACCCGTATCTTCGGCGCCGTAGGCCCCGCGGACGGGGGCATGCAGCTTGTCCGCGATGTCGACGGGGAATGCCGTGCGGATCTTGCCATCGGTCTTGCCGCGCAAGGCGCCATACCAGGCGGCGCCGACCTTCAGCTTGGGATTGTGCGCCGAATACAGCCAGACATAGCGTCCGCCCCAGCAAAAGCCGATGATCCCCAGCTTGTCCGCATCGCCGCCATGGGCGGACGCCCACTTGGCGCAGTCATCCAGGTCCCCCAGCACCTGCGGGTCGGGGATCTTGCTGATCACTTCGGACAACAACTTGGCGACCTCCGTGTACTTGGACGGATCGCCCTGGCGCGCGAACAGGTCGGGCGCGATCGCCATATAGCCGCGATGAGCAAGCCGGCGGCAGACATCCTGTATGTACTCGTGCACCCCGAATATTTCCGGCACCACCAGCACCGTGGCCAGCCCGGTCTTGTTCTGCGGGGCCGCGCGGTACGCCCGCATGTTGCCGCCCGCGGCCGGCACCTCGACCCAGCCGGCGGTCAATCCCTGGGCGTCCGTCTTGATGGCCGTCTGCGCCATGACGGGACCCGCGGCCAGGCAATACCCGGCCGAGGCGGCCGCAGTGGCGATGAAGCCGCGCCGGTCCAGGCGCAACCTGGGAAGAAGGCTATCGAGATGCTTGTCGTCCATGCTCATGGAACCCTGCTCCTGATCAATCGCCGGGGAAGCGCCACGGCGCGCCGCCATCTCCGGCGCCCGTGGCGGACGCCGTGCTGGCCCCTTACATGCCGATCGCTCGGCCCTGCGCCCCGCCCCGTGCGAGCCTGCAACCGGCCGCGGACCTGCCGCGGTCCGGCGGTGGGTCTCAGCGCTTCAATGAAAACTCTACGCGATTCGGCGCGCCATCGTCCTTGATGCCATCGGCCGAAAGCGTGGGCGCCACCATGAATATGCGGTCCATCGGCGCGCCGTCGGCCTGCAGCTGCTCGTAGGCGGCCTGCGCGCGCGCATCGGCGAGCCGGCGCAACTGGGCCTCGCCCGCCGGCGCGGCCTGCCGCATCAGCGCTTCCATCTGGTCCGGCGGCAGCGACTTGGCGATGCCGATGAAATTGCGCGGCTTGTTGTCCAGCTTGGTGTTGTCGTAGGCGTCGGCCAGGTATTTGGCGCGCTCGGCGTCCGACAGCGGCGCCTCGCCGTCCAGGCGGCTGCTCTTGCCCGTGGCCCGGGCGCGGGCGGCGCGCACCCGCATGTCCACCCAGGCCTGGCGCAGCCCGTCCTCGTCGGTGACGGGATCGGCGCGTCCGGAGATATCCATCTTCAAGGAGGGCCGGTCGGCCAGCGCGCTCGCCAGCTTCTTCAGCTTATCCTTGGCCTGGTCGGTCAATACGGCGCTGCCCGGCGCGAAGGCGACATACGACAATTCCTCCCCGCCGCCGCCGAAGGCCGACGCGATCAGGCTGAAGGGCGAGGTGACCGCCTTGACGATGAGATTGCCCAGCACGCGCACGATGATGCCGCCGACGGAGAAACTCGGATCATCCAGCGACCCGGATATCGGCAGGTTGATGTCGATATTGCCGTTGCGGTCCTTCAGCAGCGCGACCGCCAGCATGACGGGCAGCGTGGTGGCCTGCGGGCTGTCGGTCTTGGCGCCGAAGGTGAGTTGGTCCAGCTGCACCCGGTTGCTGGCCTGGAGCTCGCGGTTCTTGATGCGGTACTCCACGTCCAGCGACAGCTTGCCCCGTTCGATGGGATAGCCCACGTACTTGGCGGAATAGGTGGTGAAGCGCGGCAGGTCCACGCCGCGCGCCGAGGCCTTGATGTCGAGCGTCAGGAACTTCGCGAAAGGCTGCACGATCCCGCTGATGGTGAGCGGCGCGGTGCGATACACGCGTCCCTTGACGCTGACATTCGCGGGCTTGGGGTTGGTCGAGGACACGGCGGATACCGACCCTTCGATGGCCGAGAGTTCCGCGGTGTAGTTGGGCCGCACGAAGCGGTCGTTGAAGGTGGCGCGGCCGTTCTTCAGCGTCACGCTGCGCACTGCAATGTCCGGCATCGCGCCGCCCTTGGCGGACGGCGGAGGAGCGCCCCGGCTTTGCGTATCCTGCGTGATGGAGCCGCGCGCCTGGCCGGGCTCGGCGACCAGGTCGAGCACATTCAACCGGCCCTGCGCATTCAGCAGGACATTGCCGTAGAAGTTGTCCAGCGTCACGTCGCCAAGATCGATCGTCGGCTTGCCGCCGGCCATGGATACCGCCATGTCCGCCATGCTGAGCCGCTTCCACGCCAGGAAGTCGGCGCGATTGACGCGGTCCTGGAGGTTCAGGTCGGTGACGTCGATACCGCCTTTCCACGACGCCTTCATCGGCGTGGCGCCCTGCGCCGCCACGAATTCCGCGTCGCCCTTGGCGCCGATCCGTACCGAGCGCACCGTGGCGTTCAGGCTGGACGCCGCGTAAGGGGCCAACTGCGCCACATTGAGGTCGGAAAGATCGATACGCGCCTTGACCGCCAGCGGCTGCAGGCTGACGCTGCCTTGCGACGACAGCGCTCCCTCGCCCAGGATGCCGGTGCCGCGCAGGTCGAACTTCGATGTGCCGGGTCCCAGCGCCAGCCGGTCCAGGCCCAGGGCCAGCGTCTTGACGGCAACGTTGACCGGCGGTTGCAGGGTTTCGTCGCGCGCCGATGCATCGGCCAGGTCCAGCTTCACGTCGGTCGCCTGGGTGACATACACGCCGCCCTTGTCGGTGACATTGATTTTGGCCGAAGCGCCGGCGGTGCCGCCCAGCAGCGTGACCGGCGCGACGCTGCGCACCGCCCCGGCGAACGGCTTCAGCGGCAGGCGCGCGGCACGCAGGTCCAGGTTCAGGGCCAGCGGCTGCAGGATCAGGCCGCCGCTGCTTTCCAGGGTGGCGCCGTCGGGATTGGCCGCGCTCACACGGAGCGCGATGGGCTGGTCCTTGGGCTGCGGCAATTGCACGTGCTCGACCGTCACGGCCAACTTATCCAGCGCATAGTCCAGCTGCGTGCCGGCGTCACGCACCTGCAGCTGGCCGTCGACCACGCTGATTTTGTCGATGGACACGCGCCAAGGGTCGGGCGCCGCGGCGGGCTGCGGAGCTGTAGGAGCCGACGTCGTTGTCGGGGCTGTCGTTCCGGCGGGAGCCGTCGTACCTGCGGGAGCCGCCGTTCCTGCGGGCACTGTCGTTCCTGCGGGATTTGCCGGCGCGGAGGGTCCCGGCGCCGGGGGCGTCGCAGCCGGCGCCGTGGCGGGCGTACCGGGGGCCGGACCCGCGGGCGCGCTCGCGGCGGCCTGGCCGGTTGGCGGCGCCGCGCCACCCGTCGCGCCGCCTGCCGCGCCTTTATCCGCCTGCGCCGCCTTGCCGGCCGCCAATGGCGTTGTCGCCGTCTTGACGGTAGACACGGGCGGCGGACCGTCCGTCCTGGCGCCTGCGCCCAGCCGCTGGAGTTTATCCACCACGTCGATCCAGTTGATGCGCTGGTCGGCGTAGCGGCGCGTCTGGATGCGCGGCGCGGCCAGTTCCACTTCGCCGATATGCAGGCGCCGCTCCAAGGGCAGCAGATCCACGCCGCGCACGTTCAGCGACTGCCACGCCAGCAACCCGTCGTCCGAGGCCTCGCGCAGGTCGAGTTCGCGCAGGCTCATGCCGCCGGCGATGCGCAGCTTGGGCGTGGCGTCCTTGGGCTGTTCGAACGCGATGCGCAGATCCGAATCCAGCAAGCCACGGTTCAGCTTGATGGGCAGCGGCACACCCCAGGCATCGGCCCACTGCTCCAGCGCCAGTCCCTTGAAGTTGACATCCAGGGTGGAGGTCGGCACGGCATCGAAGGGGCGCGCCGTCCCGTGCAGATCGAAGGGGCTGCCGTTGATGCGCGCGTGGAAGCGTGGCAGCACGTCGATATCCGTGGCGTAGCCGAAGTTCGAAATGAACGGGACGCCCAGCGCGATTTCGTCGATGACCTGCTTCTTGCCCGTCACCTTGTCGTCGAGGGTGATCGAGCCGTCCTCCAGCCGCATATTGTTCAGCGAGAAGCGCGGCAGCGGCTTGTCCTGCTCTTCGGGCGCCGGCGGCTCGCCGGCCGACAGCGCCGCGAGCTTCTGCTGCACGTCGGAGAAATTGAAATGCGCCTGGCCGTCCCGCACCAGCGCCAGGCGAGGTTGGCGCAGCACCAGGGCGTCGACCACCGGCGCGAACCAGAACAGCGAGCGCCAGGATGCGCTGATATCGGCCTGCGCCAGCGCAAACAAGGGTTGCGCGCCGCCGGGCTGGGCCACGGCAATGTCGTGCGCCCGCAATGTCAGCGTAAACGGATTGAAGGTGATCTTGCCGACTTGCACGTCGCGGCCCAGCATCCCTGCCACGTCGCGCGTCAAGGCCCGCCGCGTGAATTCCGGCACCTGCCAGGCGGCCAGGGCGAACAGCAGCAGGATGAACCCGACGATGCCCCCAGTAATCCGCAAAAACCGCCGCGTGATTCGTATTCGGGGCAAACGCAAGGGCATCGGGGGTCTCCTGTCGAGGTTGCGGCATTATCGCCCCGGGGCCGGAGCGCGTCCATTATGATCGTGGTCGCACAGCCTTCCGCCGCCAGGGCACAGCGCGCCATCATAAATAAGCGCGCCGTGCAGACACGGCGGACACACAGTTCGTTTCAAAACCTCAATTGGCCGCCGTTGGCGAGCGCACGCAGATGCCGAATCCTCCCCCTGCTTTGAGTCACCTCGATGAATCCGGCCAGGTCCGCATGGTCGACGTCGGCGGCAAGACCGTCACGGCTCGCGTGGCCATCGCCGCGGCGCGCGTGCGCATGAACGCCACGGCGTATGGCCTGCTGACGCAGCCGGGACAGGGCAAGGGCGAAGTCCTGAACACCGCGCGCGTGGCGGGCATGCTGGCCGCCAAGCGGTGCGCGGACCTGATCCCCCTGTGCCATAGCCTGCCGCTGTCCTTCGTGGGCGTGGACTTCGCGCTGGACGACGCCGGGCACAGCATCGATATCCGCGCCACGTGCCGCACCGATTTCCGTACCGGCGTCGAAATGGAGGCCATGACCGCCTGCAGCGTGGCTGCACTCACCATCTACGATATGTGCAAGGCCGCCGACAAGGGCATCGTCATCGAGCAGGTCCGCCTCGAATACAAGGCGGGCGGGAAAAGCGGCGAGTGGCATGCGCAGCCGTAGCAGAGGGTCGGGACCGGTGACGCCGGCTCCTGTCGGCGCAGGCGCCACGGGACGCCTTGTCCGGGAGCGTCCCGTCACGCTCGCCGGACCGGCCGCGGCGCCCCGCCGGCGGGGGTAGAATGCCAGAGTCCTGTCATGCGGCCCTGCCCGGGCCGGCGACCGCGCCGCCATCGCGCGCGCCGCGGCGGCAGGGCGCCAGGCGAACGATTTCGGGCCGATGGCCCAGAGGTGCGCGGTGAGCGGAAACCATGTGAACCCCGGCATGAGCCCGGCCATCAATCTTCTGTATTTTGCGCACGTCGCCGAACTGACCGGGCGCCGTGCCGAACCCTGGCCGTTGCCCGAGCCGGCCATCACGGGCACCGCGCTGCTGCAGAGCCTGGAACAGCGCTATCCGCAGTTGGCGCCCGCCGGCCGGCTCAAGCTGGCGGTGAACCAGACCCACGCCAAGCCATCCGTCACCATCCATGCGGGCGACGAAGTGGCCGTCTTCGAACCCGTCACGGGAGGTTGAACGCCATGGTCGTCGTCCAGGACGCCGATTTCGACGCGTCGGCCTTGCTGGCCGGCCTGCGCGCGCGTGCGGGCGCGGCAGCCGGGGCCATCGTCACCTTCACGGGCTATGTGCGCGACTTTTCGGCCGATGAAGCGACGGAGACGCTTTTCCTGGAACACTACCCCGGCATGTGCGAACGCGAGCTCGAAGAGATCGGGCAGCAGGCCATGTCGCGCTGGCAGGTGGTCGACTTCATCATCGCGCACCGCGTGGGCGCCCTGCCCCGCAATGCTCAGATTGTTTTCGTCGGCGCGGCAAGCGCGCATCGCGGGGATGCCTTCCGCGCCTGCGAATACATGATCGATGCGCTCAAGACGCGCGCGCCCTTCTGGAAGCGGGAAACGCTGGCCAGCGGGCGCAGCTTCTGGGTGGAACAACGTCAAACCGATCATGACCGGACCCGGTCCTGGGACGCCGGCAGCACGGGCTTTTCGAAGGAAAACAAATGAGCGAGCAGAACAACGATCGGAAGGTATCACTGGCGTGCGCCGTCCTGACGGTCAGCGATACGCGCACCGCCGGCAACGATACCTCGGGGAACTGGCTGGCCGAGACGCTGGCGCGCGACGGCCACGATTGCGTGCGCCGCGACCTGGTCAAGGACAACATCTACCTGATCCGCCGCATCGTCAGCGACTGGATCGCCGACCCCGAAGTCCAGGTCATCGTGATAACCGGCGGCACCGGCTTCTCGCACCGCGATTCGACGCCGGAAGCCGTGACGGCGCTGCTCGACAAGGAAATCCCGGGCTTCGGCGAACTGTTCCGCCATGTGTCGTACCAGGAGATCGGCAGCTCTACCATCCAGTCGCGCGCGCTGGCCGGCTATGCCAACGACACCCTGATTTTCTGCCTGCCCGGCTCCACCGGCGCCTGCGAAACCGCGTGGAAGCACATCCTGCGCGAACAGCTCGACAGCCGGCACAAGCCGTGCAACTTCGCCACGCACTTGCAGAACTCGGGACGCTCGCGCTAAGGCGCGGGCGCGCCTGCTACGCGCGAACAAGGACCACGATGCTAGATTTCGACGACGCCCAGACCCGGCTCGCCAACGGCGCGCCCCTGCCCACGACTGCCACCGACATGCCCCTGCGCGAAGCCATGGGCCTGGTGCTCGCGCGGGACCTGACCGCCACGCTGGACCTGCCGCCCGCGGACAACAGCGCCATGGACGGCTACGCCCTGCGCCATGCCGACTACCGCGAAGGCGCCCGCCTGCCGATCGACCAGATCGTCTATGCCGGCCACACGCCGCAGGCGCTGCAGCCCGGCCATGCCAGCCGCCTGTTCACCGGCAGCATCATGCCGGCCGGCGCCGATACGGTCGTGATGCAGGAAGACACCCGCGAAGCCGACGGCCACGTCGAAATCACCCGCGCCCCCCGGCAGGGCCAGCACGTGCGCCGACGCGGCGAGGACACGGCGACCGGCACGCCGCTGCTCGCGGCCGGCACGCGCATCGGCCCCGCGCAGATCGCCCTGCTGGCTTCGCAGGGCATCGTCCGCGTCAGCGTGCATCCCGCCGTGCGGGTCGGCATCCTCACCACCGGGGACGAACTGGTCGCGCCCGGCGAACCGCGGGCCGACCACCAGATCTACAACTCGAACGGCGCCATGCTGGCCGCCCTGGTCGAGAACATGGGCGGCCGCGCCACCCACGTCCTGCATGCCGCGGACGAGGAAGCCAGCCTGAAGGACGCCTTCCAGACCCTGACCCGCGAATGCGACCTGGTCATCAGCATCGGCGGCGTATCCGTCGGCGACAAGGACCTGGTCAAGCCGGTGCTGGAAAGCCTGGGCGCCACGCTGGACCTGTGGCGCGTGCGCATGAAGCCCGGCAAACCCGTCGCCATGGCCCATGTGGGCGGCACGCCGGTGGTCTGCCTGCCCGGCAATCCGGTGTCGGCCTTCGCCGTTTTCGCGGTGCTGGTCTCGCCCCTGCTACGGCGCATGCAGGGCCGGCGCGAGCTCTTCCCGCAGGTCAGCATGCTGACCTTGCGCACGGAAGACCCGCGCCAGGACAGCCGCGAGGAATTCCTGCGCGTGCGCCGCATCGTGAACGCCGGCGGGGTCGGCGAATTGCAGGCGTTCGACAAGCAGGGATCGGGCGTGGTCAGTTCATTGCCCTGGGCCACGGGGCTGGCGCGCATTCCGGCCGGCGTGCCGGTGTACGACGGCGAGAAAGTCGCCTACTACGACTTCAGCCACTGGCTGTCGTAGCGGCTGGCGCGGCTCAGTTCGCCGGTCGTATTCACGTTCATGAAGGCATCGGCCTGGTCGTCGAAGGCAACTTCGACGCAGCCGACGCGCGATTGCCAGGTGTCGACCTTGCGGCCGCCCTCGTCCAGGTATTTCAGCAGATCGGGCAACAGGTCGCGCGACAGCAGCATGCATACGGGCTGGCGACGGCCGCCGGTGCAGGCGACCGCCACGCGGGGGCCGGCGGACGGCGACGCCAGGGCATGAGCCAGGCGCGCCACCAGGCTTTGCGGCACAAAGGGAACATCGCAGGGAGCGGTGGCGAGCCACGGATGCTGCGAGGCCTCCAGGCCCGCGGCCACGCCGGCCAAGGGGCCTTGCCATGTGCCGTGCGCGGGATCGTCGGTCACCACCTGGCCGTAATCGGCATAGCGCTCCAGGTTGCGATTGGCGCTGATCAGCAAGGCGCTCACCTGCGGCCTGAAACGGCTGGCGACGTGCTCGACCATGGGACGGCCGTTCAGCAATGCGAACCCCTTGTCGGCCTCGTCCATGCGCGAGCCGCGGCCGCCCGCGAGAATCAACCCGGCGATCTGCGAGGTCTCCATGGGGTTCAGGGCGCTCAACCGCCGATGTAGCTCATCTCGACCTTGGGCCCCGATCCCGCGGCGGGCGTACCGGCCACCCGGCCTTCGGAATAATGGTCGTCACGGCCTGACCAGATGCCCGCGATGGCCGCCGCCAGCCGGTCGTCGTCGGCACCACCCCGGATCAGCGCGCGCAGATCGTGGCCCTGGCTGGCGAACAGGCACAGGAACAGGCGCCCCTCGGGCGACAGGCGCGCGCGCGTACAGCCTTCGCAGAAAGCCTGCGTGACACTGGAGATCACGCCCACCTCGCCGGCGCCATCGGCATAGGCCCAGCGTTGCGCCACGCGGCCCATCGGGTCGGTTTCCAGGGGCACCAGAGGAAACTCCGCGCCGATGCGCGCCAGCACGTCGGCGCTGGGCAACACCTCCGCCATATTCCAGCCGTTGGTGCTGCCGACATCCATGTATTCGATGAAGCGCAGCACGTGGCCCGTGCCGCGGAAGTGGCGCGCCATCGGCATGATCTGGTCGTCGTTGACCCCGCGCCGCACCACCATGTTCACCTTGACGGGTGTCAGGCCCGCTTCGGCCGCGGCGTCGATGCCGCGCAGCACGTCGGCGACCGGAAAATCGGTGTCGCTCATGCGGGCGAACATCTGCGCATCCAGCGCATCCATGCTGACCGTCACACGATTCAGCCCGGCATCCTTGAGCGCGCGCGCCTTGCGCGCCAGCAAGCTGCCGTTGGTGGTCAGGCTGAGCTCCAGCGGCTCGCCGTCCGGCGTACGCAATCGGGCGAGCATGCCAATCAGCGTTTCGATGTTCTTGCGCAGCAAGGGTTCTCCGCCGGTCAGGCGGATCTTGCGCACGCCCAGTCGCGCGAACACATTCGCCGTGCGCGCAATCTCTTCGAAGGACAGGAGCTGCGCGTGCGGCAGGAAGGCATGGTTGCCGTCGAACACATCGCGCGGCATGCAGTACGTGCAGCGGAAGTTGCAGCGATCCGTGACCGATATGCGCAGGTCGCGCAGCGGCCGCGCGCGGGTGTCGCGCACGGGCTGTCCGGGCTCCGGCAGGACGGGCGCGCCGGAGCTGGCGCGCGGCGCGGCGCGATGGTCGGTCAGGAAAATGACTTTGGACATGGTGGGATCATCATAACGTGCCGGCCGCAGGCCGGGCCATGCAGGATCGATGGCATCAACCGAACGCCTCCTGCAGCGTCTGGATGCGGCCGGTCTCGGTGGCGTCGTAGCCCACCAGCTGGCCGACATAGTTCTTGTAGTCCGCGCCTCGCATGATGGCCAGCAGGGCCTGCATGGCGGGCGACTCCAGGGCCGACTTGCGTATGGCGAAGAAATACCGCTCCTGCGCCAGGGGAATGAAGTCCAGGCCGAAGCGGTGCGCGGCGGTTTCCACGCCGATGCCGGCGTCCGCCATGCCGCTGGCGATATGCGCCGCCACCGCCATGTGGGTGAACTCGCTGTTCTCGTAGCCTTGCACACGTGTCAGCGGAATGTCCAGCCGGCGCAGCATCAGTTCGACCAGATGCCGTGTGCTGGAGCCGATCTGGCGGTTGACGAAGCGCACGTTCGGGCGCGCCAGGTCGGCGACCCCGCGGATGCCCTTCGGATTGCCCGGCGTAACGAACAGCCCGGTATTGCGCACGGCCAGGTGTATGAGCAGGTGCTCGGCGGGATCGAGCCATTGCGCGTAATGCCGCATCATGGTTTTTTCGAATTCCCCCTGCGGCACCTGGAAGCCGGCCAGGTCGCATTCGCCGCTGTCCAGCGAGGCAAGCGCTTCCGTCGCGGTGCGATAACGCAGTTCCAGTCCGGGCTGCCGTTCGCTCATGTGCTGCATCAGCGCTTCCACGGCGAAGCCATGGCTGGCATGCAGCTTCAGGTGCGGGCCGCTTTCCGGCAGCAGGCGCTCCAGGTCCTCCTGCAGTTCGGACGCCAGGCTTTCGAGCATCGGCATCAAGCGGGCCTCGATGCGCCGGTTGGCCCACAACAGGCGCTGCGCGAAGGGCGATAGCTCCGTGCCCTGGCGCCGGCGCGTGATCAGCAACGGCGTACCGAACACGGCCTCGAAGCGGCGCAGGACGCCCCAGCCATGGCGATAGGACAAGCCACAGGCGCGGCAGGCGCCGGCGATATGGCCGAGCGCGTCGATGGCCGCGAGCAGCGACAGCACCTCCTGCAGGGCGACGCCGTCGTCGGCGCTGTCGCGCGTCAGCCACCAGCCCGGGCGCAGGGCGATACGGAAGCCGGTGCTCATGGCTGCGACGCCGCCCCGTGCAGGCGCCGGTCCCCCGGGGCATCACCGCGCCGCGGCTGCCGGTGAGCAGGCAGTGGCCCGCCGCCGCACGGGCACCGTGCCACGCCACAACCGCTTCGGGATGCCGGCTTATAGGCAAACTTGTTCATATTGAAACGCATCGAATCCGGGTTTAGAGTCGCGTCCAAGAGACAACAGCGCCATATATTATGTTCCAAAAAACATATTAGCGCTGCCAGAAAACGATCTGAGGGAGTCCGACTCCATGCAAGAAGGCCACGCCAGGGCGGACCTGGCATCCAACGGCGGCGCACGCGGGGGCGAACTCGCCCACCAGACCGCAGCCCGATCCGATCATCCGGCCATCGCCGCCGCGGCGCGTGCCGTCGCCGCGCACAAGGATGTGCCCGGGGCCCTGCTCCCCATCCTGCATACGGTGCAGCACGAACTGGGCTGTATTCCGCCGGAGGCGGTGGCACCCATCGCCGAGGCCCTGAACCTGTCGCGCGCCGAAGTGCACGGCGTGATCACCTTCTATCCGCACTTTCGCCAGAAGCCGGCCGGCCGCCACATCGTCGAAGTCTGCCGTGCCGAGTCCTGTCAGGCCATGGGCGGCGAGCACATCGCCGACCATGCGCGCAAGAAGCTGGGCTGCGACTTCCATGCCACCAGCGCGGACGGCGCATACACCCTGGAACCCGTGTACTGCCTGGGGCTGTGCGCGCAGTCACCGGCCATGCTGGTGGATGGCGTGCCCTATGCGCGGCTGACGCCCCGGCGTTTCGACACCATCCTCGGCTATGTGAAGGAGGGTTCATGAACGCGTCCGCCGCTCCCATCACCGTCTATGTGCCGCGCGACGCCGCCGCGCTCGCGGTGGGCGCCGACGATGTCGCCCGTGCGATCGAAGCGGAAGCCGCGCGCCGCGGGCAGGCCGTGCGCATCGTGCGCAACGGTTCCCGCGGCCTGCTGTGGCTGGAGCCGCTGGTGGAGGTCGCCACGCCGGCCGGCCGCCTCGCCTACGGGCCGGTGCAGGCCGAGGACGTTCCGGCGCTGTTCGACGCCGGCTGGCTGCAGGGCGGCGCGCATGCGCTGGGCCATGGCCTGACGGAAGAGATCCCTTACCTGAAGCGCCAGGAGCGCCTGACCTTCGCCCGCGTCGGCGTTATCGACCCGCTTGATCAGGACGACTACACGGCGCATGGCGGGCTGCAAGGCCTGCGCCGCGCGCTGGATTTGGCGCCGGCGCAGATCGTCGAGGAAGTACAGGCCTCGGGGCTGCGCGGACGCGGCGGCGCGGCCTTTCCGACGGGCATCAAGTGGAAGACTGTGCTGACCACGCCGGCCGAGCAGAAGTACATCGTCTGCAACGCCGACGAAGGCGACTCGGGCACCTTCGCGGACCGCCTGTTGATGGAAGGCGACCCGTATGTGCTGATCGAAGGCATGGCCATCGCCGGCCTGGCGGTGGGCGCCACGCTGGGCTACATCTACGTGCGCTCCGAATACCCGCACGCCATCGCGGCGCTGGAAGACGCCATCGTCCGGGCGCGCGCCTCCGGCTGGCTGGGCGCCGACATCCTGGGCAGCGGACGGGCCTTCGACCTGCACGTGCGCAAGGGCGCCGGCGCGTACATCTGCGGCGAAGAGACCTCGCTGCTGGAAAGCCTGGAAGGCAAGCGCGGCGTTGTGCGCGCCAAGCCTCCGCTGCCCGCCATCGCCGGCCTGTTCGGCAAGCCGACGGTCATCAACAACGTCATTTCGCTGGCCTCCGTCCCCATCATCCTGGCGCGCGGCGCAGCGTATTACCGCGACTACGGCGTGGGACGTTCGCAAGGCACGCTGCCCTTCCAGCTGGCCGGCAACCTCAAGCAGGGCGGCCTGGTGGAAAAGGCGTTCGGCCTGACGCTGCGCGAACTGCTGTACGACTTCGGCGGCGGCAGCGCGTCCGGACGGCCGCTGCGCGCCGTCCAGGTCGGCGGGCCCCTGGGCGCCTACCTGCCCGAATCGCAGTGGGACGTGCCGCTCGACTACGAAGCCTATGTCGGCATCTCGGCGATGATCGGCCATGGCGGACTGGTCGCCTTCGACGACAGCGTCGACATGCTGCGCATGGCGCGCTACGCGCTGGAGTTCTGCGCGATCGAATCCTGCGGCAAGTGCACGCCCTGTCGCATCGGCTCCACGCGCGGCGTGGAGACCATCGACCGCATCGCCGCGCGCGGCGCCGATCACGAAAAGCAGGTGCACCTGCTGCGCGATCTGTGCGACACCATGCTGGGCGGATCGCTGTGCGCCCTGGGCGGCATGGCGCCGTACCCCGTGCTTTCGGCCCTGAACCATTTTCCGCAGGATTTCGGCGTATCGAACGCCGGCGCGACCCATCCGGCCTGAACGGCGGCCGGAGAACGGCGCGTACTGGAGACAACACCATGTTGGAAACCGTCATCAAGCGTGAACGCGACTATGGCACCCCGGCCCGCGTATCCGGGCAATACGTCAACCTGACCATAGACGGCCAGGAGATCAGCGTGCCGGCCGGGACGTCGGTCATGCGGGCGGCCGCCGAAGCGGGCATCAATATCCCCAAGCTGTGCGCCACCGACAGCCTGGAAGCGTTCGGCTCGTGCCGCCTGTGCCTGGTGGAGATCGACGGCCGCCGCGGCTATCCGGCGTCCTGTACCACGCCGGTCGAAGCGGGCATGGTGGTGCGCACGGAAACGCCCAAGCTGCACGACCTGCGCCGCGGCGTGATGGAGCTGTACATCTCCGACCACCCGCTCGACTGCCTGACCTGCCCGGCCAACGGCGACTGCGAGCTGCAGGACATGGCCGGCGTGGTGGGCTTGCGCGAGGTGCGCTACGGCTACGGCGGCGAGAACCACCTGGACGACGCCAAGGACGAATCGAACCCCTACTTCACCTACGATCCCTCCAAGTGCATCGTCTGCAACCGCTGCGTGCGTGCCTGCGAGGAAACGCAGGGCACCTTCGCGCTGACGATTTCCGGCAAGGGCTTCGACTCGCGCGTGTCGGCCGGCCAGGACCAGCCCTTCATGGATAGCGAATGCGTGTCCTGCGGCGCGTGCGTGCAGGCCTGCCCGACCGCGACGCTGCAGGAGAAGACCGTCATCATGATGGGCCAGGCCGAGCACTCCGTCGTGACGACCTGCGCCTATTGCGGCGTGGGTTGCGGCTTCAAGGCCGAAATGAAGGGCCAGGAAGTCGTGCGGATGGTGCCGTGGAAGGACGGCCAGGCCAACCGCGGGCACTCCTGCGTCAAGGGCCGTTTCGCCTGGGGCTACACGACGCACAAGGAACGCGTCACCAAGCCGATGATCCGCAAGAACATCAGCGATCCGTGGCGCGAAGTGTCCTGGGAAGAGGCCATCGGCTACGCCGCATCGGAGTTCAAGCGGCTGCAGGCGCAGCACGGCCGCGACGCCATTGGCGGCATCACGTCCTCGCGCTGCACCAACGAGGAAACCTGGCTGGTACAGAAACTGGTGCGCGCCGGCTTCGGCACCAACAACGTCGATACCTGCGCACGCGTATGCCATTCGCCGACCGGCTATGGCCTGAAGCAGACGCTGGGTGAATCGGCGGGCACGCAGACTTTCGATTCGGTGATGTTTTCCGACGTGATCGTGGTGATGGGCGCCAACCCCAGCAGCGCCCACCCCGTCTTCGCGTCGCGGCTCAAGCGCCGCCTGCGCGAAGGAGCCCGGTTGATCGTCATCGACCCGCGCCGCATCGAGCTGGTCAGCTCGCCGCACGCCAAGGCGGACTTCCATCTGCAGGTGCGGCCCGGCACCAACGTGGCGCTGCTCTCGTCCCTGGCCCACGTCATCGCCACCGAGGGACTGATCAACGAGGCCTTCGTCGCCGAACGCTGCGAAACCAAGGCCTTCCAGGAATGGCGCGAGTTCGTGTCGCGGCCGGAGAACTCGCCCGAGGCGATGGAAGCTGTCACCGGCGTGCCGGCCGCGCTGGCGCGCGGCGCCGCGCGCCTGTATGCCACCGGCGGCAATGCGGCGATCTACTACGGCCTGGGCGTCACCGAGCACAGCCAGGGCTCGACCACGGTCATGGGTATCGCCAATCTGGCCATGGCCACCGGCAACGTCGGCCGTGAAGGAGTGGGCGTAAACCCGCTGCGCGGCCAGAACAACGTACAGGGCTCCTGCGACATGGGCTCATTCCCCCATGAGCTGCCGGGCTACCGCCACATCTCCGACGACACGACGCGCGGCCAGTTCGAACGCGACTGGGGCGTGACGCTGCAGCCGGAGCCCGGCCTGCGCATTCCCAATATGTTCGAGGCGGCGCTGGCCGGCACCTTCCGCGGCCTGTACTGCCAGGGCGAGGACATCGTGCAGTCCGACCCGAATACGCAACACGTGGCCGCGGCGCTGGCGGCCATGGAATGCATCGTGGTCCAGGACCTGTTCCTGAACGAAACGGCGAAGTACGCCCACGTCTTCCTGCCCGGCTCGTCCTTCCTGGAGAAGGACGGCACCTTCACCAATGCCGAGCGCCGCATCTCCCGCGTGCGCAAGGTCATGGAGCCGCGCAACGGCAAGGCGGATTGGGAAATCACCATGGATCTGTCCAACGCCATGGGCTACCCCATGAACTACCGCCATCCCAGCGAAATCATGGAGGAGATCGCGCGGCTCACGCCGACCTTCGCCGGCGTGACCTACGAGAAGCTGGAGCGCCTGGGCAGCGTGCAATGGCCATGCAACGACGAAGCGCCGGAAGGCACGCCCATCATGCACGTGGACGAATTCGTGCGCGGCAAGGGCAAATTCATCATCACCAAGTACGTCGCCAGCGAGGAGCGCAGCACGCGCAAGTACCCGCTGCTGCTGACGACCGGCCGTATCCTGTCGCAGTACAACGTGGGCGCGCAAACGCGGCGCACGCCGAATGTGATGTGGCATAGCGAGGACGTGCTGGAAATCCATCCGCAGGACGCCGAGGACCGCGGGATCGCCGATGGCGATTGGGTGGGCGTGCAGAGCCGTGCCGGCGAGACCGTCCTGCGCGCGGTGCTGACCGACCGGGTCCAGCCCGGCGTCCTGTACACCACCTTCCACTTCCCCGAGTCCGGCGCCAACGTCGTCACGACCGACAATTCGGACTGGGCCACCAACTGCCCGGAGTACAAGGTCACCGCGGTGCAGGTAATGCGGGTATCACAGCCGTCGGAATGGCAGCGCGAATGGAGCCGCTTCACCGACATCCAGCAGAAACTGCTCGCGGCCCGCGAAACCGCGCCGGCCGGCAAGTAGGAGAGCATGGAAGCGCTCGACACCCCGCAGCCAGCCTCGGTGCGCGCCAGCGTGCTGCGCATACGCGGCGGCGCACTGGCGCCGGCCTCCGATTACGACGTGCTGGCCGAGGAAACGCCCATCGCGCTCGAGTACAACGGCATCAGCCACGCCACCATGCTGGCCACCCCCACGGATCTGGAAGATTTCGCGATCGGCTTTTCCCTGACCGAGGGCATCGTCGACAGCGCGCACGATGTACGCGACATCGAACTGCGCGCGGACAGCGACGGCGTGGTGGTCGCGGTCACCATTTCCAGCGCCTGCGGGGCGCGGCTCAAGCAACGGCGCCGCGCCCTGTCCGGCCGCACCGGCTGCGGCCTGTGCGGCGTCGAAACGCTGCCCGAAGTGCTGCGCGATATCCCGGCCGTGCCACCGGGCCCGCGCATGACGGTGGGCGCGGTGCTGGCCGCCATGCGGGCCATGCGCGGACGGCAGGCGCTGCATGGCCTGACCGGCGCCACGCATGCCGCCGGCTGGGCCGACGCACACGGCGCGGTCGGCCTGGTGCGCGAAGACGTGGGCCGCCACAACGCGCTGGACAAACTGGTCGGCGCACTGGCACGGCACGCGCCCGGCGCCGCGCCGCATGCCGCCGCGGGCGCCGGCATGATCGTCGTGTCCAGCCGCGCCAGCTTCGAAATGGTGCAAAAGACCGCCGCCGCCCGCGTCGGCATCCTGGCCGCCGTGTCGGCGCCGACGGCGCTGGCCCAGCGGCTGGCGGACCGGCTCGGCATCGCGCTGCTGGGTTTCATGCGCGACGACAACGCCACGCTGTACGCCCATGCCGAGCGCATCGCGCCCTGAAGAACAAGGAGACCACATGGACATCGGCAATCTCATACGCATGGCCAACCGCATCGGCGACTTCTTCGACGCGATGCCGGACCGCCCCGAAGCTGTCGAGGGCGTGGCCAACCATATCCAGAAGTTCTGGGAGCCGCGCATGCGGACAGAACTGCTGGAATTCCTGGCCCGCCACCCCGATGGCGTGGACAACGACATCACGCTAAGCCCCATCGTGCTGGAAGCGGTGCAGGGCAACCGTGAACGGCTGACTCCGAAGACGGCCGTGCACTGACCGCAAGCCGTACGCGGCGGAAGAACCGAGCGTGACCAGGCAGACGGATCAAACGAAGGCAAGGCGGCAGTAGAAGAACCGGAAAGCGCGTGCGTATGGTCGCGCGCGCAATTTCGCATCCACCCGAAGAGCGAAGGAGAAGACATGAGCTCAGCGACCACGCTGGACATTCCAGCCGGCAAACCCGGCTTCCTGGAGAAGGAAAGAACCATTGCGGGCCCCGGCTTCAACCGCTGGCTTGTTCCGCCCGCCGCGCTGGCGATCCATTTGTGCATCGGCATGGCCTACGGGTTCTCCGTGTTCTGGCTGCCGCTGTCCAAGGCCCTGGGCGGAACCGCGGCGCTCTCGTGCCCCGCGGACATGAGCCTGTTCGCCGAACTGTTCACCACCAGCTGCGACTGGCGTATTTCCAGCATGACGGTGACCTACATCCTGTTCTTCGTGCTGCTGGGCTGCTCGGCCGCGGTATGGGGCGGGTGGCTGGAACGCGCCGGACCGCGCAAGGCCGGTATCGTCTCGGCGCTATGCTGGTGCGGCGGCCTGGTCATCTCGGCCATCGGGGTCTACCTTCATCAGTTGTGGATGCTGTGGGTGGGCTCCGGCGTGATCGGCGGCGTGGGCCTGGGACTGGGCTATATCTCGCCGGTCAGCACCTTGATCAAGTGGTTTCCCGACCGGCGCGGCATGGCGACCGGCATGGCCATCATGGGCTTCGGCGGCGGCGCCATGGTGGGTGCGCCCCTCGCCAACCTGTTGATGCGCCACTACGCCACGCCCAGTTCGCCCGGCGTGTGGCAGACCTTCCTGACCATGGCGGCCATCTACGCCGTATTCATGGTCGCCGGCGCGCTGTCCTACCGGGTACCGGCATCGAACTGGAAGCCCGAAGGCTGGACGCCCCCGTCGGCACAGACCAGGAACGCGATGATCACCCACGGCCATGTGCACGTGAAGAAAGTGTGGGGCGTGCCGCAATTCTGGCTGGTCTGGCTGGCGCTGTGCCTGAACGTGACCGCCGGCATCGGCATTATCGGCATGGCTTCGCCCCTGCTGCAGGAAGTGTTCGGCGGCCGTCTCATCGGCCAGGACGGCCTGACCTTTTCGCAATTGAACAAGGAACAACTGGCCGCCATCGCGACCATCGCGGCCGGCTTCACCGGACTGCTCAGCCTGTTCAATATTGGCGGCCGCTTCGCCTGGGCCAGTTTTTCGGACAAGCTGGGCCGCAAGATGACCTATTGCGTCTTCTTCGTCCTGGGCATCGTGCTGTACGCCTCGGTGCCCTGGTCCGCGCATGCCGGCCACCTGGCCTTGTTCGTGGGCGCCTTCTGCATCATCCTGTCGATGTACGGCGGCGGCTTCTCCACGGTGCCCGCGTACCTGGCCGACCTGTTCGGCACCCAGATGGTGGGCGCCATCCACGGACGCCTGTTGACCGCGTGGTCGGCGGCGGGCATCTTCGGCCCCATACTGATCAGCTATATCCGCGAGTATCAGTTGGCCATCGGCGTGCCGCGCGCGCAGGTCTACGACATCACCATGTACATCCTGGCCGGCATCCTGGTGCTGGGGCTGCTGTGCAACCTGGCGATCCGTCCGGTCAATCCCAAGCACTTCATGAACGACGAAGAGCTTGCCCGCGAAAAGGCGCTGGCGCATGAGCGCGCCGTGGCCACGCAGGTGCAGGGCGAAGCCATCTCCACCACGCGCACACCCGCCATGGCCGTGGCCTTCGGCTGGGCCTGCGTCGGCATCCCGCTGGCCTGGGGCTTTTGGCTCACCCTGCAGCAGGCGGTGGTGCTGTTCCGGTAAAGCGGTGCGATCAAGGCCATGAAAAACGCCGGTGCCCATTAGGACACCGGCGTTTTTCTTCAGGCGGTCGCGCCATGCGCAGCCACCGGCGAACAGGCAAGCCTAGGACTTGTCTTTGTCTTCCTTGACGCGGTACACCAGCACCGCCACATGCGCCAGGGAAAGCACCTTGGCGGTCACGCTGCCCAGCAGCAGCCGCGACAGGCCGCTGCGGCCGTGGCTGCCGATGAAGATCAGGTCGCAGCCGGCATCGGTGGCGGCCTGTACGATGCCATCGGCCACGTTGAAGTTGGACACCGCGCGCGAGGAGCCCTTCACGCCCGCGGTACTGGCGCGGTCCATGACCTGCTTCAGATAGCGCTGCGATTGCTCGGCGGACGCCTTTTCGTAGTCTTCGTCGGTGATGGCATAGGCGGCGGCCATGCCGTCGAAACCTATGGTGGCCGCGAAGGGCTGGGTAACATGCAGCGCCACGACTTCGGCGCCCGTCGAGCGGGCGAAGCAGATCCCCGCATTGGCGGCCTGGGCGGACAGCGGGGACCCGTCGGTGGGAATCAGGATCTTCTTGAACATGGCCTGCTCCTTGTTTTTCGGTGAATCCATCCTACCGGAAAACCGTGCGCGGCGGCAGAGCACCTACCCGGGGTCGCGCCTGGGGTCTACCCTGAGATCGAGCCGGGGTTGAAGCTACCTTTGGGGCGTTTGCTGCGCGGCGACATACAGGTTGGTGCAGCGGGTCCCCGTGCGGCAATACGCCAGCACCGGGCCGGGCAAGGTGCGCAGCAATTCCGCGAAGCGGCTGACGTCCTCGGCGGTCATGCCGCCGCTGACCACCGGCTGGTACTCGACCTGCAGGCCGGCATTGAGGGCCGCCTGCGATACGTCGGCGGCCGTCGGCTGCTGCGGTCCGCCTTCATAGTCCGGGCGGTTGATGATGACGCTCTTGTAGCCGGCCGCGGCAACGGCCGCCATGTCGTCGGGCGACAATTGCGGCGCGACGGCGAAGGTGTCGGAGAGGCGATTGATGGGAACGGACATGGCGATTTTCCTTCTATGCGTCTATGGATAGGGCCGTGCCGCCGCACGACGTGACAATACGCCGCGAAACGCCGCGCAACGCCGGCGACGGAATGGATACGATCCAGTATAGGCGTCCCGGATGACGGTGGCCATGCTGCCGGCGCGCCGTTATGCGCCGCGCGCGGCCGGGGCACGCATCAGGTCCTCGACCATGCGCCAGGCCGCATCGTTGTCCACCATGCTGGCGGAGAATCGCAGATACGTCGAAGGGGCCTGAGTGGGAGAGAACAGCGTCCCGGGCGCCAGCAACAGGTTGCGCTCGGCCGCCGCCCGCGCCAGCCCTTCGGCATCGCGGCCGCAGTCGGCCCAGATGAACATGCCGGCATGCGGCATCTGCGGCACCTCGAAGCCCCGTTCCAGCAGCAGCTTCACGCAGCGTTCGCGCGCCACGTCGACGCGCGCGCGCACCCGTTCGACGTGGCGGCGGAACTGGCCCTCGGCCAGGATGCGGTGGATCACGCGCTCTCCCAGCTCCGACGAAGTCAGGCCCGACAGCATTTTCAATTCGGCGAGTTTCTCCAGCAGGGCGGGCGCGGCCGCGACGTAGCCGACCCGCAGGCTGGGCGCCAGCATCTTGGAAAAACCGCCCACCAGCATCACCCGGTTCAACCGGTCCAGCACCGACAGCCGCATCGCGTTGCCGGGGTGCAGTTCCGAATAGGTATCGTCTTCCACCAGCATGAAGTCGTGCCGCTCGGCGATGCGCAGGATGTCGTAGGCCGTGCCCGCCGACAGCGTGTGCCCGGTGGGATTGTGGACGACGCTGTTGACGATGAAGAGCTTGGGCCGGTGCTGCGCCGCCAACCGTTCCAGGGCCTCCACGTCCGGCCCCGCCGGGGTGCGCGGCACGCCGATGACGCGCGCGCCCACCGCGGCCAGGCGGCCGAAGATCACGAACCAGGCCGGGTCCTCCACCAGCACGGCATCGCCTGGCCCTACCAGCAGGCGGGCGATCAGGTCCAGCCCATGGGTGACGCCGGCCGTGGTCAATAGATTGTGTTCGGGATGCGCCGGCACGCCGAGGCCTTGCAGGAGGGCCGCGATCTGCTGGCGCAGGGCCGGGTAACCTTGCGGCTGGCCGTAGGAAAGGAGGTTGTTGCGCACCGTGCGCCCAACCGCGCGGACGGCGCCTGCAACCATGTCGGCGTCCAGCCATTCGGGCGGCAACAGTCCCGCGCCACCCGGCATGCCGGGGCCGACAGTCTCGCGGAACATGCTGCGCAACAGCCAGGCGATGTCGATGCGCGCCGGCGCATCCAGCGCTGCCGGCGGCGCCGGCACCGCCGCCGATCGCGCGGGGCTGCGTGCCGCAACGAAAAACCCCGCGCCGCGGCGCGACTGCACCAGTCCGCTGGCAGCCAGGCGGTCGTAGGCTTCCACGACCGTGAAGCGGCTGACCCCAGCCTGTTCGGCCATGGCCCTGATCGAGGGCAGGCGCGAGCCCGGACGCAAGCCTTCGTCTTCGATGCGGCGCGTCAGCGCATCCACCAGTTGGGCGGCCAGCGTGACGTCATTGCCGCGCACGGGGCGCCAGCGGGACGGCGAGTCGGAGGAAAGTGTCATGGTGGGAAAGGCAGGCCAGTTATGCCAGTGAACTGGAGATCTGTACCGGTACTGTACTGGTTGGTGTGCGTAGAGTGTCAGTTCCCGAGCCCGCGTGCAAGTGCCGTGGCCTCCGTATCTTCCCTTGGATATGACCATGCCGCGCAATGTCGCCCCTTCGGTTACCCTGCCCGCCGCGCCGGTGGCGCCCCACCACTGGGAGGGCTACGGGGCGGCCTTCGTGGGGGTGCTGGTATTCAGCCTGACATTGCCGATGTCGCGCATCGCGGTGGCCGAGCTGCATCCCCTGCTGGTCGGGCTGGGGCGCGCGGTGGTGGCGGCCGTACCGGCCGGACTGCTGTTGTGGCTGACGCGCAGCCGCTTGCCGGCACGAGCCGAATGGCCTGGCGTGATCCTGGCGGCATTGGGCGTCGTGGCCGGATGGCCGGTGGCCTCGACGCTGGCCATGCAAACCGTGCCGGCCGCGCATGGCGCGGTGGTCAACGGACTGCTGCCGCTTGCGACGGCCGCCTTCGCCGCCCTGGGCAGCGGGGAACGCCCGCCCCGCCGCTTCTGGTTCTGGGCAATGGCGGGCGCGGCCCTGGTCGCGGCGTTCGCCCTGCGCGAAGGCGGCGGCGCACTGCAGGTCGGCGACGTCTGGCTGCTCGTGGCCACCGTCCTGGGCGGCATGGGCTACGCGGAAGGCGCGCGCGTGTCCCGCACACTGGGCGGCTGGCGCACCATCTGCTGGGCGCTGGTCGTCAGCGCGCCCTTTCTCATAGGCCCGGTGGCGTGGATGGCCGCGCAGGTAACCGCGGCACCGTCGCCGGCGGTATGGCTGGCGCTGGCCTACCTGTCCTTCGGTTCGATGTTCCTGGGCTTTTTCGCGTGGTATCGGGGGCTGGCGCGCGGCGGCATCGCGCGGGTCGGCCAGGTGCAGTTGCTGCAGCCGTTCATCACCGTCGTGGCGGCAGCCCTCCTGTTCGGCGAAACGGTGACGCTCGCCACGCTTTTGTTCGCAGTGGCCGTCATCGGGGTGATCGCCGCGGGGCGCCGCGCCGCCGCGCGAGGAGGCCGATGACGATGGACCTGACCGAGACGATTCCGCTGCTGTCGGGCAGCCTGCTGGGACCGCTGGCGCTGTTCGCGCTGGTGAGCTCGATCACGCCGGGACCCAACAACATCATGCTGGCGTCTTCCGGCTTGAATTTCGGCTTCCGCCGATCGATGCCGCACATGCTGGGCGTCAACCTGGGATTCACGCTGATGATCCTGCTGGTGGGCGCGGGGCTGGGTGCGGTGTTCCACAGCATGCCGCTGCTCTACACGCTGTTGAAGTACGCGGGCGCCGCCTACCTGCTCTACCTGGCGTGGAAGATCGCCACCGCCGGACAGATCGAGGAAGGCGCCCGGGGCGCGCGGCCGATCACCTTCATGCAGGCCGCCGCTTTCCAATGGGTCAATCCGAAGGCCTGGGTCATGGTGGTGGGACTGGCCGCGACCTATATTCCGGAATCCGGTTTCTTCCTGAACCTGATCGTGGCGGCGCTGGTGTGCGCGGTCGTCAACCTGCCCAGCATCGGCGTCTGGGTGACTTTCGGCACGGCGCTGCGCCGGGTCCTGCGCCAACCTGCGGCCGTGCGGGCCTTCAACGTGGGCATGGCCGCGCTGCTGGTGATTTCGCTGTATCCGATTGCCCTGGAACTGGCGGCGCACTTCGCGCCGCGCTAAGCCCGCCGCACGACCCTGACCTTGCCGCTGTTGCCGCCGCCGCAGAAGAAACGGTCGGCGCCGTCGGCCTCCAGCCCCGAAACGCCCACGCCAGGCGGCATTTCGAGCGACTCCAGCACTTCCCCGCTGCGCGGATCGATACGACGGAGATCGCTGGCCTCGGCTTCCCATGTGCCATGCCAAAGCTCGCCCTCTACCCAGGTCACACCGGTGACGTAGCGGTTCGATTCGATGGTGCGCAGGATCGCGCCCGTCTCCGGATCGATCTGGTGGATTTTGCGGCCGCGGTACTGGCCCACCCAGAGCGTGCCTTCCGCCCATGCCAGTCCGGCATCGTCACCCCCGCCACCGGGTGCGGGGATGGTCGCCAGGACCGCGCCGCTGTCCGGATCGATCTTCAGGATCCGGTCGCCCGAGATCTGGAACAGGTGGTGGCCGTCATAGGCCGTTCCCGCGTTCGCGGGAGCATCGATGGAACGCTGTGTCTGGCCGCTCGCGGGGTCGAAGGCCAGCAGCTGGTCACCCGTGGCGAACCAGACGTGCCGGCCGTCATAGGTGACGCCATGTACGGCGTCGACGCCCGGGAACGGGCCATATTCGCGATCGATCTGGGCAGGTTTGGTTTTCATGTGGGCATCCTAGTCCATCGGCAGCGGCGCAGGGAGTAACAAGGTCGTCGCGAATCCATGCAGCGGCCGCGCCATCCAGCGCCGTGCCCTACCCCGGCCGACGAAGTGGATGGCGCCCGCCGCGGCCAGCGACTCCAGCGCCCGCTGCACGGTACGCTGGCTATCCCCCAGGGCCAGCGCCAGCGCCGAGCTGGACCACGCCTCGCCGTCCGCCAGAAATGCCAGCACCGCCGCGTGCGGCACGTCCACCGGACGTGCCAGCACCAACACTTCCGGGGCACGGCGCGGCGCCAGCGCAAAGCCTTGCCGGGTCGCCGTTACCTCGGCCAGGTCGCGCAACAACGTCCGCAGCCGCCCCATTTCCACGCGCAGCCGTGCACGGTGCGATTCGTCCGCGGACCGGGCCCGGAATGCGCGTGCGATGAGCATCCCGCGCGGTACGTCGGCCGGCCAGGCCTCGGCCAGCGCATGCGCCAGCGCGAACAAGACCGGCCGGCTCGCCAATGGGACGGCGATGCCGGCCTGGCGCACCACATGCCGGCAGGCGTCCACGACCAGCGCATCCGATGCCAGCACGGCTTCCACCTCGTCGAGCCGGAGCAGCCGTTCCCCGCCCCCCGCGACCAGCCGCGCCGCCGGCATGTCCAAGGCCGCGCGGGCGCTTTCGACCTCGGCTTGCAGGGCGGGAATACCGGCTTCGTCAGCCGCGCGGCGGGCTTGCACCAGCGCTTCGCGCGCCGCCCGGGCACGCACGCGGCGCATGGCGACCCCGGCGGCCAGCAAGGCATGGACGGCCCTGCTTGCCGCGGGCAGGGCCACCGGATCCAATGCGGCGAGCACATGCTCGGCCTCGTCCAGCCGGCCGGTCAGGAGCAGATACCGTACGTGCAGACAGCGCGCATGCGCGGCGTTGCGCCGATCGCCATGCGCATCCAGTGTCATGCGGGCCGCATCCAGCGCCTTCGCGGGCCAGCCGAGGTCGCGCGCAGCCAGCGCAATCTCCGCTTCCGCCACCACGCACCGGGCGCGCGCCACCACATCCCTGACGCCGAAGGCGCGCGCCGCGCTGCGTACCAGCGCCTGCGCGCGCACGAAATCGCCCAACTGCGCCATGGCAATGCCGCGCAGCGCCAGCGCGGAGGCGTCGTCGCGCAGCGCGACCTGGTTCAGCGCGCCCAGCGGGTCACCCGCCGCCAGCGAGCGCGCCGCAGCCCTCATCTTCTGGTCCACTGGATTCCCGCCACACTTGTCACTCCCAGCCTGCGCTGCCCCGGCCTAATCTATCACGGCCCCCACGCAGCGCGCCGATGGAACGCAGGGTGTTCGCCCCGGCGCGGCATCACGCAGGACACGCGCTGCGGGCCCGGCCCGAACCACCGCGGAGCAGAGGATCCCGATGGACATGCACACAAACCCCCCGCCCCCGCCGTACCCAACGCCGGCGCGCGCTGCGCGGCGGCGGTTCATCGGCATCTCGACGCTGCTTTTCCTGGGCGGCGTCACCGCGACGCTCGCCTCACATGCGGCCTTGCCGGCGTGGGCGGGCATCCCGCTGTGCGGGGGCGGGACGATGTCCATGACCTGGATGCGCATGCCGGGACAGACCTGGCTGGACGCCGGACTCGCCTTCGTGGCCATGTGGGTCGCGATGATGACCGCCATGATGCTGCCCGCGCTGGCGCCCATGCTGTGGCGCTATCGGCTCGCGGTCGAGCGCGGCGTTTCGCGCCATGGCGAACCGGCGCGGCCGCGCGCGGGCGAGGCACGCCTGGACGGGCTCGCCGCATTGGCCGGCCTGGGCTATCTGGCGGTATGGACGGCGTTCGGCGTGGCCATCTTTCCGATCGGCGCGGCGGTAGGCGCCGCCGCGATGCGACTGCCCGCGCTGGCGCAAGCCATGCCGCTCGCGCAGGGCGTGGTCGTGGTACTCGGGGGAGTACTGCAATGCAGCCCATGGAAAGCACGCCATCTTGCCGGCTCTCTGCGGACACCGGACCCGGACCGCGGCTTGCCCGCCGACCCGGGTACCGCCTGGCGTCACGGCATGCGCCTGGGCCTGCACTGCGGCTCCTGCTGCGCGGGCCTGACGGCCGTCCTGCTGGCCATGGGCATCATGGACCTGGCCGCGATGGCCCTCGTCACGGCGGCCATCACAGCCGAACGGGTCGCCCCCGGCGGCGCACGGGTCGCACGCGGCATTGGGGCCGTCACCCTCGTCGGCGGCCTGTACCTCGGGTTGCGAGCGATCACCGGCGCGTGAACAAGCCCCGGGAACCGGGCTCCCGGCCGGCGGTCTATACGCCATGCCGACGCTTCCCCGCCTGCCCATCCGTCTCCACATGCGCCGCGCCATCGCCGCCGCGCTGGTGGCGACCTGCGCGGTAGTGGGCTGCACGCGGCTGGATGCCTGGCAGCGGGAAGCGATCTTCTCGCCTGCCCACGGCGACCAGCGCTGGTTCAGCGAGCCGCCGGAAGGCACGGAGGTCTTCGACCTGCCGGTCGCGCCGGGGCAGCATGTGCGTACCTGGTACTGGCAAAGCCCCACGCCCGGCGCGCCGACCGTACTCTACCTGCATGGCGCCCGCTGGAACCTGAACGGCAGCGCCTTTCGCATGGCCAGCTGGACTCGCATGGGCTATTCGGTGCTGGCAATCGATTACCGCGGATTCGGCGACTCCACCCGCCTGCTGCCATCGGAAGAAACGGCCGGCGAAGACGCGGCCGCCGCCATGCAGGAACTGGCGCGCCGCCAGCCGGACCCCGCGCGCCGCTTCGTCTATGGCCATAGCCTGGGCGGCGCCGTCGCCATCGACCTGGCATCGCGCAAGGACGCCCCGCGTTTCGCGGGCCTGATCGTGGAGTCCAGCTTCACCAGCATTGCCGCCATGCTGGGCACGCTGGAATGGGGATGGGTTCCAGGCGCCAGCCTGCTCGTCACGCAGCCATTCGATTCGGTGGACAAGCTCACCGACCTGACCACGCCGGTGCTCTTCCTGCATGGCACGAACGACCGCGTGGTCCCCCACACCATGAGCGACCAGCTCTTCGCGGCGGCGCAGCGGGTGGCGCCGAACCTGAAGCGGCTGGTGAAGATCGACGGCGCCTCGCATTCCGGGGCCGTGCGCAGCGGTCCGGTCTACCAGGAAGCGGTGGAGTCCTTCGTGCGCGACGCCATCGCCGCCTACCATGGCGCTCCCATGCCGCAGCGCGCGCCGGTGGACGCGCGGACCGGCGCCCCGGGCGGAGCGGAGCCGTTGTAAATATATTAAGCAGCCATTAGACTGCCCCATCGGCGCGCGAGCCGCGCCCTCTCCAAGGAGAAGACGTTGAACCGTACGCGCTGGCAAGGGGTCTTTCCCGCCGTCACCACGAAGTTCCATGAAGACGAATCGCTGGACCATGATGAAATGCGCCGGCATTTCAGCTTCCTGATCGACAACGGCGTGCACGGGATGGTGACCTGCGGATCCCTCGGCGAGGCCAGCACGCTGTCCATGGAAGAAAAACTGGCGGTGGCCAGGACCGCCGTCGAAGTCTCCGGAAGCCGCATTCCGGTACTGGCCAACGTTTCGGAAACCAGCACGCGGGATGCGCTGCGCTACGTCAAGGCCGCGGTGGACCTGGGCGTGGACGGCTTCATGGTCATGCCTTCGGTGCTGTATGTCGCCGATGCGCGCGAGGCCATGCAGAACGTGCGCACCATCGCCGAAGCCGCCCGCAAGCCGTGCATGATCTACAACAATCCCGTGGCCTACCGGGTCGACCTGAAACCGGAGGACATGGCCCAGTTGGCCGACTGCGAATGGCTGGCCGCCATCAAGGAAAGCACGGACAACATCCGCCGCATTACCGACCTGCGCAATGCGCTCGGCACGCGCTACCAGTTGTTCATCGGGGTGGACGACCTTTCGTTCGAGGCGCTCGCGCTGGGCGCAGACGGCTTGCTGGCGGGCCTGGTCACGGCCTTCCCGCGCGAGACCGTCGCGCTCTACGACCTGATGAAGGCCGGCGAGTGGGCGCAGGCGCTCAAGCTCTACCAGTGGTTCACCCCCCTGCTGCATCTGGATGTATCGACCAAACTGGTGCAGAACATCAAACTGGCCGAAGCCATGGCGGGCGTCGGCAACGAGCATGTCCGGCGCCCTCGCCTGCCGCTGGCCGGCGAGGAACGGGCCCGCGTGGAGGCCATCGTCAGGGCCGCGCTGGAAAGCCGGCCGCAGGCTTATCGTTCGCAATGAGCGTGCGCCACGTACCGCTGCGCTTGCCGCGGGAGCTTCGCGCATGACCGGCGCCGTACCGAAGCGGCGGGCCGCCGACGTCGCCTACGACATCATCGAAAGCATGATCGCCACGCTGCAGCTGCTGCCGGGCAGCCCCGTGGTCGAGGCCGACCTGGTGCAGCGGACCGGCCTGGGCCGCACGCCGTTGCGGGAAGCCCTGCTGCGCATGGTGAGCGCCGGCCTGATCACGCAGGAACCCCGGCGCGGGCTGCGCGTGTCCAACGTCGAGTTGTCCGACTACCTGGACCTGCTGCAGACCCGCAGGTCGCTGGAGCACTTGATCGCGACGTCGGCGGCGCGGCGTGCCACGCCGCCGCAGCGGCACGGCATTGTCGACTGTGCGCGGCATATGATGCGCGCCGCCACGAGCGGCAACCTGGACGACTACATGCAGGCGGACCAGATGCTGGACCACGCCTGCCATGACGCCTGCCGCAACGTATCGGCGGTGACGGCCGTCACCCCGCTGCTTATCCAGTGCCGCCGCTTCTGGTACGCCTACCAGCATGAAGGGGATGTCAACGAAGGCGCCCGGCTCCACATGGCCATGGCGGAAGGCATCGCCAGCGGCGACGAGCACGCCGCATTGGGCGGCGCCAACGCATTGATGGACTATCTGGAAGCGTTCGCGCGCAAGGTGATCGACGCGTAGGTCCGGGGGTCAGTCCGCATCCCGGTTCGCGGCATAGCGTGCGATACGCAGGCGGTTGCGCAGCAGCCATTCCGCCAGCCCCGGGCCGGACAGGACCTGGTATTCGGCGCCGCGTTGCGCCGCCATGCCGCGCCCGCCGGCCGCGGGCAACGCGGGATGGCACATCAGCAGGTCGCCGTCGCAGGCATTGCGCAGCCATAGTTTGAGCAGGCCATCGTAGGCCTGCGCGCCGCCCTGGAAATCGTAGACGCCCAGCAGCCGCCGATTGGTGCGGAGGCCGGCTGCGCCCGCCGCCCTGGCGAAGGCGCCGGCGCCCAGCGCGCCGATGATTCGCGCCTTGCGCCGCAAGGCCTCGGGCAGGCCATCCAGCCGCCCCGGCACCGTGCACCGCAGCCACGGGCCCTTGCCGGTATAGCGCCGCGCCACCACGGCCAGCAGCGCGCTGCGGATCTGCGGCAACTGGTGGACGTGCTGGTGGCCGTCGATGAAGTCGGGCGCGCGGCCCATTGCCGATTCGAAGGCGTCGAGCTGGCGGTCGATCTGCCGGGTGATGCGGCCGGCATCCAGCACATGCGCATAGGCACACGCGATCAGGCGCGGCAGCGGCAGATAAAGCCCGGACTCGCCCAGCGCCTCGGTGAAATTCAAATGCACGCCGGTATCCACATCGGCCTGCCGCAACCGCGGCGCATCCTGGCGGAAGGAAGGTGCGTGGCTCAGGCACGCGACGGCGCTGAGGCGGCCAGCGTGCGCGAGCGCAATCACGCCATCGTTGATCGCCGTGTTCATGCCAAAATCGTCGGCGCATACGACAATGCGCCTGACCCCGGCACCCACCTCCGCCGGTCCACCCGAACCCGTTTCCATGGATGTCTTCGAATGCGGTCCCTGATCCGCCAACTCAGCTGGTTCATCGCCGTTGGCTGCGCAGCCGCCGCCACCCACTGGCTGGTGGTCGTGGCGTGCGTCGAAGCGATGGATGCCCGGCCATTGCTGGCGAACGTCCTGGGCTGGCTGGTGGCTTTCTGCGTGTCCTTCAGCGGTCATTATCTGCTCACTTTCCGCCACCAGGCGGGCGCGTGGCATGTGGCGGCCGTGCGTTTTTTCTGCATCTCCGCCGGTGGGTTCGCCATCAATGAGCTGACATACGCCTGGCTGCTGCATCGTACGGCCTTGCGGTACGACGTCCTGCTCGCGCTGGTGCTGTTGGCCATTGCCGTGCTCACCTTCCTGTTCAGTCGGTTCTGGGCATTCCGCCGCAATGCTGCGACTTGAATGCCTGGTTCGGAACGACGCGCCATAGCGCGCGCTTGCCGCTCACGGCATAGGTCGGCACGCCGCGCAAGGCGCCGTATTGCTCCTGGTCGTCTTCCGGGTTGCCCCAGAACCAGAAGGTCCGATCCGCCGGCGCGGCGCACAGGCGCGCCTGCAACTCATCGGGCGAGATCAGCGTGCGCCGCATTACCTCGGGACGGAATTGCCCGGCGTCATAGAGCTCCTTGCGCCAGTTGTCGCGCAAGGGGATCTCCGGGTTGTCCCAGTTGTCGACCACCCATGCGGGGCGCGGGTCGCGCAGCGCCATCGGCAGATCATACGAATAGGCGTGCAGCATCACCACCTGGTCGCCGGCGCGGAAGTCCGCCGCGGCGCGCCGTGCCAGGGGCGCGGCATTCGGCCGTGCGTAGATGGTCGAGAGCCCCGTCGCCAACAGGCAGACCGCGACGGCCGCGACCAGGGAGCTGCGATAGCTGCGCCGCGCGTTTTCCGCGTCCTGGCCGGCCAGGGCGGCGACGATCACTTCGGCGACCAGCGCGGCCAGGGGCGGCAGTGTCGGCAGCACATAGCCGATCAGCTTGGAAGCCGGAATCGAAAAGAACACCAGCACGATCGCGATCCACACCGCCATCAGGACGCGCAGGGCATGCGCGTCGGTAGCGCGGTCCACCCAGAAAACCTTGCGGAACACGCCGCCCAGCCAGAATGTCCACGGCAGCGCCAGGCCCGCCACCACGGGCAGATAGAACCAGAAGGGCTGGCGGTTGTTGAAGGTCGCTTCGGCGAAGCGGTCGAACTGCTGGTAGACAAAGAAATAATGAAAGAACCCGGGATAGTCTTTCTGCACCACCCAGAACCACGGCAGGCACACCGCCAGAAACGCCACGATGGCCGGGGGCCATAGCAGCGCCCCCAAACCGCGCCAGCGGCGCAGCAGCACGATCCACAGCAGCAGGATACCGCCGGGCAGCACCATGCCGATCAGCCCCTTGGACAACACGCCGAGAGCGGCCAGGACCCCTGTCGCGACCGACATCGCGCGGTACGGTTCGCCGCGCGTGGCGCGCAGTACCGTGTCGGCGCCGGCCAGCGTCGTCAGGGTGATCATGCCGGCGACCAGCATGTCCAGATTGGCGAATTGCGATCCGCCGTAGAAGAAGGGCTGCGTCACCAGCACCAGCAAGGCCACCGTCGCCGTCCCGGCGCCGCGATAGCGGCGCATGAAGGCGTACAGCGCGACGGCGGCGGCCCAGGCGGCCAGCCACGAGGGCACGCGCGCCGCCCATGGATGCACCCCGAAGACGCTGAACGAAGCTTCGGCCAGCCAGTAGTACAGCGGCGGCTTGTGGAAGAACGGCAGGCCGTTGAGCAGCGGCACGCCATGCTCGCCGGCACGCAGCATCTCCCACGCCACGCCGGCATAGCGGCCTTCGTCGGGCAGCGTCATGGGCCGCAGCCACGAAAGCCAGGCCAGCCAGATACCGGTGAACAGGAAAAGCCAGTTCCTGGACGGCGCCTGCAGACGGCGCATCCAGCTTCCCGCGACAGTAGAAGTCATTTACTTGGTGAGGTTTTTTTCTGTGAATACCTTGCCGTGCTGCTCGCGCACCACGTACAGGGGCCGGCCTTTGACCTCGTCGAAGATGCGGCCGACATACTCGCCCACGACGCCAAGCGACAGCAGGTTGATGCCCGCGAAGAACAGCAATGCGGTGACGATGGTGGTCCAGCCGGAGACGGCGTTGCCATCGACCCAGTAGTCCACCACCAGGTAACAGCCATAGGCGAAGGACATCAGGGCGAACACGAAGCCGAGCACCGTCACCATGCGCAGCGGCCAGGTGGTGAACGCCGTCAGCCCGGCGAACGCCAGCTTGAAGAGCTGCCTGCCGTTGAAGCGACTGTCGCCGTGTATCCGCTCGGCCGGCGTGTACGGCAGCGCTTCGGCGCGGAAACCGACCCACGCATACAGTCCTTTCATGAAGCGCGTGCGTTCGGGCAGCGCATTGAGGGCCTGCACCACCCGGCGGTCCATGAGGCGGAAGTCGCCCGCATGCGCAGGCACTTCCACGCCGCGGCCTTCGCTCAACAGGCGATAGAAAAGATTGGCGCCAGTACGCTTGAGCCAATGTTCCGACTCGCGGTGCTGACGGACGGCATAAACCATGTCGGCGCCCGCCCGCCAGCGCGCCAGCATCTCGGGGATAAGCGCCGGCGGATGCTGCATATCGGCGTCCAGGCAGATGACCACGTCGCCGGTCGAAGCTTCCAGGCCCGCGCTCAGCGCGGCTTCCTTGCCGAAGTTGCGCGACAGCTGGATATAGCGGAAGCCGTCGATCGCCGACCATTCGCGCATCAGTTCCGGCGTACCGTCGGTGCTGCCGTCGTCGGTGACGATGACTTCCCAGGACGTGCATAGCCGACCCAGCATGGCGAGCAGCGCGGGCAACAGCACGCGCAGGTTGTCCCGCTCGTTCAGGCAGGGCACCACGCAGGAAATGCGGATGTCCTGGGGATCGGCCTTGCGGGATAGTGTTTCGGTGGTAAGCGTGCGCGGCGCGAACGCTTCGGAGCGGGCTTCAATATGCATGGCAATCGCAGAGTAGGGAACTGCTGCGACGCAGTATCGGCCCCCCGCCGTCGAATTTTCATGAAATGAAAACGAAGTCGGACCCGACCCTTGCAATCGGCGCCCGCGCGGCGCGGCGCCGTGATGCGCCCGCCATGCACCGCTTTGGAGCATCGAGCGCGTTGTGGCGCCGTGCCGGTTCGCCGGTGGCGACGCACGCCTGCCCGCCGGCCGGCATGATGTCCCGCGCGCCTCCGCCCCGTAAGGGATCCCGCTTCAGGACGGGTCGGTATTGTAAATAGCGGCCAAACGTCCTAGCATAGGTAGAACGATTTACTAAATCGTTCTACTACACCTATAACGGAGACAAGACAATGACCCTGCCTGCCCTTTCCCGCCGCACTTTCCTCAAGACCACGGCCGGCGCCGGCGTTGCCCTCGCCGCGCCGCGGCTGATGGCCGCGCCCGCCACCGTCGCGCTGCGCTGCTCCATTTCGCAGCCCGCCGACCAGAATTCGGCCCAGTACATCTGGTACGAGCGCTTCGCCGCGGATCTCAAGCAGTCCGTGGGCGACCGCATTCGCGTCGACATCTTCCCGAATGGACAACTCGGGAAGGAGTCGGACGTGGTGCAGCAGGTCAGGCTTGGGTCCATAGACATGATGATCACGGGCAGCTCCATCTGGGCCACGGCACTGCCGGAGCTTGCCTTGCTGGACATGGGCTTCGTCTTCGACAGCTGGGACCACGTAAACAAGTCGGTCGACGCGGGCGTGGGCGAGCAGTTCAACAAGCTGCTGCAGGCGCGCACGGGCTGCACCTTCATTGGATGGGGCAACCACTTCAATGCACGCAGCGTCTACACCAAGAAAGTGGTCGAGCACGACGCCGACCTGAAGAACGTCAAATTGCGCGTACTGCCCACGCCCATCTTCGTCGAGACCTTCAAGCTGATGGGCGCCATTCCGACGCCGATCCCGATCAATGAGCTGTACACGGCGGTGCAGACCGGCGTGGTTGACGGTTTCGAGCACGACGCGGCCACGGTGCTGTCGAGCAAGTTCAACGAGGTGGTCACCAACTGCTGGCTCACCAACCACCTGTTCAGCCCGTCCATCACGGCCATCGGCAAGCGCGGCATGAGCAAGCTCCCCAAGGACCTGGCGCCGGCCTTCCTGAAGGCGGCCACCGAGGCCTCCCAATACCAGCGCCAGGTGGCCGGCAGCAAGGGCACCGAAGCCCTTGCGGCATTGCAGAAGGGTGGCATCCAGTTCCACCCCATGGACCCCGCCGAACGCCAGCGGATCCGCCAGACGATGGAAGACAAGCTGTGGCCCGGCGTGACGGCGCAGTATCCGGTCACCAAGCCCATGCTCGACATCATCAACCAGTCGCGCGCCTGAGCGCCCTCCGACAGCCGGACCACGCGCGACGGCATGCGCGGCAACGCCATGCCCGCCGGATGCGCCGGCACGATGCCGCCCTGGCGGCAGGGATGACAGCATGAATGCACATGTAATGACGGGGACCGGCGCAGCCGCCCACCCGCAGGCCGGCCATGACGGCACGGCGCGGCTATGGCCGTGGCTGGACCGGCTTTGCACCTTCATCGAATATTTCTGCGGCGCGGTCCTGGCCGTGGACGTCGGCGTAGTCTTCGTCTCGGTGATCCTGCGCTACTTCCTGCACAGCCCGGTGGATTGGGCCGAGGAAGCCGCGCGCGGGCTCATGGTGACGCTGGTATTCCTGGGCGGCGCCACGGTGCTGGCGCGGCGCCAGCACGTCGGCATCGAGGTCTTCCGCGGGCTGTTGCCGGCGGCGTGGCGCGAGCCGGCCGTGCAGCTGGGCGGCTGGGCGGTCGCCGGGGTCTCCGGCGCGCTGTGCTATTCGTCATGGGAGCTGCTGCTCGACTCCGTGAATGTGACCACGCCCATCGGGTCGCCCCAATGGCTCAGCGTGCTGCCGGTCTTCCTCGGCGCCCTGGTCATGACCGTCGTGGGGATCGCCAACGCCGTCAGCGGTGCGCGGCGCGCCACCTGGACGACCCTGGCCGCGGCCATCGCGCTGTGCGTGGCCGTGTGGGCCTGGAACAGCTACCTGCCCGAAGCCTGGGCCATCAGGCCCTGGCTGCTGCTCACGCTGGCTTTCCTGGGCAGCCTGCTCGCCGGGGTGCCGATCGCCTTCGTACTGGCCCTGTCGGCGCTGGTGTACTTCCTGGCCGAGCCTACCCTGCCGCTGATCATCTATTCGCAGCAGGTCATGGCCGGGATGGACCACTTCGTGCTGCTCGCCATTCCCTTCTTCGTGCTGGCCGGCCTGGTCATGGAGGCCAACGGCATGTCGACGCGGCTCATCGAGCTGCTGGTGCGGATGTTCGGGCGGGTGCGTGGCTCGATGAATCTCATCACGATCTTGGCCACGGCCTTCTTCTCCGGCGTATCGGGGTCCAAGCTGGCGGACATCGCGGCGGTGGGCGGCATCGTGGTGCCGGCGGTGCGACGCACCGAGCAGGACGTCAACGAAACCGCCGCGGTGCTGGCCTGCTCCGCCGTCATGGCCGAGACGATCCCCCCCTGCGTCAACCTCATCATCCTGGGCTTCGTCGCGAATATCTCCATAGGCGGGCTGTTCCTGGCCGGCCTGGTGCCGGCCGCCGTGCTCGCCACGGGCCTGTCCGCCATGGCCATCTACTTCGGCAGGAAGATCGATCCACGCCGTGCCTTCCCGGTGCGCATGCCCTGGCCGCAGTTGCTGGGCGGCGCTGTCATCGCGCTGGTCATGGTGGGCATGATAGGCAAGGGCGTGACATCCGGCGTCGCGACCTCGACCGAGGTATCGGCCTTCGCGGTCGTCTATGCGCTGGGCGCCGGCGCCCTGGCCTTCCGCGAACTGACGCTGCGCGCCATCGTCGCCCTGTTCGTGCGCGCCGCGGCCATGGCCGGGGGCATCCTGTTCATCATCGCCGCGGCCTCCAGCGTGGCCTTCGCGCTGACGGTGCAGCAATTGCCGGGCTTTCTCTCCGACACCATGACGCAGCTGGCGCACAACTACGGCAGCACCGCCTTCATCCTGGTGTCCGCCCTGCTGATGGTGGTGTTCGGCGCCATCCTCGAAGGCGCGCCAGCCCTCATCATCTTCGGGCCGCTGCTCACGCCTATCGCCCAGCAGGTCGGCGTGCATCCGCTGCACTTCGGCACCGTGGTGGTGATCGCCATGGGACTGGGGCTGTTCAGCCCGCCGTTCGGCCTGGGCCTGTTCGCCACCTGCGCGATGACCGGCACGCGCGTCGAACAGGTATCGCGACCGATGGTCAAATACCTCGTCCTGCTCGTAATCATGCTTATAGTGCTCATCTTCGTGCCCGCGATCAGCCTGTGGGTGCCCCGCCTGATGAACATGGCTTGAGTAGACGCAATGACAACGATCCAGGATGTGGCCGCGCTGGCCGGCGTTTCGGTCAGTTCGGTTTCCAATGTGCTGAATGGCCGGACCGACCGGCTCAGCCGCGATACCTACCAGCGCGTGGAGGACGCCATCCGCGAACTGGGCTACCGGCCGAACCTGGTCGCGCGCCAGCTCAAGACCGGCCATGCCCCGCTGATCGGTCTGCTGGTGCCCTCCACCGCCAACCCGATGTTCGGCGAGCTGGCCGTCCATGTCGAGGCCGCCGCGCGCGACGCCCATGGCTACCGCGTGCTGCTGGGCAACACCCACCGCGATCGCGAGCAGGAATCGCGCACTTTCCAGGACCTCATGGCCCTGGGAGTGCGCGGCGTCATCCTGGCCTCGTCGCGCACCGACGAAGACCATCTGGAAGCCGCCATCGCGCGCGGCCTGGCCGTGGTCAGCTATGACCGCGGCGGCGATGGCGACGCGCGTTCGCGCATCGACCATGTGTCGCCGGATAACCGCCTGGCGTCGCGGCTGGCGGTCCAGCACCTCGCCGCGCACGGCCACCGCAGGCTGGCGCTCGCCACACCGGACATCAAGACGGTCAGCCGCTCGCTCAAGCGCGACGGCTTCCTGGAAGCGGCGCGCGATGCCGGCCTGGCCGATGGCGTGCGGGTCATCGAGGGCGCGACAGGCCCGGGCTACGGCGATTCGCACCTGGCCGACGTCGGCTACGCCATGGCCGGCCGCATCGCCGCCATGAAGGACCGCCCCACCGGCATCATCGCCATCAATGACATGATGGCCCTGGGGCTGATGGCCGGACTGCGCCAGGCCGGCCTGGCCGTCCCCGGCGATGTCTCCGTCATCGGCATGGACAACCTGGTCATGACGGCCTACGCCAATCCGCCCCTGACCACGGTGGAAATGCCCAGCGCGCAGATGGCGCAGGCCATGGTCGCCATGGTCGTCGAACGCCTGGCGCAACCCGAGCTGCCCGCGCGGGAAGTGTTGTTCCAGCCCCGGCTCATCGAAAGGCAATCGGTGGCGTCTCCGACGCCCGCCGCAGCATCCGCGCGTCCCCGCGCCCGGTCCCCACGGAAACCCCACGCATGACCACCATACTGTTGACGCATTCCCCGCAGGCGCTGGCCAACTATTACGGCGATCGCGCCCTGGCAGCGCTGCGCGCGCTCGGGGAAGTCCGCCTGAATCCCGGCCCCGATCCGGGCACGCCGGAGCAACTGATCCGCCTGGCGCAGGGCTGCCGCATCGTGGTGTCCAGCCGGCTGGCCGCCGCGCCCGCCGCGGTCTTCGATGCCCTGCCCGACCTGGTCGCCTACTGCCGTGTGGCGGTGGATATCCGCAATATCGACGTCGACGCCGCCAGCCGCAACGGCGTGCTGGTGACGCGCGCGACACCGGGCTTCGATGCCTCGGTGTCCGAATGGATCATCGGCGTCATGGTGGACGCCAGCCGCCATATCAGCCAGGCGGCCGCGGCCTACTGGCAGCACCGGCCCGCGCAGGTGGCCATGGGGCGCGAGTTGCGCGGCGCCACCGTGGGCATCATCGGCCACGGCCATATCGGCCGCTACCTGGCGCGGTTGACCCTGGCGTTCGGCATGCGGGTCCTGGTCCACGACCCCGCGCCACAGTCCCTGCCGGAAGGCATGCGGCAGGTCGCCCTGCACACCCTGTTGGCGGAATCCGACTACGTGGTTTGCCTTGCTCCCGCCCTGCCCGAAACGGCGAACCTCATGGGCCGGGAGGCGTTCAGCCGCATGAAGGGCGATGCAGTCTTCATCAATGCGTCGCGGGGCGAACTGGTCGACGAGCAGGCCCTGCGCGAAGCCCTGGACAGCGGCGTGATCGCGGCTTGCGCGCTGGATGTAGGCCGCGCGGCAGACCAGATGCCCTCCCCCTGGCTGGCGGCGCATCCGCGGGTGATCGCCACTCCGCACATCGGCGGCCTGACACCGCAGGCGGCCGAGCACCAGGCCATGGACAGCGTGCAACAGGTCCGCGCCATCCTCGCGGGCGACATGCCGCCGTATGCGGTCAACCCGGAGCAGGCCACGCGGCTGCGCCGGCTGGCCCGGTAGCCGGTCACCCGCGTCGATACCGCGAGCCGATAAAGACAGACGCTGCCGACAGCCTTTGCCCATGACCGGGCACATCGAACACCGAGGAGGAAAGTCGCGATGAACACGCCGATACTTGAAGCGCCCCCCGGGGCCTGCGATTGCCACATGCACGTCTACGAACTGACCCGCTATCCCCTGGCGCCCACCGCCACCTTCCCGCCGCCGCAGGCATCCTGGGATGACTACCTGCAGGTGCGGCAGGCGCTTGGACTGGAACGGGCATTGATCGTCCAGGCCACCGGTTATGGCTTCGACAACCGCTGCGCGCTGGACGCGCTGGCGCAAGCGCAGGGAACGGCCCGCATGATCGCGACGCTGCCGGTCGACACGCCGGAGGCGGAACTGCAGTCGCTGCATGCCGCCGGCGTACGCGGCGTACGGTTCATGATGCTGCCCAACAGCGGCGGCCTGATGCAATGGGACATGCTGGCGCCCATGGCGCGCCGCATCGCCGACCTGGGCTGGGTCATCAACCTGCAACTGGACGGCCGCGAACTGGCCGACCACGCGGCACGGTTGCGCGACCTGCCGTGCCGCGTCAGCATCGACCACAACGGCAAGTTCCTGACGCCCGTGCCGACCTCGCACCCCGGCTTCCAGGCGCTGCTGCGGCTGCTGGACACGGGCAACGTATGGGTAAAGCTTTCCGCGCCCTACGAAACCTCGCAGGTGGGGCCGCCGCGCTACGACGATGTGAGCGCGCTGGCCCGGGCCCTGGCGTCGGGCTATCCGGACCGCTGCCTTTGGGCCAGCAATTATCCCCACCCGGGCCGCGCGGACCGTCCGGACAACGCGGCGATGCTCGACATGCTGCTGCACTGGGTGCCGGACGAAGCCTCGCGACGCAAGATCCTGGTGGACAATCCGGCGCAGCTGTATGGGTTCTGAGCAGCCGGCTCCCCACACACGCCGCGCGACGCGGCGACCTGCCGCCACGTCACCATGGACCTTGGCGGCGGGTTCTAGACCTTCCCGTAGCTGCGCTGCAGGCCGATCCTGCTCGCCACTTCGGTCCAGCGAACGATCTCCGAGCCGCTGAGCGCCGCGAACTCTGCGCTGCCCAGGACGGTGGCCTCGAATCCGGCCCCTTCGATCTTGCTCGCCATCTTCGGATCGCGCATGGCGGAGACCACGTCGCCGGCCACTTTATCGATGACTTTGGGCGGTGTGCCCGGCAGGCCGTACAGGCCCAGCCAGCTGCTGACGTTGAAGTCCCTGATGCCGCTCTCTTCGACGGTGGGCACGTCGGGCAGGTGCTTGGAGCGTTGGCGGCTGGTCACCGCCAACGCGCGCAGCCGGCCGGCGCGTATCAATGACACATACGAAGGCAGGCTGCTGATGCCGAGATCCAGGCCGCCGTTCACCACGTCCACCACGATCTCGTTCGGGCCGCGGTAAGGCACGTAGGTCATCTTGATGCCGGTACGCATCATGAACAGTTCCGTCGCCAGGTGTGGCGAGCTGCCACGGTCATTGGCGCCGCATGTGAACGGCCGGTCGGTCGACTTGCGCGCGGCGTCGAGCAGCTGCTGCAGGTTCGTGTAGGGGGAGTTCTGGCCCACGACGATGACGTTGGCGAAGTCGGCCACCTGGGCGATGGGAACGATGGACTTGGCGATATCGATGGGCAAGTCCGTCATCGTGGCAATGGGCAGGATGGTGCCAAGCCCACCGCCGATCAGGGTGTAGCCGTCGGCCTTCCTGGTCAGCGCATATTGCAGTCCGATCACCCCGCTGGCGCCGGCCTTGTTCTCGACGACCATGTTGTAGCCGTGCACGTCCGACATGGCCTGCGCGGTGATGCGGGTGACGATGTCCACCGCGCTGCCCGGCGGGAATGGCACGACGACACGGACGGGTCCTTCCGGGTATGCGCCCTGCGCCAGCGCGGGACGAAACACGGACAAGGCGGGCAAGGCGACGAGCGCCTTCACGACGGTACGACGGTGCATGACTTTCCCCTGTTCTATCGGATTGGATGGGACGATCGCCGATCGCCCCGACGGTGGCTCCCCCGGGGCCGCGCTGCCGCGGCTGCCTTTCTGCTTACGGTCTGCGTACTGCGTACTGCGTGCTGCGTGCTGCGTACTGCCTCAACCCACGCGAGCGGCGCGCGGTGGCACCGCGCCGGGCATGAGCGCGTCCCAATCGGCACCGCCCATGAACTGCCCCCAGCGCCGGTAGAAGGCCCGAGCGTTTTCCTCGGAGTACTCGCCGTGCACCGCCCCGGTGATGTGCGGCACCGGCTGCACATGGCCGATGCCCATCTGGTAATTGAAATAGAGCTTCTGCGATTCCGTTCCGACGCAGGCTTCGGTGGCGCCGGTCCAGTTCTCCATATCGTCCGACTCCGTGAGTCCGCCCGGGCCGGAGTAGCGCAGGTAATAGTGGCGCGCGGCTTCCTTCACTTCCTCGGGCGCGTCCTTGTCGATCAGGTACATCCGCCACATCTCCATTTCCGTGCCGCTGATCGGATGGAACACGGCAAGCGAACGCGGCTGGTGCGCATGGAAGGACATGTTCGGGAATATCGTGCCGACGGCATGCGGCGTCACGCGCAGGGAATCGCCCAGGCGCGCGACGCGCGCATCGTAGACCTTGCGGAAGTAGGCCTCGGCGACGGGGTGGTTCTGGAACTGGCTCTTGAAGGGCGGCTCTTCGAATGCCGGCAGGCGGCCGATGGAGCCGTGGCCCAGATCCGGAAAGGCGACACAGACCCGGCCTTCGGTGAAGTCGCGCCTGCCCTTGCCGGCGCTCGGTCCGATGCCGACCAGGTCCACGGAACGGTGGCTGATGTCGTGGTGGCGGTCGCCGATGAAGTTTTCCGGGGCGAATTTCCAGTTGCACTTCACGCGCCACTTCTGCACGCCGCCGATGACCTCCGAGCCGCCTTCGCTGCCGTCGCGGTGGTCCAGCGCGGCATCCAGGTACAGGCGCATGTCGCCCAGGTAATCTTCGAAGGGCGGCGCGGCGGGGTCCCAGGTGGCGAAGATCGCCCCCTTGTAGTTGCACACCTGCGCCACCGTCTTCAGGCCCCAGGCCTTTTTATCCAGTTCGCCCTTGTAGTGCGTGGCGTGGCCCGGCACGCCGACCAGTTCGCCGGGGCGCTCGACCAGCTTGCCGTCGGTGGAAAAGCTCCAGCCGTGGTACGGACAGGTGAAGGTGCGGTTGTTGCCGTGATCGTAGCGGCACAGCTTCATGCCGCGGTGCGCGCAGCTGTTGAGCATGACCTGTATCCTGCCCTGGCGGTCGCGCGTCAGGATGACCGATTCGCCGCCCATGCGGGAAACAAAGTAGTCGTCCGGCTTGGGAACCAGGCTCTCGTGCCCGACGAACAGCCAGGCGCGCGAGAAGATCCGCTCCAGTTCCATGCGGTATATCTCGTCGCTGGCGAAAATCTCACGACTGACGAGGCCGGCGTCGGCCTGGACCAATGTTTCCACGCTTCGCATAGTAGGTTTCCATAAATACTATAAAGTCGGCGGCCTATCCTAGGCAGGCCGGCGCAAGCGGTGCAAGTTAGTATTTACGCGAAGACGAATGTGCAAAATGCCCGGGAAAACACTGGTTTTGGCAAAAATTTCACGGGAGCGCGGAAGCATTCCGCGAGGTCGTCGACCTCGCGCTGGGGAAAGTACCAGTACGAAAATACGACAAACTCGACTACAACCTTATCAATGGTGGAACGGGAACAACCCATGGCATTCCTGAAAAAAGAACCCATCCCCGCGCTGCGCGCCGATGCCAACCTGACTGACCGCATTACCGATCTGCTGGTGGCCGAAATCACGGGCGGGCAGTATTCCGTGGGTGAAGTGCTGCCGCCGGAGCAAGTCATCGCCGACCGCCTGAATGTCTCGCGCACGGTATTGCGCGAGGCGGTGTCGCGGCTGAAGGCCGAAGGCCTGGTGCAGAGCAAGCAGGGCGTCGGGCTCACCGTCATGCTGACCACCCGGCCCGCCGTGCTGCGCATGATGGCCGCCGAACAGGGCGATGCGGAGCAGGTCCTGCGCATCGTCGAACTGCGGCGCGGCTTCGAGATCGAGGCGGCGACACTCGCTGCGCAGCGCCGCACCGACGGCGACCTCGCCGCCATGCGCGCGGCCCTGGATGCCATGGCGCAGGCCATTGCGGACGGCGACGTCGCGGCCGGCGTCGAAGCCGATCTCGGTTTTCACCGCGCGGTGGCCCTGGCCACCAGGAACGAACACTACCTGAGCTTTTTCGATTTCCTGGCGGGGTTGCTGAAGCAGAACCTGCGCGTATCGCGCTCGCGGTCCGCCAAGCTCGCCGGGCGCGCCAGCCAGGCGCAGCGCGAGCATGAAACGCTGTTCGCCGCGATCGAGGCCGGTGATCCCGAGGCCGCGCGCGACCACGCGCGCACGCACGTGGAGCACACCGAGGCGCGGCTGCGCTCCACCCAGGCCATGGACTGGCATTGAGTCGGTCCGCGCCCACCTGCCCCCAGCACCGCGCACGCATGGCGTGCACCGTCGCTTGCTACCGAGGATAGATCCATGCAGACCACGCCTGACGTACTCGACGACCAAACGGATACCGCGGCCCCGTACCTCGATGGGGATCCGAAGCTGTGGTGGGAGATCCAGCAGTTCATGCACTACGAGGCGGACCTGCTGGACAGCCGGCAGTTCGATGCCTGGCTGACACTGCTGGACGAAGACATCGCCTACCGCATGCCGCTGGCCCGCAATGTGCGCCGCGATGCCATCTCCACCGAATACACAAAACCTGGGGAGGCCGCGTGGTTCGACGAAGGCATCGAAACGCTGCGCCAGCGCGTCGCGCAGATCAATACCGGCATCCACTGGGCCGAGGAGCCCGCTTCGCGCATCTCGCATCTCGTCACCAATGTCCGCATCCTGGCCGTGGACGGCGCGGCCGAAGGAGGCGAACGCGTCACGGTGAGATCGCGCTTCCTGGTCTACCAGAACCGCCTGCAGGGAGAGGTGTCGCTATTCGTCGGCAAGCGCAACGACGTGCTGCGCCGCCATGGCCGTGGATGGAAAGTCCTGTCCCGCGAAATCCATCTGGACCAGAACGTATTGCTGGCCAAGGCGCTGACGACGTTCTTCTGATCGCCGCCACAACGGAGGGGGGGAGACAACAATGACAAGCAGCCGCGTACACACGGCCATCATCGGCGCCGGCCACGCCGGCGTGGAATGCGCCTGCGCGCTGCGCAGCATGGGTGTCGAAGAGCCGATCGCCCTGATCAGCGACGAGGCGCACGCACCGTACGAACGGCCGCCGCTGTCCAAGGCCTTGCTGCACGGGGCCACCGATATGGCGCGGATCATGCTGCGCAGCCCGGCCGTCTTCGACAAGCTGGACTTGGTCCGCCTGCAGGGCGATCCGGTGACCGCGCTGGACCCGGCCGCGGGCAGCCTGCGCACGCAGTCCGGCCGTGAACTGCATTTCACGAACGCCGTACTGGCCACCGGCGCCGTGGCGCGCACCCTTCCGGGCCTGCGGGGCCAGGGCGTGTACGCGGTGCGCAACGCCGACGACAGCCTGGCGCTGCATGCGGCCCTGGTGCCGGGCAGCAGGCTGCTGGTCGTCGGCGGCGGCTACCTGGGCCTGGAAGCCGCGTCGACGGCGGCCAAGATGGGCGTCGAGGTCATCGTCCTGGAGGTGGCCGACTGCATCATGCCGGGCAAGGTGTCCGCGCCGACGGCCGAGCGCTTTGCCGATATGCACCGCGGCGCCGGCATCCTGCTGGTGCATGACATCGCCGTGAAGGAATGGCGGCATGAAGGCGGCCAGTGGCATGCAAGGCTGGCCGACGGCCGCGCATTCAGCGCGCCGTCCGTACTGGTCGCCATCGGCGCCGCCGCCAATACGGCGCTGGCCGAGCAGGCCGGACTGGCGTGCCAGGGCGGCGTGGTGATCGACGCGTATTGCCGCACCTCGGCGCCCAACGTCTACGCCATCGGCGACTGTGCCATTGGCTACCGCCCGGAGCTGCGCCGCGCGCTGCGTGTCGAAAGCGTGCAGAACGCAATGGCCCAGGCCCGCATCGCCGCGGCGGCCATTGCCGGCAAGGCCCCGGCGCCGGTGCGCGTGCCGACCTTCTGGTCGGAGCAGCAGGGCCGCCGACTGCAGATGGCCGGCATGGTCGACCCCATGCGGCCCTGCCGCGACGAGATCATCGACACGCCGCGCGGCTGGATGGTCGAGCGCTACCAGGACGAGCGCCTTGTCGCGGTGGAAGCGGTGGACAGCCCGGCGGACTTCGTCCGGGCGGTGCAACGCCTCAGCGCGGCGCAACCCGTGCCGGCATGAAGCCGCCGCAACCACAAGATTCCTATCCCGTTTGATGCAGGAAACATCATGCCCGTAGCGATATTCGAATTGCCCGACGGTACGCAGCACACCGCGGACGTGCCCGAAGACTGGTCCTTGATGGAGGCCGCGCGCCGCGACGGCCTGGACGGCATCGTCGCGGAGTGCGGCGGCGGCGCCATCTGCGGCACCTGCCACGTGCACGTCGAGCAGGCGTGGTTCGAGCGCCTGGAGCCGGCCGGCCCTACCGAGGATGCGCTGCTCGAAGTCGTGCCCGAGCGTTCGCCCACCAGCCGGCTGTCCTGTCAGGTCATCATGACGCCCGCACTGGACGGCATACGCGTGCGCGTTCCCAGCGAACAGCTGTCGATGTGACGCGTTCGCCCATCCTGTCCACACTGGGAGTGCCACATGGCTGACTGGAAAACCGTAAACCTCGTCGAATTGGCGACGGGCGACAAGGTACGCATGGCCGACGGCGCCATCGCCGAGGTCGTCGAGAACCCGCAGGACGGCTTCTGGGTGATCGTCCGCTATCTCGAACACCCCACCGAGCCGGCCGTAGTCAACGGCGAGGAAGTGCAAGTCTTCGCCACCGATATCGAGGGCGTGCAGGGATGATTCCCCGCGCGCTTTCCCTTCCCTTTCCTCTGGAGTCCCAACCATGACCAAGAAGCCCTGCATCATCGTCACCGCGCCCGTACCGCCGGACCTGCGCCAGTTGCTGGACGCATCCTGCGAAACGGTCGACGTGCCCACCGGCAAGAGCCCGCTGGAGGCCCTGCCGCAGTCCCAGTGGGGCGCCATCGACGGCATGGTGTGCACGGTGAAGACCCGCGTCGACGCGGCGCTGCTGGACGCGCTGCCGGCGCTGAAGGTCGTGTCGAACTTCGCGGTCGGCTTCGATAACGTCGACATGGACGCCGCCAATGCACGCAAGGTGCTGGTGTGCAATACGCCGGGCGTGCTCGACGGCGCGGTGGCCGACCTGACCATCGGGCTGATGCTGTGCGTGGCCCGCAACCTCGTGGCCGGCGACGCCTTCGTACGCTCCGGCGACTGGACCAAGGGCGCCTTCCCGCTGGCCACGGATATCCGCGGCAAGACGCTGGGCCTGCTGGGCATGGGCCGCATCGGCCGCGTCGTCGCCCGTACCGCGCGCGCCTTCGACATGGATGTCATCTACCACAACCGCAAGCCCGACCCCGAGGCCGAGGGCCTGGCCCGCTATGTATCGCGCGATGCCCTGTTCTCGGAGTCCGACGTGGTCAGCGTGCACATTCCCCTTACCGCGGAGACGCGCCAGAGCGTGGGCGCGCGCGAGTTCGGCCTGATGAAGAAATCGGCCATCCTGCTCAATACCGCGCGTGGCGCGGTGGTGGACGAGGAGGCGCTGATCGCGGCGCTGAAGGACGGCACCATCGCCGGCGCCGGCCTGGACGTCATGACGACGGAACCCTTGCCGCCGACCAGCCCCCTGGTGCAGATGCCCAACGTGGTGCTCCAGGCGCACATCGGCAGCGCGACGGTGGAGACGCGCCGCGCCATGATCGACCTGGCGGTGCGCAACCTCGTCGACTCCATGACCGGCAAGCAGCCCAAGGCCATGGTGAACGCGCAAGCCTGGCCGCTGGCGCGCCAGGCGAAGGCTGCCTGAAGCCGGTCCCTGTCCCGCGCCCGTTCCCATGGCGCGAACACGCGTCACGGGGACAGCCGCGGGACAGAGGATGATGGGTAGTTCCCCCAATGGGACAAACCACCTTTGTAATATTATCGTACTGATGTTCATGCCAGGCGCGCGGTGCACGCATGGCATTCCGGCCGCAGGCCGCGAGCATCGTGACGGAGAAGTCATGTCTGCGTCTAGCATCGATACGCTGGTTCGCGCCGATGAAGGAATGGTGAGCCGTTCCATCTTCGTCGACGACGCGATCTTCAAGCAGGAACTGGAGCGGATCTTCTCGCGCGCCTGGCTGTTCGTCGGGCACGAGAGCCTGGTTCCCAAGCCGGACGACTACTTTGTTTCCCGCATGGGCGGCGAATCGGTCATCCTGACGCGCGACCGCCAGGGCAGGATACAGGTCATGCTCAACAGCTGCGCGCACCGCGGCATGAAGCTGTGCCGCTACGATCACGGCAACAACCGCACCTTCACCTGTCCGTACCACGGCTGGAGCTTTTCCACCGACGGCAAGCTGGTCGAGCGCCCCGGCGAACTGGTCGGCGTGCCGGGCCACGCCACGCACTACAAGGGCGAACTGGATAAAAAGGCCTGGGGCCTGAAGACGGTGGCGCAGGTGTGCAACTACAAGGGGGCGATCTTCGCCACCTGGGACCCCGCCGCGCCGCCCTTCGAAGATTACCTGGGCGACATGCGCCTGTACCTGGATGCCGCGCTGGACCACCGCGACGGCAGCGAAGGCGGCTCGGAGGTCATCGGCGGCGTGCAGAAGTGGCGCGTGAAGTGCAACTGGAAATTCGCCCCGGAAAACTTCATCGGCGACCTTTATCACGATATCAGCCACCGCTCGGTCGACATCGTCGGCATCGGGCCCAGCGGCGGCAAGGGCCGGCGCGATCCGTCGGCCACGCGTTCGGCCATCTGCTTCCCGCAGCTCGGCCACGGGCTGCTCGGACGGCTGCCGTATTACGAGGAACCGCCCTACGCGGCCACGTACGCGCGCTACCCGGAAGTCGATGCCTATTACCGCGCGGTGCACGATAAACGTGTGCGCACGCTCGGTTCCGACATGCGCGTGCAGCTCAGCGTCGGGACCATCTTCCCCAACATGTCCTTCCATGGGCGGCAGCCACGCACGCTGGCGGTATTCCATCCCATCAGCCCCACCGAAATGGAGATGTGGCGCATGTACCTGGTGGACCGGGACGCGCCCGAGGCGGTCAAGGACGCTGCGCGCCATTATTTCCTGCGCTACTCCGGCCCGGGCGGCATGACCGAATCCGACGACATGGAGAACTGGACCGGCGCCACCGAGGCTTGCACGGGCACCGAATCGCGCAAGCTGTACTTCAATTACCAGATGGGCTTAGGCCACGCGCGTGCCGTCCCGGAGCTGAAGGGTTGCGTCGAGAACGGCGAGTACACCGAAGAAAACGCCCGCGCCTATTACCGCCGCTGGGCCCAGTTCATGAGTGGCGCGGGCTGGGATGCGCTGATGCCGCAAGGCGGCTGACCGCATTCCCGGGCTCCCGCGCCGGCAGCCTTCATTCATCCGCTTGCAAGAGGGCCTGGGGTGCCCTCGGTAAACCTGGAGTCAACCATGAAACGTCGTGCCTTTCTCGGGGCTGCCGGCGCCGGCCTCTGCGCGTTCGCTGCCCATCGGGCCCCTTTCGCGGCCGAAGCGGCGTGGCCCAACAAGCCGATCCGCCTGATCGTGCCCTACCCGCCCGGCGGGGTAACCGACCTGGCGGGCCGCGTGGTCGGAGAGATCGTGTCGAAGAAGTTCGGCCAGCCGGTGGTGGTGGAGAATCGCCCGGGCGCGAATGGCCTGATCGGCAGCCAGATGGTGGCGCGCTCGCCCGCCGACGGCTATACCCTGCTGCTGAACGGGCTGGGCGGAATCGTGTTGCCCGCGGCGACGCTGAAAGGCTATCCAATCGACTACAACACCGCGCTCACGCCCGTTGCGCAGGTTGCCGAGTTCGTCAACGTGCTGGTGGTGGGCGCCAACTCGGATATCCGCAGCGTTCCCGAGCTGTTGGCACGCGCCCGGGCCAAGGGTGCGAACGGACTAAGCTATGGCTCGAACGGAACTGGCACCTCCGCGCACATGACAGGGGAGTTCTTCTGCATGCGCAACGACATCAAGTGCCTGCATGTCGCGTACAAGGGCAGCAGCGAGGTGCTGGTGGACGTCACCAACGGGAACCTGGATTTCACGTTCAGCAACCTGCCGCCGGTCATCGGCCTGATCAAGAAAGGCCTGGTGCGCCCGCTGGCGGTGACCAGCCCGTATCGCAGCCGTGAAATCCCGGATGTCGCCACGCTGGAAGAACTGGGCATGCGCGATTTCGCGGTGACGAGCTGGCTGGGCGTGTACGGTCCGGCGGGCATGGATGCGGACATTACGCAGCGCCTGGGCCAGGCCATCGTCGATGGCGTCAAGGACCCGGCGACGACGCAGATCCTGACGGGCGCGGGCTTCGAACCCAAGGCCGCGCTTGCGGCCGACTTCGCCAGGCTCAACCGCGAAGAACTGGCGCGCTGGTCCGGCGTGGCCCGCGATGCCGGTGTATCGCTGAACTTCGGGTCCTGATCCACCATGACCGCTACAACGCAAGCGCCGGCCGGCGCCGCGAGGGACGGGACCGCCCAGAACGGCTCCCAGTGGCTATTGCGATCGGCTGCGGCATCCGGCCTGAAGGTCTGTTTCGCCAATCCGGGGACCACCGAACTGCCGTTTGTCGCCGCCCTGGACTCGGTGCCCGAAGTGCGCGCCATCCTGAGCCTGTTCGAGGGCGTCTGCTCGGGCGCCGCGGACGGCTACTTCCGCATTTCCGGTACGCCGGCGATGACCCTTACCCACCTGGGGCCAGGCTTCGCAAACGCGATCGCCAACCTGCACAACGCACGCCGCGCGCGGTCGCGCATCCTCAACGTGATCGGCGAGCATATGTCCTGGCACATCGCCGCGGATCCGCCGCTGAACTCGGATATCGAGTCGCTGGCGCGGCCGGTATCGGCGGGCGTGTGGCGCGCCGACAGCACGGCGACGCTGCGGACCGCCACGGCCGGCTCGCTGCGTGAAGTGCTGGGCGCGGGGGGCGGCATCGCCAGCCTGGTGTTGCCGATGGACCTGCAGCAGGGCGCCATCGACACGGCACCGCTGCGGGTCGACGCCACCGCATCGGAGGCGCATTACGACGCGGCGGCAGTGCATGCGCTGGCCGCGACGATACGCCAGGGCGCGCGCGTCCTGCTGTTCCTGGGCGCGAGCGCCATGACGGAAGCCGCGCTGGCGCAGGCCTCGCGCTTCGCGGCGTTGCCCAACGTCGAGCTGATCGGCGAGACTTTTCCCGCGCGCAGCGAGCATGGCGGCGGGCTGCCTTCCATACGCCGCTTTTCCTACCTGGCCGAACAGGGCCATCCCGTCCTGCTGCAGTACGACCGCGTGGCGCTGGTCGACGCACTGCAACCGGTGGCCTTCTTCGGCGCCGCAGGCTACCCCAGCCGCCTGGGCGACCCGGAACGCATGGTGGCGCTGTCCCAACCCGGCCAGGGCGGCCTGGCCGCGCTGGCGGAGCTGGCCGACACGCTGGGCCTGGCGCCGGCGCGGCTGCAGGCGCCCGCCCGCGTGGTCGACACCGGCCTGGGCGACGAACTGACCGCCGCCGCCGCGGCGCAGGTCATCGCCGCGCACCTTCCCGACCAGGCCATCGTTTCGGTGGAAGGCGGCACGCTCGGCTTTCCGTTCAACGCGCTGGCCAGCCAGGCGGCGCGGCACAGCACCATCGTCATGACGGGCGGGGCCATCGGACAGGGCTTGCCTGCGGCCTTCGGCGCATCGGTCGCGGCGCCGGACCGCAAGGTGGTGGCCCTGCAGTCCGACGGCAGCGCGCTGTATACCGCGCAGGCCCTGTGGTCGATGGCGCGCGAGAATTCCAATGTGGTGATCGTGATCGCGGCGAATCGACGCTACCAGATCCTGCAGAACGAAATGAAGCGCACCGGGCACGACCTGCACCGCCACGACGTGCAGGCCCTGCTCGACCTCTCCAATCCCGCCGTGGACTGGGTGTCGCTGTCGCAGTCGTTTGGAGTACCGGCGGCGCGAGCCCGCAGCACCTCCGAACTGCGCCGTCTCTTCCAGGCCGCGCTGGCACACCCTTCCCCCTTCCTGATCGAGGCCGTGCTTCCCTGACGGCCGCTTTACCGGGTCTTACCTGACAACATCATGCATGAAAACTTCATTGGCGGCCGCTGGGTAGGCGGTACGCAGGCACGCGAGAACATCAATCCCTCCGACCTTTCGGACGTGATCGGCGAATACGCGCAAGCCGACGCCGCGCAGGCGGGGCAGGCCATAGCCGCCGCGCGCGCCGCGGCGCCCACCTGGGCACGCACGACCGCGCAGCGCAAATTCGACGCGCTCGACGCGATCGGCGGAGAGATCCTGGCGCGCAAGGAGGAATTGGCCACCCTGCTGGCGCGCGAGGAAGGCAAGACGCTGGCCGACGCACGCGGCGAGGTCGATCGCGCCGCCGGCATCTTCAAGTTCTTCGCCGGCGAGGCAGTGCGGCTCCCCGGCCAGATCCTGCCTGTGAACCGCACCGGCATCGTGCCGGAAGTGACGCGCGAACCCGTGGGCGTGGTCGGCATCATCGCGCCGTGGAATTTCCCCATTGCCATTCCGGCCTGGAAGATCGCGCCGGCGCTGGCCTATGGCAACGCCGTGGTGTTCAAGCCGGCCGACCTCGTGCCCGGCAGCGCGTGGGCGTTGGCGGAAATCATCAGCCGTGCCGGCCTGCCCGACGGCACGTTCAACCTGGTCATGGGCCGCGGCTCGGTGGTCGGGCAGACCCTGCTGCAGGACCCACGCGTCGATGCCATCAGCTTCACCGGCTCCGTCGGCACGGGCCGGCGCGTGGCGGAGGCCGCCATCGGCCGGCTGGCCAAGGTGCAGATGGAGATGGGCGGCAAGAACCCCCTGGTGATCCTGGACGATGCCGACCTGGACGTGGCGGTGGAGTGCGCCGTTAACGGCGCGTACTTCCAGACGGGCCAGCGCTGCACCGCGTCCAGTCGCTTCATCGTCCAGCGCGGCATCTATGGTCGCTTCACCGAAGCGGTAAAGCGCCGGCTGGAGGGCCTGAAGGTCGGACACGCACTGCGGCCTGGCATCGACATCGGGCCGGTGGTCGATGCGGAGCAGCTCGCCCAGAATGAACGCTATGTAGGAATCGGGAAGGACGAAGGCGCGGTGCTGGCCTATGGCGGCGACCGCATAAAAGCGGATACCGAGGGCTACTTCATGCGCCCGGCGCTCTTCGTCGACTGCGACAACGCCCAGCGCATCTGCCGCGAGGAAATCTTCGGCCCGGTGGCCGCCGCCATTCCGGTGTCCAGCTACGAGGAGGCCCTGGAGCTGGCCAACGATACCGAGTTCGGGCTGTCGTCAGGCATCTGCACCACGTCGCTCAAGCATGCCGCGCACTTCAAGCGGGAATCGCAGGCCGGCATGGTGATGGTCAACTGCCCCACGGCGGGTGTGGACTACCACGCGCCTTTTGGCGGACGCAAGGAGTCCAGCTACGGGCCGCGCGAGCAAGGCCACTATGCGCTGGAGTTCTACACCAGCGTGAAGACGGCGTACACGGCGTCGTAGCACGGCGCAGGCTGGGGCGCGTCTGCGGGAGGCGCGCGCGGGCGCTGTCCGTGGAGGCGCCCACACACGGCCCCAGCCCCATCGCGCACCGCTTCAGCCCTTGCCGCCGTAGTCGACGACGATATTGGCCTGCTGGGCCACGCTGGCCCAGCGCCGTAGTTCCGCGGCCGAGAAAGCCTGGAATTCAGCCGCCTCGCGCAGCTTGGGTTCCAGGCCGGCACCCACCAGCCGCGCCTGCTGCGCCGGCGTGGCCATGCCCTGCACGATGTCGCGCGAGAGCTTGGCGACGATGGCCGGATCCACCTTCGCGGGAACATATATGCCAAGCCAGCTGGTGACGTCGAAGTCTGTCATGCCCTGTTCCTGCATGGTCGGCACTTCGGGCAACTGGCGGGCGCGGTATGAGCTGGTCACCGCCAAGGCCTTTAGCTTGCCGGCGCGCACCATCGGCAGCGTGGGCGGCATGTTCATGAAGCACAGATCGAGGTCGCCCATGGACGCGCCCACCAGCGCCTCGCTCGCGCCCTTGTACGGCACGTGGTCCAGCGGCACCTTGGCCTGGATGGCGAACAGTTCGGTGGTCATCTGGGCGGAGCTGCCCACGCCGTTGCTCCCGTACAGCGCCTTGCCAGGGCGTCCCTTCAAATAGGCGATCAGTTCCTCGACGTTGTTGGCGGGATGATCGGGCCGCACCACCAGCACGTTCACGAATTCCGCGATCTGCGCGACCGGCAGTAGCGCCTTTGGAATGTCCAGGGGAAGGCCGCGCAGCGTCACGGGCGGCAGCACGTTGTGGCCGAGGCCGCCGGTGGTCAGCGTATAGCCGTCCGGCTGCGCGGCGGCGGCGGCGGTCATGCCGATGACGCCGCCCGCGCCAGCCTTGTTCTCGATCACGACGCTCTGGCCGTACTGCGCGCCGAGCAGGTCGCCCACCAGGCGCCCGGCGACATCGGTGGCGCTGCCCGGTGTGGACGAAACGATGATCCTGATCGGTCGATTGGGGTAGCTTTCCCCCTGCGACCACACCGGCCTGGCCAGCGCCAGCATGCTGGTCGAGCCCAGTAGCTTCAATGCACTGCGTCGCTTCATACCTTTCCCCTTGCGCGAGTCGTGGCCTGCCCAAGCCAGCCTTCAGGCCGTTTGTATGATTAACCTACGATCAACATACGCCGGTACGCCGCCACGCAAAACTGCGGGAAACCCGTATCCATGCGAGCCCGCCAGAAGAGCCACCGCATGCGCGATCCCATTCAGGTCCAGCCGATACGCCGCGCGGCCTCGCGAAACAATGCTTCCACTTCGGGCGCCAGGCGGAAAGCAGCGAGGAAGCTGTCGAGGCGATATGACGGCAGCGTCTTGTGGATCGTGGCGAGGAAACCCCGGGCCTCGTCGACCCGGCCGGCCAGCGCCAGGCAGTGGACCGCGATGGCCAGGATGTGCGCGTGCGCGTTCGGGCGCGCCGCCGCCTTGACGGCCCAGTGAGCCGCATCCTCGTATTGGCCCAGGCGGACCAGCGCAATGGCGCGCACGGCCAGCATGCCGAAAAGCAAGGGATCGAAGGGGCTCAGCCGGCGCGAATGGTCGGATGACTCGATCGCCGCCTGGGCGTCGCCGGACTGGCAGTTCACGAAGCCCAGGGTGTAATGCCCCAGGGCGAAGTTGGGGCTCAGGTCGACCGCGCTTTGCAGTTCGACCAGCGATTGGTCCGGCCGGCCGCGCAGCCATAGCGCACGGCCCATGGCCCAATGGGCGGCGGGGTCGCGATCGTCGGCGATCAGCCCCTGTCCCGCTGTTTCCAGGGCAAGGTTCATTGCCGCGTCCTGCCCGCTCCAGCCCTGGAAGGCGTCCTGCCAATGCGTGAAGGACAAGCCCGCATAGGCGCGCGAGAACGTCGGGTCCAGTCGTACCGCCATCTCGAAGAACCGGCGCGCCTGCGCATTGTCGACCCGGTTGAACCGGTACATGTGCCAGAGGCCGCGATGATGCGCCTCCCATGCATCCAGGGAATCCGGTTGCTTCAGGATGGCCCGGTTGCGCTCGGCCGCCTCGATTTCGCTTTCGATGGAGGCAACGATGCGGTTGCCGATGTCGTCGAGCGCCAGGAAAGCATCGCCGGCCTTGCGTTCGAAGACCTCGGCCCACACGATGCGGGCGGTCCTGGACTCCACCAGCTCGACATCCACGGCGATGCGTCCGGCGTCGCGCCGCAGCGATCCGCCGACGACATAGTCGACGTTGAGCGTACGCCCTGCCTCCTCAGGTCCCACACCACGTTGGTCCAGGGCGAAAACGGTGCCTTGTGCGATCACGAACAGGCTGCGCAGCTTGGCCAGCCGCGCGATGATGTCGTGCGCCAGGCCATCGGTCAATCCGCCCCGGGCGCCGCCCGGGTTCGAGCGATCCAGGAACGGCATGACGGCGATCGAGGCGCGGCAGGCCCTGCCGCCCGCGTTGTCCGGCGCGCTGCCCGGCGCCGGTGCTGCGGCCGCGTTGTCGCGCGCGACCCCCTGCGCCAGTGCAGTTTCCGCATTATCGGCAACCTGTACCGCCGCGGTTGCGCATCCGGCCTTTGCCTCGCGCCATGCGCTGCGCAAGGGCCGCGAGTCCAGCCCTTCGGATTCGAAGGCGCGAACGGCCGCGGCCAGATGCTCTTCGCCTTCCCGCCAACGTCCCGATGCGCCAAGCGCCCGCAGCACCAATTGATGCGCGCGCGTGTCGTAAGGCGCGAGCGCCAGCCACTTGTCCAGGCAGGCATAGCCTTCCTCGCATCCGGCCGGCAGCCGAGCAACCAGGTGCTCCAGCACGGCCGCATGGCAGGACCGGAAGCGGCGCCGCTGCGCGGTCAGCCAGTTCTTGAAAAAGGGGCTGCGATCGACCTCCAGCCCCGCCAGGAAATCACCGGCGAACAGCAGGGCCAGCGCGCGCAGCCGCCCGGTTTCCAGGACATCGATGCCCTGCTGCATGGCCTGGCCGATCTCCAGCGCATCGACCTGGCAATCGGCCAGGTCCAGCCCGACCATTTCCTGCACCGTTTCGACCCGGCGGCGTCCGGGCTCGTCCAGCAGGGTCCTCGCCTTGCTCAGGCACCAGCGGAGCTCGCCGCGCGGATCGTTCGGGATGTCCCACAGAAGCTCGCACAGGTGCTCGCGCGTCAAGGGGTGCGGGGCCAGCGCCAGGTAGGCGATCAGGGCGCGCAGCTTGCGGGACGGTGGCTGCGGCAATACCACGTCGGCACGGCGTATCGTCAGGGGCCCCAGCATGCGGATATGGACTGTCGCGCCGCGCTCTGGATCGCCCGGCCCGGCGGTTTCCACGGCAGATTCCACGCGGGCTACCACGCTCGCCTCCACGGTGGCCTCTTATCTTTGACGCCGGATCGCAGGACGCGCGGAAACCTTCGCGGCGTCTGTTGCGCTTCCCCGGATCGCTGGCGATGAACGCCTTCGGATCCCGACCGCTTGATTGGAGACAGACTATGTCGATTTCGACCCTCGCCCCCGTCGATGTACGGGGTTCCGCACAACCCGACCTGGCCGCCCTGAAAAGCCGACAGCAGAGCACGTGGGCGTCCGGGGATTACGCCGTCGTCGGCACGACGCTGCAGATCGTGGGCGAGCAACTGTGCGAGTCGCTGGATATACGCGCGGGGCAGAAGGTGCTTGATGTCGCCGCCGGCAACGGCAATGCCTCGCTGGCCGCGGCCCGCCGCTGCTGCGACGTGGTCGCCACCGACTACGTGCCGGCGCTGCTTTCGCGCGCCCGCGAGCGCGCCGCCGCCGAACGGCTGGAGATCGCCTTCCAGGAGGCGGATGCCGAGGCGCTTCCTTTCCAGGATGCCAGCTTCGACGTTGTGCTCTCCACCTTCGGGGTAATGTTCACGCCCGACCAGGACAAGGCGGCGGGCGAATTGCTTCGTGTGTGCCGGCCGGGCGGCAAGATCGGCCTGGCCAACTGGACGCCGGAAGGCTTCATCGGCCAGGTTTTCAAGACCATCGGCAAGCATCTGCCGCCGCCCGCCGGGGTCAAGTCCCCGGCGCTGTGGGGCACCCGGGCGCGTATCGAGGAAATGTTCGGCGCGCACGCCTCCGCCATCCAATGCGAGTCGCGCAAGTTCGTGTTCCGCTACCGCTCGCCGGAGCACTGGATACAGGTATTCAAGACCTACTACGGCCCGCTGTTGAAGGCGTTCGGGGCGCTGGAGCCCGCGGCACAAACCGCGCTGGCCAACGATCTGGTGGCACAGATCGAGCGCTTCAATCGCGCCGGCGACGGCGCGGTGGTGGTGCCCAGCGAGTATCTGGAGATCGTGGTGACCCGCCGCTGACCCGGACTCGACCGTCCCGCCCTGCGCATCCGGACCTTTCATGCAGACCGCAAGAGGAAAGTGATCCACGGCACACCGCCTTCGCGGCCGCCCATCGTCTGTCCAGGGTGGCCGGTGTCAAGCAACCATGTGACAGGCCGGCAATGGGCGTCGGCCTGTGCCAGAGGAAGAACGCGGAAGAACGCGCCTACGCGCGATCATACGCCCGCAGGGGATCGGCGCGACACTGTCGAAAAGGGTGAGGCCATGGGGGCAGGACCAGGGGTTGCCGCCTGTTCGAATGCCCAGGCCAGGGACAGCAGCGCCGCCTCGCCGAAGGGCCGGCCCATGAAGGACAGGCCCACCGGCACGCCGGCCTCCGCCATGCCGGCCGGCACCGTCACGTCCGGCATGCCGGCGGCGCTGGCGACATACAGTGGCAAATAGGCGTTCGAGGCGGCGCAGGCGTAGGTCGGGTCCGGCCTGTCGTAGCGCGGCGAGGCGGGGCAAAGCATACTCGGATAGACGATGGCGTCCAACTGTTCGCGCCGCAGAAGGCCGGTCAGCGCGTCGCGGAAAGAGGCCTGCCGGCCAAGCAAGGCCGCGCGGCGCGCCGGTGCCATGGCGCGTGATTGCCCCAAGGCATGATGCAGGAAGGCGATGGTGCGCGGATTGATGCCGCTTGTGGCGGCGGTCCCGTCCGCGGGTATCGCGTCCGCTGCTGTCGCAAGCTGCGCCAGGGTGCACGGCCAGTTCCCCGGCCGGTCGGCAAAATACGCGGCCAGTGCGGCGTTCCACTCCGCATCGGCCAAGGGGCCTAGAAAGTCAGCATGCACGCTGGCCGCGCCCGGCGGCAAGGCCACCGGCACGAGCTCGGCGCCCTGGCTCGCGATAACGGCGCAAGCCGCCTGGAAAATTCCGCGCACCTCGCCTTCGCCGGGAAATTCGTACGCAACACCCAGCCGCGCACCGCGCAACGCTCCCTCCGTCAATGCGGCGGCACCGTGGCCCGTCGACCGCGGGCTGCCCGCCGTCATGGCCTCCAGCACGAGCGCGGCATCGCGGACGGATCGCGCCATCGGCCCCACCACGTCGAAACCCGGGGCCAAGGGCAAGATGCCATCGGTCGGGCAAAGACCATGCGTCGGACGCAGCCCCACCAGACCCGTGACGCAAGCCGGCGCACGGATGGAGCCGAAGGTGTCCGTACCGAGCGCAAAGGCCGCGAAGCCGGCCGCCACGGCCGCCGCGCTGCCGCTGCTGGACCCTGCCGCATTGCGCGCGTGGTTGTAAGGGTTGAGCGTCAAGCCGCCCAGGGAGCTATAGCCATACCAGCCGCTGGAACAGGCGAACTCCGACATATTGGTCTTGCCCAGCACGATGGTGCCGGCCGATCGCAGGGCCGCCACCACGGCCGCATCGCGCGGCGCCACGTGTTCGCGCCACAGAACCGAACCTGCGCTGGTTGGGAGTCCTGCCACATCGATGTTGTCCTTGACCACCATGGGCAAGCCATGCAGAGGCCCGCCGCATATGCCACGCCGGCGCTCATCGTCGCAGCGCGCGGCTTCGGCCCGTGCCCCAGGATCCAGCGCAATCATGGCATGCAGGCCCGGGCCCGAGGAGTCCCAGGCGGCGATACGCGCCAGGCAGGCCTCCACCAGGGCCACCGAACTAGTCCGGCCTTGCGCCAGGGCAGCAGCCAGTTCCGCGAGGCTCTGCCGGCCCTGAAAACCTTGCTCGTCCGTTTGGAAAGCCGATGCCATCATCCTGCTCCCGCCGCTCTTTCACGCAGTCCTGGCCGGTGGCTGCCGGCGTGTTTCTCCGCGCTGGTGCGCGGGCCGCGGCCGCTAACGGAAATGGCAGGCCACCCATTGGCTGGCTTCTCCCGCCGTGCCCCCCTTGGATCGAGGCGTCAAGCCTGGCCGCTCACGGGCGCAGATCGGCTGCGCCAGAGGACAGCGCGTATGGAAACGGCAGCCTGTGGGCGGATTCGCCGGACTGGGCGGGTCGCCGCCCAGCAGCATGCGCTGGCTGCGGACATGGGGATTGGGCACCGGCACTGCCGACAGCAGCACCTCCGTATACGGGTGCAACGGGCGCGAGAACAATGTGTCGCGGTCCGCCAGCTCAACGATACGGCCAAGGTACATCACCGCGACGCGGTGGCTGATGTGACGCACGACCGCCAGATCGTGCGCGACGAAAAGATAGGCCAGGCCGAACTCCGCCTGCAGGTCCGTCAGGAGGTTGATGACCTGCGCCTGCACCGACACATCCAGCGCCGACACCGGCTCGTCGCAGACGATCAGTTTGGGGTTCAGCGCGAGCGCGCGCGCGATGCCCAGCCGCTGGCGCTGCCCGCCCGAAAATTCGTGCGGGAATTTCTTCATGGCTTCGGGCCGCAGTCCCACCTTGGAGAACAGCCACGCCACCCGCTCGTCGCGCGCGCGTGCCGATCCGCCCCCCGCCTGCAGGCTCGGAAAGTTTCGCATGGGCTCGGCGACAATAGCCGCCGCCGACAGACGCGGGTTGAGCGAGGCGTACGGGTCCTGGAAGATGATCTGCATATCGCGCCGACGCTCTCGCATGCGCTCGGCGTCCAGCGCCACAATGTTCTCGCCCTCGAGTTGCACCGTGCCGGAGGTCGGCTCGATCAAGCGCAGGATGGACTTGCCGGTCGTGGTCTTGCCGCACCCTGACTCGCCGACCAGGGCCAGGGTCTCACCCCGTGCCAGCGTGAAAGACACACCGTCCACCGCCTGCACCAGGCTGCGGCGTCGGCCCAGCCAGTTGGACGATCCCGGATAGTGCTTGACCAGGTCACGCACCTCCAACAGGGGCGGAGCCGCGGGCGCCGCCGTATCCGTCTCGCGCCTCGCCTTGGCGGTCGTATCGATGACGCTCATGCCGGCACTCGCTCGCGCGGCAACGCCGCGACACGTTCTGCTTCGAAACAGGCCGCCACATGGTCGGCCGACCCCTGCGGGGTCAGTCCCGGGGCCTCCTTGCCGCACCGTTCGGTCGCATAGGCGCAGCGGGGCGCGAAGGCGCAGCCGCGGCGGGGTTGCGTGGGCGGAGGCACCATCCCCGGTATTTCGGCCAGACGCGCCACCGGGCTCATGGCGGGCATGGACGCCATCAGCGCGCGGGTATACGGATGGGCGGGCCGGTCGAACAGCTCGGCCACCGGCGCTTCCTCTACCTTGCGTCCGGCATACATCACCACGACGCGATCGCAGCACTCGGCAACCACGCCAAGGTCGTGGGTAATCATCACGATGCCCATGCCCAGCCTGGCCTGCAGACCGCGCAGCAGGTCCAGGATCTGCGCCTGGATGGTCACATCCAGCGCGGTGGTGGGTTCGTCGGCGATCAACACCTCGGGATGGCAGGACAGCGCCAGGGCAATCATGACGCGCTGGCGCATGCCGCCGGACAGTTGGTGCGGATACTCGTCCACGCGGCGCTCGGGTTCGGCGATTTGCACCAGCTTCAGCATCTCCACGGCCCGAACCCGTGCTTCGCGACGGCTCACCTTCTGATGCAGCATCACCGCCTCACCGATCTGCCGGCCGACGGTCAGGACCGGATTGAGCGAGGTCATGGGCTCCTGGAAAATCATCGAGATGCGGTTGCCACGGATGGCACGCATGTGCTTTTCGCTGAGTTCGAGCAGGTTGGTTCCGCGATAGCGGATTGCGCCCCCCGCAAAGCGCGCTGGCGGCATCGGCAGCAGCCGCATGATGGACAGCGCCGTTACGCTCTTGCCGCAGCCGGATTCCCCCACTACGCCCAGCGTCTTGCCGGCGTCGACCCGGTAGGACACGCCGTCGACCGAGCGCACCGTGCCGGCCAGCGTATCGAAGTAAGTGGACAGGTCTTCCACCTCCAGCAGCGGTGCCGTCGTATTGTCAGCCATGATGCTTCCTTGGATTGCCATCGCGTCACAACCGGTTGGCAAGGCGTGGGTCCAGCGCATCGCGCAGGCCGTCGCCCATGAGATTGATCGCCAATACCGTCGCAGCCAGGAAGAGGCCCGGATAGAGGATGATGGTGAAGGCCACCGCGACATAGTTGCGGCCTTCGGCCATCATGTTGCCCCAGCTCGGCACCTGGGCGGGCACGCCCACGCCCAGGAAGGACAGCACCGCCTCTGTCAGTACCGCGGTGGCCGCGATGAATGTCGCCTGCACCACCAGCGGCGTAACGATATTGGGCAGCACGTGCCGCGCCAGGATCACGGGCAAGCGCGTGCCGATGGCGTGCGCGGCCTCGACATAGAGCTGTTCGCGGAGCGTCAGCGCCAGTGATCGCACCAGCCGCACGACCCGCGGCAACTGCGGAATCGCGATGGCCACGATCACCGTCGTCAGGCTGGCGCGGATCACCGCCATCAACGCGATCGCCAGCAGGATATCGGGAATGGCCATCAGGCCGTCCATGACCCGCATGATGAGCGGGTCCGCCCATCGCACAAAGCCCGCCAGCAGCCCCAGCACGACGCCCAGTGCCGTGGCCAGCACGGCGACGGAGATCGCCACCACCAGCGAGACGCGGCCGCCCCATATCGTGCGGCTGAAGACATCGCGCCCCAGCGCGTCCGTGCCGAAGTAATTCTGCGGCGACGACGGCTTGAGCCGCATCAGCGGATTGATGGCGAGCGGATCATGCGTGGCGATCCAGGGCGCCGCGAGCGCGACGACCGCCATCGCGACAAGCAGCGCCGCTCCCAGGATCAATGTGGGATGCTTGCGCAGCCAGCGCCAGCGCAACGAAGACGGCGCGACAATGTCGAGCGGCATGGCCGCGTCCGCAGGCGCGGCTAGGCCGGCAGCAGGCAGCATGGCGGGAGAGCGATCGGACATGCGCGTTTCCTGTGGCATCAATAGCGGATGCGCGGATCGAAGAGCTTGTAGCTCAGGTCGATCAGCAGGTTGATCAGGACGTAGGTGCCGGCCGACAACAGCAGCACACTCTGGATGACGGGATAGTCATGGTGCTGGACGGCGTCGATGACCAGTCGGCCGATGCCCGGAATGGCGAATACGGTTTCGGTCACCACCACGCCGCCGATCAGCAGCGCGATGCCCACGCCCACGGTGGTGGCGATCGGGATCGCGGCATTGCGCAGTGCATGGCCCAGTACCGGCAGCACGCCCAGGCCCTTGGCGCGCGCGGTGCGGATATAGTCCTCATGCAGCACTTCCAGCACCGTGGCGCGCGTCATGCGCGTGATCAACGCGATATATACCAGCGCCAGGTTCACGCAGGGCAGGATCAGGCTGCGCAGCCATGGCCATACCCCCTGGCTCAGGCTGACGAAGCCCTGCACCGGCAGCCAGTGCAGCTTGACGGCGAAGCCGTAGATCAACAGGTATCCGACCAAGAAGACCGGCACCGAAAAAGCCAGCACCGCGAATACCATCACCACCCGGTCTATCCAGCTGCCCGCGCGATACGCGGCCAGCACGCCCAGCGGAATGGAGACCACCAGCGACAACAGCATGGTCAAGGCGGCGATGGATAGGGTCGGCTCCAGGCGCTGCCCCAACAGGCGGCTGACCGGCACTTGCGTGAACAGCGAAGTGCCCAGGTCGCCGTGCGCGAGGCGTCCCAGCCAGAGCACGAATTGCCGCCACATGGGCTGGTCCAGTCCCAGGGCCACATGCAGGCGTGCGATGTCCTCGGCCGATGCCAGGTCGCCGGCAATGAGCGTTGCCGGATCGCCCGGCGACAGGTGGATCAGCAGGAAGACGATGACGGCGACGACCGCCATTACCGGCACGGTCGCCAACAGGCGGCGGATCACATAAGCCATGCCGGCTCTCCCGAATGGCGCTTACTTGTCCAGCACCCAGACATTGGGCAGCCCCCATAGCCGGTCGCTGTGGCCGAGCGTCTTGCGCACCGCATAGACACGGGAATACTGGCCGACCGGAATGTACGGTACGGACTCGTAGGCACGCTCCTGAAAGCGGTCCAACAGGGTCTTGCGCTCCGCCGGGTCGGTGGCGGCGATCCACTTGGCGCGTAGTTCGTCCAGTTGCGGGTCGCAAGGCCAGCCCGGCAGGCCGTTGCCGCACGCCGCCCCCAGGTAGGTACTGTTGATGGGCGAGTTCACGCTGTACTCGGCGGCAGAGGACAGGTAAACATTCCAGCCGCCCTGGTCGACCGGCGTCTTCTTGGCGCGGCGCGCGGTTTCGGTGGCCCAGTCCATGGCTTGTACGTCGACGTTCATGCCCATTTCCTGCATGGCCTGGATCGCGACCAGCGTCGCGGAGTTCAGGTAGGCGACATCGGTCGGCAGCAGCACCGCCACTTTTTCGCCCTTGTAGCCTGACTCGGCCAGCAATCGCTTGGCCGTTGCCATATCGGGCTTGGCGTAGGGGGCCGAGCCGGCACTGGTGTCACTGGGACTGCCGCATATGAAGAACGTGGCGCAGTACTTCAGGCGCATGTCGTCCGGATATCCCATCGCGGTCGTGAACTTGTCCTGGTCCACGACATGCAACAGCGCCTGACGTGCCTTGGGGTTGTTGAAGGGCGGATTGAGGAAGTTCGTGATGATGTAGGCCTGCGTGTTACCCGTCACCCCGACGCGGACGTTGGGATCAGACCGCAGCGGTTGAATGTAGTCGGGTGGGACTTCCTCGATCATGTCCACTTCGTTGTTCTTCAGCGCCGCCACCGCGCTGTTCGAGTCGGGAAGAATCATCCATTCCACCCGATCGACATGCGAGGTCTTGTTGCCGGCCAAACCGCTGGGTGGCTCGCTGCGTCCCACGTACAGCGGATTGCGCAGGAACACCAGCTTGTTGCCTGGCACCCACTCGTCCCGCTTGAAAATATAGGGCCCCGACCCGACCACTTCGTTCAGCGGTGCCGTGTCGGGCGTCCTGGCCAGGCGCTCGGGCAGGATGAAGGCCGGGTAACTGGCGACCTTCGCGAGCCCGTCCAGCACCAGGCCGAACGGCTTCTCCAAGGTGAGGGTAAAGGTCTTGTCGTCGATCGCGCTCCATTGGCCGCCGGCTGCGGTCATGGCCACGCCCACGTTGTCCCGCTTCTGCCAGCGCTGCAGCGAAGCCACGCAATCGGCCGCCCGCACCGGCGTGCCGTCGCTGAACTTCAGGCCGTCGCGCAGGGTGAATGTCCACCGCTTTCCGTCATCCGAGGTCTTATAGGAGGCCACCATCTGCGGCTGCGGCACACCCTTGGCATCTGGCGCGAACAGAGTGTCGTAGACCATGAAACCGAAGTTGCGCGTGATGTACGCAGTAGTGAAAAACGGATCCAGCACCTTCAGGTCTGCGTAGGGAACCATGCGCAATGTCTTGCCCTGCGCCAGCGCGGCGGGGGCAGCCGCCAGCGTGACTCCACCCAGGACAAGCGCGGTCAGCGCGCTGAGTATGTGTCGTGTCATGCAGAGGACTCCAGGTTGGCTATAGCGGCCATTTCGGCAACTTGATCTTGCGGTAGGTCAGGGCCTTCCAGTCCGGCGTCGCGACGCCGGGCGCGCCGACATACACCACGTGCCGCGCCACCGTGGAGTAGGAAGCGTAGAAGTGCTGGGCGGACTTCACCGCCACGATCTTGCGTGTGGACAGGTCGCAGCCCAGCTGCGTAAACAGATCGACGTTCATGGCCTGGTTGCGCACCGATACCAGTACGATGTCGACGCCCTTTGTTCGCACCAACGCGCAATCGCCCATCGCCATGGGGCTGCCGGTCAGCCCCGTCATGGTCATGGCTGGATGCAGCGCCAGGACGGTGCATGGCGCGTCCACCGGGTCACCGGACAGCGGGCCTATCTTTCCGCCCAGGCGCATGGGCAGCGTGGCGCCAACGCCGGCATCGAAGGCAATGCGCACTGCCCCCGGATCCCAGAGCGGCCCCAAGGCGGCATCGGATATGCCCCGTTCCAGCAACCGGCGCAGTACGAAAGTCGAATCACCCGGCGCGCCGCTGCCGGGATTATCGGCGCGGTCAGCCAGAACCACAGGCCCGCCGTCGAAGGCCAGCGCTTCATCCAACGCCTCGTCGACGCTGCGGTACTTCACCATCAGTTCTTCGCGCAGGCCAATCAGTTCATCGGCCAACTGGCGCGCCAGCACCTGCGCCTTGGCGGCATCGCCATCGGTGTAGACCAACACCTTGGTGCCCATATCCGGCACATCTCCGGTGGCGAAGCCCATTGCGAAGGACACGGAAAGCACACCGTCCTTGCCTTCCATGGCGCGCAGGCGATCGACGAAGCCGCGCGCCGGATCGCGGGACGTGTGCATGGGAACCACCATCTCGCAATCCACCAGCGCGGCCACCGGAGATGTGCGGCCTTCGCGCTTGGCCAGGCAAAGATCCGCGAGTTGCTCGGCGCAATGCACGATGTCGGTGTGCGGGTACTCCTTGTACAGCACGACCACATCGGCCTGGCCGACGATGGTGGCGCTGAGGTGTGCATGGGGGTCCAGCTCGACCCCCACGACCGCAGCCGGGCCCACCAGACCGCGCACGTGGGTCAAGAGGTCGCCCTCGCAATCGTCGTAGCCGTCGGCGACCATGGCGCCGTGCAGCCCCAGCAGCACCATATCCACCGGCAGGGCGGCCCGCAGGTCACCCAGCAACTCTTCGCGCAAGGTTTCGTACGCAGCGCGGGTGGTGATGCCGCCGGGTTGCGCGGTGGCGACCATGCCTTCCCTGACGTCCCAACCCAGGGTGCGCGCACGCTGGCGCGCCACCCAAAGCGGAGCGCCCTGCGCGGTCGGCATGTCAGGATGCCTCCCCGCGGGGAAGTACTCCCGATCCCGAAAGGAATCAAGGCTGGTGGGCATGGGCGCGAAGGTATTCGTTTCCGTACCCAGCCCGCCACAAAACACGCGCATGGACATTCCCCGACAGAAGTAGGAGCAAAGCGAAGGCGCAACACGGAAGACACCAAGCCCTGCCCGGCAGCGTCCAAGCGGGACACGCCACGGCGGGATGGTCGGACCGATAGCGCTGCATGATGCGGCCGGGGCGCGCGCCCGCACAAATAGCAATCGCGGCAGTGCCCATAACCAACGGTTATTGGTAGCGCTGTTAATTAGGGTAAACACGCACGCTTTCCAGCGTGGCGGACTGGAAATCGCAGGCACAGCCCCCACGCCATACCTCAAGGTTATGGGGTTGCGCCGCCTCGGCATTGGCGGCCGGAGCCGGGCTGGCGCAGAATGGCGGAACTTCATATCACCGGAGGACCGATATGGCGGACGGCACGCACATGTATGACTTGCTCCTGGCGGGCGGCACGGTCGTGGACGGGACCGGGCAGGCGCGGCGCCGTGCCGATGTGGCCATACGCCAGGGCCGCATCGTCGCCGTAGGAGACTTGGCGGGGGCCCAGGCGGCATGCACGCAGGATGTCTCGGAACTGATCGTGGCGCCCGGCTTTATCGACAGCCACGCCCATGATGATTGGGCAGTGCTGGACACACCGGACATGCTTCCCAAGATATCGCAGGGCGTCACCACGGTCGTGAACGGCAATTGCGGCATCAGCCTGGCCCCGCTGCGGGCCGAAGGCCCGCAGGTGCCGCCGCTCAACCTGCTGGGCCATGGCTATCGTTTCGGCAGCTTCGCGCAATACCGTGCCGCCATCGAGGAAGCGCCACCCGCGGTCAACGTAGCGGCGCTGGTCGGCCATTGCACGTTGCGGGTGCTGCGCATGGCCGACGTCAAACGTACAGCTTCGCAAGACGAAATCGCAGCCATGCGGCAGGATGTGGAGCAAGCCCTCCACGAGGGTGCGTTGGGAGTGTCTACCGGCACCTTCTACCCGCCCGCCGCGGCCGCCACGGAAGCGGAAGTCATCGCGGTATGCGAACCGCTGACCCGGCTGGGCGGCATCTACGCCACGCATATGCGCGACGAAGGCGACCGCGTAATGGAGGCCATCGAAGAAAGCCTGCGCATCGGCGCGGCACTGAATGTACCCATCGTGATCTCGCACCACAAGGTGGTCGGCAAGCAGAACCACGGCCGCTCCGTCGAGACGCTGGCCCGCCTGCGCGACGCGGCACGCGCCCAGGCCGTCTGCCTGGACTGCTATCCCTATGACGCTTCATCCACCATCCTGCAGCCTGAACGGGTGGAGATCTGCGATCGCATCATGATCACGTGGTCCGAGCCTCACCCGCAGGCCAGCGGCCGCTACCTGGAAGACCTGGCCCGCGAATGGAGCTGCAGCCGCCGCGAAGCCGCCGAAAGGCTGCTGCCCGCCGGCGCGGTCTACTTCATCATGGACGACGGCGACGTGCGGCGCATCCTGTCCCACCCCGACACCATGATCGGCTCCGACGGCCTGTGCGGGGAAGGACGCCCCCATCCGCGCCTGTGGGGAACGTTCCCGCGCGTCCTGGGCCACTACGGCCGCAAGCTGGGGCTGTTCAGCCTGGAGGAAGCCGTGTTCCGCATGACGGGGCTGACTGCGATGCGCATGGGCTTGCGGGACCGTGGCCGGATCGCGCCCGGCTGCCACGCCGACCTCGCGATATTCGACGCCGATACGATCATCGACAACGCGACTTTCGATACGCCCGCGGAAAAGGCCACCGGCATGCGGCATGTATACGTGGCCGGCGTAGCCACCTGGCAGGACGGCGCCGCGACCGGTGCCCGGCCTGGTCGGTACATCACTGATCGGATCGGCGCGACCCGATCCTGACAGCGAGTGGCTAATTGTGCCGTCCGGCCGGGCATCACGCGCTAAGCCACCGATCGCCCGCCAGGGCCCGGGGCGCGAAAATGACGAGGTACGGGGGGGGGTGGCTGCCCTTATAGGCGCTTCCAGGCGCTTATAGAATGAGACTCCCCTTCCAGGCCAGGACCACCGCCTTGATCACCAACATCAGCATTCTCGTCCGCGACCGCCTGGGCCGCACGCTACTGCAAATGCGCGACAGCGCCGCCCGCAACGGCCCACTGGCCTGGAGTTTCTGGGGCGGCGCGGTGGAGCCCGAAGACGCCGACCACTGGCACACGGCGTCGCGCGAGCTGGAAGAAGAACTGGATATCGTCGCCCCTCCTGCCGACTTCATCGAGATAGGCCGGCGCACCGGCAGCGACGGCCAGGAGGCACCACTGATGCTGCTGCCCCGACCCGTCGAATGGGGCGACTTCCGCGTACTGGAAGGCGCCGGAGCCGCCTACTTCCACCTCCCCGAAATACGACAGCTCCCCGTCACGCGCTCGGTGGCCTGGTACCTCGCCCACAAGCCCGACGTTTTCGAAATAGCGACACCAAGCCCCCCACACCCAAACCGCAATCCACGCCCCCACCCAACCCCCGACACCGCGTAAGCGAATACGTGGCCCGCAGGGGGCCACGTATTCACGGGCACCGCCAGATCTTCCACCGGCAACCCGCAATCCAGCGTAGCGGCAAGCACCCCGGCTCTCCACCGCTACCGTGAAGGCAAGACGCTGGAGTCCGGCGATGTGGGCGGCTGCCGGGGACGGCACGTAGAGACCGAACGAGCTGGCGCGAAGGGATGCGTGCCGCACAGCTATAAAGAAGAACACCACCGCGCAGCGGCCGCAGGACGAGCGTGCGAAGTGGCGTCCGGCGCCCGGGCGCCGGACCGGTCGACCGTGCCGGCCCCGGCAGCCGCCCACCTCGCCGGACGGCCCAAAAAGCACGCAGCCAAATCGGCAAGCCGAACAAGCCCAACAAGACGCGCGCATAGAGATCTTCGGCCGCGGCACACCAGTGCCCGTACGACCGCCGGCGTCCATGGCGGGCGTCCAGCCTCGCCCCTGCTCCTTACCCATACCCCGAGTATCAGCCTGGATGCGGGCGACGTTGAAGCGCGCAAGGATCTCCGCGTACACCGGCGTCAACCTCGGCCAGGCGCAATCAATTGTGAGCAGTCGCGTATACATATGCACGGCTCGCAACCTCGATGCTAACGTCGCGACATCCCCTTTGCGAACCGCGACTTGGCTGCCGGCGTTGCGTCGACATGGGGTGCTCCCGACCAAGCCGATCTGGGTATGGAAAATGAAAACGCCGTTTTGCATCCTGCTGGCGCTTGCCTTGCTCGGGCAGGCCGCCGCCCATGGGGCCGACATCTCTCGAACCCAGAACCGCAAGGATTTCGGACACTTTGTTCAAGAGCGGATGACCGCTGCGTTCGATCGAGAACTGTCGACAACCTTCCCTTGCGGCGACAGGCCTGCATACTATTGCGGAGGGTTGATGGTGACCGCTTTCGAACAAGACTCGCTATATTGGACCGAACCGAACATCACAAAGCTGTCGTTTACCTACTTCAGGACGGATATCGCGACGGAGCTATTCGGTGCGGCCGGTTTGGCGCTATGGCCGAAGGCCTACGTCGATAACATTTTTCCGCCATACCCTCCTGGACACCCGCCGTACACGGCGTTCTATCGTTGCGCTTTTCCTATTGACGGCCTTACAGTCCAGCGCGACGACGCGGGCTGCGGCGAGCGTTACGTCGATGATCAGCCCGTTCCCAATACCGCTCCGTGCGGGACCATCGGCATCACGACAGCCCAGCAGTGGCTGGCCAAGTATCATGGCACGCAGACGAATTTTTGCGGCTTTGCGCTGATTCCAGGGCAAAGCACGGCGAAGCAGAACATGGATACCGTCATAGAAATCGCCCGCGTCCTGCAGCAAAAACAATCTGAATTGCTCCTGCCTTGGAATGAGGTCGTTGCGGGGCCCTGGCGAGGATATGACGCCGGCCGTATTCCTGTGATGGCGTTTTTCTCGGTCGCCGATAACAGCGTCACCGCGCTGGTGCGCAACCCGAAACAAACTGTCCCCGGCAAGAATCTGAACGACGCGCAGACCCAGCAGAAATGGTATTTCGACTTGACGAAAATCTTCGTTCCTATCGTGGAAATATCGGCGGCGAATGAGGGAGCCGTTTTCACGTATCGAGACGAGGACCAGGCCGCTGGGATTCCAGACGTCGTCACGGTATTTCCACGTTGAAGGCAGTGCCGGCCCGCCAGCCGCCCACCTCGCCGCACGGCCCAAAAAACCACGCAGCCAAACCAGCAAGCCCAACAAGCCCTCCCCACGGCCAGCTCGATGTATCGGCGCCGGCCAGACCGACGCGCCCCAGGGGATGCCGGGTCGGGGGGAGACAGGAACGACAGGGCCCACGCCGCCCCTACAACAACTTCCCAGGATTCATCAACTGATCCGGATCCAGCGCCCGCTTGATCAGCAGCATCAAATCCATCTCCACCGTCGACTTGTAGCGGCGCAGCTCATCCCGCCGCAACTGCCCCACGCCGTGTTCGGCGCTGATGCTGCCCCCACGCTGCGCCACCAGGTCGTGCACCCGGCGGTTCAACGCCGCGGTCAACCGCCCATACTCCGCCGCCGCCACGTCCAGCGGCAACAGCACGTTGTAGTGCAAATTCCCATCCCCGACATGCCCGAAGTTCACGATAGGCAGCCCGGCAAAATCCTCCGCCAGCGCCGCATCCGCTTCTTCGATAAACGCGGCCAGCCGCGAAATCGGCAAGGCGATATCGTGCTTGACCGCCTTCCCCGCCCGCACCTGTGCCTGCGAAATGCCCTCGCGCAGGCGCCACAGCGCCTGGCTCTGCGTCTCGCTCGCGGCGATCACGGCATCGTCCGCCAGGCCCGCCTCCATGGCCTGCGCCAGCCCCTGCTCCAGCAACTCCGTCAGCGCCTCCGGCGCCGTATCGGAAAGCTCGACCAGCGCGTAATAGCGGTGGCGGCCGTCCAGCGGCTGCACGGCCCCGCTGACATGGGCCTGGACCAAATCCAGGCAATGGGCCGACATCATCTCGAACGCCGTAAGCCGTTCCCCGCACAGCGCCTGCATATGCGACAGCAGCCCCACCACGGCCCCCGGCGTATCCACGCCCACCCAGGCCGTCACCCGCCCCCGCGCAAGCGCGTACAGCTTCAGCACCGCGCCCGTGATCACGCCCAGCGTACCTTCGGACCCGATGAACAGGCCCCGCAGGTCGTAGCCCGTATTGTCCTTGCGCAACCCGCGCAGGCCGCTCCACACGCGGCCATCCGGCAACACCACCTCCAGCCCCAGCGCCAGCTCCCGGGTATTGCCGTAGCGCAGCACCGCCGTCCCGCCCGCATTGGTGGCCAGGTTGCCGCCTATCGTGCAACTGCCCTCGGCGCCCAGGCTGAGGGGAAAGAAGCGCCCGGCCTCGCGCGCCGCACGCTGCACGTCCGCCAGCAGCACGCCGGCGTCCACCGTGATCGTATTGTTGACCGCGTCCACCTCGCGGATGCGCCTCATCCGGTTCAGGCTCAGGATCACCTGGGCGCCGCTGTCGTCCGGCGCGGCGCCGCCGCTCATGCCCGTGTTTCCGCCCTGCGGCACGACCGGTGTGCCCGTCTGGCGGCATAGCCGCATGACGGCGGAGACCTCGGTGGTATTGCGCGGGCGCACCACGACCGGCGTACGGCCACGCCATTTGCGCAGCCAGTCCTCGACATAGGGCGCCTGCTCCGCCTCGCCCAGCACCAGGCCGGCGTCGCCCACCACATGGCCCAACCGCCGTATCAGTTCTGTGTCCATGCCGGGCTCAGGACGCCGGCGCGGCGAGCAGGACGCGGCCCATCGCCATCGTCACCGCGGCCTGCGTGGGCTCCACCACGGGCAGGCCCACTTCCGCGGCCAGCCATTCACGATAGTCCGCCATCCCCGCGCAGCCCAGCACCAGCACGTCGGCCTGGTGCGTGTCGCGCAGGCGCCGGCCCACGTCCGCCAGCCGCTCGCGGGTCCGCGCGGCGTCGCCCAGTTCCACCACGCCCAGTTCCAGCGGCAATTCGGCCGCGATACGGTCTTGCACCCCCATGGCGCCGAACAGCCGGCCATGCCGCGGAATCGACTGGCGCAGGATGGCGATCACGCCGATCCGCTGCCCCAGCGTCATGGCGGTAAGAATGCCGCACTCGCTGATACCCAGAACCGGCTTGGGAGTAGCCTCGCGCACCGCGTGCAGGCCGGGATCGCTGAAGCACGCGATGACGTAGCCGGCGGCCGCGGCGCCATGCTCGCGATCGAGTTCGCGCACCCGCCGTACCAGCGGCAATGTCACGCTTTCCACATCGAGCTGCGTCTGGATGCCGGGCGGCCCTTCACGCAAAGTCAGGCAGGCGATACGCGGCCCGCCCGCCACGCGCAGGCGCTGCAGGCCGGCGTCGAACGCATCCGTGACAGCCTGCGTGCTATTCGGATTGATGACGAACAGAGTCCTTTCCATGGGCTTTCCTTGCGATATGCGGCGAGTCTAGCAGCGCCCCGCGCCCGACCGGCAATGTCATTTTGTCGGGCGCGCTTAACATGGTGTTATGGCGCGGCAAGGCCTGCGGGTGTTATGTTCACCGCGCTGCCGCCGTCGCGCCCCGCCACGCGGCCACGCCACCGAGCCCCACGCCAAGCTACCCGCCATGTTGCTCAATCTCAGGCAAATCGAAGTGTTCCGCGCCGTCATGACCACCGGTTCGATCAGCGGCGCGGCCAAGCTTCTTTTCGTGTCGCAGCCGGCCGTCAGCCGCCTGCTCGCGCATACCGAACAGCGGCTGGGCTTCAGCCTGTTCGAACGCATCAAGGGCCGCCTGTACCCGACGCCGGAAGCGCGGCAACTGTTTCGCGAGGTGGAGCACGTCTACGCCGGCGTGCGGCGCGTGGGCGAGCTGGCGGGCGAACTCGCCGAGCGACGCAGCGGCATCCTGCACGTCGTGTCCAGTCCCAGCATCGGGCATATGTTGATTCCGCTGGCCATCACCGCCTTCCGCGCCGCGCACGAAGACGTGAAGGTCACCTTCCAGGCCCTGGCGTTCCGGCCGCTGACCCAGATGCTGCTGGACAACCGCGCGGAGCTGGGCGTGGTGATCCTGCCCGCCCAGCATCCCAACCTGATCGCCCAGCCGATCGGCGAAGCGCGCCTGGTCTGCATCTGCCCCTATAACCATCCGCTGGCGCATCGAGCCATGCTCACCATAGAAGACCTGCTGCCCTACCCGCTGATCTCCTACGGCGCGGATACGCCCTTCGGGTCCCTGGTCGAACAGATGTACCAGGAAGCCGGCCAGCCGCGCCGCGTCGCGGTGGAAGTCAGTTCCCCGCAGAATGCCTGCTCCCTGGTCCAGGCCGGCGCGGGCATCGCCATCGTCGACCAGTTCTCCGTGCGCAGCCGCACCTCGGGGGAATTCGTGGTGCGTCCCATCGCCCAGTCCAAGGTGCTCACCGCCAGCCTGCTGCAATCGCGGTTCGAACCCTTGTCGCAACTGGCGCAGGCCTTCGTCGATACCCTGCGCGCCACCATGCGCGAACAGGGCTTCGAACTGGCATCCGGGCAAACCCGCAGCGCCGGGCAAGCGCTGGAATCCGGGCAAACCCCAGCTTAACGGCGTGTTATAGGCAGCCAATAAAAAAGCAAGTGGAGTTCTGCGGGAAGGCCTTTAGGATGGTCATCGGTGTCCGGCGCTGAACGCCGGCCAGATGCATCCGACGGAGACACGATGACCCCGCCCACCGACGCCCATGGCGTATACACCATCTGCCCCACGCCCTTCGACGACGCGCTGCAGGTCGATACGGACAGCATACGCAGCCTGGTCGACTTCCTGCTGGAAACCGGCGTCAAGGGTCTCGCCGTACTGGGTTTCCTGGGCGAGCTGCACAAGCTGTCGAACGCGGAACGCCGCCTGGTCCTGCGGACCTTCGTGCAACAGGCCGATGGCCGCGTACCGGTGTGGGTCGGGGTACGGGGCCTGGGCATCGCCAGCGCCATCGAGCAGGCCCGCGAAGCGCAGGACCTGGGCGCCGCCGCCGTATTCGCTGCCCCGCTGGACAACGCGACCGACGCGCTGCTGTTCGACTACTACAAGGCCGTGGCCGATGCGGTGGACATCCCGGTCGTCATTCACGATTTCCCCGACTCCTTCGGCACGGAGATCCGTCCGGAGGTCGTCGCGCGCCTGGCCCGCGAAGGCGGCGTGCATGCGGTCAAGATGGAAGAGCCGCCGGTAGGCCAGAAGATCACCCGTATCCGCGAGTTGTGCGGCGACGCGCGCATGGAGATCTTCGGCGGACTGGGCGGCGTCTACTTCCTGGAGGAACTGCAACGCGGCGCGGTCGGCACGATGACCGGCTTCGCCTTCCCGGAAATCCTGGTCGCCATCTACGAGCGCCATGCCGCGGGCGACGAGGCCGGCGCGGCGGCCATCTTCGACCGCTATTGCCCGCTGATCCGCTATGAGTTCCAGCCGAAGATCGGCCTGGCGCTGCGCAAATACGTTTATCAGCGGCGCGGCGCCATCCGCAGCCATGCCCTGCGTTCGCCCGGCATGCGCATCGATCCCGTCACGGCGGCGGAACTGGAAGCCACCGTACGCCGCGTAGGCCTGGCGCTCGACGCCTCCGGCGCACAGCGCGTCGCGTGAACGCGACCCGCCAAGGAAGGGAGGCACTGTGCACAGCGATACCGAATTCGACCTGACGATACGCAATGGCCGCATCAGCACGGCCAGCGACACTTTCCATGCCGACATCGGCGTGCGCGACGGCATCATCGCCGCTGTCGGGCGCGGCCTGCCGGCGGGCCGCCGCGACATCGACGCGCAAGGGCGCTGGGTATTGCCCGGCGGCATCGACAGCCACTGCCACGTGGAGCAGCTATCCGGCATGGGCGTGATGTGCGCCGACGACTTCTACAGCGCCACGGTATCGGCGGCCTTTGGCGGGACCACCACCATCATTCCCTTCGCCGCCCAGCACCGCGGCAACGCCCTGCCGGAGGTGGTCGCGGACTACCACCGGCGCGCTGCCGAGAAGGCCGTCATCGACTATGGCTTCCACCTGATCCTGTCCGACCCCACCGAACAGGCGCTCCAGCACGACTTGCCGGCCATCATCCGCGACGGCATCACGTCCTTCAAGGTCTTCATGACCTATGACCGCATGAAGCTCGACGACTACCAGCTGCTGGACGTGCTGGACGTGGCCGACCGCGAAGGCGCGCTGGTCATGGTGCATGCCGAAAACAACGACATGATCCGCTGGATTGCTCGCCGCCTGGTCGAACGGGGCCTGACGGCGCCGAAGTACCATGCCGTCGCGCACACGCCGCTGGCCGAAAGCGAGGCCACGCATCGCGCCGTGGCGCTGGCCCGCCTGATGGACGTGCCGCTGCTGATCGTGCACGTCGCCGGACTGGAAGCGGTGCGGGTGGTCCATTCCTCGCAGGCGCTGGGCCTGCCTATCCTGGCGGAGAGTTGCCCGCAATACCTTTTCCTGACCGCGGACGACCTGGACCTGCCCGGCGTCGAAGGCGCCAAGTACTGCTGCAGCCCGCCCCCGCGCGATGCGGCCTCGCAGGCGGCGGTATGGGCCGGCCTGCTGGACGGCACCCTGCAGATGTATTCCTCCGACCACGCGCCCTATCGCTTCGACGCCAGCGGCAAGCTGCCCAAGGGCGACCAGACCACCTTCAAGGACATGGCCAACGGCGTGCCGGGGCTGGAGCTGCGCATGCCGCTGCTGTTCTCGGAAGGCGTGCTGACAGGGCGCATGAGCATCGAGCGCTTTGTCGCCGTGACCGCCACCAATCATGCCCGCACCTATGGCCTGTACCCGCGCAAGGGAACCATCGCGGTGGGCACGGACGCCGACCTGGCCATCTGGAATCCCGATCGCGAGGTCCACGTGACGGCATCGATGCTCCACGATCAAGTGGGCTACACGCCCTACGAAAGCCGCACGCTGCGCGGCTGGCCCGAGACGGTGATCAGCCGCGGACGCGTCGCCGTGGACGAGGGACTGTTGCATGTGGAGCGCGGCAGCGGCCGCTTCCTCAAGCGCGGCACCCCCGAGCCCGTGCTGCGCCAGCGCCTGAACGGCAACCCCGACGCAATCCTGCGTACCCACCTCCGCCCTCGCTAAGGAGCGCCCCATGTCCCGTCCGCCCCTTCCGCACCGTTCGCTCCGCTCCCGACGCCTCGTCCTGTCGGCCGGACTGGCCGCCACCCTGGTCGCCATGGCCTGCGCCGGCACGGCCGGCGCCGCGCAGCCCCTGGTCACCGGGGTGGACGCGACCTTCGCGCCGCATGCCATGCCCAAGCTGGGCGGCGGCTTGCAGGGCTTCAATATCGACCTGGGCGAAGCGCTGGCCAAGCAGTTGGGAACGACGATCAAGATCGAGGGCACGGAGTACGCCGCGCTGATCCCGGGCTTGAACGCCAGGAAGTACGACTTCGTGCTGGCGCCGACCACGGCCACGCCCGAGCGCGCCAAATCGCTGCTGTTCTCCGAGGGCTACCTGAATACCGACTACACCTTCCTGATCGCGAAGAACAAGCCGGACATCACCGGGCTGCAGGACCTGAAGGGCAAGACCCTGGCGGTGAACAAGGGCTCCGCCTACGAAAACTGGGCGCGCGACAACGCCGCGCAATACGGTTTCAAGTACGACGTCTACGCCAGCAACGCCGATGCCGTGCAGGCGGTGCAGTCCGGCCGCGCCGACGCCAACCTGGCGGGCAACACCGTCAGCGCCTGGGCCGCGAAGCAGAACCCGGCCGTCAAGACCAGCTACACCCTCCGCACCGGACTGGTGTGGGCGCTGGCCTTCCGGCTCGACGACAAGGCCGGCCGCGACCGCGTATCCACCGCCCTGAAGTGCCTGAAGCAGAACGGCACCGTATCGGCCCTGGCGCAGAAGTGGTTCGGCTTCACGCCCGCGCCCGGCTCGGCCGCCGCCACGGTGGGCGCAGGCCAAGGCGTGCCCGAACTGGACGGCTACGACGCGACGCCGGTCAAGCTGCAGTGCTGACATGGAGCGCCCCATCCTGCAAATTGTCGGCCTGCACAAATCGTACGGGCCCAACGCCGTCCTGAAAGGCATCGACCTGGAGGTGCGACGCGGCGAACTGGTCTTCATGATCGGGCCGTCCGGCTCGGGCAAGAGCAGCCTGCTGCGCTGCTGCAACCGGCTGGAGACCGCCAGCGCCGGGCAGATCCTGGTCGATGGCGAAGACATCACGGCCCCCGGCGCCAACCTGAACCGCATCCGCCAGAACATCGGCATGGTCTTCCAGCACTTCAACCTCTATCGCCACATGACCGTGCTGGGCAACGTGACGCTGGCGTTGCGCAAGGTGCAGAAGCTCGCGCGCACGGAAGCCGACCGTCGGGGCCAGCAGGCGCTCGACCGTGTGGGCCTGGCCGACAAGGCAGCCGCGTATCCGGACCAGCTGTCCGGCGGCCAGCAGCAGCGCGTCGGTATCGCGCGCGCCTTGGCCCTGAATCCCAAGGTCGTCCTGTTCGACGAACCGACCAGCGCGCTGGACCCGGAACTGGTCGGCGGCGTGCTGGACGTGATGCGCGAGCTCAGGCGCGACGGCATGACCATGGTGGTGGTCAGCCACGAGATGGGGTTCGCCCGCGCCGCCGCCGACCGCGTGGTCTTCATGGACGCCGGCGTCATCGTGGAACAGGGCACGCCGGCCCAGGTGTTCGGCGCGCCGGCGCAACCGCGCACGCGCACCTTCCTGGCGCGCATGAGCGAGCATGCGGCCTGAACGCCAAGACGGAACACTGCCATGGACCTGAAAGCGCTGGGCTTTTCCTTCTTCAATGCCGAGGTCGCCTGGCGTTACCTGCCCGACATCCTGGCCGGCATGTGGGTCACCGTGCAGTTGGGCGTGGCCGTCGCGGCCAGCGGGCTGGCGCTGGGCCTGGCGCTGGCGGTATTGCGGGCCCTGCACCTGCGGCCCGTGAACTTCCTCATCGTCTGTTTCGCCGACGTCCTGCGCGCCCTGCCGCCCCTCGTGGTCATCATGGTGCTGTTCTTCGCGTTTCCCTATGTGGACCTGTCGATGTCGGCGTTCACCGCGACCTGGCTGTCCCTGACCCTGGTGCTGGCCGCATTCGCCGAGGAAATATTCTGGGCCGGCATCCTGTCCGTACCGCGCGGCCAGGCCGAAGCGGCGCGCGCCACGGGACTCACCTGGCTGCAATCCATGGGACATGTCGTCATGCCGCAGGCGGTGCGCCTGACGGTGGCGCCGCTGACCAACCGCGTCATCGCCATCACCAAAAGCACGGCGCTGGGATCCGTGGTGGGCCTGAGCGAGGTCCTGAACAATGCCCAGTCCGCCAGCAGCAACGCGGGCAACGCCACGCCGCTCACCCTGGGGGCCCTCGCCTGCCTGGCGATTTTCATTCCGGTGGTGTTGCTCGGGCGGTGGACCGAGACCCGCTTCAGGTGGAAGAACTAGGCCATGGACCAGCTGCTGCAGAACTTCTTCAATCTCGATATCTATGTCAGCGTCGCTCCCTACCTGCTGCAGGGACTGGGCCGCACGCTGCTGCTGTCCGCGCTCGTGATCCCCGTGGGCCTGGCCTCCGGCCTGGTGATCGGCGTGCTGTCCATCACGCTGAAACAGCGCTGGAGCCGCTTCCTGCTGGCCGTCTACATCGATTTCTTCCGTGCCCTGCCGCCCCTGGTGCTGCTGATTTTCATCTACTTCGGCGCGCCTTTCCTGGGCCTGGACCTGCCCAAGCTGCTGGCGGTGGCCATCGGCTTCATGCTGAATAACTCGTCCTATTACGGCGAGGTCTTCCGCGCCGGCCTGGAAAGCGTGCCGCGCGGACAGGTCGAAGCCGCGCGCTCCACCGGCCTGAGCGCGGCGCAGACCCTTTGGTATGTACAGATCCCGCAAGCCGCGCGCAACGTCATGCCGGACCTGATCAGCAACACGCTGGAGGTCGTCAAGCTGACCACCCTGGCCAGCGCGGTGGCCTTGCCGGAGCTGCTGCGCGTCGCGCGCGACGCGCAGTCGCTGGTCTACAACCCTTCGCCGATCGTGCTGGCCGCGTTGTTCTATCTGGCGCTGCTATGGCCGGTGGTGCGCCTGCTCAGCCGACTGGAGCACCGGCACATCGCGTCGCGCTGAGCAGGCACGAAGCCGGCGCCCGCACCGCGCCAAGCAACAGTGCACCGGACGAACGCCATAAGCAGGCACCGCACAACGCGCCTATGCCGGGGCACGGTGCGAGAACAGCGCCGCGCCCGGCGCGGGGAGCTCCGCTTCCAGGATCGTTCCGCTGGCCGACTCCGTCATCACCAGGCGCGAGGTGCCCGGACGATACGCGATGTTCGTGACCGTCCCGCCCATGGGGCTGCGGATGAAATGCGTCACGTCGCCATTGGCTTCCACCAGGAAGGCGCCGCCCAGGCTGGCATGCGCCACCACCAGCCGATTGTCCGCGTCCATCGCCAAGCCATCCGGGCCGCTCGCACCGAAGAAGGTCCGGAACGCCCCGACCTTGGACAGCGAACCATCCGGCAACAGCGGCCCGCGCCATACCGAATTGGCGCGCGTCACGGCGGTGTAGAGGAAGGCCTCGTCCTTGTCCAGGACGAGGCCGTTGGGGCTGGGCACGTTGTCGAGCAGGCGGTCCAGCCTGCCGGACGGCGCGAGGCGGTAGACGCGGCCGCTGGGATCGTGCAGGCCCGTCTGCCCCTGGTCGGTGAAGTACAGATTGCCGGCCGCATCGAAGGTCAGGTCGTTCGGGCCCTTGAAGCCCTCCGAATTGCGGTGCCCCAGCGGGGCGTCCAGCGTACCGCTACGGGGATCCAGCCGCAGGATGCCGCGGCGGTAATCCGCGATCCACAACGAGCCGTCGGCATGGATGGCGATGCCATTGGGCCAGCCGTCGTACTCGGCGACCAGCTCCCAGTTCAGCGCCGCATCGATGCGGAAGATGCGCCCATAGGGGATGTCGGTGACATACAGATTACCCGCACGATCGAACGCCGGCCCTTCCAGGAAGCTGTCGATGCGATGGCCCGGCTTGTTGGCCGAGGACCAGGGATTCTCGCGGGCGTTGCGCAGGCTTTCTGGCAGGCGCGTCAGTTCGCGCGCCTCGATAACGACCGGCGGGGTGAAGCGCATATTCCACATATCGGCTCCTCGGCCGGTTCCAGTTCAAGCCGCCAGGCGGCGTTCGACATCGCGGTCCAGGACCAGGCCCCAGCCCGGGCCCTCCGGCAGGCGCATGCGACCGTCGGCGATGGCGGGGCGGTTCGCCACCAGCGCGTGGTACAGCGGGTCGCGGTCGGGCTGCATCACCTCGACGCCCACGCCGTTGGGCGCGGACCCGGCCAGCATGCCGCCGACCTGCGGCTCCAGGTGCGACAGCACGCCGACGCCATAGGTATGCGCCACGGCAGCCACCTTGCGCCACGCCGTCGGCCCGCCTCCCCAGCTGGGATCGTAGTTGCAGACATCGATGGCGCCCGCGGCCATCAGCTCGCGGCAGCCGGCGGCGCTGATCTCGCTCTGCCCCGCGCAGATGGGTATGGGCACGGTGCGGCGCAGGCGCGCCAGGTCCTGGCGGTCGTTGGACCAGTGGCAAGGCTCTTCCAGCCAATGGATGTCCAGCGGTTCCACCAGCCGCGCGAAGGCCAGGGCCTGCTCGTAGGTCCAGCCCTGGTTGGGATCGGGCATCAGCTTGAACCCGGGCCCGGCGCCGTCGCGTGCGGCGCGCACGCGCGCGGCGTCGTCCTGCGGCGACAAGGCGCCCACCTTGATCTTGCAGCCGGCAAAGCCCTGTTCGCGCAGGGCGGCCATTTCCCGCGCCACCGATCCCAGGTCGTCCTCGCTGCGATAGTAGGCGCCCATGGCGTAGGCGGGCACCTCGTCGCGATAACCGCCCCACAGGCGGTGCAGCGGCACACCCAGCGCCTTGCCGACCGCGTCCCACAGCGCCGCGTCCACGCAGGCAATGGCGCGGATGGCCAGGCGGCGATCGCGCAGGATATCGCGCGTGGCCGGCTGCATGGCCTGCCAGCAATCCTCCACCAGCATGGCGTCGCGGCCCACCAGCACCGGCGCCAGTTCTTCGCGTATCAGCCGCAGGATCTCCGCCTGGCCGGCATCTTCGTTATTGCCGAAGCACTCGCCGATTACGCCATCGGCGGTATACACGCGCGTGAGGACGGTGCAGCGGTGCGTAATAAGGGCGGTGGCCGCCTTCAAGGGCCGCGGCAGCGGCATGCGCAGCGCTATGGCCTCGATCCGTTCGATCCGCATGGCATTCTCCCGGGCTAGGGTTGTTTGGCCTGGTCTGGCACCGGACGCGGGGCCACGCCGTCGTACAGCGGAATGTATTGCCGGGGAATGGGTCCCTTGTTGCGGCCTCCCTGGCGCGTCTGCTCCCAGGCGTGCGCCAGGATGCCGACCGAGCGCGACAGGCAGAACAACCCGCGCGCCAGCGGCGCGGGAAAGCCCAGCTCCGCGTAGATCACCGCGGTGGCCCCGTCGATGTTCATGGGTATGGCCTTGCCCTTGCGGGCGGCCAGCGCGGCCTCGATCGCACGCGCGATATCGGCGTACTGGCCGCTCACCTCGCCGGCACGTGCGGCATCGTCCACCAGCGCCAGCAGGCGCGGCGCGCGCGGGTCCAGATGATGAAAGCGGTGGCCGAACCCGGACACGAACTTGCCGTGATGCTCGACATAGTGGTCCAGCGCCGCGGCCACGGCGGCGTCGCGCGTCGCGCCGTCGCGCATGCGCGCGGCCACATCCTCATACAAGCCCACCGCCTGCTCGCCCGCCCCGCCATGCACGTCGCCCAGCACATTGACGGCCGAAGCCATGGCGTTGTTCAGGCCCACGCCGCAGGTCGCCGCCATGCGGGCGATGGCGATGCTCGGCGCCTGCGGGCCATGGTCCACCGCGGCCATCAGGGCGGCATCGAGCAGCCTGCCCTGCCCCGGCGTGGGCAGTTCGCCGCGCAACATCAGCCAGGCCATCTGCGCGAAGCCGACATTGCCGATCAGGTCCTCGATGGCGTACCCGTGATAGCGGATCACGCCCGGACTCATATCGGTGATTTCGGTGCGCCACCACTGGCGGCTTTCCCAGCCGGCGTCCTGCTCGTCGCTTTGGTTCATATCGCGCCTTGCTCCTTCAATGTGCGGATCTCGTCGGCGCCGTAGCCCAGCTGCGCCAACAGTTCATCGTTGTGCTGGCCCAGCACGGGCGGCGGATCATCGACCGCGGGCGCCTGGCCGTCCAGCTTGAAACCGGTGCGCACCAGCCGCACGTCGCGCCCGACGCCGGGCACCTCGGGAAAGGTCGCCACCATGCCCCGCTCGCTGACCTGCGGATGCGCCAGGGCCTGCTCGACGCTGTACACGGGACCGGAGGGCACCCCGGCCTGCGTCAGCAGTGGCCACCATTCCTGGGCCGGCCGCGCGGCCAGCGCCGATTCCAGTTCCGCCTTCAAGGCGTAGCGGTTGCGCAGCCGCGCCTGCCGCTCGGCGTAGTCGGCATGCGCGATCAGGTCGTCCCGCCCCACCACGCGGCACAGCGCTTCGAACTGCTCCTGCTTGTTGGCCGCAATATTGAGCAGGCCGTCTCCCGTACGGAAGGTGCCCGACGGGCTTGCCGTGATGTTCTCGTTGCCCATGGGGCCCGGCGCCCGGCCCGCCACGAGGTAGTTGGACACCGCCCAGCCCATGGTCGCCATGGTTGCTTCCAGCATCGAGACATCGATGAAACGGGCCTGCGTCCGCGGCTTTTCCGCCAGGGCCGCGGCCACGGCGAAGGCGGCGGTCATGCCGCCTATCGTGTCGGCGATGGGATACCCGACCCGGTAAGGCGCGGTCTGCGCATCGCCGGTGATGCTCATTACGCCGGACATGCCCTGGATGATCTGGTCGTAGGCCGGATAGTCCTTCAGCGGCCCGTCCTGCCCGAAGCCGGAGATCGCGCAGTACACCAGGTCCGGGCGCTGCGCGCGCAGCACCTCGAAGCCCAGGCCCAGCCGCTGCATGACGCCGGGCCGGAAATTCTCCACCACGACATCGGCGCCGCGCACCAGCTTCAGGAAGACCTCCTTGCCGGCGGCGTGCTTCAGGTTCACCGAAATCGAGCGCTTGCCGGCATTCTGCGCCAGGAAGGACACGCCCATGCCGGCCTGGTTCAGCGCCGGATCGGCGCCAAGCTGGCGCGCAAGATCGCCGCTGCCGGGCGTTTCCACCTTGATAACGTCGGCGCCCATGTGGGCGAGTTGATGACAGCAAAAGGGTCCGGCCAGGACATTGGTCAAGTCCAGCACGCGGACGCCCGCCAGGGGTTTGGACATGAAGTGTGTTTCCTCTATCGATGCGATGGCGCGATACCGGCTATTCCGGCTTGATGCCGGCATTCTCCATCACAGTGCGCCAGCGCGCGATTTCGTCGTTTACCAGCTTGGTGGCCTGCTCCGGCGTATTCCCTACGGGCTCAAGCGCCAGTTCCTTGAGCTGGGCCTTCATTTCAGGCGTGGACAGCGTCTTCACCATGGCGGCATTCAAGGTATCGATCACCGGTTTCGGCGTGCCCGCCGGCGCCGCGAAGCCCACCCAGAACTGCATGTCCATGCCGGGCAGGCCCACTTCCTTGGCCGAGGGGACATCCGCCAGCGCATCGATGCGATGGTCGCTGGCGACCATCAGCGCGCGCAGCTTGCCGGCACGGATCTGCGACAGGGCCGTGGGCACCGATGTGATCATGGCCTGGACCCGGCCCGCCATCAGGTCCTGCATCGCGGCACCCGCCCCACGGAAGGGAATATGCGACATCTTCACGCCCGCCAGGCTGTTGAAGAGTTCGCCGCCAAGGTGCGTATTCGTGCCGACACCGCCCGACCCGAAGAAATACTTGTCCGGGTGCGCCTTGACCAGCGCGATGAACTCCTGCACGGTCTTGGCCGGTACCGAGGGATGGACCACCAGCACGTGCGGCACCTGTACCAGGGTGGTGATCTGGGCGAACGCGGTCTTGGGCTCGTACGGCAGGTTCCGTATCAGGCTGGCGGCGATGGCATAGGACATCTCCACCGTCAGCAGCGTGTAGCCATCCGGCGCGGATCGCGCCACCGCGCCCCAGCCGATCACCCCGCCGCCGCCGGTGCGGTTCTCCACCACGGCGGAGGCGTCAAGGATCTGGCTCAATGCCTTGGCCTCCAGTCGCGCGACCAGGTCTGTCGAGCCGCCCACGCTGAAGGGCACGACGAAATTGAGGGGCCGGCTCGGATAGGCATCGGCCGCGGCTGCCGCGCCGGCGAACGTAGCCAGGCAGAACGCCAGCAGGGCGCCGCACAGGCGGCGAAGGGGTCGATGATTCATGATGTCTCCGTGGGCTGTTGTGTTGTGTGGTGCTGTGTTGTGCTTTGGGTGAGATGCCGCGCGCTGCGATGGGATGCGGTGCTGTTGAACAGGTTGGAAGCCGGCCCGCTACTCCATCTTCGTGCCGGAATCGCGCACCGCCTGCCCCCAGCGGTCATACTCGCTCGCCATGAACTTCGCGCAATCCTCGACGCTTCCACCCAGCGTCACGCTACCCTCGGCCGCGAAGCGGCTCTGCGTGGCCGGCTGCTTCAGCGCCTGGTTAACCGCCTCGTTCAAGCGTGCCACCACGGTGGCCGGCGTGCCCGCGGGCGCGACCAGGGCCTTCCAGTCTTCCGCCGAGAATCCGGCATAGCCGGATTCCGCGATCGTCGGCACATCCTTGGCCGCGGGCAGGCGTTCCGGCGAACTCACCGCCACCGCATGCAACTTGCCCGACTGCATCAGCGGCAGCACGCTGGCCGGCGTGCCGAAGTACAGGTCGACCTGGCCGCCCGCCAGGTCCGCCAGCGCGCGGGCCGCGCCGGGATAAGGCACGTGGAAGAACTTGATCCCGGCCTGCTTGGCGAACATCTCGCCCGCCAGGTGGCCGACCGTCCCGATGCCCGCCGACGCCATGTTCAAGGTGCCGGGCTTGGCCTTGGCCGTCGCCACGATGTCCTGCAGCGTGCGATGCGCGCCGCCTTCCCTGACCACCAGGATCATGGGCTGGCCGGCGACCAGGGCCACCGGCGCGAACGCCTTGCGGGCGTCATAGGGCATGGTTTTGTACAGCGATGGATTGATGGCCAGGTTCGAGGTCTGGCCCATGCCCAGCGTCATGCCGTCCGGGTTGGCCTTGGCCAGCAGCCCCAGGCCGATATTTCCGCCGGCGCCGGGGCGGTTCTCGACCACGATGTTCCAGCCGGTCAGTTGCGTGACGGCCTGCGCGATCAGTCGCGACGAGGCATCGGTGCCACCGCCGGGGGGAAAGGGCACGATCAGGGTAATCGGCCCGGCCGGGTAGGCCTGGGCGCGAGCCAATCCCGGCAAGGACAGCCAGGGCGAGGCGGCCATGCCGGCGATCAGGGCGCGGCGGTGTGGATTCATCGTGTCTCCTTCCTGTTGGACATCGTTGTGTGGAACGTTCGAGGGTGTCGAGTACTGCGCCAGGCATGCCGTCGCGATGGCGCTCAACGGTCTTCCGCCTGGCGCGCGCGGATGGCGGCACTCACCGTCTGCCCATAGCGCAGTGCGCCCTCCCAGTCGTGGACGCGGGCGGGAACATGGTCCAGCGATTTTTTCGTCTCGGCGATGGCCACGGCATCGAAGGCCGCGATGCGCGCCGCCAGGGCGTGGGCACGCGGCAGCAGCGCCTCGGTGGGCACGACCTCGTTGACCAGCCCCCAGCGCTCCGCGGTGCAGGCATCGATGCTTTCGGCCGTCAGCAGCAGCCACGCCGCGCGCTTGCGCGGCAACGACAGCATGGCCGTCGGCCCCGCTGCGCTGGCGTACGCGCCCGCCGCCAGTTCGGGACAACCGATGCTCGCATCCCGCGCCGCGATGGCCAGGTCGCAGGAATTGATCAGCGTGACGCCGCCCCCCAGCGCCACGCCATTGACCGCCGCGATGAAAATCGCGGGATGCCGCCGTATCGCCATGTTCAGGTCGATCCATTCCGCGCCAGCGGTATCCGCCAGGCCGGCCGCACGCTCGCGCGCCCGCTCCTTGATGTCCAGCCCCGCGCAGAAACTTCCCGCGGTGCCGGTCAGCACGATGCAGCGCGCGTCGGCGGCCAGGCGCTCGAAGGCCTCCAGCAACGCGGCACGCGTACGGCGGTCCAGCGCATTGCGCTTGGCCGCCCGCGCGATGCGAACGACGGCCCAGGCGTCATGCCGCTCGACGACCACGCAGCCGCCACCGGCATCGGCATCGGCATCGGCATCGGCATCGGCATCGGCATCGGCATCGTTCGAATCCGCCGCGAACGCCGGCCCGCCGGCTTCCTTCACGTCCCCTGGTTCCGTGCTCGACGCAGCAGATTCGGTCCGGCGAACATCGTCCCCGGACGAGTGGCGGCTTGTCTCCATTAGTTTCATTAGATAGAATAGTGTTCTATCTATGATGTACAAGCCCACTGCGAATGTCAATTCCCGGTGGCTTGCGACCCTGCCCATCCATGCCCAGGAAATCCGCCACACCCTCCCTGGCCGACCGCAATGCCGCCGCAGGCGGCGTGGCCGCCGTCGACCGTGCCCTGTCCGTCCTGGGTGTCTTTTCCGCGACCGCGCCGATGTTGGGATTGGCCGATATCGCAGCGCTGACGCAGATGCACAAAAGCACGGTGCTGCGCCTGCTGGCGTCGCTGGAACACGCCCACCTGGTGCAGCGCCAGCCGGACGGCTGCTACGCCCTGGGCGCGGGGATCGTGCGCCTGCACCAGATCTATGCGGCCTCCTTTTCCCTGGAATCCGTCATCATGCCGGCCCTGCGCCAACTGGTCGCGCAGACCAAGGAAAGCGCAGCCTTCCATGTGCAGCAGGGCGACCGGCGCCTCTGCCTGCACCGCGTGGACTCGCCGCGCCCCGTGCGCGACCACATCCGGGTCGGCGACCTTCTGCCGCTGAACCGCGGCGCCGGCGGTCGCGTGCTCATGGCCTTCAGCGGTGCGCATGGTCCGCTGTATACCCGTATCCGGCGCGAACAGGTGGTGGTGCTGGTCGGCGACCGCGTCCCGGAACTGGCCGGCATCGCCGCGCCGGTCTTCGGCCCGGACGGCGGACTGGTGGGCGCCCTCACGCTCACCATGCCGGCCGATCGCTTCGACGCGGCCTATGACCAACCGGTCACGCAGGCGGCGCGCAGATTGACCATGATGCTGGGCGGGCACTATCCGGAGCCGCCGGTCGCCTGATACAAACGCACGCACGATATGAGCGCCCGGAGGGCGCCTTGCGCGATGCCACGCAGGCCGATCGCGTGACGGCGCGGCTCGCGGCGCAGACCCAAAGGCATAGCGACCGCCCATGCTCTGCTCCCCCGGCTGCCGCATAGCGGCGCGGCGTGGCGCGACCTGTTGTGCAGCACGGTCGTTACGCAGAATTACGCCTCTATGCATCGTGGGCATGCCTACACTTTGCTGGCCGTCCTTTTCATTGGCCGTTCCCGCAGGCGTTTTCTTACCAGCCGATCCTATCGGTCCAGCCTTCCGCCGCTGAACGACGCCAATGTGCAGGTCGTGCACATCGCGTACAAAGGCAGCGGCCCCGTACTGGCGGACAACGGCCGTTCCCTCGCCATCGATGCCGCCGGCCATCTCTGGCGCGACCATTACCTTGAAGGAGAGCGATTATGGAAGAGAAGTCGCAAACCCAGCAGGACATCGGGAACATTTCAATATCGGTTCCCGTTCGCTCGTATATCGTGGATGCCGCGATCGACTATTTCGGAAGCCAACAGTGGCAGGTGCAGCTTGGCTCCATGGCAGATCAGGCTTGGGTGAATTGGTATAACAAAGGCCGCCACGAGAATCCCAGCGGCTCTGATTCTTGAGCGGGACGGCGGCAGGCATGGCGGCCCTGCAGGCGCTTGCTGCCGACAGCTGCTGAGCCGGAAAGACGCAACTCGACCGCGGAGCCCCGGCCAGGCAAAACACCTGTGATCCTGGAAGCGGCAGGCCGCGGCCTGCCCTAGATGCTATTGCCGAACGCGTAACGGATAAGCCGCTCGGCCTGCGCCCTCGCGCGCTCGTCATCGTAGGACAACCTGAGCTTGATCGCCTTCACCACCAGTTCGAATATCCCGTTGTTCCGGAACACATGAAGAACCCTTTCGACCTTGTCCTTGCGGCGCTGGCAATCCGGAGCATCGGTTTCCCGGATCACAAGGTTGACCTTGTCGAAGGCCAGGCCGATATTGAACAACCAGGCGCGTACCGTCAGCGGATTGGTCGGCAACGCGACCCCGTCCGGCCCATTTACCAAAATGCGTTCCCCGTCGGCAATCATCTTGTTGTACGCCGAGATCCGCGTGGTCATTTTGGCATCGAAGGGCGATACGTCGGGAGTACCGCCAGCAGCGCCATCATGCAGAGCCGCAGGGGTGGCGACCTCGGCGTCCGAAGACGAGTAACGATAGCCGGCGGACCGGCTCGTGCTGTTTACCCCATCGGAAGATCGGCCCGCGTGACTGAAGTTGGACATCGACCTTTGCATCGAAGCCTGCAGGTCACGCTCGAAACTGTCCATGAGCCAACCCGCGCGCGGCTTATCGGGGCCTTCCTCGGCTTCCAGGGATGGAGCGAAAGCGGCGATGTTGGAAAGGGAAGCGGAAGAAACAACGGTCATGGTTGCGTCGCGCCTGAAACGATGGAGACGCTACGTGGGAAACGCCTTGCTTTCGTTCCGCCGGCTGCGCGGGACACGTCCGCCGCGCAGAAACAAAAAGGCCGGCTGCGGTAGCACAAGCCGGCCTTTCGTTTTGTCTTTCCAGGGATTCTTGGTGGGCGGTACTGGTTTCGAACCAGTGACCCCTGCCGTGTGAAGGCAGTGCTCTACCACTGAGCTAACCGCCCAAGAGAGACCGCGATTCTAGCACGCGATTTTTCGCGCATGCAAATCGCGGTCGGCCATGCGGTTATGCAGCCTGCCGCTCTTCGGCAGGTGCCGGATCCCATTGGCGCCACAGGCAGGCGCCGTTCACGGACTTGTCCAAGGCGCCCAGGTAGGCGGCGTGTTCGGCGAGTTCTTCGTCGCTGGCGCGGATCACCGGCAGCACGGACGCATCGAAGCGCGTCAGCAGCAGGCCTTCCGATCCCCCTTCCTGGCTCGCGTTGTCAACGTCGATCAGCAGCGCGTCCTGGCCGCGGGTCATCGCCAGCCAGACTTCGCCCAGCAGCCGCGCGTCCAGCAAGGCGCCGTGCAGCGTACGGTGCGCGTTGGAGATACCGTAGCGCTCGCACAAGGCGTCCAGGGAATTGCGCTTGCCCGGATGCAGCGAACGCGCGTGCAGCAGGGAATCGGTGATGGTGGTGCAGAACTCGTGCATGGGCGCCCTGCCCAGGCGCGCCAGTTCGGCATTGATGAACTTGGTATCGAAGGCGGCGTTGTGGATGATGACTTCCGCGCCATCCAGGAAGCGCACGAGATCCTCGGCAATGTCCTCGAAACGTGGCTTGTCCGCCAGGAATTCCGTGGTCAGGCCGTGCACCGCCAATGCTTCCGGATCGCTGTCGCGGTCCGGATTCAGGTAGACGTGCATAGTGTTGCCCGTCACCATGCGGTTGACGATTTCAAGGCAGCCGATTTCGACGATGCGATGGCCCTGTGCGGGCTCCAGGCCGGTGGTTTCGGTGTCGAGGATGATCTGACGCATGGCGGTAGTGTACCCGTCCCTACGCCGCCTTGCCGCGCCGCGCCGCGTCCACGCCCATGTTCGCCAGCTGGTCGGCGCGCTCGTTGCCGGGATCCCCGGCATGGCCGCGCACCCAGCGCCACGACACGTCATGGCGGGCCACCTGCTCGTCGAGCAGCCGCCACAGGTCCGCGTTCTTGACAGGCTTCTTGTCCGCGGTGACCCAGCCTCGGCGCTTCCAGTTCGCCAGCCATTCCGTCATGCCTTTCATCACATACTGGGAATCCGTATGGATGGTCACGGCGCATGGCCGCTTCAAGGCGCCGAGACCCTCGATCACCGCCAGCAATTCCATGCGGTTATTGGTGGTGGCCAACTCCCCGCCATGCAGGGTTTTCTCATGCGGACCGGCACGCATCAGTACGCCCCAGCCGCCCGGCCCCGGATTGCCCTTGCAGGCGCCATCGGTCCACATTTCCACCGACTCCGGCTCTGGTCGTGCATCGGCCATGCTTTTCGTGTCCGTCATGGCATCCATGCCTGTCCCGCTGTTCGTTTTGGTCAAAACCCTGATTTCCTGCATTCGAATCAAACATTATCCCCGTTGCCATTACAGCAAGGGCTCACACAGGGCCCGAGCGGTGATTGGCCACCACGGAAGCGGCCGGCGCGGCCTTGCGCTTTTGCTTCCAGGCAGGGCCGATCAGGCGCATGCCGGCCACGCGCTTCACCGCCGACACCATATAGACCGCCCCGCACACCGCCCACCAGCGGTCGCCCGCCGCCTCCATGAAACGCCAGCGCTGCAGCCATACATCGGTGCGGCAGGCGGGCGAATAACACCCGAAACGGCCGCGATCGACCTCGAAGGACAGCAGCTTGAGCCAGTCCTTTACCCGCACCAGCGACACCTGCGCCGATGGCGCGTGGGGCAGCCACGGCTCCATGCCCGGCATGCGGTTGCGCGCCCCCCAGAGGCTCCAGGGATTGAAACCGGAAATCACTACGCGGCCCTCGGGCATCAGCACCCGCTCCACTTCCCGCAGCACATCGTGGGGCGCGTCGGTGCATTCGAAGGCATGGGGCAGTACCAGCAGGTCGATACTCTGCGAAGCGAAGGGCAAGGCGCGCGGATCGGCCAAGGTGCAGGCCTGCCAGCGCGCCGCGGCATCGGGCTCGGGCATCACGGTGCCCACGTAGGCCTTGAAGGGCATGCGGTTCGCGCGCAGCAGATCGAGCTCCGCCAGCCCGACCTGCAAGGCGTTGAAGCCGAAGACGTCGGCGACCACGGCGTCGAACTGGGATTGCTCCCAACGCAGCACGTATTGACCGGGTGGCGTCTGAAACCATTCAGCCAGTTCTACAATCGGCGCACTTTCTTCTGCCACGCTATAGGTTCCTTAGATGATGCAAGCCACTTCCGCCCGCGCAGACGTCCATGCATCCGGTCCTGATCGCCGCCCGCCCGGCCCCGGGCAGCACGCATTCCCGGAAGGGAACGCGCCGTCACGCGGCGGGGCGGACGAGGATACTTCACTGGTGCCGCTGCCGGCGTTCTCGGACAACTACATCTGGCTGCTGCGCCGCCAAGGCCTGGCCGCGGTGGTCGACCCGGGCGACGCTGAACCGGTACTGCGTGCGCTGCAGGCCGACGGGCTGCAATTGCGCGCCATTCTACTCACGCACCACCACAACGACCATGTGGGCGGCGTGCTCGAATTGTCGCGCGCCACGGGGGCCGTCGTATATGGCCCTGCGGGGGAAATCCTGCCGCAGTGCGATTTTCCGCTCAAGGAAGGCGACACGGTCGAGCTGCCGGAGCTGGATCTGCGGCTGGACGTCCTCGATGTACCGGGGCATACGGCGGGCCATATCGCCTATGTGGGCCGTGCCGTGGGCCTGGAGCCGCTGCTTTTCTGCGGGGATACCCTGTTCGCGGGAGGCTGCGGCCGGCTCTTCGAAGGCACGCCGGCCCAGATGGCGGCGTCGCTGGCGAAATTCGTAACATTACGGGCTGAAACACAAGTTTGCTGCGCACACGAGTACACTCTCGGCAACTTGCGCTGGGCACTGGCCGTAGAACCGGACAACCGCACCCTGCAACAGTGGTACGAGCGGGCCCAGCGACTGCGCGAGCGCGGTCTTCCCACCCTGCCTTCCACAATAGGGCTGGAACGGGACACCAATCCTTTCTTGCGCGCACAGCAAGTTGACGTTGCCAAGGCTGCCGCAGTATGGGCTGGGCGTTCGCTAACCTCGCCAGTCGAAGTATTTGCCGTACTTCGCGAATGGAAAAACAACTTCAAGTGATTACCCAATGAAATTGTTCCGACTCATTTTTCCTGTGCTGGTGGCCGTACTGGCCGGATGCGCAGGAACGTCGCACAAGCAGGCAGACCTCACAAGCACACAACTCGACGCCAACCAACCGGGGTATCCGACGCGCTACGTCGCCACCGTGACGTCGCGCACCATCGATCTCACCCACCCCTCGCGCGACGTCTGGGACCGCATCCGCCGCGGTTTCGCCATCCCCAACCTGCATAACCCCCTGGTCGATCAGTGGACCGACTATTACGCCTCGCATCCTGAAGCCGTGCAGCGCATGGCTGAGCGCGCCGGCAAGTACCTCTACTTCATCACCGACGAAATCAACCAGCGCGGCATGCCCACGGAATTGGCGCTGCTGCCCTTCGTCGAGAGCGCCTACAACCCGACCGCCCTGTCGCGCGCCCAGGCCTCCGGGCTGTGGCAGTTCGTGCCCGCCACCGGGCAGCATTTCAACCTGAAGCAGGACTGGTGGCGCGACGAACGGCGCGACCCCATCGCTTCCACCAATGCGGCGCTCGATTACCTGGACAAGCTGTTCGAAATGCAGGGGGACTGGTATCTGGCCTTGGCCTCCTACAACTGGGGCGAAGGCGCGGTGCAGCGCGCGATGGCCAAGAACGAGGCCGCCGGCCTGCCCACCGATTACCTGTCGCTGTCGATGCCCGAAGAAACCCGCAACTACGTGCCCAAGTTGCAGGCCATCAAGAACATCGTCGCCAACCCGGAAAAATACGCGGTCGTCCTGCCGCCGGTCAGCAACACGCCCTACTTCGCGACGGTGCGCAAGAATCGCGACATCGACGTGGAGGTCGCGGCGCGCCTGGCCGAAATGCCGCTGGACGAGTTCAAGGCGCTCAACCCTTCGTTCAATCGTCCGGTCATCCGCGGCGAACACGCCAGCAACCTGATCCTGCCGGCGGACCGCGTGGCGATCTTCAACGCCAACCTGGACAACTACAAGGGCCAGTTGTCGAACTGGAAGGTGTACGAAGCCCGGCGTGGCGAATCCTATGGCGCGATCGCCAAACGCTTCGGTATCAGCGAAGCGACGCTGCGCGACATCAATGACATTCCCGCGCGGCAGAAGCATGCCTCGGCGCAGCGCCTGCTGGTGCCGTCGCAAGGCGGCGTGCAGCTCGCGTCGCTGGACACGGCGGGCTCCGCGCCGCAAGCTCCGGCGCGGACCGGCAGCGTGCGCAGCGCCACCGCGCATGTGGCATCGGCCAAGATGAGCGCCCCGCGGCCCAATGTGCGCCAGCACAAGGTGCGGTCCGGCGACACGCTGTTCTCGCTGGCGCGGCAGTACAGCACCACCGTGGACGCGCTGCGCGCGCTGAACAACCTGAAGGGCAACAACCTGAAGGTAGGCAGCACCCTGCGCGTGCCGGGCACCAGCGTGCGCGGTTAGCCCCGGCTTACGGCGCGGCCCGTGCCGCGCCCTGCTCAGCCCTGCAACGCCGGCGCCTTGCGCCGGCGTTTTCACATGGGGCGGCGTCCGCGCGCATCACCTAAAATAGCGGTTTTCCTGGACTGTCATTCAAGGACCACACATGGGCTTTCTCGCCGGCAAACGCATACTCGTCACGGGCGTGCTTTCCAATCGTTCCATCGCGTATGGCATCGCCCGGGCCTGCCATCGGGAAGGCGCGGAACTGGCCTTTACCTATGTCGGAGACCGCTTCAAGGACCGCGTAACGGAATTCGCCAACGAATTCGGCAGCGATATCGTGCTGCCCTGCGACGTCGCCGAGGACGCGCAGATCGAAGCCGCGTTCGCGCAGCTGGGCCAGCGCTGGGACGGCCTGGACGGCCTGGTCCATTCCATCGGCTTCGCGCCCCGCGAGGCGATCGCCGGCGATTTCCTCGACGGCCTGTCGCGCGAAGGCTTCCGGGTCGCGCACGACATCTCCGCGTATAGTTTTCCCGCGCTGGCCAAGGCTGCGCTGCCGCTGATGAAAGGCCGCAATGCCGCGGTGCTGACGCTGACCTACCTGGGTGCCGAACGCGTGGTCCCCAACTACAACACCATGGGCCTGGCCAAGGCATCGCTGGAAGCCAGCGTGCGTTACCTGGCGACCGCGCTGGGCCCCCTGGGCATCCGCGCCAACGGCATTTCCGCCGGTCCGATCAAGACCCTGGCTGCCAGCGGCATCAAGGACTTCTCGTCCATCCTGAAGTTCGTCGAAGCCCACGCGCCGCTGCGCCGCAACGTCAGCATCGATGACGTCGGCAACGTCGCGGCGTTCATGCTTTCGGACCTCGCCAACGGCGTCACCGGCGAAATCACCCATGTGGATGCGGGGTTCTCGACCGTCGTCCCCGGCATGGAGTAGGCAGCCCGGGTCAGTCGGCGTGCAGCCCCATGCTGGCCGTCAGAGCGCCGAAGCGGTCGATATCGGCCTCGATCAGCGCCTGGAACGCTTGCGGCGTGCTCGCCGTGGGGCTGTAGCCCAATTGCAGCAGGGCGTGGCGCATCTCCTCGCGCCGCATGATGGCCGCTACCGCGGCATTGATACGCGCGACGACGACGGCGGGTGTGGCCGCCGGCACCAGGAGGCCATGCCATTGGTCCAGCGCATAGCCAGGATAGCCCTGCTCCGCCACCGTAGGCACCGCCGGCATGAGGTCGGAGCGCTCGGGTGAGGTCACTGCCAGCGCGCGCAGTTTTCCGGACGCCAGGAACGGCGCCGCGCTGGACGCCGTGACGATACCCATGCCGACCTGGCCGGACAGCGCATCGGCAAGGGCCGGACCGCAACCGCGATAGGGCACATGCTGCAAGGCGCGCCCGCTGGCCATGCGCAGCATCTCGCCGGCCAGGTGTTGCGGCGTCCCATTGCCGCAGGAGGCATAGCTGACCGGCTTGCCGCCCGGAGCGGCCGCCGCGAGCAGGTCGTGCAGGTCGCGAAACCGCGATGCCGCCGGGACCACCAGTACCGACGGCACGAAGGCCACGTTGATCACGCCCTTCAAGTCATCGCGCGGCGAGAAAGGCAGGTCGCGATACACGCCTGGATTGATCGCGTACGAGCTGTTGACCATCAACAGCGTATAACCGTCCGGGGCGGCCTGGGCCACGTCGCGCGCACCGATATTGCCGCTGGCGCCAGGACGATTCTCCACCACCACGCTCTGGCCAAGGTCATGCTGCAAGGCCGCGCCAAGACGGCGCGCCAGCAGGTCGGTGCCACCGCCCGGCGGGAATGTCACCACCACGGTAATAGGCCGCGAGGGATAATCGGCGCCGGCCTCTGCCGGCCTTGCCGCGCCGGCGTGGCCGGCCTGCTCGCCGCTACGCGCCACGCTGGCCCCCAACGCAGCGGCGATCACGCATGCCAGCGCCAGGATGCCCGCGCGCGGCGACCACCGCAAAAGGCGTCGCGCGACGCGTCCGAGCCGGTTCATGATCCGCCCCCTCAGACGTCAAGGCCGATGTCGAGCACGCGGGCGCTATGGGTGATCCAGCCGATGGCGATCAAATCCACGCCCGTGGCCGCGATCGCCGGCGCGGTGTCGGGCGTGACCCCGCCCGACGCCTCGGTGATCGCGCGGCCCTTCGCCATGGCCACGGCCTGGCGCAGTTCGTCCAGCGACATATTGTCCAGCAGCACCGCCTCCACGCCCAGGCTCAACGCTTCTTCCAATTGCGCCAGGGTGTCGACTTCCAGCTCTATCTTGACCAGATGGCCCGCCGCGGCCCGCGCACGGGTCACGGCCTGCCGTATGCCGCCGGCCAGGGCGACGTGGTTGTCCTTGATCAGCATGGCGTCGTCCAGCCCGTAGCGGTGGTTGCTGCCTCCGCCCACCCGCACGGCGTACTTCTGCACGGCCCGCATACCGGGCATGGTCTTGCGCGTGCACGTCACACGCGCGCCATAAGGCCGGATGGCGTCCGCGATTTCCGCGGTTGCGGAGGCCACGCCGCTCAGGTGGCACAGGAAGTTCAGCGCCGTACGCTCGGCGGTAAGAATGCCGCGCGCCGGCCCCGACAAGGCGGCGATTTCCCTGCCCGGCTCCAACCGCGCGCCATCGCGCAGATGCGGCACGAACTGGATGGCGGGGTCGACCAGCGTGAAGGCGAGGCGCGCCAGGTCGAGCCCCGCCAGTACGCCAGCCTTGCGCGCCACCAGGCGCAGGCGCGACCGCTGGTCGGCGTCGACGATGGCGTCCGTGGTGATATCGCCCGCCCGGCCAAGGTCTTCCAGCAAGGTGGCGCGGACCAGCGGCTCCAGCATGATGGCGGGCATGGCAGGCGGCAGGTGGGCGCGCGCGGTATCTGCGGCGCCGGACGCTGCTTCCCTGGGCTGCCCGGGGGCACGCAGGCCGGAGGCGTCGGAAGCGAAGGCGGGATGGAGCGAGTTTATGCTCATATTGAGTCTTAATCGGGCGGGTTTGTCGGACGCACTTATACTATTTCTGAGCATAATTCCTTGTCAACGAATTTGTGAGCCGGCTTTATTCTTTTTGGGCAGGGGCTTATTCCGGTGGCGAATTAGCCGCTCCGCCAACAGTCAGACCGGATGCGGTTCGCGGGCCAATGGAAGCTTGCTGCCGGATATCGCGCGTTCCAGCATCACGTCGCGGCGGAACCGGAAAAGCTTGGCGGGGCGTCCGGCGGCGCCCTGGGTCATCTCGCCCGTTTCCTCGACCAGTTCCTGCTGCTCGATCAGGCGGCGGAAATTCTGCTTGTGCAGGCCTCTACCGGCCAACGCTTCGACGCTCTGCTGCAATTGCAGCAGTGTGAAGGCCTCGGGCATCAATTCGAAAACGACGGGCCGGTACTTGATCTTGGCGCGCAACCGCGCGATGCCGGTGGCCAATATGCGCCGATGGTCATGCACCATGGGCGTGCCCGGCAGCGCAGGCCTGATCGGGCGCTGCCCGGACTCAGGAACCAGTCCCGCTTCGTAGAGCAGCTCGTACCGCTGCAGCACCATGTCCTCGTTCCAGGCGGCCCCATCCAGACCGAAGGTGATGGCGATGCGCTCGTAGCGGCGGCCGCGCTGCGCCGTCGGCCCGCCGGCCGCCCAACGCCGCAGCCGCGGTTCGACGATGCCGGCCACGAACGCCGGCACGCCGTCGCGCCGGTCCTCCCATGGAAAATACCGATACCAGCTTTGCCAGCCGACGCGGGCAACGCCGGTGTGTCCCATTTCCCTGGTTAAACCCAGGTAGCTCACCGAGATGATCCGTGTGTCAGCGTGCTCGGCGCGATCGCGGTCGGCAAAGGTATACAGCTGCTCGACGTAACCCAGGGGATGATGGGTCTGGGCCTCCACCCAGGCTCTCAGGCCTGCCTGCAGGGAGCGATGCGCGAACTGGAATGGACCGGCCGGCAAGGCGCGCGCGTCTTCCGTCGTCAGCACGCGTGGCTCGCCGTCGGTCACGGCCACGAGTACGGCAACCAGTTCGGTGGAAACGCGGTCTACAGTGGGTTCGGTCAAGGGTGCGCGTCTATGGCGACGAGGCCGGGCCAGCGGCGGATGGCACGCGCGGTGCCGGCATAGGGCCACCGCCCGCGCGGCATCGCATTATACGAGGCGCGCCCGTGCATCTGTTCCGTCAGCGGACAAGTGTTGTCGGATCGTAGCGATTTCGCGTCGAGCGCGATAGGCGCAGAATATCCGGTCGCGCATCGCGTTGCTGCGCCGACGGCCGGCGATCCTTGTTTGATCGCAGGCATGCGGGCCAGCGGCGCGTTCCCCTGATTTTCTTGTAGAGGTACACATGGAATACCGACATTTGGGCGCATCCGGTTTCAAGGTTCCCGTACTGAGCTTCGGCACGGGCACCTTCGGCGGCAAGGGCGAGCTGTTCGAAGCCTGGGGCAAGACCGACGTATCCGAAGCGCGCCGCCTGATCGACATCTGCCTGGACGAAGGCGTGACGATGTTCGATACCGCGGACATCTATTCGCGCGGCGCCTCCGAATCGATCCTGGGCGAGGCGATCAAGGGCCGGCGCGACAAGGTCATCCTGTCCACCAAGGCGACTTTCCGCTTCAACGACGAGCCCAATAACGTCGGCTCCTCGCGCTTTCATCTTATCCAGGCGGTGGAAGGCTCGCTTAAGCGCCTCGGCACCGACTATATCGACCTGTTCCAGTTGCACGGCTTCGACGCCCGCACGCCCGTGGAGGAAGTGCTGTCCACGCTGGACACGCTGGTCCGGGCGGGCAAGATCCGCTACACCGGGGTGTCGAATTTCTCGGGCTGGCACCTGATGAAGTCCCTGGCGGTGGCGGACCGCTACGGCTATCCCCGCTACGTCGCGAACCAGACGTACTACTCCCTGATCGGCCGCGACTACGAATGGGAACTCATGCCGCTGGGTCTGGACCAGGGGGTGGGCGCCGTGGTATGGAGCCCGCTGGGCTGGGGCCGCCTGACCGGCAAGATCCGTCGCGGACAGCCTTTGCCCGAAGTCAGCCGTCTGCACAAGACCAAGGACTGGGGCCCGCCGGTACCCGATGAATACCTGTATGGCGTGGTGGACGCGCTGGACGCCATCGCCAAGGAAACGGGCAAGACGATTCCGCAGATTGCCTTGAACTGGCTGCTGCAACGCCCCACCGTCAGCACAGTGCTGATCGGCGCCCGCGACGAAACGCAACTGCGCCAGAACCTGGGCGCGGTCGGATGGAATCTGACCGCCGAGCAGGTCGCCCGCCTGGACGCCGCCAGCAAGGCCGGGCGCGCGTATCCGTACTGGCACCAGACTGGTTTCGCCGAACGCAACCCCTCCCCCGTCTAAGGGCAGACGCTGCCGGCCACCTGGGCGATCGCTCGCGCAGGCGTCCGGCAGCAGTCCTTCATCAGGCCTGCAACAGGTCCTCGATCATGGCTGGCAGTTCGCGCACGCGCACGCCGGTGGCATGGTAAATGGCGTTGGTGATTGCCGCCGCCGTGCCGGCCAGCCCGATCTCGCCCACACCGCGGGCGCCGAGCTCGTTCAGCACCAGATCCGGGTAGTCCAGGAAGGTAACGTCGATTTCAGGCGTGTCCGCGTTGGACGCGACGATGTAGTCGGCCAGGTTGCCGTTGGCCGGCTTGCCTGACCGCTCGTCGTAGACGGTGTGCTCGAACAGGGCCATGCCGACGCCCATCACGATGGCGCCTTCGATCTGGTTGCGCGCCGGGCGCGGATTCAGGATGCGCCCCGCGTCGATCACCGTGACGACCCTGCTCACACGCAGGCGGGCGATCTCCGGTTGCCACTCCACCTCGGCGAAATGCACGCCATAGGAATTGATGGAGTACTTGCGCTTGAGCGGATCGTCGAAGAAATTGCCTTCGGTCTGGCTGCCTTCGCCGGAGATCGCCCGCAGGTCCGCGCCGGCCACGATTTCGCCGAACCGCTTGCCGCTTTCGGGCGCTTGCCCCTTCAGATGCACGTATCCCGCCGTGAAGGCCAGGTCGTCCGGCTTCTTGCCCGCGAAGGCTGCTGCCTCGCCCTTGCAGGCGGTCTGCAGCACCGAGTCGACTGCCGCCCGCGTGGCCTGCAGGACCACGGGTATCACCGACGCCGTCACGGTGGACCCGCCGGAAATCGGCCCTTCCGGCAACGCCGTGTCGCCCAGAGCCACGTCCACGTGCTCCGGCGGGATGCCGGTCTGGGCGCTCACCAGTTGCGCCATGATGGTGTACGTGCCGGTGCCGATATCCTGCGTGCCGCATGCCACATGGGCCGTGCCGTCCGCCTTGAGGTCCACCCGGGCGTGGGTCGGCTGGCGCGCCCCCAGCCAGGAACAGCACGCCATGCCCCAGCCCAGGATGCGGCCATCGCGGCGCATCGACCCGATCTCCGGCGTACGCCGGGACCAGCCGAATTTCTCCGCGCCGCGGTCGATGCACTCGACCAGGTGGCGCGAGGAAAACGGCAAGCCGTTGCCTTCGTCGTGCTCGGGCTGGTTCTTCAGGCGCAGCTGCACAGGATCCATCTTCAAGGCGACCGCCAGTTCGTCCATGGCCGATTCCAGGGCAAAGAGTCCCGGTACGGCACCTGGACCGCGCATCGCCGTCGGCGTGCCCATGTGGCGCCGGGCCAGCCCCGAGGTAATGCGCAGGTTCGGCGTGCTGTACATGTGCGGCGTCGCCTCGGCGCAATTCTCTTCGTAATCGTCGAGCAGCGAGGTCTGGGTCAGATAGTCCTGCTGCAGCGATACGAGCTTGCCGTCGGCCGTCGCGCCCAGGCGCATACGCTGCTGCGTGATGGGCCGGTGCCCGACATTCTGGAACATCATCGGCCGGGTCAGGACCAGCTTCACGGGGCGCCCCAGTTGGCGCGACGCCGCCGCCGCGACCATGCAGTGCGGCCACGGCCACAGCTTGCCGCCAAAGCCCGATCCCAGGAAACGCGAAATCACCCGGACCTGCTCGGGCGTGGTGCCCAGCGCCTGCACCATCACGGCCTTGTGGTTGGTCACCGCCTGCGATGTCTCGTACAAGGTATAGGCCTGCCCGTCCCATACCGCCACCGTGGCATGCAGTTCGATGGGGTTGTGGGTCTCTACCGGCGTCACGTAGGTGTAGTCGATCTTCACCGGGGCCGAGTCGAAAGCCGGCTGCGCCTTGCCGCGTTCGCTCTCGACCTTGGACTTGCCGTCCGAGGACAGCCGCGTGCCGACGTCGGGTTTCTCTTCTGCATAGCGCACCTTGACCGCGTTCGCAGCGGCCATCGCCTGTTCAAACGTATCGGCCACCACCGCGGCGACGTATTGGCCGTAATAGCGGATCACGTCGTCATCGAAAGGAGGGCGCGTCTCGTCGACCTTTGCGCCCTGCACGCGGTACAGGGGACCGATGTTCTGGCGGTGCAGCACCAGCCGCACGCCCGGCATCGCCTGCGCCACGGAGGTATCCATGGAAACGATGCGGCCGTTGGCGACCGTACTGCACACCGGCACCGCGTACAGCATGCCGGGAAAATGGAAGTCCGACGTATAGACGGCCTTGCCGCTCACCTTCAAGGGGCCGTCGACGCGCGGCGTCACGCGGCCGATGACGTCGGCGGCGTCTGCCGCCGGACGATCTGCAACTGTGCTCATTGCTGAACTCCTGTATTCACGCGGCCTGGATGGCCAGCTTCAGGGTATGGGCGAGGCAGCGGCGCGCCAGCTCGATCTTGAAGGCGTTCTGGCTTTGCGGACGCGCATCCTTGACGGCGGCCTGCGCCGCGGCACGGAAGACCTCGTCGCCAGGCGCCTTGCCGAGCAGGGCCGCCTCCGCCTCGGGCGCGCGCCAGGGCCGCGTGCCCACGCCACCCAGCGCCACGCGCACATGCGAAATGGCGCCGTTGCGCACGGTGGCGATCACGGCTGCCGACGCCAGGGCGAATTCATACGACGCGCGGTCGCGCAGCTTCAGATAAACCGATCGGCTGCCGGATGCGGGTGGCGGCAAGGTGACGTGCGTGATCAGGTCGCCAGGTTCCAGCACCGTCTCGCGGTCCGGCGTGTCGCCCGGCAAGGTGTAGAAATCGCCGATCGGGACGACCCGTTCACCCTGCCGACCCTGGATATGGATGCTTGCCTCCAGCGCCATCATGGCCACGTTCATGTCGGAAGGATTGCTGGCGATACAGCTTTCGCTGGTACCCAGGACGGCCAGGTTGCGGTTGTAGCCGCCGATGGCGGAACAGCCGGAGCCCGGCACGCGCTTGTTGCACGCGGCCGCCGTGTCGCGGAAGTACACGCAGCGGGTGCGCTGCAGGAGGTTGCCGCCGGTCGTCGCCATATTGCGCAATTGCGCCGAAGCGCCCGACAGCAGCGCCTGCGAGAGGACCGCATAGTCGCGCTTGATGGTCGCGTCGTTGGCGAGGTCGGCATTGCGTACCATGGCGCCGATACGAACGCCGCCGTCCGGTTGCGGCTCGATGCGGTCGAGCGACAGACGGCTGATGTCCACCACGCGGGACGGACGTTCGACATCCAGCTTCATCAGATCGACCAGGTTGGTGCCGCCGGCCAGGAATCGCACGTCGGCGCCCTGCTGTGCGGTACGCGCCGCCGCGCCGACCCGCACGGCGTCCTGGACATCCTGCGCGCGTGTCAGTTGGAACATATCCATATCGATGCTCCTCAGGCCTTGCGGCGTGCGTCCTGGATGGCCGAAACGATGTTCGGGTAGGCGCCGCAACGGCAGATATTTCCGCTCATCGCTTCACGCACGTCCGCGTCGGCATCGCCCCAGGGTTCGTTCAGCATGGCGACGGCCGACATGATCTGGCCCGAGGTGCAATAGCCGCACTGGTAGCCATCGTGCTCCACGAAGGCCGCTTGCATGGGATGCAATGCGCCGGGTTGGCCCAGTCCTTCTATGGTCGTGACGGTGTCGCCCTCGTGGGTGGCGGCAAAGCTCATACAGGAATTCACCCGGCGGCCATTGACATGCACCGTACATGCACCGCACTGGCCGTGATCGCAGCCTTTCTTGGTACCCGTGAGATGCAGGTGCTCGCGCAGCGCATCGAGCAGCGTCGTGCGCGGATCCAGATTCATTTCATGCGTGTGTCCGTTCACCGACAGGCGGGTCGGTATCGTGCCCGCCGGCGCGTCGGCTTGCTTGTCCGCCACCGGCGCGTCCGCCGCCGCGGCCTGGCCCTGCGGGTCCGTGGAAAGGTGGGCGGCTGCGCTGGCGGACAGGCCTGCCGCGCCGATGCCGGCCAGGAAGGTCCGGCGCGCCGGACGGTGCAAGCCCTCGGCGCCGCCGCGAGGCGCGGCATCCGGCATAGGCTGGGAAGTGGTCATGGGTCTCTCCTGAGTGCGGACGTGCGGCGCGCCATAGGGCAAGACGCGTGCCCAACCAAGGTCGCCGCAGTGGAGGTTCCGTGGCCGCGCGCACTGCGCGGGACAGTGGGCGAAGACGGAATGGGCTTGAACAGATTACTCGCCGCACCGTGGCGCGACAATGCACGATACGCAGTGTTTCCTGACAAGCGCCCGACATGGCAGCCGCGCCCGACGTTCCACCATGCCGCAGGCACGGGCACGCGATGATCCAGGTCCCGGCCGGGCCACGGCATGAGAACATTTTGTCATGCATGTGGCGCTGCGCCTTGGCAAGGCTGCGCGAATCCAAAAATGGCCACCTGCGCGGACTTGCGCACCGGCATGCGTCGGCATTACGTAACCCGCGGCGCGTGGCAGAAAGCTTGGCGCTGTTCGCCGTTTTGTTGCAGTATGGCGACTCGCTCGGCGTCGGCAGGTTTGCAGCGGGCGCACGCGGAAAACGTTGTCCCCCACAACGCAGTCGCTGTCGACACAAGAGCGGGATGCAACTAATCAAAAATCGCGTCGTGGACATCAAGCTTCTGTTGATTGCCGCCACGGCATGCGCACTGTTGCACACGTCCGGAGCCATCGCCGAGGTAGTGGCCACCTCCAACGCCTACGATGGGCCGACATCGCTGCGGCCTTTCATCGACATCTACGAGGATCCCTCGGGCGAGATGGAGCTGCCGCAGGTACTCGCGGCGATGCGTGCCGAGCCCGCGCTGTTCCGCCCGGCGCGCGATTTCCCGCGCGGCGAAGTGTATTCCGGATCGGCCTGGTGGCTGCACGTCACCCTCACCAATACGCACAGCGCGACCCACCGCGTGGTCCTGGTCGCGGGTCGGCCGGAACTGGAGCGGGTGGACTTCTATAGCCAGCAGGGCGGCATCTGGCGACACAACCGCGCCGGCTCGCGGGTTGCCCTGGGACAGCGCGACGAGCCCACGCCCTATCCGGCGCTGTTGCTTCACATGGAGCCCGGCGCGGTCGTGAAGGTGTTGACCAGGATCAAAAGCGATTCCCCCATCCGTTTTGCCCCCGCCCTGTATTCCCGCGGCGACTTCACGGCGGCAACCATCCGGGCCACGGTTGCCGACGGGGTCCTGATCGGCGGCATGGCCGCACTGGCGTGGTGCGCTGCCCTCATCGCGATGGCGTCGCGTCAGCGGCCCTTCCTATGGCTGGCCGCGGTCGCCATGGCCGCGGCCCTGCACGAGGCCGCGGCGCGCGGCTATTTGCAGCGCCTGCTGTGGTTCATGGAAGGGGGAACCGGCTATCGCCTGGAGCTCGCGCTCGATATGGTGCGCCTGGGCCTGTTCGCGCTATTCGTCTACAACACCCTCCGGAGCGGCACGCACGCCGGGCCGCACGCGCGCAGCTATGCCATTATCGCGGGGATTCTGTTGGCGGCGGCGATGCTGGTTCCGGCACTGCCCGTCCACGTCACCGCCATGCTGACTTTCATCTCGGGCGCCGCACTGGCAGCGTGCATGCTGCGTTCGGCCGCCGTGCTCAGGCAGCACAGGTCCTCCGTCGCCACGCTGATCGCGCTTTCGGCTGTGCTGCTGGCCATCGATACCACGCTCACAGCTGTCGCGCCGTTGTTTGCCCCATTCTTCATGACCGAGCCGGTGGCGCTGGAATCGGGCACACCAGCCATCACCATGCTGGTCATGGGCGCGAACCTGGCGGTGCTGACGATCTGGGCCGCTCGCGCCACGCCCGGCAAGCGCCGGCGCGGTACGCCGCTGCGCATCAGGCTGCGCGCGCGCGCCGTGCTGGCCTCGGATATGGACGACGGGCGCTTCGTCACGGCACGCGCGCTGCGGCAGGCCAAGGAGAAGGATGAGCGCAAGACCTTGATCCTGGGATACATCGGCCACGACATGAGGGCGCCGCTGGCCACGATAGCCGGCTATACGAGGTTGCTGCGGCAGGACGCCACGCCATCGCAAACTGCCTATATCGATATCATCGACCGCAGCGTGGGATACCAGTTCAGCCTGATCGAGGAACTCCTGGCCTACGCGCGCGCGGAGCTGGAGCCGTTCGCGGTTACGCCGGAACAGACGCGGCTGCCCGAACTGCTGGAGGAGCTCGCCCGATTCGGTATCGCGCTGTGCGTCCACAACCAGAACAGCTTCCAGTACCTGCCGCCTCCCACGCTGCCCAGCGTGGTATGGACGGACCCGAAGCGGCTGCGGCAGGCGGCGCTCAACCTGCTGGGCAATGCCGCCAAGTTCACCCGCCACGGCAACGTACGACTGGAAGTCCGGGTGGAGCAACGGCCGGCCGGTACCGAGCTATGCCTGGAGGTGCATAACGATGGACCGCATATCCCGCCCGAAGACCAGGCCGAGATCTTCCAGGCTTTCCGGCAGCTTCGCCGTCAGGACGCGGGCCTGGGCCTGGGCCTGTTCATCGTCGAGCGCATCGCGCAGGGGATGGGAGGCCGTATCGAAGTCGAGAGCGCTCCCGGCATGGGCGTACGGTTCAAGCTGCGCATCCCCGTGGCGCTGGCGGATACCCGGTACACAGTACCGGTTTCCATCCATCATGCGGCGAGCGGACGCGCGCCTGTGCACGGCATCGAGGTCCCACCCCTCGGCGAACGGCTGGCCTTGGCCAAGCTGGCGCGCGACGGCGAGATCAGCGAGATCGAACAATGGACGCACCGGACGCGTCGCACCCACCCGCAATGCGAAGGCTTCTACCGCGAGGTGTCCGGCTGCATCGAGCGCCTGGACCTGGAAGGCCTGCAGCGGCTGGCCCTGATGGGCGCTGTCTGATGAACCGACCGCAGCGACCCCACCCGGCCCGAGCCGGGCGGCCACGCGGTCGCCGCGGCCCGTCAGGTTTCCTCGACGAAGGTCTCTTCGCGCTTCTTGCGGATGGACGGCAAGGCGACGATCACCACCAGCAGCAGCGCCGCGCCCAGCAACGATGCCGACAAAGGCCGCGTCACGAAGGTCGTGAAGTCGCCGCGCGACAGCAGCAGCGCGCGACGGAAGTTTTCCTCCATCATGGGGCCCAGCACCAGTCCCAGCAGCAGCGGCGCGCCTTCGCAGCGCAGCTTGGCCCAGACATAGCCGACCAGCCCGAACACCGCCGTGACGAAGATGTCGAAGGCGTTGTAGTTGAGGGAATAGACACCGATGGTGCAGAACACCAGGATCGCGGGATACAGAATGCGATAAGGCACTTTCAGCAACTTGATCCACAGTCCGACCAGGGGCAGGTTCAGCACCACCAGCATCAGGTTGCCGATCCACATCGACGCGATCAGGCCCCAGAACAAGTCCGGATGGCTCGACATGACCTGCGGGCCGGGCTGTATGTTGTGGATGGTCATGGCCCCCACCATCAGCGCCATCACCGCGTTGCCCGGAATGCCCAGGGTCAACAACGGGATAAACGACGTCTGCGCGCCCGCATTGTTGGCCGACTCGGGGCCGGCCAATCCGGCCGGATGGCCCTTGCCGAAGCGCTCCGGCTCGCGCGATACCTTTTTCTCCAGCGTGTACGACGCGAACGCCGACAAGGTGGCGCCCCCACCCGGCAGGATGCCCAGGCACGATCCCAGCGCCGTACCGCGCAGGATGGCGGGTATGGCTTCGCGCAATTCCTTGCGGTTCGGATACAGGGAGCCCACCTTGTCGGAGATCTCCACGCGCTTATCCTTGAGCTCCAGGTTGGTCATGATCTCGGCAAAGCCGAACACGCCCATGGCCACGATCGCGAAGTCGATGCCGTCCTGCAGCTCCGGGATGCCGAAGTCATAGCGCGCAACGCCGGAGTTGACGTCGGTGCCCACCATGCCGAGCAACAGGCCCAGGATAATCATGGCGATGGCCTTCATGATGGACCCCGAGGCCAGTACGACGGCGCCGATCAGGCCCAGCGCCATCAGGGAGAAATACTCCGCGGGCCCGAACTTGAACGCGACCTCCGCCAAGGGCGGCGCGAAGCCGGCGATCAACATGGTCGCGACCGAGCCGGCGAAGAACGAACCGATGGCCGCCAGGGCCAGGGCCGCGCCGCCGCGTCCGTTGCGCGCCATCTGGTGCCCGTCCAGGGTAGTCACCACGGCCGATGTCTCGCCAGGCAGATTCACCAGGATGGCGGTCGTCGAACCGCCATATTGGGTGCCGTAATAAATCCCCGCCAGCATGATCAGGCCGGCGATCGGCGGCAGCACATAGGTGATCGGCAACAACATTGCGATGGTCGGTACCGGGCCCAGGCCGGGCAGCACGCCGACCAGCGTGCCCAGGACGCACCCCATCAGGGCGTAGAGCAGGTTTTCCGGTGAAACGGCCACCGAAAAACCAAGCATCAGATTTTCCCAGAGCTCCATGTCGTCTCCCTAGTTCTTAGCGTTATTTGCGCGGTAGGCGCCCGGCATGTTCCAGGGTCGTTGCCCCGGTCCTTCGAGATGTTGCTGAAGACGCCGCGCGGTGCGATTGCGGCGCATGGGCCGTGGGCTGTCTTGCTCGCCAGCGCGTCCAGTACTTGCAACGTTTGCTGACATACAACTGAAAATAATGGTACCCGAGCGACGACAGGGGCGAATACTAGGGATACCTCTGATCGGCCCCCTTATTCCGGCACAGGTACAGCACTTGCGCCCCGCCGCCTCGAACCGCGTCCCCGGCTCCTGTCCACAGGTTGCGCCCCGGACGCCACCGGCGCGCTCCCCCACAGCGGGATCCGGCGCGCGATCGAATCAAGAGGATTGCAATGGCGCCTACTGTCGGAGATTTCATCGTCGGCCGGCTGCACGCCTGGGGCGTGCGCCGCATTTACGGTTACCCCGGTGACGGCATCAACGGAGTCTTTGGCGCGCTGAGCCGTGCCGAAGACAAGATCGATTTCGTCCAGGCGCGCCATGAAGAGATGGCCGCCTTCATGGCCTCGGCCCACGCCAAGTTCACCGGGGAGCTCGGCGTCTGCATCGCCACATCGGGGCCGGGGGCCTCGCATCTCATCACCGGCCTGTACGACGCCCGCATGGACCACATGCCGGTGCTTGCCATCGTCGGACAGCAGGCGCGCGCCGCGCTGGGTGGGCATTACCAGCAGGAACTCGACCTGGTGTCCATGTTCAAGGATGTGGCCGGCGCCTTTGTGCAACAGGCCACCGTGCCGGAGCAAGTGCGCCACCTGGTCGACCGCGCCATTCGTATCGCCCTCGGCACGCGGCAGGTCACTGCCCTGGTGCTCCCCAACGACCTCCAGGACCTGCCCTACGAGGAGCCGGGCCGCAAGCACGGGACGGTGCATTCAGGCGTCGGTTACCGGCCGCCGCGCAGCGTCCCTTATCCCGCCGATCTGCAGCGCGCCGCCGAGGTCCTGAACGCGGGCAGGAAGGTCGCCATCCTGGTGGGCGCCGGCGCGCTGGGGGCCGGCGCCGAAGTCACCGCCCTCGCCGACAAGCTGGGCGCCGGTGTCGCCAAGGCCCTGCTGGGCAAGGCCGTGCTGCCCGACGACCTGCCCTGGGTCACCGGCTCCATCGGCCTGCTCGGCACCGAGCCCAGCTACAAGCTCATGACCGAATGCGACACCCTGCTGATGATCGGCTCCGGCTTCCCGTATTCCGAGTTCCTGCCCAAGGAGGGCCAGGCCCGCGGCGTACAGATCGATATCAAGCCGGACATGCTGAGCCTGCGCTACCCGATGGAGGTCAACCTGGTCGGCGACAGCGCGGAAACGCTGCGCGAGCTGTTGCCGCTATTGACGGCGAAGACCGACCGGGCCTGGCGCGACAGCATCGAGGAATGGACCGGGGACTGGTGGAAGAAACTGGAAGCACGCGCGCTGGCGGATGCCGAGGTCGGCGTCAACCCACAACGGACCATATGGGAGCTTTCGCCGCGTATCCCCGCGGACGCCATCGTGACCAGCGATTCGGGATCGGTGGCGAACTGGTACGCCCGCGACCTGAAGGTGCAACAGGGCATGATGTGTTCCCTCTCGGGCGGGCTGGCGTCGATGGGCGCGGCAGTGCCCTATGCCATCGCGGCCAAGTTTGCCTATCCGCACCGGCCCGTCATCGCCCTGGTCGGCGATGGCGCCATGCAGATGAACAACATGGCCGAACTGATCACGGTCGCGAAGTACTGGAAGGAATGGGGCGACCCGCGCTGGATCTGCATGGTGTTGAACAACGAAGACCTGAACCAGGTGACGTGGGAGCAGCGCGTCATGGAAGGCGACCCCAAGTTCGAGGCTTCGCAGCGCATTCCCCATGTGTCCTATCATCAATTCGCCGAGTCGATCGGCCTGCGCGGCATCCATGTCGACCGCGCCGAAGCCATGGCGGGCGCGTGGGAGCAGGCCTTGGCGTCGGACCGCCCGGTGGTGATAGACGTCAAGACGGACCCGAATGTGCCGCCCCTGCCGCCGCATATCACACTGGCCCAGGCCAAGGCCTTCGCATCGACCTTGCTCAAGGGCGATCCGGATCAGGGCAGCGTCATCGCCAACACCGCGCGACAGGTACTGAGTGCGGTATTGCCCGGAAACCGTAAGAAATAAGGAAGCCACCGACCATGCCGCATTCATCGTCAGGGACCGGCTCCCTCGCCCGCAGTCCCGCCGCCATCCATGCGCCGCACCCTACCCCCACATCCGCCCGCGGCTTGCATGTGCCGCGCATTGTCGTCGTCACCGGCGCCAGCGCCGGCCTCGGCCGGGCCATCGCGCATGCCTTCGCCGCGGAGGGCGCCGACGTGGCGCTGCTCGCACGCGACGCCGGCGCATTGGCCGCCGCCGCGGAAGAAGTACGCGCCTACGGGGTACGCGCACTTTCCATCGCCGTGGACGTCAGCGACGCCACGGCCGTGGAAGCGGCCGCCGACCGCGTCGAAACGGAACTCGGGCCCATCGACACCTGGGTCAACAACGCGATGTTGACCATCTTCTCGCCACTGTCGTCCGTGACGCCGGAAGAATACACACGCGTCACCGCGGTGACCTACCTCGGCTATGTGTATGGCACCATGGCCGCGCTGCGACGCATGAGGGCGCGGGACCACGGCGTCATCGTGCAAGTGGGTTCCGCGCTCGCCTACCGGGCGATTCCGCTGCAGTCCGCGTATTGCGGTGCCAAGCACGGGGTGCGCGGCTTCACCGATGCGCTACGCAGCGAACTGCTGCACGACCGCAGCAAGGTGCATGTCACCATGGTGCAGATGCCGGCCTTGAACACGCCCCAGTTCGACTGGGCCGCATGCCGCATGCCCCATGCGCCACGGCCGGTCGCGCCCATCTATCAACCCGAAGTGGGCGCCCGCGCTGTCGTATGGGCCGCGCGGCACCGGCGCAGGGAGCTTTTCGTCGGTGTGTCCTCCATCGTGGCGATCGTCGCGAACAAGTTCTTTCCAGGCCTCATCGACCGCTACCTGGCGCGCACCAATTACCGCGCGCAACAGCGGCAGCAAGCGGTAAGCGCGGACCGTCCCGACAACCTGTGGCAGCCGGTCGGCGACCTGCATCGCACACGCGGCGGCTTCGATGCGGAGTCCACCGGGCACAGCACGGCGCTGTGGTTGTCCACGCACCGCACCGCCGTCCTGGGCGGCGCCTTGCTGGTCGCCGGCCTGCTATGGTCCGCGGCCTCGCGGCCCGCCGGACGCCGACGCCTTTCCCGCCGTTGATCCATGCGCACGGCGCGGCGCCTGGCGCCCGCCCGGCGCCGGCAGCATCAGGCCTCCGGCCTGCATTGACAGCCACGGAGGACGCAACCCCACCCCGGGGCACGTTCCCGTGCGCACCGGTTCCGATGCGCGCCTGATCCGGCGCATGGCGGCCGCGAGCCCGCTTTGCGTGTTCCTGCATATCGGAACCGTCTGGTAATCCCCCATCCTCGCGACACGATCCCAGCGCCCGCCTACTCTCTGCGGCGCTGTACCGAGGGGCCTGCCGAGCAGGCCCCTCGGTACGTCCGGGACATATCGTCTCCCATCCCTGCGCGAGGCTGCTCATGATCGAACTACCGATCGATTTCTGTTTTACGCCGAAGGATGCGCTGGACCTGCAGCGCGCGCTGATCTCGATCACGGCGAATCCCTACACGGCTTACGCCAGCTTCTCGGTGGCGGTCGACGCGGTGATCGACGCGGGCGCCGTGCCGGCGCCCTTCATGGCCTGTTGCGAGACCCGGCGCCGCGCGAACACCTATGAACATCCCTACGTCGTGCTGCGCAACTGCCCGATCGATCCCAGCCTGCCCTATCTGGATTTCGACGATCCCGTCAAGGACAAACGCACGCGCAAGACGACCTATGTCGCCGAGGCTTTCCTCCTGCTGTACGCCAAGCTCATGGGGCAGGAACCCATCGGCTATGCCAATGTGAATGACGGCGACATCTTCCAGGACATCCATCCCAAGAAAAGCCTGGCGACCTCGCAGTCGCAGAAAGCGCTCAAGCCCATCTTCTTCCACAAGGACCTGGCGAACCATTTCGTCCGCCCCGACTGGGTCAACATTCTGGGACTGCGGTCGTCTGCCCGGAACCGCGTGTACACCTCCTTCGTTCGCAACAAGGATTTGCTCGCCGCCCTGGGCGAGGATGTGCGCGACGCGCTGCGCCAACCGGAATTCCATACGCCCTACGACGACCTCACGGTACACGGCGGCAAGGTGATCCTGGGCGAAGCGGAGGTCCATCCGGTGCTCGGGGGCGCCACGCCCACGGACATCCGCTTCTTCGAGAACCGCACCAGGGGACTGACACCACGCGCCGAGCAGGCCATCGAACAGCTCATCGGCGCACTGCACCGCCTGAAGAAGCGGGTCCAGATCCTGCCCGGCGACCTCGTCGGGGCGGCCAACAACGATTGCCTCCACAACAAGGATGTCGGCGAGATCGCCGACCCGGATGCGCTCAGAAACCGTTGGCTGATGAAGACCGTCAATGTGCGGGCGCTCGAACACCACGCCGGCCACTTCCTGAGCGACCGGCCGCGCGTGGTCAACGGCTGATGGGGACCACGCCGATGTCGATACCTTCCCTGCTCGAATCCATCCGCCGCGGCGCGCAGGCCATGCCGTCGCGCATCGCCATCCACGATGGCACGCGCACATGCAGCCATGCGCGGCTGTGGACCCTGTCCGACCACGTCGCCGGGCGGCTGCGCGAAGCCGGTGTGGCGCCCGGCGATGTGGTCGGCATCGCCCTGCCCCGCTCCACGGAATGGGTGGCCGCCATGCTGGGCGTCCTGAAGTGCGGCGCCGCCTATCTTCCGCTGGACCCGGACTATCCGCATGACCGCCTCGCGTTCTGCATCGAGGACAGCGGCGCCCGCCATGTGATCGCCGGCGCGGGAACGCCGCGCATCGGTACCCGCACGACGCTGTCCATGGACAGCCTGCTGCGGGCGCAGGCAACCGCCGCCACGCTGCCCGCGCCGGATGCGGGCGCGCCCGCGTACGTGCTGTACACGTCCGGCTCCACCGGCCGCCCCAAGGGCGTCGTCGTCTCCATGGCCGCGCTTGCCTACCAGATGGACTGGTTCGTGCGCCAGTTCGCCTTCACCGCCGACGACGTTGTCGTGCACAAGACGTCCACGGCGTTCGACGCGTCCGTGTGGGAGTACCTGGCCCCGCTCATGGTGGGCGGCGCCATGGTCATCGCCGGGAACGCGCCGGCCGCCATCGCGCAGGCGGCGCAGCAGCACCGCGCCACTATCCTGCAGGTGGTCCCCGCCGTGATGCAGGCCATGACCGAACCGGCCTTGATGGCGGCGCTGCGCAGCGTGCGCATGCTGTTCTGCGGCGGCGAGCCGCTGCCCAGGCGCCTGGTCGACCAGGTGCATGCGTACCTGCCCATTCCCGTCGTCAACCTCTACGGCCCGACGGAAACCACGGTCCAGTGCGCCTTCCATGTGTGCGAGCCGGGCCAGGCCGACGAGCGGGATCCCGTGCCGCTGGGCAAGCCGATACCGGGCACCGTCTTCCGTATCCTCGGTGCGGACGCGCAAGCCGGCGCGGGCGAACTGCTGATAGAAGGTCCCGGCGTGGCGCAAGGCTACCAGGGCCTGCCCCAGGAAACCGCGTCCCGCTTCGGCGTCTCGCCCGGCACGGGACAGCGCAGCTATCGCTCCGGTGACCTTGTGCGGCTGGACGACCACGGCGACTACCTCTTCCTGGGCCGCGCCGATAACCAGGTGAAGCTGCGCGGGCTGCGGATCGAGCTCGAGGAAATCGAGGCCGCCCTGTGCCGCACGGTGCCTGGCGTGCGGCACGCGACCGCCGTGATCAATGCGGCGGAGCAGATCGAAGCCTACGTCGAAGTCCGGCCCGGCGACTGGGACGAGGCCGCCGCGCGCGCGGCCATGGCGGAGGCGCTGCCACGTCACATGCAGCCCGCGATACTCACCCCGCTCGAACATCTTCCCCTGTTGCCGAACGGCAAGCATGACCGCAATGCGGTCAAGGCAATGGCCGCGGCACGCGGCGCTGCGCCCGCCCCGGCCCCCGAAGCACAGGAGGCGTCCCGTCCCCCGCAGGGCGCGTGTGCGGCGGGCGTCGCCGAGCAGGTGAGGACCATCTGGGCGGCACTGCTGCCCCACAGCACCGGCGACGACAGCCATTTCTTCCAGGCCGGCGGGCATTCCCTGCTGGCCATGCGCCTGGTGGCCCGGATCAACGCCGCGCTCGATGTGCAACTATTGGCTGTCACGCTGTTCGCCCGCCCGACCTTGCGCTGCCTGATCGACATGGTCGAACAAGCCGTGCGGGAACGCGAGCGGCCCGCCGTGACCTCGGGCATCGTCAGGATCGCGGGGCAGTCCGGGCAGCCGCCCATCTGGTTCGTCCATCCCGCGGGTGGCGGGATATGGTGTTACCGCGACATCGCCACCTCCGTGCGGACAGTCGAATCGCTGGGTATCTCGTGCGAACCGCGCGGCGGCGCGGGCGCCTACGAGAACAACGTACCGCGCATGGCGCGCTGGTACGCGGACCGTGTACTGGCGCATCAATCCGATGGCCCCTATGTGCTTTGCGGATACAGCTTCGGGGGCACGGTTGCCCACGAGATGGCCGTGGACCTGCAATCGCGCGGGGCACACGTGGCGCTGCTGGTCCTGCTCGATACCTTCATCACGCGCGCCACCGGCGGCGACATACTGGACTTCGTCACCAGCTATGCCCGCAAGCTCGCCGATGGCGCCGACCATGCGCCCTCACGCGCGCAGTTGGGTGGAATGTCCATCGACGAGCGCAACCGCGTGCTGCTGAAGATGGGCGTACAAGGAGGACATCTACCCGCCGACGCGTCGATGCAGGACCTGGAACAGGGTCTTGCGATGTGGATCGCGAACAACCTCGCCGCCTCGACGCATCAGCCGCACGGCAAGTTCAATGGGCCCACGCTGTTCATCCGCTGCACCGGCAACACGCGTGACAGCCTGGACGGCTGGCCAAGCCTGCTGGGGGACCTCCACGTGCGCGATGTGCCCGCGGACCACTTCACGGTGTATCGCCCTCCCGTCGCCACGCACGTCGCCGCGCTCATCGAACAGGCCGTCAGGCAGTTCGTACCGCACTACGCGCATGTTCCGGCCTGAACGCAGCCTGCGCGGCGCGCCGCGGCATCTTGGCGTGCTGATCGCCATGACATCCATTTGCGGTTTCATGGCGACGGACATTTTCCTGCCCGCGGTCCCGGCCTTGAAGCAGGCATACGGCAGGACCGCCACCGAGATCCAGGCGCTTTTCTCCGTCTTCCTTTATGCCCTGGCGGCCGGACAACTGGCGCACGGAGCGCTCGCCGACGCCATCGGCCGGCGCACCCCCTTGCTGCTTTCACTCGGCCTGTATTCGGTGGCCTCGCTGGCCATCCCGTATACCGCCGACTATGACCTGGTGCTGTGCTGGCGCATGGTCCAGGCCTTCGGCGCCTGTGGCGCCATCGTGGTCGGGCGCGCAATCGCGGCCGACTTTTATAGCGGCCACGGCCTGACCCGGTTCTTCCTGAACGTATCCGTGGTGGTCGGCATGTCGCCCGCGCTGGCGCCCGCGATCGGGCAGTTGCTCTACGCGCAGTTCGGCTGGGAAGCCTGCTTTCTGTTCACCGCGGCCTTCGGCGCGGCGCTATGGATGCTGGCCTGTGCGGCGGTGCCGCAATCGCGGGCACGACCGGCCATGCCGGCACCGTCGACCGGCGGCGCTGCCCGCAGATACGCCACCGTCCTGGCCACGCCGGCCTTTCGCCTGAATGCCGGCGTTATCGCGATATCCCAGGCCGCATACTTCGCCTATCTGGCCGAGTCGACCTTCCTGCTGCTGCACCAGGGATGGCCCCGCGCCTGGCTTGGCTATACCTATGCCAGCCTGGCCTTCGCCTACGTGGCCGGCAATCTCACCGCCCGCGATCTCGCCGCGCGAGTCGGCGCTGCGCGGGTCTATCGCTGGGGCATCGGCCTTTTCCTGTGCGCGGGGATCGTTCTGGCGGCCGGCCTGGCGCTGCGCCCGGCATCGACCGTCATCATGCTGGCCGGCGTGTCGACACTGACCTTCGCCAACGGCTTCCTGCTGCCCCTGGGCACCGCCGCCGCGATCGGCGCCGTGCCGGCCCATGCGGGGTCCGCCGCGGGCATGGCGGGTTTCATCCAATTGTCATGCGCCGCGCTCGCCGCGCAGTGCATCGGGCCGCTTACAGCGCACCAGCCGTCCGCCTTCGGCGCCGTGATGCTTGCGCTCGGACTGCTGAATTCCCTGCTCTATCTGGCGCATCGAAGGCGCCATCCTTGACGAGGCCACCATGCTGCTCCCTTTCCGTGCCGCGACGCTGCCCGCGGACGTCGCGGACTTCACCTTGACGCAGGCCGTCGCAGCCCTTCGACGCCGTGTGGTACGAAGCGAGGATCTCCTGCACGCCACCAGCCGCCGGTACGAGCGCCATGCCGGCTACGGCGCCTTCATTTGCGCGCGCCATGAGCAGACGGAGGCGGGGCGCGACGGGTGCAACGACGACAAGGCCGGCGCTTCCATGGCCGGAGCGCTGCAAGGCGTGCCGGTGGCGATCAAGGACAATGTACACGTCGCGGGTTTCGGCGCCACGGCCGGAACGCCGGCCCTGGCGCACTTCGAACCGGCCTGTGACGCCACCGTGGCGGCGCGCCTGCGCCATGCCGGCGCCGTCATCGTCGGCAAGACCAACATGCACGAGTTGTCGCTGGGCGTCACGTCGCGCAACGCCCGCTACGGCGACGTACGCAATGCGCGCGACCCGGCCCGCATCGCGGGCGGTTCCAGCGGCGGCAGCGCCGTGGCGGTGGCGCAAGGCTCGGCCTACGCCGCCCTGGGCACCGACACCGCAGGCTCCATACGCATCCCGGCCGCGCTCAATGGCGTGGTGGGCTTGCGTCCCACCTCCGGCCGCTATCCCGAGGACGGCATCGTCCCGGTGTGCCCCACGCGCGATACGGCGGGCCCCATGGCGCGCACGGTCGCCGACGTCGCCTTGCTCGATCAGGTCATCACGGGATCCCAACGACCCCTCGCGCCGGTCCGGCCGGGCTGCATACGCCTGGGCGTGGTGCGGGACTTTTTTTTCGACGGGCTCGACAACGAGGTTCACGCCGTGGTTCATGCGGCGCTGCGGCGCCTGCAGGACAACGGCGTGCAACTGATCGAGTTCGCCATGCCCGGATTGGCCGATGCCAACGACGCGGCCGGGACGGCGGTCGGCTTCGCCGAGTTCTGGTCGGCCATGCAGCGCTATCTGAGTCTTCATGGCGCCAATGTGTCGGTTACGGACCTGGCACGGCAGGCGGCCGGCGCCGACGTCCGCTACCTGATCGAAACGTTCATCGCCCCACACGCGCCGCATTGCGTGCCGGCCGCGATGTACGAGGCCGCCATCCGCCGGCACCGGCCGTCCCTGCGCCGCAGGTTCCTGGAACAGCTCTGCCGCCATCGCCTGGACGCCTTCATCCTGCCGACCACTTTGACCGTCGCGGCGCCGCTGGCAGGCGCCGACGGCACCGTGGCGATGAACGGACAGACGGTGTCCCTTAACTACGCGTACCTCCGCAATACGGCCCTGGCAAGCAATGCAGGACTGCCCGCACTGAGCCTGCCCGCGGGCTACACGGCGCATGGGCTGCCCATCGGCATCGAGATCGACGGCTCGCCGCATGACGACCGCCACCTGCTGGCGATCGGCCTGACCCTCGAGTCCATTCTCGCCGTCTCCGCGCCAGCCCTTCCCATTTCGTCGACCTGTCCTTGAAAGTGCAGGCCGCGCACACCCTCCGCGGAATATCAACCACCCTGCATGGCCAGCAATGCGCATCGCTCATTCCATCACGGCGCTGCATTTCCCTTCATCGCCAGAACCGCAACCCTTCTCGGACAACGGCGTGCCGGCAATCGGGCGAATGCTGGCAGAACATATTGGCGGCGGGGCATCGCCGCGGCCGCGGCGGCACGCCGGACCGGGCCAGCCGTCGACCGACGCCGCGGCCTCCGCGGGGGCCACGACGCCCACTGCAGCCGCGCGCGATGCCACCGGAGACACGGTCGAACAGAACCCCGGCGTGCGCGCGTACCGCGCGCTGCAGGCCTCCGGACACCGGTTATCCGCGCCACTGGAGAACGACGCGACCCTCGTCGTGGCCTTGGCCCGCGCCAGTAGCGGCTTGTTCGCGGCGGACGTCACGGCCTCGTCGCTCGGACGAGGGCAGCGGCGAGCCCTGATCCTGGCCTTGGCGCACGAATTGACGCGCGACATAGACTGGGCAGTGGAACTTGGCCGCGATCCCGCCAAGCCCGATGCCGTCTTCGTGGATCACGGCGTCGTCATGGGCGTCAGCGGCCAGCGCATTGCCGCAGCTACGGCGGCCGTCGACGCACGCCTGCGCGAAATCCTGCAGGCGCATGGGCTGGGCGCGCTTGATACGCAGGAATGGATTCCGGTCTTCAGGCAGGCATGTATCGCCGACCCGACCCTGGCGCTGCAGCCGTCTCCCGATATCCTCTACGGCAGCCGGCAATGGGCGACCTTATGGGTCGGCATGCAGTGCGCGCGCGCCCATGGCCTTACCGACGCCGTGCGGGGGATACCGGAACTGATCGCCCTGGGACAGGTTGCCATGAGTGCGCCCGTCGACTTCGGACAGGCGCCGCCCGCGGGCACGGCCGCCCCCCCGGCGAGCGCGTCGGGAGCGCCTGCCCCACTCGTCATCCCGGGCAATACGTGGGCCATCCAGGCCTTGATCCGGATGGCCCAGGCCGCCGGCGCGGTCGACCTGGCCGAGCTGAAGCGCCAGGACATCCCCGGCTTCGCGGCGCAGCTGCACGCGTACGCGCTGCAACATTTCGCGGCCGAACTCCCCCTCCTGAACGAATTGCAGGGCGTGTCGCGCGCCGCCGTCGCCGCCGACCTGCTGCAGGACGCGGGCATCGATCCGAAGCAGCAGATCAGGGTCCGGTCCCTGGTGCTCGCCGCGCCATGGGGACCGCTCCAGATCGAAATCCCGCTGCTCTTCGGGTCGTACCGTACAAGTGTCCACGACTACTACATGGAACGCGATGCGCTATCGGCCTCCGATGTCCGGCGCCTGGAAACGACGCCGAAAGGGGCCGCCGTGGACGCCGATCACGCGCGGTCCAGGCTGCCACCCTCGCTGAAGCAGGAGTTCCAGACCCGCTTCGAGTCATACAAGACCGCTGCCGCCGCCTACGTGGGCAAGAGCGTCGCCACATGGCTCGGCACCGTGCCGGAACTGAGCGGCGCGGACGCCGGCCAGGCCCAGGTTTCCATATCGACAGCGCGGCTGCGGCGCTATGTCTGGAGATCCCAGCAGGCTCGGATCCTGGCGCGGCTGGGCCCGGCGCTATCGGAATATGGCCCCATGCTCGCCGATATTTCCAGCAAGGCTTTCCTGGTCGAGATACAGCACCGCGGCAAGACCACGCGCTATCTCTTCGACCCCGGCGCCCGCACGGCCATGCCATTGCCCGCCGACGTGAAGCTGGAAGACTGGGCCAGCGACCATGTCGGCACGCTCTTCCATGGCGACCCCGAGCAGCCGACCGACGGCGACGCCTCCGGGAATCGGCCGCGGAAAACCGTCATCACGCTTGAACCGTTGGCCAGCGGCACGCGGGCCGCGATGCCAAGCTGGCTCGATCCCGCCATCGCGCAACGGATCGAGAATACGCGTGCCAGCGCGGCGGGCCAGACGATCTCCGAAAAACTCGCCGAGGCCGAGCGTGGGCTCCTGCCGTTCTACGCGACCTATCGCGCCATCCGAGATGGCGACGTGCGCGGCGCCATCCTGTCCGGCCTGATGGACGTCGCGACTTTCCTGCCTGCCATAGGCGCTGGACTGAAACTTGGCATGACGGCAAGCGCGGCCATCAAGGCGGGGCTGGAGGCCGGCTTGCAAGGGTATGCGCACGCAGGCATGCGCCATGGCCTGGCGATGGCCGGCAAGGCAGCCGGCGCCTTCAATGGTGCGCTGGCCCAGTTGGCGCGACACAGCCTGGCCGCGACGGTGGACAACGTGGTGACGCACCCGCTGCGGATCATCTCGCCGTCGGCCATGATGGGTTTGCGCGAGGCCGAGGAAACAGGGCGGCTGGCGGCGCATATGCGGGCGACGCACCCGCATATCGCCACGGCCCTGGACCGCGCGGCAAGCCGCGAGGCCGGGCAGCATGTCGCCGATGGACGTTGGAGCCTGGGCGCCATGCCGATCGCGCCTTCCGCGCCAGGGCTGGATATCGCGCCCGCGCCGCTCTACGTCACGGCAGTCGACCCGGATGGCGCCGAACTTCACCTGCACCAATTCGGCGAAAACGCATACAGCCAGTTCGACGCCGACACGCTGGACCCCGTCGGCCCGTTGCTGCTGCGCGGCAGCAATGGCAAGTTGTACCGTTCCCTGCCTGTGCGGGACTTGCAGCTTCACCGGGTACCCGAGCCGGCGACACTCGATCGCATGCGTGCCGAGCGGCCTCGCAGCGATGGCACGCTTGTCGCGCAGGGGAAGACCTATGCCCGCCTGGGCACCGAGCTGGTGGAGATCGCCCGCGACCGTGCCGCGTCGGTCCCGGGCCGGACCCTATGGAAAGTCGTGGAGGTTCCGGGCCCAACCGCGCCGGCGGTGCGGGGCCGCCTGCGCTACGACGCCGAACATGGCATCTGGCGCGAAGCGGACCGTCCCGCCTTGAAAGCGGGCGGCAACGCCATGAGCGCCTACCGGAATATGCAGGCGCGCCGGCGGTTGCGGGCCGAGTCGAGCGAAATGGCGCAGCAGTACCAGGAGATCGCGCATACCTTCGCCCATGCTCGCTACGACACCCTGGCCCTGAAGATATGGTCCTATCCGCTTCGCGTACGCATGGCCTATCCCGAACTGGTGGCGCGCAGCGTGGGCGATCACTTCATCAAAGGCGCCGACGGCAACATCCGACGCTTTCCGGCCGGCTATGTCACGCACGGGGTCGTCGTCCCGGGGTATGCCCATATGCTCGACTACACGTTGCTGTGCCGCCTGCGCACGATGACCGACTATTCGCAGCTGCCGGGCGCACGGGTGTTGGCGGGCTACCGCCTTCGCGCCCCCTCCGCAATGGCAACGTTCATGGTCGATGACGAGCCGCTACGTTCGCTGATGCGAGACTATGGCGTCTATGAACTGGCTGATCGCACTTACCTCATTTCCGCCCCGAACCTCGCGAGCGACGGCCTGGCCTGTGAAAACATGCTGTTGGCCCAGGGGAAACCGCGCGACGAAGTCATCGAGCAACTCCGGCACTACGACAGCGCACACGTTCTGGATCCGCGAGCCGCCGTCAACCGCATCGTGCGTTCCCTGGCCCTGCGCCTTTGCGCCGTACCGTTGCGCCTGCCCTTCAACGGCGAGGGCCATGACATGCTGATACGCCGGCTGCAGAAAGCGCTGCTGGCGCATGGACCGGGGATCCTGAGCCGCAAGGGCAAGATGGTCATGCTCGACGCGATCGAAACCGACGCACGCGGCACCTGGCTCGTCATCCGCGACCCGATCACTTGCTCTCGCATCCGCATCCCGGACAAGCGTGAGTTCTGGGAAGCCGACGACATCGCAACGACGGCGACCGACATCCCATCCGACTGGAGGGCCGACCAGGTCGAGGCGGTCTTCGTGCCCAGACTGGCCCGCATGCTCGAGCGGGCAAGCGCGTCGACCTCGTCGCCCAACCTTTCACCGGTAGTCGACTAAGCCGCCTCGCGCCACATGGCGCCAGGCGGCCGACTGGGACAAGGCGGTTTACTTGAAGTCGGCCCCGGGGTCGCCCGCCCCGCCGCCGTAGACGCTATCCCCGTAGCCGCCCTGCACATCGATCTTCACGGTGTTCGGATCGACCTGCGACAAATCGCCCTTGTAGTGCATGACCATGCCGGGGAACAGCATGACGGCGGCCACCATGATCAGCTGGATGATGATGAACGGCACCGAACCCCAGTAGATCTGCCCGGTGGTCACCGGCGCGATGGTGCGCCCCGTGACCTTGTCGCGGTACGCGTCCTTGGGCGCGACCGAGCGCAGGTAGAACAGCGCGAAACCGAACGGCGGATGCATGAAGGACGTCTGCATGTTCACCGCCAGGATCACGCCGAACCAGATCAGGTCGATGCCCATCTTGTCGGCCACCGGCCCGAGCAGCGGCACGATGATGAAGGCCAGCTCGAAGAAGTCCAGGAAGAACGCCAGCACGAAGGTCAGCACGCTGACCACGATCAGGAAACCCCACTCCCCGCCCGGCAGCCCGGTCAGCAGGTGCTCGACCCACAGATCGCCGCTGACCCCGCGAAAGGTCAGGCCGAACACGGTCGAACCCACCAGGATGAACACCACGAAGCACGACAGCTTGGTCGTGGTGTCCATGGCCTGCTTGAGCAGGTTCAGTGTCAGCCGGCGCCGGATCAGCGCCATCGCGATGGCCCCCACCGCCCCCATCGCCCCGCCCTCGGTGGGCGTGGCCACGCCGATGAAGATCGTGCCCAGCACCAGGAAAATCAGGAACAGCGGCGGAATCATCACGAAGGTGACCCGCTCGGCCAGCGCCGACAGCAGCCCCAGGCGCAGCACCTTGTTGGCCCCGGCCACCACGAAGGCCGTCAGCCCCCACAGCAGCAGGCTGACCACGATGCGCTCGTCGGCCGGCGCCGTGTCGTTCTCCAGCGCCTGCCCCGCGAAATACGCCACCGCCACCGAGATCGCCATCAGCACCAGCAGCGAACGGCCGCCGCGCGTGCCGTTGTCCTCGCGAAACCGCCGCGCCTCCTCGGGCAGCGCCGGCGCCGAGGCCGGCTTGATCACGCACATCACCGCCACGTACAGGACATACAGCCCGGCCAGCACGAAGCCCGGCACCATGGCCGCGCGGTACATGTCGCCGATCGAGCGCCCCAGCTGGTCGGCCAGGATGATCAGCACCAGCGAGGGCGGGATGATCTGCGACAAGGTGCCCGAGGCGGCGATGACCCCGCTGGCCAGGCGCCGGTCATAGCCGTAGCGCAGCATGATCGGCAGCGAGATCAGGCCCATGGAGATCACCGAGGCCGACACCACGCCGGTGGTGGCCGCCAGCATCGCGCCCACGAACACCACCGCGAAGGCCAGCCCGCCGCGCACCGTGCCGAACAGTTGCCCGATCGTCTCCAGCAAATCCTCGGCCATGCCCGATCTTTCGAGCACCAGCCCCATCAGCGTGAAAAACGGCACCGCCAGCAGCGTGTCGTTCGAAATAATGCCGAATATCCGTTGCGGCAGCGCCTGGAACAGCGCCGGGGTCAGCAAGCCCAGTTCGATGCCCACCAGCCCGAACAGGATGCCGATGGCCGCCAGCGCGAACGCCACCGGAAACCCCACCAGCAGAAACACCACCAGCGTGGCGAACATGATCGGCGCCAGATTGGCGATAAAGAATTCCATCTCAGCGCTCCCCCTGCCCCAGCTGCGCGGCCTCGCGGACCCGCGCTTCGCGTGCGATCTCCTCGGCCAGCTCCTCCTCGGCCGACTTGGCCGATTCACGGCGCAGGGGGTCCTCGCATTGTCCGCGCAAATACCCCACGCACTTGATCAGGTGCGAAATCCCCGCCAGCACCAGCAGCGTGAAACCCACCGGAATCAGCAGCTTGACCGGCCAGCGCACCAGCCCGCCCGAGTTCGACGACTGCTCGTCGGTGACCCACGACTCCGTGAACATCGGCCAGGACAGCACCAGGATCAGCAGGCACGCCGGCAGCAGGAAAAACACCACCCCGAAAATCTCGATCCAGATCTGCTTGCGCCGCGGCAGCCGCGAGGACAGGATGTCCACCCGCACATGTTCGTTCTTGAGCAGCGTATAGCCCGAGGCCAGCAGGAACATGGCGCCGAACATATACCACTGCAATTCCAGCCACGCGTTCGAGCTCGTATGCAGCACCTTGCGCACCACCGCATTGCCGGCGCTTACCAGCACCACCAGCAGCGTCACCCAGGTCACCGCGCGGCCCACGCGCAGGTTTATCGCGTCGATCAGACGCGACAAAGCGAGTAATGGTTTCATATCGAAAGACGGAAAAGGAGAATCGTGCGGCGTCCATCGGGACGCCGGCCGACGGCGGCGAAGCCGTCGGCGGTGGACGGGCCGGCGTGCCACCCGGGCGGCACACCGCCCCGGGATTGCCGGCCCGCCGTGTTTTTACTTGCTGCCGCGCGCGATCGTGCCCATGAAACCGTCATAGCTGCCATCGGCCACGCGGAACCAGGGGATTTCGTTATCGCGGAACGCCACCATGTTGTCGTAGATCTTCTTGAACATCGGGCTCTTGGCGCTCATTTCCGCGTACACCTTGACCGCCTCGGCATAGCAGGCATCCATCACGGGCTTGGGGAAGGCCCGCAATTGGGCGCCATTGGCGACCAGGCGCCGCAGGGCGGCCGGGTTCTCGGCGTCGTACTTGGCGATCATGTCGTTGGTCGCCGCGGCCGCGGCCTGCGACAGCACCGCCTGGTATTGCTTGGGCAGCTTGTTGTAAGCGTCCTGGTTGACGTACAGCGACACCTGCAGGGTGCCCTCCCACCAGCCGGGGAAATAATAGTATTTGGCGACCTTGTTGAAGCCGAGCTTCTCGTCGTCGTACGGGCCGATCCATTCGGCGCCGTCGATGGTGCCCTTTTCCAGCGCCGGATAGATATCGCCGCCGGCGATCTGCTGGGGCACGACGCCCAGGCGGGACAACACGGCGCCGGCAAACGCGCTCATGCGGAACTTCAGGCCCTTCAGGTCGTCCACCGACTTGATTTCATTGCGGAACCAGCCGCCCATCTGGGTGCCCGTGTAGCCGCAGGGAAAGTTCACGATGTTGTAGGTCTTGAACAGCTCGCGCATCAGCTTCAGGCCGTCGCCATGCCGCATCCAGGCATTCATCTGGCGGGTGTTCAGCCCGAAAGGCACGGCGGCGTCGAAGCTCAGCGCCGGATCCTTGCCGAAATAATAGTAGGAAGCGCTATGGCCGCATTCCACCGTGCCGTTCTGCACGCCGTCCAGGACCTGCAAGGCGGGCACGATTTCCCCCGCGGGAAACGCGCGGATCTGGAACTTGCCGCCGGTGGCTTCGTTGACGTACTTGGCCAGATCTTCGCCGCCGCTGTAGATTGCGTCGGCGCTGCGCGGAAAGCTCGAAGCGAGCCGCCAGTTGATCGTCGGGGTCTCCTGGGCCAGGGCCGGCGCGGCGAGCGTGGCGCTCCCGGCGGCCCCAAGGGCGGCTTTCTTCAAAAACGAACGGCGTTGCATTGCGATTGTCTCCTGGGTGTAGGAAGGTCGATTCATCTTTGCAGCTCCGCTCGGGTAGAGCGGGTGCACACGCTCAGCCATAAGGCCGGACGTTCAGGCGGCTGTCATTTGGGTCGCAATCTTAAGATGATTGGGAAAAACCCGCCCCTGCGGATTACCCTTAATAACTGGTAACGATTAGGCGGAGAGCCCACCGTTTGAGCCAACCGGCACCCCGTCCCCCCGGCCGAAGGCAGCCAGCCACCGGCCAAGGCACCTGGGCGCCTGGCGCCTTCCGCTGGAACCTTGCACCGGGCACCCTGGCCTGGCGCCGGGAGGCCGGCAGCCCCGAAGGGCTGCGGCACCCTGGGAAGGGCGAGGGGCAGCTGGATGGTGAAAAAAGGGGCCGATCAGCCGGGCGGCTTGATACCCACGCTATAGGGCGGCGCATTGCCGCGCGCGGCGGCCTTGATCTTGAGCATCGACCCGCCCGGTGTGTACTCGAAGTCCTGGTGCGGGATCTCGAACCACTGGTGGAAACTGGTACGCGCGAATTCGGGCACCCAGACCTTTGCCCTGGCTTCATCACAGTGGAACTCCACCGTCGTGCGATCGATGCCCAGCGGCCGCGTATTGCCGATGCGATAGCTGACGCGCAGCTCGGCCTTGACGGTCTTTCCCGGCGTCCACGGCAGGCCGATCGATTCCAGGAACTGCTGGATGGCCTGGTAGCCGTGCGACATGATGGACAAGCTCCGTAAGTGGTATCGGGACCCTGGGGCGCGACCCGCCGCCCCGCCCGGGACGCGACTGAATCGCCGCGCCGGACGAATGGGGCCAATGTACACCACGCGGCGATGAGCTCACCCCCTGCGGCCGGGCGCGCTCCGATAGAATCGAATCCTTCCAAAAATAGAGAAACCAATGAGACATCTGCTTCCCGCCTCCGGCCTTGCGCTCGTCCTGTCCTGTTCCGCCGTGGGCGTCCTGGCGCAATCCGCCTCCGCGCCACCGGCCGCCGCGCGTCCCGAAGCATCCGCCCCGCCCCGCGACGAATTCTTCTGGCTGGGGGAGATCAACAAGGCCACGGCGGTCATCAATACCGACCAGGGCCTGCTGGACAAAGCCATGGCGCCCCGCCTGGCGGCCGCCGTCGCGAAGGTCATCCAGGACGGCAACCAGCCCGGGGCCAAACGGCCGTCCACGGTCATCACCTTCGAGCCGCTGCTGATCAAGGCCGGCGGCCTGGACGTCACGCTGCTGCACGCCGGCCGCTCCAGCCAGGACATGCACGCCACCTATCGCGCGGCCATCCTGCGCGACAAGCTGCTGGCGCTGGCGCAGCAACTCAATGCCACATCGACCACGCTGGTCGACCTCGCCGGGCGACACGTCGACACCATCGTCCCCAACTACACCAACGGGGTGGCCGCGCAACCCAACAGCTATGGCCATTACCTGCTGGGCCACGCCGCCGCGCTGGACCGCGACGCGCAACGCATCCGCGAGGCCTACGCCCGCATCGACCGTTCGCCCATGGGAACGACGGTATTGAACGGCACAAGCTGGCCGCTCGACCGCCAGCGCATGGCGAACTACCTGGGCTTCGGCCAACTGGTCGACAACGCCTACGATGCCTCGCAGATCTCCTCCATGGACGAGCCCGTGGAGGTTGCCTCCATCGTCACCAGCGTGGCGCTGCACACGGGCAATTTCATCGAAGACATCATGACGCAGTACGCGCAGTCGCGGCCGTGGATACTGCTGCAGGAGGGCGGCGGCAACACCTATGTCTCCAGCGCCATGCCGCAGAAGCGCAATCCTGGGCTGCTTAACTCCACGCGCAGCGATGCCTCGACCGCCCTGACGCTGGCGATGGGCCCGGTCATCCAGACGCACAACATCACGCCCGGCATGAGCGACCCCAAGGACGTGGAGCAGAACTCGGCGATGGTGGACAGCGCCATCCAGGCCTTGAAGAAGTGGGACCGCGTGCTGAAGGCGCTGGTCATCAACCCCGACCGCGCCCTGGAGGAACTGAACAGCGACTGGACGGCCTCGCAGGAGCTGGCCGACGTACTGATGCGCAAGTACAAGCTGCCGTTTCGCGAAGGACATCATTTCGCGTCCAGCGTCGTCGACTACGCCAGGGATAAAGACATCAAGCCGCTCGACTTTCCATACGCGGAGGCCCGCCGCATCTATGCGGAAACCGTCAAGGGCACCAAGTACCCGCAGGAACTTCCCATGAGCGAGGCCGAGTTCCGCGCCACGCTCGACCCGCGGGCCATCGTCAGGAACCGTGCCACCGTGGGCGGGCCGCAGCCCGCGGAGATGCAGCGCATGCTGGGCCAGGCGCGCGACAAGCTGGCCGCGCAGGCCGCATGGATCAAGGCCCGGCGTGCGCATATCGACGAAGCCCTGGCCGGGCTGGACCGGGACTTCGACAAGCTCGCGAATTCGGCCAGCCCCGCGCACTGATCGCCCGGATGCCATGACAGACACCGCCCCGCCTGCCTGTGACGTCGCCATCATCGGCGGCGGCATCGTCGGCTCCAGCACGGCATATTTCCTGCAACAAGCCGCGCCAGGCCTCTCCGTGTGCGTGATCGAACCCGATCCCAGCTACGAGTTCGCCTCGGCGTTGCGGGCATCAGGCGGCTGCCGCGTGCAGTTCACCTGCCCGGAAAACATCGCCATGTCGCTGTTCGGCATCGACTTCATTACCCGGTTCGAGGCGACCATGGCGACGCGCGACCAGCCGGCTCCGGTCGATTGGGTGCAAGGCGGCTACCTGTTCATCGTCCCGCGCGAACACACGGCGAACCTGGAAAGAAACGTGCGCCGGCAACTGGCGCACGGCTGCACCGTCGACCTTCTGACCCCGATGGAACTGAAGCAACGGTTTCCGTCGATGAATGTGGACGATCTGGGCGCCGGCGCGCATACGCCGCGGGATGGGTGGTGCGACCCTTACGGCTTGCTATGGGGCTTCCGCCGCAAGGCCATCGAGCTCGGCGTGCGGTACGTGCAGGACCGCGTCGTCGGCGCCGATGTGGACGCGACCCAGGTGCGATCCGTGCGGCTGGCCGGCGGCGGCCAGCTGCGCTCGACGGTTTTCGTCAACGCGGCTGGCGCCTGGAGCGGCGAAGTCGCCAGCCTGTTCGGCATGAAGCTGCCCATCTCGCCCTTGCGCCGCTTCGAACACTACTTCACGGCGGGCGGCCCGGTCGAACGCCTGCCGTATGTCAAGGACACCGCGCGCCTGGCCTTCCGGTCCGAAGGGACCGGGTTTTCCGGCGGGCTGGTGGCGAGCGACGCCACCCGCGGCTTCAACTTCGAGGTCGACCACCATTACTTCGAAGAGGTGGTGTGGCCTGCGGTCGCGCACCGCTTTCCGGTCTTCGAGGCCGCCCGCTGCCACCGCACCTGGTCGGGCCTGTACGAACAGAACGAGCTGGACGGGAACCCCGTCATTGGCCGATGGAACAATGGCCTGGCCAATCTGTATACCGTGGCGGGATTCTCCGGCCACGGCATGATGCACGCGCCGGCCGCCGGCCGCGGCATCGCCGAACTCATCGTCAGCGGCCGCTTCCAGACGATAGACCTGTCCCGCCTGGGATACGAGCGCATCGAGGCGGGCATGCCCTACGCGGAAGAAGGCATCCTGTAGCGCGCGAGGCGTTGGATGCAGCCCCGGCGGCGGCGATGCTTCACGCTTGCACGGCGTCGCGATCCACCCACATGTCGACGATCCGGCCTTCACCATCCGTCAGGATCGTCACCCGGCCAGGGTCGAGGTCGCGCGCATCGGCGTGCATGGGCATCGGGCCGCGCACGACGCGCAACTTGCGGCCAACCAGATCGCCAAGGAAAAAAACCAGGACATCCGGGTCGATCGATATGGGCAGCTCGCGGATGGGCGCCTTGGCGACCGACCCGCGCTTCGATGGCCATGGATGGCCGGACCCGATATGCCGATTGTTGCCGCGAACAGCAGTGCCTGCGCTCATCGTGCGTCTCCGGTGACGCGGACCCATCGACGCGAGGGTCCGCTGCCACACCAGTATCCAGCGACACGGACGGCGCTGAAAGATGCATCGGCCCTAGCCCATATGCATCAAGCCGAGGCGGCGACGAAGACGTCTCGCGATACGTTCCTTGAAATTCCGACGCCAGCAAAGGGCGCTATCGGCAACGGATCCGCAGTCCCAGGGCTTTCAAGCTCCGGCGGCCGACGGCGGCGCGGCGCGCGCGCGGGCGGCCATCAGTCCATCCAGCGCATTGGCGAAGGCGCGCCGGTCCGCCTGGCTGAACACGGCCGGACCGCCCGTATCCACGCCCGCATTGCGCAAGTCCTCCATCATGTCGCGCAAGGACAGGCGCTCGCGTATGGTGTCGGCGGTATAGCGTTCGCCGCGCGGGTTGAGGGCCAGCGCGCCTTTCTCGAGCACTTGCGCGGCCAGCGGAATATCGCCGGTGATAACCAGGTCGCCGGGGCTCGCATGCTGCACGATATAGTCGTCCGCCACGTCGAACCCGCGCGGCACCTGCACGGCACGGATCAAGGGCGATGGCGGCGTGCGCAGCATCTGGTTGGCAACCAGCGTCAGCGGCCGTTGCCAGCGCTGCGCCGCGCGGTACAGGATGTCCTTGATCACAGCCGGGCAGGCGTCGGCATCGACCCAGATATGCATGGAACCGAAGCCTGTCTGCGTACTCATGCTCGCCTCCTGTCGGTATGAAGGGCTCTACTTTTCCAATGCCGCGGACAGCAAGGTGTTGATCAACTCATTGACGGCCACGCCGTCGGCCTCGGCCCGGGCGCGCAACGCCTCGATCAGCGGCTGCCGCAGCTTGACCGGAAACGGCACCAGCCCCGCCGCCTGGTCGAGCCGCCGCTGTTCGCGGCGATCCGGCGCCGACGCACCGGCGTAGCGTCCGGGCGGTGTCGCCGCATTGAGCCTGCCCATGAGCTTGAGGGCTTTGTTCTTTTCCAGGTCGGTCTTTTTCATGCGGAGAGTTCCGGGGATGAGCGGCTTGCCCGCGGCAACTGCGCGCGGGCCTATGCTTGTACCACGCCAGCACCGGTCGCCAGCCCGCAGCACGCCGGCCTCGCCCCGCAGAGTGGCGGTCTGGCAGAGCTGCGCCGGGCACCCTGTCTGCGAGCGACCGCTGGCAGCGCTTTGGATGTTCTGAAGCCCGACTTTACGCCACGGCAACCAGCCGGTGCGGCGGCCTCACAGGTCCCGCGCGCCGGCTTGTCTCCCGCCCCGCGCGGCATGCCTCGGCCCCGGCCTGTCATTGCCGCGTCACGTCAATCCTGCCCTTCCCACATGCATTGCGCGACGTGCATGCCCTCCCCGCGGGGCATTCCGCCACTTTTTCCGGACCGTAATACAGAATTGCGCCAGCGCCGATGATCCCGGACTCGGGCCTTCCTATACTGAATCCAAGGTTGCAACACTGCGCGTTCGGGCCACGGCAGTATCAGGCTCCGCCGATACGCGTCGACAACGGCCCCGCGGACGCGCCAGCAGTTGCCCTACCGTATCGGCCTAGGAGAAGATCATGTCCGCCACCATCACCGAAGTCCCCGCCCAGGCCCGCAAGCAACAGCTGCTGGCGCTTTGCCGCCCCTTCCTGGCGGAGGTGAAATCCATGACGCCAGGCTCCGCGGTCGAGCGTTGGCTCAACAAAGAATATGGGCCAGGCAGCCTGTTCTACGACGAAGTGGCCGACCTGGTCAGGCGCGGCGTCCTGCAGGAAAACTGGGCAGCGGACGTGGAGATCGACGGACCGCGCTACCGCCGGGCCAGGCTCGTTCCGCCCTCGGAGGAAACCTTCTGGTTCAGCATCACCAGCGTCTACATGGACAGCACCGGCAACCCGCAGAACCGTCCCGACGGCAGCTATCGCGGCGATTTCCACGGCCATCCATATGGCGAGTTCAACATGGTCATCCCGGTGGATGACGGCGCCGCGCTGGCCGGTCCCAACGGCTGGTGCCATGCCGGCTGGACGGCGCCCGCGCCGGGCAGCCGCCACTATCCCGAAGCCAAGGGAGGCGCCGTCATCGCGCTGTTCTTCCTGCCCGCCGGCCGCATCCATTATCCGGAGAAGGAATCGCAATCCTGCTAGGTCGCGCGGGAAAACAGTCCCTCACGCCTTCCACCAGCGCCGCAGGCCTTTCGGAGCCCACATCGGCCAAGAGCAGGCCCCTACGGCGTCAAAGGGGGAAACAGGTAAGATCGGCAAACGACGGCGCCGGGATGCGGCCCGCCCGTTCCTTGTTTATCTCGCGGGTGGCTCTTGAAATTCAACGCGGTGTTATTCGATTGCGATGGCGTGCTGGTCGACAGCGAGCATATCTCCGCCGGCGTCTTGCACGATATGCTGCACGAACTGGGGCTTTCCATGTCGCAGGAGGACGTGCTGCGCCGGTTCGTCGGCAGGACCATGAAGGACGAGCTGCCGTGGATCAGCCAGGCTTCCGGACGCGCCATCGGCGCGGAGTGGCTGGCGCAATTCTGGCTTCGCCGCAACGACGCACTGCGCAAGCACGTGCAAGCGATTCCCAACGTGCTTGACGCAGTGAAAGTCCTTTACCGCCATTTGAACGGCCGTATCGCCTGCGCGTCCGGCGCCGACCGCCAAAAGCTGGAACTGCAGCTGGACAAGGCGGGCCTGATGCCCTTCTTCCAGGGCCGGACCTTCAGCGGCTACGAGATGGCGCGTTCAAAACCCAGCCCAGACGTGTATCTGGCGGCGGCCGCGGCGCTCGAGACCGACCCCGCCGCGTGCATCGTTATCGAGGATAGCGTCACCGGCGTCACCGCCGGCGTGGCGGCCGGCGCCACCGTCCTTGGCTACAGCCCCGGCGGCCCGTCGCACAGTCCGGCCGACGCCCTGCTCGCCAGCGGCGCCATCGCGGTATTTGCGGATATGGCCGACCTGCCCGCACTGCTCGGCGTTCCGTCTTCCAGAACTTGAGAATATGGAGGACTGCGATGGGCGCCGGAGGCCCGCCGCCGCCGTCAGGGCCCCTGTTGGGTGAGATCGGCGGAGTCGGCCGGCTCCTCAGGCCGGCAGAGCTGCCAGCGTCCGAGCGCGTGTGCCGCATGATGGCCTCGCGGCGGTCCCGGTGACGTCCACCACGAGGATACGGCGACGGACGTGGCCACACGCTGGCCCCGGTCCCCCTTCCGAGAGCCGCTCGAGCGCCTCCTTTCTTGCGCCTGATAATAATAACGATTACTATTCATGCACCGCATGCCGCCCGAGTAGCGATCTCGAAGCCATCATGGCCGATCGAAAGGCTGGATCAAAAAGCTCGATCAAAAGGCTGGATCTTGAATACACCGGGATGCCTCCTCCCCGCCCCCGTCGAAGCGCTTTATAGCGATCACCACTCCTGGCTCAAGGGGTGGCTGCATCGACGCCTGGGCAACGCGGAGCATGCCGCGGATCTGGCGCACGACACCTTCGTCCGCCTGCTTGCCACCGAACGCATGCCCGCCACGCTGAACGAGCCACGCGCGTTCCTGACTACCCTGGCGCAGCACCTGGTGTCCAACCACTGGCGCCGCGAAAAACTGGAAAAAGCGTATCTGGAAGCGCTGCGCCACGTTCCCGAACAGACGGCGTGGTCGCCGGAAGATCGCGCCATCGTGCTGGAAACGCTGTTCGAACTCGATCGCCTGCTGGATGGCCTGCCCCCGATCGTCCGGCAAGCCTTTCTGCTTTCACAGCTCGACGGGCAGAAACACGCGCAGGTCGCGGAGGCCCTGGCGATCTCCGTTCCGACGGTGAAGCGCTATATCGTCAAGGCCTTGCAGCGCTGCTACTTCGCCGATCTGTCCTTTACGGGATGACCGCCCTTGTCCGCCTCGCCCTGGTATCGCGCCACGCCTGACGCGGCGTCCATTTCCCCGGACGCCGCCGAACGGGCCCTGGAGTGGCTGCTGGAGTTGCAGGACGACGCGGTATCGCCTGAACGGGTCGCCGAATGGGCTCGCTGGCGGGACGCGCATCCCGATCACGAGCGGGCATGGGGCCGCATCGAATCCGTCCGCGGACAGCTGCAATCATTGTCGTCCCCCGCGAATTCGGCCATCGCCCGGGCTGCGCTGCTTGCGCCCCGCTCCGAACACCGCCGTCGCGCGCTCAAGACGGCGGCCATCCTGCTATTCGGCGGTGGCACGGCCTGGAGCATCGCAACGTCCACGCCATGGCGCACATGGTCGTCCGACTATCGCACGGCGATCGGCGAGCGACGCAAGCTGGTGCTGCCTGACGGCTCCCACCTGCTGCTCAATACGGATAGCGCAATCGATGTCTGTTTCGATGACACGGAACGCCGCGTCGAGCTCATAAGCGGAGAGATCCTCGTCGCGACCGCGCCCGACCATCAAGGCCTTTCCCGCCCCTTCCTCGTCGAAACCGGCGACGGTACGGCCCGCGCGCTGGGAACCGAGTATTCGGTGCGCCGTCAGCGCGACGACACGGAGGTCAACGTATTGCGCGGCGCCGTGCGCATCCAGCCCCGTCACAATGCGGCGCAGGCGCGGGATGTACAAGCAGGCTATCGGGCCAGCTATACCGCGCGCGCGGTCACGGCGTCGAGCGCGCTGGAGAACGCCGCCATTGCCTGGAAGGACGGCTTCATCGTGGCGCGCAGCATGCGCCTGGACGACTTCCTCGCGGAATTGGGCCGCTACAGCCCTGAACCGCTGTCCTGCGATCCCGCCATCGCGGGCTTGCGGCTGTCGGGCTCTTTCCCGGTCGGCGACATCGGCAAAGTGTTGGCTGCGCTCAGCACGACCTTGGACATACGCATCGAAATCCATAGCCGCCTCTGGCGGCACAAAGCGCTGCGGCTGGTACCCGCACCGCACACGGCGTCCAGTTGACCGCCGTTACAAAAAAAGGTGGCCCCACGCTGATCCGTTTTCGTTTCTCGCGGGTCATGGCGGATGAGAACCCCAATTCCTCATCCACCCGATAGAAGGCCAGTCCATGAACCAGGTCCGGGCGCGCAAGCGCCAAACAACTCTTCCATTCCGGCGTACGGCATGGGCATGCGCCGCGGGGCGCATCGCCTTGTGCGGCCTCGTCGCCTCGCCGGCATTGGCGGCACCGCTCGCGGTCCATGCACAGGAGGCGGAAAGCCGCAGCTATGACATCCCCGCTGGAATGCTCGAGGACGTGCTCAACCGTTTCGGACGCGAGGCAGGCATCATGCTGTCCTTCAGGCCCGACATCGCGGCCGGCCGGCATAGCCAGGGCTTGACGGGCAACCATACCGTGCAAAGCGGCCTGGCCGCGCTGCTCGCCGGCACGGGCATCGAAGCAGTACGGCAATCCAATGGCAGTTATGTATTGAGCAGGCCCGCCGGCGCGGCCGGCCATGCGGTGCAGCTGCCCACCGTAACGGTCCAGGCCGCGGGCGGCGACGGCCTGCCCGCACCCTATGCCGGCGGACAAATCGCCAGCGGCGGAGGCCTGGGCATACTGGGAACGTCCGACGTCATGGACGTCCCCTTCAATACCACCAACTACACCGCCGAAACGCTGCAGGATCTGCAGGCTCGCACGCTTGCCGACGTGGTGGTCAACGAATCGTCGGTGCGCGTGCTGACCTCCAGCGGAGGCTTCGGCGAGGACTTCCAGATTCGCGGCTATACCGTCGCCAGCGGCGACGTCGGCCTGAACGGCCTGTACGGCCTGGCGTCCGCCAGCCGCATGCCCACCGCAATCATGGAACGCGTGGAAGTGCTCAAGGGTCCGGGCACGCTGATGTACGGTATCGGTCCCAACGGCAGCGTAGGGGGCGCGATCAACATCGTCACCAAGCGCGCGGGCGATGATCCCCTGACGCGCCTGACCACCACCTACCAGAGCAAGGGCCAGCTGGGCAGCCAGTTCGACGTGGGCCGCCGCTTCGGCGAGAACAACGAGTGGGGTATCCGGGTCAACGGCCTGTACCGCGATGGCGAAACTGCCATCGACGACAGCCGGCAGCAGCAAGGCCTGGGTGCGGTGGCGCTGGATTACCGCGGACAAAAACTGCGCTGGTCGCTGGACGCCTACGACCAGCGCGAGGATACCGACAACTTCCGGCCGCAGATCGGGTTCCAGTCGTCCGTGACGTCGCTGCCGTCGCCGCCTTCGGGGCACCGCAACTGGTTCCCGGGCACGGAGCTCAAGCTGGCCGACTCCACCATCGCCACCCGCCTCGAGTACGACATCACCGACAACCTTACCGTCTACGCGGCGGGAGGTTACCGCTACGGCTCCGCGGACCAGACCTTCCCTTCCGGCCCGGCCGACGCGCAGGGCAATTTCACGGTCACCAATGCCTACTACGACTCCTACTCCCGCACCAAGACGGGAGAGATCGGCATGCGCGCCAACTTCGACACCCTGGGGGTGCATCACACGCTTACCTTGGGCGCCACGCGGCTGGACCAGGAAGCCGGCAATGCCTATGTGACGTCGGCCACCACGGCACGGTCCAATATCTACCACCCGTCCGACCTGCCGGACATCACCGCGCATCGCGGCGCGCCCAGTAAAGCGTCGAACACGGAACTGACCAGCCTGGCGCTGACCGACACGCTTTCCTTCGCCAATGACCGCCTGCTGATCACAGGCGGGCTGCGCCGGCAACAGGTGGTCCTGGACAACTACTCCACCAGCACCGGCGCGCGCACCTCTTCCTACGACGAGGACGCGATTTCGCCGCTGGCGGGCATCGTCTTCAAGCCGGTCTCGAACGTGTCGCTGTACGGGAATTTCACTTCGGGCCTGACGCGCGGGGGCATCGCGCCCGCCACGGCCGCCAACGCGGGCCAGGTCTTCGCGCCCTACAAGTCCAAGCAATACGAGGCGGGGGTAAAGGTCGACTGGGGCGCGCTGATGACCAGCGCATCGGTGTTCCAGATTACGCGGCCGAACTCGGTCACGGACCCCGATACCAACATCTACAGCTTCGACGGCGAGCAGCGCAACCGCGGGCTGGAGCTCGCGGCGTATGGCGAGGCGATGCCTGGCCTGCGCATGATGGCCAGCACCACGTTCTACGACGCCAAGCTGACGCGCACCGCGGGCGGCACCAACGACGGCAACGATGCCAACGGCGTGCCGCGCAATGCCTTCAACCTCGGCGTGGATTGGGATACCCCGTGGGTCCAGGGTCTGAGCCTGAACGCCCGCGTCATTCATACGTCGTCGGTCTACTACAACGCGTCCAACACCCTGAAGGTGCCGGCCTGGACGCGCTACGACATCGGGGCCCGGTACAGCACCAAGGTCATGGGCAAGTCGGTGGTCTTCCGCGCCAACATCGAAAACCTATTCAACAAGGACTACTGGCTGGTCAGCGGCTCCTACATGACCGTGGCGGCGCCTCGCACCCTGCTGCTATCCGCCCAGATCGACTTCTGATGCCTGCATTCTTTTCGCCGCACGCCCGCCTGGGGCCGCTGGTCTCGCGCATCCTGGCCGCCCTCCTGGGCGGCTACGCGCTGGCGGCGCTGGGCAGCGTGGCCGCGCTTGCCCTGCCCATCTCCGCTCCCCAGGGCGTGTTGACCGGCATGCTGGCCAGCTTCGCCGTCTACACGGGGGCGGCCATATGGGTGTTCGCCGTGCGCAGCGCATGGCGGGCATGGGCCGGCTTGCTGGTAGCCGCGCTGCCCTTGCTGGCGGCGGCAGGCTACGTCTGGACACGGGGTCCCGCGCCATGAAGCGCGCTGACCACACAGGCTCGGCCAGGCCCAAGGGCCGCGGCATCCGCCAGACCATGTCCGACCTGCATACCTGGACGGGGCTGCTGGCGGGCTGGATGCTCTACGCCATGTTCCTGACCGGCACGGTCAGCTACTTCAAGGACGAGATCTCGCAGTGGATGCGGCCCGAGCTGCCGCAGCAACACCAGGTGCCCGATCCCGCGCAGGTCGCCGAGCGTATCGCGTCCCGGCTCGCGACGATTGCGGCGGGAAGCGCGCAATGGAGCATGGAGCTGCCCACGGAACGCAGCAACGTCGTCAGCGCCTTCTGGCGCAAGCCCGACGCCAAACCGGGGGAGCGCGCCTTCCGATCGGCCACCTTCGATCCGGCGACCGGGCAGGAAGTCGCCGCGCGCGGCACGCAAGGCGGCGAGTTTTTCTACCGCTTCCACTTCCAGTTCCACTACATGCCGCCCTTGTGGGGGCGCTGGCTGGCCGGCCTGTGCGCGATGTTCATGCTGGTGGCGATCGTCAGCGGCGTCATTACGCACAAGAAGATCTTCACCGACTTCTTCACCTTTCGCTGGGGCAAGGGACAGCGCTCCTGGCTCGACGCCCACAACGCCCTATCCGTATTCGGCCTGCCCTTTCACCTGATGATCACCTATACCGGCCTGGTCACGCTGATGGCGATGTACATGCCATGGGGCCAGCAAGCGGCGATCAAGACACCGGTGCAGCGCCAGGCGCTATCGGCGCAACTCAATGCCTTCATCCAGCCCGGCGCGGCGAGCGGGCGGCAGGCCGCCCTTGCGCCGGTCGGCGCCATGGTGCGGCAAGCCGAGGCGCGCTGGGGCAAGAACAACGTCGGCCGGGTGACGATCACGCATGCCGGCGACGCCGCCGCGCGGGTCGCCGTCACGCGCGGCGAAGGCGAACGCGTTTCCATGAGCCCGCAGTACCTGCTGTTCGAAGGCGCCACCGGCAAACTGCTGGAGGTTCATGACCGGGTCGGCGCGGCGGCCGAGGTGCGAGGCGTCATGTACGCCTTGCATCTGGGACGCTTCAGCGACTTGCAGCTGCGCTGGCTCTACTTCATCGTCAGCCTGGCCGGAACGGCCATGGTCGGCACCGGGCTAGTCATGTGGACGGTCAAGCGGCGCCAGAAATTGCCGAATCCGCATCATCCGCATTTCGGCTTCCACGTGGTCGAGCGGCTGAATATCGCCGGCATCGCCGGCCTGTCCGTCGCGATGGCGGCCTACCTGTGGGGCAACCGCCTGCTGCCCGTATCCCTGGCCGGGCGCGGCAGCTGGGAGATCAATGTCTTCTTCATGGTGTGGACGGCGACCTTGCTCGTCGCCCTGGCGCGGCCGGCCGGCAAGGCCTGGGCTAACCTGCTGTGGCTGGCGGCGGCCTTGCTGGCCCTGCTGCCGGTGCTCAATGCGGTCACCACGCAGCGGCCCTTCTGGCACAGCGTGGCCTCGGGCGACTGGGTCTACGCGGGATTCGACCTGATGATGTGGGCGCTGGCGGCGCTGCACGCGGCGCTCGCGATGCGCGTCGAACACATGCGTGCCAGGAACGGCATGGCGCGACAGCCGCAGGATAAGACTCTAACCGAGCGCAGCGGCGTGCCGGCTGCCGGCTCCGCCAATTCATGCGGCCGCGCGTTGCGCGCCAGCGAGCGGATCGGGTCCGGCGGAGACCGCGCGTGATCCATTTGCTGACGCTCTGTATTTGCATCCTCGCCTTCGCCGCCCTGGCGCTGGCCATGACGCGGCATCAGGAGGCAATCTTCCGCCGCGAACTGCAGGCGCCGATCGCACATGCGCTGCGCGGCGCCGGCTGGTGCGGGCTTGCCCTGGGGCTGGCCATCATTGTGGCCGGGCGAGGCTGGGCACTCGGCCTGGTGGCGTATAGCGGCCACACCAGCCTGGCTGCAGGGCTGGTGTATGTCGCCCTGGTGATCCGCGGGCGTTCCAGCACGTAGCACGGCGGTCTTCCTGCAGGGTGCAGCACATACATGACACGGCTGTCACCAGTTTGATAATCGGGTAACACCCTGTCGCGCACATGCCCATCGAGTTTACGTACGATCCGGGGACATCGTAACGTGAGGCGAAAATGAAAAAGAAAGCGCTTATTGTGGGGTGCGCCGTCTTCGGCATGTTGATGCATGCGGGCGCCATGGCCGATCCATGGAAGGACGAATCCGGCAAAGGCGGAAAGCACCGCGGGTACTACGGTGGGAATGCCAAAGAGGAATACTGGGACGGCAACTGCAAGGTCGAACGCAAGTGGAAAGGCAACGGCGACTACAAGGAAGAACGCAAGTGCAAGGCGCCCCGATATGTAGAGCCGGTCGTCGTGCCAGCCTACCCGGTGTATCCCGCACAACCCGGCATCGTGATCCAGGGCACCGCGGTCATCAAATAACGGGGCTACGTCCAACGTGCGGCAGAGGCCGCTTCCGACCCGTCGGACAAGCCTGTTCAACAGGCGGCGCAAGGTTCAATTCCGCCAGGTACTAGTGGTCGATGGAGCCCGCGGCCGCCTTGTCGTGTACCGCAAACCGTCCAAGCAGGGTGGCGCTGGCTTCGTTCAATCCCACCACGTCCACGGATTTTCCCTCGCGCCGCAACTTCATCACCACCTTGTCCATGGCGCCCACGGCTGAAATATCCCAGAAGTGGGCGGCGGAGACATCCAGCAGTACCGCCTCCACGGGCTCCTTGAAGTCCACGGCTTTGGCGAATCGTTCGGTTGAAGCGAAGAAGACCTGGCCGGTGTAGGTATAGGTGCGGGTCCGGCCATCTGGGGACAAGCGTGAATCCACCCTGAGCAGACGCTGCACCTTGCTGGCGAAGAACACGCCGCTCAACAGCACACCAACCAGGACCCCGCGGGCCAGGTCGTGCGTCCAGACCACCACGAGCACCGTGGCCACCATGACCACCGACGACTGCCACGGATGCGAGCCCAGGTTGCGGATGGAACGCCACTTGAACGTTCCAATCGAAACCATAATCATGACCGCGACCAGGGCCGGCATCGGAATCTGTGCCACCAAGGGCCCCAGCGCCACGATAAGGAAAAGAAGGAAGGCGCCGGCGACGAAGGTGGAGAGCCGCGTGGAACCGCCCGACTTCACATTGATGACCGACTGGCCGATCATCGCGCACCCGCCCATTCCGCCAAAGAAACCGGTCACGAAATTGGCGATCCCCTGCCCCTTGCATTCGCGGCGTTTGTCGCTGGGCGTGTCGGTCAGGTCGTCCACGATCTGCGCCGTCATCAGCGATTCCAGCAAACCGACGACCGCCATGGTCACCGAATAGGGAAGGATGATCCGCAGTGTTTCGATGGTGAAAGGAACCTGCGGAATCCGGAAGAACGGCAGCGAAGAGGGCAGCTTGCCCATGTCCCCCACGGTATTGACGTGCAGGCCGCCATAGATGGAGATGGCCGTCAGAACGATAATCGAGACCAGCGGCGAAGGCACCGCCTTCGTCAGGCGCGGTAACAGATAAATGATCGCAAGGCCGCCCGCCACCATGACGTACGTCACCGGCGTCACATTGATGAGCTGCGGCAACTGCGCCATGAAAATCAGGATCGCCAGCGCATTCACGAACCCCGTCACCACGGACCGCGACACGTATTGCATCAGCAGGTCCAGCCGCAGGAAGCCCGCGATCACCTGGATGACGCCCATCAGGACCGTCGCGGCGAAAACGTAGTCGACGCCATATTCCTTCACCAAAGGCACCACCACCACGGCGACAGCCGCTGTGGCCGCCGAAATCATGCCCGGCCGGCCGCCCACGAACGAGATGATGACCGCTATGGAGAACGAGGCATACAGCCCCACGCGCGGGTCGACGCCCGCAATAATCGAAAAGCCGATGGCTTCCGGGATGAGCGCCAGCGCAACCACGATGCCGGCCAGAATATCGGCACGAGGGCTCGCCATCCAATCGCGGCGGAAAGCTGAAAGAAAAGACATTGATTCACTGACCTGAAGCTGCCAAGCAGGGCATAAGGCTCAAATCGTCGTGTGGTCCGCCGCATGCGGCGCAAGCCCTGACGCTTGGAGTTGTCCGAGGGATAGGCGCCCGGCCGAGCCACCCGGCAAGCCGGGTCCACTTGAATCGCCCTCATGGCGACGCGCATCCATTGCAGATGCGTCGGGCAGGATTGTACACGGCGCGCCCAGGCGCTTCACTGGGGCACCACGGTCCGTGCCAACCAAGAGGGCTGGACCGCGTAGTGCCGTGCGTGGTGCCGTGCGGGTTGCCATGCCTGGCGCGTGGTGCGTAATGGCAGCAAGGCGGAGATCGACGCGATGCCGATAATGATTAAGCGGCGGTGCGTGACGGGCAGTGGGTGGTTCGCCGCCTTGCGCGGCCCTTCGCCGGGGATATCGGCTATTGAGTTGCCGCGTCCAGCGGAGGGCCAAGGAATTCGACCTGCCACTGCGCCCCGAAAGCACGCAGCGCGGCGGGATCCACCTTGCCGGCACGCATGACATCGCCCAGTCCCAGGAAAAAGGCAGTGGCGTCCAACCCCGGCAGGATCTGAATGTACTGGCGCGCCGGCTTGTCGGTAATGTTGACGAAAGCGTGAGCCGCGCCGCCGGGCACCGTAATTACATCGCCCGTGTCAGCCATGAACCGGCCCCCATCGACCTCGAAAAGATAGCGGCCTTCGAGGACATAGAACACTTCGGTCTCCCGGTGGCGATGCCGCGGCGGCCCAAACCCCGGTGCGTTGACCGTCTCTATCGCAGTAAGCACCCCGCCCGTCTGCGCCGGCGCAATGCGAACCTTCAAGGTAAGGCCGATCTGCGGAATGGAGATCGGCGTTTCCTGATGGCGTGAATGAAGGAAGTCGAAGATCATCGCGTTGCCTCCCGGGCATGGCCACCCAAGCGGCGGGTTAACGGGGCGGCGACCAGCGCAGTATAGGCGCCTGCCAGCCACGTGGACATGGGCAACACCAACGACCATGCTTCCGACCAAATCCGAAACCAGCGCGACTAATTGGTGGGTAAGTCCATCGTCTTGACGATTACCCCAAGCACATTGCTGGGATTGGAGTTGTTGCAAAGCACCTGCACCTGGAATCCCGACACCAGCGCAGTCTGAAGCAAACTGAACAGCAGCCGTCTCCGCTCGGGCGTATAGCTGGGGTCGAGGCTATGCGCGGTGGAGGGATATTCCGCCAGAATAAAAAATGGCTGCGTATCGAGATACCCGATGGTTGCAACGCGACCGGTATACTGCGCACATCCAGCGCTCGCCACATCGGACCAGAGCATCAGAATCGCGGATACCAGCAATAACCCCGCTTGTCGCTTCATTTCGCCTCTCCAGAATTGACCGCCAAATTCGCTCGAGCCGAGGTACCGAAATGGCCCACGGCGCGGATAGTCCAGATAGTTCAGTTTGTCCGGTAGTACCTATAGCGCCGACAGCGCTCGCCACTATCGGGCGACTTACATTCCTTGCTGCCGTGCCAGGCACTGCCAGACGCCGAGCCCGCTTACAGCTCATCATCGTCGCCGCCCCCATGATCGATGTACGGTGGCTTGATGCACCACATGGAGCTGCTGCTGCACGTCGCCCGCTGGGCGCGCATCAATGTGATCAGCGCCTCCGCCTCGGCCGGTGCAATACCGATCATGTCGGCGATAAGCAGGCTCTCCCCGGCGGAAGGAACGAAAGACTCGTTGGGCGTCCCGGCCATGCGGTTGTTCTGAGCGAACAACATGCGTATGTAAAGGAATGGATTCGGGGCCATGATGGGCGCGACCACCGGCGGCGTACCGCCGAGCCCGCCGGTAGGAATGGCTACCCGCACGCCGGGACCCGCACGTGTGCCGAATTCCGCCAAGCCGAGCGCGTGGCCCAGTTCGTGTTTCGCGGCCAATCTGGTGACGAAGTTGAGCAAGTCCGCCGCCGTGCCGCCATTCATATATGCCAGGGCCGGCCGAACCGTATTCTCATCACTGAAGTACCTCTGGAACTGGTCAGTATAGAAATTGATCGTGGTCGGACTCCCGGATCCCAGTCTCACCCGGGTGCCGGCCAGTTGCGTGGGACCACCGACCACCGAGCTGTTGCCCGTGCGGATCACGACATTGGCCTGGCCGGCATCGGTGACGCGCGTGAACGAGAGTTGCTGCCCGACCGCTTGCTGCCATTCCTGGATCGCTTCGTCGATCTTGCTGCTCCAGTCCACCGAATAGGTCAAGCCGTTCACGACGAAGGTCATATAGGAACTCGAGGGATCCACGAAATACCGCATCGTCCCGCCATATTCCGAAGCCGGATCGAAGATGTCGCTACTGGGATCCGAGAGGCTGTCGATAAACGGCACCCGGAAATCATCGGCCGCCGCAGGAGCCGATAAAGAGCTTCCTAGAAGCAAGGCCGCCAACAGCCACGCATGGAATCTCACTTTAGTCACTCCCTGGAGTCATGGGCTGACGGGCAATTCGGAGGCAACACACAAAACAATCGACACGTCAGGTGGAAAGCATATTGACCGCTCCAATCGGGCATTGACTTGAAAACAGGTCTTTTATTTTGATTTCCAGACCGACGTTGGCCGCAAGCTGCGCGCGCTTGCCCCCGAACCTATCCGCCGCAGACGACTCTTGTCCCTGAGCAGGCAAAGTAGATTAGATGGAAGCTAGCGATGGCCCGCCTGGCAGTACGGTGTTCTCGCTCGTTGGGCGGCGATAGCTCGCCGGCCGGTCGCCACCACGCGGGCGAAGGGCTGCAGGAGCGCATCGATCCATCGACCGTCTATTGGTTGGCTGATGCAAACAGTGATTCTGCGGACTGACGGTTTATCCGCATCCCTTGAGACCCTACAGTGGGCGTGTTCTCAATCGTTTTGCAAGGAACGCCTCTTATGACCACCCGCGACGTCGTCAGCCCGCCTAACCCCCACGCCCTGTACGACCTCCACCGCTATTCCCCCGCGATCCGCGCCAACGGCCTGCTGTTCGTGTCCGGCCAGGTCGGCAGCAGGCCCGATGGCTCGCCTGAGCCGGATTTCGATGAACAGGTACGCCTGGCGTTCCGGAATCTGAACGCCATCCTGGCCGCGGCCGGCTGCAGCTTCTGCGACGTCATTGATGTGACCGTGTTCATGGTGAATCCGGACACCCACTTTGAGCGCGCCTGGGCGGTAGCTGCGGAATACTGGGGCGAGGCGCCGTATCCAACGGCAACCGCCGTCGGTGTGACTTGGCTGTCCGGGTTCCAATTCGAAATCAAGGTGATCGCCAAACTGCCGGAAGTCGCAGGCTCCTGATGCCTAATGCCGGACGGCTTCGAGGCGGCCGGCATTAGGCATCTGCTGCAGGCTTGACCTGACGGGACGCTACTGCCAGTTATCGATGTCCCGAAAAGCCGATGGACCAATGGACTTCCGGGCGATGCTACGCGACCCAGGCAACAATGCCGAGATCGAGACCGTCGAATCGGCCACGCACATGACCTCTTCCCAATGGAGACGCCTGTCTGGATGCGCGCCAGGCGCATGGACGCGTCGAGGCGCGCATGGACTTGTCGAGGCGGTGTCCCTGGCGGGCTCAGGGACATTGCGTGACACCAGCACGCTTTGCTCTACCCTAGGTAAAATCCGCCCGGAGATGTTCATGCCCAAGATCACTATCGATTTCGTGTCCGACGTTGCCTGTCCCTGGTGCGCCGTAGGCCTCGGCGGCCTGCTGACCGCCATCGATCGCGTGAAGGGCGCGGCCGACGTCGAACTGCGCTTCCAGCCGTTCGAACTGAATCCCGACATGCCCAAAGGTGGGCAGAACACCATCGAGCGCCTGATGGCCAAGTACGGCTACACCCGCGAGCAGGTGCAGGCCAACCGCCGGGTGATCTCTGAACGCGCCGCGGCGGTTGGCATGAAGGTGCGCATGGCGGAAGACAACCGGTCGTTCAACACCTTCGACGCGCACCGTCTGCTGCATTGGGCTGGTCTGCAGGACCAGGGCAGCCAGACGGCGCTTAAAAAGCGCCTGCTGGAGGTGTATCACTACGAGAACCTGGACACCAGCGACGCCGAGGTGCTCGCGAAGGCCGCCGCTGATGCGGGCCTGGACGAAGCGCAGGCGCGGGCAGTGCTGGCGTCGGATCGCTATGTCGACGAGGTGCGCCAGAACGAAACGCTGTGGCTAGATCGTGGCATTACGTCAGTGCCGTCGGTGATTCTCAACGACAAGTATCTGGTGTCGGGCGGCCAGCCGCCCGAGGCGTTCGAGCAGGCACTGAGGCAGGTTGCCCAAGAGGGATAAGTCCCGTGCCCATGGCAGCAGATCGCCCAGCGATGGCAATCCATCGCCGTGACGTGAAACGTGTGCACGATGACGCTACCGCACTGGTCGAACTCGGGCTGATTGAGCGGTCGGAGACCGGCGCGTTGTCATGCCCCTACGTGGACATCCATGTCGATATGCACGTCTTCCGGCTCACGGCATAGGGAGACGCTGGCAGCCAATATCAGCCATGTTATTGATTTTATTGAACATTTTGGCGGACAGAGGGGACTCGATACACTTGTCGCAATGTGGCGTGTTTTGGGCGCCTGTTCAGTTCGCAGATCAATAATACCCGCAAAAATACCCGCGGCATCTTTCGCTTTCGGTGATCGAAGGACCACGCGTTATATGGGGGCCACAGGCTTGCGTAGCAGGGGTGTAACATTCTGCCAATTTCTCAGCCCTTGAGAGGCGTCAATGCCGTTCTCCATCGAAGGCTTCCTCGAAACCGAGGGCACGATAGCCGAACAGCAAAAGGCTAGGTACGGCGATCTTTTTGAGCTCGCCTACTCATTCTCCCGCGTGGGGATGCAGCTCACAGAGCGGCTGCAAGCAGCGCGCCGCAATCGTGAGCTCGTGGGCGCGACACTGCTCGCTCGTAGCGTGGCGCATTTCCAAGCGATCGTGATGCTCGTCGAACGAGGACTGCCGGTTGAAGCGATGGTGCTCACCCGTAGCCTTATGGAGACATCGTTTGTCATTTGTGCGCTAGCGAAGAATACGGTGACGACTGAAGAACTAGCACAACACGATCTCGCTTCGCGGGGAAAGCTGGCTAGTGCGCTTACAAGGGTGCCATCAGCGGCACTTGATGAACACCACGCCGGCCTCAAGAGCTTCGTGAAAGACCTTGATGGGGCTAAGGCAATACTAGTAGAGAACATGGCAAGCCGAGCGGGCTTGCTTGACCTCTACAACAGCTTTTACAGATACCTTTCGCATATTGCCTCTCACCCATCGATAACCGCATCAGACCTGTACTTCATCGAAGGCAATGGTTCGGACCGCGTTTCCTTTCGCTGCGTTCCAGAAGATACGCCGATCGCGTTAATTCTCACCTTTCTGACTATGCTGATCACGTTTGGATCCCACGAAGAACTCGCCGGCACGACGCCTGAACTCAGCGCAGCGATTTCCGAATTGGGAGAACAGTACCAACTCCTCGAACGTCGCTATTCGGTTTGGGATCGCAGCGGCGGGATTCGACCTAGCGCCACGGCGCGGTCCTAACGTGCTTCTGGGATTACAAGCCAGCGAACTGGCGCAAGCCGGCGAACTGGCGCAAGCCGGCGATTAGCAATACCAAGATCGAGACCATCGCCGCCGACCGCTGGCCGTGGCCTGGCTGATGAAGCAAAACGGCCGGACGATTGTTCCGGCGACGGTTGGTACGAATGGAAGTGGCTAACCGATGATCAGAACGGGCCGAAGCGGCTGCACGTCATCCATCTGGGCGAAGGGGAGCCGCTATTCTTGCCGGCTGCGCGCAACTGACGACATAGCCGGAAGGCGCAGGTTGGATCGCGTTGTCCATATTGACAACACCACGGCTTGTTGGCTAAATTGACAACATGAAGGCCGAACTCATTCACCAGTTCAAGTCCGTCGGTGAAGATGGCATCATCGAGATGATCGTTTGGAAGCTTCCCTCGCCTGTTCCGCCATCGGAACATCTCTACAAATACCGCTTGGTGTACATCGCGGACGATACGCGCGTGGTCGGCTACGACAACGAGCGGGGCAAGGGCGATCACTGCCACCTCGACGGCGACCAACTTCCCTACACATTCGTCAGCGTCGAACAGTTGATCGAAGACTTCATTGCTGAAGTAAGTCGGAGAAAATGACCATGGAACGAAACCTGACCATTACCACCCGGCGCGATTGGGCAGCCGCACTGCGCGAAGCGGGCGTAGCGGCTACCAAGGGTATGAAGAGAGGTACTTATCAGGGTGAAACGCTGAATTTCGAGACACCCGCCGCGTTCTTTTCCCGCCTCACGTCGAACCGTTGGACAATGCTGGCCGAATTGCAGGGTGCTGGTAGCATCGGTGTGCGAGAACTCGCTCGCCGTCTAAGCCGAGATGTAAAGCGCGTGCATGACGATGCCACTGCCTTGGTCGAACTGGGGCTGATCGAACGCTCCGAAACCGGCGCGCTGTCATGCCCCTATGCGGATATCCACGTAGATATGCATGTATCCCGGCTCGCCGCTTAAAGGTTTCACTATGCTTGGTGCCCACTCACGACTATCTGCAGCTGGGTGCTGAAATTTGCCTAATTAGCGATATTTTTATCTCTCGGAGATTTATAGCCAATATGAATAGGAGGTGACCTTGCCAGAATATATGCTGCGGGTTCGCGCTGAGAGGAGTGCTGGAATAGCGCAATTTGCATGGATCAATTTTCAGAAAGACGGCTCAATCTCGGTCGGACTGAATGACCGCGCCTTTATACCGCCCGACATGGATGTTCACCATGGGGTATGGAGCGCGTTCAACCGCCAAGCCATTCAGTACATCATCGCACACGATCCAAAAGCTCTGAAGCCGATTGGTTCCGCTCACCTTACATTTCATCCCCCAGGCACATTTCACTTGACCAAAGGCAAAGGCAAAAAGCCCTTCTTTGGCATCGGCGATGTAGACCTCACCGTTCGTCAAGATGGTTGGATGCCTTGGGCCAAGATCGTGTCGAAGTCTGTGTCCAAATTGTCGGCGGCAACGAAGGGAAGGGCCGGAAAAATCGCTGATGACCTGATTCTTCCTGTTTGTCCTGGAGAGTATTCCATGGGACTCAGCATACATTTCCTAGATCCCGAACGGGTGCACGAAGTCACCGCTACGACAACAAGCCGGCTTGTGGCCTGGCATGGTCGATCAGTTGCGGTCACCCTCGAAGCGCTGCCCCCTCAACGTATTTCGACGATCTCTTGGATACATCAATACTAGTGCATCGCAATTTCGCTTATCTCGTGACTAGCTGCGGGGCCGGTACCGACGTTTATGGAGATGAGTGCGGTTCTTGAGTTGATGACTTAACAAGACCCATTTCATAGAAACGTCTGCACAGTGGAAAACCCAGCGATCCGAGTCGTTGCATAAGCCGCCTGTAAAGGCCCGTCGTGACCAGACGTTCGGACCGGCAGTAAAACGCTCCCATATCACCCAATCAACGCATCACGCCTTATGTGCGGGTACTTTTGCACTATGACGACGTCTATTTGAAATACCCGCAAAAGTACCCCCGCCGAGGGGCCACTGAAACGAAAAAAGCCCGCAACTTGCGGGCTTTAGCGGGATAGTGGCCGCGACTGAACGCAACCAAATGTTACTGGCGGACAGAGGGGGATTCGAACCCCCGATACGCTTTTGACGTATACACGCTTTCCAGGCGTGCGCCTTCAACCGCTCGGCCACCTGTCCTGATCCGGTTTCGCTCGGGGACACGGGGAATACCCATCATCCCACTCCTGGTACCAGGCGCCCCTACTCGCTTGAATAACAGCTCGAAGGCGGCGCTCCAGCCCATCCGCGCCCTGCTACAAACGGACGCGCAAAACGGCAATCCGCGATTCTAGCAGACTTCCTTGGCGGCTGTCCTACAGGGACAGATACGCCTCGACAGCGGCCAGTACCGTCTCCGTCTGCACGGTATGGGCGAAGCGGAAGCGGTCGCCGTACACCGTCTCGTCGGGAAACTCCGAAATCAGCGACAGCGGCACGTCCTCGCCCACCCCTTCGGTGCGCTGCACAGGGATGCCGTTCATCACCTCGAAGCCGCGCTGCAAGGCATGCGTTTCGAACATCTTCATCTGGCGGGCATTGAATTCGACCAGTCCGGGGACCTTCGCGGCCAGTTCGGCAGATACATGCTCCAGCAGCGCCTTGGCCTTGGCGGCCCAGCCGGGATGGTGGCGCAGCACCAGGAAGAAGCCCTTGGGTATCGTCCAGAGCTCGAACCCGCGCGGCAGGTAGCCGGAAAGCGGCCGCGTCCATTCATGGGCGGGGTAGCCGTGCAGGTTGATATGGAGCTCGGCGCCCGTCATTTCGAAGGCCTTGCGGCGCGCCTCGCGTTCGAACCAGGGTGCGCGCTCGCGATAAGCCAGGTCGTCGCCCAGCGCGGAATAGCGCGCGGCATGGTGCATATGGCGGGGGTTGTGCGCGCACAATTCACGATGCAGCGCATAGCCATCCGGGTTCTCGGAGGCGAATAGCGCGAAATGGGCGCCGGGGCGATTCTTCAGGATATGCGCGGCGCGCAATGCCCCGACCACGCCCGACGTCTCGTTCGCGTGCTGGCCGCCGGAAATCACCACGGGCTTCTGTTCGCCCTTGATGTAGGTGCAGAGCACCGGCCGGCCCTGGCGCGTCTGCACGGTGAACGGCTCCCCGCCGACCAGCGCCATTTCGTGCGCGATGCGGCTGAAGGACAGTGGGCCATCCGCCTGGTCCAGGCGCTTGCCCGCGCCGTCCGGTACGATCGCCGCCGGCGCTGGGAAGGCCACGGTCTCCACACGAACGCGGGACGGCCCGTCTACCTGGCGCACATCCGGCACGATCTGGCCGGGCTGCAGGCCGCGGTTGCCCAGGGGCCGACCCGAGTGCCGCTGGAAAACTTCCAGCAGGCCGAAGTAGAGATCCTCGTGCAAGGCCTCAGGGGTGCTCACCACCTCGTCTTCGTAGGCCAGCTCCCGTTCGATGCCCGGCAGGTCGACGCGGATATCCAGACGCTCAAAATAGGGCTCCGTGGCGCCCCATTCATGTCCCCGCACGCATTCCACAATGGCGGCGAACACCGACGCAACATCCGTGGGCCTGGCTTCATCCATGGCCACGCCGTCGGCGCGGCCATCCACGCGCACCCAACCGGTAGGCGACAGGTTGACGACGCCGGCATGGTCCTCCACCACCTGGTTGGGGGCGAACACGCGCGCCGTTTCGCTGCGGCCGTCGGTGTATCGCAGTTCGACAACGTAATGCAGATCCGCATCTCCCGCCACGAAGCTCACATCGACATCGCGCAGCATGCCGGCCAGGGGATAAGCCTCCAAGGTGAAACGGCGCGGCACGGCTTCCTCACGCACGGGATAGCGCACGGACACGGAGTCCAGGCCGTCCAGGTCGGCTTCTTCAAGGAAGAAGTGCAGCAGCGGCTTGTAGGCGCTGCGGAAAACGGCGCTGACACCCGCCGCCGCCAGCCGCCGTTCAGCGGCGCGGCGCGCCGCCTCGTCCTCGAACAACCACGCCTGCACGCGCGCGCCTCGATACTCCTCGCGTTCGAACTCGCTTACCCAGACGTCCAGCGTGCGATCGAAAGTCCTGTCCAGCAACACTGTCATGGCCTTATACCTTTCCGGTGGGATCGAGACGGTCGCGCAGCCAGTCGCCCAGCAGGTTCAGTCCCAATACGGTAAGCATGATGGCGAGTCCCGGGAAGACGCTGATCCACCACGCCGTCTGCAAATAGGTGCGTCCGTCGGCCAGCATGCCGCCCCAGCTCGGGATGGTCGGGTCCACGCCCAGCCCCAGGAAGGTCAGGCTGCTTTCCAGCAGGATGTTGTTGGCCACGTTCAACGCCATCAGGATGATCAGCGGCCCCAGCAGATTCGGCACGATGTGATGCCGCATCATGGCCAGGTCGCGTACGCCAAAGGCGCGCGCCGCCTGGACGAATTCGCGCTCGCGCAAGGCCAGCACCTGCCCGCGCACCAGCCGGGCGTACTGGACCCATTGCGAAATGACCATGAAGAAAATTACATTGAAGAGCCCGCCACCCAGGATCGAAATGAACGTAATCGCGACCAGGATGAAGGGCAAGGCCAGTTGCACGTCGGCGAAACGCATCACGATCACGTCCCATACGCCACGGTAGTAGCCGGCGACCAGGCCCATGATGGTGCCCAGCAGCGCACCGAAGACGACCGACACGAAGCCCGCCGTGAGCGAGATCTGCCCGCCCACCACCACGCGGGCCAGCACGTCGCGGCCCAGCGGGTCCGTACCGAGGACATGCGCCAGGCTCTGGAACGGCGGCGTCAGGCGCGCGGCCAGGTCCATGCCTTCGCCGCCGTCCGGAAACAACCAGCCCGACAGCAGCACGGCCAGCACCATGGCGGCGGTCAGCACCACCCCCAGCACGAATTCCAGGGAGCGGAAACGGTTGCGCGAGCGCCCCTTGGCCGCGGTCTTGGTCAACGTCGTTTGCATGGGATTCATCGGATGCGGATACGCGGGTCGACAATGCCGTAGGCGATATCGACCAGCAGGTTGACGATGATGATGACCAGGGCGAGCACAGTCACCGTGCCTTGCAGGACGGGATAATCACGCGCACCGATGGCGTCGAAGGCCAGCGTGCCCATGCCGGGCCAGTTGAAAACCTTTTCGATGACCACGATGCCGCCGATCAGGCCGCCAAACTGCAAGCCCATGTAGGTAATCAGCGGGATCGCGCAGTTGCGCAAGGCGTGCTTGTAGAGCACGACCCGTTCGCGCAAGCCTTTGCTGCGCGCCACCATCACGTACTGCGCCGAAAGAGTGTCCAGCATCGTGGTGCGCACCAGCCGCACATTGGTGGCGCTGAGGATTACGGCCATGGTCAAGGACGGCATGATCAGGCTGATCGGCCCGTCCCAGCCGGAAGGCGGCAACAGCGGGAAGGTGATGGACAACAACAGCACCAGCATCAGCGCCAGCCAGAAATTCGGAAAGGACAGCCCCACCAGCGACAGGATGCGTATCACCTGGTCGCTGGCCTTGCCCTTGTGCACGGCGGCATGCACGCCCAGGGGAATGGAGATCAGCAGGGACAACGCCAGCGAGACAAAGGCCAGCAGCAGCGTGGCGGGCAGCGCATCGCCAATCAGTTGCGACACCGACGTGCCGCCCATGAAGCTGCGGCCGAAATCGCCGGTCAGGATGCCTTGCATGTACGACAGGTACTGCACCGAGAATGGCCGGTTCAGCCCCAGGGCCTGCCGTATGTTCTGCAAGTCCTGCTCGGTGACGCTGCCTGCGCCTTGGCTCAGCATGATGGCCGGGTCGCCCGTCATGCGGACGGCATAGGATACGAGCAAGGTCACCGCCAGCACCACAAAGACGGCCTGCAGCACGCGTTTGATAAGGAATCCGATCATACGGGGAGCGCCCCGTTATTGGCGGGGCGCGCGACGGGTTGCGAAGACTTATTCGACACTGGCGTCGACGAAACGGAAGCGGATGTCGCCCGGCACGGTCAGGTTCTTGACGCGCTTGTTCACGCCCACGACGGTATCGAGCGCGTACAGCGGCATCTCCAGGGCCTGGTCCGCGACGTAGGCGGCGATTTCGCGCAGGGTTTTCTGGCGTTCGTCCGTCTTGTACGTATTGCGCTGCGCATCGAGCATGGCGTCCAGCTTGGCGTCCTTGTCATAGGGATTCCATTTCTGTCCGCTGTGGTACATCAGGTAGGCGGTATTGTCGTAGTCGTAGGTCCAGCCGCCCCAATACATCTGCCACAGCTCGCCCGTCTTGCCCTGCGGGATGATGTCGTTGATCAGCACCGGCGTTTCGTAGGGCTTGATCGTGGTCTTGATGCCCACACCTTGCAGGTAGCCGGCGATGGCCTGCGCCACCTCGCGGAACTGCGTATCGCTGCCGCGGATGTCGAGCTGCAGCGCCGCGCCCGGCTTGACCCCGGCCTTGGCCAGCAGCTTCTTGGCTTCGGCGGGGTTGAACGGCAAGGGCTTGAGCGCGGGGTCGTAGCCGAACGACAAGTCACCCTGGAAGCTGGCGATCGGCTTGGCATAGCCCAGCAGCAGCTGCTTGATGATGGCGTCGCGGTCCACCGCCATGATGAGCGCGCGGCGCACGTCGCGGTCCTTGGTGATGCCGCGCGACGTGTCGTAGCGGGCAACCACGGTACCGGGCCCGCTGGTGCTCACGATAGTGGCGTTGGACGACTTCTTGATGGTGTCGACCAGACCCAGGGGCACGGCGGTGGCGATATCGACACGGCCGGCCTGCAACTCGGCCACCTGCGTGGCCGGCTCCGACACGAAGCGGTACACCACCTGGTCCAGCTTGGGCTTGCCGCCCCAGTAGTCGTCGTTGCGCGCCAGCGTCAGGCTGACCTTGGGCTTGTATTCGACGAACTTGAACGGACCTGTGCCGACGGGATGCTCGTTGAAATAGGCCTCGCCTTTGTCCTGGATGTATTTCGGGGGCACGATCATGCCGCCGTAACCGGCCAGTTTCGTCAGGATGACCGGGTCCGGCCGTTTCATGAGGAAGTCCACGGTATGGTCGTCCACCACGACAATCTTGTCGATGGAGTTGTAGTTGGACTGTTGCGGCCCCTTGGCGCCTTCGGCGCCCAGCAGGCGATCGAAGGTGAACTTGACGGCATTGGCATCGAAAGGCTCGCCATCATGGAACTTGACGTTCTCGCGCAGCTTGAAGCGGATCCGGGTGTCGTTATCCAGGAACTCCCAGCTGGTCGCCAGGCCCGGCTGCAGCTTCATGTCGGCGCCGCGCATCGTCAGGCCGTCGAACAGATTGCTGCCCACGGAGCCCCACCACGTCACGAAGGTATCGATCGGGTCCCAGCTTCCTGCATCCTGCGTGACCGCCACGGTGAGGGTACCCGCAGCTTGCACGGGTGCCGCCACGGCCAGTGCACTGCCGAGGGCCAGCGCTGCGCCGAGCGCACGGGCATTTTTGGTGAAGGTAAACATGGTCGCCTCCCGGGACGGTTGCTTATTCGATGATGATGAAGAAATTCTCTGCATGACGGACCTGAGCCGTTTCACGCGGGTTGCGCAACCAGATGCCCCGGCGCGATCTCCACCAGCGGCACAATGCGCGGCGCGTCGCCCACGCGACGTACCGGACTCGGAATCTCTCCGGAGAGCAGCGTGGTATCGATATGCCGACCCGGCTCGGCCACCGGAACGGCAGCCAACAGCTTGCGCGTATACGGATGCTGCGGCGACTCGAAGATCCGGCGCCGGCTGCCCATTTCGACGATCTGGCCCAGGTACATCACCGCGACCCGGTGGCTGACCTTTTCCACCACGGCCATATCGTGCGTGATGAACAGATAGGACAGCTTACGGTCCTTCTGCAGATCCATCAGCAGGTTCAGGATCTGTGCCTGGATGGAAACATCCAGGGCGGAGACCGACTCATCCGCGATGATAAGGCTGGGATTGCTGGCCAAGGCCCGTGCGATGCAGACACGCTGGCGCTGGCCGCCGGAGAATTCGTGCGGATAGCGCCGCGCATGTTCGGGTTGCAGGCCGACCTGCTCCAGCAGCTCCGCGACGCGCCTGGCGACCGCGGCATCCCCATGCAGCAGGCCATGCGTGACGATGGGTTCCGCTATGCTGAACTCTACCGTCTTGCGCGGATCCAGCGATGCGTACGGATCCTGGAAGATGTACTGGATCTCCTGCCGCAAACGCCGCCGCCCAGCCCCGTCCATCGTGAAGATATCGCGCCCGCGGTACAGCACCTGTCCCGACGTGGGCTCGACCAATTGCTGCAACGTCTTGCCGATCGTCGACTTGCCGCTGCCGGATTCGCCAACCAGTGCCAGCGTCTCACCGGGATAGATATCGAAATTGACGCCTTCGACGGCGTGGACGCGATGCGTCACGCGCCCCAGGAAGCCGCGGCCCACATCGAATCGGGTGGTCAGCGCGCGGGCACTCAGCAAGGGCGTGCCGTAATCCGCGGTGTCCTGCTCATGGGTCGCGCCGACTTCGCGTAATTGCCCGTCCTCCAGCACGACATGGGGCGTGCGCACGGGCAGATCGCGCCCCGTCATCGCGCCCAGCCGCGGCACGGCGGCCAGCAGCGCGCGGGTGTAGGGATGCTCCGGCGCACCAAAAATACGCGCCACCGGCCCCTGCTCCACCTTGCGACCGCGCAGCATGACTATGACATCGTCGGCCATCTCCGCGACCACGCCCATATCATGGGTAATGAAGATGACCGCCGTGCCGAGGTCGCGCTGCAGTTCACGTATGGTGTTGAGTATCTGCGCCTGGATGGTCACGTCCAGCGCCGTGGTGGGTTCGTCGGCGATCAGCAGCCGTGGCTTGCACGAGAGCGCCATGGCGATCATCACGCGCTGGCGCATGCCGCCTGAAAGCTGGTGCGGGTAGCGATCCAGCATCTGCTCCGCGTCCGGCAGCCGCACTTTCTCCAGCAAGCCACGAGCGGCCTGGCGTGCCGCCGCGCGCGACAGCTTCTGGTGCAGGATGATGGCTTCGGTGACCTGGTCGCCTATCGTGAAGACCGGGTTCAGCGACGTCATCGGTTCCTGGAAGATCATGGCCACGTCGTTGCCGCGAATGGCCCGCATCGTGTCATCCGACGCCTGCGTAAGATCGACCTCGTGGCCCTGCTTGCTGCGCAGGACGATACTGCCGCCATTGATCTGCCCACCGGTATAGTCCGTCAGGCGCATGATGGCCATGGACGTCACCGACTTGCCGGAACCGGATTCCCCGACGATGGCCAAGGTACGGCCCGGGTACACGTCGAGATCCAGCGCGTCGACGGCGCGGAAGATGCCGTCCTCGGTCGGGAAGTCCACCGACACACCGCGCAGCATGAGCAGCGGCAAAACCGTATCTGGAGGCGTAGGCAAAGGGATACGACAGAAAAGGAAAACCGAATGTTAACGATTTATCGGTAAATCTTAAACACCGGCGACTGATTCTTTACCCTTACCGTGGCCAGTACCAATTAAGGACAAACCCGGGTTGCCAACACAAAAGAAAGCGGGGGGCATGCCCCCCGCATCGCGTACCGGCGATCCGACGGTCTTGATTCAGGCTGTCAGGGCGACAACTCCCTGAACGCCAAGGTCTGTCCGTTGGAATCGGTCTCTTCCATGCGGACCTTGAACCCCCACAGGCGTACAAGGTGCTTCATCACCTGGTCGGCGTCTTCCGGCACCAGTGGGCGGCCACGGGTCTGCTGATGCCGCAGCACCAACGACCGATCCGAGTCGCGGTGATAGCGCACCACCTGCACATCCGGCACGAGGTTGTCGCGGTTGTGCTGTTCGGCGAGCAGCTTGCGCACATGCCGGTACCCTTCGTCGTCGTGTATGGCGACCACTTCCAATTGCGGGTTTTCCTCATGGTCCGCGATGGCGAACAAACGGAATTCCCGTATCAACCGGGGCGACAGGTACTGGGAAATGAAGGATTCATCCTTGAAGTTGCGCATGGCGAAGTCCAGCGTCTTCTGCCAGTCGCCACCCGCGATGTCGGGGAACCAGCGCCGGTCCTCTTCGGTGGGGTTTTCGCAAATGCGCCGTATGTCCTGCATCATCGCGAAACCGAGCGCATACGGGTTGATACCGCCGTAGCCACGCTGGTCGAACCCGCGCTGGCACACCACATTGGTGTGGCTTTGCAGGAACTCGATCATGAAGCCGTCATCGACCAGCCCTTTCTCGTGCAGCCGGTTCAGCAAGGTGTAATGCCAGAAAGTGGCCCACCCTTCGTTCATGACCTTGGTCTGCATCTGCGGATAGAAGTACTGGGAGACCTTGCGCACGATGCGCACCAGTTCTTTCTGCCAGGTCTGCAGCTTGGGGGAGTACTTCTCGATGAAGTACAGGATGTTTTCTTCAGGGTCGGCCGGAAAGACCTGGCGCTTTTCGGTCCCGGGCTGCTCGGTCTTGGGCACCGTGCGCCAAAGGTCGTTGTACTGCACGCGCTGGTATTCCTCGCGCTCGGCAATGCGCTGCGCCTCTTCCTTGTACGAGACCGGATTGGGCCGCTTGTAGCGGTCCACGCCGTGCGACGACAACGCGTGGCATGAATCAAGGATTTCCTCCACGGCCTCGATGCCGTAGCGGTCTTCGCATGCCATGACGTAGTTGCGCGCGAAGACAAGGTAATCCAGCACGCCGTCCGCGTCCGTCCACTGCCGGAACAGGTAATTGCCCTTGAAGAAGGAATTGTGGCCGTAGCAAGCGTGCGCGATCACCAGCGCCTGCATCGCCATGGAATTCTCTTCCATGAGGTAGGAGATGCAGGGGTTCGAATTGATGACGATCTCGTACGCCAGGCCTTGCGCGCCGCGCCGATAGGCCTGCTCGTTACGGATGAATTCCTTGCCGTACGACCAGTGCGGGTATCCGACCGGCAAGCCGGCGGAGGCGTAGGCGTCCAGCATCTGCTCGGAGGTGATGATCTCGATCTGGTTGGGATAGGTATCGAGACCAAACTCCGCCGCAACTTGGGAAATGGCTTCGTCGTACTGGCGGATCAGGTCGAAGGTCCACTCCGACCCCCGCGAAATGGGTGCGGCCGCCCGGCCGGCGGGCGGCGCCTCCAGGCTGCTCAGGATGTTGCTCATACTGCTGCCTCCTTGCGGAACAGCTCGTGGAATACCGAGAAAATTTCGCCGCGCTCCGAGATGCGGCGCATCACGAAATGCTCGGCCGGCTCGCGCTCGTACTCGGCCCAGAGACTGCTCTTGCGCACGTCGTGCGTATCGTGGATTTCGATATACGCGAAGTAGCGGGCGCCGGGCAGCAGGTGTTCGGACAGAAAACGCGCGCTGCGCGCGGCGTCGGCGCCGAAAGAGTCGCCGTCACTCGCCTGCGCGGCATAGATGTTCCAGGTCGAGGGGGAGTACCGCTTCGCAATGACGTCGCGCATCAGTTCCAGCGCCGACAGCACCACCGTCCCGCCACTCTTGGGATCATGGAAGAACGTGTCCTCGTCCACTTCCTCGGCATTGTCGGTATGGCGGATGAAGACGAGGTCCACATGCTCATACTTGCGCATCAGGAACAGGTACAGCAAGGTGAAAAAGCGCTTCGCCAGGTCCTTCTTGTTCTCGTCCATCGACCCCGATACATCCATCAGGCAAAACATGACGGCGCGGGCCATGGGCACCGATACCGACACGCGGTGCCGGTAGCGCAGGTCGATTTCGTCAAGGAAAGGCACCCGGGCGAGCCGGCCGCGGCATTCCTCGACCTCGGCGCGCGCGGCCGCCAGCATGGCGGCGGGCGCGCCCTTGCGTTCCAGTTCCTCCAGGGCTTGCTCCGCCTCGGACAGCTCGCGGCGCGCCCCCAGGCTCAGGGCGATGCGGCGCGACAGGGATGCCTTCAGGGTGCGCCCGACACTGAGTGAACTGGGAGCGCCCGTCGTCGTGTAACCGGCCCGCTGCCACTTCTTCTGGTGGACTTCGCCCAATTGCGTACGCGCCAGATGCGGCAGCTCCAGGTCTTCGAAGAAGAAGTTCAGGAATTCGGTGCGCGAAAGAGTGAAGGTGAATTGGTCTACCGAGTCGTCTTCGCCCGGATCGCCGCTGCCGCCCGCGCCACCTCCGCCTTCGGGGCGGTCGATGGTGTCGCCCTTGGCGAATTCGCGATTGCCCGGGTGGACGATCTCCCGATCGCCCCCCTCGCCGTGGCGCAAGCGCGGTTCGGAGATGTCCCGGGTGGGGAGGTTGATTTCACCGCCCTGGTCCATCTCTTCGATCGAACGTTCCCGTATCAAGTCCCGCACTGCCTTCCGGACCTGGGTCTTGTAGCGCCGCAGAAATCGCTCGCGGTTGACCGTGCTCTTGTTGCGTCCGTTGAGACGCCGATCGATAAGTGAATTCATATTACCTCGCTCAGGAGGACTTTCGCACCCGCAAGTACCATTCGCAAAGCAGGCGAACCTGCTTTTCGGTATAGCCTTTCTCGACCATGCGCTCCACGAAGCTCTGGTGCTTGCTCTTGTCTTCCGCCGATGCCTTGGCGTTGAACGAGATCACCGGCAACAGATCCTCGGTGTTGGAGAACATTTTCTTCTCGATGACCTCGCGCAGCTTCTCGTAGCTGGTCCACGTCGGATTGCGCCCGCTGTTATTGGCCCGGGCACGCAGGACAAAGTTCACGATCTCGTTGCGGAAGTCCTTCGGGTTCGCGATGCCCGCCGGCTTCTCGATCTTCTCCAGCTCGTCGTTCAGCGCCGAACGGTCGAAACTCTCGCCAGTTTCCGGATCCCGGAACTCCTCGTCCTGGATCCAGCAATCGGCAAAGGTGACGTAGCGGTCGAAGATATTCTGCCCGTACTCGGAATACGACTCCAGGTAGGCAGTCTGGATTTCCTTGCCGATGAATTCGGCGTAACGGGGCGCCAGGTAACCCTTGATGAACTCGAGGTAGCGACGCCGCGTTTCCTCGGGGAAATCCTCGCGTGCGATACGCTGCTCCAGGACGTACATCAGGTGCACCGGGTTGGCTGCCACCTCCGTCTGGTCATAGTTGAATACGCTGGACAGGATCTTGTACGCAAACCGCGTCGAGACGCCCGTCATGCCCTCGTCGGTTCCGGCGTAGTCCTTGTACTCCTGCAGCGCCTTGGCCTTGGGGTCCACGTCCTTCAGTGTCTCGCCGTCGTAGACGCGCAGCTTCGAGTAGATGCTGGAGTTCTCGGGCTCCTTCAAGCGTGTAAGCACCGAGAACTGCGCCATCATGTCCAGGGTACCCGGCGCGCACGGCGCCTCCGCCAGGGAACTGTTGTGCAGCAGCTTGCTGTAGATGCAGACTTCCTCGGATACCTGCAGGCAGTACGGAACCTTGACGATATAGATGCGGTCGAGAAAGGCCTCGTTGTGCCGGTTGTTGCGGAATGTCTGCCACTCCGACTCGTTCGAGTGCGCCAGGATGGTGCCGTTGAAGGGAATGGCGGAGAACCCTTCGGTTCCCTTGAAGTTGCCTTCCTGCGTCGCCGTCAGCAGCGGATGCAGCATCTTGATCGGCGCCTTGAACATTTCCACGAATTCCAGCAGCCCCTGGTTGGCCAGGCACAAGCCGCCGGAGTAGCTGTAGGCGTCCGGGTCATCCTGCGAATAGCGATCCAGCTTGCGGATGTCCACCTTGCCGACCAGGGAAGAAATATCCTGGTTGTTCTCGTCGCCCGGTTCCGTTTTGGCGATCGCCACCTGGCGCAACACGGAAGGTGTCAGCCGCACGACGCGGAACTGCGAAATATCGCCGTCGAATTCCTTGAGGCGCTTGACCGCCCACGGCGACATGATGCCGCTGAGATAGCGGCGGGGAATCCCGTATTCCTGTTCCAGTTGCTCGCCGAAGCGGATCGGATTGAACAGGCCCAGCGGCGACTCGTTCACCGGCGACCCCTTCAACGCGTAGATGGGGTAGGTCTCCATCAACGCCTTGAGGCGCTCGGCGATGGACGACTTGCCGCCGCCGACCGGTCCCAGGAGATAGAGGATCTGCTTGCGTTCTTCCAGACCCTGCGCCGCGTGCTTGAAAAACGCGACGATCTGCCCGATCACGTCTTCCATGCCGAAGAATTCTTTGAAGGCCGGGTAGCGCCGGATGATCCGGTTGGAAAACAGCCGGGACAGGCGCTGATCGTTGCGCGTATCGATGATTTCCGGTTCGCCGATCGCGGCCAGCATGCGTTCCGCGGGGCTGGCGTATGCCATCGGGTCGCGCTTCGCCAGGCTCAGATATTCCTCGAGCGAGAGCTCGGTTTCCTGATCTCTGGCGTAATGCGATTTGAAGCCTTCGACGATGTTCAGCATCGGGATACCTCCAACAACATCAGAAAAGGGCTGGCAGCGCTTCCGTCATTCCATTGTGTGCCCTAAATGGCTCCGTGTCGCCAGAAGAGATCACCATATTCTGATTCAAAGCGCTGCTATGTTGCTTTCCCCACACACAGCTATCGCAACAGGTTTTACGGCATCTTGTTTAGTCCGGCGACATGTGTCACAAGTTCCGCGCGGACCGCCATTTAAAGGGGGTTTTTTGCTTTAGCGTGGGTTTTCTCCATGGTGCAAATGAACGGGAAAATCAGCGGACCAAAACGGGCGCCTCATGCGAACGATTGACGGGCGGCGCCGGCGTCCGGGGACTCGGATGAAGTGATCATGCGTTCGACGTATCGCGCGATCATGTCGATCTCCAGGTTCACTTTGTCGCCCACCTTTACGTTACGCAACGTGGTCATGCTTTGGGTATGAGGAATTACGTTAATGGTGATGTCACTACCCTCCACCTGGTCTATTACGCGGTTCACCGTAAGGCTGATTCCATTGACCGTAACAGAGCCCTTATAGGCCAGGTATTTGGCGATTTGCCTGGGCGCGCGGATGATCAATTCACGCGATTCTCCAACGGCTGCGTAGCTCACCACCTGACCCAGTCCATCGACATGACCGGACACCAGATGCCCGCCCAAGGCGTCGCCCAGCCGCAGTGATTTCTCCAAGTTGACTTCCCCTTCGCGGTCCAGGCCAACCGTCAACTTCAGGCTTTCGCGCGAAACATCGATGTCGAAAGCGCGGTCGTGCAGGGCAACCACCGTCATGCAGGCTCCTTGCACGGCGATCGAATCGCCCATCGCAACATCGGATAAATCGAGACCGCCCGCGTCGATCCGAAGCCGTACGCCGCCGCCTCCATCGGGAGAGGCGTAGGGCTGCACTTGCACGATACGGCCGACTGCCGCGACGATGCCGGTAAACATGAAACACTCCTTGATGGGTTCTACAGGGTGCGGTGGCGCCGTCGCTTGCATATGCGCATACGGCGCGCCCGGGACCATCCCGGACCTGATAGGGATAAGGATACCCGCGCCGCAAGGATGAGCGGCTGACGGCGGAACCCGCTAGCGGGGCGTGGCAGCAGTCTGCAGGGTCTGCCAGCGGTCCGGGAAGCGGCCGCGCAGGCGGACGTCCTTACCGACGGCATGGACATCCACGAAATCGAAGCGGCGAGCGCCATCCAGATGCGACAGCATGGGCAGTTTGACCATGCCCAGCGCGTCGCCCAGCAGGACTGGAGCAACATAGGCAACGATTTCGTCCACGCAATCGGCGGAGAGCAACGCGCCAGCCAGGCCGGCACCGGCTTCGACATGGACTTCGTTGACGTGATTGCGGGCCATCCAGCGCATCATCGCGGCCAGATCGACACGCCCGGGCTCTGGGCCGGGCAGCACGATGACGCGCGCGTTGCGACGGGCCAGCCGCGCCGCCTTGACGGGATCGTCATGGGCGGTGAACAGCCATACTTCCGCGCCGTCGAACAGGCGCGCGCTTTCGGATATCTGCAGCCGGCCGTCGACCACCGCCTTGCGGGGCTGCCGCGGTACGGCGACATCGCGCACCGTCAGTTGCGGATCGTCCTTGGACACCGTTCCCATGCCGGTCAGCACGACGTCCGCGCGGGCACGCCAGGCGTGCCCGTCGGCCCGGGCCGGGGCACCGGTTATCCACTGGGACATGCCGCTATGCAGGGCGCTCCGCCCATCAAGGGATGCCGCCATCTTGATCCAGGTCCAGGGCGTCCCCCTGCTCATGCGGGCCGCAAAACCGGCGTTCAACTCCAAGGCTTCCTGAAAGCAGACGCCGGTGGTGACCGGTATGCCGGCCGCGCGCAGCCGTGCCAGCCCACTGCCATTGACCTGGGGGTTGGGATCGCCCATGGCAACCACCACGCGGCCCGGCGCGGCCGCGACCACGGCGTCCACGCACGGCGGTGTACGTCCGTAGTGGCTGCAAGGCTCCAAAGTCACATAAAACGTGGCCCCGGCCACGGATTCGCCGCGCGCGGCGGCGTCGCGCAAGGCGCAGATCTCGGCGTGCGGACCGCCAGGCGGTTGTGTCGCCCCCTGGCCCAGGACACGGCCATCGCGGACGATAACGCAGCCTACGCGCGGATTGGGCGCGGTGATGTAGAGCACGGTCTGCGCCAGCGCCAGGGCCTGGCCCATCCAGTGTCGATCCAGGTCGTCGGTCATCAGTCCTTGCGCAGCTTGCCGGATAGCAGCGGTCCCTGCATCTCCCGGATGGCCTCGATAAACTCGCCGATGTCCTCGAAGCTGCGGTATACGGAGGCGAAGCGGACATACGCCACCTTATCCAGTTTCTTCAGCTCCGTCATGACCAGTTCCCCCACATACGCGGAAGGGACTTCGCGCTTGCCGCTCGACAGCAGGGTTTCCTCGATGCGGGACACGGCAGCATCGACGTCCTCGGTGCTGACCGGGCGCTTGCGCAGCGCCAGGGACAAGCTGGCGCGAAGCTTGCCCTGGTCGTACTCGCTGCGGCTGCCGTTACGCTTGACGATGGACGGCATCACCAGTTCCACGCGCTCGTAGGTGGTGAACCGTTTGTCGCAATGCTGGCAACGGCGGCGCCGGCGGATGGTGTCGCCTTCCTCGGATACCCGGCTGTCGATCACCTGGGTATCGGCATGGCCGCAGAATGGGCAGCGCACCTGGTTGTTCCGCTAAGGCCCGCGCCCGCTCAACCGTAAACCGGCAAACGCGCCGTCAACGCGTTGACGCGTTCGCGCACGGCGGCGATGTTGGCTTCATTGCGGGGATCGTCGAGCACGTCGGCGATCAGGTTGGCGGTGAGTTCGGTTTCCGCTTCCTTGAAACCGCGCGTCGTGATGGCGGGGGTACCCAGCCGGACCCCGCTGGTCACGAAAGGCTTTTCAGGATCATTCGGAATGGCGTTCTTGTTCACCGTGATGTGGGCCTGGCCCAACACGGCTTCGGCTTCCTTGCCGGTGATGCCCTTGGCGCGCAGGTCGACCAGCATGACATGGCTTTCGGTGCGGCCGGAGACGATGCGCAGTCCGCGCTGCACCAGGGTGTCGGCCAGCACCTTGGCGTTCTTCACGACCTGGTGGGCGTAGTCCTTGAATTCCGGCTGCAGCGCTTCCTTGAAGGCGACCGCCTTGGCGGCGATCACATGCATCAAGGGACCGCCCTGGATGCCGGGGAAGATCGCCGAATTGACGATTTTTTCGTACTGGGCGCGCATCATGATGACGCCGCCGCGGGGACCACGCAGGGATTTGTGGGTGGTCGACGTGACGAAATCGGCATGGGGCACGGGGTTGGGGTACACGCCGCCGGCCACCAGGCCGGCGTAATGGGCAATGTCGACCATGAAGAGGGCGTCGTTGTCGCGCGCGATACGCGCCATGCGCTCGAAGTCGATATGCAGCGAGTACGCGGACGCGCCCGCCACGATGAGCTTGGGCTTGTGCTCCTGTGCCAGCGCCTCGACGCGACCGTAGTCCAGGACCTCGTCGGCATCCAGGCCGTAGGGCAGGAAGTTGTACAGCTTGCCGGATGCGTTCACCGCGGCGCCGTGCGTCAAGTGGCCCCCTTCGGCCAGGCTCATGCCCAGCACGGTGTCGCCCGGCTTCAGGACGGCCATGTAGACACCCTGGTTGGCCTGGGAACCGGAATTCGGCTGCACATTGGCCGCCTCCGCCCCGAACAACTCCTTCAGACGGTCGATGGCGAGCTGCTCCGCCACATCGACGAACTCGCAGCCGCCGTAATACCGCTTGCCCGGATAGCCTTCCGCATACTTATTAGTGAGCTGCGTGCCCTGCGCCTGCATGACGGCCGGGCTGGCGTAGTTCTCGGAGGCAATCAGCTCGATATGCTGTTCCTGGCGTTGATTTTCCTTCTGGATGACGGACCAGATTTCTTCGTCAACCTGGGAGATCGTGCGGGTGCGGTCAAACATGGAGGTTCCTGAGCGGAGTCAAAAAACGGAAACGCGGGATCGGCCATAGTTTACCGTGCGGTTCTCCCGCTTTTTGACCCTGATGGGGCCGAAAAATCTCCATTCAGCGGTTTTTTTGCGCGCCGAGGCGCTTATGGAAAGCCGGCTCATAACCAAGGTGAGCCTGGCTCATGCAGCAGCGGGGCGGGCCCGTGACGCGGTCCCCCAATACCGAAGGAGAATCGAGCCGTGATGGGCGCAGGCCGTCCCCATAAAAACAGCACGCCGGCATAAGCCGGCGTGGACGGAAGGTCGGCAGGATCCGCCCGGGGCGGGCCCCGGACGGCGGGCCCGTGCGCCGAACCGGCAGCGCGACCGGGGTCAGGCGGAGGTGGTCCCGATGACCTTGGGCGCCAGTGCCGGATTCAGGGTATAGGTGCCGGTAAGCGAGGCCTGCGCGAGGATCTTGCCCTGGATGGCGCTGAGGACCTGCTTGCCGTTGAAAGTGCCTTCCACCTCCACCCGCGGCGTGCTCAGGGCATACAGGGTAAAGATATAGCGATGGACCCGCGCGTCGTTCCAGGGCGGGCACGGGCCGTCATACCCGAAGTAATCGCCGTTCATGTCACGGTCGGCGGCGAACCAGCTGGTGTAGTCGTTGATCCCCTGCCTGGCCTCGTGCGCGGCCAGAGGGCCACCCTTTCCGCGGGGCGTAATCCCGTTGGAGAACGCACCTTCCTCGATTTCGCGCATGTTGGCGGGCAGGTCCACCAGAACCCAATGGAAAAAGTCCACCCGCGCCAGGTCGGCCGGCACTTCACGCCCCTCCTGGTTGACGTCGTCGGGCTTGCTGGGAACGTCAGGATCCACGCAGACCAGCGCGAACGATTGGGTTCCATCCGGAACCTCATCCCAGGAGAACTGCGGGTTGAAGTTATCAGCCAAGGCGACGTGCGACTGGGGGTCGATCCGCGCGAAAGCATAGCGCTCGGGGATGGACTCGTTATCGGAAAAAGACAAGCTCGAGAGCTTCATGGCGTGCCTCCTGAAAAGTACCGAAATTCTGTGTCGTCTGCGTCGCTGAAGATACGCTTCACGGCCTCAAGGTAACACGCGCGAACTTGCGTTTACCTACCTGGATCACATACAGGCCCTCGGACAATTGCAACGATTTGTCTTCCACCTTTTCGCCGTTCACCCGCACGCCGCCCTGCTCCACGTTGCGCTGGGCTTCGGCGCCCGAAGCGGCAAGGCCGGCCTCGCGCAAAATCTTCAGAATGCCCAGGGGCGCCCCGGCGATGGCGATCTCGGGCATGTTCTCCGGGATGGCCCCGTCCCGAAAGCGCGCCTCGAAGGCGGCCAACGCGTCACGCCCGGCCTGCGCGCCATGGAAACGGCCGACGATTTCCTGCGCCAATTCGACCTTGGCGTCACGCGGGTTGCGCCCGGCCTGCGTCGCGGCCTTCAACGCCGCGATATCTTCCAGCGTGCGGAAAGACAGCAGCTCGTAATAGCGCCACATCAGCGTATCGGAAATGGACATGAGCTTGCCGAACATCGACTCCGGTTGCTCGGAGATACCGATGTAGTTGCCCTTGGACTTGGACATCTTTTCGACGCCGTCCGTGCCCTCCAGCAGCGGCATGGTCAGGATGCACTGCGGCTCCTGGCCGTATTCCTTTTGCAGCTCCCGGCCGACCAGCAGGTTGAATTTCTGGTCCGTCCCGCCCAGCTCCAGGTCCGATTTCAAGGCCACGGAATCGTATCCCTGCATCAAGGGATACAGGAACTCGTGCACGGAGATCGGTATCCCGCCCTTGAAGCGCTTGGTGAAGTCTTCGCGCTCCATCATCCGCGCCACGGTGTACCGGGACGCCAGCTGGATCATGCCGCGCGCGCCCAGCGGATCGGACCACTCCGAGTTGTAGCGGATCTCTGTACGCGCGGGGTCGAGCACCAGGCTGGCCTGCGCGTAGTACGTTTTTGCGTTGGATTCGATCTGCTCCCGCGTCAATGGGGGACGGGTACTGTTGCGGCCGCTGGGGTCGCCGATCATCGAGGTGAAATCGCCGATCAGGAAAATGACGGTGTGGCCGAGGTCCTGCAACTGGCGCATCTTGTTCAGCACCACCGTGTGGCCCAGGTGAATATCGGGGGCGGTGGGGTCCAGCCCCAGCTTGATGCGCAGGGGAACCCCGGTCGCGCGGCTGCGAGCCAGTTTGCGGACGAATTCCGATTCGACAAGCAGTTCGTCGCAACCGCGTTTGGCAACGCGGAGATCGGCTTCAACCTCGGGGGTGATGGGAGCTTCGGTCTGGGGCATATTGGGGGACGGCTAGGCGAACAGAGGACAGCAGGAGGTAAAAATCACAAAAGTTGTCGAAAATTCTAGCTGAATCGGCTAGGATACCGCCCTAATCATACGCAACTGTCATGTGGGGCGTACGCCCCAAGGTTTTATTCACGATGATCCAAGGGTCCCAAGAAACGGGGAACGGCGCCGCCGCGCCCGAAGTCCCCGCCACCCTTTCCATCCCTGCCCCCTCTTCCCGCCGCTCCCGAATCGTCCGCGCGGCCGCCCTCGCTACCGCGATAGGATTGTTCGCTGCCGCCGCCGCCGTCGGCATGGTGCAGCAGCCCGACCGGACTGAACTGCCTCCCACGCGCATGATCGAGAAGGTCATGTCGCTCTCGCCGGATGAGTTCAAGGTCAGCGACGCGTCATCCGCCCCTTATATCAACGAGACCCGCATCCGCCGCGGTGACACGCTGGCGGCCGTTCTGCAGCGCCTGCGCCTGGACAACGATGCCCTGCAGGCTTTCCTGACGCACGATCCGGGGGCGCGCAGCATCTACAAGCTGTACCCGGGGCGCTCGGTACAGGCCGCCACGGACGGTGACGGTAATCTGGTATGGCTGCGCTATGTCCATACCCCGGGTAATGATTCCGACGGCGAAGTGGTCACGCGCTTCCTGGAGGTCGTGCCCAAGGGCGACAGCTACGCCGCCCAGGAGATGACGGAGAACACCGACCGGCACGTGCGCGTGGCCATGGGCACCATCGAGTCCTCGCTGTTTGCCGCCACGGACGCCGCCGGGGTCCCGGATTCCGTGACCATGCAGATGGCCGACATCCTGAGCTCGAAGATCGACTTCCTGCGCACTCTGCGCCAGGGAGACCAATTCCGCGTCGTCTATGAAACCCGGTCGCACGACGGCCGTTACGCCGGCGCGGGACGCGTGCTGGCCCTGGAGTTCGAAAACCAGGGCAAGCTGTACACAGCGGTATGGTTCGACCGCGGCGGCAATGGCGCGGGCGCGTACTACGACTTCGACGGCACCAGCTTGCGTGGCGCCTTCCTGCGTACTGCGCTCAAGTTCAGCCGTATCAGCTCCACCTTCGGCATGCGCGTGCACCCCATCCACAAGACCTGGACGGGCCACAAGGGTGTGGACTACGCCGCTCCGACAGGCACGCCGATCCACAGCACATCGGACGGTGTAGTCGAGTTCGCCGGCACGCAAAGCGGCTACGGCAATGTGGTGATCATCAAGCACGACAACAAATATTCCACGCTGTACGGCCACCAAAGCCGCATCGCTCCCGGTATCCGCAAGGGGGTCCATGTCACGCAAGGCGAACTGATCGGCTATGTCGGGGCGACGGGGTGGGCCACCGGGCCGCACCTGCACTACGAATTCCGCATCAACGATAAGCCGGTGGACCCGCTATCGGTCGACCTGCCCGTGGCGCAGAAACTGGAGGGCAAGGACGCCGTGGCCTTCGCCCAGGAATCCTCCGCCTACAAGCAGCAACTGAATATGCTGGCCCAGTTCCAGCAGTCCATGCCGGGCGCCGCACTGGCCAGCGCAGCGGCCAACTGAACCTGGCCGCCAACCCGCCAAGGCGAGGTAAGCATGACGACGCCGGCCTGCATGTATATCGGCCTGATGTCCGGCACCAGCATGGACGGCATCGACGGCGTTCTGGCGCGAATCGTGCCGGGCGCCCGCCCCGAGGTCCTGGCCCAGGCCAGCCTGCCCATGCCGGCGGACTTGCGCACCACCCTGCTGGCCCTGAACGCGTCCGGACCGGATGAACTGGGACGTGCGTCGCTGGCTTCGCAGGCGCTGGCGCACTGCTACGCGGATACCACCGCGCAACTGCTGCAGGATGCCGCACTGCCCCCGTCTGCGATCACGGCCATCGGCGCGCACGGACAAACCGTGCGGCATCGGCCCGACCTGGGTTACACCGTGCAGTTGAACGCGCCGGCCTTGCTGGCCGAACGCACCGGCATCGCGGTGATCGCCGACTTCCGGGCACGCGATGTGGCTGCCGGCGGACAAGGCGCACCGCTGGTCCCCGCCTTTCATGCGGCCGTCTTTGCCGGCGATGCGCCACGCGCGGTCTTGAACCTTGGCGGGATTGCCAATGTGACCCTGCTGGCGCCGGGTCGTCCCATCATCGGCTTCGACACGGGCCCGGCCAACATGCTGCTGGACGAATGGTGCCGACGCCATACGGGCAGGGATTACGACGACGACGGCGCGTTCGCCGCCGCGGGCAAGGTGGATGAGCAGATCCTGGCTTATCTGGTGTCCAGCGAACCCTGGCTGACCCGGCGCCCGCCCAAATCGACGGGCCGGGACCTGTTCAACGCGGCATGGCTGGATAGCCGCCTCAATGCCTGGGAAGGATATTGCCGGCGCCTGGCGCCGGGAGACATCCAGGCGACGCTACAGCGCTTCACCGCGGTCACCATCGCGCAAGCCATCGACCGGGAAGCACCCGACACGCGCGATGTACTGGTCTGCGGTGGCGGCGCCCGCAACGGCGGGCTCATGCGCGACCTGGCGGAAACGCTGAATCGTCCGCTGACGCCGACGGACGCACACGGCATCCCGGCACAGTCGGTGGAGGCGCTGGCCTTTGCGTGGTTGGCTTACGCACACGTCCAACGGATTCCCGCGGGACTGCCCGATGTCACCGGGGCGCGGGGGCCTCGCATCCTGGGCGCCTGCTACCCCGCATAAGCGGCGCAGGGGGCGCTTGCCGCGCCTCGAGGGCTTTGGTGGCCGCCCGGCGGATCACGGCCACGCCGTTGGCGAAGGGCCGAAATCCATGTGCAAAAACAAAGAGCCGGCCGTCATGGACGTCCGGCCCTTGCGGGTATTGCGGGTCTTTTGGTCGCGCCGGGATCAGACGGAAAAGGACGAACCGCAGCCACACGTCGTGGTGGCGTTCGGATTCCGAATGACGAATTGCGCGCCTTCCAGGTCTTCCTTGTAGTCGATCTCGGCGCCGACCAGATACTGGAAGCTCATGGGGTCGACCAGCAACTGCACGCCAGCCTTGTCAAGGGTGGTGTCGTCTTCGTTGATTACTTCGTCGAAGGTGAAGCCATACTGGAAACCGGAGCACCCGCCGCCCTGTACGAACACGCGCAACTTCAGTTCGGGGTTGCCCTCTTCAGCCAGCAGATCCTTCACCTTGGCGGCGGCGGCATCAGTAAAAACGATCGGCGCCGGCGGCGGCGCTTGCAGATCGACGGTTTCGGTAACGGCATTCATGGTCTTGACTCCTGCCCGTGTGGGGCAAATCCGGTAGGGCATCGAAAACGCCCTGAATATGGTCCTACTATAGCGCAGCGAAGGACCGATTCAAAATGACACGGCCGCCTGCTGAGTCGCCAGCACGACGCCATCCTGGACGACGTTCACGTCGGCGCTTGAAGGGGAAAACCCCTCCGGTAGAGCAAGCATCCCCTCGGTGCTCAGATACTGGTCCACCTGCACTGGCACCCCGGCGGCCATGGGCTCCGGCGTGGATGCAGGCAGCGAAGTAATCGGTGCAGACGCGGCTTGCGCCGCAATCCCGGGCTGCTCCAGGGTTTCAGCGCCTGGGCGCCTGCTATCCGCCGGAGTGTCGATGGCCACCGCGACCGGCACATCCGGCGCCGCCTGCAGCGCCGCCAACGGGATGCGCACGTCCTTGCCGACGAGCGTTCCAGTTGCCATGAAATGGAGTGCGCCGGTGAACGGCGGCAGGCCGGGACGAGCGCTGCGCATCAGTAGTACGCGGTAGCGCAAGCCCGCCGGCACGCGGGTCATTTCCACCGCACGGATCGATACCGTTCCCGCGGGACCTGCAGGCAGCAGCTGGTCGTAGAAGGCCACCCGGTCGCGCAACTGGCCCGCCTGGACCTGCAAGGCGGAAAGATTATCCTCCAGCGCCCGACGGGCCGCCCGCTCGATGGCCAGTTCGGCATCCGCCGTGACCAGTTGGCCACGCAATGCCTGCTGTTGGGTTTCGGCCTGCTCCAACCTTGCCCGCAGCGCCGCCGCCTGGTCGGCCGTGATCGCGCCGTCCGGCAAGGCGGGCCGCACGCCGATGACCACGGCCGCCGCCACCACGGCGCCGACGCACAGGCCGCCGATAAAGATCGGGCGCCAGCGCCGGCCCCGAGGTTCGGCCGGCCCCGCGCCCGGGGGCGACAAGGCGGTCATGCAAGGTCCGTCCGCATGGGCGCGGCACCGCGCCCCTCCCCCTGAGCCATCAGGGGAGTACAGCCACGTGACCCAGTCCGGCGGTTTCCGGCAAGCCAAACATCACATTCATGTTCTGTACGGCCTGGCCGGCGGCGCCCTTGACCAGGTTGTCCTGGACGACCAGTACGATCAGCAAATCGCCGCCGTCGGGCCGGTGGACGGCGATGCGCAGGTCATTGGAGGCGCGCACCGACCGCGTTTCGGGCAGGCTGCCGGGCGGCATGACGTCCACAAAGGCTTCGCCGGCGTAGCGCTGCTCGTACAAGGCCTGGAAATCCGTCCCCCGCGCGTCGGGCAGGATGCGGGCGTAGATGGTCGAGAACATGCCGCGCACCATGGGCACCAGGTGCGGCACGAAGGTAAGGCCGACCTTGCCGCCCGCCATGCGCTGGAGCTGCTCCAGGATTTCAGGATGATGCCGGTGGCCCGGTACGCCATACGCCTTGAAGTTGTCGCTGGCTTCGGAAAACAGGGTCCCGATTTCCGCCTTGCGGCCCGCCCCCGACACGCCGGACTTGCAGTCGGCGATCAGGGTCTGAACGTCGACCAGGCGGGCGCCATTTTCGAGCAACGGCGCCAGGCCCAGCGCGACCGTGGTCGGATAGCAGCCAGGGTTGCCCACCACGCGCGCGCCCGACAGGCGCGCGCGGTTGATTTCCGGAATGCCGTAGACAGCTTCCGCGAGGATGTCCGGGCAGGAATGCGGCATTTTGTACCACCGCTCGAAGATCGCCGTGTCCTGCAGCCGGAAATCGGCGGCCAGGTCGATGATGCGGGTGTCGGCCGCCAATAGCGTCTGCGCCTGCGCCATCGCCACGCCATGCGGGGTGGCGAAGAACACTACGTCGCAATCCGTCAGCGGTGCGTTCTCCGGTGTGGAGAAAGCCAGCTTCACGCGGCCACGCAGATTGGGAAACATATCCGATACCGCCATGCCGTCCTCCTTGCGGGACGTGATGGCGGTGAGTTCCGCATGGGGGTGCTGCGACAGCAGGCGCAGCAGTTCGACGCCGGTATATCCGGTTCCGCCGACGATACCCACCTTGACGCGCGTGCTGGATGCTTGTGCCATGATGCTGGTTCCAATGGACGAATTTCGATTGTATCGCCGCACCGCGCGGCCCCGAGGATCGATTCAGGACAGTGGCCCCCGAACCATCGGCGGCCAACCTGCGCCGCCAGCGGCCTGTCCTGGTGGGAAGACCGTGCCCCCGGCACGTGGGCGATGTGCCCCGACCCCTGCCCCCGCCGCCCCACCACGGCGACAGTCCCCAAACAAAAAGGCCGCTTTCGCGGCCTTTTTGCTGGACATTAGCGCTTGCTGAACTGCTTGCGCCGACGTGCCTTGCGAAGGCCGACTTTCTTACGTTCGACTTCTCGCGCGTCACGCGTGACCAAGCCGGCCTGCGACAGGGCGGGCTTGAGCGTGGCGTCGTAGTCGATCAGGGCGCGGGTGATGCCGTGGCGCACGGCGCCAGCCTGGCCGGACTCGCCGCCGCCATGGACGTTGACCTTGACGTCGAACGATTCGAGGTGACCCGTCAGTTCGAGCGGCTGGCGCACGACCATGCGGCCGGTTTCACGCGCGAAGAACTCGTCGACGGGTTTGCCGTTGACGACGATCTTGCCCGTGCCCTTCTTGAGGAACACGCGCGCCACCGACGTCTTGCGGCGGCCGGTTCCGTAATTCCAGTTACCGATCATGGCGATTCCTTAGATTTCCAGCGCCTTCGGCTGCTGGGCGGTGTGCGGATGCTCGGCACCGGCGTACACCTTCAGTTTCTTGATCATGGCATAGCCGAGGGGACCCTTCGGCAGCATGCCCTTGACCGCCTTTTCGATGGCACGGCCGGGAAAGCGCTGCTGCAGCTTTTCGAAGTTGGTCTCGCGGATGCCGCCCGGGTACGTCGTGTGGCGGAAGTACTTCTTGTCTTGCGCCTTGTTCCCGGTGACGACGATTTCCGCCGCGTTGATGATGACGATGTAATCGCCAGTATCGACGTGTGGCGTGAATTCGGGTTTGTGCTTACCACGCAGACGGTGTGCGACTTCGCTGGCCACACGACCGAGGACCTTGCCCTTCGCGTCGATCACAAACCACTCACGCTTGACTTCATGCGGCTTTGCCACAAAGGTCTTCATGATGGTTCCTAGATGAATGAATTCCCCCAGCCGAACACCGGCCAGGACGTTCTTTTCCCAATGCATGCATGGACTGCGAACGCGCTTCGAAGCCCGTTGCGACGACCCGTACACCGGCCACCGTCTGGGCTCTCGCCAACCCATGGCCAGCCTGTAGCCATGCGCTTTGCTTCGCGCCTATGCCCTGCGTCTGTCTGCCCCGCCTAAGCGTTATTACCCGCCCGTGCTGGCCAAAATGAGGGAAAGTCGACGATTCTAGCACGGAATCGCTCAATGTTTGCGCGATTCAGCACACAGGTTTCGAACCGGGCGGTGGCGCGACGCGCGGCCACCCGCCCCGCTCCACGGCTGCGCCGGGACGGCCCCGACCTGCCGGTCCCAGGCGCCAAAGCCGGAAAGGCCGCCCGGACCGGGGAGCCGCCAGCACGAATGGCGGCGCGATCCTGCAAGCGCCACCGTGGCCCGCTAGGCGCCCAGATAGGCTTCCAGCACGCGGGGATGGCCCAGCAATTCGCGGCCGCTGCCCGCCAAGGCAAGCGCGCCGTTCTCCAGCACATAGCCGTGCTGGGCGATCTTCAGCGCCTGCCGCACATTCTGCTCAACCAGGAACAGCGTCAACCCGTTGGCGTTGATGGCGCGCAAGGCCCGGAAGATTTCCTGGACCACGATGGGCGCCAGCCCCATCGACGGCTCGTCCAGCAGCAGCAGGCGCGGCTTGGCCATGAGGGCGCGCCCGATGGCGAGCATCTGCTGTTCGCCCCCGGACAAATTGCCCGCGACGCCGTCCAGCCGCTCCTTGAGTCGCGGGAAGAGCGAAAAAACATAGTCGAGATCGGCGCCCGTGTCGGCGCGACCGCGGCGATAGGCGCCCAGCTCGAGGTTCTCGCGCACCGTCATGGTGGTGAGGATCGCCCGCCCCTCGGGCACTTGCACGATGCCCCGGGCCACGACCTGGTGCGGCGCGAGCCGCGTGATGTCCTCGCCTTCGAAGAGCACCGCGCCCTTGGCCTTGGGCAGCAGGCCGGACAAGGCCAGCAGGGTCGTCGACTTGCCGGCGCCGTTGGCACCGACGAGCGCGGTGATTTCACCCGTTTGCAAGGACAAGTCGATGCCTCGCACCGCTTCGATATGGCCGTAGTTGACCTCCAGGCCGCGGACTTCAAGCATGGCGGTCATGCGCGCACCTCTTGCACGGCGTCTTCCTCGTCGTCACGGCCCAGGTAGGCCTCGATCACCTGCTCGTTGCTGCGGATGGCGTCCGGGGGGCCGCTGGCGATGATCTTGCCGAAGTTCAGCACGGCGATGGTCTCGCACAGGCCCATGACGAAACGCATGTCGTGCTCGATCATCAGGATCGTGTAGCCCCGCTCGCGGATAGCCAGGATTTCGCGCATGAGTTCCGCGCGTTCGCCGGTGTTCATGCCGGCGACCGGCTCATCGAGCAGCAGCAGGCGCGGCTCGGTGGCCAGCGCGCGCGCGAGTTCCAGGCGGCGCTGCTCGCCGTAGGAAAGATTGTCGGCAAGGTCGTGCGCCTTGTGGTCCAGTCGCATCCACGACAACAGCTCCAGGGCGCGTTCCCGGGCCCGGGCCTCCGTGCGGCGAAAACCCGGCAGGCTCAGCAGCATGCTTGCCACGCCGTAACCCATATGCCGGTAGGCGCCCACCACCACGTTCTCGAGCAAGGTCATTTCCTTGAAGAGCCGGATGTTCTGGAAGGTGCGGGCGATGCCGGTGCGCGTGATCTGGTGCGGGGCGGCACCGAGCAGGCTGCGGCCGTCCAGGCGCACATCGCCGCCACTGGGGTGCAGCAGCCCGGTGATGATGTTGAATACCGTCGTCTTGCCCGCGCCGTTGGGGCCGATCAAGCCGTAGATCGCCCCTTGCGGCACGCTCAGATTGACGTCCTGCAGGACGTGCAGCCCGCCGAAATGCATCGATATGGAGGAAAGCTCAAGCATGGCGTTTGCCTCCGCGTCGCGCCCAGCGTGAAAAACGCACGGGGTCCCAGATCCCTTGCGGCAGGAACAGCACGATCAGCACCAGGATCAGGCCGTTCGCGACCAGGCGGAAACTACTGAAGCCGCGCAGCACTTCGGGCAGCAGCGTGATGATGGCGCTGCCCAGCAGGGGTCCGGGCAGGCCGCCGATGCCGCCCAGGATGGCCATGGTCAGGATTTCCACGCCGCGGTCGAAGCCGTATTCTCCCGGCCCGATGAAGAAGGTCAAATGCGCGTTCAGGGCGCCCGCCAGGCCGGCGACCACAGCGCCGAGGATAAAGGCCAGCATTTTGTTGGCGCGCACATTGATGCCCATGAGGCCCGCCGCGGTCTCGTCGCCGCGTATGGCGTCGAAGGCGCGGCCGATCTTGGATACCCGCACGCGCCACAGCAGGAGCAGGACGACGACCACCGACACCAGCACGTGCCACCATTGGGTGGACTGCGGGATGCCGTTCAGGCCGAGCGCGCCGCCAGTGATCGATTCGGTGTTCAGCACCGCGACGCGCACGACCTCGCCGAAGCCCAGCGTCGCCATGGCCAGGTAGACGCCGGACAGGCGTATGGTCGGCAGCCCGATCAGCGCCGCCACGATGGCCGGCGCGACCATGCCGCCGGCCAGGGCGACCGAGAAAGGCGCGCCGTAATTCATCGTAAGCAGCGCGGCGGTATAGGCGCCGATGCCCATGAAGGCCGCATTGGCCATGGCCAGCATGCCGCAGGCCAGCGTGAGCCAGATCGACAGGGCCAGCAGGGCGTTGGTGCCGAGCGAAAGCACGACATTGCCGTAGATGGCCCAGAAATTCTCGAATCCATTCATGATCAGGCCTTGCGTTGCACCACTTTGCCGAACAGGCCCTGGGGGCGCACCAGCAGAATCAGGAAAAGCAGGCCGAAAGCCACGGCGTCGCGCATGGTCGAACCGACATACGCCACCGACAGCACTTCGGCGAAGCCCAGGAACAGCCCGCCCAGCATGGCGCCGCGGATATCGCCCATGCCGCCGAGGATGATGACGGCGATGCCCTTGTGCAGCATGGGCTGGCCCATCAGCGGATACAGCGCGTTGGAGTACAGGCCAATCAGCAGGCCCGCCACGCCGCCCAGGCCACCGGCCAGCACGGACGTCAGCAGGAACAACTGCTCCACGTTGATGCCCAGCAGCCAGGCCGCTTTGGGGGATTCCGCGACGGCGCGCAGGGCACGGCCGAACTGCGTGCGGCGCATTACCACCATCAGCACGGCCATCAGCGCGAACGACAGGAAAATGATCGCCAGTTCGATCGCGGTCACATGGATCCCGCCGATCAGCAGCGTCTCGTCCGGCACCACACCGGGCGGAAAACGCAGATTGCTGGCGCCGTACAGGCCCTGGATGCCGTTGTTCAGGACGATGCCCACGCCGATGGTGGCGATCATGGGGATCAGGTGCGGCGCATTGCGCCGCCGCAGCGGCTTGAGGATAAGCCGGTCGATCAGGCCGCCGAAGATGCCGGACACGATGAAAGTCAGGATCAGCGCGAGCCACAGCGGGACGTCCAGCTTGGTGATGATGGACAGCGCCGCATAGGCGCCTACCATGAAGACCGCGCCGTGCGCCAGGTTGATGATGCCCAGCACGCCGAAGACCAGCGTAAACCCCAGCGCAAACAGGGCGTATACGCAGCCCAGCGACAGGGCATTGACGAATTGTTGTTCCAACATACCGGGCTTCCGAATCGAAAAACGCCTTGCGGGCCGCGGTCAAGCCGCCTGCAAGGCGTCGGCGTGAGCGCCAGGCTCGCGCGTGGATTTACTTCTGTATGACGTACTTGCCGTTCTCGGTCTTGCTGATGATCGGCGCTTGCTCGGCGTCGTAGCCGGCCGGCTTGCCGGCACGGTCCTTGGCCTGGCGGAACTTGAAGCCGCCGGTGGCGCCGGTCCATTCCACCGCGGGCAGCGCATCGCGCAAGGCGGCACGGTCGGCGGCCAGATCACCCTTGAGCGGGGTCTTCTTCAGCGCCTGGGCCACGATGTACATGGCGTCATACGCCTGGGCGGAGAACTGGTCCGGCGCGACGTTGTACTTGGCCTTGTACGCATCGATGAACTTGGTGTTCTCCGGCGTCTTGTTCTCGATGGACCAGGGGCTGCCGATCCACAGATCGTTGGAGGCGGTGCCCGGCGCCAGGTCGAAAATCTTGACGGAGTTCATGCCGTTGCCGCCGATCACGGGCACATTCAGGCCCAGCTGGCGCGCCTGCACCATGATGGGACCGCCTTCGGCCAGCAGTGCGGACAGCACGATGGCGTCGGGATTGGTGCCCTTGATCTTCGTCAGTTGCGCCTTGAAGTCGACGTCGCCCTTGGCGAAGGTTTCGGTGGTCGTGACCGGGATCTTCAGGTCTTCCAGCGCCTTCTTGAAGTTGTCGTAGCCGCTCTTGGTGAAGACATCGTCATTGCCATACAGCACGGCCACGTTCTTCAGGCCGACCTTGTTCTTGACCATGGTCAGGGTGGCGGGCAGCACGTCGGCTTCCGTCACCGAGTTGCGGAAGACATAGTTGCCGATGGAGGTAATGCCATCCGCGGTGTTCGAGGTGCCGAAGGCCACGATCTTCGCGGCCTGCGCGATCGGGTCGGCGGCCTGCGCCGAATTCGACAGGGTCGGGCCGAACACCATCAGCACCCGGTCCTGGAAGATCAGTTTCTTGAAGACGTTGATCGCCTCTTCTTTCTTGCCCTGCTCGTCTTCGATGACCAGCGCCAGCTTGTTGCCGTTGATGCCGCCGGCCGCGTTGATCTCGTCAGCGGCCAGCTGGAAGCCGTTGCGGATGGAGATGCCGTACTGGGCGGCGCCGCCGGACAAGGCTTCCGCCACGCCCAGCTTGATGTCGGCCGCATGGGCAGCGGGCAGGACCGCGCCGGCCACCAGGGCGAGCAGCACTTGCTTGGATACGTTCTTCATGGAAACACCCTCTCTCACGCGTGTTATGTAGTAGGCGAGGATCTGCGCCCCGCTGGACGTGCGGACTCGCGCCCGGCATGCGCGGCGCGGACAGTCCGCCATTATTACTCGATTTGTTGCGGGTTGAAACCCTTGGAAAGCCCGAAGATCGGGCAAAAGGCGGCGATTTACACCTTTGTGCAGCTCAACCGGCCGCTACTGGCCGGCTATCGCCATCTCGGCGATCAGGATGGAGCCGGTGGTCTTGGTGCCGCGGGTAATGGTGTCCGCGCCCACCGCGGCGATCTGCCGGAACATGTCCTGCAGATTGCCGGCGATGGTGAATTCCTCCACCGCGTGCTGGACCTGGCCGTTTTCCACCCAATACCCGAATGCCCCACGCGAGTAGTCCCCGGTGACGTAGTTCACGCCCTGGCCGATGAGCTCCGTGATGAGCAGGCCGGTGCCCATCTTCTTGAGCAGGGCCGGCAGATCGTCGCTGGGCTGGGTATAGCGGGACCGCAGCGTCAGGTTGTGGGAGCCGCCGGCATTGCCGGTGGTCGGCATGCCCAGCTTGCGGGCGGTGTAGGTGGACAGGAAGTAGCCTTGCAGCGTTCCGCCCTTGACCACGTCGCGCGCCCGCGTGATGACGCCTTCGTCGTCGAAAGGCGAACTGCCCATGCCTCCCACCACGTGCGGATCCTCCACGACATCGATATGGTCGGCGAAGATGGTCTTGCCCAGGCTGTCGAGCAGGAAGCTGGCCTTGCGATACAGGGCGCCGCCGTTGGCCGCCTGCGTCAGCGCGCCCAGCAGGCCCAGGGCCAGCGGGGCTTCGAACAGTACCGGGAATTTGCCCGTGCGGATGCGGCGCGCCGACAGGCGCGACAAGGCGCGCTCGGCGGCGTAGCGCCCGACCGCCTCGGGCGCGGCGAGATTGGCCGCATCCCGTTCGCTGCTGTACCAGTAGTCGCGCTGCATGCCGTTGCCGCGCCCGGCAATCGGCGCCACCGACAGGCTATGGCGCGAATACGGATATCCGCCCAGGAAGCCGCGGGTGTTGCCCATGACGAACTGGCCTTCGTAGGTACCGACGGACGCGCCCTCCGTATTGGTGATGCGGGGGTCGACGTCCCGGGCCGCACGCTCGGCGCGCAGGGCCAGTTCGGCGGCTTCCTCCGTGCCGATGGTCCAGGGATGGTGCAAGGCCAGGTCGGGATAGTCGCGCGCCAGCATTTCCTCGTCCGGCAAGCCGGCGGCCGGATCTTCCGCAGTGTGGCGGGCAATGTGCCAGGCGGCCTCCACCGTCTCGCGCAGCGCCGCCTCGGAGAAATCGGAGGTCGACGCCGAACCACGCCGCTGCCCGGCATAGACGGTGACGTCCAGCGAACGGTCGCGGGTCTGTTCGACCGTTTCGATATCGTTCTTGCGCACCGAAACCGAAAGTCCCAGGCTTTCGGAGACCTCGGCGACGGCGTCGCTGGCGCCGACCTTGCGGGCGTGGGCCAGCACGTTTTCGACCAGTTCGCTGAATCGCGCCCGGTTCTCGGCGATCGGCAGGGAGGATGAGTAGTTGACCATTGATACTCGCTTCAGAGAGACGGGTATCATAGCCAAGTCCGCAATCCCGCAGTTTTTCATGATGTCAGATACCAGCCAGTCCCTCGACGACGAGGACGACGGCTACGACCGTCCGAGCAAATCCCAGGTCAAGCGCGAAATGCTTGCCCTGACCGAATTGGGCAAGCAATTGATCGGGCTGTCCCCCGAGCGGCTGCGCCAGTTGCCGCTGGCCGAACGCCTGTACGAGGCGATCCGCGAGGCGCAGCGCACCACCAGCCGCGAAGGCCTGCGCCGGCAGACGCACTTCGTCGGCAAGCTGATGCGCGACGCGCCGGCCGACGCCATCCGCCAGCAACTGGACACCTGGCAGAACGGCTCGCGCGAGGAAACCGCGGCGATGCACCGCCTGGAAAACCTGCGCGACCGTCTTCTGGAAGACGACGCCGCCCTGACGGAACTGCTGGCCAGGCACCCGCAGACGGATGCGCAGCAATTGCGCACCATGATCCGCGAGGCCCGCAAGGAAGCCCGCGCCAACGCCGAACTGCCGCAGGGCCACGAACCGCGCCGCAAACACTACCGGGCACTTTTCCAGGCGCTCAAGGCGCTGCCCTCCGCCGCCTCGAACTGAACCCGCCCATGACCGCCAGCACCCCATCCGACCTGCTCGACTGCATCGAACGCGAAACCGGCCCCCAGCCCACCCATGCGGTGATCTGGCTGCACGGCCTGGGCGCGGACGGCAATGACTTCGCGCCCATCGTTCCCGAACTGCGACTGCCGGCCGCGCCGGCCATCCGGTTCATCTTCCCGCACGCGCCCGTGCAGCCGGTGACCATCAACGGCGGAATGCACATGCGCTCCTGGTACGACATCCTGGTGATGGACCTGGTGCGCCAGGAGGATGCCGCCGGCATCCGGCGTTCCGAAGCCGCCGTGCGGGCCTTGATTGCGCGCGAGAATGCGCGGGGCATCCCCACTTCGCGCATCATCCTGGCCGGCTTTTCCCAGGGCTGCGCCATGACCTTGCATACGGGCCTGCGCTTGCCGGAGAAACTGGCCGGCATGGTGGGGCTGTCCGGCTACCTGCCGCTGCGCGACCTGGCTGAAGCGGAGCGCCACGGCGCCAATGCCCACACGCCGATCTTCCTGGCGCATGGTGAACACGATCCGGTGGTCGATATCGCCAGGGCCACCGCCAGCCGGGACGCCCTGCAGGCGCTGGGGCATGACGTGCGCTGGCACAGTTATCCGATGCAGCATTCGGTCTGCGCGGAGGAAATCGCCGATCTGCGCGGCTTCCTGGTCGAAATCCTCAGCGCTGGCGGCCCAGGTCCAGCCACACGCGGCGCATAGTCGGGTCTTCGGGATCCGGATCGTTCTTCAGGCCAAGGCTGGTCATCAGCCGCAACATGGGGCGGTTGTCGGACAGCACCAGCCCCTCGATATATTCCAGGCGCTGTTCACGAGCCGCCTCGATCAGCGTGGCCATCAGCTGGCGGCCCAGACCGCGTCCCTGCCAGTCGTCGGCCACGACGAGCGCGTATTCCGCACCGCGCCCATCGGGATTGCGCAAATAGTGCGCCAGCCCGATAACCGCGTCATGGCGATGGCCGCGATGCGCAGGGTTCGGCAGTTCCGTGGTCGCGACCAGGGCCACTTCGCGGTCATAGTCGACCTGCGTATAGCGCGCCAACATGCGTGGCGTGAGTTCGCGCATCATGGAAACGAAGCGCATATAGCGCGAGCGTTCCGACAGCCCGCGTATGAACGCCTGCAGCGACTCCGCGTCTTCCGGACGGATGGGCCGCGCCACCCACGGCGTGCCGTCGGCGAAACGTCGCACCTGTACCAGCTGCGCGGGGTATGGGTGGATCGCCATATGCGGGTAGCCGCCCAGGCGCTGCCCTGCGGCCGCCGGCTCCGCCGTCAAGGTGACACGCATGGAACGGGCGTAGAGACGCGCTTCGCCGGCATAGAGCGGGTCCACATCGAGCGTCTCCACGTCCGGCATGTCGGTGATCAATTCCGATATCCGAACCAGCGCCTGCTGCAAGGCTTCGAAAGCCGCCGTGCCCAGGCGCGCGGCCAGCACCTTGCGCCAGATGCGGCTGCGCTCGATCAACTGGCCCGCCAGGAAGCCGTTCAGCGGCGGCAGGTCCATGCCGCGGTCGACAGCGCCGAGCACCGCGTCCGGGCCGCCGGCGCCGAAGCGGATGATGGGACCGAAGTGGGCGTCGCGATACACATGGATCGCCATCGGCCGCGACAAGGGCTCGTACGCGCCCACCGGCATGGCGTCATGGATGGGCACCAGGAACGCGGCCAGCAGGTCGCGCGCTTCGGCGGGGGCCAGCGCGTTGCGCTGCTCGCCGCGCGCGGCGGCGACGATATCGGCGGCCGCCCGCAGCCCGGGCAAAGGCCCCTGCGGCAGCGGGGGCTGGGTCTGCAGCAGCAATTGCTGGTTGTAGAAGTGCGTGGAGAGTACGCCGAAGGCATCGGCGGCCGACTCCGGGGTACGGAAGGCCGACGTACCGGCATCGTCCAACATGCGGCGCAGCGGACGCATGCCGGCATCTCCCATGAAGCAGGAGACAATGGGCTTGCGGGCCCGCGGCGCGATCTGCGCCAGGCGCTCCGCCACCGCGCGCAGATCGGCCAGCGCGTCGGGCGCCAGCAGCACGAGCACGCCGTCGACGCCCGCATCGTCGATCAGGGCATCCAGCGCGGCCTGTATGGTGTCCGGCGTGAGCGGCGCATGGGTGATGACGGGATTGTCGGCGGCACAGCCGGGCTCCAGCAGGCTTTCCAGCGTGCGGCGGGTGCTGGCGGACAATTCCGCGCGCTGGACGGCCGCGTCGGGGCCAATGAGATCCAGCGCCAACTGGGGCGGCCCGCTGCCGTTCGAAAACAGCGCCACGCGGCGACCGCGCGGGCGTCGCGCGTAACCCAGCACTTTCAAGGCGGAAAACAGTTGCACGAAATAGCGCACGCGGACCGCGCCCGCGCGGCGCAGCACGGCATCGAACACCGCGTCGTCGTCGCTGCCGCGCCCCGCCTTCAACACCACCACCGGCTTGACGCTCGCGGCCGCACGCAAGGCGCTGATGAAGGCGCGCGCCGGACCCACGTCCTCCAGGTACAAGGCAATGCTGTCGGTGCGGGGGTCGGTCGCCAGGTAGTCCAGGACCGGTCCCAGTCCGACGATGGCTTCATCGCCCAGGGCGACGGCCGTCGAGAAACCGAAATGCACGTCCTCGGCCCAGTCCATGACGGCAGCGATGATGGAACGCGACTGCGCGACCAGCGCCACCCGCCCGGTGCGGGCCAGCGCGGGATGCTGGCTGAAGTTCAGGCCGGCCGGCGGGCGCTGCACGCCGAAGGCTCGCGGCCCCAGCAGCTTGCAGCGATGCTCCTGCGCCCACGCCTGGCACAGGGCGGCCGTACCGCGTGGATAGGGATCCACCTGCTCGTGCGGCAGTACGATGAGCGCGCGCGGTGCGCATGCGCCGAGCCGCCGCAGGGTTTCCGCGAAAACCCCGGGAGCCACGCACACCAGGCCCAGATCCGGCCGTTCACCCTCGGGCAGGCCTGTCCAGCGCTGCGGCATGTCCGGCACGCTGCCGGCAATGCAGGGCACGCAGGTGGTGCGGACGCGCAGGCCGTCCGGCAGCATCTGCACGCCCGGCAAGGGCCGGTCCGCGATGATGACCAGTGAACGGGGTTCGAACAGAGAAGCCAGCGCGTGTCGGAGCATGGACACCTACCCTATTCTAAAATGGCGCCACCGCGCAATATAACCATCCGGCATTCCATGACCCAGACCCCGAATTCCCGCGTCCGCACCCGCTTCGCACCATCGCCTACCGGCTTCCTGCACCTGGGCGGCGCGCGCACCGCGCTTTTCTCCTGGGCCTTCGCCCGCCACCACGGCGGCGTCTTCGTGCTGCGCATCGAGGACACCGACGTCGAGCGGTCCACCCCGGAAGCGGTACAAGCCATCCTCGATAGCATGGACTGGCTGGGCATGCAGCCCGACGAAGGTCCGTTCTACCAGATGCAGCGCATGGACCGCTATCGCGAAGTGGTGGCCCAGATGCTGGCCGCCGGTACGGCCTATCACTGCTACTGCACGCCGGAAGAAGTGGAAGCCATGCGCGAACGTGCCCGCGCGCAAGGCTTGAAGCCACGCTACGACGGCACCTGGCGCCCCGAACAGGGCAAGACCCTGCCGCCCGTACCGGCAGGGCGCCAGCCGGTCGTCCGCTTCAAGAACCCGCTCACGGGCGTCACCAGCTGGAACGATATGGTCAAGGGCCCGATCAGCTTCGACAACGGCGAACTGGACGACCTGATCATCGCGCGGCCGGACGGCACGCCGACCTATAACTTCTGCGTCGTGGTCGACGACTGGGACATGGGAATCACCCACGTGTTGCGCGGCGATGACCACGTCAACAATACGCCGCGCCAGATCAATATCCTGCGCGCGCTGGGTGCCACACTGCCCGAGTACGGCCATGTCCCCATGATCCTGGGCCCGGACGGCGAAAAACTGTCCAAGCGCCACGGTGCAGTGAACGTCATGGAGTACGACAAGGAAGGCTACCTGCCCGAGGCCATGGTCAACTATCTGGCCCGCCTGGGCTGGAGCCATGGCGACGACGAACTGTTCACGCGCGCCCAACTGGTGGAATGGTTCGACACGCGGCACCTGTCCAAGTCGGCATCGCAGTGGGATCCCAAGAAGCTCAACTGGGTGAATGCGCACTATCTTCGGCAGATGAGCGATGCCGACCTGGCCGCGCACGTCGCGCCCCGCCTGGCGCGGCGTGGCGGCGACCCCGCGGCCGCCGACCTGGCGGCAGTTGTAGGGCTGCTGAAAGACCGCGCCGAAACCCTGGAGCAATTGGCCGAAGGCGCGATGCTCTTCTGCGGGCCGTTCGGGGGCGTGCCGGCCGAACTGGCAGCGCAGCACCTCACCGATGCGGCGCGCGAGGCATTGCGCGACTTCGCGCGGGAGAGCGCCACCTCCGACTGGAGCCGGGAGTCCCTGTCGGCCACCATCAAGAAAGTACTGGCCGCGCGCGGCATCAAAATGCCGCAGTTGGCCATTCCGCTGCGCGTGGCGGTTACCGGGCAGACGCAGACGCCGGCCATCGACGCCGTGCTGGCGCTGCTGGGCAAGGAAAAGGTGCTGCAGCGGCTGGAGGCAGCGCTGGCATGAAGGCCGGCACGGCCGCGGCCACGACGATGTGGTGGCCGCGGCTGTGCCAGGCTAAGCAAGAGGGCCACGGGCCCGGCGCCGGTGCGCGACGGACCTGAGCGGCTCGAACCGCCGCCGGCCGGTCAGCGCAGCGCGTAACCCTGGGGCATTTTGCGCGCCTTCAGCACCTGGCCCGCGGCCTTGAGATCCCGCAGCACCAGCGTCGTCTTGTTTATGGTCTCGACGCGGTAGCGATTCGTGTAGATTGGATCCGCCGGATCCACCTGGTCCCCATTGGACTCGGTCGTCTGCATCGTGTAGGTGCCGTTGGCAAAGGTCCAGCAGCCTGTTTCGTCCAGGCCGGGCCGTTTCTTGTTGCGGATCTTCAACTGCGTCTGGTAACGCATCTTGCCGTCGGGCGACAGCACCAGCAAGGTTTCCTGGGTGCCGCCGATACCGCGTGGCGTCGAAACGGAATACCAGGTGCCCACGAAGGCGTCGGCGCCGGCGCTGGGCGCGCAGACGACGGGCTTGGGGGGCGCGGGCGGCTGGGGCGTGGACGACGACGTTTCTTTCTTCGTCGCGCAACCCGCTACGATCAGGGTCGCGCATGCAAGGCCGGCGAAACGCGAAAAAGCACTGCTCATGAGTTCCTCACAGGCCACCGAAGCGTCCGCATGCCGCGGAAAAAAGCGCATCGGTGCGAGACATCGATTCTGAAGAGCGCAGCGTGAAGACGCAACGACGGCGCCGGCGATTGTGCGAACGGCGCAACACATGCGGATGCCTGGAAGCAGGCATGGCGCTTGCCGCCGCGCGGCGGCATCGCAACTGCACGCCAAGGACCACGACTAGGTTCGTACCCGTGACTGCGCGGCCTTCTCGCGCAACAGCGCCTCCATGGCCGACGCCGCAGGCGACAAGGTGCGGCCCGCCAATCGCGTAATGCCCAACTCCCGCACGATGCGCGGCCTGCGCAAGGGCACGAAGACCAGGCGCGCCGCATCCGTGGGCATGCCCAGTTCCGCCAGCACGGTCGCCCCCACGCCGCGTTCGAGCATGGCGACCAGTGACATCATGTTGGAGACGAAGAGCGGCAGCTCCATCATGAAGGCGGCCGCGCGGTGCCCCAGCAACTGGCGGTGCGCCATGGTCCCGATGAGCGGCAGCGCGGAGATTTCCTTCCATGTCACCGACGCGCGCCCGGAGAAGGGATGGTCGTCGCGGCAAACCAGCCCGAATGCATCGCGCCACAACGGTTCGAACACCAGCCGTTTGTCGCTCAGCACCGGGCTGCAGATGCCCAGTTCGGCCTGGCCGGACAACACCATGCGCTCCACGCCTTCCGAGTTGTCGTCGTACAGCCGCATCGCCACCCCGGGATACGAGGCCCGATAGCGGGCGGTGAGTTCCGGTATCCAGAGCGTCGCGGCAGTGGCGACCGCCGCCAGGGTCAGCAGGCCGGTTTCGCTGCGTGCCATGCCGCCCATGCTCCTGGACACGCGTTCGTGGTGTTCCACCAGTTCGCGGGCCAGCGGCAGGCAGGCTTCGCCAAAGCGCGTCAGGCTGACGCGGCTGCCCCGCTCGAACAGGGGCTGACCCAGGCGCTGCTCCATTTCCCGGATCGAAAGCGACAGGGCCGGCTGGGATCGAAACGCACGCGCGGCCGCGGCGCGAAAGCTGCGCAACTCCGCCACCAGCAGGAAGTGACGATAGTGCGAGATGGACAGATCCGGAATCAGGCTCATGGCTGGCCGCCTATTTGCGTGATTTATCGGGAGATATAAAAAATAAATTTTTCTGATCGTAGCGCAGCCGCCTACCATTCGCCGCATGGACATCGACTTGCTGCCGACCGTACCCGACTTCGACCGGATGGACTCGCTGCCTGCCTTCCCTGCCGGGCAGGGGCGCCTTGTCGTCGGCTCGCAGTCCGGCGCCAAGGGTCCTGCGCTGCTGTTCGTGCATGGGGCCTATCACGGTGCATGGTGCTATGCGGGCTACCTGGACTACTTCGCCACGCATGGCATCGCTTGCGCGGCGCTGGATCTGCCAGGCCACGGCTGGCTGCCACCGCCACGGGACTTCGCCCGCTATGGCGTGCGCGACTTCGGCCAGTGCGTGGTGGATGCGGTCGACCTGATGGCGGACTCCGTCGTGTTGGTGGGGCACAGCCTGGGTGCGCTGCCCGCGCTATGGGCAGCGACCCAGCGCGACGTCGCGGGCGTCGTATTGATCGCGCCCTCCCCGCCTTCCAACGTACCGGGTGCGCAATCCCTGCCGCCGGTACCGCTGGGCGCCAGCCGGGCGCCGCCGGGACCGGACGAAATACGGCGCAGGTTCGTCGGCGGCCTCGCGTGCCACGAGATCGCCGCGATCGCGGCACGCCTTTGCCCGGAAAGCCCCGAAGCCTTGAACGACCGTTATCTGCTGCGCATGGAAATTCCGCCTTGCGCCGTCAGCGTCCCAGGTTTGTGCCTGGAGGCCGGCGAAGAGGACGGCGACAGGCACCCCTCGGGACAGGACAAGGCGATCGCGGAGCTTTACGACTTCGAATACCGCCGCCTTGCCGATCTGCCCCATTGCATGATGTACGCGAAGGGGTGGCAGGACAGCGCCGAGGTGATCCGGGAATGGCACGAACGGAGGTTCCGGCGCTGAGGCTGCATGCGTTCGTGCCGAATATGGGCAGCCTCTATATATATAGAGAGAGGCCTCCACGAACAGCAAGGGTCTGCCAGAATAGCCGCTCATAGAGAAGCCGCCGGTTCCATGGGACGTCCGCATCGCGGCGTGCCGGAACGGACCGGCCTATATATCGTGGCGGGCGCGCCGGACGCGCACGGCCGCAGCGCGGGCGCCGCCAAACCGCCCGCGTCCGCAGCGGGGAACGGGGAGACGGGCATGCGATACATGACGCGGTTGGCACTGCTGCTGGCGTGCGGCCTCTGGGCATCGGCATCCGCGCACGCGGAGCAATGGCCGGACCGCACGGTCACCATCGTCGTGCCTTCCGCCGCGGGCGGCGCCGCCGACCTGACCGCGCGCACCTTCGCACAATACCTGGGCGCTCGGACGCAGCGTACCGTCGTGGTGGAAGACCGCCCTGGCGCGGGCGGCATCGTCGGCACGAATTCGGTGAAATCCGCGCCAGCCGATGGCTATACCTTCCTGCTGTCCACCAACTCGACACAGGCGGCGAACTTGTACCTGTACAAATCGCTGCCATACGATCCGCTGAAGGACTTCCGCCAGGTCGGCATGCTGGGCACCTTCGGTGCGGTCGCGGTCGTCGCCCCCCAGAGTCCCTTCGGCAGCATGCCCGAATTGGTGGAGCACGCGCGGCGGCATCCCGGCAAGGTTTTCTACGGCTACTACAGTTCATCGTCGCAGGTGCCGTCCGCGCTGCTCAAGGCGCGGGCCGGCATCCAGATCGACGGCGCGGCCTACAAGAACGTCACGCAGATCATCACCGACCTGCGCGGCGGCCAGATCGATTTTGCGTTCGTGGACTACCTGACCGCCATGGGACAGATCGACGGCAAGGGCTTGCGGGCCATCGCGGTGTCGGGCGAGACGCCCAATCCGGCCTGGCCGGACGTGCCCACCATGTCGTCCTTTTATCCGGGCTTCGTCGTGGTGGGGTGGCTGGGCCTGTCGGCGCCGGCGGGCACGCCGGAGGCGGTCGTGAACACCATGAACCGCTACATCGCCCAGGCGGTCCAGGACCCGGAGATCCGCGACAAGCTGGCGCGGCTCGGCTTGCAACCGCGGCACATGGACGTGCCGCAGTTCGACGCTTTCGTGCGCGAGGACGCCGGCCGCTGGAAACAGTGGATCGAGACCGCCGGCATCACCCCGCAGTGACGTGAACCCGGGAGGCTACCATGCGACAATGGCGCACCGGAGCAGGCACTTCGCCGCATAGCGTGGCCGCGCCAGCACGTAGTGTCTAGTAACAACTTAAAGAAGTATCGCGTTTCACTTCACGCTTGTAGCGCCCCCCAACCACCACTAGAATTAGGGCTTGGGAACGGGGCGAAACACAACATCTTGTGGTTGGGACGAGGCTACAGGCCGCTCGGCCTGCACGTCCGCTGGTAACCGCCACCCTATCCTTCGCAACAGTCAACGAACATCCGGGCGCGACGTCAGTCGCGCTTTCTTCTACGCACAGGAGCTTCCATGCAGCAGACTTCGATCGCCTCTGTGACCCGGCCCAGCGCCGTGCCGCCTTCTCAATCCGATGCTCCCGCCGCCTCCACCGGGCAATGGGCGGGCTATCAGGTCATCCGCCGCAATGGCGCCGTCGTCGGTTTCGAACCCAGCAAGATCGCCATCGCCCTGACCAAGGCCTTTCTGGCCGTCAACGGCGGCCAGGGCGCCGCTTCCGCGCGTGTGCGCCAACTGGTCGAAACCCTGACGCAGCAGGCCGTCAACGCGCTGGTGCGCAACCGCCCCAACGGCGGCACCTTCCATATTGAAGATATCCAGGACCAGGTCGAACTCGCCCTGATGCGTTCGGGCGAGCACGATGTCGCGCGTGCCTATGTGCTGTATCGCGAAAAGCGCTCGCAGGAACGTGCTGCCGCCGACCACAAGGCCAAGCCGACCGACGCGCCGCAGGCCGAGCATGTGCTGAACGTCACGGACCAGGGAGTGAAGCGCCCGCTGGACCTGACCGCACTGCGCGCCACCATCGAAGCTGCCGGCGTGGGCCTGTCGAACTATATCGATGCCGAATCCATCCTGAAGGAAACGGTCAAGAACCTGTACGACGGCATCCCGGTCGACGAAGTCTTCAAATCCGCGATCCTGTCGGCGCGCGCGCTGGTCGAAAAAGATCCGGCCTACAGCCAGGTCACGGCGCGCCTGCTGCTGCATACGATCCGCCGCGAAGTCCTGGGCGAAGAAGTCTCGCAAGCGCAAATGGTGCAGCGCTATGCCGAATATTTCCCGGCGTTCATCTCGCGCGGGATCGAAGGCGGACTGCTGGACGCCAAGCTGGCGCAATTCGATCTGCCCCGACTGGCTGCTGCGCTGGACGCCACGCGCGACCTGCAGTTCGGCTACCTGGGCCTGCAGACCCTGTACGACCGCTACTTCCTGCACATCCGCGGCCAGCGCATCGAGCTGCCGCAAGTCTTTTTCATGCGCGTGGCCATGGGCCTGGCGCTGGGCGAAACGCAACCGGCAGTCGATCGCGAAGCGCGTGCCATCGAGTTCTACGAGATCCTCTCGTCCTTCGACTTCATGAGCTCCACGCCGACGCTGTTCAATTCCGGCACCCTGCATTCCCAATTGTCGTCTTGCTACCTGACCACCGTCTCGGACGACCTGGAAGGCATCTACGACGCCATCAAGGAAAACGCGTTGCTGGCCAAATACGCCGGCGGCCTGGGCAACGACTGGACCCCGGTACGCGCCTTGCGTAGCCACATCAAGGGCACCAACGGTGAAAGCCAGGGCGTGGTTCCGTTCCTGAAGGTCGTCAACGACACCGCGGTCGCGGTCAACCAGGGCGGCAAGCGCAAGGGCGCCGTGTGCACCTATCTGGAAACGTGGCACCTGGACATCGAAGAATTCCTGGAGCTGCGCAAGAACACCGGAGACGAGCGCCGCCGCACCCACGACATGAACACCGCGAACTGGATACCCGATCTCTTCATGAAGCGCGTCATGGAGAATGGCGAGTGGACGCTGTTCTCGCCCTCCGACTGCCCCGACCTGCACGACAAATACGGTCGCGCGTTCGAGCAGGCCTACCTCGGCTATGAAGCCCGCGTGGCCAGCGGCGAGCTCAAGCTCTTCAAGAAGATGCCGGCGCTGACGCTATGGCGCAAGATGCTGTCGATGCTGTTCGAAACCGGCCATCCCTGGATCACGTTCAAGGATCCTTGCAATATCCGCTCGCCGCAACAGCACGTCGGCGTGGTGCACAGCTCCAATCTCTGCACGGAGATCACGCTCAACACGAACGAATCGGAAATTGCCGTGTGCAACCTGGGTTCCGTGAACCTGGTCGCCCACATGAAACCCACTGCGGACGGCGGCTACGAGCTGGATCACGAGAAGCTCAAGCGCACCATCAGCGTCGCCATGCGCATGCTCGACAACGTTATCGACATCAACTACTACGCGGTCGACAAGGCGAAGAACTCCAACCAGCGCCATCGTCCCGTCGGTCTCGGGATCATGGGTTTCCAGGACTGCCTGCATCTGATGCGCGTACCGTATGCCTCCGACGCAGCAGTGGATTTCGCCGATCGCTCGATGGAAGCGGTGTGCTATTACGCATACTGGGCGTCCAGCGAACTCGCGCAGGAACGTGGCCGCTATCCGTCGTATGAAGGCTCGCTGTGGGACCGCGGCATTCTTCCCCAAGACACGTTGGAACTGCTGCGTGAAGAACGTGGCGGCCATGTTGAAGTCGATGCATCGTCGACGCTGGATTGGGATACGTTGCGTGCGCGCATCAAAGCGCATGGCATGCGTAACTCCAATTGCGTGGCAATCGCCCCAACTGCGACGATTTCCAATATCATTGGTGTATCTGCGTGCATCGAACCTACTTACCAGAACTTGTACGTTAAATCGAATCTCTCCGGCGAGTTCACTGTCGTCAACGAGTATCTCGTTCGCGAACTGAAGAAACTCGGTCTCTGGGACGAAGTCATGGTCGCCGACCTTAAGTACTTCGACGGCAGCCTGTCCCGTATCGATCGCGTGCCTGCTGAACTCCGCGCCATCTACGCCACGGCGTTCGAAGTTCCACCGACCGCGTTGGTGGAATGCGCGTCGCGTCGCCAGAAGTGGATCGATCAGTCGCAGTCGCTCAATATTTATATGGCGGGAGCCTCGGGCAAGAAGCTCGACGAAACCTACAAGCTGGCGTGGCAACGCGGCCTGAAGACCACCTACTATCTGCGTACGCTGGGTGCCACCAGCGCCGAAAAATCAACCGGACGGGGCGGCGAACTGAATGCCGTCACCGCTGGCGGCCAGGCCAGCCCGATGGCTGTGTCGGGCGCGTCATCGGCTCCGCACCTGCCCGAACCTGAAATCGTCGGAGCGGTTTGCACCATGCGGCCGGGCGATCCCGGCTTCGAAGAGTGCGAAGCCTGCCAGTAATCGACCGCCTCCGGAGACTTTCATCATGATCAATTGGGAAGACGATAACGTCGCGCTGCAACCGGCCCAGCCCACCGCCACTCCGGCGGGCGGCATGCCGGTGCGCGCCGCGACCGGCGCCTTCGACGACGCCGCGCTGCCTGCGGCGGTGCAGCAGCAGGCCGACGCGCAACCCGCGGCGGCCGCGCACCGCGTCAAGGTTGCCGACAAGCGAATCATCAACGGCCAGACCGACGTCAATCAGTTGGTGCCGTTCAAGTACAAATGGGCCTGGGAAAAGTACCTGGCCACCTGCGCCAACCACTGGATGCCGCAGGAAATCAATATGTCGCGCGACATCGCGCTGTGGAAGAACCCGAACGGTCTTACCGAGGACGAGCGCCGCATCATCAAGCGCAACCTGGGTTTCTTCGTGACGGCCGACTCCCTGGCCGCCAACAATATCGTGCTGGGCACCTACCGGCACATTACGGCGCCCGAATGCCGCCAGTTCCTGCTGCGCCAGGCATTCGAGGAAGCGATCCACACCCACGCCTATCAATACATCGTCGAAAGCCTGGACCTGGACGAGTCGGAAATCTTCAATGCTTATAACGAAGTCCCGTCCATCCGCGCCAAGGACGAATTCCTGATCCCGTTCATCGACGCGATCGCCGACCCGAACTTCCATACCGGCACGCCCGAGGCCGACCAGACGCTGCTGAAGTCGCTGATCGTCTTCGCGTGCCTGATGGAAGGCCTGTTTTTCTATGTCGGCTTCACGCAGATCCTGGCGCTTGGCCGCCAGAACAAGATGACCGGCGCTGCCGAGCAGTACATGTACATCCTGCGCGATGAATCCATGCACTGCAATTTCGGCATCGACCTGATCAACACCATCAAGCTCGAAAACCCGCACCTCTGGACGCCGGAGTTTCGCGAAGAGATCCGTGGTCTCTTCCTGAAAGCCGTCGAACTCGAATACGCCTACGCCGAAGACACAATGCCGCGCGGTGTACTGGGCCTGAACGCGCCGATGTTCAAGTCGTACCTGCGCTTCATCGCCAACCGCCGTTGCCAGCAGATCGGCATCGAGGCACTGTTCCCGCAGGAAGAGAACCCCTTCCCGTGGATGGCGGAGATGATCGATCTCAAGAAAGAGCGAAACTTTTTCGAAACCCGCGTAATCGAATATCAAACCGGAGGCACGCTGAGCTGGGAGTAAACGGTTCAGGGTGCCGGAAGGCAAGTAACGTAGCGATAGGCGGCGCGCATGAGCGTGTCGCCTATCGGCGCCATTTGAAATGGCTCGCGCCATGAGGAGCGGGGGCCATATCAAATGGCAGTGCCGTATTCATTAGCGCAAACCGTAGTAGCTGTCGCCTTAACAGGGGCAGCGGCATGCGCCGATGAATAGCCCGGGCATCGGTCCGCCGCAAGGCGGACCGGTGCACGGGTTTAAGTTCTGGGACCCCTGAACCTAAGGAGCATGTCATGGCAACTGCCAAGAAGGCCGCCAAGAAGGCGGTGAAGAAGTCCGCAGCCAAAAAAGCTGTGAAGAAAGCCCCCGCCAAGAAAGCAGCGGTGAAGAAGGTCGCTGCCAAGAAGGCGCCGGCCAAGAAAGCCGCAGTGAAAAAAGTCGCCGCCAAGAAGGCAGTGAAGAAGGCGGTGAAGAAGGCTCCGGCCAAGAAGGCCGCGACCAAAAAGACCGCGACCAAGAAAACCGCAACCAAGAAAGTCGCCGCCAAAAAAGCGCCGGCCAAGAAAGCTGCGGTGAAGAAGGTCGCGACCAAGAAGGTCGCGAAAAAGGCCGCCAAGAAAGCGCCCGCCAAAAAGGCGGCTGCCAAAAAGGCCCCTGCCAAAAAGGCTGCCGCGAAAAAGCCTGCTGCAAAGAAGGCTGCCGCCAAGAAGCCTGCCACGCCGCCTTCGACCGCTGCCGCTCCGGGCGCGAAGACCGCGTTGAACCCCGCAGCGTCGTGGCCGTTCCCGACGGGCGGCCGTCCGTAAGCTCGGCAACGCAGTACCGCTGTACGAAAGCCACCTGGCCACGCCAGGTGGCTTTTTTACGCGCGCTCGAAGGCTGGCCTGTGATGCGTTGACCTCGCGCGCGACATGGCCGCATGCAAGATGATCGATGGTGGCGCGGATGCCATGACATCGTGCGACAATTGATCCGCCGTAAGACCCCCTTTCAATATCTCACTTTCTACAAAAGCAGGTGGCCATGTTCGGCGACATCTTCCGCTTCCTTCTCGATACTGTTTTCACGGTGTTCGGCGCCGCCCTGGTCGCACGAGCCTGGATGCACGCTGTACGCATGCATCCTTTCAATCCGGTGGCGCGCTTCATCTACCAGGCAACCAACTGGCTGGTGAATCCCCTGCGCCGCATCGTGCCGTCGCGCGGCGCCGTGGACTGGGCTGCACTGATAGGCGCGTGGCTGACAGCGCTGGTCTACCTGCTGCTGATGTGGGTGACCTCGCTCGGCATGATCATCCCCTTGTCCGCGCTGCCCATCGCCTTGGGCATTTCATTGCTGACGGTGGTGAAGTGGGTCTTCAATCTCATTGTCTGGGTCACGCTGGCGCAGGCGATCCTGTCCTGGGTCAACCCCAGCGCGCCCATCATGCCGGTGCTGCAGACCCTGACCGACCCATTGCTCGATCCGATACGGCGCTTGCTTCCCCGTGCCGGCATCGACTTTTCGCCGCTGGTGCTGCTGGTGCTGGCTCAGATCGCATTGATGATCATCACCCGGGTGACGTACACGGCTTTCGGCCTGTAGCCGCCATCATCCGCGCAAAAAAGGCCGGCCATTTTGCATGGCCGGCCTTTTTCGTGCAGCGGGGCGAACCCCACTCCTACGCAATTACATCGGCGTGACGCGCGTCGGCCCGTTGCCGCTGATGACCTGTACGCGTTGGCCGACGCTGACGGGCACATCGGCCGCCTGCGCCACAACGCGGGTTTCGCCATTGTCCAGGCGGACCGTGATTTCCAGGCCCGACGTGGTCCCTACGCGGTTTTCCACCATATTGCCCGCCAGGGCGCCCAGGATGGCACCGCCGACGGTTGCGATGGTACGCCCGCTGCCGCCGCCGACGGCATTGCCGGCCACGCCGCCCAATGCGCCACCGGCAAGGAGGCCAGCGCCGCTGGACTTGTCGTTCTCGATGGTGATGGGGCGCACGCCGGTGACGGTACCCGTGCGCACGATCTGCTCGCGCTGAGCCTGGTCGTAGCTATACACGGCGCTCGAGGCGCTGCGGTTCGCGCAGCCGGATATCACTGCGACCGACGCGACGACAGCGGTAAGCGCCACCCAACGGGCGGCGCGCGTACGGCCGAGGGATACGGAGTGGACGTTTTGGTTCATGGTGAAGCGACTCCTGTCGGTATATGCCAGCGTAATGGATGATACTCCCGCGGTATGCGAGTCCACCGGCGGAAACCGGTGGCGGAAATACGCTGCAACGTTTTCTTTACGTTAGTCCCGCCGGGGCGGAGCAAGTTTCAGGCCAAGGCCCTTGCCCAGCAAAAAAACTAGGCGGCAGGCGGCAGCGAGCGGCCATACGCCCGTTGCAGCATGCCGCTTATGCTTTCCCGCGACGGCTGGTGGTTCTGCGCGCCCCGCGAGGCGATCTTGATGGCGCCCATCACATTGCCCAGCCGGCAGCTATCGACCCAGTCCCAGCCGCTGGTGAGCCCGTACAGCAGCCCGGCGCGGTGCGCGTCGCCGCAGCCTGTGGGGTCCACCACCGCGTCCGCGCGCACGGGCTCGATCGCGTGTTCCTTGCCATCCGCCCACAGGCTTGCGCCTTCCGCGCCGCGCGTCACGACGACCGCCTGCAAGCTTCCCGCCAGTTCGGCGATCGACTTGCCCGTGCGCTGCTCGATGACGCTGGCCTCATAGTCGTTGACCGTGAGCGCGCGTGCCATGGCGAGCATGCGGCGAAGGTCGGCGCCGTCGAACAACGGCATGGCCTGCCCGAGGTCGAAGATGAAGGGGATGCCGGCCGCCTGCAGCCGCTCCGCGTGAGCAAACATGCCTTCCTTGGCGTCCGGGGCGACGATGGCCCATTGCGCGGGCGTGCCGGTCAGGTCGTTTTCCGCGGCATGCGACATGGCACCGGGGTGGAAGGCGGTGATCTGGTTATCGTCCAGGTCCGTCGTGATGAAACATTGCGCCGTGAACGTGTTCGGGATGACCTTCACGCGGCTGGCGTCTATGCCCAGCGTGCCCAGGCGGCCGAGATAATCGCCGGCATCCTCGCCGACCGTTGCCACCGGCACGGGCTGCCCGCCCAGCAGCTTCAGGTTGTATGCAATATTGCCGGCGCAGCCGCCGAATTCCTTGCGCATGGAAGGCGTCAGGAACGACACGCTGAGCGAATGTATGCGATCAGGCAGGATGTGTTCCTTGAAGCGGCCCTCGAACACCGCAATGGTGTCGAAAGCCATGGAACCACACACCAGAACCGGAGCTGCCATGACGAAATCCTTGGGATGTTCTTGAAGGGAAATCAGGGAAAAAACTTGTCGAGCTGATAGCCGTTCACATGCAGGCCGACGACCTGCAAGGGCACGGTGATGCTTTGTTCGCCGCCGGCGGGGAAAGGCCCCTGCGTGCCGGGCGGCAGGTAGTTTTCGGGCAGGATCACCTTGCGTACGACCACCGTATCGGAAAGATCGGTCAACTGCAGGACGAGCGCGGGCCAGGGCTGCGCTTTGTCATAGCGATTGCGCATCGTGACCGCCAGCACGAGCCGCATGCGACCGTCATCGATTCCCGCAGCGCCGCTGGGGGGCTGCAGCGACGAGGCGGTGAACGAAATGCGTTCCAGGCGACGCGCATATCCGACTTCGCAGCCCACTTGGCGGCACACTGCCTCCAGCGCGGGACGCAGGCCCGGCACCGCCGCGGCGATGGAGGTGCGATAGACATAGACGGCTTGCAGCGCCAGCACGATAAGCCCCAGCAGGCAGCCCAGCGCCCACAGCCGGGCGATGATGCTGCGGCGCCGCTGCACCTCTTCGTCCATGAAAACCGGGGGGGCCATGCCGGTGTCCACGGTGTCGTCGTAGCGCGTACGGGCCTCGCCCGGGATGGGCACGTATTCGGGCTCGTCGTCGATGATTTCGCGGCGCGCATAGATGCGGTACCGGTCGCTCGCCGCTGGCGCCATGTCGCGGGCCTGTTGCTCGGCGTCTCCCACATCGTCCTGCCGGTAGGGCGCGTAGGGCTCGCGAAAGCCGGATTCGTCGTCATTCCCGTCGGCATCGTCTGCCCAGGGATCGGGATGACGCTCCTGCTGTGCGCTCGTTCGTCCGGGACCAGTACGGCGGTGATCCTCCCGCCCGCGCAGGACCGCCGGAGGAATGGTCGGCGCTGCCGCAACAGGCTGCGATGATGCCCCGCGTTCCCACGGCGCCGATGCGCCGGTGTCCCACGGCGGTTCCTGCGCCGGGCGCGATGCCCCAGTGTCCCACGATGGTTCCTGCACCGGGCGCGATGCCCCAGTGTCCCACGATGGTTCCTGCACCGGGCGCGACGGGACGGTGTCCCGCGGCGGCTGCTGCGCCGGACGCGACGGACCGGTGTCCCACGACGGTTCCTGTACCCGATGCGAAGGGCCGGCATCCCGCGCAGGCGACGCTGGCCGCGACGGCACGACCGCCGCCGGATCCTGGAAGGCCGGGCGGTGCGGGAATGCCGGCGCCGGCTGCCGGTATGCCGGCTCGCTCACGGGCGTGGACATGGCCTCATCCCGCGCACGTGGCGCATGTGGCGACGGCCCGGACGCAAGGGCGGGCGGCTGCGCCGAAGCGTGAGGCGTATGCGGCTGCGGCGATGGGGGAGGCGTATAGGGCTCCGGCGTCGGCGCCTGGACGGACAGCACCGGCGAGGCCGCGCCCTGGTACTCCGGCGCGTCCGGACGCACGGCGAGCGGCCGCGCCAGGGCCGGAGGCGCGCTGCCGTCGACCACCGCGGCGTAGCCGTCGAACACACGCGAGCAGACACCGCAGCGCACCAGGCCATTGCGCACGCGCAACTGGTCGGCCACCACCTTGAAGGCGGTGCCGCAATGCGGGCAGCGGGTCGTCATGGTCATGTGCGCCACCGTCCGGGGTATCAGGGCTTGCGCCCGTGCAAGCACACCCAACCGTCGCGCTCGCGCCAGACCGACATGGGCAGCCAGCGCGCATAAACCGCGCAGACTTCCTCGGCCTGGCGGGCGAGGACACCGGAAAGCACCAGCGAACCGCCGGGCGCGACACGCCCGCACAGCATGGGCGCCAGCACCTTGAGGGGATTCGACAGGATATTGGCGACCACGACATCGCTATGCCCGGCCGCCAGGGCGTCGGGCAGCATGGCCTGCAGTTCGACGCCGTTGACCCGCGCGTTGTCGCGCGTGGCGACCACGGCCTGCTCATCGATATCCACGGCCAACGTGCGGCCAGCACCCAGCTTGCGGGCGGCGATGGCCAGAATGCCGGACCCGCAGCCGTAGTCGAGCACCGAGGCGCCCGGCGGCAGCTCCGCCTCCAGCCATGCCAGGCAAAGATGCGTGGTCGGATGGCTGCCCGTACCAAAGGCCAGCCCCGGGTCCAGCTCGATGCGCACGCCCTGCCCGGCGCCGTCCTGCTCGGCGAACTCCGGCACACCGGGATCGTCGCGATGCCAACTGGGCACGATCCAGATGCGTTCGCCGATATGGATAGGGCCGAACTGCGACTGCGTCAGCCGGACCCAGTCGGCATCGGGTACGTCGCGCAAGGTCCAGTCGCGCAACGCGCCGGCGTAGCCGGCATCCAGCGCGGCGCGGACGGCCTCGATGATCTGGGCGGGATCGGCGCCGTCGGGCAGCAAGGCCACCACGCGGTTGTGCTCCCAGGCCTGCACGGAAGGCTCGGTGCCGGGCTCCCCGAACAGCGGCTGCTCGGCGGCGGTATCGCGATCGGCGTCCTCCACGGATACCGACAGCACGCCAGCCTCCAGCAGCGCGTCGGACAGGGCCTCGGCCTGCGCTTCCGAGGAATGGAGCACGAGCTCACGCATGAAAGAATGGTTCCGTCTGAATACCGAAGGGGCGGCGAGCCGAAAAAAAGGGCCCGTCGAGGCCCTTTATTGTACGGTCAGGGGCGCTGTGCCAGCTTCTGCTCCAGATAATGGATGCTGGTGCCGCCTTCGATGAAGCGCGCATCCTGCAACAATTCCCGGTGCAGGGGAATGTTGGTGGAAATGCCTTCAACCACCATTTCCGACAGCGCGATCCGCATGCGCGCCAGCGACTGTTCCCGCGTGTCGCCGTAGGTGATCACCTTGGCGATCATCGAATCGTAGTTGGGCGGGACGAAATACCCGTTGAAAACGTGCGAATCGATACGTACGCCAGGGCCGCCAGGCGTATGCCAATTGGTGATCCGACCCGGACTGGGCACGAAGCGGAACGGATCCTCGGCATTGATGCGGCATTCCAGCGCGTGGCCTTTCAGCACCACGTCGCGCTGGCGCAGCATGAATTTCTCGCCCGCGGCAATACGGATCTGCTGCTGCACGAGGTCGATGCCGGTAATCAGCTCCGTCACCGGATGTTCGACCTGGATACGGGTGTTCATTTCAATGAAGTAGAACTCGCCGTTCTCGTACAGGAACTCGAACGTGCCGGCTCCCCGATAGGCGATCTTGCGGCACGCGTCCGCGCAGCGGTCGCCGATGCGTTCGATCAATCGTCGCGCGATGCCGGGCGCGGGAGCCTCTTCGATGACCTTCTGGTGGCGCCGCTGCATGGAGCAATCGCGCTCGCCCAGCCAGATGGCGTTGCGGCCGCCGTCGGCCAGGACCTGGATCTCGATATGGCGCGGGTTCTCGAGGAACTTCTCCATATAGACTTCCGGGTTGTTGAAGGCGGCGCCCGCTTCCGACCGCGTCATGTTGACCGCGTTGATGAGCGCGGCTTCCGTATAGACAACCCGCATGCCCCGGCCGCCACCGCCGCCGGCCGCCTTGATAATGACCGGGTAACCCACTTCGCGCGCGATGCGCAGGATTTCCTGCGGATTGTCCGGCAACGCGCCTTCGGAGCCCGGCACCACCGGAACGCCGGCCTCGATCATGGCGCGCTTGGCGCTGACCTTGTCGCCCATCAGCCGGATGGAATCGGGACGCGGACCGATGAAGACGAAACCGCTTTTCTCGACGCGATCCGCGAAGTCGGCGTTTTCGGAGAGGAAGCCGTAGCCGGGGTGTATGGCCTCGGCGTCGGTGACTTCTGCGGCCGAAATAATGGCCGGCATATTCAGATAGCTTTCGCGCGACGGCGGCGGGCCGATACACACGGACTCGTCGGCCAACCGTACATATTTGGCGTCGCGGTCAGCCTCGGAATGCACAACGACGGTTTTGATGCCCAGCTCGCGGCATGCCCGCTGTATGCGCAAGGCGATCTCGCCGCGATTGGCGATCAGGATTTTTTCGAACATGGGAGCAATCAGCCAATGACGAACAGGGGTTGGCCGTATTCGACGGGCTCGCCGTTTTCGACCAGGATTTCCTTGATGACGCCAGCCTTGTCGGCCTCGATCTCATTAAGGAGCTTCATGGCTTCGATAATGCACAGCGGGTCGCCTTCCTTGACGGTGGCACCCACGTCAACGAAAGGCGCCGCGCCCGGATTGGGCGCGCGATAGAACGTGCCCACCATGGGCGCCTTGACCACGTGGCCCTGGATCGGGGCGGGAGCGGCGGGAACGGGCGCCGCGGCCGGGGCAGGAGCCGCCGACGCGTGAGCAGCAGGGGCCGCGGCTTCAGGCAACTGGTAGGCCACCGGCTGCACCGTCTGCGAGAACTTGACGATGCGCACCTTGCCCTCGCCCTCGGTGATTTCGAGTTCGGCGATGCCGGACTCTGCCACCAGATCGATCAGGGTCTTGAGTTTTCTGAGGTCCATGAAGCTGCTTCCCGGTATGTTGACGACGGGCGTCCGTGCGGTCGCGCCGTATCGATATCTATATATAGAGCTGAAGAAAGGCCGGTCGGACGGCTTAGTGCCGGACGGCGTAGCGAACCGCCGCCTCGTAGCCGTCCGGCCCTAGGCCGGAAATGAGTCCTACCGCCAGATCGGAAAGGTAGGAATGATGCCTGAAGGGTTCGCGCTTATACAGGTTGGACAAATGTACTTCAATAAACGGTATGGACACGGCCGCCAGCGCGTCGCGCACCGCGACGCTGGTATGCGTATAGGCCGCCGCGTTGATGACGATGAAGTCGGTACCGTCCTCGCGGGCCGCCTGGATACGATCCACCAGCGCGCCCTCATGGTTGCCTTGCCAAGCGCTCAGCGTGACGCCCAGGTCGGCCGCCAGCGCCACCAGGCCGTCATTGATCTGCGCCAGCGTGAGACTGCCGTAGATGCCCGGTTCGCGGGTACCCAGCAGATTCAGGTTCGGGCCGTGCAGGACCAGTATGCGTTGCGCCATTGCTGCCAAAGTGAGGACCGGCGTGGCCAGTACCAAAACGCCTGGACCGGATGCCGTATGGATCAACGGAGTCGCGATAATGACCTTCCGATGACGCCAAAGGGTTATTGCCGCGAATTCCTTGAATAACCCCGCTTTTTACGACAATTCCCGTTATTTGTCCATTCTGGTTAGCCAGACAGCTGTGCGAGCACGGAATCAAGCTCGGACGGATCGACCGGTCCCAGAATCTGCTTCCTAATGCTGCCATCTGCGGCCAACACTACCGTAAACGGCAGCCCTCCGGGACCATTGCCGAGGCTTCGCATGAGCCCGATGCTGGCCATTCCGGCCGTCAACAGAGGGTAGGAAACCGGAACTTTGGCGACAAATTTAACGACGTTAGGACTGGTATCTATGGCGAGCCCCACGAATTGCACGCGCGGGTAACGCCGGCTCAGCGCATCGAGCTCCGGCATCTCCTTGACGCAGGGCGCGCACCAAGTGGCCCAGAAGTTCACCAGCATGGGGCGGCCCTTCCACTGGGACAGGGCCTGCGAACGGCCTTCCAGGTCGGGATACGCCTGCGCCAGCAAGGCAGCCGCCGGGTCCGGGGAAGGCGTTCCCGCCGCCTTGCTCGCCAAGGCGGCGCCGGCGGCCGCGGCGCCGCCCAGCGTACAGAGGGATCGGAGTAAGGTGCGTCGGTTCATCGCGCCATATTACCTCCCGGCCCGCGCGCGTCGCAGCCTCTACAATGCCATGCAGGAGAAATCACATGCACCTGCACATACTTGGCATCGGAGGCACCTTCATGGGTGGCCTGGCCCTGATCGCCCGGGCCGCCGGCCATCGGGTGACGGGCTGCGATGCCGGCGTCTATCCGCCCATGAGCACCCAATTGGCCGAGCAAGGGATCGACCTGGTCGAAGGCTATGGCGCCGAGCAGTTATCCCTGCGTCCCGACCTGTTCGTGATCGGCAATGTGGTCAGCCGCGGAAATCCCTTGATGGAAGCGATCCTGGAAGCCGGCGCGCCGTATGTTTCGGGGCCGCAGTGGCTGGGCGACCACATCCTGGTCGGCCGCCACGTGCTGGCGGTGGCCGGCACGCACGGCAAGACCACCACCAGCGCGATGCTGGCCTGGATACTGGAACACACCGGCCGGCGGCCCAATTTCCTGGTGGGCGGCGTGGCCCAGGACCTGAAGGTGTCGGCACGTTTCGATCCGGCGCAGCCGCTGTTCGTGATCGAGGCCGACGAGTACGACACAGCCTTCTTCGACAAGCGGTCGAAGTTTGTCCATTACCGGCCCCGCACCGCGATCCTGAACAACCTGGAATACGACCACGCGGATATCTTCCCCGATCTCGCGGCGATCGAAACGCAATTCCATCACCTGGTACGCACCATTCCCGGCACCGGCCGCATCGTGCTGCCGACCCGATCGGAAGCACTGGAGCGCGTGCTCGCGCGCGGATGCTGGTCGGGCACGACCCGTTTCGGCAACGATGGCGACTGGCTGGCGGAGGCGGTGCAGCCCGACGGGAGCTTCACGGTGCGCCACGCGGGCAAGCCGGCCGGTACGGTGCGCTGGGCGCTGCTGGGCGAGCACAACATACTCAACGGCCTGGCCGCCATCGCCGCCGCCGACCACGTCGGTGTCGAACCGGCGGCGGCGGTAGAGGCGCTGTCCGCCTTCGGTGGCGTCAAGCGGCGCATGGAATTGCGCGGCACCGTGCGCGGCGTGGCCGTCTACGACGATTTCGCCCACCATCCCACGGCCATCGCCACCACCCTGGACGGACTGCGCCGGCGCGTCGGCGACGCACGCATATTGGCCGTACTGGAACCCCGGTCCAACACTATGAAGCTGGGCACCATGGCCGAACGCCTGCCCCCGGCGCTGGCGTCGGCAGACCGCGTGTTCTGCTTCGGTACCCATACCGGCAAGCACGCGCTGGGCTGGGATCCCGCCCGCGTCCTGGCGCCCCTGGGCGACCGGGCGTCCAGCTACGGCGACCTGGACGCCATGGTGCAGGCCATCGCCCGCACCGCCACGGCGGGCGACCACGTCGTGGTGATGAGCAACGGCGGTTTCGGCGGTATCCACGGCAAGCTGCTGGATGCGTTGGCCGCGCCCGGGCCGGCGCGGGAGCCCTCATGATCCTGTACCTGCATGGTTTCCGGTCCTCGCCCGCGTCCTTCAAGGCAAGGATGCTGGCCGCCGAAATGGCACGCCGCGGCCTGGAGGCCGACTGGCGCTGCCCCCAGTTGCCGGCCAGCCCGCGCGAAGCCGCCGAACTGGCGATGTCCCTGGCGCAGGAACAGTTGGCCGAACTGGCCCGCCGCGGCCAGGGGTCGCCGCGCGCCCTGACGATTATCGGCTCGTCGCTCGGCGGCTATTACGCCACCTGGCTGGCGGAACGAGTGGACTGCAAGGCGGTACTGCTGAATCCGGCGGTGCACGCCCCGCGCGATCTCGCCACGCAGGTCGGCCACCAGAGTATGTATCATTCGGGCGCGCCATTCGAGTTCCGCCCCGAATACGTCGACGAATTGGCGGCCATGCAGCTGGAGCGGCCGACGCACCCGGAGCGCTACTTCCTGGTGGCGGCCACGGGCGACGAGGTCCTGGACTGGCGGGAAATGCGCGATTGGTACGCGGGCTGCGCGCAACGCATCGTGGAAGGAAGCGACCACGGCTTGTCCGACTTTGCGGTATGGATGCCGGAGGTCCTGGCGTTCGCGCTGGACAAGCCTTCCGCACACCAATAATCAATCAGAAGGATCGCGCGCGGACGGCCTTGCCGTGCCGCGCCGGAGATGGACCACGCCATGCACGTGTTTTACGAAGACGACGGCCAGTTCAAGGCCGGCCATATCCTTTCGGAATCGGACGCCAGCCTTCAGGTGGAGTCGGAATCCGGCAAGCGCAGCAAGATCAAGCGCGCCAACGCGATATTCACCTTCGCGGCGCCGGAACCGACCGAGCTGCTGCGCCAGGCCGAAGCGGCCGCGGCCGATATCGACCTGCAATTCCTGTGGGAATGCGCGCCGCAGGATGAGTTCGATACGCCCACGCTGGCCGCCGATTACTACGGGCACGCGCCATCGCCGGCCGAACAGGCCGCGCTGCTGATGCGCCTGCACGGCGCGCCGGCCTATTTCCACCGGCGCGGCAAGGGGCGCTATCGCCCTGCCCCGCCCGACATACTGGCCGCGGCGCTGGCCGCCATCGAGAAGAAGCAGAAACAGGCCGAACAGCAGCAGCGGTGGGTCGACGACATGGTGGCCGGCCACCTGCCCCCGGAAATCGCCGCGGCCGCGGAATCACTGCTGGTGCGGCCGGACAAGAACAGCATGCCGTGGAAGGCGCTGGAATCGGCCTGCTCGCGCCTGCAGAAAAGCCCGGACCGGCTGTTGCTGGACCTGGGGGCCTGGCCTCATGCGCTGGCCCTGCACAAGCGCCGCTTCCTGGCCCAGTACTTTCCGCGCGGCACCGCCTTTCCGGATGCCGCGGTGCCGGCCGTGGAGCGTGACCTGCCGCTGGCCGAGGCGGAAATCTATTCGGTCGACGACGTCACCACCACCGAAATCGACGACGCCCTGTCCGTGACCGTGCTGCCGGACGGCAATGTCCGCGCAGGCATCCACGTCGCCGCCCCGGGGCTGGCGGTCACGCGCGGCAGCGAGCTGGACGCCCTGGCGCGCGCGCGCCTGTCCACCGTCTACATGCCCGGCGACAAGATTCCCATGCAACCGGACAGCGTGATCCAGGCCTTTTCGCTGGACGCCGGACGCGAAGTGCCCGCCTTGTCGCTGTACGTGACGGCCAATCCCGACACCGGGGAAATCCTGGAATCCGAGAGCCGTCTCGAACGCATCGTCGTGCGCGAGAACCTGCGCCATAACGTTCTCGACCAGGCGATCAACGAGGCCGCGCTGGACGACCCTGCCGCACCCCTGCCCTATGGCGACTGGCTGCGCCCGCTATGGCGGCTGGCGCAGGCACTGTGCGCGCGGCGCGATGAAGTCCGCGGCAAGCCCGAAAACAATACGCGCGTCGAATACAGCTTCTACCTGGACGGCAACCCGGACGACCCCGACACGCCGGTGCGCCTGGTGCCGCGCCAGCGCAATGCGCCGCTGGACCGCATGGTGGCCGAATACATGATCCTGGCGAACCACCTGTGGGGTGGCCTGCTGGCGCGCCACAACGTCCCGGGAATCTACCGGTCGCAACAGGCCGGCCGCGTACGCATGAGCACGCAGGCCTTGCCGCACGAAGCCATCGGCGTGCCCCAGTACGCCTGGAGCACCTCGCCGCTGCGCCGCTACGTCGACCTGGTGAACCAATGGCAGTTGATCGCCGCCGTGGACAACGGCGTGTCGGCGCGCCTGACGGCACCCTTCAAGCCGCGCGACGCCGACCTGTTCGCCATCATCGGCGCGTTCGAGGCGCAGTACACGGCCTGGGCGGAGTTCCAGAACACCATGGAGCGGTACTGGTGCCTGCGCTGGCTGGCGCAGCAAGGCATCAAACGGACCACCGCCAGCGTGCTGCGCGACGACCTCGTGCGGCTGGGCAATGCGCCGCTGGTCACCCGCGTCGGCGGCCTGCCGGCGTTGCCGCGCGGCACCCAGGTGGAAATCGACCTGCTCGACGCCGATGAATTAACGCTGGAAATCGCCTGCCGCTATGTGTCCACGCTGACCGCGGAGGCCGACGATCCCGCGGGCGCGACGGCCGGATAGCGCCGCGGCAAGGTCGCCGCCCGGCGCGGCGGCGGCAGGAGGAGACACGATGCGGATACTGCTCGTCGAGGACAATCCCGATCTGGGCGACGCCATCGAAAGCAAGTTGCGCGGCTCGGGCCACAGCGTGGAATGGGTGCGCGATGGCGAAACGGCGCTGCGCTGGAGCCAGCACGAGACCTGGGACGCGCTGGTGCTGGACATCATGTTGCCCGGCAAGAACGGCTTCGAAGTCATCCGCGCCTTGCGTGCGTCCGGGATGGAAGCCCCGGTGCTGGTGGTGACGGCGCGCGCGGAGATCGAGGACAAGATCGACATGCTCGATCTGGGCGCGGACGATTATCTGGTCAAGCCATTCGACCTGCGCGAACTGGAAGCGCGCCTGCGCGCCCTGCTGCGCCGGCCCGCGGGACGGACCACCAGCATTGCCGTGCACGGCAACCTGACGCTGGACGTGGCGGGACGCACGGCCAATATCGCCGGCGTGCCCGTCACGCTGGGCCGGCGCGAGTTCCGCCTGCTGGAGATCCTGGTGGACCGCATGGGCAGCACGGTAAGCAAGGAGAGGCTGATGAGCCAGTTGTTCGACCTGGACGACGTACTGCCCAATGCCCTGGAACTGCTGGTCTCGCGCCTGCGGCGCAAGCTGGCGGGCGCGACCATCGATATCGTCACGGTACGCGGCGTGGGCTACCAGGCCCGCCTGCACGAGCCATCCTGACATGAGCCTGCATGCGCCTTCCTCCATACGCGGGCGCGTGTTCGCCATGGGCTGCCTGCTGCTGCTGTGCGCGTCGATCGCGCTGGGCGCCTTCCTGCGCGACTACGCCCATCGGGCCGCCGACCGCGCCTTCGACCGCCTGCTGGCCGCGTCGGCGCTGACCATCGCCGGGTCGGTCCAGATCGACGAAACCGGCGTCACGGCGGAACCACCGTTTTCCTCGCTGGCAATGCTGTCGGGCAACGACCGCGTGTTCTACAGCGTACGCAACGCCAGCGGCAAGCCCATCACCGGCTATGACGACCTTGCGCCCGGCCTGCCGCTGGCGCGGTCGGCCGCGCCGGTCTTCGCCGACCTGCGCTACCACGACGAACCGGTGCGCGTGGCCACGGTGGGCCGGCTGGTATCGGCCGGCCGCCACGCCGGCTGGGTGACCATACGCGTGGCCGAGACGCGTGACGCCCGCGAAGCCCTGGCCACGGAGATCCTGAACCGCAGCGCGCTGCCGCTGCTGGTGGTGGTGCCCGTGGCGCTGGCCCTGCTGTGGTTCGGCATCCAGCGGGCCTTCGCCCCCCTGGCCGTCATCGAGCGGTCGCTGCGTGCCCGCGCCCCGGATGATCTGACTCCCCTGGAAGTGCCGGTGCCACGCGAGGTGAAAGGCCTGGCGGAGGCGCTGAACGGATTCATGCGGCGCTTGAGCGGCATCATGTCGTCGCTGAACAACCTGGTGGCGGATGCCGCCCACCAGGTGCGCACGCCCCTGGCCTCGTTGCGGGCCCAGGCCGAAGTGGCGATGGACGAGACCGATCCGGCCCGCCTGCACGCGCGCGTGGCGCGGATCCACGAAAATGCCACCCATGCCAGCCAGTTGGTGAACCAGCTGCTGATGGACGCCACGATCACGCATCGGCTGGGCATGCGCGGACATGCGTCAGTGGGCATCGCCGAAACCATCAATGAAACGCGACGCCGCATCGGCCCGCTGGAAGCGCAGCGCCTGCGTATCTGGATCGCGCCGGAAGTGCGGCGCGCGCGGGTGGTGGGCGACCGTGTGGCGTTGCGCGAGATGCTGCGCAACCTGGTGGACAACGCACTGCGCTATGCGCCCGAGGGCTCCGTGGAAATCCATGCCACGCCCGTCTCGGGCTACCGGGTCGCCCTGACGGTATCCGACTGCGGGCCCGGCATCGAAGACGACGAAAAGGAAGCAGTGCTGGGCCGCTTCACCCGCGGCCGCAGCAGCCCCGGCAAACCGGGCTCGGGGCTGGGCCTGTCCATCGTCAACACCGTGGCCCAGGCCCATGGGGGCAGCCTGTGGCTGCTGGACCGGCCCGGCGGCGGATTGTCGGCGCGCGTGGTGCTGCCGCGCGCCCGGCCGGCCTATCCGCGCGCCGTGCTGGCGCTGGCGGCCGCCGGGGTGGCCGGGCTGCTCGCCTTGCCGGCCGCGCCGCTGCGCGCAGAGCCCGCGCTCGCCGATACCGCGGCCGGCGCGCCGCCTCGGACGCTCACGACCCTCACGGCCTTTCCCGCCCCGCGGCCGCCGGGACGCCCGCTGGTCATCGCCGGCACGACGGACACGCCAGCCGCCGCACCCCTGATCGCCGCCTTCCAGGAGACGCAGCCCGACATCGCGGTCGAGTATCGCGAAATGGGCAGTCGCGAGCTCTACGAGGACACCGTGGCGGGGCGCCTGAAGGATGCCGATGTCCTGATCAGCTCCGCGGCGGACCTGCAAATGCGACTGGCCAACGACGGGTATGCCATGCGCTACGAAGCCACCGGCGCGGACCAGTTGCCCGCCTGGGCGGTCTGGCGCGACGAGGTGTTCGGCTTCGCCTTCGAACCGGCTGTGATTGCCTACAACCCGCGCCGCTTCACCGAATCCACCGTCCCGCGCTCGCGGCAGGAACTGCTGCGGTTACTGGAAACCGAACGGAGCTCACTGCATGGCCGCGTCGGCACCTATGACATCAGCCGCAGCAGCGTCGGGCAGGTGCTCGCCGAGGAGGATGAGCAGGTCTCGTCCAATTTCTGGGGACTGACGAACGCCCTGGGCCAGGTCGGCGTCCGCCTCAGCGGCACCACGTCCGCCATCCTCGACGCCATCGAGCGCGATGAACTGGATATCGGCTACAACGTGCTGGGCTCCTATGCGCTGGCACGGCAGGCCGCCGGCAGGCGAATAGGCGTGGTATTTCCCCAGGACTATGTGCTGGTGTTGCCGCGCTCCGCCCTGATTGCCCGCCATGCGCCTCACGCATACGCCGCGCGCGCATTCATCGATTGGCTGCTGTCTCCGGCCGGGCAGGCCGCGGCGGCGGGAGTCAGCGGGCTCGGTCCCATCGTCGAAAACGCGGGCACCTGGAGCGCCGACGCGGTCCTGGCGCGCTCGCAAGGCATCGTGCAGCCCGTCGTGCTGGGACCCGCGCTGCTGGTGGGCCTGGACCGGCAGCGGCATGCCCGCTTCGTACAGAACTGGACCCGCCTGGTCACGGACACGCCCGCGGCGGCCACGGCGCCACGCCGGCAGGCCATAGACGCGCAAGGACAGGAACGCCCCACCCCGCCATGACAGGACGGCGACAGCATGCGGCCACTAAGATGCGCCCACGCTGGCCATGTCAGCTCGACTATTCCAATGGAGAAGACAACCATGTCCGTCCCGTCACGCCTGGCGGTGGCTTGCGCCGCCGTTTGTTCCCTAGCCGCCGCCAACGCACTGGCCCAGACGCCGGCCGGCTACCCCGCCGATTACCAGAAGACCGTGGACGCCGCGAAGAAGGAAGGCAAGGTCGTCATCTACTCGACGACGGACACCAAGACCGCCGCGCCGTTCATCAAGGGCTTCGAAGCCGCCTATCCCGGCGTCAAGGTCGAGTACAACGACATGAACAGCACGGAGCTCTACAACCGCTACATCGGCGAACAGGCCGCGGGCGGCGCCAGCGGCGACGTGATCTGGAGCTCGTCGATGGATTCGGCGCTTCAGTTGGCCAAGGATTACGCCTTGCAGTACAAGTCGCCGGAATCCGGCAAGCTGCCGTCATGGGCGGTGTGGAAGGACAGCGCCTATGGCACGACCTACGAGCCGGCGGTGTTCATCTACAACAAGAACGGCGTGCCCGCGCAGGACGTCCCCAAGACGCATGGGGAACTGGCAAAGCTGGTCGCGGCGCAGACGGACAAGTTCAAGAACAAGGTCACCACCTACGATATCGAAAAATCCGCCGTGGGCTTCATGCTCGCGGTACAGGACAAGGCCAACGACCCGCACTATTTCGACACCCTGCGCGATACCGCGAAGGGCGGCCTGGTGGTACAGTCGTCCACCGGCACGATGATGGAGCGCGTGTCGTCCGGTGAAAACCTGATCGGCTACAACATCCTCGGTTCGTATGCGGAAGCGCGCGCGCGCAACGACAAGTCCATCGGCGTCGTCTATCCGACCGACTACACGCTGGTGCTGTCCCGCGTCGCTTTCATCAGCAAGAAGTCCAAGCACCGCAACGCGGCCAAGCTGTGGCTGGACTACCTGCTTTCGCAAAAAGGCCAGGACATCATCGCCAACCAGGCCGACATGGCGTCGATCCGTGACGATGTGCCGGGCGACAACGATGTCGACGGCCTGACCAAGAAGCTGGGCAAGGCGCTCAAGCCTATCCCCGTGAACGAGACGCTGCTCGACTATCTGCAGCAGAAGAAGCGCCTCGAATTCATCAACGACTGGCGCAAGGCCGCCGGCAAGTAGCCGGCAGGCGCACCACCGGGCAGCAAACGGGCGGGCCGGCCGGCTTATCCGGCAGGCCGGCCAGGCAAGGCGGCACGCCATCCGCGGGCCGCCTTGCTCCCGCCCGTCCGCGGCACACCGGCCATATTCATCGACAGGATTTCCCCATGCAGACATTGCGCTCCAGATGGCAGTCGCTGCCGCGCGGCGTGGTGGTGCTGATCACGGCCCTGGCCATCTATGTGCCTTTGTCGCTGATCGTCTACCAGAGTTTTCTGTCCGCCCCCTTCTTCATGCCGTCGAAGGAAATCGGACTCGATGCCTTCCGCTTCATCTTCGACGATCCCGATTTCTACAAGGCGCTGGTCAGCGGACTCATCCTGGCCTTCGGGCTGTTCATCATCGCCGTGCCGCTGGGCGGCATGCTGGCCTTCCTGCTGGTGCGCACGGACCTGCCCGGCCGCAACTGGATCCAGCCGCTGATCCTGGTGCCGGTCTTCGTCTCGCCCATGGTCCTGGGATTCGGCTATGTCGTGGCCGCCGGTCCCGTGGGATTCTTTTCGATGTGGGCCAAGGACTTGCTGGGCTTCGTGCCCTGGAACGTCTATTCGATGACGAGCATCGTCATCATCGCCGGCCTGACCCACGTGCCGCATGCCTACCTGTACATCTCGTCGGCGCTGCGCAGCATGGGTTCGGATGTGGAAGAGGCCGCGCGCGTGGCCGGCGCCTCGCCGCTGCGCGTGATGATGTCGGTCAGCCTGCCGATGGTCCGGCCGGCGCTGCTCTATGCGTCGGTGCTGCTGTTCTTCCTTGGGCTGGAAGTCTTCGGCCTGGTGCTGGTGCTGGGCGATCCCGAAGGCAACCTGGTCCTGGCGACCTACCTGTACAAGCTGACGAACAAGCTCGGCATCCCGTCGTATCACCTGATGGCGGCCGTCGCCGTGGTCCTGATCTGCATGACCATCCCGCTGGTAGCGCTGCAGCGGCGCATGATGCGCACGGCCAACCGCTTCGTGACGGTCAAGGGCAAGGCGACGCGGGCGCGGCCGCTGCCCCTGGGCAAATGGCGCCTGGCCGCCAGCGCGGTCGTCTGGCTGTGGCTGCTGGTGACCATCGTCGTGCCGCTGGTGGGCGTGGTGCTGCGCGCCTTCGTGTCCAACTGGGGCATGGGCGTTTCCCTGCTCGACGTCCTGTCGCTGGACGCCTTCCGCTCGGTATTGGGCCAGTCCAACCTGATGCGCGCCATCGTCAACTCCGTGGCCATCGGCGTATTCGGGGGCGCCTTGGCGGTGACCTGCTATACCTTCGTCGGCCTGGCGATGCACCGCAAGCCGGACCATGTGACGCGCTTCCTGGACTACAGCGTGCTGGTGCCGCGGGCGGTGCCGGGGCTGCTCGCCGGCCTGGCGTTCCTGTGGGTCTTCCTGTTCGTGCCGATGTGGCTGGACAACGCCCTGGACGAAGGCGGACTGCTGTCTTTCCTGCCCTACACCGACTGGCTGCGCGACAACCTCGTCGAATGGCTGCGTGGCGTGCGCAGCACCATCTTCAGCGTCTGGCTGGCCTACACCGTGGTATGGATGGCCTATGGGTTGCGGCTGATTTCCTCCACCCTGCTGCAGGTGGGACCCGAACTGGAAGAAGCCGCGCGCAGCGCCGGGGCCCGGCGCGGACAGGTCACCCGGCATGTGACCGTGCCGCTGGCCCGCTACGGGCTGATCGGCTCCTGGCTGCTGATGTTCCTGATCTTCGAGCGCGAATATTCCACCGGCGTGTACCTGCTGTCGCCCGGCACGGAGACCATCGGATCCATGCTGGTGTCGCTGTGGGCCGCCGGTGCGATCGACATCGTGGCCGCGCTCTCCTTCATCAATATCGTGCTGGTCGTGATTGGCCTGGGCATCGCCCTGCGATTCGGAGTGAAACTTCATGATTGAACTATCGGTCAGCGACCTGCATCTGGACTACGGCGACACCCCGGTCCTGAAAGGCGTATCGATGGCCCTGAAACAGGGCGAAGTGGTGTCCCTGCTGGGCCCCTCGGGCAGCGGCAAAACCACGCTGCTGCGCGCGGTCGCGGGCCTGGAGGCGCCCAAGCGCGGCCAGATCGCCATCGGCGAACGCATGGTCTACGACAGCTCGGCGCGCCGCGAAGTCCCCGCCGAGGAGCGCAATCTGGGCCTGGTCTTCCAGTCCTATGCACTGTGGCCGCACAAGACCGTCTTCGACAACGTCGCGTACCCGCTGCAATTGCGCCGCACGCCCGCCGCCGAAACGCGCCTGCGCGTGCAGGAAGTGCTGGACCAGCTGGGCCTGGGCCAGCTCGGGCAGCGCCATCCGCACCAGTTGTCCGGCGGCCAGCAGCAGCGCGTGGCCATCGGTCGCGCCCTGGTCTACAACCCGCCGGTCATCCTGCTGGACGAACCGCTGTCCAACCTGGACGCCAAGCTGCGGGAAGAGGCGCGCGCCTTCCTGCGCGAACTGATCGTGCGGCTGGGACTGTCCGCCCTGATGGTGACGCACGACCAGAGCGAGGCGCTGGCCATCTCCGACCGCATCCTGCTGCTGAACAACGGCCGTATCGAGCAGCAAGGCACCCCGCAGGACATGTACGGCGCTCCGGCGACGCTGTTCTGCGCCGAGTTCATGGGCAGCAACAACCGGCTCCACGGCCGCGTCGCCGAGATCCGCGATGGCCAGGCGCGGCTGCAAGGCGAGGGCTGGTCGCTTTGGGGCAAGGCCGGTGCGGGCCTGCAGGCCGGCCAGGACGCCGTCGGCGTCATCCGGGTCGAACAGGTGCGCCTGGCCGGCGACAGCCAGGACCAGGGCGAATCCAACCATGTGGACATGCAGCTCATGACCAGCATGTACCTGGGGGACCGGTGGGAATATGTCTTCCGCCCCCCGGGCGACGAGTCGGTCACCGCGATGGCCCTGCGCGCCTACGGCAGCGAAAGCCGCGGGCCGGGCGCATACCGCCTGGCGCTGCCCGCGTCCCATATGTGGATTTTTCCGCGCCAGGCATAGCGGCGCCCGCAGGGGCGGGCACACGGGGCCGCAAGGCGACTAAAATGCCGTCGTGCAATCCATCCCGCCCCCTTCTTCCCTGACCCGCACCGCCCATTGGGTGGGCGCGCCGGCGCAGCACCACCTCTGGGTGGCCCTGGCGATCTCGCTGATCGTCCATGCCGCCGTGCTGGCCGTGCGCTTCGCGTCCCCGCCCACGCCGCGGCCAGCGCCGCAATCGCTGGAAGTCATCCTGGTGAATGCCCGCACGGAGACCGCGCCGGCGCAGGCCGAGGCGCGGGCCCAGGCGCAGATCGAAGGCGGCGGGGATGCCGAGAAAGGCATGGCGCAATCGCCGCTGCCTCAGTCCGGCGACGCGCCGAATGCCGTGGTCCTGGAAGCCATGCGCAAACGCCAGGCGGCGCTCGAAGAGGCGCAACAGCAACTGCTGTCGCAATTGCAGGCCAGCGCCCAGGTCTCTCCCCCGCGCCAATCCGGCAGTCCGGTTCCCGACGCCAGCACGCCGGGACAGGACGAGCAGGACCAGGACAGCGTGCTGCAGAACGCCCAGGTGGCGGCCCTGTCGGCGCGCGTCCAGGCCTATAACAAGCGCCCGCGGCGCACCTTCGTGGCGCCGTCGGCCGAAGCCTCGCGCTACGCGCAGTACCTTGACGCCTGGCGCAGCCGGGTGGAGGCCGTGGGCACGCAGCACTATCCCGAGGAAGCTCGCGGCAAGGTCTACGGATCGCTGCGCATGACGGTCTATGTACGCTCCGACGGCAGCGTGGCGGACGTGCAGATCGACAGCCCCGCGCCGCAGGCGGTGCTGAACCAGGCGGCACGCCGCATCGTGCAGCTATCCGCGCCCTTCGCGCCCTTCCCGCCGGATATCGCCCGCGATACCGATGTGCTGGCCATCACCCGCACCTGGAACTTCGTCAACGACACGCTGGAGACGCAAGCGCCATGATCGAGGCCCATCCCGCCGGACATCCGGGTCCGCGCCCGCGGTCCGCCGGCGCATCGTCGCCGGGACGCTATGCCGTCATCGGCCATCCCGTGTCGCATAGCCGCTCGCCCCGCATCCATGCGCTGTTCGGTGAACAGACCGGCGTCGCCCTGGAATACGGGCTGCTGCCCGCGCCGGAGGACGGCTTCGAGGCCACCGCGCGCGGCTTTTTCGCGGGTGGCGGGCGGGGCCTGAACGTGACCGTGCCCTTCAAGCAGGAAGCGTGGACCTTGGCCGCGGCCCACCTCAGCGAACGCGCGCGGCTGGCCGGCGCCGTGAACACGCTATGGATGCTGGACGGCGCCTTGCATGGCTGCAATACGGATGGCGTCGGCCTGGTGGCCGACCTGCGCCGCCTGGGTGCCGAGCTGGCCGGCGCCAGGGTGCTGCTGGTGGGTGCGGGGGGCGCCGCCCGCGGCGTGCTGCAACCGCTGGCCGAAGCGGGCGCGGCGCGTATCCATATCGTCAACCGGACAGCGCCGCGCGCCCACACGCTGGCGGCCGAATGGCTGCGCGCGACCGGCGCCACGACGCCGACAGTCAGCGCCGGCGCATTGGATGACGCCCTGCTGGGCGGGCCCTGGGATGTGGTGATCAACGCCACGGCCAGCAGCCTGGGCGATGCCGCGCCGGCTCTGCCCGCCGGGCTGTATGCACCGGGCGCCCTGGCCTACGACATGATGTACGGGGCGCAGCCCACGCCGTTCATGCGCCAGGCCGACGCCGACGGCGCCGCGCTCGCCGCCGACGGCCTTGGCATGCTGGTGGGCCAGGCGGCGGAAAGCTTTCTCATCTGGCACGGGGTGCGCCCCGATACTGCGCCGGTACTCGCGACGCTGCGCCAGGAACTGGCGCAGGCGGCCGCGGTCCGGTAGAGCGCCCGATGGCGACGCGCCGCGGTTCGACGGGCAGGATATCCTGGTTCCGGGTCGTCTCGGCCGGGATCATGCTGCTTTTGTGCGTCGTGATCCTGTACCAGCTATGGCTCTTCTGCATGGTCGTCTGGTACGCGCACCGCAATCCCGGCAGCAGCGCCGTCATGCGCGAGGAAATGGTGCGCCTGCGCGTACAGAACCCGAAAGCGGAGCTGCGCTTCGAGTGGGTGGACTACGACCGCATCAGCAATACGCTCAAGCGCGCGGTCATTGCATCGGAAGATTCAAACTTCACCGACCATGACGGCGTTGAATGGGATGCCATCCGCAAGGCCTGGGAATACAACCAGGAGCAGGCCGAGCAGGGACGCAGCCGGATGCGCGGCGGGTCGACCATTACGCAGCAGGTCGCCAAGAACCTGTTCCTGTCCGGTTCGCGCACCTACCTGCGCAAAGGGCAGGAACTGATCCTGGCCTATATGATCGAATGGGTGATGACCAAGCAGCGCATCCTGGAGCTCTACCTGAATATCGCCGAATGGGGCGTGGGCGTATTCGGGGCGCAGGCGGCGGCCGAACATTACTACGGCACCACGGCGGCGCGGCTTGGCACCGCGCAGGCGGCGCGGCTGGCGGCCATGCTGCCCAACCCGCGCTATTACGACAAGCATCGGTCGACCGCATACCTGAACCGGCGCACCGGCATCCTGCAGGCCCGCATGAGGCAGGTCGACATTCCATAGGGGCCATCATATTTTTGTTAAGCTACCCCGTTACGCCGATTCGCGGCGCGGGCCGGCTCAAGGGGCATGCGCGCGGCGCGGCACTTGCGCCATTCCCCTGTTTCCACGCTTTCCGTTCCGCTAACTCCGCTGCTGTCCGACGCCGTACCCATGCGCACCGCTCGCCGCTATCTGGCCCGTGAAATCTATCGCTCGTGCACCGTGGTGCTGCTGGCCCTGCTCGGCCTGTTCACGTTCTTCGCCCTGGTGGACGACCTGGACAATGTCGGCGACAAGTTCACGCTGCTGGCACTGTTCTACCTGCAGGCGCTGGCCCTGCCCACGCGGCTGTACGACCTGCTGCCCATCGGCCTGCTGATCGGGGCCATCCTGGCGCTGGCGGGCCTTGCGCAACGCAACGAGCTCGTCATCCTGCGCGTATCCGGCGTCAGCGGCTTGCGCCTGCTGGGCATGCTCTGGGTCGTCACGATCCCGTTGATGATCGGCGCTACGATTCTATCCGAGTGGGTGACGCCCGCGGCTGAAATCAAGAGCAGCGAAGCGAACCTGATGTTCCGGGGCAGCGCCGGCGGCAACCGGCTGAACAGCGGATACTGGTTCAAGGAGCCCACCCGCGACGGCGGCACGCGCACCATCAACATCATGACGCTCAAGGCCGACGGCGAGGTCGAAGGCATCACGCTGTATGAATTCCGCAAGGACCTGGAGCTCACGGCGCTGTCCAAGGCCGAACGCGGCCGCTTCGCCGACGGCAAACTGATCATGGACAATGTGGTGGAGAACCGCATCCTCGCCGAAGCCACCGAGTCCCTGGACAACGCGCAGCCGCCCAAGGGCGCCGTTACCGAGGTGGTGAAGCTGCCCCGCCGCGAACTGACCACCACGCTTACCCCCGGCCGCCTGCTGGCACGGGTGCTGACGCCGGAACGCATGTCGCTGACCACCCTGCTGGACTACATCGATTACCTGAAACATAACAATCTGCAGGCAGACCGCCAGATCGTCGCGGTCTGGCGCAAGGCGGTGTACCCGTTCACGCTGCTGATCATGATGACCATCGCGGCGCCCGTGGCCTTCATGCAGACGCGCCGCGGCGGCGTCGGGGCGAAGGTCTTCATCGGAATCCTGGTTGGCGTGGCCTTCTTCATGGTCAACCAGCTCGCGCTGAACGTCGGCATGCTGAGCCGCTGGCCGCCCTGGGTGACCGCCATCGTGCCCAACCTGATCGCCCTGCTCATCGCGCTGGGCGCGCTCAGCTTGATGGAATACCGCCATGCCGTTTCGCGCATGCTGATCCAACGCTGGCCATGGCGGCGGTCCCCGGTATGACGGCCAGTATCTGGATGATCGGCGACCTGCAGGGGTGCTGCGAGCCGCTGGAACGCTTGCTGGCGCACCCCGACCTCGTCGGGGTGCCGGAATCGCGTTTCTGGTTCGCTGGCGATCTGGTCAATCGTGGCCCGAAATCGCTGGCCACGCTGCGCCGCGTGATCGCGCTGGAAGACCGCGCGGTGGCCGTACTGGGCAACCACGATCTGCACCTGCTGGCCGCCGCGGCGGGTGTGCGCCGGCCAGGCAAGTCGGACACGATCCAGGAAGTCCTGGACGCGCCGGATGCCGAGGAATTGATCGACTGGCTGCGCCACCGGCCCCTGGCCCATTTCGAGGACGGCCATCTGCTGGTGCACGCGGGCACGTTGGCGAAATGGGATGTGGCCAAGACCCTGGCCTTGGCGGGCGAGGTCCAGGATGCACTGCGCGGCCCGAACTGGCGCCGCGCACTGCAGAAGATGTACGGCAACGAACCGGTTGCCTGGGACGATCGCATACACGGCGGCAAACGCATGCGCGTGATCATCAACGCGCTGACCCGCATGCGGCTGTGCACGCCATCGGGCCATATGGAATTCGCCACCAAGGTCGCGCCGGGAGCCTGGCCGCCCGGATTGATCCCGTGGTACGACGTGCCCAACCGCGCCACGCGCGACGTCACGGTCGTATTCGGCCACTGGTCGACGCTGGGCCTGCTGCTGCGCAAGGATGTGATCTGCCTGGATACCGGCTGCGTATGGGGCGGCACATTGACCGCGCTGCGCCTGCAGGACCGCAAGCTGGTGCAGGTGAGTTGCGGCAAGGGGCTGGACCCGCATTCCGCATAGGGGGTGGTGGACGCGGGCAACCGCTTCGGCCCGCACATGGGAGGCTCGACCGCTGCGCCGCTTCGGTTGCGGTTGCGGTTGCGGTTGCGGTTGCTCGGTTTGGGTGCGTGTTCATTTGGGCCGTCCGGCGAGGTGGGCGACTGCCGGGGCCGGCACGGTCGACCGGTCCGGCGCCCGGGCGCCGGACGCCACTTCGCACGCTCGTCCTGCGGCCGCTGCGCGGTGGTGTTCTTCTTTATACCTGTGCGGCACGCATCCCTTCGCGCCAGCTCGTTCGGTCTCTACGTGCCGTCCCCGGCAGTCGCCCACCTCGCCGGACTCCAGCGTCTTGTGTCCACGGCAGCGGTGGAGAGTTGGGTTCTCGCCGCTACGCTGGACGGGGGGGGCGGTTGGAAGATCTGGCAGGGCCCGCGAATACGTGGCCCCCTGCGGGCCACGCATTCGCTTACGCGGCGTCGGGGGGCGGTGGGTTCGGGCGGGGGGGGGGGGGGGGGGGGGGGGGGGGCGGCAGTGCGCGCCGGCAGGCCGGCAGGTCAGTCCAGCTGGGCCTGGATGGCGGCGCGGGCCAGGGCGGCCAGTTCCACGCGGGTGTGCGGCGTGCCGGCTTGCGCCGTCAGTTCGAGCGGGGGTAGATACACCGTATCCACCGCCAGGCCGCCGGATCCCAGGATGCGCCACAGGTTTCCGACCAGCGTTTCCTCGCCGACGAAGGATGCGTAGGAATCGCGCCGGCCATCCCGCAGGAAGCGCAAAGCCAGCGGCTGGATGACCACGCCGGCCTGTCGTGCCGGCTCGAACAGACTCGCATGGAACGGCAGCAGGGTGAACCCTTCGGTCGTCGTGCCTTCAGGGAACAGGCCCACCGCTTCGCCACGATCGAAACGGCCCTGCATCGCCTCGCCCACGGCATGGATCGCGTGGCGCTGGCCCCGCTGGATGAACAGCGTACCCGCGCCGGCCACCAGCCAGCCCACCACGGGCCAACGGCGGATCTCGCTCTTGGCGATGAAGGCGGTGGGCCGCACGGCATTGATGACGAAGATATCGATCCAGGACACGTGGTTGGCGACCAGCAGCACCGCGCCCTGCATCGCGGGCTGGCCGCGCACCGTCACGCGCACGCCGCACGCCGCCAGCAGGCATCGCGACCATGTCCGGTTCAGCCGCGCGCGGCCGGCCACGCCGATAAAGGGATAGGCCGTGCCTACCAGCAGCAAACCCAGGATGACCAGGAACACCACGACGAGGGCACGCGGGAGAAAGCGCGCGAAACGGCGAAGCTGCTGGAACAGGCCGCCCTCGCCACTTGCCGCGGCGGTCGCCGCGTGGGGAGTTTCCGATGGTGAGAGCCGGGATCCACGTTCTGTCATGGGTATGTTGCGGGGGGTCTTCGCAGGGGCCGTGTTGCGGCCGCCACCATACCACGGCGTGGCGACAACCGTTCAATCGGCGCCGGGCAATGCATCCAGGTAGCGTTGCAGGATCACGGCGGCCGCCATGGCGTCGTCCGCCGCATGCGTGCCGAGCAGCGCCTGCGCTTGCAGGCTGGAACCGCGCTCATCCACCAGCACGACGGGCAGGCCGAAACGGCCATGCAGCTGGTTGGCGAAACGGCGGCAGCGCGCCGTCGATTCCTGTTCGCCGCCCTCCGCATCCAGCGCAAGCCCGACGACCAGGCGCTGCGGCTGCCATTCAGCCAGCAGGGCCGCGATGCGCGCGAAGCGCACATCGCGCACCTCGCTATGGATGATTTCCATCGGCCGGGCCTGCCGCGTCAAGGTATTGCCTATGGCGATGCCGATTTTCTTGGTGCCGTAATCGAAGGCCAGCAAGGTTTCTTCAGGCATGGCCCGCGTCGCCGGCCAGCATGATCGGATCGATACCGAGTTGCTTGAGCGCGGCGGGATAGCGTTCGTCCGGAGGTACGTCGAAAATGATGTCGGGATCGGCCGAAACGCTCAGCCACGCATTGCGCGCCATTTCGCTTTCGAGCTGTCCGGCCCCCCAGCCGGCGTAGCCCAGGGTGACGAGCATGCGCTCGGGTCCATTGCCGTCGGCCACGGCCTGCAGAACATCGCGCGAGGTGGTGAGCGCCAGACCGCCCAGCTTGATGCTGGATGTGTAGTCGCCAGGAGGCGTATGCAATACGAATCCCCTGTCGGTTTGTACGGGACCACCGAAAAACACCGGTGTTTCCTTGACCGGAGCGATTTCCAGGTTCAAGTCTATGCGTTCGAACAGGGTGCCGAGGGTGAGATCGGTGGGACGGTTGATGACCAGCCCCAACGCGCCCTTGGCCGTGTGTTCGCAAATATAGATGACCGCGCCAGCCAGACTGCCTTCAACCATGTTGGGCATGGCGACCAGGAACTGGTTCGAAAAATCGACGGCCGGGGAGTCTTCATCATCCGGCTTGTTGTTGTCGTCGCTCATGATGTCCCCCTTGGACAGTTTGCGCCGTATCACGCGGGCGGGATTTCGCGCGAATCCCGCATCACGTCAGGTTGCGGGGATCCATTGCTTCAGATCTCCATCAGCTCGAAATCTTCCTTGCGCGCCCCGCATTCGGGACATACCCAGTTTGGCGGCACGTCCTCCCAGCGCGTTCCGGGGGCGATACCTTCGTCGGGCAAACCGGCTTCTTCGTCATAAACCCAACCACAGATAAGACACATCCAAGTGCGCATAGTTTCCCTAAAATCAAAGTTACGGCTTCGCTGGCGGCAGAAGGCCGCCCAAGCGGACGCGATCCATTAGAATGGGGTCGATCTTACCGAAACCCAACAGGGCCCGCCGGCTACGCAAAAATCGGGCCCGCCCCTACGTTGTTCAAGTGACCTCACCAACCCCTCCGCTCGTACTCATTTTCGGCCCTGTCGACCCCACCGGGGCGGATGGCCTGCCCGCCGACGCCGTCACCTGCGCCGGCCTGGGCTGCCACGGCCTGGCCGCCGTGACGGCGCTCACCGTACAGGACACGGCCGCCATGGAGGAAGTTCAGGCCATTTCCCCCGAATTGCTGGACGACCAGGCCCGTTGCCTGCTTGAAGACATGCCCGTGCAGGCCATCAAGGTGGGTGGACTTTACACCGCCGAGGCTGCCAGCGCCGTGGCGCAGGTGGCGGCGGACTACAGCCATGTGCCGCTGGTCCTGCACCTGGGGCAGCGCGGACCGCTTCCGGAAGACGCGGCCGAGCAGGACGAAGCCGACGACCTGCTGGCCGCCACGCTCGAATTGGTGCTGCCGCAGGCCGATGTCGTGGTGATCGAACATGCCCGGCTGGCGCAGTGGCTGGCCGAGGGCACCGTGGACATCGGCGACGCGCCGTCGCCCGCCCACGCGCTGCTGGGCGCCGGCGCGAAATGGGTGCTGGTACTGGGCAGCCCACTGCGTCCCGGACACCACGCGAATGTATTGATCGGGCCGGAAGGGACCACGTCCAACTGGCCCTGGCAGGCCCCCCCGGACCGTAACGGTGACACGGGCGGTACGCTGGCCGCCGCACTGGCCGCCTTCCTGGCGCACGGCATGGCCGTGCCGCAGGCAGTCGAACAGGCGCAGGCCCATGCCGATGCCCGCATCGCCGCCAGCTTCCTGCCCGGCATGGGGCGCCGCGTGGTCAACCGGACATTCGCGCGATGACCGCGCTGCGTTTCCCGCGCGGCCTGTATGGGGTCACGCCGGAATGGGACGACACGGACCGCTTGCTGCGCGCGGTGCGGCAGGCGGCGGCCGGTGGCATGCGGTCGCTGCAATTGCGCCGCAAGGACGTGCCAGCCGCCGTGCGCCACGAACAGGCCACGCAGCTGGCGCAAGCCTGCCGGGAATTGGGCGTGGTGTTCCTGGTGAATGACGACTGGGAGCTGGCGCTGCAAGTCGGCGCCGATGGCGTCCACCTGGGGCGCGACGACGCCACCGTGCATGCTGTGCGGGCGCAAGCGCCCGACCTGGTCATCGGCGCCTCCTGCTACGACGATATCGGCCGGGCGCGCGCGATGCTCGACGCGGGCGCGGACTACATCGCCTTCGGCGCGGTCTATCCCTCGCCGACAAAACCGCAAGCGGTGCGCGCCCCGCTGTCATTATTCGGCGAGGCCAGCGCGCTGGCGCACGCGCAGCACGCGCCACGGCCGGCCGTGGTGGCCATCGGCGGCATTACGCCGGCCAATGCCAGCCTGGTCGCACAGGCGGGCGCCGACGCGATCGCTGTCATCACGGGACTATTCGAGGCGCCCGATATCGCAGCGGCGGCCGCCGAATGCGCACGCCCTTTCCTGCCGCCACGCCCGACGGCGGCCGGTTGACGAATCCCTTTTCGTCGGCCGCCGCCGCGGCTGGCGCCAACCCTTGCCAGAGCACGTCTGCCATGCCCAGCAACGCCGAACTTTTCGAAAGAGCCAGCCGCAGCATTCCCGGCGGCGTCAATTCCCCTGTCCGGGCATTCCGTTCGGTGGGCGGTACGCCGCGCTTCATCACCCGCGGGGCGGGGCCGTACATCTGGGACGCCGAGGGGACGCGCTATGTGGACTATGTCGGCTCCTGGGGACCGGCGATCCTGGGGCACGCGCATCCGGATGTCGTGCGAGCGGTGCAGCAGGCCGCCTGCAATGGACTGTCGTTCGGGGCGCCGACCGAAGCGGAAATCACGCTGGCCGAGACGCTGATCGATCGCCTGCCGTCGATGGAGCAGGTGCGGCTGGTGAGCTCCGGCACGGAAGCCACCATGACGGCGATACGGCTGGCGCGCGGCGCGACCGCGCGCAACAAAATCATCAAGTTCGAAGGCTGCTACCACGGCCATGCGGACAGCCTGCTGGTAAAGGCGGGCTCCGGCCTGTTGACCTTCGGCAATCCGACTTCCGCCGGCGTGCCGCCGGAGTTCGTCGAACATACGCTGGTGCTGGACTACAACGACCTTGCCGCGGTCGAGACGGCGTTCGGGCAATACGGCCACGATATCGCCTGCGTCATCGTCGAGCCGGTGGCGGGCAATATGAACCTGGTCAAGCCGGCGGCCGGCTTCCTGGAAGGCCTGCGCACCTTATGCACCCGGCATGGGGCGCTGCTCATCTTCGACGAAGTGATGACGGGTTTTCGCGTCGGACCGCAGGGCGTGCAAGGGCTGACCGGCATCAAGCCGGACCTGACGACATTGGCGAAGGTGATCGGCGGCGGCATGCCGGTGGGCGCCTTCGGCGGCAGCAACGAGGTCATGCGTCATGTGGCCCCGTTGGGAGCCGTGTATCAGGCCGGCACGCTTTCCGGGAACCCGGTGGCCGTGGCGGCCGGGCTGGAGACGCTGCGCTTGATTGCTGCGCCCGGATTCTATGAATCGCTGGCGGCGCAGACGCGCAAGCTCGCGGATGGGCTGCAGGAGCGCGCCCGCGCGGCCGGCGTGGCGTTCTCGGCCGACGCGATCGGAGGAATGTTCGGCATCTACTTCAGCGAGCAGGTGCCGACCTCGTTGGCGCAGGTTTCGGCATGCGACGTAGAGGCGTTCAAGCGCTTTTTCCACGCGATGCTGGGGCACGGGGTGCATTTCGCGCCGTCGGCCTTTGAAGCCGGCTTCGTATCCGCGGCGCATGACGATTCGGTCATCGGCTATACGCTGGATGCGGCGGAACAGGTCTTTGCATCCATGAAAGGCTGAAGGCGGCCGAGCCTCGCCGCGGCATCGGCATCCGATTGCCGCGGCATGCCATGGAGGTCATGGCAGCAACGGATTCGCGACGCGATAAAGCCCGCCCGCCGGTCCCTGCAGCGGATCGTCGTCGACCAGGGTCCCGTAGACTTCGCGCCCGTCCGGCGACAGGGCGAGATTCGAATGATGGCGACCCGGGAGCGCCACCTCGCTGACGAGCGTGGCATGCGGGTCCAGGATCGCAAAGCCGCCGCCGTTGTACAAGCTGACGAAGACGCTTCCCGCCTTGTCGGTGCGGATGCCGTCGGGCGTATGCCGCGGCGCGGCGGCCAGGCCGGCGGCATCCAGGTCGATAAAGACCTGGCGCTGGCTCAGGCTGCCATCCGGTGCCACCCTGTATTGCAGGATGCGATCCTTCGCGCTTTCCCCCAGGTATAGCGTTTTGCCATCGGGCGAGAGCGCGATGCCGTTCGCGTTCTGCAGGCCGCTGGCGACCTCCAACGGATGCGTCGCCGAGCGCGGCATATGAAAGACCTTGCCCGGTGTGCCTTCGTCGCCGCCGGATGCCGTGAAATAAGCGCCGCCTTTGCCGTCTGCCGCCAGGTCGTTCGGCCGGTCGAAGTGTTCGCCGGCCGCCGTGGAATCGACGGTGCCCACTGCTTCGCCATCGAGCGTGATCTGCCGCAAGGTGCCATCGTCGTAACAGGCCACCAACAGCCCACCGTGATACTCGAGCAATCCGTTGGCCCCGCAACCGCCCTGTTGCCAGATGCGTACGGGCAAATCGTCATCCAGGCGGTATACCGCGGATGCGGCGTAGTCCACGAAGTACAGAGTATTGCCAACGAACACGGTGCCTTCAGGAAACCGCAGGCCCGTCGTAACGACCGACGCCACGGGGACGGCCAAGGCCGGAGCCTGGAGCAAGGCCAGCAGGACAGCAAGCATGGATACGATGCGCATCATGAATCTCGATTCGTTTGTCGACTGGCGCGGTTGGCCCCAGGGGATGGCCGCGAAGGCGGCTCCGCCCGGGGCCAGCCCCCGCTCCATCTAGTTCGCCGGCACCGGCACGATGGAGGCGACGCGCCACCCCGACGGCGTGCGGACCGCGGTCTCGTAGACGAGGAACGGCACTGTCTTTGCCGTAGCGGCGGACTTTCCTAGCGTGATCTGCGTCGGGGCGTAGATCTGCGCGACATCCGTGGTCAGCGGGACGATGGTGATGTGCGCACGATCGGGCTCGAACTTCCATACGCCCTTGAACGTTTCCCTGAAGTGATCGACCAGCGCCGGCTTACCCCAGAACTGGTAGGCACGCGCCACGAACACGACAGGATCCGGCAGCCCCGGCGCGGCGTCGGCAAGGACGGCGCCGAACGCCCGGATATCGTGCGCCGTGGCTGCCTGGGCCTGCTGGAGAAATACATCCTCTACCTGCCGGCGGTCTTGATCGCTGAAATGGGCGACGGGCTTCGCGTCGGCGGAGGTGTGCGCCGTTCCTAGGGCGGCAAGCGCGAACAGGCCGGCTAGCGTCGCGGCGCGGGCGGTGATCTTCATCATGGTGCGATCCTTATTGGGCGGGTACGGGAACGATGGCGGAAATGCGCCATCCCTGCGGGGTGCGAATGGCGAATTCGTTGATAAGGAAAGTCGCCGTCGTGGCGGGTGCGCCCGCGGGCCCGAGCGTGATGCGTGTGGGCGCGTAGATCTGCGCGGTCTGCGCGTTCAGCGGAATAACCCGAACCTGGTCGGACAGCGGCTCCATGTGCCACGTACCGGTAAACGTCTTGCGGAAATGTTCCATCACCGCGGGCCGACCCCAGAACCGGTACGCACGTGCCACGAAAGACACGGGGTCGGGCTCCCCAGGCGCCGCCTGCGCCAGAATGCCGGCCAGCGCGTTGATATCGTGCGCGCTCTCCGCCGCGGCCTGCCTGAAGAACAAATCCTTGATCTGCTGCGCATCAGCCGTGGTGACGCCGCCAGTGGCAGCATGCGCTGTCGAGGCCGCCAGGAAAATAGCCAGGGTTGCGACCCAGCGCGGGAGCGAATGTGAAGGATTCATGGAGATAGCCTTATATGCCCCTATTGATGGCGGGAGGGAAGGACGGGACGGTTCTTCCCAGCCGGATTGCAATGCTCGCGCGGTGATCAGGGGTGGAGGGCGTGGCAAGCAGGCGCGGTCTCAGGCGCCCGGCAGCTCCAGGGCAGTGACCTGCGCCATCATGCGGCGCATGGCCAGCGCCTCCGTTTTACCGAAGGCATCTTCGAAGCGGGCCTGCGCGGAATTCCACGCCGCCCTGCATCGTGCTTCCTGCTCCAGGCCACGCGGGGACAGCGTGACCTCGCGTTCGCGGCGATCCCGTTGTCCAACGCGAATAAGGATCAACCCATCACGCTCCAGCGGACGCAGGTTGTGGCCCAAGGTGGCTCTGTCCATGGACAGGGCTTCCGCCAGGGCCGCCATGGTTACCGCGCCGCGACTGGCCAGCAGGCTCAGGATGGCGTACTGCGTGCTGCGGATCCCGGTTTCGGCCATGCACGCGTCATAGAAACGCGTGACGCGCCGGGCGGCCTTGCGCAGCGCGGTGTTGTTGCATACCCCTGCGACGATGCTCGCGGAAGCCGTGGTCATGATGCGATTCCGGTCCCATGTAGACGATGGCGCAGATAATACGGGCATATAACACTAATTACAAGCGATCGATTTTCGCCCGGCGCGTTGTACGGCGATTGCCGCTACGCGGGGATCACCGCCGTCGCCTCGATCTCCACCTTCGCCCGGGGCTCCACCAGCGCCGCGACCTGCACCGCCGTCATCGCCGGGAAGTGGCGGCCGATGATCTCGCGGTAATGACTACCTATGGCGCGATAGGCAGCGACGTACTCGTCGCGATCCGTCACATACCACGTCAGGCGCGTGATGTGCTCCGGCCTGCCCCCGCCCTGCGCCAGCACCGCGACCACGTTGGCAAGCGCCTGTCGCGTCTGATCGGCGAAATCGTCGCTTTCGAATTGCTGGTCGCCGTTCCAGCCTATCTGGCCTCCGATGAAAACCAGGCGGCTTCCGGCACGGAGTTCGGCCAGCACGCCGTTCGAATACCCGCGCGGCGGCAGCCAATCGGGCGGTTGCAGAATCTGCATAGGTCCATCCTGTTGTGAGCTCATTGGGGCGTCGAGCCTTGCGCGGCGCGCTGGCGCAGGACAAAGCGCTGCAGCTTGCCGGTCTCCGTGCGCGGCAACGCGGTGACGAATTCGATGATGCGGGGATATTTGTACGGCGCGATGGCGGCCTTGACGAAGTCCTGCAGCGCGCTGGCGAGCGCTGCGTCGGCGGCGTGATCCGGCTTGAGCACCACGTAGGCCTTGACCACCTGCCCACGATCCTCATCGGGTGCGCCGACCACGCCGCACTCGGCCACGGCGGGATGCCGCAGCAGCGCGTCCTCGACTTCGGGGCCGGCGATGTTGTAGCCGGCGGACACGATCATGTCGTCGTTGCGCGCCTGGTAGAAGAAATAGCCGTCGGCGTCCTGCACAAAGGTATCGCCGGGCAGGTTCCAGCCTTCACGCACGAATTCGCGCTGGCGCGGGTCGGCCAGGTAACGGCAGCCAGTCGGCCCCTTGACGGCGAGACGGCCCGGCTGGCCCACCGGCACCGGCCGCATCTGCTCGTCCACGACCTGGGCCACATAGCCAGGCACCACCTTGCCGATGGCGCCGCGCCTGACCTCGGTTTCCGGGCTCGACACGAAGACATGGATCATTTCCGTACCGCCGATGCCGTCGATCATTTCGATGCCGGTTGCCTGCTTCCATAACTGGCGCGTGGCATCCGGCAGGGCCTCGCCGGCCGACACGCTCTTGCGCAGCGTGTGCAGGGCGTAGCGGCCCGCGATAGCAGCCATCTGCCGATAGAACGTCGGCGCGGTGAATACGATCGTGGCGCCGAAATCCTGGATGAGTTGCAGCAAGCCATCGGGCGTCAGCTTCTCGGCGAGCACGGCGCACGCGCCGATACGCAGCGGGAAGCACAGCAGGCCCCCCAATCCGAAGGTGAACGCCAGTGGTGGCGTGCCGCAGAAAACGTCGTCCGCGCCCGGACGGATCACATGGCGCGGGAACAGATCGCACATCGCGAGCACATCGCGATGGAAATGCATGCAGCCCTTGGGCTTGCCGGTCGTGCCGCTGGTGAACGCGATCAGGCACACATCGTCCGCCGCCGTGCCGCAGGCCGTGAACCCGGCGGGCTTGGCGCGGGCCAGCGTATCCAGGCTGTCGCTGCCGCAGTCGTTGAAGTAGACGATGCGTTCCAGGTTGTCGCAGTGGTATTCCCGGCCCGGCTGCATGCACAGCGCCGCCTCGTCCTTCAACCGGACATCGCATAGCACCACGCCGACGCGCGCCTTGTCGATGATTTGCTTGAGCTCCTTGGCGCGCAGCAGCGGCATCGTGGGCACCGTCACCATGCCCGCCTTTATCGCGCCGAGCCATGACGCCGCCATCATGGGATTGTTGGGACCGCGCAGCAACACGCGGTTGCCCGGCACCAGCCCCAGGTCCTCGACCAGCACCCGCGCGATACGGTCGGTCAGGTCGGCCAGTTCCTGGTAGGTCATGGCGCCCTGGCCGCCGTCCGGCGTCGGCCAGCGCAGCGCGACGCGCGCGCCATGGCCGCGTGCGACCACTGCGTCCACCAGCTCGACCGCGCAATTCAAGCGCGCCGGATAGGCGGTATCGGGACCGTCGAGCAGCAGCTCGGGCCATTCCTCGAGTGGCGGAAGATGATCGCGGGCGAAGGTGTCGACGTGGCCCGTGGTCCGCGCCGCCGTATCCAGCGTAGCTTGCATGACGTTCCCCCTTATGCCGGAGTCCGGCTCCGGCTCAGTTGCCCTTCAACAACGCGCGGGCGATGATGAGCTTCTGCACTTCGGTGGCCCCTTCGTAGATGCGCAGGGCACGGATTTCCCGGTACAGCCTTTCGACCGGCATATCGCGCACCACGCCGGCGCCGCCGAACATCTGCAGCGCGCGGTCGATCACTGACTGCGCCGACTCCGTGGCCATCATCTTGGCCATGGCGGCTTCGCGGGTGGTGGGACGGCCCTGGACATCGCGCTGCCAGGCGGCGCGGTAGGTCAGCAGCGCCGAGGCATCGATGGCCGTGGCCATCTCTCCCAGTGCCGCCTGCGTAAGCTGCAAGTCGGCCAGCGTCTGGCCGAACATGCGGCGCGACGTCGCGCGCGCCAGCGCCTCGTCCAGCGCGCGGCGCGCGAAGCCCAGGGCCGCCGCCGCCACCGACGCACGGAAGATGTCCAGGGTCATCATGGCCAGCTTGAAGCCCTGCCCTGCGTCGCCCAGGCGCTGGCTTGCCGGAATCCTGCAATCCTCGAATGCCAGCGTCGCAAGGGGATGGGGCGCGATGACCTCGATGCGCTCGGCGATACGCAGGCCAGGGGTCGCGGCGTCGACAACGAAGGCGCTGATGCCCCGGGCGCCGGGCGCTTCGCCGGTGCGCGCGAACACGCAGTAGAAATCGGCGATACCGCCGTTGGAGATCCAGGTCTTGCCGCCATTCAGGACGTAGTGGTCGCCGTCGCGCCTGGCCTCGCATGCCATGGCGGCCACGTCCGAGCCGGCGTCGGCTTCGGACAGGGCGAAAGCCGCGATCGCCTGGCCTTGCGCCACCCGCGGCAGGTAACGCGCGCGCTGCGCATCCGAACCGGCCAGCGCAATGGCGCCGCTGCCGAGCCCCTGCATCGCGAAGGCGAAATCCGCGAGTCCATCGTGGCGCGCCAGGGTCTCGCGCAGTATGCACAGTGCGCGCGAGTCGACCGCGGGCAGCGCCCCGCCCCAGGCGCCGTCCGGCCCGGCCGGCACGCAATAGCGCAGCCACCCCGCCTCGCCCAGCCGCCGCACCAGGGCGCGGCAGGCCGCGTCGGTGTCGCCGTGGTCGATATCGCGCAAGGACTCCACGCACCAGGGTTCCAGCGCGCCGGCGAGGGCGCGATGTTCCGCATCGAAAAAAGGCCAGTCCAGCCAGCTCGCATCGCGCATGGTCGCGTCGGCTCCGCTCACGTTCGCTCCGTTCACGTCAATCGCCCTCGAACTGCGGCGTGCGCTTGTCGACGAAGGCCTCGTAGGCACGCCGGAAGTCCCGTGTCTGCATGCAGATCGCCTGGGCTTGCGCCTCCGCCTCGATGGCCTCGTCCACGCCCATGTTCCATTCCTGGTGCAAAAGCTTTTTCGTCATCCCATGCGCGAAGGTCGGTCCGGCGGCCAGTTGCCCCGCGAGTTCCTGCGCGGCCTGCATCAGGCCGTCGGGATCGTGCAGGCCATTGAAGAAACCCCATGACAGGCCTTCCTGGGCGCTCATGGCGCGCCCGGTGTACAGCAGCTCCGACGCACGGCCCTGCCCTATCATGCGCGGCAGCAGCGTGCAGGCCCCCATATCGGCGCCCGCCAGGCCTACGCGGGTGAAGAGGAAGGCCGTGCGGGCGCGCGGCGTACCCAGGCGCAGGTCCGCAGCCAGCGCCATCATGGCCCCCGCGCCGGCGCATACGCCGTCCACGGCCGCCACGATGGGCTGCGGGCACGCCCGCATCGCCTTGACGAGATCGCCGGTCATGCGGGTGAAGTCCAGCAGCTCGGGCATGCGCATGCGCGTCAGCGGGCCGATGATCTCGTGCACGTCGCCACCGGAACAGAAGTTGCCTCCGGCTCCCGTGAGCACGACCACCTTCACGTCGGTCGCATAGACCAGGGCACGGAAGAAGTCGCGCAGTTCCGCGTAGGAATCGAAGGTCAGCGGGTTCTTGCGCTCCGGGCGGTTCAGCGTAACGATGCCGACCTTGCCGCCGTCGCGCGTCTCCCACCCGAAGGTGGCGGGCCGCGTGCCGGCCATGGGGCGCTTGTGGTGCGCCATGCCCGGCTGCGCGGCGCCGCCGTTGTGCGAGGTATCGCTCATGCCCTGCCTCCTCTAACCCACCATGATTTCGCCGCCATCCACGGGAATGGCCTGGCCATTGATGGCGCCCGCGGACGGCTGGCACAGCCAGGCCACCGCATGCGCGACTTCTTCGGGCTGGACCAGGCGGCCCTGCGGATTGCGCTGCGCCAGGCGCGCCCGCGCCTGGTCCGCATCCATGCCGGTCTTGGCAACGATGTTGCGCACGGCATCCTGGACGATATCGGTATCGGTGTACCCGGGACATACCGCGTTCACGGTAATACCCTTGCCGGCCATCTCCAGCGCCAGCGAGCGCGTCAGGCCGACCAGGCCATGCTTGGCGGCGCAATAGGCGCTGACGTAGGCGTAGCCCGCCAACCCGGCGGTGCTCGCCACATTGACGATGCGCCCCCATCCGGCCTCCAACATGCCCGGCAACGCGGCCTGGATGCAATGGAAAGGTCCGCTCAGGTTGACGGCCAGCATGGTGTCCCACAGGGCGGCGTCGGTACGGTCGAAGCGTTCGCTGCGGGCCTGTCCCGCGTTGTTCACCAGGATGTGCACGGTCCCGAAGGACCGCGCCGCGTCCGCGAATGCACGCTGCAGGGATGCGGGATCGGCGACATCGGCCGCTTGCCTTCCGACCGTGCCCTGTGGCGCCAGGGCGGCCACGGCGGCATCCAGCACCGCCGCGTCGCGGCCCAGCAGCGTGACGGACGCACCCTCGCGCAACAGGCGTCCCGCGATGGCGTAGCCGATGCCGCGGCCGCCGCCGGTAACCAGCGCGTGACGGCCGGCCAGCGGCGCCGACGCACGGGCACCGGCCGTCGCCTCATGCGTCGATTGGGAATGGCTGGCCTTGCTCATGTGTCGCTCCGGGAGCTTGCTGGCGGCGGCGTGGCTGCGGCGCGCGCGAAGTTGGTTTCCAACTGCCGTTTCCCGGCGAGGTAGTTCACCGGCCACGCCACATCCGTATAGCCGATGCGCGCGACCTCGCGCAGCGTCCAGGCGGGGTCGGCCAGGTGCGGACGCGCCAGCGCGCACAGGTCGGCGCGACCCGAGGCGATGATGCCGTTGACGTGGTCGGCCTCGAAGATCGCGCCCACGGCGATGGTCGGGATGCCGGCTTCGTTGCGCACGCGGTCGGCGAAGGGCGTCTGGTACATGCGCCCGTACACCGGCTGCTGGTCGGGACTGACCTGGCCCGATGAGCAATCGATCATGTCCGCCCCGGCGGCCTTGAAGCGGCGCGCGATCGCCACGGCGTCGTCGGCCGTGATGCCGCCTTCAACCCAGTCGTGCGCGGAGATGCGCACCGACATGGGCCGATCCGCGGGCCAGGCGTCCCGCATGGCGGCGAAGATTTCCAGCGGATAGCGCAACCGTCCTTCGAGGTCGCCGCCATAGCCGTCGTCGCGCCGATTGGTCAGTGGCGAGATGAAGCTGGACAGCAGGTAGCCGTGGGCGCAGTGCAGCTCCAGCCAGTCGAAACCGGCCGCCGCGGCGCGGCGGGTCGCCGCCACGAACTCGTCGCGGACCCGGTCCATATCGGCGCGAGTCATGGCGCGCGGCGTCTGCGATATGCCGGGCAGGTAAGGCAGCGCGGAAGCCGACAGCAGCGGCCAGTTGCCGTCCGGCAGTGGATGGTCCATCTGCTGCCAGCCGAGCTGCGTGGACCCCTTGCGGCCGGCGTGTCCGAGCTGGATGCCGATGCGCGCGTCGCTGTGGCCGTGGACGAAGTCGACGATGCGCGCGAAGGCCTGCGCCTGCTCGTCGTTCCACAGTCCCGGGCAGCCCGGCGTGATGCGCGCATCGGGCGACGGGCAGGTCATCTCCACCATGACCAGGCCGGCCCCGCCCAGCGCCTTGCCGCCCAGGTGCACCAGGTGGAAATCGCCAGGCACGCCGTCCTTGCAGGCATACATGGCCATCGGCGACACAACGATACGGTTCTTCAGCGTGACGCCTCGCGCCGTGTAAGGCGTAAGCATGGGCGGCGGCGGCCGGCGATCCTGCGCCGGGTGCACGCCGGCGCGCGTGGCCAGCCAGGCTTCATAGTCCTGCAGCCAGCGCGGATCGCGCAGGCGCAGGTTCTCATGGGAAATGCGCTGCGACCGGGTCAATAGCGAGTACGCGAACTGTTCTGGATCGAGTGCGGCGTAGCGATCGACATGCTCGAACCACTCGGTGGAATTGCGCGCGGCGTTCTGGATCTTCAGCACTTCCACGGCCCGCACATCCTCGTAGCGCTGCAGGGCCGGGCGCAGCGCTTGCCCGGCCGTAACATCGCGCAGGCTGTCGGCGAGTTCGATGGCATCCTCCAGCGCCAGCTTGGTGCCCGAGCCGATGGAAAAATGCGCGCTGTGCGCGGCGTCGCCCATCAGTACCACTGGCACGTCGCGGCGCCCGCGCGGGGTGTCCAGGGCGTTCCAGCGCACCCAGTGCTTGCAGATGACCCGCGGAAACCGGATCCATATGGCGGACCCGCGCAGGTGGCGCGCATTGCTCATCAGCGGCTTGCCGTCCAGCCAGGGCGCGAACAGCGACTCGCAATAGCGGATGCCTTCCTCCTGGCTCATGCGGTCCAGCCCGGCGGCGCGCCAGGTGGGTTCCGGCGTTTCCACGATGAAGGTCGACAGGCCCGGCTCGAAACGGTAGGCGTGGGCCTGGAACCAGCCGTGCGGCGTCTGCACGAAGGCGAACGTAAAGGCGTCGAAGGCTTTCTCGGTACCCAGCCACACGAAGCGGTTGCGGCGCAGGTCGATATCCGGCTCGAAGGTTTCGGCGTAAGCGCTGCGCACCCGACTGTTGATGCCGTCGGCCGCGATGAGCAGGTCGGCGTCATACTGGCGCGCCAGCGACTGGTCGTCTTCCACCACGGTGTCGAAGACCAGCTCCACGCCGACCTCCTCGCAGCGCGCCTGCAGGATGTTCAGCAATTTCTTGCGCCCGATACCGATGAAGCCGTGGCCACCGCTGCGCAGCGTCCGGCCCTTGAAATGGATGTCGATATCGTCCCAATGGTTGAAGGCTTCGCCTATCAGCCGGGCCGAAACAGGGTCGGCGCGGCGCAGGTTCTCCATGGTGGCGTCCGAGAACACCACGCCCCAGCCGAAGGTGTCGTACGGCCGGTTGCGCTCCACCACCGTGACGCGGTTGGCGGGATCCCGCAGCTTCATCAGCAGGCCGAAGTACAGGCCCGCCGGACCGCCGCCCAGGCACACTATCCTCATTGCGTCGCTCGCCTTCGATGCGGCCGGGACCGGCCGGGGTTTCAAGCCCTGATACCGCCGGAACCGGCCGCTGGTTGCCTGCTCGTTCTGGCCAGCATGCGCCGGAACCCGCGCCGATTTCAAGCCAGCGCGCGCATCCCGCACCTGCCGGCAGCTGCCGCGCAGGTGCGGAGGAACCACCGCTAGCTTCAAGCCTATATAGTTTAGGCTTGAAATATATACCCGAAGTAGCAGCCTCGCAAGACGGGGTTTTCTCGGGGAAAAGCGGCGCGGAGAATCAGGCGGGCCGCCGCTCCAGCGCGACGCGGTCGCGCCCGGCCTGCTTGGCCAGGTAGAGGGCGCGGTCGGCGCGGCTCAGGGTGGTGGAGATGTTTTCGCCGCTGCGGTGCAGGGCCATGCCGACGCTGACGGTGAGCAGCAATTCCTCGCCCTCCACCTCGATCCCGCTGCCGCGCACGCTGGCCAGCAGGCGGTCGATCACGGCCTCGCCTTCGCTCAGGCTGACTTCCGGCAGCAGCACCAGGAATTCTTCGCCGCCCCAGCGCGCCAGGTCGTCGCTGTCGCGCACGCTGCGCCGCATGATTTCGGCGATGCGGGTCAGGGCCCGGTCGCCGGCGTCGTGCCCGTAGCGGTCGTTGATGCGCTTGAAATGGTCCACGTCCAGCATCGCCACCACGAATGCCGGCTGCGCGGGCTGGGACGCGGCCGCCAGTTCCTTCATGCGCTCCATGATGGCGCGCCGGTTCAACAGATTGGTCAGCGGATCGCGGATGGACGATTCCTTCAGCGACACGTTCAGGTCGCGCATCATCCCCTGGTAGCCATCGGAAATGCGGACGAGCTTGGAGAGGCGGCGCAGCTCGCGGTCGTAGCGATCCACCAGCCCGAGCTCGCGCTGGCGCGCCATCATCTGGAACGCGTCGGAAAGATACGATATGCGTTCGATGCGTTCCAACTGGTCGTTGGTGTGGTTCCAGAGGTCCTGCAGCGCGGCGCGCAGCGGATGATCCACATACTCGGGATCGTCCAGCAGCGACTGGATGCGCGATTCCAGGTTCTGGTAGCGCTTTTTCATCAGCGGCCGATCACCGAAAACGGAAACGTGCAGTCTTCCTTGAATTCCTCGGCGAGCTCGCCGACGCGCTCGTTGCGGCTGTCGTAATACCACGTCACCGCGACTTCCCGTCCCTGGGCATGCGCGGCTTCCAGCAGATCGAAGATGTCCATGACGGCCTTGACGCTGCTGGTGTTCAGGTATTGCAGCTCCAGCGTGAGGGCAAGCCCACGTTCGGTGGACGATAAATAGTCGTCGACCCACTGGATGACCGGGCCGAAGAGTTCGAAGGAGTTCTCGGGGTAGGAGTCGCCGCTCAAATGAAGAAGGCCCTGCGCGCCGTCGCTGACGATGGACGGGGTCGACTGGGTCGCCGGAATATTCAGGTCGTTCATATCGGGTGTTCTTCTGAAATCGATGCGGTCAGATGACGACGCTCAGGCTGAAGAAGCCCCGCCCGTCGCCATGGGGGCTGAGCGAGGCCTCGATGCCGGCGGTGGCGCGGCGCGCCAGGTCGATCAGGCCCAGACCGGCCCCGGTGGTCGCGGCCGGGTCGCGCGGCTGGCGCAACTGGGCCTTGTAGGCCGCCTTCAGTTCCGCCTTGTCCATGGCCGCCAGTTCCCGCACCCGCGCCACCAGCCGCTCGCCGTCAGCGAGCTCCACGCGATTGCCCACCGTTACCGTATAGCGACCCTCGGCGTCGCGCGCGATGACCACGGTAGCCGCGGCATCGGCATCGCCATAGCCCTGTTGCAGGGCGTACTGGCGGATGTTCTGCGTCATCTCGACATAGGCCGAGAATACGTCCAGCGCCTCGGCCGGACGGGCCTGCTGGGTCTCCAGGTAGTTCTTGAGCGCGTTGCCGATCTCTTCGATCAGGCTGCGCGATATCGGACCATTGAAGCAAAGCAGCGTGCGGTCCTGGTTGAATCGCTCTCGCAGCGCGTAAAGGTCGGATGCGTTCATGGGTGGTCGGTCCAGGAAATTGATCAATCAAACCGGAAGGACAGTATGGTGATGTCGTCGCGCTGCGGCAGATCCCCCCGGTACTGCGTCAGCGCATCGTCCAGCGCCTCGCGCTGCGCCGGCAGGGGCAGGCTCGCCACCTCCTTCAACATCTCGATAAAGCGGGTGCTGCCGAAGCCGAAGCCATGCTCGCCGCCTGCCTGGTCCAGGAATCCGTCGGTCGTGAGGTAGAACGTCCGGCCCGGCGTCAGCGGCAGTTCCTGGTTGACATACTCGCCCTGCCGTTTGTCGCCCAGCGCCCGCCGCCCGCCGCGGTGCTCGCGGCAATCGGCGCCGTCGCTCTCGTACAGCGAAATCCTGGCGCCCGCGAACAGCAGGCGGCCCGCAGCCCGATCAATGTACACGAGACCGCAATCGGTGTTGGTCGCCAGGGCGTTGGGCAGTTGCATATCGGCCAGCATCCCGCGTATGGCGGCATCGGTGCGTGCCAGGATGCGCGCCGGGTCGGAAGCGCCCGCCTCCGCGATGGCGACATCCACGGCGGCGCGCACCAGCATCGTCATGAGCGCGCCCGGCACGCCATGGCCGGCGCAGTCCATCACGCCGAGCAGGCAGTTCTCGCCCTCGGGGCGAAAGACGTAGAAGTCGCCGCCCACCACATCGCGCGGCTTCCACATAACGAAATGCCGTGCGCCCAGCGACTGGGTCATCTGGCGGCGCGGCAGGATCGCCTGCTGGATCAGGCTGGCATAGTCGATGGAATCGCCGATCTTCTTGTTGGCGCTGGCCATGGCCTGGTTGGCCGCTTCCAGGGCGCGCGTCCGCTCCCGGACCTTGGATTCCAGCTCCTCGGTATGCGTCCGGACTTTTTCCGCCATCGCCCCGAATGTCCGGCTGAGGTCGGCGATCTCGTCGGCGCCGCCGGTAGGCAGGCGCACGTCGTAACGGCCGTCCGCGATGGCCCGCGCCGACTGCTGAAGATTGCGGATGGGACGCAGGACGAGGCGGTTGACGGCGTATCCGAAGACAACCAGCAGCCCGCCGATCAGGAGCACCACCGCGATGGCGGCGGGCCACAACCGCGTCGTGTCGACGATGCGGGCGGCGTGCAGGTCCACCGCCGCCAGCACATACCAGCACAGCTCGGGCACATAGGAGATGGCCAGCAGCTGGCGCTTGCCTTGCAGGCGCACCCATAGCGACTGCACCGTGTCCGGGTTCAGCCGGGCCAGTTGCAGCGCCGCCTGCAACCCCGGCCCGTCGCGGTCGTCGCCGATCAGGGTGAAGATCCGCCCGGCGGCATTGGCGGCGGCCGCCCCGGAGTTGTAGTCGATCAGCGCGGGATCCGGGTGCGCCTGGATATTCCCTTGTTCGTCGATGATGATCGGCGTGACGCCGCGTTCCCCGCTGCCGACGAACTCGCTCAGGAAGTCGCTCAGGTCCAGGCTGGCGCCGCCGATGGCCAGGGGGACGCCGTTGACGCGCGTGATGACGTTGAACCAGACGCGCGTGACCTTCAGCTTGCCGTCCGGATTGACGTTGATGTTGTATTCCGCGTCGGAGCGCAGGCTGTTGAAGAACCAGCTGTCGTCGCGGTCCTTGCGGTTGAGCGTATAGCGGGGCGCTTCGGAGAACGGCTTGCCGGCCTCGTTGAAATAGTAATTGCCGCTGGCGGCGTTGATCAGGAAGTAGGCATGGGAACGCAAGGCCTCGCGATAGCCTTCGGCTTCGCGGAAAAAGCGGTCGCGCTTGACCGGATCCTCTTCGTCCTGCATCCATTCGCGCGCCAGCTCGGAATTGGCCAGGCGCTGGGACAGCGCCAGTTCCCGCAGCACGGGCGCCAGGATGCGCTGGCGGCTGAGCAGCGCGAAGTTGTCCGCGTAGGCCCGGCCGAAATGCTCGCGCACCTGCTCCATGGCATGCCAGCCGAGCAATGCGGTGGGGATGAGCGCCAGCAAGCACGCCAGCACCAGTGCGAGCAGCGATTTCGCCCGCAGACCTAACTTCGCCATCAACCTTCCCCTGCCCCGGGCCCGTAATCCCGCATCCGCCGGCCCGACCCTTCCCGACGCTTACCCATGCCCGCGCCTGTGTCCGAATCGGCCCGCGGTCCACCGGCATTCAACCACGGTGGAGCACCAGTGTAGAGGGTCGGCATGGCGGCATTAGCGGCGAAAACGCGCCAGAAATGGCCGTTCCACCCGGATTCGGGTGGCGGGGGCGCCGCGGGGTTCCCCGGCTCACACGCCGAGATAACGCGTCCACAGGCCGCGGTCGCCGCCCAGCATGGCGGAATCGCCGCACCAGACCACGCGACCGCGCTCCAGGATGAGGTGGCGGTCGGCCAGCGCCAGCAGGCGCTCCACGTACTTGTCGATCACCAATATGGTCTGCCCGGCGGCACGCAGGCGGCCCAGGCAGGACCAGATTTCCTCGCGCACCTTGGGCGCCAGGCCCTCGGTGGCCTCGTCCAGGATCAGCAGGCGGGGATTTGTAACGAGCGCACGGCCGATGGCCAGCATCTGCTGCTCGCCGCCGGACAGTTGGTTGCCCATATTTCCCGCCCGCTCGGCGAGCCGCGGGAAAAGCCCGTAGACACGGTCCGGCGTCCACGGCTCCGTGGCGCCGTCCGAGCCGCGCCGCACGAAAGCCGTCAAGTGCTCGCGCACCGTCAGGTTCGGGAAACACTGCCGGCCCTCCGGCACGATGGCGATGCCCGCGCGGGCGATGCGGTCGGTGGACCACCCCGAGATATCCTTGCCCTGGAAGCGGATGCGGCCGGCCTTCAGCGGCAACTGGCCATACAAGGTGCGCAGCAAGGTGGTCTTGCCCATGCCGTTGCGGCCCAGCAGGGTGACGACTTCGCCGGCGCCCACCGACAGATCGACCCCGAACAGCACCTGGCTGGGGCCATAGCCGCTATGCACGCCTTCCAGTTCCAGCATCATGCCGCCGCGAGGGGGCTGTCGCCCGCCTCGTCCCCGAGATAAGCCTGCCGCACCGCCGGATCGTTGCGGATCTGTTCCGGCGCCCCTGTGGCGATGATGCGGCCGTACACCAACACGGAGATACGGTCCGCGAGCCGGAATACCGCCTCCATGTCGTGCTCGACCAGCAGCATGGCCGCACGCCCGCGCATCGACTCGATCAGGTCGGCCAGGCGCAGCGTTTCGTCCGGCCCCATGCCCGCCATGGGTTCGTCCAGCAGCAGCACGCTGGGACGCGCGGCCAAGGCCAGGGCGAATTCCAGCTTGCGCTGCTCGCCATGCGGCAAGGTGCCGGCCACGCGCCCCAACTGCGCGTCGTCCAGGCCGCATTCGCGCGCCAGCGCATGGGCGGCGTCGTAGAGCGGGCCTTCGGCCATGCGCGGCCGCCAGAAGCGCATGCTGCTGCCATCCAAGGCCTGCACCGCCAGCAACAGATTGTCCAGCACGGAAAGGCGCCGGAAGACGTTGGTGACCTGGTAGGAGCGCGACAACCCGGCGGCGACCCGCCGGTGCGCGGGCAAGGCGGTGATGTCGTTGCCGTTCAACGCGAGCGAGCCGCCATCGGCCGGCAAGGTTCCGGAGAGCAGGTGGATCAGCGTCGACTTGCCCGCTCCATTCGGGCCGATGACGGCATGAATCTCGCCGGGCATGAGCGTGAGGGAAACATGATCGGTGGCGAGCAGCGCGCCGAAGCGCCGCACCAGTGCGGTGGCCTGCAGGGCCGGCGTGCGGGGGTCGTTCATGGTTGCCCGCCCTCGCGGCGCGCGGCGGCCGGCCCCTGGTCCGCCGCCGGCGCGGCGCGCGCCGTGCCGCCGTCGGAGAAAAGCGGCCCCAACAAACCGGCGAGGCCGCGCGGCGCACCGAACACCACCGCCAGCAGCACCAGGCCCAGCGGAAGATGCCAGTATTCGGTCCACAGGCGCAGCGCCTCTTCGAGCGTCAGCATCACCGCGGCCCCGGCCAGGCCGCCATAGCGCAGGCCCATGCCACCCACCAGCACCATGATGAGCAGGTTGGCGGACTGCGTCCAATGCAGCAGATTGGGCGACACGAACAGGTTGTTGTTGGCGAGCAGCGCGCCGGCCAGGCCCGCCACGGCGGCCCCGATCACGAACGCGGTGAGCTTGAGCCGGTACACCGGATAGCCGAGCGCCACCATGCGCGCCTCGTTTTCGCGCACGCCCTGCAAGGCCATGCCGAAACGCGATTCGACCAGCCGGTTCAGCACCGCCGTCAGGACGGCGAACAGGACCAGCACCACATAGTAGAAAGACAGGTCCGTGCCAAGGTCCACGCCGGGCAGGGTGGCCGGGCCGCTCAGGTTCAGGCCGTCCTCGCCGCCATACTGGCGCAGCGAGATGAAGACGTAGTACAGCATCTGCGCGAAGGCCAGGGTAATCATGATGAAGTACACGCCGCGGGTGCGCAGCGACACGGCGCCGGTGACCCAGGCCAGGACGGCGGCCAGCAGCGCGGCCGCCGGCCACACCAGCAGCGCGGAGTGCACGCCGGCGGCGGCAAGGATGGCGGCCGCATAGGCGCCGGCCCCGAAGAAGGCGGCGTGGCCCAGCGCCACCATGCCGCCGTAGCCCAGCACCAGGTTCAGGCCGGCCGCCGCCAGGGCGAAGATCAATACGCGCCGCACGAAGGACACATAGAAATCCAGCCCCAGCGCGGGCGCCACGATGGGGAAAACGGCCAGCGCCGCCAGCCCTGCCCACGCCCACAGCACCGGTCGCCGCATGGTCAGCCGCGCGCCGGAAACAGGCCGGCGGGGCGGAATATCAGCACCACGGCCATCAGCACATAGATCGAGATCGCCGCCAGCGTCGGCCCCACGCTGCCGGCCACCGCGGGCGAGAATACCTGGCGCAGCAGCGACGGCAGGAAAGCCCGTCCCGCGGTATCGACCATGCCCACCAGCAGCGCGCCCACGAAGGCGCCGCGGATCGAGCCGATGCCGCCGATGACGATGCAGACCAGCACCAGGATCAGGATCTCCTCCCCCATGCCGACCTGCACCGCCGTCAACGGACCCATCAGCGCGCCGGCGACCGCGGCCAGCATCGCGCCCAGGCAAAACACCCCGAGAAACAGGACCGGCACGCGCACGCCCATCAGGGTCGCCATCTGGCGATTCGAGGCACCGGCACGCACCAGCACGCCGGCGCGGGTCCGCGTGACGAAGGCATACAGGCCCAGCGCCACCAGCAGGCCGACGGCGATGATCATGAGCCGATACGAGGAATACATCAGGTCCGGCAACAGGCGCACCGGTCCGCTGAGCGCCGCGGGGGTGGCGAGCATGACAGGCGCCGGTCCCCAGACCATCTTGACCAGGTCCCCGGCGATCAGGATCACGGCGTAGGTGCCCAGCACCTGGGCCAGGTGGTCACGCAGCGCCAGGCGACGAATCAACACGATCTCCAGGATCGCGCCGATCACGCCGGTGGCCAGCGCGGCCACGCATACCGCGGCGACGAAGGACCCGGTGCGCTGCATCGTGTCGGCGGCGACATAGGCCCCCGCCATGTACAGCGACCCATGCGCCAGATTGAGGATGTCCATGATGCCGAACACCAGCGTCAGGCCGGCGGCGATCAGGAACAGCATCAGGCCGAATTGCAGTCCGTTGAGCAGTTGCTCCAGGACGAGGGTGTATCCCATGGGTGCTTCAGCGTTTGCACTGGGCGGCGTAAACGTCCTGGTAGTTGTCCACCGCCTTGCCCACCAGTTTGTTCGTCACGCGGCCGCTGCCGTCCTTGTCGACCACGCGTACGTAGTAGGCCTGGATCGGATAGTGGTTGACGCCGTAGCTGAATTTCCCGCGAACAGACGGGAAGTCGGCCTTGGCCAGCGCGTCGATGATGGCCTGGCGATCGCTTGCCTTGCCGCCGCTTTGCTTGACCGCCGCGTCGATGGCCATGATGACGTCGTAGGCCTGGGCCGCGTACAGCGAGGGATAGCGGCCGTTGTATTCCTTGCGGAAGGCCGCGACGAAATCCTTGTTCGCCGGCACATCCAGGTCGTGCGCCCACTGCGCCGTGTTGTACATGCCGACCATATCGGCTCCAACGGCCTGGATCACGTCCTCGTCCGCGGAAAAGCCGGGCCCGACCAGCGCAATGCCGGATTTCAGGCCGGCGCCCACGAATTGCTTGATGAAATTGATGCCCATGCCGCCGGGAAGGAAGATGTACACGGCGTCCGGTTTGGCGGCGCGTATCTGCGCCAGTTCGGCGGCATAGTCCAGCTGGCCCAGCTTGGTATAGAGCTCCTCGGCCACCGGCGCCTTGTAGCCGCGCTTGAAGCCGGTCAAGGCATCGCGACCCGCCGGATAGTCCGGGGCGATGATCAACATCTTCTTGTAGCCGCGGTCGGCCGCCATCTTGCCGGCGACTTCATGGAAGGCATCGTTCTGGTAGGCCGTGCCGAACCAGTAGGGATTGCAGTGTTCGCCGGCATACTGGCTGGGACCCGGATTGTTCGACAGGTAGGGCACCTTGGCGGCGAACAGGGCGGGCCCCACGGCGATGGCGACGTTCGAACCGATGGGCCCGGTAAAGAAGTCGATCTTTTCGCGCTGGATATAGCGCGTCACGAGCTGACGCGCCTGGTCGGGATTGCCGCCCATATCGGTCTGCAGGAATTCCGCCGGCTGGCCGCCCAGCTTGTTGCCCAGCTGCTTGATGGCCAGGTTGAAGCCGTCGCGCGCTTCGGCGCCCAATGCGGAGAACGGACCCGAGATATCGTTGGCGATGCCGACCTTGATCGGGTCCGCGCCGGCCAGGCCGGGCAGCAGCGCGACAGCCGCGAGTAGAGACGGAATGAAACGCATGCGATGCTCCCCTGGCGCGCACGGCGCCGGCCGATTCTTGGATTGTGATGTGTGATGCGGTTCCGTGGGCGCCGGTCGCTTATGATCCCCCGACCGCGCTGGCGTGCGACATAGTTTAGGTTTAAAGTATTGCGCAGAACAAGTCTAGGGTTTTTACCAATACACCCGCTCACGAGCCGCCCGCCATGGCCCTACTCTACCGCGACTACGATCGCGCCGCGCTGGACATCCAGTACAACGCCCGCGCCACGGCGCCGGATTTCGCGGCGATCATGCACCAGTATGCGGAGCAAAGCCGGCATGCGCGCGCCACCCTGCCCTGCGTCCTGGACGTGCGCTATGGCGGCCACGCCGACGAGACCCTGGACATTTTCCCCTCGACCCGTGGCGACGCGCCGGTATTCGTCTTCATACATGGCGGCTACTGGCGACTCTTGTCCAAGGACGACTCCAGCGTCATGGCGCCGGCGTTCACCGAGGCCGGCGCGGTCGTCGTGGCGGTGAATTATTCGCTGGCGCCGGCAGTTACCCTGGACCATATCGTCGACCAGGTCCGGCGCGCGGTCGCCTGGGTGCATCGCCATATCGCCTTGCATGGCGGCGACCCGGCACGCATCCACGTGGGCGGCAGTTCCGCCGGCGGCCAACTGGCCGGCATGCTGGTGAACGACGGCTGGCAGGAACGCTATGGCGTGCCCGCGGACGTCATCCGCGGCGCTGCGCCGCTCTCCGGTCTGTTCGACCTGACCCCGCTGATCCATACCCACATCAACGAATGGATGCGGCTGACGCCCGAAGCCGCCGCCCGCAACAGCCCCATGCTGCATCTGCCCGCCTCGCCGTGTCCCGTGGTGGCCAGCTACGGCGCCACGGAGACGGACGAATTCAAGCGGCAGACCGACGATTACCTGACCGCGCTGCGCGCGCGGGGCGGCGATGCGCAGTACGTGCCGATGCCCGGCACCAACCATTTCGACATCGTGCTGCGGCTGAACGACACGCAGGCCCCCATCACGCGCGCCATCCTGGCGCAGATGGGCCTGGCCGGCCGGGCGCCGTCCGCAGCGGCCGTGGATGGGCGACGCCCATGACCGAAACGCCCGACCTGGAATCGCGCGCCGCGCCCGACGACCATCATGCGCTGCGCCTGTGGCTGCGCCTGCTCACCTGCGCCAATCTGGTGGAAGGCGAGATACGCGGGCGGCTGCGTGCGGAATTCGATACCACCCTGCCGCGCTTCGACCTGATGGCGCAATTGCAGCGGGCGCCCAAGGGCATGAAGATGGGCGAGCTGTCGCGCCACATGATGGTGACCAACGGCAATATCACCGGCATTACCGACCAGCTCGAAAAGGAAGGCCTGGTGGTCCGGACCAAGGTGGCGTCAGACCGCCGCAGCTCCCTGATCCGCCTGACCCCGCTGGGACGCAAGACGTTCGCCCGCATGGCGCGCGCGCATGAGGCCTGGGTCAAGGATTTGTTTTCCGGCCTGCCCGAAAGCAGCCGCAACGCGCTCTTCCAGGCGCTCGGAGAGCTTAAACTGCAGGTCGTGGCCAGCCGCGCCCAGGCGCGCTGATTTTTCTCCTCAACGACCCGAACCCCGATGATCCCGGTCGCGCTGCCCGGTGGGAACTTCTATCCGATACTCGCGGTATCGCTGATCTGCCTGGCCACGCTGCTGACCTGGATCGCCATCCTGTGCACGAACAGGGCGGCGCGGCTGCGCCTGAGGGTCCATCCGCGCCGACGCATCGCCGCCATGCTGGCCCTGGCCGTAATCGGCGGGATCTTCCCCGCCCGCCAGGCCACCCGCTGGCTGGATGACCAGCGGGCCGCCCGGCGCGACGCCGCCCATACCCTCGTCCTGGACCAGGCCCGCACGCTGGAGGGCATCTCCATGCCGGCCGGCACCCGCCTGCTGCTGCACGTTCCCCAACGTCCGGACACTTTCGAATCCGCGACCTTCCCGGCGCCGGTGACCGTCGCCGGCATTCCCGTGACAGGCCTGCAGCGCTACCTCGCCAAGGCGGGGGACCAGGACTACCGCGCCACCGGCGCATCGGCCACCCTGGCGCAGGACGAAACCGTGGAAGGCTGGCGCTGCGGACGGGGACACAGGGTGGAGCTCAAGGCCGACAACGATAGCCTGCGCTTCAGCAGTTGCCACCTGGCCGCCGGCAATACGCTGGACGGCCAGCCGCTGCCCGCGGGCACCTGGGTCACGCTGCGCCAGGGCGCCCGGCCCGCCAGCGACTTCCGGCACGTCGATGGCTGGCTGCTGCGTACCGACGGCAGCGAGGCTGCCATGGTGGCGGGCATGCCCTTGCTCAAGGCGGAACTGCGCCTGGACCGCAACCGCAAGCTGGTCTGGTTCGAAGGCAGCCTGGGCAAGGAATATGTGCTGGGGCCGATGACCTATCCCAACGGCACGCGGGTGGCCACGGCGGGCGCGGCGCTGCCGGGCGTGCAACCGGGCGACCTGGTGTTCAGTCCCTCGCGCGGGCGCAGCGCGGACCGCAACGATGGCGACAGCGTCCAGGCCGGACAGTCCGTCCTGCAGGCGCGGGACGGCACGGTGCGCGCGGTAATGAGCAACCGCGCCGCCGGCGTGCTCGATTTCGCCTCCATCGGCGTCACGCCGTGACCCCTTGCGGACGCGCCGGCCGAAAAAGGCTGGGATAATAAGCGTCCTTCGGCAGCCGCCGTTTCCAGTCGAACCCACGTCCTTCCTGCCCACCGCCGGTCCGCACAGCGGGCCGTCACCCGAGACACCGCTCATGGCCGTCAACCTCAAAATCCCCTCCGAATCCGAAATTTTCCCCGTACCGGGCGTCGACATCGGCGTTGCCGAGGCCGGCATCCGCAAGGCCGGGCGACGGGACCTGACGGTATTTCGCCTGGCGCCCGGCGCAACCGTGGCCGGGGTGTTCACGCGCAACCGCTTCCGGGCTGCGCCCGTTCAGCTGTGCGAAAGCCATCTGGCGGCAGGCAGCGCCATTGCGGCGCTCGTTGTCAACACGGGCAATGCCAATGCGGGCACCGGCGCCGACGGCATGCAAAGGGCCCAGGCCACCTGCGCCGCGCTCGCCGGCCTGCTCGAGGTCGAAGCGACCCAGATCCTGCCGTTCTCCACGGGCGTCATCCTGGAGCCGCTGCCGGTGGACCGCCTGGTGGCCGGCCTGCCCAAGGCCATCGCCGCGCTGGCGCCCGGCAACTGGATGAACGCCGCGCACGGCATCATGACGACGGACACGCTGCCCAAGATCGCCTCGATCCGCAAGACCATCGGCAGCCATGTCGTCACGATCACCGGCATCAGCAAAGGCGCCGGCATGATCCGCCCGAACATGGCGACCATGCTCGGCTTCCTGGCCACCGACGCCGCCATCGCCCGCCCTCTGCTGGAGAAACTGACGCGCCAGATCGCCGACGTTTCCTTCAACCGCATCACGGTGGACGGCGATACCTCGACCAACGACTCCTTCATCGTCATCGCCACTGGCAAGTCCGGCCTGCGCGTGGACAGCGAAAGCGACCCCCACTATGCGGAGCTGGCGCAGTCCCTGAGCGCCGCCGCGGCCGAGCTGGCGCAGAAGATCGTCCGCGATGCCGAGGGCGCCACCAAGTTCATGACCATCCGCGTGGAAGAAGCCGGCAGCACCGAGGAAGCCCTGAAGGTGGCGTACGCGGTGGCGCACTCGCCCCTGGTCAAGACCGCCTTCTACGCCTCCGACCCCAACCTGGGCCGCATCCTCGCGGCCATCGGCTACGCCGGCATCGACGACCTGGACGTCAGCCGGCTGCGCCTGTGGCTGGACGACGTGCTGGTGGCCACCGAGGGTGGCCGCAACCCGGACTATCGCGAGGAAGACGGCCAGCGCGTCATGAAGCAGGCCGAGATCCTGGTGCGCATCGCGCTGGGGCGCGGCCAGGTCAGCGACACCGTGTACACCTGCGACTTCTCGCACGAATACGTCAGCATCAACGCCGACTACCGGTCGTGAACTGCTGGTCGCGAATCACCGGGGCCCGACTACCGGCCCTGATCGTGTTGTGCCAATAGGGATATTGAAGTGACTGTTTCCGCCGATTTCGCGACTCTCCTGGTTCGCGCCGAACGTGTGCTGGCGCAACTCGAAGCCTACCTGCCGCCCGCCCCGCCCGATATCGACTGGAGCGCCCGCGCCTTTCGCTGGCGCAAGCGCGGATCGCGCGGCTGGCTGGACGCCGTGCGCCACGTCGCGCGCATCGACCTGGACGACCTCCAGCACATCGAACGGCAGAAAGCGGTGATCGACCGCAATACCCAACAGTTCCTGGAAAAGAAGCCGGCCAACAACGTGCTGATGACCGGCGCGCGCGGCACGGGCAAGAGTTCCCTGGTCAAGGCCATGCTCGCCACCTATGCGGACCGTGGCCTGCGGCTGATCGAAGTCGATAAATCCGACCTGGGCGACCTGGCCGATATCGTCGAGCTGGTCGGCGCGCGGCCCGAGCGCTTCATCGTGTTCTGCGACGACCTCTCGTTCGAGGAAGGCGAAGCCGGCTACAAGGCGCTGAAATCGGTGCTGGACGGCTCGGTCGCGGCGTCCGGCGACAACGTGCTGATTTACGCGACGTCCAATCGCCGACACCTGATGCCGGAGTACATGAGCGAAAACCTGCAGGCCAAGCACCAGCCCGACGGGGAAATCCATCCTGGCGAGACCGTCGAGGAAAAGATTTCGCTGTCCGAGCGCTTCGGGCTGTGGCTGTCGTTCTACCCCTTCCGCCAGGACGACTACCTGGACATCGTGTACCACTGGCTGCGCGAGCTGGGCTGCCCGGAAGAACACATCGCGCCCTCGCGTACCGAGGCCTTGCAGTGGACCATTGAACGCGGCTCGCGCTCCGGGCGCGTGGCGTACCAGTTTGCCCGCGACTGGGCGGCGCGCCATGTCTGACCAGATCGTGGATGTCGCCGCCGGGCTGATCCTGCGGTCCGACGGCAAGCTGCTGCTGGGCCAGCGGCCCGAGGGCAAGCCCTGGGCCGGCTGGTGGGAACTGCCGGGCGGCAAACTGGAACCCGGCGAAACCGTGCTGCAAGCGCTGGCGCGCGAACTCGACGAAGAGCTCGGCATCCAGGTCACCGAGGCGACGCGCTGGGTCACCTATGTGCATGCCTATCCGCATACCACGGTGCGGCTGGCGTTCTGCCGGGTCACCGGCTGGAAGGGCGAACCGCGTGGCCTGGAAAACCAGCGCCTGGAATGGGTGGAGCCTGCGCACGCCCAGACGGTGGGCGAACTGCTGCCCGCCACCCTCCCGCCCTTGCGCTGGCTGCGGTTGCCGGGGGTGTATGGCATTTCCAATATCGGCACGCCGGCCGGGCTGCCCGGCTTCCTGGCGCGGCTGCGCACGGCGCTCGACCGCGGCCTGCGCCTGGTGCAACTGCGCGAACCGGGCTGGCCGGATGGGCCGGACGCGCACAGCCTGCACCAAGCCCTGGCGCAAGTCCTGCAACACTGCAGGAGCGCCGGCGCGCGCGTGCTGGTGAATAGCGTCCACCCGGAACCCTGGTGGCGCGAAGCCGATGGCGTGCACCTGCGCGCCGCCGACGCCGCCGCGCTGGCGCAGCGGCCGCTGCCTTCCGAAGGCCATTGGGTCGGCGTCTCGGCGCATGACCCCGCCCAGATGGCGCAGGCCCGGCGGCTGGACGCGGATTTCGCCGTGGTCGGGCCGGTGGCGGAGACGGCCAGCCATCCCGGCCAGCCGGCGCTGGGCTGGCAGGCCTTCACGGAGATCAACCGCGACGCCGGGCTGCCGGCCTATGCCATCGGCGGCCAGGGCCTGCACACCGTCGCAGCCGCGCAGCAGCACGGCGCGCACGGCATCGCGGCGATCAGGGGCGTGTTCGGGTCGTAGGCGCGTCGCCCGCGGGCAATACCCCGGCCGCTCCGCCTGTACCGGGCGCCGCGGCTGGCGCGACAGTGGTGGCTGTGCTGGCCGGCGCTGGCGCCGGCACGGTTGCCGCGCCGGTACTGGCGGGCGCCGGGCCGGGCGCCGCAGCCGAAGCGCCCTGCGGCATCTCGGGTGTATCGACGTCGCCGTTCCAGCCGCCGCCCAGGGCGGCGATCAACTGCACGCTGGCGATGAGGCGGTTGCCGACCAGCGAAATCGCGCTGCGCTCGGCGTTCAACGCGGTGTTCTCCAGCACCGCCACATCGAGGTAATCGATCAGGCCCTGCTTGTACTGGTTGCGGCTGAGCTCCAGCGACTCGCGCGCGGCCTCCAGGGCACGCCGCTGCACCGCCTGCTCGCGGTCCAGCACGCGCAGCTGGATCATGGTGTCCTCGACTTCGCGCAATGCCCCCAGCACGATCTGGCGATAGGCCGCGGCCTGCGCGTCATAGGCCGCGCGGGCCGACTCGACCTGGGAGGCCCGCAGGCCGGCATCGAACAGGGTCTGCGCCAGCGCAGGGCCGATCGACCAGAAGCGCGCCGGCGCCGTCAGCCACTGCGCGAACTGCCCGCTGCGGAAACCGCCGTCGGCGCTCAGCGTCAGGTCCGGAAACCATGCCGCCTGGGCGACGCCGATCTGGGCGTTGGCCTGCGCCGTGCGCCGTTCCGCGCCTGCCACATCCGGCCGGCGTTCGAGCAATTGCGAAGGCAGGCCCACGGGAATGGAGGGCACCCGCTGCGTGAAAGGCGTGGGTGCCAGCGCGAACTTCGAAGGCGCCTCGCCCAGCAGCACGGCGATGGCATGCTCGAACTGGCCGCGCTGCCACTCCAGGTCGATCAATTGCGCCCGCGTATTCTCCAGCTGGGTCCGCGCCACCGCCACATCGCTTTTGCCGGCCACGCCCGCTTCGTAGCGATTGACGGTCATCTGCAACGAGCGCGCGTTGGTGTCCACCGTTTCCTGCAGCAGGCGCTGCTGTTCATCCAGGACGCGCAGTTGGAAGTAATCCTGGGCCAGCGTACTCTGCGCGCTCAAGCGCGCGGCCCCCAGGTCCGCCGCACTGGCCTGGGCGCCGGCGCGGCTGGCCTCCACCGAGCGCCGTACCGATCCCCAGAGGTCCGCTTCCCAACTCACCGTGCCGGTCAGGGAGTAGCTGTTGCCGACATTGCTTCCGCCGGCGGAGCTCGATCCCGTGCCCACGCCGCCGCCGGACCGCGTCACGCCGGCGCCCACGCCGACGGTGGGAAAGAAGGCCGCGCGCGCCCCGCGCACCAGCGCCTGCGCCTGGCGATAGTTGGCCTCGGCCTGCGCGATATCCAGGTTGGCCGCATCGAGCCTGCGCATCAGGTCATCCAGGACCGGGTCCTGGTAAACCTGCCACCAGGCGCCGCGATCGGCCTGGTCGCCGGGTTGGGCGGGCTTCCAGCCCGGCGTGTCCTCCTGGCCTTCCTTGTACGCAAGGCCGGTGTCCACCGTGGGGCGCACGTAATCCGGCCCCACCGCGCAGGCGCCCAGGGCCGCACACAGGGCCAGGACCGTAAGCAACCGCGGCGCGGCGGTGGGTATGCGATAAGCGGACGAGCGGCTCATGAATAATCCGTGGAGGGGGCGACGGTGCGTGCCGCACGGCGACGCCGCGCCCAATGGCGTAGACGATCCAGGTAGAGATACACCACCGGCGTGGTGTACAGCGTAAGCACCTGGCTGACGACAAGTCCGCCGACGATGGTGATGCCCAGCGGCTGGCGGATCTCCGCGCCGGTGCCGGTGGACACCACCAGCGGCAGCGCGCCGAAGATGGCGGCCAGCGTGGTCATCATGATCGGCCGGAAGCGCGTGATACAGGCCTGGAAAATCGCCTCGCGCGGCGGCAGTCCCTGTGTTCGTTCGGCCGCCAGCGCGAAATCCACCATCATGATGGCGTTCTTCTTGACGATGCCGATCAGCAGGAAGACGCCGATCAGCGCGATGACGGTGAATTCGCTGCCCACCAGCATCAGCGCCAGCAGCGCGCCGATCCCGGCCGAGGGCAGTGTCGACAGGATCGTGAAGGGATGGACGAAGCTCTCGTACAGGATGCCCAGCACGATATACATGGTGACCAGCGCGGCGAGGATCAGCAGCGGCTGCTGCGACTGCGTCTGCTGCGCGGCGGCAGCCGTGCCCTGGAAGCTGGCCTGGATCTGGTCCGTCGGCAAGCCGATGCGCGCGATGGCGGCATCGATGGCCTCGCTGGCCTGGCCCAGCGACACGCCGGGCGCCAGGCTGAAGGACACGGTGTCGGCCACGAACAGGCCCTGGTGCTGCACGCTGAGCGGCGCGCTGCCCACCTCGAAAGAGGCGAATGACGCCAGGGGCACGCGCGCGCCGCTGCTCGTGACCACGTCCACCTTGTCCAGCGACTGCGCGTTCTGCGCAAAGCTTTGCCTGACCCCCAGCACGACGTGGTACTGGTTCAGCGGCCCGTACATCACCGACACCTGGCGCTGGCTGAAGGAGTTGTTCAGCACGGCCGAGATATCCGACATGCTGACGCCCAGACGCGTCGCCGCCTCGCGGTCGATCACCAGGTTCACCTGCTGGCCCTTGTCCTCGACGTCCGTGTCCACGTCGGCCAGTTCGGGCAGCCGCGCCAGGGCCTGCTGCACGCGCGGCATCCAGGTGCGCAGCGTGGACAGGTCGCTGGCCATCAGCGCGTAGTCGTACGAACCCGTGCTGCTCTGGCGGCCGCCAATGCGGATATCCTGCTGGGCCACCAGGAACATGCGTGCGCCCGGTATGCTTTGCAGCCGCCCGCGCAGCCGCTCGATGACCTGCTCGGCCGACACGCCGCGTTCGGACAGGGGCTTGAGCTGGAGCAGCATGAAGCTGCTGTTGCTGCCCCCGCGCCCGCCGGCGTAGCCGGTCACGGTCTGCACCGCGGGATCGGACAGCACCACCTTGCGCATGTATTCGAGCTTGGGCACGGTGGCCTGGAACGAGGTGCCCTGGTCCACGCGGAAGAAGCCCAGCAGCTGCCCGGTATCCTGGTTCGGGAAGAAGCCCTTGGGCACGGCGATGTACAGGTAGACGTTCAGGGTCACGGTCAGCAGCAGCACCACGATGACCAGGGGGCCATGGTTCAGGCTCCATGTCAGGGTGCGGGCGTAGCCGGCGCTCAGCGCGGCGAAGCCTTGCTCGGACCAGCGCGCCAGCCGTCCCGGTGGCCGCTCGTTCCCCGCATCGGCGCGCAGCAGCCGCGCGCACATCATGGGCGTCAGCGTCAGCGAAGTCACCAGCGACACCAGCACCGCGGCCGACAGCGTAACGGCGAATTCGCGGAAGAAGCGCCCGACCACGCCGCCCATCAGCAGGATGGGAATGAATACCGCCACCAGCGACAGGCTCATGGACAGCACCGTGAAGCCCATTTCGCGGGCGCCGCGCAGCGAGGCACGCAGCGGCGACATGCCTTTTTCGATATAGCGCGTGATGTTTTCCAGCACCACGATGGCATCGTCGACCACGAAGCCGGTCGCCACGATCAGCGCCATCAGCGAGATCGTGTTGAGGGTGTAGCCGCACAGGTACATGATGCAGAAGGTACCCACCAGCGACACGGGCACCGCCACGCTGGGGATCAGCGCCGCGCGCCAGCGCCGCAGGAAAACCAGCACCACCATCATCACCAGGCCGACGGCGATCACCAGGGTCATCTCGGCCTCGTGCAGGGACGATCGGATGCTGGGCGTACGGTCCTGCGCGACCTCCAGCCGCACGTCGCCCGGCATCTGGGCCTGCAGCTCGGGCAGGCGTTCGCGCAACTCGTCCACCACCTTGATGATGTTGGCGGCGGCCTCGCGCCGCACGATCAGCAGGATGGCTTTCTGGTTGTTGAAGAAGCCGGTCTGGTAGAGATCCTCCACGGAGTCTTCCACGGTGGCCACATCGGACAGCCGCACGGGAGCGCCATTGCGCCATGCGACGATCAGCGGACGGTAATCGGCCGCCTTGCTGAGCTGGTCGCTGGCCATGATGGTCCACTGGTAGTCGCCGTTCTCCACGAAGCCCTTGGGCCGGTTGGCATTGGCGTTGGCCAGCGTGGTGCGGACATCGTCCAGCGACACGCCGCGGCTGGTCAGCGCGCCGGGCAGCACGTCCACCCGCACCGCCGGCAGCGAGCTTCCGCCCACGGTCACGTCGCCCACGCCGCTGACCTGCGACAACTTCTGCGCCACGATGGTGGAGGCCAGGTCGTACAGCTCGCCCTGCGTGCGCGTGTCCGACGTCATGGCCAGGATCATGATCGGCGCGGCGGCCGGATTCGCCTTGCGGTACGTAGGGTTGCTTTTCAGGCCGCTGGGCAACAGGGTGCGCGATGCGTTGATGGCGGCCTGCACATCGCGCGCGGCGCCGTCGATATCGCGGTCCAGGTCGAACTGCAGCGTGATGCGGGTAGTGCCCTGCGTACTGCTGGACGTCATTTCAGTGACGCCGGCGATCGAGCCCAGCGCGCGCTCCAGCGGCGTGGCCACGCTGGACGCCATGGTTTCCGGACTGGCGCCGGGCAGGCTGGCCGATACCGAAATGGTCGGGATATCCACCTGCGGCAGGGGCGCCACCGGCAACAGCACGAAAGCCAGCGCCCCCGCCAGCACCACCGCGAGGGACAGCAGCGTCGTCGCCACCGGCCGGACGATGAAGGGCGCGGACAGGATCATCGCGCCGTTCCTTCGCCGGCGGCGCGCCGCGCCTGCCTGTGCGAGGCCCAGCGGCGCGACAGGCGGTCGAACATCAGGTAGATGACCGGCGTGGTGAACAGCGTCAGCACCTGGCTGACCAGCAGCCCGCCCACCATCACCAGGCCCAGGGGCTGGCGCAGTTCCGCGCCGGTGCCGGTGGACAGCATCAGCGGCACCGCGCCGAACAAGGCCGCCAGCGTGGTCATGAGTATGGGACGGAACCGCAGCAGGGCCGCTTCATGGATTGCCTCGCGCGGCGCCAGGCCGCGCTTGCGCTCGGCCTCCAGCGCGAAGTCGATCATCATGATGGCGTTCTTCTTGACGATGCCGATCAGCAGGATGATGCCGATGATGCCGATCATGTCCAGTTCGGTGCGCGTCAGCAGCAGGGCCAGCAGCGCGCCCACCCCCGCCGACGGCAGGGTCGACAGGATGGTCACCGGATGGATGAAGCTTTCGTACAGGACGCCCAGCACAATGTACATGGTCACGATGGCGGCCAGGATCAGCCACAGCGTGCTGGTCAGCGAGTTCTGGAACGCCTGGGCGGCGCCCTGGAACCGCGTTTCGATGCCGGCCGGCAAGGCCAGGTCGCGCTCGGCCGCCTGGATCGCCTGCACGGCATCCGACAAGGACGCGCCAGGCGCCAGGTTGAAGGACACGGTGACCATGGGGAACTGGTCCAGCCGGTTCACGGCCAGCACCGTCCGCGATTCGCTGATGCGCGCCACGCTGGACAGCGGCACCTGCGATCCCGTGGAGGTGGGCACATAGATCTGCGCCAGCGCGTCCGGGCCGCGGCTGAACTGCGGCTCCACCTCCAGCACCACGCGGTACTGCGCCGACTGCGTGAAGATGGTGGAAATAAGCCGCTGGCCGAAGGCGTTGTACAGCGCCTCGTCGATCACGGCCGCGGTAATGCCCAGCCGCGAGGCCGCATCCCGGTCGATATCGACATAGGTTTCCAGCCCTTCGTCCTGCAGGTCATCCGTCACGTCGGCCAGTTGCGGCAACTGGCTCAGCCGCTCGACTACGCGCGGCGTCCAGGCGCTGAGCAGCTTCAGGTCCGGATTGGACAGCGTCATCTGGTACTGGGTGCGGCTGACGCGGTCCTCGATGGTCAGGTCCTGGACCGGCTGCATATAGACCGTCATGCCCTGCATGCCGGCCAGCGACTCGCGCAGGCGCGCCAGCACCACGGACAGCGAGCCGCTGCGCTCGGACTGCGGCTTGAGCGCGATCTGGATACGGCCGGCGCTCAGCGTGGCATTGCTGCCGTCCACGCCGATGAACGACGACACGGTGCGTACATCCGGATCGGCCAGGATGATGCGCGCGGCCTCTTGCTGGCGCTGCGCCATGGCCTGGAAGGATATCGATTGCGGCGCCTGGGTGATGGCCTGGATCAGCCCGGTGTCCTGCGGCGGGAAAAAGCCCTTGGGCACGGCCATGTACAGCAGGGCCGTCAGCGCGAAGGTGCCGACGGCCACCAGCAGGGTAAGCGTCTGGTGATTCAGCACCTTGGTCAGCATGCGGTCGTAGCCGGCGATGGTGCGATCGATCAGCGCCCCGGTGGCGCGATGGAAGCGGCCATGGCGCGCCTCCGACTCCGGACGCAGCAGCCGGGCCGACATCATGGGCGTGAGCGTCAGCGACACCAGCAGCGAGATCAGGATGGACACCGCCAGCGTGATGGCGAACTCGCGGAACAGCCGGCCCACCACTTCGGTCATGAAGAGCAGCGGGATCAGCACGGCGATCAGCGAAAATGTCAGCGAAATCAGCGTGAAACCGATCTGTCCCGCACCCTTCAGCGCCGCCTGCAAGGGCGTCTCGCCCTCTTCCAGGTGGCGCGCGATGTTTTCGATCATGACGATGGCGTCATCCACGACGAAGCCGGTCGCGATGGTCAGCGCCATCAGCGTCAGGTTGTTCACGCTGAAGCCGGCCAGGTACATCACGCCGAAGGTGCCGATGAGCGACAGGGGCACCACCACGCTGGGAATCAAGGTCGCGGTGACGCTGCGCAGGAATACGAAGGTCACCATCACGACCAGCGCGATGGACAGCAGCAGCTCGAAGCGCACATCGTGGATGGAGTCGCGGATGGTCTGCGTGCGGTCGGCCACCACCGTCACGTCCAGCGTGGCGGGCAGCGACGCGCGCAACTGCGGCAACAGCGCGTTGATACGGTCCACCACGTCGATAACGTTGGCGCCCGGCTGGCGCTGCACGTTCAGCAGGATGGCCGGCTTGTCGCCCGCCCACGCCGCCTGCCGCACGTCCTCGGCGCCCTGCACGGCCTTGGCCACATCCGACAGACGCAGCGGCGCGTTATTGCGGTAGGCGATGATCAGGTCGTTGTAGTCGGTGGGCGACTTCAACTGGTCATTGGCGTTGATGGTGGTCGAGCGCTGCGGGCCGTCGAGGTTGCCCTTGGGCTGGTTCACGTTGGCGGCGACCACGGCGGTGCGCAGGTCCGACATCGCCAGTCCGTTGGCCGCCAGGGCCTGCGGATTGACCTGCACCCGTACCGCGGGCCGCTGCCCGCCGGCAATGCTGACCAGCCCCACGCCCGGGATCTGCGACAGCTTCTGCGCCATCCGCGTATCGATCAGGTCGCGCACCTGCGGCAGCGGCATGGTCGGGGACGTGATGCCCAGCGTCAGGACCGGGGCGTCCGCCGGGTTGACCTTGTTGTAGGTCGGCGGCAGCGGCAGGTCGTTCGGCAGCAGGTTGGACGCGGCATTGATGGCCGCCTGGACTTCCTGCTCGGCGACGTCCAGCGAGATATCCAGGCTGAACTGCAGCGTAATCACCGATGCGCCGCCTGAACTGGTGGACGACATCTGGTTCAGGCCGGGCATCTGGCCGAACTGCCGCTCCAGCGGCGAGGTCACCAGCGACGTCATCACGTCCGGGCTGGCGCCCGGATACAGCGTCACCACCTGGATGGTGGGATAGTCGACTTCCGGCAGCGCCGAGACCGGCAGCAGCCGGTAGGCGATCAGGCCGGCGATCAGGATCGCCACCATCGACAGGGTGGTGGCGACCGGGCGCAGGATGAAGATGCGCGATGGACTCACGGCGTCGTCCGGGCGGGCGCGGTCGGCGAAGTCGCCGGCGACGCGCCGAGCGATGCGCCGGGCGTCGGCGAAATGGTGCTGGCATCGGTGACCACCTCGACCCGGGCGCCGGCACGCAGCCGGTCCGTGCCTTCGGTGACTACCCGCTCACCCGGTTGCAGGCCGTCGGTAACGACCACCAGTTCGCCGCTGACCGGCCCCAGCTTCAAGGGCCGCACCACCACGGTATTGTCGGGCTGCGCCACGAACACGAACGGCCCTTGCGAGCCGCGCTGCACCGCACCGCTGGGGATGACGGTCTGTGCTTTACGCGTCTCGACCAGCAGGCGGACATTGACGAACTGGTTGGGAAACAGGGCGTCGTCGGCATTGTCGAAGCGCGCCTTGAGCTTGACCGTGCCCGTGGTGACATCGATCTGGTTGTCCAGCGTTTCGAGCACCCCGGTCGCCAGCCGCTTGACGTTGGCGCGGTCGTAGGCATCCACCCGCAGCGTTTTGCCGGCGCGCAGCTGGTCGCGCACGTCCGGCAACTGCGTCTCCGGCAGGGTAAAGATCACCGCGATGGGCTGCGTCTGCGTGATGACCACCAGGCCGGTGGTGTCGCCGGAGGACACGAGGTTGCCCGGGTCGACCTGGCGCAGGCCGAGCCGGCCGTCGATAGGCGCGGTAATCCGCGCGAAAGTCAGTTGCAGCCGCGCGTTGTCCACGTTGGCCTGGTCGGTCTTGATCGTGCCCTCGAACTGGCGCACCAGGGCGGCTTGCGTGTCGACCTGCTGCCGGGCAATGGAATCCTGCTTGTACAGGGCCTGGTAGCGGGCCAGGTCGCGCCGCGCATTCTCCAGCTGGGCAAGGTTCTGCTGCTGCTGGCCCAGCGCCTGCTGCAACTGCACATTGAACGGACGCGGGTCGATCTGCGCCAGGACGTCGCCGGCCTTGACGCGTTGCCCTTCCTTGAAATTCACCTGGACCAGCTCGCCGTCCACCCGGCTGCGCACCGTCACCGTGTTGTACGCGGTCACCGTGCCCAGCGCGGGCAGGGAAATATCCACGTCCTGCGTCGACGCCGCATAGACCCGCACCGGGACGGCGGGCTCGACCATGCCGGCCATGGCGCCCTGGCGACCGGCGGGCCGGGCGCCACCCGCACCCGCCGCGCCGGCGGGGCGATGGCCGGCCGCGCCGACGCGCGCCTGGCCGTTCTGTTCGCCGCCGGTCTTGTGGCGCAATACCAGCCAGGCGATACCCGCGACGACAAGGATGACCACGAGCCAGGCCAGGACGCGCCGGCGTGTCCGGGGGGGCGGGGATACGGAAGGACGTTGGGACATGAGGCCATAGGGGACGCTGCGGAGACCCGCTATTGTCCACTACACCGGGGGCGGTTTTATAGCTGGCCTGCCCGGATTGAAATCGCCCGCAACAGGAATCCGGCCACGGAAGGGCAGGGTCAGGCCAGGGACATCTCGAAACGGACGTCGCGCGACACCTGCTGCGGCTTCAATTCGCCATCCTGCGTGGAGAATCGTATCCAGATCATGTACTTATTGGCGCTGATCTCGGGGAATACCCCGGTCTCGCCATCGATCCAGACGCGCAGCAGCTGATGCACCTTGCCGCCCAGCATCTGCTGGTAGGCGCCCTGTTCCGCCACGGCTTCGGCGCGGCGGCCGGATTCGCGCAGCAGGCGCAGGCCGATGGTCAGGCCCTCGTGCAAGGGCAGCAGGGGCGCGATCCACGCTTGCAGGTCGGCACAGCGTACTTCCTCCGGCTTACGCTGCCAGGCGTAGTACGAAGGCATTTCGATCTGGGTGGCGCCGCCCGGCACGGCCAGGCGGCCGCGCAGGCTGACCAGCCATTCGTTTTCCCGCAAGGGCTGCCCGGTCTTGCCCTGCGTGGACAGGGCGTTACTGGTCTTTTCCATGTCGCGCAGCATGGCTTCCAAGGCGTCCTGCGCCACGCCGGGGTGATTGCGCAGGGGCACCAATTGCAGCCGCTGCCGCTCGATATCCTGCAGCACGGCGCTCTTGACGTCCGTGCGTTCGATGGCATCGAGGATATCGAAAATCGTGGCGACGGCAATCTGGTGATTCTTGGGATCGCCAGGGCGTGCGAAATAGAACAACCGGTCGAAGAGGTATTCCAGGCGCAGATACGCCCGGATGCGCTCGTTGAAGGGATATTCGTAAAGGATCACGCTCGATACAGGCCCGTCGTAGAACCGGTCGCGAAGACCGGAGTTGTCATGGGATGCCGCGCGCATCATGCGGCGCGGCCCGATACCGGCGCCAGGGCGCACCATTGGTCGTGCATTGCCTTCGTCCGCGCATGCAGCGTATCCATCGACGTATCGCCGTCATTCAGGATGACGTCGTCCGCCGCGGCCAGCCGGGTGCCCCGCTCGGCCTGTGCCGCCATAATACGCTCTATGGTGTCGATCGTCAGCCCGCTGCGGCGCTGCACGCGGCGCACCTGCGTATCCGGGTCGCAATCGACCACGCACACCCGATCGACGTGGTCCTTCCAGCGCCCGGACTCCACCAGCAAGGGCACGACGAACACGACGTAGCATCCCGCGGCCTGCAGTCCCGCGGCCAGCGTCTCGCGAAAAATCAAAGGGTGCAGGATGCTTTCCAGGCGTGCCCGGACGGCGGAATCGGCAAAAGCCTGCTCGCGTATCCAGTCGCGGTCCATGCCGCCGTCCGCGCGCATCGCCTGCGGTCCGAAGGCAGCCAGTATCCGGGACATCGCGGCTCCGCCCGGTGCCGTCAGGGCACGCGAGACCTCGTCCGTATCGATCACCGTCGCGCCCCAGGACGCCAGGAGCGCCGCCACATGGCTCTTGCCGGAGCCGATGCCGCCGGTGAGGCCGATCTTCAAGCGTGGAGGTGCGATCTGCTGCTGAGCCATGTCCCTTCTTGTGTTCCGTCTTGTCGTCTCGCCGTCTTGCCGCGACCGCGTCGCGATCGACTCACCCGATATGCAGTCCGGTCGCCAGGAGGCCAACGATACCAGCCAATGCGAGATATGGCCCGAACGGTTGCGGCTGGTTGCGCTTGATCCTGCGCATCAGGATCAACGCCATCCCGACGATGACCCCGGCCATGGACGCGGCGATCAGGACTGCCGGCAGCGCGGGCAGGCCCAGCCATGCGCCCAGGGCCGCGAGCAGCTTGAAGTCGCCGTAGCCCATGCCTTCGCGCCCGGTGGCCAGCCGGAACCCCTGGTAGATCGCCCACAGGAATAGATAGCCGGCGGCCGCGCCCAGGATGGCGTCGACCGGCGTCGCAAAAACCTGCATGGTGTTGACCAGCAGCCCTGCCCACATCAGCGGCAGCGTCACGACGTCGGGCAGCAGCCCGGTTTGCGCATCGATCCATGCCAGGGCCACCAGCGCGGCCACCAGCACCATGGCGCAGAGGGCGGCGTATCCCGGCCCGAAACGCCACGCGCACAAGGCAAACAGCACGGCGGTCAGCAAGGCGACCAGGACGCCGCGCGCGGCGACGGGGGCCCGGCAGGCGCCGCAGCGGCCCGGGCCGAACAACCATCCCAGCACCGGCAGCCGCGGCCATCCGCGCAGGGCCGCGCCACAACTGTGACAAGCACTGTCGACCCGCCACGGCCGCGGCCAGGCCCTGTCCCAATCATCGCCCTGTATGCGGGGCAGGCGGCGCAGCAGCGCGGCAAGGCAGGTGCCAACCACTAGGCCCAGCACCGCGGCAAGCCAGATGGCCGATTGCGGATCGATAGCCACGGATGTCCTATGAAATACCGGCGCGGGCTATTGCCGGCCAGCCGGGGAATGCGCGAACGCGGTCATCTCGCCGCCCTGCGCACGCGTCGCCGCGGCCGCCATGCCGCGCCCGACGGCCCGCGCCGGGACGGCCGCCCGGCATTATTCCGGCATGTCGCAAATTGTTCAATGCCGTGCCATTTCACGATTCAACGCTCGCGCCGCTGCGCCGCGGCAGAGCAATCATGCGTAGAATTGTGCAGATCTGTTTAACTTGGTACATCGCCATGCCCGCCCTCGCTCCCGCCTCCGAAGACCCCGCTCCGCGCGCGCCGTCCGCGCATATTCCGCGCCGTGCGGCATTGACGCTGGCCGTGCTCGCCACGGCCCTCCTGGCGGCCTGCGCGGAGCAAAGACAGGCCGGCTACTATGATCCGCCGGTCGCCAGCACGGTGACCGACGCCCAGTACATGGGCACGGGCGCGGGATACCGCCAAGTGGTGCGCGCGCCCTCGCAATTGCAGATCGACCTCAAGGCGCCGACGCCCACGCAGCAACAGCAGCTGGAAGCCCAGCGCGCCCGCGCCATGCAGGAAGGGAATACCGCCGAAGACGGCCAACCCGTCCCGCCGCCGGCGGTGGCATCGGCCGATGGCGGCGGGGATGCCCCGGCGCCGGCATCGGCGCGCACGCAGGAACGCGGTCTCGTGCCGCAGCCGCAGACCTATGTCGGCACCCTGCCCTGTTTCGCGACCGGCATGCAGTGCGACGCCCAGCGCATCACGCTGACGCTCGCGCCCAATGGACGCTGGCGCGGCCGCTCCGCATACCTGGACAATTCGCCGCACCAGGAAAAGCCGGTCGCCGAGCAAGGCTGCTGGGAGGTCACCGACGAAAAGCCGCCGCGCGTGTTCCTGACCGGCGCCGACGGCAACAACCGCGCCGAGTTCATCGTCTCCGCCAACAATGTGCTGCGTCTGCGCGCCATCGCCGGCGTCACCCCGAACCTGAACTACACCCTGACGCGCCAGCCGGACCTGGATCCGATCACCGAACTGGCCAAGCAGACGCCGCCCCGTTGCCCCTGAGGCCCCGGCGCGCCCGGGCGCGTCGGCAGCGACGTCAGTCGTTGCAACGCGCATGCGGACACATGCGGCACGCCAACTCCATCGCATTGCGCACGCCCATCTTGCGAAAAATGCGGGCGCGATGCGCCTCGGCCGTACGCGAAGAAATATTCAGCTCGATGGCGATGTACTTGTTCGATTTTCCCGCGACGAGATAAGTGGCGACGTCACGTTCGCGCGGTGTCAGCGGGGCCGTCCCGACCGGCCCGCGCTCTTGCAGATAGCCCATGCTGGTCTCGCTTGTGATGGATCGGCGAGTAGTCTTGCATGGCACCCATGGCACCGTAAGCTGTCAGTTCTGACAGGGTGATGGATTTGGCACAGGGAGCAGTACAGATGCTGGCCCCCGCCCCTGCCTACAGCTCCAGATTGTCGATGAGCCGGGTCGTTCCCAGCTTGGCCGCCGCCAGGGCCACCAGCGGTTCGCCGCCGGCGATGTCCGCGTCGTCGGGCGCCTTGAGGTCGCGGCGCCGCCGCACGGCAATGTAGTCCACCTGCCAGCCGCGCGCGGCCAGGGCCGCGGTGGCCTGGGCTTCCAGCGCGACGGGATCGCGGTGGCCGGCTCCCAGTTGTTGCTGCAGCGCCTGCAGCTCGGCGTACAGGCGCGGCGCCTCGGCGCGTTCCGCGTCGCTCAGGAAGCGGTTGCGCGAAGACAGCGCCAAGCCGTCCGCTGCGCGCACGGTCTCGTGCGCCACGATCTCCACCGGAAGCTGGAACTGCCGGCACATCGCGCGCACGATCATCAATTGCTGGTAATCCTTTTTGCCAAATACCGCGACGCGCGGCTGCACGCAGGAAAACAGCTTCAGCACGACGGTGCACACGCCGGTGAAAAAGCCGGGGCGGAATTCGCCTTCCAGGATGTCGCCCAGGTCGTCCGGCGGACGCACGCGGTAGTTCTGCGGTTCGGGGTACATCTCGCGCTCGTCCGGCGCGAACAGCACGTAGACGTCGCGGTCGCGTTCGAGCTTTTCGATGTCCTGCGCCAGGGTTCTCGGGTAGCGGTCGAAGTCTTCGGACGGCCCGAACTGCAAACGGTTGACGAAGATACTGGCGACCACCGGATCGCCATGCTGGCGCGCCAGCTTCATCAGCGCCAGGTGGCCTTCATGCAGATTGCCCATCGTGGGCACGAAGGAAACCCGGTTCTGCCCACGCAAGTGATCGCGCAGTTCCTGGATGCTATGTACGACTTTCAAGGGGTGTCTCCGGGAGTGAGCGCCGCGTGGGCGCCGCGCCGACGTCAGGCCGCCGCCGCCACGCTGGTATAGGCCAGGCGCACGTAGATGGGCGCGTACGGTTCCGCCTGCGTGATCTCCAGCAGGGATTCGCGCGCCAGTTCGAGCATGGCAATGAAATGGACGACCACCACGGCGGCCGGGGCGCCTTCGTCCAGGCGCTCCATGAACATCTCGGTGAACTCCATGTAGCGCACGTCGCCGAGCCGGCGCAGGATGTGCGTCATGTGGTCGCGCACGGAAAGCTGCTCGCGCGTGATGTGGTGGTGGGCATTGAGCTTGGCCCGCTTCATGATGTCGGCCCAGGCCTGGCGCAGGTCTTCCGCGCTGACATCCGGCATCGCGCGCTCGACGCTGAGGTCGGCCACCGCCTGCGCCCGCTGGAAATCGCGGCCCATCTGGGGCAGCGCGTCCAGCTTTTGCGCGGCCAGCTTCATCTGCTCGTATTCCAGCAGGCGGCGCACCAGTTCGGCACGTGGATCCTCGACCTCTTCGCCGGTATCGCTTTTCTTGACCGGCAGCAGCATGCGCGACTTGATCTCGATCAGCATGGCGGCCATCAGCAGGTACTCGGCCGCCAGCTCCAGGTTGTGCACGCGGATCTGGTCCACATACGACAGGTATTGCCGCGTGACATCCGCCATGGGGATGTCCAGCACATTGAAGTTCTGCTTGCGTATCAGGTAAAGCAGCAGGTCCAGCGGCCCTTCGAAGGCCTCCAGGAAGATCTCCAGCGCATCGGGCGGGATATACAGGTCCGTGGGAAGCTGGAACAGCGGCTCGCCGTACAGGCGAGCGAAGGCCACGCTGTCGACCACGTCCGGCGTGCTATCCACCGGCGGCTCCACGAGCGCCGCCAGGTCCTTGCCCGATACGGAGGCGTTCTGCGGCATGGACGATGGGTGCCGGCTCACTCGGATTGGTACACGTAGGGCCTCTGCGGCACGCGGGCCGCGCGGAACTGTTCGAGCAGCTCCGGATCCTGGGGCTTGTCCCACAGCAGTCCGCGTCCTTCGCGCTGCCGCTTTTCCACGTCCGGGTGCGTCTTCTTGTAGTCCTTGAGGAAACGGGTGATTTCCGACTCGTAGTTCTGGGCCATGGAACCGATGCTGGATGAGTTGCGTTGCCACCAGTTTACTTCAGGCCGCGGGAGGCGCGGCGTTACAATGGCCCGGCAAGCCGCCGCCCCCGCCCCTCCCCCGACATGTCCACCAAGACACTGGCCTCCGCACCCCCACTCGCCGATCCCGCCGCCTTGCGCGCGGCCAAGATGATCCCCTTCATCGTGGGGTGTGCGCTGTTCATGCAGATGCTCGACGCCACCGTGGTCGCCACCGCGCTGCCGGCGATGGCGGCGTCGCTGGGCTCCACGCCGGTGCGGCTGAACGTGGCCATCACGTCCTACCTGCTGGCCGCGGCGGTGTTCGTCCCGGTCAGCGGCTGGGCCGCCGATCGCTTCGGCGCCCGGCGCGTCTTCATCGCGGCCATCGTGCTCTTCACTGCCAGCTCGGTGGCCTGCGCGCTGTCGCAGGACCTGGCGCAGCTGGTACTGTCGCGCATCGCGCAGGGCATCGCGGGGGCCATGATGGTGCCCGTGGGCCGCATTATCCTGCTGCGCACGGTGCCCAAGGAAGATCTGCTCAAGGCGATGTCCTTCCTGTCCATTCCGGCGCTGCTGGGCCCGGTCATCGGGCCGCCGCTGGGCGGCTTCCTGGTGACCTACGCGTCCTGGCACTGGATCTTCCTGATCAATGTCCCCATGGGGATACTGGGCGTGGCGCTCATCCTGCGCTACATCCGCGAGATCCGCGAAAAAGGCGTCCCGCCGCTGGACTGGCTGGGCTTCCTGCTCAGCGGCATCTGCCTGGCGACCCTGGTGAGCGGCTTCGAGGCGCTGGGACGCGACGTCATGTCCAATGCCCAACTCATGGCCCTGATCGCCGTCGGGCTGGTCTGCGGCTTCTGGTACGTGCGGCATTCGCGCAAGGTGCCGCACCCGATCATCGACCTGTCGCTGATGCGCACCCCCACCTTCGCGATCTCGACCCTGGCCGGGAACCTGTGCCGCTTTTCGGTGGGCGCGACGCCCTTCCTGCTGGCCATGCTGCTGCAGGTCGGCTTCGGCCTGTCGCCGTTTTCCGCCGGCATGATCACCTTCGCCAGCGCGGCGGGCGCCATGCTGATGAAATTCGTCGCCACCCCCATCGTGCGTCACTTCGGCTTTCGGCGGGTGCTGATGGTCAATGCCCTGCTCACCGGCGCCTTCATCGCCGTCTGCGCACTGTTCCGTCCCACGACGCCGGTCTGGCTGATCATATTGACCTTGCTGATCGGCGGCTTCTTCCGGTCCCTGCAATTCACCGGGGTCAATGCATTGACCTATGCCGATATCGGCCCCGCGCAGATGAGCCGCGCCAGCAGCTTCGCCGCGATGGCGCAGCAACTGGGCGTCAGCCTGGGCGTCGGCGTGGCCGCGGTCACCCTGAATGTCAGCATGGCGCTGCGCGGGGCGGACCGCCTGGTGGTGGGCGATATCGTCAGCGGCTTCGTGGTGGTGGGGCTGCTGTGCGCGGCATCCTTCTTTTCATTCCGCCGGCTCGACCCGGCGGCGGGCAACCAGTTGAACGGACGCAAGGTGCGCAGCGACGATGAAGAATGAATACATCCTGGCCCTGGACCAGGGCACGACCAGTTCCCGCGCTATCGTCTTCGACCGCGCCGGCAAGGCGTGCGGGATGGGTCAGCGCGAATTCCGTCAGTTCTATCCGCATCCCGGCTGGGTGGAACACGATGCCGGCGAGATCTGGCGCAGCCAGCTGGAGGTCGCGCGCGAAGCCTTGCGCAATGCCGGCGCGACGGCCGCCGATATCGCGGCGATCGGCATCACCAACCAGCGCGAAACCACGCTGATCTGGGACCGCGCCACCGGCCGGCCCCTGGCCCATGCCATTGTCTGGCAGGATCGCCGCACCGCTGAAACCTGCGACCGCCTGCGCCAGGAAGGCCGCGGGGAATTCCTCCAGGCCCGCACCGGCCTGGTACTGGACGCCTATTTCGCCGGCACCAAGCTGGCCTGGCTGCTGGACAACGTACCGGGTGCCCGGGCGGCGGCCGAACGCGGGGAAGTCGCCTTCGGCACCATCGATACCTGGCTCATCTGGCAACTGACCGGCGGCAAGGTGCACAGCACGGACCCCAGCAATGCATCGCGCACGCTGCTGTTCGACATCCACAAGCAGGACTGGAGCGACGAACTGCTGGAATGCCTGAACATCCCGCGCAGCGTGCTGCCGTCGATCGCGCCCAGCAGCGCGGTGGTGGCGCAGACCCAGCCGCAGTGGTTCGGGGGCGCCATTCGCATCGCCGGGGTCGCCGGGGACCAGCAGGCCGCCACCTTCGGGCAGGCATGCTTCAAGCCCGGCATGGCCAAGAATACCTACGGCACCGGCTGCTTCATGCTGATGAACGTGGGCGACAAGCCCGTCACGTCGCGCAACCGCCTGCTGTCCACGGTGGGCTGGGGCCTGCCTCGCCCCGTGGACGACGGCGCCGACGCCCAGGTGTTCGCCGGCGCGCAGCCCGCGTGGACGCCGACCTTCATGCTGGAAGGCGGGGTCTTCATGGCCGGGGCGGCCGTGCAATGGCTGCGGGACGGGCTCGGCATCATCCAGCGGTCCGAAGATGTGGAAGCGCTGGCGGGCAGCGTGGCCGGCACCGAAGACGTGTTCCTGGTGCCGGCCTTCGCCGGGCTGGGCGCGCCCCATTGGGATCCCTACGCGCGCGGCACGATGGTGGGACTGACGCGCGGCACCAGCCGCGCCCACGTGGCCCGCGCCACGCTGGAATCGATCGCCCTGCAGAGCGCGGAACTGCTGATCGCCATGAAGGCCGATTGCGGCATCGAGCTGTCCGAGCTGCGGGTGGACGGCGGGGCGGCGCGCAACGATCTGCTCATGCAGATGCAGGCCGATCTCCTCGGCGTGCCGGTGGTGCGCCCGCGTGTATCGGAATCCACCGCGCGCGGCGCGGCGGGCCTGGCGGGGCTGGCGGTCGGCTTCTGGGACGACATGGACGCCTTCGCCGCGCAATGGCAGGCGGAGCGGCGCTTCGAGCCGGCCTGGTCGGCCGACCGGCGCGAGGCACGGCTGCGCCGCTGGGGACAGGCCGTGGCCTTGTGCAAGGGCTGGGCCGCGGGCGCCGGCGGCTAGCCCAGCGGGGGCCCGCGGTGCAGCATTGCCGCGCCGGGTCTACCCCTACAATCGTGGCCATGAACCTGGCCCGCATCGACCTCGTCACGCTAGCGCTGTTCGCCTCCGTCGCCCGGCTGGGCAGTATTTCGGCCGGGGCGCGGCAGGCGCGCCTGGCCGTCGGGGCGGCCAGCAAACGCATCTCCGATCTTGAAGCCGCGCTCGGCACGCCCCTGCTCTTTCGCAAGGCGGCGGGGGTGGACCTGACCGATGCGGGCCGCGCCTGCCTGGCGCACGCCACCCGCATCCTGCAGGAAGTCGACCAGATGGCCGGCACGCTCTCCGACTACGCGCAGGGCGTACGCGGCCAGGTGCGCATCGCCGCCAACACCTCGTCCATCACGCAATTCCTGCCGGACGACCTGTCGCGTTTCATGACCGACCATCCGGCCGTGCGCATCGATCTGGAAGAACAGAACAGCACCGAGGTCATCGCCGCCGTGGCGGAGAACCGCGCCGACATCGGCATCTTCGGCGAACACACCCACGATGCCGGCTTGCAGACCTTTCCCTACAAGCGCGACGAACTGATGCTGGTCGTGCCCGACAGCCACCCGCTGGCGGGGCGCGCCAATGTCGCCTTCGCCGAAACGCTGGAGTACGACTACGTCAGCCTGCCGCCCAGCACATCGCTGGCCATCCTGCTCGCCGACGCCTGTACCAAGCTGGACATGCCGATGAAGCTGCGCATCCAGGTGCGCAGCTTCGACGCCATCTGCCGCATGGTGGTGGCCACCCGGGGCATCGGCGTGCTGCCGCGCATCGCCGCGGAACCGCACGCGCGGTCCATGCAACTGCGGCTGGTCCCGCTGATCGACGACTGGACGCGCCGCTGGCTGCTGCTGGCCGTGCGCGACGCGGAAACGCTGGCATTGGCGCCGCGCATGCTGCTGGCCCAATTGCGCGCGGCGCAATAAGGCTCCATCGGCGCCGGGCTTTCACGTTCGTTGAAGCCTCCCGGTGGAGGCTTTCACATTCGTGGAAACCCCGCCAGGGGGCTTTCGCGTTCGTGGAAGCCCCCCTTGGCGAATCGGGCATTCCGCGCCCGCAGCGGCTGCGGCACACTGTGCCCCGTGGTGCAGCAGCAGCCGAGGGGAGACATGACACGACAAATACTGGCGGGCATCCGCGTGCTCGAACTGGGGCAATTGATCGCCGGGCCGTTCGCCGCCAAGACGCTGGCCGACTTCGGCGCGCAGGTCATCAAGATCGAACCCCCCGGCGTCGGCGATCCGCTGCGCAAGTGGCGGCTGCTGCACGAAGGCACATCGGTCTGGTGGGAAGCGCAGTCGCGCAACAAGCAATCCGTCTGCGTCGACCTGCGCCGGCCCGAAGGCCAGGACATCGCGCGCCTGCTGGCGTCGCAAGCCGATGTGCTGATCGAGAACTTCCGGCCGGGCACCATGGAAAAGTGGGGCCTGTCCTGGGAAGCGCTGCACGCGCTGAACCCGCGCCTGATCATGCTGCGCATTTCCGGTTATGGACAGACGGGACCGAAGGCCGGCGAACCGGGCTTCGCCGCCATCGGCGAAGCCATGGCGGGCCTGCGCTACCTGAACGGCGAACCGGGCCGCGCGCCCGTGCGTGCCGGCCTGTCGCTGGGCGACACCATTGCCGGCCTGCATGGCGCCCTGGGCGTGCTGCTGGCCCTGTATGAACGCGACGCACGCGGCGGCACAGGCCAACTGATCGACGCGGCGCTGTACGAAAGCATTTTCAACCTGACCGAAAGCCTGCTGCCGGAGTACTCCGTATTCGGTGCGGTACGCGAACCCGCCGGCGCCGCGCTGCCCGGCATCGCTCCTTCCAACGCCTATCCCTGCCAGGACGGCTTCGTGCTGATCGCCGGCAACGGCGACGGCATCTACACGCGCCTGATGACGCGCATCGGCCGCCAGGACCTGGCCACCGATCCGGGCCTGGCGCGCAACGACGGCCGCGCCGCGCGCGTCGCCGAACTGGACGCCGCCATCGGTGCCTGGACGCAGGAGCGCACCATCGACCAGGTGCTGGCCGCCATGCGCGAAGCCGGCGTGCCGGCCGGGCGCATCTACAACGTGGCCGACATCGCGGGCGATCCCCACTACCGCGCGCGGGGCGCCATCACCACGGTGCAGGCCGCCAGCGGCATCGCCGTGGAAATGCCGGCCGTGTTTCCCGTGCTGTCCGCCAACCCTGGCACGGTGCACGATCGCGCGCCGACCCTGGGCGAGCATACGAACACGGTGCTGCGCGAAGCGGGACTGGACGAGGACCACTGCGCCGCGCTGCGCGCGGCCGGCATCATCGAATAGCGCCAGGCCGCACTGCGCTTGCAACGATTTCCCTACCCTTTCCAAAACAAAACAGGAGACGACATGAACCAAACCCGATACTTCTCGCCCCTGCGCCGCCTGCTGGCTGCAGCGGGTCTGGGCGCGCTGGCGCTCGCGCCCGTGGCCAGCCAGGCGGAGTACCCCGACAAACCCATTACGCTCATCGTGTCGGCCGCGCCCGGTGGCACGACAGACATCGCCGCGCGCCTGATCGCCCAGCCCCTGGCGCGCGCGCTGAACCAGACGGTCGTCGTGGAGAACAAGCCCGGCGCCTCGGGCAGCATTGCCGCGCAGGCCCTTACCCGTGCCGCCCCGGACGGCTACACGCTGCTGCTGCAGTACTCCGGCTACCAGGTCATCACGCCGCTGATCACCCCGAACCTGCCCTGGGACCCGATCAAGGACTTCTCGCCGGTCGCCAACGTGTTGTCCGCTCCGCAGGTCGTGGTGGTGCGCCCCTCGCTGCCGGTCAAGACGCTGAAAGAGCTGGTCGCCTATGCCAAGGCGCATCCGGGCGAGCTGAACTACGCCTCGTCCGGCAACGGCTCTCTGCAACAGGTGGCCACCGAACTGTTGAACCAGATGGCGGGGACCAAGATCACCCATATCCCCTACAAGGGCACCGGCCCGGCGCTGAACGACCTGCTGGGCGGCGCGGTCGACATGACCATCACCACCCCGCCGCCGCTGCTGGGACAGATCGCCGCCGGCAAGCTGCGCGCCCTGGCCGTCACCGGCAAGACCCGCCTGCCCTCGTTGCCGGATGTACCCACGGCCGCGGAAGCCGGCTATCCCGACCTGGTCGTGTCGTCCTGGTTCGCGATGTATGCGCCGGCCAATACGCCGAAGGCGGTCGTGGACAAGCTGTCCGGCGAGATCGAGAAGATCATGCGCACCGAGGAATTCCGCAAGAAGGCCGCGGAACAGGGCGCGGAAGCCGAATACATGGGCCCCGAAGCCCTGGGCAAGTACACGCGCGAGGAACTGGTGCGCTGGAAGACCGTCGTGGACAACGCCAACATCAAGGCCAACTGATCGACCCGCGCGCTTAGCGCTGCGTAAGTAATTAAAAAAGCGGGCCCCGTTCACGATAGCGTCGTGAACGGGGCCCGCCGCTTTTGCTCGTCGCGCGGGCGCGTGGCAACCGGCCAGGCCCCGTCGGCAAGCCAATGGCAGGTCGTGCACGGGCTTGACGCCGTAGCCCATATAGAACATCATAAGTTACATGAAACGCGACAGCCGCCTATCGTCCGTCCTGCATGCGCTATTGCACATGGCAGAACAGGAGGGGCCGGTCACCTCCGACACCCTGGCCCAATGCCTGGGAACCAACCCGGTCGTCGTCCGGCGCACCATGGGGTATCTGCGCGAAGCAGGCATCGTGGCCTCCGATCGCGGTCATGCCGGTGGATGGCGCATACAGGCAGACCTGGGCACCATCACGCTGCGCCAGTTGCACGAGGCCCTGGGCGAGCCCGCCATGTTCGCCATCGGCAACCGCCACGAAACTCCGGAATGCCTGGTGGAGCAATCGGTGAACGCGGCGCTGGAAGACACCTTCGCCGAGGCCGAGGCGCTGCTGTTGCAGCGGTTCTCCGAAATCACCCTTGCCGACCTGGCCGCGGACTTCGCGCGCCGGCACAAGGCGGCACGACGCAAGAGGAGTTGAGCATGCAGTACGACGTCATCGTGATCGGCGGCAGCTATGCAGGAATGGCGGCGACGCTGCAACTGGTGCGCGCGCGCAGGTCCGTGCTGGTGATCGACGCCGGCGAGCGGCGCAACCGCCAGGCCAGCCATGCGCACGGATTCCTGGGCCAGGATGGCGTCGATCCCGGCGTGATCGCGGCGACCGCGCGCCGGCAGCTGGAAAACTATCCCACGCTGTCGTGGCTGGACGCCCGCGCCGCGGACGTGTCAGGGCAATTGGACGGCTTCACCGTCACAACGGCCGATGGCCGGTCGCACCAGGGTCGCCGCATTCTGCTGGCCATGGGCGTCACCGACCAGCTTCCGCCTGTCGCCGGACTCGCGGAGCGCTGGGGCAAAGCGGTTTTTCATTGTCCGTATTGCCATGGCTACGAGCTCGGCCAAGGCCGCATCGGCATCATCGGCGCCAGCCCCATGTCCGTGCATCAGGCCGAATTGCTTACCGATTGGGGCGACGTGACCCTGTTCGTCAATGAGGCCATCGCGCTTGGAGGCGACGCCAGGTCCGCGCTGCAGCGCCGGGGCGTGACGGTCGACGAAACGCCGATCGACCGCATCGAAGGCCATGCCGACGTGGCGCTGGCCGATGGGCGGGTGCTGCGCTTTGCCGGGCTTTTCACGGCGACGCGCACCGCTCCTTCCGGCTCCCTGGCCGAGGCAATCGGCTGCGTGCTGGAGGAAACGCCGATGGGCATGCAGGTGCGCACCGATGCCGAGAGCAAGACCTCGGTGCCGGGAATATTCGCCTGCGGCGATGCCGCCCGGGCGCCGCATTCGGTGTCCCTGGCCGTGGGTAGCGGCGCCATGGCCGGCGCGCAGGTACACCGTTCCCTGGTCTGGCCGGAGTCGGTCCATCCCGTGCAGGGGGAAGCGCGGGCTTGATAAAGTCGGCTTGGATCCGGCAATGCTATAGCGCTATGGGCACTAACGCGTGGCCACGATGAACAACCGCGGGAAAGGCAGCAGCACCGATCCATCCGACACGGGCGGGTGGACCTGGGCGACCAGCTCGGTGTAGCGCGCCAGATAGGCCTGCTGTTCGTCGCTGTCCAGCGCGTCCAGGAAAGGGCGCAAGGCGCTGCCCTTGAACCATTCGACGATGGCCGGCGGGCCGCCTGGGAGCACGTGGTAATACGTGGTGCGCCAGATATCGACGCGAGCGCAGTGCGGGCGCAGCAGTTCGTAGTACCACTGGGCGGACCGCAAGCCGTCGCGGGCGCCGGAAACGGCGGCCAGCTTGTCGGCCCACGGCGCCTGCGCCGCCAGTTCGCGCATCAGGCGATGCGACGGTTCCTGCAGCGTGTCCGGCATCTGGATGGCCAGGCTGCCGCCTTCGGCCAGCTTGCCGGCCAGCGCCGGAAACAGCGTTCCGTGACCGGGCACCCACTGGAATACGGCGTTCGACAGGATGACATCGTAGGGGCCGGGCGCCGGCCAGTCGCGCAGGTCGGCGATTTCGAAGTGGACCTGCGGCAGCCGTTTGCGGGCGGCCGCGATCATGTCCGCGGAACTATCCAGGCCGCTGACCTCCGCGCCCGGAAACCGCGCCGCCAGGACTTCGGTGGAATTGCCCGGTCCGCAACCCAGGTCCACGACGCGGCGCGCCGTCTCGGCCGGCACGGCCGCCAGCAGGTCACGCACGGGCCGCGTGCGCTCGCGCTCGAACATCAGGTACTGGCGGGATGACCACTTGTCGTCTGCCACGGCGGGCTCCATGTCGATGGGGTGGCCGAAATGATACCGCCGCGTTTGCTGGCGGCGACGGGCATACATGCGACCCCCATGCAGGCGGCCGGCGTGGTGCGAGCCATCGCGCGCCGGCCGCTGCCGGTCAGGGCCGGCGCGCGAGCAACGCCCAGATGCCTGCCGAGGACAGCAACGAGCCGCCCATCAGGTGAAAACCACGCCGCGCGCGCGGCGATGCCAGCCAACGGCTGGCTGCCCCGGCGAAGACGGCATACAGCGTGGCGTTCAGCGCAGCCAGCACGACGAAGGTCACGCCGAGCAGCCAGAGCTGGCCCGTGGCGGCGGCGCCGGGCTGCACGAACTGCGGCAGGAAGGCGACGAAGAAGACGATGCCCTTGGGGTTCAGCGCCGTAACCAGCCACACATTGGCGAACAGCTTCCAGCGCGACGCGGGCGCGGCGCTGGCCTGCACGGGACCGCCAGCAGCGCCGGCGCACAGCAGCCTGATGCCCAGGTACAGCAAATATCCGCCGCCCACCCACTTCACCACGGTGAACCAGAAGGCCGACGACGCAAGCAGGGCGCCGAGTCCCAGCAGCGACACGAACAAGGCGGTGCAATCGCCCAATGCCACGGCAGCCACCAGCGGCCAGCGCGCGCGCCGGCCATGCGCCATGGAATAACTGATGACCGACAGGATGGTCGGCCCCGGAATCACCAGCAGCACAACGGAAGCGGCCACGAAGGCCAGCCACGAAGCCATGGGCATGTTTGCTCCTTGGAATGTTCAGCGCGATTCGATGGGATGTTCAGTGCGATCCAATGCAAAGTTCTGCGCCGATTCAATCGAATGTCTGTGCGATTCACCGGAATACTCACCGCGATTCAGCTTCGATGTTCGTCCACCACGGCGCGCAGGCATTCCAGCGTCGTCTCCACCGCGGCGGGCTGGAAAGCTTCCTGCCGCCAGTACATCGTCACCGCGCCGAATCCCGACAGCCGGATCGGCAGGATGCGCATGGCGTTCATCTGCGAGAACCGCAGCGCCGCACGATGCGACGCGACGCCGATCAGGTCGCTGTTGCTGATCAGGGTGAGGTTGATCGTAACCGAGTTGGATTCCACATGATCCGCCGGCAAGGCCTTGCCCGCCGCGCTCAGCGCGGTATCCAGCGCGTTGCGGATGGGCGTTCCCCTGGGCCAGACAATCCAGCGATAGGCCATCAGGTCTTCCCAGGCGATGCGAGGCAGAGCGAACACCGGGTGGCGCGGCCGCGCCACCATATGCACGGGTTCCAGGTACAGCGACTCCGACAGGATCGCCGGATCATGGTGCTCCGGCGCCGAGCGCCCCACGACGACATCGAGCTCGCCCTGGGCCAGCTGCGCCAGCAGGCGGTCCATGGTGGATTCGACGAGCTTGATGCGCGCCTGCGGCATGCGTTCCAGCAGGCGCATGACGGCCAAGGGCACGGTATCGGAGGCCGAGGCGCCCGATGCGCCGATCACCACGCGGCCGCCGCCGCCCTGCCGCAGCGCGGCCATGTCGCCGCTGGCGCGTTCGAGCTGGGCGTCGATGCGCTGCGCATGCGCGATCAGCGCATCGCCGTAGGGCGTGGGGCGCAGGCCGCGCGCGTGCCGCTCGAAGAGCGGCAAACCGATGTCATCCTCCAGGTCCTTAAGCCACTTCGACAAGCCGGGCTGAGTCGTATTGAGCATGGCGGCCGAATGGCTGATGTTGCGCGTCTGGGCCAGACTGAGCAGCATCTTCAGGTTCCGCAGGCGCAGGCGGTAGGTCCAGTCCATATTGCTCCGGGGTTGTCGCGAGGGGCGGCGGGGTGGGCGGATGCCTGCCGGGACCGGCAACATGGGGACCGGCAGATGCACCTGGCGGCGCGGGGCCGTTACCGATGGATCTCCCTGCGACCACGCCGGCGCCCCGGATGCAGGTTGGCCGGCACGCCAGCCATACATATTTCCGTATGGATAATAAGATAAATTCATTTCCTGAGGCATATCGCGGCTTCGATAATACGGGGAAATGTGAGGAGACACGCTATGGCAGAAGCCACTTCGACCAGCGCCGAACGCGCCGCCTACTACGAGCGCATTGCGCGCAAGAACATGGCGCCGCTCTGGGAATCGCTGCACAACCTGGTGCCCCGCTCGCCGCAACCGCGCTGCGTCCCCGCCATGTGGCGCTATGCCGACGTGCGCGCCGACGTCATGGAAGCCGGCTCGCTGATTTCCGCCGAGGAAGCCGTGCGCCGCGTGCTGATCCTGGAAAACCCCGGCCTGCCGGGCCAGGCCAGCATCACGCAGACCCTCTACGCCGGCCTGCAATTGATCCTGCCGGGCGAAATCGCGCCCAGCCACCGCCATACGCAATCGGCGCTACGCTTCATCGTCGAGGGCAAGGGCGCCTATACCGCCGTCAATGGCGAACGCACCACCATGCATCCGGGCGACTTCATCATCACGCCGTCCTGGACGTACCACGACCACGGCAATATCGAGGCATCGGAAGGCGGCGAGCCGGTGGTATGGCTCGACGGCCTGGACATCCCGCTGCTGCGCATGCTGGATGCGGGCTTCGCCGAAAACTACCCCGCGTCCACCCAGCCGGTCACGCGCACCGAAGGCGACAGCTTCGCGCGCTTCGGGCACAACATGGCGCCGGTGCGCCATGTGCCGGCCAACGGCAATTCGCCCATCTTCAACTATCCCTACGAACGCAGCCGCGAGGCCCTGGACCAGCTGTACCGCTACGGCGAGCTGGACGCCTGGGACGGCGTAAAGCTGCGCTACGTCAACCCGGCCACCGGGGGCTACCCCATGCCGACGATGGCGACCTTCATGCAGTTCCTGCCGGCGGGCTTCCAGGGCAAGACCTACCGCAGCACCGACTCCACGGTGTATTCGGTGGTGGAAGGACGCGGCACCGCGCGCGTCGGCGACCAGGAGTTCCACTTCGGGCCGCGCGACGTCTTCGTGGCGCCTTCGTGGCAGCCGGTGCAATTGGCGGCGATGGAAGACGCCACCCTGTTCAGCTATTCCGATCGGCCGGTCCAGGCGGCGCTGGGGTTGTTGCGCGAAGAACGCGCGGACTGAGCGACGCCGGCGCGCGGGCCGTCCCTGCCGCGCGTGCCTGGCGGGCATTTCCGCCGCCCGTTCTCATTGCCCGTTTTCATTTCCCGTTTTCGCTGCACGTTGTGCTGGCCGTTCTTGCCTGTTCCAGTCGTCCATCCGTGCCGCCGCCGTGCACGGATGCCCGGGCGCCGGTACGCGCGCTGAAATTTCTCTGCCTTGCCATTTAGGGTTTTCTGCTCATGTCTTACGTCTTCACCCCGCCGGCCACCGTCGCCGTGCCCGTCGTCGGCTCCGCCGACCGCTTTCCCGTCCGCCGCGTCTACTGCGTGGGCCGCAACTACGCCGCGCACGCCCGCGAAATGGGCTTCGATCCGGATCGCGAGCCGCCGTTCTTCTTCTGCAAGCCGGCCGATGCCGTCATGCCGGTTGCGCAGGGTGAAACGCTGGACCTGCCCTACCCCTCCGAAACCTCGAACTACCACTACGAAATCGAACTGGTGGCCGCGATCGGCAAGGCGGGCGCCAACATCACCGTCGAGCGCGCGCTGGAACACGTGTGGGGCTATGCCGTGGGCCTGGACATGACGCGCCGCGACCTGCAAATGAAAATGCGCGAGGCCGGCCGCCCCTGGGAACTGGGCAAGGCCTTCGACGACAGCGCGCCCATCGGGCCGCTGCATCGCGCCGACGCCACCGGCCACTTCGAGAAGGCCGGCATCTGGCTGAAGGTCAACGGGCAGGACAAGCAGCGCAGCGACACCTCCAAGCTGATCTGGTCGGTGGCCGAGACCGTCAGCTACCTGTCGCGCTACTTCCGCCTGGAACCGGGCGATCTGATCTACACCGGCACGCCCGAAGGCGTGGGACCGGTGGTGAAGGGCGACCTCATGGAAGGCGGGGTCGATGGACTGGGAACCTTGCAAGCGCGGGTGATATAAGCCATGAAAGACACCGACGTGATCATCGTGGGCGCGGGCGTGGGCGGCCTGGTGCTGGCCCTGAGCCTGCATCAGGCCGGCATCGCCTGCCGCATCTATGAATCCGTGCCGGAGATCAAGCCGCTGGGCGTGGGCATCAACCTGCTGCCGCACGCCGCGCGCGAGCTCGATGAACTGGGCCTGCTGCCGATGCTCGATAAGGTCGGCGTCCATACCAAGGAGTCGATCTTCTTCACGCGGCACGGCCAGTTCATCTACAGCGAACCGGCCGGCAAGGCCGCCGGCTATGCCTGGCCGCAATACTCCATCCATCGCGGCGACCTGCAGATGACGCTGCTGGCCGCCGTGCGCGAGCGCCTGGGCGCCGACGCAGTACTGGTCGACCATCGCGCCGTCCGCGTCGAGCAGGACGCCGACGGCGTCACGGTGCACATGACCGATGCCGCCGGCAAGGCCCGGCCGCCGGTGCGCGGCGCCATCGTCGTGGGCTGCGACGGCATCCATTCCGCGCTGCGCAAGCAGCTGTATCCGAACGAAGGCGCGCCGCGCTATTCGGGCGTCAACATGTGGCGGGGCGTCACGCGCTGCAAGCCTTTCCTGAGCGGCGGCAGCATGGTGCGCGCGGGCTGGCTGTCGATCGGCAAGATGGTGATCTACCCCATCCGCGACAACGTCGATGCGGAAGGCAACCAACTGGTAAACTGGGTCGCGGAGATCGAGTCCGCCGAACCGGCGGTACGCGACTGGACCCGCCAGGGGCGCTTGGAAGATTTCTTCCCCGCCTTCGCCGACTGGCATTTCGACTGGCTGGACGTGGCGGCGCTGATCCAGAACGCCGACTCGGTGCTGGAGTACCCCATGGTCGACCAGGATCCCCTGCCGACCTGGACCCAGGGCCGCATGACGCTGCTGGGCGACGCCGCCCACCCCATGGTGCCGCGCGGTTCGAACGGCGCCGGCCAGGCCATCATCGACGCCCGCTACCTGGCCGGGCAGCTCAAGCGGCAAGGCCTGACGCCAAGCGCGCTGCAGGACTACGACAAGGTGCGCGTGGCCGCGACCACGCGCGTCGTGCTGACCAATCGCAGCAACCCGCCCGACGCCATCCTGCGCGAAGCCTACGAGCGTTCGGGCGACCAGCGCTTCGAACGCATCGAGGACGTCATCAGCCGCGAAGAACTGCAGGCCATCTCCGATCGCTACAAACAGGTGGCCGGCTTCGATCCCGAAACACTGAAATCGCGCCCCTCATTCCTTTGATCGCAGTCCCACCCAGGGCGCGCGGAAAGAACGCGCCCGCAAGGAGAACAATATGAAGACCCTGTACCGCACCCTGGCGGCGCTGGCCCTGTCCCTGACGGCCGCCGCCAGCCAGGCAGCCTGGCCCGAACGGCCCATTACGCTGATCGTGCCCTTCACGCCCGCCACGGGCATCGACCTGGTGGCGCGCCAACTGGCCGCCACGCTGCCCAAGACCCTGGGCCAGTCCGTCATCGTGGAGAACCTCGCGGGCGCCAGCGGCAACATCGGCACGGAGAAAGCCGCGCGTGCCGCGCCCGACGGCTATACCTTCCTGGTGACGGTGAACACCTTCGTCATGAACCAGCCGCTGTACCGCGACAAGCTGCACTACGACCCCATCAAGGACTTCGTGCCGGTCAGCCTGACCTCCTGGGGCACGCTGCTGCTGGTGACGCACCCGTCCAATTCCGTGAACACGGTGCAGCAGCTTGAAGACGCCGCCCGCAAGGCCCCGGACAAGCTCACCTACGGCACCCCCGGCGTGGGCACGCCGCACCATCTGGCCATGGCGCTGCTGCTGGACCGCAGCAAGGCCACCATGCTGCATGTGCCGTACAAGGGCACGGCCGGCGCGGTGACCGACATGCTGGCCGGCCGGCTCGACTACATGTTCCTGCCCGTGCACGTGGCCCTGCCGCAGATCAAGGCCGGCAAGCTCAAGGTCATCGCCACCGGCAGCCCCAAGCGCCTGGCGCAACTGCCCGACGTGCCGACGCTGACGGAGTCCGGCCTGGAAGGCGCCGACGTCGACATGTGGTACGGCGTGCTGGCCCCCAAGGGCACCCCCGCCGCCATCGTCGACAGCATGAACCGCCAGATCGCCGAGGCCCTGAAATCGCCCGCCACCGCCACGGCCTTCGAAGCCCAGGGCATGGTGCCTGCGACCTCCACCCCGGCGGAGTTCGGCGAATTGATCGCCAAGGACGCCAAGCGCTGGAGCGACATCGTCACGCGCGCGGGCATCAAGGCGGAATAAGGCAACCGCGCCATTCATCATCGAGCGGAACAGGATTCATGCAACTCTATAGCTTCTTCAACAGCTCCACGTCCTATCGGGTACGGATCGCCCTGGCCCTGAAGGGCCTGGACTTCGAATACCGGCCCATCAACATCCGCACGCTGGAACATCGGACGCCGGACTACATGGCCATGAATCCCTCCGGCAATGTGCCGCTGCTGCGCGACGGCGACCTTGCGCTGGGGCAGTCGATGGCGATCATCGATCACCTCGACGCCACGCACCCCGAACCGCGCCTGATCCCGCTCGATCCGACCGCGCGGGCGCGCGTGCTGGAGCTCTCCAATGCCATCGCCTGCGATATCCATCCGGTCAACAACCTGCGCATCCTGCGCTATCTACAGGATGTGCTGGGCGTATCGGCCGAACAGAAAAATGCCTGGTACCAGCATTGGGTCACGGAGGGCATGACGGCCGTAGAGGCCCTGCTGCAACGCCATGGCCACGGATCGTATTGCTTTGGCGAAGCGCCGACGCTGGCGGACTGCTGCCTGGTTCCCCAAGTCGCCAACGCGGAGCGCATGGGCTGCGACATGACGCCGTATCCGCGCGCCATGGCGGTGTATGAGCATTGCGCCGTACAGCCGGCCTTCCAGCGGGCCGCGCCGTCGGCGCAGCCGGACTTCATCAAGTAAGCGCACTTCGGGTTCATGGCCGCGGGGCCGGGTGACGGATACGCGCCCGGCCCCGCGCACTTTTGCGGCCGCTCGCCGCACTTAGGATTATTGGATGATTCCATCCGATATTTGCATTGGAGCCTGAAAGCCCGCGTCTATAGACTTGCCAGGTATACCCTCATGGCAGGTGATGACGCACCATGGCGAAGACGCTATATGACAAGCTCATAGACAGTCACGCGATACGACCGCTCGATGAAGACGGCCGGCAAGTATTGCTTTATGTGGATCGCACTGTCCTCAACGAGTACACCTCTCCCCAGGCGTTCACGGGACTCAGGCAGGCGCATCGCCCGGTGTGGCGGCCCGAGGCGGCCCTGGGCACCGTCGATCACGTCAATCCCACGGCCGCACGTAGAACGGCCGCCATGCCCGATCCCGGCGCTGCGCGCCAGGCGGCCTACTTCGCGGAAAACTGCCGGGATTTCGGCATCGAACTGTTCGACGTACTGCATCCGCTGCAAGGCATCGAGCACGTCGTCATGCCGGAGATCGGCCTTGTGTTGCCCGGCATGGTCATCGCCGCCGGCGACAGCCATACGACCACATATGGCGCCTTCGGCGCCCTGGGCTTCGGCATCGGCACCTCGGACATCGAGCATTACCTTGCCACCCAGACCCTGGTCTACAAGCGGCTGAAAACCATGCGCGTAACCGTGGACGGCGCGCTGGGTCCGGGCGTCCGGTCCAAGGACATCATCATGGCGCTGATCGAAAAGATCGGCGCCTCGGGCGCCACCGGCTACGCGATCGAGTTCCAGGGATCGGCCATCCGGGCGCTGAGCGTGGAGGCCCGCATGACTGTCTGCAATATGGCTGTCGAATGCGGCGCGCGCGGAGCGCTCGTGGCGCCCGACGACAAAGTGCTGTCTTATCTGCAAGGACGGCCGCGCGCGCCGACAGGACAACTATGGGACGCCGCGGTGGCGGCCTGGGAAACCCTGCGCAGCGACGACGATGCCGTCTTCGATGCGGAAGTCGCGCTATCGGCCATGGATATCGCGCCCATGGTGACCTGGGGCACGAGTCCGGACCAGGCGGTACGCGTGGGCGGTCGGATCCCGGATCCCTCCAGCGAGCCTGATGCCGCCCGCCGGCGCGATATGGAAAGAGCCTTGCAGTACATGGGACTGCGCGCCGGCCAAGCCGTCGATTCGATTCCCATCCAAAGGGCATTCATCGGCTCCTGTACCAACGCGAGGATTGAAGACCTGCGCGATGCCGCGCGGGTGCTGAAGGACCGCAAGGTCGCGCCGGGCGTTTCCGCCATGGTGGTGCCGGGCTCCAGCGCGGTACGCCGGCAGGCCGAAGAAGAAGGCCTGGACCGGGTCTTCATCGCGGCCGGCTTCGAGTGGCGGCAATCCGGCTGCTCCATGTGCCTGGCCATGAACGACGACATCCTGGCCAGCGGAGAACGATGCGCCTCCAGCACGAACCGCAACTTCGAGGGCCGGCAAGGGACGGGAGGACGTACGCACCTGATGAGCCCCGCCATGGTCGCGGTCGCCGCAGTGGCTGGCCATCTGGCGGACCCGCGCGACTACCTGGGAGACCACTGACATGACACCGTTCTCGTCCGTCACAGGCGTCGCCGCCGCCCTTCCCGCCGCCAATATCGATACCGATGTCATCATGCCCAAGCAGTTCCTGAAGGGCATCGACCGCAGCGGCTTGGACGTGGGCCTGTTCCATGACCTTCGATTCGATGATGCAGGCAAGGAGCGGCCGGACTTCATCCTGAATCGACAGGGTTGGGGCAACGCCAGCTTCCTGGTGGTCGGCGATAATTTCGGCTGCGGCTCAAGCCGCGAGCATGCCGTATGGGGCTTGCTGCAGTATGGAGTCCGGGCGTTGATCGGAACGTCATTCGCCGGGATATTCTTCGATAACTGCGCGCGGAATGGGCTGCTTGCGATAACGCTGCCGCAGGGCGATGTTGCCCGCATCATGCAGCTTGCCCAACGCGCTGGGGAGAATATCCTTACGGTGGATCTGGCCAACCAGCGCATCACGGAGCCGGGTCTTGATGTCGACTTCGACATCGACCCTGTGCGAAAGAAGGCGCTGATGCAGGGGCTGGATGCCATCGACCAGACCCTGGAATTGCGCGACGAGATTCATGCATTCCAGAACAACCATTTCGAGGCGAATCCATGGTTACGCTAGGCCCTGATCGCGATGAACGTTTCTCCGCTGTAGGAGAGTCCCGTTTCCTTGGCGGCTTCTCGCTGCTGGACTTCGCCACCTCGTCGGATGTGAAGATCCGCTTCGCCATCGCCGGCTCCGGGCCTGCCCTTCTGCTGATCCACGGCCATCCGCAAACCCACGTCACCTGGCGCAAAATCGCCCCCGAACTGGCCAAGCGCTTCACCGTCGTCGCGCCCGACTTGCGCGGCTATGGCGACAGCGGCAAGCCTGAAGGCGGCGAGCAGCATGTGAATTACTCCAAGCGCGCCATGGCGGGCGACCTGGTCGAATTGATGAAGGCCTTGGGCCATGACCGATACGCGGTGGTAGGACACGACCGAGGCGGCCGCGTCGCGCATCGCATGGCCTTGGACTATCCGGATGCCGTCTCCCGCGTCGCGCTATTCGATATCGCGCCTACGGCGACCATGTATGCGAAAACCAACAAGGAGTTCGCCACCCGGTACTTCTGGTGGTTCTTCCTGATCCAGCCTTTCCCCTTGCCTGAACGTCTTATCGACGCCGATCCGGAATTCTTCCTGCGCAAGCATATAGACGGGCAGAACAAACTGCCCAACGCCACGGAGCAGGCGGCTTTCGAGGAATATCTGCGCTGCTATCGCGATCCGAAAACGCGCCATGCCATCTGCGAGGATTATCGAGCGGCGGCGACGATAGATCTGGAGCACGACGAGAGCGACAAGGATAAGCGGATCGCCGCGCCTGTTCTTGCTTTGTGGGGCGGGCGGGGGACCGTGGGCGCGCTGTATGACGTGCTGGAAACGTGGCGCGAGAAAGCACATGACGTTCGTGGCCGCGCGCTGGATTGCGGACATACGCTGCAGGAAGAGAATCCGGCCGCTGTCCTGGAGGAACTGGATCAGTTTCTCGTAGCTTGAGCCTGGGGCTGGTGCTGGGCTTGGTATTGGGCCCGGGGCTGGTTCTGGTTCTTGTGCCGGTGCTTGTCGTGGCGCTGGCCCCTGGCGCTGGTGCTGGTGCCGGTCCTGGCGCCGGTCCTGGTGCCCGTCCTGGCTCTGATCCTGGTGCCGGTCCTGGTCCTGATCCTTGCGCTGGTCCTGATGCTGGTCCTGATGCTGGTCGTGGTGCCGATCCCGGCTCTAGTTCTGCCGCGTTCCATCCATTACTCGTTGCCAGAAACGCTCGGCCGCGCCAACCTGCCGGGTGCGGGGCCGGAAAAGATGGATCTCTATCCGCACTTCATCCGCCGGCCCACCCAGCTTCACAAGCCGCCCCGACTGCAGGTCATCCGCGACCAGGCTCAGCGGAGACCAAGCAACACCCCGCGCGTCCCGCGCCATCATCACCAGCACCGTCGCCAAATGGGACGAGAACGCGGGTTCCGGGAGCGGCGGTCGATTGCAAGCTTCCCAAGCGGCCCGCAATATCCGCCCCATTCCGGAAGACTCCGAATAAGCCAGGAAGGGTCCTGCCTGAAGCGCCCTGTCGCTTGCCAGCGCCGGCGCGCACACCGGGACCAGCACGTCCTCGCCCAGCAAAACGGATTTGAACCGGTCAGGTGAAAGCCGGCTGGAAGCGGCCGGGTGATGATGGCAAAGCAGGAACTGCGCCAGTCCATCGACCATCAACCGTTCACAACCTTGCATGCTGTCCGCCGTCAACTGGATCGTCGACATCAGCGGCGCTTCCTGCTCCAAGGTACGCAGCCACGGGGGAAAGAACGTCAGCGACAGCGCATGGGTCGAGGCAAACAGCAGCGTCTCCGTCGAGACCTGCGCGGCGCTCATCGCATCCCGGCGTCCCGTTTCCAATTGCCGCAGAATCTCTTCCGCGAAGGGTTTCAGGCGCTCACCTGCGGGCGTGAGCTGTATGGTCCGCGCTGCACGGTCGAATAAAGGTGTCCCTACCCAGTCCTCCAGGCAGCGGATTCTTCTGCTGAACGCGGGTTGGCTGATGGCGCGCTGGTCCGCGGCGCGGGAGAAACCTCCCTCGCGAATCACTGCGATGAAGTCCTCTAGCCAGGTGGTGTCCATCTTGAGGGTCAGCCTAGTCTTTGGGATGGAGGGTGGATGTCACGCGGCGTGTGAATGTGCGGGGCGTTGCCGGATTCGCATGTTGCGTTGGCATCGTGCCGCGCTGCCGAGTTTATCAGCGGCTGAGGGGGCAGCGAAGGCGCCGCTGGGATGCGCTCTGTGATAGCAGCCTGCTCTATTGGACGCTGGATCGTTCACTTCCGGAGATAGGACTTCTTTCCGCTGTCGGAGTAGCAGAAGGTACCGCCTCGTGCGCCGGTGCAGTATTGACCGGCACGGCAACTGCACGAACCGTTCGCACCAGGCGCAAGGGATTTGGGCGTAGCTGGCGATGCAGCGGCATCCGGAGCGGAACAAACACGTTTCGATGCGCTGATCGACCCGTCCCGGCAAAGAAACTGTTCGCCCACGCAATGGTCCACGCCGCCCTTGCTTCCCGAGCAGGGATAATTCGCCGAATGCGCGATAGCCGTGAAGCACAGGGCCGCCAATAACAATGCGATACGCATCGTGGTCCCCATTGGATGTGGACACCCAGTTAAGCCAGGCCTTGAATCAACGCCTGGAATACCCCTGCGATTGGCGGTCCGGGAGTGCGCTGCGATGCCCTTTTGCGTGGACCCGCCAGTGTGTCGGCAAACTCGCCGCATTCTTCCGCAGTGAGGTCCGGCACGCCTGCGGCTGGAGTGCCGTTAAGTGAAAAAGCCGCGCCATGCGCCTTGGCGGCATGGTGCGGCTTTTGCCATTCACGCGGCCCAGCGGCCGCGCACGGCTCAATTCAGGCTCGCACCCGACACTTTGACGATTTCCTTGTACTTTTCCTTCTCGGCGCGCACGAAATCGGCAAACTGGGCCGACGTCATGGGCTTGGCATCCGAACCCATCGTCAACAGGCGCTGACGCACATCCGGCTGCATCAGGGCATCGCTATAGGCCTTGTTCAGCTTGGCGACGATCGCCTGCGGCGTACCACCCGTCGTGAACACCCCGAACCACGTGCCCAGGTCGAAATCCTTCACGCCGGACTGTTCGACGGTCGGCACATCGGGCAGCAGCGAAGATCGCTCCTTGGTCGTCACGGCCAGCGCCTTGACCTTGCCGTCCTTGATCAGCGGTGCGGATGCGGCCAGGTTATCGAACATGAAATCCGACTGTCCGGACAGCAGTGCCAGTTGCGCGGGGGACGCGCCCTGGTAGGGAATGTGCTCGACCTTGATATCGGCACGCGCCTTCAGCAGTTCGCCGGCCAGGTGGCCCGCACTGCCATTGCCGCCCGAGCCATAGTTCAACTTGCCGGGATTGGCCTTGGCATAGGCGATCAGGTCGGCCAGGGTGTTGATGTGGTTCTTCTTGGCGAAGTCGACATTGACGACCAGCACGTTCGGCACGGAAGCGACCAGGGTCACCGGCGCGAAATCCTTGATCGGGTCATACGGCAGGTTGGCGAACAGCCAGGGGTTGATGGCATGCGTGGCTACTGCGCCCATTACCAGGGTATAGCCATCCGGTTGCGCCTTGGCGGCCAGGTCCGCCCCAATGTTGCCCCCCGCGCCGGCGCGGTTTTCCACGATGACGGGTTGGCCCAGGCTGCCGCGGACTTTCTCGGCCAGCATGCGGGCCATGGTGTCGAGCGGACCGCCGGGCGGATACGGGACGATGAAGCGTAGAGGTTTGGACGGGTAGTCGTCGGCGTGGCCGACTCCCGGAAGGACAGCGGCCAGGACCACGGCGGCCCCAGCCAGAGTGCGAAGAATGCGCGCAAACGTAGTGGCGGCCATAATCCGTGATCTCCTCTGATACGTTTTGTAAGGTGGGCGTAGCATACCGCAGCTTTGCGCTGCACTGATAGCGTCGCATTGCGTGACGCCATACCGGTCGTGCGTACACAGCGCGATGACGCGGTATGCTGATATCGAGCATGCCAAGCGTCGCATCAGTAAGTCAGCGGCGTCTCGGTATTGAGTGAAACGAGGAATAATTCTATTAGTCGAAAGTTCGCCAGACAGGTTGATGCAATGGACTTCACCATAAGCCTGCGATGGCCCGCTTACGGTCTGAGGCGGCCATTGGCAGAACTGGATTGATGGCTCCTTCATCCTCAGCTGCACGAACCCAAGTGCCCTGAAGATTCACGCTAAAGACTGTAACTACTTGATTGATCGGTAAGTTTCGGGTTGACTTATCAATCTTCGTGCCCATTGAGCGCCAGTAGTCCTGCGGCAGCTCCACTTCGCAGAATGTCACTCAAGCCTCGCGCCTTACTCCCCAGAATCTCGACCCGAAACCGCGCGCGGGTGATTGCTACGTAAAGACGTTGGTGGGCTGCGTAGTTCAGGAAGTTTTGGCTCGGTTCGAATTCCGCCCCCGAGCCGGTCGGCGGCACACGTCCGCTGTCGACGCCTACCAGGACCACCCCGGCAAACTCCAGACCGCCGATGAACTCAGGAGCTGACAGCACAAAGCGTCCTGAAGTCTTGGCTCGGTTCACGGCCTCCAGGTCTCCACGACATTTGACTACTTCAACGGGCTTCTTACTGCCTCTAGCAAACTCCTGGGCGCGGGCAAATAGGTCGTCGCCAAACACAATGATGGCGACATCGGCCTTGAGTACTCCCATTTCCCGAGCAAGTGTGTCTGCACGCGTAAATGCCGCTTCAAGCATGACCTCGTCCGACGGGAACTCTAGGTACGCTGGTTTTCTCGATTTCCGTTCTTCCTCTGCTGTGAACGCACTCACAGAGGCGGTCAGAGGATTATGGAAGTTGGTGAAAAGCGTTGCGCCACTCGAAGTGACGGAGAAAGCAAGGTCAACAATTTCCGGTGAACAACGGAACACTGAACGAATGCGCGTGGGGTCAGACTGACCGAGTGTGCCAGACGGATCGAAGGCGGTCTCAAAGGCCAAGTCCGTCCAACCGCGATCCCCAAGTGCCTGAGAACGGTCTACCGAGTAAGCAATTGGCTGACTCAATTCACTCTGCGTCAATCGGTGAAAGACAGACAGTTCATTCACGTTGAACAGATGGGTCTCGTCAATGAAGATTGAGTTGAACCCTTCTCGCGCGCGTCGCCTACGCCAAATCGGAGTGTTGAGCTGTGACGTCGCGCTGAGCACCACGTCGTCAGTGTCAAACTGCGCGGATGCCTCCAACTCGCTCTGGTACTTCTGATACATCAGGAAGGCAAACGTCTTGTCGCCGTCATTCTCCACGGGAAGGCCAATTTTCAGATGATCTAACTTCTTGTACTTACCCAGATCTTGGTCAGCGCGCCCCTTTATCTGAACACTGATCTCGTGCTGGAGCATCTCAGCGATTGCCCAACGTTCCGTTTCTCTAAGAAATTTCTTAAATGATTCCGAAAGAAACGGCGAATGTGATTCGTACTCGTCACGCAGCGCACGTTCCACACCTTCAATTGCATATAGCCGCTGGACTAGTTTCGACTCGTAGGCGTCTCGGTCTACCAATTCCGACTCAGAGATTTCGCGCTTCAGCAGGTTCGCACAGAGTTCTTGAAGAGTGGTTACTTTGATGGACTGCGGCTTAGCGAGAAGCTCGATTTCCGTTTCGATAAACCCATCTCCCCCATTTATTGCGATGAGATTCACAATCGCACGACGGGTTGGCTCGCTATGTGAGACGAACAATGTGCGATGTGGCTCGCCCGCCAACGCCGCATCCTGGAGCGTCTTTAACGCCTTTAACACTAGACAGAGTGTTTTACCTGTCCCAGCTGGACCCTCAATTCGGTGGGGCACCGTCAACTCCGAGTTGACAAATGCCAGTTGTGAATTGGTCAGGATCTTGGACCAACCTTCCACACCCGCTTCAACTGTGTGGGGGGAAGTTAGTTCGCGAAGTTCGGTCACCGCCAAAGAACTTGACCCGTTCCGCGGACCAGTGGCTTCCGCCAATTGCTGTGCAGCCAATGTATAGGCGTCACCGCGCCCCTCCCAAGCCTTTCTAAAGTTGGTCAGTTGAGGAGTCTCGGTGAGACCTCCTCCTTCATTGTCGGAGAACCTATAGGCTAGGAGCGCTTTCTGGGTCTCTCGTTTGCTCCTCCGCTTTTCATCAGGATTGCGGTCAATTGATACTCTTAACGCTGTTTGCTTCCCGATTGGATATGGAAAGATCGCTGCCTTATTGTTAGACAATACTCGCTCATTGGCGCTTGGTTTTAGACCGGCCCAGTACTTGGTAGCAAAACGCAGCGTCTTCTGCAGCGTAAGAATCAACCCACTGTCGTCGAGTCGCAGGAGCTCGCTGGTTCCCTCCAAGTCAATGACGATGTAGTTTTGGATTTCTTTTCCTGGCGTCAGCACGTAAACACCTTCGGAGGTGGAAAGAACGACGCAACGAAAAGTCAACTGAGCTTTCGGAGTGGTGCCGCGAATCACCGATATAAGGAGTCTGCCTCGTTCAAATTCGGACGACTGGAAGACCCGTTCTGAAATCAGTTCAGCACAAGCACCTTCATCAAAATAGGCGAATTTCATCTACTTACCCCAGACCTATTATTGAAAGCGATTCCTTTATCTCGGCGAAGTCGTTGTCGTTCACACCTATTCTCGCGAACAGCATGGTGAAGTTCTGCATCACATGTTCGATCCAAGGCGACTTCAACTTCGCAATGGGTGCCGCCAAGTCGTCGGACGCGATAAACCGAGGACAGCGTAGGGAGGACTCGCTGCGTGCATCCCATTCTTCGCGGGTTAGACCGCCGACTATATCGCGCGCGAGCTTCGTCGGAATGTGATGAATCTCCCGTAGTAGAGCGACGCAATTCGCCGTTGTCCCACTCAGCAATGGCATATCACGCAAAAGGTAGAAACCGTTGAGCCGATTGCCCGACAACTCCTTCACAACAGCATCAATTTTAGAAGCATTTGCCACCAGGTGGAGTCTGCGCTCCTCCCTTGAGCTGCTGGGCGCCCGCAGCTGCAAGTTCCGAACGTAAGTATCAATGCTTCCCCGAATCTTAATGCAGCGAGTACTCCATGCCCTGTCATTCTCCTTCGGTTTGAAGTGCGACTCGTAAATCTCGTGGACAGTCTTAGTTTCGAGCAGCGAGTCAGACAATGATGCGTCCTTCAGATGGTTTCGCAAGGTGTTTAGGCAATCGGCATGGATGCGGTCCATCGCGATGTTTGCCCCGTCGCAGAGAATCCAGTCTTCCAGTGGCACTACGGGGATATAGCTGAAGATAGGAGCTTTGTCTTGGACCGCATCGCAACGCGCCGTGATGACAAGACCGTAGGCGGACGTTTCGGGGTAGTCTTCCGCATAGGAACAAGAGAATACAGACCCTTGGGTGAATTCGTCCTTCCGCGGGGCGTCGAACATAATAGATCTCATCGCGCTGGCTCACAGTTTATCGGCAACTGCTCGTGAACTTTCTTGCGGTCGTGGCTCATACAGTGGCTAGCTCGCGTTGTTTTTTGAAAGCGCCCCTTCGGGTAGCCATAAGAAGCTGGCTTGCTGCATGCTTCACTGCAGCTCGGTACTATGGCCACCCGTAGTCGGAAAGTAGACGCTGACAAGTGATGTTCGAATGCCAGCAATGGGTCGATGGCGGCCGTTTGGGTCGGCTGTCGCTTGGGGCCTTCAGACGGCCCCAGGCATCATAGGTCGCCTGTTCTCGCTCCACCGCTCGGCGTCGGGCGGTGGAGCGACCGAGCTTCGACATTGTCATGCCGCCCAATTTCGCCGTCCAGCTGTAGTGCGGCGCCTCGGATACCAGCGGCTTTGGGCACGAGTCTGCCGGTTCAGCGCCAGGCTTCGGGTCCTTGAGCACTCCGACCATTTGCTCTTCCGCAAATGCTTTCATGCTCGCGGTTCCTCTTCGAGCGGACCCCACATCGTTTCCAAACTAATCAAGGATAGGCGGCCAGAGAAGGCGAAGCGCCGAAGGGCCCGCCCTCAACAGTTATTTCTAAGCACCTGCTCTTGTCGCTGACTTGATTGCCGGATGGTCACACTGCCGGACATTGCAGAGTTTCACTTCTGGCTTCAAGATGACCCCTTTACCTTCATCTTCTGATACGAACTCCAGGCCGGCCCCGCCGACAAATACTCCAATCTTTATGAATTGCCGCACAAAATAGTTCTTACCCACATTGATGTCCAGGACTCGGTCATTAGCGAGAATCCGGACTCCGTGGAAAATTTGTAAGTGCAGTCGCCCTCAACCTGCGTGTAGAAGAAAACTCTGCCTAGGGTTTCTCCAATGCAAGTGCCATCAAGGTAAACATCTTTCTTCAATGCCTTTCCCACGAAACTGTCTCGGTATACCCAGAGTCCCGATTTGCCTTGGTCCGGAGTTGGGAACGATTTATCGTTCAGATTATTGTTAGTTGCCCTCCCATGGGCACGTTCGCGTGGCCGGTCGCTATCGCGAACCGGGTGTTACGAGCAGGACCTTGAGGAGTTGAGGACGCATCGGGATCGCGCTCGGCTGAACAGTGTGTTCGAGAGTGTATCAAGGTGTTTGGGGTTTATCTATAAAAAGGTTTGTATGAGGAACCCCTATCCCCCGCACACTCCCTTATGTCGCGGACCGGCTTGGATCTCGACGTTGATAGCCGTAGCACTGCAGAGCATTCCCGCTGTTATCGTAAGCCATCAGGTCAGAGGTCCGACGTCAGCGGAATGTTTTGCCGTGACCGCAGGGCTTCGTAACCATTGATGTAAGGTGTGATCTCAATGAGGTCCGCCCGCGCAGCCTCTATATCATGTGGCCCAGGACAAGAACCACATGTGGGCAACTTAGATGGTTCCCCATGGCGCAGCGGCCTCGTACGAAAACTGGAAGCGTAGTCAAGCTACGAGAACGCTGATGGGAGTCATAAGTCACCTCTCTCCACCTACCGACACCGCTAAACGGCAGGCGCATGCTGCAGCTCCGTCGACGCAATCGCAGAGTGAGCAATCTGCGCGAAGGAACGATCTAGATCGGACGACCAAAACTCCCTCTTGAACGTCTTCCGACGCGCGAGCGGTGCGGGCCCTGACACCAATCAATGCAATATCTGACTCAAAAACAACTTAGTCCTTTCATTCTGCGGCCGATCAAAAAACTCCTCCGGCGCGTTCTCCTCAATAATCTCGCCCCGATCCATAAAAATCACCCGATCAGCCACCTTCCTCGCAAACCCCATCTCATGGGTAACGACCAGCATCGTCACCCCGCTCTCCTCCGCCAGCGTCACCATCACATCCAGCACTTCCTTCACCATCTCCGGATCCAGCGCTGAAGTCGGCTCATCGAACAACATAATCTTCGGATTCATGCACAGCGACCGCGCGATAGCCACCCGCTGCTGCTGCCCCCCCGACAACTGCCCGGGAAACTTCGTCGCCTGCTCCGGAATCCGCACCCGCTCCAGATACTTCAAGGCAATCGCCTCCGCCTCAGCCCGCGGTTTCTTCAGCACCCACATCGGCCCCAGCGTCAGATTCTCCAGCACCGTCAGATGCGGAAAAAGGTTGAAGTGCTGGAACACCATCCCCACCTCGCGCCGGATGGTCTCGACATGCTTCAGGTCATTGGTCAGTTCGATGCCGTCGACAATGATCTGCCCCTGCTGATGTTCCTCCAGCCGGTTGATGCAGCGGATCAACGTCGATTTTCCCGACCCCGACGGCCCGCAGATCACGATGCGTTCACCCGGCGCGACGTCCATGTTGATGTTGCGCAGGACATGGAACTGGCCGTACCACTTGTTCACGTCCTGCATACGGATGATGGCGTCAGCCATGCATGCACTCCCTTGTATGTCGCCCGCGCCGCGCGGCGCGGGTGCCGCCTTATCGCTGATAGCCCTGTGCCAGCCGGCGCTCCAGCGCCTGGCTGTATCTGGACATCGAGAAGCAGAAGACGAAGTAAATGAATGAGATGAACAGGTAGGCCTCGACCCCGAAACCCCGCCAGGCGGCGTCCGACAGCGCGGCCTTGGCCGCCAGCGTCAGGTCGAAGATGCCGATGATGACCACCAGCGAGGTGTCCTTGAACAGGGAAATGAAGATGCCGACCAGGGGCGGGATGACGATGCGCAGGGCCTGTGGCAGGACGATCTTGCGCATCTGCTGCCAATAACTCAGCCCGAGCGACGCCGCGCCTTCGTACTGTCCCTTGGGAATGGCCTGCAGGCCGCCCCGCACGGTTTCGGCGATATAGGCGGCCGCGAACATGATGATGGCGATCTGCGCCCGCAGCAGTTTGTCGATGGAATAGCCTTCCGGCAGGAACAGCGGCAGCATCACCGAGGACATGAACAGCAGGCTGATCAGCGGGACGCCGCGAATCAGTTCGATGTACACCACGCATAGCGCCTTGATCGCCGGCAACCGCGAACGCCGTCCCAACGCCAGCAGCACGCCGATGGGAAAGGCGAAGGCGATGCCGAAGGTCGCCAGGATCAAGGTCAGCGGCAGTCCGCCCCAGCGGCCGTTTTCGACATAGGTCAGGCCGAAGACGCCGCCCCACATCAGCACCGCGACCGCGCCCAGGCCGACCGCCCATAACAGCAGCAGCCACGGCGTCCAGAAGCGGCGTATGCCGCTGCAGATGATGACTGCCAGCAGCACGATGGTGGCGATCAGCGGACGCCATTGTTCGTCGTAGGGATAGGTGCCGAAGAGGATCAGCCTGTGCTTTTCGCGGATGAAGGCCCAGCAGGCGCCGCCCGACGCGCGGCATTCCTGTGCGGTGGTGGCGGAGAAGTTGGCCTTGATAAGCAGCCATTCCACCAGCGCCGGAATCGAAAACAGCAACAGCCAGGCGATCAGGATCGTCAGCAGGATGTGCAACGGCGAGGCGAATAGCCGGGTGCGCAGCCATGCGATAGGCCCGGCATGGGTGATGGGGGCCGGCAGGCCGTCGGCCGGAAGAGGCGCGGTGGTCATATCAGCGCTCCACCAGCGCGATGCGCTTGTTGTACCAGTTCATCAGTACCGAGATCGTCAGGCTTACCGTCAGGTAGGCCCCCATGATGATCAGGATGCCTTCGATGGCCTGGCCCGTCTGGTTCAGCGTGGTGTTGACGACGGAAACGATGTCCGGGTAGCCGATGGCCACCGCGAGGGAGCTGTTCTTGGTCAGGTTCAAGTACTGGCTGGTCATCGGCGGGATGATGACGCGCAGGGCCTGCGGCAACACGACCAGGCGCAGCACCAGCGTGCGTTTCAGGCCGAGGGAGCCGGCCGCTTCCCATTGGCCGTGGTCCACGGCCTGGATGCCGGAGCGGACCACTTCCGCGACGAAAGCCGCCGTGTAGGTGACCAGGCCGGCCAGCAGCGCGGCCAGTTCCGGCGACAGGGTCATGCCGCCTGCGAAGTTGAAACCGCGCAGTACCGGCACATCCACGGTCAAGGCCCCGCCGCTGACCAGCCAGCCCAGCAAGGGCAGCGCGACGATCAGCCCAATCGCCCAGCGGGTGAGCGGAAAGATGCGGCCGGTGGCCTCGCGCCGCTTGTTGGCCCAATGCGCCAGGGCCAGGATGACGACGATGGCCAGGCCCAGGCCGCCCAGCATCCAGTCCAGGGCGTCGCCCTGCAGCGTGGGCAGCTTCAGGCCGCGGTTGGAGATGAATACGCCAGGCAGGGGTTGGTGCGCCTGCCTGGGGCCAGGCATGTTCTCCGTGATGACGGCGTACCAGAAGAACAACTGCAGCAGCAGCGGAACATTGCGCATGACCTCGACATAGATCGACGCCAGCCTGGCCACCAGCCAGTTGCGGGACAGGCGCGCGATGCCGATGAGCGTACCCAGCAGCGTCGCCAGCACGATGCCGATGACGGCGACGCGCAGCGTGTTGACCAGTCCCACGAGGATGGCGCGGCCGTAGGTGTCGGCCGCGGTATAGGCGATGGGCGTTTCGCCGATGGCGAAGCCCGCCTCGCGATCGAGGAAGCCGAAACCCGTGGAGATATGGCGGGCCGACAGGTTGTGCAGGGTATTGGAGACGAGAAACCACGCCGCCCATGCGACCGCGGCCAGGGCCAGGGCCTGGTACACGATGGCCCGCACGCCGGGATCGTTCCAGGACAGCTTGCGGACCGGGGCCTTCGGCGGCGGGGCTTTGGAAGCAGGAGTCATTGCGTATCGATACGGAAGCAGCCACGCGGGCCATGGCAAGGCGCGGGCCACCTTACACCAGGCGGCACGCCGGCGCGAGGTGCCGTGGCGGGCACCTCGTTCGCCTTATCCACGGGCAATCAACGGATCGGCCAGCCGTACATCAATCCGCCCTGCTTCCATTGGGCGTTCAGGCCGCGCGGCAGCTTCATGGCGCTGCCGCCGCCGAGGTTGCGCTCGAAGCTTTCCCCGTAATTGCCGACACTCTTGATGATGTTGTAGGCCCACTTGTCGTCGACGCCCAGGTTCTTACCCATGCCCGGCGTCACGCCGAGGATGCGCTGGACGTTGGGATTGCTGCTCTTGAGCATCTCATCGACGTTCTGCGAAGTGACGCCGTATTCCTCGGCCTCCAGCATCACATTGAGCGTCCAGCGCACGACGTTGAACCACTGCACGTCGTCCTGGCGCACCATCGGCCCCAAGGGTTCCTTGGAGAAATCCTCCGGCAGGATCACGTACTTGTCGGGATTTTCCAGGGTGGTGCGGGTGGAGGCCAACTGCGACTTGTCTGTGGTGAAGGCGTCGCAACGGCCGGCGGAGAAGGCGCGCACGATCTCGTCGTACTTCTCGATGACGACGGGCTTGAACTCGATTTTGTTGCTGCGGAACCAGTCGGCCAGATTCAGTTCGGTGGTGGTGCCGGGCTGCACACAGACCGTGGCGCCGTTCAATTCCTTGGCGCTCTTCAGGCCAAGGTCCTTGGACACCATGACGCCCTGGCTGTCGTAGTAATTGACGCCGGTACCGAGCAGGCCAAGGGTGGTGTCGCGGGTCAGGGTCTGCGTGGTGTTGCGCGTCAGTACGTCGATTTCGCCCGACTGCAGCGCCGTGAAGCGCTGTTGCGTGTTCAGCGGGGTGACCTTGAACTTGGTGGAGTCGTTGAACATCGTGGCGGCGATGGCGCGGCACATGTCGATGTCCAGGCCCTTCCATTCGCCTTTGCTGTCGGCGATCGAAAAACCCGGCACGCCAGTGGACACGCCGCACTGCACAAAGCCCTTTTTCTTGACGTTGTCGAAGGTGGCGCCGGCGTGGGCGACGCCGGACAAGGCCAGCAGCGCGGCGCCGAGGGCGGCGATTTTCAAGGTTTTCATGGTTCTCTCCGTGCGTGGATGATCCGTAGACGGTGGCCGGTATCGCGGCGGCCGCTTGTAACCTCGGCGGATGGTAGCCCCCGTGAAAAACCAGGGACATGGGGGAAATCCCTGCCGGGCCCAGGGTCAATGTGGGGACATATCATGCCACAGGACGAGCCGGAAAGAGGCTGGACCGACGGCCTCAGAAAGCGCGAAACCAAGGCGCAGAACCCGGGAAATACGGAGCCGCAAGGGCCTGCGGCCAGACGTTCACCTTGAAGAGCACCCGACGGCACGACCAGCGGGCGCCCCGTGCGCCTGCCGCACGGTACTATTGCGGCTTCATCCGTATAGCCGCCATGATCGAATTCCAGCACGTCTTTAAATCGTACGGGCGCGGCCGAAACATTCTGGCCGATATCAACTTCCGGATTAGCGCGGGCGAATTCGTTTTCGTGTCCGGGCCCTCCGGGGCCGGCAAATCGACCCTGCTCAAGCTGATCGGCGGGCTGGAGCCCCCCAGCCGCGGATCGATCCAGGTGAACGGCCAGCGCCTGGACAAGCTGCCCTCCCGCGCCCGGCCCTATCTGCGCCGCGCGGTGGGCGTGATCCTGCAGGACACGCACCTGCTGTATGACCGCAACGCCATCGACAACGTCGTCCTGCCGCTGGCGGTGACCGGCCAATCGCCGCAGGCGGCGGCGGCCCGGGCCCGTGCCGCCCTGGAGAAGGTCGGGCTGTCCGGCAAGGAAACGCTCAACCCCATCGAACTGTCCGGCGGCGAGCAGCAGCGCCTGGCCATCGCCCGCGCCATCGTCAACCGCCCCGCCATCCTTATCGCCGACGAACCGACGGCCAACCTGGACCACGACAGCGCGCTGCGCATCATGAACGTATTCCGCGATTTCAACCGCGTCGGCGTCACGACGCTGATCGCTTCGCACGACCAGGAATTGATGTCCCACTACGCCCAGCGCGTGCTACGCATCGAGCCGGGACGCTTCGCCGATCTTTCCCAGGAGGCAAACCCATGAACGCATGGCTGCGGCAACACCGCTATGCGCTGGGCATTACCTTGCGGCGCATGCTCGCCCAACCATTTTCCTCGCTGGCCAACCTGCTGGTGATGGCCCTGGCGCTGGCCCTGCCCATGCTGGGCGCCGCCATCCTGGTGTCGGTCCAGCCGCTGGCGCGCCAGCTTTCCGTGACCCCGGAACTGACGGTATTCATGAAAGTGGATGCGCCGGCCGGCGCCGCGGCGGCCGTGGCGGATCGTATCGGCAAGGAATACGGCGACCAGGTCCGCGACGTCCGTACCGTGGGACGCGAGCAGGCCCTGGCGGTGCTGCGGCGCAACCCCACCTGGGCCGAAGCCCTGGCCGTCCTGCCCGGCAATCCCCTGCCGGACGCCGTCGTGGCCACCTTGCGTGATGGCGAAGACCTTGCCGGCCGTGCGGCCCGCCTGGCGCAGGCCTGGCGCGGTTTCGACCAGGTCGAGCAGGTGCAGCTGGACAGCGATTGGGTCCAGCGCATGGAAGCCCTGCTGCGCTTCGGCCGGATCGGCCTGGGATTCCTGGCTGCCTGCGTCGCGGTGGTTGTGTTGGCGACGGTCTTCAATACCGTGCGGATGCAGGCGCTGACCCAGCGCGAGGAAATCGCGGTGGCGCGGCTGGTGGGCGCGACGGAATCCTTCGTGCGCCGTCCATTTCTTTACCTGGGCGCCCTCTCCGGGGCGGTGGCGGCGTTGCTGGGTATTGTCATCGCGGCCTTCGCCCTGACGCCGCTGAACGAGGCTTTGCTGGCGCTGGCGCGCAGCTATGGCGCCGACTTTGCTCTTCACTTGCCCGAGACGCCGTGGCTGGTCGCGGCCGTGGTGGCGGCCGCCATCCTGGCCGCCTTGTCCGCGCGCTGGTCAGTCACCCGCAGTACGCGCTTTTAGGCCGCTTAATCGGCCGAATCAGGGCCGCCAATCCATGGAATAGTGGATGCGCGGTGTCCTTGGGGCTGCGTCGTCGGCAGCGGCGGCGACCCAGCCCGGCCAATTCGGACGCGCCGCACCATGGCGGTGCAAGCGCGAAGGAAAGCCGAAAATTACTCCGAAAGAAATAATAGTTTTCGGAAAACTTTAGTAATATCGCCTCTCCGCTTGCTCTACCTATGGCTGCGACCACCGACCATGTCTGCCCGTGACGCCCGCGCGACGCGCCACTACTTTGATAGCACCTTCAACTATCAGGCCGTCAAAGTACTGCCCAATGAATACTACGTGACGGGCGACGACGTGATGATCACGACGGTGCTCGGATCCTGCGTGGCCGCCTGTATCCGCGATCCGCAGACCGGCGTGGGCGGCATGAACCACTTCATGCTGCCGGAAGGCGACAGCCAGTCGCCGGCCTCCGCGACCATGCGGTACGGCGCCTTCGCCATGGAAGTGCTGATTAACGAAGTGCTGAAGGCGGGCGCCTCCCGCGAGCGCTTGCAGGCCAAGGTCTTCGGCGGCGGCGCGGTACTGGCCGCCATGCACCAGATGAATATCGGCGAGCGCAACGCCCAGTTCGTGCTGAACTACCTGAAGATGGAAAACATACCGGTGGCGGCGCGCGACCTTGGCGACGTCTACGCGCGCCGGATCAGCTTTTTCCCGCGCGACGGCCGCGTCATGATGCGCAAGATGACCTCCAAGGTGCGCGCGGTGGAAATCATTGCCAAGCGCGAAGTGGCGGTTGCGGAGACGTTGAAGGAAAAGACGGTTGCCAAGCCGACGGTGGAGAGGTTCGCGATGCCGGCACGGCGGGCGGCGGCGACCTTAAGGTAAACGGGCCGCAGCACCCGCGCGCGGATGATTCGCTACGGGGTATAGGGCCTTTGTCCACGATGGTCGTCTCGCGTCGAGTCGATGGACTCGATAGGATGCAGCTCTGCTCCTAAGGTTTCCGAGAGGCGATCGGAAAATACGGTCGCAGACGCGCAGGACTACGCGACAACATGGCTGTGCTCCAACAAGCACGAACGCCATTCGTCCTCTCGGTTGTCGTGGCTGCCCACAGCGCGCGGGCCGCGAATTCAGCCAACGCGCCGTTCGTGCGCCGACCAGCCAACGGCGCGGCTGGACAGTTGCCCTGGCTCGGGAAATCGCCCTTGTAGATCATTCGTGGATCGTGGTTGACGATTAGTTATTGCCGGATTGCTGTGTATCGCGTGGCGGCTGCGGGCTGTTGGCCGGATTGGTATCGAGCTTGCTGATGCTTTCGATACCCGCGTTCGTTCCCAGAGCGGACAGCTCTGCTACCACGGCATCGGCCGCGTGTTCGTCGTAGACGTCCCGATCATTCACATAAACCGTGAAGACGCGCTCGTACTTCGCCTGTTTGGCTGGATTGCGGATCGTGTCCAACGTCCATTGGTACAGTGGATAGTCCTGCGTGCCTTCCTCTTCCGCCTGCTTCACATAGCCGGCGAAGGCGTCGTACTGCGACGTGACCGTCGCATGGTGGGCGCGCAATGCATCGCGCAACCTGGCAAGCTGCGGCGTGTCACGGCCATCGCGGTAGGCCTCGGCCAGCTCTTGCGTGACGCCCATTCGAACCTGATACTGCCATTTGTCTTCCATGGATACGCCTTCCTTGCCGAGGTCCAGCCGTCCGGCTACCTGATGGCCGCCGGCACTGGGGCGCAGGACAATGATTTCACCGGACGCCACCGGCAGCCCGGTCAGCGCCGTAATGTTGACCTGATGGGTAACTAGGATAAGCGTCGGGCCCTGGTATGTATCGATGAAGCGCCGCAGCGCGGCCGTCTGGGCATCGCTGTCGGCAGGGGTACGGATCAGGGAGTTCAAGGCAGCCAGCGGACGGACCGATCCCATGTTCAGCAGTCTGGCCGTTTCCATGGTGCGGCACCATGCGCTGCTGTATATCTCGCCCTCGACACCGCGGGCCTTCAGTGCGCGGCCGACAAGGGCCGCCTGCCTGCGTCCAGCGGCGCTCAAGTTGCGCTGCGTGCGGCAATCGTCGAGTCGGAAGCTGGAAGGATCGCCGGTGCCGGGCGCTTCCGCATGCCGCATGAGTACCACCGCCCCCGGCCGCGACAGCGCCGTCCAGGCCCCCTCATCGGCATGGGCATTTATGCCCAGAAGCAGGGATAACAGGAAGAAGATCCGCCTGGCCATGATGTCCTCCCGATCGTTGGCTCGGGGCGGCCGGTGAGCCGTGGCCTATTGTACTAAGCGGTCTCTGACGCATCACTCCGATAGAGGATCGCAATACGTAAGCATCCGGCACAGCGAACGCTTGGCCGAGGTCGGCATCGAGCCCTCAGTCGGCAGCGATAAGGCCGTTTCACTTCAACCGTACTGCCTCGCGATTCCCGGGGCGATTCATTTAATTTGTCCGACAGTCGGCTTGTGGCCGATCGCCGCCCTCCGACGGGCGGCGGGCGCCTTCCGACCGACGCTGTGTGAAAACTCTTTGACGCCGCTACGGTGGTGTAGATAGAGTTTGGTATCTCGATCCCGGGAGTCGACATGCCCCGATTCATCGAAGGTCAGGACCGGCAACAGGTAGCGTTGATCCCGGAATGCCTGGATGACTTCATCGCCGACGACAACCCGGTGCGCATAATCGACGCATTTGTCGACGAGCTCAACCTGGAATTGCTGGGATTTGAGAGGGCGGCGCCAGCAGCTACCGGCCGCCCGTCGTATCACCCGGCCGTGCTGCTGAAGATCTACATCTACGGCTACTTAAATCGGATCCAGTCCAGTCGTCGACTCGAGCGAGAGTGCCAACGCAATGTCGAACTGATGTGGCTGGTCGGCCGACTGGCGCCAGACTTCAAGACCATCGCGGATTTTCGCCGTGACAACGGCTCGGGCATTCGCAACGTTTGCCGGCGGTTCGTTGCCGTATGCCGAGATCTCAAGCTATTCAGCCAAGCCCTGGTTGCCGTTGATGGAAGCAAGTTCAAGGCAGTCAATACGCGCGACAAGAACTTCACAGCCGCCAAGATAGACAAACGTCAGCAGCAGATTGAGGAGAGCATCCACCGCTATCTGGCGGCGCTCGACACTGCGGACCGAACGCAACCTGTCGAGATCGAGGCCAGGACCAATCGGCTCAACGACAAGATCGAGCGCCTGCGCAAGCAAATGCGCGCGCTGGATGACGTCAAGGAAAGGCTCAAAGATAATCCAGACGGTCAACTGTCGGTGACCGACCCGGATGCCCGCTCGATGGCTACCAGTGGCCGGGGCTCGGGGATGGTCGGCTACAACGTGCAGATGGTTGTCGAAGCCAAGCACCATCTGATCGTCGCGCACGAAGTGACGAACCGAGGACATGACAGGGACTCATTGGCATCGATGACACAAGCCGCGCGGGAGGCGATGGGAAAGAAGCGACTGCGTGCGATTGCCGATCGCGGCTACTACAGCGCGCCTCAGATCAAGGCATGTGCAGAGACCGGTATTGATGCGATCTTGCCCAGGCCGACCACTTCCAATGCCAAGGCCGAAGGCCGCTTCGACCGCTCGGACTTCATATACATCGCGAAGGACGATGAGTACCAGTGCCCTGCGGGCCAGCGCGCCATCCACCGGTTTACGCGGGAGGAGAATGGTCTTCAATTGCGACGCTACTGGAGTAGTGCCTGCCCACAATGCGCTATGAAGGAGCGATGCACACCTAGCGCGTATCGACGCATCAGTCGATGGGAACATGAGGCCGTGCTTGAGGCGGCGCAGCGCCGTCTAGACCGAATGCCAGAAGCGATGAAGGTGCGGCGGCGCACGGTGGAACATGTGTTCGGCACGTTCAAGCATTGGATGGGCTATACGCACTTCCTAACTCGTCGCTTGGGCAATGTGAGCACGGAAATGAGCTTGAATGTACTGGCCTATAACCTCAGGCGGGTCATGCGCATCCTGGGCTTCCAGCAAACGATGAAAGCGATGCTGTCGATGGGGGGCTGAGCCTTTATGTGACCAAGGACACACCTCAGGCCCTATCCGGGCCGCCCAAACGGTCCAGAGCGAGCCTCGCTTCGGAAAATTGAACTGAATACCGCCTAAGTCGGTGCGGTCCAGACGGTTGCGCTATGGCTGTCGGGACGAAAAGCGTTCTCACACAGCCTCGGCCCAAAGCGGAAGTTCAAGGGACCAAAGAGGATGACCGCTTTTTAGAGAGGAGTGGCCTTTTGCGCAGGCCCGCCGACGCCGACGGTGCGCCAAGCCGGCGATCCAAATGCCGAGATTGGCAGCCACTGTCGAGAAGATTGACAGTAATTGATCATTGATCGCCGTTGAATATTCCTCGAAGTGCGCGCTTGCGCGGCATCTGTACACCGCCCTTTGCGCGGTTGTTTTCTTTGCAAGTTCAGGCGGGAATCTCTGCGACCTTCGGGCCGTTCGCACCAATTGCTGAGAAACTATAGAACTTCGCCGCGTCGCCAAGATGGCGAAACTTCTGACGAGCCAATTGGAGCAACTTCTCGTCGCAGGTGGAAATCACAAATTGTTTGGGCCCCTCCGGCGAGTTCTGAAGGCCAGAGATTAGGTCCAGAAGCGCATAGGTATTGAGGTCGTCGAAGTGGGTCACTGGGTCATCCATCATGACCGAGGAGAAGCCTGACCAGGTCTGCGAACTACAGGCGGTCAAGAACAGCCCCAGCACCAGTGTTTGGACCTGCGACTGGCTGAAATAGTCCGTCGGTCGAAGTGTCTCGTCGTTTCTCTTGACCTGCACCGCAATGGACGTGCCCTTGCTTGCCACCTCGATATCGCCGAATCCGTATACCGGTCGAAGCCTCCGCTGGATGACTGCAGTTCGAGGACCGTACTCTTGGGTGAAATGCTGTGTGGCTGCCGCTTGCTGGGTGCCGAGAAGCTTATTAACGCTCTCGAAGTACTTGACCCACGGCTTAACCTTCGCAATCGTCGCTGCATTCTCATCTGCTACCCGCTTGTACTCCAGCAGCCGATTGTTGATGCTGGCAAACGCCGCAGAGGTAGCCGCGGCGTCAAGAGCAATTTCCAATTCGGCCACTCGGATCGAAAGCCCTTCCGCTGAGCCCTGTCGCGCCACGGTCGCCCCAATCGCGGTCAGAATTTCGTCCCTGGTTGTTTTAGCCGAAAATCCGGCCGCAACTAGAGCCGCGGTCAGCGCCTGAACCCTGGCCTCGAGTGCGCTGAGGTGACGTGCAGAATTTTGATGCGCAGTTTTGGCGGCCAGCATCCGAGCGTTGGATGCTGCGAGCTCCGCGCGACGACCATCTACGTAGTTGCTCGCCGCCAGCACGGCCGCTGTTGCATCGGCCTGACGTCGATTTGCGTCAGTGAGCGCCTGCTCGAGTAGTGGAAGACCAACGGCGAAGTCGAAGGCTCCACGGCGCGGGTCGCTGAGCAATGCACGCAAATTCTCCTGACTCGTTGCCAGGTGTTTTGAAAGAGTATCAACCAATATTGCGGCCGAATGCTCAGCGTCCGCGCGTGCCCGCTCGGTGTTTTCTGCGTCCTGCTTCGCGTGCTTGGCGACCTCTAGCTGGGTACTTGCCTGCTCCTGGGCCCCCTTCGCTTGGGTCAAAATCTCGTCAAGCCGGAGCGGCAACTCGTCTGAAAACTGCAGTCCAATGGTCGCCAGCGCCGCGTTGAAGGCCAACCGTTCGCGTAGGAGAGCCGTGCGCTCGCCGGCCACTTGCGCCTTCTCGCGGTCAACCCGCTGCATCTCCTCCTCTATGCGCCGTTGCGACTCCTTGAGTTCCTCAAGCCTTTCAGACTCGTGCGTCGATTGCTCTGAGATTTGAAGAAGCGCTTCGTTCTGGCCAAGGCGCTGGTCAATGGCATTCAACAGGGCTTCCAGCGAGCCATGGTCATGACCGCACAAAAGGCAAGTTCCGTCGGACACATGCGACCGAAGCGCCGCCACCTGTTCCTGGATTTCTGAGGCGTTCCGCCTTGTAGACGCGAGTTCGCGCTGCACTGCCTCCACGACGAGGTCCTGGTCAGCGACGGCTTGACGCCCCGTGACCAACCTCTCCCTGAGTTCAAGGGCTAGCTGAGATAGGCGTGCTTCGGTTTCCTCGACTTCTGTCGTCAGCGTCGCAAGGGACTGTCCACGTTCGACTTTTTCCCGCACCGCCTGAACTCTGTCGACATGCTCGACAGTCGAGCGATGTTGAGCCTCGGCTTGATACAGTGATTTGCTGGCAGCGGCTACCGCCGCCGCGGCGTCAGACTGAAAACTGCGATGCGCCTGGCGTACAGCAGTCGCTTCCTCCCACTTCTCCTTCAGACCAGCCAACCCGAGCGACAGTTGCGAAAACTGAGGTTGGTTTTCCACAACCCATGCAGCGGCGTCACGGGTCGCTTTTTCGTCGGCCTCTATAGCCCGCAGCCGCGCAAGGCCGATTTCTGACTCCCGCAGCTCTGTCTGTTGTTCCCGGAAGGCAGCCTCAATTTTCACCAAGGCTTCGGCGTAGTCTGAAAGCGGTGCTGCCTGCCCCCTCAGCGCATCCTGTGCACTTCGCAGTTCGGTTAAAGATTCGAGAGACTTTTCCAATGCGAGTTTGGTAGACACAGCCTCAGCGCGCTTGCCTTCAAGAAACGCACGAAGGCTGCGCATATCTCGCGCGGATCCCATTTCGGCCAGGCTGAACCCTGCGTTCTCAATGTCCTTCTCGAGCGCTTGGGCGCGAGCATCAAGCGTCTCGGAAGACCCCCCCGCAGTCTGAAGACCTTGGAGCCTGTTCAGTTCGGCCTGATCGACGGCAGCTTTTTCACGAATCTCCTGAAGTCGCGCTTCGGCGTCATCCACTTGCCTCTTCGCGAGGTCCAGCACTTCCTTCGACTTGTTCAATCCTACAACGTAGTCGTCGAACGCAAGCATCCGCGACACGAGGTCTCCTGGCAGCTGGCAGGACTCCGCAATCTCTTCCGTCAACGCTTGTCGGTCTTGACTGAAAAGATGGGTGGCGCGGAAGAGAGCAACCAGGTTTTCGACACGGTCACTGGTCGAGAGCTCGCCGCCCGTCAGTAACGCCAGAATGTCCTTTCGCTCACTGGGTTGGCCGTCAAGCGTCGCCTTGTTGGGCTCAGCAAGGTCCCGAACAATCGTGTGCGTTTTTCCGTCGCGCTCAAAAGTCAGCGAAACGGTCGTCGGCTCGTTGTCGCAGTCCAGATGTTTCGCGGCTTTCGTGAGTGCTGGCGCGCCTTTCGGGAACCTATGGACGCCGCCGGTCACGACGAAGTCGACTGCATCAAAAAATGAGGTTTTGCCGAACCCATTGGGCCCGTAAAGGACCGTGACCGCGGAGCCAAGGGGAAATTCCTTCGCAGCTCGATACGCGCGGAAGTTCTGGATTGATATTGACCGGAGAACGGACCGGATCCGCCGCTCCTCCTGGACTGGCTGAGCCGGGTCAATCGAACTGGTAGTCAAGCCGGACGGTTCTCCGTACTTCTCCTCCAGGCACGCCTGAAAAAGAGTCTGCGCACCCGTTCCGGGCACAACCAGACGACTGGCCAACTCCGCGCTCATACTCCGGCTGCGTAGCAACGCCTGTGCTGAGGGTGGGCGAATGGATGCACCCCTAATGCGCTCCAGCGGAAGAAAGGGAAGACGCGTCAGGCTGCTGGCGATGTCTTGCTGCAACTGGACGACGAACTTACGGCAGAAGTAAACGTCGACCTCGACTTTTGAGCAGAATTCCTCGGTCGCCGACAGCCCGTTCGGTAGGCAGTAGATGAAGGACACGTCCTTGGTCGCCCAGGACGCACCCTGAGCCATGAAATGCTTTTTGAACGCCGAGTACTGCGGCGCGTAGTCAGCCTCACCGCCGAAGGCAAATGCTTCCAGCGCGTGTCCACGCTGCATTAATACGAGAGGAGGGGAGTTCTCGAGGAGAGTCACCTCGCTCAGATTCACGTCGCTAATTGCATCGCCGAGTGCGACTTTTAAGGCGGCTGGCAAGTCATTGAGTTCAGCTGATAGCGTCATGGAGTGCCTTCTCTAGGCCTGCGCGCTCGTCGGCGGCCAGGTATGCGTCAATGAAGGTCCGATAGCCAACTTGGACAACGGCGCTGCCGGGGTCGGTGAAGTTGTAATCCTCGGACAGCGGTTTGCCCGCGTCTAGGAAGCTCCCTAGTCTTGCGTTCCAGGCAAGATTATCGGCGTCTCGAGAGACCACGACGAGTGTCCCACGGCGCTGTGCGGCCCGCTCCTTGACGTGTTGAGCGCAAGCCTCGTGAGTCTCTCCGCGCACAGCTATCGCCTGGAAGGTATGGTCACCCTTGGTTAAGGTAGCTTGTGAACCCTGGCCATGAAACTGGCACAGGTACTCTGCGGCTCCAAATATTGAGAATGTATGGAGCACGTGTTCAACCGCGGAGGACTCTTTGCCGGTCCATGTATCTGGACTGAGAGACGCCATGTCAGCAGCGGACGACAGGATCAAATCCGTAAGTTCCGGTGCCGGCATAGGTCGAAGTAACGAAACAATCTGGTTGTGGGCGGTCGCACAGATGCCGGCCAGCGTGGCTCGGGCGTGACGCACGGCGAGCGACATGCCGGCTTCATCCAAGCGGTCGTTCATCCACTTCACCACAGCCTCAACTGGCCCGCCAGGCGCCCTGGGGTCAGAAAGTGGTCCGAGCGAATGAACTGTCGCTTCACGAATTGCGATATCCCGTCCCGCAGAGCCTTGCGCAAGCGAGCGCGAATTGACCACAAAGAACGAGTGCACGCATGCACCACGCTCACGGAAGACCGCATCGCGAAGATTCTCTAGCGTGCAGCCGGCACGATAACTTTCACCGCCGTTGCCATAAGTAGGCATGCAGCCAGGCTTTGAAAACTTCGAGGTGTTGATGACCGCAGAGCGGCCGTACTCTGATGCCGTGCCAGGCACCCTCGCTCCAGCAACATTCGCCATCACAAGGCAGGTGTCGTCACGGGACACATTGAGGTAAGTCGCCCCGTCGTAGAAGTTCGTCACCTGCGCCATGAACGATGTGTGGGACGGTTCCGGATTGCACTGGGCCACGAACACCCACGTCAGAGGGTAGGTCGCGTGTATTGCTGCTGCGGTGTCGTTTATGCCCTGCAGCAGCCAAGCCCAAACCCGTCGCCCTTCGGACGTGCCAATCCAGTCGAAGCAAATTAGCGTCGCGAAGCGAAACGGCAGATGGGTGTCGGCAAAGACGCCTTTGAATACGTATATGGAGCGTCCTCGATACATCGCCTGGTAGGAGCGCTGGAGTTCTTCCCAGGACGGAGCCAGCTTCGGCTGAACCCAGCGGTGAACTTTGCCATCCTGGGCCTTGACCCAGGTGATGCTAGTGTTGATCCACTGGCCAACGGGGACCGATTCAGGTCCGTTTACCTCTGCATCGTGGTTCGTATCGGGTTGCGCCAGCAGCTCTGCATACTGGTCTCGCGTGAGTCCTTCAATTCCACCGATTACGATTGTTCCGACCGGCCAATCTTCCTGCTGCATGGCCGCGTTGATGCGTGCCACGCCCTCGAAACCGGGTATCGATAGTTCAGGAAATACAGTGAAATGCGTCTTGTCGGCGCGATGCGCTCTGTCTCGAGCCACCGCGAGTGTCGCGTCTACGCACTCAAGTGCCCGCGCGCGCTGGGCTGGGAGCCACGTGAAAGGTTCGTGCGCCGTGAATTCGACGTAGGGCTGGGCGACGACCATGCCGACGCCATGGAGGGGCAGCCGTACGCCGAGCTGCGCAAGATCGACTTCACAAACGCGAACCATGCCTCGCCCCGTTCAGTTTTTTGTCATTGTGCCACGTTCAGTAACAAGTTTCAGCGCGTACAGGGCCCCCAATTTGCTACGGAATGCCAGGTGTGACAGAAATCGAGTCCAGCGGATGCATTGCAGCGTCGAACGTTCCTTTGGTTCGGCAGCCATCGAAGATGCCCGATACCTGTTGTTCCTGAAGGTCTATCGTTGGCCCGCCGGCGACGCTGACTGCCGCTGCGAATACACGCTTCGTGCCTAAGCGGTCGTTTGCGAGGACGCGTTCAAGGACCGCTTCTGGCCGGAAGCGGCCATTCCCTGAAACAAGGATTGCCCAGTGGAACTGACTGCAGCCGTAGGGGAAACTGCCAACGTTCGGTAGGAACCTTAGCGACCGGCGCCTGCTTTCGCAGACTTCAGGTTCAATGAACTTTTGCCAGCAAAATTCGAGGCTCGAATAACACGCCGGCCCCAAGTCGGATGACGCGGTTTTGTTATGTCATTGATCTGAGAAAGTCGGACTCTGGATAAGGGGGCCTTCGACAGTGGAAAGGCCCCGCAAGCGGGGCCTTCCAAACCTTCCCGGCCCTGCAGGCTTCAAAGCCCTGCAACAGCCGCCAAGGGCAATGCTGCCTTAGGCCGCCCTGGCCCCACCCACCTCCACCCCCTCCGGCGAACTCGCCTCAAACCGCTGCAACAACTCCCGCCGCCGCACCGCCGCCTTCTCCACGGCAGCATCCTTGATGTGCCCATACCCCCGGATCTCCGCAGGCACTTCGGCAAGCGCCACCGCAATATCCAGGTTGCCCCGCCCCAATCGCGGCAACAGCCCGCCGATAGTCTCCCGGTACTCCTGAATCAGCGCCCGCTCCATCCGCCGTTCAGCGGTACGCCCGAACGGATCGAAAGCCGTACCCCGCAGAAAGCGCGCCTTGCTGAGCACCGCGAAGGCCTTCAACATCCAAGGCCCGAAGGACCGCTTCACCAGATGCCCCTTATCGTCCCGCTTGGAGAACGTCGGCGGAGCCAGATGGAAATTGAGTTTCCAGTCGCCTTCGAACTGCTGGGATATCTGCTTCAGGAAGGCCCCGTCCGTGTACAGGCGGGCGACTTCGTATTCGTCCTTGTACGCCATCAGCTTGAAGTAATTGCGCGCCACGGCCTGGGCCAGGCGATGCGTGCCGGTGGCCTTTTGTTCGGCGGCCGCCACCTGCTCCACGAAATCGACATACCGGCGCGCATAGGCCTTGTTCTGGTAGTCGGTAAGGAAGCGTTCGCGCACGCCGACAAAGTCGGCCAGGTCCGGCGGAACGGCAGCAGAGAGACCCGCCGAGCTGCCCGGCTGCGACGCCCCGCGGCGGATCTCTATGATTTCCGCGCTGCGTTGCGACGGTTCACCCGCATCCGGGGCGACTCCGATCAATTTCTGCACCGACGCCAGGTCATGCGCCGCGCGCCGGCCCCAGGCGAAGGCCGCCAGGTTGTTCGGCACCTGCTGGCCGTTCAACTCGATGGCCCGTCGCAACGCGTCGCCGCCCAGCGGCAGCCAGCCTTGCTGATAGGCATAGCCCATCATCAGCGGATTGGCGTAGATGGTGTCGCCCAGCAGGCCCACGGCCAGTTCGGCGGCGTCCACGGCATGCGCCTGGCCCGGCAGGCAGGCCGTACTCAGGTCGCGCCGCAGGCTGTCGCGCGGCAGCCGCCAGTCCGGGTTGGAGATAAACGCGGCGGTGGGCGAGACGTCGCTATTGAGCAGCAGCCGGGTGCGCTCGGGGTTCATGCGCGCCAGCGCGTCCGGACCGGTCGCCACGACCAGGTCCCCCGCCAGGACCAGGTCGGCTTCGCCCATGGCGACGCGCGTATTCAGCAGATGCCCCGGCGACTGCGCCAGCACGACGTGGGAATGCACGGCGCCGCCCTTCTGCGCCAGGCCGGCCATATCGAGCACCGAGCAGCCCTTGCCTTCCAGGTGCGCGGCCATGCCGAGCAGTTGGCCGATGGTGACCACGCCCGTTCCACCCACGCCCGCAATGAACACGCCATACGGCCGGGCCAGCCCGACGGGCGTCGGCTCCGGCAGGCCGGCATCGATCTCGCCCTGGGCGTCCACGCCCTTGGGCTTGCGCAGCTTGCCGCCCTCGACCGTCACGAAGCTGGGGCAGAAGCCTTTCAGGCAGGAGAAGTCCTTGTTGCAGCTGGACTGGTTGATGGTGCGCTTGCGGCCAAACTCGGTTTCCAGCGGCTCGACGGACAGGCAGTTGGACTTGTCGGAACAATCGCCGCAGCCCTCGCATACGCGGTCGTTGATGACCACGCGCCGGGCGGGATCGGGATAGGCGTTGTGCTTGCGGCGCCGGCGCTTTTCGGTGGCGCAGGTCTGGTCGTAGACCAGGACCGACACGCCGGGGTATTCGCGCAACTCGCGCATGATGCGATCCAGTTCGTCGCGATGATGGACCGGCACGCCGGCGGCCAGATCCTTGACGCCCTGGTACTTCTCCGGCTCGTCGGTCACCACCACGATCTTGCCGACGCCTTCCGCCGCCATCTGGCGCGTGATGATCGGTACGCTGATGGGCCCGTCGACCGGCTGGCCGCCGGTCATCGCGACCGCGTCGTTGAAGAGGATCTTGTAGGTAATCGGCGCCTTGGCGGCGACGGCAGCGCGTATCGCCAGCAGGCCGGAATGATAGTAGGTGCCGTCGCCCAGGTTGGCGAACACATGCTTTTCTTCGGTGAATGGCGTCTGGCCCAGCCACGGTACGCCCTCGCCGCCCATATGCGTGTAGATGTCCGTGCTGCGGTCCATCCAGCGCGCCATGTAGTGGCAGCCGATGCCGGCCATGCCGCGCGAACCTTCCGGCACTCGCGTCGACGTGTTGTGCGGGCACCCGGAACAGAACCAGGGCTTGCGTTCGGCGACCACGCGGGGACGCGCCAGCGCGCGTTCGCGCGCCTCGATGAAGGCCAGCCGCGCCTCGATGCCGGCACGCACATCGGCGGGCAGCTCGAATTTCAGCAGGCGGGCGCCGATGGCCTTGGCCACGATGGCGGGCGAGAACTCGTAGTGCGCCGGCAATAGCCAGTTGCCCTGGGGCACCGCCCATTCGCCGCCGTCCTTGTCGTCGAACTTGCCCACGACCCGGGGGATTTTCTTGCCGCTACCCACCCAGGCGAACAGCTCTTCCTTCAACTGGTATTCCAGGACCTGGCGCTTTTCCTCGACCACCAGTATTTCATCCAGGCCTTCGGCGAAGCGCTGCATGCCGGTGGCCTCCAGCGGCCATACCATGCCCACCTTGAACAGGCGCACGCCGATACGCTGGCAAGTGGCCTCGTCCAGGCCCAGGTCGGCCAGGGCCTGCCGCGTGTCCAGGTACGCCTTGCCGGAGGTCATGATGCCGAAGCGCGCGGATTCCGCGGGCACCTGCCACAGCTCCCGGTTCAGGCCGTTGGCGCGGGCATAGGCGAGCGCCGCGTACAGCTTGTAGTCCAGCAGGCGGGCCTCCTGCTCCAGCGGCGTGTCGGGCAGCCGGATGTTCAGCCCATCCGGCGGCATGACGAAGTCATGCGGCAGCGCGATGCTGACGCGGTGGGGGTCGATCTCCACCGAAGCCGAGACCTCCACGATGTCCGTAATGCACTTCATGCCGACCCAGACACCCGCATAGCGGCTCATTGCCCAGCCGTGCAGGCCGAAATCCAGTACTTCCTGTACCGTCGAAGGAAACAGCACAGGGATCAGGCAGGCCTTGAGCAGGTGATCGCTCTGGTGCGGCAGCGTCGAGGACTTGGCGGGGTGGTCGTCGCCGGCCACCACCAGGACTCCGCCATGGCGCGACGTGCCGGCGGCGTTGGCATGCTTGAAGACGTCGCCGCAGCGGTCCACGCCCGGCCCCTTGCCGTACCACATGCCGAATACGCCGTCATAGCGCGCGCCCGGGAACAGGTTCACCTGCTGGGAGCCCCATACCGCCGTAGCGGCCAGGTCTTCGTTGACGCCGGGCTGGAAGACCACGTGGTGGGCCTTCAGGTACTTGGCCGCCTTCCACATGTTCAGGTCCACGCCGCCCAGGGGGGACCCGCGATAACCCGAAATAAAGCCCGCTGTATTCAGGCCGGCCCGCACATCCCGCATGCGCTGCATCATGGGCAGGCGCACCAGTGCGTGGATTCCGCTCATCCAGGCGCGGCCGGTCTCCAGGGAATATTTGTCGTCGAGCTGGACCGAATCGAGCGCGGCGTGCTGTGCCGGCGTTAGGGGGGCATTCATGCTGTCTCCGTTTGTCATGGATTGTCCATTCCGGCTTGGCGATCGGTTCTTGTGGAACGAAGCCGGCCGGCATGAGCAGTTGAGCAGGCTTTTTGCGTGCTGCCTGTAATGGGGTTTTACCGCCGGCCTCGCGGTGCCGCAAGAGGTGACATCCCTGGCTCGACACCACCGGACGCGGGCGGCACCGCCCCGCCCTGCCGCGCCTGCGGTCCGGACGACGGGGATACGCGCGTTCCACGGGGGCCGCGGAGCAAGCGCAGTGCCATAATCGCCCTATGGAATTCGCACTACGAATCGCCGCGTGGCAGGGGCGCCACGGGCGGCACGACCTGCCCTGGCAGAAAACCCGGGATCCCTACCGGATCTGGCTGTCGGAAATCATGCTGCAGCAGACGCAGGTCAGCACAGTCATCCCCTATTACCAGCGCTTTCTGGACCGGTTCCCGGACCTGCAGGCCCTGGCCCGGGCCGCGCAGGAAGAAGTCATGCCCTATTGGGCCGGCCTGGGGTACTACGCCCGCGCGCGCAACCTGCATCGCTGCGCCCAGGAAATCGTGCGCGACTGGGATGGCCGCTTCCCGCCGGATGCGGCGGCTATCGCGACCCTGCCCGGGATAGGCCGCTCCACGGCGGCGGCAATCGCGGCATTCGCCTACGGCGAGCGGTCGCCCATCATGGACGGCAACGTCAAGCGGGTCTTCGCGCGCCATTTCGGCATTGCGGGCGATCCCGCGCGACGCGAGGTCGAAACGCGGCTGTGGGACGTGGCCGAGGCGCAACTGCGCGACGGCGCCGGCCGGGATGTGGACATGGCCGGCTACACGCAGGGCTTGATGGATCTGGGCGCCACGGTATGCGTGCGCGCCAAACCGCGCTGCGAGGCCTGCCCCGTGGCGGAGACCTGTACCGCGCGGCGCGAGGGCCGGCAGGCCGAGCTGCCGACGCCGAAGGCGCGCAAGGCGTCGCCCGAGCGCACGACCGGCATGCTGGTCCTGCAACGGGAGGGACGCATCCTTCTGGAACAGCGGCCCTCCCCCGGCATCTGGGGCGGCCTGTGGAGCCTGCCGGAATTCGACGTGGCGATCGCGCCGGCCGATGCCTGCCGGGCGCTGGGCGCGGAGCCGGGCACCGTATACGCGCTGGCGGCGTTTTCCCACACCTTCACGCACTTCCGCCTGCATGTGCGCCCCTGGTATGTCACCGTATCGGGGGATCCGCCGTCGCGGGTACAGCCGACGCAGTGGGTCGATGCCGGCGCGGCGGCACGCGCTGCGCTGCCCGCGCCCGTGCGCAAGCTGCTGGACGGCTTGTTCGCCGCGGGATTGCCGGAAAGCGTGATGTCCCGGTGAGGTGGGTGGCCCGCCCGGCGGCGTCAGTCATCGTGGCGCCGGCCGATACGCCGTATGCCTGCCCGCGCAGGGGACCAGCAGCGCCGCCTATGCCTTGATGCCGCGATTGCGGTTGATGCTCATCAACATGCCGCAGGCGATACCCACGGTGAGCAGCGCCGTGCCGCCATAGCTCATGAAGGGCAGCGGCACGCCCACCACCGGCAGGATGCCGGTCACCATGCCGATATTCACGAACACGTAAATGAAGAACATCATGGTCAGCGACCCGGCCAGCAGGCGCCCGAACTGCGAGGACGCGCGCGTAGCGATGGCCAGCCCGCGCGCGATGAGCAACCCGTAGAGCACCAGGATCAGCACCCCGCCATACAGGCCGAACTCCTCCGCGTAGACGGCGAAGATGAAGTCGGTGGTACGTTCGGGAATGAAGTCCAGATGGGTCTGTGTCCCCTTCATATAGCCCTTGCCGTACAGCCCGCCGGAGCCGACCGCGATCATGGACTGGATGGTATGGAAGCCCTTGCCCAGCGGATCCGAGCTGGGATCGAGCAGGGTGCAGACCCGATGTTTCTGGTAATCGTGAAGGACGACCCAGTCGACGTCAGGCTGGCACAGTTGCTCCTCGTACCCGACTAGCGTGGTCACCCCGATGATGCCCGCCACGGCCACCGGCACCAGCAGCTTGAAGGACAGGCCGGCGAAATAGATCACGCAGAAGCCGGCGCCGAACACCAGCAGCGCGGTACCGAGGTCCGGCTGGCGCACGATCAACAGGAAGGGCACCGCCAATAGCAGCCCGGCGAACAGGAAGTCGCGGATGCGGACCTGCCCCTCGTGCCGCTGGAAATACCACGCCAGCATCAGCGGGATGGCGATTTTCATCATCTCCGAGGGCTGGATCCGCGTCACGCCCAGGTTCAGCCAACGTGTCGCGCCCTTGCTGGTTTCGCCGAAAAGCTCGACGGCCAGCAGCAGCCCCACGCCGAGCACATAGGCGGGCGGAGCGAACTTCATCAGCGTGTTGGGCGGAATCAGCGCGACCGCCCACATGGCGAAGAAGGCGATCACGAAGTTGCGCGACTGGTCGGCGAAACGCCAGTCGGTGCTGCCGACCGCCGAATGCATCACGGTCAGGCCGAGCGCCGTCAGCAGGAGCAGGATGAACAGCAGCGGCCAGTCGAAGGCCGTGAAGACACGCAGCAGGATCAGGGCAAGGCGCTTCATCGGGTGCTTCCCGCCGCTGGCATTACGGTGGTCGCCAACCCGGGCTGGCCGTTGCCGCGCATTACCGGCTGCGTGTCCGTAGCGACGACAGGCCGGCGTCGTCCGGGCTCGGCCGGCGCGACGGTGGCGGGAACCGAAGCCGGTGGCCTGCCCGCGCCCGGCGCCTGCCCCGCGACGGTGGCCGACGACGGCCGTTTGACCGCCGCAGCGGGCCTTTCCCCGGCGCCGGCGGGGCGCGCCTTGACGGCGGCCGTCCCCGCTGCAGCGCCACCCGCGGCGGCCGGCTGCGCCTGCGCCGCCGTGCCGCCTGCGTCGTTCGCCGCGACGGCGGGCGACCCATTGCCGGCGATATCGGGCTGGCGCCGTGGCTCATTGGACTGGTCGTGCACCATCCAGTAATCGAAAACCTTGCGCGCGATCGGCGCCGCGGCGCTGGCGCCCCAGCCGGCATTCTCGACGATCAGGGCCACCGCGATACGGGGATGCTCCACGGGCGCGAAGCCCATGAACAGGGCGTGGTCGCGCAGGCGCTCGTCCACGGAGCTGGCGTGGTAGCGGGCGCCCCGCAGGCTGTACACCTGCGCCGTGCCGGTCTTGCCGGCGGCCTGGTACGCCGCGCCGCGGAAAGCCTGGCGCGCGGTGCCGACGCGCACGACATCGGCCATGGCGTTCTTCACCACATCGATATTGGCCTGGTGCAGCGGTATCTGGTGGGTCGGCCGGTTTGGGGTATCGACGAACTGGCCGGTGCGCGGGTCCTCGACGGCATGGACCAGGTGGGGCTTGCGATACAGGCCGTTGTTGGAAAGCGTGGCCGTGGCCTGCGCCAGCTGCAATATGGTGAAGGCGTTATAGCCCTGCCCCACCGCCACGGACACCGACTCGCCGGCATACCAGCGCTGCTTCTCGCGGTCCTTGTAGGCGCTGCGCTTCCAGGCCGTCGATGGCAGCACGCCGCGCTTTTCGCCGTCCAGGTCGATGCCGGTGATCTGCCCGAACCCGAATTGCTTGGTGAAGTCATGCAGGGCGTCGACTCCGATTTCCGGGCCCAACGAGAAAAAGTAGGTATCCGACGACACCACCAGGGCCTTGTGCATATCGGTCGGGCCGAAGACCGCGCCGGCGGCATTGCGGAATTTCTGCCCGCCGAACTCGAAATAACCCGGGTCGGGAATGCGATCGGTCGCGCGCCGCTTGCCGAGCTCCAGCGCCGCCATCGCGACGAAGGGCTTGTAGGTGGAGCCGATGGGATACGTACCGTAGATGGGCCGGTTGATCAGCGGATGATCCGGCGATTCGTTCAGCATGCGCCAATTGTCCACGTCGATGCCGTCGACGAACAGGTTCGGATCGAACGAGGGCTGCGAAACGAAGGCCAGTACCTCGCCGGTATCCGGATCGAGCGCCACCAGCGCGCCGCGCTGGTCGCCGAAGGCTTCTTCCGCCACCTTCTGCAGCCCCAGGTCGATGGACAGGCTGATATCCGAACCGGGCACGGGGTCGATGCGCCGCAGGGTGCGCACGGGGCGCCCGCCGGCGGTGACTTCCACTTCTTCCAGCCCGGTACGGCCGTGCAGCTGCGTTTCCCAGCTTTTCTCGATGCCCTTCTTGCCGATGATGTCCGTGCCGCGGTAGTTGCCGATCTGCCCCGCTGCTTCCAGTTCCTCGATATCGCCGTCGGCGATGCGCCCGATATAGCCCACCACATGGGCCGCGGCCTTGCCTTCCGGATACTCCCGCACCCAGCGCGCGCGCAGCTCCACGCCCGGAAACTGGAAGGCGTGCGCCGCGAACCACGCGGCCTCGGTTTCGTTCAGGTTGTCGCGCAGCGTCAAGGTGGCATACCGGCTGGATTCCCCGATGCGGCGCTTGAGCCGGCGCTGGTCGGCCGGACTCAGGTACACCACCGGGGTCAATGCCTTGAACAGCGCATCGATATTGCCCACCTGCGCGGGCACCAGCTCCAGCGTATAGGTGCGGTAGTTGCGCGCCAGCACCACCCCGTTGCGATCCAGGATCTCGCCGCGGCGCGGCGGAATCGGCACCACGGTGATGCGATTGCGGTCGGCTCGTTCCGAAAGGCCTTCATAGCGATCGACCTGCAGCATCCAGAAGCGGCCGATCAACAGGGCGAAGCACAGCAAGGCGGCAATGCCGCCCACCCAGGCCCGCAGCCTGAAGCGCTGTTTCTGCTGCGCGCCGGTTTTTTTGAACTCGAACATAGGGCAAGGAAAAGGCGATCAGACCGACGCGGATTCGACGTCGTCGGCGCCGCGCTGCGGCAGGTGCAGCACCCACCCCACCAGCGGCCACATGGCGGCGGTGATCGCCGTCCCGACCGCCCAATCCCAGCCCGGCCATCTGCCGGCGATCCAGGCGCGAACCAGCACCGTCACCATGCGCGCCGCGAGGAAGATCGGCAGCATGTGCATGGCCTGGCTCCACAGGTCGAAACGCTGCAGCCGCCGATGCAGGACCACGGCGCCATAGGCGACCAGCGTATAGGACAGCGCATTGCCGCCCAGCACGCCGGCGTCGTGCACATCCATCAGCAGTCCGAACACGAATGCCGTCAGCAGGCCGACACGGCGCGGTTCATGCACGCACCAGAAGGCGATGACCAGTATCAGGATGTCCGGCGATGGCTGCCATAGCCGCCAGGGCAGCAGGGACGCCAGCCAGACGAGCAGCAGCGAACCCCACACCATTACCGTGTGCGCCGGCCGTGCGACCCGCTCAGGCTCTACCGACCTGCGCGGCCGCAGCACCGAGGTGTGCGGTTCATTCCGATTTGTCCGGCTCACTGGACTCGACCTCCTGGCGATTTGATTCGGCACGCTTGACGTCGACCTGCAGGACGAGGAAGTGGCGATACCGTTCCGGGTGGGCCAAGGGCTCGCCCACCGCGCGCGCGAAACCGGAGGCGGTGTCGCGCTCGACTTTCTGCACCTTCGCCACCGGCAGTCCGGCCGGGAACAGGCCTCCGACGCCGCTGGTGACAATAGTATCGCCCTCTTTGATATCCGCATTGGCGGCCAGGTAACGCACCTCGATCTTGCCGGGCTGGTTGCCGCCGAACGCGATCAGGCGCAGCCCGTTGCGCAGTATCTGCACAGGAATGGAAACCTGCTCGTCGGTGACCAGGGCGGCCTCCGCCGTCATGGGGGTCACGCGCACGATCTGCCCCACCACGCCGCCTTCGTCGATGACCGGCATGCCCGGCGCCAGGCCCTGGCGGCTGCCTTTGTTGAAGACCAGGCGCTGGTTGAAAGCGTTCGGCGGCTCGTAGAGCACTTCGACCACCACCGCATGCTGCGACAGCGTGTCGGTCACGCCCAGCAGCCGGCGCAGTTGCGCGTTCTCGGCAGCCAGTTGCGCGCCATGCGTCGCGACCTGCGCCAGTTCGATGCGCTGGCGCTGCAGGGCTTCGTTTTCGGTACGGACTAGGTTGGCTGCGTTCAGCCACTCGTTTACCTGCTGCACCAGATCCCGCGGCAGCAGGACGGCGCGCTGGAAGGGATACAGCACCACCGAGACGGCGCGGCGCACCGGCTCCAGGACGTGCCATTGGGAATCGCCCAGCAGCAGGGCGAGCGACAGAACGACCAGGACCGCAAGCTTTGCCTCGGCGGGCAAGCCACGTCGGAAGAGCCGCGGTGTGGTGGCGTTTAGTTGGGGCATGGATACTCACGGGCGTGTGGCCCGGTGCCAGGCCGCCACCGTAGCCGCCTTGCGCGGGCGGCCGCGGCCAGGCGCGAAGATCAGTCGTTGATGAAAATGGCGCCCAGCTTTTCCAGATGCTCGAGTGCCTCGCCACAACCCCGCACCACGCACGTCAACGGGTCGTCCGCGACCACCACCGGCAGGCCGGTTTCTTCCTGCAGCAGCCGGTCCAGGTCGCGCAGCAGCGCGCCACCGCCGGTCAGGGCGATACCCTTGTCCGTGATGTCCGCGCCCAGCTCCGGCGGCGTCTGTTCCAGCGCGATCTTCACCGCGGACACGATCTGGTTCAAGGGATCGGTCAGCGATTCCAGGATTTCGTTGGACGACACCGTGAAGCTGCGCGGTACGCCTTCGGCCAGATTACGGCCCTTGACTTCGATCTCGCGGACTTCCGAGCCCGGGAAAGCGGAGCCGATCTGCTTCTTGATGAGTTCCGCCGTCGGTTCGCCGATCAGCATGCCGTAGTTGCGGCGGATGTAATTGACGATGGCCTCGTCGAACTTGTCGCCGCCCACACGGACGGAGCCCTTGTACACCATGCCGCCCAGCGAGATGACGGCGACTTCTGTGGTGCCGCCGCCGATGTCCACCACCATGGAGCCGCTGGCATCGGACACGGCCAGGCCGGCGCCGATGGCGGCAGCCATGGGTTCTTCGATCAGGTAAACATGCGAGGCGCCCGCGCCCAGCGCCGACTCACGGATGGCGCGCCGTTCCACCTGGGTGGAGCCGCAAGGAACGCAAACGATGATGCGCGGGCTGGGCGCCAGCATATTGCGGGGGTGGACCATGCGGATGAACTGCTTGAGCATCTGCTCGGTCACGGTGAAGTCGGCGATGACGCCGTCCTTCATGGGACGTATGGCTTCGATGTTGCCGGGCACGCGCCCGAGCATCTGTTTGGCCTCATGGCCGACGGCCTGAATGATCTTCTTGCCATTCGGGCCGCCCTCGTGGCGGATAGCGACGACGGAGGGTTCATCCAGCACGATGCCTTTGCCGCGGACGTAGATCAGCGTATTGGCCGTGCCGAGATCGATCGCCATATCGCTGGAAAAATAACTACGCAGGAATCCGAACATGGATATAGGCTCAGCTAGATCAGGAATTTGGGGACGTACTGCTACCGGGCGTCGGCCAGAACGGCGCGCCTGCGGGTGCAGCGATTAAACCGTGAATGATAACTTATAATTTCAAGGGAAATAGGCCGCAAATCCCGGCTATTCCAAGCTTTGTAACGGCTCGCGGCCTGTCATGTAACGGCCGTCCCCACGCATCCACATTTTTTACATTCCCATGGCGCTAAACGAAGAAGACGTGGCCCGCATTGCCCGGCTGGCCAGAATCGAACTCACCCCGGAAAGGCGCGCCCGCGCCCGCCAGGAATTGAATGGGATGCTGCATATTATCGAGCGCCTCCAGGCCGTGGATACCGAAGGCGTCGAGCCGCTCGCGCATCCGCTGTCGGCGCACGAGGACGTGGCCCTGCGCCTGCGCGAAGACCGGGCGACCGAGTCCGGGTCGGAAGCCGAACGCGAGGCCCTGATGCGCAATGCACCGGACGCCCGGGATGGGCTGTTCCTGGTCCCCAAGGTGTTGGAGTAGTCATGGCCAAGCACGCTTTGCATACCGAATTCGCCGATATCGCGGCGCTGCGGCAGGCGCTGGACCGGCGCGCGGTCAGCGCCGTCGAACTGGCCCGCAGCGCCCTGGACGCCGCCCAGGACGCCGCCGACCTGAACGCCTTCCTGCACATCGATGCCGACCTGACCCTGCAGCAGGCCCGCGCGGCCGACGCGGCGCTGGCCGCCGGTACGGCGGGCCCGCTCACGGGCGTGCCCATCGCCCACAAGGACGCCTTCGTGACGCGCGGCTGGCGCACCACGGCGGGCAGCCGGATGCTGGGGCAGTACGTCAGCCCCTTCGACGCCACCGTGGTGGAGCGCCTGCAGGAGGCGGGCGCGGTGTCCATCGGCAAGCTGAATTGCGACGAATTCGCCATGGGCTCCGGCAACGAGAATTCGGCGTTCGGACCGGTGCGCAACCCCTGGGACCGCGCCGCCGTGCCCGGCGGCTCCTCGGGCGGCTCGGCGGCCGCCGTCGCGGCGCGCCTGGTGGCAGCCGCCACGGGAACCGACACGGGCGGCTCGGTCCGCCAGCCGGCGTCCCTGTGCGGCGTCACGGGCATCAAGCCGACCTACGGAACGGTCTCGCGCTTCGGCATCGTGGCGTTCGGCTCCAGCCTGGACCAGGCCGGCCCATTGGCGCGCAGCAGCCGCGATGCGCTGGCGTTGCTCGACGCCATGGCCGGTTTCGATCCGCGCGATGCGACCAGCGTGCAGAACTGCGGCCCGGTCGCCAACGCGCCCGGCCGCGTGCAGCGTGACTTCGATGGCGCGCAAGCGCGCTACGAAGCCGGCGGCGCCCAGCCGCTGGCCGGCCTGCGCATCGGCGTTCCCGCCGAATACCTGGGTGATGGCCTGGCCGACGACGTACGCGCGGCGGTGCAGGCGGCGCTGGCTCAGTTCGAAGCGCTGGGCGCGCGCCGGGTCGAGATCTCCTTGCCGCGCACGGAACTGGCCATCCCGGCGTACTACGTCATCGCGCCCGCGGAAGCCTCCAGCAACCTGGCGCGCTACGACGGCGTGCGCTACGGCCACCGCACCGCCGACTACGCCGACCTGACCGAGATGATCAGCCGCTCGCGCGCCGAAGGCTTCGGCGAGGAGGTCAAGCGGCGGATACTGATCGGCACCTATGTGCTGTCGCATGGCTACTACGATGCGTATTATCTGCAGGCGCAGCGGCTGCGCCGGCTTATCGCGCAGGACTTCCAGCGGGCGCTGGAACAATGCGACGTCATCATGGGGCCGGTGGCCCCGACGGTGGCCAAGGACATCGGCGAAAACCGCGACGACCCCACGGCGGACTGGCTGGCGGATATCTACACATTGGGCGTCAGCCTGGCGGGCCTGCCCGCCATGTCGGTGCCCTGCGGCTTCGGCAGCGGCGCGCACAGCCGCCGGCCCGTCGGCCTGCAAATTATCGGCAACTATTTCGACGAAGGCCGCCTGCTGGCCATCGCCGACCGCTACCAACACGTGACCGACTGGCACCTACGCGCGCCGGCAAGCCAGGATGCCTGACATGGACTGGGAAATTGTCATCGGGCTGGAAACGCATACCCAGCTTTCCACCGAATCCAAGATCTTCTCGAACAGCAGCACCCGCTTCGGGTCGGCGCCCAACACCCAGGCCAACGTGGTCGACCTGGCATTGCCCGGCAGCCTGCCGGTGATGAACCGCGGCGCCGCCGAACGCGCCATCCGCTTCGGGCTGGCGGTGGGCGGACAGGTCGCGCCCCGCTCGGTGTTCGCGCGCAAGAACTACTTCTACCCGGACTTGCCCAAGGGCTACCAGATCAGCCAGTACGAGCTGCCGGTGGTGGTGGGCGGCACGATTTCCTTCTTTGTCGGGGAAACCGCCAAGACCGTGCGGCTGACCCGCGCGCACCTGGAAGAGGATGCCGGCAAGTCGCTGCACGACGACTTCCAGCTTGCCAACGGCGCGCCGGCCAGCGGCATAGACCTGAACCGCGCCGGCACGCCGCTGCTCGAAATCGTCAGCGAGCCGGAGATGCGCTCCGCCGCGGAAGCCGTGGCCTATGCACGCGCCCTGCACAGCCTGGTGGTATGGCTGGGCATCTGCGACGGCAACATGCAGGAAGGCTCGTTCCGCTGCGATGCCAACGTGTCGGTGCGGCCGGTGGGCCAGAAGGAATTCGGCACCCGCACGGAAATCAAGAACGTCAACTCGTTCCGCTTCCTGGAACGCGCCATCGTTTACGAGGCGCGGCGCCAGATCGAACTGATCGAGGACGGCGGCACGGTGGTGCAGGAAACCCGGCTGTACGACGCCGACCGCGACGAAACGCGCAGCATGCGCAGCAAGGAAGACGCGCACGACTACCGCTACTTCCCCGATCCCGACCTGCCGCCGCTGGTGATTTCGCCGGCATGGATAGAAGAAGTACGCGCCACGATGCCGGAATTGCCGGCCGACAAGCGGGCGCGCTTCGAAACCCAGTACGGCCTGTCGGCCTACGACGCCGCCCAGCTGACCACGAGCCGCGGCATGGCGGATTATTTCGAGGCGGTGGCCAAGGCGCTACCGGACGGCCAGGCCAAGCAGGCGGCCAACTGGGTCATGGGCGAACTGGCCGCGGCGCTGAACCGCGACGAGCTGGACATCGGCCAGTCCCCCGTCGGGGCGCTGGCGCTGGCGGCGCTCATCGCGCGCATCCTGGACGGCACGATTTCCAACAAGATCGCGCGGGACGTCTTCGCCGGCATGTGGGCGGGCGAACAGCAAGGCCAGCCGGACGCCATCATCGAAGCACGCGGCCTGAAGCAGATCAGCGACAGCGGCGCCATCGGCGCCATGATCGACGAAGTGCTGGCTGCCCATCCGGCCGTGGTCGAGGAATACCGGGCGGGCAAGCAGAAGGCATTCAACTCCCTGGTCGGCCAGATCATGAAGGCCGCCAAGGGCAAGGCGAACCCGCAGCAGGTCAACGACCTGCTGAAGCAGAAACTGGGATAGGGTCGTGGCGGGACAGGGGACATGCCATGCCCCTGCCGGTGGCCGACATGGGCATGGCGCGCCGCGCCAGATTCCCGCTTCAGCCGCGCACGCCGTACCGGTTGCGGTATTCCAGCACGGCCTGCCCGTGTTCGGCGAACGCGGGCGCGTCTTGCAGCAAGGCCAGGATGTCCGTCAGCGAGGCAATGCTGATGACCGGTATGCCATAGGTGCGGCTGACGTCCTGCACGGCCGAATGCTCCGAAAGCGCGTCGTCCGGGCCGGCGCGCTCCATGCGGTCGAGCGCGATCAGTACGGCCGCCGGTTCGGCGCCCGCCGCGCGGATGATGTCCACCGATTCGCGCACCGAGGTGCCGGCCGTGATGACGTCATCGATGATGACCACCTTGCCGGCCAGCGGCGCGCCCACCAGGGTGCCGCCCTCGCCGTGGTCCTTGGCTTCCTTGCGGTTGTAGGCGAAGGGCACCGCCCGGCCGTCCGTGCGCGGGTCGGCGGCCAGGGCCACCGCGGTCGCGGTCGCCAAGGGGATGCCCTTGTAGGCCGGCCCGAACAGCATATCGAAGCGCAGGCCGGAATCCAGCAGCGCGCCGGCGTAGAACCGCGCCAGCCGCCCCACGGACGCGCCATCATTGAACAGCCCCGCATTGAAAAAGTAAGGGCTGAGGCGGCCGGACTTGACCTTGAAGCTGCCGAAGCGCAGCACGCCCTGTTCGAGCGCGAAACGGACGAAGTCGACGGATGATACGGAGCTGGCGGTCATACGGTTACCGGAAAATGGGCGCGGTTCTGGACAAACCGCAATTATGCCTGCTCCGCCCCCCAGCCCTGCCGCCGCGCGCCTTTTCGGGTACCCTAGCGCCCGTCCCGAACCTTGGATTCCCGCCGCCATGCTGCGCATCATCTCCGCCAACCTGAACGGTATCCGCTCCGCCGCCAACAAGGGTTTCTTCCCCTGGCTCGCGCAACAGAACGCCGATTTCGTCTGCCTGCAGGAACTGAAGGCCCAGGCCGCCGACATGACGCTGGAAATGCTGAACCCGCCTGGGCTGTATGGATACTTCCATTACGCGGAGAAAAAAGGCTATAGCGGCGTGGGCGTCTATGCGCGCAAGCAGCCCTTGCAGGTTATCGAAGGCCTGGGCGTACCGGAAATCGACGCCGAAGGGCGCTACCTCGAACTGGTCTACGACACCCATTCCATCATTTCGGTCTACCTGCCGTCCGGATCCAGCGGCGAGCACCGGCAGACCGCCAAATTCGCCTTCATGGAGCATTTCTTCAGCCATCTTGCCCATCTGGTGAAGTGCGGGCGGCAGGTCGTGCTGTGCGGCGACTGGAACATCGCGCACAACGAGATCGACCTGAAGAACTGGAAAGGCAATATGAAGAACAGCGGCTTCCTGCCGGAGGAGCGCGCCTGGCTGACCAAGGTCTTCAACGACCTGGGCTGGACCGATGTCTATCGCCGCCTGCATCCCGAAGCCACCGGCGAGGCTTATACGTGGTGGAGCAACCGCGGACAGGCCTGGGCCAAGAACGTCGGATGGCGCATCGATTACCAGATCGCCACGCCGGAGATCGCCGCCTTGGCGACGGCGGCGTCGATCTACAAGGCCGAACGCTTCAGCGACCACGCACCGCTGACGATCGACTACGACACCGCGGTGTAGCGCCCCCGGCGCCCGGGCTGCGCGGAGGCATACAACCGGCCCGGGTCCGGCGTCGCGGCCGAGGCACGCCGGCCCGGCGCAGCGCACCGCCCCGCAGGCGGCACGCCGTTAAAGCCCGGCACGCCGCCAGCACGCGGCAACGCCGTCAGGCATGGCGCACCACCAGTACATCGCAAGGCGCTTTCTCGATCAGGGAATCCGCCACGCTGCCGATCGCGGTACGCGCCAGGCCCGTGGCGCCATGCGTGCCGCTCACCAGAAGCTCGCAGTTGGTCTGCTCCACGTAGGTGGTCAGGACGCGCTCCGGTATACCGGCGGCCACGTGTATCTTCGGCTTTTCGCTGCCATGCAGTTCGGGCGTGGCCTCCAGGAATTCCGTGGCCGCCTCCTCCGCGGTGCGCTGGAAGCCGCGCGCCGTCAGCTCATCCTTGGGATTCGACGGCAGGTCGAACGCATGGAACAGCGTCAGTCCCGATACGGGCAGCATCTTCAACGCGACCCGCAGCGCCTGCCGCGAGCCTTCCGAGAAATCGCTGGCCACCACGGCGTTCCGATAGGCCCGGGGCGCCCGGCGCTTGACCACCAGCACCGGCTGCGTCGCTTCGCGCACCAGTTTCTCCACCGTGGTGCCCAGCAGGATCCGTCCCAGCGTCTCGTCACGCGCCACGCCCGTCACGATCAGCGCGCAACCGTACTCATCCGCGGCTTCGCGCAGCAGCTTGACCGGGTCGCCGCGTTTTACGACCAGCTTGACGTCCATATCCATGCCTTCGAGATCGCGCGCCAGGCGGCGCTGCGCCTGGGCTTCGCGCTCATCGTCGGACGGCTGGGGCGTCAGCAGCTTCCTGGAGTGGGGTTCGATCACGTGCAAGGCGATCAGCGGCGTGCCGAACTGGCGCGCCAGCAATGCGGCACGATCCAATGCCCGATCGCCCCGCGCGCTCAGGTCTGTGGCAAGCAGAATGGGCCCCGAAAAGGTATGCATGTCCGTCTCCCTGGTTGGCTCCCCGCACGCGGTGGTCCGCGCATATTGTGGTCGTCAAGAGGCGGCCGGCCCCCGCACCAGCATCACATCGCTGGGCAGGGCTTCAAGCAGGCGCTCGGCGACACTGCCGACCATGGCGCCCATGATCCCCTTCATCCGCTGCGCGCCAGCCACCACCAGATCGCAGCGTGTTTGAAACACATGCTCGGACAACAAGGTCTCCGGTTCGCCATACTGGATCGTCCTGCGCGCTGGCACGCCGGGCGGCAATTCCTTCATGTTGTCCAGAAACCGAGCCACTTCACCTTGCAGGTCCTGCTGCAGCGCCGGCGAGACCTGGCCGGCATCGCCCGGCATTCCCAATGCGGTTTCGCAAGCGTGGAACAGCGTCAGCGGTGTGCCGGGCAGCAGGGCTGCCGCGGCACGCAAGGCCTGGCCGGATTCAGGCGAAAAGTCGGTCGCCACGATGCCTTCCGTATAAGCGCCATGGGGCCGGTTCTTCACTACGAGCACCGGCACGGCGAGTTGCCGCACCAGTCTCCTGACCGTGGAACCCAACAGCAATCTTCCGAGCGATTCGTTGCGGCCGGCGCCCGTGACGACCAATCCGCACCCAGCGGACTGCGCCATCCGCAAGATTTGTTCCGCGGCATCCCCGCTTTCGATCCGGATCTCGGTAGCCAGCCCGGCACGGTCCAGGTCCAGCCCCAGGCGATATCGGGCCCACTCGCGGTGGGCATCGCTCAGGCGGTGCCATGATGGCGCGCCAGGCACGGCGCCCGGCCCGCCAGGCTCCAGGACATGCAGGGCGATCAGCGGGGCACCGAGCGTCCGGGCCATCACCACGGCGCGGTCCAGCGCGCGGTCGCCTTGGGCGCTCAGATCGGTGGCAAGAAGAATGGGTGCGGCGGCTAGCGATTGCGTGGCCATCATGGTCTCCGGAATGCCGTCGGACCATTATCACCCGCCGCATGGATTTACATCCGGTCCAGCGCCTCGATCTCGCGGCGCCGCAGATGCAGCAGGACCAGGCCCGGCAATGCGATCAATACCGTGACCATGAAGAAGATCGGCCAGCCCATACGCTCGACGAGCACGGGCGTCAACGGACCGGCCAGATAGGTCCTGCCCACGGCCGACAGCGCTGACAGCAGCGCGAACTGCGTCGCCGAAAACTCCTGGCGGCACAGCGCCATCACCAGCGCCACGAAGGCCGCGGTGCCCAGGCCGCCGCACAGGTTCTCCAGGCCGACGGCGCTGGCCATCAGCGCCAGGCTGCCCGGCTTGACGGCCACCAGCCAGTAGCCAAGGTTGGATACCGCCTGCAATACGCCGAACATCATCAGCGATCGATACAGCCCCAGGCGCGCCATCATGCCGCCACCGGCCAGCGCGCCGACGATGGTCGCGGCCAGGCCCAGGACCTTGTTGACGGTCCCCACCTCCGTCACCGTGAAACCCCCGCCGCGCAGCAGGAACGTGGTCGAGAGGGCGCCGGCGAAGGCATCGCCCAGCTTGTACAGGACGATCAACACCAGCAGGCCCAGCGCGCCGGGCCGGGTGAAGAATTCGCGCAGCGGCTCCACCACGGCGGCCGTCAGGGTGCGCGGCGGCGGAGCGGGCCGCTCCGGTTCCGGCGCCCATAGCGTGGCCAGCATCCCCACGGCCATCAGGCCTCCCATGAGGACATACATCTTGCCCCACCCCAGCCAGGTGTCGGCCAGGACCAGCGCCAGGCCGCCGGAAACCAGCATCGCGATCCGGTATCCCAACACCTTCATGGCGGCGCCGGCGCCCCGTTCCTCCTTGTGCAGCACGTCGGTGCTGTAGGCGTCGAAGACGATATCCTGCGTCGCGGACAGGAACGCCACGAAGACCGCCAGCAGGGCCAGCGGCAGCAGGGCATTGCCCGGGTTGAACAGCCCCATGGCCGCAATGGCCGCCGCCAGCGCCACTTGCGTCAGCAGCATCCAGCCACGGCGGCGCCCCAATATGGGCGGCACATAGCGGTCGACCAGCGGCGCCCACAGGAACTTGAGCGTATAGGCCGTGCCGACCAGGGTCAGGAAACCGATGTCCTGCAAGGAAACGCCGGACACGGTCGCCCAGGCCTGCAATGTCCCTGCAGTCAGCGCCAGGGGCAAACCGCTGGCGAACCCGAGCAGCAGCAGCGGCGCGACGCGGCGACGGGTATAGAGGTTTGCTGCAAACGAAATACCGGCCTCCGTGGAACGGCGCGGCCGGCGTCAGCCGGCGGCGAAACGATAGACCGCCAGGGTACTGCGCCAACTGGGCAGCACGCGCACCTCGCGATCGTCGTTGAAGGTGGCCCGCTGCAGGATACGCAGCCCCAGCTTGGCGGCCAGGGCCTCGAAATCGCGCAGCGTGCACAGATGGATGTTGGGCGTGTTGTACCACTCGTAGGGCATCTGCCCCGTCACCGGCATGCGGCCGCGCAGGATGGCAAAGCCGTGCGGCCAGTAACCGAAATTGGGAAAGGACACGACGCCGTACCGGGCCACACGCGCCATCTCGTGCAGGATGTGCTCGGTGCGATGCATGGACTGCAAGGTCTGCGACAACACCACCGTGTCGAACTGCCCCGCGTCGAACAGCGCCAGGCCGTCCTCCAGGTTCTGCTGGATCACGTCCACCCCGCGCCGCACGCAGGCAATGACGTAATGGTCGTCGATTTCCACGCCGGCGCCTCGTACCTGGCGCTCGTCGCGCAACCAGGCCAGCAGTTCGCCGTCGCCGCAACCCAGGTCCAGCACCCGCGAGCTCGGTGCGATCCAGCTGGCGATGCGCGCCAGGTCGGGACGCAGCATCGGCCGGCCGGGCGCCGGCTGCGCGGTATCGGCGACGTTTATCGTCCTGGCCTGGTTCATTCCGCCCCCTCGACCGCGCGCGGCGGCAGACCGAGTTCATGCGCGATGCGATCGTAATAGGCGCGCACCACGGCATGGTAGCGGGCGTCGTCCAGCAAAAAGGCATCATGGCCGTGCGGCGCATCGATCTCCGCGTAGGTGACCGGACGACCGTTCTTCAGCAGGGCGCGCACGATCTCGCGCGAACGGTCCGGCGGAAAGCGCCAGTCCGTGCTGAAGGACACCAGCAGGAAGCCGGCCTTGGCGGCATCCAGCGCGCGCGCCAAGTCGCCGCCATGGGTGCGCGCGGGGTCGAAATAATCCAGCGCGCGGGTAATCAGCAGATAGGTATTGGCGTCGAAATAGCGGGAGAACTTTTCGCCCTGGTAACGCAGGTACGACTCCACTTCGAACTCGACGTCATAGCCATACCGGTATTCGCCGTTCACGCCCGGCGCGCGCTGGGTGCGCCCGAATTTCTCCGCCATGTCGTCCTGCGACAAGTAGGTGATATGGCCGATCATGCGCGCCACCGACAGGCCGCGGCGCGGCACGGTGTCGTGCGCGTAGTAGTCCCCGCCGTGGAAATCCGGGTCCGTGATGATGGCCCGCCGCGCCACTTCGTTGAACCCGATGTTCTGCGCCGACAGGCGCGGCGTGCTGGCGATCACCACGCAGTGCGCCACGCGTTCGGGGCAGGATGTCGCCCAGCTGAGCGCCTGCATGCCGCCGAGCGATCCGCCCATGACGGCCGCGAACCGGTCGATGCCGAAATGATCCGCGACGCGGGCCTGGGCGTGCACCCAGTCTTCCACCGTCAGCATCGGGAAGGCGGCGCCCCAGGGCTTGCCGGTTTCCGGATTGATACTGGCCGGGCCGGTGGACCCGAAGCAGGATCCCAGGTTGTTGACGCCGATGACGAAAAACCGCTCGGTATCCAGCGGCTTGCCGGGCCCGACCATGTTGTCCCACCAGCCGATGTCGCCCGGGTCCTCGGCCGACACGCCGGCCACGTGATGCGACGCATTCAACGCATGGCAGATCAGGACCGCATTGCTGCGCTCGGCATTCAGCTCGCCATAGGTTTCGACGGCAAGCTCGTAGCGCGCCAGGGACTGGCCGCTGGCCAGGGCCAGGGGTTCATCGAACCGCAGGTAGATGGGCTTGACGACGCCGACAGACCGGGGGCCGGCGCCCTGGGGAACGCCCGCCGCGTTGGCGGACGGAAGTGAACAGGCGGCGCCGGATTCAGATACGGCCACACGGGCCGATTGCTCGATGGTTGCAGTCATGCAGACCTCTTTAGCTGGATTTATCAGGCGCCCGCAAGCGGATCAGGCAAATCGGCGCCAAACGAATGAACCGGCAGATTCTAGCACCGGCACAAGCCCATGCGGCCCGACCGGCCCGCCACGCCGGAATCGCGTCAATAACCCCTGGGCGCATCATGGCTTGCGGCGGCGTAGCCCCGCCTGCAAGATCGGCAGGATTCCGCCTCAACGCGATCACCTCGGGCTGCGCGATACACCCCCATGCCAGAAAAGAAGTTGTCAGAACGCGAGGCCGCCTGCCTGCAATGGGCGGCGGCCGGCAAGACCAGCCGGGAAACGGCCTTGATTCTGGGTGTCAGCGAGCGGACCGTAAACTTCCACGTCCAGAACGCATGCAGGAAGCTGCACGCTCGCAACCGCCGCGCGGCGGTCGCCATGGCCCTGACCTGCGGCCTGCTGGCGGCCTGCCGCAACGGCCGTTCCAGCGGCTGAAATCGCGGCTCAACCGCCGCCCAGGCGCACCGACTGGACGAATTCGCGCGCCGGCGCCGCCGGCAGGCCCTGTTCGGACCCCGTCGCCACGGCTTCCACCAGTACGTTGTCCCGCACCCATATGCGGGCCAGGGCCCATACCGGATGCCCACCGGCCTGTCCCCGCACCTCGATGTCGGCGCCATAGGGCTGCGGGACCGCCGGCGGCGCGGCGCCCAGGTTCTGGTGCAAGGCGGCCAGCATGCCGTCGGCGAGCTTGCGCTGCCCCGCCACATCGCCGGCCAGCTCGGGCGGCAAGGGCGCATGGCCGACGGCGAACACGCCATCGCCCACGCGGGCCGAAGTCAGGGAAAAACGCAGGGAGCGACCCGCCAGCACGATTTCCCGCGTGTCGGTCTGGACGCGCGCCGGGAAATTGGCACGCACCGCGCCGTCGGCAACGGCAATCTCGCGCCAGTTATAGGTGGGCGTGCACGCCGTCGCCAGGGCCACGCACAACGCCAGCAAAACGGGCAGCGCGGCCGATATCCGTGGCGTGCCCCCGCCGGCGTCGCGTATCCGTTCGATCAGTTTGCTCATTGCCCGCGCGTCCCGTGGCCCAGTGGCGTATAACATCCGATACGCCATTGTCGCCGATACCCCGGCGGCGCCGACCGCGATTTCCCCCGTCCGGCGGAGGTTACTGTGGGGCCTGGCCCGCGCTGCTCGTAAAATCAGCCGACATCAACCTGGACATCAAGAAGCCCGCCGTGACAGATATTGCCGCTCGACGCCTTGCCCGCCTGGACGCCAACCGGGAATTGCTCGCCCGTACCCTGCGCGGCATCGAAAAAGAAGGCCTGCGGGTCGATGCGCGCGGGCATCTCGCCCGCACGCCCCACCCTGTGGCGCTCGGCTCCGCGCTGACGCACCCCCGCATCACCACGGACTATTCGGAAGCGTTGCTCGAACTGATCACCGGCACGCACGACAACGTCGCCGCCCTGGTGGACGAGCTGCGGGACATACACCGTCTCGTCTGCTCGCAACTGGACGGCGAACTGATCTGGAACCAGTCCATGCCGGCCTGCCTGCCGGAAGAAGCCGAAATCCCCATCGCCTGGTACGGCACGTCCAACACCGGCATGCTCAAGCATGTCTACCGGCGCGGCCTGGCCTACCGGTACGGCAAGACCATGCAGTGCATCGCGGGCGTCCACTACAACTTTTCACTGGACGATCGCGTCTGGGAACTGCTGGACCTGCCCGGCGATACCGAGCAGGACCGCCGGTCCGCGGGGTATATCGGGCTGATCCGCAATTTCACCCGCTATTCGTGGCTGTTGATGTATTTGTTTGGTTCGGCGCCCGCGCTGTCGCGGGACTTCCTGCGCGGCCGTGCCCATCCCCTGCAGTCGCTGGACCAGGACACGCTTTACCTGCCGTATGCCACCAGCCTGCGCATGGGCGACCTGGGTTACCAGAACAAGGCTCAGTCGCAGCTCAAGCTCTGCTACAACGACCTGGCCACTTTCCTGCAGCGGCTGCATGGCGCGGTCACGCAGCCGTGGCCCGCCTACGAGGCCCTGGGCACGCATCGCGACGGCGAGTGGATCCAGTTGAATACCAACGTCCTGCAGATAGAGAACGAGTACTACTCCAGCATCCGGCCCAAGCGCGCCACGGGGCGCTGCGAGCGGCCCATCACCGCACTGGCCGAACGTGGCGTGCAGTATGTGGAGGTCCGCTGCCTGGACATCGACCCGTTCGAACCGGTGGGCATCGCGGCGGACACCTGCCGTTTCGTCGATGCCTTCCTGTTGTTCTGCGCCGCCAGCGACAGCCCGTATTTCGAGGACGGCGGATTCTGTACCACGAGCGCGGGCAACTTCAACCTGGTGGTCAACGAAGGCCGCCGCCCCGGCATCGAACTGGGCCGGGACGGCAAGTCCGCCGGCTTGCCGGGATGGGGCAAGGAGCTGCTTGATCGCATACTGCCCTACGCCGAAGTCCTGGATGCCGCGTATGGCGGCCAGGCCTATCGCGCCGCGGTCGCGGCGCAGGCCGGCAAGCTGGAGGACCCCGGCGCGACGCCCTCCGCGCGCTTGCTGGCGGCCATGCGGGAAAGCGGCGCAGGTTTCCTGGATTACACGCTCGACCAAAGCCGCCGCCACGCGCAGGCCTTGCTGTCCAGCCCGCTCCCAGCGGAAAAAACCGCCGCCTACGCCGCGATGGCGCGCGCCTCGCTGGACGAACAGAAGGCCATTGAGGCGAGCGACACGATGGACTTTGACACATATGTTTTACGGTATCACCAGGCCCTGAAGGCGCCTGGCACCCAGGTCCCGCAAGTATGATGCGTGGACAGGTCGCGCGATGCCGCCCGGCCTGTCCTGGTCCATACCGCGGGAGGCCTCATGCCTGTTCGCCCCTGTGCGTCGTCCTTATGCCTGGCCCTCGTCCTGGCCTCGGCCCCCGCCTTCGCGGGACAAGGTGCCGAGCTCACGGCCGTTCCCGCGGTGAATCTGCAAAACTACCTGGGCAAGTGGTATGAGATCGCGCGCCTGCCGCGCTTTTTCCAGCGCCATTGCGTCAGCGATACCGTCGCGCTGTACCGTGCCAGGACCGACAAGGCCATCGATGTGGTGAACGCCTGCCGCACCAAGGACGGCGACGTCCAGGAAGTACGCGGACTGGCCGAACCCGTGGCCGGAAGCGGCAATGCGAAGCTGGAAGTCACCATCCTGCCACCCTTCAGCGGCGACTATTGGATCATCGGGCTGGCGCCCGACTACAGCTGGTCCGTGGTGGGCTCGCCCAGCCGCAAGTCGCTCTGGATCCTGGCGCGCACCCCGACACTTCCCCCCGCTGATCTGGAAAAAGCCAAGGCCATCGCCCGCGACAAGGGCTTCGCCGTCCAGGACCTGCGCTACACCCCGCACAGCGCGGCCGCGGCCGCCATCCATTAGCGGCCACACCCGCTCCCCCACCGTCCCTCCCCCCATCCGGATGACTCGCCCTGCGGGTTAGTCCTGACGTTCAGCCAATTGTCAACGCGGCGGCGCGGGCGTGTAATGCGGAACTGGGGATGCAGGCAGCCCGGCAACGGGCAGCCCGCGCACGCGGACAAGGCGGCAAAACCAAGCGCTGAACGCAAAGCGGCATAGAGAAGTCGGGGCGGTTCCATAACGATGATGGTTCACCAGCAGCCCACAGGAGACAATGCCATGCAACGCCAAACAGGTTCACGACGCAAATTCCTCTCGGGTGCCACCGCGGTCGCCGGCACCGCGGCGCTGGGTTTTCCCGCCGTCGTTCCCGCGCAATCCCCCATTACCTTGCGGTTCCAGAGCACCTGGCCCAGCAAGGACATCTTCCACGAGTTCGCACAGGACTACGCGCGCAAGGTCAACGATATGGCCGGCGGCCAGTTGAAGATCGAAATCCTGCCCGCGGGCGCGGTGGTCAAGGCTTTCGACCTGCTCGATGCCGTATCCGCGGGCACGCTGGACGGCGGTCATGGCGTGGTCGCCTATTGGTACGGCAAGAATACGGCGGTCGCGCTATGGGGTTCGGGCCCGTCCTTCGGTATGGACGCGAACATGCTGCTGGCCTGGCACGAATACGGCGGCGGCAAGGAACTGCTGGAAGAAATTCAAAAGGCCATGGGTGCGAACGTGGTCTCCCTGATGTACGGGCCCATGCCGACGCAACCCTTTGGCTGGTTCAAGAAACCCATCACGCGCGCCGACGACGTCAAAGGACTGAAATTCCGTACCGTCGGCCTGGCGATCGATATGTATACGGCCATGGGCGCCGCGGTCAACGCGCTGCCCGGCGGGGAAATCGTCCCGGCGCTGGACCGCGGGCTGCTGGACGGCGCGGAATTCAACAATGCCTCGTCCGACCTGGCGCTCGGTTTCCCTGACGTGTCGAAGATCTGCATGCTGCAAAGCTTTCACCAGAGCGCCGAACAGTTCGAGATCCTCTTCAACAAGGACAAATACAACACCCTGCCGGATCACCTCAAGCACCTGCTGCGCTATGCCGCCCAGGCATCCAGCGCCGATATGTCGTGGAAGGCGTTGAACCGCTACTCGGAAGACTACATCACGCTGCAGAACGAGAAGAAGGTCAAGTTCTACAAGACCCCGGACGCGATATTGCAGCAGCAGCTGAAGATCTGGGACGAGATGATCGCGCGCCGATCCGCGGAGAACCCGCTCTTCAAGAAGGTGCTGGATTCGCAAAAGGCGTTCGCCCAGCGCGCCGGCAAATGGCAGGGCGACACGCAGGTGAATTTCCGCATGGCCTACAACCACTACTTCACCGCGCCGGCAGCCAAAGCGTGATACGCGAACGCCGCACGCGCCAGGAGGCGGCTTTCCCATGATGGGGTTCATCCGTTTCGTCGACCGGCTGTCGACCGCCGTGGGAAAGGCGTTCGCCTGGCTCATCGTGGCCCTGACCTTGCACATCGTCTGGGAAGTGCTCGCGCGCTATTTGTTCAACCGCCCCAGCGCGTGGGCCTTCGACCTGCAGATGATGTACTACGGCATCATGTTCATGATGGCCGGGGCCTATACGCTGGCCAAGAATGGCCACGTGCGCGGGGACATTCTGTACGGCTTCCTGCCGCCGCGCGTGCAGGCCGGACTGGACCTGCTGCTGTACGTGGTGTTCTTCCTGCCGGGCGTCACCGCCATGGTGTGGGCGGGCTGGTATTACGCCGGCGAGTCGATCGCCATCCGCGAGCATTCATCGCTGATGGCCGATGGGCCGCCTATCTATCCGTTCAAGGTCTTCATTCCCATCGCCGGCGCGTTCCTGCTGCTGCAGGGGATCGCCGAGATCCTGCGCTGCGCGCTGTGCCTGCGGCTGGGAGCGTGGCCGCGCCGCGCCGAGGATGTCGAGGAGGTGGATGTGGAAAAACTCAAGGAGATGGTCCACGTCAAGGACGAGGACATCGCCGAACTGGACCGCTACGCGGTCGACCAGGGACACCGCCCATGAGGATCAACAAGGCGTTGTGGTTCGGCCTTTCCTGCATCGCCATCGTGGTGGGCATGATTGTCTTCCTGACACCATGGGGCAACCTCAATTCAGGGCACATCGGCCTGCTCATGCTGGCGTTGATCGTCGTGGCGATCATGCTGGGTTTTCCCACGGCCTTCACGCTCATGGGCATGGGCGTACTGTTCACCTTCCTGGCCTATTCGATGCACGGCGACGGCTTCAGCCTGCATGCCGTGCGCCAGACGCTGGACCTGATGGTGCAGCGAACCTACGCCACCATGACCAACGAATCGCTGATCTCCATCCCGCTGTTCGTCTTCATGGGCTACCTGGTGGAGCGCGCCAACCTCATCGAAAAGCTGTTCCGGTCGATGCATCTGGCGCTGGCGCGGCTACCTGGGGCCCTGGCGGTGGCCACGCTGCTGACGTGCGCAATATTCGCCACTGCAACCGGGATCGTTGGCGCGGTAGTGACGCTGATGGGCCTGCTGGCCATGCCTGCCATGCTGAAAGCCGGCTACAGCACCGGACTGACGGCAGGTTCCATCACGGCCGGGGGTTGCCTGGGCATTCTGATACCGCCTTCGGTGATGCTGATCGTCTACGGCGCCACCACGGGCGTGTCGGTCGTGCAGCTATACGCCGGCGCGCTCCTGCCCGGCATCATGCTGACCGGGCTTTATGTCCTTTACGTGGTGGGCCTTTCCGCCTTCAGGCCGGACCTGGCGCCGCGCCTGTCCGCCAGCGACCGCCATATTCCCCTGCCCGAAGACGCCGCGCGGGTCGTCCGCGTCCATCCCGGCAACGCCGTGGTGGGTCTGCTGGCAGCCCTGTTCCAGCCGCGCCGCGGCGTGGCCGCGGCATCGCGGCCTTTCGTCTGGACGCACCTGGCCATCGCCTTCGCGCCGCTGGCCATGTTTGCCCTGGTCATGGGCGCACTGCACCAGGTCGTGACCACCCCGGCGGCCACCTACGACATTCCCGCGGAGTTGCGGCTGGGCGGAAGTACCGAGCCGCCCGGCGATGGCGGCTTGATGGAACCCATCGCCGGCGGCCTGGCCGAGCCTCCCATGGCGGGCGCCCTGGCTGAACCGCCCGCCACCGGTACGCTGGGCGAACCGCCCGCGACCGGCGCGCTCGCCGAACCACCGGTGCACGCATCGCCCGACGCGCCGGCGAGCACGGCGCAAACCGGCACGGAGGTTGCGCGCGCAGCGTCGGCGGACCCGGGGACCGCCCGACCGGCAAGCGCCGGGGCGCCACAGGCGACGCCGACCGCGGCCGAGGCCAGCGATCCCGCCAGCCGCCTGCCGGCACCCAACGGCTATTGGATCGCCTTCGCCATCCTGGCCGCGATGGTCGTGTTGTTCTACCTGTTGCTCAACTGGCCGCGGCTGCAGATTTTCCGCATGCTGTTGGAGTCCTTCTTTCCGCTGGCCATCATGATCGCCGCGGTGCTGGGCTCGATCACCTTCGGCCTGGCCACGCCCAGCGAGGCCGCCGCCATGGGCGCGCTGGGCGGCGCCTTGCTGGCGCTGGCCTATCGACGGCTGAACATGCCCATGTTGAAGGAATCCGTCTACCTGACGACCAAGACCACTGCCATGGTGTGCTGGCTGTTCGTCGGCTCGTCGATTTTCTCGGCCGCCTTCGCACTGCTGGGCGGGCAGGCCCTGGTGGAGGCATGGGTGTTGTCGCTGGGCCTGAGCAAGCTGGAATTCCTGCTGCTCGCGCAAGTCATTATCTTCCTGCTCGGCTGGCCGCTGGAGTGGACCGAGATCATCGTGATCTTCATGCCGATCTTCGTGCCGCTGCTGCAAACGTTCGAGATCGACCCGCTGTTCTTCGGGCTGCTGGTGGCGCTGAACCTGCAGACTGCCTTCCTGTCGCCGCCGGTCGCCATGGCGGCCTTCTACCTGAAGGGCGTGGCGCCGCCGCATGTGACCCTGAACAGTATCTTCGTGGGCATGCTCCCCTTCATGGGGATCCAGATAGTCGCCATCTTCCTGCTGTATGTCTTTCCCGGCATCGGCCTGTGGCTGCCCGCGCTTTTGTACGGTTGACCTGGAGAGGACGATCATGCCCCTATTCCCTATCGCACGCGTCGCCGCCGGCTTTGCGATGAGCACACTGCTGGCGGCGACGGCCGCCGCCCATCATGGCTGGTCCTGGGCCGATGAAGACCAGATGCGCCTCACCGGCGTCGTCAAGCAGGTGGTCGTCGCGCCGCCGCATCCCTATCTGGAGGTGCAGACGCAGAACGACGGCCTTTGGCGCGTGGAGCTCGGCAATCCCTCGCAGACCCGGGAATCGGGTTTCAACGAGACATCGGCCAAGGCCGGGCAGTCCATCGTGGCCACCGGCAATCGGGCGCGCGATCACGCGGAGAAACGCATGAAGGCGGTACAGGTGTCGGTCGACGGCAAGACCTACGACATCTATCCGGACCGGATACGCCGGTGAATCTCGATGCCGTGCTGCAGTGGGTCGCCGCATTGCCCTTCGCGGTTTTCCTGCGCGATTCGAGCATCGGCTACCTGCTGGCCAACGCCGCGCATATCGCTGCGCTGGGCGTGCTGATCGGCTCCATCATGGCGCTGGACCTGCGCCTGCTGCGCGCGCGGGGCACCCTGCCCTTGAGCGAATTCGGCCCCTACCTGTCGCGCATGGCGGCCATCGCGCTACTGGTGGCGGCGGTGACCGGCCTGCTGCTGTTCTCGGTGAAACCGGATGAATATGTCCGCAATCCGGCCTTCCTCGCCAAGCTCGCCATCGTGGGGCTCGGCATCGCCAACGCGCTGTGGCTGCATGCGGGGCCGGGTTGGCGGCGCGCCCTGGCGGGACCGGACATCCCCGGTTCCATACGGGTACACGCCGCCCTTTCGCTGCTGTTCTGGCTGAGCGCGATCGTGGCGGGGCGCTGGATCGGGTTTCTGTAGCGTTACGCCTGTCGCGGCACGCGGCAAGCCGCACGCAGCCCACGGGACCGGCGTGCGCCTGCAAGCGTCCGCGCGCGCTCAGCGGCCCTTCTTCACCGCCGTGGCGACCGCATCGCCCATCTCCTCCGTGCCGACGCGCTGGCAGCCCGGCTGCTGGATGTCCGGCGTGCGGTATCCGTCCGCCAGCACCGTGCGCACGGCCTGTTCGACGCGATCGGCGTTTTCTGTCTGGTTGAACGTATAGCGCAGCATCATCGCCATCGAAAGGATGGACGCGATGGGGTTCGCCAGGTTCTTGCCGGCAATGTCCGGCGCGGTACCGTGGACCGGCTCGTAGAGGCCCTTCTGCCCATAGCTCAGCGACGCCGAGGGCAGCATGCCGATCGAACCGGTCAGCATCGCCGCTGCGTCCGACAGGATGTCGCCGAAGATGTTGCCCGTGACCATGACGTCGAACTGCTTGGGATGGCGCATCAGCATCATCGCCGCCGCGTCGACGAACAGGTGGGTCAGCTCCACATCGGGATATTGCTCGCCCACGCGGGTAACGACCTCGCGCCACAACTGGCCGACTTCCAGCACATTCGCCTTATCGACCGAGCATACCTTGCGGCGCCGCAGCCGCGCGGTCTTGAAGGCGACATGCGCGATGCGCTCGACTTCGGACTCGCTGTAGCGCATCGTGTTGTAGCCTTCTCGCTCGCCCTTTTCAGTGACGCGGATACCACGCGGCTCGCCGAAATAGGCATCGCCAGTCAGTTCGCGCAGGATCATCAGGTCCAGCCCTTCCACCACCTCGGGCTTCAGGGTGGATGCACCGATCAACTCCGGGAACAGGAAGGCCGGACGGAAATTCGCGAAGAGTTCCAGCTCCCTGCGCAGCCGCAGCAGGCTGGCGCCGGGCCGCATCGCGAAGGGGATGGCTTCGTCGCCCGGCATGCCGGCGGCGCCGAACAGGATGGCCTCCGCCTTGCGCGCGATCTCGGACGTCGCGGCCGGCAGCGGATCGCCCGCCGCGTCGATGCCCGCGCCGCCGATGGCGGCTTCCACCAGTTCCACATTGGCGCTGGATCCCAGCACGGCATGCAGCACTTTTACCGCCTGTGCGGTCACTTCCTTGCCGATGCCGTCACCGGGCATGACTGCGATTTTCATATCTGTTCCTTCAAGAGTAAGGGCGGGTCAGCCCGCCACCGCATCGTGCTGCCGCTCGAAGGCGGCGATGCGGTCGGTAAGCGTGAGGGTGTAGTCGAGTTCGTCCATGCCTTGCAGCAGGCACTGCTTGGAGAAGGCATCGACCTCGAAGCCATGGGTGGCGCCGTCGGGCGCCGTGACGCTCTGCCCGGCTAGGTCCACCACGATGCGGGCGCCCGGCCGCGCCTGCAGCGCCTGCAATATCCCGGCCACGACCGCGTCGGGCAGGACGATCGGCAACAGGCCGTTCTTCAGCGCGTTGGAGAAAAAGATATCCCCGAAGCTGGGCGCGATCACGGCGCGCACGCCATAGTCGTACAGCGCCCAGACCGCATGCTCGCGCGACGAGCCGCAACCGAAATTGCGTTGCGCCACCACAATGCGCGCGGGCCGGTAAGGCGGCTGGTTCAGGATGAAATCCGCATTCTCCGTCCCGTCCTTGGCGTAGCGCAGGTCGCGGAACAGGTACGCGCCGAAGTCATCGGTGCGCGGCTTTTGCAGATAGCGCGCGGGCACGATCTGGTCGGTGTCCACATTCGCGCGCGCCACCGGCAAGGCGACGGCATCAAGTCGTTGAAAGGCTTCCATGGTCAGCTCCGGTCCAGCAAAGGCCGCGGGTCGGCAAGGTGCCCGCTGACCGCGGCGGCAGCGGCCATCACGGGACTCATCAAATGGGTGCGCGAGCCAGGGCCCTGCCGGCCGACGAAATTCCGGTTGGAGGTCGACGCGCAGCGCTGGCCCGGCGCCACCTGGTCGCCGTTGGTCGCCAGGCACATCGAACAGCCTGCATAGCGCCATTCGAAGCCCGCCTCGCGGAACACCCGATCCAGGCCCTCCTGCTCCGCCTGCAGCTTGACCTGCTGGGAACCCGGTACGACCCAGGCCTGCACACCGGCAGCGACCCGCCGGCCGCGCGCGACCTCGGCGGCCTGGCGCAGGTCTTCAATGCGGCCGTTGGTACACGACCCGATAAAGACCCGGTCGACGGCGATGTCCGTCAGGGCCATGCCGGGACGCAGTCCCATGTATTCCAGCGTCCGCGCCATGGAAGCCTGGCGCGCCGCATCGGACGCACTCGCGGGGTCGGGCACGCGCCCGGACACCGGCAAGGCGTCTTCCGGGCTGTTGCCCCACGTGACCATGGGCTGCAGGGCGCCGGCGTCCAGCGTGACCTCGCGGTCGAACGTCGCACCGTCATCCGTGCGCAGGGTGCGCCATTGCGCCAGGGCCTCGTCCCAGGCCGCGCCCGAGGGCGCGTACGGACGGCCATGCAGCCAGGCGAAGGTCGTCTCGTCCGGCGCGATCATGCCGGCGCGCGCGCCCGCTTCGATCGACATATTGCACACCGTCATGCGGCCTTCCATGGACAGCGCCGTGATGGCGGGGCCGGCGTACTCGATGACATGGCCGGTTGCGCCTGCCGCGCCGATCTGCGCGATGACGCCCAGGATGATGTCCTTTGCCGTCACGCCGGCCTGCAGCCGGCCGGTTACCGTCACACGCATCGTCGGTGGCTTGCGCTGCCAGACCGATTGCGTGGCCAGCACGTGGGCGACTTCCGAGGCGCCGATGCCGAAGGCGAACGCGCCCATCGCGCCATGCGTGGCGGTATGGCTGTCGCCGCATACGATCAGCATGCCGGGCAGGCTCAGCCCCTGTTCCGGCCCGACCACGTGGATGATGCCCTGGCGCGCGTCGTCCAGGCCGAAGAACTGCATGCCCGCTTCCTTGGCATCCTGCCGCAGGGCATCCGCCATGGCGCGCTTTTCCGGATCGGCGATCGTGGACAAGTCACGCGTGTCGGTCGGGACATAGTGGTCCGGCGTGGCGAAACTGCGCTGCGGGCTGTGGACGCTCAGTCCCCGTTGGCGCAGCATGGCGAAGGCCGGCGCGGAGCCATCCTGGACCAGATGGCGATCGACATACAACAGGCTGGCCCCATCGTCACGTTGAAGGACCTGGTGCCGCGACCAGATCTTGTCGAACAGCGTGCGGGGCGCGGAGGCGGATGACATAGGCTGGGATCGGTTGAATGCGGTTGAAATGGCGGAGCGGCCGGTCAATCGAGCTTGGCGCCCGAAAGCTCGACGATGTCCTTGTAGCGCTTCATTTCGGAGTCGATGAACGAGGCGAACTCCGCGGGCGTACCGCCGCCGATCTCGGCGCCGTACTCCAGCATGCGGGCGCGCATGTCGTCGCTCTTCAGCACTTCGTTGGTGGCCTGGTTCAGCTTGTCGATGATGGGCTGCGGCGTGCCGGCCGGCGCCATCAGGCCGTACCAGGAAGAGGCGTACACATTCGGCACGCCCAGCTCGTCCAGGGTCGGCACGTCCGGCAAGGCCGGATTGCGCTGGCGCGAGGCCACCGCCAGCGCACGCAGCTTGCCGCTCTTGATCATCGGCAGGCAGGTCGTGGTGTCGAGCATCAGCGAGATATGCCCGGCCATGAGATCCGCTTCCGCCGGAGACGTGCCCTTGTACGGGACATGGACGATATTGATCTTGGTTGCGGCCGCGAACTGCACCGCGGCCAGGTGCTGCGACGACCCGACCCCGCCGGAACCATAGTTCAGCTTGCCAGGGTTGGCCTTGGCGTACGCAACCAGCTCCTGCATGGTCTTGAAGGGCGAGGCCGCCGGCACCACCAGGATGTTCGGCACGGAAGACACGTAGGCGATCGGCGCGAAGTCCTTCACCGGGTCGAAGCCCAGGTGCGAGTACAGGTACTTGTTGACGGCATTGGGGCTGATGGAGCCCATCAGCAGGTTGTAGCCGTCGGCAGGCAGGCGCGACGCCACTTCGGTGCCGATGTTGCCGCCCGCGCCTGCGCGATTGTCGACGACGACCGGCTGCCCCAGGCGCTGGGAGAGACCCTGCGCGATCAGGCGCCCCATCGTGTCCACGCCGCCTCCGGGGGGCCAGGGCACCACCATTTTGATCGGATGGTCGGGATATTCGGCGAGGGCGGGCGTCGTGCCCGCGACACTACAGGCGGCCAGCACCACGGCCGCGAGCCAGGCATGCGCTTTGATCATGATTGTCTCCGGATTTTTATAGAGGATACGGCGCAATTCTTGGCTTTATCCCGCAAGGCCGCAAGCCAAATTAAGGCATGTCAGCTATGATTAATACTCATGCTCTACCCACCTTGGCCTGCCCTGCTCACTACCCAATGCCCGGTCTCCCATGTCTCGCCGCCTCCCTCCGCTGAACGCGCTGCGCGCCTTCGAAGCGTCGGCCCGCAACGCCAGCTTCACCCGGGCCGCGCAGGAGCTTTGCGTCACGCAGGGCGCGATCAGCCGCCACGTCGCCGCCCTGGAAGACTGGACCAAGGCCCAGCTCTTCCTGCGCGGGCGCCACGGAATCGAACTGACCGGGCCCGGGCAGGCATACTTCCGCACGGTGCGCGCGGCCCTGGACCAGATCGAACAGGCGACACGGCAGCTGCAGCAACAGCCCGACGACCACCGCCTGCGCATCAAGCTGCCGCCCACCTTCGCGATCAAATGGCTGGTGCCGCGCCTGGCCCGCTTCCATGCCGCGCGGCGCGACATCGACGTGCAGATCACCACCTCCCATCAACGCGCGGACTTCGACCGCGAGGACGTGGACATCAGCATTCATTCGGAAACTCAGCCGCCCGCCGGACCGGGCTACCGGCGCCTGTTCGGCGAGACGCTGCTGCCCGTCTGCGCGCCGGGGCTGCTGGACAAGGCGCCGCGGCTGAGCACACCGGAAGACCTGGCGGAGCACGTGCTGCTTTGCTCCCTGAACCGCCCGCACGACTGGCCGACCTGGCTCTCGGCGGCGGGGGTTCACGATGTGGATGGCAATAGCGGCCTGAAGTTCGAAAACGCCGCATTGGCGTACCAGGCGGCCATCGACCAACTGGGCGTGATGATCGCGCAGCTGGCTTTCGTCAGCGACGACCTGCTGGCCGGCCGGCTCGTGGCGCCGTTAGCCCTGCGCGTCGCCACGCCCGGCGCGTATGTCCTGGCCTATCGCAGCGATCGACCGAAACCCGAACGCGTGCAGGCGTTCGAAGATTGGATCGTGCGCGAAGCGGCAGAAATGGAAGCGCGCCTGGCGGGATAGCGCTGCGGCATTTGCGCGGGCATGGCCGCTTCGACGTGGCGCATCGCGACGGGATGCTCCCTTGCCTGCCTTGGGCACCCCGGCGCGTGCGTCGCGGTGCCCAACTGCCTGCGCTCAGGCGCTAGCGGTCCGTTTTCGGACTGGCAGGCCAGGAAGATTCCGATTTGCCCTCGACCGGATAGGGATATGAGGCGAAGGCCTCTTCGAGCGATGGGGTCTCGACCTCCAGTTCTTCATCGATAAGCAAAGGCTCGGACGCGGTGGCGTCCAACAGGGCGCGCAGATCGCTCACCTTGCGAAGGCGGCATTTTCCCTCGTCCTGGAGGGCAGCCGGACTTGCCTGGATTGGGGAAAGACAGGAGCCGTGTGCTGCCGTAGTGCTGATACTCATATGTGTTACCCATGATTGTCCTGACTCGCGCCAGTGAGGGCGTTACGTGCGCAGGACAGGCAATTCGTTCCATGCGGCGTGCAAGGCATGTACGAAGGATGCGTCGATGCAATCGCTTTCCATGGCAGGCCCGTTCGGTCATCCATCGCTTTGTCGTTTGAATCATGGCCATCTATCGCCTCGCCTGCCGCGCAAACAAGGTAACATTCCAGCGGAAATATCCTCGGCCTTCATGACGGTGCATAGCCGGACGAATTTCTCGTTTTCCGGTTCGCCCGGCGTGCAACGAGGGACGCCGCCGGTGTGGCGTGGCTCACATGATGGCAAGGCTTGCATTACGGCTTCTCCATACCATCGCGTCGCCGGGCAAGCCACCCTCCACGCCGCCACCCGGCCGCCATCGAACCGCTTCAAAAACAGGCCGGCACAGACACCCGTCCCGACGCGCGCGTCGATTGATCGATCCCCTACCCGCAGGCACATCATTTCGAAACCGACATGCTCACTTTCAAGCAGATCGAAGCCCTTTACTGGGTCGTCCATCTCAACGGCTTCGCCAATGCCGCCGAGCGCTTGAACACGACGCAATCGGCCATCACCAAACGCATCCAGGAGCTGGAAACGGGCTTCGACGTCCAGATCTTCAACCGCAGCGGACAGAAAGCCACCCTGACGCGCACCGGGGAAGAGCTGCTGGAGATGGCCGCCGACCTGCTGGGCCGGCGCGACCAGATGCTGCTGAAGATCAAGGGCTTCAAGCCTTTCTCGGGCTCGCTGCGGCTGGGAATCACCGAAATAACCGCCATGACATGGTTGCCGCAGCTGATGCAGACCTTGCGCAACGCGTTTCCCGAACTGGTTGTTCAGCCGAAGATCGATATGGCCTGGCAGTTGCAGAAGAGCCTGTCGAACGGGCAGTTGGACATGGCGATCGTGCATTGGGAGGTGCGCCACCCGCACCTGGAAGCCGAGCCCATCGCGCAGGTGGATTTCGCATGGGCGGGAAGCCCGGCAGTCGTCTCGCCGTCGCGGGTCTATTCGCCCGAAGATATCTCGCGCATGAACATCGTGCGGCAGGACCCGGATTCGGCCCTGAATGCCATTTACGACGAATGGCTGGCGCCCTACACGCCGCAGTCCAACCTGTTCACCATCAACAGCCTGCAGGCCATGGTGGGGATGACCGTAGCCGGTTTCGGGGTCGCATGCATTCCCACGGCTTTTTTCTCCGACTTGATCAAGAGCCGCAAACTGATACTGGCGCGCGCCACCAAGCCCATGCCCAGTTCGCTCTACTGCGCCATGTATGCCAAACAGTCGAACACCATGTTCTATCGCGAGATCGCGCGCATTGCACGGGACGTCTGCGATTTTTCACGGCCTTACGGCGGCCTCAATGCCTGATGTCCGATAGGAACTTGCGTGCCCGGTCCGTGCCCGGCCGGGCGAAGAATTCCCCAGGCGGCGCCCGCTCGACAATGGCGCCGGCATCCATGAACCACACCGTATCAGCCACGTCGCGCGCGAAGTTCATTTCGTGCGTAACGCAGACCATAGTCATGCCATCGGCGGCCAGGGACTTCATCACCTGCAGCACCTCGTTGACCATCTCCGGGTCGAGGGCGCTGGTGGGCTCGTCGAACAGCATGATGCGCGGCTTCATGGCTAGCGCCCGCGCAATCGCCACGCGTTGCTGCTGCCCGCCTGACAATTCGCCGGGGTAGGCCTCGGCCTTGTGCGCCAGCCCGACGCGGTCGAGCAGCGCATGGGCATGGTCGCGCGCCTCGCCTTTGCCCATGCGTTTCAGCAGCAGCGGCGCCATGATAAGGTTCTCGCGCACGTTCATGTGTGGAAACAGGTTGAACTGCTGAAACACGAAGCCGATATGGCTGCGCATACGGTCGATCGATCCGCATTGATGGACGTCCACTCCGTCGATCAGGATGGCGCCTTTCTGGATGGGCTCCAGGCGGTTGATCGTGCGGATCAGCGTCGACTTGCCAGATCCGGAGGGCCCACATACGACCAGTACCTCGCCCTGCTGCACCATGGCGTTGACATTATCGAGGGCGAGATAGTCGCCGTACCATTTACTGACGTTCTTGAATTCGATCATGGGAATACCTAGGCCACCACGATGCGCGTGCCGCGCATGCGGTTTTCGACGAGCTTGACGACGCCCGTCAGGATCAGGTTCAGCGTGAAGTAGGTCAGCGCCAGAAGCGTGAAGACCTGGAACGGTTTGGTCAGCAGCATGTTGTTGACCTGGGCCGCGGCAAAAGTAAGTTCGTGGACGCTGATGACGAAGCCCAGTGAAGTCTCTTTGACGGTGGAGATGAACTGGCTCAGTATGCTCGGTATCGTGTTGTACAAGGCTTGCGGCAACACGATCTTGCGCATCGTCTGCATATGGCTGAGTCCCAGCGAGCGTCCGGCCTCCATCTGGCCCTTGGGCAGCGCCTGAATGCCGCTGCGGATGATCTCGGACAGGTATGCGCCTTCGTAAATGATCAGCGCCGCGGCCATGGTGACCACACCGTTGATGGAAGCGCCGATCACCAGGGGCAGGAAGAAGTACGCCCAGAAGATGAACATGATGAGCGGCAGCCCGCGGGCCACGTAGACGATGGCGGTGGCAGGCCAATAGCAGATCCTGTGCGAACTGATGCGGCCCAGCGCAAGCAGCAGCCCGACGGGGAACGCGAACAGCAGGCTGACCAGCGCCAGCAGGATGGTGGCCGCCAGCCCGCCCAAGGCGCCGTTGGGCCATTGCCCCACCAGCAGCAACAGCCAGTTATCGGAGAGGATTTCCAGCATGGCGACTTAGCGAGTCTTGGCCACGTACGTGGACCGTTGGGAGAGATAGGCGCCGGCACCCATCAACAGCAGCGAAATCGCCAGATACAGGACGGTGACCACCGAGTAGACCTCGAAGGTCTTGAAGGTGGCGGATTCGATCTCGCGCCCGGCTCCGGTCAGTTCTATCAGCCCGATCGCCATGGCGAGACTGGTGTTCTTGAACAGCAACAGCGTCTGGTTGGTGAGCGGTGGAATGGCGATCTTGAACGCCTGGGGAAGAATGACCTTGCGCATGGCCTGCAGGTAGCTCAGGCCCAGGCTGCGCGATGCTTCCATCTGGCCGCGCGGAATCGCCCGTATGGCGCTACGCAGGTCCTCGCTGACATATGCCGCCGTCACCAACCCGATCGCGATGGTGGCGTAGAAGAACTCGCCCCCGATGGCGTTGATGGCGTCGTTCACCGCCGCCGGCATGATGGCGGCGACCCCGAAGTACCACAGCAGGATATGCACCAGCATCGGCACATTGCGATGGAACGCCACATAAACGACGATCAGGTAATTCAACGGCCGGATGTTCAGCATGCGCAGCACGGCCAGCACACTGCCCAGGGCGAAGGCCAGCAGCCACGCCAGCAAAGTCATTTGCAGGGTCGTGAACAACCCAGCCAGTATCAGGCTCGGGTAGCCGTTACCGAATAACGCACCAAAATCGAATGTGTATTTCATAACGGGCTACCCGCCCCCTCACGGGGGTCAATCCTTTATTTCTTCAACCTTGAACACGCGCTTGCTCGGGAACTTGGTATCCGGGCCGAACCAGCGGTCGTATATCACCTGCAGCTCACCGGACGTCTCCAGTTGGGACAGTACCTGGTTCACTTCCTTACGCAGCCCATCTTCGCCCTTGCGCAAGCCGATCCCCCAGGGCTCCACGAACAGCGGTTTCTCGATAATGTCGAGCTTCACCGGCGAGCTCTCGGCATCCTGCTTGAACTTCAGCAACATCAGTTCCGAGCCGACGAAGCCGGAGACCTTCTTTTGCTGCAGGGCCATGAAAGCGGTGGGCGGATCCTTGAAGGTCACCGTCGTCACGCCGGGGATCAGTTTCTTCGCACCCGCTTCGGACGACGATCCCGATACCGCGCTGACGCGCTTGTCGGCCAGATCGGCCGGCGTGGCCAGCGTTGCCGCATCGTCACGCCGGATCAGGATCTTCTGCGGACTGACGTAGTGCTGGTAGCTGTAGTCGATTTGCTGCGCTCGCTCCGGTGTCCATCCCAGGTTGGCGGCCACCACGTCCACGCGGCCGCCGGCCAATTCCGGAATGCGGGCGGCGACGGCGATCATCTTGATCTCCAGCTTGACGCCCAGATGCTCGGCGACCTTCCTGCATAGATCCACTTCGTAGCCCACGACCTGGCGAGTCTTCGGGTCCTGGAAACTGAACGGCTCGGAAGTGCCCAGCGTGCCGCACACCAGCGTGCCACGCGCCTTGACGTCAGCCAGCGCGTCGGCGTGCGCCACGCCGCTCGCGCTCAATGCCGCCAGCAACGGCACGCACTTCAGAATTGTCTTGAGGCTCATGGTTCTCTCCGTGAACGTTAGTTGAGTTGGCCGCATGCCAGCGAGATTTCTTCGCAACCGCGACGTATGGTGTCCACATCGGTGGCGAAACTCAGGCGGATGTGGCCGGGATTGCCGTAGGCGGTGCCGTCCAGCACGGCGACGCCCGCGGCGTCCAGCAGGTAATGCACGAAATCCAGGTCATTCCCGATGGTCTTGCCCCCGGGCGTGCGCTTGCCGATAAAACCCTGGATATTGGGGAACACGTAAAAGGCGCCGGCGGGCCGGGGGCAGGACATGAAGGGAATCCCGTCGAGCAGGCCGGCAATCAGGTCACGGCGTTCCCTGTACAGGGCGATGATGTCGGCCACGCACTGCTGGTCGGCCGAAAGCGCGGTGGCGGCCGCCACTTGCGAGATCTGGCTGGCGCAGGACGTGGATTGCGAGATCAGCGTGGACATCGCCTTGACGAGCCAGACGGGACCGGCCGCATAGCCGAGCCGCCAGCCTGTCATCGCATAGGCCTTTGAAACGCCATTGACCAGCAGTACGCGCGGCGCCAGGGCCGGATTCACGTTCAGCACGGAAACGTACGGTGTACCGTAGCAAAAGTGCTCGTAGATTTCGTCCACCATCAAGAGCACGTGCGGATGGCGCTCCAGCACGGCCAACAGCGCGGCCAGCTCGGTTTCGCTGTATACGGACCCCGATGGATTATTGGGAGCGTTCAGCAGCAGCCACTTGGTGCGCGGCGTGATCGCCGCCTCGAGCGCGTCCGGGCTGATCTTGAAACCCCGTGCCTCGGTGGTGGGCAGAATAATCGGCTCGCCGTCATTGAGCAGCACCATGTCGGGATAAGAAACCCAGTACGGCGTAGGAATGATGACTTCATCGCCTGGATCGAGCGTTGCCTGCAGCGCCGAGAAGATCAGCTGCTTGGCGCCCGTACCGGCCACGAGTTGATCCAATTCGAAGGAAAGGCGGTTTTCACGCCGGTATTTCTGCTGAACCGCCGCCAGAAGCTCGGGGATCCCGGAGGACGCGGTGTACTTCACCGATCCGCTTTCGATCGCGGCGACACCGGCCCGGGCGATGTGCGCCGGCGTACTTACGTCCGGCTCACCGATGGTGAAGTCGATAATCGTCCGCCCTTCACGCCGCAACGTGTCGACCTTGAACTTCGCCGCCATGCTCGGTGAAGGCTTGATGGCGGCCATGCGCTTCGCCAGGAGGTTGGGCGACGTGGAATGGGAAGTGGTGCTCATATTCGCAGGCTTACAGCAGATTCTTCGCTTCGAGCACGGGATGCAGCCAGCTCTGTCGCTCTGCGCCCGCCGCGATCTCGGCCATAATCCTTTCTTCCTTGGCGGCGTGGGCCCGCGCCTTCTCGACCAAGGCGTGTGCCTGACCGACCGGGAAGGACACGATGCCATCTTCATCGGCCACGATGACATCGCCCGGCTGGATCACCTGCCCGCCGATGCTGACCGGCACGTTGACCTCGCCGGGACCATCCTTGTACGGACCGCGGTGCACATGGCCTCGCGCATAACAAGGGAAATCGTCGTTTTCGAATGCCGCGACGTCGCGGACTGCGCCATCGACGATCAGGCCCGCGCAACCGCGCTGCTGCAGATAGCGCTTCATGATTTCGCCCACGCAGGCATTGCCCACGTCGCCGCCGGCATCGACCACCAGCACGTGGCCTGGCTGCAGCAGCGTCATGGCTTTATAGATGAACAGGTTATCGCCCGGCCGCGTCTTGACCGTGAGCGCCGAGCCAACCAGCTTGCCACGTCGGTTGTAGCGGCGCAGGCCCACCACGCCGTGCTGGCGATGGAGGTTGTCGCTGAGATGCGGGGTGACGATCGAGTGCAACGCAGCTGCCAGTTCCGCCGGTAGCACCGGCGGTGCCGCATTGAGGGTGAAGGATGAAGAGTTCTGCATGGTAAGGGCTCCAGAAGCGGCCATCATGCAGAAAACGCCAACACGCAAAAAGGGAATTTAAGGCTTCGGGTTTCATTCCCCGAGGGAATAAGAAGGGGTCCACTGCACCATGCATTACCTCTTCCGCCCGAGAAAAACACCACGCTGGCAGGCACTTACAGCAGCTTGCGGATTGGTGGGTCTGCTCCGGGCTTATGCCAGTCGTTCTACCTTGAAGGGGCAAAACCGCGGCCCGACCAAGGGAAAATCCCCATATCTGCTGACTGCCGCTGAAAGGGAACCTGCCGCGCCTCAACGATGACGGGATATCGCCAACTTACGGCATCGTCACGCAGGCGCTGGTCCTCCACCGCGCCGCAGCGGAGCCGGGCCGGGGTCCTGCGCAGGTCCCGCGAGGGATCGACCCATGATGCTGCATAGTCTTCAATTGACGCATGGTTTCTGTTTGATAGAATGCAGTTCTGCCCAACAAAACGACAGCGGCGCGCGTGAAGTCATGGCTTCCGCAGTAGAACCGCTCACCCGCAGGCAAGACCCGCAAAGGACAAAGCGTGATTCAGGGAACAGGCGCACACATACGCGCGAACGGCATCCGCCAGCACTACCTGCACTTTGGGGGTGCCGGCCCTGCCGTGCTGATCGTCCCGGGCATTGTCAGTCCCGCCATCCTCTGGCGCCACGTCGGCGATTGGCTGGCTCCTGGCCATGACTGCTACGTGCTCGATGTCCGAGGCCGCGGACTCAGCGAGGCCGGGCCGCATCTCGACTACGGCGTCGACGCATGCGCCCAGGATGTGACTGCGTTCATCGAGGCGTTGAACATCGATCGACCCATCGTGCTGGGCCACTCCATGGGCGGACGGATCGCGTTGCGTGCGGCGGCGTCGGCGCCGGGGGTGTTCGGCGGGCTGCTGCTGGTGGACCCGCCCACCAGCGGCCCTGGGCGGCGAGCCTATCCTGTCCCCAAGGCAAGGACCCTGGACCTGCTGCGCGCAGCACACAGGGGCGACGGCCTGCAAGCAATACAACGCAGCAGCGTCGCCCCATGGCCGGAAGACCTGCGGCAGTTGCGTGCGGAATGGCTGTCCACGTGCGACGAACGCGCGGTACACGTGGCCTACGACGATTTCGACGGCCAGGACATCTTCGCCGATCTCGCGCAAATCAAGGAACCACTCTTCCTGCTTTGCGCCGGCAACGGCGGTGTCGTCTCCGACGACGACATCGCCGAAATGAAGCAGTTGCGCAGCGACCTGCACGCGACCCGATTGCCCGGCGTCGGCCACCAGATGCAAGCTGAGAACTTCGAAGCATTCAAGCAGGCATTGGGCGGCATTCTGTCCGCGCATATCAAGAACCTGGGCAGAGCGCCCACCTGACACCCTGAGCCGCCGGGCGACGCATGCCCGACATCGTCCGACCATAGAAGGGGATCGCGATTGAAACTCGATGCGGAAGTGCTGGAGCTGTTCACGAAAGAGATGGCGCTATGTGGCGTCAAGGCCGGCGAGACGGTTGTCGTATTGACCGCCGAGGATGAATGGCAGGAGAACGCCTATGCCTTCATGGCGGCGGCCCAGAGCCTGGGCGCGAAGACCTTCAATCTGAACGTACGCCGGGAGCAGCGAAATGCCGTGGGCGTGCAAGGCCGCCATCCGCTGGTCGGCAATGAACTTGCCATGCGCACACTGAAGTCAGCCGACATGGTGATCGATATGGTCGGGCTGCTGTTTTCGCGCGAACAGGCGGAAATCCAGGCTGCCGGCGTGCGCATCCTTCGTGTGATGGAGCCCTTTCATGTCCTGAAGCAGATGTTCCCCACGGAAGATTTGCGGCGGCGCGTCGAATATGCCAAGGGCATCATGGAACAAGCGAAGCAGCTGCGGTTCACCTCCGCCGCCGGCACCGACGTCACTTACCAGTTGGGCCAGTATCCGGTGATCTCCGAATACGGCTACACCCATGAAGCCGGCCGGTGGGACCACTTTCCGTCGGGATTTTCCTTTACGCAGGGCAACGATGGCGGCGTAAACGGCACTGTCGTCCTGCAGCCGGGCGATATCCTTTGCGCCTTCAAAAAATACGTGGAAACGCCGGTCACCTTGAAGATCAAGGACGGGAATGTGGTCGACATATCCGGCGCCGGCGTGGACGCGCATCTCATCGACAGCTACATCAAAAGCTTCGATGACGATCGGGCCTATGCGGTCTCGCACATAGGCTGGGGACTGAACGAGAAAGCACGCTGGTACCAGTTCGCGGTAACGCGGCAATTGCCGTCGGAGCACGTCATGAACGCGCTGGCCTTCTATGGCAATGTGCTTTTCTCGCTGGGGCCGAACCTGGAAGTCGGCGGGGATAACGACACGGCATGCCACCTGGACCTGCCGATGCGCCTATGCAGCCTTTGGCTGGACGATACGCAGATCCTGAAGGATGGCGATGTCGTCCATCCCGAAATGCGCGTCGATCGTCATGCTTGAACCGCGCGCCGCGCAACGGGGGGCGATATCGCCCTAGCCCGCTGCTTCCCCCAACGCCGCTGGCCTGCTCTTGGCGTGCCAGCTCTCGAATATCGAAGCATCGCCGCCCAGCCGACGCGTAAGATCGGCCGCGGCCGCCAACAGGCGCGCGGACATCGAAGGCAGCAACTCCACCGAAAACCGTGCGGCCGGCCCGGACAGGGCCAAGGCTCCGCGCAAATTCTTCTGCGGGCCGAACACAGGCGCGGCAATCGCGGCGATATCCGGTTCCCGTTCGCCCACCGTAATGATGTAAGGCTGCTCCGGCGTCCTCGACGGCGGAGTCATCGTGGGATCGAACGCGGTAAGCACCCGTCCGGCGGCGCCCTTATCGAGCGGCACCAGGTCTCCCGTCCGGATATGGTCACGTATCGACCGGGGCGAATCCACCCGGAAAAGACAAACGCGGTGATCGCCTTCGCGTGTGAAAAAAGAAGCGCCTTCTTCGGTCTCCTGCACCAGGCGGCGCAGGATAGGCGGCACATGGTCGTCCAGACGCAGGGCCGACTGATAAAGCCCGCCCCAATGCAAGAGCATCGACCCCAGCTGATAGCTGCCGTCGTCCAGCCGCACGATGCAGTGTTCCTGAACCAAGGTCGTCAGCAAACGCAGGATGGTGCTTTTGTACATCTTGGTTCGCCGCGCGAGCTCGTTCAGCGATAGCGAACTGTCTCCCGCGCGGAAGGCGTTGAGTATCGCGATCGCTCGTTCCACCGCCGCGACGCCACCCGCCTTTGTGTCGCTTTCCGGTTCTTCCGACATTTTTCGCCTGATCTAGTGCATGTCCTAGTTGACATTGTAGCGTACCGTTCTGCAGAATACAGTTCTTCTAGTCAGAACGGACGCACAGGCGGCATTGCGCCGGCGACGCGTCCGGACAACTTCCAAGGGGAAATCAACGATGAACCACTCAGGATGGAAAAAGCTCCTGGCCGGCCTGGCATGCGGCATTTGCCTGATGAGCACGGCCCAAGCCGATACGTATCCAAGCAAGCCGATCACCATCGTGGCGCCCTACCCGCCAGGCGGCGCCACCGACCTGTACGCGCGCTCCGTCGCCGCCGGCCTGGGCGAGCTGGGCCAGTCCGTGGTGGTGGACAACCGCGCGGGCGCATCGGGGATCATCGGCGCGGACTACGTGTCGCGGATGCCGGCCGACGGCTACACCATGCTTATCGGCGCCTCGTCGATGTTCTCGGTGCTGCCGCTGTTGAGCAAGCGGATGGACGGCGTCTATCAGAAGATCGAGCCGGTCTCCATCCTGGGCTTCAACCCTTCGTACGTCGTCGTGCCGTCCACGCTGCCGGTCAATACGATCCAGGAACTGCTCGATTTCCTTAAAAAGAATCCCGGGAAGTACGGTTACGGATCGGCGGGTACCGGCACCTCGCAGCACGTATTCATGGAGCTCTTCAAACAACGTGCAGGCATCGATGTTTTCCCGGTGCAGTACAAGGGCAGTTCGCCGATGGTCGTGGACCTGATCGCCGAACGCGTCGTCATGGCGATCGAGCAAGGACCCGCGGTATTGTCGTACATCAAGTCGGGGAAGCTGAAAGCCCTGGCCGTCACGACAACGAAGCGATCGGAAGCCCTGCCCGACGTTCCGACCCTGGGCGAAACCGTGCTGCCGGGCTTCGAAGCCGTCACCTGGTTCGCCCTGTACGCGCCCAAAGGCGTCCCCCAGAACGTCATCGACAAGCTGGTCCCGCAAATCGCGAAGACAATGGCGTCGAAGGAAGTGAAGGAACGGCTGGGCGCTGTCGGCGTCGAGCCCGCCTCCAGCACGCCCCAGGCCCTCGTGAAGCGGCAAGCGGAAGAAACCGCTCTGTGGAAGGACGTCATCACGCGCTCGAAGATCTCGCTCGAAGACTAAACGGGGACCCTTCCATGCATCCCAAGCCCCAGTTCTCACTCAGTACCGAGCCGCGCGCAGACTATCTGGAAAAGGTCACCGGCGCGGCGACCTACGCCAGCGACGTGGCGGTACCGAACATGCTGCACGGAAAGATCCTGCGCAGCACGGTGCCGCATGCACGCATCGCGAGGCTGGACGTGAGCGCGGCGCTCGCCATCCCGGGCGTCGTGGCCATCCTGACGGGCGATGACCTGAAGGATCTGCCCGGTACCGAGATCCGCTGGGGATTGTCGCTGCGCGATCGTCCTGTGATCGCGCTGGACAAGGTGCGTTATGTGGGCGACCCCGTCGCCGCGGTGGCGGCGATCGACGAAGCCACCGCGGAGGCGGCCGTCGACGCCATCGTCGTGGCCTACGAGACGCTGCCGCATTCGACGACCGTCCAGGAGGCACTGGGGGAAGGCGCGGCGCTGGTCCACGAAGAGATGGATGTCCTCAAGGACTATTACTTCAAGGGTCATTGCACGCCGGTGCCGGGGACCAATCAGTTTCAGCGGTGGTCCTATGAAAGCGGCGACGTCGATAAGGTCTTCCAGAGCGATGTAAAGATTTTCGAGGACACCTTCACCTTTCCGATGGTTTTCCACTACGCGATGGAACCGCACGTCTGCGTCGCGCACTGGAAGCCGAACTCCCTGGAGCTATGGAGCGGCGGCCAAACGCCCACCGCCATCCAGCGCGTGTGTTCGGAAGTACTGGGCGTGCCCCTGGCCTGCGTACGCGTGCACTCCCCTTATGTCGGCGGCGGCTTTGGCGGCAAGGCGTCGGTGAAGATCGACCCGCTGGTCGCGGCGCTGTCGTGGAAAGCGCGCGCGCCTGTCCGCGTCTGCCTGACGATCGCCGAGTCCATGCTCACATGCCGTCGCCTGGACGCCGAAGTAACGCTGAAGACCGCCGTCGACCAAAGCGGCAGGATAGTCGCCAAGGCGGTGCGCGCGGTGGTGAACGGCGGCGCCTACGCGGATACCGGGCCGGCCATCGCGGTCAAGGCTGCGATCCGCGCGATCGGGCCTTATCACATACCCAATCTTCGACTCGAAGCCATAGGCGTCTACACGAATACCGTGCCCGGCGCGGCCTTCCGCTCGATCGGCGGTCCGCAGGCCGTATGGGCCACCGAGTCGCAGATGGACATCATCGCCGATGCCATGGGCCAGGACCCCATCGAGTTCCGCATGCTGAACCTGGCGGAGAAAGGCCAGACGCTGAAACATGACCTGCGGCCCATCGACGTCGATATGCGACGCTCGCTGCGCGCGGCCCTCGATACGCTGAAAAACCTGCCGCAGCCCAAATACGAAGGGCGCCGGGGACTGGGCGTGGCCGTCGGCGCGACGGACCCAGGGATCATGCCCATCGGTGGCGCCATCGTCCGCCTGCGCGCAGACGGCTCGGTCAACGTCTCGGCAAATACGGTCGAGATCGGGCAAGGCAGCCGCGGCGTTCTGCGCATCATCGCCTCCAGGATGCTCGACCAGCCGCTCAGGATGATCGCCGTCGCGCAGCCGGACACTTTGCAGGCCCCCTACGATTGGGGCACCGGCGCCAGCCGCTCGACCGTCATCATCGGTCTGGCCGTGCAACTGGCCTGCGAAGACATTCTGCGCCAGGTCCGCGAGACCGCCGCGCAGGTGCTGGGCGGATCGCCGGATGACTACAAGCTGGTGGAGGGGGCCGTCGAAGGGCCGGATGGCTCGATCGCCTTCATGGAGCTGCTGCGGCGCTTCAACGGCATGGCCGCCGGCGAGTTCCTGGGCGTGGGCCGCGTCAACCCGAACACCAGGGACGGCGCTTTCAAGCTCCAGCCCCTGTTCTGGGAAACCGGCGCTGGCGCGTTCGAGATCGCGGTCGACGAAGGCACCGGCGCCATCCGCATCCTGCGCGCAGCAGGCGCCGCCGATCTTGGCCATGTGATCAACCCCAAGGCCGCCGAAGGCCAGGACGAAGGGGCCATGGTGATGGGCCTGGGGCACACGCTGTCGGAGGAATACCTCTACGAGGACGGCCAGGTCGTGAACGGGACTTTGTTTGATTACAAGGTTCCGACGATGGAGGAAGTTCCCGACCACGTCGGCACTACCTTGATAGAAAGCGGCGACGGGCCCGGCCCGTTCGGCGCACGCGGGGGCGGCGAAGGAGCGATCCTGCCTGTGGCGCCCGCCGTGGCCAATGCCCTGTTCCAGAGATGGGGCATCCGGCTGAAAGAGCTGCCGCTGACCCCGGAACGCGTCTGGCGCGCGTTGAGAGACAAGAACCTGACCAACAAATAACACCGACGCCATGGACTTCAGAATTGATGCGCTATTGCCCGCGACCGCCTCGCAACTGTGGGCCATCTTTTTCGACGTAAAGCGGGTGGCCACCCTTATCCCCGGCTGCGAGAACGTCGTGGAGGTGGAGAAGCTCAAAACCTTTTCCGCCGTCATGAGGCAGAAGATCGGTCCGTTCAAGCTTGAAGTGCCTACCCGCATCGACATCGATTCCTACGAGATCGAACGGCAGGTGTCGCTCAAGGCGATAGGTACCGATAAGGCGACCGGCACCACCATCGATGTCCGGATGGTGGTCAATCTCGATGAGCAACGCGATGGCGATGACGTGCTGTGCAAGCTGGACGTCAGCGCCAGTATGCAGGTGGCCGGGCGCCTGGCGTCCCTGGGCTATCCGATCGTGCGCAAGCGGTCGGAGCAATTGTTCGCAGAATTCGAGGCGCGCCTGCGCTCGGAGCTGGCGCATCTGGACGGCAGTCAGTCCGCGACGGTGGGTAGTGCGTCCACGACCCCGGCTGGCACCCCAAGCACAGCCCTGGGAACAGCATCGGCCTCACCATCGGAAGCGCAACCCATCCCGCCGCGCGGCGTGGCGCCGGGATCCACCGGGGATGCCGCCGACATGCGTGGTCACGCCGGAATACCCCCACAGCGCCCCTCCGCGGAACGATTGCCGCCTCCTCATACGGCGCCGGCCGCGGGCAGCCCCAGGAGCGGCGTAACCGAACTGGTCTTCCTCTGGCCGCGCCTGGGCATCAACGTCGCTGTGGCCATCGGCGTCGCGCATGGCGCCGTCGCCTTCGGGGAGTCGCCGTGGTGGTGGCTCGCCGCTCCCTTGCTGGGCGTGGCCGCCAGCCTGGGCAAGCGGGGTAGCTGATGCGGCCCAAGAAATTCTTCCTGCATCGGCCGAAGGACCTGGACGAAGCAATCAGGCTGAAAGCCGCGCATGGCGATGCCGCGACATTCCATGCCGGCGGCACCGAGCTTCTTGTCGCCCTCAAAGCCCACGTGCTGCGCTACGAGCATGTCATCGACCTGAAGCAGATCGCCGCGCTCAAGGGTGTCCGCCTGAGAGACGACGGCACGATATCGATAGGGTCGCTGACATCGCACGACACCATTGCGAACGACCCGATCATCCGCGACTCGCTGCCGGGATATGCCGAGCTCAGCGAGCATGTGGCCAACATCCGCGTTCGGATCGCGGGCACGCTGGGCGGCGTACTGTGCTTCGCCGAACCGCACGCCGACGCGCCGACCATGCTGTGCGCTTTGGACGCCTGGGTGGTCCTGCTCGGCCCAGGGGGTCAGAGGGAGGTGCCGTCCCGGGATTTCCATCTGGGCGAGTTCGCGACCGCTCGCGAGGACGACGAGGTCCTGGCTTCCATAGAAGTCGCGCCGCAATCGACCGGCACGCGATCGGCCTATCGGTCCTTCGGCCATACCGAGCGGCCAGCCGTCGGAGTCGCGGCCGTCTGGTCGACCGATAACGCGCAACGGCTCAGCCTGTGGGCGGGCGCGATATCCGCCAGCCCTGTCCGCCTGGCCCGTGCCGAAGAGGCCGCCGAGGACCTGGCTGCGGAACTTCCTGCCGAAGAAATATGGACGCGTCTGCGGGATGCGGTCGCGGCTGACGCGGTAGCCATCGACGCCCATGACGATCTGCACGGGGGCGCCGATTACAAACGACATCTGGTTTCCGTTCTTGCCGAACGGGCCATCAAGGCGTGCCTGCCATGAACCATAGCGAATCCGAATTTCCCATGATGCGCGTGGATCTCAAGGTCAACGGCACGGCTACCTCCGTTGAAGTCGAGCCTTGCGAAATGTTGATCGACGTGCTGCGCGATCGGCTGCAGCTCAAGGGCACCAAGCGTTCCTGCGACGTGCAGGTCTGCGGCGCCTGCACGGTGCTGGTGGACGGCAATCCGACCTCCAGCTGCACGACGCTGTGCGCGGACGCGCATGAGCGCGAAGTCACCACCATCGAAGGGCTGGCCGACGGCAAACGCCTGGACCCCGTCCAGCGCGCTTTCATTGCACATGGCGCCCTGCAGTGCGGCTTCTGCACGCCCGGCATGATCCTGGCGGTCAAGGCGATGCTGGCGCGCCACGACAAGCCATCGGAGGAGACCGTGCGCCACTATCTGCGCGGCAATATCTGCAGATGCACCGGCTACGTAAAGATTCTTGAGGCCGTCATGGACCTCATCCATAACCCATCCAATTACCAATAGGAGAACCCATGTCCGACTCCAAGAACAACCGACCTCGAACGCACGTGATCATCGCGGGTGCCGGGATGGGAGGCTTGACGCTTGCGCTCGCGCTGCTGAAGAAAGGTTTTGACGTCGACATCTACGAACAATCGCCGGAGCTGCGCGAAGTGGGCGCGGGCTTGTGGATCTCGGCCAATGGCGCCCGGGTCATGGCGGCGCTGGACCTGAAGGAAAAGCTCGAAGCGATCAACCTGCCTCCGCAGGATCGCCTGATCCGCTACTGGAAAACCGGCGAAGGGAAATCGGTCTACAACCGCGGCGACACGGCATCGAAGGCCGACCATACGCTGATCCAGGTGCTGCGCGCAGAACTGCAGCGCGTGCTGTACGAAGCCGTTGTTGCGCTCAAGCCCGACGCCGTGCATTTCGGCGTCCGCTCGGTGGGCGCCGAAACGGTCGATGGCCGCGCGCGTTTGCTGCTCGATGACGGCCGCCATATCGAAGGCGACGTGGTCGTCGGCTGCGACGGCGCGCACTCCCGCGTCCGCCAGTCCATGTTCGGCCCTGCGCCGGCGCGCTATACCGGCGCCCTCGCCTGGCGCGGCCTGGCGCCCATGACCAAGCTGAAGCCCCAGCACCGCGAACCCTTGGCCTCCACCTGGGTAGGGCCGACCGCGCACGTCACGACCTACCCCGTCCAGCGCAATGGCGAGTTCTTCGTCAGCTTCTCCGCGCAGGTCGACAGCGACACATGGCACACCGAATCCTGGTCGGAGAAAGGCGATCTGGCCGACGCGCTGAAGGACTTCGAAGGCTGGCATCAGGACATCATCGATTTGTTTGTTGGATCGGAGAATCTGTTCCGGTGGGGCCTGTTCGTGCGGGATCCGCTCGAAACCTGGTCCCAGGGACAGGTCACCCTGGTTGGCGACGCCTGCCATTCCATGACGCCGTATCTGGGCATGGGCGTGAACCTGACGATGGAAGACGCCTACGTCCTGGCGCGCTGCCTGGAGCAAGACCCCGGCGACATTCCCCAGGCGCTGAAGCGCTACGACCGCGCCCGCGTGGAACGCGCGAATCGCACCAAGGCCGAATCCCTGAACATGTTCGGCATCTTCCATAGCCCCGAGCTTGGCAATAGCGAAACCGCATGGCCCTACATCAACGAGCAATGGTCCACCGAAGCCGTCCGCGAACGCTACGACTGGCTGCTGCAGTACGACGCGACGTCCGTGGAGATCTGACATCATGACCGAGGTTCTTGGAAAACGCGCGCGTCCCTGGGATGGGATCATCCCTGACAGCGAACTGGAGATCTACCGCAAGGCGGGTTGGGGAACACCGACCGGAATCGGCCGGCGGCCCGTCCTGCTGGTCATCGATGTGCAATACCGGTCGATGGGCTACGAGCCCATGCCTATCGAGAAAGCCATCGAGACCATGTCGACAAGCTGCGGCGAATACGGTTGGCGGGCGGTGCCCCATATCGCGCATCTGCTGGCGGCGTTCCGCAGAATCGGCGCCCCCGTCCTCTACCCGCACGTGGCGCCCAAGCGCTCGCATGATCGTGGCCAGTTCGAAGCCAAGGTCCCCGGAGTCATGGACGTATCCGCGCCTGACTACGATTTCGTCCAGGAAGTGCGGCCGCAGGAAGGCGACATCCAGATACCCAAGCACCAGGCCAGCGCGTTCCATGGCACCGCGCTGGCGAGCTACCTGGTCGGGCTGGGTGTGGACACGGTGGTGGTGACGGGCTGCACGACCAGCGGCTGCGTCCGGGCCACGGTCGTCGATGCCTGCGCGCTGAACTACAAGGTGGTGGTGCCACAGGATGCCGTCTACGATCGCTCGCAGGTATCCCACGCGGTGAACCTGTTCGACATGGCCAGCAAGTATGCGGACGTGATGCCCGCCGCCGAACTGGTAGAACTGTTGCAGGCTATGCGTTAGCCTTCGTCAGCGCGAGCGCTACTGCAGGAAGGACAGCCGCCGCCACGGCCTGTGTACCCATAGGCCCTGCCCGCGGCGACGTCCGGCCATCCCGGCCCCGCACCGATACATCGGTGCGATCGCGGTCTTGACCCGAGCGGATCGCACCCTATTCCTCGTCCGATTTCGTATCTTCCGCCGGCAAGGAAACCAGCCGCGCCAGGACGATGGCCGGATAAAGCTGGCCGATCAATGCTTCGAGGTTGGACAGCGATCGGGCTACCCGCGCCACTGGCGTGATGTCGCCATACCCCACGGTGGTCAGGGTGGAGAAACTGAAGTAGATCCACACCCACGGATATGCACGGCTGCTGTGTCCGTGCCCGTCCAGGCCGGTATAGGCGCCGGAATCGCGCAGGCCGACGATTTCATAGGCTGCGGCCCAGATAATGCCGAGCAGCATGTAGAGCGCGATCGCGCCCCACAAGCGATCGCGCACCTTGGCGCCCTTGCCGAACACCTTCGCGCTGATCACCAGGGCCAGCATCAACAGCGCGAAGAGCAAGGCGACGGCGCGCAGTTCCGCCGACCCGGAGGGCAAAAACCAGCCCGCCCAACGCACGGCGATTACCACCACGGCCACCAGAGTCAGCGGGATGAACGCCAAGCGCCGGTCGGACACGGCGATCGCCCCGCTGACCAGGATCAGGGAGATAAGAATGTCTTCGACGATCTGGCCCGCGCCGGAGTCCGGCGGCACCGCGACCGGCGCAACGAACACGCTCAGCACCAGGACGAAGAGCAAGGTCGTCATACTGCCCAGGCGCAGCGCGGCGGCATGTTCCAGCCATCGTCTTGAATGTGGCATGTGGTTCTCCCGCTTCGGTCCGAGTCCGGAATGCGTGCAGCTTACCCTCAGCGAGGGTGCAAGGACAGCCTAGCTTTTGCAATGGCGCGCCGGTATGCGGGCCGGACAGCGCCTTTTGGATGGCGCGCTGAACATCGAGTCCCGCCGACGTGTCAACCTGCGGGCACGGGCGGAAACGTGTTGCTGGCGCTCCTTCGCGGCCCCACCGAGTCCCGCAGGAAGATAGGAGTGAACCGAGTCAAGCCATAGGGCAAAGCTGGTTTGAGATATTGCGCCGACGGGAGCCGACCGCGCCATCCGGTGATGGGCGTCGGCATGGCCGGCGGTTCAGTGAAGCGGCTTGATATTGCGCATTCGCAGAACGCCATTCCACCGTTCGGTCTCTTCGACGATCAGCGCCTTGAATGCCATCGGCGTGTTGGGTTGCCGCGGCGTAGCGAAGGAAAGTTGCGCCATTGCATCGTGCAACTGTGGGTCCATCAAGGCAGCGTTGATTGAACGATTAAGTTTTGCGATCACATGAGGTGGCGTTCCGGCCGGCGCCAACAGGCCGCCCCAATCGCCAAGGTCCAGGCCAGACAATTCCGACACGCCAGCTTCATCGAGCGTCGGCACAGAAGGGATTGTCTGGATCCGTGCTGGAGACATTGCGACGATCGGCCTTAGTCTATTCGCCTGGATGTGGGGTAACGCCGCGGCAACGGTGCCTATATATATGTCTATTCGACCACCCATTACGTCCATCAACGCCTGTCCCCCGCCGTTGTACGGCACATGCTCAATTTCGATACCCATTTCCTGTTGTAGCAATTCGCAAAGCAGGTGCGGCGTTGTACCCATCCCAGCAGACGCGCACCTCAGAACGCCTGGATAAGTTCTCGCAATTCTCGCAACATCCTGGATTGTCGCGATCGGCGTATGCGTACCCGTCACCATGACAAATGGTACCGTGGCGACCAGACCCACAGGAACCAGATCCCGTGAAAAGTCATACTTCATGTGCCCATACATCGTTTTGTGGATGGTATGTGGCCTTGCCCCTAGAAGGATCGTGTAGCCGTCCGGCGCTGCGCGCGCGACATATTCGGCGCCGATGTTGCCGCTTGCACCGGGTTTGTGCTGGACAATCATTCTCTGCCCTAATGCTTCCCCCATGTGGCGAGCAAGAAGGCGGGCGAGGGCATCGGCACTACCGCCAGCTGGAAAACCAATCACCAGAGTAACCGGGCGTTGTGGGTAGACCGCCTCCTGATCAGCCGCCATCGCGCCCCAAGACAACGTAGTACCGGCCAGGACAAGGGCCGTGAGGTCTCGCTTAAACAGGTTCATTCGTCTCGCTCTCGTGTTATCGGTGTCACCAAGGGCATGGCAACCGCCGTGAAGTGCGGTCGGTAACCGTGGTTGGGAACCTGTTCCGCGCGAGCATGAAACTGCGGGCTAGGATCCTCTTGGCGTCAGCCGATAGGAGCAAAGACAGACGCCTTGGCCAGGAAGGCGATGTGTTTCGATCCGAGATGAGACTGTATCCGTGCGATCCGTAGAATCCTTATCCTGCGTCCTTTGGACACTCGGGTTGGACGGCGGGAAGACCAACGTGGGTCGATCCAAGCCGTAGGGCGATGCTCGTTCAAGGTAGTACGCCCGCCGGGGCCCAATGCGCCATCCCGTGATGGACGTCGGCACCACCAGCGGTCAGTGCAGCGGCTTGATATTGCGCATCCGCAGAACGCCATTCCAACGTTCGGTCTCTTCGACGATCAGCGCCTTGAACGCCATCGGCGTATTGGGTTGCCGTGGAGTAGCAAAGGACAGTTGCGCCATAGCATCGTGCAGATTAGGGTCCAGCAAGGCCGCGTTGATTGATTGATTGAGTTTTGCGATCACATGAGGTGGCGTGCCGGCCGGCACGAGCAGGCCGCTCCAGCCTCCAAGCTCAAGCCCTGACAGTTCCGACACGCCGGCCTCGTCCAGCGTAGGCACAGACGGCATTGCCGATATCCGCACGGAAGACATTGCGACTACCGGCCTGAGTTTGCCGGCCTGTATGTGCGGCTGCGCTTCCGCAACGGTCGAAATGTATATGTCTATACGACCGCCCATCACGTCTATCAACGGCTGCGCACCACCGTTGTACGGCACATGCTCGATGTCTATATCCAGTTCCTGCTGTAGCAGCTCGCAAAGCAGATGAGAGGTCGTCCCCACCCCGGAAGACGCACACCTCAGAACGCCAGGATACGTTCGGGCTATTCTGACAACATCTTGCACGGTAGCAATCGGGGTATGCGTGCCGGTCACCATGATGAACGGTACCGTCGCTACCAAACCGACGGGAACCAGGTCGCGTGAGAAGTCATACTTCATATGCCCATACATCGTTTTGTGTATGGTGTGTGGGCGTGCGCCAAGAAAGATCGTGTAGCCGTCCGGCGTCGTGCGGGCGACATATTCGGCGCCGATATTGCCGCCGGCACCTGGCTTGTACTGGACAATCACTTTCTGTCCGAGTGGCGGCCCCATGTAGCGAGCCAGAAGGCGGGCCAGCGCATCGGCATTACCGCCAGCTGGGAAACCAATCACCAGCGTAACCGGCCGCTGCGGGTATACCGCTTCCTGGTCAGACGCCATCGCGCCCCAGGACAAGGTGGCACTAGCCAGAATAAGGGCTGTGAGGTCTCGCTTAAACAGATGCATCTCGTCTCCGCTCTCGTGTTGTCGGCATCACCAATGGCATGGCAAAAACCGTGAAGTGCGGTCGGTAACGATGGCTGCGCACCTGTTCCGCGCAAGCGCATGAGAAGGCCCGATTAACGGACCCTCTCGCCCTCACGCGATAGCTGCAAAGGTGCATGCTTGAAGGAACGTTGCGCGATCCGACCTGCGCTGAGAGCGCATGCGGCGAAGAGATTGGCGCGATATCGCGCTCGTCGTGCAGCGTCGCCACCGGATGGGGCAACGGAAGCGGCGCGGCGCCACAAGCATCGAGCACAAGCGGACGTGTAAAAGTGAGGGAGCGAAGCGAGACTCCATGCCGCTAAAACACTCGCGCTTGGCTCGTACCTGGCGCGCACGTGGCACGCGCAGGCCTTCGGGGCGATGGCTGGTAACGGTGGGGTGCGAAGAATCAGGTGCCGCCACTCGCGGCCACCCGCCTAGCTGACGGAGCTGCTGTTCAAGGAGATAGAGCTATCCGTTGCCGGTCACGCGATGGCCACACGCCACGCCTGACCCAGTGATTCTTGGCGCGCCCGACAGGAATCGAACCTGTATCAAGAGCTTCGGAAACTCTCATTCTATCCATTGAACTACGGGCGCGAAGAGGCAGTATTGTACCGAAATCACGATTCCATGCTTGGCGCCGCTCCGGGCGCTCTGCCGCGACCCCGTCGGAGCAACATTACGGCATGCCAGCCCAGCTCAGCTACACGGGCGGGCGATGAGCGCCTTGTCCGATCTACCCGCTCCCGATTGCCGCCTGATCGCACGTCACCGCTCATGCCTCCGGCAGGGTCGCCGACCGAAGGGGAACGCCGAGCGTAACGCCTCGGCGCTTGGCGTCGCGTCCACCGGTACGCGGCCAGCCGCAGCACCGCGCAGCCCATGCACACACCGCGATAGACGCGATGCTGCACCGCGACGAAGCGCGGCCGAACGCATGCATGCCCTGCCTTGGGGCAGGCCATGGACCCCGCGTTATATAATCCAGCGTTTGCACCCACGCAGGCCACGGGCGACAGCCCTCTTCGGCTTGCGCTACTTATCCGCCCCAGGCGCCCCGGTACCCGACAGCAGGATTAGGTTATGAGCAAAGAGCAGGAACACGTAGAAGAACACGCCTCACTCATCAAGACCCCGAAGCAGTTGATCGTCACGGTGATTCTGGCCTTCCTGGTCCCGATCATCATCATCCTGATGCTGGTCAACATGGTGGCCTCTTATGGCCGGGCCGGCGCCGGGTCCAATGCCCTGACCCCGGAAGCCATCGACAAGCGGATTGCCCCCGTGGCCGCCTTCGAACTGGTGGATGCGAACGCCCCGAAAGTCTTTAAGACCGGCGAACAGGTTTTCAGTTCCGTCTGTAGTTCGTGCCACACGGCCGGTGTGGCAGGGGCCCCCAAAGTAGGCGACAACGCCGCCTGGGCGCCGCGCATCAAGGAAGGTTTCGATGCCATGATGCAGATCGCGCTGCACGGCAAGGGCGCCATGCCTCCGAAGGGCGGCAACCCGTCCCTGAGCGACTATGAAGTCGCCCGTGCGGTCGTGTTCATGGCGAACAAATCCGGCGGATCGCTCAAGGAACCGGCGGCGCCGGAACAGCCTGCGGCCAACCAGGGACAGGCGGCTGCTCCCGCGCAAGCCCAGGCCAAGGCGCAGCCCGCGGCCGCTCCGGCAACTCCGCCGTCCACCGGCACGGCGGCCCCTGCCCCCACGCCCGCGCCGCCCGCCCAGGCCGCCGCGCCCGCGCAGCAGGCCACCGTCAATCCCAACGGCGAAAAGCTCTACAAGACAACGTGCTTCGCTTGCCACGGCACCGGCGTGGCCGGCGCGCCGAAGTTCGGTGACAAGGCCGCGTGGGCCAAGTACATCGAGACCGGCATGGACGCGATGGTCAAGACGGCCATTACCGGCAAGGGTGCGATGCCGCCCAAGGGTGGCGCGGCCAATGCGTCGGAAGCCGATATCCGCGCAGCCGTCGAATATATGGTCAACGCCGCCAAGTAAAACGCCGGCGGGGCTGCGGTAAGCGCGCCCGGCCGGAACTTCGTGATTGTGCCAGCGAGCAAGCAAGAAACGCGGCACCTATGCAAGCCCGCATCCCTGCCCTGTCGCCACCGGGCAGGGATTTTCGTTTCCAAGGGCGGCGTAGGCGCGTGCCGGCGCCGCTCGGGCGCGCGTATCCGGTGCGCCGAGATAGCGCCGCACCCGGGCGCCGCCGGAGCGCTGATGGGAAACGGGAATTTACGAATGTCACGATCGGCGTGGCCGATCATGCCGAGCAAGGTGCGGTGTTTCGCCTCGGACGCTCTATGATGCCGCTCGTGCAGCCCTATGTCGGTATCGGGGTGGCTTCAACTGCCAGCCCGCAGGGCCGTGAGCGCAGGGCGTCGGGATGTGAGACGTTGGGACGTTAAAGCTTGAGGCTGTGCACGTTGGGAACGCGTACAAGCGTTGAAGCGCCAGCACCGTGGGGCCGGAAGCCGACGACTCTTTACGATGGCAATGAGCGACATGGCAGAACAGTCGCGGTGTGCGTGTCGAGCGATTCCACGAACAGATAGCCACAGCCGCGCACGGCGAGCAGTGGCAATTCGATGCCCGCATGCCGCGCCTTGCGGCGCAGCCGCGAGACGAGGACATCGACGCTGCGCGGATCCTGCGCATTGCCGGGACGAGCGGGGCCCGTGGGACAGTCCAGGGCCGGGTCTTCCCGACGCAGCAACTGACCTTCGCTGGCCGCCATGCGAGTAAGAAACCCGCTTTCCGAACCGGTAAGGGGCAAGGTGCGCCCCTGTGGGGTGGCCAGCACGCGCCCATTGGCGCTGAGCCGCCATGCGGGTGCGGAGCGCGTACGCCAGGGCCATCCGCCTGTGGAGGCGGAGGCCCCGGCCCCGGCCCCGGCAACGCCGGCGCCATGCAATTCCATGGCCGACGTGGCTTGCCGCCCCCATGACCACAGCACTGCCACCAGCTCCGGAACATCGATGGAAACCACGTGGCAGGCGTCGGCGCCGGCACCCATGATGCGTTTGCGCCAGCCCGTTTCGCTGCCGGGTCCCAGCGCGACGATGGCAACACCCTGTGCGATCTTGCGTATGTGCGATGCATTGCGAGCCAGGCTGTCCGGGTCCCCCACCAGCACGACCAAAGGTGCCGGATGCATGGCCTGAAGCTGCTGGAAACCTTGCAGGCTGCCGCAACTGCGCACCGCGAAATCGTGGCTGGCCAATTCCTGGACAAGACTGTCCCGGAGCGCCCGCGCATCCTGCAGCACGATGACGTTCCGATCGTCGATCATTTGAATCCTCCCGTATACGACAAAACCACGAACGTGATTTATATAAACACCAACGTGGTTGACGCGCAAGCTTCAATCGGCCCGTGAAGACATTTTCAGACCGATTGAGGCGAGTACGCGTACTACGCGGCTACACCCAGGCCGAGCTGGCGCGGCTCGCAGGCCTTTCGCAAAGCGCGGTCGCCAGCTACGAAAGCGGCGAACGGCAGTCGAGCCGCGGCCTCTTCAAGCTGGCCGCGACACTGGGTGTGGAAGCACAGTGGCTGGACACCGGCAAGGGGCCGATGGAACGCGCCGCGGACGGATACGGCAACACGCCGGCAAGCAGCCGGTACGCCGTGATGGAAGACATCAATCAGGGCGGGTTCAGTGAAGCGCGCAAGGGCGGCGAATGGCCTTTCGCGAATATTCCCCGCAACCGCTACGACGGCCTGACCGCCCGCGACAAGCGGCATCTGGAGACCATGGTCGGCGCCTTCGTCGACGCCTGCCACGCCAACTACGCCGCCGCCCGGCCAAAAAGCAAACCGCGCCGCGGCGACTGATGCGCCGGGCGCGATAGGGAACGGTTCACCGCATCATCACAAGGACGCGGCCCCGCAGGCAAGCCATGGCGGGATCCACACTACTGCCGCGGCCAGCGATGAAGCGCGGCCGCGGCAGGAATCTCAACGCGCGGGCGAAGAGGAACCGCGCGTATTGGAAGGCGCCGTTGCGGGTGCCGACGCCGGGGCCGATGACGGCGCGGCGCCACCGGCCGCGGCGGGCGCATCGCCTCGCACGCGCGCCGCGATCTCGTTGGCCGTTTGCGCCGTATCGACGCCGAATGCCAGCACGCCGCGGTTCAGCGGCTCGGCGATCCGCGGGGCGGCCACGAGCTGGCCGTTGACCACCAGCACCAGCAGCTTGCCGACATTCTGCGTGCTTACATCGGCAAGCTTGCGTGCGCCCTCGGGGGTAAACCGCAAGCCGACGAAATTCTTGCCCTGCCGGTCCACCAGGGCGGCGGCTTCAGTCAAGTCCGCGCGGGTCAGCACGGGTTGCCGTTGCACATACACGGAGGCGTCGGCCAGCTTCACTTCCATCAGGTCGGGCGCGGACTGGGTCTGCGCAATATAGAAGCCCACCGACGCGCTCGCGGGCGTCTGGGTGGATGGCGTCGACGTGGAAGGCGTGGCAGGCGTGGTGGCCGCCTGGTCCGGGGCCGTGGTACCGCCGGCCGTCTTGTTGCCCGGCGTCTGGCACCCGGCCAGAAGCACCGTGGCCATCAACATCGCGGGCGCCAGGGTACGGAGTTGTATGTGCATGACAGTTTCCTATTGTTGATTGAAGGCCGTGATACCGGCTTGCGGGCCGGCAGTAACAAAAAAGTGTACAGGGGACGCAAGGCCCATCCCACAGGAGACTGCTTCCAGATGTAATGCCGCCGCCTCGTCTTCTATACTGTCGGATGCACGCAGGGGTACTCCATGGCCACGCGCCCGGGGGTTGAGAGAGTCCCTTCGTACCAGTACGGATAATGCCGATGCTGGGAGCGTTCCGGCGTACGCGCCGGAATCCAACCCGATTCGGCTCCAATACATCATCTTTGGAGCTTTCATGAACGCCAATCCCAAGTTCCTGGCCGCGACGGCCGAAGTGGACGCCGCCGCGGTGGCGCCCCTGCCCAAGTCCCGCAAAGTCTATCAGCAGGGCTCGCGTGCCGACATTCGCGTCCCCTTCCGCGAGATCGAACAGCAAGCCACGCCGACCATGTTCGGCGGCGAAACCAACCCGCCCCTGACTGTCTATGACACGAGCGGTCCCTATACGGACCCCGACGTCAAGATCGACATCCGCCGCGGCCTGGCCGAACTGCGCCGCCCGTGGATCGAAGAGCGCGCGGATACCGAACTGCTGGCCGGGCCGTCCAGCGCCTACGGTCGCGAACGCCTGGAAGACCCCAAGCTGACCGCCATGCGTTTCGACCTGCAGCGCCCGCCGCGCCGCGCCCGGGCGGGCGCGAACGTCACGCAGATGCATTACGCGCGCCGCGGCATCGTCACGCCGGAAATGGAATTCGTCGCCATCCGCGAGAACCTGCGTCGCGAGCACTACCTGGACGCGCTGCGCGCCAGCGGCCCGGAAGGCGAAAAGCTGGTCAAGCGCATGCTGCGGCAGCATCCCGGCCAGTCCTTCGGCGCCGCCATTCCAGCCACCATCACGCCGGAATTCGTGCGTGACGAGGTGGCGCGCGGCCGCGCCATCATCCCGGCCAACATCAACCACCCCGAGCTCGAGCCCATGGCCATCGGGCGCAACTTCCTGGTCAAGATCAACGCCAACATCGGCAACTCGGCGGTCAGCTCGGGCATCGGTGAAGAAGTAGAGAAGATGACCTGGGCCATCCGGTGGGGCGGCGACACGGTCATGGATTTGTCCACGGGTAAGCATATCCACGAGACCCGCGAGTGGATCGTGCGCAATTCGCCGGTGCCCATCGGCACGGTGCCCATCTACCAGGCCCTGGAGAAGGTGGACGGCAAGGCCGAGGACCTGACCTGGGAAATTTTCCGTGACACGCTGATCGAGCAGGCCGAGCAGGGCGTGGATTACTTCACTATCCACGCCGGCGTGCGCCTGCCCTTCATTCCCATGACCGCGGACCGCATGACGGGCATCGTGTCGCGCGGCGGGTCCATCATGGCCAAGTGGTGCCTGGCGCACCACCGCGAAAGCTTCCTCTACGAGCGTTTCGAGGAAATCTGCGAAATCATGAAGGCCTACGACGTCAGCTTCTCGCTGGGCGATGGCCTGCGTCCCGGCTCGGCCTACGACGCCAACGACGAAGCGCAGTTCGCCGAGCTGAAGACGCTGGGCGAACTGACCCAGGTCGCGTGGAAGCATGATGTACAGGTCATGATCGAAGGCCCGGGCCACGTGCCCATGCAGATGATCAAGGAGAACATGGACCTGCAGCTGGAGCACTGTCACGAGGCCCCGTTCTACACCCTTGGGCCCCTGACCACCGACATCGCGCCAGGCTACGACCACATCACTTCCGGTATCGGCGCCGCGCTGATCGGCTGGTACGGCACGGCCATGTTGTGTTACGTCACGCCCAAGGAACACCTGGGCCTGCCGAACAAGAAGGACGTGAAGGACGGGATCATCACGTACAAGATCGCGGCCCATGCGGCGGACCTGGCCAAGGGCCACCCGGGTGCGGCCATCCGCGACAACGCGCTGTCCAAGGCGCGCTTCGAGTTCCGTTGGGAAGACCAGTTCAACCTGGGCCTGGATCCCGACACGGCCAAGGAATTCCACGACGAAACCCTGCCCAAGGACTCCATGAAGGTTGCCCACTTCTGCTCGATGTGCGGACCGCACTTCTGCAGCATGAAGATCACGCAGGACGTGCGCGAATACGCCGCCAGCCAGGGCGTGGCCGAGCAGGAGGCCCTGCAGAAAGGCATGCAGGAGAAGGCGGTGGAGTTCGTGCGCAAGGGCGCGGAAATCTACCACCAGACCTGACGCTGTTGCGCCGGCCCCCGCCGGGGCCGGTTCTTTTCATCGACACGCTGAAGCGGGCCGCGGCGGCGGCACGACGGACGACGATATGAGCTTCCTGAAAAACCTGCTGCCCGCGCGCGCGCCGCGCGTGCTGGATGCCAGCGGGTTCGCCCAGGCGTATGCCCGGGCCGCCCACGCGCTGTTCCCCGATGGCGGCATCGGCATCGATCCCGAAGTGAATGGCGACACCGTGCAGGTCCGCTGGACCCTGCCGGACGGCGCCCGGGCCGTGCAGTCGCTGGGCAATGCCTACGCTGCGTACGTCAAGGCGCCCGCCGACATGGACGCCATCATCGCGGCACACCTGGATGCCGCTCCCGCGGGGGCCAAGCCGGACGCCGCGACGCGGCGCGCCGCCATCCTGCCCGTGGTCAAAACGCGTATGTGGCTGGCCGCCAGCACGAAGCAACTGCAGGCGGCAGGCGTACAGGATCAAGACCGCTTCCTGTCGGAGCCGCTGACCAACGAGCTGCTCACCGTCTACGTGGAAGACCGTCCCGACGCCATGAGCTACGTCGCGCCGGACCACTTGGCCGATATGGGCGTGCAGCGTTCGGACCTGCGGCCGCTCGCGCTGGAAAACCTGCGCCGAATGCTGCCGCAGATCACCATCGAGGGCGGGGATGGCTGCTACGGCGTGCGCCTGGACGGCAACTACGACGCCAGCATGGTGTTCCTGACGAACGACTGGCGCGACCGCGTACAGATCGAGGGCGACCCCGTCGTAGCCCTGCCGGCGCGCGAGGAATTGCTGGTATGCGGCGGCGCGGACCGTGAAGGGCAGCGCAGGCTGCGCGAAATCGCGGCGCTGGTCATGGCGCGGTCGCCCTATGGCCTGTCCGCGCTGCTGTACACATGGCGCGACGGCGCGCTGGTGCCTTACGAGGATTGAAGCGCGGCTTGTGCTGAGCCCTTGGAACCTGGGAACGGCCGGCGGAACTACGTGTTTCCGTACCGACGGTCATAACCCAGGAGATTCCATGTACAGCGTCCGCTCCATTTCAGGCATCGACGTCACTTCAGCGCCTGCAACGCTCCAGGTGCAGGACGCCGGCCCCCACGCGCAGCCGGCATCCGACCACGGTCGGCCCACGCCGCGCGACACGCCAACCGGTGCAGGGGGCGCCATGCCGGACAGATCCGACGAGCGATCCGACGCCATGCGCACGGCTTCGCTGTACCGTGCCGCTCCTCCTGACTTGGGCCACATGCCGGCACGGGTTCGCCGCAGCGCCGGCGACGCGATTGCGCCGCACGCTTCGCGGGCCAACGACGCCATTGCCGAGCTCTTGGCACCGCTCACGGCGGCCACGCGGCCGGACGGGCCGCCCACATGGCAACCTGTGCCGCGACTGGCGGAATCGCTGGACGCGCTTTACCGGTACGCGAGCCACGCAGCCGACCCCGACAAGGTCGCCCTACGGTCGGCGGTGGCCGACATGCTTACCGGCGCGCGACATCACCGCAAGAAAGACGTCGATTTATTGAGCACGGTGATCGACGGCGCCATAGCGGGCCATGATCCTTCTCAGATGCTGGGTAGCATCGCCGAGCGCAGCTTGAACCTGCCCAACTTCAAGATACGCCCGGACGACCAGCCGGAGCCGCCGGAGCGGCATTTCACCAGCACGTTGCTGCCCTTTGCCGCGGCCGCGTACGACTATGGCCCCTTGGGCAGAACCCTGCTGCTGGAGGGCGCACGCGCGCGCTTCGCCGGCCCGAGCCAGGCACAGCGCGTCGAAAAACTGCAAGAAGCCATGTTCGCCCTGCCCAATCCGCCCGCATCGGATGAGCCGCTGGAATCCATGGTCGACATATGGGGCGCGCTGCGCGACCGCGGAATCGACGTATAGGAAGGCTCGACGAGCAGCAGGTCGCCCCTTTCGCGAAACCCGCGACCGGCCCGTGGGTCGCGGGTTTCGCACCTCAAGCGCGCCGGACCGCTGGCAAAGGACCGCCCCGCCGCATGGCCCGCTCATCCGGCGGCCGGCAGCAGCATGATCAGTTTCAGGTCGGCATGCGTGGCCAGGCGGAAAGTCACCTGCTCGAACCGCAACAGCCCCTTGCTGGGGTGATGGAATTCGCGCAGGCCGCCTTCTCGCTCGACGACGGCATGGCGGGTCCACCAGTATGCGAAGGCCGGGCTGTCGCGCAGCAAGGTATCCACCAGCAGCCGCACGTCCGGCTCATCCAGATGGGCGCCGGCGTCGGCGCGGAATTCCGCCACCACGCGGCGCGCGCGCTGCTCCCAGTCGACGACCAGCGTGCGCGCGGCGGGATCCAGGAAGATATAGCGCAGCAGGTTGGGCGCAGGATCCACGGCCGGCCAGTCGTCGAACAATTCCTGCATGGCGCTGTTGCGCGCCATGATGTTCCAGGCCCGATCCAGCACATACGCCGGCGCTCCGATGGCGTCCACGCAATTGGACAGCAGGCCGGATACGCCTACCGGGGCGTCGCGGGGGTGATGCGGATCGGCGCACTCGGCCAGCTCGAAGAGGTAAGCCCGTTCGGCGCGACCCAGTTGCAGGACGCCGGCAATGCGCGCCCATACCGAGGGCGATACCGAGACCTCGCGTCCCTGCTCGATCCAGGTGTACCAGGTGACGCTGATCCCGCACAGTTGCGCCACCTCTTCGCGGCGCAGGCCCGGGGTGCGGCGGCGCAGGCCGGCGGGCAGCCCAGCCATCTGGGGCGAGATGCGGGCGCGCGCATTGCGCACGAAATCGCCCAAGGCGCGACGGCGCAAAGTCGCGCCGTCGGTGGAGGCGGACGCAGCAGAATCGGCGGTCATACCAGGATATGCGCGGTTCAGTACGCGGATAAAGGAACACGCCCATCTTACCTGCACGCGCGCATGGCCGTATCCGGTTCGGCCGGACGCGCCCGCTCCGACGATCGACTCCAACAGGCCGGTGCCTCGGACCCACGTCCCTTGCGTGGCGCGGGCGCGATGCATCAGGAAGCTGGGAAGCGGCGGGCGCCTGGCGGGTCGGCGCCCTTCCCTCCGGCTGCCGCGTTTCCGGCTCAGGCCGGCTTTGCTGCGTCGTAGCCGGGGCTCTGCAGGTCGTGATAGCGGTACTTGCGGCGCGCCTCGTCCATGCGCATGCCCCCGCGGATCGCGTCGCGCAGTTCGCGCTCCTGCCGCGCGATATGCTCGGCCACATCCAGCAGTTCGTTCTCGCGCACCTTCGGCAGGACCACGACCCCGTCGGCATCGCCGCGCACGATGTCGCCCGGATGCACCACCACGCCGCCGATGATCACCGGTACCTCCAGGGCCTTGAGCTGGATGCGGCCCTTGCCGGTGCGCATCCAGGTGTCATGGCTGAAGATCGGATAGCCGAGCTCGCGGCACAGCGCGACGTCACGGTTGTTGCCGTCGATGACCGTGCCGGCCGCGCCGCGGTGGAAGGCCAGCTCCGTAAGGATATTGCCCCACGTCCCCATGTCATCCCGGCCACGGTTGTCGATGACAACGACGCGTCCCGGCGGAACGTCGTCCATATATTCGCCGACATTCCCGGTTTCGATGGTGGTAGGTTCGTACAGCACCGTGTAGGCCCGCCCGGTCAGCCGGAACGACGGGTCGCAGGGGCGGATCTTGTAGCACTGCCCCACGATGGACAGGCGGTCCAGCGCATCGCTCAGCGCGGCGCAGTCCAGCTTGGACGCCCGTACGACATTGGCGTCCTTGGTATCGATATTCATGCATTGCTCCTTGGGCGGAACCCCACCGGGTCCGCTATTCCACCGTGATGCCGGCCTTGCGTATGACCGGCTGCCAGTAATCGATGTCCTTGGCGACCTGGGCATCCAGCTGGGCCGGCGCCAGATACCACGCCTGGACGCCGGCCGCGGCCAGCGCCTCCTTCACCTTGGACGTTTGCAGCGCCTTCTGCGCGGCCTCGGTCAGCGCGGAGACGGCGTCCGGCGGGGTGCCGGCGGGCGCGAACAGGGCGACCCAGGCTTCCAGCTCGAAGCCGGGGAAGCCCGCTTCGGCCGTGGTCGGCACATCGGGCAGCATGGGGATGCGCGACTGGGCGGCGACGGCCAGCGGACGCAGGCGGCCGCTGGTGACGAAACCGGCCAGCGAAGGCGGCGTGGCCACGGTCATCTGCACATTGCCGGCCAGCACGTCCTGCACCGCGGGACCCGCGCCCTTGTAGGGCACGTGGGTGATCTGGATATTCAGCTTCTGCTTGAAAAGCTCCATGCCGATATGCGGGACCGATCCATTGCCCGACGTCGCGTAGTTGAGCTCATTGGGATGGGCGCGGGCATAGTCCACCAGTTCCTTCAGCGTATGGACGGGCAGCTTGGGATTGACGGCGATGACGTGAGGCGAGGACACCAGCATCGCGATCGGCGCGAAGTCCTTGCGGGGATCCCAATCCAGCTTCTTGAACATGACCGGGTTGCCGACATGGAACATCGAATAGCCGGCCAGGACGGTGTAGCCATCGGCGGCCGAGCGCGCCACATAGGAAGCCGCGATATTGCCGCTGGCCCCGGGCCGGTTCTCGACAATGATGGACTGTTTCAGCGTTTCGGCCATCGGCGGCGTAATTATCCGGACGACCTGGTCGATAATGCCGCCGGGAGGCACTGGCACCACGACCCGGATCGGGCGGTCCGGATAGGCGGCATGGCTGGCGTTGCCAAGCAGGGCGATGGCCAGTAAGGCCGCCAGGAACGGTCGTTTCATTGAGTCTCCTCGGTCAGTTGTAATAATAATTTGTACTGCTTTCGTAATTATGAAGACCAAGTCTAAAATTATCAACATGGAGCAAAAGGCCCAACCCGCGGTCAACACGCCCGAACGCATCCGGGGGCTGATCGAGCAGGACATCGCGGCGGGCGTGCTGGCGCCCGGCGTGCCGCTCGACGAGAACGCCCTGGCCGCGCGGTTCGAGGTATCGCGGACCCCCGTGCGGGAGGCGCTGCTCATGCTGGCCGCGCGAAAGCTGGTGACCATCGTTCCGCGGGCGGGAACCTTCGTCTACAAGCCAGGGCCGGCCGAACTCATCGCGCTGCTGGAATATTTGGGCGAACTGGAGGGCGTGGCCGCACGGCTGGCGGCGCAGCGCATGAGCGCCGCCCAGCGCGAGCAGCTCGCGGCCCTGCACCAGGAAGCCGCCGCGCTGGCGCAGGCGGGCGACCAGCCGCAATACGAGGCCGCCAATGCCCGCCTGCACGAGCTCATCATCCAGGGCAGCGGCAACGCCATCGTGCGCGACGAGATCGAGGACGCTCGGCGCCGGCTGGCCAATTTCAGGCGCCACGTATTCGACCAGCCGGGCCGGCTGATGACGTCCTGCGCCGAGCACGAGCCCATCGTCCGCGCGGTGTGCGCGGGCGACGGCGAAGGCGCCGCGCGGGCGATGCGCGACCACATCATAGGCAAGGGCAAGGCCTTTGCGGATCTGGTCCTGGCCAACGCGCCATGAATACACGGCTTTTCATCGCGCTGCTGCTGCCGCCCCTGCTCTGGGGCAGCAACGCCATCGTGGGCAAGATGGCCGCCGGCTCCATCCCGCCCGTGACCTTGAACGTACTGCGCTGGACCATGGCGCTGCTGGTGCTCGCGCCCTTCATCGCCCGCCGCGTGCTGCGCCACCGTGACGCCATCCGGTCGGAATGGCGGACGATCGCCGTCGGCGGCCTGTGGGGCATCGCCTGCTATAACGCCCTGCAGTACCTGGCCCTGACCACCTCGGATCCGATCAACACGTCCTTGATCGGCGCCTCGGCGCCCGTCTTCATTCTTCTGTTGGGCCGCCTGCTGTTCCAGGCGCCGATCAACGCCCGCAGCGCCATCGGCGCGGCGCTGTCCGTGGCGGGCGTCGCGTGGGTCATGCTGCGCGGCAGCCCGGGCAGCCTGGGCGCAGTCCATTTCGTGCCTGGCGATCTCTTCATGCTGGCCGGGACCTGTGCGTGGAGCCTGTACACCTGGCTGCTGAAGCGCCGCCCTTCGCGGCTGCCGGCCGACGTGCTGCTCTGCGTCCAGATCGCCGCGGGCCTGCTCTGGAGCCTGCCGCTGCTACTGGCCGAACATGCCTGGGGGAACTACGCTCCCATCGCGTTCAACGCGCAAACCCTGGCCATCGTCGCCTATATCGGCGTGTTCCCGTCGCTGGTGGCGTTCTTCTGCTGGCAGACGGCGGTTTCCCGCACCAATCCGCAATTGCCCATCTTCTTCATGAACCTGACGCCGATCTTCACCGTGCTGCTATCGGTGCTGCTGCTGGCCGAAGCGCCGCGCCCCTACCATGCGGTCGGACTGGCGATGATCCTGGCGGGCATCTACCTGGCGCAACGCGGGAGCGCCCGGCCCGCCCGTCGGGCCGGCTGAACGGGGAGCCGGGCGCACAAGGCGGCTGGATGGGACAAGCGGCGGGTGCCAAGGCTGGGTAGTGACAGACAGGCAGCCCGCCGCCGCGTGCTTTCCGGCCCCCTAGCCCAGCACGGGCCCCAGCGTGCGGCGCACGTCCTGCTCGCTGCGGCCGCTGCGTGCGATGTAGTCCTTCAACTGGTCCTCGCCGATGGTGCCCACGTTGAAGTACTGCGAATCGGGATGGCTGATGTAGAAGCCGCACACGCTCGACGCCGGGAACATGGCATAGCTTTCCGTCAGCTCGATGCCCACCTCGGCCGCGTCGAGTGTCTGGAACATATCCTGCTTGACCACATGTTCGGGGCAGGCCGGATAGCCGGGCGCGGGGCGTATGCCGGCATATTTCTCGGCGATCAGGGCCTGGTTGTCCAAGGTTTCGTCGGCCGCATAGCCCCACAGGTCGCGCCGCACGCGGGCATGCAGGCATTCGGCATAGGCTTCCGCCAGGCGGTCCGCCAGGGCCTTTAGCATGATGCTGGAATAGTCGTCGTGGGCCGCCTGGAACTCGGCTTCCTTCTTCTCGATACCGAGTCCGGCGGTGACGGCGAACACGCCGATATAGTCCACCACGCCGCTGTCCCTGGGGGCGATGTAGTCGGCCAGGCACTTGTTGCTGACGCCCTCGCGCTTGGCCCCCTGCTGGCGCAGGTTGCGCCATGTGAACAGCACGCGCTCCCGGGTTTCGTCGGCGTAGACTTCGATGTCTTCTTCATTGACGCGGTTGGCCGGATAAAAGGCCACCACGCCGTTGGCAGACAGCCACCGGCCCTCGACGATGCGCTTGAGCATGGCCTGGGCATCGGCGTACACCTTGCGCGCCTGCTCGCCCACCACCTTGTCGTCCAGGATGGCCGGGAACTGGCCGAACAGGCTCCAGGTCTGGAAGAACGGCGTCCAATCGATGTAGGTGGCGATCTCGGCAAGGTCGTAGTGCTTGAATGTGCGCCGGCCGATGTACTTGGGACGCGGGGGCACATAGGATGACCAGTCGATGGCCGGCCGCGCGGCACGCGCGTCGGCCAGGGACACGAGCGGCGCGGCCTTGCGGTTCGCATGGCGCCGCCGCACATCTTCGTACTCCTGCTTGATGTCGGCGACGAAGGCGTCGGCCTGGTCGGACACCAGGTTGGTGGCCACGCCCACCGCGCGGCTGGCGTCCGGGGTGTAGACCACCGGCCCCTCATAGTTGGGCGCGATCTTCACGGCCGTATGCACGCGGCTGGTGGTGGCCCCACCTATCATCAGCGGGACCTTGCGGTCGCGGAAATACGGGTCGCGCTGCATTTCCGAGGCGACGTAGGCCATTTCTTCCAGGCTGGGCGTAATCAGCCCGGACAGGCCGACGATGTCGGCCTTTTCTTCCTTCGCCTTCTCCAGGATCTGGGCGCAGGGCACCATCACGCCCATGTTGACGACTTCGAAGTTATTGCACTGGAGCACCACCGACACAATGTTCTTGCCGATGTCATGGACGTCGCCCTTGACCGTGGCGATGACCATCTTGCCCTTGGCGCGAACATCGCCGCCCGCGGCGGCGATCTGCCGCTTTTCCTCTTCGATATAGGGCACAAGGTGGGCCACCGCCTGCTTCATCACGCGGGCGGACTTCACTACCTGCGGCAGGAACATCTTGCCCTCGCCGAACAGGTCGCCCACGATGTTCATGCCGTCCATCAGGGGGCCTTCGATTACCTCGATCGGCCGGCCGCCGCGATCGGCGATCTGCTGGCGCACGGTCTCCGTGTCCTCGACGATAAAGGTGGTGATGCCGTGCACCAGCGCATGCGCCAGCCGCTGTTCCACCGGCCACGCGCGCCAGGCCAGGTCCTCTTCCCTGCGCGCGCCCGAGCCCTTTACCGTTTCGGCGAACTGCACCAGGCGTTCGGTCGGCGTGCGCTCGTCATCGGCATCGGTCTTGCCCACGGGTTCCGCTCGGTCCAGCACCACGTCCTCGACCAGGTCGCGCAGGCGCGGCTCAAGGTCGGCGTAGACGCCCAACTGGCCGGCATTGACGATGCCCATCGTCAGTCCTTCGCGAATGGCGTAGTACAGGAAGACCGTATGGATGGCTTCGCGCATGGGCTCGTTGCCGCGGAACGAGAAACTGACATTCGAGATGCCGCCGGAAATGCGCGCGTGGGGAAGGTTCTTGCGGATCCACGCCGTACCTTCGATGAAGTCCACCGCGTAGCGGTTGTGTTCCTCGATGCCGGTGGCGATCGCGAACACATTGGGATCGAAGATGATGTCCTCGGGGCTGAAGCCTTCCTGCTTGACCAGCAGGTCGTAGGCGCGCGCGCAGATTTCCTTGCGGCGCTCCAGCGAATCGGCCTGGCCCTGTTCGTCGAAGGCCATGACCACCATGGCCGCGCCGTAGCGGCGGCACAGGCGCGCATGATGCAGGAAAGCCTCCACCCCCTCCTTCATGGAGATGGAGTTGACCACGGGCTTGCCTTGCACGCATTTGAGGCCGGCCTCGATGACTTCCCATTTGGAACTGTCGATCATCACCGGCACGCGCGCGATGTCGGGTTCGGACGCGATCAGGTTCAGGAAACGCGTCATGCAGGCCACCGAATCCAGCATGGCCTCGTCCATGTTGATGTCGATGATCTGCGCGCCGTTCTCCACCTGCTGGCGCGCGACGGTCAGCGCCTCGTCGTACTTTTCCTCGCGAATCAGGCGCGCGAACATCTTGCTGCCCGTCACGTTGGTGCGCTCGCCCACGTTGACGAATAGCGTTTCCTCGTCGATGTTCAGCGGCTCCAGGCCGGACAGGCGCGTCTTGACCGGTACCTCCGGCACCACGCGGGGGGACAGCGTGGCCACTTTGGCGGCGATGGCGCGGATATGGTCCGGCGTCGTGCCACAGCAGCCGCCCGCCATGTTGACCAGGCCTGCGCGCGCGAACTCCTCCAGCAGGGACGAGGTATCGTCGGGCGTTTCGTCGAAGCCCGTGTCGCTCATGGGATTGGGCAGGCCGGCGTTCGGATACACGCACACATAGGTGTCGCAGATCTTGGAAAGCTCCGCAACATAGGGGCGCATCAGCGCCGCGCCCAGCGCGCAGTTCAGGCCGATGGTGACGGGACGCGCATGGCGCACCGAATTCCAGAAGGCCTCGACCGTCTGGCCCGACAGGATGCGTCCGGAGGCGTCGGTCACCGTGCCGGAGATCATGACGGGCAGCCGCACCGAACGCTGCTCGAAGACCTGCTCGACCGCGAAGATGGCCGCCTTGGCGTTCAGCGTATCGAAGATCGTTTCGATCAGGACCAGGTCGATGCCGCCGTCGAGCAGGCCGTTCAACTGCTCGACATAGGCATCGCGCAGTTCGTCGAACGTGACATTGCGCGCGCCCGGATCGTTGACATCCGGGGAGATCGACGCGGTCTTCGGTTGCGGCCCCAGCGCCCCGGCGACGAAACGCGGCCGTTCGGGCGTGCTGTACGCATCACAGGCCTCGCGCGCGAGCCGCGCCGAGGCAAGGTTCAGCTCATAGGCCAGCTCCGGCAGTTCGTAGTCGCCCTGCGCAATGGACGTCGCGCCGAAGGTGTTGGTTTCGATGACGTCCGCGCCCGCCTCCAGGTACTGCCGGTGGATCTCGGCGATGACCTGCGGACGGGTCAGCGACAGCAGCTCGTTGTCGCCCTTCAGGTCCTTGCCATGCTCGACGAAGCGTTCGCCGCGGAAATCTGCTTCGGACAGCTTGTAGCGCTGGATCATCGTACCCATCGCCCCGTCCAGGATCAGGATGCGGCGCTCCAGGGCACGGACGAAGTCGGCACCATGGGTGTACGAAGACAAGGGATAGGGCAAGGCGGGGTAAGACGACACGGGGCGATCCTGCATCAGTGGCGGCGGGGCGAAGCGCCTGGGCAATCCTGAATGGTAACAAAGCACACAGGCAAAAAGGCCCGTGATACATTCCGCCCCCTCGAATCGGTGCTTTCAGCGCATCCGCGCGGTGAAAGGTAAACGGGAAACAGGAAAGGATCCAGGCGGCGGCCCGCGTAGCGGCTGCCGGCTCCTCGGCCTGTGCTGCCCCCGCAACGGTCCTCATGCTGCCGGCCATCCGGCCGGACAGCATGACAGCCCGATACCGGCCGGTTCGCCCGGGGAAGACGCGCACCGCGACAAGGCCGCAGAGCCATCGCATGCCGGCTTCCGGTTTCCGTGAACGACGTGCGGGGTCGCGCGTCCCGACGAGGTCTCGTTATGAAGCCCCCTTTCACCCGGCAATGCGCCGGGCTGCTCGCCTGCCTGGCTCCGATATGGGCCGGCGCCCAACAAAACCCGGCCAGTACCGGCGCAACGCCCGTTTCCCAGCTCGACACCGTGGTCGTCACGGCCAGCCGCACGCCGCAGGTCGCGCGCGATGTGCTGGGCGACGTCAGCGTCATCGACCGCGAGACACTGGAGAGCGCCGGGCAAAGCAGCCTGGCGGAAGTCCTGTCCCGCACGCACGGCATCGAGTACGCCAACAACGGCGGGCCGCAGACCGTCACCAGCCTGTTCATGCGGGGCGCCAACAGCAACCAGACCCTGGTGCTGGTGGACGGACAGCGCATCAACAACGCCACCAATGGCCTGGCGGCCCTGAACGCCATTCCGGCCGGCAGCATCGACCACATCGAAATCGTGCGCGGCGCGGCCAGCAGCCTGTATGGGGCGGACGCCCTGGGCGGCGTCATCAATATCATCACGCGACGCGACGCCGACAAGCCGCTGTCGGCCTACACCTCCATCGGGGGCGGCACCTACGGCACCAGCAGCTATAGCGCCGGCCTGTCGGGCGCCGCGCAGGGCTGGACCTACAGCCTGTCGAGCAGCTACCAGCAAAGCCATGGCTTCGACGCGACCAACGACAAGAGCTTCCTGCACAACCCGGATCATGACAGCTACTACGAACGCAATGTCGCGGCCTCGCTGGGCTACGAGTGGAAGCCCGGGCAGACGCTGAGCGCGCAGTTCTACGAGACCCACCTGAACGGCGGCTATGACAATGGCATGCCTGCGTTCAACGACCGCTCGATCCAGGACGTACAGGGATTCTCGCTGACCAGCACCAACCGCCTGACGGATGTGTGGCAGAGCACGCTGCGCGTCGGCAGCACGCTGGACAAGAACCGTTCGGAAAACGCCCCGGGCGATGAACTGTTCGGCTCCAGCCCGGATGGCAAGACCACCTTCCGCACCCGCCAGGACCAGTTGCTGTGGCAGAACGACCTGCAACTGGCGACCGGGCAGAAAGTGACCCTGGCCTATGAGCACCTGGAACAGCGCGTGGACGGGGACATTCCGAACTTCAACGACTTCCCGGTGTCGTTCGGGAACTTCACCCAGACCCGCCGGCACGTGAATTCCTTCACCGGCGTCTACCTGGCGGATTTCGGCGCGCACCACCTGCAAGCCAGCCTGCGCAACGACGACAATTCCCAGTTCGGTAACCACACCACCGGCGGGTTGAGCTACGGCTACGACATCACGCGCAGGATCCGCGCCACGGTGGGCGCCAGCACGGGCTTCCGCGCGCCGGACTTCAATGAACTGTATTGGCCCAACGACGGCTTTTTCGTCGGCAATCCCGATCTGCGGCCGGAAACGTCGCGCAATGTCGAGGCCAGCCTGCGCTACCTGGACGACGACAGCGAGTTCGGCATCACGTACTACCGCAACAAGGTCAAGAACCTGATCGTCAACCAGGCGGTGGACCCGGCGGACCCCTTCAGCGCCTTCCAACCCTACAACGTGTCCCATGCCCTGCTGGAAGGGGTTACCTTTACGGGCATGAAGAAGTTCGGCAACACCCGCCTGCGCGCCAGCCTGGACCTGAGCGACCCGCGCAACACGGACGAGGACAAGCGGCTGCCGCAGCGGGCGAAGAAGGTGCTGCGGCTGTCCGGCGACCATCGGCTGGGCGACTTGCTGCTCGGCGCCGAATGGTACGTCAGCGGGGATCGCGTCGATGCGTTGACCGGCGACCGGCTGGGCGGCTACGGGCTGCTCAACCTGCTGGCTTCCTATGACCTGACGCGCAACCTGCAGGTGCAACTGCGCTGGAACAACGTGCTGGACAAGCAGTACACCCTGGTACAGGGCTACAACACGCCGGGCTCGAACGCCTTCGTGAACCTGACCTGGCGCATGTGAAGCGAACGGACTGGCGGCACGGCATGCGGACTTGGCGCAAGGCGATCCCGGCAGCGAACACGGCGCTGACCGCCGTCGCGGTGACGGTGGCGAAGGCCACGGCCACGGCGATGGTGTTCGCCGCCGCGGCCGCCTTGGGTTTCACGGCCGCGACCGCGCGCGCGGCAGCCGCCGCCGGCACGGCCCCCACCCTCCTTTCCGTACAGGACGACCAGGGCCGCACGGTGCGCCTGCCCCATCCCGCCGCGCGTGCCATCTCCTTGGCTCCGCACGCCACCGAACTGGTCTACGCGGCCGGCGCCGGCGACCGGCTGGCCGGCGTGGCACGCGGCAGCGATTACCCGTCCCAGGCGCGCACCCTGCCGTCCATAGGCGACGCGCTGGAACCCGATGCCGAACGCGTCGTGGCGCTCAAGCCCGACCTGGTCATCGCCTGGTTGCCCGGCGGCGCGGCACCGCTGCTGCCCGTGTTGCGCAACCTGGATGTGCCGGTGTTCTACAGCGATCCGCAGACGCTGCGCGACATTCCCGCCGCCCTGGAAAAAATGGGCGTGCTGTTCGGCACGAGTGACGTCGCCGCGCCCGCGGCTGCGGCCCTGCGCGCCCGCATCGATGCGCTGGCGCGGCGCTACGCCGGCCGCAAGCCGGTGCGGGTGTTCATCCAGGCCGGGCGCGAGCCGCTGTATACGTTGAACGGCCGCAGCATCGTCAGCGACGCGCTGCGACTGTGCGGTGGTGTCAATGTTTTCGCCGACGCCGCCGTCACCGCGCCCCAGGTATCGGCCGAGGCCGTGCTGGCCGCGCGTCCCGACGCCATCGTGGCCGGCAGCGGCAGCGCGCAGAGCCTGCAAGCAACCCTCTCGACCTGGCGCGGGTACGCGCTGCCGGCGGCGCTCGCGGGCCACGTCTTCGGCATCGATGCCGACGCCCTGTATCGCCCCGGGCCGCGGCTGATCGCCGCCACGGAAGCGCTGTGCGAGGCGCTGGATCGGACCCGCTGAGCCGCCCTGCGCGCCGCGCTGCTTTATGATGACGGGATTCGTCCCGCGCCATCCGGGCGCGCGGTCACCTTCCGCTGCTTTCGCCATGCCATCCCAAGACACCCTCACCGTCGCCGGCCGCACTTTCCGGTCGCGCCTGCTGGTCGGTACCGGCAAGTACCAGGACTTCGAACAGACGCGCCAGGCGCTGGACGCCAGCGGCTGCGAAATCGTCACGGTCGCCATCCGCCGCGTGAACCTGGGCCAGAACGCCAACGAGCCCAGCCTGCTGGACTTCGTGCCGACGTCGCGCTTCACCTATCTGCCCAATACCGCCGGCTGCTACAACGCCGAGGAAGCCGTGCGTACCTTGCGGCTGGCGCGCGAGCTGCTGGACGGCCACGATCTGGTCAAGCTCGAAGTGCTGGGCGACCCGCACACGCTGTTTCCCAACATGCCGGAGACCCTCAAGGCCACGGAGACGCTGGTCAAAGAGGGCTTCAAGGTCATGGTCTACTGCACCGACGATCCGATCCAGGCGCGCATGCTGGAAGACCTGGGCGCGGTGGCCGTCATGCCGCTGGCCTCGCTGATCGGCTCGGGCATGGGCATCCTGAATCCCTGGAACCTGCGCCTCATCATCGACCAGGCGCGCGTGCCGGTGCTCGTCGACGCCGGCGTGGGCACGGCGTCGGATGCCGCGATCGCGATGGAGCTGGGCTGCGACGGCGTACTGATGAACACCGCCATCGCCGGCGCCAAAAATCCCGTCCTGATGGCCAGCGCCATGAAAAAAGCCGTGGAGGCCGGCCGCGAAGCCTTCCTGGCCGGCCGCATGCCCCGCAAGCTCTACAGCGCCTCGCCGTCATCGCCGGTGGAAGGCGTGGTGCGATGATCCCCAACGCGCTCTCCATCGCCGGCGTCGACCCCTCCGGGGGTGCCGGCGTATTGGCCGATGTGAAAGCCATGAGCGCCCTGGGCGCCTACGGTTGCGCGGTGATCGCCGCGCTGACGGCGCAGAACACCCAGGGCGTGATGAGCGTCGCACCGGTGCCGCCGTCTTTCGTCGGGCAGCAGATCGACGCCCTGTTCGCCGACCTGCGCATCGACGCGGTCAAGATCGGCATGCTGGGCCAGCAGCCCGTGATCCAGGTGGTGGCCGAAAAGCTCGCACGCTGGCAGGCGCCGCATGTGGTGCTGGACCCCGTCATGGTGGCGAAGAGCGGCGACCTGCTGCTGGACCGCGACGCCGTCGGCGTGCTGCGCGAAGCGCTGCTGCCCCAGGCCACGGTGCTGACCCCCAACCTGCCCGAAGCCGGCGTGCTGCTGGAAGAGCGCCCGGTGGAGACGCTGAAGGAAATGCGCCGCGTGGCCGAACGGCTGCGCAACAAGCTGGCGCACAGCGGGCAGCGCTGGGTCATGCTCAAGGGCGGGCACCTGCCGGGCGACGAGACCATAGACCTGCTGCACGACGGCGACCGCATGATCGAACTGCCGGGCGGCCGCATCGACACGCGCAACACGCACGGCACCGGCTGCACCCTATCGGCCGCCCTGGCCGCGCTGATACCCCAGACCGGCGACGTCCCCGAAGCCGCGCGGCGCGCCAAGGCCTATCTCACCGAAGCCATCCGCCACGCCGACCGCCTGGAGGTCGGCAAGGGCCACGGTCCGGTCCACCATTTCCACGCGTGGTGGTAGGCGGGCGGCGCGGCGGTACAATCCCGCGTTGCCCCCTGAACTCTTCTTTGCTGCTGTCATGAACGCCTCCACTTTGCCCGACGTCGAAAAAGCCCGCTTCAACATGGTGGAACAGCAGATCCGCCCCTGGGAGGTGCTGGACGAAAAGGTGCTGGCCGCCCTCTTCAAGGTGCGCCGCGAGCAATTCGTGCCGCCGGCGCTGCGGTCGCTGGCGTTCTCGGACCTGGAAATCCCGCTGGAAATCAATGCGGTGGACACCCGGGAAACCATGCTGGCGCCCAAGGTGGAAGCCCGCCTGACGCAGGAGCTGCTGCTGGCGCCCAGCGACGCCGTGCTGGAGATCGGCACCGGTTCGGGCTACCAGGCCGCCCTGCTGGGCGCCCTGGCGCAGCAGGTCACGACGGTGGAGATCGACAGCCGCCTGGCCGCCTTCGCCCAGCAGAACCTGCAGATGAACAACGTCGGCAACGTCAAGGTGGAAACCGGCGACGGGCGCAATGGCTGGGGCACCACCGAATACGACGCCATTCTGCTTACCGGTTCGGTGCCGGTCGTTCCCGACGGCCTGAAATACCAGTTGCGCATCGGCGGACGGCTGGTCGTGGTGGTCGGCACGGCGCCCATCATGACGGCCTGTCGCATCACGCGGACCACGGCGGCCAGTTTCGAGACCGTCAACCTGTTCGAAACGGTCATCAAGCCGCTGCGCGGCGCGACCGTGTCGCAGTTCAAGTTCTAGGCGTTTGCCTCGACGGCGTGGGCGGCCGGGTGCCGCCCCACCGGCCGCGACCCAGGCGCGCCAGGCCGGACGCCACCCGCCGCCGCGCGGCGCGTCAACCGCCCTGCCGGATCTTGCGCACCAGTGCGGTGGTCGAGCGCGAGAACGCGAAGGGCACCGCCACGGCGCGGCCTCCCCAGCTCTTCACCAGGGCGGTTTCCGGCAGTTTTTCCATGTCGTAGTCGCCGCCTTTCACGATCACGTCGGGGCGCAACAGCGCGATCAGCGCTTCCGGCGTGTCCTCGTCGAAGGTCGTGACGGCGTCCACGCATGCCAGCGCGGCCAGCAGCGCCGCACGGTCTTCCTGGCTATTGAGCGGCCGATCCGGACCCTTGCCCAGGCGACGGGCCGACGCATCCGTATTGACGGCGACGACCAGCGCGGCGCCCAGTTGCGCGCTTTCGTCCAGGTAGGTCACATGTCCGCGATGCAGGATGTCGAACACCCCGTTGGTGAATACCAGCGGACGCGGCAGCCGGCCGCCGGCGACGGCGTCCAGGCACTGCCGGGGCGTAAGGATCTTGGATTCGAAACGGGCGGTCATGCCGGCATTCTACGAGAGCGCCGGCGCGTTGGGCCGCTGCACCGCATTGGCCATGGTGCCGTGGGCCTCTTCGATGGCGGCGCCGCCCATGGCGGCCAGCGCCTCCTTGCGGTAGCGGTTCAGGTCCTTGACGGAGTCGAAGCTGCGGTCCAGCAGCCGGGACAGGATATGCAGGATGCGGTCGCCCACTTTCTTCTCCCACATGCCGTCGAAGCGGATCTGCGTGTCCAGCCAGCGTTCCAGCCAGCCTGGTTCCGGCAGGCGGCATTGGATGGTGTCATTGGGGAACAGCGCCTTGTTGACGTGCAGGTTGGTGGGATGCAGGGCCTGGGCGGTGCGGCCCGCCGAGGCCATCAGCATCCCGATCTTGGAGAAGGCGAGCTTGGCCTGCGCCTGTATGGCTTCGCCGCGCTCGAACAGGGCGCGGCGCATGTACTGCAGGTAAGCGCCGGCATGGCGCGCCTCGTCCTGCGAGATGGTCTTGTAGATGGCGCGGATGACCGGCTCGGTATGCCAGTCCGCGGCGCAGCGGTACCAGTGGTTCAGGCGGACTTCACCGCAGAAATGCAGCATGAGGGTTTCCAGCGCCGGCGCGGGATCGAACTCGAAGCGCACCTTGTGCAGCTCTTCCTCGGTGGGCATCAGGTCCGGGCGGAAGCGGCGCAGGTACTCGATGAGCACCAGCGAATGCTTCTGCTCCTCGAAGAACCACACCGACATGAAGGCGGAGAAATCGCTGTCGCCGTGGTTGTCGCGCAGGAACATTTCCGTCGCGGGCAGGGCTGCCCATTCGGTGATGGCGTTCATCTTGATGGTCCGCGCCTGCTCATCGGACAGCTTGGCGCCATCGAAGTCATCCCACGGAATATCGGTCGACATATTCCAGCGCACGGCTTCCATGGATTTGAATAGTTGCGGATAAAGCATGGTGTTGGCCCAAAAGTAAGGTGTCCCGCACAGTCGGCCATGGGGTTACATGGCGGCACGGGCGCGCATCGCTTCTGAAATCCGGAATGCGATCGCTGTGGTGAAAGGCAACGGCGGCGGATTCTTACGCCTGGCTTAGTTATCGCCGTTGCATGCGAAGCCTTGATGACAAATAGATGGCAGAACCATGACGGCGACGGCGCGGTTCGCCGCTGCCCGGCGCGGACGAATACGGCGTGTGGCGCGGCGGCATCATCGCGTGGAGAACCAGACGATCAGCGCAACGCCGATGGCCAGCACCGCCGTCGCCACCGACCGCAGGCGGTTGCCGTGTTCCACGGCCTTGCGCAGACGCGCCAGTTCGACAAGCGTGGCGGGTTCCACGTTGGCGCGGTTCAGGTTTTCGTGCAGCAGGCGAGGCAGCGCCGGCAACAGTTGCGACCATTGCGCCGCTTCCTTCTCCAACTGCGTCCTGAATCCCGCCCAGCCCATGCGTTCGCGCATCCAGCGTTCCAGATACGGCTTGGCGGTCTTCCAGAGATCGAGGTTGGGGTCGAGTTCGCGGCCCAGCCCTTCGACATTCAGCAGCGTCTTCTGCAGCAGGACCAGTTGCGGCTGGATCTCGACGTTGAAGCGGCGCGAGGTCTGGAATAGCCGCAGCAGGACCTGGCCCAGCGAGATCTCGGAAAGCGGGCGGTCGAAATACGGTTCGCAGACGGCCCGCACGGCGCCTTCCAGTTCTTCTTCGCGCGTACCCGCGGGCACCCAGCCCGACTCGATATGCAGTTGCGCCACGCGCCGGTAGTCGCGGCGGAAAAAGGCCAGGAAGTTCTGCGCCAGATAGTTCTTGTCGAACTCCGACAAGGAACCGACGATGCCGAAATCCAGGGCGATATAGTGCCCAAGCGTCTCGGGCCGGTCGGACACATAGATATTGCCCGGGTGCATATCGGCGTGGAAGAAACCGTCGCTGAAGACCTGGGTGAAGAAAATCTCCACGCCGGTGCGCGCCAGCTTCTGGATGTCGATGTTGGCCGCGCGCAGCCGCTCGATCTGCCCGACCGGGATGCCGTACATGCGTTCCATGGTGAACACCGTGTTGGCGGTGAATTCCCAGATCACCTCGGGCACGATCAATATGCCGGCGCGGCCGGTATCGGCGCCGAAGTTGCGCCGCAGCTGGCTGCAATTGGAGGCTTCGCGCACCAGGTCCAGCTCGTCATGCAAGTACTTGTCGAACTCGGCCACCACCTCGCGGGGTTTCAGGCGGCGACCGTCGGGCCCCAGCCGTTCGATGATCGAGGCGACCATCCGCAACAAGGTCAGGTCTTTCTCGATGATGCCCAGCATGCCAGGGCGCAAGACCTTCACCGCGACCTCGCGGCCGTCGTGCAGGACGGCGAAGTGGACCTGCGCGATCGATGCGGAGGCTACCGGATCGACCTCGAAATGCTTGAACAGCACGGCGGGCGGCGCGCCGAGGGCGGCCTCGATGCACTGCGCCGCCTGCTCCGAGGGGAACGGCGGCACGCGGTCCTGCAGCAGCGCCAGTTCCGCCGCGATATCGGCCGGAATCAGGTCGCGCCGCGTGGAAAGCACCTGGCCGAACTTGACGAAGATCGGCCCCAGGGATTCCAGTGCACGCCGCAACCGCACCCCGCGCGGCGCGCGTGGACGGGTCCCCAAGCGGATGACACGCAGCACGAACGTGGCCAGCGGATGATTCAGGCTGGACAGCACCAGTTCGTCCAGCCCATAACGCAGGGCCACGACAACGATGCGGACGAAACGGAGAAAGGTCGTCAGCATCGCTCAGGTGCCGCCCTTGCCGCGATAGGAGGCCGCGCCGCGACCCGCTCCCAGGCGCCCGACACGGGCCTGCAGGGCCGTCGCGCGGGCATGCAGGGCCTCGATGGACGCCTGCGCCTGCGCCACGCCCTCGTGCCAGGCCTCCATCGAAGGCCGCGCCGTAAGCACCGGCTGCTCCTGCGACAGGTATTCCGCCAGATTGCTTCCCAGCCGCGACGCAGCATTGCGCAGCCCGGCCGACAGGGCGCGCGCGCCGCCCGCCAGGCGCATCGCGGGGATATCGCCGATCAGGCGCGCCATGTCGTCCTCGGCATCCCAGCGCAACTGGGCCGCCAGTTCGGCGACGACCTGGGCCAGGCCGGCATCGCCGGAAATATGCGTCATATCGGCGATGGCGTCGGCGCGCGCCCGCGCCGTGGCCGCCGGATCCGACTGCAGAGCGCCGTCGCCCGGGCCTCGCAGCAGCCGCACGACGCTGAACCGCGCCGGGTCGACCGTCAATGTCACGTCCGGCACGATGGCGCGGTCGGCGATGTCGGTGTAGCCCTCGCTGTCGATGGTCAGGCTCAGCTTGAACGCGCCGGCGGCCAGGCGCACGGTCTTGCCGCCATGCCGCGCCAGGCGCGCGCGCGCCCAGTCCTCGCGCCTCAACAGGGCGTTCAGCGCGCGCACGGGCAGACGCGTGGGATCGGGCAGAGCGGGTATGGGCAACATATGTACGGCAGGGGCGCCACGGCGCCGGGTCTGGGTCAGACCGCAAGTTTACCGGGTCTGCGGTACCGGCCTTGTCCGGCGGCCGCCCCGCGTCGGCATAAAAAAAGCCGGCCCACAAGAGCCGGCGTGAGGGCGGTTGCCCGAGCAAGGCAAACCGCGGAAGAAGTCAACGTAGCCCGGCGATCAGCCGGCGGCTTGCACGGGAATCTGCTGGATCCCGGCCAGCAGCCAGCCGCCTTGCGCAGGCTTGAAGAGATTCCAGACCTCCTCGAAGCGGAAGGCTTCGGCGCCTTGCTCTTCGCGCAGCATGCCGGAGAACCGGACGCTGGCCAGATGGCCGTCCGACACAGTCTCGATGCCCAGCATTTCCGCGTTCAGCAGCACCACTTCGGTACGGCTGGGAGCGCCGCGCCGCTCTTCCAGCTGGGGCTTGAGCTCGGATACCAGGTCATCGGTGAGGTACTCGCGCAGGCCTTCGGTATCACCCTTGTCCCAGATACCCTGGATGCGGACGAATTGCTCTTTGGACTGTTGCAGGAAGCGCTGCGTATCGAAATCGCCCGGAATAAACCAATTGCTATCCGTGCCCGCAGTCGCCGCGGCCGTGGTCGACGCGGGGGCCGCAGCGCCCACGGACGTACCGGAGGCCGGCAGCGCCTCGCGCCAGGCAGGCGCCGAAGTCGCATCGCGCTGGCCGGCCGCGCCATAGGCGCCTTGCATGGCCGGACGGGGCGCGCCACCGCGCAGGCGGCGGACGATGAACAGGACCGCGAAGACGACCAGCGCGATCAGCAGCAGGCTGCCCAGCATTTCGGCGAAGGCGGCCGACAGGCCCAGGTGCGACAGCAGCGCGGCAATACCCAGGCCGGCGGCGATGCCGGCGATGGGCCCCAGCCAACGCGAGGCGCCGCTACGCGCGCCAGCGGTGGCGGCACCCGCGGTGGCGGCGCCGGCGGCCGGCGCGGCCGCGGAACCCGCCTGGTTGGTGGCCGCGGGCGGCTGCGTCGCCTGCCGCTGCGTGGTCACGTTGGAAGATTGGCGCCCGAAACTGCCGCCTCCGCCAGCCCGGCGCGCTTCAGCGTCGAACGAGGTGGCGATCATGGCGATACCGGCAACGGCGACCAGCGCCGCAGCCACGAACCGACGATAAGAACAGCCTGACATGGTGTGCTCCTGTAGTACGTCTACCGCGCCGTCCCGCCCCCAAGGGCTGGTTGCAGCGCGGTGGGACCGCGCACATTGTGCCGATCCCCTCATTCACCTGGCTTCCGTTTTATCTTACAGAAACCTGAATGACTACAGAATATCCGACTTTGTCGAAGGTCACAAGCCGCCCCGTCCCTGGCGCCGCCGCGGCGCACAAGCACGTGCTGCCACGGCGCGCGTGGCAGGGACCCAGCGGGAGGCAGCGGTGCGGGGCAGACCGGGATCGGGCCGCGATTTCAGGCCTGGGGTTTCAGGCCAGCCGTACGCCTTCGTGCAGGGCGACGACACCGGCCGTCAGGTTGAAATACTGCACACGCTCCAGTCCGGCGTCGCGCAGCATGCCCGCCAGGGTTTCCTGGTCGGGATGCATGCGGATGGACTCCGCAAGATAGCGGTAACTGGCCTCGTCCCTGGCGACCTTGCGGCCCAGCCACGGCAGCACATTGAAGGAGTACCAGTCGTACACGGGCGCAAGCGGCTTGGCCACACGGGAGAATTCCAGCACCAGCAGCTTGCCGCCCGGCTTGAGCACCCGGCTCATTTCCGCCAGCGCACGGTCCTTGTGCGTCATATTGCGCAGGCCGAAGGCCACGGTGACGCGGTCGAAGTAGCCCGTGGGAAAAGGCAGGCGCTCGGCATCGCAGACCGCCACCGGCAGCAGCAGCCCGTCGTCCGCCAGCCGGTCGCGTCCCACGCGCAGCATGGAATCATTGATGTCGGTCAGCCACACCTGTCCTTCGGGCCCGGCGCGGCGCGCGAAGGCGCGCGCGAGGTCCCCCGTGCCGCCGGCGATGTCCAGCACCTTCATGCCCGGACGCACGGCCGCCCGGCCGATGGTGAAAGCCTTCCATATGCGGTGCATGCCACCCGACATGAGGTCGTTCATGACGTCGTAGCGCGATGCGACGGAATGGAAGACTTCAGCGACCTTGGCGGCTTTTTCGGCCTCGGCGACCGTCTTGAAGCCGAAGTGGGTGGTGCCGGACGACGACGATGTGTCCGCGGGCGGTACGGAAGGGTTCTGCATGGTGGATTTCCCGGATCAACGGGCTATGGTAGCCGATCGTGCCCGCGGACCGCCCGGGAGTCACATACCTGAAATATTACGGCCATACTATCGCAATGTTCGCGCCCTCCCCATCCGCACGCCACCTTACGCAGCAGCCAACATGTCCAGCACCATACTCGTCGTCGAAGATGAACCCGCCATCCAGGAACTGATCGCCGTGAACCTGTCGTTCGCCGGCCACAAGGTGCTGCGCGCCTTCGACGCCGATCAGGCCCAGACGCTGATCCGCGCCGAGCTGCCGGACCTGATCCTGCTGGACTGGATGCTGCCCGGCACCTCCGGGCTGTCGCTGGCGCGCAAGCTGCGCACCGAGGAACGCACGCGCACCGTGCCGGTCATCATGCTGACGGCCAAGGGCTCCGAACAGGACAAGGTGGATGGGCTGGAGGCCGGCGCCGACGACTACATCACCAAGCCGTTTTCGCCGAAGGAATTGATGGCGCGGATCAAGGCCGTGTTGCGCCGCCGCGCGCCCCAGCTGACCGACGATGTCATCGATGTGGGCGGCCTGCGGCTCGATCCCGTGACGCACCGGCTCAACGGCGGCGGGCACCCGCTGCAGATCGGTCCCACCGAGTTCCGCCTGCTGCACTTCTTCATGACCCACCCCGAACGCGTGTTCTCCCGCTCCCAGTTGCTGGACCAGGTCTGGGGCGACCATGTCTTCGTGGAGGAACGCACGGTGGACGTCCATATCCGGCGTCTGCGCAAGGCGCTGGAGCCGACCGGGCACGACGCGCACGTGGAAACCGTGCGCGGCAGCGGATACCGCTTCACCGCCCAGCTCCCCTTGGGCAAACCCGGCGCGCAATGATCTGGTTGCGTGCGGTTCTCCTGATCGTGGTGTGGGCGGTCCTGGCCGTCCTTGCCCAATGGCTCATCGGCGACCCGGCCGGCTGGCTGCTGATGTGCGTCGCGCTGGCCACCACCTTGCTGGCGCGCAGCGCCCGCATGCAGCGGGTGGCGCAGTGGGCGAACAATCCCGAAGCCGCGCCTCCGGCCGCTGTCGGGCCCTGGGACGATGTCCTGGCGCCGCTGTACCGGCATGTGCGGGCCCAGGCCCGCCAACTGGCGGAAAGCCGCGACGCGATGCAGGGCATGCTGGCCGCCGCACAGGCCCTGCCGGACGGCGCCGTCACTCTCAACGAGGACCTGCAGATCGACTGGTGCAACCGCGTGGCACGCCAGCATCTGGGGCTGCGCCTGCCGGCCGATCGCGGCAGCAACCTGCTGAATCTGGTGCGGGCGCCGGAGTTCATCGAATACAGCCGCCAGGCCGATTGGCCGGAGCCCATCCTGGTCAGGATGGCCGTGGGCAGCCAGGAACGTCTGCTGATGATGCAACTGACGGCCTACGCGCGCGACCAGCGCCTGCTGATCACCCGTGACGTGACGCAGATCGAGAAGCTGGAAACCACCCGGCGCGATTTCGTGGCCAATGTCTCGCATGAATTGCGCACGCCGCTGACCGTGCTGGCCGGCTTCCTGGAAACCCTGCGGGAAATGCCGGAAGACGCGCTGTCGGCGGACCAGCGGGGCCAGTACCTGACGATGATGCATGAACAGGCGCAGCGCATGCAGGCCATCGTCGCGGACCTGCTGACCTTGTCGACCCTGGAGTCCTCGCCCAATGCGGAGCCGCACCGCGTCCGCATGGCCGCGCTGCTGCAGACCGCGCGGCAGCAGGCCGAAGCGCTGTCCGCTGGACGCCACATGCTGGTCTGGCACCTCGACGAATCGCTGGACGTCCTGGGCGCGGAGAGCGAGCTGTCCTCGGCCATTTCCAACCTGCTGACCAACGCCGTGCGCTACACCCCGGACGAAGGCACCATCACCGTGCGCTGGGAGCGGCTGCCCGGCGGCAGCGCGCGCTACAGCGTGCAGGACACCGGCATCGGCATCGCGGCCCGGCACATCCCGCGGCTGACCGAACGCTTCTATCGCGTGGACCGCGGCCGCTCGCGCGCCGTCGGCGGGACCGGCCTGGGCCTGGCCATCACCAAGCACATCGCCATGCGCCATGACGCCGAACTGAGCATCGCCAGCGAAGTCGGCAAGGGCAGCACGTTCTCGCTGACCTTCCCCGCCGAGCGCGTCGTGGAGAACGAAGCCGCCTGAAGGGGCCGGCCTCGCAGCCGCGCGGCCAGGCCATCGTCATCGTCCCGCTGATGCCCATGGTCATGCCCATGGGACCGCCCGTGGCCTCGTCGCCGCCGCAGCGCGGCCGATTCGCCCTCCTGGGGGTGGGGCTACCCCGCGCGGGACCGCCCTGCCCTGGCATGATGGTTGCGCCCGTCGCCAGGTCCGGCAGGGTTGTCTCCGGGCGCCGTTACGCGCCCCACTGCCCCGCCGGCCCGCCGCCGTGGCGGTTTCATTTTGCATAGGGAGCAAGCAGCATGGCGCAGATCGTCCTGTTCGAGAATATCCATCCCAGCGGCGTCGCCGTGTTCCGCGACGCCGGCTACACGGACATCCAGACCTACGCCTCTTCCCTCCCGCCCGCGGAATTGCGCGCGGCGCTGGAAGACGCCGAAGTGGTCGGCATCCGGTCTCGCACTCACCTGGACGCCGGCGTATTCGAGCAATTCCGGCGCTTGCGGGTGGTGGGCTGCTTCTGCATCGGGACTAACCAGGTCGATGTGGACAGCGCCATGCGCCACGGCGTGCCGGTTTTCAACGCGCCCTTCTCGAACACCCGCTCCGTGGCGGAACTGGTGCTGGCCGAGGCCATCCTGCTGCTGCGCCGCATCCCGGAAAAGAACGAGCGCGTACATCACGGACACTGGGACAAGACGGCTTCCGGAGCCTTTGAAGCGCGGGGCAAGACCCTGGGCGTGATCGGTTACGGCAACATCGGATCGCAAGTCGGCACGCTGGCCGAAAGCGTCGGCATGCGCGTTATCTATCACGATGTGGAAGCCAAGTTGCCCCTGGGCAATGCGCACGCGGTCAATACCCTGGCGGAACTTCTCGCCCAGAGCGATGTGGTCACGCTGCATGTACCGGGCGGACGCAGCACTGCCAACATCATCAACGCCCAGACGCTGGCGCAGATGAAGCAGGGCGCCATTCTGATCAACGCGTCGCGGGGCACCGTGGTGGATATCGACGCCCTGCACGGCGCCCTGTCGTCCAGGCATCTGGCCGGCGCCGCCCTGGACGTGTTTCCGACGGAACCGAAAAGCGTGGACGAACCGCTGGCAAGCCCGCTGATCGGCATGCGCAATGTGATCCTGACGCCGCACATCGGCGGCAGCACCCAGGAATCCCAGGAAAACATCGGCCGCGAGGTCGCGGAAAAACTGGTGCGCTACCTGCAGACCGGCACCACCAAGGGCGCGGTCAACTTCCCCGAGCTGCCGTTCACCGAGCCCGCCGGCACCGCGCGCATCCTGCATATCCACAAGAACGTGCCGGGCGCGCTGGGCACGCTGGACAACCTACTCGCCCAGCATGGCTTGAACATACTGGCCCAGAACCTGCAGACGCAAGGCGAGATCGGCTATGTCATTACGGACGTCGATGGCGTCGTAAACGAGCAGATCATGACCACGCTGTGCAGCCATCCCGTGACGATCCGCTGCCAACGGATCTAGGGAACGGCCGCGGCGCCTTCTTCGGGCGCCATGGCGGCCTGCAGGCACGCAGCCATGCGCGCCGCCACCCCGGCCGGGTCCGCCGACCGCCGGATGACCACGCCGATCTCGCGTTCGAAGCCCGCCGCGCCCAGCGGGACCAGGCGCAGTCCTGCCGTATCCATATGCCGGGCATGCGGCATCAGTGCCACGCCCAGGCCGGCACGGACCAGATTGGCGATGGCGTCGATTTCGTCCAGCTCCACGGCCTCGTGCACGGCGATGCGGTGCCGGCGCAGGAAGGCGTGGACCAGGCGGCCGCCGAATGAAGCGCGCTCGTATCGGATAAAGGGCTGCGTGGCCAGCGCATCGCGCCAGGACATGTCGGCCATCGCGGCCGGCACGGCCAGGACCATGGGTTCGGCCAGCAACGGCTGCCAGGACAACTCGGGCGGCAGGTTGAAAGGCGGCCGGATCAGAACCGCGAGGTCGACCTCGGCGGCGTCCACCTGGCCGAGCAGGGCCAGCGAGACACCCGGCACGATGCGCACGCTGACGTCGGGAAACTCGGCGCGGAAAGCGCGCAATGCCCGGACCAGCAGGTCCTGTTGCACCGAGGCGATCGCCGCCACGCGCAAGGAGCCCGTGACATGGCCGGCACCGGCCTGCGTGACCATGCGGTCCACCAGGGCGAGTACATCCTCGGTTTGCGCCAGGATCTCCCGGCCCGCGGTGTTCAGCACGGCCGACCGCGCGGTGCGGTCGAACAGCGCCACCCCGACGAATTCCTCCAGGCGGCGGATCTGCGCGCTGACGGCCGACTGCGTCAGGCCCAGGCGCCGGCCGGCGCCGGTGAAACTGCCCTCGCGGGCCACCGCGACGAAAGTATGGAATTCGGCGAGCATCGAAATTTTTTATCCTAAGTACCAAAAAATATCGTTTTCCTATCAAAAAAACAATCTCTAAACTACGCAGCTGTTCTGTTCTCTTGGCGGGGCGCCTGCACGGTTCGTTGGTGCGCGCGTCGACGGTCCCGGGCGCCATGCGCCACCGAGGTCCTTCCGCCGGCCGCCTGTCCTATTGATCGCAATCCTGGAGTACCGAATGAGCGCCCAACCCGCCATGCCCCCCTTCCACCTGGCCTTTCCCGTGCGCGACATCGCCGAAGCGCGCGCCTTCTACGGCGATTTGCTGGGCTGTCCGGAGGGGCGCAGCGCCCCGGAATGGGTGGATTTCAACTTCTACGGACACCAGATCGTCGCCCATCTGGCACCCGACGAATGCGGGCACAAGCAGACCAGCGCCGTGGACGACCATGATGTGCCGGTGCGGCACTTCGGCGCCGTGCTGTCCATGGAGCAATGGGAATCCATGGCCGACAAATTGACCAAGGCAGGCACCAAGTTCGTTATCGAGCCGTACGTGCGCTTCAAGGGCGAGGTCGGCGAACAAGCGACCATGTTCTTCCTGGATCCGTCCGGCAACGCGCTGGAATTCAAGGCCTTCAAGAACATGGATTCCCTCTTCGCCAAGTAGGCGGGCTGGCGTGGACCTGGCCGGGCATCCCGCGCCCGCCTGGCGCATACATCCCCAGGGCGATCGCTGCCTGGTGCTGGTGTTCGGCGACGCCATCGACGCCGGCATCGGGCGCACCTGCCTGGGCGTCGCGCGCGCCTTGCGCGACGCCGCCCTGCCGGGCGTGACCGACGTCGTGCCCTCCTTCGTCGCCGTGGCGGTGCACTACGCACCCGGGCCGGACGGGCGCGGCCCGCGTTTCGCCGAGCTGGCCGGGCGCATAGAAGCGCTGCTGGCGCGCGGGATCCCCAGCGCCGACGCGGACGCGCGCGATATCGACATCCCGGTGTGCTACGGCGGTGAACATGGCCCCGACCTGCAGGAGGTCGCCCGCGCCGCCGGCCTGTCCACGGACGAAGTCATCGCCCTGCACACGCAGCCGGGCAGCATGGTGTACACGCTGGGCTTCGCGCCCGGCCATCCCTACATCGGCGTGCACGATGCGCGGCTGAACCTGCCGCGCCGCGCTTCGCCGCGGACGGCCGTGCCCATGGGTTCGGTCGCCATCGCCAATCGCCAGACCGTGATCTATCCCAGCCGGCTGCCGGGCGGCTGGAACATCATCGGTGCCACGCCGCTGCGCCTGTTCGACCCCGCGCGCGAGCCGGCAGCCCTGCTGCAGCCCGGGGACAGGGTCCGCTTCGTTCCCATCGATGCCGCCACTTTTGCCCGCATGCGCGCCCAGGAGCAGGACGGCGACGCCAAGGCGGGACCGCCATGAGCATTACGGCATTGAAGCCCGGCCTGCTTTCTTCCTTCCAGGACCTGGGGCGCGTGGGCTACCAGCACCAGGGCATTCCAGTGGCCGGCGCGATGGACGCCCGCGCGCACCGGCTGGCCAGCCTGCTGGTGGGCAATGACCCGGCACGCACCGCGACGCTCGAAATGACGCTGCAAGGCCCGCTGCTGCGCTTCGACGCACCGGCCTGTTTCGCGCTCGCCGGGGCCACGCTGGGCGCCGTGCTGAACGGCGCGCCCATACCCGTCAACCGGCCCTTGCTGGCCCGGCCCGGCGATGTACTGGGCTTCGGCCCCGCCGCGCCGGCCGACGGCGGGCCGGGGGCCGGCACTTCGCCGGGCGCCCCCGCCGGCGTACCGGGCCTGCGCGCCTACCTGGCCGTGCATGGCGGCTATGCGCTGCCACGGGTGATGGGCAGCGAAAGCACCTACCTGCGCAGCGGCTTTGGCGGATATCACGGCCGTGCCCTGGCCAAGGGCGACGTCATCGGGCTGCGCGCCGCCTTGGACCCCGCGGCGCTGGATGCCCTGGAACAGGCGCTGTGGGACACGCGGCTATACCTGCCGGCGCCGCTGATACCCCAGCTGCGAACCACCGTGCGAGCCCTGCCGGGGCGCCAGTGGGCCGATTTCACGCGGGCATCGCGCAACGCATTCACCAGCCAGGCATATCGGGTGACGCCGCAGTCCGAGCGCATGGGCTACCGATTGGCTGGACCGGAGCTGGCCATGCAGTCGCCCCGGCAGATGCTGTCGGAGGCCACCTGCTTCGGCACGGTACAGGTGCCGGCCGACGGCGCCCCCATCGTATTGATGGCGGACCGGCAGACCACCGGCGGCTATCCCAAGATCGCCCAGGTCGCAACGATCGATCTGTCGATGCTGGCACAGACCGCGCCGGGCAGCACCATACGCTTCGAAATGATTACCATCGACGATGCGCAGCGCCTGGACGGCGAACGGGAAACCGCCTTCGCGCGCCTGGCGGCGGCCCTGGCGCCGCTGCGCGAGCAATACGCGCGCAGCGTAATAGCCGACGCGGCGCCGTAGCGCCTCATCCACAACCGAACAGACGGAGCAATGCCATGGCCTTATCGATCGACTTGAACTGCGACATGGGCGAAAGCTACGGCGCCTGGCGCATGGGCAACGACGAAGGCGTACTGCAGTACGTGTCGTCGGCCAATATCGCCTGTGGCTTCCATGGCGGCGATCCCGGCACCATGCGCCGCACCGTGGCGGCCGCCCTGGCGCGCGGCGTGGCGCTGGGCGCGCACCCCAGCCTGCCGGATCTGGCCGGTTTCGGGCGCCGCGTCATGCAGGTCAGCCCGCAGGAAGCCTATGACATCGTCGTCTACCAGCTCGGCGCCCTGGCCGGCGTGGCCGCATCGCAGGGCGCCCGCCTGCATCACGTCAAGGCGCACGGCGCGCTGTACAACATGGCCGCCAAGGACCGGAAGCTGTCCGAAGCGATCTGCCGCGCCATACGGGATGTCGACGCCAGCCTCGTCATGTACGGCCTGGCCGGCAGCGAGCATGTCCGCGCGGCGGCGGAAGTCGGGTTGCCCGTGGCGCAAGAGGTCTTTGGCGACCGATCCTACCAGGACGACGGCTCGCTGACGCCGCGCAGCCATCCCGGCGCGATGATCGAAGACGTGGACACCGCCGTCGCGCAGGTGCTGCGCATGGTGACCGAAGGGAAGGTGCGCTCGGTCAACGGCAAGGACGTGCCGGTCCAGGCCGATACGCTATGCATCCACGGTGACCAGCCGGGCGCGCTGGACTTCGCCAACGGCATACGGGCGGCGCTGGAAAAAGCCGGCATCGCCGTCCGGACGACCGGCCAGGCCTAGGCGTCCGGCGCACGCCGGCGATCAGGCAGGAAGGTCGCCGGCGGGCGGATAGACCGCTTCGGCATAGGCCCGCAACACCATCGGCAGGATCCAGTGCGCGCATTCGCGCCGCAACGCCGCAGCCACCGCGAAGTCGCGCCGGTGCAGCGCGTCGATGACCCGGTCCACGTAGGATGCGGACGCGCGCACGTCCGAATAGCCACGCCGGAGCAGGTTGTAGCGCAACGGCTCGCAGCGCTCGTTCAGCCGGTTCACGGCATCGCTCAAGGGCTTATTACAGACGAAGGCAACGATTTCCACGAATGAATTGCGCACCAGCTTCAGATAATCGATGACAGCCCGGTCGGGGTCGCAACGCGCCAGGCGATCCTGCAGATGGCGTTCGCGCTTCAGCAAGGGCGCCAGGTCCTGCTGCTCGGCCAGTTCCATGATGGCGTAGGCCTCCAGCTCGGCGCGCAGCAGGTAAAGCTGGCGGATTTCGCGTTCGGTGTACAGCACGACCCGGAAGCCACGGCGTTGGGCATGCGTGGCCAACCCATTGAGTTCCAGGAGACGCAAGGCTTCGCGGATGGAGCTGCGACTGGTGCCGAAACGGCGCTCCAGTTCCTGCTCCCGCAAGGGCTGCCCCGGGGCCAAGGTGCCGTCGATGATCATTTGACGGATCTGCTCGTACAGCACGTACGGGATCGTCGCCAGCGCATTGATTTCCATGGGTCTCCTCGGTGCCGGGATGGATATCCCGTGGAGCGTTTCCGCCCACTGGTACGATGATACAACCAGATAGAAATCGATACACCACGGCCGGGCACGGGCAGGGGCGCCATCGATCCAGCCCCGCGGTTCGGAGACAAGGGAACAAGGGCACGGGACGTCAGGCTGGCGCCCGCAGGCGAGGCGGGAGCCCGGCCTTCCGGCCCAGGCTGGCCTAGACCAGCACCCGCTCGATACCGCCGGCGTTCGCCTGCTTGACGTAGCCGCGCATCCAATCCTCGCCCAGGATGTGCCGCGCCATCTCCACGACGATATAGTCGGCTTCCATACCCGTATCGCCCTGGTAGCGCGACAGTCCCTGCAGGCAGGAGGGGCAGGAGGTCAATACCTTGACGTCGCCGTCGAAGCCGTCGGCGCGCACGGCATCGCCGCCCTTGCGCAGTTCTTCTTCCTTGCGGAAGCGCACCTGCGTCGACACGTCCGGCCGGCTCACCGCCAGGGTGCCCGATTCGCCGCAGCAGCGATCGCTCTTGATGGTCGCATCGCCCACCAGCGACTTCACGGTCTTCATCGGGTCCTGCAGCTTCATCGGAGTATGGCAGGGATCGTGGTACATGTAGCGCACCCCTTCCACGCCATCCAGCTTGATGCCTTTTTCCAGCAGGTATTCATGGATGTCGACCAGGCGGCAGCCAGGGAATATCTTCTCGAATTCATAGCCCGCCAACTGGTCGTAGCAGGTACCGCAACTGACTACCACGGTCTTGATGTCCAGGTAGTTCAGCGTGTTCGCCACGCGATGGAACAGCACGCGGTTGTCGGTGATGATCTGTTCGGCCTTGTCGTTCATGCCGTTGCCGCGCTGCGGATAGCCGCAGCACAGGTAGCCGGGCGGCAGCACGGTCTGCACGCCGGCATGCCAGAGCATCGCCTGGGTGGCCAGGCCGACCTGCGAGAACAGGCGCTCGGATCCGCAACCCGGGAAGTAGAAGACCGCCTCGGTATCGGCCGAGGTCTTCTGCGGATCGCGGATGATGGGAACGTAGTTCGCGTCCTCGATATCGAGCAGCTTGCGGGCCGTCTGCTTGGGCAGGCCGCCGGGCATCTTCTTGTTCACGAAATGCACGACCTGCTCGCGCAGCGGCGGCTTGCCCACGGTGGACGGCGGCTTCCGCGTCTGCTTGCGCACCAGCCCCGACAACAGCTCATTGGCGGCGCGCTGCGCCTTGTAGCCCAGTCCCACCATGGCCTTTCGGGTCGCATTGATGGTGGCCGGGTCCTTGGCGTTCAGGAAGAACATCGCGGCCGAGGTGCCGGGATTGAAGGACTTGCGGCCCATGCGGCGCAGCAGCGCACGCATGTTCATCGACACATCGCCAAAATCGATATCGACGGGACAGGGGTTGTAGCACTTGTGGCAGACGGTGCAGTGGTCCGCCACATCCTCGAATTCTTCCCAGTGCTTCAGGCTGATGCCGCGCCGTGTCTGCTCTTCGTACAGGAAAGCCTCGACCAGCAAGGACGTCGCCAGGATCTTGTTGCGTGGCGAGTACAGCAGATTGGCACGCGGCACGTGCGTGGCGCACACCGGCTTGCACTTGCCGCAGCGCAGGCAATCCTTGATGGACGACGAAATGGCGCCGATGTCGCTCTGCTGCATGATCAGCGACTCGTGGCCCATCAGGTTGAAGCTGGGCGTCCAGGCACGCGTCAGGTCGGCGCCGGGCATCAGCTTGCCGGCATTGAAGCGGTCATGCGGGTCGACGCGGCGCTTGTAGTCCTGGAAGGGCTGCAGCTCCTCCTGCGTCAGGAACTCGTACTTCGTCAGGCCGATGCCGTGCTCGCCGGAGATCACGCCGTCCAGGTCGCGGGCGATGCGCATGATGCGCGCCACCGCCTCGTTGGCCTCGCCCAGCATGCCGTAATCGTCGGAGTTGACGGGGATGTTGGTGTGCACATTGCCGTCGCCGGCGTGCATGTGCAAGGCCACGAAGACCCGGCTCTTCAAGACCCGGGCGTGGATCGCGCACATTTCGTCCAGGACCTTCTTGCACGCCGCACCGGAGAAGATGCGCTGCAACTGCGCCAGGACTTCCGTTTTCCAGGAGACCCGCAGGGTGCGGTCCTGCACCACGTCGAAGACCCGCGCCTGCGGCTGGGCCGCGATGCGGTCGGCCAGCACGGACTGCATGGGGCCCAGTCCCAGGTTGGCCAGGTCCGGCAGCGCCCGGGTCAGCGGCATGTCGAGCTGGGTCAGCAGCCAGTGCCAGCGTTCCCGCGTGGCCGCCACCAGTTCGCGCGCTTGCCGGGTGCGTTCGGCCAGGATCTCGGCGCGCGTGATCTCCGCATCCTCGGCATCCTCGGCCTTGCCCACCGGCAAGGGCTGCGCGAGGAAGGCTTCCAGTTCGTCCAGCAGCCGCAGCTTGTTGCGCGTGGACAGTTCGATATTGATGCGCTCGATGTGATCGGTGTATTCGCCCATGCGGTCCAGCGGAATCACCACGTCTTCGTTGATCTTGAAGGCGTTGGTGTGCCGCGCGATGGCCGCCGTGCGGGAACGGTCCGCCCAGAACTTCTTGCGCGCCTCGGCGCTGACCGCGACGAAGCCTTCGCCGTGACGGGTATTCGCCAGGCGCACCACTTCACTGGCGGCCAGGGCCACCGCGTCCTCGTCGTCGCCCACGATGTCGCCGATCAGCACCATCTTGGGCAGCACGCCGCGCTTGCTCTTGGTGGCATAGCCGACCGCGCGCAGATAGCGCTCGTCCAGGTGTTCCAGTCCCGCCAGGATGGCGCCGCGCTGCTTGCCCTCGGTATCCAGGTAGTGCTTGACCTCGACGATCGACGGAATGGCGTCGCGGGCCTGGCCAAAGAACTCCATGCAGACCGTGCGCGTATGCGCCGGCATACGATGCAGCACCCAGCGCGCCGACGTGATCAGGCCGTCGCAACCTTCCTTCTGCACGCCGGGCAGGCCGGACAGGAATTTGTCCGTCACGTCCTTGCCCAGCCCTTCCTTGCGGAAGACACGCCCTGCTATCTCCAGGACCTCGCTGCGCAACAGGGTCGCACCGGGCTTGCCGCGGCCGTCGAACCACTTGAGTTCGAACCTGGCCACGTCCACGTCGTGGATTTTGCCCATGTTGTGCTCGAGCCGGGTCACCTCCAGCCAGTTGCCTTCGGGGTCCACCATGCGCCACCAGGCCAGGTTGTCCAGCGCGGTGCCCCACAGCACGGCTTTCTTGCCGCCGGCGTTCATGGCGATATTGCCGCCCACACAGGAGGCCTCGGCCGACGTGGGATCCACGGCGAACACATAGCCGGCCTGCGCGGCCGCGTCGGCGACGCGCTTGGTGACCACGCCGGCGCCGGTGAAGACCGTGGCCACCTGCGCCTCGACGCCCGGCAGGGTCGTCAGCTCCACCTTGCCGAGCGTCTCGAATTTCTCCGTATTGATGACGGCGGACTTCCAGGTCAGCGGAATGGCGCCGCCGGTATAGCCGGTGCCGCCGCCGCGCGGGATGATGGTCAGGCCCAGCTCGAAGCAACCGCGCACCAGCGCGGCGATTTCGTCCTCGCTGTCCGGGGTCAGCACCACGAAGGGATATTCGACGCGCCAGTCGGTGGCGTCGGTAACGTGCGAGACACGCGACAGGCCGTCGAACTTGATATTGTCGCGGGCGGTGACCCGGCCCAGCACCTTTTGCGCCTGCTTGCGCAATTGCGCCGTCTGGTCGAACTCGGCTTCGAAGCCGGCGATCGCGGCGCGGGCACGCTCGATCAATTGCAGGACTTTCTCGTCCCGGTAGAGGTCCCGCCCCTGCTGGAACTCGATGCGGCCCGGTTCGCGCCGCTTGTCGATCTCCGACAGCCTGTGATGCAAGGCCTCGATCAGCATCCGGCGACGCTTGGGGTTGTCGAGCAGGTCATCCTGCAGGTAGGGGTTGCGCCGCACTACCCAGATATCGCCCAGCACCTCGTACAACATGCGCGCGGACCGGCCCGTGCGGCGCTCGGCGCGCAGGTCGGCCAGGAGCTGCCAGGCGTCCTCGCCCAGCAGCCGGCCGACGATCTCGCGGTCGGAAAACGACGTGTAGTTGTAGGGAATTTCACGCAGGCGGGCGCCCGGTGTCGGCGCAGTCGCCGCGTCTAGGATCTGGCTGGCGAGGGGGGCGTTCATGGAAGCTGAGGGGTTGCCCTTAAAAAACTATTTTATGCCATCGGCCGGGCGTGCCCCTGGGATGCCCCCAGGGCAGCCCAACCGCCGCTTCTGGCTGACATCCCGCTGAGCGCGGGCCGCCCGCTCGGGCGGGTCGCGGCGGCGGTCCGGCGGCAGCCGACGCGGCAGGCGCTATTGGCGCCGGCTGCCGCCTGTGCCGCGGCCGTTCACGCGAAGGGGATGCCTGCCAAGCCTGGCCGGACCGGCCTTGCGGGAATTACGCGTGGGGAAACATCCAGATCAGGCCGCCGGTCATCACGAGATAGCGCAGGAATTTACCGATAGCCATGTAGACCATGCAAGGCCAGAACGACAGGCGTAGCCATCCAGCCACGGCGCACAAGGGATCCCCGACGGCCGGCAGCCAGGAAAGCAGCAGGGCCGGAGGGCCCACGCGGTGCAGCCAGTCGTGGGCGTGGCGGTGCCAGCGCCCGTGGTCGGCATGGGTGCGGGCCTCGTGCGCCCGGTGCGGGTGCTTTGCCTTCCAGCGCTCGGCGGCGCGCCAGGCGCCCCAGCCCATGGCATAGCTGATGGCGCCGCCAACCGTATTGCCGGCGGTGGCCACGATGACGGCGGGCCAGAACATGTCCGGCGCCAGCTTCACATAGCCGAACACCGCCGGCTCGGAACCGAGCGGCAGCAGGGTGGCCGAAACCAGGCTGATGATGAAGATTGCGCTCAGGCCGACGTTGGGAAGCGCCAGCATTCCCAAAAGCCAGTTCACCGAGGACATCAAGGCGGCTTCCATGGCCGGCAGTGTAGCCGGCAACGGGGACGCGCCGCCGCCGCGAGACGCCTGCTGGCGGCCCGCCTGCGGGTACTTTGCCAGCGTCCGCGTACGCCGGCCATACGCCCGGAACCGCGCCGGATCGCTGTGTTAATCTGCCCGACGCTTTCGTCAACCCGCCAAGCAGTCCATGTCAACCGACTATCTGAAACGCATCCTGACTTCGAAAGTCTACGACGTCGCCGTCGAGTCGCCGCTGGAACCGGCCACGCTGCTGTCCCAGCGAATTTCGAACACGGTGCTGCTCAAGCGGGAAGATACCCAGCCGGTCTTCAGTTTCAAGCTGCGTGGCGCCTACAACAAGATGGCCAATATGGCGCCGTCTGCGCTGGCGCGCGGGGTCATCGCCGCGTCCGCCGGCAACCATGCGCAAGGGGTGGCGCTGTCGGCACGCAAGCTCGGCTGCCGGGCAGTCATCGTCATGCCGACCACCACGCCCGACGTCAAGGTGGACGCCGTGCGCCGCCTGGGAGGCGAGGTAGTCCTGGCCGGGGAAAGTTTCTCCGACGCCTATACGCATGCCAAGACGCTGGAGCAGGAGCAGAAGCTGACCTTTGTCCATCCTTTCGATGACCCGGACGTCATCGCCGGCCAGGGCACGGTGGGCATGGAGATCCTGCGCCAGCATCCCGGCAGCCTGGACGCCGTCTTCGTCGCCATCGGCGGCGGCGGGCTGATCGCGGGGGTGGCCACCTATATCAAGCAGTTGCGGCCCGAAGTGAAAATCATCGGGGTGCAGACGGAAGATTCCGACGCCATGCTGCGCAGCGTGCGCGCCGGGCGCCGGGTCGTGCTGGGCGATGTCGGCCTTTTCTCCGACGGCACGGCGGTCAAGCAGGTGGGCGCGGAGACGTTCAAGCTGGTGCGCCAGTATGTCGACGACTTCGTGGTCGTCGATACCGATGCCATCTGCGCGGCGATCAAGGACGTCTTCCAGGACACGCGCAGCGTGCTGGAACCGGCCGGGGCGATGGCCGTGGCGGGCGCCAAGCAGTACCTGGCGCAGCACAAGTGGAAGCACAAGACCGTGGCGGCGATCGCCTGCGGCGCAAACATGAATTTCGACCGCCTGCGCTTCGTGGCCGAACGCGCCGAGGTGGGCGAGATGCGCGAAGCCGTGTTTGTCGTATCCATGCCGGAACAGCGCGGCAGCTTCCGCAAATTCTGCGAACTGGTGGGCGACCGCAGCGTGACCGAGTTCAACTACCGCATCTCCGACGCCGTGCGCGCCCACGTCTTTGTCGGCATACAGGTGTCGTCGCCGTCCGAACCGGAAAAACTGGCCGCCAACTTCCGCCGTCATGGCTTCGATACGCTGGACCTGACGCACGACGAAATGGCCAAGACGCACTTGCGCCACATGGTCGGCGGACGTTCGGCGCTGGCGCACGACGAGCTGATCTACCGGTTCGAATTTCCCGAGCGTCCGGGCGCGCTGATGCGATTCCTCAGCGCCATGAACCCGAACTGGAACATCAGCCTGTTCCACTACCGCAACCAGGGCGCGGACTACGGCCGCATCCTGGTCGGCATCCAGGTGCCGCCCGCCGACAAGAAGCAGTTCAAGGCATTCATCGCCGAACTGGCGTACCCGTGCTGGAACGAGACGGAAAATCCGGCATACAAGCTTATCCTGTAGGCCCGCCTTTATCCGGCCACTTTATTCTGGGAGGTTATCTTTGCAGCGCTTTATCCTGCGAGAAATTCATCCCTGCAGCGCTTTATCCCGCGGGGACTTTATCCTCCAGGGTCCATAAACAGGCCGTGGTCTCCGACCGTGGCAGGCCCAGCAGACACGCCAGATGGACATCCAGCTCAATGACATTGCGTTGTTCGTCGAAGTCGCCAAGCGCAAGAACTTCAGCCATGCCGCCGAGGCGCTCGGCATGCCCGCGGCCACGCTGTCGCGGCGCGTCAGCGACCTGGAGCGCCGCATCGGCATGCAACTCCTCACGCGCACGACGCGGCGCATCGAACTGACCGAGGCCGGCGCGCTGTATTTCGAACGTTGCCGGCACATCATCGAGGAAGCCAGCGTCGCGCACGAACAGTTGCACGACATGGCGGCGCAGCCCAAGGGGCGGCTGCGCATTTCCATGATCGCCAGCCTGGCGCAGCTGGTGCTGCCCGTGGTAATGCGAGAGTTCACCGAACAGTATCCCGATATCCAGTGTGAATTCGACCTGAGCGGCCGGCCGGTGGACGCGATCAGCAATCCCTTCGACCTGGTGCTGCGTTTCGGCCAGCAGCCCGACTCCAGCCTGATCTCGCGGCAGATCATGCTGATGTCGCACCAGCTGTATGCGTCGCAGGACTACCTGGCGCGCCACGGCGCGCCGCGCATCCCCAGCGATCTCAGCCACCACGATTGCCTGCGTTTTCCCAGCGGCGAAGGCAATTCCTCGTACTGGATGCTGCACTCCGGCGAACGCGTGGTGCGGGTGCAGGTCTTCGGCCGGCTGATCGCCAACAACATGGGCATGCTGGCCCGCCTGGCCAGCAACGGCATGGGGATTGTGCCCCTGCCGGTGTTCGACGCCATGGAAACGGCCATCGCCCGGGCGGGGCTGGTGCGGGTTTTGCACGACTGGAGCCTGACGCCCATGCCGCTGTTCGCCCTGCTGCCGTCGCGGACCATCCCGGCCAAGACACGGGCTTTCCTGGATTTCATCCAGCCGCGCCTGAACGAGCAACCTCGCCAGGGCCTGGTCCAACTGGCCAACTGACCGATCGCCGCCTGGCGCGATCCCGCGCCGGAGGGCGCTGTGTCGGTGGGCGGCATGCGTGGGTGGATGAGTGGCCGCGCCGTTTCTGCCCGGGCCGGCCGCGCCGGTTCCTGCCGCCACCGCCCTTGGCCGCCCAGCCCTTCCCCTATCCGGAACGCGACAGGCGCCCGTGCGTGTGCCTGCCCGCGTCGGCGAGGCACCACGGGGGCGCTCATCCCCAATTCCCCATCCAAATATCCGCCAGGACGCTTGACGCACGTCTTCCGTATGTTGAAAATGTTTTCACATATGAGAAAAAGGAGACAAGCATGGCGCATAACAGGCCCCAGTGGCTGGTTCGCGAAGCGGACGTGCCGGGGTACCACCCCGCCAACCATCTGGGCACGACCAACCGGCGGCTGATCGGACGGGACAACGTGGGCGCCCGCCACATGGAAGTCGTGCTGGGCACCATCACGCAGGGCCAGGGTGCTCTGCCGCACGCCCACCCGGGAATCGAACAGGTCTGCTATCTCCTGTCCGGCACCGCGCGGGCCCAGGTGGGCGACGAAGTGGCCGACATGCAGGCCGGGGACTGCTGCTATTTCCCGCCCGATATCCCGCATGTCTTCACGGTGACCAGCGAGGAGCCGGCACGCCTGCTGGTGATCTACAGCCCGCCCTACGAAGAATCGCCGGACCGCGTCATACGGTGACGCCGGCACAAAGGAGATTGCACATGATTCGTTCGAACCCGCACCGTCGGCCGCTGGCCGCCGTCCAGGCCCTTCGCGGCATACGGGCCGCCGTGGCCGCCATGGCAGCCGCCGCATTGGCCATGGCCTGCCTGCTCGCCCCTACCGCCGCCTCCGCGGCATATCCCGACCGGCCCATCACGCTGATCGTGCCATTCCCGGCCGGTTCGGGCACGGATGCCGTGGGCCGCATCTTCGCCGCCGAGCTGGGACGCATCCTGAACGGCCAGGTCATTGTCGAGAACAAGCCCGGCGGGAACGCCACCATCGCCGCTTCATACGTGGCGCGCGCCAAGCCGGACGGCTACACGCTGTTCGTAAGCACGAATACCCCCCAATCGGCAGCGCCCTACCTCATGAAGAACCTGCCTTATGACCCGGTCAAGGACTTCACCCCCATCGCGCGCGGCGGCAACCTGCCCTTCATCCTGGTCGTCAATCCCCGCGTGCCCGCCAAGTCGGTGCAGGAACTGGTGGCCTATGCCAAGGCGCATCCCGGCAAACTGACATACGCCAGCGGCAACAGCACCGGCATCGTCGCCGGTGCGACCTTCGCGCGCCGCGCCGGTATCGAGATGGTGCACATCCCGTACAAGGGCACGCCGCAAGCCATCACCGACGTCGTGGGCGGACAGGTGGACATGATGTTCACCGACGTCGCCTCCGGCCTGCCCTTCGTGCAGTCCGGCAAGATGCGCGCGCTGGCGGTGTCCACCGCGGCGCGCAGCAGCGTCGTGCCGGACATCCCTTCCATGGAGGATGCCGGCATTCCCGACTTCGACATCAATTCGTGGAACGGCTACTTCGGCCCGGCCGGCATGCCGCCGGACGTCGTCAAGACGCTGAACGCGGCCATCAACCGCATCGTCGCCGAACCGCAGGTGCGCAAGCAGCTCGCGGTGCTGGGCTTCGATGCCTTCAGCGGCACGCCCGAGGATTTCGCGGCCTTTGTGCAGCAGCAGCTGACCCTGTGGGGCAAGCTCATCAAGGACGCGGGGATCGAACAGCAATGAGCCCCGACGAAGCGGGACAGCCGCCCGCCACCGCCGGGGCGGGACCGCTGTCCGGCATACGCATCCTGGACCTGACCGCAGTGGTGATGGGCCCCTACGCCACCCAGGTGCTGGCCGACCTGGGCGCGGACGTCATCAAGGTGGAATCGCCCGCGGGCGACAACATGCGCGCGGTCGGCCCCATGCGCAACCCCGGCATGGGCCACCTGTACCTGCACCTGAACCGCAACAAGCGCTCGATCGTGCTGGACCTGAAGCAGCCCGCGGCGCGCGACGCCTGCCTGCGCCTGGCCGAGGACTGCGACGCGGTGCTGTACAACATCCGGCCGCAGGCCATGGCCAGGCTGGGCCTGGACTATGCCGCCTTCGCGGCCCGGCAACCCCGGCTCGTCTATGCGGGCGCCTATGGTTATGCCGAGAACGGCCCGTATGCGGGCCGGCCCGCCTACGACGACCTGATCCAGGGGCAGACCGGCATCGCCGACCTGTTCGGCCGCCAGAGCGAAGGCGAACCGCGCTACGCGCCGCTGACGCTGGCCGACCGCGCAGTCGGCCTGCACATGGCCGTCGCGCTGGTGTCCGCGGTGCTCCACGCGCGCCAGACGGGGCGCGGGCAGAGCCTGGAGATCCCCATGTTCGAAGGCATGGCGCACATGGTGCTGGGCGACCACCTGGGCGGCTGGACCTTCGATCCGCCACTGGGCGAAACCGGCTACGCGCGGCTGCTCGCGCCGCACCGCAAGCCGTATGCGACGCGCGATGGCCATGTGTGCCTGCTGATCTACAACGATAAGCACTGGCGCAACTTCTTCGAAGCCATCGGGCAACCTGCAATGACGCAGGACCCGCGTTTCGCCACCCATACGGCCCGCGCCGCGCATATCGGCGAGGTCTATGCCTATGTCGCGCAAGTCATGCTCACCCGCGATACGGCGCAATGGCTGACGCTGTTCGCGGCAGCCGATATTCCCGCTTCGCGCCTGTACGGCATCGAGGATCTGGTGGCGGACCCGCACCTTCAGGCCACGGGGTTCGTGCGCCAGGTGGATCACCCGACGGAAGGCCGGCTGCGCACGCCCGCGCCGCTGGGCCGCTTCGACGGTACGCCCACCGCCTTGCGGCGCCACGCGCCGCACCTGGGCGAACACAGTCTTGAAATACTGCGCGAAGCCGGCTTCGCGGAATCGGCCATACAGGCGCTGCTCGCGGCGCAGGCCACCCACGACGGAAGACTCTGATGGATTTTTCATTCACTCCTGAACAGATCGCGATCCGTGACGCGGTGGAGCAGATCTGCGCCCGCTATCCCGACGAATACTGGCTGGAGCGCGACCGCGAGGGCGGCTTTCCGCATGGCCTGCATGCCGACCTGGCGCGCGACGGCTGGCTGGGTATCGCCATGCCGCCCGAGTACGGCGGCGCCGGCCTGGGCATGACCGAAGCCGCATTGATGATGCAGACCATCGCGGCATCGGGCGCCGGCTTCGCGGGCGCCTCGGCCGTGCACATGAACATATTCGGCCTGAATCCGGTGGTGGTCTTCGGTGACGAGGCGCAGCGCGCCCGCTGGCTGCCCGACCTGATCGCCGGCCACCACAAGGCCTGTTTCGCCGTCACCGAACCGGACGCCGGCCTGGACACCACGCGCCTGACCACCCGCGCCGTGCGCGAGGGCGACGACTATGTGGTGCATGGGCGCAAGATCTGGATCTCCACGGCACAGGTGGCCCACAAGATGCTATTGCTGGCGCGCACCACGCCGCTGGCCGACGTGGCGAAGCCGACCCAGGGCCTTTCCCTGTTCTATACAGACCTGGACCGCGAGCGCGTGGAAGTGCGCGAGATCGAGAAGATGGGCCGCAAGGCCGTCGACTCGAACATGCTGTTCATCGACGGCCTGCGCATCCCCGCCGCCGACCGCATCGGCGAGGAAGGCCGGGGCTTCGAATATATCCTGCACGGACTGAACCCCGAGCGCATCCTGATCGCGGCGGAAGCCGTGGGCATCGGCCGCGCGGCGCTGGCCCACGCGGTGCGCTATGCCAACGAGCGCCAGGTATTCGGGCGGCCCATCGGGCAGAACCAGGGGGTGCAGCACCCGCTGGCGCAGGCATGGATGCAACTCGAAGCCGCCGACCTCATGGTATTCAAGGCGGCCGCCATGTATGACGCCGGACTGCCTTGCGGCCCTTACGCGAACTCCGCGAAATACCTGGCCGCGGAAGCCGGCCACAATGCCTGCCAGACAGCCGTCATGACGCTGGGCGGGATGGGCTACGCCAAGGAATACCATGTGGAGCGCCTGCTGCGCGAAAGTTATATTCCGCGCATCGCCCCCGTGAGCCCGCAATTGATCCTGTGCTTCATCGCCGAGAAAGTACTGGGACTGCCCAAATCGTATTGAGCCGGCACGGTGTCAGATCGCGTGCTGCTCCAGGGCGGCGCAGGCCGCGCGCAGGATCCGCGCATAGGCCTCCTGGTTGGGCTCGATGCGGTACACCGGCGCGCCAACCGAAATCGCGTAGGGTTCGCCGGCCAGCACCAGCGGCCATGCGATGGCGCCCACTTCGGCCAGCGATTCGCCCAGGTTGCGAAACCAGCCGCGCTGGCGCGACGCCACGATGTCGGCTTCGACCACATCCGGATCGACCATGGTCCTGTCATTGAACCGGATCAGCGGCGCGCGGTGCAGCAGCTCATGCCGCTTGGCCGCGGGCAGCGTGGAAAGCAGCGCCTTGCCCAGCGAATTCGCGTGCAGCACACGGAATTCACCCGCGACGGGCGCGTAGCGTATGGTGTGCGGCGAATCCAGCACTTCCAGGTAGACCACGCGGTCGTCCGGCGTGAGCTTGGCGAACACCACGGTTTCCCGCGTGGCCTCGCGCAACTCCAGGAGGCTGGGGTACACCCGGTCGCGCACCGGATCGTTGTGGGCGATCTGCTGGGCCATCGCCAGCAGGCGGCTGGTGGGGTAGTAGCCGTTGCGCCGGCCGACCTCGTACAGGTACCCCAGCTCGGCCAGCGTGCGGATCAGCGCGAGGCAGCTGGATACCGGCACCGCCAGCAGGCGGGCCAGTTCGGAAAGGGCAAGCGGCCGCTTTTCGCGCGCGTACACCTCGATGATCTCTATGACCCGCAGGGCCGTCTTGACGCTCATCCCGCCTGCCCGTTGCCCCGTCTTGCCCGCTACGGCGTTTCGCTGCCGAACTGGCAGACCGAATACAGCGGCGTGCCCGTTTGCGCGACGGCCGCGGCCCCCCCGAGCTCCGGCAGGTCGATGATGGTGGCCGCCTCTACCACATTGGCGCCCAGGCGCTGCAGCAGCTTGACCGCCGCGATCATGGTGCCGCCCGTCGCGATCAGATCGTCGACCAGCAGCACGCGCTGTCCCGGCCGCACCGCATCGGCGTGCATTTCCACCGACGCATTGGCGTATTCCATGGAATACGACTCCGCCACGGTGCGATAGGGAAGCTTGCCCTGCTTGCGCACCGGCACGAAGCCCAGGTTCAGTTCATAGGCCAGCACGCTGCCGATGATGAAGCCACGCGCGTCCACGCCGGCCACCAGGTCCAGGCGCTGGCGCATGTAGCGATAGACGAAGAGGTCGATCAGCACCCGGAAGGTACGTGGATCCTGCAGCACCGGCGTAATGTCGCGGAAAACCACCCCAGGCCTGGGCCAATCGGGCACGCTGCGTATGGTGCGCCTGACAAGTTCTGCGTAGTCGGTTTGCATGATGGCGCCCGCGGTTTGAGTGAGGCTGCAAACTATAACCGTGCGGGCTCATTAAGCCAATGCGGCCCGCTTGCGTGGCGCACGCGGCGGACGAGGCGACCCGGGCGAGCGGGCCGGGCTCGCCGAGCGCGCCCCGCCTGTGGGACGGGCCGTGCGCGGCGCCGGGCCCGGGACCGCACTGGCCGCGCCTTGCAGCGCCGTCGCAACATGCGACAGGAAGTCCTCCACCATGCCGGGCAGCAGGCGTCCCTCCATGGTCTGTACCGCGAGGCGCCGTGTGGCCATTTCGGGGTGGTCCACCGGACGGGCCACCAGGCCGACGCGCCGCAGGGCGGCAGGCGCGGGCAGATAGCAGCCCAGCATGACGCGATCGGAGTTGCGGACAAAGGACATCAGCGCGGAGGAACGATTGCTGACGAATACCGGCTCGAAATGCATGCCTTCCTGCCGCCAGCAACGCTCCACCAGCTTGCGCGTGGCCGATGCCGGCTCCGTGGCCGCCAGGGGATAAGGCAGCAATTGCACCGGCGTGACGCGGGCGTGGCGGGCCAGCGGATGGCGGTGCCACATCACCGCATGGACCGGCGCGGGCAGCGTATGCCGCGTCACCGTACCCTTGCGCTGTTCGGCCGCGTAGGTAATGGACAGGTCCGCATCGCCCTCCGCCACGCGGCGCACCGCATCGAGCTGGCTGCACACGTGCAGGCTGAAGCGGGCGTGGGGATGCCGGCTGCGGAAGGCGGACATCAGCTCAGGCAGGAAATGATGCGCCGGCCCTTCGGTCGCGACCACGCGGATATTGCCGCTCGGTCCCCCTTTCAAGGCGGCGATGTCCTGCAGCACCGCCTCCGACTCCAGGAGCGCGCGCCGCGCATGCGCCAGCAGCAGCTCTCCGGCCTCGCTGAGGACCATGCCGCGCGCCATGCGCTTGAACAGCGGCGTGCCGACTTCGGCTTCCAGCTTGGCGATCTGCCGGCTGATGGCGGACACCGCCACGAACAGCCGCTCCGATGCCGCGCTCAGGCTGCCGCTGGCCGCCACTTCGGCGAAATACTTCAATGCTATTCCGTGCATGGGAAGGCGCGCTCCGACGGAAAGGCGACATGTTTGCCTTTTCGGCAAAACAAAGAAGAAATATTCTAATAGTCCTGACCGCCCGACGCCCCTAGAATCCGTACAAAAAGCAGGCTTGCAAGGTGTAAGACAGGTCTCGCGACCGCTGCGCGGACACTGGCTAGCCTATGACGCCCGTCCTGCATGAGCCGCCCCGAACGAGGCATGAATGTATTTGCGCCCACCCGCGATCTTCGCTTCGTTCCAGTTGCAGGCTTGTGCCTCGCGCCACTTTTTTTTCCGACCATGGCATCACTGACTCCACCACCCGACCACCCGTCCTCGCCCCAGGACCGACGCCGCGGAGGGCCGCTGACCTTCCGCATGCTGCCAAATCTGAACCGCACTTCAGGAGCGTCGATGCTTCTCTCCGACGAGCTGCCCCTGCGCCCCTTCGAGTTGCCGTGCCCCGACTTGAATGTCGAGCGCGCGGGCAATACGGGCACCGAGGGGATCTGGCATTTCGATTCCGGCACGCCCGGGCGCACCGTCATGGTCTCTGCGCTTATCCACGGCAATGAACTTTGCGGCGCCTGGGCCTTGAAAGCCGCGCTGGGCCACGGGGTACGGCCACGCTGCGGCGCCTTGATACTGGCCTTTTGCAACCTGGCCGCCTTCGACCGCTTCGACCTCCAGGACTATGCGAAATCGCGTTTCGTCGACGAGGACATGAACCGGATCTGGAGCGACGACAGGCTGGGCGACGACAGCACGCAGGAACGGCGGCGCGCCGCGCTGATCCTGCCCTGGCTGAAAAAAGCCGACTGGTTGCTGGACATCCATTCCATGAGCAACTCCGTGGTTCCCTTGCAACTGGCCGGAGTGCAGCAGCGGAATATCGACCTTGCCATGACCTTGGGCAACCCGGCGAAAGTGATCGCCGACGCCGGCCATGCCGCCGGCGTGCGCATGCGCGACTACGGACGCTTCGGCGAAGGCACGGACAACGGCACCCGCTCGCTGCTGATCGAATGCGGCTTCCATGGCGCCCTGTCCGCGCGCGACGTGGCCCTGGACCAGATGGCGCGTTTCCTGGTCGCCTCTGGCATCGTCGAATCGACCGACCTGCCGGGAACCTGGTTCATGCCGACGGCGCCCAGCCAGGAAGCGTTGCGGGTCACCCATGCCATTGCGGCCAAGAGCGCCGACTTCCGCTTCGCCGAGCCCTGGAAGGGCCTGGAAAAGCTGCCGAAAGCGGGCACCTTGATTGGCTGGTCGGAAGGCGAGCCGGTGTATACGCCCTATGACGACTGTGTGTTGATCATGCCGTCGCTCACCAACGTGCGCGCCGGCGTCACGGTCGTGCGCCTGGCCCAGCCCATGCCGAACCGCCTCTGACACATGAAACGCGAGGCCAGCGGCGTACTGCCCGCCGCGACCCTGCGTGCAGTAAAGTAGCGGCCACAAGCAGCGCCACCCAATCTTGCGCCGCATCGAAAAGTATCAACGGGGAATTGCCGCGTGGCCTTGTTCATCCTGCGCAGGCTCATTCAGAGCCTGTTCGTGCTCCTTGCCGTCTCCGTCGTCGTTTTCTTCGCCGTCTATGCCGTCGGCGACCCCATCGAACTCCTCGTCAGCCCCGAAGCCAGCCTGGCCGATCGCCAGCAGATGATCGCCCGTCTGGGGCTGGACCTGCCGATATGGCAGCAATATGCCAACTTCGTCTGGCGCGCGCTGCACGGAGACCTGGGCAATTCCTTCGTGCAGGGCGTGCCCGCCATTTCGCTGATCCTGCAGCGGCTGCCGGCCACCGTCGAACTTGTCGTCACCGCGATCCTGCTGACCTGTGTGTTCGGTATCCCGCTGGGCCTGGTCGCCGGCCTGCACCGCGAGCGGCCCCTGGGCCGCGGCATCCTGGCGACTTCGGTGCTGGGCTTTTCCCTGCCGGCATTCTGGCAGGGCATGATGCTGATCCTGCTGTTCGCGGTATGGCTGGGCTGGCTGCCTGCCTCGGGGCGCGGAGAGACCGTGACGGTATTCGGCGTACCGCTTTCCTTTCTGACCCGCGACGGCCTGGCGCACATGGCGATGCCGGCCCTGAACCTGGCCCTGGCCAACGTGGCGCTGGTGCTGCGGCTGACGGCATCCGGGGTCGCCGAGGCGCAGAACCAGGAATACGTGAAGTTCGCCCGCGCCAAGGGCATACGGCCCCGCCGTATCGTCAACCGGCACATCCTGCGCAACATCCTTATCCCGGTCGTGACGGTCGTCGGCATGGAGTTCGGCTCCCTGATCGCGTATTCGACCATCACGGAAACCGTCTTCGCATGGCCCGGCATGGGCAAGCTGCTCATCGATAGCGTTTACCACCTGGACCGCCCCGTGGTGGTGGCGTATGTCATGTTCGTCACGCTGCTGTTCGTGCTCATCAATTTGCTCGTGGACATCCTGTACGCCGTACTCGATCCGCGCGTGCAGCTGGTCGCACCGGCGCATTAACCTTATCCGCATCCATGTCACAACCCGCTTCCTCCGGCCGTACCCGCACGGTGCCCGCGCTCTCCGAAACGCCGCGGCGCGCCGCCATCCTGGGCAGGCTGCGCGCGCGTCCCACCGCTCGCGGCACGCTGGCCGTCCTGGTCGTGCTGGCCCTGGTCATCCTGATCGCGCCGTATTTCGCGCCGCAGAATCCCTATGACCTGGCGAACCTGAACCTGCTGGACGGCCGCCTGCCGCCGCGCTCCGCGTCGATGGACGGCCACATGTACTGGCTGGGGACCGACGACCAGGGCCGCGACATGCTCAGCGCGATGCTCTATGGCTTGCGCATCAGCCTGCTGGTGGGCCTGTGCGCCGTGGCGCTGGCGACCGCCATCGGCAGCGCCGTCGGCTTGATCGCCGCCTACTCCGGAGGCCGCGTGGACGCGATGCTGATGCGCCTGGTGGACTTCGTACTGGGCTTTCCGTCCATCCTTGTCGCGCTGGTATTGCTGGCCGTGCTGGGGCGCGGCGTGGACAAAGTGATACTGGCGCTGGTGCTGGTGCAATGGGCCCACTACGCGCGCATCATGCGCAGCCGGGCCCTGCAGGAGCGCCGCAAGGAATACGTCGAGGCAGCGATGAATCTCGGCTTTCCGGCATGGCGCATCATGCTGTTCCACCTGCTGCCCAATTGCCTGGGTCCCGTCATGGTGTTCGCCACCGTGCAGATCGCCAGCGCCATCGCCCTGGAAGCCACGCTGTCGTTCCTGGGCGTGGGCGTGCCCATCACCGAGCCCTCGCTGGGCCTGCTCATCGCCAACGGCTTCCAGTACCTGCTGTCCGGCGATTACTGGATCAGCCTGTTTCCGGGACTGGCCTTGTTATTCCTGATTCTGACCATCAACATCCTGGGCGATCGCCTTCGGGAAAGCCTGGATCCCCGACGATGAGTGATCTTCTGCTGGATGTACGCGGACTGCGCACCGCTTTCCATACCGCCGCCGGCGCCTGGCCGGCCGTCGACGGCGTGGACCTGACCCTGCGCCGCGGCGAGATCCTGGGGCTCGTCGGCGAATCCGGGTCGGGCAAATCCGTAACGGGTTTTTCGCTGATGGGGCTGATCGACCCGCCCGGCGAGGTCGTGGCCGGCGAAGTCCGCTTCAAAGGCAGCGACCTGCGCAAACTCGACGAGGAGGCCATGCGCCGCCTGCGCGGCAATCGCATCGCCATGATCTTCCAGGACCCGCTGATGACGCTGAACCCGGTCCTGCGCATCGGCGAACAGATGGCCGAAACCATCCTCACTCACCAGGACGTCAGCGAGGCCGAAGCCATGGCCCGCTGCGCCGAAGCGCTCGGCATGGTGGGCATCGCCTCGCCGCAGGCCCGCCTGCGCAGCTATCCGCACGAATTCTCCGGCGGCATGCGCCAGCGCGTGGCCATCGCCATCGCACTGCTGAACAACCCCGACCTGATCATCGCCGACGAACCCACCACGGCGCTGGACGTGACGATCCAGGGCCAGATCCTTTACCGCATGCAGGAAATCTGCCGCACCCGCGACACGGCCTTGATCTGGATTACCCACGACCTGGGCGTGGTGGCCGAACTGGCCGATCGCATCGCCGTGATGTACGCCGGCCGCATCGTCGAGACCGGCCCCGTGGCCGAGGTCCTGGACGCGCCGCGCCATCCCTATACGCAGGGGCTGTTGCGTTCCATGCCCGGCGCGGCGCAGCCCGGCGCGCGCCTGCGGCAGATCGACGGCATGGCGCCCAGCCTGGCCGCGCGCCCCTGGGGCTGTCCTTTCCGTCCACGCTGCCCCAACGCGGTCACGCGCTGCACGGAACAATTTCCGGCCGCCACGCGCGAAGGCGGCCGCACTTTCCATTGCTATGCGCCTGTCGGGCAGCGCGGAGGCCAGGCATGAACGCGCCCGTCATTGAATTGCGCGACGTCCACAAGCGCTTCGAACAGCGGCCCGACCTGGCGCAGCGCCTGCTGGCGCTGAGCGGGCGGCGCATGGATCGCGTGGTGGTCCATGCGGTCAACGGCGTGAACCTGTCGATCGCCGCCGGCGAAGTCGTCGGCCTGGTGGGCGAATCGGGTTGCGGCAAATCCACGCTGGGCCGCGTCGTGGCGGGCCTGCACGGACCCACGGAAGGCGAAATGCGCTTCAACGGCGAGCCGGTCAAGGGCTTGCGCGGACGCGAACGGCTGGACTATGTCCTTGGCGTACAGATGGTCTTCCAGGACCCGCAGGCATCGCTGAACCCGCGGCACCGCGTGCGCCAGATCCTGGGCGAAGCACTGAAGGTGCACAAGCTCGCGCCGACCGCCGAAATCCCGGGGCGCGTCGACGCCGCGCTGGCCGAAGTGGGACTGGGCCCCGAGTACCGTGACCGCTTCCCGCACCAGATCTCCGGCGGCCAGCGGCAGCGTATCGGCATCGCCCGCGCACTGATGGTGCAACCCTCGTTCCTCGTGTGCGACGAACCCGTCGCCGCGCTGGACGTGTCCATCCAGGCCCAGGTCATCAACCTGTTCATGGACCTGCGCGAACGCAAGGGATTTACCTACCTGTTCATCAGCCATGACCTGGGCGTCGTGCGGCATATCTCGGATCGCGTCGCCATCATGTATCTGGGCCGCATCGTGGAAACCGCGCCGGCCGGCGAAATCTTCGCCCGCGCCAACCATCCCTATACGCAGGCATTGCTGGCCGAGGTGCCGGACATCAGCCGGCGCGGGCGCCGTTTTACGCCCATACAGGGCGAAATCCCTTCGCCGCTGGCGCCGCCCTCCGGCTGCACCTTCCATCCGCGCTGTCCGCATGCCATGCCACGCTGCCGCGAACAGGCGCCGCCCCTGGCCGAAATCGCCCCCGCGCATTGGTCGGCCTGCCATCTCAACGACCAGGCCGGCTGACTCCGCCGCCCGCAAGGAAAACGCCATGACGCCCAGCAATACCGAACGCCTGGACCTGGACCTCAACCATCCGGGCCGCAATGCCATTCCTTATCTGGACGAGGACCGCAACAGCGACCGTCCGATTACGCTGCACACCTACCGCCCTTACGGCTACACACCGGAGCGGCCCGTGGTGTTCGTGCAGCATGGCGTGCTGCGCAATGGCGACGACTACCGCGATTTCTGGATCCCGGCGGCCGACAAGCACAATGTCCTGATCGTGGCGCCGACCTTTTCCAACGAGATCTGGCCCGGCACCGAAAGCTACAACAATGGCCGGGTCTTCACGGCCAGCGGCAACGTGCGGCCGGTGCAAGGCTGGACCTATGTGCTGGTGGAGCGGGTGATCAACGACCTGCGCGCGGCGGGCATCACGCAGTGCGAGCAGGCCCATCTGTTCGGCCACTCGGCGGGCGGGCAGTTCGTGCACCGGCTCATGAGCAGCCAGTCCCATGCGCCCTTCAAGGCGGTCACCATAGGCAATCCCGGCTGGTACACGCTGCCCACCTTCGACCATCCTTATCCCGAAGGCCTGGACGGCGTGGGCCTGACGCAGGATCACCTGGTGCGCCTGCTGGGCTATCCCATGACCATCCTGGCCGGCGACCAGGACATCGCCACCAACGACCCCAATCTGCCCTCCGAACCGGCGGCGCAGCGCCAGGGCCCGCATCGCTACGCGCGCGCGCACCATTATTTCGAAGCCGGCAGGCAGCAAGCCGAACGCCTGGGCGTACCCTTCAACTGGGTGCTGCGATCGGTGCCGGGTATCGGCCATGACGGCAAGGCCATGTCCGCCGTCTGCGCCAGCCTGTGGTTCGAAGGCCGCATGCCGGACGATGCCGAAATGGCGCGCCTGGCGGGCAAGACCGTGGCGTGATGCGAAGGCGCGTCACGGCCCCGCCCGGGATCGCCTTCACAAGCCCGCGATAGTCCACCGATATAGACCTGTCCGATCAAAGGAATCCACATGTCCGCCCTCCCTTCCCGAACCGCCCTGCCAGGATCGGCCGATATCGCGGCCGCCCTGCGCCCCTGGATCGAATGCGAATCCCCCACCCACTCGCCGGCCGGCGTGGCGGCGATGGCGCGGCTGGTCCAGGCCGTGGCCGAGGCGGCCGGCCTGCGCACGGAATTGCGGCCGCTGGGCGAGCACACCGGGCCATTGCTGGTGGTCAGCAATCGCGCCGCGGGCGATACGCGTCCCGGCATCCTGATCCTGGCGCACCTGGACACCGTGCATCCCGTCGGCACCCTGCTGGAAACGCCGTACCGCATCGAGGGCGACAAGCTGTACGGCCCCGGCTGCTACGACATGAAGGCGGGCATCTACCTGGCGCTGACCGCGCTGGGGCGCCTGGCCGCGCCGGACGCCACACGGCTGCCCGTGGACTTCGTCATGGTTCCCGACGAGGAGACCGGCAGCCATGCCTCGCGCGCCGCCATCGAAGCCTATGCACGCAACGCACGCTATGGACTGGTGTGCGAGCCGGCACGCGCCAACGGCGGCAAGTGCGTCACCGCCCGCAAGGGGACCGGCATGCTGCGCCTGAGCGTGAAGGGGCATTCCGCGCACGCCGGCGTCGCGCACGAGAAAGGCCGCAGCGCCATCCGCGAAATGGCGCACCAGGTGCTGGCCCTGGAAGGCATGACGGATTACGGGCGCGGCGTCACCGTCAGCGTGGGCACCATCGAGGGCGGCACCGCAACCAATACGGTGCCCTCGCTGTGCCGCTGCGTGGTGGACTTCCGCGTGCCGGACATGCCTGCCGCCGAGGCCACGCTGGCCCGCATGCGCGGGCTCCAACCCGTGGGGCCCGACATGGCGCTGGACATCGATGTCGAGTTGAACCGGCCGCCCATGGTGAAGACCGAAGCGACGGCGCAACTGCTGGGCAAGGCGCGGCTGTTCGCCGCCGCGGCCGGTTTCACGCTGGATGACGCGCCCATGACCGGGGGCGGCAGCGACGCCAACTTCACTTCCGCCATGGGCGTTCCCACGCTGGACGGGCTGGGGGCGGACGGCGACGGCGCCCATACCCTGCACGAACACATACTGGTCAGTACCCTGGGGGCGCGGGCGCAGTTCTGGTATCTGCTGCTGAAGGACCTGGAATAAAGCGCCGGCGGACGCCCGGCGGGCACGAAACCGGCCGCTCGCACGAACCCGGCGCGATGCGGGCGGAACACTACGCCCCGCCGCGCAATGCGCTCAGAGCCCAGGCCAGGGCAGACGGTAGGACAGCCCGGCCAGATCGTTAACCGGCCCGATCACCGTATCGAAGCGCATGGTGGTGCGGTAGGTGGTCTCGTACGGCGCCCAGCGCGGCAGCCCGGGATGGTTCGGATCGCCATGGCGGGCGAAGGCAATCCACGCATTGTGCATGGCGTGCGAGATGCCCTGGAATTCCGCCTCGTCGGCTCCCTGCAGCATGGGCGAATCGCGCCAGTTCTCGCGATTGTTGAAGACGAACGGAATATCCAGGCAATGGCAGGCCTTGAAGCCGGCGGGCGATTGCCAATCGAACTGGTAGACATAGGCCGGCCGTCCCGCCGTGGCCTGCCCTTCGGCCAGGCGCAGGCTGCCCATGCGGAATACCTGGTCGGAGGTCAGGTCGCCCAGCACCGCCGGCGCGTCCGGCACGGCGCGCATGCGGCGGAATTCATCGTAATAGCGCGGATAGTCCGGGCCGCAGAGGCGCTCGAAGACCTGCTTGACAGCGGCCTCGCCAGCTTCGATCACCGCCTTGTCCACGCAATGGAAAGCGGCCATTTCCTCGCGGGTGGTGCCTACCATCACATCGACATGCGCGCCGCTGCCGGCTTGCAGCCGTTCGACGATATTGCCTTCGATGCAGCGTCCGTCGCGCACGGGCGAGAACGGCAACGACAGGGTGGCGAAGCCTTGCAGGCTGCGCGCCAGTTCCCCTTGCGCCGCGAGCAGCCGCGGGACCGGCAAGCGCTTGAGCGCCGCCTCGTCGCCCGGCTCGACGCCGGCGAAGCGGGCATAACGGGCGCCGAGTTCAGCGGCCTCCGACGCACTGCGCGACGGCCGCCCCATTCCGGGACTTTGCAGGATGGCGCGGCGAAACAGGCCTTTGGCGGCGGGCATGGTCATCATGGCGGCGATGGAGCCGCCGCCGGCGGATTGTCCCACTACGGTGATGTTGCCGGGGTCGCCGCCGAAAGCCGCGATATTGTCGTGGATCCATCGCAAGGCCTGCAGCTGGTCCAGCAGGCCGAGGTTGCCTTCGCTGACGCCGGGCAGGTACAGGAAGCCGAGCGCCCCCAGCCGGTAATTCACGGATACGAAGACCACATCGCCATGGGCGGCGAAGCGGTCGCCCGCGTACCAGGGCAAGGAACCAGCGCCGCTGCTGTAGGCGCCGCCATGCAGCCACACCATGACCGGCCGCCCGCGCATGTCCGTACCGGGCGTCCACAGCGTCAGGGTCAGGCAGTCCTCGTCTTGCGGACGTTCGAAATCGCCCATGACATGCGCCAGGCGCGAGCGGCCCTGCGGGGCGATGGGCCCGTCTTCCAGGGCATCCCGCACGCCGTCCCAGGCCAGGGGCGGCTGCGGCGGCTGGAATCGCAGCGCATCGACGGGCGGCGCGGCATAGGGCACGCCGCGAAATACCGCGATGCCGTTCGCCGAACGGCCGCGCAATACCCCGGCACGGGTGGCGACTTCCGGCATGGTCTGGCTTGCATCATTCATGGAGCTCTCCTGTCCCGGCTCGCGCGGTGCCCGGGATACGGGCTTTTCAGCGAAGGCGCCGGATGGCGGGTTATGGCGAAACGCATGGACACGACGGTCAGCGCGTGGCGAAGCGCCGCTCCAGCGGCGCGATGACCAGGCGTTCTCCCGCGACGAAAATCAGTACGATCGCAAAGCATGTGGCCAGGAATGTCACGCTGTCAGCCGTGGTCTGCGCCCGCAGCATCAGATACCCCAGTCCGCTGGGCGCGCCGACCAGTTCCGACACCAGCGCGATTTTCCAGCCGATACCATAGGCGATGCGTATCGCGGACAACAGGTACGGCACCAGCAAAGGCAAGGTGACGCGCCACCATACCCGCGCCCGATGGCGGGTGAAACTGCGCCCCATCTCCACGAGCTCCCGGTCCATGGCGCGCAGCCCTTCGGAGACGTTGACCAGGCAGAAAGGTATCAATATCGCCACTTCGACAAAAATGACGCTGAAATTCCCCGCGTCGAACCAGACCGCGGCCAGGATGGCCCAGCCTATGGACGGGAAGGAATTGAGCACCGGCTTGATGCGTTCCTGCACGATGACTTCCCAGGCGGGCGCGCCGTGGGCGAGAAAGGCCAGCGCGGTTCCGAGGATGCCGGCCACCAGCACCGACACCACCACGCGCAAGGTGGAAATGGCGGTATGGCCCAGGAAGTCCGGGTTGATGAACAGGTCCAGCAGCCGGCGGGCGACGGCCACCGGCCCGGGCAGGACGAATTCCGGCAGGCCGCGCGCCATCAGCCACCAGCCCGCGAAAAACAGCACGACCAGCCCCTCGCCCAGCAGCCGGGCTCTCCAGCCGGTCGCGTCCCCGTCGGCGGAAATGGCTCTATTGCGCATATTGGCGTGACAAGCGGCTTTGCAGGGGCGAGAACACCAGCCGGTCCATCCCGTACACGAAGATGACGATCAGCACGATGGCCACGAAGATCGTGGTCGTATCGAAGTCCTGGCGCGCCATGTTGATGACATAGCCCAGGCCCGCATTGCCGCCGAAGAGCTCGGCGGTCAGCGTGACCTTCCAGGCTACGCCGAACATGATGCGCAGGGTCGCGAACACGAAGGGATAGAGCAGCGGCACGATGACATGGCGGAACTGGCGCGCGCGGCTGCGCGTGAAGCTGCGGGACATCTCCAGCAATTCGCCGTCGAGATTGCGCAGTCCGGCCCACAGGTTCACCAGCGCGAACGGCGTCAGCACCGCGCTGATGGCAAAAATCACGGCCCCCGAATTGATGCCGAACCACATCACGGCCAGCAAGGTCCATCCCACGCCGGGAAAGGCGTTGAGGAAAGGCGCGAGCCGATGCTGGATGGCGAAGCGCCACACCGGGAAGTAATACGGCAGCAGTGCCAGCAATGCGCCGACCACGAAGGAGAGGCCGATGGCGCCCAGTACATGGCCGACCGAGACGGCCAGGTGCCAAAGCCGCTGCGGATCGGCCAGGAAGCGGTACAGGCCCACGGCCACTTCGCCGGGACCCGGCAGGAGGAATGGCGGCAAGACCCAGGACGCCGCCTCCCAGGCCGCGAGGAAAGCCAGGGTGAAGGCATGGGCCGCCCAGCGATGCCGCGCCGCGGGCCGCGCGGGCGAGGCAGGCACACGGGCACTGAGTGTCGAGGGCACCGGACCGCCTCAGGCGCGCGGCGCCTTGTCCCAGACCAGGGTGCGTATGTCGGGATACGACTTCAGCACGCCGAGGTCGCGGGCCTGTTCATAGAAGGTGGTAATGGCCTGCGCGTGGGCCTCGCTGAAGTAGCCGGGGACTTCGGAATTCTTGCTGAACCACCATTCGAAGAAGTCCGGCTCGAGGCCGCTTTCGCGGGATACCGCGCCAAAGACCTCGGCCTTGTTCGCCATGGCGTAGCGCAGGGACTCGCGGAATACACGGCAGAATTCGACGTAGGCGTCCGGCTGCCTGGCCAGGCGCTCGGGGTAGGCGATGTTGACGGCACTGACGAAACGCGTCTTGAAGATTTCGTTGTTGTCGCGCGCGGTCTCGGCAATCAGGCGGAAGTCGCCTGACTTCAGCGCCCGATAGGACTGGCTGTGTATGAGCGTGGCGGCATCGATCTTGCCCGAGGACAGCGCGCCCGGCAGGTTGGGCGCCTGGATTTCAACCTGGCTGACATCGCCGCCTTCCAACGCCATGTTCAAGCCGTACTTGCGGGTCAGCGCGATACGGATCTGGGTGTAGCCGGTGGAGCGCAAGCCGTAGGAACCCAGCGTCTTGCCCTTCAACTCCTGAGGCATCTTGATGGGGCTGTCGCGCGGCACCCAGACGCCCGCGCCCTCGCCGGCCGGCGCGGCGCGCAGGGAGGCCGCCAGCACACTGACGGACAAGCCGCGCTGCACTGCCGCGGGCAGGCTCACCACCGCCGCCATGATGACGTCGTACTGCTTGGCGGAAGTAGCCTGGATCAGTTGCGGAATGGCCAGCGCACGAGCCTGCACGTCGATGGAGGACGACGGCACCTTGCCATTGCGCATGGCCCAGGTGACGACGTCATAGGCCGGATCCAGCAGGTAGGCATAGCTGATGGACTGCCGCTGTTGCGCCAGCACCGGCGCGCCCACGCCGAAAAGCGCCGGAAGCGCGGCGAGTTTCAGGATACTGCGACGATGCATGGCTAGCCTCCGTTAGGGTCCGTGGACACGTCCGCGGACTCCATGTCGCGGAACAAGCGGGCCAGGCGATGCCGGCGGCTTGCCAGCGCGTCGTCGTCCAGCCGCCGCGGCCGCGGCGTGTCGATGGTCATGGTCTCCAGCACCGTGGTGGGTTTGCCGGAAAACAGGATGATGCGATCCGCCAGTTGCAGGGCTTCGTCGATATCGTGCGTGACGAAGACCACGGTCTTGCCGGTGCGCCGCCAGATCTCCTCGATCTCGGCGCGCATGCGCTGGCGGGTATTGGGGTCGAGCGCGGAAAAAGGCTCGTCCATGAAGATGATCTGCGGGTCCACCGCCAGGGCACGCGCGATCGCGACGCGCTGGCGTTCGCCCCCGGAAAGCGCGGAGGGATACTTGCCGGCGTCCTGCGCCAGGCCGACCATGTCCAGCAGGGCGAGGGCGCGTTCGCGGCGGCGCGCCTGCTCCTCCTTGCCGCCTTTGCCGAAACGCAGCTCGGAGGCCAGCAGGATGTTGTCCAGCGCGTTGCGCCATGACACCAGGCGCGGCGATTGAAATACGAAGGCGATTTCCGACCAGGCCTGGCTGGGCGGCAAACCGGCTACGCTCACCTCGCCGGCGGCGACCGGCAGCAGCCCGCCCATCACACGCAGCGAGGTGGATTTACCGCAACCGGATGGCCCGAGGATGCACACGAACTCGCCGCGCGCCACCCGGAAGCCCAATTTGTCGTAGATACGCTGCCCGCCCAGGTCGACATCGACGCCATCGAAAACGATGATCGGTTCCTGCCCGGTGCCATCGGGGGCGGACACGGTAGCGGAGACGTCGGCAGACACGGGAACGATGCAGGTGGATGAATCTGGTATGCAGCTGGATACAAACGCGCGCACCGCACCTTACCAGGGATGCCGGAGGCACGCCAGGGTGTTGTCCCTAGCCGGCGCCCGCCGCAGGCCCGAACATGTATGCCGACGTGCGGCTCCCGCGAGCCTCACGTCGGCGGGCGCGCGCACATCTTCCATCAGCACAGACTGCGCAGCGTAGCGGCAAGAACCCGGACGGCGGCAGCGGCCGTTGGTTCAAGATGCCGCAGTCCGGCGGGGTAGTCGCCTGCCGGGGACGGCCCGTGAAGGGCGAACGAGCGAACGCTGAAGGCAGGCGTGCCGGCAACCCATCAACAAGAAAACCGGCAGAGAACGGCCGCCGGACGAAGCGAGCGAAGTGGTCTGCGGCGCCCGCGCGCCGCAGCGCCCGACCGGGACGGCGCCGGCAGGCGGCTACCCCGCCGGACGGTCCAAGCAAACCAACCACGATGACCAACCACGATGGCCCGCCATGGCAACCAGCCACGACAGCCGAGCAATCGCCCGCCGAACAAGCCAGCCATCAATCAACATCCGGGCCCGGCAGCCAACGTCCGCGGCACGTCAATTCCCCTTGGCGAGCAGCGCCTTCAGCATCCCCAGCCGCTCCTTCGGACTCAAGGCCCGCGTCGCCTCGTCTTCCGGAAAGCGCGCATCCCCCAAGCCCATTTCCTCGATGAATCGCGACGGCTCCCGCACCAGATCCTCGCGTGCCCGCCGCCGCTTCTTGCACCAGCTCAGGTTCAGGCTGCGCTGGGCGCGGGTGATGCCCACATACATCAGCCGGCGCTCTTCCTCGATGCGCGTGGCCAGGGATTCCGCCGCCCGCGCCGGGTCGCCTTCCTCGTCGTCCTTCCCCAGGTGCGGCAACAGCCCTTCCTCGACACCCGCCATGTACACGTGCGGATACTCCAGCCCCTTGGACGCGTGCAGCGTGGACAGCTTCACCGCATCGGGCGCCTCGTCCTCGTCGCGTTCCAGCATGGTCACCAGCGCGACGTGCTGCACCAATTCGAACAACGTCATGCCGTCTTCCTCGGCCTTGCGCTTGAGCCATCCCGTCAGTTCAAGCACATTCTGCCAGCGCGTCTGCGCGGGCTTTTCGTCCAGGGTGTCATAGAGGTATCGCTCGTACTGGATCGCGCCGAGCAGGTCGTCCAGCAGCACGCCCGCCGGTTCCGCTGACGCCGGCTTGCCGTCGACCGTGCCGCGGCCGGCACGCCACTGCATGCGCTGGATGAACTGCGCGAACACACGCAGGGATTCCAGTTGCCGGCCTTGCAGCAGGCCTTCCAGGCCCTGCTCCAGCGCGGCCGCCAACAGCGGCACCTGGCGCCCGGCCGCATACTGGCCCAGCGTCTGCAAGGTTGCCTGCCCGATGCCCCGCTTCGGCGTGGTCGCCGCGCGGATGAACGCCGGGTCGTCCTCGTCATTGGCGATCAGGCGCAAATACGCCAGCACGTCCCGCACCTCGGCCTTGTCGAAAAAGCTCTGGCCCCCGGAAATGGTGTACGGAATCTTCAGGTTGCGCAGCGCCTGTTCCAGTATCCTGGCCTGGTGGTTGCTGCGGTACAGGATCGCATAGTCTTTCCAGTGGCCGCGGCGCTCGAAGCGGGATGCGGAGATGCGCATCGCGATCGCTTCCGCTTCCGCTTCTTCGCTGTCCATGGGCGTCACCACGATGGGCTCGCCCACGCCGAGGTCGGACCACAGCTTCTTTTCGAACAGCTTGGGATTCTTCTCGATCACCTGGTTGGCGGCAGCCAGGATGCGCTGTACCGACCGATAGTTCTGCTCCAGCTTGATCAGCTTGAGCGTGGGATAGTCGGTCGTCAGCTTGGCCAGGTTCTCGATGGTCGCGCCGCGCCAGGCATAGATGGCCTGGTCGTCGTCGCCCACGGCCGTGAACATGGCGCGGTCTCCGGTCAGCAATTGCACCAGCCGGTACTGGCACACATTGGTGTCCTGGTACTCGTCCACCAGCAGGTAACGCACGCGGTTTTGCCAACGCGTGCGGACCTCCTCGTTTTCGGCCAGCAGCATGGCGGGGATGCGGATCAGGTCGTCGAAGTCCACCGCCTGGTAGGCGGCCAGGGTGGCGGCATAGCTGCGATACACGCGCGCGGCTTCGACTTCGGCCTTGGTCGTCGCCGCGGCGGCCGCGGCGTCCGGCTCCATCAGCGCGTTCTTCCACAGCGAGATCGTGGTCTGCACGGCGCGCAGCCAGCCGCGGTCCGTGGTGGCGAGCAGCTCCTGCACGATGCCCATCGCATCGTCCGCGTCCAGAATGGAAAACTGCGGCTTGAGCCCCGCATGGCGCGCTTCTTCGCGCAGGAACCGCACCCCCAGCGCGTGGAAGGTGCTGATGGTCAGGCCCTTGGCGAGCTTGCGGTCCACCAGCGTCTTGACCCGTTCGTCCATCTCGCGGGCCGCCTTGTTGGTGAAGGTCAGCGCCACGATATTGCGGCCCATGTAGCCGCATTCGCGCAACAGGTAGGCGATTTTCTGCGTAATGACCCGCGTCTTGCCGCTACCGGCACCGGCCAGCACCAGGCAGGGGCCGCCCAGATACAGGACGGCTTCGCGTTGCGCGGGGTTCAGTCCGGCGGGAACAGTATCAGACATGAAGGCGCATCAGATTTCCAGGGGGTCCACTTCGAGTTGCCAGCGTACGCGTCCCGCGGTGGGCAGGTCGGGAAGCACCGATGACCACGCGGCCAGGAAGGCCTGCAGCGCGGGGCGGCTGGCACTTTCCACCAACAGTTGCGCGCGCTCCATATTGGCCACGCGCACCACGCGCAATGGCACCGGATCGTAACGCGTAACGGCGTGCGCCATCGGAAAACAATGCGCCGCGTCGCCTTCGGGCAGATCGCGCGCGTCCTGCAGAAAAGCCAGCGCCTGGGCGATCTCCCGGGCCTCCGCGGTCAACAGCGCCTGGTGCGCGAACGGAGGCAGGCCGGTGCTTTCACGCTCGGCCAGGCCGTGGCGCGCGAAGCCGGCATAGTCATGGCGCAGCAGCGCCTGGTACACCGGCTGCTCGGGATAGTTGGTCTGTATCAGTACCTCGCCGCCTTCGGCATGGCGTCCGGCGCGGCCTGCCACCTGCATCAGCTGGGCGAACAACCTTTCCGGCGCGCGGAAGTCGTGCGCGAAGAGCATGGCATCGGCGTTCAGCACGCAAACCAGCCCCAGCCGCGCGAAGTCGTGCCCCTTGGCAACCATTTGGGTACCGACCAGGATGTCCACCTCGCCCGCATGCACGCTGGCGAACAAGGCCTGGGCGCTGCCCTTGCGGCGGGTGCTGTCGGCGTCGATGCGCAGGATGCGGGCCTCGGGGAAAAGCGCGGCCAGATGCTCTTCCACGCGCTGCGTACCGCGCCCCATGGGTTGCAGGTCCTGGTCGCCGCACTCCGGGCAAGCGCGCGGCACGCGGGCCTGGTAGCCGCAGTGATGGCATTGCAGCACATGGCCACCTGGTCCGGGGCCCCGGTGCAGCACCGTGAAGGCGGTGCAGCGCGGGCAGTTGCTGACCCAGGCGCAGGAGGCGCAATGCAACACCGGCGCATAGCCACGGCGGTTCAGGAAGACCAGCGATTGCTCTTTGCGTTCCAGCCGTTGGCCGATGGCGTCGATGAATTGCGGCGACATGCCCTGCTTCATCGCCAGCCGGCGTGTGTCCACCAGGCGCACCGCCGGCAGGCGGCTGGATTTGGCGCGGCCGGACAGCGTCAGGCGCAGGTACCGGCCGCGCTGTGCCTGCTGCCAGGTCTCCAGCGACGGCGTGGCCGAGCCGAGCAGTACGGGGATATCCAGGTCTCGCGCGCGCCAGATGGCAAGATCCCGCGCCGAATAGCGCAAACCGTCCTGCTGCTTATAGGACGCGTCATGCTCCTCGTCCACCACGATCAGGCCCAGTTCCGCCAGCGGCGCGAAGATGGACATGCGCGTACCCAGCAGCACCCGCGCCTGCCCGCGCTGGGCGCGCGTCCAGGCCTCCAGGCGCTCCCCATCGGCAAGGCCGCTATGCAGCACCGCCAGGGAACCGGGGCCAGCCACCGCATCGAGGCGCGCGCGCAGCACGGCTTCGAGCTGCGGCGTCAGGTTAATCTCCGGGACCATCAGCAGCACCTGGCGCCCGCTTGCCAATACCTGCTGCGCGGCGTGCAGATAGACCTCGGTCTTGCCGCTGCCGGTGACGCCGTGCAGCAGCACCGGCTTGAAGCCCTGCAAGGCATTGATGGCGACGACGGCGGCGGCCTGTTCCGGATTCAGGGTCGGTGCCTCGACCGGCGGCGCACCGGCGCTCGGGCCCGTGTCGCCGGCCTTGCGGCGGCGGGCATCCATGCGGGCCACCGGGCCGGCACCGGAACGCTTGCCCTCGTACGCGGACGGCTTGCGCAAGGGGGGCGGCAAAGCCGGCAGCATCACTTCGCCTACTGGACGGTGGTAGTAATCGGCGGCAAACCGTGCCAGGCGCAGCCAATCCGCGGTCAGGGGCGGCAGGTCGTCCAGTACGCGCTCGATGGGCTTGATATGAACGGGATCGATGGCCGGCGCGTCGGGCGTGTCCGTGACGACCCCGACCAGGCGCCGCCGCCCGAACGGGACGATGACGCGCACGCCGGGGGCCAGCGTGGCGACGTGGCGGTAGTCGAACGGTCCGGCCAATGGCACGTCCAGCGCCACGCGCACCCAGTGGCACGCCGTCCCGGCGCCTGGCTGCGGCGCGCCGCTGGCGGGTTGCGCCGCGAGCGCCTTATCAGCCATTTCCATCCACCATACGCATGAGTTGAGGGTCGTCTAATTTAAAGTGAATTCTCGAAGTTCCCGCTAAGCAACTGTCCTGCCGCGCTTTGGAAATTATCGTGACGGGCTGTGGATAACTTTGGGGAAAATTGTTCGGATTTTCGCGGGACGCGCTTTTACCATAACTTCGGCCATCTGGTAAGCGGAACGTCGAAATTTTTTTATTCCATGAAATCAGGTACTTACAAGTGGGCTCTGGCGTCGCGGCCCGCCCCGCCGCCGAGAACGGGGCCAGGTTCGCTGCTGTGCACAAGTCCGCCAGGGCAGGCGCCCGATACGAGGCTTAGAGCCGAAGCAATCACTTACATGCACCGGGAACCTCATGGAGCGCACGGCTGTAGGCATGCACTTCATCCACCAGTTCGGCTACGGCGCCCGGCGGAGTGAACTGCGAGATACCGTGCCCCAGATTGAATACATGGCCGCCCTTGCCGACCGGGCCAAAGTCGTCGAGCACCCGTCGCACTTCGGCCCGGATGGCTGGGGCCGGCGCGAACAATGCCATGGGGTCCAGGTTGCCCTGCAGGGCAACCGCGTCTCCTACCCTGGCGCGCGCCTTGCCCAGGCTGGCAGTCCAGTCCAGGCCCATCGCGTCGGCCCCGCAGCCGGCGATGTCTTCCAGCCAAAGTCCCCCGCCCTTGGTAAAGACAATGACGGGTACCTTGCGGCCCTCCCGCTCGCGGGTCAGTCCCGCGATCACCTGACGGGTATACGCCAGCGAATATTCCTGGAACATCTGGTCGGCCAGCACCCCGCCCCAGCTGTCGAAAAGCATCACCGCCTGCGCGCCGGCATCGATCTGGGCATTCAGGTATTGCGTGGTGGCCTCGGCGTTTACCTGCAGGATGCGGTGCATCAGGTCGGGACGGCCATACAGCATGCCCTTCACGAGCCGGTAGTCGTCGCTGCCCTTGCCTTCCACCATGTAACAGGCGATGGTCCACGGGCTGCCGGCGAAGCCGATCAGGGGCACGCGGCCCTGCAACTCGCGGCGGATCAGGGTCACGGCATCGAACACGTAGCGCAAGCGGTCCAGGTCGGGCGCCGCCAGGCGCGCCACATCGGTCTCGGTGCGCACCGGATGCGCAAAATGCGGCCCCTCCCCGGCGCGGAAGTCCAGTCCCAGCCCCATGGCATGCGGAACGGTCAGGATGTCCGAAAACAGGATCGCCGCATCGAGGGGATAGCGCGCCAGGGGCTGCAAGGTCACCTCGGCGGCGTAGGCGGGATTCTGCGCCAGGTTCAGGAACGAGCCAGCCCTTTCCCGGGTCGCGTTGTATTCGGGCAGGTAGCGCCCCGCCTGCCGCATCAGCCACACGGGCGTATAGGGCACCGGCTCGCGCAAGAGGGCGCGCAGGAACACATCGTTTTGCAAGGGGGCGGAGGACACGACTTTCCTTGAAGAGACCAAGCTTTCGATTTTACCCGCCCGCCGCGACCCGGCCGTCATACCGCCAGCCTCCGCCAGGCCGTGCAGCCGGCGGCTCGAGGGCTTTGCTCATGCGTTGGCGCCACTGCCGTCTCCCGGTAACCCGGCCTCTGCGGCATCCCGCCGAGGCCGGTAGGGCGCCGCGTCGATATCGTGCTTGCGCATCAGCGCCCAGAACGCACGGCGATGTTTGGCCGAAGCGCGCGCGGCACGCGCAACATTGCCGGAGTGGCGCGAGAGAGCCGTACGCAGGTAGTCGCGTTCGAAGCTGTCGACCACGCGCGATTTCGCGACCCGGAACGGCTCGTCGGGATGAATGCGCGGTGCCGCCTGGATGGAAAGCAGGGCATGGTCGATGGCATCCTGGGGCAGGCGCGGCCGGCACTCGCCGCGGTCCGGCCGCGTCGCGGGGTAGTGCCAGCCGGGCTCGCACAAGGACTGGGCAGGCGTGGGCGGGCCTGGCCATGCATCGTGCGGCTCCGCCAGGAGCCCGTGCAGTCCCGCGCTCCGCCCGCCGGCCTTGTCCGGCGCCGCCAATGGTCCACCCACGCCGGCAACCCGTTTGCCGCCCGCCACGCGGTCCAGCCGGACACGCAGTTCTTCGGGACATACGGGATCGCGCACGAAGTCCCGCATGCCCAGCGCCAGCAGGTCTTCGACCGCCGCCGCCTTCAGTCCGCGCGCCACGCCCACCAAGGGCGTATGCAAGCCATCGCCCGCGCAGGACAGCGCCGTGCGCGTCCATGCCAGCGTCGCCGCGCTGGCGGGCAGCAGGCAGGCATCGAAGCGGCGCAAGGACATGGCCATGCGCGCCAGGAACTGCGCGGCAACCGGGGCGCCGGCATGGGCCGTTGCGTCACCACCCGACGCCGCCCCGCCGCTGCCTTCTTCCACCTGGACCGCATGCAGCCGTATGTGGCTCAGTGCGGCGCCATGCCGCTGCACCCACCCCTGCATCCAGCTGGCGTGGGCCGGCACCATCAGTACGCCGCAATCCAGCGTCTCGCGCATCGCCATCGCTCCTTCCGTGTCTCCGAAGGTGCAAGCCTAGACAGGCCGCGGACCCGTCACAATACGCAAGGTCCACACTGCGGAACCTACGTAAGGGAGAGCACGGACAGACAGTACGGACGGATCAAGCCACGGATGACGGCAGCGCGGACCGGATCAGGCGCTACGCCGACATGGCGCAGTGCAGGGTAACCGACGCGACACCGCGGATCAGGCTTTCGCTGCCTGGCCCCAGGATTTGTGCCGCGCTTCGATCTCGGCCAGCCGCGCCGCGGCCGATTTGCGGCGCGCGATCCACAGGTACAACCCGCTGCCCAGCACGACGATGGTGATCAAGTCCAACACGGCCCAGATGATCTTCAGGGGCATCCCCGCGTAATCGCCGAAGTGCAGCGGCCGGGAAACCTCCAGCGCGCGCAGGTACCACGGCATTTCGACCTGCGCGGTCAGCGCGCCCGTGCGCGCGTCCACCAGCGAAGGACTGAACAGGCGCGACGTCAGCGTGCTGTTGCCGCGCGTCCACACGACATAGTGATACGGGCTGCCGAACGGATTGCCGGGGAAATTGAACGTGCTGACGGACATGCCGGGCTGGGCCTTAGCCACCGTGTCGTACGCGGCATCCAGCGATGCCAGCTCGCCGCCCTGTGGCGTCGAGTGGCCTTGATACGGCGCCAGCAGGGCCTGCATGGCCGTCCCTTGCCAGTATTTGAACAGCGGCGTGGACAGCTCGTTGATAACGCCCGTGAAGCCGACCACGAAGGCCCAGCTCAGAGTGACCACGCCCAGCAGGTTATGCAGGTCCAGCCATTTGATCCGCGTGGACCGTTCGCCGCGGACGGTGCCGAAAGGGATCTTTTTCATGTACGGCGGGTACAGCACCACGCCGGATACGATCGCCACACAGAAAAGCAGCCCCATGAAACCCAGGAACAGTTCGCCCGGCAGGCCCGCAAACATGTCGACATGCAGGTGCAGCATGATCTCCATGAAGCTATGGCCCTCCTCGTCCGCCGGCGGGTAGTGCTTGAGCATCTGGCCGGTATGCGCATCGAAACGCAGGCGGTGCGCCAGGTCGTCCTCGCCCGGCTGCGGGTTGAGCCCGATCAGGACCTGCGGGTCTTCGTCATCGATATACAACCACTCGATCTGGTCCTTCGGATACAGGCGCTTGGTCGTGGCGACCATCGCGTCCAGGCTGGCGCGCGGCGTACCGGGCTCCACCACGGCATAGGGCTCGGCGTCGTCCAGCCAGTGGTCGATCTCGTGCGTGAAGATCAGCGGAAGGCCGGTGATGCAAAGCAGCAGCAGGAAGACGGTGCAAACCAGACTGCTCCATTTATGTATCTCGAACCAGGTCTTGAGGGACAGCTTTCCCATTCTGTCGGCTCCGGCGGCGCAGGGTAGCGGTTATTGTTAATAAGAATGTGTCTCAGTATTGTACCCACTGTCATCCGATTCATACGCGGGCGGCACACCAATCGGGATTCCGGCGGCGGTCCGACCTGCGCCGGACAGCCTGACGGGTCCCGCGCGGATCGCATCCGACGAGCCTGACGCCTGACGGCCCAAGGCCGTGGCGCGGCGCCGGGGAGGCCGCCAGCACGGGCGTCTCGATGCCCCGATGGTGCATTCCGATTGCGCATTCTTGGTGCTTTTCATGGGCCCGAGAAGGGACCATCATGAATGGGCACACCGGCCCCCGACGCCATCGCCGTACGTATCCCGCTCGGCCCGGCCCGGGGCCCGACCCTCTACCGGAGCACCGCACCATGAGCCAACGAGTTAACTATTACCAAGCCGCCGCCGATCTATCGCAGAAGTACATGGAATTCAGCAATGCACTGAAGAAGCACCCGCTCGTCCGTGAGCTGGGCGATCTGGTCAATATGCGCGCCTCGCAGTTGAACGGATGCGCCTTCTGCGTCGACATGCATTCCAAGGAAGCGAAAATCCGCGGCGAACGCGAACTGCGCCTGTACCACGTCGCCGTGTGGTGGGAATCGCCCCTGTTCAGTGAACGCGAAAAGGCGGCCCTGGCGTGGACCGAGGTGGTCACCAACCTGCCGCCGCACGGCGTTCCCGACGAAGCCTATGAAAAGGCCCGTGCACACTTCAACGAAGAAGAACTCTCCGTCCTGACGCTGCAGATCGTCGGTATCAACGGCTGGAACCGGCTGAGCGTGTCGTTCCGGCCGGAACCCGGATCGGCCGATGCCGCCTTCGGACTGGACAAGGCGGGGTTGAAGTGATGAAACCGTATTTCGTATCCGCCCGTCCACGCCGGCCAGCCATGAAACTCGCGGGCATGCTGGCCACCCTGGCCGCGACGTGCGCCCTGGCCGGCGCATCCTCCGCCGCGTACGCACACGGGGACGAGGCGTCCAAGGTCAGCCTGGTCTACGAACACGCGCTGCCCAACGTCCCGGGCAAAAGTATCAAGGGCGTACTGGTGCAGTACGCGCCAGGGGCGTTCACGCCGGCGCATACCCATGCCAAGTCCGCGTTCATCTACGCGACCGTGCTCGAGGGCGCGATACGCAGCAAGGTCAACGACGGACCGGAGAAGATCTACCGCGCGGGTGAGAACTTCACCGAGCTGCCTGGGGACCACCACGCGGTGAGCGCCAATGCCAGCACCACGGAACCGGCTCGCCTGCTGGCCGTTTTCGTCGTCGATACGGACGAAACGGCATTGACCACCGAGGACTGAGCGGACGCCCTTTCCGGGGGCACGCTATGGACGCAAAAAAGCCAGGCAATGCCTGGCTTTTTTGCAATGCTTGCTGGCGCGGAGACAGCCCGATGCCATCGCGCGGCGGCATCCATGGATGCCGCCCGCATGGCGAGCGCTTCAGTTGCGGCGACCCGCCGAACGCAGGCGGCGCGCGGCCAGGGCCTGCGCGGCCAACATGGCCAGCTCGGCTTCGACCACGGCGATATCCGCCTTGTCCTTGGCGTTGCGCAGCGCCTCCTGGGCTTTCTGGCGAGCGGCCTCGGCCTTCGCCTCGTCCAGGTCGGCGGCGCGGATGGCCGTATCGGCCAGTACCGTCACGCTGCCGGGCTGGACTTCCAGGATGCCGCCGGCGACAAACACGTTCTCTTCGCCGTCGTCCGCGCGGACGATTTTCAGCGTGCCGGGGCGGACCCGCGAAATCAGCGGCGTATGGCCGGGCAGGATGCCCAGCTCACCCGCCTCGCCAGGCAGAACCACGAACTTCGCCTCACCGGAGAAGATCGAGGCTTCCGCGCTGACCACATCGACGTGCAGGGTAGCCATATCGGATCCTTATTGCAGTTTCTTGGCCTTCTCGAAGGCTTCGTCGATGGTGCCAACCATGTAGAAGGCCTGCTCGGGCAGCGCGTCGCACTCGCCGTCCACGATCATCTTGAAGCCGCGGATGGTCTCGGCCAGCGGCACATACTTGCCGGGGGAGCCGGTGAACACTTCGGCGACGTGGAAAGGCTGCGAGAGGAAACGCTGGATCTTCCGGGCGCGGGCGACGGCCAGCTTGTCTTCCGGCGCCAGTTCGTCCATGCCCAGGATCGCGATGATGTCGCGCAGTTCCTTGTAGCGCTGCAGCGTCTGCTGCACGCCACGGGCCACGGCGTAGTGCTCTTCGCCCACGACCTGGGGATCCAGCTGGCGGCTGGTGGAGTCGAGCGGTTCGACGGCCGGGTAGATACCCAGGGCGGCGATGTCACGCGACAGCACGACCGTGGAATCCAGATGCTGGAAGGTAGTGGCCGGGGACGGGTCGGTCAAGTCATCCGCGGGCACGTACACGGCCTGGATGGAGGTGATCGAACCGGTCTTGGTCGAGGTGATGCGCTCCTGCAGCTTGCCCATTTCCTCGGCCAGGGTGGGCTGGTAGCCCACCGCCGACGGCATCCGGCCCAGCAGCGCCGACACTTCGGTACCGGCCAGCGTGTAGCGATAGATGTTGTCCACGAAGAACAGGATGTCCCGGCCTTCGTCACGGAACTTTTCGGCCATCGTCAGGCCGGTCAGCGCCACGCGCAGACGGTTGCCCGGAGGTTCGTTCATCTGGCCGAACACCATGGCGACCTTGTCCAGAACGTTCGACTCTTCCATTTCATGGTAGAAGTCGTTGCCTTCGCGGGTACGTTCGCCCACGCCGGCAAACACCGACAAACCGCTGTGCTGCTTGGCGATGTTGTTGATGAGTTCCATCATGTTCACGGTCTTGCCGACGCCGGCGCCGCCGAACAGGCCGACCTTGCCGCCCTTGGCGAAGGGGCACACAAGGTCGATCACCTTGATGCCGGTTTCGAGCAGTTCCACCGACGGCGACAATTCGTCGAAGGCCGGGGCATTCTGGTGAATGCCGCGCTTTTCCTCGTGCTGGATGGGGCCGGCTTCGTCGATGGGACGACCCAGCACGTCCATGATGCGGCCCAGCGTACCGGTGCCGACCGGCACCGAGATCGGCGCGCCGGTCTTGATGACGTTCATGCCGCGGCGCAGGCCGTCGCTGGAGCCCAGCGCGATGGTGCGCACGACGCCGTCGCCCAGTTGCTGCTGGACTTCGAAGGTCAGGCCCTGCTCGGCGAAGGAGTTGCCTTCCTCGGCCAGCGTAAGGGCTTCGTAGATCTTGGGCATGTGATCGCGGGGGAACTGAATATCCACCACGGCGCCGATGCACTGAACGATGGTTCCGTTGCTCATGTCGATTCCTTTGATAACTCTATGTCCTGTCGGGATGCTGCATCCGTGAAACCGGCGACGATGTCGACCCGGTCAGACGGCGGCGGCGCCCCCCACGATTTCCGAAATTTCCTTGGTGATCGCAGCCTGGCGCGTCTTGTTGTAGACCAGTTGCAGGTCGCCGATCACCTTCTTGGCGTTGTCCGAGGCGGCCTTCATGGCCACCATGCGGGCGGATTGCTCCGAGGCCATGTTCTCGGCCACCGCCTGGTACAGCACGCCTTCGACATAGCGTTGCAGCAGCTCGTCGATCACGGTCCGCGCATCCGGCTCGTAGATATAGTCCCAGCTGTAGTCGCTCTTCAGGCCGGCCGAAGCCGCCGTCTCGCCGCCACGAAAGGGGTCTTCCAGGTCGCCGCTGGGCAAGGGCAGCAGGCGCAGGAACACCGGCTCCTGCTTCATCGTGTTGACGAAGCGCGTGGTGGCGACGTAGAGCTCGTCGATGCGGCCGTCCAGGAAGGCATCGAGCTGCACCTTGATGGCGCCCAGCAGGCGATCCAGGTGCGGCTGGTCGCCCATCCCGGTCTCCTGCGATACCAGCGTGGCGCTGATCCGGGTGAGCAGGCCCAGGCCCTTGTTGCCGAGCGCGGTGAACTGCACCTGCACGCCCCGCTGCTGGAATTCCTTCAGCTTGGCCAGGGCGACGCGCGAGATATTGGTGTTCAGGCCGCCGCACAAGCCCTTGTCGGTCGTCACCAGCACCACACCCACGGCCTTGACCTGTTCGCGTTCTTCCAGGTAGGGGTGGCTGTATTCCGGATTGGCCTGCATCAGGTGCGACGCGATGTCGCGCACCTTGGTGGCATAGGGACGGCCGGTCCGCATCCGTTCCTGCGCCTTGCGCATTTTGGACGCGGCGACCATCTCCATCGCCTTGGTGATCTTGCGCGTGTTCTGCACGCTCTTGATCTTGGTACGGATTTCCTTGATTCCGGGCATTGCGCTTTCCTGGTGAGACGGTCGGCGGCGGGTGAATCACCCTGCCCGCCTTGCAGGCCAGGCGCGCGCCTGGCGCCCGCCGACCTCATCACAGTCAAAATGTCTTAAAAAGCACCGTGCTTCTTGAACTCCTGGAGTTCGGCGGCCAACACGGCCTCGTCATCCTTGGACAGTTCCTTGGTGTCTTCGATGCGCTGGATCAGGTCCGCATGCTTGGACTTCATGTGATCCTTCAGCGCCTTCTCGAAGCCCAGCACCTGCGGCACGTCGACATCGTCCAGGTAGCCGTTGTTCACGGTGTACAGGCTGAGCGCCAGCTCCCACACCTGCAACGGCTGGTACTGCGGCTGCTTGAGCAGTTCGACCACGCGCTTGCCGCGTTCCAGCTGACGGCGGGTGGCGTCGTCCAGGTCGGAAGCGAACTGCGCGAAGGCCGCCAGTTCCCGGTACTGCGCCAGGTCGGTACGGATACCGCCGGACAGCTTCTTGATGACCTTGGTCTGCGCCGCGCCGCCGACCCGCGACACCGAGATACCGGCGTTGATGGCGGGACGCACGCCTGCGTTGAACAGGTCGGTTTCCAGGAAGATCTGGCCGTCGGTGATCGAGATCACGTTGGTCGGCACGAAGGCGGACACGTCGCCGGCCTGCGTTTCGATGATGGGCAGCGCGGTCAGCGAACCGGTCTTGCCCTTCACGGCGCCGTTGGTGAACCTTTCGACGTAGTCTTCGTTCACGCGGGCGGCGCGCTCGAGCAGGCGCGAGTGCAGGTAGAACACGTCGCCGGGATAGGCTTCGCGGCCCGGGGGGCGACGCAGCAGCAGCGATACCTGGCGGTAAGCCCAGGCCTGCTTGGTCAGGTCGTCATAGACGATCAGCGCGTCCTCGCCGCGGTCGCGGAAGTATTCGCCCATGGTGCAGCCGGCATACGGCGCCAGGTATTGCATGGCGGCGGAGTCGGAGGCGGCAGCGGCCACGACGATGGTGTATTCCATCGCGCCGTGCTCTTCCAGCTTGCGCACCACGTTGTTGATCGTGGACGCCTTCTGGCCGATGGCGACGTACACGCAGGTGACGCCCTTGCCCTTCTGGCTGATGATGGTGTCGACCGCGACGGCGGTCTTGCCGGTCTGGCGGTCGCCGATGATCAGCTCGCGCTGGCCACGGCCGATCGGCACCATGGAGTCGATCGCCTTGATACCGGTCTGGAGCGGCTGGGACACGGAGCGGCGCGCGATCACGCCCGGCGCGACCTTTTCGATCACGTCGGTTTCCTTGGTGTTGATCGGACCGCGGCCGTCGATCGGCTCGCCCAGCGTGTTGACCACGCGGCCCTTCAGCTCCGGACCGACCGGCACTTCCAGAATACGGCCGGTGGTCTTGACCTGGTCGCCTTCCGATACGCCGGTGTAGTCGCCCAGAATCACGGCGCCCACCGAGTCGCGCTCGAGGTTCAGCGCCAGGCCGAAGGTGTTATTGGGAAATTCGAGCATTTCGCCCTGCATCACGTCGGACAGGCCGTGGATGCGGGTAATACCGTCGGTCACGGAAACAACCGTGCCCTGGGTACGGATATCGGTCGAAGCGCCCAGACCCTCGATGCGGCTCTTGAGCAGTTCGCTGATCTCGGAGGGATTGAGTTGCATGTTCAGACTCCTGGAATCCTGTTAATCGCGGGGCGGCCGGGCCTGGCCCTATGCCGCCAGCGTATCGCGCATGCGCGCCAGTTGGGCGCGCACGGATGTATCGAGTACCTGGTCCCCCACCGCCACGCGAACACCTCCGATTAGGGAGGAATCGACGGTCACGCGGGGCTTGAGCTTGAGGCCGAATTTCAACTCCAGGGCAGTCAGCAAATCCTTGACCTGCTCCGGCGTCATCTCGAACGCGCTGGTGATGTCGGCCTGCGCCGTACCTTCGTGGCGGTTCTTGAGCGCCCCGAACTGTACGGCGATTTCCGGCAGCAGAAGCAGGCGGTCGTTTTCGACCAGCAGGGCGATGAAATTCCGGACGGCCGGGGGCACTTCGCCTTGCAGCAGGCCGGTAAAGGCCTGCACGCGATCGGCGTCCCCGAGCCGGGGATCCGACATGGCTGCACGCACGTCCGGGTTGGCGGCGGCCTGGGCCATTTGATTCATCAGCCCGGCCCAGAAGTCCAGGCCGGCCTTGTCCTCGCGCGCGGCGGCGAACATGGCCTCGGCATAAGGTCGGGCGACTGTCGATAGTTCAGCCATGACGTTTCCGGGTTAAAGCTGGGCCTTGAGCTGGGTCAGCAGCTCGGCATGGGCGCGGGCGTCGACCTCGCGCTTGAGGATCTGTTCGGCGCCTGCGACGGCCAGGGCGGCGACTTCATCGCGCAACTGGTCGCGTACGCGCTGCACTTCCCGCTCGGCGTCCTGCTTGGCCTGCGCGACGATGCGCGCGCGCTCGGCTTCCGCTTCGCGGCGAGCTTCGTCGATCAGCATGTTGGCCTGCTTCTCCGCCTCGACCATGCGGGCGTGGTTTTCAGACTTCGCAGAAGCCTCGATCAGACTGATGCGCGCCTGTGCCTGGGCGAGGTCGGCCTTGCCCTTTTCCGCCGCGGCCAGGCCGTCGGCGATTTTCTGGCGGCGCTCATCCATCGCCTTCGTCAAGGGCGGCCACACGAATTTCATCGTGAACCAGCCCAGAACGAAGAACACGAGCATCTGGAAAAAGATCGTCGCGTTCAGATTCACGGTCGTTTCCCTTTAACACCTTACGACTCCGGCAGCCACATCAGGCTGCCACGGAGCACTCGATACTTGCCGGCGGCCCTGCGCAAAGGCCGTAAAGGCCATGGCAGTCACCGCCGGCGTCCAGACCCGCCACACGCGGCGGGCATGCGCCATCAGCCGACGAACGGGTTGGCGAACGCGAACAGCATGGCGATACCGACGCCGATCAGGAACGCCGCGTCGATCAGGCCAGCCAGCAGGAACATCTTGGTTTGCAGGGCGTTCATCAGTTCAGGCTGACGAGCCGAAGCTTCCAGGTATTTGCCCCCCATCAGTGCGATACCGATGCAAGCGCCGATGGCGCCCAGACCGATGATGAGACCGCAAGCGAGAGCAACGAAAGCTACGTTGGTCATGACAACTCCTTGTTGAGAAATCTGAAGTCAGGTGATTGGAAGTGGTACAGCGCAATGCAAGAAAATCTTGCGTACCGGCGCGGGCCTGGGCCCACGCCGGAAAACCGGTTCAATGCCCTTCGTGTGCCTGTCCGAGGTAGACCAGGGTCAGCATCATGAAGATGAAGCCCTGCAGCAGCACGATCAGGATGTGGAAGATCGCCCAGATGGAGCCCGCGACCAGCTGGCCGATGCCCAGGCCGATGCTGCTGGCGTTGAAACCCGTCCAGGCGCCGCCCAGCAAGGCAATCAGCATGAAAATCAATTCGCCGGCGAACATGTTGCCGAACAACCGCATGCCCAGCGAAACGGACTTGGCCGCATATTCGATGAGGTTCAGGAGCAGGTTGAAGGGCAGCAGCAGGACCGCCATGAAGCCATGCGCGTGGAAGGGCGCGGTGACCAGTTCCTTGAGGAAGCCGCCGGGGTGCTTGATCTTCAGGCCGTAATAGAACATCAGCAGCAACACGCCCAGCGACATGCCCATGGGGATGTTCAGGTCGGCCGTCGGCAGGATGCGGTGGTAGTACAGCAGGTCGTGATGGTGCGCGCCCAGGCCGGTAAGGCGGAAGATCGTGGCCAGGAGGTCGACGGGCAGCAGATCCAGCGCGTTCATCAGCACGATCCACAGGAATACCGTCAAGGCCAGCGGCGACACAAAGCGGCGCGACACTTCGTTCGGCACGATGCTCTTGGCCTGCTCTTCCACCATGTCGACCAGCGATTCCACGAACATCTGGAAGCGGCCCGGGACGCCGACGGTGGCCTTGCGGGCCGCGCGCCACAGGAAGAACACGACGATCAGCCCCATCAGGATGGACCAGAACAGGGAGTCGTAGTTGATGACCGAAAAATTGGCGATCGCGGATTGCTTTTCGCCGATGTTGTTCATGTGCACCAGATGGTGCTGGATGTATTCGGACTGAGGCGACACGCCGCTGGCAGCAGCCATTTGTTTCCTACCCTGTTTGCTGTCGCTGGCGCGTCACGCCAGCCATTTTTGAACGATTAGAAGCGTCGCTACGACAACTTGCCGGACACCAAGAGCAATACATACCCCTTGAGCACGCAGACCAGACCGATCAGCATGGCGGGCCATACGATGTGCTCGCCCCCAAGGTAAACCGCCAGCCACAACAGCAGAACCGTCATGCCCAGCTTGAAAGCTTCGCCCAGGAAGAAAGTGAACGGATTGGCCTGACCCGGCCGGTGTGCGTCCAGCAGCAACCGCAGTGCAAACAGTGTGTTTGGCACCAGATACGCCCCCGCCCCCACCAGCGCCGACAGCCCAGCCGCCGCCCCCGCAACTACCCAGGCAACCACCGTCGCCAGTACCGCCATGACGCCTTGCGCCACGACGACCCTAATCAGCCCCCGGCTTGTTCTTGCCTTCAGTGCGGCTCTTTCCTCCGCACCGAGCACCAGTTCGGCCTGCCCATCCTTCCCGAAACCTTCAGCCTCGAGGTGTTGAACCTCAAAGCCCTCGGACCGATGCCTGGACGACGCAACCACGATCTCAATCCCGCAAGCGTCAAACTATTGGAGTATAGCTGGAATTCGAAGGACCGGGCAAACCGCCCGGCTGACAGACTGCTGAGACCGGGCGCAAAAAAAACGGGGCCGGACCTGGTCCGCCCCCGCTTGTTCGCAAAGCCCCCGCGCCGCGCCGGCGACCGGGGCTCCTGGCGTCAGTCCTCCCGCACCGGAGGCGGCGCCCATTGCTGGTCCAGCGCCGTTTCCTTGGGCCAGTACAGGCGCATGTTCAGCATGAAGGGCCCGTCGGCGGGCGTCGGCAGCCAGTTGCTCTGCCTGTCCCGGCCCGGGGCCCGGTGCTGGATATAGATGTCCAGCGAGCCGTCGGCGTTGTAGCGCAGGTTGTCCGTGCTGCGGATCGAATAGCGGTTCGCCGGATTGTCGACGAAGCCCTGGCCCGGACCGTACAGGTTCAGCGACCAGAAGGCGTTGACCGGCGGCAGTTGCCCCTTGTCGAAATGCAGCACATAGTCCTCGTTGCCGGTCAGCCGGTCGCCCTCGTCGTCGATCAGGGTCACCGGATACATCACGTCCTCCGGCACGCCGGCGCCCAGGCCGGCATAGGCGACCGCGGCCCGGCGCAGATAGTTGGTCCCGTAGGTGCCGATGCCGCCCGACACGGTGTTCCAGCCATTGATGCCGGTACCGAGGCGCGTTACGTAATCCGCGATGCGGCGCCCGGCCTCCGGGCCGGCCTGCGTCAAGGCCTGCTGGACGGCGGGATCCAGTTGGTTGAACGCCATGGGCGCGGTGGTGCCCAGGCCGATGCGGCGCAGGCGGTCCAGCATGGGGTAGTCATTGGCATGCGGCGGGTTATTGCGCACCACATCGGCGAATATGCCCCAGAAGGTCGCCGCGTCCATGGCGGCCACCTGCTCCACCGGCGGTACCTGGGTGGCCTGGGTCTGCGGCACGGCCGGGACCGCGGGCGGCATGGCGCCCAGGGGGGCCGGACGCGCGCCCGGCGTAAAGGGGCGCGGCTCGACATAGGGCGATACGGCGAGATTGGCCTGGAACTGGTTCACGCTGGGGTAGTCGGAAGGGCCACGGGTCTCGACATGGCCCAGCACCCAGCCGGTGGAAGTCGGGCTGCGCACCACGTCGACGCCCGGCGGCAGCGTCCCTCGCCAATACGGCCCCACGATGGCGAACGCCTGCGGGCCGTTGCCATTGGTGCGCGTCCCGCGCGACGCAAAGACGTCCGTCCACATGTCCATCAAGGACAGCACGTAGTACCGATTGCCCGGATCCGGCACACGCACGATCAAGGGCGCGTTGCTGACGTCGTACCACATGCCGGAATACAGCGTATCGGCGTTCGGCCAGCGCGCACCGGGGGTACGGGCGTCCGGGAAGGCCGCCTTGTGGCCGAACTGGTTCATGGGCGCCTTGCCGTCCAGGGGCGAAGCGACGCTGGTGGCATTGCGGCGCGTCAGCTCCATCACCACCATGGGATAGGCATAGATGTAGGCATCGACGGCGGTGTCATGCAGCTCCTGCGCGCTCAGCGCGGGAGCCGGGGCGGTCACGGGGGCCGGCGTCTGCGACACCATACGCATGGTGGGACGCGGCGCCTGGGCGGACGCCAGGCCACTGAAGCCGAGGATGCAGGCCAGGGCGGCAAGCCGCCATTTGCCGGATGGGGAAACAGTTCGCATGGGAGAGGCTCCTTTGTTGTTACCGAGCGGGCCCCATCAGCAACCGGCGCGCCTGCTCTGCCGAACGGGCCGGGTGATGGAGCCTCTCCTTGAGGATTCATCAGGCGAATGGCGCCACGCAACGCGAACCTGCGCCTATGCCCGGCATCCCTCCTTGTTACACGATGGAAATTTTGACCAGCCCGCGCGCCGTGTCAGGATGCGTCCGCGACGGCAGGGCCTTGCCGGCATCCGCCACATCGAGGCATCGGGGCATGGGCATGGGCATGGGCATGGGCATGGGGCATGGGCAGGACCGGCGGCCCCCCGCGGCGAGGCAGGTTGCCGCTGCCTCCTTCCCTACCGGTGCTGGAAGTTCGCCTTGCGTTTCTCCACGAAGGCAGCCATCCCTTCCTTCTGGTCGCGCGTGCCGAACAGCGAGTGAAACAGGCGCCGTTCGAACAGCATGCCCTCATTCAGCGTGGACTCGAAGGCGCGGTTGACGCATTCCTTGGCCATCATCACGGCGGGCAGCGACATCGCCGCGATCACGGTGGCGACTTCGATGGCCTCGTCCAGCAACTTGTCCGCGGGCACCACCCGGGAGACGAGGCCGGCACGGTCGGCCTCGTCGGCGTTCATCATGCGTGCCGTCAGCACCAGGTCCATGGCCTTGGCCTTGCCCACGGCACGCGGCAGCCGCTGCGTGCCGCCCGCCCCCGGTATGACGCCCAGCTTGATTTCCGGCTGGCCGAACTTGGCCGTATCGGCCGCGATCAGGATGTCGCACATCATCGCCAGTTCGCAGCCGCCGCCCAGCGCATATCCCGCCACGGCGGCGATGACCGGCTTGCGGATGCGCTTCAAGGTTTCCCAATTGCGAGTGATGTAGTCCGTGCCATACACGTCCATGTATGACCAGTCCTTCATCGCCCCGATGTCCGCGCCGGCGGCAAAGGCCTTCTCGCTGCCCGTAATGACGATGGCGCCGATGGAGTCGTCCTTCTCGAAGTCCAGCAGCGCCTGGCCGAGTTCATCCATCAAGGCGTCGTTCAAGGCATTCAGGGCCTTAGGCCGGTTCAGCGTCAGCAAGCCGACGCGTCCGCGCGTCTCGATCAGCACCAACGATTCGCTCATGGATGTCTCCTGTTAAGAAAAGGGGTGGCTCATGGGCCGTTTCCAGCGGCGGCCCGGCCGGGCCCGCTCGGACTGTATAAAGAGGCCCCAGCCATTAGAATGCGCCCATTGACGACGCAACACCGGAATAATGGACCCGCAACCCGTAATTTACCGCCTGCAACCGCATGACCCGGCGGGTCATCGATTTCGCATCGTGCTTACGATCGATGCCCCCGATCCGGACGGACAAGCGCTGACGCTGCCCGCCTGGATCCCAGGCAGCTATCTGATCCGCGACTTTTCCCGCCAGATCGAAACCTTGAAAGCCCACGCCGGCGGCCGCGCGGTGCCGGTGGCGAAGACTGACAACCATACCTGGAAAGCGGCGCCGGTGGATGGGCCGCTGACCATTGAATACACGGTCTACGCCTGGGACCTGTCCGTGCGGGGCGCGCATCTGGACGAGACGCATGCGTTCTTCAACGGCACCAGCGTCTACCTGTGCGTCGTGGGGCAGGCCCACCTTCCCTGCCTGGTCGACCTGCAACCGCCGCCCGGCATCGAAGGCTGGAAGGTATACACCAGCCTGCCCGAGGCGCGCGGCATGAAGGGCGCGGCGCGCCGCCATGGCTTCGGCCTGTATCGCGCGCCCGACTACGACGCGCTGATCGACCATCCCGTTGAAATGGGCACGCCGCAAGTGGCGCGCTTCACGGCGCACGGCGCCGAGCATGAACTGGTCTTCACCGGCGTCCTGCCCCGCCTGGACCTGGCCCGTATCACGGCCGACGTGCAGCGCATCTGCGAAACGCAGATCGCCTTCTTCGAGCCCCAGACGCGGCGCGCGCCCTTCCTGGACAGCAGCGACCGCTACGTCTTCATGACCATGGTCACGGGCGACGGCTACGGCGGGCTGGAACACCGTGCCTCCACGGCGCTCATGGCCGCTCGCAAGGACCTGCCCGTCAAGGGACAGACCGGCCAGGGCGAAGGCTACCGCACCTTTCTCGGCCTGGTCAGCCACGAATACTTCCATACCTGGAACGTCAAGCGCATCAAGCCGGCGGCCTTCGCCCCCTACGATCTTGCCGGCCCCGCGCTGACCCGGCTGCTCTGGGTATTCGAAGGTTTCACCTCCTACTACGACGATCTTTTCCTGCTGCGGTCCGGCACGATCACGCAGGCCGACTACCTGCGCCTGCTGGCCAAGACCATTACATCGGTCGCCCGTACGCCGGGACGCGCCAAACAGTCGGTGACCGAAAGCTCCTTCGACGCATGGACGCGCTATTACAAGCAGGACGAGAATTCGCCCAACGCCATCGTCAGCTACTACACGAAGGGCGCGCTGCTCGCGCTGGCGCTGGACCTGACGTTGCGCCGCAAGAGCGGCGGCCGTCATTCCCTGGACGACGTGATGCGCCTGCTATGGCGCCGCTACGGCCATGACTTCTATCGCGGAACGCCGCAAGGCATCCCGGAAGACGCGCTGCCCGCCCTGGTGCGCGATGCGACCGGCGTCGACGTGCGGGGCTTCATCGCCCGCTACGCCGACGGCCGCGCCGACCCGCCCCTGGCCGAACTGCTCGCCGAACAGCGCATCAGCCTGCAATGGAAGCCCACCTCCAACCTGCCGTCGCTGGACGCCCGCACCCGCAAACAGGGCGATAGCGTGGCCCTGGCCAGCGTGACTGAAGGCGGTGCGGCGCATAAGGGCGGACTGTCGGCAGGCGACGTGCTGGTCGCCATCGACGGCTTGCGCGTCGACGCCCCGGCCGGCGTGGAGATCCTGCTGTCGCAGTACCGTCCCGGCGATACCGTCACCGTGCACGTATTCCGGCGCGACGAGCTGCGCGCCTTTCGCGTGCGGCTTGCCGCGCAGCCGGCGTTGGACTGCGTGCTCAGCGTCGCCGCCTGAACCGGTATCCCGTCCGCCGCCATGTCCTCCACCATTCCACCAGATGCCGCCTCGGCGTACCGCGCGATCTTCCTGTCCGATACGCCCTTGCTGGACGTACGCGCGCCGGTCGAGTTCAGCCGCGGCGCTTTCCCCAACGCGGTCAATATCCCGCTGATGGACGACGCCGAGCGCGAGCAAGTCGGCTTGCGCTACAAGGAGCAGGGACAGGACGCCGCCATCCGGCTCGGTACTCAACTGGTCGCCGGTCCCGTCAAGGCACGGCGCATCCAGGCATGGGCGGAGTTCGCGCGTGCGAACCCGCAAGGCCGCCTTTATTGCTTCCGCGGCGGCCTCAGGTCGCAAATCACGCAGCGGTGGCTGAAGGAGGAAGCCGGCATCGACTACCCGCGCGTGCCCGGCGGCTACAAGGCCATGCGGACTTTCCTGGCCGAGGTGCTGCGCGACTGTGCCGTCACGCCGGGCCACCTGGTGCTGGGCGGCCTGACCGGCAGCGGCAAAACCGAGGTACTGCACGCGGTGGACAACGCCATCGACCTGGAAGCCCATGCCAATCATCGCGGCTCGGGCTTTGGCAAGCGCGTCATGCCGCAGCCCGCCCAGATCGACTTTGAGCATCGGGTCGCCATCGACGTGCTGCGCAAGCAGGCACGCGGGTACCAGGCCATGGTGCTGGAAGACGAAAGCCGCCTGATCGGCAGCAACGCGCTTACGCCGGAATTGCTGCGTACGATACAGACCGCCCCGCTGGTGTGGCTCGAGGTTCCCCTGCCCCAGCGCATCGAGCGCATCCTGCGCGAATACGTCGTCGACCTGCGCGCGGAGTTCGTGGCCGCGCATGGCGCGGCCGGCGACATGCTTTTCTCGCAACGCCTGCGCGACAGCCTGACAGCGATCTCCCGGCGCCTGGGCGGTGAACGCTACGCTAGGTTGATGACGCTGATGCAGGCCGCGCTGGCGCGCCAACTGGAGGCCGGCGATTGCGAAAGCCATCGCGCGTGGATCGAGGCGCTGCTGCAGGAATACTACGACCCGCTATACGCGCGGCATATGCAGGAGAAAAACCAGCGCATCGTGTTCCGCGGCGAAACCGCCGCCGTCACGGAATATCTGCGCGAGCAGGCCGCGCGCGCGCACGGCCAGCCGCTGCGGCCCGCCTAGTCGGTCTTGCGCGAGACGCTTCCGCGCTCGATCTCCGCCTGGATCGCCTTGGCGGCGACAACGCCGTCGGCCATGGACGTCACCACGCAGGGGTGCATGCGGTTGGCCACCTCGCCGATCGCATATACGCCGGGCACGCAGGTGCGGGCGGTGGCCGGATCGGTCACGATATAGCCGCGCGCATCGCGAGCCAGGTGCAGGCTGTCGGCGAAGCCGGCCTGCGCCTCCCAGCCATAGAAAACCAGGATCAGGTCATAGCGACGGCCATTGACGCTGCGGCCGACGGGATCGACGACGTAATCGCCCACGTGCAGGTCGGGCGTGGCGGCAGCCGCCACCAATTGCGGCCGCGCGCGCACCGTGCGCGAATACAGGTGCACTTCACGCGCGCCGCGTCCCTGTACATAGGCGTAGTTCTCGAAGCCATTGTCGCCGCCGCCCAGGATGGCGACGGAGCGGCCGCGGTAGTCCTGCTCATGAACCGCCACGCCGGGTCCCACCAGGACGCCCGGCCAGCGCTTGCCCGGTTCGGCCCCCGGAAGGTTGCGTGCCCGCACGCCGGTAGCGATCACCAGGAAACGCGCGTGCAGGCGCGACGGCGTGCCATACGGCGTGGTCAACGATAGATCGAAGCCCTTGCCATTGCGCGCCACATGCTGCGCGCGATGCCCGGTCAAGGCCGGCACGCGCGCCGCCGCCACGCTCTGCGAGATATTGGCGGCCACCTGTTGACCCGTGACGCCGGGCAGCACGGCGATCCAGTCGTCGCGGAAAGGATTGTCGTTTTCCAGCCCGCCCAGGCGCGGGCCGGCCTCGACGAGCACGGGCGCCAGGCCCAGGCGCGCCAGCCAGATTGCGCACGAGGCGCCGGCTGGGCCGCCGCCTACAATGATGGCATCGCTGTCTTCCCGCATTCCGTCGAGGTTCCCGGTCGCGTTTGGGCTGAGTTTCGCGATGATTGTAGCGATAGCGCCCGCGCCGCGCGGCGAAGCCGGCCGCGGACCACCGGCTGCCCGTCGACAGGACGCCCCGCCCGGCGGGGCAGCGTCCCCCGGCATACAATGCGCACACACTGAAGAACCTCACGCTGCACCGACTGCGTCGGTTGGCTGCTCCGCACCGGGGCAGCTGTTCGCCTTCGGGCGGCCGGGCGGCGCAACGAACCCGCCATCATGCCTACACGCCGTATCATTTTTTCCCGCCTGGCCCTGGACGCCCGCATCGGCATCCTGGAGCATGAGCGTCGGGCCACGCAGCCGCTGCATGTGGACGCCGAGATCGACGTCGACATCACGCGCAACGTCGACGACCATGACATCCACAGCGTGCTGGATTATCGTGCGCTGCGCGAGGCCATCGTCGCCGAATGCACCCACGCCCACGTCAACCTCATCGAGACGCTGACGGAACGCGTGGCCGAGCGCCTGATGGCGGATTTCAAGGATATCCGGGCGGTACGCATCCGCATCAGCAAGCCCATGGCATTTTCCGACTGCGCCGCCGTAGGCGTGGAAATCTATACCGCGCGCTAACGCGCTGCCCGATCGCCCCGACCCTGACGGCCTTCGCCCATGAACGCTATCGAATCCCCTGCGCGGCGCCCGCCATCTGCGCCGCAACCCAAGGCCCGCCTGGAAGCCAACAAGCTCGCCAAGCGCCTCGCCCGCGAAACCACGCGCGCCATCGCCGACTACAACATGATCGAAGCGGGCGACCGCGTCATGGTCTGCATGTCGGGCGGCAAGGACTCCTACGGCTTGCTGGATACCCTGATGCGCCTGCGCGAACGCGCGCCGTTTGCCTTCGACCTCGTCGCGGTCAACCTGGACCAGAAGCAGCCGGGCTTTCCGCAGGATGTGCTGCCCGATTACCTGCGCGGGCTGGGCGTTCCTTTCCATATCGAAACGCAGGACACCTATTCGGTAGTGACGCGCGTCATCCCGGAGGGCAGGACGATGTGCTCGCTCTGTTCGCGGCTGCGACGGGGCATCCTGTACCGCGTGGCCAGCGAACTGGGCGCCACCAAGATCGCCCTGGGGCACCATCGCGACGACATCCTGGGCACGTTTTTCCTGAACATGTTCTACGGCGGCAAGCTGAAGGCCATGCCGCCCAAACTGGTCTCGGACGACGGACGGCACACGGTGATCAGGCCGCTCGCCTATGTGCCCGAGGCAGACCTGGCGGCTTATGCGCAGGACAAGGGGTTCCCCATCATTCCCTGCAACCTGTGCGGCTCACAGGAGAACCTCAAGCGCAAGGAAGTGGGACGCATGATCCAGGAGTGGGAGCGCAAGCAGCCGGGGCGTGCCTGGAATGTATTCAATGCCTTGGCGAACGTCGTGCCTTCGCACCTGATGGACCGCCAACTGTTCGACTTCGCGGGCTTGCGGCCCGGCGGCATGGTCGATCCCGACGGCGACAGGGCGTTCGATCAAGAGTATCCGGACACATCCCGCGTTGCATGCGGCAGTCAGAACTCCGAAAACACCAACGACGGCCACTCTTTGAGTTTTGTCCGCTTCGAGTGAAGGGCCGGGCGGTGCGCGATAAATTGGCAAATTAATCAAATCCGCCGCACTTCCGCCCGCGCAAACATCCCGAAGATTACAGTCCCCCAAACGATGCCCGCACCCGAAGGGGAAAATCCATAAGCTGCCCGTACAGCTCATGGGGACCTCACGCGCAGACGGCCTTAATACAGCGCGTTTCAACAGGCATTCGATCAAAACATCAAGTGGATCTGGTAATTGCCGATCCACTTTCGCAGACTCACTTGCTTACGTCAAATTGCGTGGGCACGACGCGCGCGCCGTTGACAGCCCACCCCCCTGATAATCAAACTTGGCTCCGTAGTCGACCCATCGGGCCATATGACTTAATTTGAAGTGAAGGCGGTAAGCGCAGCGGGTATTTGGTTCGAATATCCTATTGAGGCCTTTTTCACCCAGCCCCCAAGGTGGCGCTTCAAATAAGGTAGGCCGTTAAACATTGGATGTCTAGCCAAACGGCTGGAAAGGACGCCGCCATGACGCGCAGCAGCAGTAGCCAATTCGATGAACTGCCGGGTTTGTACGAGGATATGGCCAAATGGCCGTTCCGCAAGGAGATAGAAACGCCCAGTGTATTGGAAGCCCTAGGATCTGTTGAAGGCAGGAACGTTCTGGATTTCGGCTGCGGAGACGGAACATATTCACGCATCCTAAAGCGCCTCGGAGCTGCGCGTGTTGTCGGGTTTGACGTCGCAGAGGGAATGTTGGGGCATGCACGCGAGCGCGAACGTGAGACACCACTGGGAATCGACTATGTGTCGCAACTGGATCGGACATTGGACTGCCAGTTCGACCTGGTCCTAAGCGTATACGTGATGCCGTATGCAACGGACAAGAAGTCGCTTGAGAACATGTGCTGCAGTATGGCCCGGGTACTTAAACCGGGTGGAAGATTGATTACGCTACCAATACATCCAGACTTTGATCCTGATCCCGCATATTACGCGGCTTATGGCTTTTCATTGACGCAGCGGCCCGCCCATGACGAAAGTGCGCCGATCAGACTCGACCTGTTCTTTAGTGATTTTCGCGCGACGGTAACAGCGTTCTATTGGTCCTTTCAATCGTTGGAGTCCGCATTGCAGGCCGCCGGATTCTCCCCTGTACAAAGAAAAAATCCGCGTCCGGCCAAATACGCGGACCTGGATCAGGCCCCTCCTTTACTGCACGCTTATCTCCGCCGGCCTCATGCGGTCATCCTGGAGTGCACTCGATCTGATAGCGAAAACAAATGATCTGCGCTTTCCCTGAACAAGGGGGAAGGTTTTTAGGAGATACGCTATGCAAGCTCTTGTCAAGGCCGAAAGCAAGGTCGGTTTATGGCTCCATGATGTACCAATACCAACTATTGCCCAAGACGAAGTCCTTATCCGGATCCGCAAGACCGGGATCTGCGGTACGGATATCCACATCTGGAACTGGGATGAATGGGCACGCAGGATGGTGCCCGTACCCATGGTAATCGGCCATGAATATACCGGAGAGATTGCGGAACTCGGCGCGAACGTCAAAGGCTTTCGGGTGGGTCAACGCGTAAGCGGCGAAGGACACCTGATAGACCGGGATTGCGCGGCAGCGCGCGCCGGAAGCTTCCATTTGGACCCCAATACGAAAAGCGTTGGGGTCAACCACCCCGGTGCCTTTGCCGAATACATCGCCCTTCCGGCCTTCAACGTCGTAGCGTTACCAGACGACATCGACGATGACTTGGCGGCGATTCTCGATCCTCTTGGAAACGCGGTTCACGTAGCGCTCTCGTTCGATCTGGTCGGTAACGATATTGTGATTATGGGCGCCGGCCCGATCGGCATTATGGCGGCCGCCGTGGCTCGGCACGCCGGCGCAGCCATGATTTTCATCGCGGACATCAATCCGGCGCGCCTGAAACTGGCTGAGATCGTGCCCGATGTGGTGACCGTAGATCTCCGGCGCACCACGGTTTCGGATGCAGCCCTTGACCATGGGGTTCGCCATGGCTTTTCCATTGCTTTCGAGATGAGCGGTAGCAGTGAAGGGCTGGCCACGCTCATCGACGCAATGGCGACGGGTGGCAGGATCGCATGCCTCGGTCTGCCTCCCGGCAAAATCGAGATCGACTGGAGCACGATTGTCAGTAAGAGCTTGACCCTGAAAGGCATTTACGGGCGGGAAATGTTCGAAACGTGGCGCAAGTCCATCGCCATGCTGCAGCATGGCCTGAACATACGCGACATCATTACGCATCGGATCCCCGCACGGGAGTTTGAGCAAGGATTCGTCGCCATGAAATCAGGTTCGGCGGGAAAAGTGGTGATGACCTGGGCCGAATAGCGCCTTTCGGCTTTGTCGCATCCACTGCGGGCACAAAATGACGATCTGTACACACATTACGGGCTCGCTCGGCGAGATCGACGATGGTGAATACCAGTCACTCTTCGAGCGATGCGGATCACCGCTGTTCTATGACCGCCGTTTCCTACTGGCCGCCGAACAATCCCCGCTCCTGCCCGTGAGAGCGTCGTTCTATATCACGATCCGCAAGGGTGGACGCATCGTCGCCTTTTTGCCGGCTTATCTTCAAGATATCGGCGTGGTCGATCCGCTGGGCTTGCTCGCGACTTCAGCAAAAATATCCAATGTCGGAGGCAACGGCCGCGGAGTATTCAGCCATATCATGCATTGCGCCGACAGCTCCATCCTCACGGCCTCGCACGACTCGGAAGTATACGCGGGGGTTTTTGCTGCCTTAAATGACATTGCACGGCAAGAAGGTGCGAGCTATTTCGGCCTGCTTAACGTACAGGACGGACCGGTACTGCGTGAGGCCGAACGGAATGATTTGAATGTTAACTACATGGTGGACCGTTATTGTGTCGACCTCTCCCGTCATGATGATTTCGACGCCTTCGTACAGGCTCTACCAGCCGACGGGCGCCATGAAATGACCCGGCAATTACGCAAGTTCGAGCGGAGCAATGCTCGGGCTCATATCCTGGCGCCTCCCTTCGGCGACAAGCTTGAGCAGTTATCAGAGCTGTGCCAAGTCACCACTGCACGCAATGGCACGCCTCAATATTGGCCAGCCAAGCCACTCGCGCGCTTCGCCGGTACCTGCGGCGACTTGGTAAGGTTGAGTATTGTGGAAGTCGGGCAGGACCTGGTCAGCGGATTCATTTGTTTTGAGGAACCGCACGCATTCCATATATGGTCGGCAGGCATGGTTTACGACCGGACGGACTTCAGTCCCTACACGCTCGGTGTAGCCACCGCCTACCGCCATGCGTTCGCACGCGGCATACGGCGGGTGGAATGTGGGAGACTGAATGCAAAAATCAAGACAAGGCTCGGACTGCACCCGGTGCGGCTCTACGCCATAACGAGCTGGAACCTCTCATGAAAGCACCGCGGAATCGTTCTTCGACCGTCTCGGTACTACAAGACGCATTCGTTCGCAGTCTCGATGGCGAAGCACGCTTTAGCGATCAGCCGGCCTTCGGCGAGTGGCACCGTTCGATTGCCTGGAACCAGCGCAATTTTGGGCGTAAACCGGCATGTATTGTCCGCGCGGCGTCGTCGCGCGATGTCGTACGAACCATCGCTTTCGCGAAGACCCACAATCAGCGCATCAGTGTACGAGGCACCGGCCATAGCTATGCCGGCACCTTCGTGCAGGAGCATTCAATACTGCTAGACCTCTCTCGACTGCAGGGCATCGAAATCGATGTGCCAAAGCGGCGTGCCAGGGTACAACCAGGGGTGACAAGCGAATTGCTGCACGACGCCCTGGCGGTGCATGGATTGGCTTTTCCCACTGGTCATGGTGCGGGCGTGGGAATTGGGGGGTTTCTTTTAGGCGGCGGACTCGGGATCAACTGTAGCCAATGGGGCGGCATGAGCGCCTTCAATATCGAGGCGCTTGATGTGGTCACGGCTGACGGTCAATCGATGCATGTCAGCGCAACAAGCCATTCTGACCTATTCTGGGCCGCCCGCGGCGCGGGACCGGCCTTGTTTTTCGTGGTGACCCACTTTTATCTGAAATGCTGGCCGGCTCCCGGTGCGATTCTAAGTAGTACGTACATTGTCGGCCTCGACAAGTTGGAGAGTCTGGTCGCGCAAATCGAATTGGCGCAGCCCGCCACCAACTTACAGGTGATGGTCGCGGTCGTGCCAAAAATCGGCGGGGACGCCACCACATGCGATAGAACGGTGCTGCTCAGCATGCTAGCTTTCGCGGAAACCCCTGCGCTTGCTCGTCAATTGCGCACGTCCCTGCAATCCCGCCTCGAAATCAGTCTACAGGTACTGGACGAAGATCAGCCTGCCAGCTTTCAGTCCTTATATCGGCAGACGGACAACATGCTGGTATGCCAGCGCTACCGCGTGGACAATATCCTGACAGATCGAGCGCAAGAGGCGACGCTAATTTTGAAACGCCATCTTGATACTTTGCCGTCACCGGCTACGGCGGTTCTTCTGGTTTGGCGTGGAGATCCGGTCTATCCGGACGCCGCATTCTCGGCACGCGGCGCATTCTTCATGTCGACCTATGCCCAATGGGACGACGCGAAAGACGACAACCTCAATCGCCGGTGGCTGAACCGGCTTTACGATGAACTGCAGCCGGTTTCATCCGGCGCATATATCAACGAATTCGACCTGGAATACAGGGCCGGTCAAGTTGCGCGTTGTTTCTCCGCCGAAAACTGGCGGCGATTACAGGAGTTGCGCCAACGCTTCGATGTTTCGGGGCTATTTTTTGCCCTCGATACTTTTCCCGGCCCGAAGGATGGTTAATAGATGCCTTCCCAGTGGGGTCCGGGAACATCGATGTCGAACATTCCCAGCACCCGCGCGACCGTATGGTCGACCATCTCCTCGATCGAGGCCGGCCTGAAATAGAACGCCGGCAGCGGTGGAAACACCACCCCGCCCATTTCCGTGACTGCCGTCATATTTCGCAGGTGCGCCAGGTTGTAGGGCGTTTCACGAACCATCAGCACCAGGCGCCTGCGCTCCTTCAGCGTGACGTCGGCCGCGCGCGTGATCAGGTTGTCCGACAGTCCATGCGCCACCGCCGCCAGCGTGCGCATGGAGCAGGGCACGACCACCATGCCGGCCGTCGCAAAAGCGCCGCTGGCGAGGGTCGCGCCGACATCGCGAACGCTGTACACGTGGTCGGCCATGGCCTGCAGCTCGTGCCGGCCAAGCTGCAGCTCATGCTTGATATTCAGCACGCCGGCCGCGGACACGATCAGGTGCGACTCGACGTCAGGCACGTTGCGCAGCGCCTGCAGCATGCGAACGGCATACAGCGCACCGGTCGCCCCCGTCACGCCGACGACCAGCCGGCGCACGGCCTGCGTCATGCAGTCGCCCCGGCCTTGTCCAGCAGCGTCTTCAGCTCGCCGCTTTCGTGCATCTCGTTCATGATGTCCGAGCCGCCGACGAATTCGCCGCCGACATACAGCTGCGGTATGGTCGGCCAGTTCGAGAATTCCTTGATGCCCTGGCGGACCTCGTCGTCCTCCAGCACATTCACGGTGACCAGCTTCTTCACGCCACAGCTCTTCAGCAGCTGGATCGCCTTGCCGGAAAAGCCGCACTGCGGAAACTGCGCGGTGCCCTTCATGAACAGCACCACCGGGTGCTGCGTCACGGTCTCGCCGATGAATTCTTTAACGTCGCTCATGGTTTACTCACACAGAGAAGAGTTCTTTCAATTATAGGTACCTGCCAACATCTACAGGTAACCGCCCGAGATCCGTTCAATGCCGGCCAGGTCGCGCCGGCTATCCACCCCGCGCAACCCGGCATCCGTCAGCAGCCCGCGTACCGCCGCGGCCTGGTCCCATCCATGCTCCACCCACAGCACGCCCCCCGGCTTCAGGTGTCTCGGGGCGCCTGCAATGATGGTGCGCAGGGCCTCCAGGCCGTCCGCCTCGTCGGTCAAGGCCGCGCGCGGTTCGAAGCGCAGGTCGCCCTTCTCCAGATGGGGATCCTGCCGGCGGATATAAGGGGGGTTGGAGACGATGACGTCGAATTTCTGGTCCGCCGTCAGGGCGCCGTACCAGTTGCCCCCCGCGAAATGCAGCTGTACCCCCAGACGCAGGGCGTTTTCGGCCGCCACTTTCAAGGCCTTCAGGCTGCGGTCCGTGGCCAATACCGCCGCGTCCGGCCGTGCCAGCGCGATGGATATCGCGATCGCGCCGCTGCCGGTGCCCAGGTCCAGCACCGCCAACGACTCGAAGCCCGCCATCCACTCCAATGCCGCCTCGACCAGCAGTTCCGTTTCGGGCCGGGGGATCAACACGTCGGGGCCGACCTTGAACAGGTGGCCCATGAATTCGCGCTCGCCCAACAGATAGGCCATCGGCTCGCCGGCCGCCCGCCGCGCCGCCAGCACGGTAAACGCGCGCACAGCCGCCGGCGGCAAGGGATCGGTATCGTGCGCCAGGATCCACGCCCGCGGCTTCTCGAGCACATGCTCCAGCAGCATGCGCGCTTCCAGCCGTGGCAGGCCGGACGCGAACAGGATGTCCTTGGCGCAGGCCACTCAGCCCTCTTCGCCCAGCGCCGCCAGCTGCTCGGCCTGGTGCTCGGCGATCAGCGCGCCGGTCAATTCATCCAGGTCGCCTTCCATGATCTGCTGCAGCTTGTATAGGGTCAGGTTGATGCGATGGTCCGTCAGGCGGCCTTGCGGGAAGTTGTAGGTCCGGATCCGTTCCGACCGGTCGCCGGTGCCAACCAGGCTCTTGCGTTCGGCGGCTTCCTTGCTCTGCCGTTCCCGCAACGCCTTGTCCTTGAGTCGCGCGGCCAGCACCTGCATGGCCTTGTCCTTGTTGCGATGCTGGGAGCGATCATCCTGGCATTCGACCACCAGTCCGGTGGGAAGGTGCGTAATCCGCACCGCGGAATCGGTCTTGTTGATGTGCTGGCCTCCGGCGCCGCTCGCCCGGAAGGTATCGATGCGCAGGTCGGCGGGATTGATCACGATGTCGCTCATCTGGTCGGCTTCCGGCATGACCGCGACCGTGCAGGCCGATGTATGGATGCGCCCCTGGGCCTCCGTGGCCGGCACGCGCTGCACGCGATGGGCGCCGGACTCGAACTTCATCCGCCCATAGACGCCGTCGCCGTCTATGCGGGCAATTACTTCCTTGTACCCGCCCAGTTCCGATGGGCTTTCGGACATCAGCTCGACCTTCCATCCCTGCCGTTCCGCATAACGGCTGTACATGCGCAGCAAGTCCCCGGAGAACAACGCGCTTTCATCGCCGCCCGTACCGGCGCGGATTTCCAGGAACACGCTGCGGCCGTCATCCGGATCGCGCGGCAGCAGCAGGCGCTGCAGCGCCGCGTCCAGTTCCTCCAGCTTGCCCCGCGCCGCCTTGATCTCGTCTTCGGCCATGGCCTTCATCTCGGGATCGGACAGCATCTCCTGCGCCGTCGCCAGGTCGTCCTCCGTGGCGCGATAGGCTGCGAATGCGGACACCACCGGCTCGAGTTCGGCCCGCTCGCGCGACAGCTTGCGGAAGCGGTCCATATCCGTGGCCGCTTCAGGTTCGGCCAGCATGGCATCGACCTCGATCAGGCGCCGGGACAATTGGTCCAGCCGGTCACGCATGGATGATTTCATAGGGAGTCAGGGCAACGGAATGGGGAGTAAGCGAGCGCGATGAGCGCCATGGCCGCGCGTTTCGCGGCGTGGCGATGCAAGGGCAGTGTCGCTAACGCCGCGTATCGCGGCTGGGAAAGAGGCGCGGGACCACGGCGAGCAACTGTTCGCGTTCGGCGCCTTCGCTGCGGTTGAGTGCCGCCAGCGGACCGTGCAGGTATTTCTGCGTCAGGCCGTGGGCGAGCTGCTCCAGCACCGCCTCCGGCGATTCGCCGCGCGCCAGCAGGCGGCGAGCGCGTTCCAGTTCGGCCGCGCGGATCTCGTCGGCGCCTTGCTGCAGATGCTGTATGACGGGAACCACCGTGCGGGCCGCCATCCATTGCATGAAATTCTGGACGCGCGTTTCGATGATGGCCTCTGCCTGGACCATCGCAGCGCGCCGGGCGTCCGTACCGCTCTGGACCATTCGGCCCAGGTCGTCGACCGAATACAGGTAGACGTCGTCCAGGCGCCCGACCTGCGGTTCGATATCGCGCGGTACCGCCAGGTCGATCATGACCATGGGACGGTGGCGGCGCAGCCTGGTGGCCTGCTCTACCATCCCCAACCCAAGGATGGGCAGGGAACTGGCCGTACAGGAAACGATGACATCGAATTCCGCCAGGCGCTCGGTCAGATCGGCCAGCCGCATGGTGCCGGCGGAAAACCGGTTCGCCAGCGTCTCGGCACGTTCGACCGTCCGGTTCGCCACGACCATCTCGCGCGGCTGCTGGGCCGCGAAGTGAGTGGCGCAGAGTTCGATCATTTCCCCCGCGCCGATGAACAGCGTGCGGGCCTCGCCCAGGCTGCCGAACACCCGCTCGGCCAGGCGCACCGCGGCGGCGGCCATGGACACCGAATGGGCGCCGATGTCGGTCTGCGACCGGACTTCCTTGGCGACGGAAAAAGTACGCTGGAACAACTGATGCAGCAGCGTACCGAGCGATCCGGCTTCGTCGGCCGCGCGCACCGCGTCCTTCATCTGGCCGAGGATCTGCGGCTCGCCCAGGACCATGGAGTCCAGGCCGCTGGCAACCCGGAAGGCGTGCCGCACCGCACCTTCCTGAAGATGCTGGTACACGTGGGGCTGCAGATCCATGGCCTGGACGTGGTTGACGTCGGCCAGCCAGGCGGGCAGATGCTCCGCCACATGCGGCTCGGCCGCGCAATAGACCTCGGTCCGATTACAGGTCGACAGAATGGCGGCTTCCCGCAGCGCGCCGCCGAAGGCCGCCCGCAGCCCCGCCAGCGCGGGGCGCAACAGGTCGACGGGCATGGCCACGCGTTCACGCACCGATACGGGCGCCGACCTGTGATTCAGTCCGAAGGTGAGGACGTCTACCGACATTTGCCTATCATCTACGCTCGTGCGTAGGCCTGATGCAGGGCCAGCAACGCATGCTCAGGAATAGAGGCAGGTTTCTGGGACCTCGGGATTATAGCGCTTTGCTACCGACCGGTACGGTCCGCCAGCACGACCCCGGAAAATTGTGTATAGTTGCGGGCTTCGGTTGGCCTGGTAGCTCAGTCGGTAGAGCAGAGGATTGAAAATCCTTGTGTCGGTGGTTCGATTCCGCCCCAGGCCACCACGAATCCTGAATCCCCGCCACGGCGGGGATTTTTTATGGCCGGCTACCACCTACCGCCCCAGACGGAGGCTGCTTTTCATCGCCGCCAGGAGTGCAGGCCGTATCGCACGATGGCCTCCAGATTTTCCGCGATGACGGCGCATTGCGGATCGACATGCAGGTAAGGCGTGGGCAGCGCACGCAATGGCGCTGCTCTCCCGAGCCGCCGAGACCAAGTGGGGAACTTCCGCTGGTGTGAAGCCGAGCAGGTCAGCATCATCTTCAGGGCGATGCGGCATGTCGAACAACAGATCAAAAAGCAGCGAGCCCTTCAACAAGAACTGGTCTCGGTACACCGAGATGCTGAGGCGATACAGCACGCGCTCCAGCGCAGAGCGCGTGAACACGGCCACCACTGTTGAACAAGCCTCGGCCCGATCCTGAGTTGCTTTCTCAAACTGCAGGACCGTGTACCTCAGCTGTACTTCTCCACCAATGCCGACAATATGGCCGCGGTTTCCACATCGAGCACCCCGTCATAGTTCTGGGGCCGGAAGTGGAGCTGGAAGGCGCGTACCAGGTTCTTGAATCCGGCCGGATTTGTCGCGGCGCTGGTGTCATAGCCGTATTTCCGGAACTGCCTTAGCGCCTCGTCCTGCGCCAGGGGCGTGTCGGTGTATCGCGCGACAAACCTGGCTTTCACGTCCTCTTCATACCAGGCGCCCACACCCGCCTGGTGGAAATCACGCCATGGGAACATCGGACCCGGATCGCTCTTGCGGCCAGGCGCTATATCGGCATGTCCCACCACATTGGTGGGCGTGATGTCGGGGTAGCGCTGAAGGATGTTCAAGGCCAGATCCTTGACGGCCTTGGCTTGCTGCGGATGAAAGGGCGGGAAGGTAAACGTGCCGTCCTGATAGCTCGCCTGATTGACGATCTCGATACCCAGGGATGTGTCGTTCAGGTTCGTCCGGCCCCGCCAGGCGCTCACTCCGGCATGCCAGGCGCGGTCATTCTCGTCGACCAGGTTGAACACCCGCACACCCTCGAACCCCGCAGCCTTGTAGGTCGCATCGTCCGGATCGGGAACCAGGTAATGCGCACTGACCGATGGGCCGGTCGCCTTGGTCGAGCCGGCAAAGTCCGAGGCAGTGTAGTGCATGACGAGGAAACGAACGCGACTATTGAAACCCTTCGTCGAACGGTAGGAGTTGTAATCGATGGGGGCCACGCCCGAATCGCCTGGCACGCGCGCGGCAGCGTCAGACACGACCTTATCCGAAGGGTACGAGGCGAACGCATCAACCTGCCCGTTCGTAGTCTCGCCTTTATGGAACGCGATAGGGGCGCCGGCCTCCGGGGGACGAGGCGCCGCGGATGAGGGGATGGACGAGACAGACATATATAGGCTCCTTATCATGCGGCCGGCATGGCCGCGATCGATTAGGTGCCTCATGTGTCGGGCGTGTTCCGATAATGCCCCGCATGGACCCTGCACGCCAGTGTCAGGACTGGCGCGGTATCGCGCATATGTCGCGATGCCCCGGGTCCCGCCGCCCCGGCATCCCCTCGGACGCGGCAGGTCGGTGCACGCGCGAATACGTGGCGGCCGCCGCAGGTTCACCACCGGTCCACCGCAAGATCCAGAGTTTCCGCCGCCCGCTAAACTCCTAAACTGCCTTGCATGACCGCGGATCAGGAACCGCACCTACGCCAGGGAGCACGTCCATGACATATGCATACATGACCGCCGGCACGCCGGTGGGCACATTGAAACTCGTCGCCCGCGAATGCAGGCTCGCCGCCATCCTTTGGCAGAACGACAAGCCGGAACGCGTACTCCTGGGTGCGATGCGAGAAGATCGCGCCCACCCCGTCCTGCTGGAGACACAACGCCAGTTGCAGGAGTACTTCTCCGGTACCAGGGAGCGGTTCGAGCTCGAACTTGATTTCAACGGAACCGACTTCCAGCGCCAGGTCTGGCGCGCGCTGCTGGATATTCCGTATGGAGAAACGCGCAGCTATCGCCAGATCGCGATACAGATCGGCCGCCCTGCTGCGGTACGGGCCGTGGGCGCGGCAAACGGTAGAAACCCCATTTCCATCATCGCGCCGTGCCATCGCGTCATCGGGGCGTCGGGCCACCTGACCGGCTTTGCCGGCGGCATCGCGGTCAAGGCCCGCCTGCTGGCGCTGGAGAGCGCACGCCAGGCGCTGGCAGCCTGAGGAACCCCGCAATGATCGCAAAGGCAACAGCATCGTGACGCAACGCCGGGATACGACCGCATCGAATACCGCGCCCGGGCGCGTGCGGCCGGCAGGCAAGCCGGGGGCGCGGTCGCCTGGAGCAGCGACAGCGCCATCGCCAACCCGCGCATCTTCGACCACGCCGGTGACTCCGTCCGCGGTTGGCCGGCTTGAAGCCGCCGGACTGATCGTCGGTGATGATGGATTGGCACGCCCGCCCTGGGCTGCCGTCGATCCGCTGCTGCGAACCTATTACGACACGGAGTGGGGCATGCCGGTACGCGACGAGCGCGGCATGTTCGAACGGCTCGCGCTGGAATGCTTCCAGGCCGGTTTGTCCTGGGCCACCATCCTGCGCAAAAGAGAGGCTTTCCGCGCCGCCTTCCGCGGTTTCGACCCGGACACGGTGGCCGCCTTTGCCGACGACGATATCGAACGGCTGCTGGCCGACAGCGGGATCATACGAAACCGGGCCAAGATCGTGGCGACCATCCGCAACGCTGCGGCGACAATAGCGCTGCGGCCCGAAGGCGGCCTGGCCGGGTTCATCTGGTCCTTCCAACCCGCCGCAACGCCGGCGCCATGCAGCGTCGCGGAAATTCCCACCATATCGGCCGCCTCGATCGCGTTGAGCAAGGCGCTGCGCAGCCGGGGATTTTCCTTTGTCGGACCGGTGACCATGCATGCCCTCATGGAGGCGACAGGTATCGTGGACACCCACGTGCTGGGGAGCCATCGGCGCGGCAGCTCCGGCGTGTGGCCCGGGCAATAGGGCGCGCCAAAGGGATGCGCCAAAAGGGACGCGCCAAAAAGGGATGCGCCCGCTACGTTCCCACGCGCAGCGGCCCGTTCAACTTGCGCAGCACGGCCAGCACGCTTTGCGCCGTGATGCGGCCGGTCTTGGGATTCTCCGACGGGATGTTCTGGATTTCCATGGAAAACGACGCGGCATCGGAGTCGACCTCGACCCGATGCGTGTTGCGCTCCAGTGCCGGATCGGCCCAGATTTCGAGCGTGGTGCGGTCCGGGCCGATCCCCGCCAGGGATACGCTCACCGCGACGTTCAGGTTGGCCGGGAAACCGATGGCCGCCTCGCGCGGCGTGCCGCGAAATACCAGGGTGGGTTCGGTAATGCGGGAGATATCGATATTGTGCGTCGTCAGGTAGGGCGCGCCCAACAGGCCACGTACCGGCTTGCGGGTAATCATGGTGACCGACCGTATGGTCCCTTCCGCAGCCGCCGTCAGGGCATCCAGCCCCAGGATAGCGCCGGAGGGAACCAGTATCTGGCCGTGGTTTTGTCGCGCGAGATCGATCAGTTCGGGATGGGACAAGAGCGCGCCGGAACTCAGCACCACAACCTTCTTGCCGGCCAGCAGCATGGGCCGTACGGCGTCCGCGAAGACGGCGGCGGGGGCGCATTCCACCACCACGTCGCACAGCGGCTCCAGGCCATCCAGCGTGGTGAACGATGGCGCCTGCCCCTGCCATGCGAAGGCGACGGGGCGCCGCGGATCGCGCACCGCGATCGCGACGAGTTCGATCCCCGGCACGGCGTCCGCATCCAGAGACTTGGCCACGGACTGACCGATCGCACCGAAACCGGCGATACCGACACGTATTGGATTCATGAATAGACCGCCCGATGTGAAGCGGCCATGAGTATACCGTTCGATATGGATGGGCACGGCCAGCGGTAAAGTGAACGCGTCATCCATGACCAAATGAGGACGACATGGACCATGACCTTGAATCAATGTCGCGCGAGCAACTTGTGGCCGAAGTAAAGAAACTCCGGGCGGGCATACGCGCTCACCGCGATGCCTCCGGCCATGATTTGTGCTGGCATCATCCCGAATTGTGGAAGGCGCTCCCGGAGCACGTCGAGCATCTTCCCAAGGTGCCGGACTGGCCGCAATTCATGCGGGGCTGTATCAGGTATCGCCAATCGCTGGATGCGCAATGTCCGCAGGCGCCCCGCATCCAGGAAGAGTTCGATGACCGGCCTCCCCCGACGCCGCATCAGGAAGGCGGGCAGCCCGACCAGAAATGACCGGCGCGCAGTTGCCGCAACCATCGGCGCGAGCGATGTACCTCGATACCGGCTCGCCCGGCTTCGTGGCTCAGCCGGCCATACCGGCACAATCGTGGCCATCCGCGGGCGAATTCCCGCTGCCATGGGCGTCGTCCCGGCAGTCCTCGGCGTCCTCGACCTGCACCGTCACATGCGAAACGCCAAACCGGTCCGCCACGCGCTGGCGCACCGCGGCAATGATGTCGCGTGGCACCGCACCGGGCTCCCGTACCACGTGCAGGGTCAACATGTGGCGATCGGCGGTGATGGACCAGGCGTGCAGATGATGCACCCGCTGTATGCCGGCCACGTTCTGCTCCAGGTCGGCGCGCACTTCGTCCAGGTGCATGCCTGAAGGCGTACCCTCCAGCAGGATATGCGCCGACGATCGCACCAGGTGCCAGGCGCTCTTCAGGACGATGACCGCGACAAGTATGGACAGGATGGGATCGATCGGCGTCCAGCCATTCCACAGGATGACGACCGCTGCCACGATGGCGGCGACGGAGCCGAGCAGATCGCCCAGGACGTGCAGCAGGGCGCTGCGCATATTCAGGTTGGCGTGACTGCCGCCATGCAGGATCAGGAAGGCGACGATATTGGCGAGCAGCCCGGCGACCGCGACCCCGAGCATGGTGCCCGCCATGACCTCGACTGGCTGCCAGAAACGCTGTACGGCCTCGATGGTGATCCAGATCGCGATGCCGAACAAGGCCAGGCCGTTGACGAACGCCGCGAGAATCTCCAGGCGCCGGTAGCCATACGACATGCGCGACGTCGCAGCCCGGCGGCCGATGCGCAGGGCAAGCCAACTGAAGCCCAGCGCCGCCGCGTCGCTGACCATATGGCCGGCATCGGCCAGGAGCGCCAGCGAACCCGATATCAGCCCGCCCACGATCTCCACCACCATGAAGAGGACGATGATGACCAGGGCCCACATCAGCCGCCGCGAGTCGCCAGACGTGGCGCCATGGCTGTGGCCGCCGTGGCCCGGTCCGCCATGGTCGTGAGCGCCCTTGTCGTGCGCGCTATGGCTGCCCGCGCCCTGGTCGTGCCCGCCGTGGCCGTGGCTGTGGCCGGCGTGGCCGGCATCCGCCTGTTGCTGCACCTCACCTGCTCGTCCCATGGAATCTCCGATAACCACTGGATGCGCACGCGACACGGCATGCCGGGCGGCATGCCTGCGGTGGGCGGCGCTGAATATACCCCGTAAAGGCGACGCCCGATGAAGTCTGCGCGTCGCATCCCGTTCGTGGCCTGGATGCCCCGCCGACATGCGTGAATTCGTGGCGCGTCGGCTCGAGCCGCATTAGCCGTGATACGACCCGTAATGTAAGTCACATGATTCAGGGACATAAATAAGCACGGTCCGAGCCCGGGCAGATGAACGCAGCCATAAGGGGCGGTCACGCACCCCTGCGCCGTCGAGAACAGCCCCGATCGGCGCGCCCCTCCCGCGCTTGTCTTCCTCTGGGTCCTTTACGCCATATGCCACGCCTCGCTACCGCAGCTTCCCCGCTCCCTGCCGCCATCGACACCCGCACACCGGCCGGCGGCTATCGTGATCCAAGCCCTTTCCGGCAAGGGAGTTCGAACCTCCCCAAGCGGCCACAGCGCGTCGCTCCGCTGGCGCCCGGTTTCACCACGCCTGCTCTGAGGTCGACAGCCAGGCCGGCCGAATCCGCGACCAGGGCAGTCCGCGCCGACCGGCCTGCACACCTGGCCTCCACGCGCGGATGGGGGCCGGCAGCCTCCATGGCTCCCGGCCAGCGCCCAGGCGACTACCCTGCCGGCTACAACCCGTTCGGCGACGACGAAGACGACTCCCCGCCCGTGGCGAACACGCCATCCGCCGCGGAACGCGACCGTGCGCCCCGCGGTCCAGCCATCGCCCGGGACGCCCGGCATGGCAGCTCCATCACAGTGGGCGCGAGCCGGGACGACTATCCTGCGGAGTACAACCCTTTCGGCGACGACGATGATGACGCGCCCATGGGCAATGGCTCGTCCGGCGTGGACGCAGGCGCCTACCCGATGCGAACACATGGGTCCATGGCGCACCAGCGCGACCTCGCCACCGCAGGCGACGCCAATGCCAACGCCGACCCGGCGGTCACGGGCCGGACAGGGCGCAAGCCCATCCCGAAACCGCGATCGAGCATGCGCGTGGGCAGTGCCGATCGCAATGCCACTCGGAATGGCGGTGCCAATGCCAATGTCGGCACAACGGTCGCTGGTCCCGACACCCGCAACATTGCCGCCAGCATTGCGATCAACGACGCTGTCAACGACGCCATCGGGGGCCGTCCTGTGGATACGCCAGCCCACCTTGTCCAACCGCTCTATGCGTCCATACGAAGAACCTCCACCGACAGCGGATACCCGTCGGATCCCTCCTCGACCGACAGCGATCACGTGTACAGCGCTATCGACGAGCCGGCGTCCGCCCGCAGGCTTGGACGCGCGCCGCTCCCGCCCTTGCCTGCAACCGCCGCGATCGGCGCGACCGCCTGGATATCACCGCTTGACCGGCTGGATGTCGGCATTGCCCTGGCGGCGCTGGACAGCGCGCTCAGCGCCGCCGCACCCGTGGACTCGTCCGGCACGGCTGTGCGCGCCAAACGCCACGGCCCCCCGCTCAAGACCCGCTGCGGAAGCTTCCATCGCGCGCTCATGCAAGTTCAACAGAAACACCCCGCATCGATAAAGCAGACCGCCAGGATCGTGGTGGCCCTTGGCCGGCAGGCGACCGCGGAAGGGTACGCCGCGCTGCAGAACAACCTGATACGCGACACGCTGAAGCCGCGACTGCACGTCCATACCCTGGACGAGCTCTGTGCGCTGGCCCGGCTTGCCGACCGGAACGACGGGACGCGCCAGGACCTTGCCCGGCAGATTGCCCAGGTATTGGGTACCGGCAAGCGCCGTACTGCGCCCAAGGCCCAGGCCGCGAAAGCGCAGCAGGACGTGGCGGAAGCCCTGCTGAACTTCGTTGGCGAGCTGGCCAGGGAACACGCCACCGCGAAGTCCTGGGATACCCAAATCGCGGCCCTTCTTGCGGCCGCCGGCAGAGGCGCGGCGACGGAAATCGATGCCGCGCTGCAGGATATGTGGAGCGGCGACGAAGCGCTCGGCGACCCCGCCGAACCGCGGCAGAAACGCCTGATCGAGTACATCCGGCGCCTGCCTGCGGATCAACGGCAGGATTTGGCCGGGATGCTGAATGTGTCCATCGGGCCCGGCACGTCCCAACGCCAGGCCGCGGCCTTTGGCCAGCTGCCACACCACTTCGCAATGTACGAGCAGGTGCAGATGCGCCAGCTTCAGGCCGATGGCGTCCTGCGGCATCAAATGCGCAAATATCTGCAGGACCTGCGGGCGGCGTTAAGGGGCGCCACGGGCAACCATCCGCCGCAGGCGGATGGGTCGGTAATTGTGCAAGCGAACCAGGCTTCCGACGCCCGCAATGAGTTTCCGCCGCGTATCCGGCGGCAACCGGGCCTGTGGACAAGGCTGCGTCGCGGACTGTCGGCTTTCTTTGCGCGCCGCGCCACCACCACCAATGCGCTGAGGACGCAGGTGCGGGCAACCGTGTCCGACATACTCAAGAATGGCAGTCTAACCGGCGAGCAAAGCACTGAGCTTACCCAGGCAATTCGCAACGTGGTCGCCAAACGCGGCGAATCGAACGCCACCGACATGCTGCGCGACCACATCGGCGCATACCTGGACAAGCTTGATCCCGCGCAGCTGTCCAGCCTCCGCAAGCACGTGGCCGAAGCACTGTCCAGTGCGCCGCTGAACCGCTTGTCCGGCACGCATCCCCTGCGCCGTTTCCATGCCGGCCTGGCGCGCGCTCTGGATCAGGAGCCGGGTATACGGCATTGCGCAAACGCATTGGCGCTGCTCACGCCGGCGCTGCGACACCTCAAGCGACCGGACGCGATGCTCCCCGCCCTGGATGCGTTGGCGGATGCGCGCTTGCATCTGACGGCCGGCCAGAGCGAACTGGACCTGTATGAAGCCGCCCTGGCACGCCTGGATCCGTCCGTGCGCGCCAGCATCCGCAGGAATCTGAACGGGCGCAATGGCGTCATGCGGCACGCGGCCGCCATTCAGGCGAACAGCTTTTCCTCGGCTCCGTGGTCGCGCTATCGCAAGCACCAGCTCGACGTGCTGGCCCGGGTGGCGGCTGCCTGAAGCGGCGCCATCCCGGTCGGGATGGGCGCTACCAGACGCCCTTCCCGCCGGCGGCCGCGCGCAGCTTGGACTGAAAGGACGCCACCAGGAAGTCGACGAACACCCGCACCTTTGCGGACAAATGGTGCCGCGTGGGAAAAACGGCATAGATATCCGCGGGCGGCAGCCGGTAATCTTCCAGGACAAGTTCCAGGCGCCCGCTGCGCAGGTAGCGGGCCAGATCCCATTCGGCGCGCTGCAGGATACCCAGCCCGGCCAGCGCCCAGGTCAAGGTCACCTCGCCATCGTTGCTGCTGAGGCTGCCCTTGACCTTGACGGTCTGCATATCGCGTCCCTTCGCGAAGCGCCAGATGCCATATGCCGACTCGTTCTGGCGCAACACGATGCACTGGTGACGCAGCAGGTCGCGCGGGATCTCGGGACGCCCGTGCGCCTTCAGGTATCCGGGAGACGCGCAGACCAGGCGCCGGTTCGGCGCGATCTTGCGTGCAATCAGCCGCGTGTCGGGCACTTCCCCAAAACGCACACAGACATCGAACGCGTCCTCCAGGAAGCTGACCGGCGTATCGCTCAGATGCAGTTGCACTGCCGTTTCCGGATGCTTTTGTGAAAAGGCCGCAACGACCGGCGCGATATACGTGCGCCCGAACCCGAGCGGCGCATTGACCTTCAACAAACCCTGTGGACGCGTGCGGCTGCTGGAAACCAGTTCGTCGAGTTCCTCGATTTCCCCCAGGATGCGCCGCGCGTGCTCCAGGTACAGCTCGCCCTCCGCCGTCAGGCTGATGCGCCGCGTCGTCCGATTCAGCAAGCGCACACCCAGCCGTGCTTCCATCTGCTGCAGACGCTTGCTGATCGCCGCGGTGGTCAGCCCCATCTCGCGTCCGGCGGCGGTCAGGCTGCCGGCCTTGACCAGCTCGACCAGCAGCAGCAACTCGTTGGAATGGCCCATTGTCAACCTGAGGGAAAAACCAGTTTGAATTATCGCGCGTTTGCGTGCCTGGCGCCGAAGCAATATGGCGGCGGGGGCCGCCAAGGCCGTCCGCACGCCGGCAGGCGTCGCGCCACACCAGGAAAGCGCCCGGCCGCGCAGGCGGCGCCGCCACGGCATCGTCGCGGCATGGGGCGATATAAGAGGAATCGTCATGCGTGAGTACCGAATCGCGGCCATACCCGGCGATGGGATCGGGCCGGAAGTCATCGCCGCGGGGCTGCGTGTCCTGGATCGGCTTGCCATCGTGGACGGCCGCTTCCGTCTGCAGGTCGAACACTTTCCATGGAGTTCGGCCTATTACCTGGAGCACGGCCACTACATTCCGGAGGACGGACTGGCGCGCTTGCGGCAATTCGATGCCATCTTCTTCGGTGCGGTCGGCGCACGCGAGGTGCCGGACCATGTTTCGCTCTGGGGCCTGCGACTGCCCATCGCGCAAGGGTTCGACCAGTATGCCAACGTCCGGCCGGCCCGCCTGTTGCCCGGGGTGGACAGTCCTCTTGCCGGCGGCAAGGATATCGACTGGGTCATCATCCGCGAAAATTCGGAAGGCGAATACGCCGGCAATGGCGGCCGCGCGCACCGCGGCCTGCCCATCGAAGTCGGCACGGAGACGGCGGTTTTCACGCGCGCTGGCGTGGAGCGTATCCATCGCTACGCGTTCAACCTGGCTCGCAACCGGCCACGACGCCACCTGACCCTGGTCACGAAGTCCAACGCACAGCGTTTCGGCATGGTGATGTGGGACGAGATTTTCTATGAGGTTGCCAAGGACTTTCCAGACGTCACCACCGACCGGGAACTGGTCGATGCGGTGACCACCCGCATGGTGCTCAAGCCCGCCACGCTGGATGTGGTCGTGGCCACGAACCTGCACGCCGACATCCTGTCCGATCTTGCCGCGGCGCTTTCAGGCAGCCTGGGCATCGCACCCACCGCGAACCTCAATCCGGATCGCAGCTTTCCGTCGATGTTCGAACCCATCCACGGCTCGGCCTTCGATATCACGGGCAAAGGAATCGCCAATCCCATCGCCACGTTCTGGACCGCGGCGATGATGCTCGAACACCTGGGCGAGCACGCGGCGGCCCGGCAACTGATGGACGCCATCGAGCGCACCACGGCGGCGCGGGTGTTCACGCCCGACCTGGGCGGGACGGCGACGACGGACCAGGTCACGCAGGCCGTATGCGAGGCCCTGGCACCCGCACGCTGACGCGCCGCCATATCGCCATCCCACAACAAAGACAACACCCTGGAGGAGACCCCCATGACTATCCGCCTGCGCGAGTACGCCGCGGCAGCGGCCCTGACCCTGGCCGCCACGGCCGCCGCGGCGCAATCCTATCCCAGCAAACCGATCCGGCTGGTCGTCCCGTTCCCGGCCGGCGGCACGACCGACCTCCTGGCCCGTACCGTAGGCCAGCGGCTGACCATGGCGTGGGGGCAGCCCGTGATCATCGAGAACCGCCCCGGGGCCGGCGCGACCATCGGCGCGGACTACGTGGCCAAAGCACACCCCGACGGCTACACACTGCTCATGGCCGCCGTCCATCACACCATTGCCGCCAACTACTACAAGACGCTGCCGTACGACTTGCGTAAGGACCTGGCTCCGGTATCCGTGGTGGCCATCGTTCCCAACGTGCTCGTCGTCCGTCCGGACCTGCCCGTATCCAACGTGCAGGAACTGGTTGCCTATGCCAAGGCGAATCCCGGCAAGCTCACGTATGCGTCCAACGGCGCAGGCACGGCGCACAACCTGATTGGCGAGCAGTTCAAGACCATGACGGGCACGGACATCATGCACATTCCCTATAAAGGGAGCGCACCCGCCCTGACCGACCTAATGGGCGGGCGCGTGACCATGATGTTCGATACCGTGTCGTCCTGCCTGCCCTATGTCCAGGCCGGCAAGCTGAAGGCGCTGGCGGTGGCCACGTCGAGCCGTTCGAGCGTGCTCCCGGACGTCCCAACCCTTTCCGAGTCCGGCCTGCCGGGCTTCGACATCGCGTCATGGTTCGGCGTGATGGCGCCCGCGGGCACGCCGGCATCCATCATCGGACAATTGAGCGACGAGATCGCCCGAAGCCTGGCCGACCCGGCGGTGCGCAAGCAACTCCAACCCATAGGTGCGGAGCCGGTCGGCAGCACGCCGCAGGCCATGCGGAAACGTATCGACGACGAGATCGGCCGCTATGGCCAGCTCATGAAGCAAGCGGGACTGACGGAGCAGTAGCCGAGGGTTTACCCGCACAACCTTTCCGGCTTCGCTCCCATTCCATGCGCTTGCCTGGGCCCATCGGCCATCGAAGGGCCCAGGCCCGGCGGGGTTCGACCCGTCTTGGCCCCATGAATGCCGCTGCGGGCACCCGGGGAGGGGAGCCCGCAGCCCCGCTCCCCCGGACGGCACGGCGCTTGCGTATTGCTGGGCTCGTTCAACCGGCAAGGAGAATCGCATGAAATTCCGCAGCTTGACCCCCGCCCTCGCGCTCGCCGCACTATGCGCCACCGGTATCGCCAGCGCGCAGTCCACGGCCCCCACGACGCCCAGCACCACGCCGAACGACAGCACGGCCACCCCGCCGAACAACCGCAACGTCCCGCCGGGCACCGCTTCGCCGGCCCCCAACGCCACCACGACGCCCCAATCCAATACCGGCACGGGCACTACCACCCAGAAGAACGGCATGCACAAGAATGGCAGCATGAACAAAAGCCATTCCGGCAGCGGCTCCACCCATTCGTCGGGCAGCCGTTCCGGCAACACCGCCGAACCTTCCAAGTCCGTCCCGCAGACCGGCGCGGGCAAATAAGCCCGCCGCGACGGCCCGGCCTACGCCGGCCGAGGACTCCACGCGGCCGCCCCATATGGGACGGCCGCGTGCTTTCGCGGGTATCGGGTACGTACATATTTCAACGTGCATGGAGAAGCGACCATGGGGACGTTTGCGAACATGACGGACGCGCGGGTGCAGGACGACGCCATTCTTTTTTCACTGACGCACGGTGGGGAGGCGCGGAAATTCGAGATTTCCGGCGACGTGCTGCGTGAATGCTTTGGCGCCGAAGACAACTCCGGCAGCGCGCTGCTGCGAGCCTTCGAACGCGGTAGAGAGCAAATCCAGACCGTGGCGCTAGCCGCCTTCAATACGCCCACCGACGGGGTCACGACCCTCGGCACGGGAGACTTCGACGGCTGAAAGCCGTCCCGCAGCCGCGCGGGCCGCCGGCCGTTCCGGACAGGGCAGCACGCTGGAGCGCGTTCCCGCCCTGTACCGGTATCCCGCCCCCCCACGACGCGGGCGGACGCGAGGACCGGCAAGGTCTTCGCCTTTCTACCGATTCATGTAGATGACGCGCGCCGGAGGCGCCGGCAACGCGCCTCGCCTCGGCCGGAAGCCCTAGTGCGCCGCAAAAAATTATTTCACGTTTAACGGCACCCCAGCCCTATCGAATAGGACATTGTGCAAAAATCGCGCTGTCAATCGCATTTCCGCCCCACCCTTCGGAGTTAGAGGCAAGCTCACGTGTTCGCGAATTCTTCCCGCCGGCTCGCCGGCGTATTGTCTGCCCTCTGTGTGTCGACGCTTGCGTTCGTCGGCATGGGCATTGGCCAATCCGCCCACGCTTTCTCTTTTTTCGATGTCATGAAGCAGGCCCGCGAACTGGCGGACCAGAGCTATAAGGCACCTGAACCGAATTTGCCGGACTCCCTTCAGGAGCTGAAATTCGCGGGATACCAGCAGGTACGCTTCAAGAACGACCACCTGCATTGGCTCAACGCCGGGACCAAATTCACGCTGAGTTTTTATCACCAGGGCATGCATTTCAATGCGCCGGTCAGGATCAACGAGATCGATGCCGCCGGCGTGCACGAGATCAAGTTCAATCCGGACGACTTCGATTATGGCAACTTGAAGCTGGATCCGGCCGCGCTGAAGAACCTCGGGTTCGCGGGTTTCCGCGTGCTTTATCCGGTCAACAAGAAGGACAAGAAAGACGATGAACTGGCCTCCTTCCTGGGCGCCAGTTATTTCCGCGTGATCGGCAAGGGGCAGACTTACGGTATATCGGCGCGCGGGCTGGCCATCGATACCGCACTACCCTCCGGAGAGGAATTCCCGCGTTTCCGGGAATACTGGATCGCCCGTCCGGCGCCCGAAGATTCCACGCTGACGATTTATGCGCTGCTCGATTCGCCGCGTGCCACCGGCGCCTACCGCTTCGTACTCAAGCCCACCGACGACAATACCGTGGTCGACGTCAAGGCCCGCATTTTCCTGCGCGACCAGGTAGGCCGGCTGGGGATCGCGCCGCTGACCAGCATGTTCCTGTACGGCTCCAATCAGCCCTCTCCCGTGCCCAACTACCGCCCGGAAATGCACGATTCCGATGGCCTGGCGATCCATACCGGCAGCGATGAATGGCTATGGCGTCCGCTGGTCAATCCGCGCCGCCTGGCCGTCAGCGCCTTCAGCGTGGAGAACCCCAAGGGCTTTGGCCTGCTGCAGCGCGGACGCGATTTCAGCCGCTACGAGGACCTGGACGATCACTACGAAAAGCGCCCCAGCGTGTGGGTCGAACCGCAGGGGAATTGGGGCAAGGGCAGTGTCCAGCTGGTCGAAATCCCCACAAAAGATGAAACGAACGACAACATCGTCGCGTTCTGGGTTCCGGAGAAACAACCGGCCCGCGGCGAACCGCTGGACGCGGATTACCGCATGACCTGGACCTTGAACGACAACAAGCTCCGTACCACGCCGCTGGCGTGGGTCATGCAGACCCGGCGATCGCGCGAGGAAGTCAAAGGCCCCGACCTGATTCGCCGGGCCGACGGCAGCATCGCCTTTATCGTCGACTTTGTCGGCCCCTCCCTGCAGTCGCTCGCGCCGGATGCCACCATTACCGCGGATACGTGGGTCGACGGCAACGGCCAGATCGTCGAAAACAGCGTGCGGCCGAACTCCGTCACGGGTGGCCGCCGCCTGACGTTGCGAGTCAATGTCAAGGATCCCACCAAGCCGGTGGAAATGCGGGCTTTCCTGACCAATGGCCAGGCGCCGTTGTCGGAGACCTGGACTTATCGCATTCCGAATGAACCTGAAGCCAAATAACAGCGTCCCGGGCACCGAGACCGTCGCGGATTACCTCGATCGCCTGGCGCTCCCCCCGCAAGCCAAGCAAGCCGCCATCCACAGCGCCGCCGAGGCGGCGCTGGAAGGCCGGCCCGCGCTGGATGCCATGCACCGCTCGTTGTCCGGTGACGAAGCCGCCGAAGATCCCGTGCTGGCATCCGGGCTGGCGCGCCTGCGCGCGGCCGACGACGACCATCCGGACATCGTCGCGCGCGCGCGCCAGACGCCGGACTCGGGCGTCTGCCTGCCCACGGCCCCGCCGCTGAACCGTACGCCCATGTCGCCGGAGCCCTGGATCACCAATCCGCTCGTGCGGGGCTGGCGCCGGCTGCGCGGCGAGGCGCCGGGCACCGCCGAAGACTACAACGCCACCGCACCGCGCATGGATCCGCGCTGGCGCCTGGCGGGCAGCCGGCGCCGCCTGGTGCTGTTGATCATGGTGGCGGCGCAGACTGCGGTGGCTACCTACTATATGAAGGGCGTGCTGCCCTACCAGGGCAAGCAGGTCCTGGAAGTCGGCATCCTGTTTCTCTTCGCGCTGCTGTTCTGTTGGGTATCGGCCGGGTTCTGGACGGCCATGATGGGGTTCCTGCAATTGCTGATCGGCCGCGACCGCTACAGCATTTCCTCACGCGGCACCCCGGACGCGCCCATCGATCCCTCGGCGCGGACAGCGATCGTCATGCCGATCTGCAACGAGGACGTGGCGCGCGTGTTCGCCGGCCTGCGGGCGACCTACGAGTCGCTGGCGGATACCGACGTCCTGGACCGCTTCGATATCTTCGTCCTGAGCGACAGCTACCAGGCGGATATCTGCGTCGCCGAGCAGCGTGCCTGGGTGGACCTGTGCAAGGCGGTGAAAGGCTTCGGGCGCATTTTCTATCGCCGGCGCCGCCGCCGCGTGAAGCGCAAAAGCGGCAATATCGACGACTTCTGCCGCCGCTGGGGTGCCAATTACCGCTATATGGTGGTGCTGGACGCCGACAGCGTGATGACCGGCGAATGCCTGAAGCGTCTGGTGCAACTGATGGAAGCCAGCCCCGACGCCGGCATTATCCAGAGCGCCCCCCAGGCCAGCGGCATGGACAGCCTGTACGCCCGCATCCAGCAGTTCGCCACGCGCGTCTACGGGCCGCTGTTCACCGCCGGCATGCACTACTGGCAACTGGGCGAATCGCACTACTGGGGGCACAACGCCATCATCCGGCTGGCGCCCTTCATGCGGCATTGCGTGCTTGCGCCCTTGCCCGGCAAGGGCTCTTTCGCGGGCGCCATCCTGTCGCATGACTTCGTGGAAGCCGCACTGATGCGGCGAGCGGGCTGGGGCGTGTGGATCGCCTACGATCTTCCGGGCAGCTACGAGGAATTGCCCCCGAACCTCCTGGAGGAGCTGCAGCGCGACCAGCGATGGTGCCATGGCAACCTGATGAACTTCCGCCTGTTTTTCATCCGCGGCTTTCATCCGGTGCACCGCGCGGTCTTCCTGACCGGCGTGATGTCCTATCTGTCGGCGCCGCTCTGGTTCCTGTTCCTCCTGCTGTCTACGGCTTTGCTGGCCGTCCATACGCTGACCGAGCCGCAGTACTTCATCGAGCCCAGGCAGTTGTTCCCCATCTGGCCGCAATGGCATCCCGACAAGGCCATCGCGCTGTTCTCGACGACCGCCGTACTGCTGTTCCTGCCGAAGGTCCTGGGCGTCCTGCTGGTATGGGCCCGTGGCGCGCGCCTGTTTGGCGGACGCCGGCGTGCCCTGTCCAGCATGCTGCAGGAAGTGCTGTTTTCCATGCTGCTGGCACCGGTGCGCATGCTATTCCACACACGTTTCGTGGTGGCCGCCTTTCTCGGGCTGTCGGCGAAATGGATATCGCCCGCGCGCGACAACAACGAGACGACCTGGGGCGATGCCTTCAGGCGGCACGGCTCCCAGACGCTGCTGGGATTATGCTGGGCCGCTCTGGTCGCATGGCTGAATCCCGTCTTCCTTTTCTGGATGACGCCGATATTGGCCGCGCTGCTGCTGATCATTCCGCTGTCGGTGTACTCCAGCCGCGTCGACCTCGGTCGGCGTGCCTACCTGGCCCGGCTGTTCCGCATCCCGGAGGAAACCCAGCCGCCCGCGGAACTGCTGGCGACGCGGCGCTATACGGCGCAGAACCGCAGCGTCCCCCACGTCCCCGCCTTCGAGGATGCGGTCATTGACCCGGCCGTGAACGCGCTGGCCTGCGCTGTCGCGACGGGGCGTCACCGGCCCAATGGGCTGAACGAGGCGCAGCGGCAGGGGCAGGTGGAACGCGCCATGGAGTATGGCCTGGACGCACTGGGCGAAGCGCAGAAAATCAAGCTGCTGGACGATCCGGTCGTATTGAGCCGAGTCCATGGGGCCATGTGGCGCAGCCGCGAGGACCATGCGGTGTCGCTGCGCGAGCGGACGGTGCGCCCGAGCGCCCAGGAAATCGAGGCCGAAGCACAAGTGGCCTTGTAGCTTCGGCCTCGCGCCGGTTTACAGCGTGCGTATCGGCGTGCCGGCCGCCCAGGCCTGGATGGCCTCGACCGCATTGGCATAGAAAGCCTTGAAGTTGTCGGCGCTGACGTAACCCAGGTGGGGTGTCAGCACGACATTTTCCAGGCGACGTACCGGATCGTCCGCGGGCAGCGGCTCCACCGGGAAAACATCCAGCCCCGCGCCGCCGATGCGCTTGTTGCGCAGGGCATCCATCAGGGCGGCTTGGTCGACCAGGCCGGCGCGCGACGTGTTCACCAGAAAGGCCGTGGGTTTCATGGTGGCGATGCTCGCTGCATCGACCACATTGCGCGTGGATGCCGACAGGATCAGATGCACGCTTATCACATCGGACGTGGCGAACAGGTCCTGCTTGTCGACGTAGCGCGCCCCGCCCTGCTCGGCGCGCTCGGCCGTCAGGTTGGGACTCCATGCGACGACATCCATGTCGAAGGCGCGACCTACCGCCGCGACGGCACTCCCGAGCTTGCCCAGCCCCACCACGCCCAGCCGCTTGCCCTTGAGCGGCAAGGGCATGCCCGTCTGCCACTGGCCACGGCGCATATTGGCGTCTTCCACGCACAGGTTCTTGAACAGTCCGAGGATCAGGGCCCAGCTCAATTCCGCGGTGGCGTTGACGGCGTCGGCCGCCCCGGGCGCGCCACACACCACAATGCCGCGCGCCTTGCAGGCGGGCAGGTCGATGGCGTTGTTACGCAATCCCGTTGTGACCAGCAGCCGCAGCGCGGGCAGCGCATTGATGAGCTCCGCCGGAAAAGGCGTGCGTTCGCGCATCATCACGATGACATCGAACGGTTGCAGGGCGGCCACGCGCTGCGGGCCCTCCGGCAAATAGTCGCGAAACACGTGCACGCTCGCCTGCGGGCCCAGCGTGGCCCAGTCGGCGTAGTCGTTGGCCACGCCGTGATAGTCGTCAAGAATGGCGATCTTCAATACCTTCTCCTGAAGGAATGGATGGGAGTACGAGGCGGCTTGCCCGGTCAGCTGCCCTTCTGCTTGTTCTTGTCCAGGTGCGCGAGCAGTTCATCCAGCGGCATGGCGCCGCTGACCCGTGTCCCGTCGGCGAAGAACAGGGTCGGTGTCCCGCGCACCATCAGCCGCTGGCCCAGCGCCAGCACCTGGTCGATGGGCGCGTCGCAATTGGCAGTGGGCGGCAGCTTGCCGCGTACCATCCAGTCGTCCCACGCCACGCCGGGCTGCTTCGAGCACCATATATCGCGGGCCTTGACGCGGGAATCGGGCGCCAGGATGGGATAGATGAAGGTATATACCGTCAGGTTGGGTACGTCCTCGAGGGTGTGGCGCAACTGCTTGCAGTAACCGCAGTTCGGGTCTTCGAAGATGGCCACGACCCGCGAACCGTCGCCGGTCACGCGCTTGACGGCGAGATTCAGGGGCAATTGATCGAAGGCGACCGCGCCGAGCTGTTCCTGCCGCGCGCGCGTGACGTCGCGCCGCGTGGTGGCATCGATGAGCGGACCTTCCATCACCCAGCCCACCTTGTCGTCGGTGTAGATCAGGTCCATGCCGACCTGCACTTCGAACAACCCGTAAGGCGTGCGCCGCACCGCGGTGATGGCCAGGTCAGGAAACCGCTGCCTGAACAGGTCGGCGACCTGGTCCGGGCTGGTGCTGCCCGGCCCCTGGCCGGTGGCCGTGCTGGTGACTGTTTCACCGGGACTGGGTCCGGCCGTGCTGGTCACTTTCTCGCCGGGATTTGGGCCCGCGGTGCTGGTGACCTTGGCTGAAGGGCCGGCGCCCGAGGTGCTGGTCACGGTCTGGCCCGGCGCCGGCTGGCCGGCAGACTGGCTGGACACGGACTTGTCCGCGGCATGGACCGCGGGCGCCATCGCGGCGCTGAAGACGACACCGGCAGCGAAAAGCCATGCGCGGATGTTCATGAACGACTCCTGGATCTTTGCCGGGGCCCCTGGACGCCAGGGGCGCCAAGCGGGTAAGGCTTGGACTGCGATACTTCCGGACGGTTCACCCGCCGGAGGCCTGCTGGATCAATATGCGTTTCAACAAGGGCAAGGCGTCCACGCCGCGCATGCCGGCGTTGCGCAGCCACGCCGCCGGCGCCGAACGGCTGGCAAACAGGCGGTGCAGGCCGTCCGTGACCAGTCGCATGGCCAGCACCGGCTCCGCGCGGGCGCGTTGATAGCGACGCAGCACCGGAAGATCGCCGGCGCCCCGGTAAGGTTCGCGCTGGGCGACGATTGTAGCCAGGGCTTCGGCGTCGCCCAGGCCCAGGTTCAGGCCCTGACCGGCCAAGGGATGGACCCGGTGGGCGGCATCGCCGGCCAGCGCCACGCCCTGGGCCACCATCTGGGCATGCTCGTGAAACAGCGGAAACCCATGCAGGCCGATATTCATGCGCAGCTCGCCCAGGCGGCCGTGTGTCGCCAGGGACAGGAAGGTCTGCACGCGTTCGGCCTGCTCGTCGGCCGGCAGCGCAAGCAGGCTCCTGGCGAGGTCCGCGGGCGCCGACCAGACCATGGAAACCTGAGGACCGCGCGCGGTATCGGGCAGGGGCAGCAAGGCCAGCACGCCGTCGTCGCGAAACCATTGCAGCGCACGGCCATGGTGGGCCAGGCCGGCGTCCAGATGCGTGACCAGTCCCACTGCGTCGTAGGGAACGGACTGCTGGGCCAGGCCCGCTGCGGCGCGCAGCGGCGACGCAGCGCCGTCGGCGCCAATGGCGAGCTCGGCCCGGAGTTGCGCGCCGTTTTCGGTCAGGATCACGCCACGCTGATAACCGACGCAGCGGTCCTCTACCCAGGGAATGCCGGACAGGCGCACGGCCTGCGCCAGCACGCGTTCTATTTCGGCGGCCTCGACGATCCATGCCAGGTGCGGCTGAGCCGCCTGCCAGGCGTCCAGCGTCACGCTGCCGTCCGCGTCGCCGTGGATCTCCATGGCGTCGACCGGGGTGAGCCGGGACGCCGGCAGCGCGTCCCAGATGCCCAGGGACGCCAGGAAGCGCTGGCTGGCAGGCGACAAGGCATAAACGCGTGGGTGGTAGTGCGCCGCAGGCGCGGGCGGCACCCTGGCGGCAGGCGCCAGCACGGTCACGGCCTGGCGCCTGCGCGCCAGTGCCAGCGCCGTCGCCAGCCCCACGATGCCGGCGCCGCAGACGATGATCTGCTGTGTCATCGCGCGCTCGGCTCCCCGGCCTGCTTGGGCCATAGCACCCACATCTGGCCGCGCTGCTTCATGCGGCCGGCCATCTGCCCGGCCGCCTCGCCGAAGCCCCAGTAGACGTCGGCGCGCGCGGCGCCGCGGATGGCGGCCCCGGTATCCTGCGCGAACATCAGCCGGTCGAACGGACGGTCCGAAGCGGGCCAGGCGGTATCCAGGAAGACCGGCGTCCCGAGCGGCACGAAGGAGGCGTCGACGGCGATCGAACGGCGCGCCGTCAGGGGCAGCCCATAGGCGCCGCGCGGGCCCGCCTCGACATCGGTCACGGTTTCCTCCTTGAAGAAGACGACAGCCGGGTTGGCGTTCAGCATTTCGCGCACCCGCTGCGGGTTGCGTTGCGCCCAGGCCCGTATGCCCTGCATGGAGGCCTGGTCGGCGGTCAGCTCGCCCTTGTCGATCAGCCAGCGCCCGATGGAGACATAGGGCTGGCCATTGTGGTCGGCATACGCCACGCGTATGGTCTTGCCGGCATCAGGACCCTCCGTCAGGAGCACCCGGCCGGAACCCTGGACCTGCAGGAAGAAGTTTTCGACGGGGTCGTCGACGTAGACCAGCACCGGCGGGCGGCGCGCCGGGTTCTCCAGTTCGGCCCGTGTGTCGTAGGGGACGACGCGTTTGCCCTCCAGCTTGCCGCGCACACGCTTGCCGGCGAGCTCCGGATAGATGGCGCCCAGGTCGATGGTAAGCAGGTCGTTCGGCGGCATATACAGCGGCCACTGGTTCAGGCCGCCCTGCTGCCGCGAGCCGCGCACCAGTGGCTCGTAGTAGCCGGTGACCATATTGGAAGCCGGTTTGCCGTCGGGCGCGAGCAGGCGCCACGGTTGCAGATAGGTCTGCAGGAAGCGCCGCACGCCCTCCGCGTCAGTGGCCACGGGCCGCCGCGCGGGGTCGATGGCCGCCGCGCACACAGGCTGCCAGGCGCGGGGCGTCGCCCGCGCCGGCAAGGCCAGATTGCCCGAGGTTGGCCGCATCAGGCCTTTGCAGTTGCGCAGGAATGCCGACCAGACCTGCGCCAGGTCGTCATCGGTCCAGCGCGGGATATCGCTGTAGTTGACCCGCTGGAAGCGGCCCGCCAGGGGACGGGTGGGCGTGTCAGGCAGGCTGGCCAGCGGCGGGACCACGAGCGGCGCCTCGGCGGCGGCCGTGGCCGGCCCCGCACCGGGCGCGGCGCCAGCCTGGTCGGGCGGAATTTCCCGTTCGACCGTGGCGCAACCGGCCAACACCACGCCCGACAACACGAGCGGCAACAAGCGGAACAATGGATGCTTCATCGAGGAAAGGAAAAACAGGGACATCGGCACCGCGGGGCGCGGCATGGGACAGGCCGTCAGTGCAAGGTACGCGGCATGGCGAGCAGGAATTCCGCGATGGGCACTTCGAACGGGATGCCGTTTTCGCCCACGCAGTGATAGCTGCCGCGCATGGTGCCCACCGGGGTGGGTAGGGGACAGCCGCTGGTGTACTCGAAGGTTTCACCCGGCGCGAGCAGCGGCTGCTGGCCCACCACGCCCAGGCCGCGCACCTCCTGCACACGCTGATTGCCGTCGGTGATGATCCAGTGCCTGCTGATCACCTGCGCGGGATGCTCCCCGGTGTTGGTGATGCGCACCGTATAGGCGAAAACGTACTGCTGCTCCGCGGGATCCGACTGCTCGGGCATGTAGCGCGGTTCGACGGCAACGGTGAGGTCGTAGGGTTTCACTGGCTTTTCGGCCTTTCAAAGTCGGGGTCAACGGCGGCGGACGGACTGCGGGATGCCGCGACGCTGTCCACGCAATCCGCGCCGGCGGTATATGGGCGTTCCGGCAAACTACAATATTGGCACATTATCCCTTGAATGCCGCCCACCATGTCTCCTTCCCCTTCGGCCGCACGCATCGCGCCCAGCATCCTTTCCGCCGACTTCGCCCGCCTGGGGGAAGAGGTCCGCAGCGTGGTCGCCGCGGGCGCCGACTGGATCCACTTCGACGTCATGGACAACCATTACGTGCCGAACCTGACCATTGGCCCGATGGTATGCGCCGCCATCCGGCCGCACGTCGACGTTCCCATCGATGTGCACCTCATGGTGGAACCCGTGGACGAACTGGTTCCGCAGTTCGCCAAGGCGGGTGCCAATATCATCTCTTTCCATCCCGAGGCGACCCGGCACATCGACCGCACGCTGGCGCTGATCCGCGACCACGGCTGCAAGGCCGGCCTGGTGTTCAATCCGGCCACGCCCTTGAACCACATGGACTACGTGATGGACAAGCTGGACGTCGTGCTTATCATGTCGGTCAATCCGGGATTCGGCGGGCAGAGCTTCCTGCATTCGGCCCTGACCAAGCTGCGCGAAGCCCGCGCGCGCATCGATCGCTGGATGCAGCTGGGCGGGCAGCATATCGCGCTGGAAGTCGATGGCGGCGTCAAGGTGGACAATATCGCGGAGATACGGGCCGCGGGCGCCGATACCTTCGTGGCCGGTTCGGCCATCTTCGGCAAGCCCGACTACGCCGCCGTCATCGCCGCCATGCGCGACGAGATCGCGAAGGCCGGCACCCTGGCCGCCTGACACTCCCATCTTGCGCCCCCTGTCGAATGCGCCGAGCCGCACGGGGGCGGCCCGCTACCCACGGAATCCCGCCATGACCTCTTTCTATGCCGCCCTCCTGGACCTGGATGGCACGCTGCTGGACTCGGTCCCGGACCTGGCCACGGCCGCCAATGGCATGCGGGTGGAGCTGGGCATGGACGTGCTCAGGGAGGATGTCATCGCCACCTTCGTCGGCAAGGGCGTCGACAGGCTGGTTCAGCGCGCGCTGGCGGGATCGCAGGAACATGGCGAACTCGATCCCGATCTCTTCGAGCGCGGACGCGAGTCCTTCTACCGCCACTACCACCTGGTGAACGGCGACAAGGCCGTGGTGTTCGACGGTGTCATGGACGGCCTGAAGGCCATGCGCCAAATGGGCTTGAAACTGGCCGTGGTCACCAACAAGCCAACCGAATTCACCTTGCCGCTGCTGCAGCGCACCGGCCTGGCCGGCTTCTTCCAGGCTGCCGTATGCGGGGACACCTGCGCCCGCAAGAAGCCGGACCCGCAGCCGGTGCTGCACGCCTGCGCCCTGCTGGGCGTACCGCCCGCGCGCGCGGTGACGATAGGCGATTCGATCAACGATGCGCAGGCCGGGCGGGACGCCGGCACCCGCGTGCTGGTCGTGCCCTATGGATATAACGAAGGCGTCGATGTACGGACGCTGGAAGTCGATGGTATAGTAGCGACCTTGGTCGAGGCCGCGCAGTGGATCGCCCGGGATGGCAGCGTCCTTCCCGCCAGCACCGTGCAGGACATGGGCCAATAAGCAGGCAATCAACAACGTATCGATAACGTCAACACCGAATACCTCACATCATGATCGCCCCCATCCTTCCGCAAATGCTCGGCGCCACCTGGCGCTGGTGGCGTTTGTCTTCCGGGTGGCGATAATGCACTTCCCGGCGTCCAGCGCATCCGCGACCAGGCGCCAAGAGCAGTAAAAATCCCCAAGCCCGGAACCAGACAACTGGCCGGGCTTTTTGCTTCATGCCCGGCTCCGCAATATCCCGAAAAGCGAGACCGACATGACAGAACTCGAATTCAAGGCACTGGCCAGCCAAGGCTACAACCGCATACCGCTGATCGCGGACACCTATGCCGACCTCGACACGCCCCTGGGCATCTACCTGAAGCTGGCCCATTCCGGGCCGGAAAACGGGCGCATGAGCTGCCTGCTGGAGTCCGTTGTCGGCGGCGAGCGTTTCGGCCGTTATTCCTTCATCGGCCTGCCCGCGCGCACGGTGATCCAGGCGCGCGGCACGGTGACGGAGGTCCTGCACGACGGCAAGGTGGTGGAAACGCACCACGGCGATCCGCTGGCTTTCATCGAGCAATACCAGGCGCGTTTCAAGGTTGCCTTGCGCCCCGGCATGCCGCGCTTCGCCGGCGGCCTGGCCGGCTACTTCGGCTACGACACGGTGCGCCACATCGAACCGCGCCTGGGACCGGCGGTCAAGCCCTTTCCCGCCGGCATGGAACAGGGCACGCCGGACATCATGCTGCTGCACGTGGACGAGCTGGTCATCGTCGATAACCTCGCGGGACGCATCTACCTGATGGTCTATGCGGATCCGGCCCGGCCGGAAGCCTATGCCCGCGCGCAGCAACGCCTGCTCGAATTGCGCCAGAAACTGCGCAAGCCCGTCGACATCCCGTACAGCCACGCCAGCATGCAGACCGAGGAGCGGCGTGATTTCAAAAAAGCGGACTACCTTGCCGCGGTGCTGCGCGCCAAGGAATATATTGCCGCGGGCGACCTCATGCAGGTCCAGGTGGGGCAGGTCATCGCCAAGCCCTTCCGCGACTCACCGCTGTCGCTGTACCGCGCGCTGCGCTCGCTGAACCCCTCTCCCTACATGTACTTCTGGAATTTCGGCGACTTCCACGTCGTCGGTTCCTCCCCGGAAATCCTGGTGCGCCAGGAACGCGTGGTCGAAAACGGCGAGGCCAAGTCGCGGATCACCATCCGGCCGCTGGCCGGCACGCGCAAGCGGGGCGGCACGCCGGAAGAAGATGCCGCGCTCGCCGAGGAACTGCGTGCCGACCCCAAGGAAATCGCCGAACACGTCATGTTGATAGACCTGGCGCGCAACGATGTGGGCCGGGTGGCGGAGACCGGGTCGGTGAAGGTGACCGACACGATGGCCATCGAACGCTATTCGCACGTCATGCACCTGGTTTCCAATGTCGCCGGAGACCTGGATCCCAACATGACCAGCATGGACGTGCTGCGCGCCGCCTTCCCCGCGGGCACCCTGACCGGCGCGCCCAAGGTGCGCGCCATGGAAATCATCGACGAACTGGAACCCGTGCGCCGCGGCATCTATGGAGGGGCCGCGGGATACCTGAGCTACGGCGGCGAGATGGACGTGGCCATCGCCATCCGCACCGGCGTAATCAAGGACGGTACGCTGTATGTCCAGGCCGCGGCCGGCATCGTCGCCGACTCCAACCCCGAAGCCGAATGGGCCGAAACCGAAGCCAAGGCGCGCGCGGTATTGCGCGCCGCGGAACAGGTGCAGAACGGCCTGGACCAGCCCATCTAGGGCAGCCCGCCATCCCATACGCAAGCCCGTCCGCCCGGCCTCACCGGCACAGCGCCGCGGACGTCCAACGAGCCAAGCAACGAGGGTAAGAGCCATGAGTCTCTTGATGATCGACAACTACGATTCCTTCACCTACAACCTGGTGCAGTATTTCGGCGAACTGGGCGAAGACGTGCGTGTCGCGCGCAACGACCAGATCACGCTGGAGGAAATCGCCGCCATGAAGCCGGACCGCATCTGCGTATCGCCCGGTCCGTGCTCGCCGGCCGAGGCCGGCATTTCCGTCCCGGTCATACGCGAGTTCGGCGGCAAAGTGCCTATCCTGGGCGTCTGCCTGGGACACCAGGCCATCGGCGCGGCCTTCGGCGGCGATATCGTGCGGGCACCCCGCATCATGCATGGCAAGACGGTGCGCATCGAACACAGGGGCGGCGATATCTTTACGGGACTGCCCAGTCCCTATACCGTTATCCGCTACAACTCCCTGACCATCGACCCGGCCACGCTGCCGGACTGCCTGGAGGCCACGGCGACCGCAGAAGACGGAGACATTATGGGAGTGCGTCACAAAACGCTGCCGATTTACGGGGTACAGTTCCACCCCGAATCGGTCCTGAGCGAGCACGGGCATGCCTTGATGCGCAACTTCCTCAACATCCGATAAAGAGACCACACCGGAGGGATCCCATCATGACCATATCGCCGACCGAAGCGCTGACCCGCTGCATCGAGCACCGCGAGATCTTCCATGACGAGATGCTGCATCTGATGCGCATGCTCATGCGCGGCGAGATGTCGCCGCAGATCGCCACGGCGTTGCTCATGGGCCTGCGCGTGAAAAAGGAGACCGTCGGCGAAATCACCGCGGCCGCCCAGGTCATGCGCGAGTTCGCCACGCCGGTGCGGACATCGTACCCGGAGCAGTTGCTCGATATGTGCGGCACCGGCGGCGACGGCAGCCATACCTTCAATATCTCCACCGCAGCCATGTTCGTGGCCGCCGCCGCCGAGGTGAAAATCGCCAAGCACGGCAACCGCAGCGCCTCGTCGTCCTCGGGCAGCGCGGATGTGCTCGAAGCGCTGGGCGCCAACGTGCAACTGAGCCCCGAGCATGTGGCCGATTGCATCGCCACCACCGGCATCGGCTTCATGTTCGCGCCTGCCCATCATGGCGCCATGAAAAATGTGGCCGCCGTCCGCAAGGAGATGGGGGTGCGCACCATTTTCAACATACTGGGGCCTCTCACCAATCCCGCGGGCGCGCTCAACCAGTTGATGGGGGTGTTCCATCCCGACCTGGTCGGCATACAGGTGCGCGTGCTGCAGCGGCTCGGTTCGAAACACGTACTGGTGGTGCATGGCAAGGACGGCATGGACGAGGCCTCGCTCGGCGCCGCCACGCTCATCGGCGAACTGAAGGACGGCGAAGTGCTGGAATACGAGATCCACCCGGAGGACTACGGGCTATCCATGATGTCCAACCGCGGCATCAAGGTGTCCAATCGGGAAGAATCGCGCGACCTCATCCTGGAAGCGCTGAACAACAAGCCGGGACCGGCGCGCGATATCGTCGCGCTGAACGCCGGATTGGCCATCTATGCGGGTAATGTGGCTCCGTCCATCGACGCGGGTTTGAAGTTGGCGGTTGAAACGATTGCTAACGGCGCCGCACGCGGCAAGTTGGAACAATTTTGCGCTTACACCCGGAAGTTTTGAGATGAACGACATTCTTGCGAAGATTCTCGCCGTCAAGGCCGAGGAAGTCACCACGGCGCGCCAGATGCGCAGCGAAGCCGAGCTCCTGCGCGAAGCCAAGGCCCGCCAGGACGTACGCGGTTTCGCCCAGGCGATCGAAGACAAGATCGCGGCGGGCAAGCCCGGCGTCATCGCGGAAATCAAAAAAGCATCCCCCTCGCGCGGCGTGCTGCGGGAAAACTTCAGTCCCGCGGAAATCGCGGCGTCGTACGCGGCGCACGGCGCGGCCTGCCTGTCGGTACTGACCGACGTGCAGTTCTTCCAGGGTTCGCACGATCACCTGCGCCAGGCGCGGGCGGCGTGCCCCTTGCCCGTGCTGCGCAAGGACTTCATCATCGACCCCTACCAGGTGGTCTTCTCGCGCGCCCTGGGGGCGGACTGCGTGCTGCTGATCGCGGCGGCCCTCTCCCCGGGGCAGTTGAAGGAACTCGAAGCCTGCGCGATGGACCTGGGCATGGACGTGCTGGTCGAAGTCCATGATGCCGACGAGCTGGACGTCGCCCTGCAATTGCGTACGCCGCTCATCGGCATCAACAATCGCAACCTGCGCACCTTCGAGACCACCTTGCAGACCACCCTCGATCTGTTGCCCCGGGTGCCGCCGGGCCGGCGCGTCGTCACCGAAAGCGGCATCCTGCGGGAGGAAGATATACGCATGATGCGCGAACGCAAGGTGGATGCATTCCTGGTCGGCGAAGCCTTCATGCGAGCCTCGGATCCCGGCGCCGAACTGGCGCGCCTGATCGCATAGCGCTTTGGCGGTCCGTGCGCGTTGCCGCGGCGCAGGCGGGCTTGCGGGCATGCGCCGCGCTCCGGCGGCTGCCCCGGCGCCAGCTGCCCCACGCCGCCCCAACGCGCCAAAAGCACCCCAAACGGTCATTTTCTTGGCCGTTTCGGATACGCGGCGCATTGCTAACATCCGCCCATGGATTGTTCGCCCATTGCCGCGTCCGGCGTGCATTCCTGCATTTCCACGCTGCGCCCCGCGCACGCCCCGCGCCACGGTCGCCTCGCCGTGCGTGCACATTCCTTTTTCTCACTGATCGAGCCCCGCCATGGATGACGCTTTCAGCCACCAATTGTCGATGACCATCCTGATGACGCCCGACATGGCGAATTTCTCGGGCAACGTGCATGGCGGCCACATCCTCAAGTACCTGGACCAGGTGGCCTACGCCTGCGCCAGCCGCTACGCGGGCCAGTATGTCGTGACGTTGTCGGTGGACCAGGTGGTGTTTCGCGAACCAATCCATGTCGGCGAACTGGTGACGTTCCTGGCGTCCGTGAACTACACTGGCCGCACATCCATGGAAATCGGCATCAAGGTCATCACCGAGGACATCCGCCAGAAGCTGGTACGCCATACCAACAGCTGCTACTTCACCATGGTCGCCGTGGACGAACTCGGCAACCCCACGCCGGTTCCACCGCTGGAACCGCGCAACGAAGAGGAACGCCAGCGCTTCGAGGCCGCCGACCAGCGCCGTGCCTTGCGCCAGGAGATGCAGAAGCGGCATGTGGCCATCAAACGGGCCGTCGCGGATGCCGGCGGAACCACGGTCTAGGGCACCGCGGATCAGCGCTGCAGCGCCTCCGCCACCATCGCGGCCAGTTGATCGAGGTTGAAGGGTTTCTGCAGGACCCGCTCGTGCTCGAGTACCGTGCCGCCGACCTGCGCGTCGGCGTAGCCGGTGGCCAGGATGACGGGCAGGCCCGGTACCAGCTTGCGCGCGCGTTCGATCACTTCCGCGCCGTTGAGCCGGGGCATGATGAAGTCCACCATCAGCAGGTCCGGCGGCCGTTCCTCCAGCAGGCGCAGGCCGATCTCGCCGTCCTCCGCCTGCCTGACCTCGTATCCCAGGATCAGCAGGCATTCCACGATCAGGTTGCGCACCGCTGCGTCGTCATCGATGACCAGCACGCTCGCGGTGCGGCGGCTCACGCTGGGCGGCTCGTCCTCGCGCGTCCGTTGCGCGGAGGGATCGGCGGGCACCAACCATATCTCCACCACGGTACCCCGGCCCTCTTCGCTGGCAATGCGCGCCGTACCGCCCGACTGCCGGGCAATGCCGTAGACCTGGCTCAGGCCCAGCCCGGTGCCCTTGCCCACGGGCTTGGTCGTGAAGAAAGGGTCGAACACCTTGCTCAATACATCGGGGGGTATGCCGCTGCCGGTGTCCTTCACGCCGATCACGACATAGCGGCCCGCCGGCAGATCGCTTTCCCGGCTTTCCCTGGCGGCGGTGAATAACGTCACCACGCCGCCGGACGGCATGGCATCGCGGGCATTGATGCAGAGGTTCAGGATCGCCAATTCCAGTTGGTTGGCATCCGCCGTCGCTTCCGGCACATCGGGGGCGAACTCCGTCAGCACCCGCACGGTGGGGCCGAGGGAGAGTCCCAGCAATTCCCGCATGCCCGCCAGCAACTCGTTCACGTTGGTGGGCCGCAGATCCAGGTTCTGGCTGCGCGAAAAAGCCAGCAGTTGCGCGGTCAGCTTGGCGCCGCGCTCCACGGCCTGCCTGGCGTTCGAGGCGAGGCGGTGTACGCGATCGTCCTGCGATGTGCGCCGGATCAGGTCCACGCTGCCCATGATGACATTGAGCAGGTTGTTGAAATCATGCGCCAGGCCGCCGGTCAACTGCCCGATCGCCTCCATCTTCTGCGACTGGACCAGCGCGCTTTGGGTGCGCTCGCGTTCACGGATTTCCTTCATCAGGCGGTCGTTGGCGCGCGCGAGTGCGTGGGTCCGTTCGGCGATGCGCGTTTCCAATGTCTCGTTCAGCACGCGCAAGGCTTCCTCTGCCTCGGCCTGCCCGCGCAACAGCGCGCGAGCGCGGTACTGCCGGTCGCGCGCGCGCCGCGCCGCGCTGACGGCGCGGCGCAGCGTATCGGCCCGCAGTGGCCGCTCCAGCAGCATGATGTTGCCCAGGGCGCCCAACGCATCCTGCGCGGCCGCATCCGCCGAAGTATCCAGGGGCGGTGACAGGACGATAAAGGGGAAGTCCGACCACGCCTCCTGGCAAGCGGCCCACGCGGCCAAGTCCGCCAGCGCGGCGGGCGTCAGCGCTTCCGCGGCTACCACGGCACAGCCGGCGCCTTGCGCCAATCCCGAAAATAGCGCCGGCAGGTCGTCGCATGTCGAAGCCGGAACGCCAGCCGCGTTCAGGACATTGCGGATGACCTGCGCATCCCGGCCATGCGGGGCGAGGATCAGCGCGTGGTTGGCGGCATTCACTCCGCCTCCGGCACGGATCCGGGCGTCTGCAGGGCCGGCAACTTGCCGGTGTAGGACGGCAGACCCGACAACACCCCTTCGAAGTCGCTCAACGCTTCCCCCACTTGCAACCCGTCTTCAGTAATACGGAACTCGTGTATGGACCGCTTGTGGGGCGTCGTGCGGCTCTTCAGGGCCAGCACCGCCCCGTGTATGCTTCCTTCCGCTTCGAAGAAGCGGAAGAGCAGGATCGCGTCGCTCAGGTAGCTCAGGTCCACGTCCGCGCGGCCTTCGCCGATCAACCCGTGCTGGGCCAGCACCAACACCGTCGTGCAACCCTTTTGGTTCAGATAACTCAACATCTCGTGAAACTGCAGCAGCAGGAACCGTTCCCCCGGCATGGACAGGACATACGCGCTCAAGCTGTCGATAACGAAAAACGTCGCGCCGTCCTCGTCCACCGCCTTGCGCACACGGCTGGAAAATTCGCCCGGGGAGAGCTCCGCCGGGTCGATCTGAAACAGCTGCAGCGCACCGCTTTCGATGTAGGGCGCCAGGTCCATGCCGAGTTGCCGGCTGCGTCGCAGCATGGTCCCCGCCCCTTCATCGAACAGGTAATACACGGCCTTCTGTCCGCGCTCGAGGGCCGCCAGCACGGCGCGCACCGCCGTCGTGGTCTTGCCGACGCCGGATGGGCCGGTGAACAATATATTGGTGCCTGGCGTGATCCCTCCGCCCAGCAAGGCGTCCAGCGGCGGAACGCCGGTGCTTTGCGGCGCGGTATCGAAGCTGGCCTGGTGTTCCGCCGCGATCAGGCGGGGGAACACCCGCAGGCCGCCCGTTTCCAGCACGCAGTCGTGATATCCGCCCCGGAACCTGACGCCGCGCAGCTTGACGATACGGATGCGGCGGCGTTCGACACCAAAATCCTGGGCCCGTTGATCCAGGCTGATCACGCCGTGCGCGATGCTGTGCAACTGCAGATCGTTGGGATCGGCGGTCTTGTCGTCCAGGCAAAGCACCGTGCATAGGCGTGTCGACAGATATTGCTTCAGCGCCAGGATTTGCCGCCGATACCGCAGCGGGCTTTGAGCCAGAAGGCGCATCTCGGACAGGCTGTCGAAGACGACGCGGGTAGGCGACAGGGCTTCGATGGTTTCGATGACGTGTTGCACCGCCTCGCCCAGTTCCACTTCGGCTGGATAGAAGACGGATTGCTCGGCCCCCAGGGAAAATTCGTCCTCGCTGAAGAGCTCGAAAATCTCGATGCCTTCCAGGTCCCAGCCATGGGTCTCGGCCACGGCGTGCAACTCCTCGCGGGTTTCGGACAAGGTGATATACAGGCCTTTTTCGCCTTGCCGCCTTCCTTCCTGCAGGAACTGCATGCCCAAGGTAGTCTTGCCGCTGCCCGGTACGCCTTCGACGAGATAAAGGCGACTGGCCGGAAGGCCACCGCCCAGAACATTGTCCAGGCCCCGTATCCCGGTTGAGACGACCGGCGCGGGCCGGCGTGGATCGCGTGTTTGGTTTTCTTCCATATTCGATACCCATCTGCCGATGAACGGACATGTGCCACGGTACTGCGGGGCAGTCTACCCAAGGGTTCTCCTCCGACAAACAGAGGTTGTAACTGGGCGAGAGCCGGGCCCGGGCGCCTGTTACATGAGCGATGGCACGGCTACGGGTGTTACCTCGCGTTGCAGTAGCGTATGGCGCACGCGCCGGGCCGCCGCGGGTGATGTACCCGGGCGCAAGCCCCATGCTAGGCTTCCCTTTCCGCAACCCGATACGCGCCCATGTCGAAACCACTTGAAGATTACGGCCTCATCGGCAACATGCTTTCCGCGGCGTTGGTCTCGCGCGATGGCTCCATCGATTGGCTGTGCCTGCCCCACTTCAATTCCTCCGCGTGCTTCGCCGCCCTGCTGGGTACGGAGGAGCATGGGTGCTGGCACATCAGGCCGCGCGAGCCCTTCGAAACCACCCGGCGCTACATTCCTGGCACCGCCGTCCTGGAAACACGCTTCAAGACTGCGACGGGCGTAGCCACGCTGCTGGACTTCATGCCCCTGAGCGACGACGAGGAGCGTGTCGACGTGGTGCGCATCGTGCGCGGCGAGCATGGGCACGTCGACATGGATATGGACCTTATCCTGCGGTTCAATTACGGGCAGGCCGTGCCATGGGTGCGCCGCAGGGACTATGGCATCAGCGCCATCGCGGGGCCCGATGCGGTGGAGCTGCATACCCAGGTGCCGCTGGAAGGCAAGAACCTGCGGACGGTCTCGCGCTTCACCGTGCATGCCGGCCAAAGCACGCCTTTTACCCTGTCGTACCATCCCTCGCACAAAGTCCCGCATTTCGTGCCAGACCGCACCGAAAGCCTGGATCGCACCGTGGCCTGGTGGAAGGAGTGGTCCAAGCGCTGCCGCACCGACCGGCGCTTCCCCGAATGGCATGAGGCGATCGTGCGATCGCTCATCACACTCAAGCTCCTGACGTTCCGGCCGACGGGCGGCATCGTCGCCGCCCCGACCATGTCGCTGCCGGAAAACCTGGGCGGCTCGCGCAACTGGGACTACCGCTACTGCTGGCTGCGCGATTCCGCGCTGACGCTGTACGCGTTGCTGAACGCCGGCTACCGCGAGGAAGCCGAAGCCTGGCGCCAATGGCTGATGCGGGCCTCCGCCGGCCATCCCGACCAATTGCAGATCATGTACGGGATCGCGGGCGAACGCAGCCTGCCGGAGATGGAAATCGCCTGGCTCCCGGGTTACGAGAACAGCAAGCCGGTACGCCTGGGCAACGCCGCTTCCGGGCAGATCCAGATGGACATCTACGGCGAGCTCATCGAGACGCTGCATGCCGCGCGCGAGGCCGAACTGGCCCCCTCGGAACAGGCCTGGCGCCTGCAACGCATCCTGCTGGCGCCGCTGGAGCGCGGCTGGAAGGTCGACGACCACGGCATATGGGAAGTGCGGGGCCCGCGCCGGGCGTTTACCCATTCACGCCTGATGTGCTGGGTAGGTTTCGACCGCGCCGTCAAATCGGCGGAACGCTTCGGCCTGCAAGGGCCGGTAGAGCGCTGGCGCGACGTGCGCGACGAAATCCGGGAAGACATCCTCAACAACGGCTTCGACGCCGAGCTGAACAGCTTCGTGCAGTTCTACGGCGGCAAGGCGCTGGATGCGAGCCTGCTGTTGATTCCACAGGTGGGTTTCCTGCCGATCGACGATCCTCGGGTGACGGGCACCATCAGCGCGATCGAGAAAGGCTTGATGCGCGACGGTTTGGTCATGCGCTATGTGCCCGAACAGGTGGACGACGGCCTGCAGGAAAGCGAAGGGGTCTTCCTGGCGTGCAGCTTCTGGCTGGCCGACGCGTACGCCATGCAGGGCCGGATCGACGAGGCTGCGGCCCTGTTCGACCGGCTGCTGTCCCTGCGCAACGACCTGGGATTGCTGGCGGAGGAATACGACCCGGTGCATAAACGGCTGGTGGGCAACTTCCCGCAGGGGTTTTCGCATATCGGGCTGGTCAATACCGCGTTCAACCTGCTGGAGGCCCATGGGCCGGCGCAGCAGCGTTCGCACAGCGCGGCGCCGCATAACGGGTCCAGCCCGCATAACGGATCCAATCCGCATAACGGTTCCGGCGCGCATGGCGGTTCGAGCGCGCATAACGGTTCCGGCGGGCATGGCGGCTCCGGATCGCACGGTGCCGCGGAGTCCACCAGGGGCGCCCGCGGGTGACCGAGCCAATATGGCCGCACCCGCAGGGCAGTGAATGCACCGGCCGCAACGGCCGGCTGCAGCGCGCCTGCTGACGCATCGGGAATAGCGGGCACGCCAGTTGCTCGGGTGCGGGCCTCGATGGGAACCGCACCATGTTGCTAGCGCAGGCCGAAGCGCGGACCGCCGCGCCCGATTCCGACCCGGCGGATGATCCGCCCACTGAAAACGCCTGTTGCGCGATAGCGGGGCTGGTCTATGTGGATGACCGGCGGCCGGGCATCACGCGCCGGCTCAACGGCGAGCGCTTTGAATACTTCGATCCGGAGGGCAAGCGCATCCGCGACCACGCGGAGATCGCGCGCATCAACGCGCTGGTCATCCCTCCCGCCTACACCGACGTATGGATCTGTCCGGACCCCAAAGGGCATATCCAGGCGACCGGGCGCGATGCGCGCGGCCGCAAGCAATACCGCTATCACCCCGCCTGGCACGAACTGCGCGACGCGAACAAGTACGAGCAACTGGCCGCTTTCGCGCTGGCCCTGCCACGTATCCGGCGCAAGGTCGAACAGGACTTGCGCAAGCCGGGCATGAACCATGACAAGATCGTCGCGGTGGTGGTGCGCCTGCTGGAGACCACCTTGGTCAGGATAGGCAGCTCGACCTACGCGCGGGCCAATGGATCGTACGGCCTGACGACCCTGCGCCGTCGCCATGCGACGGTTGCGGGCACCAGCATCCGCTTCCGGTTCAAGGGCAAGAGCGGCGTGGAGCACGATGTGACGGTGCGCGACCGGCGCATCGCGGCGGTGGTGAAGCGCTGCATGGAGATCACCGGGCACGAGCTGTTCACTTATCTGGATGAAGACGGCAAGCCCCGCACCGTCGATTCCGGCAGTGTCAACGACTACCTGCGCGAAGCGGGCAAGGCCGACTTCACCGCCAAGCACTACCGGACGTGGTCCGGAACGGTGCTGGCGCTGGCGGAGCTGCGCAAGCGTCCCTGGCGCACCGAGACCGAGGCCAAGCGCATCGTGGTCGAGGTCGTCAAGAACGTATCGCGGCGCCTGGGCAATACACCGACCGTCTGCCGCCAGTGCTATATCCACCCGAAGGTCATCGATGACTACCTGGCCGGCACCCTGCCGCCGATGCCGGCTGCCCCGCCGGCGCCGCGAGGACTGGACGCGGATGAACGCCGGCTGCTGCGTTTCCTGATGGGCAGTACGCCGCAAGGCCCGGCCAAGGGATGACGCCGGGGATGCCGGGTCGGCGAAGCCGGCGATACGGCGCCGGCGCGGGACCGGCGGCTTGCCTGGATCACCCTGTCCAGGATCGCGCGATTGATGTTAAATCGTGACTCCGGCCCAACCCATCCCCGATCCCATCCCATGCCCGTCTCCCAACGCGATAGTTCCGTCCATACCGCCGATACGCTGGCGCTGCGCACCGATCTGGCGCTCGCCCTGCGCGCCGCGGCCTATCACGGCCTGGAGGAAGGCGTGTGCAACCATTTCAGCGTGGCGCTGCCGGATGGTTCGGACCGTTTCCTGATCAATCCCCGCGGCCTGCACTGGAGCGAAATCGACGCCGATGACATCGTGCTGGTCGACGCCAAAGGGGCCAGGCTGGCGGGCCGCCACGACGTCGAAGCCACCGCCATGTTCATCCATGGCGCGATCCACCGCATCGCGCGCAAGACCTGCGTGCTGCATACGCATATGCCCTATGCCACCTCGCTCACGGTGACTTCACGGCGCGGGCTCGATACACGCCTGTCGCAGAACGCCATGCGCTTCCACGGGCGCGTCGCCATCGACGCGCGCTACGATGGCCTGGCGCTGGATACCGCCGAGGGCGAGCGCATTGCCCGCGCCATGAATGGCGCGGACATCCTGTTCCTGGGCAATCACGGGATCGTGGTCTGCGGGGAACGCGTGGACTACGCGTACGACGACCTGTACTTCCTGGAGCGGGCCTGCCAGACCGAGGTCCTGGCCCTGTCCACCGGCCAGACGCTGGAACCGGTGCCGGACACCATGGCCCGGCATGTGGCGATGCAGATCCAGGGGGAACGCCTGCAATCGACGCTGTTCTTCGAATCCCTGCGCCGCCTCGTACCGGTCGCCAGCCGGCGCTGAGCTCAGAAGGCGGGCACGACCGCGCCCTTGTACTTCTCCAGGATGTATTGCTTGACCGCCGGCGAGTGCAAGGCCTGCACCAGCTTGCGCACCGCGGGCGCATCCTTGTTGTCCGGGCGCGCCACCAGCACGTTGGCATACGGCGAGTCGGCGCCTTCGATGAACAACGCGTCCTTGGTGGGCACCAGCTTGGCCTCCAGCGCGTAATTCGTGTTGATCAGGGCCAGGTCCACGTCGTCCAGCGAGCGCGGCAGCATGGCGGCCTCCAGTTCCCTGAACTTAAGACGCTTCGGGTTCTCCGTCACGTCCAGGGTCGTCGCGCGAAGGTCGGTGGGATTCTTCAGCTTGATCAAGCCTTGCTTCTGCAGCAGCAGCAGCGCACGCCCGGCGTTGGTCGGATCGTTGGGGATGGCCACCGTGGCGCCCTCTTTCAATTCGCTCACGGCCTTGATCTTGCGCGAATAGGCGCCAAAGGGCTCGACATGCACGGCCGCCACCGGCACCAGGTTGGTCTTGCGATCCTGGTTGAAAGTATCGAGGTACGGCCGGTGCTGGAAGAAGTTCACATCCACCTGCTTGTCGACCGTCGCCATATTGGGTTGCACATAGTCGCTGAATACCTTGATGTCCAGGTCCACCCCTTCCTTGGCCAGGGTCGGTTTGACGAACTCCAGGATCTCGGCATGCGGGACCTGCGTGGCCGCCACGGTCAGTTTTTCGGCAGCCACGGCCGGCGAGCCCAGCGCAAAGGCCGCGGACAGCCCGACGACGCAAGCCAGCAGCGCGCGGCGCATGCCGGCAACGGACGCGGCATGGCGGACGGGACGCTGCGTGGCGGCCGCAACGGGCCGCAATGTATGAGTCATTTTGTCCTCCTTGGCGGGCATTTCCGCCGTATGGCGTTGAATATGAAGGGGCTCCAATCTACATGAACCACGGCTTTTTGTACCCCATCTTCTTATGACCTGCTGGCATATGCCCCTGGCGGTAATACAATTGCCGCTCAGCGGGCTCCGCCCCATGCCGATCCTCTTCCCGCATCGACGCGTTCCCTTGCCGCCATGACCGATACTCCTCAAGATTCCGCCGCCCTGCCCCCCTCTGTAAAAGCCAGCGTGCTGTCCGAGGCCCTGCCCTATCTGCGGCGCTTTCACGGCAAGACCATCGTCGTGAAATACGGCGGCAACGCCATGACCGAAGAGCGTCTGCAGCGCAGCTTCGCGCATGATGTCGTGCTGCTCAAGCTGGTCGGCCTGAACCCGGTAGTGGTGCATGGCGGCGGTCCGCAGATCGACGACGCCTTGCGGCGCGTGGGCAAGACCGGGACCTTCGTGCAAGGCATGCGGGTCACCGATGCCGAAACCATGGAGGTGGTCGAATGGGTCCTGGGCGGCCAGGTCCAGCAGGACATCGTCATGATGATCAACGAGGCCGGCGGCAAGGCAGTCGGCCTGACGGGCAAGGACGGCGGCCTTATCCGTGCGCGCAAGAAGCTCATGGACAACAAGGAAGACCCGCAGCAACCGCTGGACATCGGCTTTGTCGGCGACATCACGCAGGTGGACCCGGCCGTGGTGAAGGCGCTGCAGGACGACCAGTTCATCCCGGTGATATCGCCGATCGGCTACGGCCAGGACGGCACGGCCTACAACATCAACGCCGACGTGGTCGCCGGCAAGATGGCCGAAGTGCTGGGCGCGGAAAAACTGCTGATGATGACCAACACGCCGGGCGTGCTCGACAAGACCGGCAAGCTGCTGCGCAGCCTGTCGGCACGCGCCATCGACGAACTGTTCGCGGACGGCACCATCTCCGGCGGCATGCTGCCGAAGATCTCTTCCTCGCTGGATGCGGCGCGCAGCGGCGTGAATTCCGTTCACATCATCGACGGCCGCGTGCCGCATTGCCTGCTGCTGGAGTTGCTGACCGACCAGGGTGTGGGCACCATGATTACGTCACGCTGATGCGCATCCATCGGCATCTGCTGCGGCCGGCGGCGCGGCTGCGCCGCTCGCGGCGCATCGCCACGGGCGCATCGGGCAGGCTGTGGCTGTTCGACCTGGACAACACGCTGCACAACACCTCGCACGCCATCTTTCCGCGCATCGATGCGGGAATGACGCGCGCGGTGGCCGAAACGCTGGGTGTGGACGCGGAGACCGCCAATGCGCTGCGCTCGAAGTACTGGAAGCGCTACGGCGCGACGGTCATCGGCATGGTCCGCCACCATGGCGTGGACGCCGAGACCTTCCTGCGCATGAGCCACGACTTCGACGTACGCACCCTGGTCAAGGCCGAAACCGGGCTTGCCGGCAAGCTGCGCAGCCTGCCGGGACGCAAGGTGCTGCTGACCAATGCACCGCTGCACTATGCACGCGCGGTGCTGCGCCATCTGGGCCTGCTGCGGCAGTTCGACAGCCTGTGGGCCATCGAGCACATGAACTGGCACGGCAACTACCGGCCCAAGCCCTCCCCCGCCCTGCTGCGGCGCGTGCTGGCGCGCGAAGGGGTGGCGCCGGCCCGCGCGGTACTGGTCGAGGATACGCTGGAAAACCTGCGCGGCGCGCGCCGCGTCGGCTTGCGCACGGTGCACATCTACCATCCGGGCACGCCCTTCAGCAAAGCCGGGCGCAACCGGCCGGGCTATGTCGACTTGCGGGTAAACTGCGTCAGCGATCTGCTGCTGCGCCGCCGCCCTTTGCGACGATAGCGCCCCCGGTTTTCAACTTCTATACCGCGCGCATGCGCGGCCCCACCCATGGCAAGCAGACCCGGCGAAAGGAAGACGCAGATCCTGCAAACCCTGGCAGAAATGCTGGAACAGCCGCACGCCGCGCGCATCACCACCGCGGCCCTGGCAGCCCGTATGCAGGTCTCCGAAGCGGCGCTATACCGGCATTTCGCCAGCAAGGCACAGATGTTCGAAGGCTTGATCGAGTTCATCGAGCACACCATCTTCAGCCTGATCAACCAGATCGGCGCGACCGAACCGCATGGCCTCGCGCAGGCGCGCAACATGATAGGCATGCTGCTGACGTTCTCGGAGCGCAACAAGGGCATGACGCGCGTGCTGACCGGCGATGCGCTGGTCACCGAGGACAACCGCTTGCAGGAACGCATCAACCATATCAACGACCGTATCGAAGCGTCGTTCAGGCAGGCCCTGCGCACGGCCGTGCAGGACGGCGCCTTGCCACCTGACGCGGACGTCAGCGCGCATGCGAGCCTGCTGACCCATTTCGTACTGGGCCGCTGGCTGCGTTATGCGCAGAGCGCGTGGCGGGTGGCGCCGACGGCCCACCTGGACGAACAATTGCGCCTGGCCTTGGGCTGATGGCGCCTGCCGACACGGCAAGATACCGGGAGACACCATGACAACCGCCATTCCTTCCCTGCCCGCTCCGTCGCAATGCCACGCCGTGGTGGTAGGAGGCGGCACGATGGGCGCCGATGTGGCGGTGGTCCTCGCCCGCGCCCAGGCCGGCGTGACAGTCGTCGAGACGGACGCCGCGCGACACGCCGGCATCCTGGAACGTGCGCGGGCGAACCTGGCCGAGCGCGGCCTGGAGCAGAACATCGACAAGGTCGGGGTCGCCGCATCGCTGCACGCGGTCGCATGGCGGGACGTCAACCTCGTCATCGAGTGCATCCCCGAATCCCTGCCGTTGAAACGCGCCTTGTTCGCCGAGCTGGTGGCGCTGGCGCCGGCCCACGCCCTGTTGGCCAGCAACAGCAGCAGCTTTCCCATCAGCCAGATCGCCGAAGGGCTGGAACGCCGCGAGCGCATGCTGGGCCTGCATTTCTTCATGCCGGCGCATTTGATCCCGCTGGTGGAAGTCGTACTGGGACCGGACAGCGACAGCGCCCGGGGCGAAGCCCTGGTCGCCTTCATGCGCCGCTGCGGCATGGTGCCGGTACTGGTGCGCAAGGACGTGCCCGGTTTCCTCGGCAACCGCCTGCAGCATGCCTTGACCCGCGAGGCCTTCGCGCTGATCCAGGAAGGCGTCGCCAGCGCCGAGGACGTGGATGCCGCTGTACGTTTCGGCTTTGGCTTTCGCTTCCTGGCAGCCGGCCCGGTGATGCAACGGGATCACGCGGGCCTGGACGTGCATTGCGCGGCGACCACGACGACCTACCCTTCGCTATCGAAGGCGGACGGCCCTTTCCCCATCCTTACCGAACGCGTGGCGGCCGGCAAGCTGGGCATGAAGACGGGTGAAGGCTTCTATCGCTGGACCCCGGAAACCATGGCGGCGGAAAAGGCGCGCTATGCCGCGATGCTGCGCGCGGGGCTGGCATTGATCGAAGGCGAGCTGCCGCCCATCGAACCTTGACCGGTGCGGCGCCGGGGCCCTGGCGCCAGGCCCCGGCCACAGCCGTGCGGCTACGAATCGCCAGCCGCACGGGGGCGCGCACACGTATCCCTGAAGCGCTATTCCAACGCGCGGCCCTTGGTCTCGGGCAGCAGGAAGGCGGCGATCAGCACGATGGCATACGCGCCGGCCGCGAACATGCCGATGGCCGCCGCCAGGCCTACGGTTTTGCTGAGATACCCCACCAGACTGGGAAACAGCGCACCGATGCCGCGGCCGAAGTTGTACGCGAAGCCCTGGCCGGTAGCGCGCACCGCGGAAGGAAAGAGTTCCGTCAGGTATGCGCCCATGCCGCCGAATATGCCGGACGCGGCGAAACCCAGCGGAAAGCCCAGAATCAGCATTTGCGTATCGCTCAGGGCGAGCTCCGTGTACAGATAGGCGATCACACCGGACAGTATTGCGAAGATGAAAAAGTTCGGACGGCGTCCGTAGCGGTCGGCCATATAGGCGCCCGCGATGTAGCCGCAGAAAGAGCCGGCGATGATGACCATGAGATAGCCACCGGTGTTCAGCACGGACAGATGGCGCTCGGTTTTCAGAAAGGTCGGCAGCCATGTCGTAATGGCGTAGTAACCGCCCTGCACGCCGGTGCACAGCAAGGCCGACAGCACCGTGGTCTTCAGCAGCGACGGGCCGAAGATGGCCCATAGCGACACCTTGGCACGGCCTGTTTCCGCCTCCTTGCGTACACGCGCGAAGACTTCAGGCTCGGGTACGTGCTTGCGGATATACAGCACCAGCATCGCGGGAATCACGCCCACCCAGAACAACGCGCGCCACGCCACGTTTTCGGGCAGCACGGAAAACGAAAGCGTATAGAGCAGCGCCGCCAGGCCCCAGCCGACGGCCCAACCGCTCTGCACGGTGCCCACGGCCTTGCCGCGATGCTCCGCGCGCACGATCTCGCCCATCAGCACGGCGCCCACGGCCCACTCGCCGCCGAAGCCCAGGCCCTGTAGCGCGCGCAGTGCGAACAATTGATTGAAGTCCTGCGTGAAGCCGATCGCCACGGTACATACCGAGAACCATAAGATGGTTCCCTGGAGTACGCGAACGCGCCCATAGCGATCCGCCAGCATCCCGGCCAACCAGCCCCCCACCGCCGAGAACAACAGCGTCACCGTACCCAGCAGGCCCGCTTGCGTGTTGCTGATGCCCCACAGCGAGATCAGCGTGGAGATGACGAAGGTGAACACCATGAAGTCCAGCGCGTCGATCGCCCAGCCGCCGAACGCCGCCACGAAGGTGCGCCGCTCGGTTTGGTTCAATTCGCTATACCAGCTCATTTTTATCTCCTTGTTATAGATTCGAGGCAGGGGCCGCCGGGGCCCTGCCCATTGGGACATCAGGACCCGTGCATGCGGTCTTTGGCATCGGAGTTGTGCGGCGGCCACGCAGATGCGGGACCGGCGTCACGTGTCAGCATCCGGCATCTGGCATCGGGCATGGAGCGGCAGGCATCAGCCACGCGTCGATGCATGCGGCGGCGTGGCGGGAAAATCGTACAGGCGCGCGGGATTGTCCACGAGGATTCGCTTGCGCATCGCGGCATCGGGCACCCACTGAGCGAACTGGTCACGCAGTACGCCGGTGTCGGGCATGCGCGGGATGGCCACATGCGGCCAGTCGCTGCCCCATACCAGCCGGTCGGGGGCGGCATCGACCAGGGCGCGCGCCCACGGCACCACATCGCGATAATCGGGGAAGTCGTCGCTGATGCGATAGGCACCGGACAGCTTGCTCCACCATCCGTGATGCCGCAACAGTTCGAGCAGGGCCTGGAACCCCGGGTGCGACACGCCTTCCTTGACCGGCATATGTCCCATATGGTCGATGACGCCGGGTACCGGCAGCCTGCGCATGCGCGGCAGCAGGGCCGGCAGGTCGCGGGCATCGAGCAGGAACTGCATGTGCCAGCCCATTCCGGCGATGCGCGCGGCCAACCGCTCCATGATGTCCAGGCTGACGCCGCCGCCGAACAGCACGTTGAAGCGCACCCCCCGGACACCCGCATCGTGCATGGCCTGCAGTGCGCGGTCGGAGATGTCGTCGGAGACGACCGCCACGCCGCGCAAGCGATCGGGATGCCGGCGCAGGCTATCGAGCATGACCCGGTTGTCGGTACCGTAGACGCTGATCTGCACCAGGACGCCGCGCGACATGCCGTTGGCGGCCAGCATGGCCAGGTACTTATCCTCGGGCGCGGGCGGCGGCGTATAGCTGCGGCTGTCCACCATGGGGTAGCCGGCATCGGCCGACACGACATGCGCGTGCGCGTCGCAGGCGCCGGGGGGCACCGCGAAGCCGGGCGGTCCGATATCGGCAAGGGGCGGCAGGCAATACGGCGCCGTGTCGCTGGCGGGGTGTGGGCTGTGCGCGGGATGCATCTTTTCTCCTTATTGCGCGGGCCGTGACGCTACAGCAACGTGACGGCGCGCCGCTACAGCAGCTTGCCTGGATTCATGATGCCTGCCGGGTCCAATAACCGTTTGATGTCGCGCATGAGCCGAAGTTCAAGCGGATCCTTGTAGCGATGAAAGTATTCCCGCTTCAGTTGGCCGATGCCATGCTCCGCGCTGATGCTGCCGCCATAGCGCATGACTTCGTCCATGATCTCCGCCGTGAGCGGTTCACCGTGGAGGGCGGCCCAGTCCGTCGGCGCGCCGGCCGGACGCGACAGGTTGTAGTGGAGGTTGCCATCGCCGAAGTGGCCGAAGATAAAGGGCCGCACATCGCCGCCCGCGGCGTGCAGGCGTTGCGCGCACGACGCCATGAAGGCAGGAATGTGCTCGATGGGCAAGGAGATATCGTGCTTCAGGTGCGGCCCGTCGGCGCGCTGCGCCTCGGAGATTTCCTCGCGCAGGCGCCACAGCGCCTGCAACTGCGCCAGCGATGCGGACACCGCTGCGTCCAGGCACAGGTCGCGTTCCAGCGCGCGTCCCATGACATCCTCCAGCAAGGCGGCCAGGGCGTGCTCGTCGGCCGTGTCCGCCAGCTCCACCAGCACATAGGCCGGATAGCGTTGCGCGAAGGGTTCCTGCACTCCTTCGGCATGCGCCAGGACAAGGTCGACGCAGGCGCCCGTGAAGAACTCGAAGGCCTGCAGGCGCGCGCCGCACTGTCCGTACAACAGTTCGAACAGTTGCAGGGCCTGATCGGCGGACTCCACCGGGGCCAGCACGACGGCACGTACGTCGGCCCGCGGCAGCAGGCGCAGCGACGCGGCGGTGATGACACCCAGCGTGCCTTCCGAGCCGATCAACAGCTGCTTGAGGTCGTATCCGGTGTTGTCCTTGCGCAAGGCGCGCAGGCCATGGAAGACCTCGCCCGTAGGCAATACCGCTTCGATACCGAGCACCAATTCGCGCGTCATGCCGTACCGGACGACATTGACGCCGCCGGCATTGGTGGCGAGGTTGCCGCCGATCTGGCACGAGTCCTCCGCTGCCAGGCTCAGCGGCAGCAAGCGCCCGGCATCGTGCGCGGCGCGGCGCAGGTTGCCCAGGATGCAGCCGGCTTCGGCGACCAGCGTATTGGCGACGGTATCGAGCGTGCGCACCGCATTCATGCGGTCCAGGCTGAGCACCACGTTGGACGGCGAGGCGTCGGGCGTCGCGCCACCGCATAGCCCCGTATTGCCGCCACGCGGCACGACCGGCACGCCGGCCTCCTGGCACAGCGCCAGGCATCGCGAGACCTGTTCCACGTTGCGCGGGCGCACGACGGCTTGTGCCTGGCCCTTGTAGATGCCGCGCCAGTCGGTCAGCCACGGCGCGATGCCGTCCGTATCGACGGTCACCACATCGTCACCCAGCGCCTCGATCAGGCGGCCGGAAATTGCGCGTGTATTCATGGCGGCATCCCTCCAACAACGAATCGATCGCCAGGGTCTGTCCACAGCCGGACAGCCCTGCTTCCTGCTGTCCCGCCGGGCTGGACGGGCCTGGCATGCGCAGGCGCCGCGCGCCTAACCGGCGTCGGGCTCAGCGTCCCGCACAGACGGCACAGGCGGGATCGCGCGGCACATTGAGACTGCGCCATTGCATCGCGAGGCTGTCCAGGCATAGCAGCCGCCCGGCCAGCGTTTCGCCGATGCCGGACAGCAGCTTCAATGCCTCGGCCGCCTGCACGCTGCCTACGATGCCGACCAGCGGCGCGAAGACGCCCATGGTGGCGCAATTGGCTTCCTCGACATCGTCGGCCTCGGGGAACAGGCAGTGATAGCAGGGCGACGCGCCGGCGCGCAGGTCGAACACGCTGACCTGCGCGTCGAAACGGATGGCGGCACCGGACACCAGCGGTTTGCGGTGATGGACGCAGGCACGGTTGATCTGGTGGCGCGTGGCGAAGTTGTCGGAGCAATCGAGCACCACATCGGCGGCGGCGACGGCCGCATACAGCGCGTCTTCGCGCAGGCGATCGGCAATGGCCTCGACAACGATCTCGGGATTGAACGCATGCAGCGTGCGGCGCCCGGATTCGACCTTGGGCTGGCCCAGGCTTTCGGTGGTGTGCAGCAATTGGCGTTGCAGGTTGCTGAGTTCGACGACGTCGTCGTCGACCAGCGTGATGTGTCCCACGCCCGCGCTCGCCAGGTACATCGCGGCCGGCGATCCCAGCCCTCCCGCGCCGATGATCAGCGCGCGCGCCGCCAGGAATTTCTCCTGGCCTTCGATACCGAGCTCGTCGAGCAGGATATGGCGCGCGTACCGCAGCAACTGCTGGTCGTTCATTTGGCCTTGGCCGGTTCCACTCCGTTCGGCGTAATGGTCATGCGCTGCGGAGCTGCCCCAGGCGCGGGCTTGGCCTGGGCATCCTTGTCATTGGCCGCCGTCCTGGGCGCCGCCTTCTGGATCGGCTTGCCATCCAGAAGGTTGACCGCCTGCTTGAGCTGGAAATCATCTTTGCCGCCGAACTCGAAGGTCTTGGGCAATTCGATGTTGGCGGGATCCGCCGAGGACTTCACCTCGCTGTTGGGCGTCTGCTGGTTCGCCAGATGGCGTTGCAGATCCGCTTCGCGCGGCAGGCGGAACAGGTCACCCTGCGCGGTATCGGCCACGACATAGTCGGGCTCGATACCGGTTGCCTGGATCGAGCGGCCGTTCGGCGTGAAGTAGCGCGACGTCGTCAGCTTGATCGCCGTATCCTCGCTCAACGGCAGGATCACCTGCACCGATCCCTTGCCGAAGGTGCGATTGCCCATGACCTTGGCGCGTTTGTGATCCTGCAGCGCGCCGGCCACGATTTCGGAGGCGGAGGCCGAGCCGACGTTGACCAGCACGACCATGGGTACCGTCTTGACCCAGCCAGGCAGGCCGGACAGGTAGTTGCCTTCGCCGCGTGCGTACTCCGAAGGCGAGGCCAGGTACTTGTGGCGCGCGTCGGGCGTCCGGCCATCGGTGGACACCACCAGGGCGTCACGCGGCAGGAAGGCGGCGGCCACGCCGATGGCGCTGGTCAGCAACCCGCCCGGATCGTTGCGCAGGTCCAGGATCAGCGCGCGCGGCGGCTGCTTGGCACCCAGGTCGGCAAGCTGGCGCGCCATGTCGGCGCCGGTCTTTTCCTGGAACTGGGCGATGCGCACATAAGCGACGTTGCCGTCCAGCATTTTGCTGCGCACGCTGCGCACCTTGATGACATCGCGCACGATGTTCAACACGATCGGCTGCGGGTGATCCGCACGCATGATGGTCAGCGTGATGGGCGTCTTGGGCGCCCCCCGCATCAGCTTGACGGCATCGTTCAGCGCCATGCCCTTGGTCGGCGTGTCGTTGATCTTGGTGATCAGGTCGCCCGCCATGACGCCGGCGCGCGCGGCCGGCGTATCCTCGATGGGCGAGATCACTTTCACATAACCGTCTTCCGCGCCCACCTCGATACCGAGGCCGCCGAACTCGCCCTGCGTGGCGGTTTGCATATCGCGGTAGGCGTCGGCATCCAGATACGCGGAGTGGGGATCGAGTCCCGACACCATGCCGGAGATGGCGTTGTTGATAAGCGTCTTGTCGTCGACGGGTTCGACGTAGTTGTTCTTGATGGCGCCGAACACATTGGTGAACTGGCGCAGCTCGTCCAGCGGAAGCGGGCTGCCGCCACGCTGCGCGACCGCGGTCACGCCGACGCTGAGCAGGACCCCGGCCACCACGCCGAGCGACACCAGGCCGAAACTACGAAACTTGCGAGTGCTCATGCACACTTCCTGAATTGGTTTAGCCAAACGCCTTTACTGGGCCAACCATTGGGCTGGGTCCACCGGTGCGCCGCCGTGACGAATTTCAAAGTATAGGCCCGATTCCACCTGGCCGCCCGTGGCGCCCACCGTCGCGATCGTGTCGCCTGACACGACCCTGTCACCGACCTGTTTTAGCAGCGCCTGGTTATAGGCATAGACGGTCATATATTGCTGGCCATGGTCGACGATGATGAGGTTGCCGAAGCCGCGCAGCCAATTGGCATAAACCACCGTACCGGCGGCGACCGCATGCACCGGCGTGCCCTCCGGCACGCGCAGGACGATGCCCCGCCAAACGCCGCCGTCCGGGCGGCCGATGCCGAAACGGCCTTGCACGGTCGCGCCCTTGACGGGCATCGCCAGGCCCGGACGCAAGCCGCGCCCCTCGCCGGGCTGCGGACGCGCAGCCGGCGGCGGCGCCTTGGCGACGGATTCAGCCGGTTTTAAGCCGTCGATATCGCCTCGCGCCACGGGTACGGCCGGTTCAGCCGCACGGCGCGCAGCCGCTTCGGCTTCGGCGGCCTGGCGGGCCGCCACCGCGGCGGCGGCGGCGTCGCGCCGCGCCGCCGCTTCGACCTGTTCGCGCGCCTGCGTGGCGTCGCGTGCTTCCTGCGCACGGCGCGACGCTTCAGCCGCCTTGCGTGCCTCGTCGGCGCGCTGACGGGCCTCGTCGGCCTTGCGCCGGGCTTCTTCCAATGCGAGACGGCGCGCCGCCTCGGCCTTGCGGGCCGCTTCCTCTTCGGCCTTGCGACGTGCCTCTTCGGCCTTGCGCCGCGCTTCCTCGGCCTTGCGCGCCTCTTCCGCCTGCTTTTCGATCGCGGCCTGCAGGTCGTCGATCAAGCGCGTCATGCGCTGGTCGTCGCGGCCCAGCTTGGTGGCTTCCTCGCGCTGCGCGCTGATCTGGCCTTCGAGCTTGGCCAGCACGCTGGCGCGTTCCTTCTGCTGCGAAACGAGCGCGGCCTTCTGGTCGGCGGTTTCCTTGACGACCGTGGCGATTTCCTCGCGGCGCGCATCGGCCCTTCCCTGCAGGCGTGCCAACTCGTCGAGATCGCGCCGCAGCGCCTGCACCGCCTGGGCGCGGGCTTGCGACACATAGCCCAGATAGGCGAGGTTGCGGCCCAGCTGCTGCGGGTCATCCCCCGACAGCAAGGCGGTCCATGGGGACAGGCCGCTGGTGTACTGGGCACGAAGCTGGCGCGCGAGTTCGTCGCGCCGCTGCGCCAGCACGGCCTGCTGGGCGGTCATCTGGCGCTCCAGGGCGGCCAGATCGGCTTCGGCCTGCCGGCTTTGATCGGCCAGTTCCGCGAGACGCCGGTTGATCTGGGAAATGGCGGTTTCGGACTGGCGCAGGGCATCGGAGGCTTCCTTGCGCGCGGCTTCCCGCTCTTCGATGGTCTTTTGCAGCGACTGGATGCGGTCGCGCAGCGCCGATTGCTGGCGCTGCGCCTCGGTCTGCTTTTCGGCCAGGTCGGCCGGGGCGGCGTGCGCCGCGGCCGAGCACAGCGACGCCATCAGGGCCGCGGCCCCCAACACCCTCGCCGCACGACGCATCGATCAGGCCTTCTTCGCCTTGCCTTGCGCGGCCACGGCGGCCATCGCCGCCTCGATTTCCGCGGGATCGCCCAGGTAATAGTGCCGCAGCGGCCGCAGGTCGTCATCCAGCTCGTACACCAGGGGCTGGCCAGTCGGGATATTGAGCGACACGATGTCGTCATCCGACATGTTGTCCAAATGCTTGATGAGGGCGCGCAGGCTGTTGCCGTGGGCGCTGATCAGGACGCGGCGGCCCGCGCGGATGGCCGGCGCGATGGACTCGTTCCAGAACGGCAGGACGCGGGCCACGGTGTCCTTCAGGCATTCCGTGGCCGGCAACTGGTCGGCGGGGATGCGGGCGTAGCGGCTGTCGAAGCGCGGATGGCGGGGATCGTCCTGCGGCAGGGGATCGGGTGCGATGGCATAGGCGCGGCGCCAGATCAGCACCTGCTCGTCGCCGAACTTGGCGGCCGTCTCCGCCTTGTTCAGGCCTTGCAGGGCGCCGTAGTGGCGCTCGTTCAGGCGCCAGCTGTTGCCGATGGGCGTATGCATGGCGTCCATGGCATCCAGGGCGATCCAGAGGGTGCGGATGGCGCGCTTGAGCACGGAGGTGAAGGCCAGGTCGAAGGCATAGCCTTCGCGCTTGAGCAGTTCGCCGGCCTGGCGGGCCTGCTCGCGGCCGGTTTCGGTCAGGTCCACATCGGTCCAGCCGGTGAAGCGGTTTTCCAGATTCCACTGGCTTTCGCCATGGCGCATCAGAACGAGTTTATGCATGGTGGGGGTCGGTCGAAACGGAGTTGAAAGATGCCGGAATGCCGTCATTTTATAATTGCAAGGTTATGCCCCGTCCGGAGCCTCGCGGCAGACCGCGCCGGACGGGTGCCCTTAGTGGGTGGCGCAGCCACCCATAACCGTCAAATTTCAGGACGTTCCGTGGATTTTCTGCATTTTCTGCTTAGCCAGAACAATATCTTCATCGTCGCCGTAGCGGTCATATCCGGCATCATGCTGGCCATTCCCGCGCTGCGCAAGAGCGGCGGCGGATCAGCCATCGGCACCACCCAGGCCATACAGATGATCAACCAGAGGCAGGCCGTCCTGGTGGACGTGCGGCCAGCGGAACAGTACCAGGCCGGGCACATCGCCCAGGCACGGAACGTGCCCGCCACCGAAATCGAGAAAAAGTCGGCGGGGCTGCCCAAGAACAAGCCGCTGGTGGTGGTGTGCGAGCAGGGACGTGACGCCAGCCGCGCCGTCAGCAAGCTGAAGGCTCAGGGGTTCACCGAGGTCGTCGCCCTGGACGGCGGCATGCGCGCCTGGAGCCAGGCGGGCCTGCCGGTGACCCAGAAGGCCTGATCCGACGCAGCCCGCGTCGGTGCCCGCCCGGATGTTTCTTCGCAAGGAAACCAGACGATGAAAAAAGTCCTGATGTACAGCACGGGATATTGCCCCTACTGCTCGCGCGCCGAGATGCTGCTCAAACAGCGCGGCGTGACCGAGATCGAGAAAATCCGCATCGACGTTGAACCGCAGCGCCGCGACGAGATGATCCAGCGTACCGGCCGCCGCACCGTGCCGCAGATTTTCATCGACGATACCCACGTGGGCGGCTTCGACGACCTGGCGGCCCTGGATCGCGCCGACAAGCTCGTTCCCATGCTCGCCTAGACCTGCCGCGCCGTCCTTCCGGGACGGCGCACCCTGCCTGACCCAGGCGTTATCTTCCTCACCTTTCCGGAATCCTCATGGCCGATCAAACCAACCCGCAAGCGGGCAACGACGCTCCGTCGTTCAATCTTCAGCGCGTCTACCTGAAAGACCTGTCGCTGGAGATGCCCAACGCGCCGCACATTTTCCTGGAACAGGAAGCGCCGCAGGTCGAGGTCAGCATCAATGTGGGCGGCCAGCGCCTGACTGAAACGCTGTTCGAATCCACCGTGACGGTGACCGTCACCACGCGCATCGGCGACAAGGTGCTGTACCTCGTCGAAGGCACGCAGGCCGGCATCTTCGAACTGGCCAACATCCCGGCGGACCAGATGGACCCGCTGCTGGGCATCGTATGCCCCACCATGGTCTATCCGTACCTGCGCGCCAACGTCGCCGACGCCATCACGCGCACATCGCTGCCGGCCCTGCACCTCGCCGAAGTGAATTTCCAGGCCTTGTACGAACAGCGCATCGCCGAACTGTCGCAACAGCAGGCGCCGCAAGGCGGAAACGATTCGGGCATCATCCTGCCGCCCAATGCCACGCGCCAGTAACAACGGGGAAGCGCGGACGTCCGGGCTGGCCGCGGACGCGGCGCTCGTGGCGCCGCGCGTTGCGGTACTGGGCGCCGGCAGCTGGGGCACCGCCCTGGCGGCCACGGCCGCGCGCAAACGTCCCACCGTGCTGTGGGCACGCCAGGCCGCGCAGGCGGCGGACATGGCCACGTCGCATGAAAACGCCCGGTATTTGCCGGGCGTTTCTTTACCCGCCGCCCTGGAAATCACCGCCGACCTGGATGCCGCGCTGGCCCACGCGGCCGGCGCGGGCGGCACGCCGCTGCTGATACTTGGCGTGCCGGTAGCGGGGCTGGAAAGCCTCTGTACGGCCCTGGCCGAGCGCCTGCCGGCGCTGGGGTGCCCGGCCTACCACGTCGTCTGGACCTGCAAAGGCTTCGACGAGGCGCGCGGCCGGTTACCGCACGAGGTGGCGCGGGACGTTCTGGCCGGGGTGCCTTCGGTCAGCATGGGCGTGCTGTCCGGCCCCAGCTTCGCGCGCGAGGTGGCGCAGGGACTGCCTGTGGGACTGACGGTCGCGAGCGCGGACACGCGACTGTGCGAAGCGGCCACCGCCGCGCTGCACGGCGGCGCGGTGCGGGTCTACGCCGGGGCCGACATCGTGGGCGTGGAAGTCGGTGGAGCGATGAAGAACATCATCGCGATTGCCTGCGGCGTCTCCGACGGCCTGATGCTGGGGACCAACGCGCGCGCCGCCCTGATTACCCGGGGGCTGGCGGAGATGACGCGGCTGGGCGTGGCGCTGGGCGCGCGCCCGGAGACCTTCGCAGGCCTGACCGGCCTGGGGGACCTGGTCCTGACAGCCACCGGGGAACTGTCGCGCAACCGCCGGGTAGGCCTGGATATCGGCGCGGGGCGCAAGCTTGCCGACATCCTCGCGGACGGCATGACGGCCGAGGGCGTCCGGGCCGCGCGCGCCGCGCTGGCGCGAGCCAGCTCGCTGAATGTGGACCTTCCCATTACAGCGGCCGTATGCGCCGTTCTGTTCGACGGCGTCGCCCCCATGACCGCCGTTTCAACCCTATTGGCGCGCGACGCCCGCCCTGAAAGCGGCGACCTGCGCGTGCCGGACTAGGTCGATCAGGGCCCCGGTGGGCCCACAGCAATCATCAGGAGAAAACGATGTTCCAGTTCAATCGCGGCCGCCGCGGTATCCGCACGCGGCGGCTGTTCGTGGCGATGGCAGGCCTGGCCCTTGGCTTGATGGCCGGCGCGCAGGCGCGGGCCGAATGGCCGGACCGTACCATCGACATGATCGTCCCCTTCCCGGCCGGTTCGTCGCCCGACCTGCTGGCCCGCATCGTGGCCGAGCCGCTGTCCAAGGCCCTGGGCCAGCCGATTATCGTGCAGAACAAGCCCGGCGCCGGCGGCAACATCGGCACGCGCCTGGCGACCGAGGCCAAGCCCGACGGCTATACCCTGCTGTTCACCATCAACGGCCCGCTGGTCACGGCACCGACGCTGTACCGCAAGACCCTGGGTTATGACCCGTTCAACGACCTCGCGCCGGTAACCCTGGTGGCCACCAGCCCCAATGTGCTGGTGGTGCCCAGCGACCTGGGCGTCAAGACCATGGCGGATTTCGTCAGGCTGGCCAAGGCTCGCCCGGGCGCGCTGAACTACGGCTCGGTCGGGCCCGGCAGCGCGTCGCAACTGGCCATGGAGATGTTCAAAAGCCAGGCCGGCCTGGACATCGCCCATATCCCCTATCCCGGTTTTCCGCAGGTCATCAGCGCCATCATCGCCGGGGATATCCAGTCCTCGTTCATGGTTCCGGCGATCGCCATGCCGCAGGCCCGCAACGGCAAGGCGACCATCCTGGCCGTGACCAGCCTGAAACGCGCCGACACGTTGCCGGACATCCCGACCATGGCCGAGCAGGGTTATCCGGGCTTCGAAGCCATTTCCTGGGACGCCATCCTGGTCCCCGCCGGCACGCCCAGCATGATCATCGAACGGCTCAACAGTGAACTGGCCCGCATCATCAGCAGCGACAAGGTGCGCGCGCAGATGGCGGTGCAGTACTTCACGCCCGCTCCGTCGTCCCCGGACGAGCTCACCACCCGGATGCGCGACGAAAAAGCGCGCTGGGATACCGTGATCGAGAAGCTGGGCCTGTCGCTGGATTGAGACGCAGGCAGGGCCGGGTGGCGTATCGTCGAGGCGGACTGCCGCTGGATGCCGCCCGGCGCGATGCCGTGTCCGCGTGCGCCTCAGGCGCCTCCGGCATAGCCGCACTGGCGCCAGGCCTCGAACACCATGACGGCTACCGCATTGGACAGGTTCAGGCTGCGCTGTCCGGCACGCATGGGCAGGCGCAGCCGCTGCGCGGGCGGAAACAGCCCAAGCTGCTCTTCGGACAGCCCGGCCGTTTCACGACCGAACACGAAAACATCGCCGGCCTGGAAGGCGGCATTGGCGATCGTATGCCCGGTGCGCGTGGTCAGCGCGAATATGCGTTCCGCGGGCGCGCCCGTGGCCGCCAGCGCCTCCGGCAGGCCGGGATGGACGCGCACCGGCTGCCATTCGTGATAATCCAGGCCCGCGCGCCGCAGCCGCGCGTCGTCCAGGACGAAGCCCAACGGTTCGACGAGATGCAGTTGTGCGCCGGTGTTCGCGCACAGGCGGATGGCGTTGCCGGTATTCGGAGGAATCTCCGGCGAAACGAGAATGACGTGGAACATGGACGGGCCTGACGCTATGGCAGGCGATATTGTGCCAGCGCGCCGCCATCGTCGACCGGCGCGCGTGCGGCGACCAGTCCGACGATGTGGCGGACGCCGGCCGCTTGAAGGGCCAGCGCGGCGGCATGCAGGGTACTGCCCGTGGTCATGACGTCATCGACCAGCGCGATACACCGTGCCGGCTGGGACGCGGCGCAGGCATAGCGCCCGATCGCCCCCTGCAGGCGCTCCGCACGCCTAAGCGTGCTTTGCTTCGGCCCTTCGCGCGCGCATACGAGCCAGCGGCGGCGTAGCGGCAGCCCCGTGCGCAGCGCCAGCGCGCGGGCCAGTTCCGCAGCGGGATTGAAGCCGCGCCGGCGCAGCGAGGTTCGGGATGCGGGAATGGGCACCAGGATGGTGTCTGGCGGCAGCGCGCCGCAGGGCAGGCCTGGCCGGCGCGGGCCGCCTGCCGGGGCCTGCAACGCCCGCATCACCAGGTCGGCCAGCACCTCGGCCATGGCGTACTGGCGCGCGACCTTGAAACGGGCGATCAGCATGTCCCCCGGGGACTCGTAATCGAAGCCCGCCACGACGCCGGCCAAGGCCAGCGGCCGGCGCGCGCAGTCAGGACACGGTGCGTCCACGACCGGCAGGCGCAGGGCGCAGCGTCCACAACGAGGCTGGGTCGGATGCATGGTCGCACAGACATCGGCGGCGCAGCCCTCGCACAGCCCAGCCCCATGGGCGAAGCCGTCGCACATCGGGCAGCCGGCGCCCGCGGCGCGCTGCAGCAGGCGGCGCAGGCCAGGCCAATATGTCATGACATCTCCTTGGATAAGAACCCGGGCCGGGCGCGCCACCGGACGAGACAGCGGACCGTGCCGCGCAACGGCTCCGCCCCGCGTCCGGCCTCCTGGTTCCCGCGCTCTGCGCCCTGCCCGCTGCGTCCTGCGTACGGCACGGGGCCGGCAAGATACGGCGCGGACCCGCGTCGACCGGCCTCGATCGGCAATGAGCAATAATGGCCGCACGTATTTCATCCTGATTTGCGCGCCCGTCCGCGGGCAGCGCGACCGAAATGTCCGACTCGCTTCCCGCACTACCCATCGTCAGCGCCCATGTGGCGCGCCAGTTCGCGCGCCGCGGCGACCTGGAGGCCGCCCAGTTTCTGTATGGAGAAATCGGCCGCCGCATGCTCGAACGCCTGCGCTACATCCGCCTGCAACCCACACGCATGCTGGACGCCGGCTGCGGCGCCGGCGCCAGCCTGCCCCTGTTGCGCGAGCGCTATCCCGCGGCGGAATACCTGGGCCTGGACGCCTGTGCCCCGCTCATTGAGATCGCCCGCCAGCACCACGCGCCGCCGAAGCGGACGGGGCTGCTGGGCCGCATGACGGCCGCGCTGTCACGCCATGGCGAAAGCGGCGCCCAGGCGGCGCCCCGCTTCATCCATGCCGACATGGCCGAGACCGGCCTTCCTCCTGAGTCGCTGGAACTGGTGTGGTCCAACGTGGCGCTGCACTGGCACCCGCGGCCCCATGACGCGCTGGCCGAATGGCGGCGGATCCTGAAAGTGAACGGACTGGCCATGTTTTCTTGCCTGGGGCCCGCCACCCTGCGCGAGCTGCGCCAGGCGCTGGCGGACGCCGGCCTGCGTACCGCCACGCCCTCCTTCGTCGATATGCACGACTTCGGCGACCTGCTGGTGGAAAACGGCTTCGCCGACCCGGTCATGGACCAGGAAACCCTTACCCTGACTTACCAGAATCCGGCAAGGCTGCTGGAGGATGTACGGGCGCTGGGCGGCAACCCGGCCGCGCAGCGCAAGGCGTCCTTGGCGACGCCCGCATGGCGGGCGCGCCTGTGCGACGCGCTGGAAGCGCAGCGCCGCCCGGATGGCACCATTGCGTTGACCATCGAGGTCACCTATGGCCATGCCTGGCGGGCAGCGGCGCGCCGGGCGGCACCGGGCGAGACCCGGCTTTCCGTCAGCGCCATCGGCGGACGCCACCGCCCGGGACCCGGCCAGGGCTGATGCCCAGGGGGCCGCCGACACGCCCGCACGGATGCGGGCGCGAGACGGCACGGGGATGGCGCCGCGGCCTTCAGTAGACAGCTTCTTCCACAGCCGGCCGGCAATAATGGCCGCACGGCCCGCCAAACCGATGCACCCGCCCGCGTAGGCGAGCGCCTAGTGCAGGCGCCGTGGCGCCGAAGGCTGGGCCAGGGTCTGTACGTCCACGCCGCCCAGCGGTTCGGACGTCGCGCGCACGCGCCGGCGCACCACCGCCGTCGGGTCATGGGCAGCCATTCCCACCGAGCCGATCTCGCCCCGGAAAGCGCCCGTCATGGACTCGACCACCGAAGGCAGGTCGCGCAGGCGGTGGAACTGGGCGCGCAACCAGCGCGAATCGTTACCGGCACGCAGGGCGTCGTCGCGCAGCGCGGCCAGCATATCCGCCGTGCCCAGCTCTTCGGCCACCGGCATGAGCCGGCCGAACAGGCCACGCAGGTGATCGATGAGCCGCAGGCGTTGGCCTTCGGCCGTCACATAGCTGCCCTGCAGGCCGAACCGGCACGCCTGGAAATGGTTGCTGCGATACGCCAGCCACAGCCCGCCTTCGGGCTGCGGTTCGCGTTCCAGCAAAACAGCCAGTGCCTGGGCGAAACCGGCCAATTGGCAGGCGCGCTCCACGGTCAAGGGCGTGTCGCAGACACGGATTTCCACGGTGCCGAAGTCGGGTTTGGGCCGGATATCCCAGTACAGATCCTTGATGCTTTCGGCCAGGCCCAGCGTGCGCAACTGCGCCACATGTGCCTCGAAGCGATACCAGTCGGTCACGTCCGGCGGCATGTTGCCGGCCAGCGGGAAGCTGTTGACCGCGTTCAGGCGGCAGCAGGAAAACAGCGTGTCGACGCCTTCGTAGTACGGGGAGGACGCCGACAAGGCGATGAAGTGCGGCACATAGGCCGACAACTGGCGGGTCAGGGTGATGGCCTGGTCGCCGTTCTTGACGCCCAGGTGGATGTGCTGGCCGAAGACGGTGAACTGGCGCGCCAGGTAGCCATACATCTCCGCCAGGTACTGGAAGCGCGGCGTATCCGATATGGAGCGTTCCTGCCACCGCATGAAGGGATGCGCGCCGCCGCCGGCCACGGAGACGCCGACAGCATCGGCGGCCTCGCACAGCGCGGTGCGCATCTCGCGCATTTCGGCGAGCAGACCCATGGGGTGTTCGTGCACGGAAGAATTCAGCTCGATCATCGAGCGGGTGATTTCCGGCTTGACGCGGTCCGCGATCGGGTGATCGGCCATCTGGGCCAGCAGTTCGTCCGAAGCAGCAGTCAGGTCGAAGGTCCGCGGATCGATCAATTGCAGTTCGAGTTCAATGCCCAGCGTGTTGGGGGCGGAAGGGACGAACGGGATCTGTTCCATCTCCTGCTCCTAGTATCTTATGGTCGGGGAAGGCGTCGGGCGACGCGGGAAACTGCGGTTCCGGCGTGCCACGTCTTGACGCGATCCCGCAGTTTAGCCGCCCGATACCGCCATAAACCGTGAAAATCGTGACATTAATGAGCAACAGCGGGTAACGTGCCGCTATGTCGCGGATGTGGCGTAAGCAAGTGCTCACCTATGCGGGATAATCCGGAGCGCTTCATTTGCGCCAGAAGGCAGGCGTAAACAATATGAGCACAGTAAAAAGTTCCAACCTGCCAATCAGCATGCCAAAGGTACACAACCACGTCTGGAAATCGCTCAGCACTGCGAAACTTCCCATGGGACCGATGGCGCCCAGCCCCGGGCCGGTGTTGTTCACGCTGGCCACGACAGCGCTGAAGGCCGTAACGGGGTCCAGGCCGGACACCAGCATCAGAATGGTGAGGACAGCGATGGACATGCCGTACATCAACATGAAGGCCAGCACCGAAGCCATGACGCGGCCATCGACGACGCGGCCTTGCAGCCGCACAGGGCTCACGGCCTGGGGATGAAGCATGACGACCAGCTCGGTGCGCGCCTGCTTGAGCAGCAGGATCGCCCGGATCATCTTGATACCGCCCCCCGTGGAACCGGCCGAGGTCGCCACCCCCGACAGCAGCAGCATCACCAGCGGAGCGAAGATCGGCCACTGCGTGTAATCGGCATTGGCATAGCCGGTCGTGGTAACCACCGAGACAGTATTGAAGATGCCGTAGCGCAGCGCCTCGGCCACGGTGCCGTAAACGCCATCGACATAGAGGAAAAGGGAAACGACGAGGGCCGCGCCGATGGTGAGCGCCAGATAGGGAATCGTTTGCGTACAAGTGCGGTAGGGACGCAGGCTGCGGGTCTGCACAACGCTGAAATGCGTGGCGAAATTGATGCCGGCGATCAGCATGAATACGATCGCCACGATTTCCACCGCCACCGAATCGAAGTGAGCGAAGCCGTCGTCCCAGGTGGAAAATCCCCCCAGTCCCATGGTGGTGGCCATGTGGCACCAGGCCTCGAACCACGGTAGGCCGGCCAGGCGGTAGGCCAGCAGGCACAGCAGGGACAGGCCGAAATAGATGGCGTATAGGGCCTTGGCGGTGCTGGCGATGCGCGGCGTCAGTTTTTCGTCCTTGATGGGCCCCGGCGTTTCAGCCCGGAAGATCTGATGTCCGCCGACGCCCAGCAGCGGCAGAATCGCCACGGCGAGCACCAGGATGCCCATGCCCCCCAGCCATACCAGCGTCGCGCGCCACAGGTTGATCGACGGTGGCAGCTTGTCCAGGCCGGTCAGCACGGTCGCGCCCGTGGTGGTCAGCCCGGACATCGCCTCGAAATACCCGTCGGTGAAGGAGAGCGGCGTGCCGGCACGGTCGAAATAGATGTACAGCGGAATCGCCGCCAGCAAGGGCAGAACCGTCCACACCATCGACACCAGCAGAAACCCGTCGCGGGGCCGCAGCTCGGCCCGATGCCGGCGCGTCACCAGCCACAGCACGCCGCCGGCCGCGAATGACAGCAGCATGGCGTCCACGAAGGCCGCCAGCGCCGCGTCGCCCGTATAGATCGCCAGGCCGACCGGCAAGGCCATGGTCGTCGCAAACAACGCCATCGTCAGTCCAAGCAGGTTCAGGATGCCAGCAAGCCGACTCATGCGGCGGCTCCTTTGGCCGGGCAGCGGCCTTGCCGGCTACCAGGAATGGGCGCGGCGACCGCCGGTGATGCCATGGAGCCGTTGTGTCGCATGCGTGCGGTCGCCTCAGAAGAAGGACGCGGAAACCTGGAACAGCTTTTCCACCCGGGCCATCTGCTGCCGGCCCGGCACGAACACGATGACATGGTCGTCCGCCTGGATGACGGTATCGGGCGCGGGAATGATGATCTCGTCGCCGCGTACCAGCGCGCCGATGGTCGCGCCCTTGGGCAGGCGCAGCTCGCACACTTGCCGGCCCACGACCTTGGACGTGTGGCGGTCGCCGTGGGCCACGGCTTCCAGCGCTTCGGCCACGCCCTGCCGCAGGCGATGCACGGCGACGACGTCGCCGCGCCGTACATGCCGCAGCAATTCCCCCATGGTGGCCTGCGACGGCGAGACGGCGACATCGATATGGCTGCCCTGCATCAATTCCCCGTATGCCTGGCGATTGATCAGGGCAATCACCTTGCGGGCCCCCAGCCGCTTGGCCAGCAGCGAGGACATGATGTTGTCCTCGTCGTCACTGGTCAGTGCCAACCAGGTGTCCATATCCTCGATATTCTCGCGCTCCAGCAAGGCTTCGTCGGTGGCGTTGCCATGCAGGATCAGCACGCTGTGCGGCAGCTTCTCGGCCAGGTACTTGCATCGCACGGCATCGCGCTCGACGATGCGCACGCTGTAGCCCTCTTCGGCCAGTTGCCCCGCCAGCCGCAAGCCGATATTGCCGCCGCCCGCGATCATGATGCGGCGCGCGGTCTTCTCCGCCTCGCGCAGTTGCCGTATGGCGCGCCGCGCATGGCGGGCGTCGGCGACGACGACCACTTCGTCGCCCGGCAGCACCACGGCGCCGCGGCCCGCCTGCAGGGGCCGGCCGTCGCGCACGATGTCGATGATGCGGGCCGATACGTCGGGCCAGAGTTCCGCCAGCGTCTCCAGCGTGCGGTTGCACATGGCGCTGCCGCGCCCGACGCGGGCGGCCACCACGCTCACGCGGCCTCCGGCGAACTCCACCACCTGCAAGGCCTCGGGGAACTCGATCAGGCTGTGCAAGTAGGTCGTGACGCTGCGTTCCGGGCTGATCAAGGCATCGATGCAGAAGCCTTCGTCGCTCATCAGCTCAGGGTGATCCAGCACGTCCGATGAGCGTATGCGCGCGATTCGGCGCGGCACGTTGAAAATCAGGCGTGCGATGCGGCAGGCAACCAGATTCACGGCATCCGAGGCGGCGCAGGCGATGAACAGGTCGGTGTCCTCGGCGCCGGCGTCGCGCAACACGGAGACTTGCGCACCGTCGCCATGCACGCCGCGCAAGTCGTAGCGCTCCTGCAGGTCGCGCAGATTGCGTGCATCGGTATCGATGACGGTGATGTCGTTGTGCTCGGAGACCAGGTTCTCGGCCACGCTGGTACCTACCCGCCCCGCACCGAGAATCAGGATCTTCATGTGCTGCGCTTGCGCGCGGACTCGATACCCAGTTGCTTGAGCTTGCGGTACAGGTGCGTGCGCTCGAGCCCGGTCTTTTCGGACACCCGGGTCATGCTATGGCTTTCGCGCACCAGGTGATATTCGAAATAGATACGCTCGAACGCGTCGCGCGCCTCACGCAAGGGCTGGTCAAGCGAGATGCTGCCCAGCAGGCCGTTGCTGGCCGCGGGCGCTTCCACCGCATTGGCCGACAGCGAAGGGGCATCGAGCTCGTCTTCCAGCGGGACGGCGGAGGTCGACGCAGCGGTGGGAGCGGCCTGCGGGGCGCGGCCACGCGACAATGCCGCTGAAATAGTTTTTAACAACCGCTGCAGGGTGATCGGCTTTTCCAGGAAATCCAGGGCACCGATGCGGGTGGCCTCCACGGCCGTATCGATGGTGGCGTGCCCGCTCATCATGATGACCGGCATGTCGAGCAGGCCTTGCGAGCCCCATTCCTTCAGCAGGCTCACGCCATCGGTGTCCGGCATCCAGATGTCGAGCAAGACCAGATCCGGACGCGACCGCAGACGAGCGGCTCGGGCTTGCGCCGCGTTTTCGGCCAGTTCGACCGTGTGTCCTTCGTCGTACAAGATCTCAGACAGAAGTTCGCGTATGCCGACTTCGTCATCAACCACCAGAATTCTGGCCATAAACCCGTCCACCTATTGCGTAGCCGCATTATCCTGTTGTTGTGCGGTTGCGTCCAGAGTATCGAGGCCGTCCGCCAGGCGGGTCAACAGTATCGAAACGCGGGCCCCGCCTTCACGCCGGTTCGCCAGATCGATACGCCCGCCGTGCTCTTCCACGATCTTCCGGACAATTGCCAATCCTAACCCAGTCCCATGGGCCTTGGTGGTCACGTAGGGCTCGAAGGCTCTTTGCATGACCTGCGGCGAAAAGCCCGGACCGGTATCGGTGACCGTGAATCGCAGGGCATATTGCTCGCTGCCATCGCCCTGGCGGGCCCGCGTCAACTGTGTCGAAACACGGACCCTGCCGTCCTGCTGGTCGGCAATGGCATCGCGGGCGTTGGCCAGCAGATTGTGTATGACCTGCCGCAACTGCGTGGGATCGCCTTCGATGGCGGGAAGGCCCGGTTCCAGGCTGACCTCGAGATTGAGGGAGTTCTGGTGCCCGCGCGTGACGCCTTCGATAGGGTCCCACCCGTATAGCGTCAGCACATCTCCCACCAGGCCGTTGAAGTCGATGCGCTTCATCACCGCGGGCGGCGTACGGGCGAATTCACGGAAGTCGTCGACCATGTGCTTGAGCGAGGCCACCTGGTCCACGATGGTGTTGGTCGAGCGCTCCAGCATGCGCCGGTCATTCGGTTCGAGCCGGTCGGCCAGCTTCATGGCCAGCCGTTCCGCGGACAGCTGGATGGGCGTGAGCGGATTCTTGATTTCGTGCGCCAGGCGCCGGGCCACTTCGCTCCACGCCACCGCCCGGTTCGCCGACATCAATTCGGTAATGTCGTCGAAGACGACCAGGTAGCCGTTGCCGCGGCCGTCCACGCGCAGATGCGTTCCGCGCGCCAGCAAGGTCACCGTCTGCGAGCCCGGCGTCGGAACTTGCGGCATACCGGGTTGCGCGGCATTCTGCGCCACGTCCTGGACCGGTGGCATATCCAGCTGCGCCGCCTGCGACAGCGCGGCGAAAGCCTGCGTGGCCTGGGTCAGCTGGATCTCGAACTGCTGCTGCCAATGCTGGCGTTCGGAACCGACCGCGGCATGCGCGGCGAAGGCCTGGCGCACGACCTGCGCGAAAGGCAGCATGCCCTCCACCGTTTCCAGCGGACGCCCGATGACGGATCGCAGGTCGGCCTGAAGAATGGTCTGCGCCCCCTGGTTGACCGTGGTCACACGGAAGGCTTCGTCGAACACCAGCACGCCGGAAGACAGATTGGAAAGGACGCTCTCCAGATAGACATTGGAACGCTCCAACTGCTGCCGGTTGCTTTCCACCATGCGCCGGGCCTCGTCCAACTGCCGTGTCATGGCATTGAACGAACGGGTAAGCTGGCCCACCTCGTCGCGTTCCGGAGGTTCGGGAAGCGGTCGGTAATCGCCCACGCCCACCGCCTGCGTACCGGCCGCCAGCCGCAACAGCGGCCGCACCAGGCGCTTGGACAGCGACAAAGCCACGGCGATGGCGGTGAACACCGACACCAGCAGCGCCAGCGTCAAGGTAATGCCATACAGCTTGCGCAGCCCCAGCCGCGAAAGCGCCAGTTCCTGGTAATCGCGGAAGCCCTGTTGCACGCGGTTGGCGTTGTGGGCGATCTGGTCCGGCACGGGCTGTATCAGCTGCAGCCAGCGCGGTTCGCTGGACGGCCCCGTCAGGCTGTCGAAGCGGGCCGGGGCGACCAGCGGGATGACCACGCGCAGATGCAGCCCGCCGCCGCCCCGGTCCAACGGGTCGTCGGCTTCCGCCGCCGAATACCCGCGCGACAGCCGCAACTGGTTCAACACGGTGGGGGGTGGCAGCTCCGGCAGCAATTGGCCGTACTGGTTGGTGGAGAAGGCGATCATGCGGCCGCCGCCCGTGAAAACCATGGCTTCCTGCACGCCATTCGCCTCGCGCAAGCGGGTCAGGGCAAGGGCGATATCCCTGTCGGCGGTGCGGTTCAGTTCCGGCGCCATGGAACGGGCGCGCGCATCCAGGTCCGCGAGCAGGGAGTCGAGCGCGGCGCGGCCCAGGTTCAGGCCGGCTTCCAGGGCGCTATCGACGCGCACATTGAACCAGGACTCGATGGAGCGCGACATGAACTGCACCGACAAGGTGTAGATCAGGGCACCCGGCACCACGCCGATCAGCGTGAAGGCCAACGCGAAGCGTGCCGTCAGGCGGGCACCGAATTGCCTGCGCCGTATCTGCCGTACCAGCTTGACGGTCAGCGCGACGACCCAGGCGAACAAAGCCAGGGCGACCACGCCATTGAGCACCAGCAGCGCGTCGTAATAGCGCGCGAAGCGTGAAGCATTGCCCGTCGACCAGGCCAGCAGGCCCAGCAACATCACGCCGGCCAGGGCGCCGGCGACCAGCGCCATCCGCAGGAGGAACCTCATCGCCCGCTCCCCGCCGCGATGGCGAAGTCGAAATCGGCCCAGGGCGTGGCCACAGACCAGGAACTGCTGTTCAACGCGTTCACCTGGAACGGCCGTGCCAGCATCGAGGTGTCCAGACGCAGCCGCAACTGGCCCTGGTAGCGCACGCCGGTAGACAGGTCTCCCGCATCCGCCACGGCCCAGCCGCGGATGTGCCGCACCATGTCCATGGCGGAGTCCAGCGACTGGACCGGCAGCGTCAGTTCGCCCACTCCGGCGCGCCACTGGCGCGTCAAGGCGTTATAGACGATGCGCCAGGTAATGCTGGTGTCGGCAACCGTGGTGTCCAGCCACCACCAGCGGGACCGCGTGATCTTCAGGTCGGCCGTGAAATAGAGCGGCACGCCGCGCTCGGCCGCCTCGCGCAACTGGTCGTTCAGCTCGAAGCGGACATCGGCATCGATTTCCACCTTGCCGTTGCGGATCATCGGATCGATATTGAGGACTTTAGGTTCGGCCGCGTACGCGCCGCCCACCCAGGTAGACAGGAGCGCGGCGACGAACAGGAACGAAAACAAGCGGGTAAGCATGAACATACGAAACATCAGCGCTCCAACCCCGGTATTCTTGGCGATTCAGCCGGCCTTGGCAAACAAGGCATAGAAAAAGCCGTCATGCTCTCCCGCCGCCGTGGCGGCCGCCGCAACAGGCAACAGCTGGCCCGGCGCCTCCAGCCGCCGGGCATCGTCATGGCGGGCGGCGAAAGCGGCCGCCTGGCGCTCGCCCTCCTCGGGGAACACGGAACAGGTCACGTACAGCAGGCGCCCGCCCGGTGCCACGGTGCGCCACAACGCATCGACAATGCGGGCCTGCAGCTTGACCGTGCGCGGGACATCGTCGGCGCGGCGCAACCAGCGGATGTCGGGATGCCTGCGCACGATGCCGGACGCCGTACAGGGCACGTCCGCCAGGACGGCATCGAAAGGCCGCCCGTCCCACCAGGCGTCCAGATAGGCGGCATCCGCAACCTGGAGCGTTACGCGTGGAGATTCCAGGCGCAGCCGCTGGAGATTGTCCCGCACCCGCTGCAGGCGGGCCGAATCCGCGTCCAGGGCCAGCAGGTCGACATCGGCCATTTCCAGCAAATGGGCGGTCTTGCCTCCCGGCGCTGAACAGGCATCGAGCACACGCATGCCATCCGCGACGCCCAGCAGCGGAGCCGCCATCTGCGCCCCGGCGTCCTGCACGGACCACCAGCCCTCCTCGAAGCCGGGCAGGCGCTGTACCGGCCGAGGCTGCGCCAGAACGACGCCGCTCGGCCCGGTCGCCTCGGCGGCAATCCCGACGCCAGCAAAGGCAGCCAGCACGTCTTCCCGCGCGGCGCGCCGTCGGTTGACTCTTAAAGTCAGCGGCGCCGGTATGTTGGCGGCGGCGAGCACGGCTTCCCAGTCGTCCGGATAGGCTGCCCGCACCTTGTCCACCCACCATTGCGGATGGTTCCAGCGCGCCTCGACCTGCCGCGCCAATTGGACCTGCAGCCCGTCGGCATCGCGCAGATAGGCGCGCAGCGCACCGTTGACCAGGCCCTTCAAGCCGGCCAGGCGCGGCATGTCCGCCGCTGCCTGCACGGCCTGGTCCACCACCGTATAGGGCGCGTAGGCCGGCATGCCCGCCGCCGTGCCGCTGCCGGACGCCGGCGCGGGCAGCAACAGCGCCAGGCTGACCAGCAGCAAGGCATCGGCGAGCGGTTCGGGCGGCGTGCGGGGCACCAGGATGCGGCGCAGGACGCGGGCCTCGCCCAACCTGCGCATGGCATGGAAGGACAACGCCTGTGTTCCCGCCCGCAAAGGCGCCGGAACCTGCGCGATCGCGTCGGTCATGGATCGCCCGGTGAGCACAGCCTGCGTGACCGCGGCGCTCTGCGCAAGCAGATCACGCAGCGGCGCGGCGCCCGGGATGGGGGGTGGGGAAGTTTCGGGCATACGGACGGGGCGGGGACAGGCGTATCGGATGGCGCGGCAGGCACCCGCCGCGGGACCTCCCAATGGTACCTGGAGTCACCCGCCCCGACATCGGCCGTACCGGCCGTGCGGTGGAAGCGGTCGGCGCGCCGGCCGCGATGCGCCACGCGGGTTCCCCGGCGCGACCGCGGTGCCCCGTACGCTGGCCGCATGGCCCACGGGTACGAATGCCCGCGCCCGCGCGTGGCGAGAGCGTCCCTCGCCCAGGCACCCGCCTATGGGCCGGTAATACGCGCGGCCTGCACACGCTCACGCGCGCCGGCCAGCAGGTCGATCATAAACGCGCACACCATGGCGCCGGTCCCCGCGAGGAACAACAGCCTGTAATCGGCGCCGCTGCGCGCGAACACGTACGACAGGCCGTAAGCGGCCATGGCCTGGAACAGCGCGAACGCCACCGTGGCGGTCCGCCAGGCCGGATCGCGCCGGGCGGGCTGGTGCGCGAGCAGTTCGTGCACCCGGCCCAGCACCAGCGGAACGGTGCCGGTCACAAATGCGCCCACCACCACGCTGGAGACCACCAGCCATGCCGGAGCGGGATGGAAGGCAGGAATGGCCACGCCTATGGTTTGAAGGGCGAAAGCCAGGCGCAAGGCCCGCTTGAAGCCGATGCGGTCCGCCAGATAGCCCACCAGGATGGGACCACCGGTGGCGCCGATGCCGAACAGCACCCAGTATTGGGAGCCCCTGGCCACGCCCTCGCCCAGGCCGCGCGCGACGAAGTCCACAAGGAAGATCATGTGCGGCACCCAGCCCGCGGCGTTCAGCGCGTACTCCACGTAGAGCGCGCGCAGCGTCGTGTCATTGGCGCGCGCCGGATGCGGGGCGACCGGCACCGCAGCCGTTGGCGCCGGCCGCGACGGCCAGCCCTTCCAGGCAATGGCGGTCAGGACCAGGGAAAGCCCCGCGAGCGCCAGCCAGGTATCGCGCAAGCCGTCCTGCAGCAGCAAGGGCACCAGCGTGCCGGAGGCGGCGATACCCACGCCCACGCCCATGAAGATCAGGCCGCCCGCCAGCCCACGGCGCCGGGCCGGTATATGAGGCAGTACCGCAGGCGCGGCAAGCACCATCAAGGCGCCCCCCGCCAAACCGGCCAGGAAACGCCAGCCGAAGAACCACGCAAACGACACCGGAAAAGCGCAGGCGAGGAAGGCCGCGGTCGCCAGCAGCATCATCGCGCGCAGTGCGGTCGCCACGGGCACCCGTGCCGCGAACGGCCTTCCCGCCAGGGCCCCCACCAGGTAGCCGGCCAGGTTGGCGGCGCCCAGGTAGGCGGCCGCCGCGGCCTCGAACCAGTGCGCGCCCACGATCGCGGGCAGCAAAGGGGTATATGCGAAGCGCGCCAGCCCGATTCCCACCAGGCTGGCGCAGAAGGCGGCCAGCGTCGCCCAAATGGCATTCGCCGGCGGGGTCCGCGGCGCACTGACATCATCCAGGGCGGTGGCGTCGTCCATGGGGCTTCCACAGGAAAATCTCGATGGACAAAGATTACGCGCCCGCTCTAATCTAAGGAAATGAATTTGCCAGATATCGGCTATCTGTTTGGCAGATATCCTGCAGGCGCTACGCCGTCGCGCGGTACGGACCAAACCGCGCCATCCCGCTACCCCAAGCGATACCGCGCCCTGCAACAGCCGGAACACCAGCCATGGAAATCGCAGATCTGAAGACACTGGAAGCCGTCGCCCGGCACGGCAGCATGAACCGCGCCGCCGTCGAGCTGCACACCGTCCAATCCAACGTCACCGCGCGCATAAGGTCTTTGGAGGAATCCCTGGGCGTGGTGTTGTTCCAGCGCCATGCGCGGGGCGTCACGGCAACCCCTGCGGCTGAGCGCCTGCTTCCGTTCGCCGGCCGCATCCGGCGGCTGCTTGCCGAAGCGCAGGCGGCGGCGCGCGACGATGGCGATCCCAACGGGCAGCTGCAGCTCGGTGGACTCGAAACCACCACGGCGCTGCGGCTTGCTCCCCTGCTAAGCCTTTTCGCCAAGACCTATCCGCAGGTGCGGCTGGTCATCAGCGCTGGAACGACGGCCGGGCTTTCGCGCGAGGTGGTGGCCTGCGGATTGGACGGCGCCTTTGTCGCCGGCCCCATCAACCATCCGGACCTGGTCCAGGAAACGATGTTCACGGAAGAACTGGTCATGGTCACTTCCCCTTCCATTCGCTCCCTGCGCGCGCTCGCGAATGTCGGCGACGTGAAAACCATCGTGTTCCAGATGGGTTGCTCCTACCGCCTGCGGCTGGAAGCCATCCTGGCGGAGATGGGCATGATCGCCGCCAAGCCGCTGGAGTTCGGCTCGCTCGACACTATCGTCAGCTGCGTCGCGGCCGGCGTCGGCGTCACCCTGCTGCCGCGCGGCGTCGTTGCGGCCGCCGCCAAGGCAGGCAAGGTGGCGATACACCGCCTGCCGCCCGAGCAAGCCAGGGTACAGACCGTGTTCATTCGCCGCCGCGACGGCTATGTCTCCAGCGCGCTGACCGCATTTCTTGACATCGCCCGCAACGGCGGCGCCTTGCGGGAGGCGGCGTAGCGGCGTGCCGATGTCCTGGTTGGCGACCCGCCAGGCCGTCGCCTGGGGGCCGTGGCGCGTCAAAACCGATAACTGATTCCCACCGCCCCGTACGGCGCAGTTCGACGCTCCACAATCGGGCTGTCGCGGGCATCGCCGAGCAAGGTGCGTATGCCCAGGGAAGTCGATAGGGTCCACCGGGGATCGATGGCATAGCGCCAGTTGGCGTAGAGCGTGGCCGAGCGAAAGCCGGCCCCTGCCGAATAGCGGCCCAGGCCGGCCTCGCTGCGCGCGGCCTCCGCGGTGGTGACGCCGAACCAGCGGGACATATCGTCATGGCTGCCCCAGGTGGTCTCCGCGCCCAGGCGCACGGTGTTGCGGCCGGCGTCCCAGATTGCATAGGAACCGTTGAGCTGCACGCGGGTGCCGTAGCCGGCATGCAGCGCCTGGGTCAGTGTCGTGCTGATACGCCAGGGGCCCGGCCGCCACCGCAGGAAGGTGCCGACGGTCCCATGCGCGTCGATATCGTCCAATCCCTCCAGGCGATCGTGGTCGTCGGCGTCCCGCCCCAGGCGCATCCCCACGAAAACCCCCGCCTGCCAGTCCTGGCCCAGATCGCGCTGCAGGCCCAGCGCGGGCAGGCCGTCGCTGGTGTCGATGAAGAATGCGCCACGCCGGTAAGACAGCTCCAGCACCGGGACCGCGTGATAATCCTTCGCGCCCGTGTACTCCGGCACGACGCCCACGCCCAGCCCCACGCTGTTCTGCGCATTGACGGCGCCGGCCGCCAGCAGCGACGACGCGGCCCACAGCGCCATCCGCGCTGCCTGCACCCGCTGCAGTGCCACTGACACAGCGCCGTGGCGCAGTCCTTTTGATTGGCTTTCCATCGATCCACCTTCTCGCATGGCCACCGGACGGAGGCCTTTCAGGAGCGGCATTATCGAGAAGGCGTTTTAAAAGTTTTTTAATTTTGCGCCGATAATCTGCGGCGGTTCCACCACCGGAGGCATACCTTGCACATACTGCTAATCGAGGACGACCCCATGCTGGGGGACGCCCTATGCGGCAGTCTGCGAGAGGCGGGTTACCGGGTCGACTGGTCGACCGATGCCGCGCAATCGCGCGCCGCGTTGACGGACCACGGCTACGACGCAATACTGCTGGACCTGCAGCTGCCCCACGGTTCCGGCCTGGAGATCCTGAAATCCATACGGGAACGCTACGACGCCACCCCGGTGCTTATTCTGTCCGCGCGCGACCGGCTCAGCGATCGCATCAAGGGCCTGGACGCCGGCGCCGACGATTATCTGGTGAAGCCCTTTCCCACGGAGGAGCTGCTGGCGCGGGTCCGCGCAGTGACACGGCGTGCCAGCCACCGCGTCGTTCCGCTGATGCGAATCGGTGATGTACACGTCGATCCGGCACGTCGGCTGGTCATGCGGGCCGGAAACCCGGTGAAACTCAGCATTCACGAATACCGCACGCTGGTCGCGCTGCTCGAACGCCAGGGCCACATCGTCACGCGCGAGCAATTGGAGGATGCGGTCTATGGGCGGCATGGCACCATAGAAAGCAACACGGTTGCGGTATACGTGCACCAATTGCGACGCAAGCTCGGCAACGACCTGATCGCAACCGTCCATGGCTTCGGCTATCAGGTGGGCGACGCAAAGCCATGAAACGATGGCGCGATCTCGCCGCTCCCATGAAAAGCCTGCGTGTCCGGCTGCTGTGCGGCATGCTGGTCGGCATCATCGCCTTCGGTGCAGCGTGGTATTCCCTGCGCGCCTGGGAATTGAACCTGCCGGAAACCGGCTATGTGGACGAACGGCTGCGCGATATCGCGCGCCTGACCGTGGAATCCATTCCCAGAACGCTGTCGCCCGACGGCTCGGTCGCGGCGTACAGCCTGGCGGATACCGTGGAGGACCCCGTAACGGAGACCATTTTCCAGGTCTGGCATATGCCGACCGGAAAACTGGTCCTGCGCTCCCCCATCACGCCCGACGCCCCCTTGAAGCCCGATTTCACTGCCGGCTATGGATACAACATCGTCGGCGGCGAAGAATGGCGCGTATATGCGATATCGGACGCGACGGGAACCATACAGGTCCAAACCGCCCGTAGCCAGAGAGGCCTGGACGCAACGTACCGGCAGTGGGTCAGGGAGGGCGCCATCGCGGCCGCGGGCATATTCCTCCTGTTGGCGGTCATTATGTGGACGGCCATCCATCTCAGCCTGCGCCCGCTCGATCAGGCGCGGGCCACCATCTCCGGCCGGCCGCCCTTCGACAATTCACCGTTGCAGGAACGCAATCTGCCTGGCGAGATCCGGCCATTCGTGCTGGCCATCAATCACCTGCTGGCGCGGCAGGACGCGGCGCTGGAACGCGAACGCCAGTTGATCGCGGATGCGGCCCACGAACTGCGCACGCCCTTGGCCGCCATCCAGGCACAGGCCCAGCGCGCCGCGTCCGCGGCGGATGTGCCGGCCACGCGTACCGAAGTCGCCAAACTCCAGAGTGTCGCCGCCCGCGCGACCCGTATCGTGGAACAACTGCTGGACCAGGCGCGCCTGGATTCGGACGACGTATGCGCCATGGAAGCCGTCGACCTGGCCGACATTATCGATCTGGTCGCGCGCGACTTCGAAGGCGATGCCGCACGCAAGTCGCAGAAAATATCCGTCACCGCACAGGCCTGTCCGGTACTGGGCAACATCGACGCGCTCGGCATCCTGCTCGGCAACCTGTTGGATAACGCCATCCGGTACACCCCGGTGGCCGGACACATCGCCGTTTCCTGCGGCCTCCAGGGCACGACGCCGGTACTGGCCATTTCCGACGACGGGCCCGGCATCCCAGCGGCATACCGAAGCCGCATTTACGACAGGTTCTTTCGTGTACCGGGGCAGGAAGAACGAGGGACCGGCATCGGCCTGGCGCTGGTTGCCCGCATCGCGCGGCTGCACAACGCGGAACTGGTCGAAATGCCGGCGCAAGAAGGCTTTCACCTGACGGTCCGGTTCCCACGCGTCGCGACGGTGTGACAGAGCCCGCATCGGTGCGCCCCCGGACCTGGCGGCGCCACCACGTTGCGGCCCCCGGGCCGCGAAATTACGCCTGCGCCAGAACCTGCGATGGAGCATCGCCCCCCTATTGGGAACGCGCCGCGCATGCTTCAAGGCCTGGATCGAGGACGATACCGACCGAAGCACTCCAGCGGACATTCGAGGTCACAAGGAATTACCCCGCGATCATCCGGCGACCTGCCGGGCTCCGCCTAAGATGGGCCCACCTGCTCCCGGAGACCCGCCATGAGAACAGTCATTGCTTCGTGCTTTCTCGCACTGTTGGCGCACAGCCCCGCCGCTCATGCGGCCGATACCAATAACGGACCCAACACCATATCGGCCATCAAGACCAACTGGGTCAACTCGGACGGCAATGACAACACGAAGGGTTATTGGGTTTATTACTATAAATTCGACGGCACCATCGCCAATGCGGCTGCGTGCCCGAACACATGGGACGCAAAAAGCGCAGACGCGAATATCAACACGCTACTCCAATCGGCTTTCATGTCGGGGATGGCCGTGGACTTCGGCATCTCGAACGACTGCACCATAGATACGGTACAGATCGATCCCCAATGACCGATCGAAAGCGGCGCACGCGCCGCCGTGTTCGATCTGGATGCGCCGTGGGGCCGTACCCGGACGCCGCGGGCCCCGCTCCTCGAGGAGATGATGCGATGAAGCGATTTATCCTGCTCTGCCTGGGATTGGCCCTGTCCGGCTGCTCCGGATTGAAGCCCCATAACGATCAAAATACCTCGGCCGCCGGGGCTCCCCGGAATACATCGTCCAGTGACCCCACTATCGTCAATACAGGCGTTCTGGGCGTAACGGCCACCAAGGGCAACTGGAACAAGGATGATGCGAACAATATCTATCGATACAACTTCACGGGAGAGTTCGGAAGCGCCGATCCTTCTTGCGGCAGCAACTACACCGCCGCGAGCGGCGATCCCAACATAAACAACCTGCTGCAAAGAGCCTATATCCTGCGCACCGGCATCAAGGCGCATATCGGAACCGGGTGCTACTTGAGCTCGGTGGAAATAGGCGGGGCGTCCTTCCCTGCCAACTGAGCACAGCAAGCCGGCGGGTGGCGCATCGCCCGCGACGAGGCCCCCCAACGGCCTGTTTCTGCCGACGCCTGCGATTGAATCGAGCCGCTCGACCGCGCCTCGCAATTTGTCGATATGCATTACTCCCGGACTTCGCCATGCATATCTAACATGCATACGCGAGCGTCCTGGCGATATATCCACTGACATCCTTCTGGAGCGGTCATGGCAAATAGTCAAAACGAAAGCGATGGCGAGCTATCCGCTGCCAGCGCTGGTCATGCGAATGGCACGTGGCCCGGCATGAAGAAGATTTCCCAAATGGAATCGCCAAACGAAGGCGCGAACGCAAAGACGTGGTTGATCGGCGCCCTGAAGGAGCGCGGGCAAGACCTTATCTGCCAACCGTGGCCCAACGGCTTCGGCCGGCTGGGCATACTTGCCTACCAGTGGGATGGCAGCGCGATGGGCATGAAGACAGTCAATCCCAATGCCGATGACACGGGGAACGACGCATCGGCGGTCGCCTGGCTGATCACGGATGTCAATGGCGACAGGGCCGACGAGATCTGTCAGGTAATCGATTTCGATGGTACCGGGCACGACGTCCGAATAATCGTCTACGGACTGCAAGGCGGGCAAATCGTGACCATCGGCCACCATTCACAGACCGGGCACGGTACGCCGGCAACGGCGTGGCTGTCGGGGAATATCTGTCACCCCAAAGGCTTCAAGCGCAGTATCTGCCAGGTATGGAATTACGCCAGCTCCGTGGGCATGACCATCTGGGATTGGACTGAAGACTCCGAAGGCGGAGAAATGGAAGCGATCTGGAACTCATTCAATGTAAGCAGCGTGGAACGCGCCGATGCGTCGCTGGCCTGGCTGATCGGCGATGTCAACGGCGATGGCCAGGACGAGGTCATACAGGTATACGAGTTCGAATCCCACGTGGCCATGATCGTCTACGGCTGGATCGGTGACGCCCAGAATGGCCACATGGAAGTCATCTCTTCCAAGCACGGGGTCATCGGCAATTCAGATAGCACGAGCGCGGTTAGCTGGCAGATAGGCGATATCGACGGCGACAAAAAGGCCGAGGTGATCCAGATGTTTGAGAATCAGGACGGCACCGCCCTGCGCGCCGCCGTCTTTGGGTGGAAAGCCGAGGAGGGGCAGATGGATTTCATCACCCACAATCTCGATCTGACCGAAGGCCCACGAGCTCTATCCTGGCATATTGGAGATTTCAATGGCGACGAAAAAATGGAGATATGCCAGCTGTGGAAAAACGACATCGGCATGTTGGGCATGGCCGTGTACGGGTGGGTCGGCGGCAACATCGAAGAGATCTGGCGCGGTGATATGGCCGTCTTCGCGGACGCGCTGAGCTGGCTGGCGGGCGACATCAACGGCGATTCCCATGCCGAGATCTGCCAACAAGTGCAAGACGGCGATGGCAATCTCAAGATAATCGTGTATGGAAGCGCCGCCACTTAGGCGCCGGCGGGGCCGTTACCGGGCTTGATGCTCTACCGTTCGGCACAACGCCTTCGCGGCGACGAGACCGCCGGGATTGCTTCATCCCGTGCCGGTCGAGCCACCGTTCGGATATCGGGACGCGACAGCGCTGGCGCCCACGGCCTGCGCGGGCATCGTTGTCCCGAGTCGCTATAAACTAGCGGCTTTATCTAGACGAACTGGATTCCCAGATGGCAACGAACCGGACCCCGAGCGTAGCGATGGTGTCTTTAGGGTGTCCCAAGGCACTCGTCGATTCCGAACGTATCCTTACCCAACTGCGCACGGAAGGCTACGAGGTCACGCCATCGTATGACAACGCGGATGTCGTGCTCGTCAATACCTGTGGGTTCATCGACAGCGCCAAGGCGGAATCGCTGGAGGCGATCGGCGAGGCGCTGGCCGAGAACGGCAAGGTCATCGTGACGGGCTGTATGGGGGTGGAGGAGTCCGCCATCCGCAGCGTGCATCCCAGCGTGCTCGCCGTGACGGGACCGCAGCAGTACGAGCAGGTCGTGCGCGCGGTGCACGAGGCCGCCCCGCCGCGTACGGACCACAATCCCTATGTGGACCTGGTCCCGCCGCAGGGCGTCAAGCTGACCCCCCGCCACTATGCCTATCTGAAGATATCGGAAGGCTGCAATCATCGTTGCAGCTTCTGCATCATTCCGTCGATGCGCGGCGATCTGGTCAGCCGGCCGGTGGGCGACGTGCTGAATGAAGCGGAGCGGCTGGTCAAGGCCGGCGTCAAGGAACTGCTGGTCATCTCGCAGGACACCAGCGCCTATGGCGTGGACCTGAAATACCGCAGCGGCTTCTGGAATGGGCGGCCGGTCAAGACGCGCATGACGGAGCTCTGTGCGGCGCTGTCCGAGCTGGGCGTCTGGACGCGCCTGCACTACGTCTATCCCTATCCGCATGTGGACGAAGTGATCCCGCTCATGGCCGAGGGCAAGGTCCTGCCTTATCTCGACATCCCGTTCCAGCACGCCAGCCCGCGTATCCTGAAGGCGATGAAGCGGCCGGCTTTCGAGGACAAGACCCTGGCGCGCATCAAGCGCTGGCGCCAGGAGTGCCCCGACCTGACGCTGCGGTCCACCTTCATCGTCGGTTTCCCCGGCGAGACCGAGGAAGACTTCCAATACCTGCTGGACTGGATGAGCGAAGCACAGCTGGACCGCGTCGGCTGTTTCCAGTATTCGCCCGTGGAAGGCGCTCCGGCGAACGCGCTGGCGGACGCGGTGCCCGATGAGGTCAAGCAGGAACGCTGGGACCGCTTCATGGTCCACCAGCAGGCCATTTCGGCCGAGCGCCTGCAGGCGCGGGTCGGCCGCGAAATCGATGTGCTGATCGATGAAGTGGACGAGGACGGCGCCATCGGCCGCAGCAGCGCCGATGCGCCGGAAATCGACGGCAGCGTTTACGTGGCGTCCGAACGCCCCCTGAAACCGGGCGACATGGTCCGCGTAACGGTGACCGATGCCGATGAATATGACCTCTGGGCGGACGTGGTCGAACAATAAAAAGGGCGACGGCCCGGCCATGCCGGGCGCGTCGCCCCGGACGCCATCCGGTCAGGCCAGGAAATCGGCCAGGTCGTCGGCGTGTTCCTCTTCGACGGCCAGGATTTCTTCCAGCAGCCGGCGCGTGGTGGGATCCTTGTCGCCGATGTAGTCGACCATCGCGCGATAGCTATCGATGGCTATCCGCTCGGCGACCAGGTTTTCCTTGATCATGTCTTCAAGCGAACCGGCCTCGACATATTCCGAATGGCTACGCCGCGTCAGGCCCTCCGGGTTCAGGTTCGGTGCGCCGCCCAGTTGCACAATGCGCTCGGCTAGGCGATCCGCGTGTTCCTGTTCCTGGGTGGCATGCTCGGCAAACTCGGCGGCGACCGGTTCGGCGTTCATGCCGCGGGCCATGAAGAAATGGCGCTTATAGCGCAGCACACAGACCACTTCGGTGGCGAGCGCTTCGTTCAGCAGGCGCAGTACCGTCTCGCGATCGGCACGGTAGGTGTCGGTGACCGCGCCGTCTTCGATGCCTTGGCGCGCTTTCTTGCGGATGGCCTGGATGTCGACCTGGAAGTTGCCGCCGTTCGAGGATGTGTTGGGTATATCCATTTCACTGCTCTCCTTGTCTTGGCACAGGGCAAAACGGCGCCTTGGCGCTGCGTTTCGATCGAAAATCAGTGTATGCCCGGCCCCTCGGATGGCTGTGTCGAAACGTATCGCGAGCGGAAGGACGGGCACCCCGGCTGCCCTCGGAAATATGCGTACACTAACGAGCTTCGCCCGGCGGGCAGGCAAATAATTCGTAACGTGGAGCGGGCGCTCCCAACAACTCATGACACTCGAAAACATCTGTGTGTACTGCGGCTCGAACGCCGGCCGGCAGCCGGTCTACGCCGAAGCCGCCCGCGCATTCGGCCGCGAGTTGGCCCAGCGCGGACTGGGACTCGTGTATGGAGGTTCCAGCGCGGGCATCATGGGCATCCTCGCGGATGCGGTCCTTGCCCATGGCGGCCGGGCGATCGGCGTGATACCCGAGGCCCTGGTGAGGAAAGAGCTGGCCCATAAGCACCTGACCGAGCAGCACATCGTGGCGTCCATGCACGAGCGCAAAACCCTCATGGCCGAGAAAGCCGATGGTTTCGTCGCGCTGCCCGGGGGAGTCGGCACGCTGGAGGAAATCTTCGAAACCTGGACGTGGGCGCAGCTGGGCTTTCATGCCAAGCCGTGCGGGCTGCTGAATATCGCGGGTTACTTCGACCGCTTGACGGCCTTCCTGGACCATACGGTGGAAGAAGCGTTCATGCGACCGCAGCACCGCGCCATGCTGGCCGTGGAAAGCGACCCCGGCGTGCTGCTGGAGCGTTTCGCCCAATACACGCCCCCGACCGTATCGAAGTGGATCGAACCCGCCAAATAACGGACGCCCCGGCCCGCACGACGCCATACCAAGGAAAATCAAGGGAAGACACCATGTCAGCCGATGCGGACGCCTCGACCACGACCGAACAACTCCTGCGCGATTATTTCCATGCCAAGGACGAGAACCGTCCCTGGTACATGAAGCGCGCCTTCGCGGAGGACGCTAGCCTGCGCATGGTGTTGAAGACGCAGGCCATCGCGTTTCCCGGCGAGGTCGCGGGGGAAGCGGCCATCGCCGACACGCTGGTGCGCAAGTTCGGCCAGACCTATGAGAATGTCTACACCTTCTACCTGGACCGCCCGGCGTCAGGCGCCGTGCTGGACAAATTCAGCTGCGGCTGGATGGTCGCCATGACGGAAAAAGCCAGCGGCCAGGTCCGGGTGGGGTGGGGCCGCTACGACTGGCTGTTCCAGCCGCGGCCACACCGGGTCAGGCAATTGACCATCACCATAGAAGCCATGGAGACGCTGCCCGCTGAAACGATGCCGGCGGTGTTCGGCTGGGTGACCCGACTGCCGTATCCCTGGCTGCACCGCTCGGCGCTGGCCGACATGCCCGCCATACCGGGCCTGGAGGCGTTGCGCCGCTTCGGCTGAGGCCTGCGCAGCGTCCCCGCCAAGGCCCGCGTGCGCCGCGCGCCGACGCGCTACGACGCCTGCGCCAGGCGATACTGCAGCGTAACGGGCGCGGTCATCTCGATGGTTTGCGTGCCATTGGGCGAGAAGCGCAGGCGAGTTTCATACGACACGGAAGCGTAGCTCTTCGCCGGGTCCAGCTTCATCCCCTCCGCCCTGCCATCTCCGTCGAATACTGCGCAGGTCCGCATTTCACTGATCGTGATGGTGGTGGCCAGCCGGTACGACCCATCGGCGTGCCGCGTGATGTCCACATGCGTTTCTCCGCCGCCCCCGGGCATCACCACACGGCCGTCGGCCAGCTTGATCGGCGATCGATGGGCGCAGACCATCAGGGCTGCCAGGAACCCCGCGCCCGGGATCTGCGTCATGTAGTTCGACAACTGTGCGGTGTCCGGACCCGCGAGGCGATGGAGCGCCAGCAAACCGCGCTTGATGCCGGCGACATGGGTATCCTCCGACGGCGCTGAATCCGACGTACTGTACGGGACCGGGTGGCCCCCATGGTCCACGCCGCTGACCGAAAACCAGGCACTGGTGCGCTGGATGGCATCGCGCATGAACTGCGTGTCCACGCCGACGACGCGTTGCCCCGCGCCGGGGTCGGTCCCGACATCAATCGTCACGGGAACGATGCGTTTGATCGGTATCGGCTCGGTAAGGCATTGCTCGAATACCGTGTACTGTTCGGGATCCATGGCCATCCGGCCTTCCTGGCAATCGCTGTCGCACACCACGCCGAACAGCTCGGCGACCGCGTGAGGGAACGACGCCTTCCATGCTGGCGTGGGCCCGCGGTCCGCCGCGACGCCGGCAGTCGACGCGGGCGCCGGCCCTTGTGCGCGACGTTCGTCCAGCTGCATGGCGAGGGCAGTCCCGAGGAACGCCGCCGCGCGCATGAATGAACCGGTCCTGTAGGCGGGATTCCGTTCCGGAGCCAGGTCTTCGTCCTCGAACTGTTCGTTGACGGACAATGCAATCGACGACAAGGCATCGGCGCTCCAGTCCATGCGGCCCGCCGCATGGGCCAGTTCGCCACGCAGTCTGTCGCCGCCCTCTTCGTCCATCTGCCGGATGGCGTCGGCCATGATGGCCTCTGCGATGTCTGCCCAATCGTCCAGGCCGGCGGCCTGGATCTGGACCTGCATGTGCCATGCGCGCGAGGCGGCTTGGGCACAGTCGTAGAGCCGGCGCATGGCATCGCGCGAATCGTCGCCCGGCCGCGCGAGTTCATCGAGAAGCGCCTTGGCATGCGCGACGGCAAGCTGGCGGTGCGGCTGGCTTCGTTCCTTCCAGACCGTGCCAAGCGCCGTGGACGATACGGCGAGATCGAGGGGGGCCAGGTCTTCCGCATGGCGCAGCATTTCGATCTCTTCATTGGACAACCGGGACAGCGAAACGGCGTCCAAGGGACCCGACGGATTGGACGGGTCACGGAACAGCGTGGCCACGGCCTGCCCCACGGTTTCACGCAAGGCGTGCAAGGCCTCCAGCGGCAGCACGTCCTGCAAGGTCGACCCCTCACCCAGCGATTGCCTGGCCTGCAACGCCAAGTCGCGCAGGGCCTGGGCCGCACCGTACCGATCGCCCGCCATCACCGATGCCCGTAGCGCCTGGCGCCTGACATCGAGGACCGCCGGCAGGGACGGCGGCCGTCGCCGGCATTCCTGATGTACGGCATGCTCGAAGTCCGGATGCCGGGCCAGCAATGCCCGGCCTTCATCGGATCGCGCCAGATACCCGAGGCCGGTCTCGATCTGTGCCAACGTCGCCGCATCGAGATCGAACACGAAGGCTTCCACGTCGGGCCACGCCTGAGCGGCCAGCGACCGGGCCAGCAATTCCGGCAGCAGCCGATCGTGCGCGAAGTCCGCGGCGATGGTTTCATACCGCCGGGCGTGCAGGCCCTCGCTCAGGCGCTCCCTGGCCCAGTGGGCCGCGCCGCGCGGGGACAGCCCCTCGTTGCGCCAGACCGCGACGCCGTGACGGACATTCCGCGCCATTCCATCGAGTCGTGATTTCGCGCACGCCGTCACCTGCAGATGAAGCTCGTCGATGAAGCGGTCAAGATGGTTCGGCGGCATGATGTCGCCGCTTTCCGAGGCCAGGTCGCGCGCGCTGTCCTGGGCATGGGCAAGAGAGGCACGGACCGCGCCGAGCGCGCGCAATTGCGCGTCGGAAAGCCCCTCCACCGCCGCTCGCAGCCATATCGTCGCTGTCCCGGCGTCCCCCGCCCCCTGCACCCCCACCGTGAAACGGACGAACGCCTTGGCGAGCGCGGCCTGCAGGTTATCCATGCCATCGTCCCCCGCGTCGGACCCCGGTCTGTCCGTGCCCGTCGATGCCACGGAACTCGCGGCAGTCGCCAGGCTGGCGAGGCTGCCGATGCTCTCGATGCTTGCGATACTTGCAAAGCTGTCCGAGCTTTCGACGCTCGCGAAGGTGTCGAAACTTTCGATGCTGCGGAAACTGTCGGCATCGCGCAAACCGTCGAAGCTGCGCAGGCTGCCGCCGCTGAAGCTCCTCCCGCCGAGGCTTCTGCTGCCGGAACGTCCTTCGCAGAAGCCGTTGCTGTCGTCACTGCCGTTACTGTCGTCGCTGCCCCTGCTGATGCCGCGTACCCGGCGTGTGGGACCTTCGCCGTCCACGGCGGCGCCACTGCCGGCGACGCTTTGCCCGCTGGCGAAGCGCGCGGACCTTTGGAGCAGTTCCGCGGCAACCGCCGTGGAGAACACATGTTTCGCCATCCCGACCGCATCGCTGGCCCACGGGTCCTCATGCGGACAATGCAACCCCGCCCCACCATGCCGCAGGGCGGCATGCAGGGCGTATAAATGGGTGGTATCGGCCTTGCGGCAGTAGCGCTGCACCAGCGCGTGGAAAACATCCGGCCGGATCTCCCGGGAGAGCCCCGCGGTGGCGAGCGCAAACAGGCTTTGCCTGCGCGCCGCCGCGTAGGCCCCATCGCCGCCGTTGCCGGCGGCCCCCAGCGCGGCGTGGCCGGGCGATGCGTCATGGATCATGCGCTCGGACCACATGCGCATGGCCTTGATCCGGGACTTGGCCGTGCACCGCGCGCGCAACAGCGACAGCCCGCTACGGATGGCCGCTATCGGCCGCGCCGATTTGAAGAGTTTGAGCACGCGCTTGCCCGGCCCCGGCCGCGCGCTGAAATGCCCCGCATTGCATTGCGCGCACATCGGAGGCGCCGCGTAGGTGGGCGCCGGGACAGCGTCCAAGGTCATCGTTGGCATGAACCGCTCCTTCCAAGCAGCCATGGCGGTGTGCCGCGGAGCCGGGCTGACCCGGGCTTGCAGGTCCGGGCACGTCCGCCACTGGCCATAGACAGCCCGATGGTAGCCAGGCGCGTGTGGACGCCGCCATCGGCGCCCGCCCCTCCCGGCGGGATAGCGATCTGAAAACAGCCTGGAAAAATCCTATCGACATGAGCGCGTCGGCCCTGGGCTGCGTCAACAGACATCCGCGCGTGGCGTGCGGCGGTGCTGCATGTCACGCGAGTGCGCTACGATACCGGCGCCCGCGTGCGCGACCACCGAGCGTTGAATCGGAAAACGCAGCGTACGCATAGACCTGTGAACCGGCGCCCCATGAAGATCGACGACGCACACCGTATAACCAGCGTGGAGGCATTGACCGCGCGCTACGGGGAACCCGGCGAGGCCTCCTTGCTGAAGGAAACCGCCTCGCTGCATGCCAATTACTGTGCCTTCATCCGGGCAGCGCCTTTCGTCGCCCTGGCCACCAGCGGGCCGGACGGGCTGGATGTTTCGCCGCGTGGCGATGCGCCGGGCTTCGTTGAGGTCCACGATGACAAGACGCTGCTTATACCGGACCGGCGGGGCAACAACCGCGTCGACAGCTTGCGCAATATCATCGCCGACCCGCGCGTGGCGCTGCTGTTCCTGGTGCCGGGCATCGGCGAAACCCTGCGGGTCAATGGCCGGGCCGATATCAGCATCGACCCCGCCTTGCTGGAACGGCTGGCGGTGGACGGCAAGCCACCGCGGTCGGTACTGGTGGTGCACGTGGACACGGTGTTCTTCCAGTGTTCCCGCGCGGTGGTGCGGTCCCGGCTCTGGGATCCGGCCGCGCAGTTGCCGCGCAGCGCCTTGCCCAGCACGGGGCGCATCCTGCGCGACCTGATCGGGGATCGCTTCGACGGCGAAGCGTACGACCGGGAATTGCCGGAGCGCGTCGGCAAGACCCTGTACTGACCCCGGCGAGCGGCCTCAGGCGGGCGCCTGCCAACTCCGCACGAATATATCCGCGGGCTGGCGCTTGCCGCCCGCCTTCTGCAATTCCAGCAGGCGCAGGATACCTTCGGCCGCGGCCACGTCTATACCGTCCGGCGTGGCCCGCAGCACGGTCCCCGGGGGCGCGGCGGAGGCGCCCGGCAGCGCCTCGGCGCGCCAGACTTTCACGGGATCATCCAGGCCGGGCAGGCGCAGCGTGGCGCCCGGAACCGGATTGAAGGCCCTGACGCGGCGCGCCAGCACGTCCGCGCTCAGCGAAAAGTCCAGCGCGGCTTCGGCCTTGTCCAGCTTGGCGGCGTAGGTGACGCCTTCTTCGGGCTGGGGGACGGCATTCAGGCCCGCCGAGCCCAGGGCCTGCAGGGCTTGCACGATGGCCGCCGCGCCGGTGTCCGCCAGGACGTCATGCAACTCGCCCGCCGTCTGCGCCGCACCGATGGGCACCTCGCGCACGAGCAACATGTCGCCGGTGTCCAGGCCCGCGTCCATCTGCATGATGGTGATGCCGGTTTTGGGATCGCCGGCCTCGATGGCGCGCTGGATGGGGGCGGCGCCGCGCCACCGCGGCAGCAGGCTGGCATGGATGTTCAGGCAGCCGTGCGCGGGCAGGTCCAGCACCCATTGCGGCAGGATCAGCCCGTAGGCCGCCACGACCATGACATCCGGCGCCGCCGCCGCCAGGGCCTGGCGTGCGTCCGCCGCTTCGTCCGGATAACGTCCGTCCAGCCGCAGGCTGCGGGGTTGGGCCACGGGGATGCCGGCTTCCAGCGCCGTCTGCTTGACCGGGCTGGGGGTGAGCTTGAGCCCGCGCCCGGCGGGCCGGTCCGGCTGCGTGAGCACCAGCGGCACGGTATGGCCGGCGGCCAGGATGGCGCGCAGCGCGGTACGGGCGAATTCGGGCGTGCCAGCGAAGACGACCCGCATGGTCAAGCCCGCACGGCGTCGCGTTCGGCCTTGCGCAGCTTCGTCTTGATGCGGTTCTGCTTGAGCGGGGACAGGTATTCGACGAACACCTTGCCGTCCAGGTGATCCAGCTCGTGCTGGACGCAGACGGCCAAAAGGCCTTCGGCGTCGCGCTCGTACGGCTGCCCCTGCGCGTCCAGGGCCTTGAAGCGGATGCGGGCCGCGCGTTCGACCTCGTCGTAGATTTCGGGCACGGACAGGCAACCTTCCTCGTAGGTCTGCCTTTCCTCGCTCTTCCAGGTGATTTCCGGATTGATGAGCGTCAGCAGCTGGTTGCCTTCCTCGGACACGTCGATGACCACGACGCGCTCATGGACGTCGACCTGGGTGGCGGCCAGCCCGACGCCGGGGGCGTCATACATGGTTTCGGCCATGTCGCGCACCAATTGGCGTATACGGTCGTCCACTTCCGCCACCGGTTTGGCCTTGATGTGCAAACGCGGGTTGGGATAGCGAAGGATATTGAGCAAAGCCATGGAAAACGACGTATCCCGCGGCCAGTGCGTCAGCCACGGGAGGAAACGGTGCAAGATTGGGACAGCCATCATGATAATTCATCAAGCGCCTGATTTCTAATAGTTTTCCGCTAACCGGGCGATGGGCTGCGCTGTCGCGCGGTGGTCACCTCCGGCGGCCGTGGACGCACCGCGCATGCGACACTGCCGCCCATGCCTTTGCACCTCCCCACTGATGAGTTGGCCGCCTGGCTACGGCTTTCCCTGGAACCCGGCCTGGGCCTGGTCGGCGCCATCGCCCTGTTGCGCGCCGCCGGCATGCCGGACGCCATCTATGCCATGCGGGCCAGCGCGCTCGCCCGCCACGTACCGCCGGAACTGGCGCGGCAACTGGGCGCCGCCGCGCCGCCCGACATGGCGGAGTCGATCGACCGGACCCTGGAATGGGCAAGCCTGGACGGACGGCATATCGTCACGCTGGCCGACCCCGCTTATCCGTCCGCGCTGCTCGATACGGCGGACCCGCCGCTGCTGCTCTACGTGCGCGGCGATCCGGCCTTCCTGACGGGCGCGGCACTGGCCGTGGTCGGGGCGCGCAGCGCCACGGCCGGGGGCATGGAGACCGCGCGCGCCTTTGCGCGCTACCTTGCCGGACAAGGCTGGCGCGTGGTCAGCGGACTGGCGCAAGGCATCGATGCCGCCGCGCACGAAGGAGCGCTGGATGCGGGCCCGCGCGGCGCCGGTACGGTGGCCGTCATGGGCACGGGCATCGACGTGGTCTATCCGCCCCGGCACGGCGCGCTGGCCGAACGCATCGCCGCCCATGGCGCCCTGGTCTCGGAGCTGCCGCTGGGTACCCCTGCCCGCCCCGGCCATTTTCCCAGGCGCAACCGGCTGGTCGCCGGGCTGTCCCGCGGCGTCCTGGTGGTCGAAGCCGCGCGCCAGAGCGGCTCGCTCATCACCGCCCGCCTCGCGGCGGAAAACGGCCGCGAGGTCTTCGCGATTCCCGGCTCCATACATTCGCCGCTGTCGCGCGGCTGCCATGCCTTGATACGGCAGGGCGCCAAGCTGGTCGAAACGGCGCGCGATATTACGGACGAACTGGGCGTGCTCCCGGACAACGCCTTTGCGGGCCGTCCCGGCACGCCCGATAGCCATGGCGCCGATGACCCCGGCGCGCAGGCGGACCGGCGCGAACCCGACGGCCGCGACGCCCATCGTCCCGAAGACCTCGCCGATCCCGCCAGGATGGACCCGACGGGCGATCCCGTACTGGCCGCCCTCGGCTACGATCCGGTCCATCCGGACGTACTGCTGGCCCGCACCGGCCTGGACAGCCCCGCCCTGAACGCCCGCCTGCTGGAACTGGAACTGGCCGGCGTGGTCGCACGGGTGGATGGTGGCCGCTTCCAGCGTTTGGCGGGAGCGCGGCAGCCCGGCAAGGACTAATATCCGCCTATATCCCTGTATCGCCCCAGGAATCCATTATGTCTTTGCCCACCCGCGTCAAAATCGTCGAAGTCTCTCCGCGCGACGGCCTGCAGAACGAAAAGGAATTCGTCCCGACCGACGTCAAGATCGAACTGGTGAACCGCCTCGCCGCCGCGGGCTTTCCCAACATCGAGGCCACCTCCTTCGTCTCGCCCAAATGGGTACCCCAGATGGCGGACGCCGCCGAACTGATGGCCGGCATCGCGCGCCGGCCGGGCCTTGTGTATTCGGTGTTGACGCCCAACCTGAAGGGCTTCGAAGCGGCCCGCGCGGCGGGCGCCGACGAAGTCGTCATCTTCGGCGCGGCCAGCGAGGCGTTCTCGCAGAAGAACATCAATTGCTCGATCGCCGAATCGATCGCGCGCTTCGAACCCGTGGCCGCGGCGGCCAAGGATGCGGGCCTGCGCCTGCGCGGGTCGATCAGTTGCGCGCTGGGCTGCCCCTACCAGGGCGACGTGCCGGTGCACGCCGTGGTGGACGTGGCGCAACGCTATCTGGCGCTGGGCTGCGACGAGATCGACGTCGCGGATACGATAGGCGTGGGCACCCCCAAGCGGGTGCGCGATGTCATGGGCGCGGTGACGGCGGTGGTCGACCCCACCAAGGTATCGGGGCACTTTCACGATACCTACGGCCAGTCATTGGCCAACATCCTGGCCGCGCTGGAAACCGGCATTTCGATCTTCCACGCCTCTGTAGCGGGCCTGGGCGGCTGTCCGTACGCCAAGGGCGCCACCGGCAACGTGGCGACGGAGGACGTGCTGTATCTGTTGCGCGGCCTGGACATCGAGACCGGCATCGATTTCGATGCGGTGGTCGATATCGGGCAATGGATGTCGGCGCAGCTGAACCGCAAGTCATCCAGCCGCGCCGGCAACGCCGTCGCCGCGAAGCGGGCGGCCTAGCCGCCGCCGCTGTCCATCCCATCCCCCATCGCCCGAACCGTCGACGCGCACCGCCATGAACCACCCCGACGCGCCGCCTTCCAGCCTGCAGCTGGCCGCCCTGCTTCAGGAAATCGGGCCACTTCCCTTGAGCGGCCAGGCCTGGCCGGACTGGGTAAAAATCCTGGCCTGGATACTCCTGGCCGCGCTGGGCTGGGAAATCGTCACCACGCTGATCCAGCTGTCGACGGACAACATGCATCCGGCCATGCTGGCGGTCGTCCTGGTGTGCTTCCTCGGGCTGGCGGTGATCGCCTGGTTCATGCAAACGTCCATCACCACGATAGACACCGGGGGCCTGCGCCAGAGCTGGCTGACGCGGCGCGAGATCGCCTGGCAGGACATCCGCAGCGCGCGCTTCGTACCCTTGATGTTCTCGAAGCGGCTGATCGTCATCAGCCGGACCGGCCGCGCCCAGGTCTTCCAGGGCGGCACCCGCGAGCTGGAAAAAGCCTTCATGCGTATCGCGGCCACCTATCGCCACGGCGCGCCGCCCGCGGCGGGCGGCTAGGGCGCGGCACGCCTGCATGCCGCGGCCGCACGCGGTATCTTCGCTCAGCGTATGGGCAAGGCGTACATCAGGCCGCCCTTGTTCCACTGCGCGTTCAGGCCGCGCTGCAATTTCAGCGGGCTGCCCTGCCCGACATTGCGTTCGAAGCTTTCGCCGTAATTGCCTACCTGCTTGACGATGTTGTAGGCCCAGTCTTCCTGCAAGCCCATGTTCTGGCCGGCGCCGGCCGTCACGCCCAGGATGCGCTTGATACCGGGATTCTGGCTATTGGCCTTGAGCTCGTCGACGTTCGCCGATGTGATGCCGTATTCCTCCGCTTCCACCATGGCGGACAAGGACCACGACACGATGTTCAGCCAGTTATCGTCGCCCTTGCGCACAAAGGGGCCGAGCGGCTCCTTGGAGATGATTTCGGGCAGCACCATGTAGTCGTCCGGATTGTGCAGCTTGGAAATGCGGATCGAGGCCAGGCCGGACGCATCCGTACTGAACACATCGCAGCGGCCGGCGGCGAAGGCATTGACGACTTCATTGAACTGCTCGATGACCACCGGCTTGTACTTGACGTTGTTCGCGCGCGCCCAGTCCGCCAGCGTGTTCTCGTTCGACGTGCCGGCCTGCAGACAGACCGAGGCGCCGTCCAACTCCTTGGCGCTCTTTACGTTCAGCGACTTGGGCACCATGAAGCCCTGGCCGTCGTAGAAATTGATACCGGCGTGGATAATGCCCAGGGCGGTATCGCGCTGCTGCGTGACGGTGGTATTGCGCGCCAGCAGATCGATTTCTCCGGATTGCAGCGCCGTGAAGCGCTGCTGGGCGTCCAGGGGCACGATCTTCACTTTGCGGGCGTCGCCCAGCACCGCCGCGGCGACGGCGCGGCACAGGTCCACATCCAGTCCGCGCCATTCGCCCTTGTTGTCGGGCGCAGAAAATCCGGCAAACCCGGTGGTCGTGCCGCACATGACGCTGCCGCGCTGGCGCACGATATCCAGGGTGCCCGCATGGGCCGTGTGCGCGGCGGCCGCGACGAGCGCGGTGCCGAGGAATGCCTTGATCAGGTGCGATGGGGAGCCGATGCGCATGGGTGTTTCCTTCCTCGAGATCGATGCGTGCGGGCGATACGCGCCGCCGGGCTGCAAGCTTAACTGAAGCGCAGCGCCGTGGGCATGGCCGCAAGGATCGGTCCCTTGAGTGTGCGCGTCATGCTGTCTGCGCGTGGCGGCATGCCCCCATCAGGCGTACGAGCGCGTGTCGTCGATGACCTTGCCGTCGTTGGGGAGCACGCCCGGGCCACACAGCCGCACGTCGGCGCGCAGCTTGGCCACGTCCCGCACGGACTGCGCGATGGCTTCGGCCAGGCCGGGCGGCGAGTTGGTGACTTCCACATGCAGGATCATGGTGTCCTCGCCCACGGAACCGCCAACCACCAGGCGGGCCCGCACCGCCTCCGGATGGCGGCGCAGCACCGCCGCCACCTGGGTGGGATGCACGAAGAGCCCGCGCACCTTGGTCGCCTGGTCGGCGCGGCCCAGCCAGCCGCGGATGCGGGTATTGGTGCGGCCGCAGCTGGACAGGCCCGGCATCACCGCCGACAGGTCGCCGGTACCGAAACGGACCAAGGGATAGTCCGGATTCAGGGTGGTCACGACGACTTCGCCGACTTCGCCCTCTTCGACCGGATCGCCGGTCCCCGGGCGTACGATTTCGACGATGATCTCCTCGCCCAGCACCAGCCCGTCGCGTGCGGGCGTCTCGTAGGCGATCAGGCCCAGATCCGCGCTGCCGTAGGCCTGGTAGCCTTCCACCCCGCGCGCCGCCAGCCAATCGCGCAGGCTCGGCGGAAATGCTTCGCCCGACACCAGGGCGCGGCGCAGCGTGGGCAGCGCGATACCCAGTTCGTCGGCTTTCTCCAGGATGATCTTCAGGAAGCTGGGCGTGCCGGTATAGGCGCTGGGCGCCAGATCCTGCATGGCGCGCACCTGCTGTTCCGTCTGGCCGGTACCGCCCGGGAATACGGTGCAGCCGATCGCATGCGCGGCGGTCTCCAGCATCGAGCCTGCAGGCGTGAAGTGATAGGAAAAACAGTTGTAGACAAGCTCGTCGGCGCGAACGCCGGCGGCGTACAGCGCCCGCGCGAATCGCCAATAGTCCGGCCGGGCGCTTTCGGGCTCGTAGATCGGCCCGGGCGAGGCAAAGACGCGCAAGGCCTGGCCCCAGCCCAGCGCCGAGTATCCGCCCATCGCGCGGGCGGCGCCGTCCGCCAGCCCGGCCTCCCGGCACGCCTGCTGCCGCTGCAGCAGTTCCGACTTGCGCAATACCGGCAGCGTGGCCAGCGCCTGGCGCGACGCGACGCCGCCCGGATCGACGCCGGCGAGCTGCGCGGCCAGGGCCGGCGCGCGCGCCATGGCGTGCGCGATCGCCTGCGGCAGGGCCGCCATGAGGGCGGCTTCGCGCGCCTCGGGCGGGCGGGTTTCCAGGGCGTCGAAATACGGAGCATCAAGCATGGCGGCGTTTCTCCACTAGGCCAGCCAGCGCTTGCGCCGACGGTAGAACTTGCTATCGCGGAAGCTGCGGCGCGTCCCGCTGGCCAGGCCCAGGTAGAACTCCTTCACATCCTCGTTGCTGGCCAGCGCCGCGGCGTCGCCGTCCATGACCACGCGGCCGTTTTCCAGGATGTAGCCGTAGTCGGCATAGCGCAGCGCGATATTGGTATTCTGCTCGGCCAGCAGAAAGCTGACCCCCTCCTTGCGGTTCAGATCCTGCACGATCTGGAAGATTTCATCGACGACCTGCGGGGCCAGGCCCATGGACGGCTCGTCGAGCAGGATCATGGTGGGACTGGCCATCAGGGCACGGCCGATGGCCGTCATCTGCTGTTCCCCGCCCGACGTGTACCCCGCCTGGCTGCCGCGCCGCTGCTTGAGCCGCGGGAAGTACCGATAGACGCGTTCCAGCGCGGCTTCCGTATCGGCGCGGCCGAGCCGGCGCGTGTAGGCGCCGGTCAGCAGGTTTTCCTCCACGGTCAAATGCGCGAAGCAGTGGCGGCCTTCCATCACCTGCACCACGCCGCGCCGCACCAGGTCGGTGGGCGACAGCCGGTCTACCCGCTCGTCGCGATAGCGGATGCTGCCCTTGGTCACTTCGCCCCGTTCGCCCTGCAGCAGATTGGACACGGCGCGCAGGGTCGTGGTCTTGCCCGCCCCGTTGGCGCCCAGCAGGGCGACGATGCGCCCTTCGGGGACCTGCAGGGATACGCCCTTGAGCACCAGGATGACGTGGTTGTAGATGACCTCGATGCCGTTGACGTCCAGCAGGATGCCGGACGGCGCGGGCGTTGGAACATGCGGCATGGCGCTCATGATGGACGGCTAGCCTTCGCACTTGACCGGAGTGATGTTCTTTTCCTTGGCGTACTTGGCGGCGGCCTCCTTGACCAGCGGGTCGACGATGGTCTTGTCCGATTGGTACCAGTCGGAAACCACCTTGAACTTGGCGCCGTCCCATTGCACGATGCGCGCCCAGTCCGCTCCCATGTGGTTGGCGCACGAGGTCTTGACCGGTCGCATGATTTCACCGAAGCCCAGCTGCTCCAGCCGCGCCTGCGAGAGGTCCAGGTTTTCGAAGCCCCAGCGCACCTGCTCCGGCGTCATGGACTTGCCCTTGCCGAATTTCTCCTGGGCGGTGCGGATGGCCTCGACCTGCAGCATGGAAATCATCATGCCGCGCATGTGCGCGATCGTGCCGACCGAGTTGCCGGTCTTGTCGCTGCCCTCGCCCTTGTCGTAGACGAACTTCTTCAGGTCCTGCGAGACCTTGCCCGGTTCGCCGCTGTTGTGAATGGTGATGGCGTTGTAGCCCTTGGCCACGGCGCCCAGGTCCTTGACGTCGCCTTCGGAGCCGGCCCACCAGATCCCGTAGATCTTGTCGCGCGCGTAGCCGCTGGCCTGCGCTTCGCGGATGGCCGTGGGCGTCATGATGCCCGCGCTCCACAGCAGCACGTAGTCGGGGCGGTTCTGGCGGATCTGCAGCCAGGTGGACTTCTGTTCCACCCCGGGCGCGGTGACCGGGTAGAGCAGCAGTTCGAAGCCATTCTTCTTGGCGCGCGCCTGCAGCAGGGGAATCGGCTCCTTGCCATACGGCGAATCGTGGTAGACCAGGGCGATCCTCTTGCCCTTCAGCTTGTCCGCGCCGCCCACTTTCTTGGCGATGTCCTGGATCATGACGTCTGCCGCCGTCCAGTACGTGCCCAGCAGGGGAAAGTTCCACTGGAAGACCGAGCCGTCGACCGCCTGCGACAAACCGTAGCCCACGGTCTCGACCGGCACCTTGTCCAGCGGCGCCTTGTCGCTGACCGCGAAGGTGATGCCCGTGGACTGGGTATCGAAGCCCGACGCGCCCGTGGGTCCGTGCGTCTTCAGGCGCTCATAGCATTCCACCCCGCGGTCCGTGGCGTAGGCCGTCTCGCATTCTTCGTAGGTGATTTTCACGCCGTTCACGCCGCCGTCGCGCGCGTTGACCAGCTTCAGGTAGTCCAGCTTGCCGTCCGCCCATGGAATGCCCAACGGAGCGAATGAACCGGTGCGGTACACCAGCAGCGGCACGAATTGTTCGTCGGCCCACGCCGGCAGGCTGGCGGTGCCCAGCAGCGCCCCCGCGGCCGTCAGGGCCGCCGCGAATCGCATATTCAAACGCTTCATCATCTACCTCCTGGATGGTGTGCGGGACACCGGGTTGGTCCGGTCTGGTGCCGGATATCCGTGGACGGCGGTGCAGCACGCCGGCGCGCGGGGTCGTATCTGGGACAGCGCGTTCAATGCGGAAAGGGCCATATGCGCAGCTTTTCCTTGCCGATGCTCCACAGGCGGGCCAGGCCATGCGGCTCGGCGATCAGGAAAAACACGATCAGCGAGCCGAACACCATGTGCTCGATGTGCGAAGCGGTGTCCACGGCCAGGGGCAAGCCCAGCATGCCCGGGATATTGGCCAGCAGCACGGGCAGCAGCACGATGAAGGCGGCGCCGAAGAAACTGCCCAGGATGGAGCCGAGCCCGCCGATGATGACCATGAACAGCAGTTGGAAGGAGCGCCCGAGGTCGAATGCCAGCGGCTCCCACGCGCCCAGGTGGATGAATCCCCACAACGCGCCGGCCACGCCCACGATGAAAGAGCTGACGGCGAAGGCGGTCAGCTTGGCGTACATGGGGCGGATGCCGATGACCGATGCGGCCACGTCCATGTCGCGGATGGCCATCCATTCCCGCCCTATCGCCCCGCGTACCAGGTTCTTGGCGAGCAAGGTGAAGACCGCGACCACGCTCAGCACGAAAAGATAGCGCTGCGTCGAAGTCTGCAGCGGCATCCCGAACACCTCCAGCGGCGGCACCGACACGCTGCCGGACGAAGAGTAGTTGGTGAAGTAGGGAATGCGCAGGAAGGCCCAGTCCACGAAGAACTGCGCCGCGAGCGTCGCCACGGCCAGATAAAGTCCGCGGATGCGCAGGCTGGGAATGCCGAACACCACCCCGACCGCCGTCGCACACAGGCCGCCCAGCAGGATCTGCAGCAGCAGCGGCATCTCGGGCGTGCGCACGCCGAAGTTCCACGCGGCATAGGCGCCCACCGCCATGAAGGCGCCGGTACCCAGCGAGATCTGTCCGCAATAACCCACCAGGACATTCAAACCCACCGCGGCCAGCGACAGGATCAGGAAGGGAATGAAGATGGCGCGCAGGAAATAGTCCCCCGCCAGCAGCGGCACCACGACGAAGGCCACGGCCAGCAACAGGGCGACGAAGACGCGGTCCTGGCGGATGGGGAATATCTGCTGGTCGGCCAGGTAGCTGGTCTTGAACTGGCCGTTTTCGCGATAGAACATGGTCGCTTCCTTTGCCCTAGACGCGATCGATGATTTTTTCGCCGAACAGGCCCTGGGGCCGGAACAGCAGGAAGACCAGGGCCAGCACGTAGGCGAACCAGATCTCGATACCGCCGCCGACCAGGGATCCCAGATAGACCTCGGACAGCTTTTCCCCCACGCCGATGATCAATCCGCCCAGGATGGCGCCGGGGATCGAGGTGAGACCGCCCAGGATCACGACGGGCAAGGCGCGCAGGGCCGCCGTCGACAAGGTGAACTGCACGCCGAACTTCGAGCCCCAGATCACGCCGGCGACCAGCGCGACCAGCCCGGCGACCGCCCACACCACGACCCAGATGCGGTTGAGCGGAATGCCGATGGACTGCGCCGCCTGGTGATCGTCGGCCACGGCGCGCAACGCGCGTCCCGTGCCGGTGTACTGGAAGAACAGGGCCAGTACCGCGACGAGCAACGCGGCAACCACCGCGGCGGTCAGGTCCTCCAGGTTGAGCAGCACGCCGCCTTCGAAGAAGCGCTCCAGGATGAATGCGGGTTCCTTGGGCATGCCGACATTGATGGAATACACCGAACTGCCGAAGGCGATCTGGCCGGCGCCATCGAGGAAGTAGCTGATGCCCAGCGTCGCCATCAGCAGCGTCGTGGCTTCCTGGTTCACCAGGCGCCGCAGGACCAGGCGTTCCACGGCGACGGCCAGGCCGTACATCAGGGCGGCGCTGACGATGAAGGCCAGCACGTTGGCCAGCAACGCGTTGTCGAAGCCCAGCCAGCCGGGTATCCACTCCGAGAACCGCGCCATCGAAAGCGCCGCCACCAGAACCATGGCGCCCTGCGCGAAATTGAATACGCCCGAGGCCTTGAAGATCAGCACGAAGCCCAGGCCGATCAGCGCGTACAACATGCCGCTCATCAGCCCGCCAAACAGTGTCTCCAGGAAAAATCCCACCGCTGTTCTCCTAGGCCCTAGTGCGAGACGCCCAGATAGGCGCGCACCACATCCTCGTTGGCGCGCACCTGTTCCGGCTCCCCGTCGCCGATCTTGCGGCCGTAGTCCAGCACCACCACCCGATCGGAAATATCCATCACCACGCCCATGTCGTGCTCGATCAGCACGATGGTGGTGCCGAACTCCTCGTTGACGTCCAGGATGAAGCGGCACATGTCCTGCTTTTCCTCGATGTTCATGCCCGCCATGGGCTCGTCGAGCAGCAACATGCGCGGCTCCATGGCCAGCGCCCGACCCAGGTCCACCCGCTTCTGCAGGCCATAGGGCAGGCGCCCGACCGGAACCTTCCGGTAGGCCTGGATCTCCAGGAAATCGATGATGTTCTCGACGAACTCGCGATGCCGGATCTCTTCGCGCGCGGCCGGGCCGATGCGCAGCGCCTGCGCCAGCAGGCCGCACTTCATGCGCAGGTTGCGGCCCGTCATAATGTTGTCCAGCACGCTCATGCCCTTGAACAGCGCCAGGTTCTGGAAGGTGCGCGCGACGCCCATTTCGGCGGCGCGGCGCGGCGTCATGCGCGTATAGCGCTGGCCCTGGAAGACGATGGCGCCCTGCTGCGGCGTATACACGCCGTTGATCACGTTGAGCATCGAGCTCTTGCCCGCGCCGTTGGGACCGATGATGGCGCGCACCTCGTGTTCGCGCACGTCGAAAGAGATGTCGGTCAGGGCCTTGACGCCACCGAAACGCAGCGAGATGTTCTGCATGTCCAGGATCACGCCGCCTATGCGGCGCGCGCGGTCCCGATTGCCGCTGGCGACGGACGCGGCGCCCGAGGTGGCGGCCTCGGCGGCCAGGGAATGAGCGGGCATGGCGGCGGCGTGGCTCATATCACGCTGCCTCGCCGGCCAGCGCCGGATAGCTGCGCACGTCGCGTATCGCGAGCTCGGCCGCAATGCGACCGGTGCGCCCGTCCTCGAACTTGACTTCGGTCTCGATGTACTGCGATGCACGCCCTTCGAACAGCGCGTCCACCAGCAGCGCATACTTCTGCGCGATGTAGGCGCGGCGCACCTTGCGCGTGCGCGTCAACTCGTCGTCGTCGGGATCCAGCTCCTTGTGCAGGATCAGGAAGCGGCGTACCTGCGACGCGGCCAGGCGCGCGTCGCGCGCCAGCTCGGCATTGGCTTGCTCGACGCAACCGGCGATGAGGTCCTGCACCTCCTGCTTGCCGGCCAGATCGGTATAGCCGGCATAAGGCAGGCCCCGGCGTTCGGCCCAGTTGCCGACAGCCTCCAGGTCGATGTTGATGAAAACGCATACCGCGTCCCGGCCTGCCCCGAAGGCAACGGCTTCCTTGATATAGGGAAAGAACTTCAGCTTGTTCTCGATGTACTTGGGAGCGAACAGGCTGCCATCGGCCAGCTTGCCGACGTCCTTGGCGCGATCGATGATCTTGAGCTGCCCATCCGTGTCGAGGTAGCCCGCGTCGCCGGTATGGAACCAGCCTTCGGCATCGCGCGCCGCCTGGGTCGCTTCCGGGTTGCGGTAGTACTCCTTGAACAGGCCGGGGCTCTGGACCAGGATTTCGCCGTTGTCGGCGACGCGGATGCGCACGCCCTGCACCGGGGGGCCGACCGTATCGGCGCGCACCTGCCCGTCGGGTTGCACGCAGACGAAGACGGAGGTCTCCGTGGAGCCGTACAACTGCTTCAGGTTGATGCCGATGGAGCGGTAAAACGCGAACAGGTCGGGACCGATCGCCTCGCCGGCGGTGTAGGCGACGCGCACGCGGCTCATGCCCAGGGCATTGCGCAGCGGTCCATAGACCAGCAGGTTGCCCAGTCCATACAGCAGGCGGTCGACCAGGCTGACCGGCTGTCCATCCAGGATGCGCACGCCGACGCGCCGCGCCAGCGCCATGCAGGCCTGGAACATCCGGCGCTTGATGCGCCCCGCGTCCTCCATGCGGATCAGCACATGGGTCAGAAGGTCCTCCAGGATACGCGGCGGCGCAAAATAATACGTCGGGCCGATATCGCGCATGTCGATGGCCACGGTGGCGGGCGATTCCGGATGGTTCACGGTGAAGCCGGTGACCAGCAACTGCGTATACGAGAACATGTTCTGTCCGATCCAGGCCGGCGGCAGGTAGGCCAGCACGTCCTCGTGGTCGGTCAAGCCTTCCATGGCCTGGACGGCGCGCGCGCGGTCGATCAGCGCCGCATGCGTCAGCACCACTCCCTTGGGCCTGCCGGTGGTGCCGGAGGTGTAGAACATGGCCGCGGTCTGCTCGGGGCGCACGCTGCGCGCGGTGCGCTCGAAGAATTCCGGGTCCAGGCGCGCGCGCTCGGCGCCGCTCTGCAGCAGCGTATCGAAGGACATCAGCAAGGGATCGCTGTAATGCCGCAGGCCGCGCGGATCGTCATAGACGACGTGACGCAAGGCCGGGCACTGCTCGCGCACTTCCAGCATCTTGTCGACCTGTTCCTGGTCCTCGACGACGACCACCTCGACCTCGGCGTCGCTCAGCACGAAGGCCATCTCCTGGGCAACGGCATCCTGGTAAAGCGGTACGGGAATGGCGCCAAGCGCCTGGACGGCCATCATGGCGATGTACAGCCGCGGCCGGTTTTCGCCGATGACCGCCACATGCTGTCCCGCCTGCACACCGAGCGCCGCCAGGCCATGCGCGACGTGGCCGGCGAGCGCGGCGACCTGGGCCCAGGTAAGTGTCTGCCAAATGCCGAGGTCTTTTTCCCGTATGGCGGGACGCGCGCCACGGACGCGGGCATGCAGAAGCAGCAAGGCGGGAAAGGTATCCGCCTCGGGCCCCGGCCGGGATGCGGGCTGGGATTGCGCCACGTTGTCTCCTGTCGGTGCCACGGCCCTGGACGCATGCCGCGCACGAGGCGCGGAGCTGCGATGTAGAGGGCGTGGACCTGTCGTTGTAGGTTTCGGGCTGCGGTGTAGCGTGCGGTTAAGGTATAAGCTTGCATCAGGTGCAACTGTCGCATTCGCGACAATTCCAGACGATTAAGGGTATATCCCGATGCATGTCTCCGACTCGCTGCAACTGGCCGCGGCGTGGTTCCGCCTGCTCACGCCGGCGGAGCAGGACCGCGTCGAAAAGGACCTGACGGTGCAGCAGGTGCCGGCCGGCACAATCATCGAGCGCAGGGGCGAAATGGCGCAAGCCTGGATCGGCGTGCTGGCCGGGCTGGTGAAGGTGTCCGTCGGCAACGCCGAGGGCAAGCTGGCCTCGTTGACCGGCGTGCCGGCGGGCGGCTGGTTCGGCGAGGGCTCGCTGCTGAAACACGAGGCACGCAAGTACGACGTGGTGGCGTTGCGCGACTCGGTCATCGCCCGCTTGCCGGCGGCGACGTTCGAGTCGCTGCTGGACAGCAGTATTCCGTTCAACCGCTATCTGCTGCACCAGTTGAACGAGCGCGTGGCGCAGTTCATCGGCAAGGCCGAAAACGACAGGCTGCTGGACGCGGACGCGCGGGTGGCGCGCTGTCTTGCGGAGTTGTTCAACCCTTTGCTGTATCCGGGCATGGGGCGGCGCCTAAGCATCACCCAGGAGGAGGTCGGCTACCTGGCGCGGGTGTCGCGACAACGGGCGAACCGGGCGTTGTGCACGCTGGAGCGGGCGGGGTTGTTGAAGGTGGAATACCGGGGGGTTCGGGTGCTGGATCTGGAGGGGTTGAAGCGGTATTAGGGGTGGAGGGGTTGGTGTGTCTTGGGGAGTGAGGTTCTTGAGGCGTCCGGCGGGGTAGTCGCCTGCCCGGTCCGGCACGGTCGACCGGTCCGGCGCCCGGGCGCCGGACGCCGCTACGCACGCTCGTCCCGCGGCCGCTGCGCGGTGGTGTTTTTGTGCAAACCCGTGCGGCACGCGTCCCTTCGCGCCAGCTCGCTCGGTCTCTACGTGCCGGCCCGGGCAGGCGACTACCCCGCCGGACTCTGGCGTCTTGAATTGACGGCCGCTGTGACGGGTTGTGTTCTTGCAGCTTCGGTCGCCAGCAGTGGGGGTGGAAGAGTTTGCGGTGCCCGCCAAAGCACGGCCCCCTGCGGGCCGTGCTTTGGCTTACGCGGTGTGGGCTTGCGACGGGTGATGGCGTTGTCGGGGGATTGCGTCGGGAATGGATGGGTGGGGTGCTGCTTCGATGTCGGCTCGGCTGATGGAGGATCGGGCATTGCCCACCCATCGCGGCCCGCGGGGGGCGCGATGTGCTTACGCGACGTGCGTTCGCGACGGGGATGCAGGACTTGCAAGGTCGGAAGCAGTACGGGGATCGTAGGGGCTGCACACACAAATTCTGGCGGGCTCGACAGTCTGCCGGTGCGCCCAGGCGCCGGAATCGTCGCATGATCAGCATCTGCCGCAGCGCGCACTCCGTATGCCGAAGTGCGGACCCCGGGGCTCCGCGCTTCCGACGGGTAGTCACCTGCCGATCGAGCACGTAGCCCCGCCCGAATCGCCGCACGACCAGCCTCCGCCGCAGCTCGCACTCCGTATGCCGAAGTGCGAACCCCAAGGCTCCGCGCTTCCAGCGGGTAGTCACCTGCCCGACCCGGCACCTAGAGCCGCCCGAATCGCCGCACGACCAACATCCGCCACAGCTCGCACTGGCCGCAGGCCGCAGTATGTATGCCGAAGCGCGGCCCCCGCGGGCCGCGCTTCGGCGGGCGCATTAATCTCTTCCACCCCCCAAGGCTGGTGAGCGTAGGGCAAGAACCCAGTCGGTCGCAGCGGCGGTCAATTCAAGACGCTGGAGTACGGGGGGGTGGTCGCCTGCCCGGGCCGGCACGTAGAGACCGAGCGAGCTGGCGCGAAGGGACGCGTGCCGCACGGGTCTGAACCAAAACACCACCGCCCAGCGGCCGCGGGACGAGCGTGCGTAGCGGTGTCCGGCGCCCGGGCGCCGGACCGGTCGACCGTGCCGGCCCGGGCAGGCGACCACCCCGCCGGACGGCCCACGAACACCAACGCACGCCACATAACTCCCGACAGTTCCCAAACCACCCCCTCACTCCCCCAGCCCTCAATGCGCACTCCCCAGATAAGCCGCAACTACAGCCGGATCGTCCTTCAGCTTGTCCGGCGTTCCATGCACCGAGATCCGCCCGTTCTCCAGTACGTACGCATAGTCGGCGACCTTCAACGCCGCCGCCGCGAACTGTTCGACCAGCAGCATCGTGACGCCCTGCTCCTTCAGCCGCGCGATGATGCGGAACACTTCTTCCACCAGGATGGGCGCCAGCCCCATCGAAGGTTCGTCCAGCAGCACCAGTTGCGGATTCAGCATGACGGCGCGGGCCATGGCCAGCATCTGCTGCTCGCCGCCCGACAGCGTGCCGGCCAGTTGCTGGCGCCGTTCCTTCAGGCGGGGAAACAGGTCCATCGCACGCTCCAGGTCGGCCTGCACATCGCCGCGCGGCCGGCTGCCCGTCAGCCGTGGAAACGCCCCCAGCAAAAGATTGTCCGTGACCGACAGCGTCGGGAATACCCGGCGGCCTTCCGGTGAATGCGCCAGGCCCAGCCGCGCGATGCGGAATGACTCCAGCCCGTCGATGCGCCGTCCCGCCAGCGATATCTCGCCCGCGCTGGGTTTGATCATGCCCGAAAGCGCCCGCATCGTCGTTGTCTTGCCCGCCCCGTTGGAACCGATCAGGGTCACCACCCTGGCTTGCGGGACCTCCATGCTGATGCCGTGCAGCACCTTGACCTTGCCGTAGCCCGCCTGCAGATTCTTGATGGATAACATGCCGCTCTCCCCTTACGCTGCGACCGTGCCGCCGAGATACGCCTCGACCACGCGCACATCGGCCTGGACCTCGGCGGGCTGCCCTTCCGAGATTTTCTGCCCGAAGTCCAGCACCGACACGGTGTCGCACACGCCCATCACCACGTCCATGTGGTGCTCGATCAGGATCAGCGTGATGCCATGGTCCCGCACCTTGCGAATGATCTCGAGCAGTTCCGCGATATCCGGCGCCGTCAGGCCGGCGGCGGGTTCGTCGAGCAGCAGCAGCTGCGGGTCCAACGCCAGCGCGCGGGCGATCTCCAGCAGGCGCTGCTTGCCGTAGGGCAGATTGCGTGCCTCTTCATCGGCCAGCGCGGCCAGTCCCACGAAATCCAGCAGCGCCAGCGCGCGCGCCCGGGCGCCGGTTTCCTCGCGACGCCAGTGCGCCGTGCGCAGCGCGATATTGGCCAGGCCGGTGCGGAAACTGTGATGCAGGCCCACCAGCACGTTCTCCAGCGCCGTCATCTCGCCGAACAGCGCCACGTTCTGGAAGGTACGGGCGATACCGGCGGCAGCGATCTCCGACGGCGTCAGGCCGGCCAGGGACTTGCCCGCGAACTCGACCGAGCCAGCGGTCGGCACATAAATGCCGGTGAGCACGTTCATCATGGTGCTCTTGCCCGATCCATTGGGCCCGATCAGGCCGTGGATGGTACCGCGGCGCACGCGCAGCTCGACCTGGTTCAGCGCCTTCAGGCCGCCGAACTGCATCACCACATCGCGCGCGTGCAGCAGCACCTCGGAATCGGCGCCGGGCGCCGCTTGCGGCACGGCTTCGATGCGATGAGCCAGATCCTCACTGACGGCCAGCGCCGCGCGGCGCGTCGAAAAGAACAGGCCGCGCACGAAGCCCACGATGCCATCGGGCAGGTAGTACACCACGAACAGGATCATCACGCCGAAGATGGTCAGGCGCCAGTCCGTCAAGGCATCCAGCCAGAAGGCGAAGGCCGCGAGCAGCACCGTGCCAGCCACGGGTATCGCCACGCGGCCCGCCGTGGTGCGCCCGCGCGCAATGGCCACCGCCGCGCCCACGATCATCAGCACCGCAAGCACCAGGGCGATGCCGCGGAACGTGCCGATGTCATCGAGCATCTTGGGCAACAGCACAACGATGGCCGCGCCCAGCAACGCACCGACGCGGGTCTTGCGCCCGCCCATGATGATGGCCAGGAGGAAAAGTATGGTCAGTTCGAAGTTGTAGGTGTTCGGCGAGATGTACTGCTCGGAATAGGAATACAGCGCGCCCGCCAGGCCGGCGAAGCCGGCGCTGATGACGAACGCCACCACCTTGTAGCGATACACCGACACCCCCATGCAATCCGCGGCGATAGGGCTGTCGCGCAGGGCTTCGAAGGTGCGGCCGATATGGGACTTGACGATGCGGTGCGCCACGATCAGGGACAACACCAGCAGCGCGCCGACCAGCCAGAAATACTCCTGCTTGCTCAGTACATGGCCGTTGAAGGACGGTTTGGGTATGCGGATGCCGAGCGGCCCTTCGGTCAGGAAAGTCATCTCGTTGATCAGGATCTGGATGATGGTGCCGAAGGCCAGCGTCACCATGGCGAGGTAGGGCCCGGTCACGCGCAAGGCGGGTAGCGCCAGCACCGCGCCGAAGCCGGCGGCGATGAGGATGGCGGCGGGCAACACCACGACGATGGGCATGTGCAGGTGGAAGTACAGCACTCCGGCGACATAGGAGCCGATACCGAACAGTCCGGCATGGCCCAGGGAGACCTGGCCGGTGTAGCCGACCACGATGTCCAGCCCGAACAGCAGGATGGCGTAGATCATGATGGTCTCGACCAGGTGCAGGTAATACGGGTTCGTCACCGCCAGGGGCAGTCCGACCAGGACGACAATGCCCAGCAAAGAGGCGGTCAGGGTCATGGGTTTCATCGTCAGACCTTCTTGATCGCGCTTTTGCCGAACAGGCCGGCGGGTTTGATGGCAAGAACCAGCAACAGCAACACCAGGCCCGGCACGTCCTTGTAGCCGGTGGACAGGTAGAAGCCGGTCGTGGTCTCGGCGATGCCCAGGATCAGGCCGCCGACGATAACGCCCGTGCCGCTGGACAGGCCGCCGATGATGGCGACGGCAAATGCCTTCAGGCCCAGGACCGCGCCCATGGTCGCGCCGGTCAGCGTCAGTGGGGCGATCAGTACGCCGGCGAAAGCGGCCGTCAGCGAGGACAGTGCGTACGAAAACGTAATGACGAGATTGGTATTGATGCCCATGAGTCCCGCCGCATCGCGATCGTTCGACGTGGCGACAAAGGCCTTGCCGTAGATGGACCGGCGGTTGAACAGTTCGACCAGCATCATCATCGCCAGCGCACCGAACACCACCAGCAGCTCCATGGGCAGCACGTTGGCGCCGGCGATATGCAGTGGCGAGACAGGCAGCGGCGACGGAAAAGGCAGATCGTCCCGACCCCAGACGTTTTCAGCAACATTGCGGAAGATGATGCCGAGCGCGATCGTCGCCATGATCCAGCCGAACTCGGATCGCGTCTTGATCGCCGGCCGTACACCGACGCGCTCGACGACCGCGCCCTGCAGGAAACCGAAGGCGCACACGATGGGCAGCATGACCCAGTAGTTGACGCCCAGCCCCACAAGGGTCAGGCCAACCAGCGCGCCCAGCATCAAGGCCTCGCCCTGGCCGAAATTCAGCGTACCCGACGTGGCGAAGGTAAGTTGGTAGCCGAACGCGATCACGGCATAGATCATGCCCAGCGCGATGCCGCTATAGACCAGCTGTAGAAGAATCATGGGACTTCCGCGTGTAGAGGCACCCTCCCGGTTCGACGGGAGGGATGGATCCGACGATGACAACGATGGCGCGCAGGCCGGCGATGCGCGCCTCGGCCGCCGTGGCAGCCTTGGCCTCGCCTCGGCCCGCGCCTGTTTGCTACTTGGTCGCGGGCGCGGCGGCCACCTGTGCCGCGGCCGCCTTCTTGCGCGGTTGCGCGGTGGCCTTGGCGTCGTCCGGGTACGCGTACACCACGCGACCGTCCTTCACTTCCCCGATTACCACGAGATTGGGCGTGATGGCATCGTGGTCGTCGTGGGTGAACGGATGGTCGTAGGTCATGACCACGCCCTCCACCGGCGCCTGCAGGTTCTCCAGCGCGGCCCGCACCTTGGGACCGTCGGTGGAGTTGGCCTGCTTCATCGCGGCGGCGAGCAGGTAGATGGAGTCATAGCCCTGGGCAGCGGACACCGGCGAATCGATGCGGTTGTTCTTGGGCTTGAACTTGGCCAGGTAGGCATCGATGAAGGCCTTGCGCTTGGGCGTATTCGGCTCCTGGATAAAGGTCTGCGGCATGCGGGCGCCGCTACCGTTGGGGCCGGCGTTGTCAATGTAGTTGGCCATCGATAGCGTCCAGCTGCCGATGATGGGCTTCTTCCATCCCAGCTTGGCCATGCCGTTGGCGATCTGCGCCAGCTCAGGTCCGATACCGTAGGTAAGTATCGCCTCCGCGCCCGCCTCCTTGGACTTCAGCAGTTGCGCCGTCATGTCCACGTCCTTGATGTTGAACTTCTCCACCGCGACCGCCTTGATGCCCTTGGCGGCCAGCGCCTTTTCGAGATCCTCGCGGCCCAGCTGGCCATAGTTGGTGGAGTCGGCCAGGATCGCCACCTTCTTGTAGCCGTCGCGCACCACGGCTTCCTCGACGATCATGGGCGCCTGGATGTTGTCCTTCGCGGAGTTGCGAAAGACATAGTTGTCGGGATACTCCGGAGCCTTGAACTGCTCCGTGATCACGCTGCCCGTGGCGACATTGTTGAAGACCGGGATCTTGGCGTCCTGGTAGAAACGCTGCGAGGCGAGCGCCACGCCGGTGTTGATGAATCCCACCGTGGCGGCCACCTGCTCCTTGTTGATCATCTCCTGCGCGATCTGCACACCGCGTTCGTTCTTGGCTTCGTCGTCGCGTTCGATCAGCACCAATTGGCGGCCCAGCACGCCGCCGTTCTTGTTGATCTCTTCGGCCGCCAGTCGCACGCCGTCGCGCATGCTGACGCCCATGGACGAGGATCCTCCGGTAAAGGGACCCGACACGCCGATCTTGATGGGATCGGCGGCATGGGCGGCGCCGGCGAGGGCGAATGCGAGGGCTCCTGCCAGCAGCTTTGAACGATATTGCATCGTTGTCTCCGTTGTATGTTCACTGCGTTGGAAAAACCGGTGCGGCGGGCGATCAGGGCACGGCACAGCGTCCTGGTCGGCGCGAGGCGGCCGCCGCGCAAGCACGCGGCGACGGGTGTAGGGGCGGGGCGAGGATGGGGATGGCGTAGATCGCGACACCGGTTCGTCCTGCGTATACGGCAGCCGCGGCGCACGAGGCGTCTTGCGGGATGTCGTATTCCGCTTCAGCGGAACCCATGGTGTCTCCTTGATCTTCTTGTATGTGGCAAGGCGCTGTAGGGCCACGCCACCGGAGTTCGCATGCGGGTATCGAGGACCCGCACTGCTCCGGCGATCAATCATAGTGAGAGTGCGCGACAGGCTCAATGCCGCGCGCATTAGGGATTGCCCGCGCGCTGCAAGCTTGCTGTAAGTTCAATGCATCGACGCAGGATCAAACATCGCATTGCCATTGCGGCCGCCACGATGAAGATTGCCTGTCGGGCTTGTCGACAATCGATGTTCCGCATCGACGTCACCGCGATGGGAGTGCGCGCGAGCCGATTGAATACTGAATCGACGCGAGCTGAATGCACGCTGAATGAATACTGAATCGATGCTGAATGAAATGCTCGCGGAACGATATGCCGGCCCCACGCAGCTCTCTGAAAAGTCCTTCGACACGCGAGGTGCTGGTGCAACGTGCCTGTCGACATCGCGCACCGCCCGGGCCGTGGCCATACTATTGGTCACGGACGCAGCCGGGTATGGGGAGAAAGCTTCTTCCACGGAAGCTCGGCCGGATCGACCAGCAACAGGCCGGGGGCCAGCGCGAACAGGATATCGGTCTCCGGCTTCTCCACCACCGCGTCGAAATCGGCGCGGAAATGGTGCGAGCTTTTCACGACGATGACCTTCATCGCTTCGGGTTCGACGCCGACCATGCGGAACAGCTCGCGGTCCTGCGCGCCTATCCTGCCGCTGGACACCACGATACGCACCCCATCGATTTCCAGGCAGGCGCTGGGACCGAGCTGGGTGCGAAAGCCTGTCATCTTGGGGCCTTTGAATGTCGCAACGCCGTCCGACAGCGCAAGGACGCGGTACGTCCCGCAGACCGGAGGTTCACTCGGGCCGGCGGGGGTCTGCACGGATTCGCCAAGGGCGCACTCGATCTCGCTCCCGATGCCAGCCGTGTGGGCCAGCGTTGCTGCGCGCGGATCATAGAGAACGCCCAACGCGACGCGACCCGGAAACGCAAGGCCGGCGCCGGCATCCATCAAGGCGCGCAGCACGCCGGTGGTCGAACTGGTTCCGCCAATGCCGGGATTGTCCTGCGTATCGGCGATCACCACCGCGCGCGTGCTGACGGCGGCGCGCGCCATTGCGGCCGCCACGGCCTGGCCAGCGCGCTGGGCGGTCAGGCGCCATTGGGTCGGCTCGGCCACATGGCCATACAGCGTCTCCATGGCCTCTGCGGCGCGTTCGCCATGGGACCACAGCACCGGCCCGCATTCCTTGAAATCGGAAGCCGGGAATCCCATGCAGAAGCTGGATACGGTGCCGAAGCGCGCATCGATGTCTTCCAGCAAGGCGTAGCAGCCTTGCGCCGGCTGGGAACCCGTGCCTTGGGAATTGATGGAAATCAGGAATGGCAGGCGCCGGGCAGTGGAAGCTTCCCTGCCGCCCTTGGCCACGATGCGTTCCAGCAGTTCAGCGGCGCGCTCGCCCGTCTTCACGTAATCGATGTGCGGATAGGTACGGAAGGCGACCATGCCGTCGGCCAGTGCCAGCATGGCTTGCGTCACGTTCGCGTGCAGGTCCAGGCTTGCCACGATGGGCACCGACGAGCCGACCACATGGCGGATGCGTGCCAGCAGTTCGCCTTCCGCGTCGTCGCACGATTCGGTCAGCGCCGCGCCATGCAGTTCCAGGTAGATCGCGTCGTAGTCCAGGCGCCGCACGTCCGCGAGGATGGTCGCGCATATCCGCTCGAATGCATCGTCGGTAATGTACGAGGACGGCACGGCGCCGCACCACAGGCTGGGCACCAGCGTCCAGCCGCGCGCTTGCGCCTGCCGCATGAATCCCGTCGCCGACACGTCCACGCGGGACAACATCTCCAGCATGGCGGCGCCGTGCGTGGGCTTGGGAAACATCTCGCCGCGCTCGAAAGCCGCCCAGTCCGCGCGGTTGAAGGCGAAGGTATTGGTTTCGTGCTTGAATCCTGCTACGAGTACGCGCATTTCGATTCCCCAATCGGCTCCGTTGACGGATTCTTGACTCGCGCAGCCGCGCACACAATCCATTTATAGTTCGGCATTCCTCAATGAAACTAATGAGCCCCGCCAACCCTCCTCCGCTTTCGCCCTCGGAACTGGCATGGCTGCGCTGCTTCGACGCCGCCGCGCGATGCGGCAGCTTCACCAGGGCCGCCCAGGAGCTGCACGTATCCCAGGGCGCGGTCAGCCAGCAGGTGAAGAAGCTGGAGGACAGGCTCGGCCATGTCCTGCTGCTGCGCACGCAATCGGGCCTGACGCTTACGCCGGAAGGCGATCAACTATTCGCGGCCACGCGGGAATCGTTCAGAGGCCTGGAAACCGCCGTTCACCGCCTGCACGCCGCGCGCATGGGCGAGCCGGTCAATGTGAGCTGCTCCCCCTCGTTCGCGATGTTCTGGCTGACGCTGCGCCTGGGCACCTTCTATCGCGCCTATCCCCACCTGGCGCTGCGCATCGTTGGCGAGTCCGATCGCGTCGATCCCGCGCGCATGGCCCACGACAACATTGCCGCAGCCGTGCGCTTCGGTCCCCCGGAGAGCCAGGATCCGCACGCAGTCATCCTGTTCGATGAATGGCTGGTCCCGGTGGCCACGCCCGCCTTCGTCGAAGCGCATCCCGCGCTGCGCGAGCCCGCCGACCTGGCGGGCAGCCATCTGCTGCACGCCGCGGATCCCTGGGAAGGAACCGAGCCGACCGAGGAATGGGCGGACTGGCTTGCCGCGGTGGGCACGGACCTGCCCGCCCCCGCGCTGCGCCAGGGCACCCAGTTCAATCACTCGCTGCTCGCCATGCAGGCCGCCCTGGGCGGACAGGGCATCGCCATGGGACGGCTCGCGCTGGTACTCGGCTATCTGCTGCAAGGACGCCTGGTCGTTCCTTTTCGCCACCGGGTGCGCTTGCGCGGCGCCTACCGCTTCATCGGCAGCCCGAGCCACCCTGCGACGCCCACCATCCTGGAATGGCTGCGCGACGAAGCAGGCCGCTTCATGCAGCAGCGCGATGCGCTATTCGAAAGCGCTGGAATCTCCATTGCGCAGGCGCCGCCGCCTGCCGTCCCGCCCGCCTGACCGTATTAGTCGCATTGCGGTCGTCCGCAATATCAATGCCTTGTCCGGAAAAGCCGGTCCGGCAAACAATTGCCGGACGGAGCCTATGGGCGGCTCCATGACAGGCAAGGGGTAAAAGCAATGCTACTCGCACACGTAAGGCGCTCGATCGCCTTGGGCATGGTCGTCGCGCTTGCCGCCGTGAATGCCCAGGCGGCGGATTCGTCCAGTCCCATCCGGCTCATCGTGCCTACACCACCGGGATCCGCCTCCGACGCCCTGGCGCGCGCCATGGCCCTGCCCTGGGGGAAAGCCAGCGGACGCGCCGTCGTCGTGGAAAACTTCGCGGGCGCGGGCACCACGATAGGCACGCGCCAGATCGCCCGTGCCCCCAAGGATGGCCTGACCCTGGGCGTCATCAGCTCCAATCACACGATCAACCCGTGGCTGTACAAGCATTTGCCGTATGACCCCATCGCGGACTTCACGCCCATCGCCATGATAGGCAGCGTGCCCGCCATGCTGGTCGCCAACAATCGCGTCAGCGCCGATACGCCGGCCGAACTGGCGCAATTGTCGAAGTCGCTGCCCAAGCCCCTGGGCGAGGGGGTCGTGACCGGTACGGCCTACCACATGGCCAGCGAGATCTTCAAGGAACAGGCCGGCATGACCACCAACCCCATTCCCTACAAGGGGTCCTCACAAGTCATCAACGATTTGCTGGGAGGCTCCATAGACATTGCCTTCGTCGCGGCCCAGGCCGTCGCGCCGCTGGTCGCCGCGGGCAAACTGAAAGGCCTGGCGGTCACCACCCCCAAGCGCAGCGACATGGCGCCGCAGGTGCCGACCTTGCACGAAAGCGGGCTGCCCAAATACGACGCGGAAGTATGGCTGGCGATCGCCGGTCCCGGCGGCTTGAGCGCGGCGGACATCGCCGCCCGGCGCGGGGAAATCGAAACCGCGCTGGGCGACCCGGAAATGCAGCGTGCCATGCGGCACCAGGGCATACAGCCTATCCGCATGGCGCAGCCTGATATCCAGCCTTTTGTGGCACAGGAGCTGGCGCGCAACCAGGCCGTGATACAGCGCGTGGGCATCACGGTTGACTGACCCGGTTCGGTGAGCGGCGGCTTGTACTGCCGCGACGGTTATTTCATCGGCCGCTGGCGCCGCATCAAGGCGGTGGCCAGGTAGCAGTGGGCAAGGCGCCGATAGTGCCCCACCCGCCGCGCGCCCCGCGACAAATGCCGCCACAGGCCGGCCTGGTGCAGGCGATGCGCCAGTTCGCGACGCAACCGCGGCTGCGTGATCCGGTCGCGCAGTAGTTTATCGAAGTAGCGAAACTCCACATGCGCATGGCGCAGCAAGGCCCGGTGCAAGGCGGCATTGCCCTTGGTCGCCAGCGCAACGTCGACGAGCGCTTTCATGATGTCAACGTAGCTATGCGCGCGCCGGCCCAGTGCCGCCTGCGATGGCGAATTGACGACGGAAGCCGGATTGGAGCGATAGCCGTACGCGGGATGCCGGTCGAAGCCGACGCGGCGGGCCGCCAAGGCGATCTGCAAGGTCCACAGAATGTCCTCGTGCAGCAGCTTCGGCGCGAAGCGCAGCCCATGCCGCTGGATCAGGGAGCGGCGGATGAATTGCAGCCACACGTAATGCGGCCATTCCTCGTGGTCGGAACAGCGCACGATCCAGTCCGGCCCGGACATGACGGCATCCCAGGGTTGCCGTCGCAGCAAGGGACCCTTGGTGGGCTGACCGGGATGATCCGTGAACCGGTACCCATTGCCGATCAGCACATCGAGCCGATGGGTCGTGGCGCGGCGCAGCCAATTGCGCAAGGTACCGGGCGATATCCAATCGTCCGCATCGGCGAAGGCGATCCATTCGCCCCGCGCCACCCGCAGTCCGGTATTGCGTGCGACCGACGGCCCCTGGTTGGGCTGGTCGATGACGACGAGCCGTGCGTCGTTGCGGGCGAGTTCCTCGAGCATAGACAGGCTGTCGTCGCTGGAACCATCGTTGACGGCAATCACCTCCAGCGCGACGTCGCGTTCGGCGAGCAGCGCGGCCAGCGTATCCGGAAGGAAGGAGGCGGAATTGTGCACGGGCATGATCACGCTGACCTGGACGGCCGGAAGGGGCCAGGGCGAACGCGACGCGACGGAGCCGTTGGTGGCGCCGCGCTGGCAATCATGGGCTGGAGGGTGGGACGAAAGTGGCAAGGACGGCAAGGGTAAACAGCGGCAGAGCATATGGCGTGGCCACATGGCGGACCCATTATTCTAGCCTTGCGGCCGGCACGAAAGCGCCGCTATTCGGACCCCACGCGCATCGACGCCGGCGCGTCATTCCACACCAGAGGTGCAACGCGGCTTCGCGCGCCGGCGGCTCGCATCCCGCGGGGCACGGGCACGTTCCCTGGCCTGCCGTCACAGCGCGCGCAGCAGTAGCCGCCAGGCCAGCAAGGCCATTACCAGCGCAATGCCGCCATCGAGCACACGCCAGGCGCGCGGATCGCGGAACAACGGCCCGAGCAGGCGCGCGCCGCCGCCCAGGGTCAGCAGCCACAGGACGCTGGCCGTCGTGACGCCTGCCGCGTACGCCACTGCGTCGTGGCCGAATGCCTGGGCCAGTGAGCCGATCAGGACGATGTCCAGCCAGAAGTGCGGATTGATGACGGTAAAGCCCAACGCGGCCAGCATGGCGCCGCGCCGCGTGGCGGCCCCGCCGGCGGGCGCCAGTGCGCTGGCCGCCGACCATGCGCGATACGCGGCCCGCACGGCATAGGCGCCCAGGAAAGCGGCACCGCAAGCTGCCAATGCCGGCATCGCCCACGACACCTGGCCGGCCAGTGAACGCCATGCCAGCACGCTGCCGAATATGCAGATCGCATCGATGATGGCGCAGACCACCATGACGCTGCCGATGTGCACGCGCTGCAGGCCCTGGCGCAGGATGAAGGCGCTTTGCGCTCCGACCGCGGCGAACAGGCCCAGGCCCGTCGCCAGGCCGGAGGCCCAGGGCGCGAGGAGGGAGAAGGGAACCGTGTCCATGATGAGGACGATTCTGGCTTGCCGAGGCTATAAAGAACAGCTAATGTTCCTAATCCATATTTAGCGGCGCTAATGAACCAATGAACCTCGACCATGCGCAGTTGCGCGCCCTGGCCGCCGTGGTGCGCGAGGGCAGCTTCGAACGTGCAGCGGCCGTCCTGCATGTCACGCCGTCGGCGGTGTCCCAGCGTATCAAGGCCCTGGAAGACCGCGTTGGACGGCTGCTGGTGCAACGGACCACGCCGGTCGCGGCGACGCGCGACGGCCAGGTCCTGGTGCAGCTGGCCGAACAGGCGGCCCTGCTGGAACACGACGCACTGAACCGGCTCGGCGTGGCCGAGGAGGCCCCGCAGGCGACGCTGCCGGTCGCCGTCAACCACGACAGCCTGGAAACCTGGTTCATGGATGCCGCGCTGCAGTTCGCCGCGCGCACACAGGCCACGCTGGACCTGCGCGCCGAGGACCAGGACCACACGGCGGAACTGCTGCGCAGCGGAGCCGTCCTGGGCGCCGTGACCACGCTGGCCGAGCCCGTACAGGGCTGCCGCATCCATGCCTTGGGCAGCATGCGCTACGCCGCGACATGCAGCCCGGAATTCCATCGCAGGCATTTCAAGGAGGGTGTCAGCGCGCAGGCCCTGGCCCACGCGCCCGTGCTGGTCTACAACCGGAAGGACGCCCTGCAGGGCCGCTTTGCCCGCCGCATCCTGCGCGGTGCGGCGTGGCAGCCGCCGGTCTGGTGGCTGCCTTCGGCGCGCGCCTTCGTACGTGCCTCCCTGGCGGGCCTGGGCTGGACGATGAACCCGCTGGCGCTCGTGCAGGATGACCTGGAGGCCGGCCGCCTGGTCCTGCTGCGTGCGCGGGCCTTCGAGGACACGCCGCTCTTCTGGCAACACTGGCGCGTCAACTCGGACACCATGTCGGCCCTGACCGACGCCGTGCTCGCGGCGGCGCGCGGACTGGTGCGCCGGCGTGCAGTGGCCGAGCCGGCCGGCGCCCGCGATCGTGGCCGTGCCTGACCCTCCCGGCCGTCCGGAGCCGGGCCGCCTCGCCGGCCAGCAGCATCGGCGTACCGTACGACAACAGCGCGGTCGTGAGGGACGCGCGCTTGGTCGGCGCCCGCCACGGGCCACATGGCCGATCCGGCTCCATGCCGGTTCAGCGTGACGACCCCTTCTTTTCCCCCCGCCGGCCGGGTCTGGATGGACTCGCGCCCGCCATGCCGGCTGGTGGCGCGGTGGTGCCGCGCACGATCAGGCTGAACGGCACGGGCGCCTGCCTGGCGGCCGGCTTGCCCTGCGCACTGGCCAGCAGGAAGTCCGCCGCGCGTTCACCGATTTCTTCCACGGACAACCTGACGGTGGTCAGCGGCGGGTGCAGGTGGGAGGCGAAGTCCACGTCGTTGATACCGGTGATGGACAATTGGCGGGGCACCTCGATGCCCAGGCTGCGCGCTTCGACCAGGGCTCCGAAGGCCAGCATATCCGTGCCGCACAGCACGGCGGTGGGCCGCGGCCCTTCGGTCATCAACATGCGCAGTGCGATCTGTCCGTCGATGATCTTGTGCGAGCGCTGGATCAGCTGCTGGCGCGGAGCGGGCAGGCCGCGCGCGGCCAGGGCGTCGCGGATACCGGCCAGGCGTCCCGCCGCACGGTCGCTTTCCGGCGATCGCTGGGCGATCACGCCGAAGACCGTATGGCCCAGGTCGAGCAGGTAATTGGCGATGGTGCGGCCAATTTCCCGGTTGTCGAAGCCCACGCTGGGATGCCGTTCGTCGAGCACCCAGGTGTTCACATAAGGAATGCGCTTGGCATCCAGTATCTGGTACGTCTCGGCGGCGTGCTGTGCGCCCACCAGCATCAGGCCGGCGATTCCGTGCGCGGCCAGCGCGCGCACCTGGCGCAGCTCTTCCTGCTGGTCGTAGTTGGAACTGGCCAGCAGCAGCGTATAGCCAGCTTCGGTCGCCCGGCGCTGCAGGGTCGCGACACCGACCGCGAAGGTCGCGTCCTCGAGCGTCGGCACGATGGCGCCGATGGCCGTGGCACGCTGTGACGCCAGCGCACGGGCCGCGGCGTGGGGTGTGTATCCCAGGCGATCGGCCACGCGGCGGACTTGATCGCGCAGATCCTCAGCCACTTTTTCGTTGCCGTTCAAGACGCGCGACACCGTGGCCACGGAGACGCCGGCCATCCTGGCGACGTCGCGCACCGTCACCGCGTTACCGCTGGGCCGCGGCTGCCTGACCTTGTCCTGGGAAACGCCAAGACGGGGCGCGGAATCTTTCTTTGCGGCATTCATGCGGACGCGCCCGGCGAGTGTTCGGCCATGCGGGTTCCCGGATATGAGGAGCCGGTATTGTAGAAGCGAGCGCGTTTTGTTGACGCCCGAAGCAAGTCTCCTTATAGTGCCGAGAAACCGGTTTCTCAAAATAGAACCAGGGCGCCGGTGCCCACTCCAGGAGACAACATCATGGCCCCCCTACTCGCGCGACGCCTGCTGCGCGCCGTCCTGGCCGCGACCGCGCTGTGCTGCGGCGCGGCCGCCACGGCGCAGGGCTATCCGGATCGCCCCATACGCATGATCGTCGGGTTCCCTCCCGGCGGCGGGGTGGACATCACCGCCCGGCTGCTGGCGGCCGGCATGACCAAGGTGCTGGGCCAGTCCATCGTGGTGGAAAACCGCTCGGGCGCGGCAGGCAATATCGCCACGGAATTCGTCGCCAAGGCCGCTCCGGATGGCTACACCATCCTGATGGGAAACACCGGGTCCCTGGCCATCAATCCTTCGTTGTATCCCAACGCCGCCTACGACACGCTGCGCGACTTCGCGCCGGTGGCATTGGTATCCACCGCCCCGCTGGCGCTGGTCGTACATCCCAGCGTGCCCGCGCGGACGCTGAAGGAGTTCATCGACATGGCGCGGCGCGATCCTGGAAAGCTGAGCTTCGGCACCGGCGGTTCCGGCAGCATCGCCCACCTGACCATGGAACTGCTGATGATGCAGACGGGGGTCAGCATGCTGCACGTGCCCTACCGCGGCGGCACGCCGGCCATCAGCGACCTGGTCGCCGGGCAACTGCAGATGGTGGTGGAAGGCGTCCCGCTCGTATCGCCGCTGGTGCTGGCCGGCAAGCTGCGCGCGCTGGCGGTGACTTCGGCGCACCGGTCTCCCGTGCTGCCCGACGTGCCGACCGCCGTGGAAGCCGGCTATCCGGACTTCGTGGTCACGGCGTGGTACGGCATCGTGGCGCCCAAGGGAACGCCGGACACCGTCGTGCAGAAGCTGAACGCCGCCGCCAACCAGGCGCTGGCCGACCCCGACCTGCGCGCCAAACTGGCCCAGCAGGGCTCGGACCCGGCCGGCGGCACGCCAGGCGCCTTCGCCGACCACCTCGCCCGCGAACTGGCGCGCTGGGGCCAGGCGGTGAAGACTTCCGGCGCCAAGGTGCAATAGGTCCGGCGGCCGCCCGACACCGGCCTTCCTCGTCACCAGGAGATTGTTTTGTCGAACACGCCCAAGCACGGCCTGGCCAAGGGCCTGACCAACTACGGCGACACCGATTTCTCGCTGTACCTGCGCCGCACGTTTACGGCCGCCATGGGATATTCGAACGAGATGATGGCCAGGCCGGTCGTCGGCATCGCACAGTCCGCCAGCGGTTTCAATCCCTGCCATCGCACCTTTCCGGAACTGGTGGAGGCGGTCAAGCGCGGGGTGCTGGCGGCGGGCGGCCTGCCGCTGGACTTTCCCACCATTTCGCTGGGCGAGGCGTTCGTCAGCCCCACCAGCATGAAGTTCCGCAATCTGATGTCCATGGACGTGGAGGAGATGATCCGCGCGCAACCCATGGACGCGGTCGTGCTGCTGGGCGGTTGCGACAAGACCGTGCCGGCACAGCTGATGGGCGCGGCGTCCGCCGACCTTCCTGCCGTGCAATTGGTACCGGGGCCCATGCTGCCCATGCCGTTCCAGGGCGAACGCCTGGGCGCCTGCACGGATTGCCGGCGCTTCTGGGGCAAATACCGCGCCAACGAAATCAGCACGGACCAGATCGAGGAAATACAGACCAAGCTGGCCACGACCGCCGGCACCTGTGGCGTGATGGGCACCGCGAGCACCATGGCCGCCATCACTGAAACCCTGGGCATGTCGCTGCCCGGCACCGCGGCGATACCCGCCGTGCATGCGGACCGGCTCAGGGCAGCCGAAGCCACCGGCCGGCAGGCCGTGGCGCTGGCGCGCCAGCCCATCCGGCCCAGCCAGGTCATCACCGCCGCATCGGTGGAGAACGCGCTGCGCGTGCTGCTGGCGCTGGGCGGGTCGACCAATGCGCTGATCCATCTGACCGCCATCGCCGGCCGCGTGGGTGTCCCGGTGTCGCTGGAGCGCCTGAACACGCTGTCCGATACGACACCGGTACTGGTGGACCTGAAGCCCACCGGCCAGCACTACATGTCGGATCTGTATGCCGCGGGCGGCGTGGGCGCGGTACTGCGCGAGCTCAAGCCCTTGCTGCACCTGGACTGCATGACGGTCACCGGCCAGACGCTCGGAGAGCGGCTTGCCGCCAATGCCCCCTGGGTCGACCGCGCCGTGATCCGCAGCCGTGAGCAGCCCTACCAGCCACAAGGCGGCCTGGCCGCCCTGTTCGGCTCGCTGGCGCCCAAGGGCGCCATCATCAAGCGGTCGGCGGCCGATCCGCGCCTGTTCGAGCGCGAAGGGCGGGCGGTGGTGTTCCGCTCGCTCGACGACCTGGCGGCCCGCATCGACGATCCCGCGCTGGACGTCACGGCGGACGACTTCCTGGTGCTGCAGAACGCCGGACCGACCAGCCAGTCCGGCATGCCCGAAGCCGGCTACCTGCCCGTGCCGGCCAAGCTGGCGCGCGCAGGCGTCAAGGACATGGTCCGCATCTCGGATGCGCGCATGAGCGGCACGGCCTTCGGCACGGTGGTGCTGCACGTTTCGCCCGAGGCCGCGATAGGCGGTCCGCTGGGGCAGGTGCGCGACGGCGACCGCATACGGCTGTCGGTACGTGACCGGCGCCTCGACCTGCTGGTGGACGAAAGCGAACTGGCCGCCCGGCGCGCGGCCCTACCGGCGCGCACGGCCCTGCCGACCCGCGGCTACGACAGGCTGTACGCGCAAGCCACCTTGCAGGCGGAGGCGGGCTGCGACTTCGATTTCCTGCGGCAGCAGGGGCCGGACACCTGAACTGCCGGCCGCGAGAGACGATGGCGCGGCCCCGCGCCGCGCACGTTGACCCGCGGTTTCGACCGCGGCACCTGGTTCACCCCGCGGCTTCGGCCGCGCCTTCATGCCGGATGGCCACGCCCATGACAGACGACGCCCGCATTATCGACATCCTTGCGGCCGTATCCACGGCCACCATCACGACAATCCTGCTCAAGAAGGGATTGCGCAACGTGTGGCTGCGCGGAACGCGCCCGCTGGACGCGAACCAGCCGCGCCAGGTGGGACGCGCCTTCACCCTGCGCTTCGTGCCGGCGCGCGAGGACCTTGCCACCCCGGCCTCGTGGTCGTCGCCGCGCTCGACACGCGCGGCCGTGGAGGCCATGACGCCGGGCAGCATCGTGGTCGTGGACGCGATGGGAACGACGGACGCCGGCATCTTCGGCGATATCCTTTGCGCCCGCATGGCGCGCCGCGGCATCAAGGCGCTGGTCACCGACGGCGCCGTGCGCGACATCGCGGGCGTGCGCGCCAGCGGCCTGTCGGTGTGGGCGCAAGGCACCGCCGCGCCACCCGCGGTGGCCAGCCTGACCTTCGTGAATTGGCAGGAACCCATCGGCTGCGGCGGCGTGGCGGTCTTCCCGGGCGACATGATCGTCGCCGACGATGACGGCGCGGTGCTGATTCCCGACGCCTGCCTCGAAGACGTCATCAGCGCCGCGCCGGCGCAGGAACGCCTGGAGAACTGGATCATGCGCGAAGTCGAGCAAGGCGCCGCGCTACCCGGCCTGTATCCGCCGAATGCGGAGAACCAGGCGCGTTACGACAGCTGGAAGCCGAAGCCATAACAGCGCGCAAAGCGCGACCATCGGGCGCATGCGCCCAAGGAGACAAGACGATGAATACGGAAACCCTGGCGCCGGCGATGCCGGTGCCCGCGGCCGATCTGCCGCGCCGCGACATGACCAAGGCGGTGGTCAGCGGTGCCATCGGCAATATCCTGGAGTGGTACGACTTCACGGTATATGCCTACCTGGCCGCCATCCTGGGCGCGAAGTTTTTCCAGACGGGCAACGAGACCACCGCGCTGCTCTCGACCTTCGCCGTGTTCGGCGTAGGCTTTTTCGCCCGCCCCTTCGGCGGCATCCTGATCGGCATGTTCGGCGACCGCTACGGCCGCAAGCCGGCGTTGATGCTGACCTTCGGCATGATCGCCGCCTCCACCGGCCTGATCGGCGTCCTGCCCACCTACGAGACCATCGGCCTGGCCGCACCCATCCTGCTGGTGGTCGCGCGGCTGCTGCAAGGCATTTCGGCGGGCGGCGAATGGGGCGGCGCCGCGTCCTTCCTGGTGGAGTGGGCCCCGGCCAACCGGCGTGGACTGTACGGCAGCCTGCATCCCTGCGCGGTGTGCGTGGGCCTGCTGCTGGGCGCCGGGGTGACCGGCGGGTTGACGACCGCGCTGGGCAACGACGTCATGCACGACTGGGGTTGGCGTATTCCGTTCCTGATCGGCGCGGTGGTGGGGCCGATAGGCTGGTATGTGCGGCGCCAGGTCCACGAAACGCCGGTCTTCACCCGCGCCAAAGCGGCGGCGGCGAGCGCCGGCCACCGGCCACGCGCGCCGATAGGCCGGGCCATCGTCACGGCCTTTGCGTTTCCCGCTGTGCAGAGCGTGATCGTGTACCTGATCCTCGGCTATTTCCCCACGTTCGCGCAGAAGTACCTGGGCATGTCCAGCAGCGCTTCGCTATGGTCCACGGCGTTCGCCACGCTGATGATGGGCACCTTCTGCGTGCTGGCCGGACGGTTGTCCGACACCATCGGCCGCAAGCGCTGCATGATGGCGACCAGCGTGCTGTTCGCCCTGCTGTCCTATCCGGCGATAGGGCTGCTGCTGTCGGGCCCGGCCATGCCGGTGATCGTGGCGACGCAGGCCGCGCTGGCGGCGCTCTGCGGGGTCTTCCTGGGCGGCATGGCGGCGGCACTGGTGGAAATGTTCCCCACGGCGCGCCGGCTGACCGGATTGACCATCGCCTATAACCTGCAGTCGGTCATCTTCGGCGGTTTCGCGCCTTTCATCGCTTCGTGGCTGATCGCCGCGACGGGGCAGCCGATATCGATTTCGTACTTCATGATCCTGGCGGCCGTCATCTCCGTCATAGGCGTGAGCCGGCTGCGGGAAACGGCGCACGAGCCCTTGCAATAGCGTGGGTCGACACGCTCCATCAACCGGTAGTCAGGAGAGGCGCGATGAAGCAGGCTGGCGGCGAACAGGCCAAGGCGCAGGCGGACATGGACGTAAACGCCGCCACGCAGGCGGACCCTATCGGTACGGCCGTGCCCACGCGCGCCCCGGTCGCCATCGTGGGCGCCGGCATGATAGGCCGCGGCTGGGCCATTGTCTTCGCGAGCGCCGGACATCCGGTGTCCCTGTGGGATCCCGACGCGCAGGCCTTGGCACAGGCCTTGGTCTTCGTGCGGGACAAGCTCCGCGTGCTGCATGCCGGCGGGCTGGCGCCCGAGGCGCCGGACATCGTGATGTCGCGCATTACCTGCCACCCCGACCTGCGGGCTTGCGTGGCGGGCGCGGTCCATGTGCAGGAGAACGGGCCGGAGAACCTGGAGCGTCGCATCGCGCTGTTTCGTGAACTGGACGCGCTGGCGCCCGCGCACGCCGTCATCGCCAGTTCCACCAGCGGCATGCCGCCCAGCGCCTTCACCGCGGACCTGCCGGGCCGCGCGCGCTGCCTGGTCGCCCATCCGCCCAACCCTCCCTACCTGCTGCCCCTGGTCGAGGTTTGTCCCGCGCCGTGGACGTCGGCGCAAGCCGTCGACCGTACGATGGACATCATGCACGCGGCGGGGCGCAAGCCCGCGCGCATGACGCACGAGAAGGATGGCTTTATCCTCAACCGGCTGCAGGGCGCCCTGCTCGCGGAAGCCTTTCGCCTCATCGACGAAGAGGTCGTGTCGGTGCGCGATCTGGATAACGTCATCAAGCACGGACTGGGCCTGCGCTGGGCCTTCATGGGTCCGATCGAAACGGTGGATCTGAATGCCCCCGGCGGCATCGCCGATTTCTGCGCGCGCTATGGCGGGCTGTACGAAGCCCTGCAACAGCAGATGATGCCGCGGCCATGGAGCCCGGCATTGGTGGAACGGGTCGCCCTGGCGCGGCGAACCGAACTGCCGCTGACCGGCATCGAAGCCCGCCAGTCGTGGCGCGACCAGGAACTGCTGGCGCTGGCCGCGCACCTGGCCGCGCGTGCCCGCGAGGCCGGCTCTTGAACAGCACCACCGCCGCAATGGACCCCGGCGCCGATTGCCCCGGCCCGCGCGCGGATACCCGTGCGCCCCTCGTGCGGATACCGCACGGCGCCTGCGACGCGCATTTCCATGTGTTCGGCCCCTACGCCCGCTATCCCCTCGCGGACGGACGCAGCTATACGCCGCCGGCCGCCCCGCTGGCCGCGTATCTCGGCATGGCGGCGACCCTGGGCATGACGCGCGCGGTAATCGTGCAGCCCAGCGTCTATGGCGCGGACAATCGCTGCATGCTGGACGCCTTGGTGGCCATGGGCACAACGCGCGCCAGGGGCATCGCCGTGCTGGGCACCGATGCAGGCGGCTCCCCGGGCAAGCAGCGGGGCGTCACGCGGGTCCCGGCAGCACTGAAGGACATGGACGGCGTGGGCGTGCGTGGCGTCCGCTTCAATGCAATCACCGGCGACAAGGATTTCCAAAGCCGGCTGGACGACGCGGCGCGGCGCGTGGGCGACCTGGGTTGGCACATCCAGCTATTCGTCGAACCCGAAGCGTTGCGCGCCTGCCTGCCGCGCATACGGACGCTGCCCGTGGATGTCGTGATCGACCACCTCGGCCAGATCGACCCGGCGGCGGGCCCGGATGGCCTCGCCTTCGATACGCTGCGCCGCGCGTTGGATACGGGCCGGGCCTGGGTGAAACTTACCGGCTACCGCTGTTCGCGCCAGGCCGCGCCCTATGCCGACCTGGCGCCCTATGTGCGCGTACTGGCGCGCGAGCATGGCGACCGCCTGCTGTGGGGCTCGAACTGGCCGCATCCCATCCGTTACCACGACATGCCGGAAGACGGCGCCCTGGTGGACGCCCTGGCGAGCTGGCTGGACGATGAAGCCACGCTGCATCGCGTGCTGGTTCACAACCCGGCGCGCCTGTATGGCTTTCCCGGCGCGCATTCCGGCGGCGGCGACGGCGCCTGGGCTCCGCGGAACGCCCCTGGGTAAACTACCCACCCAGCAGTCCGCCCGCGCCGGTGCCCTGCACCGGTGGACCGCGCGACATGGCTGCGCATTTCACTGGAGACTTTGCATGACTTTTCCCCGATTGGCGATCGCCGCCCTGGTCCTGGCCGTTCACGGCAGCGCCTGGGCGGACGACTACAAGAAAGGCGACATCGAGATCGAAGACCTGTGGGTGCGCGCCACCGCGCCGGGCCAGCCCAACGGCGGCGGCTATATGGAAATAGAGAACCATGGCAAGGCCGCCGATGAGCTGCTCGCCGTGAAGTCGGACGTCGCGCAGACCGTGGAAATCCACGAGACCCGCGACGCCAACGGCATGTCGACGATGCGCAAGGTGGACGCGCCGCTGACCATACCGCCCGGCGGGGAAGTGAAGTTCGCCCCCGGCGGTTATCACGTCATGTTCGTGAAGCTCAAGCAAGCCTTCAAGGAAGGCACGGAAATCCCGGCCACGCTCACCTTCCGGCAGGCGGGCGACGTTCCGGTGGTCTTCAAGGTCAAGCCGCTGACCTACAAGCCGCATGGCATGAGCGGCCACATGGCCCACTGAGCTTGTATCGGCCGGCGCCCGGCCCGCGGCGGGTTCGACGCCTGATGCGGCGCCTCCCCCTCGAACCGGCCGTTCCAGGCGACCGGAGCAGCCCCACCCCCCGCGCCGGCCGCGCCGCTCACTCCAGCCGGATATTCGCCTTGCGGATCACCCCGGCCCACATCCGCCGCTCCTGCTCCGCGTAGGCCTTGAATTCGGCCGGCGACATGGGCATGGGTATCACGCCCATGTCCTGCAGCTTGCCGGCGACCTCGGGCAGCGACAGCGTCTTCTGCAGGTCGGCGCTGAACTTCTTCACCACCGCGTCCGGCAGCCCCGCCGGCCCCACCACCCCTTGCCAGGCATAGGCGGTGAAGTCGCCGACGCCCTGTTCGGCCATGGTGGGCACGTCGGGCAGCACCGGCAGCCGTTGCGGCGTGGCCGCGCCCAGGACGCGCAGCTTGCCCGCCTTGACGTTCGGCAGGCCGGCCGCCAGATCGATGAACATCATGTCGACCTGGCCCCCCAGCAGGTCCTGGATGGCGGGTGCGGCGCCCTTGTAGGGCACGTGCAGCAGGTCCACGCCGGTGCGCTGCTTGAACAGTTCCAGGGCCAGATGATGCGGCGAACCGGAACCGGCGGACGCGGCCGTGAGCTTGCCCGGCGTGGCGCGGGCCGCCGCCAGTACGTCCGCCACCGTTTTGTAGGGCGAGTTCACGTTGACGGCGAGCAACAGCGGCAGCTTGGCCAGGCCGCCTATGTAGGTGAACTTGTCCGGATCGTAGGAAAGCTTGGCGTACAGCGACGGGTTGTACGCCAAGGTGCCGGAGTCGGCCGTCCCCACCATATCGCCGTTGGGCGTCGCCTGCGCCACGGCCGTGGCGCCGATGATGGTCGCGGCGCCGGGGCGGTTTTCCACCACGATGGTCTGGCCCAGCGACTTCTCCAACGTGCTGGCCACCGTGCGCGCCACGACGTCCGATCCACCGCCGGCCGGGTAAGGCACGATCCACCGTATGGGCTGGGTCGGCCAGTCCTGGGCCGTCGCGAAGGGGGCGACACATAGCGCGGCGATGGCCGCCACGCGCCGTATGCTTGCATGCATTGTCTGTCTCCTCGATTCATCCGTCGTCCGAAGCGGATGCCTTCCTAGGGGTGGGGCGTGAAGGTCGGCCGCAATCGCCGCCCACGCCCGGCACATCATTATGCCGCCGGCGCCACGCCCGCCACTGTGCCGTAATCGCGCGCGCCGAACAGCGCGCTGCCGATACGTACCTCGGTGGCGCCTTCTTCGATGGCCAGTTCGAAGTCGCCGCTCATGCCCATGGAAAGACGCGGCAGGTCGATACCGGGGATGGCTTCATCGCGCAGGCGGTCGCGCCACTGCCGCAGCGTGCGGAAGCAGGCCCGCACCGCTTCGTCGTCGTCCGAGTTGACCGCCAGCGTCATCAGGCCGCGCACCCTCAGGCTGGGATAGTCGCGCGCCACCGTGCGCACGAATTCCGGCAGCGCGGCGGGATCCAGGCCGTACTTGCCGGGCTCGTCGGAAGTCTTGACCTGCACCAGCACGTCCAGCGTGCGGCCTTCCTGCCGCAGGCGCCGATCCAGGGCCTCGGCCAGGTCCAGCCGATCCAGGGACTGCACCTCCGCGGCCAGGCGCGCGGCGTCCTTGGCCTTGTTGGTCTGCAAATGCCCGATCACCACCCACTCGATGCCGCAGTCGGCCAGCGGGCCGGCCTTGTCGCGTACTTCCTGCATCTTGCTTTCGCCGAAACGCCGCAAGCCCAGCCCGGCGACGGCGCGGATCAGATCCACGCCGAAGGTCTTGCTGACAGGCAGCAAGGCGACCTCGGCGGGATCGCGGCCGGCGCGGCGGCAGGCGGCCGCGATGCGGGACTGCAGGTCGGCCAGGCGCTGGGCGACGGTATCGGGGGCGGACATGGTCAGACTCGATAAATAAGGAAACGGCCTAGTTTAGAATCTCTGCGCATTCCCGGCCCGCCTTGCGCGGCGGCATTTCGTTCCTGGATCAGGCGTCCATCATGTCGTCCCTCTCCGTGCCCGGCTACGCGTTCGCGGCACCGTTTCAGATTCCGGCCCCCTCCCCCATCCGCTCGCTTGCTCCCTACGCCAACCGCCCCGGCACCATCAGCATGGCCGGCGGCTATCCCGCGCAGGAGCTGTTCGACGTCGCCGGTCTGACCGCCGCGTCGGGCAAGGTCGCCACGCGGCTCGCGAGCTGCCTGCAATACTCCAACATCGAGGGCCAGCCGGCGCTGCGGGCCCAACTGGCACGGCTATCCGCCGAACGCGGTGTGCGTTGCGATCCGGACACCGAACTGGCGGTGACCGGCGGGTCGCAGCAGTCGCTGGCGCTGCTCGGCCGGGTCATGCTGCAGCCGGGTGACGCCGCCATCATCGAGAGCCCGGGCTTCCCCAACTCGCGCCAGGCCTTGCACTATACCGGCGCGGACATCCACCCCGTGCGGTCCGGCCCGGACGGCGTCGACGTCGACGCGCTGGCGCAACTGGTGGAACGGGTCAAGCCCAAGCTGGTGAGCGTGGTGGCGACGTTTTCGAATCCCTGTGGCGCAACGCTCAGCCGTGCCCGCCGGCTGCGCCTGCTGGAACTTGCCGTCCGGCACCGTTTCCTGCTGGTGGAGGACGATCCCTACGGCGAACTGCGCTTCGAAGGCGTAGCCGTTCCGCCGCTCGCGGCCCTGGCCGAAGGGGAAGCACGCAACTGGGTGGTGTACATCTCCAGCATGTCCAAGACCATGGCGCCGGCCTTGCGCATCGGCTGGATGATCGCACCCGCCGAGATCCGGCGCCGCTGCGTCAGCGCCAAGGCCGCCGATGACATGGCCTCGTCGGCCTGGGTGCAGGAGATCGTGGCGCAATACGTGCAGGACGGCCACTATCACTCGCATGTCCCGCGCATCCGTGATGCCTATGCGGCACGCTGCGAAGCGCTGGCCGCCGCGCTGGCAGAGGAACTGGGCGATCGCGTGTCGTTCAGCAAGCCGCAGGGCGGCATGTTCTGCTGGGTGCGGTTGAATGGCGATATCGACAGCACGCGGCTGCTGCCCTACGCCATCGAGCATGAAGTGGTCTATGTGCCGGGCAAGGCCTTCTATGCCGATCCGGGGCAGGCGGACATGCAGGCGATGCGTTTGTCCTTCGCCACCATGAACGGTGCGGAGATCCGCCAGGGCATCGTGCGTATCGGCGCCGCGCTGGATGCCTGCGCGCGGAACGAACCGGTTTCTATCGTCCTGCCCGGCTAGGCGGGGGGCGGCCCGCGGCGCAAGCGCGGCCCCTCAGCGTCCACGTCATCGGCACACGCGCCATCCCGTACCCGCGCCGTCGGGAACAAGCGCCATCGGGCACGCGTGCGCGGCCGCTCCGGTCAAGCGCTATTCAGCAGCCGGGCGAACAGGTCGGGCGGCCCCATCTGGCCGCCCTTGAGCATGAGTTCCACGCCGTTCGCGGCGTGGCCGGGCGCGTGGACCCGGCATACCGCCACGCCCGGGCTCGCGACGAAAGCCAGCGTCAAGGCACGCGCGCCCCAGGACTGGACGGCCAGGCTGGAGGTATCGCCGCCGGCCAGGCCGACGCGCTCAAGGGGATGCCGGGCCAGGATTTCCGCCATCAGGCGGCCGCAGGACGTGGCCAGCGCGCGGGTGAAACCCGGCCGGTGCGCGGCGCTGTCGTCGGCCAGCGTGCTGTGGGCGACCACGCTGCGGCCCTCGCGCAGCAGCCCCACGATGCGACGCGCCAGCGCATCGCCGTAGACGGTGTCGTTGCCCGCCATGGCCATCGGATCAAGCGCAATCGAGGCGAAGCCCGCATGTTCGGCCGCGCCGATCTGCGCCGCCGTCACCGGAGAACGGCTGCCCGCGATGACGAAGGTCTGCGATACGGCGCGCGGCGCGCGCGCCGTGGACATGCCCTGCCCGGATATCGGGGGACCGGCCGGTGCCTCTGCCGGACCGCTCGACCGAGGAGGCTCGCCATCCGTCATGGGTGCAGGCGGCAGTTGCGCGGCGGCCAGCAGCGCCTGGGTCGCGCCGGTCGGACCGACGGCCAGCAAAGGCTGGCGACCGCTGCGCTGGAAACCCCACAGCAGCGCGCCGATACGCGCCAGATGGGCCGGGCGGACCACATCGAACAACACCGTGCCGGCGCCGTCCGCGCACAAGGCCGCCAGCCGCCGCGCCTGGGCCACGCCGTCCTCTTCCAGCATCTCGGCATCGAAGGACGCCACACCGGCCAGGCCCTGGCGTTCCAGATGGACGCGCAAATCCGCTTCGTCCATGGGTGTGACGGGATGCTGGCGCATGGTGGGATGGCGGTCGATGCGATACAGCGGCCCGCCCTGCCCGGCACGGGCGTACAGATTGGCGAACACGCAATAGCGGCCCAGATTGGGTTGGCCACCGACGATGAACGCCGGACGCGGGCCCAGCGTCCGCCGCGCCAGGCCGATCGCATGGCCGATGCTGCCGATGTGGGGCGCGCTGTCGAAAGTCGAACATGTCTTGTAGTGCAGCACCTGCGCGCCCGTCGCTGCCAGGCCACGGAAGATGCGCGGCAGGTCGGCATCCATTTCGGCGGGCGACATGGCGCGTGCCGTGCCGGCCACACCGATGCAGTCGAGCGGGCCGAAAGCGGCCAGGTCCTGCGGCTCGGGGACGTCCAGGAACAGGACGGCGCGCCAGCCTGCGGCCACCACCGCGGCGAGGGTATCGGTTGAACCGGTGAAATCGTCACCGTAGTAGGCCAATCGTATTCCGCCGTGCATGCCCGCATTCATTCCCGTCATTGTGCGCCCCAGCCATTGTCGTCAGTGTGCGGGGCCATGTCGAAGTGAATGCCTGTTCATGCCCCGCCCGCGGTCCCTGCGCCGTGAAAGCGCTGTGCCGCAGCACTCGCGCCGGCGACCGCGGTCAGCCGTAGAATGCCAACGCCTGGGCCAGGGCAGGCCGGGCGCGCGCAAACTCGGACAGTGGCACGCCGGCGGTGGCGGCGTCCCACGCATCGCGTATGCTTTGCACGCCCGCCGCCGCGCCATCCGGGTGTCCAAGGATGCCGCCGCCAGACAGGAAGATCAGGTCGTCGCTGCCCAGCCCCGCGAAAGTGGGCGGCACCGTGCCCGCCCACTGGCCGGAGGAAAACACCGGCATCACCGCGTCGTCCCCGGCCATGGCGGCCAGGCAGGCGCGCGCGGACTCGATGACGCTGTCATCGCTTTCATAGAACTTCCCGGCCAGGCCATTGACGTGCAGCTGGTCGACCCCTGCCAGGCGCCACAGGGCCTGGTAGGCCGGAAAGGCGATGCCCAGCGCGGGATGGCGCGACATCATGGCCATGCCGTTGCGATGCCCATGCAGGGCAAGGGGCGTGGACCGGCGCAAGGCCTGGATCGCGCTGAAGCCGCACCAGTTCAGGCTGGCCATGACGCAGGTGCCGCCAGCCGCCTCCACGCGAGCCGCGTGCGCGCGCATGGCATCCAGGTCGTCCGAGATATTGAATGCGTACATCACCTTGCGGCCGGTGCGTTCCGCATGATTGTTGATGACCCGCATGACGGCCTCAACCCGTTTGGCCAAGGGGGAATGCGGCGGGTTGGCCATGACCTCGTCGTCCTTGATGAAGTCCACGCCGGCTTCGCACAGGCCTGCCACGGTCTGTGCGGTCTGCTCCGGCGACATGCCGACGTTCGGCTTGATGATGGTGCCCAGGATCGGGCCAGCCGGCCGGCCGGTCAATGCGCGCGTTCCGCGTACCCCATGGCGCGGGGCGTCGAACAGGCGCACGTACTCCGGGGGCAGGTCCAGCGACAGCAGCTTTACGCCCGTCATCTCGCCCAGGTCGTAGATATTGCCGCCGACCGTGGCCGCCAGCGTCGGCAGGTTGGGCCCGACGTTATCGACCGGGAACGACACGGTAATGAGCGCCTGCTTGTAGGGGCCCTGGATCCCCCGTCTTTCCAGGAAGGCATTGGGCAGGCTGGGCGTGTCGGCCACGCCGGTCTGGCGGATGGATTGCACCACGGCCCGCGCGCGGCGGCGCAGGTCGTCGGTCTCGCCGGCCACGCGGACGAAGGTGCCGCTGGACTGCTCGCCTGCCAGCACCTCGGCGGCCTGATCTAGCGCCAGCGGGGTCTCGATCAGATAGGTTGCCCGGAAATCGCGCCGCGGGGTGTCGGTCATGGTGATGCGAGTCCTTCGATGGAAAGTGGCATTGCGCCTAAAGCGTGGAAAGATCGGGGAAGGGACGCACCGGGTCGCGGCCATCCCAGCCGACCGACGCTTCGCGGATCAGGCGGAACAGGCGTCCCTTGGGACCGGCGATTTCCGACAGCTCGATGACCGTGCCGGGGTGGGTTTCGGTTTCGTAATAGACATAGCGGCCGCGCTCGCCCACCTCGCCGCTCATGCCGACCTTGAGCCCCTGCCCGGCCAGGCGCCGCACGTCGTCGTCGAAGGTTTCGGTCCAGTACGCCAGGTGCTGCAACCCCGTCCGGCCCGCGTCCAGGAAGGCCTTGTACATGGAGGGCGCGTCATTGCGCTGCTGGATCAGCTCGATCTGCAAGGGACCGGAATTGGCCAGCGCCACCGACACCTCGATCGGCGACGGCTGTCCCCGGTACATGAAGTTCCTGACCGGGACGCGCTCCGCGTAAAACCACGGGCCGATGCCCAGCGTCTCGCTCCAGTGACGCATCTCCTTCTGGATGTCGTGCACGACGTATCCCGCCTGCCGCACCTCGCCGAACCAACGACTCATGTATCCACCTCGATCAGAGAAAGCCCGTGGAGATCCACGGAACGAATGCCACCACGAGCACGCCCACGGCCAGCGCGCCCAGGTAGGCCCACATATGCGGCATGGCCTCGTCCGGACTGACCTTGCCGATGGCGCAGGCGCCGTAGTAACCCACGCCGAAAGGCGGCGCGAACAGGCCCAGGCCCATGGAGAGAATCACCACCATGGCGTAGTGCACCTCGTTCACCCCGACCGCGCGCGCGATGGGAAACAGCAAGGGGCCGAACAGGACAATGGCCGGGATGCCCTCCAGTACGCTGCCCAGGATGACGAAGGCCACGATGGACACCAGCAAAAACCCTGTCGTGCCGCCGGGCATGCGGCGCATGAACTCGGCCAGGTCCTGCGAAAAGCCGGATTGCGTCAGGCCCCAGGCCATGGCGGTGGCCGCCCCCACGATGAAGATGATGGCGCCCGCCAGCGCGGCCGTATCGACCAGCATCGACGGCACGCGGCGCCAGTCGAAACGGCGATACACCAGCAGGCCGGCCAGCACCGAATACGCGATGCCGATGGTCGAGACCTCGGTGGCGGTGGCCACGCCCTCCACCACGGCCGCGCGGATCAGGAAGGGCAGCAGCAGCGCCGGCACGGCCACCATCAGCAGTCGCGCGATCTCGCGGCCCGTGGCGCGCCGTACGCCGGACAGGTCTTCGCCACGGCTGCGGCGCCAGACGATGACGGCCAATGCCAGCCCCAGCGCCACGCCGGGCAGCATGCCGCCCGTGAAAAGCGCCGCGATCGATACGCCGGTCACGGAGCCGATGGTGATCAGCACGATGCTGGGGGGAATGGTTTCCGTCTGCGCCCCGGTGCAGGACAGCAGCGCCGCCAGGTTGCCGGGGCGCGCGCCCCGTTGCTTCATTTCCGGAAACAGCGCCGGCGCGACAGCCGCCATATCGGCGACCTTGGATCCCGAAATCCCCGACACCAGGTACATCGCGCCGATCAATACATAGGACAGGCCGCCCCGGACATGGCCAAGCAGGCTGGCGAGGAAGCCGATCATGGCGCGCGCCATGCCCGTCATCTCGATCAGCAGACCCAGCAGGATGAACATCGGCACGGCCAGCAGGATCAGGTGCGACATGCCCTCATCCATGCGTCCCACCACGACCATCAAGGGCGTGTGGGTCGTCAGCGCCAGGTAGCCGAAGGTCGCCAGCGCGAACGAAAACGCGATGGGCACGCCCAGGAACACATTGGCGGCCACCACGCCGACGAAGAAGACCACCAGGTTCGCCTTGCCCAGCGTGGCGAGCAGCGGCTGCGCCAGCATGAACAAGCCCACGATGGCGGCCACCACGGCCAGCGCCGTCGCCACCTGCCGCCACGATCCCGCGCGTAGCAGCCGCAGCAGGGCGAACAGGATCATCAGCCCGAAGCCGGTCGGCAAGGCCGCGGCGCGCCAGGCGTTGGAGATCTCCAGCGCCGGCGTGGTGACGATGGCTTCTTCGGCGGCGTACTCCCAGGCATGGGGCAGCACCATCAGCATGAAACACAGGGACGCGGCGATGGCGACCAGGTCCAGCAGCGCGCGCGTGGCCGGGGTGGCGCGCGACAGCAGCGCCGTCATGCGCATGTGCTCGCCACGCCGCAGCGCCACGACGGCGCCCAACATGGAAAGCCACAGGAACAGAATGGACGCCAGCTCGTCCCCCCACACCAGCGGCGCATGGAAGACGTAGCGCGCGATCACGCCCGCCAGCAGGACGGCGATTTCCGCGAGCACCAGCAGGGCGGCGGGGATATCCACCGCCAGGCCCAGGCCGCGCTCCATGGCACCGAAGAAGCGCGCCGCCGCACTGGCGGGCGTCGCCGGGGCTTGCGCGGAGAGGAAACCGGCCGCTTGCATGGGAAGAATCCTGTCGCTGGGTGTCTGGGCCGGCCGCCCGCGCCTTGAGGGTGAGCGGGCCGGTGGGGGCGGGCGAGTCGGAAGGAAGCGCGGCTGGCCTACGCCAGCTTGCCGACGGTTTCTTCGAGCAGGCCCCAGGCCTGGTCGCCGAACTTGCCGCGCCATTCCTCATAGAAGCCGGCCTGCCGCAATTGCGCCTGGAACGTCGCGGCGGCAGGGCGGTTGAACTTCAGGCCCTTGGATTCCAGGTCGGTCTGGATCGACTGGTTCATCTGCTTCAGGTCCTCGCGCTGCAGCATGCCGGCATCGTTGAACGCGGTTTCGAACAGTCGCTGCAGTTCCGGCGGCAGGCGCCGGAAGGCGCGCCCGTTGGCGATGAACCAGTAGCCGTCCCAGATGTGGTTGGTGAGCGAGCAATACTTCTGCACTTCGTACAGCTTGGCCGCCTGGATAATCGGCAAGGGGTTTTCCTGCGCATCGACGATACGCGTCTGCAAGGCTGAATAGACTTCGCTGAACTGCAGGCTGGCGGGCGCGGCCGACAAGGCCTTGAACATGGAGATCGACAGCGGGCTCACCGGCACGCGGATCTTGGTGCCGTCCAGGTCAAGCGCCTGGTCGATGGGTTTGCTGCTGGTGGTGATCTGGCGGAAACCGTTGTCCCACATCTTCTCGAACGCGTACAGATTGGCCTTGGCGATCTTCTCCCGCACATGCGTACCCAGCGGGCCGTCCATGGCTTTCCACACCTGGCCGTAGTCGGAGAACGCGAAGCCCACCGCATTGATGGCCGCCACCGGCACCACCGTGGCGATGACCAGGGCCGACGGCGTGAACAGTTCGATGCCGCCGCTGCGTACCTGCGACAGCATGTCGGTGTCCCCGCCCAGCTGGTTGTTGGGAAATATCGTCACCTCCAGCCGCCCGTTCGATTCCCTGCGGATACGGTCCACCGCTTCCTGCGCACGCTTGTGCAGCGGATGCGTCATCGGCAGGTTATGGGCGTACTTGTATGAAAACTCGGCGCCGGCGCGGGCCAGGCGCGGCACGCCCAGGGCAAGCAGCGGGCTTGCCGCCATCGCGCGCAGGACACTGCGGCGGGTGATCGTGGTCATGGTTGTCTCCTTCGCGCCGGTACGAGTTCTTGTGCGGCTGCCGGAAATTTACCGTGGCGACTAGAATCGGAGAAGCCGAAAATTTGGATCGATTAAGCGATGAAAGAGATAAATCTCTCGACGCGGAACCTGCGCGCTTTCCTGTGCCTTGTGGAGCAGCGCAGCTTCACCCGGGCCGCGCGCCAGTGCCATCTTTCGCAGTCCGCGTTCAGCGCATTGATCCGCACCATCGAGGATGCCCTGGGCCACCGGCTGTTCGATCGCGATACCCGCAATGTGGAGTTGACGCCGCAGGGCCGGTTGCTGGAAGCATCCGCGCGCCGCGTGCTGGACGACTTCGACGGCATGATCGACGACTTCCGCGGGCACGCCATGCTGGACAAGGGACGTGTTTCCATTGCCGCCCTGCCCTCCATTGCATCGGGATGGCTGCCCGGCGTCTTCGCCGAATTCCGCGGGCGGCATCCGGGCATCGAACTGGAGCTGGCCGATGTCCTGTCCGCTCCGTGCCTGGAACGCGTGCGCGCCGGCAAGGCCGACCTGGCGCTGGCCTCGTCAGGCGTGCCCGCGCAGGACCTGGACGCCCGCCTGCTGTGCGACGACCGCTTCCACCTGGTGTGCCGCGCCGATCATCCACTGGCGCGGCAGCGCGAAGTCGGGCTGCCCGACCTGTCGGCCGCCCCCTTCATCCATCTGGCGCGCTCGCACAGCGTGCGCTTGCAACTGGAACGCGCCTTCCATCCTTACCCGATGAAGACGGTGATGGAGGTCGAACAACTGGCCACCGTGACCGGCATGATCGCGGCGGGAATCGGCATCACGGTGGTGCCGGCCTTGACGCTATACGAATTCGAAAGGCCGAACCTGGTCAGCCGGCCCTTGAAGATACCGGGACTGGTCCGCCGGATCTACCTGGTGACGCGCCGCGGCTTGACCCTGCCACCTGCCGCCCAGCGCCTGCACGCCCTGATGCTGGAACGTCGCCCCAGGCCGCCGCGCGCGGCGCCATCGCGAACGGCGGCCGCGCCGTCGGCGCGGCGCCGTGCCGGCAGCTAGCGGCTATCGGCGGCCGCCCGCGCCGCCCATTGCACGGCATCTTCGACGCGGTCGTTGCCCCAGAACATTTCGGTACCGGCGAACATCATGGGAGCGCCGAATATGCCGAGGGACTGTGCCCGCTCGACCTGCGCGCGCAAGGCCTGCTTGACCGCATCGGTCCTGGCTTGCGCGAGGACCGGCTCGGGCTCCACGCCCAGGGCGCGCAGGCGGTCGCGTACGACCTCCTCCTGCTGGATCTCCAGGTCATCGACGAAGTTGGCGCGGAACATTTCCAGGCAGAACGCCTTGCCCCAGTCCGCATCCAGGCCGATCAGCGCCACGCGCGAGGGCAGCACGCCCATGCGGGGGAATGCGGTCGGCCGGCGATAGCGGATGCCGTACTTGTCAGCCAGGCGCGCCACCTCGCGCATCATGTATTCGCCCTTGTCGGGGAACAGGCGAAAGGGCGAATCGCTCCAGCCGCGGGCCTGGAATATGGGCCCCAGCAAGAAAGGCCGGTAGGTCACCGTCACGCCCTGCGCGGCGGCGATCGCCTCGATACGCTCGATCGCCAGAAAGCTGTAAGGGCTGGCGAAATCGAACCACAACTCCATCGCCGGACCGCCGGCATCACCGCCCACGCCGTGCGGCGCCGCCGGTTGCCGCGCTTGGTTTCCCTGAACTTGCGCCATGTCTTCTCCCATAGTCGGACTTCTGGTTTGCCGGCGTCGCGCGCGTTGCACGGGCCGGCTCGGACCGCTTCGACCGCGGGCTGCCCGGTCGACGCTCGCCAGGTCCGGTCCGCCTGCTCCAACGACTTTCCGGCCGACGTTCGACCCGCTCAGCCTACTTCCACGCCCGGTTCCCCGGCCGACATTTCGCCGACGATGGCGGCCTGCGTGAATCCCTGGACGGCCAGAACCTGCAAGGCGGCGTCGGCCGTCTCGCGATCGCAAGCCACCAGCAGGCCGCCGGAGGTCTGCGGATCGGTCAGCATGGCCCGCGCGACCTCATCCACCGCCGCGCCCAGCGCCACCGCTGCGCCATAAGAGGCCCAGTTACGGCCCGAAGCCCCTGTGATCATGCCGGCCTGCGCCAGCGCCTGCACCTGGGGCAGCCAGGGCAGCGCGGACCAGCGCAGCCGTGCGCGCAATTTCGCGCCGCGGCTCATTTCCAGGGCGTGGCCCAGCAGGCCGAAGCCCGTCACGTCAGTGATGGCGTGCACGCCGGGCAGCGCCGCCAGCGCCGGCCCCGGGGTATTCAGCCGCGTCGTGCTGTCGATCATGGCCGCGTAGCCGGCGGCATCCAGCTGGCCTTTCTTCAATGCGGCCGACAGGATGCCCACGCCCAGCGGCTTGCTCAGGATCAGGACGTCGCCCGCGCGCGCGTCGGCGTTGCGCTTGACGCGGTCCGGATGGACCAGGCCCATGGCCGCCAGCCCGTAGATAGGTTCGACGGAATCGATGGTGTGGCCGCCCGCCACCGGAATGCCGGCCTGGGCGCACACATCCTGCCCGCCCCGCAGGATCTCCGCGATGACTTCGCGCGGCAATACATTGATCGGCATGCCGACGATAGCCAGCGCCATGATCGGTGTCCCGCCCATCGCATACACATCCGACAGCGCATTGGTCGCCGCGATGCGGCCGAAATCGTAGGGGTCGTCGACGATGGGCATGAAGAAGTCCGTCGTCGCGATCAGCGCCTGTTCGTCGTTCAGCCGGTACACCGCCGCGTCGTCCGCGGTCTCGGTGCCCACCATCAGGCCGGGAAAGGCTTGCGCGGGCGTGAAGCGCGCCAGCAGGTCGGCCAGCACGCCGGGGGCGATCTTGCAGCCGCAGCCGCCGCCGTGCGACAGCGACGTCAACCGGGGCGCGCCGGTGGCGCTTGCGTCTTGCGTCATGAAGGGTCTCCAAGGAACCGGAAAAGCATATCACCGGCGCGCGGCGGCCCCGGCCCGGCCGCCCGCCTGGGCCATCGCCCCTTACGAAGAACCCCCAAATAGGCCTACTATCATGGTCCTCGATGATCTCAGCGCCGCGCCGGGCGGCATCCCGCTGTCGAACGCCATGACGACTCTGCTTCCCGATTGCCCGCTCTGCCAGCAGCCTGGCGGCGCCGTGCTCTGGCAAGGCACCCACCTGCGCGTGGTCGAGGTGGAAGACCCCGATTACCCGGGCTATACCCGTGTGATCTGGAATTCCCATATGCCGGAAATGACCAGCCTGTCGCGCCACGGCCGCGAACTGATGATGGAGGCGGTCTGGCGCATCGAGGAAGTGCAACGGGAAGTCCTGCACCCCGACAAGATCAACGTTGCCTCGCTCGGCAACATGGTCCCCCACCTGCACTGGCACGTTATTCCCCGCTGGCGCGGCGACCGGCATTTTCCCGACGCGGTATGGGCGCCGGCACGCATCGCGCCGGGCCAGGAACCGCCGGACTGGGCGCCCCGCATGGCACGCATCCAGGGCGTGATGCAACGCTACCGCAACCAGTTGCTCGACGCCATGAATGCCATGCCGCGCCATTGAACTCCTGACCGCGCAATCGCTATGCATACTCGACCATCGGCCATGTATTCCCTGCGGCTGGTCGCCGCCATCGGCCTGGCATTCGCCGCGCCGGCCTGCCTGGCCGCGCGCCCGGTGACCACGCCCTGCCCCAGCAGCCTGCAGATCAGGCAGGTGCCGACCGACACCCCCAGCGGCTGGACCGTCATGCCGGATCCGCGGCGCGAGCCCGACCACCGCTTGCAGGCCATTACCTTCTTTTCCGGCGAGCCGGCCAACATGGTGGCACTGGCGCCGGACACCGAGAAGCGCTCCACCCGCGGCTATGCGTCGTCCTGGCACTTCCAGCCGGGCGAGGCAGGCTACTGGATCGGCTGCAACTACACCGACACCAACCTGCTCGCGGTGCGCAAGCTGGCGGACAACATCAGCCAGTGCGACATGATGCAATATTTCGCCGACCGCCGACGCCCCGGCGGCGCGGTCGAAGTGGTGTGCTATTGAAGGGATGTGCTACTGAAGCGGCGTGCCATTGAAACGGTGCGCCACCGATCCGCCCCTCCGCCAGTGCGCCCCGTCTTGCGCAGGCCTGTCCCATTCACCATGCCGTCAACCATGCCTCTTGCGCTTCCCGCGAACAATTGCCTGTCCACCCCGCTTGCCGAACTCGCGAACCGCCTGCCGCCAGCCTGGTCGGCGGCCCTGCGCGAACCTTCCTGCGCGCGCGCGCTGGCCGACATCTGCGCCCACGTCGACCAGCGGGTCGGTGCCGGCGTCACGGTCTATCCCCACGCGCCCTTCCGCGCGCTCGAGATGCTGGCGCCCCAGGACGTACGCGTCGTCATCCTGGGCCAGGACCCTTACCATGGCCCGGGCCAGGCCCAGGGCCTGGCATTCTCGGTGCCGGACGACTGCAAGCGTCCGCCCAGCCTGCGCAATATCTTCAAGGAGATCGCCGCCGAGTACCCCGAGCTCGGCGTCCCCGCCGGCAATGACCTGACCCCCTGGGTGCGCCAGGGCGTGCTGCTGCTGAATACGTCTCTTACGGTGGAGGACGGCCAGCCGGCGTCGCACGCGCGGCGCGGATGGGAAGTCGTCACCGACGCCTTGATCGGACTGGCCGCGCGCCAGCCCCAGCCCAAGGTCTTCATGTTGTGGGGCGCCCACGCGCAATCGAAACGCACCCTGTTGCCGGACAACGACACGACGCTCGTGCTGATGGCCAACCATCCTTCGCCGCTGTCCGCGTCCCGGCCGCCCGTGCCCTTCCTGGGCTGCGGCCATTTCCGACAGGCCAACGACTGGCTGCTTGCGCATGGGCAAAACGTTGTCGATTGGGGTTTGCCCGATAAAAAGCTGGCGCAACAGGGCGAATTCAGGTTATGATTTGCGCGCTGCACAAAAAAGATCGGCATTTTCCGCATTGCTAGTCCGCCGCCAGTTCCCTGGCGGCCTCCAAGTAAGTCACGGTGTTGTCGCAGCCGCAGCCGGGTAAAACAAAGCCCCGGCCCATGTCGGTCTTCATCGCTTCCTGACCCCTTTCCTTTCGCCAGCATCCCGCCTTCGGGGATGCGACACGCGCATGGTTGATCCGGTCGGCGTCGATGCTCCATCAACCATCGCCTGGATCCGGCCCCTTCCATTTTTGGCCCGACCTCGCACACGTGCCGTTTTTCGCGGCAAGGGCAAGTCATGTCTTTCGAATCCCTGGGTCTTACGCCCACGCTGTTGTCCGCCATCCAAGAAGCGGGTTTCAGCACCCCCACCTCCGTACAAGCCGCCGCCATTCCGCAAGCCCTGGCCGGACAGGACCTGATGGTCTCGTCCCAGACCGGCAGCGGCAAGACGGCCGCCTTCATGCTGCCCGCGCTGAACCGCATCGCCCAGATGCCGGCCAACAAGGGTACCGGCGTGCAGGTGCTGGTGCTTACGCCGACGCGCGAACTGGCCCTGCAGGTCAACGACGCCACGCGCCTGTACGGCAAGAACCTGCGTGACCTGCGCACGGCGACCGTCGTCGGCGGCATGCCCTATGGTGCGCAGTTGAAGGCGCTTTCGCGCCGCGTCGACGTGGTCGTCGCCACGCCCGGCCGCCTCATCGACCACCTGCAATCGGGCCGCGTCAAACTGAACACCGTGCACACGCTGGTGCTAGACGAAGCCGACCGCATGCTGGACATGGGCTTCATCGAAGACATCGAGACCATCGTCGGGCGCCTGCCCGCCGAACGCCAGACGCTGCTGTTTTCCGCCACTTTGGACGGCACGGTGGCCAAGCTGGCCGCCAAGATGATGCGTGATCCGCAGCGCATCGAGATCGCCGGCCAGAAGCAGCAACACGCGAACATCACGCAAAGCCTGCTGTACGCCGACGACGCCGCGCACAAGATGCAGCTGCTCGACCACGTGCTGCGCGACGCGAAGCTGGACCAGGCCATCGTCTTCACGTCGACCAAGCGCGGCGCGGACGACCTGGCCGACCGCCTGACCGACCAGGGCTTCTCGGCGGCGGCGCTGCATGGCGACATGAACCAGCGCCAGCGCACCCGCACCCTGGGCCTGCTGCAACGCGGCCAACTGCGCGTGCTGGTGGCCACCGACGTGGCGGCGCGCGGTATCGACGTGCAGGGCATCAGCCATGCTGTGAACTTCGACCTGCCGATGCAGGCCGAGGACTACGTGCACCGCATCGGCCGCACCGGCCGCGCGGGGCGTGACGGCCTGGCCTTCACGCTGGCCACGCACGCGGAACGCCACAAGGTGCGCCGCATCGAGCATTTCATCGGCCAGACGCTGACGCCGCAAGTCATCGCCGGACTGGAACCCAAGCGCACGGCGCGTCCCGCTTTCGAGCGCGGCAGCAAGCCGGGCTACGGCGCCAAGCCCGGATTCGGTGGCAAGCCGGGCTACGGCGCCAAGCGGCCGTATAGCCGCGATGCGCGCCCCGCGTTCGGCGCACGTCCGTTCGAGGACCGCTTGCGCGACGGCGCTGCCGCCCAGCAGCGCGAGTTCACCGGCGACCGTCCGGCGCGTACCGAAGGCAGCTTCCGCCCGGCGGACCGCGCACCGCGTCCGGAAGGCGGTTTCCGTCACGGCGACCGTCCGCACCGCCCCGAGGGCGGCTTCCGTCCCGGCCGCACAGAAGGTGCGATCCGGGCCGAAAAAGCGGCTCGCGAAGGCGGCGCGCGTACCGACCGTACGTCGGCCCGCCCGTCCGAAGGCCATGCCCGTCCGGCCGGCAAGCCGGCTTTCGACAAGCGCATGAGTGGCGCGGGCAAGAGCTTCAAGCCCGCCTACGAGGGCCGCCGCGACTAAGGCGTTCGTGCACACGCCGGGCGCAAGCGCCGGCGCCTCTTGAGGTAGCGAGCCGGTTCAACCGGCTCGCAGTGCATTCGGGACCACGTTTTCCATAAAGAAGCATTCGATCCAAAGGTAGGCGCTGCGGCGGCGCGCTCCGCGCGAGCGCCGAGCCAACCGGCATGCGGACCGATTTCCTGAAACAATATCGGTCCGCCCTTCCACCCGTCCGCTTCATGCCTGAGCCTTTTCCCTCCCTCGATAGCGCGGCCCGCGAGCACGCCGGGCGCATGGCCGCATACCTGCGCGGCGCCATCGCGCAGGCCGGCGGCTGGCTGTCCTTCGATCAATGGATGGCAGAGGCGCTGTACGCGCCGGGCCTGGGCTACTACGCCGCGGGCAGCGCCAAGCTGGCGGAAAGCAGCGGCGCGGCGCTCGAAGCGCCCGAGGGGGACTTCGTCACCGCCCCGGAGCTGACGCCGCTGTTCGGCCAAACGCTGGCGGCACAGGCCGCCCAGGTGCTGCGGCAGACCAGCACGCGCGACATCCTGGAATTCGGCGCGGGAACCGGTGCGCTGGCCGAACAGGTCATGGCCGCCCTGGACGACGAGGGCCTGGAGGCACGGTATTACATCGTCGAAGTGTCGGCCGACCTGCGCCAGCGGCAGCGCCAACGCCTGGCACCGCTGGAAGGGCGGGTGACGTGGCTGGACGCGCTGCCGGCGGCCTTCGAGGGCTGCGTGCTGGCCAACGAGGTGCTGGACGCCATGCCCGTGCAGTTGTTCCGCTGGGACGACGACGGCACCCTGCTGGAACGCGGCGTGGTGGCGGACGCGAATGCGGGCTTTTCGTGGGCCGACAGAGCGGCGTCCGCGCCCTTGTCGCGCGCCATGGGCGCGCGCATGCCGCCCCTGCCCGGCTATGTGTCCGAGGTAAATCTGCAAGCCGAGGCCTGGGTGCGCGGCATGGGGCAATGGTTGCGACGCGGCGCGGCCCTGCTGATCGATTACGGCTTTCCGCGGCACGAGTATTACCACCCGCAGCGCGCCCACGGCACGCTGATGTGCCACCTGCGGCATCACGCGCACGCCGATCCCTTCCTGGCGCCGGGTTTGCAGGACATCACCGCGCATGTCGACTTCACCGCCATGGCGGACGCCGCGCTCGAAGGCGGCCTGGATGTCCTGGGTTACACGTCGCAGGCGCGCTTCCTGATGAATGCCGGCTTGATGGCGCGCATGGGGACGCTGGATCCGACCGACGTGGCGCGGTACGCCCGTACCGCCGCGCCGGTGCAGAAGCTGTTGTCGGAAGCCGAAATGGGGGAATTGTTCAAGGTGCTGGCGGTGGGCCGCGAACTGGACACGCCGCTGCTGGGTTTCACGCGCGGCGACCGGCGCGGCATGCTCTAGGCGCCTGTTCGCGCTAGCGGCTGTCTCGACCGAAAGAAGCCTCGCCTTCCTGCAGGACCGCCAGCCGCGCCTCCCGCAGTGCCTGCTTGATGCGCTCCGGCTTGCCCTGGCATTGCCGCGCAATGGCCCCGGCGTCTATCCCGCGTACCGCCCGCACCGCAGCCTGCCACGACGCCAGGTCCAGCGCACGCCGTACCCGGGCAGCGGCCAGCAAGTCCATGAAACGCTCGGGCTTGCGCATGGCGTCGCAGCGCTCCATCAGCGCCAACCGCTCAGCCGCCCGGTCGGCACCGCCGGATGCCCGATCCAGCCGCGCCAGGGCATCCAGCATCGAGGGCAGCAGGCGCGCATAGTCGGCGCAGTCGGCAGGCACGCGCAGGCGTGCGGAGAGTTCGTCGCGCTGCGGCGTCTTGCGGCACATCAGCGCATAGCGGCAAGGCAAGGACAGGGCCGCGCGCGCGCCGCGATCCAGGTCCACGGCGATGTCCGGATCCGCGACCAGGCCCGGCAAAATGCGCGGCAACGCGTCGGCCTGCGCGAGCACCTGCAGCATGCGCGACGGCGTGTCGGCCATGAGGCCGCGCGACAGCTCCTTCCACACGCGCTCGGGGACCAGCGCGTCGACCTCGCCGTCGGCCACCATCGCGCGGCACAGCGCCAGCGTTTCCGGCGCGACGGTGAAGTCCGCAAAACGGGCGGCGAAGCGCGCCAGGCGCAGGATGCGTACGGGGTCCTCCACGAAGGCCTCGCCGGCGTGGCGCAGCACGCGCGCGCGCAGGTCTCGCACGCCGCCCAGGGGATCGATGAGCGTACCGTCGGTGTCGCGGGCAATGGCGTTGATGGTCAGGTCGCGCCGCTTCAGGTCGTCTTCCAGGCTGACATCGCTGCCGGTGTGGAAGGTAAAGCCCTTGTAGCCCCGGCCCGATTTCCGCTCGGTGCGCGCCAGCGCGTACTCCTCCCGCGTCTGCGGATGCAGGAACACGGGGAAATCCCCGCCCACGGGCAGAAAGCCGCGGCTGGACATCAGTTCCGGCGTGGCGCCCACGACGACCCAGTCGCGGTCGCCCGCGGGCAGGCCGAGCAGCTCGTCGCGCACGGCGCCGCCCACGATATAGGCTCGCAAGCCCTGTATGGCCGGATCGCTCACGGCAAGTCCACGCGCTCCGCGGGCTCGGGCGAGATCCGGCCCAGCCGCTGCTTGAGGGATTGCGGCTGCCCGGAGAACAGCGCGGCGTAGTAGGTGGCGTTGGCCATCACGTTCTTGACGTAGATCCGTGTTTCCGTGAAAGGAATGGTCTCGGCGAAGATGGCGCCTTCCACGGGATGGGTCAAGGCCGCGCGCCAGCGGACGGGCCGGCGCGGTCCGGCGTTGTAGCCCGCGCTGGCCAGCACCTGCGATCCGCCCAGGTCCTGCAGGACCATGCTGAGATAGGACGTGCCCAGCAGGGTATTGGTATCGAAATCGTTGACCTGCGCCGGCGTGAAGTTGGACAGCCCGATCTTGCCCGCGACCCATTTGGCCGTGGCGGGCATAAGTTGCATCAGGCCCGACGCGCCGACCGAGGAACGCGCGTCCATGATGAAACGGGATTCCTGGCGGATCAGGCCGTAGACCCAGGCGGGATCCAGGGCGATCTGGTTCGCCTTGGCGGTGACGCGGCCCTCGAAGGGCGCGATATAGCGCTGGGTGAAGTCGAATTGCTTTTCGGTGCGATCGGAGGTGTTCACCACCCGGTCGTAGATATTCTCCCGGCGCGCCATTTCGGCCGCGGCCAGCAACTGGCGGTCGTCCATGCCGCGCAGCGCGAAATTCCATTCCGGCACCGCGTCGCCACGCCAGCCCAGGCGGAACAAGGCGATCGCGCGCTGCAGGCCCGTGTTGGCGCGCGCCCGCGCCAGTTCCTGGGCGGTCACCGGCGTGGCGCGCGGCGGCAGCGTGATCGGGCGTCCCAGTTCCTCGGCCGCCAACTGACCGTAGAAGTTGAACTTGCCGGCGATGCGCTCATACTCGTGCTGCGCCCGCTCGTGCTGGCCGGAGGCGGCGAACCCGCGCGCGCGCCAGTAGATCCAGGCCGGCTCTTCGCGCGCCTCGGCGGACATGGCGTCGATGGACGCGATCACCCATTTCCAGTCGATGCGCGCCTGCCGCAGCGCGGCGCGGACTTTCCATTCCTCGTTGTACTGCGTCAGGCGGATGTGGCCCGCTTCCACGTACCAGTCGTGCGCGCGCGGGTCCAGATTCAGGACGGCAACGAGCGCGAATTGCGCGCGGACCCAGGCCATATCCTGCCGCGGCAGGCTGCCGGCCCATTCGCGCCGCACATAGGCGTCGCCCACATCCAGGTCCTTGCGCGCCAGGCGTGCCAGGGCGATGGTGGCCAACTCGGTTTCGGCCTGCGTGCGGGGCGGACGCGGCTGCCTGACCAGCCATTTCATGGGGTCCTGGATCAGGCTATCGAAGGCCTTCTGTTGCGCGGGCGCGAACAGATAGCCGGCATACCTGCGCGCATCGGTCAGCTTGTTGTCTTCGATGGCGTCGCGCAATTCGGGCTGCAGATCCTTCCAGCCCAGCACGTGGTCGGCGACGAGCTGGTCGTACAGCGACCAGCACCAGGCGCCCGGTGCGAAGGCGCGCTTGGCTTCGGCGGCAGTGACCTTCCTGCCGGACAGGTGGCGCGCCTCGAGCACCGCGCAGTCGGTCTGCGCATTGCCGTTCTTGACGGGCGCCAGCCGCAGGACCGTATCGGAATCGCCGGACCGCGCGGCCGAGAGCAGCCAGTCGGCACGCAGCTTGTCCGCCAGGTAGGCGTCGCTATTGTGCTCGATGAAACGCTGCATCTGCGCCACGGGCCACTGCGCGCGCGGGGAATTCCAGACCTGGTAGCGCAGCAGCCAGTATTCGGGATACATCCCCAGGACGTCGTCCTGGGCCTGCGGGACGGTGACCGCCAGGGCCGACCACTGCTTGCGCATCATGGCCTGGCGGGCGCTCAGCACGGCTTGCCGGGCGATGGACGGCGGCTGGGAGACAGGGATGGCCGGTTCGTCCGGCGGGCGGAATTCCGGCGGATCAGCCGCGATGGCGGCGGCCGGGGCGGGCGCGCCGGCGGGTTGCGAAACCGTGGCGCTGGCGGCCGGCGGATCCTGTGTCTGCGCCGCGCGCTGCTGCGCGTCGACGGGTGCGCAGGCCGACGTCAACAGGGCGAGCACGGGCACGCAACGCCACAGCAGGCGCGATCCGTCCGTGCCGGGCAATTTCTGATAACGTCCCGATTCCCCCCTACGCATCAGTTCCCCCTTACGACTTGGACCACATGACAACGAAAAATACGCTGAAGGATAACGCAGTACCGCTGCGCGCGCGATTGCGGCAGGCCCGGGCGGCGTTGAACGAGGACCAGCGGCAACGCGGGGGGTTGCTCATGCGTGGCCGCCTGTTCACGTGGGTCGGGATGGCGCGTGACGCACAACAGCGCGCGGGCCGGCCGGTGCTGTCGGTGATCGCGGCGTATTGGCCACTGCCGGAGGAGCCGGACCTGCGGCCCCTGCTGCGGCAGTGGGCGGAAGCGGGCATTACAGTGGCGCTGCCGGCCGTGCGCGGCCCGCAGCAACCGCTCGAGTTCCGTCCGTGGATGCCGGGGGCGCCGATGCGCGAGGGGGCGTATGGCATCCAGGAGCCAGCGACGGAAGAGGCGGTGACGCCCGGGCTCATCCTGGTGCCGACCTTGGGATACACGGAAACGGCCGACCGCGTGGGCTACGGCGGGGGCTATTACGATCGTACGCTCGCAGCCCTGAAGAATGGCGGACACGCCGTCACGACGATCGGCATCGCATGGTCTTGCGGGCGGCTGGACGGTACCCATATTCCCGCGCCGCACGATGTAAGGCTGGACGCCGTGCTGACGCCGGAGGGCTGGGTGCCCAAGGCGCCCTAGCTCAAGGCGAAAGAAAAACGGAAACCGTCCGGCCGGGCGCATATTCGATCGGTCTATCGTGCCGCGCGGCGGCGGCGCACAATCGTGGTGCGGTGCGCATCGAATGGTGCGCACCATGGTGGGTCGCGGACGCGGCGGCGCAAGCCCGGTGCATGGCTGGGCACCGTCCGGGCGATTCCATCGTCCAGCTGTTCCATACTTGGCATAGCTGTTGCTTCTTGATGAATTGCGGGCGCGACATAGGCCCGTGGGGCCCCGGCAAGCACCGGCCCCTACCGGAGGAGCACAAAGATGGACCAACCGTCCGGCCGCATCGCCGCCTACGACGAAATGCACGATAGCGCGGGGCGGGTGCGTCCGCATTACCAAGCGCTCCAGCAGTGGCTCGCCGAACAGACCGAAGAAGGCATGGCGGCGCGGCGGCTGGAGGCGGACCTGAATTTCCGCCGCGTGGGGATCACGTTTTCCGTGGTGGGCGACAAGGCCGGCACGGAACGGCTGATCCCCTTCGACCTGATTCCGCGCGTGATTCCGGCACAGGAATGGCGGCTGCTGGACGCTGGCCTGAAGCAGCGCGTGCGCGCGCTGAATATGTTCCTGCATGACATCTATCACGGGCATGACATCGTGCGGGCCGGGATAGTGCCGGCCGAACAGGTTTTCCTGAACTCGCAATACCGGCCGGAGATGCAGGACATCGACGTGGCGGAGAACATCTATTGCCATATCGCGGGCATCGACGTCGTGCGCGCCGGCGCCGGGGAGTTCTATGTGCTGGAGGACAATCTGCGCGTGCCCTCCGGCGTGTCCTACATGCTGGAAAACCGCAAGATGTCGATGCGCCTGCTGCCGGACGCTTTCAGTCGACTGAAAGTGGCGCCGGTGGCGCACTACCCTGACCTGCTGCTGGACAACCTGCGCGAAGTCGCGCCGCGCAGCATCGACGATCCAACGGTGGTGGTGTTGACGCCCGGCATGTACAACTCGGCCTATTTCGAGCATGCCTTCCTGGCGCAGCAGATGGGTGTCGAGCTGGTGGAAGGGCAGGATCTGTTCGTCGACCACAACACGGTATTCATGCGGACCACGCGCGGGCCGCGGCGCGTGGATGTGATCTATCGGCGCGTGGACGACGATTTCCTCGATCCGTTGTCGTTCCGCGGCGATTCGGCGCTGGGCGTGCCGGGACTGCTGTCGGTCTACCGCGCCGGCCGCATTACGCTGGCGAACGCCATCGGCACCGGCGTCGCGGACGACAAGTCGACGTACCTGTACGTGCCCGACATGATCCGCTTCTACCTGGGCGAGGAGCCCATTCTGCAGAACGTGCCGACCTGGCGCTGCGCGCGGCCGGACGAACTGTCGTATGTGCTGGCCAATATGCACGAACTGGTGGTGAAGGAAGTGCATGGCGCCGGCGGCTACGGCATGCTGGTGGGCCCGGCCTGCACGCGCGCGCAGGTGGACGCCTTCAAGGAACAGGTGCGGGCGCGTCCGGCTGCGTATATCGCACAACCGACGCTGGCCCTGTCCACCGTGCCCACTTATGTCGAGACGGGCGTGGCGCCGCGCCACGTCGACCTGCGGCCCTATGTCGTGTGCGGCAAGGATATGCGCACCGTCCCCGGCGGCCTGTGCCGCGTGGCGCTGACCGAAGGGTCGCTGGTCGTCAACAGCAGCCAGGGCGGCGGCACGAAGGACACCTGGGTGCTGGAGGAATGACCATGCTCAGTCGTACCGCGGACAACCTGTTCTGGATGTGCCGTCACGTAGAGCGGGCCGAGAACACCGCCCGCATGCTGGATGTGAACCTGCAGATGTCGCTGCTGCCCCAGGATGCCGCCACGCGCGAGCGTTCGTGGCGCGCCGTGATGCGCATATCGGAATTGCAACCCTTGTTCGACCGGCGCTATCCGGAAGGCGCCTCGCGCGATGTGCTGCGCTTCATGGTGCGCGATGCGGACAACCCGTCGTCCATCTACGCCTGCCTGCGCGCCGCGCGCGAGAACGCCCGCGCCGTTCGCGGCAGCCTGACGACCGAGGTCTGGGAAACGTACAACACCACCTGGCTGGAGCTGCTGCGCCACCTGCACCTGGAGCTGCCGGAACGCAATCCGAGCGAGTTTTTCGAATGGGTCAAGTTCCGCTCGCACGTCGCGCGCGGCGTCACGCTGGGCACCATGCTGGAAGACGAGGCGCTGCATTTCATGCGCCTGGGCATGCATCTGGAGCGCGCCGACAACACGGCGCGCATGCTGGACGTGAAATTCCATGAGTACGACGACCTGAACGAAGCCGAGCGTGGCGATGAAGCGGGCGACATATCGGGCGGCATATCGCCGCAAACCGAGTTCTACCGCTGGGCCGCCATCCTCGGTTCGGTGTCGGGCCTGGAGGTCTATCGCAAGGTTTACCGGGACGTCATCACGCCGGACCGCGTCGCCGAACTGCTGATCCTGCGTCCCGACATGCCGCGCTCGCTGCTCAGCTCGGTACGGGCCGTGTCGCAAAACCTCGAACACGTGTCCAACGGGCGCTCAGCCGAGACGGAGCGCCGCGCCGGCAGGCTGTGGGCGGAGCTGCGCTATGGCAACGTCGAGGACATCATGACCGGCGGACTGCACGGCTTCCTGGAACAGTTCCTGGACCGCATCAACGACCTGGGCAATCGCATCAGCCAGGACTTCCTCCTGCCGCTGTCCGCATAGGCCACGGGCGACACAAGGACGCGACGGAATATCCCCATGAAACACGTCATCAAGCATGTCACCCACTACCGGTACACGGCGCCGGTGAGCTACAGCATCCAGATGCTGCGCCTGACCCCACGCGTGGAAGACCACCAGCGCGCGTTGCGCTGGCACATCGAAGCACCCGGGGAGCTGGCCGGCCAGGTGGATGCCTACGGCAATGTCACGCACACGCTGACGCTGAACCGTCCGCACCACGAGATCGAACTGCGCGTCAGCGGGCAGGTGGAAGTGGACTATTCGCCCAATGGCATCATCGCCGGCGAGGAAAGCAGGCTGCCGGTGCACGCCTATTGCGTGCCGACGCCGCTCACGCTGCCCGACGAGGCCATCGCGGCCTTCTGCCGCCACGTCATGCCGCGCGGCTTGCACACGCCGGACGACGCGCTGGCCCTGGCGCAGGCGATCAGCGAGCGCGTGGCCTACGAGCCGGGCACCACCGACGTCACGACGGCCGCGGGCCAGGTACTGGCCCTGGGCCACGGGGTATGCCAGGACCACGCCCACCTGTTCCTGGCCTGCGTGCGCGGGATGGGCGTACCCGCCCGCTACGTCAGCGGCTACCTGTACACCACCGCCGATCATGCGGCCAGCCACGCCTGGGCCGACGTCTGGCTGCCGGACCTGGGGTGGTGCAGCGTCGATATCACCAACCGGCAGTTCGCCTCCGACTGCCATTGCCGGCTGGCGGTGGCGCGCGACTATGATTCGGCCGCGCCCGTGCGGGGGGTGCGCACCGGCGGCGGGGACGAGACCATGACGGTTACCGTGCAGGTGCAAGCGGCATAGCGCGGGCGGGCGGCATGGCCCCGGGCAGGCGGTATCCGGGCCCCGGCGCCGGAAACGAGGCGTTGCGCCGGCCCGACGCCACGCTGGTCTTTTCCGGCGCCTTTACTACAATGCGCGGATTGCCTTCGTTCGTCTATCCATGACTTACTGTGTCGCGGCCCGCCTGCATGCGGGACTGGTTTTCCTGGCCGATTCACGCACGAACGCGGGCGTGGACCAGATCGGCGTGTTCCGCAAACTGAGCGTGTTCGAACGCCCCGGCGAACGCGTCATGGTGCTGCTGACTTCCGGCAACCTGGCGATCAGCCAGTCAGTGGTGAACATGCTGTCCATGCACGACAGCACCGACCCGCGCTCGATCTGGAACGCGACCAATATGTTCGCGGCCACGCAGATGGTGGGCGACGCCATCCGGCAAGTGCATCGGCGCGACGCCGAAGCGCTGCACGAGCAAGGTGTGGAATTCAACGTCACGCTGATCTTCGGCGGCCAGATCGGCCGCGAGCGCTGCCGGCTGTTCCAGGTTTATTCCGCGGGCAACTTCATCGAGGCGCACGAGGAGTGCCCGTATTTCCAGATCGGCGAAGCGAAGTACGGCAAGCCCATACTGGACCGGGTGCTGGACCCCGCGACGTCGCTGGACGAAGCCGCCAAATGCGCGCTGATCTCCATGGATTCGACCTTGCGGTCGAATATCTCCGTGGGCCTGCCGCTGGACTTGCTGGTGTACGAGGCGAATTCCCTGCGCGTCACCCGTTTCGCCAACATCGACGAAAACAACGCCTATTTCCGCATGATCCGCACCAGCTGGGGCGAACGCCTGCGCCAGGTGTTCGCGGAAATCGACGACCCGGTGTGGACCAATCCCTGCTCGCCCGACACCCTGGTGCCGCCCGGTCGCCTGCACCAGCCCGTGCGCGTGCTGCCCGGCAGCGCGGAGCCCACGGATATCGCACCCGTACAGGCCCTGGCGGAAGGGCCGGAGCCGCCGCAGCAGGCGTAGCGAGGGGCGGCGCCCGGCGGGGAGCTTGCGTGGGCGGCTCGGGATTCGATCGCCGCACGACGACACCCGCCGCAAACCGAGACGCGTATGGAAATGCGCCGACCACAGGGGGCGGCGCATTTCCGGGCATGGGAAGATCTTCCATCTGCGCACACCGCCCAGCGTAGCGGCAAGAACCCCGACGATGGCGGCGGCCGTGGAAGAAACATGCCGCAGTCCGGCGGGGTGGTCGCCTGCCGGGGCCGGCACGTAGAGACCGAACGAGCTGGCGCGAAGGGACGCGTGCCGCACGGGTTTGCACCAGAACACCAGTGCGCAGCGGCCGCGGGACGAGCGTGCGAAGTGGTGTCCGGCGCCTGCGCGCCGGACCGGTCGACCGTGCCGGACACGGCAGGCGACCACCCCGCCGGACGGAACAAGAACATCAACCCACGCCAGCAATCCCAGCAGTCAGAGACAAACCCCTAGCGGTCCGCGACCGCCCCGAGACCCGCCACCGCGCATTCATGATCGAGCAGCGATTCCGCCGACCCCAGATCGCCGAGCCCGGCCTGGTTCGACAGCAAAATGAACCCCGCCCGCCCATCGTCCAGCTGCGTGCCTGTCACCAGCAGCGTCTGCGCCCCCATCGATGCATCGCGCGCCGCCACATCGGCTTGCAGCAACCGGAATGGATCGTTGTGAGCCATGGTCTCGTCGTCGACCAGTCGCGCACGGTAGCGATGCCTGCCCAGCCGCTCAGGCAGCTCGGCCCATGAAGGACCCAGCGCCGCGCGCTGGGTCCGCAGCGCCGCCACCACATCCGGCCGCATGCAATCGATATGGATATGCAGCTGGTCCTGTGTACGCCCATAGCGCGAATTGACGACCAGGCCGATATCCTCCCGCCCCAGCGCCACCCCCAGCGTGGCGTCGACGAAAGTCCGTGACGCCCATGCTTCCTGCCAGTAGTTCGGACCGTCGCCCTCCCACAGCACCGGGCTCTCGATGCCGGTGATGCGCGCGGTCGGAATCAGCAGGTACTGCGCAATCCCCACGCGATCCTTCAACAGGACATACCCGTCTTGCAGGTCCACCCGCGCGCACAGCCCGTCGCCCAGCCCGGCTTGCGCCGCCGGCACGCAGCTCTCGCTCACGATGCGCCACAGCGCGTCGCTGTTCGACCTCAGTATCAACCACGCCGTACCCGCGCCCATGGCGACAAGCGCGATCAATGCGAGCACGGCGCTCGCGGCGCGTATCCTGGTTCGTTTTTTCATCTGCTACCGGAAGAAGTTCGAGACGCTGGCGCCCCACGCGCCAGCCCCCGTACAGGTTTCCCGCAGGGGCAAGTCTCATAACAACCGGGCGGCGCGGCGCATTCCGCGCCGCGCCGGAGTTTTACAAAACCGGCATGCCGCCGCCCGCGTGGCTATGCGACCAGGTTCTTCCAGATCGCCATCGGCGCCTCGGCGCTGTTTAGCGTGTAGAAGTGCAGGCCCGGTGCGCCCTGGTCCAGCAGCTTGCGGCACAGGGTCGTCACGACATCGATGCCGAACGCGCGGATGGACGCCTTGTCGTCGCCCAGTTCGGCCAGCCGCAGGCGGATCCAGCGCGGAATCTCGGCGCCGCACATCTGCGAAAACCGCGCCAGTTGCGTGTGATTGGTGATAGGCATGATGCCGGGCACAATGGGCACCGACACCCCCTTCGCGCGCACGCGGTCGACGAAGTCGAAATAGGCGTCGGGGTTGAAGAAATACTGCGTGATCGCGCTGTCGGCGCCCGCCCGCACTTTCTCGATGAAGTGGTCCAGGTCGGCCGAGGGGTTTTCCGCCTGCGGATGCATTTCCGGGTAGGCCGCGACTTCGATATGGAAGCAGTCGCCGGTCTCCTGCCGGATGAACGACACCAGGTCGCGGGCGTACTTCAGTTCGCCCGCGTCGCCGCCCATGCCCGAAGGCAGGTCGCCGCGCAGCGCGACCAGTTGCCGCACGCCTTCTTCGCGATAGCTGGCGAGGATTCCGCGCAGGTCTTCCCGCGTGGCGCCCACGCAGGACAAATGCGGTGCGGCGTCCACACCCAGGTTGCGCAGCATGCGCACCGTGCCGGCCGTGCCCTCGCGGGTCGAGCCACCGGCGCCGAAGGTCACGCTGACATAACGCGGGTGCATCGCCAGCATCTGCTTGGCCGCACGCAGCAGGCGCTCCTGCGCGGCGATATCGCGCGGGGGAAAAAACTCCAGGCTGTATGCCGGCGTATTGGATTCGGTCATGACACGAGCAGGGTGGACAGCAGGCCGGAGATAATGCTGAACAGGATGGCGCCGATCACCGCCCACCAGAACCCGTTGACCTGGAAGCCTTTCAGGATGGAGCCGGTGAACCAGAACAACAGGGCGTTGAGGATAAGCAGGAACAGGCCCAGCGTGACGATGGTGATCGGCAGCGTCAACAGCACGAGCACCGGCTTGACCAGCATGTTCAACAGGCCCAGCACCAGGGCGGCGATCAAGGCCGACCCGAAACTCGCCACGGTGATGCCGGGCAACAGGTACGCCACCACGAGCAAGGCCACCGCATTCAGAATCCAGACGAGTATCAAGGTCATGTTGCAGCTCCCGGGCTGTCAGGGTTGTGAAAAACGCATCCCCACGCCGGGGCCGGCGCGGGGATTGCCATGGCTTCTATTGTGCGTCAGGCCTATCAATAACGGTAGTGATTGCTCTTGTACGGTCCGTCCACCGACACGCCGATGTAGGCCGCCTGGTCCGCGCGCAGCGAGGTCAGGTTGGCGCCCAGCTTCTTCAGGTGCAGGCGGGCGACTTTCTCGTCCAGTTGCTTGGGCAACACGTAGACCTGGCCCTTCTCGTAGGCCTCGTTGCGCGTGAACAGCTCGATCTGCGCGATGGTCTGGTTGGTGAACGATGACGACATCACGAAGGACGGGTGGCCGGTGGCGCAGCCCAGGTTCACCAGGCGGCCCTTGGCCAGCAGGATGATGCGCTTGCCGTCCGGGAAGATCACGTGATCGACCTGGGGCTTGATCTCTTCCCACTGGCAGTTTTCCAGCGACGCGACATCGATTTCGTTATCGAAGTGGCCGATGTTGCAGACGATGGCCTGGTCCTTCATGCGATCCATGTGGTCGCGCGTGATGACGTTGTAGTTGCCCGTGGCGGTGACGAAGATGTCGGCCTTGTCCGCCGCTTCCTCCATGGTCACGACCTTGTAGCCTTCCATCGCGGCCTGCAAGGCGCAGATCGGGTCGATCTCGGTAACCCAAACCTGGGCGCGCAGGGCCTGCAGGGCCTGCGCGCATCCCTTGCCCACGTCGCCATAGCCGGCGACGACCGCGATCTTGCCCGCGACCATCACGTCCGTGGCGCGCTTGATGCCGTCGACCAGCGATTCGCGGCAGCCGTACAGGTTGTCGAACTTGGACTTGGTGACCGAGTCATTGACGTTGATGGCGGCAAAGGCCAGCTCGCCACGCTGCGACATCTGGTACAGGCGGTGCACGCCGGTGGTGGTTTCTTCCGTCACGCCCTGGATCTGCGGCAGGCGGGTCGAATACCACTTGGGGTCGCGCGCCAGCGTGGCCTTGATGGCGGCGAACAGCACGCGTTCTTCCTCGCTGCCCGGCTTGGACAGCACGGACGGGTCGGTCTCGGCCTTGGCGCCCAGGTGCAGCAGCAGCGTGGCATCGCCGCCGTCGTCGAGGATCATGTTGGCGTGCTGGCCATTGGGCCATTCGAAGATCTTGTGGGTGTAGTCCCAGTACTCGGCCAGCGTTTCGCCCTTGACGGCGAAGACCGGCGTGCCGCTGGCGGCGATGGCGGCCGCGGCGTGGTCCTGCGTCGAGAAGATGTTGCACGAGGCCCAGCGCACGTCGGCGCCCAGGGCCTTGAGCGTCTCGATCAGGACGGCCGTCTGGATGGTCATGTGCAGGCTGCCCGCGATGCGCGCGCCCTTGAGCGGCTGCGCGGCGGCAAATTCTTCGCGCGTGGCCATCAGGCCGGGCATTTCGGTTTCCGCGATGGCGATCTCGCGGCGTCCCCAGCCGGCCAGGCCGATATCGGCGACGACGTAGTCGGTGACGGATTTATCGGAAACGGTGTTCATGTTGGCTCCACGTATAGACGGACGGCGCCACACCGCGGTCCGAAACGTGCGCAACATTCTGGCCAAGCTGTGTCGACCGGAATTCCACCAATTGATTGGCGCGCTCGCCTCTACCGCGTATGCGACAAAGGTGAGCGCCGTTGCATGCCGCCGCGCCTTGCGCGGCAGCCGAACCAGAGGCCTGAGCCTGGCGGGCGGCGCTATCGCGCGACCCGTCGCAACGCTCCTCAGGCGTGGGCGATATTGTACCGGGTCGCCGCCGTCAGCGGAACCAGCGCACTCAACAGATCGCTGGCGATCGCGTCCCAGGTGCGCGTCAGGGCGTGCTGCCGCACGACGTCGCGGTCCAGCGTCAACGCCTCCAGGCAGGCCTGGCCCAGATCGTCGCGCAGGAAGCCGGTAGCCCCGTCTTCGATGACGGCCATCGGCGCGTCCGTGCGAAACGCCGCCACCGGGGTGCCGCAGGCCATGGCTTCCAGCATGACCAGCCCGAAGGTATCCGTAAGGCTGGGGAACACGAAGGCATCCGCCGACGCGTAGTACTTCGGCAGTGCGTAATCCGACTGCATGCCGGTGTACAAGGCGTTGGGGAACTTGCGGCGCAGGCGCTGCTCATCCGGACCGCTCCCCACCACCACCTTGCTGCCCGGCAGATCCAGCGACAGGAAGGCATCCAGGTTCTTTTCGCGCGCCACGCGGCCCACGCTCAGGAAGATCGGGCGCGGCAGGTCCCCGAATGCGTCGCGCGGGCCAGGGGCGAAACGGGTGGCATCGACGCCGCGCGACCACACCTGGAGGTTCTTCAGGCCATGGCGCGCCACCGTATCGCGCACCGTCGGCGTCGGCACCAGCACACGCTGCGAGGGCCGGTGAAACCACTGCATATAGCGCCAGGGCAGATACGCCGGAATGCCCATCCGGGCCTGCAGGTAGTCGGGGAACATGGTGTGGAAGGACGTGGTGAAACGCCAGCCGCGCCGCAGCGCCATACGGCGCGCGGCCAGGCCCAAGGGCCCTTCCGTGGCGATATGCAGCGCATCCGGAACCACATCGCCCAGCAGGCGCCGCAGTTGCCGGGCGGGCTGGATGCACAAGCGCAGATCCGGCTCCGAGGGCGCCGGCACGGTGCGGCTGCCTTCCGGGCTGATTACGATCAATTCGTGGCCCCAACCGGATAGGATCTGGCGCATGGTGGTCCAGGTACGGACGACGCCATTGACTTGCGGATGCCAGGCATCCGTAACAAGCGCGATGAGCATGGGCTTTTCCGAACAGGTCAGGAAAGCCCATATTTGGCCCTTGCCATATGACAGGGTCGCGACAGCGGGACGCGGTCAGCCTTTGCGGCGCGGATAGCCCTGGGCGCGGATCCGGTGCCAGACAACCTGCTTTTCCGCGTCGCTCATGAACACCCAGTTCGACACTTCGGCGGCGGTGCGGCCGCACCCGCGGCACACTTCGTCGAACAGCGTGGAGCACACCGCCACGCACGGCGAATCGGTGGCGGTGAAGACGCGGTCGGTCTCCGTATCGGGCGGTGGGGGAAGGTCGCGGGCTGCATCTGACATTCGGACAGGATAGCACCGCTGATCGCGGCCGCCCGCCCAGCTAGGGCGCGATGTCGCCCAGCAACGATTCCAGGCGCGCCAGGTCCACGGGCTTGGTCAGGTAGTGGTCGAAGCCGGCCTGGACACCCCGCTCCACCATGGTGCTGGCGGTATAGCCCGACAGGGCGATCAGCATGCTGTTCGCGGTCGCGGCGTTGCTGCGCAGGGTTACCGCCACCTCGAAGCCATCGACATCGGGCAGGCCGATGTCGATGATGACCGCGTGCGGCTGGAAGGCCGTCGCGGTCGCGATGCCCTCTTCGCCCGTGAGGGCCGTGGCCACCGTATGGCCGCCGTCCGCCAGCAGCTGACTGAGCCCGTGAACGGCGTCGACGTTATCGTCGATCAGCAGCACGCGCAGGGCGCCCTGGCGGGGCTCATAGACGCTCGTCGGCGTGGACGCCGGCACGACGTCCCGCGGCAGCCGCGGAACCATCACGGTGAACGTGCTGCCTTGCCCAAGGCCCTCGCTGGCGGCGGTAACGGTGCCGCCATGCGCGGTAACCAGCCGCTGAACCAGGGTCAGGCCTATACCCAGGCCGGCGTCATTGCGCCCGAGGCCGGTATCGGCCTGCGCGAACAGGTCGAACACCCTCGGCAGCATATCGGCGGATATGCCGATGCCATTGTCATGCACCGCCACCTGGACGAAGTCATCGTCGCTGCGCGTGACGATACGCAGCATGCCGCGCTCCGGCGTATAGCGGACGGCATTGTGCAGCAGATTGCTCAGGATCTGGCGGAAGCGCACGCGATCGGCCTTGATCCACACATCGTCCGCCGGTCGCTGGTAATCGACGCGATGGGCCTTGGCGGATATGGCGCCCTGGGTCATTTCCAGCGCCTGGTCTATCAGGTCGGCGAGCAGGATGGGTTCCCGGTTCAGCTCGATCTTGCCGCGCGTGACGCGCGACATATCGAGCAGATCGTTCACCAGGCGGGCCAGTTGCTCGGTCTGCCGCGAAAGCAGGCCTGTCAGGCGCTGCACATCCGTCGCGCCGGCGTCGCGCTTGCGTTTCATCAGCTCCAGCGCGGTCCCGATGGCCGACAGCGGGTTGCGCAGTTCGTGCGCGAGCATGGCCAGGAACTCGTCCTTGCGCTCATCGGCGCGTTCGAGCTCGGCCTGGCGCAGTTGAAGTTGTTCCAGCGTCAGGAGCATTTCCCGATTCTGCTGCTCCAGTTCCTCCACCGGCGTCTGCAGCTTGCGCTGCGCCAGCTTTTCGACCCTCAGCGCGAGTTCCTCGGCGTCGATCAGCGGCACCGAAGGCCCCAGCCGCATCTCCAGGGTGACGCTTGTTCCCTCCTCTGGCGAGGACGCGATCCGGAAGCCGTCGACCAGCCGCCGTGCGCCCGAAATGCCCAGCATGGCCTTGCCGTCGATGCGGTGGGTGCCGGCCAGTATGGCCGGCAGGTGCGCGATGCCGGGCCCCTTGTCGGCGATGGTCACGATGATGGCCTGGGGCTCATCCGGGCGGGCAGAAAGGAAAGCAAAGTCGATACGGCCGCCCCCGGCGTAGTCGACCGCATTGCGCGCGAGTTCGGACACTGCGGTGATCAAACGTGTGCGCTGCAGGTCATCCAGGCCGAATACATCGCCCACCTGGCGCGTCCGATCGCGGACGGCCACCAGCCCCTGGTCGCTCGCGATGCGCGTCGAAAGAATGCGATGGATCACGGTGCCAGGCCTTTTATGACGACGACAGAGGCATCATCCATGCCGCGTGCGTAATCCCGGTGCAACACGGCGGCGACGAGGGAGGGATGCCGCGCCCGCAAGGCGACCTGCTCCCCCAGGTTCCAGCGTGTGGACAGGCCATCGCTGGCCAGCACCAGCATGGATGACGGCGTCCAGGAATAGGACTGCTCACGGATGGCGCGCACACTATAGCCCAGGGTGCCGTCCATGGACGACAGTCGGCGTTGCTCATGTTCCTGAATCAGCACCGCGGAGATATTGCCGACACCGGCGAAATCCATGGTGCCCAGGGCTGGACGGATGGCGGCGACCGCCATGACGGCGCCGCGCGTGGCCTTGAGCGCCTTGTGGGCGTCGCGCAGGACATCATAGGGCGAGCCACCGCCATCAACGGCATGGAAAACACGGACCGCCTCGGCCGCCGCCGTGGCCGCTTGCGGCCCGTGGCCGAGGCCGTCCACCGACGCGACCCAGAACGTGCCGTCGGCCCAGCGGCACGACCAGGCGTCACCGCACGCCTCCTGACCGGACTTGGGCGTGGTTACGCCCCCCACCGCCAGCGGCGGCTTGCGGCGCACCGGTTCCGCGGGGCGCCGCTCATCGTCCAGGCGCGCCATGATGGCGGTGCCCGCTCCTGCAGCCGTGTAGATTTCGAATTGGGAAGAAAGCCGCGCGATCGCGCCCAGGCCGTAGCCCAGGGTGCCACCGGTGGAAAAACCGTCGTCCAGGCTTTCCTCGATGCGGGCGATGCCCGGCCCCTGGTCCAGTACCAGGATCTCCAGGCCATGCGCCAGCGGTTCGGCATAGGGACGTACCAGCACATAGCCGCCACGACCGTATTTCACCAGGTTGGTGGCGGCTTCGGTCACGACCAGCGCGGCCTTGCCCTGCAGCGTTTCCGACAGATCGCTGGCTTGCGCCACCCTGACGGCATGCCGGCGGGCCTCCGCGACCTGGCTCGATTCGGTGACGCTTACCGGCGTTTCCATTGGGTCATGCACACCTTGGTGCCCCTACCGACTTCAGACTGCACATCGAATTCGCTGACCAGGCGCTTGGCCCCGCCCAGCCCCAGGCCCAGGCTCTTGGCGGTGGAGAAGCCGTCGGTCAGGGCCTGGCCCAGATCGCCGATACCCGGGCCCTCATCCTCGAACAGCAGGCGCAGGCCGGGCCGTCCGTTGTCGTCCGCGACTTCACTTATCGTCATCCGGCCGCCTTTTCCATGGACCAGCGTGTTGCGCCCGATTTCGCTGGCGGCCGTAACCAGCTTGGTGCGTTCCAGCGTGCCGAAACCGAGCGCGGTCGCCCAGTCCTGCACCGTCCGGCGCGCCAGGCTGAGCTGCTCCTGCGTGCGAAGTTCGAATGCGGCTTGACGGATCTCGACCGTCACGAGCTTTCCGGGTCGGAGCCGTCGGCCCGGCGCAGCAACTCCATGCCCTTGTCGACGTTCAGCGCGGTCCGGATGCCCGTCAAGGACATGCCGAGTTCGATCAGCGTAATGGCCACCGCAGGCCGCATGCCCACGATCACCGTATTCGCGTCCATGACACGCGCCATGGAGGCGATGTGCGCCAAGGTGCGGCCGATGAAGGAGTCCACAATCTCAAGCGCGGAAATGTCGATGAGCACGCCACGGGCGTGCGTGCGCGACAAGGTCTGGGTCAGGTCGTCCTGCAGGGTGATCGCCAACTGGTCATGCAGCTCGACCTGTATGGTCACCAGCAGGTAGTTCTGCAGCTTCAGTATCGGGATACGTTCCATGGACTAGGTCCTGTCCCTCGCCACGCGCGTAAGCTGCTGCCCGGTCTTCTGCAGGGCCAGCCGCAGCGCCTCGGACAGCGTGGATTTGGTTACCACGTCGCCCAGCTCCACGCCCAGGTGGACGATGGTCTGCGCGATCTGGGGCCGGATGCCGCTGATGATGCATTCCGCGCCCATCAGCCGGGCGGCCGCGACGGTCTTGAGCAGATGCTGGGCCACCAGCGTATCCACGGTGGGCACGCCGGTGATGTCGATGATGGCGATGGTGGCCTCGTGCTCGACGATGCCTTCCAGCAGGCTTTCCATCACCGTCTGCGTGCGCTCGCTGTCCAGCGTGCCGATCAGCGGCAGGGCAAGAATGTCGTCCCATATCTGCACGACGGGCGTGGAGAGCTCCAGCAACTCCTGCTGCTGGCGCTGGATGACCTGTTCCCTTCCCTTCTGGAACGCTTCGACCGTGTACAGGCCCAGGTTGTCCAGGATCAACGTGGCACGCCAGAACTCGTCCGCCAACCGCGTGCCGTCATCGCCGAATTCCTTGCGCAGGCTGGTCAGCAGCGGCTGCTTGAGCGAAAAAACGAAGAGCGCCGTATCGGCCGGCGAAAATCCCTGCATGGCGCGGCTGCGCGAAAGCGCGGCCAGGAAGCTGCGGACCTCGTCCCAGCCAGCGCCCTGCAGCCTGGCATCCGTGCTTTCCTGCACCGCTGCCGCCAGCACGCCCAGGAAATTGGCGCATTGGGCGCGCAGTTCGGATTCCTTGATCAACCCTTTGTTGTTGGACCCCTCCAGCTGCAGCGCAATCCATTCCTGCAGGATCGCCTGCTGGGTATCTCGCACGACGGCCGACAGGCTGCTCGATTCGCTCACGTATTGCTCCAAGAAGAGACGATGGGATCCGGCTGCGGCCCGGCGCAAGCTCTACCATGACGTACGTACGCCGCCGCAAAGTTGGGCGAAGCTTAACAGGTCGGCCAAGGATGAGATGAACAGGCGCAAACGCCTCGTGCGCAGCGACGGTGGCGCGTCGGCGCCGGCGCAGCACGGCCTCGGCCGCCTGCACCTCGGTGCCGCCCGATTCCGCATAGAGCGACCGGCGGCCTGGGTGTACGCCGGCGGAATTCGGGGAATCCGCGATTCGGGGAATTCGAATAAGCAGAGGATTGCGGGGAGCGGTGCACACCGCAGGAGCCCGGCGGAACCGGGGGAACCCGCTGCCGCCCTCCGGCCGCAACCGGAGGGCGGCAAATCAACGACCCGGGCTTCAGACCGCCTTCTTCAGGGCCGCGGCCTTGTCGGTCGCTTCCCAGCTGAACTCCGGCTCGGAACGGCCGAAGTGGCCATAGGCGGCCGTCTTGGAGTAGATCGGACGCAGCAGGTCCAGCATGTTGACGATGCCCTTGGGGCGCAGGTCGAAATGCTCGCGCACCAGCTTGGCCAGTTGCTCGTCGGGGACGACACCCGTACCTTCCGTGTACACCGTAATGTTGATGGGTTCCGCCACGCCGATGGCATAGCTGACCTGCACCTCGCACTGGCGCGCCAGGCCGGCGGCCACGATGTTCTTGGCCACATAGCGGGCCGCGTACGCCGCGGAACGGTCGACCTTGGACGGATCCTTGCCCGAGAACGCGCCACCGCCATGGGGGCACGCGCCGCCATAGGTGTCGACGATGATCTTGCGCCCGGTCAGGCCGCAATCGCCCTGCGGGCCGCCGATGACGAACCGGCCCGTCGGATTGACCAGGAAGCGGGTCTTGGGCGTGATCAGGCCGGCCGGAAAGCTGGGCTTGATGATGTCCTCGATGACCGCTTCACGGATGGTCTCCTGCGAGACCTCGGGCGCATGCTGGGTCGACAGCACGACGGTGTCGACTTCGGCCGGGCGGCCCTCGACATAGCGGAACGTGACCTGGGATTTGGCATCGGGACGCAGCCAGGGCAGGCGGCCGTCCTTGCGCAGTTCGCTCTGGCGCTGCACCAGGCGGTGCGCGTACCAGATCGGCGCGGGCATCAGGTCCGGGGTCTCGTCGCAGGCATAGCCGAACATCAGGCCCTGGTCGCCGGCGCCCTGGTTCAGGTAGTCATCGGAACTGCGGTCCACGCCCTGGGCGATATCGGGCGACTGCTTGTCGTAGGCGACCAGCACCGCGCAGCCCTTGTAGTCGATGCCGTATTCGGTATTGTCGTAGCCGATGCGGCGGATCGTGTCGCGCGCGACCTGGATGTAATCGACATTGGCCGTGGTCGTGATTTCGCCGGCCAGCACCACAAGGCCGGTATTGCACAGCGTTTCGGCGGCGACACGGGCGTTGGGGTCCTGGGTGAAGATGGCGTCCAGGACAGCGTCGGAAATCTGGTCGGCGACCTTGTCCGGATGACCTTCCGATACGGATTCGGAGGTGAAGAGAAAATCGTTGTTTGCCACGGTTTGCTTTCCTTGCAAGGCCGGCGGAACGCGTTGCGCCCGACGGCCGGATTGACGAAGGTGCGTAGCACCTAAGATCGCAATCGGCAAGGATATTGACCACGGCGCGACGCTTTAGCGGATTTTGCACGATGGCATGGAGTGAAAAACCTTCCCTTGCCCCGCGCGTCGCCCCGCAAGTTGTCGGTTAACTCGGCGACCGCGGCCATTTTAAGCGAAAATGGCGGCTTTATCCTCGTTCCCGAGCATGCTGCTTGTCGCCCTGTTCCGCCTGTTGGCCCGCCTGCCGTTGTCCGTGCTGCACGGAATGGGCCGTTTCTTCGGGGTGCTGGCTTATCTCTGGCCCGGCAAATACCGCCGCCGGCTGCGCGCCAATGCGGCCCAGGCCGGGTATGGCGACGAACGTTTCTCGCGTACCGCGGCCGCCCAGGCCGGCGCCATGATCTTCGAAATGCCCAAGGTCTGGTTCCAGGGCGACCGCTGCCTGGCGCGCGTGCAGTCCGATGACGACCATGTCGTGGCGGCGGCCCGCGCGGAGAAGCGCGGCGTCCTGTTCATGACGCCGCACCTGGGCTGCTTCGAAATCACCGCCCGCTACCTGGCCCGGCAAATGCCCATGACGGTAATGTTCCGCCCGCCGCGCCAGCATGCCCTGGCGCCGCTGCTCGACGCCGCCCGCAATACATCGGCCATGCGCGCCGTGCCGGCCACGACGCAGGGCGTGCGCGAATTCGTGCGGGCCCTGCGGCGCGGCGAATCCGTCGGCATGCTGCCCGACCAGGCGCCGGGCAAGGGCGAGGGGGTGTGGGCGCCCTTCTTCGGCCGCATGGCGTATACGGTGACCCTGCCGGGCAAGCTGGCCTTGCAAACCGGCGTACCGGTCATCCTCACCGCCGGCGAACGGCTGCCCGGCGGGCGCGGCTGGCGTATCCACTATGTCCGCGTGCCCGAACCGCTGCCGGAGAACCCCGAAGCGCAGGCTGCGCTGTTCAATGCCGCCATGGAGACGCTGATCCGCCGCTTCCCCGAACAATATTTGTGGAGCTACAACCGGTACAAGACGCCGCGCGGCGCGCCGCCGGCCCCAGGCACGACCCGCGCCGGCGGCGCGGGCGCTCAAGGAGACGCCCGCCCATGAGCCGCATCAAGCATCGCGCGCTGGTGGCCTTGTTCTCCTGGTTCGGCCGTGTACGGCCCGCCACGCGCCTGCGCCTGGGCGCGGGCCTGACCTGGCTCACGCTGTTGTTCGCGCGCCGGCGCCAGCGCATCGTGCGGGTGAATCTGCGCCTGTGTTTTCCGGAAGAAAGCGAGGCCACCCGCGAACGCTGGCTGCGCCAGCATTTCCGCGCGCTGTGCCAGTCGCTGATCGACCGCGGCGTGCTTTGGTACGGCACGCCGGAGGCGATCCGCGACATGGTGACCGTGTCCGGCCACGAAGAATTCCTGCGCCTGGGCCGCGAGAAGCAGCCGTTGATCCTGCTGGCGCCGCATTTCATCGGCCTGGACGTCGCGGCCACGCGCCTGACGATGGAATCGCCCACCGGCGCAACCATGTACACGCCGCAGAAAGACCCCGACATCGACGCCATCGTGCGGGCCGGCCGCACGCGGTTCAACGAGGTGCAGCTGGTAAGCCGCCGCGAGGGGGTGCGCGGGCTTATCCGCCACCTGCGCGAGGCGCGCCCCGTGTACTACCTGCCGGATATGGACTTCGGCCGCGAGGGCGCGGTCTTCGTCCCGTTCTTCGGGGTCGCCGCGGCCACCATCCCGGCCACCGCCCAGATCGCCCGCCGGTGGCACACACCCGTCATTCCCGTCATCGAATTCTGGGATCCCGACACCGGCCGCTACCACGTCGAAGTCCTGCCGGCGCTGAAGGACTTCCCCGGCGAGGACACGCTGGAAGAAGCCACCGCGCGGCTGAACCGCGAACTTGAACAGTGGGTGCGCCGCTGCCCCAGCCAATACTACTGGGTCCACCGCCGCTTCAAGACACGGCCCAACGGGGAAAAGAAGTTCTACTGAGATGGCGCGCCGGTATTCGGCGATAATGGCGCGATGATCTGGAATTTCACCAAAATGCATGGCGCCGGCAACGACTTCGTCGTCCTCGACGGCGTGCGGCAGTCCATCGACATGACGCCCGAGCGCGCCCGCGCCTTGGGCGATCGCCATTTCGGCATCGGCGCCGACCAGATCCTGCTGGTCGAGCCCGCCACATCGGCGGACGCCGATTTCCGCTACCGCATTTTCAACAATGACGGCAGCGAAGTCGAACACTGCGGCAACGGCGCGCGCTGCTTCGTGCGCTTCGTGCACGACACCGGGTTGTCCACGCGCAATCCGCTGCGCGCGCAGATCGCCACGGGCATCCTGGAACTGGACGAAGGCGCGGACGAACAAGTCACCGTCGATATGGGCAACACGCGTTTCGAACCCGACGCCCTGCCCTTCGACGCGCGCGGCCTGGCCACGCGCCTGCAGGGCCAGGACACGCTCTACACGCTGCCACTGCCGCGCGAAGGCGATACCTCCGCCGCGCTGCCCGACGAGGTGGAAATATCCATCGTCGCCATTTCCAATCCCCATGCGGTGCAACGGGTGGACGATGTCGACCGCGCGCCGGTGCAACTGGTCGGGCCGGCGGTCGAATCGCATCCGCGCTTTCCACGCCGCGTGAACGCGGGCTTCATGCAGATCGTCGACCGCCACACGATCCGCCTGCGCGTCTACGAACGCGGCGCGGGCGAAACCCTGGCCTGCGGCACGGGCGCGTGCGCGGCGGTGGCCGCCGGCATCCGGGGCGGCCTGCTGGACACGCCGGTACGCGTGCATGCGCGCGGGGGCGTGCTGACCGTGGACTGGGACGGCCGCAAGCTGCGCATGACCGGCCCGGCGACTTCCGTCTACACCGGCTCGGTCGACATCGACGCGCTGGTCTTTTCCATGGCCTTGAACCGTTAAGCGGACCGCACCCCACCCATGACCGATACCGCTCTCAGCCCGCAGCAGGTTGCCGATTTCCTGCGGGACAATCCCGAGTTCTTCACGGCGCACGCCGACGTTTTCGTCGACATGCGCGTGCCGCACCCGCACGGATCGGGCGCCATCTCGCTGGGCGAACGGCAGATCCTGACGCTGCGCGAACGCAATCGCGAACTGGAATGGCGGCTGAACGAGCTGGTGCACAACGCCAACGCCAACGAAGGCATCAGCAGGCGCCTGGCGCAATGGTGCGCCCGGCTGCTGGCTGAAACGGACGTCGAACGCATCCCGGGCGAGATCGCGCTGGGGCTGGCTCGCGAATTCGACCTGAACGAGGTCGGCCTGCGCCTGTGGCGGCTGCCCAGGCTGCCCGCCGACGGCTACGGCGCCGCCGTTTCCGACGACGTGCGCACCTTCGCCGACAGCCTGAAGACGCCGTACTGCGGCACCGATACAGAATTCGAGGCCGCCAGTTGGCTGAGCGCCAAGCCCAAGTCCCTGGCCTTGATTCCCCTGCGCCCCGGCGCCGAAGCGCCTACCGTAGGGCTGCTGGTCCTGGGCTCCGACGATCCCGAGCGCTTCGCCCCGGACATGGCGACGACCTTCCTGGACACCGTCGCCCAGCTCGCCTCGGCGGCGCTGCGCCGCCTGGACTGAGGCGGCCATCCGCATGGATGCCCCGCTGCCCGCCCCCATGCAAGCGTGGCTGCAGCACCTGGCCGCGCAACGCCGCTATTCGCCCCACACGCTGGCCGGCTATGGGCGCGACCTGCGCTACCTGGTCGAACTGGCGGCGGACACGCCGCTGGAACGCCTGGCCAACGGCCATATCCGGCAATTCGTCGCCCGGCTGCATGCGCGCGACCTGGGTCCCCGCAGCCTCGCGCGCTCGCTCGCGGCCTGGCGCGGTTTTTTCCAATGGTGGGCGCCGCTGGCCGGCCTGCCCGGCAACCCCGTAGCCGGCGTACGGCCGCCCAAGGCGCCACGGGGCCTGCCCAAGGCCTTATCGGTGGAACAGGCCCAGGCACTGCTGGACCGCCCAGCGGCCGGCGGCGGCCACGACGCCGTGGCGCTGCGCGACCAGGCCATGGCCGAACTGCTCTATTCCAGCGGGCTGCGCCTGTCCGAGCTGACCAGCCTGGATTGCCGCTACGAGCACGGTGCGGACCATACCTCCAACAGTTGGCTGAACCTGGACGAACACGAAGTCGTCGTGCTGGGCAAGGGCGGCAAGCGGCGCACCGTTCCGGTCGGCGCGGCCGCGCTGAAGGCGCTGCAGGCGTGGCTGGCGGTACGCGCGACCCTGCTGGGGCCGAGCGCTTCGCCGGCCGACGCGGCCGCCCTCTTCCTGGGCGCGCGCGGCCACCGTATTTCGCCGCGTGTGGTGCAAACCCAGCTCGCCAGGCTGGCGCGCGCCGCCGGCCTGCCCGTGCACGTCCATCCGCACGTGCTGCGCCACAGTTTCGCCAGCCATGTGCTGCAATCCGCCCAGGACCTGCGTGCCGTGCAGGAAATGCTGGGACACGCGAATATCTCCACCACCCAGGTCTACACCCGGCTGGATTTCCAACATCTGGCCAAGGTCTACGACCAGGCGCATCCCCGCGCGGGGCGCAAGTCCTGAGCCGCGCGCGACGCACCGGCACGCCACCTTCTTCTTGCGTCAGTGACGCGGCACGATGCGCCGGGCCAGCTTCTGCGCCAATTCCACCACTGCCACTGTCAGCTCTCGTTCGCGTTGACGGGTCAGACGGTCCACCGGGACCGAGGTACTGACCGCGACACGCCGGCCCAGGGCCGTCATGCCGACATAGGCGGCGAAGCAATGCAGGCCGGCGGAGACTTCCTCCACATCCCGGGCCAGCCCGCTGCGACGAACTTCAGCCAGTTGCTTGAGCAATTGCGGCAAGCGGGTCACCGTGCGCGGTGTCTGTGCGGGCAGTAGCGCTGGCAGCAGCGCGGTAACGGCGGCATCGTCCAGGCTGGCCAGCAGCGCCTTGCCCAGCGCGCAACTGTGCGCGGACAGGCGCGTGCCCAGGTCCGACACCAGGCGCACGGGGCGCATGGCGTCCTCGCGCGCCACGTAGACCACCTGCGCGCCCTCCAGGATGGCCAGTTGCGCGACCTCGTTGTGCTGTGCCACGAACGGGGCGGCCTCGGCCCTGAAGGCTTCCTGCAAGCGATCGTGCCGCAGATAGGCGGCCCCGATCTCGAACAGCCGCACACCGACGACGTAGCCGTCGCTGCGCCGCTCCACCCATTTGCGGCGCTCCAGCGTATCGAGCAGCAGATACAGCGTGCTCTTCGAAATGCCGGTTAGCTGCATCAGGTCGCCGGCCGGTACCGGCCCCGCCCGGGTCGCGAGCAGGTCCAGCACGTCGCCGGCGCGGCGCAGGGCCGGCACGTCATAAGCCGCGTCCGTCGAAGGCATGCCGCTGCCAACCGCCGCCACATTCGCCCTGCTCGCCCGCTGTGCCATGTTCTTCCTGTCCATGCCGTGGTGGGGTTGATCCGCTGGCCCCCAGCCCGCCGGTTCGCCGGTCTGTTGGTCCGTAGGCTTGTTCGGCCTCGATGCTTCCGCCCCGCCGCCATCCGCAGAGGCATCCGGGCCGCCAGCGCGCGGCGCCGCCAGTCCAACCTATTAGACACCATGGCAACATCATGGACAGTATCGAGACCCACCGCTAAGCTGCCGCCACATCATGCCCGGAGACAAACATGAGCAGCGATACCTTGAAACAGAACGATGATGGCGCAGGCGCCGACTATCTGCCGCAGGATGCGGCGCGTGCGACGCTGGTCGGCCGCGTGTGGCGGCCGGCGCCGGTCGACGGCCCGAGCATCGTGGCGGTGCGCGACGGCCAGGTCTTCGACATCACGGCCACCGTTCCGACCATGGCCGATCTGCTCGACCACCCGGACCCGGCCGCTATCGCGCGCACCGCGCCCGGCGAATTGCTGGGATCCGTCGGACCTTTGCTGCAAGCCAGCCTCAACGCCGAGGCCGGCCCGGCCGGAACCCCCGTTGCGATGACGCTGCTCGCGCCCTGCGACGTCCAGGCCATCAAGGCCTGCGGCGTAACCTTCGCGGTCAGCCTGCTGGAACGCCTGATCGAGGAACGCACGGGCGGTGACGCCGCGGCGGCGCAGACGATGCGCGCCACGCTGCAAGAGACCCTGGGCACGGACCTGCGCAGCATCCGGCCGGGATCCGAAGGCGCGCTGCGCCTGAAGGAAACGCTGATCAGCCGCGGCGCATGGTCGCAATACATGGAGGTCGGCATCGGTACCGACGCCGAGGTCTTCTCCAAATCCCAACCCATGTCGGCGGTCGGCTTCGGCGCGCAGGTGGGCCTGTTGCCCGCTTCCGAATGGAACAACCCGGAACCGGAAATCGTGCTGGCGGTGAACAGCCGGGGCGAAACGGTGGGCGCGACCTTGGGCAACGATGTGAACCTGCGCGATATCGAAGGGCGCAGCGCGCTGTTGCTTGGCAAGGCCAAGGATAACAACGGATCCTGCGCCATCGGCCCGTTCATCCGCCTGTTCGATGGCGACTACACCATCGACACCGTGCGCAATGACCGCGTGGCGCTGCTGATCGAAGGTCAGGATGACGGTTTCGTGCTGAACGGCATCAGCAATATGAGCGAAATCAGCCGCGATCCGCTGGACCTGGTCGCGCAGACCTACGGCCGTCACCATCAATATCCGGATGGCCTCGTGCTGTTCCTGGGCACCATGTTCTCGCCCATCCAGGACCGCGGCACGCCGGGCAGCGGCTTCACCCATCGCGCGGGCGACCGCGTCACCATTGCATCGCCCACGCTCGGCAAGCTGGTCAATACCGTGCACAAGTGCACGGAAATCCCGCCCTGGACCTACGGCGTGCGCAAGCTCTACGCGAACCTGGCCCGGCGCGGATTGCTGCGTTAGAACCGGCGCCGGAGGCTCAGGGCTTCAGGGCCGCCATGAACTCCGCCAGATTCCATTCGAACATGCCCAGGTAGGTCGAGGCCGACAGGCCGGGCTTGGCCAGGGCATCGGAATACAGCGTGCCGCCCAGCTTCGCGCCGGTTTCGCGCGCGATCTGCTGGCCCAGCCTGGGGTTGCTGACGTTCTCCAGGAACACGGCGGGGACTTTCTCGCGCTTGACCTCGTCGACGATGCGGGCGACATCGCGGGCGGAGGGTTCGGCCTCGGTCGAGATGCCCATGGTGGAAATGAAAGTGATGCCATAGGCCTGGCCGAAATACCCGAAGGCGTCGTGCGACGTCACGACGCGGCGGCGTTCCGCCGGCAAGGCCGCGAACGCCTGCCTGACGCGCTGGTCCAGCGCCTCGATCCTGGCGACATAGGCATCGGTACGACGCTGGTAGGCTTCGGCGTGGGCCGGGTCGGCCTTGGCCAGCGCGGCGCCGATATTGCGCGCGTACCGCGCGCCGTTGGCCAGACTTTGCCACGCATGCGGATCCACGCGTATGTCGACGGCGGCACTTCCTGTCGCCGGGCCGCCGTGCCTGTGGCCATCGTGGCCGTGGTCGTGATCGTCGCCGTGGTCGTGATGACTGTCCTTGGGATCGTCCTTGCCGGCGTCCTGGCCGTGCGCATGGTCATGGCCGGCGATATCGTCGTCGTCGAAACGACGCGTCTGCACGCCTTCGGACGCCACCACGGTGACTCCCTTGAAATTCGCGGTCTTCAGCAGCCTGGCCATCCAGGTCTCGAAGTTCAGGCCGTTGACCACCAGCATCTGCGCCGCGCTCAGCGCGCGGGCATCGGCTGGCGTGGGCTCGTATTCGTGCGCATCGCCGTCCGGTCCCACCAGCGTATCGACCTTGACGTCGGGCCCGCCGATCTGCCGCACCATATCGCCCAGGATCGAGAAGCTGGCCACCACATGCAAAGGCGCGGGCGGTGCATCCGCCGCGTGCGCCCCGCCCACGGATCCCAGCATCCAAGCGGCCAGGCATGCCAGCAGCAGCCCACGGCGCCCCTTGCGCCGGCCCTCTCCGCCGCGCCCGTTGTGCGTGGTGCTGGTATTGGGCCGGTCGTTCCCCAGCCCGGCCCCGTCATGCGGGTCCTGTCCACTCGGCTCCTTGCGCCCCATCCGCCCGCCGGCTGCGATCGCCATACCTGTATCTCCAGTCCTTCTCAATGCGACGCCCGCCGCGCGCGCCGCGAAAAACCCAGCAGGCCGCCCTGCGGGCCGCACGCCACCGAAACCAGATACGCGACGCCCGCGCACAGGATGATGGCGGGCGACGCGGGCACGTTGTAGTGATACGAGACCAGCAGCCCCGCGAGCGAGGCCGCCGCGCCCAACAGCGCCGCCAGGGGAATCTGGCCCGCGGCGGTCCTGACCCAGAAGCGTGCGGACGCGGCCGGCAGCATCATGATGCCGACTACCATCAAAGTGCCCAGCACCTGGAAACCCGACACCAGGTTGAACACCACCAGCATCAGGAAAGCCATATGTACAAGCGAACCGCCGCCGCCGACGGCGCGCAGAAAGCCCGGATCCAGGCACTCGGCCACCAGCAGGCGATACAACGCCGCCAGGGAAAACAGCGTGATGGTGGCGCAGGCCGTCACAAGCAGTAGCGCGTCGTCGTCCAGGCCCAGCACCGTACCGAACAACACATGCAGCAGGTCCATGTTTGACCCGCGCAAAGACACCAGCAGCACACCGAGGCCCAGCGATATCAGGTAGAAGGCGGCGAAGCTGGCATCCTCGCGTAGCGGCGTCAGCCGCGACACCAGGCCCGCGAGCAGCGCGACCGCCAGGCCGGTGATGATGCCGCCGAGCAGCATCGCGGTAAGCGACAGTCCGGACAGCAGGAAGCCGGCCGCGACACCGGGCAGGATGGCGTGCGACATCGCGTCGCCCATCAGGCTCATGCGGCGCAGCACCAGGAAGACGCCCAGCGGCGCCGCGCCGAAGGACAGCGCGCAAGCGCCGGCCAGGGCGCGCCGCATGAAACCGTAGTCCAGGAAGGGCGAAATGGCCCAGTCCATCAGGGCGGTACTCACGATTGCGGCCTCACACCAGTTCCCGGTCACGCAGGGCGCGCGCCGCGCGCAGATTGGTCTCGGTCAGCACGGTGCCCGTTTCGCCCCAGGCGACCACTTCGCCGGACAGCAGCAGCGTCTGCGGAAAATGCGCGCGCACCAGGTCCAGGTCGTGCAGTACCGCGATCACGGTGCAACCCTGCGCATGGCATTGGACAAGCAGGCCCATCAGGTCCTCGGTGGTGTGGGCATCGACGGCGGTGAAAGGTTCGTCCAGCAGCAGCACGCCGGCGTCCTGCAGCAGCAGGCGGGCGAACAGGGCGCGCTGCAACTGGCCGCCGGACAGCGTGCCGGCGATAAGATCGCCGGCGCCGGCCATGCCGACCGCGGCCAGCGCTTGCTGCACGCGTTCGCGTTCCGACGCGCCGAAGCGGCGCCAGGCGCCGATCCTGCGCCAGGCGCCCATGGCCACCAGTTCGTAGACCGTGATCGGGAAACTGCGGTCGAGGTCCGTGGCCTGCGGCAGCCATGCCAGGTCGTCGCGGCCACGGTCTCCCAGCAATACCGTGCCGGACATGGGCCGCAACACGCCCATCACGCCCTTGATCAGGGTGGACTTGCCCGCGCCGTTGGGGCCGACGATGGCGGTCATCGAACCCGGCGCGAAGACGCCGCTCACGGCATTGACGGCGCGGCGGCCGTGCCAACCGAACGAGACCTTGTCCAAGGCGATGCGCGTCGGCGCACGCCGACGATTCACCACCATCCCATGGCCCATGCGGTCATTGCCCACAGCGCTGCGCTGACCAGCGCGGCCGCACCCATGCGTTGCGCCGCAGACGCCAGCAACCAGGATCCATGTCCATGGCGGCGATGCAGGGCGGCGCGGCTGGAGCGCGCGTCGGCGCTTGCCGGAGCTGGCGCCGACGCGGGGGCGGCCGCCATGGGCGCCGTCTTGGCTGAGGTGGGCTCGGAAGTCATGAGGTACAGCGGTAATACAGCGGGAAACACCGTCGTGGGAAGCTCGTCCGGCATGCCGCCACACAGGCCGCTGGCATACGGCACGCGTAATAGTATTGTTATATCATAACAAAATCGGCCGGGGAGAATGGCTCTGCGACGGCCGCCGCAGCCGTCGGGTATTCTCTACGTCTGCTGGCGACAGCCGCGCGCGCCGCCATGGCACGTCCCGACTCCTTACCGTTATGCCCACTTCCACACGATCGCCCAGCCCCGACAGCATCGGCGCCCAATTGGACGTCGCCGAAGCGCTCTGCGCCCAGCGCGGCAGCCGGCTTACTCCTATCCGGCGCAAGGTGCTGGAACTGCTGCTGCGGCACGGCCGCAGCGTGAAAGCCTACGATCTGCTGGAATCCATGCGCGCCATCCATCCTGGCGCCGCGCCGCCGACGGTATACCGGGCGCTCGAATTCCTGATGGACGAGGGACTGGTCCATCGGCTGGATGCCGTCAATGCCTGGATCGCCTGCCACGACGCCGGCGGCGCGCCGCATGACCTGCTGGTGGTCTGCACCGGCTGCGGCGCGGTGGCAGAAGTCAACGACCCGGGCATGAGCCGCCAGCTCGCCGAACGCGTGGCGCGTACCGGTTTCGCATTGAACTCCCACGAAACCGAGATCCGCGCGTTGTGTCCCGCGTGCCAGCAGAAGCGGGTGGACACCGGCCATGACCATGCCGCGCATGGCCGCGCCGACCATACGCATTAGACCGGCGACCATCCTTTTGCCGGGTGGCGCCGACGCCGCGCGCCTCATTTCAGCTTGCACCATTGAAAAAGCGGCATCTGCCCCCATTTGGCAGCAATCATCCCTTTAAACCAGGGTAGGTACGGGGTTTGCCCGCTGTCGCCGACTGTGCTGTAATCCTGCGTCCGGGCGGGAATGCTGCCCTGCGGCCAACGCCGCGCAGCCCCTTGCCCACCGCGCTACGCGCAACGCTTCGGCACCTTTGCCAGGGCGTCTTGCCGCGGCATTGATTCGGCAACCATTATGAATAACTTGCGCAGTCTGGACGAAATGGTCCCCGTCACGATCCTCACCGGCTTTCTCGGTGCGGGCAAGACCACACTGCTCAAACGTATCCTCACGGAATACCATGGCCGCCGCGTGGCGGTCATCGAAAACGAGTTTGGACCTGAAAGCATCGACAACGATCTGCTGGTCCAGGACAGCGAGGAAGAGATCGTCGAACTGAGCAATGGGTGCGTGTGCTGCACCGTGCGCGGCGACCTCATGCGCACGCTCAGCGAATTGAAGGCCAAGCGCCAGTCCGGCGCCTTGAAGTTCGAGCGCGTCATCCTGGAAACCACGGGCATGGCCAATCCGGGGCCGGTGTGCCAGACCTTCTTCATGGACGACGACATCGCCGAGTACTACCGGCTGGACGCCGTCGTCACGGTGGTCGACGCAAAGCACGGCATGGCTACCCTGGACGCTCAGGAAGAATCGCAGAAGCAGATCGGCTTCGCGGACCGCATCCTGATCTCCAAGCGGGACCTGGTGAACGAAGCGGACTACGAGGCCCTGCGCGCGCGCATCGTACGTATCAATCCGCGTGCGCCCATCACGCCGGTGAACTTCGGCGAAGTCGACCTGAAGTCCATTATCGATATCAGCGGCTTCAACCTGAACTCGATCCTGGATATCGATCCGGAATTCCTCGCCGCCGAGCACCCGGACGCGGCGCACGATCATGATCACGGCCACGACCATGATCACGATCACGATCACGAAGGCGAATGCGGCCCGGGATGCGGCCACGCCCATCATCACCACCATGCGCACCACAACGACGAAATCGGCGCGTTCGTGTTCCGCTCCAACAAGCCGTTCGATCCCGCACGACTGGAAGAATTCCTGGGCGGCATGGTGCAGGTTTACGGCCCCGATCTGCTGCGTTACAAGGGCATCCTCTATATGAAGGGTGTAAACCGGCGCATGCTCTTTCAGGGCGTGCACATGATGATGGGCGCCGAACCAGGCAAACCGTGGACGGCCAGCGAAAAGCCGTCGACGAAAATGGTCTTCATCGGCCGCAAGCTGCCCCAGGAGATTTTTACCCGGGGACTGGAGCAGTGCCTGGCGGGCGCATCCTGACTTCCAGGACGCGTTTCGCCAGATCCGATTCATAGTGTGGAGTACTTTCATGGCTACCAAGGCAGCAACGAAAAAATCAAGCAAGTCGACAAACGAGACGCCGGTTGATCTGCCCAGCGAACAAGAGTTGCTGGCCATGCCCGAATCCGACTACATGAACGAACGCCAACTGGCATTCTTCAAGGAGCGGCTGAAGCAGCTGGAGCAGGACATCCTGAACAACGCCGGCGAGACCACGGAACACCTGCGCGAAACGCAATTCGTTCCCGACCCGGCCGATCGCGCGACGATCGAGGAAGAACACGCGCTGGAACTGCGCACGCGCGACCGCGAGCGCAAGCTGCTGAAGAAGGTGCAGCAGTCCATCGCCCGCATCGACAGCGGCGAGTACGGCTGGTGCGAGGAAACCGGTGAACCCATCGGCATTCCGCGCCTGCTGGCACGGCCGACGGCGACCCTGTCGCTGGAAGCCCAGGAACGCCGCGAAATGCGCCAGAAGCTGTACGGCGACTGAACGCATCGATGCAAGGCAGGGCCGGCCCCGCAAGGGTCCGGCCCTTTTTCTTTTCAAAACGGCTTGGTACGCTGACCCACGCCCTGCACGACGCCTTGCACTTCGCGTTTCCGCGAATTCGCGCGTCTTGAATCCCTGTCGGACCGTCCCCATCTGAGGATTTCACAGGAAAGGAATCATGGACCAATATCACGGCACTACCATCGTCAGCGTACGGCGCGGCAACCGCGTGGCGCTGGGGGGCGATGGCCAGGTCACGCTCGGCAACATCGTCATCAAGGGATCGGCGCGCAAGATCCGCCGCCTGTACCACGACAAGATTCTGGCCGGCTTTGCCGGGGCGACGGCCGACGCCTTCACCTTGCAGGAACGCTTCGAAGCCAAGCTGGAAAAGCACCAGGGCAACCTCATGCGCGCCGCCGTGGAACTGACCCGCGATTGGCGCACCGACCGCGTGCTGCGCCGCCTGGAAGCCATGCTGATCGTCGCCGACAGCGAACACACGCTGGTCCTCACCGGCAACGGCGACGTACTCGAACCGGAACACGGGCTGGCCGCCATCGGCTCCGGCGGCGCCTATGCGCAAGCCGCCGCCCGCGCACTGCTCGACCACACCGACCTGCCGCCGGAAGCCATCGTGAAGAAGTCGCTGGAGATCGCCGGCGACCTGTGCATCTACACCAACCAGAACCACCTCATCGAGACACTGGCCGAGTAAGGCGCCGGGCCGCCGCCGGGCGGCCTGCTTCCACCAACTATCGCCAGCACCGTCCGCGCGTCCGAGGAACCCAGCATGTCCGCATCCACCATGACCCCCGGAGAGATCGTCTCCGAACTCGACAAATACATCGTCGGCCAGAACCGCGCGAAGCGCGCCGTGGCCGTGGCGCTGCGCAATCGCTGGCGCCGGCAGCAGGTGCCGGAACCCCTGCGCAACGAGATCCATCCCAAGAACATCCTCATGATCGGCCCGACCGGCGTGGGCAAGACCGAAATCGCCCGCCGCCTGGCCAAGCTGGTCAACGCGCCGTTCATCAAGATCGAGGCCACCAAGTTCACCGAGGTCGGCTACGTCGGCCGCGACGTCGACACCATCATCCGCGACCTGACCGAGTTTTCGATCAAGCAGACGCGCGAACTGCAGATGCGCCGGGTGCGCTCGCAGGCCGAGGACGCCGCCGAGGACCGCATCCTGGACGCGCTGGTGCCCCCGCCGCGCTCGGCCAGCGGCGAGCCGGAACGCAACGACGAAAGCAGCGCCCGGCAGACCTTCCGCAAGCGCCTGCGCGAAGGCAAGATCGACGACCTCGAGATCGAAGTCGAGATCGCGCAACCGGCGCCGCAGATGGACATCATGGGGCCGCCCGGCATGGAGGAAATGACCGAGCAACTGCGCGGCATGTTCGCCGGCCTGAACCGCGACAAGAAGAAGACGCGCAAGCTCAAGGTGAAGGAAGCCTTCAAGCTGCTGGTCGAGGAAGAAGCCGGCAAGCGCATCAACGAGGACGACCTGCGCAGCGCCGCGGTGGCCAATGTCGAGCAGAACGGCATCGTTTTCCTGGACGAGATCGACAAGATCGCCGCGCGCCAGGAAGCCGGGGGCGCCGAGGTCTCGCGCCAGGGCGTGCAGCGCGACCTGTTGCCGCTGGTCGAGGGCACGACGGTCAACACCCGCTATGGCATGGTCCGCACCGACCATATCCTGTTCATTGCGTCGGGCGCCTTCCACCTGGCCAAGCCCTCCGACCTGATCCCGGAACTGCAGGGGCGCTTCCCCATACGCGTCGAACTCGACTCGCTCTCGGCCGCCGACTTCGTGCGCATCCTGTCGGATACGGACGCTTCGCTGACCAAGCAGTACACGGCGCTGATGGGCACGGAAGACGTGGTGCTCGAATTCACGGACGACGGCATCCAGCGACTGGCGGAACTGGCCTTCAGCGTCAACGAGAAGACCGAGAACATCGGCGCGCGGCGCTTGTACACGGTCATGGAAAAGCTGCTGGAGGACTTGTCCTTCGACGCGACCGCCAGCTCCGGCGGAGTCGTGCGCATCGATGCCGCCTATGTCGACGACAAGCTGGCGGAAACGGCCGGCAGCCAGGACCTGGCGCGCTACGTGTTGTAGCGCGGAGCGTGGGCTGCGTTGTCGACTGCCCTATCGCGGCCACATTGCGAGGCTCCGTTGTGGAGCCCGCGTTGTGGGTCCGCGTGGTGCGGTTCGCGCTGTGGGTCCACGCTGTGTGGGGCCGGCACGGTCGTCCTGCCTTCCGGCGCTGCATTGCAGGCCGATGGGTCGGCGCCCGGCCCTGACCGCCAACCGCTGGCGCTGCGCTGGGCTGGGCTGGGCTGGGCTGGGCTGGGCTGGCAGTTGTCGCAATGCGAAACCCTGCGCTATGGCAACAGCGACCGGTCGATCGCCGTCACCACGTACCGGCCGTCCTGCCGGGTGGCGGTGAACCGTACCTTCTCGCCGGGTTTGATGTCGCGCAGCAAGGGTGGCGCGGCGTGATAGACCAGGGTCATCGCGGGCAAGCCCAGCGCCTTGATCTCGCCGTGGCGCAAGGCGACCGTGCCCGCCTGTGCGTCGACACGGCGCACTTCCCCCGTGGCGGTCGCCTGCGCCTGCGCCGCGACCGCCGCAGTGAGGACGGCCATCCCGCCGGCCAGCAGAGCACGCACCACGGCGCGGCGCCTGCGGTGTCCTGACTCCCCCGCGCGCGACCCCGGGCCCGGCGCGGCTTTCTCTATATCCCCTGTCATCGCTGCTCCTTGCGGCCTGTGCGGCCTGCAACTAGCATAGCGCCACCTCGTCCACGGAAAACGATCTTGTCCGCCTCTACTTCCTACGCCATCCGCGCCGCCCGGCCGGAAGATGTGCCAGGCATTCTCGACCTGATGCGCCAACTGGCCGAGTATGAAAAGCTCACGGCCATTTTCGCGGCCACCGAAGACAGCCTGCGCGCATCGCTGTTCGGCCGCACACCGGCGGCCGAGTGCCTGGTCGCGGAACGCGTCGCGGCCCCGGACGGCGCGGAGGCGCCCGGGCTGCTGGCCTACGCCGTATGGTTCCACAACTACTCGACGTTCCTGTGCCGGCGCGGCCTGTATCTGGAGGACGTTTACGTGCGTGCCGACATGCGCGGCCAAGGCATAGGCAAGGCCCTGCTGCAACGCCTGGCCGCCATTGCGGTCGAACGCGGCTGCGGCCGCTTCGAGTGGACGGTGCTGGACTGGAATCAGCCGGCTATCGACTTCTACGAAAGCCTGGGAGCGCAGGTGCTGCCGGAATGGCGCATCGTGCGCATGACGGGGACGGCATTGGAAAAGATGAGCAAGGCGGCGGACAACGCCCGCCACGGGCTGGCATCGCATGGCTAACCGCCTCTCGGTCATTGCCACGCGTGCCGGCGACGATGGCAGCACCGGACTCGGCGACGGCACCCGCGTGGCCAAGGACAGCGCACGCATCACCGCCCTGGGCGATGTCGATGAGCTGAACAGCTCGCTGGGCGTGGTGCTGGCCGAGCCGCAACTGGACGCGGAGCTGGCCGCCGACCTGCGCAATGTGCAGCATCACCTGTTCGACATGGGCGCGGAGCTCTGCATTCCCGGCTACGCCAAGCTCGGCGAAACCCATGTCGCCGGCCTCGACGCCCGCCTCCGCCACTACAACGCCACGCTGCCGCCTTTGCGCGAATTCATCCTGCCCGGCGGATCGCGGCCAGCGGCCCTGCTGCATGTGGCCCGCACGGTATGCCGCCGCGCCGAGCGCGCCGTCGTGGCGCTGCAACGCAGCGACCCTGTCAATCCGCCGGTGTTGCAGTACCTGAACCGGCTCTCCGACCTGCTCTTCGTCATGGCGCGCATCGCCAACCGTTCCCTGGGCACCGAGGACGTGTACTGGCGCAATCCCGCCGCGCCCCCGCCGTAGCGGGAAATCGGGTCCGGAACTTGCGGTCAAGCTGAGCCATATGGCGCAACTTCAAGGAGATTCCGATGACCCTACGCTTAATCACCCGCGGGATGCTGGCAGCTGGCGCCCTGGCCTTGTGTGCCGGTGCCTGGGCGCAGCCGGCGCCGAACAGTCCCGCCATGCAGAAAGAAAGCGCGCAAAAGACCACGCTGCAGGGCGATGACAAGGATTTCGTGGAAAACGCCGCGCAGGGCGGCTGGGCTGAAATCGAGGGCAGCAAGCTGGCCCAGACCAAGGCCACCAGTGCCGACGTCAAGCAGTTCGCCGAGCAGATGATCCAGGATCACACCAAGGCCAACGAGGAATTGACCGCGCTCGCCAAGCAGAAGGGTTACACGCCGCCGACGGAACCTTCGCTGATGCAGCGGACCGAGCTCAAGGCCCTGAGCGTCGTGAGCGGCGAAACCTTCGACAAGATGTATGCGAGCCGCATCGGCGTGTCCGCGCACGAAGATACCGTGAAGATGTTCGAGAAGGCGGCCAAGGATGCCAAGGACCCGGACATCAAGGCCTTCGCCGCCAAGACGCTGCCCACGCTGCAGCACCACCTGGAAATGGCCAAGGCCATGCAACAGAAGGTCGGCGCGGAGCAGAAAGCCGAGAAGAAGTAGCCGGCTTGCGGACGGCGCATTGGTATGGCCGTCGCACGAGGCGGCCGCCATCGGGCGGCCGCGCGGCGCGCTGGTGGACGATCTCGCCGATGGCACCGCCCAACACGAACAGGGCCAGTACCGCCCCCAGCCAGGCCGCGTGCCGACCATCCAGCGCCGACAGCGCCACGCCCAGGTTGGTCGTGTTGCCGCTCATGAAGGACACGAAGCTGCCCGCCGACAGCAGGCCGATCGCATCGGTCATACCGGCAAGAAAGGAAAGCGACGCAATGAACAGGGCCTGGCCGACTGGCGATGCAGGCCCCATGGCGGCAGGTGGTTCGCTCAGTTCACGCCGGCTGCGTGCGCCTGTTCATCGGCATGATAGGAAGAGCGCACCATCGCACCGACCGCCGCATGCGTGAAGCCCATCTCATAGGCTTCGCGTTCGAACATCGCGAAGGTATCGGGATGGACGTAGCGCAGTACCGGCAGGTGGTGTTCCGAGGGCTGCAGGTACTGGCCGATGGTCAGCATATCGACGTCGTGCGCGCGCATGTCGCGCATCACCTGCAGGATTTCCTCGTCGGTCTCGCCTAGTCCCAACATCAGGCCGGATTTGGTCGGCACGTCGGGGTGCAGGCGCTTGAATTCCTGCAGCAGCCTCAGCGAGTGGGCATAGTCGGAACCCGGGCGGGCCTGCTTGTACAGGCGCGGCACGGTTTCCAGGTTGTGGTTCATGACATCCGGCGGCCCGGCGTTCAGGATTTCCAGCGCGCGATCCAGCCGTCCCCGGAAGTCCGGGACCAGCACTTCGATGCGGGTCGAAGGCGACAGCTCGCGCACCTGGCGGATACAGTCCACGAAATGCGCGGCCCCGCCGTCGCGAAGGTCATCGCGATCGACCGACGTGATCACCACATAGGAAAGCTTCAGCGCGGCGATGGTGCGCGCGAGGTTGCGCGGCTCGTCGGGATCCAGGGGATCGGGGCGGCCATGGCCGACATCGCAGAACGGACAGCGGCGCGTGCACTTGTCGCCCATGATCATGAAGGTGGCGGTGCCCTTGCCGAAGCACTCGCCGATGTTCGGGCACGAGGCTTCCTCGCACACCGTGTGCAGGTTGTGCTCGCGCAGGATCCGCTTGATGTCGTGGAAGCGCGACCCGGGCGTGGCGGCACGCACACGTATCCATTCCGGCTTCTTCAGGCGTTCGGCCTGGACCACCTTGATCGGGATGCGCGCCGTCTTGGCCTGGGATTTCTGCTTCGCCGTGGGGTCATACGGCTTGGCCGGCGCCTGGACGTCACTTCCGTGGACGGGCGGCAGGGCGGGAGCAAGGGAAGCGTCGGCCCCGGCGGGCACGGCGGAAGAATGATCGGCAGGCGTGGACATGAGTCGGCTACGCGCGGCGCGCCAGGGCGCCGCCTTGGGGAAAAACCCTATGATACTCCGCACGGCTCGGCAGTCCCTGGGCTCAAGGAAGCCCCCTGGGAGTGGCGGGACGCCCACGACGCGGTGATGGCGGATGCGGGATGCGCGTGGGCGATGCGGAGTGCGGGCGGCACGACGTGGCCACCGGCCTACGCCGGTGCGCACCCGAGCGTCAGGGTGCGTACAGCGCAGCCAGCTCCGGCGCGGGCCCGGACCGCAGCATCGCGGCCGCCTCGGCCAGGAAGGCCGGCGTGGCGGTTTCCGGCACGCGCCGCAGCCATGGGATCGCCGCCTCATGCTGGCCGGCGGCCAGCAGCATGCGGCCATAGTGGAACATGCCGCGGAAATCACCGCCTTCCGCGCTGCGGCGATAGCAGTCCATGGCACCGTCCAGGTCCTGCGGGACGACATCCCCGGCTTCCAGGAAACGGCCCACCACCCCGATCGACTTGGCATGGCCCATGTCCGCGGCGCGTCGGTACCAGGCGAGCGCGGCGGCCCGGTCCTGGGCGACGCCGCCCCGGCCGTCACGCAGCATATGGGCATGGTTGTACATGCCCCAGTCCAGGCCGCGCTCGGCCGCCAGCCGGAACCAATAGGCCGCCACGACCTCGTCGCGCCCGATGCCCCAGCCGTTCTCGTAGCAGCGGCCGACCATGTTGATGGACATCAGGTGGTCCGCTTGCGCGGCGCGCTTGAACCACGCGAACCCCGCAGCCGGATCGCGCGGCACGCCGACACCGTCCAGCAGCATCTGGCCCAGGATGGCCTGCGCTTCCGCAAGGCCCTGCTCGGCGGCGGCCTGGATCCACGGCGCGTAGCCTTCCGGGGGGCCCGCCATGAGGGCGGCCAGTTGCGCCGGCGTCGTCGCGGCGATGTCGATGCGGGTCTGGACGGACATGGTGGCGGATGCGATAAGCCGGGAGGACGGCCCCGCCGGCAGTGACAATGCTTCGCATTATCACTCCAAACCAACCTGAGCACGGCGCTGGATGTGCGCGCCGGCGTATGCAGCCGTGGCAGCGGACAGCAACGGCAAGGAGACACGGCGCTATGGACGTTCTGCAGCAGGATTTCCAAGCGCGCTACGAGCGGACATGGCAACCTGCCGCCCCGATATGCGGGATGCCCCGCGGGACTTCAGCCGTGCCGCGCCATGCGGGCAATACGCGCAGCCAGCTGCTCGCCCGCTTCTTCCAGGCCCACGCGTGCGCCGCAGCCGGACATATCCACGGTCTGCAGGTTCTCATAGCCGCAAGGGTTGATGCCGGAGAACGGCGACAGGTCCATGTCGACATTCAGCGCGACGCCATGATATGCGCAGCCGGAACGGATCTTGATGCCCAGCGCGGCGATCTTCGCCAGTTGCCCGTCGCGAGCCGCCACGTACACGCCCGGCGCGCCCGGCTTGCGGCAACCGGCGATGCCGTAGCCGGCCAGCGTATCGATGACCGCGTCTTCCAGGAAAGCAACATACTCCTTCACGTACATCCCGGCGCGCCGCAGGTCGACCAGCGCATAGGCGACCACCTGGCCGGGGCCGTGATACGTCACCTGGCCGCCCCGGTCGGTGCGCACCACGGGAATATCGCGCGCATTCAATACATGCTCGGGCCGCCCCGCCTGCCCGAGGGTGTAGACGGGGCCGTGCTCGCACAGCCAGATCTGGTCCGGCGTGGCGGGCGTGCGTGCGTCGGTGTAGGCCTGCATGGCTTGCCACACCGAGGCGTAGTCGGCTGGCCGGTCCAGCCACTTGATCATGATGCGTTACGGCCTGTTCACGCTAGAGCACGACCGAGACCATCGGGTGCCCATGAAGCGCGCGATACAGCGCGTCCAATTGCTCACGCGACGTGGCGCGCACGACGAAGGTCAACCCGATGTAGTTGCCGCCCTTGCTGGGTCGCATCTCGACCGTGGCGGGGTCGAAGTCCGGATCGAACTGCAACACCACTTCGGTCAGCGTCTGGGCGAATTGCGGGTGCTGCCGCCCCATCACCTTGATGGGGAAGTCACTGGGATACTCGATCAGGGATTGCTCGGGCGGGATCGTGTTCATGATTGCTACATGGAGGTGCCGGGCGTTTTCCCAAGTAGCGCGGCGATACGGGCATCATAACCCTGCCGCAAGGCCGAATAAACGGGACCGGGCCTGCCCGCGCCCACCGGCTTGCCATCCAGCATACGCACCGGCAGCACCTCGCGCGTGGCCGACGACACCATCAGCTCATCCGCGGCTTCGACCTCGGCGCGCGAGACGGGGCGCATCTCGAACGGGATGCCGGCTTCCTCCGCCAGTTCCGCCATCAGGCCATAGCGGATGCCTTCCAGCACCAGATGATTCTTCGGGGGCGCCAGCAGCTTGCCGCCGGCCGCCACCCAGATATTGCAGGTCGCGCCTTCGGTCAGCATGCCATCGCGGAACTGCACCACCTCGTCCACGCCGGCGTCGGCGGCGCGCTGCTTGGCCAGCACATTGCCCAGCAGGGACACGGACTTGATATCGCAATGCAGCCAGCGTTCATCGGGGATGGAGATCAACGCCACGCCGGTCTCGCGCTGCCCGGCGGTGGGCCGCACGAAAGGCGAGGTCATGCCAAAAACCGTCGGCGCGCCGGGATCCGCGGGAAATCCGTGGTCGCGCTTGGCCACGCCGCGCGTGACCTGCAGGTAGACCACGCAGGAGGGAGTGAGCGAACGGTCGATCAGCCCCTGCACGAGCTCCAGCCAGCCGGCGCGGTCGAACGGCGCGGCGATGCGGATGGCAGCCATGCTGCGCTCCAGCCGGGAGAGGTGTTCGTCCATGCGAAACGGCCGGCCCTCGTAGACCGGCACCACCTCGTAGATGCCATCGCCGAAGACGAAACCACGGTCCAGGACCGAGATCTTCGCGTCCTGCAGACGCAGGAATTCGCCGTTCAGATACGCCAGGCTATCGCCGGGCACGCCAGGAATCATGTGCACTCCTCATGCATGTAAATAAGGGCGGACATTGGTCCGCCCTGCTGTGTAGGTGGGTGGCGACGACCGTTCCACGCAAGGGCCGCCGTCGCCTGCCATCGCACTACCGCTATTGCATCCAGCGTTTCACGATGTCGACCATGCGGCCGAAGAAGCCGGCGCGTTCGACGGGCTCCTTGACGACCAGGGGTTCGACGCGCAGCGTCTTGCCGTCCAGCGTGAGCCGCAGGGTGCCGACGCGCTGGCCTTTTTCCAGCGGAGCGACCAGCGGATCGGTGCGCTCGGCCACCGGCTTGACATCGCCCGCCTTGCCGCGCGGCACGGAGATCCATACCGGCGCGGGCGGACCCAGCTTGGCCGTTTCGGTCTTGCCTTCCCAGACGCGCGCGTCCAGGCCGGGCTGCGCCGTGTCGAACAGCTTCACGGTGTCGAAGTTCTGGAAGCTCCAGTTCAGCAGCTTGAGGCTTTCCTCGGCACGCGTGGATTCGCTGTCGGTGCCGACCAGCACGGTCAGCACGCGGCGGTCACCCCGCAAGGCCGTCGCCACCAGGCAGTAGCCGGCCGAGTCGGTATGGCCCGTCTTCATGCCGTCCACGGAGGGATCGGCCCACAGCAGGCGGTTGCGGTTGGGCTGCGTGATCTTGTTGTAGCTGAAACTGCGCTGCTTGTAGTAGTGGAAGTAGTTCGGGTGATCCGTAATGAGGTGCGTCGCGATGGTCGCGAGATCACGCACCGTCGTGGTGTGCTGCGGATCGGGCAGCCCCGTCGCGTTCATGAAGTGCGACCCCGTCATGCCCAGGCGCGCGGCCTCCTCGTTCATGAGGGCCGCGAAAGAGGTTTCGCTGCCGCCCACGGCTTCGGCCAGGGCGACGGACGCGTCATTGCCCGACTGCACGATCACGCCCTGCAGGAGCTCGTCCACGGTGACCGGCTTGCGCGGCTCGATGAACATGCGCGAGCCGCCGGTGCGCCACGCATGCTCCGACACCGTCACCTGCTGGTCCAAGGTCAGGCGCTTTTCGTCCAGCGCGTCGAAGACGACGTAGGCCGTCATGATCTTGGTCAGCGAAGCCGGTTCGACCTTCTGGTCCGGGTTGGACGCGGCCAGTACCTGGCCGCTGTTCACGTCCACCGAGATCCACGCGCGCGCGGCGATGGTGGGCGCCGGAATGGACGACACGGCCACCACCGGGGAAATCCCGTTGGCGTCGGTCGTCGAGATTTGCGATGTCGAGGCGCCGGAGGCGGTCGCCGCGGGCGCATTGGCCGGCGTGGTCGCCGGCGCGGCGGCGCCCGGTTTGGCCGGCGCCGCGGGTTTTGCCGCGGTCTGCGCCCACGCCGCCGGTGCTCCCACGGTAAGCGTTGCGATCAACGTACCGGCCAACACGCGGCGGCCAACACCAAGGGAGATAAAGCGGGGCAAACGCAAATTCGTCATCGGCAAATCGGGAAGGGAATCGGGAAGGAACGCGAAGCCGTCAATTATAGGCAGCCGAGTTGCAAGCTCCGCCCGAAAACGGGCACGTGGTCCCCCCAGTATGCAACGTAATGCAACTTTTCGCACGAGACGCTACCAACAACGACGGACTCCCATGGTCCGGCGATCAAAGTGTCGCGCGGGCGAGACAGCGCAGTCCGCTTCATTTGTATGAGTGGAAATACATTATTGTTACTATCCGAAGCACCAGCCACGAGCCGGCCCGCCCCCGGGCCATGCAGCCCACCCTGCAGTCGACCCAATGAGCGGCACTTACCACCTCGGGACCGTCCTGCTGTCCCTACTCGTCGCAGTCCTGGCTTCCTACACCGCGCTGCACCTCGTCAGTCGGGTCACGCTGGCATCCTCGCACACGGCGCGGCGGATATGGCTGATCGGCGGCGCCTGTGTCATGGGCGCCGGCGTGTGGGCCATGCACTTCGTCGGCATGCTGGCGTTCTCCATTACCGCCCATGCCGAATACAGCTACGGCCTTACCCTGCTTACGCTGGTGCTGGCCATCGTCGCGTCCTATGCGGCCTTGCTGGCCGCGACGCGCCGGCGGCGCGGTACACGCACCGTACTGCTCAGCAGCGCCGTGATGGCGGCCGCGCTATGCGGCATGCACTACCTCGGGATGGCCAGCGCGGACTTTGCGTCCACGCTCAGCTACCGGACGGACATGCTGCTCGTTTCCGTGTTCATCTCCTACGTGGCCTCAGCCGCAGCCCTGTGGGTGGCGCGCCGGCTGCGCGCCCAGGCTTCGCACAGCGCGCTGCCCTTGGCCCGCAAGCGCCTGGTCGGCGCCCTGCTGATGTCGCTGGCCATCGTGGGCACCCACTATGCCGGCATGGCGGCGGCGAGCTTCGACGGCATGGCCCCGCACACGCACGTCGGCGGCGTGCACAGCGGCTGGCTGGCCGTCGCCATCGCGGCGGCCACCCTGGGGCTGCTCTGCGCCGCGCTGGGGCTCTCCGCGCTGGAGAGCCGCTTCGACGCCTCGCGGCGTTCGCTCAACGGCTCGCTGCGCAAGGTGAATTCGGCCCTGGCCCGGCTGGCGAACACCGACGTGCTGACGGAACTGCCGAACCGGGCGGCGCTGCTGCGCGACGTCGAGATGGCGATCACTCGCGCCCGTCATACCGGCAACGAGCTTGCAGTGCTGTTCATGGACCTGGACGGCTTCAAGCACGTCAACGATTCGCTCGGGCACAGCATTGGCGACGGCATGCTGCAAGCGTTCGCAATGCGGCTGCGCGGCTGCGTGCGCGGCGAGGACACCGTGGCGCGCCTGGGCGGCGACGAATTCGTGGTGCTGGTCGAGGGGACGCACAGCCGCGAAGGCGCCGTGCGCGTCGCCAGGGCCATCAACGACGCCATGCAGGGCGATCTGATATTCCACGATACGACGCTGCGGTTGACGGCGAGCATCGGCATCGCGATGTTTCCCCACGACGGCAACGACGTCGAGACCCTGGTGAAGCACGCGGACATCGCGATGTACGGTGCAAAGGAACGCGGCCGCAACGGCTATCACTTCTACGAGCCGCACATGGGGGAATGCTACAAGCGGGCCCTGATGATCCAGCAAGGGCTGAACGAAGCGTTGCTGCAGGAGCAGCTGAGCCTGGACTTCCAGGCGGAATTTTCCAACGGTGGACGCCGGCTGACGGGCGCGGAAGCGCTGCTGCGCTGGAATCATCCCAGGCTGGGCGCGGTCACACCGGCAGAATTCATTCCCGTGGCCGAACGCTCCGGCCAGATCATCGATATCGGGTTCTGGGTCACGCGCACCGTATGCCGGCACATGAAACGCTGGGAAGCGCGCGGTTTTCCGGCATTGAAGGTGTCCATCAACCTGTCGCCGCAGCAACTGGCGCATCCCGGCGTGGTCGAACAGATGATGGTGATCGCGCGCGAAGAAGGCGTGACGCCAGCCCGGCTCATGTTCGAGATCACCGAATCGGTCGCCATGCGCGACGCGGAGCTCAGCTCGCGCGTGATCCGCAGCTTCCGCCAGCAAGGCTTTGGCGTGGCCATCGACGACTTCGGCACCGGCTACTCCAGCCTGGCGTACCTGCAACAGTTCCGCGTACAGCAATTGAAGATCGACAGGTTCTTCACGCATGGCCTGGACACGCACGGCGATGAAGGCCGCGCCATCGTGGCCGCCATCGTCGCCATGGCGCATACGCTCAATATGGAAGTGGTGGCCGAAGGCGTCGAAACCGCGACGCAACGGGATACGCTCATCGCGCTCGCCTGTGACCAGATGCAGGGCTACCTGCTCAAGCGTCCGATGCCGGTCAGCGCGTTCGAAGAGTTCCTGGCGGGACTACGCACACCGCCCGCACCGGACACCGACATCGTCGGCATACCCGCCCTGCCCTGAGATCCAGTGATGCACGCCCGGCGTTATCAGGCGAGGAATAGCGGATGCCCGCACGTATGCCATGTACGGCCGCGATCTCGAAATCCTGGACGGCCGCGCACCCCGGCCCGGCTACGCTCACCGGCCCGACTTGAACTGCACGGCATAGGTATAGCGATCCGCGCGGTAATAGGAATGGAACAGGGCGCGCAATGCCGCTTTTTCATCCGCGTCCTGTTCCCCGAGCCGATACGTGCGCACGATCTTCAGCACCGGCGCCCCGACCGGGATATCGAGCAGGCGGGCCAGCCGCGTATCGGCGACCATGGCTTCGATGTACTGCCTTTCCTCCGTACAGGGCAGGCCCAGCCGCACCTCGATGGCCTCCACCAGCCGGATCCCCGCCAGATCAAAGCGCAGGATGTTTTCGGCGATGGCACTCGGCAGATAGCAGTGATGCAGGGCCAGCGGGCGGTCGTCCAGGTGGTACAGGCGTTCGATCAAATGGATATCGCAGGCCTCGCCAAGATCGTCCAACACTTCGTGCGGCGGCCGGGCAGGGCCGGCGCTCAGTATTTCCGCGTAGGACCTGATGCTGGTGCAGGTATCCTCCACCATGTCGGTCATCCGCGGTGGCGCGGGCGGGTGCGGCCGATTGACGAAGAAGGTGCCCTTGGCGCGATAACGGCGGATCACACCGGCTTCTTCCAGGCCGCGCAAGGCTTCGCGCACGGTCTCGCGCGACACGCCGAACTCCTCGCACAGCGCCTGCTCGGTCGGCAGCTTGTCGCCGATCTCGCATTGGCCGTACAGGCGCCGCTCGAGCATGTGCCGGACCTGCAGGTACTTCGGGAAGGGATTGAAAAACGCGGGAGACGTGGGGACCATATCGTCCTTCATCGTCTGCCCCGGGCGTCAGGCCAAGGCCCGCGCCAGCCTGGCGAGCACCAGCTGCTTCAGCAACAGCAGCTTGCCATGGAAGAAATGCGACGCGCCCGGAATGACCACGACCGGTACGGCGGGCTCGCGTGCCCAGTCCAGCAGCTCCTGCAAGGGCACCACCTCGTCCTGCTCGCCATGCACGATCAGGGTATCGTCGGGCAGCGTCAGCTCGCGGAACTTGAAACGCCACACCGCCGCGCCGGCCAGTATCAGCGCCGCGGGCCGTGGCATATCGCCTTCAGCCAGCGTGGCTTCCAGCTGCGCCGCGACGGCGGTACCGAAAGAGAACCCGGCCAGCACCCACGGCGAACCGGCCAGCTCCGGCTGGCGCTGCAGCCACTGCCCGACCAGTTCCTTCATGTCGGCCGTTTCGCCGACCGCCTTGTCGAAGCTGCCTTCGGAGGCGCGCACGCCGCGGAAGTCCGGGCGCAAGGCCACCAGCCCCTCCTGCACGCAGGCGCGTGCCATGGTCGTGACGACCTTGTTGTCGCGCGTGCCCTCGTGCAGCGGGTGCGGGTGCAGGATCAAGGCCCAGCCACGCGGCGTGTCGGCGGGCCAGTCCACCGCACAGTCGATCCGGCCGGCAAGGCCATTGAACTCGATGGTTTCGGTACGGGCGGACATGGACAGGACTCGTCAGGGCGAAGAGCGCAATGTTAAACCGGCCGCGCGCCCGGCGGCCGCCGCCGGCACGTGCCGCGCCAGCCATGTGGCCAGGTCGTTCGCCGCCGCGTCGGTCGCGTCGCGCAGCGCCAGCACGCCGCCCTGGGCGTCCTGCGTCGGCGCCGGCGCGCTGCGCGCCAGCCGTACCGAATCCACCACGTGGCGATTCCGTACCAGCACCGCCTGCATGGCCACCTGCCCGGTGCTGCTGCGGCCGTCCGGGGCATACACCTGCTCGAAGCGCGTCAGCGAGACCTGCAGCACGGGCGCGCTGGGGTCCACGCCGTCCAGGACCACCGGGCCGCCGGCGGCCAGCCGGTCGACCACGCGCTGCTGCACCAGTTGCAGCGGCGGGGCCGCCCAACGATAGCTGGCGTAGGAGTTGGGGCTGGCGCTGTCCCCCACGCGCCAGATGACGCCCGTGTCCATCAGCATCTGCGCCGCCGAAAAGCTGACCGACACCGGTTCGCGCGCCGGCGCCGCGGCCGCCGTCATCGCGGGCGCCGGCCCCAGGTCGAACAGCTGCGTCTGCGCCGTGCCGCGGTTGATGCCGCATCCCGCCAGGCCGACCACCATGGGCAGAAGCGCCAGCGCAAGCCGCGCGCGGGCATATCCGTCCGGACGTTTGTTCATCGTGCTCTCCCGAATCCTTCGAAGCCGGCCTCGCCGGGTCCCGGCCGCGGCGGCGGCGCGCCAAACAGGATGGATTGCGGCGTGTCCCCGACACGGCGTACCGTCGACGACACGCCGCGCGCGGTGGCATTGACCTGGTTGGCCATGCTGGTGATGGCCGGCAGGGTTTCATTGGACAGGCGCGCGGCCGCATAAGAAATATCCCTGAGGCTGCGCGTGGCGACCGCCAGCGGCCCGTCCGGCGCGTCCAGGCGCGCCACCGCGATGCGGGCCTGCTGCGCCAATGCGCCGATATCGCGCGCCGCGCCCTGGGCCTGCCGCGACGTATCGTTCAGGCTATCGACCAGCGGGCCGATCTTCGCGGCCACCGGCCGCAGCTGCGCCGTTACGTCCTTCAGGGATGCCGACACTTCGGCCGCGTTGTGCAGCGCGGCGCCCAACGCCTGCATATTGCCGTCGTCCAGCAGCTTGGCCAACTGCGCCGAAATCTGCTCCAGGTTGCCCAGGATGGCGCCGCCGCCCTGCGAGAAGCGCTCGAACAGCCCCGGCCGCAAGGGGATGACCGGCAGGGTGTCGCCCTGGCGGGCAAGCCGCACCCGCGACTTGCCGTCGTCGCGCAGATCGATATTGGCCAGGCCCGTCACGCCCTGCACGCCCAGTTCGGCCCAGGTCGATTGCGTGATCGGCGTGGTGGGCGCCACGCCGATGCGGATGCGCACCAGCCCAGGCACCTGCGGGTCGAAGCTGAGCGCCTGCACCTTGCCCACCGGCACCCCCTGGTAACGCACCGTCGATTGCGCCGACAAGCCGCTGACCGCCGTGGTGGACACGATCTCATAAGGCGTCAGGGTGGCGCGATCACGGTTGATAACGACCGCGATCAGGATAACGGCCGCCAGCAGCAGCAGCGTGAACGCGCCCGCCAGCAAGGCGTGGCTACGGCTTTCCATAAGTCAGCTCCTCTGGCGCCAGTTGGCCCAGCGCGCGCCGTCCGCGCTCGCCCAGGAAGAAGGTGTGGATGAAGGGATGGTCGACCTTGAGGATCTCCGGCACCGTATCGCAAGCGATCACGCGCTTATCGGCCAGCACCGCCACGCGCGAAGACAGCGCCAGCAGCGTATCCAGGTCGTGCGTCACCATGACGACCGTGAAATGCAACTGCCGGTGCAGGTTGCGCACCAGGTCCACGAACTCGTCGGAACGCTGCGGATCGAGGCCCGCGGTGGGCTCATCCAGGAACAACAGCTCCGGATCCAGCGACAGCGCCCGGGCCAGCGCCACCCGCTTGACCATTCCACCCGACAGGTCCGCGGGCCGCTTGTGCGCGTCGTCCGCGCTCATGCCCACCATGTCCAGGCGGCACATCACGACATCCTGCACCAGCGTTTCCGGAATGGTGCGCAACTCGCGCAATGGCAAGGCGACATTGTCGAACACCGACAGCGCCGAGAACAGCGCGCCGGCCTGGAAGAGCACGCCCCAGCGCCGCGCCAGTTGGCGGCATTCGGACGACGACATTTCCGTCAGGGGCATGCCTAGTACCTGCACGAAGCCGGCCGCCGGCGTTTCCAGGCCCATGATCTGGCGCAGCAGCGTCGTCTTGCCCGACCCCGATCCGCCCACCAGGGACAGGATTTCCCCGGGATAAACGGTCAGGTTCAGGTCTTCGTGCACGACATGATCGCCAAACGCGGTCTTCAGGCCCGACACGGAAATGATCGGCGCCACCGTCAAGGCGTTGCCGGCGAACAGGTGCTGCTGGGCGCTGACGTCGTCCTTCATAGGGCCACTCCACTCAGCAGCACGGCGTACAGCGCATCCACCAGGATCACCCCCGTAATCGATGTCACCACGGACGTCGTCGTGCGCCGTCCCAGGCTTTCGGTATTCGGCTCGATGGTCAGGCCGAAGTGGCAGGCGATCAGGGCGATCACCACGCCGAAGGTCGCGCCCTTGGCCAGGCCGATGCCGTAGTTGGCCAGGCTGATCGCATTCGGCAAGGAATCGAGGAACCAGCCCAGCGGCACACCCAGTTGCGCGCGCGCCGCCAGCATGCCGCCGATCAGGGCCATCGCGTCGGTCCACACCACCAGCAAAGGCATGGCCACCGCCAGCGCGATCACGCGCGGCATGATCAGGCGCTCGCTGTGGGAGATCCCCATCACCAGCATCGCATCCAGCTCCTGCGTCACGCGCATGACGCCGATCTGCGCCGTGAAAGCGGACCCGGAACGTCCCGCGACCAGGATCGCCGCCAGCACCGGGCCCAGCTCGCGCACCACGGAAACGCCCAGCAGCCGTACGATGAACCGGTCGGCGCCGTAGGCCTGCAACTGCTGCGACGACAGATAGGACAGCACCACGCCGATCAGGAACCCCACCAGCGCGGTGATCCCCAGGGCCTGCGCGCCGGCCCGGTAGATCTGCGCGGAAATCTCCCTCCAGGGGCCGCGCCCGGGCCGCCGCAGCAGATTCCCCAGGTCCAGCACCAGTTGGCCCAGCATGATCATCAGCGCCAGGCCATGCCGGGCGGCATCCAGGATGGCGTTGCCCACCGCCACCACCGGGCCCCAGCGCTCGGGCGGCGGAGGCGGCGGCGCCACCGTCTCGTGCGGATGGGCGGCCAGGGCGTCGAATACCTCCTGCAATCCGGCCGTCAGCCGCACGCGCGGGGGCAGCGCGTCCCCCCAGGCATGCCAGATCAGATTGGCGCCCACCGTATCCAGCCGCACGATGCCGGTCAGGTCCCATCGCATGTCCGCCGCCCCCTGCGCCAGCGCGGCGCAACGGGCCTGCACTTCGCCGGGGCGCGCCAGCGCATGCACGCTCCAGTCGCCGCCTACATAGCAAACGCCGCCGGCCAGCCGAAAGGGCGGCGCGGCGGCGGGTGGCGGTTTCGGGATGGTATGAACCATAGGCGATAAGACGGGACCGGTCTGGCGCCGGCCCTCCAGGCGCGAACAGGGTAATGATACGCGGCTTGGGCCGGAAGACGGGGCATTGGAGCCCGGCGCCGGTCCTGCGGCCCCCGCGCGTGGGTTCGAGGAGGCTGACCTACAATCCGTACATCCGCCTTCCGTCCCGCGCTGACCCGCCGGTGGGGCATTCCGCGATCGTTGTCCCCTCATGCCAGACTTGCCCCAGCTCCCCGCCCCGGATTCCATGGCCACCGCGCTGCGCGAACGGCTGGCCGGCGCCTTTCCCTACCCTTTCGGCCAGGTCGACTGGGTGGAGCAGACCGGCTCAACCAATGCCGACTTGCTGGCGCGGGCGCGCGCGCGAAGCAATGGCGCCGATAGCGCCAAGGCCGGCGCCAAACCGTGGCTGCTGGGCGCCCACCTCCAGCAGACCGGCCGCGGCCGCGCCGGCCGCGCCTGGCAGAACCGCCCGGGCGCCGCATTGATGTTCTCCTGCGCCTTCGACACGCCGCTCGCCGCCGCCAGCCTGCCCGTCCTGTCGCCGCTGGCCGGCCTGGCCGCGTGCGAGGCGCTGCGCGCGGTCGCGGGCCTCGGCGGCGATGGGCTGCGCGTCAAATGGCCCAACGACGTCCAATGGGGCGATGCCAAGCTTGCGGGCATCCTGGTCGAAACCACGCGCAACCTCGCAGCCCGGCCCGCCAGCCATACCGTGGTGATCGGCATGGGCATGAACCTGTGCGACGCCGACAGGTTGTCGTCGGAGCTCGGCCGCGACATCGCCGACTGGACCGCCACGCGCTGCCTGGCGCCGATGAGCGACATCGTCCACGCCGTAGCGCTGGCCTGGCAGGCCGCACTCGACGAGGTGGCGCGGAACGGGTTCGAAGCTTTCGTCGAACGCTTCCGTCGGCTCGACGCCTTGGCCGGACGCCACATCCGGGTCCTGGATCGCGGGGCCGTCCTGCACCACGGCATCGCCGCGGGAGCGGACGCGCATGGCCGCCTGCTCATACGCACCGACGCCGGCGATATCCCCGTCTCCGTCGGCGAAATCTCGGTGCGCGCGACATGAGCATCCTGCTGATCGATTCGGGCAACACGCGGCTGAAGCTGGGATTGCTGGAAGATGCGGGGGCGGAAACCGGCTTCGCGTTGGACGGGCCGGCGTTATGCGCAGCATCGCCCCGCATGACGGCGCATGCCATCGCCAGCGACGACATCCAGGCATTGCGCGACTGGCTCGCCGCCCTGCCCACCCCGCCCCGGGCGGCGCTTGGGGCCAATGTCGCCGGCCCCGCGCGCGGCTCGGCCATCGAGGACGTGCTGGCGACCTACGGGTGCGCCGTGCGCTGGGTCGTGGCGCAGGCCCACGCCTATGGATTGACGTCGCGGTATACGCGTCCCGAGCAGCTCGGCGCGGACCGCTGGGTGTCGATGGTGGGGGTACTGGCGCAGGTAAAGGGCGGGCTCGCGAAAGCAGGCGCAGGCAACAGTGGCGGATCCGGCTTGCAGCCCGCCGCCCAAGCGCCTGGCGCATCGGCCTTTCTCCTGGCCTGCTTCGGCACCGCCACCACGCTGGATACCGTCAGCGGCGAGGGAGTCTTCGAAGGCGGGCTGATCCTGCCAGGGCCCGCGCTGATGCGGCAATCGCTGGCGTCCGGCACCGCCAACCTGCCGCTGGCGCATGGCACGCCGCAGGATTTCCCGACGGATACGCACCAGGCGATTTCATCGGGCGTTGCTGCGGCGCAGGCGGGCGCGGTCGTGCGGCAATGGCTGGCGGGTGCACGGCGGTTTGGGGAGGCACCGCGGGTCTATGCTGCCGGGGGGGCGTGGGATGAGGTTGCTCTGGAGACGGAGCGTTTGCTGGCCGACGCGGCCGCCGTTTCGGGCCGCTTGCCGCCGGCGATCACCGTGATCGAAAATCCTGTATTGAATGGGCTGGCGTATCTGGCTGCCAGCCTGGAACCGGACTCGCCATAATGCGGATTCTTTTTGTTCTGATCGTGCTCGCGAACGTTGTTGTCTATGGGATCGGCCAGGGATGGCTGGGACCGACGCCGGAGGATGAAGGGCGTGATCCCATGCGGGTGCAGCAGCAGTTGAATGCGGATAAGGTGGTGGTGGGGAGGTAAGACCGGCCGAGGGCCGAACTGAATGAAACAGCATAAGTTTGCCTGCGCTTGCGGACATGTAGAGCAGAGTCTAGAGTCTGGATTCCGGCTCAGATGAAGAGATCGCCTACGGCCCGGTCACTAGGCAGTCCCGTTAGTCCGGTATCGCCTCCTAGAAAGGGTCGGTAATAGCCCGAGCTCCTGCGGAGATTAGTGAAGGATCGAGGCTTGCATATTAATAAGCACCGCCGCATCGCCAAACTGGCGCTTTGTCGGTCGGTATGCCGGAGATCGGCATCATGTCGGAGCCACATCAGCGGGAAGAATGGATAGGCGCTGGCTTGCATACTGTACAGCAGTCCTTGTGTATTTCGGCGCAGCATAGACGCTCACATCGCCCGCCCTGCACGGCGGGAGGTAATACAACTACACCGTGGCCGCACTGAGAGGCGTCACTGCTCGGCGCGGTCCAACCCCATGCTTTCTTTGCAAATAGAACGATAGGGGGCATACTGTCCGTGCAGTCGTCTCTTTATCCGTTACAGGAGAGTGTACGCATATGGGATCGATAAATACCGTCCGCAAGACATTGAATGAAATGGGAAACCATTCCCATACCACGCAGAAGTTTCAAGACGATCTTTTGGACTACATTAGCGCGTATGCGACCCAGGGAGATTGCCTCATCGAGGTAGGCTGCTTTCGGGGCGGCTTGACCGCTCAGTTTGCCTGGCTTGGCAAGCAATTAGGTCAGCATGTTCACGTCATCGATATCGACCCCGGGTATATGCAGATAGCGGGAGAGGCGATCGAGGCCACTAGCGACACATCGAACGTATCCTTCCACCTATGCGATTTTACTACTTTTGTTAATGGTGAAGGCCGTGATATTCGTCCATCCTTTGCGTTGATTGACGGCGACCATTATTACGATGGCGTGGTCGCCGACATCAAGGCTCTGCTGTCGATGAAGACACGTCCAGCGGGTGTTGCCTTCCATGATTTCTCGCTGCGGTATGCGGACCCGGATCTTTCGAAGATCCGGGTGGATCTCGCATTGACGGACACGCTAGGTAAGGATTTTCCCCATCGGAAGCTTGGTGAAATTAGCCGAGAAGGAGGGCCGCTCAGAACCAAGCCTCAGGACGACAATTCGCACTACCACGAAGTCGGATACTCAGAGGGGGTTCTTGTTGAGTTTCGCAAGCTATAGCCGCTGCTCCCATATCGGGATGTACAAGCGTGCCACGAGGCCAGCGTATGCAGGCACCGTGTGAGAACGACCATGACGGCGCCGCGCTGTCGGCCTTTCCCCGCTGGCTGGACCGGAGTCACCGGGCCAGTGCGTGCAGGCACTATGCTATAGCCTACATCTTGGGACTTCTGGCCTTTCTGTGCTATGCCTTAGCAATGGCCTCAAGGCTTGTAGAATCCGCGCGGTCGCTCCCGTATGGGCGGCAGTCCAGGCCAACGCTGCTTCTCGCATGGTCCCGAGCCGATGAGCGTCGCGCAGTAGGTCATAGCTCGTGTGCAGGGCCTGCGCCGCATCTTTCACCTGAATTGCGGCCCCCGCCGCTATGGCATCTTGCGTTGCCTGCACAAAATTGTGCATGTGAGGCCCCACGATCACGGGTGTGCCTGCGGCACAAGCTTCAATCAAATTCTGCCCCCCTAAAGGAGCGAATCCGCCGCCGATAATGGCGACGTCAGCAGCCGCATAGTAAAACGCCATCTCGCCCAGCGTATCGCCCAGCAGCACGGGCATTTCTGGCAACAGCATTTCCGCTCCGGCCGAGCGCCTCACGAAGGTGAGACCGTGCTGCTGCAAAATGGTCGCCACATTGCCGAAACGTTGCGGGTGTCGGGGTATTAGCATGTGCAACACGCGAGCAGGTACACTCTGGTCGGCGTTGAGGATGGCCGTAGCGAACATTTCCTCTTCACCATCCCGCGTGCTGGCAACGGCAATGGTGGGGCGCACCAAGGATTGCTTCCATTGACGCCCGGCGTCCATCTGGTTCGAAGGCAAGGCGATATCGAACTTTAGGTTTCCCATCACATGCGGTTCCAATGCGCCGAGCTGGCGCAAACGGTCGGCATCGGCCTCGGTTTGGGCGAGCACCAAGTGCAGAGCCCCATATGCCCCGTGTAGCGCCCGCCTCGCCCAACGGGAACGGCGGAACCCCTGGTCAGATAGCCGGGCGCTGACCAACGCCATGGGCACACCCGCACGATGCGCTTCATGTATGAGGTTGGGCCAGACTTCACGCTCAATCAAAATCCCGCAGCGGGGTACATAGTGCTTAAGGAAGCGGCGCACAGAACCGGGAAAATCATAGGGCAACCAAGTTTGACGCAATTGCCCGCTGGCCATCGCCGTGCCAAACAAACGCCCCCCTTCCGCGCGGCCCGTAGGAGTCGTATGGGTCAGTAAAACGGGTAGCCCCTCGTCGAGCAAGGCTTGAATCAGCGGCTGTGCGGCTCGCGTTTCCCCAAGGCTGACGGCATGAATCCATACTGGTCCGACCGTTCTCGACTTTGAAGCCACAGCTTGATATATCCCAAACCGGGACATTCGGAGGATCTGCCAGTCAACCACGTACCTGCCCGCGCGCACCCTCATCCAAAGCCAAATCACTGGGGCAAACAGCCGCAGAAGCGCGGTATACACGACTCTAGACATGGGCTTCTCGAACGAACGCGCGGCAAACCACTATGTAGCCAAGGCTTGTTGGATAGCGGCCAGCACAACGTCTCGCGAAGGCGGCGAACCCCGGTCGCCAAGACTGGCCGTAAAAGAATCCCCGACTAGGGGGGTACGGACCGGGGTCGACGCCCGATATATGCCTACGGTGGGACGACCGAGCGCGGCGGACAAGTGCGTCAGTCCGCTGTCCAGTCCCACCATCAAACGCGCTCCGGCCAATACCTGGGCAATCGAGGTAAGGCTCATGCGAGGAACCACTTCGGCACCATCCCTGCCCGCGATCAATTTGTCGGCCCGCTGCGTCTCTTCTTCGTTTCCGGCAAGTAGCCGGAGCTTGTACCCCGCATCGCGCAAATGCGAGAAAACAGCGCGCCAGTCGTCTTCGGGCCAAAGCTTATCGGGCCGGCTGGCGCTGGGCATGATCACGGCATAAGGGGAACCGAGCCCGTTCGCCACTCCCCTCTGCAGGGCTGCCTGCGCCTGGCGGGCAAAATGTTGTAGGCCAAAGTTCGGAGGTCCCATTGGCGTATACCCAAACGTCAACGCTGCCAATGCACGCTGGCGTACAACCGCCGGCTGCCAGAACTCGACTCTGTGGCGCACATCGTAGAAAAGCGACGACAAGGGTTCGCGCGCAGATCTCCAGTCCAGCCCATGGCGGATCCCTTTGGCCTGCCGCACCAACCACGCCGATTTCAGCAACGCCTGCATGTCCAAAACTACGTCGTAACGCTTGTTGCGCAGGCCCTCGCGCAGTGCCTGGCGCTCCGCTTTCACCGCTCCCGACCACCAAGCTTTGCGCCAACGCCGGTGCGCCACCGTTATGACGTTTTCCACAGCAGGATGCCAAGATGGAATTTCGGCAAAAGCCTCCTCCGCCACCCAATCAATATGAGCATCGGGCACATAGCGGGCGATATCCGACATAGCCGGCAGCATATGTACAAGATCCCCGAGGGATGAGGTACGAACGATAAGAATTTGCAAGTGACAGGAGTGTAAGAAAGTTAGGCTTCGCTATTCTAGAGCCTAAGTGGCGAGCTTTTAGAACTATGGCAGCCCACACGCACCATGCCACCACATCCCACACATGACATGTATGCCTGTGGTTTCGCTAGCCATGATTTTAGGCGAACGGCGAGGCAGGTCACCCTGAGTACGCTACAGGACTATGTATCTTGATCGCGCGATGACGCCATGATCCATCGGATCGTACGGCGCAAACCATCCTCTAGCGCCACTCTGGGCTTCCACCCTAACTCGGATTGCGCAAGAGCATTGGAGAGAATGCTCACCGGCACATCAAATTCGCGGCCAGGAGTATGGTTTACACGTAGGGGGCGGCCCAAAACAGTCTCGATGCTGCCCACGAGCTGCACCAAGCTGGTTCCGATTCCTGAACTTACATTGAAAACTAGCCTGTCCCCCTGATAAGCCAGGGCCGCCGCGAATGCATCGGCCACATCGGAGACGTGCAGATAGTCGCGCACCACCGATCCATCACCCCAAATTTCGATTGGGTCACCGGCCAGAGCACGGCGAATGAAAGCGGCTACAGCTCCCTGCGCAGTTTCAACACGCTGCCGCTCACCATACGGATTCGCGACTCGTAGAATCGTGGGGCGAATGCCATGCAGTCGAGAATATAAATAAAGGTATTTCTCGATGGTCAACTTGGTAATCCCGTACGATACCTCAGGCTCCGTGGGATGGCTTTCGGTTATGGGAATCTGCTGCGGAATACCGTAGACTGTGCCACCAGACGATATGAAAACTATGCGCCTGACGCCAGTTTCCAACATGACGTTCAGCATCTGTAGAGTGGCTACCACATTTGTGGTCACATCGTAAATCGGATCGTCGTTCGAGACCTTCGGCAGAGTTGTCGACACAAGGTGCACAACCGCGTCAGTGCCGTCGATCGCCTCGCGTAAATCGTGCGTGCTTTGCATATCGCCTCCGAGCCACTCCACACGCTCAACCCCCGTGAACTTACGGTAAGGCGCGACGCGGGGCCGCTCGAAAATGCGTAGGCTATGGCCGTCCACCAGTAGGCGGTCTGCAACAGTGGAGCCAATGAAGCCCCCTCCGCCGAAAATGACGTATTTCATCTCGAACCCCTATACGGCGCTGCGCCGGCCGGCACGCACCATCGCTTCGTGATACATGTCCATGGTTTTGGAATAAATCGCGTCCTCTGAGCAATTCTCTTCCACGTAGCGACGGGCGTTCGTGCCAAGCCGCCGCCACAACTCCGGCGAATCGAACAGATCCATGGTTCTGCTAGCCAGCGCGCCGGGATCGCCCGCCGGAAACACCAGACCGGTTTCACCGTGGGTTACCATTTCCGGGAGGCCACCTGAATCCGACACAACTACGGCTTTTCCACATGCCATTGCTTCCAACGCGATGATGGGGAAATTGTCATACATTGAAGGCACCCATACTATATCGTGTCGGTGGAAAAATTCTGGCAATTGCTCCAGCGGCACGTAATCCTCAAAGCGCACTCGTTGTGCGCAGCCCGCGCGTTGGAACGCATCCAGCATATATTCTTTCGCAGAGCTCCACCCGTCGATATTCGGTGTATCACGACCGACAAGCGTCAACTCAGCATCGCCGCACCGCTCCAGAAGCTTGGGAAAGGCCTCCACGATTGTTTGGATCCCCTTGCGCTGCTCGAGACGCCCCAGGAATAGAATTCGTGTCGGACGCCGCGCCTCCGTGGGGGGCTTCGGCGCGAACATTTGCAAATCGAGTGGATAACCAAAAATCCGCACCGGCAGATTTCTGAGGCCGAACAGCGCCTCGCAACGGTTGAGCAGGTCCCGGCAGGGCGCATACAGAACTTGCGAACGGCGTAGCTGAACCTTTTCCATCCCATAGATCGCATGAAACGCCATGTCACGCCGATAGTTATTCAGACCCATTGCCACGATCAAAGCATACGGCGTATGTAACCGCGTAACCAGCGGCACCTTTGAAAACAGCGACGAAAAGAGGCCCTCCGCCAAATGATCCGGCGCGTCTACGATATCGAAGGGCGTCTCGCGATGCAGGCGGCTGATGTGCCGGTACAGCATGAAATTAAATGACGGAATAAATATCGGTAACCGCTTGTAGGTTTCGAAGGGCCGGGGCACCTTAATTTTATAGACGGGCACACCGAGGTGGTCTGCAACGTGAGTGGTGCCCAAGCTCTGGCTGAACACCGTGACACGATGGCCGTGACGACGCAGCATTTGCGCCGTGTCCACAGAAAATGTCGCGATGCCACCAAATGCCGTATCCGGTGGATATTCCCGACTGATAAGGCATATGTTTAATGAGCCCATTTCGCAGTCACTGATTTTTTTGCATTCTTAATGAGATGCTTTAGATTGACCAACAACTGGCGCGGTCGATGGTACGTGGCCGCAATCATCCATGCCAGTCGGAACGTGCGAGGTAATGTGATACGTCCGTTATGTCCCACCGTCAGGCGGTCCCATTCACCAATGATACGGCGGAATGCGCGCGTACGTTCCGCTAGTGTCAATGACGCGGCGTCGGAGACGTAGCGTTGGACGTACAGAAACTCACGGAAGTAGGACAGGTTCAGCACAGAGTTGTGCGTATGCTTGCTCGGATGCTGCCGGTGGAAGTTCAAGGGTTCGCTCACGAACGCCACGTCCCAGTTCTGCAAAACCTGCAGGTAGGTCAACCAATCCCCACACATTCTGAGTTTCTCAAATGCGCCTCCAGACTGCAAATATGCTTCGCGCCGAAATAACACTCCACTCACATTCGTGATCGTGTTCTTCTGTGACAGATAGCGGTGAATTTCCTCCTGGCCGTTGGAGACGAAGTCTTGGTGCCAATGTTCCGGACCAATATCCCCCAGGTATGCGAGGTGAAAGTTTTGGTTGAGTATTCGACTCTCGGTGTCCACCGGCACGGTCATGCAATACGCCAAGCCAATCCGTCGCGATTGTTCAATCGCAGCGATCATTCGTTCTAAGAAATTAGGTGCACAGTAGTCGTCCGCCTCGGCAATCCAGATGAGCTCACCGCGGGCCATATTGACGCCGCGATTCCACTGCACGAAAGGATTGCCGGAGTTCCTGGCGTTTACTTCGATGCGATCGATGCGATTGCCGAACTCACGTCGCACGTATTCCACGCTGCCGTCAGGGGAGGCGTCATCTAGAAAAATTAGCTCGAAATCCTGATAGGTCTGAGCGAGGATAGTGCGCAATCGCTCACCTAGAAATCTTTCGTAATTGTAATTCGGTACGATTACGCTGACACGTGGCACCCGAACTTTATCATTCATGATGCACCGCCACTTTCTCCATATAAGCCTTGATCACTTCGATCGTCTGTACTCCCACGACACCTTTATCGTGCCGGATGTTGACCTTCTGTTTCGCCCGCTCTCCCAGCCTGGCCCGCAGCTCATCATCGTCGACCAGTGTGGAAACGGCTGCGGCCATGGCGTCCACGTCCATGTACTCGACCACATTGCCCGCATCTTTTTCCACTAGTTCGGGTGCGCCGCCCGCCCGATCGAAGCAGACAATCGGTGAACCTAGTGAGGCGGCGTCCAGCACGACCAGTGGAAATGGATCCTCTCGCGACGGAAGTACGAAGATATCTCCTTGCGCCAAGTACGGTATGTGATCTTGCACCGCCCCGGGGAAATGCAAGTGCTCACTGACACCAAGCTGCTCGGCATCGTAGCGCAAATTGGCATATTCGCTGCTCTTGAGCGGGCCGCCGATCCACACGAATTCGACGGGCCGCTTGCAAGCATGAAGCACCCGCTGAGCGACCTGTAGAAACAGGTCCGTGCCCTTACGCCAACAGATCGTGCCACATGCTACGACTACAACCGCATCATCGGGCAACTCGAGTGGTGGCACAGATTGCGCTGCCCGCGCCCGGTTACTCGCCGTATCAATAAAGGGATAGCCGATCTGGACTCGCTCCGGCAACACGTTACCGTGATCAACGAGATACCTGCGGACAACGTCAGAACCAGCCAAGAACAGGTCAGTAGCATCGACCACGCGCTGGAGATTCTCCAGTCCAAAATGCCGCTCGATTGAATAGGCTAGTTCGTGGACATGGCAAATTGTCGGCTTGCTTAACGTCTTAAGCTGCTGTTGCACCGCGCCATTGGTAATTGTATTGGCGTAGATCAGTCGAATGTCGCGTTGCTTCAAAGCAGCCAAAGTCGTCGGATCGACGAAATGGCGGGCTGGCAACACATACACGTCGCCGAGTTCGCGGAAATCGGCTTCTAGCTCGCCGCCAGCACACAGGACGATAGTGCAACGCACTCCCATCGCCTGCTTGACGATGCGGATCAGGTCCAAGAGGAAAATGGGTGCCCCAGTTCGGGATGCTTCATGAGAAATGAACAGAATTTCCGGCCCGGACGGGGCGACACTGGCGGCTGGCGTCTCACCTGCAGCAGTTGTCGAAGCACCGGATGCTTCCAAATCGGCATGGCGGCTGGCGGCCGCTCTCACTTCCGAGAGCCCCCCCCTTGACCACGACCGCAACACGATCCTTGCTAACGGAGCGATACCACCGGCCCGGCGGATCGCGCCTGGGAGCAAGGCTAGGGCTTGGCGCGCGCGATGGCGCTGTCGAGTCAACCAGCGCAACCAACCGAGCATTCGCCACGTCGTCGAAGTTTGGAGGGCATTCAGTGCCCCTTCCAACTGCTCGACTTGTCGCTTGGCTTCGTCATGCACCTTCAGTAGTTCGGCGACGTTGCGGTTCCAGTCCCAAATCTGGCGCTCTAGATCATGGATCTCCACTTCACGGCGGTTGACGAGCTCGGTCATGCCGGTGATGCGTACTTCGCGCTGCTTCGCCTGCTGGTGCAGCGCAGTGATTTGCGCCTGACCCTGCTTTACTTGCTCACGGAGGCTCGCGATTTCTTCCTCACACCGTTGACCGCGTGGCTGCAGGACCGAAATCTGCGCCTCCAGATCCTGGCGCATCTTATCCAGGGCCACGGCCGTGTAGTGGTGCTTCATCAACTCATGCGTTAGATAATCAGCAGCGAACTGCTCCCCGTGCATCTGCTCGTAGAATGTCAGCTCGACTTGAGGCAGCGGCGCGTCAGAAGCGAACGCCACGTCATATACCGGTGCATTAAGCTCGTGCGAATGCTCGACGCACTTCCGCTTTAGATAATTGGAGAAACCATGGGTGATGGAGCGTTCACCTACAATCAGTGACCCGTAAACGACGCGCTGCCCTAGCATCTCAACATGGCGGAAACTCGTGGCGAGAAGCGCGTGAAACTCCTCTTTGTACAACTCCTTAACATGGAAGGGATTTTCGTACTTCGGTATGTCCGTGTAGTTGAGTTTGTTGGGGCTGGAGATAATCAGCAGGCCGCCGGGTACCAGGACGCGCCTAATCTCGGCCATCATTTCCTGGTGCTGATCGTGGTGCTCGATGGTCTCGAAACTCACAACCACATCTACACTGGCGCTGTCCACAGGGATCGCCGCCGCGTCTCCCTGACAAAATAGCAGGTTTGTCTTGACGTAGCGCGTCCGCGCGTGATCGACCGCCTCCTGAGAAATATCGACGCCGACTACGCTACCCGCGACATCGGCCATTACGCTGCTGCCATACCCTTCGCCGCTCGCGATGTCTAGCACCCGCTTGCCAACTACAAACTTGCTCGCCAAGATGTAGCGATGAAAATGTTCGAGCTCGAGTTGACCGGGCACCTCAGGCAGGTACCTCTCCCCGGTGAACTGCAACTCTTGCGCCTTGTTCTCTGTCATTGAACCTTTCCGAGCATTGGATTATCGAATTGCCTCGAGGGCTGTACCTGCGGGATACTCCAGCGCGTGAATTTTCACCGACCGAAAGCCGGCCCGCAGCACGTACGCCCAGACGTCCGCGCCGAATTCGGTGCGAACCGCCAGGCCCTCGCGGTTTTCCTGCTCGGACCCGTGAAAGCTGAGGTTCAGCCCCTCACGGGACCGGGACATCCGTCCGACCACCACCGGCACGGTGAAAATACAGCGGCCACCCGGCGCCAGAACCCGGCGACATTCGGCCAATCCCGCAATGGGGTTGGGTACGTGCTCCAGCGTATCCGAGTGAAGCACGATGTCAAACGCTTCTTCCGAAAAGGGCAAGTCCTGGATATCGACGGCTGGATATGAGACCAACTGATGCTGTTCCATCTGGGACAAAATCGGCGTGAGGTTGCCGGCCTCGTTGATCTCTAGCACGCGTAGCCGGTTGGCGACGGGCGTCAGGACAAACGCTGCCAGCGTGCCTTGGTAGCCATAGGCATCCGTTATAGCGTCCGCTAATGCCATGGAACGCAGGTTGTTCCCACACGCAATGCAGTGCAGGCCCTGCTGGCGATTGAGGTATGCCTCCTCTTCGGGCGCAAGCTGCCAGTCTCGAACCAAGCGATCCCACAGAACATCTTGATAGCCGAGCTCAGTTGAGCCGCATACCGTGCACTTAATCGTCATTGTCTGCTCTCGATACTGATCCGACTCATCGGAACGCCGAATATACCGAAACATATGCGAGATGCGTGCACGCGAAACGCCAACGCATCGTGCAGCCAATGATGTTGCACGTGGTCCGCCTGAGTGCCCTCTGCGATGGCCGCGCCGATGACGTAGTCTCCCGTCGGTAGCAATGGCATGGCAAAGTGAAATGCCGCATCAAAGACTTCCCCAGCTTCGTAAACGCGAGGCTCCTTCGCGTACGTCAAGTAGGTGTTGTCAGCGAAAACCACTTGACCGAGGCGGTCCTTTACTTGAAAGCCTACGATGACGCCTGCTAGCATCTGCATGGCCTTGCAGCTTATCGAGAGGATGACCTCTTCGCCGCCCACCGCCCACGCAAGCGGCCGACTTGCGCTATCCAGCAACCGTACACCCTCAATAAGCGCGCCGCGTTTGCCAAACTGGTCCGACTCTGGTCGGAACTCAAACAGTTCGATGTCGTTTCGGTAAGGCGAGGCGTTGATAAAATCCTCCCGCATGTCACGGCGGGCCGCCGGCCCTGACGGGGCTTTCGGACTTGAACTGTCATCCACAGCGGCATCGCCGCCTTGAAGAGATTCGTACAGATCCTTGAGATAGGCAGCCGCCACGTCCTTGGGCTCCCCTTGCGCGCGCATTTCGCCGGCACCTAACCATACGGCATGCTGGCACAGGTTCAACACTGCGCCGGTATCGTGGCTCACGAATAGCACTGTGCCTTTCTCCATGAAAGTCCGCAGGAAGCGCATGCATTTCTGCACGAAGAACGCATCTCCGACTGCGAGGGCCTCGTCGATTACGAGAATATCGGCGTCTACGTGTGCAATGACGGCGAAGGCCAACCGGACGATCATGCCACTGGAGTATGTCTTGACGGGTTGATCGATAAACTGCCCGATATCGGCAAACTCTACAATCCTGTCATATCGCGCGTCGATCTGCTCACGGGTCAGACCGAGCAGAGCAGCGTTCATATAGACATTTTCGGAGCCCGTGAATTCGGGATTGAATCCAGACCCCAATTCGAGCAGAGCGGCAACCCTGCCGTTAACGACGATTGAGCCACTGCTCTGGGCCAGGGTGCCGCAAATCATCTGTAGCAAGGTCGACTTGCCACTGCCGTTACGCCCGATTATGCCAACAGTCTGCCCACGACGAATTTCGAACGACACATCTCTGAGTGCCCAGAATTCGCGAAAGTAACGCTTGCGACCCCGAGCCAACATCTGCATGAGCCTATCGCGCGGCTTATCGTAGATTTGATAGCACTTGCTCAAATTGTCTACTTTGATCGCTATTTCAAACGACATCAGCGAATCCCCTGCGCGTCTTCTGGAACCACGCGAAACCTAGACACATAACTACAATTCCTACGATCAAATACACCCCAAGCACCGTCCAATCAGGCAATCTGCCGAAGATAAGAACTTCTCGCGCCTGCTCCACCGCCGGCGTCAAGGGGTTAAGTAGAAACACTGAACGGAACCGCTCGGGCAACGCGGTGCTTGGATAGAAAATCGGCGACATGAACATCAGTATGGTGGTCACCAGCCCCATGATTTGGGACACGTCACGCAGATAGACGCCAAGTGACGCGAGAAACCACGAGAACCCCATTGAAATCATTCCCAGGGGCAGTACCACCACGGGCAACAGAACGATAGTCCAGTGCGGTATCCCCCACCCGATGCAATAGAAAATAATCCACACAAGCAGACTCACACCGGCATGGAAGAGGGCCGCGCCTGCATTGGACCATGCCAGGACCTCGAGCGGGAAGATGACACGTTTCACATAATTGGCATTGGCGAGGACCAAGCCGGGCGCGCGGGTCACACACTCGGCGAAGAAATTGAACACAATCAGCCCTGCGAAAAGGATCAAAGCAAACTCAGCGCGCGACCCTTCTGTAGTACCCCAACGAGCCTTAAAGACGTAGGCGAACACGAAGGTATACACAGCCAGCATGCACATTGGGTTGAAAAATGACCAGAGTACACCCATGATAGAGCCCCGGTATCGACCTAATACCTCGCGCTTAATCAACACCATGATAAGCGCACGGTTTATGCAAAAACCGGTGTACATCGCACGCGGAGTGGTAGGAAATGCCTGCATGTATGAATCAGTCCATAAATTACCGGTTAACACGGAACCGAGTTCGCCCGATCACGATTGCAGAATGTGCGAACGGGAATGCAACAGCGGTCGATAGACCCGCCGCAGCCTGTCGGGTAAGTCGGAAGGATCATTGATAGGCAGCACAGTTGACGGCAGTGGATACAGGTCGCTTTTCACCACCTTGGCCCATCGATAGCCCTGCTTCTCGACTGCAAACAAGAATGCGCGCTCGATGGCGTGGGCAAGGGTGCCGTCGATCTGACCCGCCTCTTTTTGGAAATCGCCCACCTGCAGATTCAGGTCCAAGATGGGTCGCAGTGCGTCGCCGCGGCACCAAAACATCGACCCACTAGGACATTCCAGCACCGTCTTATGGTCTATCTGTATCCCCATTCGTTGCGCCACCTCGTAGAATTGGTCAAACGACTCACCCCACTCCAAGATGTCTTGCAAAAAATAAAAATGCTGAGGAAACACCATCCCAACGTTTTGCTTGTGCATTATGCTGAAAATCGACGCCACGATCTCCGGTGAACCCAGCAGGTTCTCGTAAAGATAGTTGCGCCAGCGCGCAAGTTCATGGCCACCATGCGGCGATTTCTTAGTGTGCAAGCTCAATATGTAATCGTAGCTAGCATAAACATCTCTGAAGCCAACCAACTTCGCGGCGATGTCCCGCCCCCGATTTTCAAATACGCGAATGTCTACACTCCCCTTGGTATAGACAGCGAACACCGTCCTGACCACGTCGCGAGCTAATGGTGAAACCGTTGAAATGTAGACATCCAGTTGGCCCGGCACATTCTGCAGATAGCTTAGTATCTCAGAGGCCAAGTCGACATAATAGATATGGATGATCGCGGCGGCCTTAATTCCGGCTGGCCGCTCCACTGGATAGTTGAACGGTATGCACAACGCAAAATCACGCCTAACATGCGGGCGATTGGTTTTACGCGTCACGCTGCGCCGGCAGTACAACGCTAAGCGCCGCGTGATCCCTCCCATGCCCTCTCTACGATAGATACTCAGTAACTTTCCGGCGGCCGTCATAAGACCGCGACCTTGCGCGGCGGACGATACCGCTCGCTTCACTCCTCGAATATAGTGGATCATTGGTTCACCGTTTCCGAGTAAGGGCGCGCAGATAGCTACTCATGCGGCGGCCCTCTAATTCCCAATCAGTCGCCTCGGCGGCGGCTCGCCCGCCTACCGAGAGCCGCTTCGCCTCCCCGGCGTCCGTCAGGACAGTACAAATGGCGTTGGCCAAATCATCTACATTGGGCCGGGCCAGCTTAGCATTCGAGTCGTTTAGAAGCCATTCGGTTTGCGGTGCGCGGTTGCTCACCACCGGTATGCCGCAGGCCATCAATTCAAGGGGCAATAGCGAGACATTAGAGAACGACAGTACCAAAGCCGCATCGCACTGGCCATAGACGTGCGGCAAATCTTGAACATCCATCACACCCTTGTTTTCATGAGGAAATGGAATCTCGTATGCGGCCAGATCGCTGCCAGCGAAAACCACGATGGTTTGGGGAAGGCGGCGCACGACCTCGGCGAGCACCGCCACGCCGAGGGCAAAGCCACGCCGAGGCGTGGCAGGCCTCGCATAGAAAAATATCCGCTTAGGCCCGGCCACTTTGTCGGCACTCGACGAAGTCGGACGATATAGCCTCCGGTCGCAGGAGAATCCGACGGGATGTGTCTCCATGGCGAAGTCATGCCGCAGTTTGTCCGCCAACCAGTATCCCGCTGTGATACCGATGAAGCCGAAGCGATATGTATCTTCCGCTAAGCTCGCCACGTCGCCGGCTGCATAGAACCAAGGCTCGTAATCCTGCACGAAATAGCATTTGTATAACGTCCGATGGAACGCCCGAAGGTAGTACGCGGTCTGCCACCCCGTCGCGATAGAGATCGCAGCGGCCGGAGCCTCGTCGGGGCTCATGTAGACCGCCGCACGCAGCGGCATGAACCATGCTTGAATCTCGGCCCGTACATCGTCGGCCGTCATATAGGGTGCCCGGTCCGCGATTACGATTCGACAATCGTATCCTTCCTGCTCCAGCATGTGGATGAAGCGAAAGATGTTCAAGTGGCCGCCCGAACCCCGGCCAACGAGCGGGATGAACCAGTTCACGCTTTCCGGCGCGACCTCGCCCGGCCTTGGCGGCGTCCCGACATGACGTTGTTGTAAGAAGCTAAGACCCTCTAACGGTCTCCGCCGTGTCAGCCCTTCGGAACGTCGCACCGCCAAAAGCGAACGACGCACTAACGCGATCACGCCGTGCTCGCGCCCGTAACGTGCTGCCGCCCGAATCCGCCACATGACCTTATATACGCCCACGGTCCGCAGCTCCAGACATGCGATTATCCAAGCCGAGCAGCAGCCGCCGATCTAAGGACAACCAGTTACGCACAGAACGAGGCAACAATTTTCCGCGTCCGCCAAGGTAATATCCGCAGGCGCGCATCAAGTTGTCTAACGGCATTTTTCTCACAGCAACGGCGTTGGAGCGGCAGAGGTTCTGTCGGCGCGCATAGGCGAAGTCAGCCAGCGTACGATGAGCGTAGAAGTAAAACGCGTGCCCAGCCGAGCGAAGCAACTGATCGCCGAATAACTCATGCACGGCATAAGCTTCGTCAAAACTGCGGCGCAAGCGCTCGCGGAAACCATAGTCATGGGAGTGATAGACACATGCATTGTGCGCATAGGCAATCTTCCATCCCCCTTCGATTACCTGCTGCGCCCACAACTGGTCCTCTGCAAATTCCACGTCCGGATAAGGTATGCGTTCCCACGCCGCACGGCGCACTAAGGCGTTGTTGTCTGAAAAGAAGCGGAGTCGACGGCGGCACGCAACGCTCCGTGCATAGACGGCATGATCTTGCAACTGGTGTACGGGATCATGCTCGAACTGCTCGAAATGCGAGATCAAATCACGGACGGTGAACGGATTAGCGTCTGGATTAGCCAAATGGCGCCCGAACACGCCGGCAACACTCGCATCCATCTCGGCGATTGCGACCAGCGTGGCCAGCCAGTCGTCTCGTGCCGGTCGGGCATCATGCGTCAAAAACGCCGCGTAGGTACCGTCGCATAAACTGATGCCAAGATTGCGAGTCCTACCATGCCCAAACTCGTGAGGCGCAATCCGGTGCAAGCGTACGCGGTGGTCTCCTAACTGCTGTACATGTTCGATCGTACCGTCGGTGGAGCCGGAATCAACGACTAACACCTCGTATGGAAATCCGGTCTTCTGTTCGCAGACCGACGCAAGAACCGATACAAAGCCACTACCCGGGTTCTTGGTTGGAATGATAACTGAGACCGTGTGCGCTCCCATCACCTAACTTTTCTCTGCGAACGAGTAACGAGCCGCGCATAGGCGGCACTCTGGACTACACGGGTCATGCGAACAGCTCCGCATCGCACAAGCGCACGCCCCTCTTGTCCTTCTCGGAAAGAACGGGCGTAATGCCGCGTGGCCACTCGATGGCGAGCGTGGGGTCGTCCCAAGCGATGCAGCGCTCCGCCTCAGGCGCGTAGTAATCGCTGGTCTTGTACAGGAATTCCGCACTCTCGGTCAGGACCAGGAATGCGTGGCCGAAACCCTCGGGCACCCAGAGCATCCGTTTGTTTTCAGCGCTGAGTACTTCACCGACATACTGACCGTAGGTCGCCGAGGATTTGCGCAAGTCCACGGCGACGTCATAGACCGCACCGGAAACGACGCGCACCAGCTTGCCCTGCGGTTGATGAATCTGGTAGTGAATCCCACGCAACACGCCACGTATCGAACGGGAATGGTTGTCTTGAACGAAATCCACGTCGCGACCGACTGCATCTGCGAATTGGCGGCGGTTGAAACTTTCGAAGAAAAACCCCCGATTGTCACCGAAGACCTTGGGTTCTATGACGATTACTTCCGGAACTGCGGTGGGAATTGCTTTCACGATCGAACCTCATCTTTAAGCATGCGAAGCAAGTATTGCCCGTACCCGTTCTTCGACAGAGGAGCCGCCAGTCTTTGCACCTGCTCAGCGTCAATGAACCCCTTGCGGTAGGCTATTTCCTCGGGACACGCCACCTTCAGTCCTTGGCGGTGCTCGATGGTTTCGATGAAATTACTGGCCTCGATCAGGCTTTCGTGCGTGCCGGTGTCAAGCCAGGCATAGCCGCGACCCATGATCTCGACGGACAACTCCCCGCGCTCCAGGTAAATGCGATTCGCATCGGTGATTTCCAGTTCCCCGCGCGGCGAAGGGCGCAGACTGGCGGCGATATCGACGATCTGTTCGTCGTAGAAATACAAGCCGGTCACGGCATAGCTGGACTTCGGCTGCTTCGGCTTTTCTTCCAGGGACGTGGCGCGGCCCTGCGAGTCGAAGGCAACCACGCCGTAACGTTCGGGGTCGTGGACGTGATATGCGAAAACCGTCGCACCCGACGTTTTTCCCATTGCCCGCTCGAGCTGCACGTGAAGATCATGCCCGTAGAAGATATTGTCGCCCAGCACCAGCGTGGACGGTGAACCGTTCAGAAAGTCCTTGCCGATAATGAAGGCCTGCGCCAGCCCGTCCGGACTGGGCTGGACCGCATACTGCAGGTTGATTCCCCATTCACTGCCGTCGCCGAGCAGTTGCTCGAACCGCGGCGTGTCCTGTGGCGTGGATATGATCAGGATATCCCGTATCCCGGCCAGCATCAGCGTCGCCAGCGGATAGTAGATCATCGGCTTGTCGTAGATTGGCAGCAATTGCTTGGATACGGCCTTGGTCACCGGGTATAGCCGGGTACCCGAGCCCCCTGCCAGGATGATGCCTTTTCGTTGACGTTGCATGGTTGAAGTCACTTTTCCAGAATTTCGGTAAGCATGCGAGCGACGCCGTCCTGCCAAGGAGGGAGGAACAAGCCGAAGGACTGCTCCAGCAGCGATGTGTCGAGCCGGGAGTTCAATGGGCGCTGAGCCGCGATCTTATACGCGGAGGACGGAATGGGCGTGATCTGATCCGGCCTCACTTTGAGTTCCACGCCGGCATCCGCCGCCCACTGCAGGACGAATGTGGCGTAGGCATGCCAGGACGTTTCGCCACGGGCTACCAGATGATAGATGCCGCTCAGGCCCTTCGCCTGGCGTGCGTGCGCGATGGCATGGGCCGTCACGTCCGCGATCAGGTCGGCTCCGGTCGGCGCGCCGACCTGGTCCTGGATCACCGACAAGCTGTCGCGCTCGCGTCCCAGGCGCAGCATTGTCTTGGCGAAGTTGCCTCCGCGCGCTCCATATACCCAGCTCGTACGAAAGATCAGGTGCGCGCACCCGGATCGCAGGATGGCTTGCTCGCCCTCCAGCTTCGTCCGGCCGTAGACGCTCAAGGGGTGCGGCACATCGCCTTCCCGCCAAGGTCGCGTACCGCTGCCATCGAAGACATAGTCGGTCGAATAATGGACCAGCAGTGCGTTGGCCTCCGCCGCCGCACCGGCCAATACGCGCGGTCCTGCGACGTTGATGGCGTGGGCCGCATCCGGCTCGCTTTCTGCCTTGTCGACGGCGGTATAGGCGGCCGCATTGACAATGACATCGGGCCCCACATGCTTCACCGTTGCCGAGATGCCGGCGGCATCCGCCAGATCACCACATAGGCCGTTGTCACCCTCCCTGCCGATGGCGATGACCTCGCCCAGCGGGACCAATGCGCGTTGCAATTCCCAACCGACCTGGCCGTTCTTGCCGAGTAGGAGTATTTTCACTGGTCCCGGCTCGCGTAGTTCTTGTCCAGCCACTGTTGATAGGCGCCGCTTTGTACGTTGGACGTCCAATCCGTATTGTCCAGGTACCAGGCGACGGTCTTGCGGATACCGGACTCGAAGGTTTCCGCGGGCTTCCAACCGAGGTCGCGCTCGATCTTGCGGGCATCGATGGCGTAGCGACGGTCATGGCCGGGCCGGTCGCGCACGAACGTGATCTGTTCGGCATAGGGCCGACCGTCGGCACGCGGCTTCAATTCGTCCAGGATGGCGCAGATCGTCTTGACCACTTCGAGGTTCGGCTTTTCGTTCCAGCCGCCCACGTTATAGGTTTCTCCGAGCTTGCCCGCGGCGAGCACGGTACGGATGGCCGAACAGTGATCCTTCACGTACAGCCAGTCGCGTATCTGCTGGCCGTCGCCATATATGGGCAGAGGCTTGCCGTGGACCGCGTTCAAGATAACCAGCGGAATCAGCTTTTCCGGAAAATGGTACGGCCCGTAATTGTTGCTGCAGTTGGTGGTCAGCACGGGCAGTCCGTACGTATGGTGCCACGCGCGCACTAGGTGATCCGACGCCGCCTTGCTGGCCGAGTAAGGGCTGTTCGGCTCGTAGGGATTCGTTTCGCTGAAAGGCGGATCGTCGGCCGCCAGCGTCCCGTAGACTTCGTCCGTCGAGACGTGCAGGAAACGAAACGCCGACTTCTCCGCTTCCGGCATGTCGGCCCAGTATCCCCGTACGCTTTCCAGCAGATTGAACGTGCCCACTACATTCGTCTGAATGAATTCGCCGGGCCCTTCTATCGAACGGTCGACGTGGGACTCCGCGGCGAAATTGACCACGGCGCGCACTTTGTGTTCGCGCAGAAGTCGCGAAATGACGACCCTATCGCCAATATCGGCTTTGACGAAGGTATACCCCGGCCGTTCCGCCACCGAAGCGAGCGTCTCGAGATTTCCGGCATATGTCAGTTTGTCGACGTTAACCAACGGCTCGTCGGTCTGCGCAAACCAATCCAGCACATAATTCCCGCCAATGAAACCGGCGCCGCCCGTTACCAAGATCGTCATAGCTATAGTTTCTTAAAAAAAGCGGCCACAATTAGACCGAGATTGCCGCCCAGCGTTTGTCGATATACGCCAGACCGCTTCAATCCGACAAGGCGGCGAACGATACCACCGTGTCGCGATGCGTCAAATTCCAGGAATATCTGCCGCTGCTCCACCGGCAGTTCGGCAAGGATGCGCCTTAATCCGGCCACATTGGCGTCAATCCACCGCCGCAGTTGTCCGCGCATGAGCAGATGAAGGCGCGTCAGTCTGGCGCCCAGCCCCTGGTTGGAACCGATCAGGTTGCCGCCATGCTGACGATACAACAGCGAGGGCCGAGGATCATAGATGATGCGCCCCCCGGCGGCACTGATCGCCAGATAAGTCCACCAGTCATGAGCGACCACCTCCAGATTGGGTCCGGCGGCAAGCAACAGGCGCCGGGCGGAGGCGTTGAACACCATGGTATTGCCGCCTCCCACATTTTGCACAAGCGCGTTCCGAAAGTCTGGCTTTTGTGTAAAGAGAGGTGAAAGCCCCAGCGGCGCGCCCCCTTCGTCGACCAGCGTGGTGCGCGTGCAATACAACGCGGGGCCATCCGACCCGGCTATCCGCAGCGCGTCGATAGCACGCTCTAGTTTGCGCGGCTCCCACACATCATCTTGGTCGGCATAGGAAAAATAGTCCGCCGAAATCTCCGGGCGGCAGACCAAAGACAGAAAATTCGGCGCGAAGCCGCGCGATGGTCCGCGCAGAACTCCCAGGCGATCCGGGCCCCACGTGCGGCGATATTCGGACAGGATATCCAGCGTGCCGTCATTGGAACCATCGTCGGACACCCAGACTTTCCAGTCTCCATGCGACTGCGCCTGGATGGAATCGAGTTGTTCGCGAATGAATCGGGCGCCGTTGTACGAACACAGCAGGATAGCGACGTGAGTCGATGCCCTGGCCGGGTGATCTCCGGAGGCAGGATGGACGGAATCGGCCTGAACGGGCATATCAAGAACGCTCGTGCTCAATCGCCATCCGCCTCTTTCTTGACCATCAGCCACCTCGGCGAGGCGAATCGCACCAGCGTGCGATACAAGGCCAGGTAAACGATGGAGAACAGCGCGACAAACCCCATCAGTACATATTCATACTGCCAGAACAGCACAGCCGGTATCACCGCCAGCGACGACAGCACCCACAAATACGGCGACGTCATCGCGTTGCGCTGTGTTTTATGCCTGGCCAGGCTGGACCCAATCGCCCACCGCACCAGCCGTTTATAGACCAGCATATGCAAATGCACCCCGTCCGGCATCCCCGGCGACCGACCGCGCAGCCAACGCTTCCGATAAATCGAAAACAGGGTCTCGAAAACCGGATAAATACAGAGCAGCAAGGGGAACCAGGCGGAGACATTCGGGTGACGGAACAACATCAGCACCGAAAGCTCGCCGATCATGAAACCAATGAAATAAGCGCCGCCATCCCCCAGGAAGATCAGCCCGCGAGGGTAGTTCCAGATCAAAAATCCGCCTATTGCCCCCATCATGCCCACCGCCGCGACCAGCAGCAGGCGGTCGCCAAGGTAATAGGAAACGTAAGCCATCCCCGCCAGGATCATCACCGAAACGACTGCCGCCAGCCCGTTATACCCGTCAATGATATTAATGGCGTTGGCTGCGCCGCCGACGGCGATCATGGTACAGACCAGCGATATCACCCAGAACTGCAACAGCCAGTCCACGCCGACGATGTCCAGGCGTACGACCGCCGCGCCCAGCAGGTAATAACCCAGGGCCCCCGCCAGCATGGCCAGCAGCAGGCGCACGCTGGCGCGCACGCGCTTGGAGAGATCCTCCGCCAGGCCTCCCAGGAAGGCCGGCGTGCTGGCCAGCAGCAGCAGCAGCAGGGACTTCAGCAGCCCGGGCTCGCGCCACGCCGCCGCGCCGCACACGAACAGCATCCCAACGACCAGCGCGATGCCGCCGACGCGCGGCACGGGACGTACGTGGTATTTCTGCACACCCGTCATATCCGTGTCGGACGTATAACGCGCGTGCAAATGCCCATATCGAAGCGTCAATAGCGTAAATATGGTCGACGCGATAAAGGCGATGGACACGTAAAGCATATAGGTTGGACCTACCCTGGGACTCTTCTTTTCCGGTTTATCGAGGGTCGGCTACGCATAACTCAGGCGATGCGGCGGGACGGATCCGGCGCGCAGCTCATCGCTACCCCACTTGATGGCATGGCGATTTTAGCGCTTTTCCTACAGTCCTTTCCCGCAACGTAACTTACCGTATGTCACTGATATAAAACAAATTCCTGAGCCCGGATATAAGCGTCATGGTGGATGAGCCAGCACGGCGGCCATGGAAATCGTCCGACTTCAGAAGGATGCCGGTTCGGCTGAGGCGTAGATCCAGCGGCAAGCCCCGCCACGGCAGTCCGCCTCGGGAGGATTCCACCCGCCCTGGCCTGCTACACGGCGCCACGCTACAGTGCCGCGCCATCCTGGGCGGCCGCTTACCGGGCCATCACCCGGCGAGCGCGCAAATGTCCCAGGTCTGCGCCCCGCGGCCGTCAACCATTTGTCAGTTGCAAACCGGTACCTACCCGTCGATTTCCCCCAGTAGCCATTCGTTGTAATCAGGTCCACAATGGCTTCAAAAGGTCCTATCTGAAGGCCATCAAGGAGACAGCCATGCGCTTTTCGGATGCTCAGTGGATACCTTCGACCCAGCATCAGACCTGGGACGCCTTGACCGACTGCGCTGTGCTGCGCAAATGCATCCCCGGCTGTGTCGACGTGGAATGCCGGTCCCCGACGGAGTACGCCTTCACCGTGCGCGCCAAGGTGGCGGGACTGGCGGCCGACTACCAGGGGGAAGTCCTCCTCTCGGACGTGAACCCGCCGCACGGCTGTACCCTGGTCTTCGAAGGCAAGGGGAACGCCGCCGGACTGGCGATCGGGACGGCACAGGTGAACCTGATGCCCAAGGATGACGGAACGCGGCTCTCCTACACGCTGGCGGCGATGGCCGGCGGCAAGCTGGGGGAGATCGGCGATGCGGCGCTGCTGAAGGCGGGGCAGAAGATCGTGGAGAAATTCTTCGCGTCCTTCATCGATCACATGGCGACGCAACCCCGCCTGGCTCCCCCGCCTCCCCCGGCGGCGCCGGAGCCCCATGGGCTGCGCAATTCGCCCTGGTCCTGGGCCGTGGTCATGGTGCTGGTATTGGTTTTCGTGGGCTACCACGCCTTCTTCACCTGACCCGAAAATCGCGTCGCGCTTGTTACCCGCCGGCGCAAGAACCGGAGTGCCGCGCGGCCTCGCCGCCGGTGTATGCTGCATCCCTTCGCAGCATAGGCTTGCTTGTCCATGCGCCGCCGTGACCTGATCGATCTGCTGATTCTGGCCGCCGTCTGGGGCGGTTCCTTCCTGTTCATGCGGATCGCGGTGCCGGAATTCGGCCCTGCACCCCTGATGGCGCTGCGTGTCGGATTGGCGGCCCTGGCGCTGTTGCCAGTGGTGTTGTGGCGCGCAGGGTTACCGGTCCTGGGCCGGCACTGGAAGGCCATCCTGCTGGTCGGCACGTTCAACGCGGCCCTGCCTTTCCTGCTCTACGGCTATGCGGCGCAAGGGCTGGGTGCGGGCTTCCTGTCCATTTCCAATGCCTGTGCGCCGATGTGGGGCGCGGTGATCGGCTGGCTGTGGCTGCGCGACCGGCTGCCGGGTAGCCGCGTGCTGGGGCTGGCGATCGGCTTTGCCGGTATCGTGGTGCTGGCCTGGGACAAGTTCGATTTCAGTGAAGGCGGCACCGGGCCGGCCGTGGTCGCGGCGCTGCTGGCGCCCCTGTGCTACGGCATATCGGCCAATTGCACCAAGCGCTATCTGGTCGGGGTGGATGCCCTGAGCAACGCCGCGGGCAGCATGATCAGCGCATCCGTGCTGCTCCTCCCCTTCGCCATCTGGACCTGGCCGTCCGAGCCGGTGTCGCTTCAAGCGTGGACGGCAACGGTGCTGCTGGCGCTGGTATGCACGGGCATCGCCTACATCATCTTTTTCCGCCTGCTCGCCAGCGTAGGGCCGACGCGGGCGATGAGCGTGACGTTCCTGGTGCCGGTGTTCGGGGTGTTCTGGGGCGCGCTGCTGCTGGACGAGGCCGTGACCACCAATATCCTGCTGGGTTCGCCCATCATACTGCTCGGTACAGCGCTGTCGCTGGGCTTGATCGAACGCCCGCGCGCGGTGCGTGCGTAAAGCCGCAGGGCAAGGCGCCCTCGTCACGGTGACGTCTATTGCGAGGCGCGGGGGCGACGCATCGGCGGCGCCGCGCGGTCAACCACCGCCGCGGTTACGCCAGGACGGGCCTTCGCGGGGGACCGGAACCTCCCGGCGCCTGGGACGATCCTACAGCCGCTCGAAGATCCCCGCCGCGCCCATGCCGGTCCCCACGCACATCGTCACCATCCCATAGCGAAGCTGCCGGCGCCGCAGGGCATGTACCACGGTGGCGGCGCGGATGGCGCCGGTCGCTCCCAAGGGATGCCCCAACGCGATGGCGCCGCCCAGCGGGTTCACACGCGCCGGATCCAGGCCCAGATCGCCGATGACGGCAAGCGATTGCGCGGCGAAGGCTTCGTTCAGCTCTATCCAGTCGATGTCCCGCAGCTGCAATCCCGCCTGCCGCAGCACCGCGGGTATGGCTTCCTTGGGCCCGATGCCCATGATCTCCGGCGGCACGCCGCGCACGGAGAACGAGACGAAACGCGCCAGCGGCGTCAGCCCATGGTCGCGCACGGCGCGCTCCGAAGCCAGGATCAGCGCGCCCGCGCCATCGGAGGTTTGTGAGCTGTTGCCCGCCGTGACGCTGCCGCGCGCCGCGAACACCGGCTTCAGGCGCGCCAGCGCGTCGGCCGAGGTGTCACGCCGCGGCCCCTCGTCCTGGCTGAAATCGCGGCGCACCGTATCGACGTCCAGCGATTGCGGGTTGGGCTGGCGGCCGAGCAGCGGCACCGGCGTGATTTCGTCGGCGAACTCCCCGGCATCCTGGGCCGCGATGGCGCGTTGGTGCGATTGGAGGGCGAATGCATCCTGCGCTTCCCGCGAGACTTTCCATTGCTGGGCCACGCGCTCCGCCGTCAGGCCCATGCCATAGGCAATGCCGATATCCTCGTCATTGGCGAAAACCTGCGGGGAGAAGGATGGGGCATGGCCCATCATGGGGACCTGGCTGAGCGATTCCGTGCCGCCGGCGATGACGACATCGGCCCCGCCGACGCGGATGCGGTCGGCGGCCATGGCGATGGCGCTCAGGCCGGAGGCGCAGAAGCGGTTGACGGTGATGCCCGCCACGCTGGCGGGCAGGTCCGCGAGCAGCACGGCGATGCGCGCGACATTCAGGCCTTGTGAGCCTTCCGGGCGCGCGCAGCCGATGATGGCATCGTCGATCGCGGCCGGGTCCAGCGTCGGGACCTGCGCCAGGGCGGCGCGCAGGATATGGGCCAGCAACTCGTCCGGACGCGTATGGCGCAGGGCGCCCTTGGGCGCCCTGCCGACCGGCGATCGCGTGGCCGCGACGATGTAGGCGTCTTGCAGGATACGGCTCATGGCGAGACTCCGGGACGTTGCCGTCCGACGATTGCATAGGATCCACGTTGGCGCCCGGCAAGCGTGTGAGCGCCACGCCGCGCGCCTTCAGTTCCGGGAAGAGCCGGCGCGAGAGGAAATGGACAGGCCATCCGGAATGGGCCTCAGTTGCGCACCGGCTTGCCGGTCTTCAGCATGCCCATGATGCGTTCATGGGTCTTGGGATTGGCGAGCAGCCGCAGGAAGGCGCGCCGCTCCTGCGCCAGCATCCACTCCTCGTCGACCAGCGTGCCCGGATCGACATCGCCGCCGCATATCACCTCGGCCACGCTGCGGCCCAGCTCGTAATCGTGGGCGGAGATGAAACCGCCGTCGCGCAGGTTGACCAGTTGCGCGGTCAAGGTCGCCGCGCCGTCGCGACCGGCCACCGGGAAAGGCGCCGGCAAGGGCGGTCGCCACCCGGCATCGGCCAGCGCGCCCGCATGCTGGATGGCAACGTAAAGCAGTTCGTCTTCCTGCATGACGATGGGGTCGCTTTCCCGCAGATAGCCGATCTGCCGCGCTTCCAGCGCGGAGCGTGAAACCTTGGCCGTGGCGACCGCTTCGGCGAATTTCTGCAGGAAGGGCAACAAGGGCTGGTCGGGCGCCGTCATTGCGCGCTGTTCGGCCGCGCGGCGGGCGCAATAGGCCAGGCCGCCGGCGCCGGGCACCAGCCCCACGCCGACTTCGACCAGGCCGACGTAGCTCTCCAGGTGCGCCACGCGGGCCGCGGCATGCACGGAGATTTCGCAGCCGCCGCCCAGCGCCAGGCCGGCGATGGCGACGACCGTCGGCACCTGGGCGGCGCGGAAGCGCTGCGCGACGCGTTGCAGTTCGCGTTCCATGGGTTCGATGGCCGCGACGCCGCCCTGCATATAGGCGGGCAGCATGGCTTGCAGGTCGGCCCCGGCCGAAAAAGGCGGCCCGCCCTGCCACACGACCAGTCCGCGATAGCGCGCTTCGGCCAGCTCCACCGCGTGCAGCAGCCCGCGCGTCACGGCAGGGTTGATGGTGCGCATCTTGGTCTTGAACGAGGCCATCAGGATGTCGTCGCGGGCGCCGTCCGGCGGCGTCCACAGCCGGATGGCGTCGTCCTCGAACACCGTGCGCCCGATGGGGTCGCGCGGCTCGCCGGCCAGGCGCGGCGGGGCCAGTTGGCGCCGGTACACCGGCAGCGCGCGCCGTGGCTGGAATTCACCGGCGCGCGGGTTCCAGGAACCGGCACCGGTATGGACACCGCCCGCCTGCGCCACCGGACCCTGCATGACCCAATCGGGCAAAGGTTCCGATGCCAGGGCATGCCCGGCCGCGATGTCCTCCTGTATCCATTCGGCCACGGTCAGCCATCCCGCCGACTGCCAGACTTCGAAGGGCCCCTGCGCATGCCCGAAGCCCCAGCGCATGGCGAAGTCGACGTCGCGCGCGGTTTCGGCGATATCCGCCAGGTGCACGGCGGCGTAGTGGAAGGTGTCCCGCAGCAGCGCCCACAGGAAGCGGCCCTGCGGCTGGGTCGATTCGCGCAGCGCGCGCAGCCGGCGCGCCGGGTCGCGTTCCGCCAGGGCGGCCGCCGTGGACTCGTCCAGCGGGCCGTCGGCCGCAACATACTCGCGGCGCTGCGGATCCAGGCGCAGGATGGCCTTGCCTTCCTTGCGATAGAAGCCAGCGCCGGTCTTCTGGCCCAGTGCGCCTTGCTCCAGCAGCGCCGCCAGCACCGGTGGCGTGGCGAAGGCCGCGCGGAAGGGGTCGCCGGGCAGGCCGTCCTGCATGGTGCGCACCACGTGGGCCAGGGTGTCCAGGCCCACCACATCCGCCGTGCGGAAGGTGCCGGATTTGGCGCGGCCCAGGCGTTCGCCGGTGAGCTGGTCGACCACGTCGTAGGTCAGGCCGGCTTTTTCGGCTTCGATCATGGCGGCCAGGATGCCGAAGACGCCGATGCGATTGCCGATGAAGTTGGGCGTGTCCTTGGCGCGCACCACGCGCTTGCCCAGGTCCGAGACCAGGAAGGTCTCCAGCCGGTCGAGCAGGCCGGCGTCGGTCTGCTCGGCAGGAATAAGCTCGACCAGCGGCATATACCGCGGCGGGTTGAAAAAGTGCACGCCGCAAAAGCGCGGCCGCACGGCGTCGGGCAAGGTGGCGGCCAGCGAGTCGATGGACAACCCCGAGGTATTGGTGGCCAGCGTGGCATGCGGGGCCAGCGCGGGCACGATGCGCCGGTAGAGGTTCTGCTTCCAATCCAGGCGCTCCGCGATGGCCTCGACGACGAGGTCGCAATCGCGCAGCAGGTCCAGGTGTTCCTCGTAGTTCGCCGGCCGGATATGGGCCGCCAGTTCCGGCGCGGCCAGCGGCGCCGGGTTCAGGCGGCCGAGGCCCGCAATGGCCTTGCGCGCGGTGGCGCTGCGATCGGACTCGTCGGCCGGCAGGTCGAACAGCACCACGGGCACTCCGGCATTGACGCAGTGGGCGGCGATCTGCGCCCCCATCACGCCCGCGCCCAGCACCGCGATGCGGCGGATGCGTGCGGTGTCGCCCACCTGTCCCGCAGCGGGGGACGCGTCACTCCCCCGGGTGGATCGCTCGCCGCTTTGTATCGGTGTAGTCATCGCCGCCGTCTCCTTGCCGTCGCATCAATACTGCCTCGATTGGCCGGTCAGCGCCACTGCCAGACGCAACAGGGTGTAGGAGGCGTTATCCACGAAGCGTCGCGGCCAGCCGCGGCGATGATGATCCGCGGAGCGCACCAGCCGGCCGCCGCGCGCGATTTCCTCTTCCAGCTTGTGGCGCAGGTACGATGCGAACCCGGGGTCATCCACGACGACATTGGCTTCGCGCGCCAGCAGCAGGCTGAAAGGATCGAGGTTGGACGAACCGACGGTGGCGACGTCGTCGATGACCGCCACCTTGGCATGCAGGTAGCTGGGCATGTACTCGTAGATCTCGATGCCGGCCTTCAGCAGGTCGGCGTACAGCGCATGGGTGGCGTAGTACTGCAGGCGATACTCCACCTTGCCCTGCAACAGCAGCCGCACCCGCACCCCGCGCGCGACGGCGCGCTTGAGGGCCCGGCGAAAGCGCAGGCCGGGGAAGAAGTAGGCGTTGGCGATCAGGATTTCGTTCTGCGCACGGGCAATGCCGTACAGATAGGCCCGCTCGAAGGTCTGCCGCCACCGCAGGTTGTCGCGCAGCACCAGGGCGGCGCGCAGCTTGCCGGGCGGCTCGGCGAGTGGCGGAAAGTACGGACGGCGCAGGCGGCGGCGCTCGTCCGCCCTATCGTTGCGCGCCACGGCGCGCCGGTTCAGCCTGATCCACAAGAGCTCCTGCGCATGCACCGCGTAGGCCACGAGCGGACCCTTGGCCTCGACGGCGAAGTCGAAGCGCGGGTTCGCCGGTATGTCGTCACCGGCGTTCAGATCGTCGTAGTCGTCGACGATATTGATACCGCCCACGAACGCCACGCGGCCATCGACCACCGCGACCTTGCGGTGCAGGCGGCGCAGGCGGCTGCGCGAGAACAGCAGGCGCCGCAGCCAGCGCGGTTCGGGACGAAAGACGCGGCACTGGCCGCCCGCCGCGATGATGCGCTGCCGGACCTCTTCGCAATGTTCCTGGCTGCCGAATCCATCGATGACCACGCGCACCTTGACGCCGCGCGCGCTGGCGCGGGCCAGGGCGTCCAGCACGCGCTGCGCCGTGCGGTCCAGCGTGAAGATGTAGGTCTCCAGGTGGACCGACGCCATCGCCGTGTCGATGGCATGGCACAGCGCCGGAAAGAATTCGGCGCCGTTCTTCAACAGGCGGACGTCATTTCCTTCCGCCCAGTGCAGTCCCAGCGGCCGACGCGGGGTCACGGCAATTCCAGTTCCGCGAGCAGGGGAGCATGGTCCGACAGCTTGGACCAGGCACGCCCGCGCAGTACGCGCGCGCTGCGCACGGCGAAACCGCGCTGGTAGATGCGATCCAGGCGGAACCAGGGGAACACGGCGGGGAACGTCCGCGGGGGCGGCGCGACGCGGTAATTGCCCTGCATGGTCAACTGGTTGTTCCGTTCCAGCATGGCCAGGCTGTTCGGTACGCCGCGCAGCACGTTGCTGAGGCGGCGCATCGACTCGCGCAGGCGCGGCCCCTCGCCGCCCACCAGCTTGGGCGCATGGGAGAAGACTTCATACACGCCGAGCCGCTGCACGAACAGCGGCGCGAGCCGGTCGCTCCAATCATTGAAGTCCCCGGCGATCAGGATGGGCGCGCCGGGCGGCACCATGCGGTCGATCCGGTCCACCAGCGCCTGGATTTGCCGCATGCGGCTGCCGGCGAACAGGCCCAGGTGCACCACGAAGCAATGCACCTCGCGGTCAGCCACGCCGACGGTGGCATGCAGCAGGCCACGCTGTTCCAGCCGGTGATCCGAAATATCCTGGTTCTCGTGGTCGACGATGGGATAGCGCGACAGCAGCGCATTGCCGTGGTCGGTGTGGTCGCGGACGGCATTGCGGCCGTAGCACATCTCCATGTGCAGCGCCGCGGCCAGCGACATGTGCTGCGCGTCCAGCACGTTGCGGCTTTCGTTGCGTCCCTGCACTTCCTGCAGGAAGACCAGGTCGGGCCGCAGCCCGTACAGGCCCAGACGCAACTCCTTGAGGGAGTCCCGCGCACCGAGCGCGGAACGACCCTTGTGGATGTTGTAGCTGACGACGCGCAGCAAGGACATGGCGGCAGCCTGGCGCGCGCTACTTCACTTCGGCGGCGCGCAGGCGGATGTGCAATTCCCGCAACTGCTTTTCGTCCACGGGCGAAGGCGCCTGCGTAAGCAAGTCCTGCGCACGCTGCGTCTTCGGGAACGCGATGACGTCGCGGATGGATTCCGCGCCGGTCATCATGGTGACGATGCGGTCCAGGCCGAAGGCAATGCCGCCGTGCGGCGGGGCGCCGTATTGCAGCGCGTCCAGCAGGAAGCCGAACTTCTGGCGGGCTTCCTCGGCGTTGATCTTCAGCGCGCGGAAAACCTTGCTCTGCACTTCCTCGCGGTGGATACGCACGGAGCCGCCGCCGATCTCCCAGCCGTTCAGCACCATATCGTAGGCCTTGGCGAAAGCCTTGCTGGGATCGGTTTCCAGGAAGTCTTCGTGGCCGTCCTTCGGGCTGGTGAAGGGATGGTGCGCGGCGGTATAGCGCCCTTCTTCCTCGTCGTATTCGAACATGGGGAAGTCGACCACCCACAGCGGCCGCCAGCCGGCGGTGAACAGGCCGCTCTGCTTGCCGAACTCGCTGTGGCCGATCTTGACGCGCAGCGCGCCGATGGCGTCGTTGACGACCTTTTCGCGATCGGCGCCGAAGAAGATGATGTCGCCATCCTGCGCGCCGGTGCGCTTGAGCAGTTCCGCCAGCGCCGCGTCATGGATGTTCTTGACGATGGGCGATTGCAGGCCGTCGCGGCCCTTGGCGGCTTCGTTGACCTTGATCCAGGCCAGGCCCTTGGCGCCGTAGATGGCGACGAACTGCGTATAGGTGTCGATTTCGCTGCGCGACAGCGCGCCGCCGCCCGGCACGCGCAGCGCCACGACACGGCTGCCCGGCGTGGCGGCCGCGCTGGCGAAGACCTTGAAGTCGACATCGCGCATGATATCGCTGATGTCGGTGAACTCCAGCGACACGCGCAGGTCCGGCTTGTCCGAGCCATAACGGCGCATGGCTTCGGTCCACGTCATGGACGGGAATGGCGCCGGCAGGTCGACGTTCTGCACCACCTTGAAGACGTGGCGAATCATGCTTTCGAATATTTCGCGGATCTCGACTTCGTTCAGGAAGGAGGTCTCGCAGTCGATCTGGGTGAACTCGGGCTGGCGATCGGCGCGCAGGTCTTCGTCGCGGAAGCATTTGGTGATCTGGTAGTAGCGGTCGAAGCCGGACACCATCAGCATCTGCTTGAACAACTGCGGCGATTGCGGCAAGGCGAAGAACTGCCCCGCGTTCACCCGCGACGGCACCAGGTAGTCGCGCGCGCCTTCGGGCGTGCTCTTGGTCAGCATCGGCGTTTCGATGTCGATGAAGCCCAGCGTATCCAGGAACTTGCGCACCTCGATGGAGACGCGATAGCGCAGCATCAGGTTGCGCTGCATCTGCGGCCGGCGCAGGTCCAGCACGCGGTGCGTCAGGCGGGTGGTTTCGGAAAGATTGTCGTCATCCAGCTGGAACGGCGGCGTGACGGACGGGTTCAGGATCTCGACTTCCTTGCACAGCACTTCGACCTCGCCCGACGCGAGATCGGCGTTCGCCGTCCCTTCGGGGCGCAGGCGGACCAGCCCGGTCACACGAATGCAGAACTCGTTGCGCAGGCGTTCCGCGGTGGCGAAGGCCGCGTTGTCAGGGTCGAATACGATCTGCGCCAGGCCGGCGCGATCGCGCAGGTCGATGAAGATGACCCCGCCATGGTCGCGGCGGCGGTTTACCCAGCCGAACAGGGTAACGGTCTGACCGAGGTGGTCACGGCAAACCTGGCCGGTGTAGCAGGTACGCATGCGGGATGACTCCGTTTCTTACTTTGTTGAGGCGCTACGTAAAGCGTCGCGATTAGGGATCAAGGAGCGGGCCGCCCGGCCCGCCCCGTCGGTATTCAGGGAGCATCTCCTGGCGGCAGCCGGACACCCGGCGCCGTGGGAATTCCGGCCGGACGCACGGGCGGCGCCGTCGGTCCCGGCGGCGGCGCCACTACGCCCATGGAGACGACGTAGCGCAATGCGGCGTCGACGCTCATCTGCAGTTCGATGACTTCCGCGCGCGGCATCATCAGGAAGAAGCCCGAAGTCGGGTTGGGCGTGGTCGGCACATACACACTGACATGGTCTGGCGGCAGGTGGCCGGCCACCTCGCCGCTGGGCGTGCCGGTCAGAAAGGCGATGGTCCAGGACCCTTGCCTCGGATACTGCACCAGCACAGCCTGGCGGAAGGCCTGGCCGTCCGGCGCCAGCACGGTGTCGCTGACCTGCTTGACCGAGTTGTAGATGGAACGCACCAGGGGGATGCGCCCGAGCAGCTTTTCCCACTGTTCCAGCAGGGTGCGCCCGAGCAGGTTGGCGGCGAAGACACCCGTCAGAAGCACCACCAGGATAACCAGCAGGAAGCGGAAACCCGGGATGTCGATGCCGAGCAGGGACTGCGCCGACAGGAAACCCGGGACAAAGCCCTCCAGCGTGGCGATGAGAACGCCCAGCACCCATATGGTGATGACCAGCGGCACCCAGATCAGGAGGCCGGTGATGAAGTATTTCTTGAATATGCGCATCGCCATGGCGCTGGATCAGGACGCCGAGGGCGTCGAAGAAGCCGGGGCGGCCGGTGCGGGCGCCGCCGCGGGCGTCGCGGCCGCGCCAGACGATTTGGCGTCGCCGCCCTTGGCCGCGGCGCCGTCGCCGCTGCCGGCAGCTTCGCCCGTGGCCGGCGCCGTGCCCTCTTCCTTGCCGCCGCTCTTGGCGCCGTTAGCGCCGCCGCTTCCGTTGTTGCGGAAATCGGTGACATACCAGCCGGAGCCCTTCAACTGGAAGCCGGCCGCGGTGACCTGCTTGGAAAAGGTGCTGGCCCCGCACTCGGGGCAGTCGGTCAGCGGCGCGTCGGAAATCTTCTGGAGCACGTCCTTGGCATGGCCGCACGTGCTGCACTTGTAAGCATAGATAGGCATGAATCCACTCCCTGGGCCGCCGGCGCGAAAGAACCCGCCACGGGCGCCGCCGTACAGGGACGAGGCGACAGGGACGGGGCCGGCAAAAATACGGGAAAGTCTTGAATTTTAGCGGGTTTTTCCCGGGGGGGCGGCGAGCATGGGCGCTCCGCCGAAACCCCGTGGCGACGGTTCACGGTGCCGTGCCAGCCGCTTGGCGGGCGCGGCGCGCCGCTACACCGGCAGCAGGAACATCCCCGCGGCCACCAGCGTGGGGAACAAGGCGGACAGGAACAGCCGGCCGGCCGAGATGCTGCCGTCCGGAAAATAGTTCTTCAGGATGGCGAAGCCCGCCGGGTTCGGCGCGTTGGCGATCACCGTAAGGCCCCCGCCGGTGACGGCCCCGGCCACCAGCATGTAGCGCCAGACCTCGTCCGTGCCCTGCACCAGCGAACCCAGGTAGGTCAGCGCCGCATTGTCCGTAATGGCGGTCAGCGCGGTCGCGCCCCAGAAGAGCACCGTCGGCGACAAACCGCCGAGCAGGCTTTGCAGCCACCATTGCTGCAGTCCGCCCAGTACCACCAACCCCGCCAGGAAGAAGCCCACCATCAGGCCTTCTTTGATCATCAGGCGGCTCTGGTGGCGCTTGTACGCTTCCGTGTAGCCGATGAACATCATCATGAGGCTCAGGAAGATCGCCGGATGGTGGGCGCTCAGCACCACGCCGACCAGGAAAACCAGATGAACGAGCATCACCACGACGGGCACGTCCGGCCGGCCATCGTTGTCGCGCGTCGCCGGATTCCCGCCCTCCAGCAGCGCCTTGCGGCAGACGAAGGTCAGTACGCCCGCGTTGATGAACACCGCGATCGCCGCGCGCCAGCCGAAGTGCGTCGCCATGTGCGCCGCGTCCCAGCCGAAGGTGGAAGCCACCATCAGCACGGGCGGGGCCGCGTACGAGGTCAGCACCCCCCCTATCGACACGTTGACGAAGAGCACGCCCAGCGTCAGGTACTTGAACCCGGCGCGGCCGCCCTCGCGGAAATAGGCGTCGCGCAGCAGGATGGCGGCCAGCGTCATCGCCGCGGGCTCGGTGATGAAGGAGCCCGCCAAGGGAACGATGGACAGCACCACCAGATAGGTGCTCAATTCGTTGCGTATCGGCAGCACGCGCGCCAGCAGGCGCACCACCGCATCGACGAATTCCAGGATGGGACGGCTGCCGGCCACCACCATGATGACGAAAACGAACAGCGGCTCGGTGAAATTGCGCGTGTCCATATAGCCGATCGCCGCCTCAGTACCGCCCAGTAACGCCATGCAGACGATCAGCACGAACGCCCATACGCCGAAGACGGCTTCGACCTCCGCGAGCATGTGCCACACGCCGGCATGTGGCCCATTGCGGTGCGCCATGCGCGCGAAGAGCGGAACTGAAAAGGTGTGCAGAACGGCGATGGCGAATAGCAGCGTCGCGATCGCGTCGATCGTGTTTGGCATGTGCGAGATCCCTTGTTTTTTCAGCGGCAAGGCGCGCACGGCCTTGGCGGCCGGCGGCTGTGCCGCGCTGCGGCAGCACGGACTATACCGAACGATCAACGGTCCGAGGGCCCGGCTGCGCGCTGGACGGCGCGCGCCGCGCACTGGAAGGCCCCGCTGCTTATCGAGGCTTGACGACGACCGTGTGCCGGCCTAATGTACGTACAAACGCACATAAGGAGACACCATGGCGGCGCCACATGTCATGGAAGGGGCGCTATCCGGCGTCAAGGTGCTCGAGCTTTCCAACTTCCTCGCAGCACCCATGAGCACGATGTTCATGGCGGACTTCGGCGCCGACGTCCTCAAGGTCGAGCAGCCCGGCAAGGGCGACGAAGTCCGTTACTGGGGCGAAAACCGCAACGGCGTGGGGCTGTACTACAAGGTGCTCAATCGCGGCAAGAAATCCGTCACGCTGGACTTGCGCACCCCCTTGGGCGTGGAAGCGGTCAAGCGCCTCGCCGCCGACGTCGACCTGGTTGTCGAGAACTACCGCACGGGCACCCTGGAGAAGTGGGGCATCGGGTACGAGACGCTGCGCGCGGTCAATCCCGGCCTGGTCATGATGCGCATCACGGGCTATGGGCAGACCGGGCCGTACAGCGATCGCCCCGGCTTCGGCACGCTGGCCGAGGCCTATGCCGGCTATGCGCATATCAGCGGCTACCCGGACGACGCGCCGCTGCTGCCGGGCTTCGGGCTGGCCGACTCCACCACGGGACTGATGGCGGCGTTCCTGGCCCTGGTGGCCCTGAACGAAAGGCGGCGCAGCGGGCGCGGCCAGTACGTCGACCTGGCCATCTACGAGACCCTGCTCACCCTTATCGGGCCGCACGTCGTCAATTACGACCAGCTCGGTATCGTGCAGCAGCGCGCCGGCAGCCGACTGCCTTTCACGGCGCCTCGCAACACCTACCGCACGCGCGATGGCAAATGGGTGACCATAGGCGGCAGCGCCCAGTCGGCGTTCATCAATATCTGCGAAACCCTGGGCATTCCCGACCTGGTCCGGGACCCGCGCTTTTCGGACAACCGGCAGCGGCTGCGCAACGTGCAGGCCCTGGACGACGCCATCCAGGCCGCGGTGTCGCGCTTCGGCCTGGCGGAGTTGCTGGCCCGGTCGGAGGAGCGCCGCTGCACGATGTCCCCTGTCAATGACGTGGCGCAGATCATGGCCGACCCGCACATCCGGAGCCGCGAAAACATCCGCGCCGTTTTCGACGAGGAGCTCGGTTGCGACCTGCGCATGCAGGATGTCGTGGGCAAGCTGTCCGCATCGCCGGGCGCGATACGCCATCCCGGTCCCCGGCTGGGCCAGCACAACCGCGAAATCCTGGTGGAGCGCCTGGGCTACAGCGAGGCCACCCTGGCCGAAGCTGGCATCACCCTGGACCTGCCGCCCGCCGCCGAACCGCCGGCATTGTGAAGGAGACCGCGCATGTACCTGCCAGAGCAGATCGACATCGTTGAAGTCGGCCCCCGCGACGGCCTGCAAAGCCTGCGCAAATGGGTGTCCACCGAGGACAAGGTGCGCATGGTGGACCGCCTGTCCCAGGTCGGATTTCCCGTTATCGAGGTCACCGGCTTCGTGCATCCGCGCGTTATCCCCAACCTGCGGGACGCCGAGGCGGTATGCGAGCGCATCGCCCGGCGTCCCGGCATCGTCTACCGCGGCCTCGCGCCCAACGCCCGGGGCGCGGAGCGCGCCGCCGCGGCGCGCGTGGACGAAATCGTGGGGTTGACCATCGCCAGTGCCTCGTACCTGAAGAAGAACCAGAACATGTCGCCGGCGCAGGCCAATGCGCAGGCCATCGAGGCCTTTCGCATCGCCGACGCCAGGGGGCTGCGCTATGTGCTGGCCATCGGCATGGCGTTCTGGTGCCCATATGAAGGCAGGATCGCGCAGGAGCGCGTGCAGGCCATGGTGGACGAGTTTCGCAACGCCGGCATCCGCCGCCTCTACCTGGCTGGGTCGGTCGGCATGGAGGACCCGCGCCACGTCGGCGAGCTTTTCGCGCGCCTGCGCGACCGCCATCCCGACGTCGAGCTGGGCTTCCATGTCCATAACCTGGGCGGCATGGCGACGGCGAACATGCTGGCCGCGCTGGACGCCGGCGCGTGCTGGCTGGAAGGCGCGATCTGCGGCATCGGCGGCGGCATCGCCATGCCGGAATCATTGGGCGCAGTGGGCAACTTCCCCAGCGAGGACATGACACGCATGATGTCCCTGATGGGCGTGCAGACCGGCCTCGATCCCGATACCGTGCTGGCCGCGGCGCGCGACATCGGCCGCCTGCTGGACATCACGCCGCGCAGCCATTCCGCGCAGGGCGGCACGCGCGAAGCCGTCATGCGCTGGGGCCGCGAACACCCCCACGAGCACCCGTCCTGACCGGGCCTGCGCTGTTCATTCCTCCGCGCTGTGCGCGCGGAACGTGGTGCTCTGCGTATAACGCCCGCTCGGATAATGACCGATTCCCACTTCGACGACCGAACCCTGGCGGTCCAGGTAATACCGCGATATCCGCAGCGCGGCCTGGCCGGCCTCCGCCTTCAGCGCGCGCGCCATCTCGGCCGTGAGCGTCGCCGCGGTGATTTCCTGCAGCACCTCGACGATGCGCACGCCGTAGCGGGCTTCCACCAGCGAATAGATCGGACACTTGATGATGCGCGCCTTGCCGATCGCGCCCGCGTATTCGGGACGCAGGTAGGCTTGCAGGTAGCACAGCGGCACCGTGCCGCCCGGCACCTTGCGCACGATATTGGTTTCCGACCAGGCCTGGCCGGGAGCGCACCGCAACAGTTCGGCGAAGCCGGCGTCGGCAACGATCTCGCGGCGGGACTTGACGTGCATGACGGTGGCGTCGACGAACTGCAGCAGGTCGGAAATATTCTGGATGCCGCTGAAGAAGCGCGGCGCTTCCGGCCGCGCGCGCACCTTGGTGCCGATACCGGGCCGCGACCACAGCAGGCCTGCTTCCTTCAATTCACGCAGCGCCTGCCGCACGGTATGCCGGCTGACGCCGTAGCGCAGCGCGAGTTCGCCTTCGGTGGGCAGCGTGCTGCCGATCGGATAACGCCCGCCGTGGATGTCCGCCGCCAGTGTTTGCGCCAGGGTGACATAGAGGGGATGGCGCCCTCCGGCGAGGGCGCCGGCATGGGACGGATCATCGGCGAAGGAAGATGTAGAACGCATCGGATCGGCAAAAGGGTGGATGGTAAACGCCGCAGGTTGACAGTCGCCGGCGCGGCCCGTATTGTACGTACAAACGCACATTTGGCACAGCTGCCCCGGGTGGAAATTTCGGAGAGACTCGCATGACGGTGTTCAGGTCCTTTCTATTCGCACCCGCCAACCACCCGCGCCGCGTGGAAAAAGCCCTGACCCTGGACGCGGACGCCGTCATCCTGGACCTGGAAGACGCCTGCGCCGTGTCGGAGAAAGCCGCCAGCCGGCCGCGCGTCTGCGAAGCCATGGCGCGTCCCCGGCGCGGCCTGGGTTATGTCCGCGTCAATCCCCTGTCCACGACTTTCGCCTATGGCGACCTGACGGAGACCGTGCGGCCTGGCCTGGACGGCGTCGTCCTGCCCAAGGTGGAATCCGCCGCCGACCTGCGCACGGCGGACTGGCTGATGACCCAGCTCGAACGGGAGCATGGCATGCCGGAAGGCAAGGTCGACCTCATACCCATCATCGAGACGGCTCTCGGCCTGGCCCGCCTGCCCGAGATCGTGGCCGCCGTCCCGCGCGTGCGCCGCCTTGCCTTCGGTGCCGGCGACTTCACGCTGGACCTGGACCTGACGTGGACGCGCAACGAGGACGAGCTTGCGCCCTATCGCGCCCAGGTCGTGCTGCATTCGCGCGCCGGCGGGTTGGAACCTCCCCTGGACACCGTCTGGGTGGACCTGAAGGATCCCGAAGGCTGCGCCGCTTCCGCGCGCAAGGCGCGCGAGATGGGTTTCCAGGGCAAGCTTTGCATCCACCCGGACCAGGTGGATATGGTGAACCGCGCCTTTTCTCCCACCGAGGCCCAGGTCGCCCGCGCCCGGCGCGTCCTGGACGCCTTCGCCGAAGCAGAGGCCACCGGCTCATCGGCCATCCAGCTGGATGGCCAGTTCATCGACTATCCCATCGTCTACGCGGCGCGCCGCGTCGTGGCGATGAGCGAAAAACTGGCGCAGCGCAGCAACCCGGCCGCGTAGCCGCGCTGTCGCATCGCCACATCACGTATCACCGGATCTCCGCATCACCGGATTTCGCAGCACTGGATTTCGCAGCACCGCATGACCATGAACGCATGAATGCATAAGCGGGATACCCGCGCGAACAGGAGACTAGCCATGGCAAACGCAGCGACCGGCGTACGGCCCCTGGACCACCTGAAGGTGATCGACGTATCGAGCTTCCTGGCCGGACCGTTCTGCTCCACGCAGCTCGCCGAATTCGGTGCCGATGTCATCAAGCTGGAGCTGCCGAAAGTGGGCGACGCGCTGCGGCGCTTCGGCAGCGTGACGCCATCGGGCGACACCCTGCCCTGGCTTTCCGAATGCCGCAACAAGAAGTCCGCCACGCTGGACCTGCGCACACCTGACGGCGCGGAGCTGCTCAAGGCGTTGATCAAGGACGCCGATGTGCTCGTTGAAAACTTCCAGCCCGGCACCCTGGAGAAATGGAACCTGGGCTGGGATGTGCTGAAGGAAGTGAATCCGCGGCTCATCATGGTGCGCATCTCGGGCTACGGCCAGACTGGTCCCTACAGCGGCCGGCCGGGCTTCGGCCGCATCGGCAATGCCTTCGGCGGCTTGTCCTACCTGGCCGGATTTCCCGACCGCCCGCCCGTCACGCCGGGGTCGGCCACCATCCCGGACTACATGGCCGGCCTGTATGGCGCGCTGGGCGTGCTGCTGGCGTTGCAATCGCTGGCCAAGACGGGACGCGGCCAGGTCGTCGACATCGGACTGTACGAGCCGATTTTCCGCATCCTCGACGAACTGGCGCCTGCCTATCACATGAAGGGCTACGTGCGGCAGCGCATGGGCCCGGGCACGGTGAACGTCGTGCCGCACAGCCACTATCCGACGGCCGACGGCCGCTGGGTTGCCATCGCCTGCACCAGCGACAAGATCTTCGAGCGCCTGGCCGTGGCCATGGGCGTCCCGGAGCTCGGCGGGACGGGGAAATGGGGCACCATCACGCAGCGCGAGGCCGAGCGCGCGCAGGTCGACGAATACGTGGGGGCATGGAGCGCGCAGTACACGCGCGATGAAGTGCTGCGGCTGTGCGAGGAGCACCAGGTTCCCTGCGGTCCCGTCTATGCGATCGACGAGATCTTCGAGGATCCGCAGTACGCCGCGCGCGGCAATATCGTCTACTTCAATGACGAGCGGGTCGGCGAGTATGCGGTGCCCAATGTCGTGCCGCGCCTGACCGATACCCCGGGCGGTATCGACCGGCTCGGGCCGGCGCTGGGAGAGCACAACGACGAGGTCTACCGCAAGCGCCTGGGACTGTCGGAAGCCCGCATCCAGGCGCTCAAGGAAGCCGGCGTGATCTAGGTCCTGGTCCGGCACCGACAGGCGTCGGCACGCCGGCGCCACGGGCGCCTTGGCGGGAAGGCGAAGCACCAGCGAAGAGACGAAGACAGGGGCGTGCCGCCGCGGGCAACGACCCCGACGAACGAAAACGCGGCGACCGCGACGCCGCGCAGTAGGGAGGAGACGTCATCGTGCCCATTTTCGAGTTGCTCGTGGCCGGCATCCTGCTGGGCGGCCTGTATGCCTTGATGGCATGCGGGCTGAACCTGGTGTTCGGCGTCATGCGCGTCATCAACTTCGCGCATGGCGACCTGCTGGCCGTCGGCGCCCTGACCACCGTGTCCATCGTCGCCGGACTGCACCTGCCCTACATCGCCGCGCTGGTGGCCGTGCCGCTCCTGACCGCAGCCATCGGGCTGGCCATGCAGTGGATCGTGATCCGGCGCATCGCCGACGGTCCCATGATCATGTCGCTGCTGGCGACCTTCGCGCTGTCGACCATCATCGTCAACGTGTCCATCCTGATCTGGGGCGGCGGCTATCGCGGCCTGCCCACGGTGCTGGGCGGCTCGGTGGCGCTGGCGGGCATGGACATCCCGCTGTCGCGCCTGGTGTCTTTCCTGGTCGCGATGGCCGCCACGCTGGGCGTATGGTGGTTCCTGCAGGCCACGCGCTACGGCAAGGCGATCCGTTCGGTATCGCAGGCGCCTGAACTGGCCGTGATCTCGGGCATTTCGATCAACCAGGTGCGCAACGTGACCTTCGCGCTGGGCGCGGCCATGGCGGGCCTGGCGGGGGTGCTGCTGGCGCCGACCTTCGCGTCCGATGCGCAATTGGGCGCGCGCTTCGGCATCAAGGCCTTCGCCGTCATCATCGTCGGCGGCATGGGCAGCTATCCCGGGGCCATGGTCGCCGCGCTGCTGATGGGCATCCTGGAGGTCTTCGCGGGCTATCTCTACGGACAGGTATTGGGGGCGGCCACGGTCTTCCTGGCCATGCTGGTCGTTCTCATCGTGCGACCGCGCGGCGTGTTCGGCATAGGAGCGCGCGCATGAAGGGCATCCTGCTGCTGGGCGTGGCCGTGCTGGCGGCCGCCACTGTCCCGCTGTACGCCGGCTCGTACCCCCTGTCCTTCCTGGTGCAGACCTTTATCTTCATCGGACTGGCGTATTCCTGGAACCTGATCGGAGGCTATGCGGGCTACACCCACTTCGGCCAGGTGGCCTTCTTCGGCATCGGCGCCTACGTCGGCGCGATCGCCATCGGCCACGGCATGCCGTGGCCATGGGCGGCGCTGCTGGCCGCCGTATGCGCGGCGCTGTGCGCGGCGGTGCTCGGCGCGATCATGCTCAGGCTGAAGGGACCCTTCTTCGCCATCGGCATGTTCGGCATCGCCCGTGTCTGCGAATCGCTGGCGCTGGGGCTGGATGGCATCACGCAAGGCGGCACCGGCCTCTACCTGACCGCGGTGGACCTGGACAGCATGTACTACGTGGCCGGCGCCGTCGCGCTGGTCCTGCTGCTGGCCACCTGGCGGCTGGACAGCTCGCGGCTGGGTTTGCAACTGCTGTCGATACGCGAAGACGAAACCGCGGCCGCCGCGCTGGGTGTCCGCACCACGCGGCTGAAGGTGGGCACCTTCATCGCCTCGGCCTTCATGCCGGGGGCCATCGGCTGCCTGTACGCCTGCTACCTGGGCTTCATCGATCCCACGACGGCCTTCGCCCCCATGACGGAGCTCACGGTCATCGCCATGGTGCTGCTGGGCGGCATGGGCACGGTGCTGGGTCCCCTGGTCGGCGCGGTCGTGCTGTCGGTGGTCAACGAGGTGCTGTGGGCGCGCCTGCCCGAGATCTATCTGTCCCTGGTTGGCGTGATCATCCTGATCGCCGTGCTGTTCATGCCGCGCGGCATCGTCAACTTCGCGCAGCGGCGCGCGTGGCCCTGGGTGCCGGTGGCGCGCGGTCACTTGCGGCGTATCGCCGACCGGCGCGCGCGGCGCGACGGTCCTGCGCGCAAGGCGATGCATCCTTCGTCCCCCAAGGAGCTGCTCAAGCCATGACGCGGGAAAACATCCTCCTGGTCGAGAACGTGCGCAAGAGCTTCGGCGGCCGCGTGGCGCTGGACGGCGCCAGCCTGGAAATCGCCAAGGGCTCCATCACCGGCGTGATCGGTCCCAACGGCTCGGGCAAGTCCACGCTGTTCAATATCGTCGCCGGCACCCTGTCGCCGGACGCCGGCCGCGTCGTCTTCGACGGCAAGGACCTGGCGCATTCCTCACCGGCCGAAATCTGCCGGCGCGGGCTGGGACGAACCTTCCAGATTTCGCGCCTGTTTTCCGAACTGACCGTCCTGGAAAACCTGGTGGTGATCGCCCATGGCCTGTCCGACGCCGATGCGGTGCAGCGCGCGCTGGAACTGCTCGACTTCCTGGAGATCACGCCCCTGCGCGACAAGTGGGGCGCCGAGCTTTCCTATGGACAGCGCAAGCTGGTGGAAATCGCCCGCGCGCTGATGCTGGCGCCCCGCGTGATGTTGCTGGACGAGCCGTTCGCCGGCATCAACCCACGCCTGCAGAACCGCATCGTCGAGCACCTGCAGGCGCTGCGCCAGCAAGGGCTGACCCTGTTTTTCATCGACCACGAAATGCGCATCGTGCTGGAGATATGCGACGACCTGTATGTGCTGGCACAAGGGCAGATCATCGCCCACGGCGACGCGGCGGCCATCCGCGCCGACGATCGCGTGAAGGAAGCGTACTTCTAGGCCCTGGCGCGGGGCGGTGCGCTGCCGTGCGTTTCCGCAGCCCGCGGCGCGCGCAAAGCCTTACAACGAGAGGAGACGAACATGAAAGCCGGACTCGCAAGATGGGCCCTGACCCTGGCGGTGGCAGGCGTCACCGCCATCGCCATGACCAGCGCCGCCCGCGCGGCGGACCAGAAGCCGATACGCGTGGGCGTGGCGCTGTCCCAGTCGGGCAACCTGGCCGACAGCGCCAAGCACTATTGGGAAGGCGTGAAGCTATGGAGCGACCAGGTCAACGCCCGCGGCGGGCTGTTGGGACGCCAGGTGGAGCTGATCGTCTACGACGATCGCAGCGACCCGGCCACCGCGGCGCGCCTGTATGAAAAGCTGATCAGCGACGACAACGTCGACCTGCTGTTCGGACCGTGGGGTTCGGCCTCCGCCGCGACGGCATCGGCGGTGGCGAACCGGCACAAGCGGATCTTCTTCAATTCCGGTGGCGCGTCCGAGCAGATCCAGGAGCGCGGCTTCAAGTATGTGTTCCAGACCGCCGCCCCGATCAGCGCCTATGTCGCCAGCATCGGGCCCCTGGCGGAGAAGCACCAGTTGAAGACCATCGCCTTCTTCGGGCGCGACTACCCGGCGGCGCGCGACATGGCCAAGTCCATCAATGCCATCGCCGAGAAGCGCAACCTCAAGGTCGTCGCCTCCGAATACTTCCCGGCCGGCACCACGGACTTCTCGTCCATGATCGCGCAGGCGCGCCAGTTGCAGCCCGACATCTGGGTATCGGTCGGCTATCCGAACGAGGCGATCGAGATGGTGCGGCAGTTCAAGGCGTCGAACTACCTGCCCAAGGTATTCATCCACAACGGCGTGTCGATCGACGACTTCCTGAAGGCCTCCGGCAAGGACGGCGAATATGCCTTCGGCATGTCGCTGTATGAACCGTCGCTCAAGACCAAGGGCAACGTGGAATTCGTCAAGGCTTACCAGCAAACCTACAAGACGGATCCAGGCTATTACGCCGCGTTCTCCTACGCCGGCGCCACCGTCATGGAAGCGGCGGTCAAGCAGGCCGGCTCGCTGGACCAGGAGAAACTGCGCGAGGTGCTGACCAAGCTGGAGACCGACACGGTCATGGGCCACCACAAGGTCGATCCCAACACCGGCAAGCAGGTCGGCGTCACCGGCCTGCTGGTACAGGTGCGCGACGGCAAGCGGCAGATCGTCATGCCGCTGGACGTCAAGACACAGGATGCGGTCATCCCCATGCCGCCCTGGAACAAGCGCTAGCGTGCAGGTCCGGGACGGCCGCGCAGAGGAGATTCGCGATGATCGCTGGCACCGATATCTTTCTGGACATGCAGGCGGTGACCACCGGCTATGGCGACGTGCCGGTGGTGCGCAACGCCAGCATGGCGTTCGCGCGCGGCGGTATTACGGCGGTGATCGGCTCCAACGGCGCCGGCAAATCCACCGCGATCAAGGCGGCGGCCGGCCTGCTGCCGGTATGGAAGGGCCGCGTCCTGATCAATGGCGCCGATGTCACCGCCGAGGCGCCGCACAAGCGCCTGGGCCGGGGCGTCGCCTTTGTGCCGCAGGGCCGTATCGTGCTGCCGGAGATGACGGTACGCGAGAACCTGGACATCGGCGCCTATATCCTGGGCAACGACCGGGCCCGCATCGACCGGGCGCTGGAACGCGTGGTGGCGACCTTTCCCATCATCGGTGAACGCATGCGCCAGTTGGCCGGCACCATGAGCGGCGGCGAACAGCAAATGCTGGCCATCGGGCGCGCGTTGATGACCGATCCCACCGCCGTCATCCTGGACGAACCCTCATTGGGGCTGTCGCCCAAGTTCGTCAACACGGTGTTCGACAAACTGACCGAACTGGCGGCCGCCGGCCTGACGGTGATCATGGTCGAACAGAAGGCCTCGCGCGCACTGCAGATCGCCGACAGCGGCTATGTCATGCATACCGGCCAGGTGGTCTATTCCGGTCCGGGCCGCGAATTGCTGGACAACCCCAACGTACAACGGCTGTTCCTGGGCGAGGTTCCAGAGGAAATCGACCGGCTGATCGCCGCGGCGCATGAGGACGAGGTGCTGCATGGCTGAGCCGCGCCTGCGCCGCACCTTGCTGATGACACCGGGCAACCGCGAGGACCGCCTGCGCAAGGCCGCATCCTACGCCGCCGACGCCCTGGTCTATGACCTGGAAGACAGCGTGCCGCCCGCCGAAAAGCCGCGCGCCCGGGCATGCGTCAACGCGGTGCTGGGCACGCTGGCAGACGACGGCCGCGAACGCTGCGTGCGCATCAATGCCCTGGACACGCCCCATGGCATGGACGACCTGCAGGCCCTGCCCTACGACCGCATCGATTCCATCATGGTGCCCAAGGTGGAATCCGCGGATGCATTGCGTGATATCGATGCGCGCCTGAGGCGGCTCAGGGTCGACCACGGCCGTGCGCGGCCCATCGAGATCATCGCGCTTGTGGAGACGCCGCGCGGCATCCTGAAGGCGCTCGAGATCGCCGACGCCTCGCCACGGACGACGGCCCTGTTCTTCGGCTCCGGCGACTACACCTCCGCGCTGGGAGCCACGGTGTCGTCCGTTACGCTGCATCACCCGCGCGCGGTCATCGCGGCGGCCGCGGCCGCCGCGGGCCTGCAAGCCATCGACGCCGCCTTCTTCCTGGACGTGAAAAATGCCCAGGCCACGCGCGAGGACGCGCTGGAGGCACGCGCCTTGGGCTTCGCCGGCAAGGTCGTCTTCCACCCCAACCAGATCGCGGCGGTCAACGAAGTGTTCTCGCCCTCCACGGCGGACATCGAACGCGCCCGCCGTATCGTGGCCGCGCACGAAGAACAACTGCAACGCGGGCATGGCACGGGAGTCGCCGATGGAATTTTCGTCGCGGTGGACCTGGTCCCGCCGGCGCGGCGGCTGTTGCAACTGGCCGAGATGCTGGCGCAGCGCGAGCGCCGGACGGCTCCCAATCCCACATCGAGAGCGCAACCATGATGTTTCCGCATCCCGACACCCTTGCGATGCGCCGGCCCGAGCGCCTGCAGCGCTCCGAGCTGGCCGTCCCTGCCACCAGCCCACGCTTTTTCGCGAAGGCCGCCGCCAGCGCGGCCGACGTGATTTTCCTGGACCTGGAAGACGCCGTGGCCCCGCATGCCAAGGACGAGGCGCGCGCCAACGCCGTGGCGGCGCTGAACGAGATCAACTGGGGCACCAAGACCATGGCGGTCCGCGTCAATGGCCTGGACACCGCATGGGCGCTGCGCGACATCGCGGACGTTGTGCGCCTGGCCCCGCGCCTGGACCTGATCCTGCTCCCCAAGCCGGGATCGGCCTTCGACATCCAGTTCGTGGACCAGTTGCTCACGCTGATCGAACGCGAAACCGGCCGCGACAAGCGCACCGGCATCGAGGCGCTGATCGAAACGGCACAGGGCGTGGCGAACGTCGAAGCCATCGCCCAGGCCTCGCCGCGCCTGGAAGCACTGATCTTCGGCGTGGGCGACTACACAGTCGACATGCGGACCTATGACGCGGTGTTCGGCACGCCGAGCGCCCGCTACGCGGTACTGACGGACGCCGGTCATGACGGCATACGCCAGCGCCATTGGAACGACCAGTGGCATTTCGCCATGGCGCGCATGGCAAACGCCTGCCGCGCGTATGGACTGCGTGCCGTGGATGGCCCCTACACCGATTTCAAGGACAGCGACGGATACCGCGGTTCCGCCGCGCGCGCGGCAGCGTTGGGCTTCGAGGGCAAATGGGCCATCCACCCCAGCCAGATCGACATGGCCAACGAAGCCTTTTCCCCCACGCCGGACCAGTTGGAATGGGCCGCGCGCGTGACGCGCATCCTGGATGCGAGCAACCGTGGCGGGCAGGGCGCCGCCAGCGATGACGGCGTCCTGGTCGACATGGCGCATCTCAAGCAGGCCGGCCACATCGCACGGCGCCAGGCGCTGATCGACGGCAAGACGGCGGCGCGGCGCTAACGCCGGCCGCCGTCCGCCTGCCACTCCCCGCCCGCTCTACCAGCTGTAGCGATATCCCACTTGCCCGAAGACCCCGCGCCGGTCGTCTCCCCCCAGGTTCTTGGAGAACTTCACCGTCGCGTACAACTGCCCACCCTTGCCGATGCTCTCGTTGATGCCAAAGCCCAGCTCGCCCCAGGTGCGGCCGAAGTTCGAGCGGAACGATGTGCCGTCCACCGATACCTGGCGGGGCGGCACGAAGTCGTGCAGCACGTCGACCGTCATGTAGGGCGTGCCGGCGCCGGCGCCGTCCTCGGTGCGCAGGTTGGGCGCGAACAGGCGGAAGCCGACGCGGCCCCGCACCGCATTGCTGCTATTGCCCGATACCGAGGACACGCCGTCATCGAAGCTGCCGAGCTTCAGGTACTGGTACACCAACTGCGCCTGCGGCTCGATGGCCAGCTTGGGCATCAGCTTGAAGGGCTGGCCGACTTCCTGGGACAAGGCGATGCCGAAGCCGTTCTGGCTGCCGCTGCCGCCATAGACGTCGTCGTACTTGTTGCGGTAGTGCGTGACCTGCGCAACGGAATCCCAATAGCCCCCTTCGTTCCAGTACTTGGTGTAGTAAGCGCCCAGGCTCTGCGCCTGCATGGTGCCGTCGCCTGCCCTGTCCGTCAGCGTAGCGTTCAGGTCACGCGCGCTGTCGCGGAACTTGGCGCTCATCACGCCCAGGCTGGCCGTGACGCCGGCATGCGTGCTGCCGCCTTCCGGCGCCTGCGACAGCGTCCAGTCCTTGCCGAATTGCATGAAGAAGGTGTGCTGGTTGACCGAAAAGCGGTCGCCTGAATCCGCGTTCAAACCGTAGCCGCCGATGCGGCCCCACACCCCGTTGCGATTGCCCTTCTGGTTCTGCTCGGTGCTGTACACATCGCCGACCCGCTCATGCAGCCGTCCCAGATTGTTGAAGCCGTAGTCCAGGTTCAGCGCCGGCATCAGGGCATAACCGACCACGCCCGGACGATAGGCCGGCGGCCCGGGCGGCGTGGGATCGTTCGGCCCCGTCGGCGAGGCCAGATCCGAGCGCAGATAGTAGTTGTCCGGATTGGTACTGCCGCCCCGGTACAGCAGGTACTCGTAGGCGCCGGATTGCACCGGTCCGGCCAGTTGGAAGGCGCCCGGCGAGGTGGTCCCACCCCCGGTGACGGCCACAACGTTGATCCCGTCGCCCGTCGTCGCGGCGCCCGGTCCGCCCGTGTTGTTGATGCGCAGGCCCGTCGTGCCGCTGGCCGTGCCGCCATTGATCACCAGGCGGTCCGACGGCGCGCCATCGCCGGCCAGGTAGGTGTTCAGCGCGACGCTGCCATTCGTTCCCGCATAGTTGCTGGCGGTGATGGTCTTGTAGCTGGACGCTTGCGTCGGGTCGCCGGTGGGCGGGATAAAGGTGATCGTGCCGGCGTTGCTCAGGTCCTGCACTTCGGAACTCGCCGTCACGTTCCAGGCGCTGGTGCCGTCCACGCTGACCGACAGCGGGTCGATACGTCCGGTCAGCGTCGTCCCCGCCTGCAGGTTCACCGTGCCGCCGCTGCTCGCGTCGGCGATCAGGTCGCCATTCAGCGTCAAGCCCTGGGCATTCAGGTTGACCACGCTGGCATTGGTCAGGTTGAGCAAGGTGCCGGACGCGGCGGTAATGGTGGTGCCGCCCCGCACGGTGATATTGGCCCGCGCGCCCGTCACCTCGATGGCATTGCCGGACGAGGCGGCCAATGAACCGCCCGTGACAGTGATGTTCGATGCCTGTCCGCTGGCGGTGGTGTCCGTGACGGCGATGGCGGCGCTCGCGCCGCTGATTGCCACTCCGTTCAGCGTGAGGGCGCCGCCGGCATTGGCCTGCACACCCGGCCCCGCAGCGCTGGTCAGCGCCGTGCCGGCGGCCGTCGCGGCTCCGGCAGGCCCTTCCACACGCAACGCCGCCGCGCCCACGCCCGCCGTGGTGATCGTGCCGCCCATCAGGGTGGCCGTGGCGCCGCTATCCAGCATGACGCCATGCGCGCCGTCGCCCTGGGTGCCGACCGTGGCGTTGGACAGTTGCAGGCGCCCGACGCTGCTGACATGGATGCCGACCGCGTTCGCGCCGGTGGTCTGGATATTGCCGCCCTCGACCGCGATATCGCCATTCGCCCCCGAAGAACTGATGCCCGATGCGCCGGCACCGCTGGTGGTGATGGAGGTGTCGCTCAGCGCGATGATGCCGCCGGCGGCCTGATTGTTGAGGGCCATGCCGGAGCCTTGCACGACGATGCTGCCGGCGGTTCCGGTCACGCTGCCGCCGACCGCCGTCGGATCCAGCTGGATGCCGTCCGCCGTGCCCTGCGCCTGGATCAGTCCGTTGCCGGAGAACACCACCGATGCGCCCGCTCCGGTCAGGTGCACGGCGGCACGCCCGTCGTCCGCGCGGATGGTGCCGTTGTTGACCAGGCTGGCGTTCGCGCCTTGCACCAGTGCGCCGTCGCCATTGGCCACCGCGATCGTCGCGTTGTTCTGGACCGTGCCTTGCGGTCCCACGATGACGCCGATGGAGGATGCGCCGCTCAAAGCGATCGCGTTGTTATTGACCAGGGTGCCCTGGTTGCGCGCCACGAAGCCGATCACGCCATCCGTCCCGGACTGTATCGCCGCGTTGTTGGTCAACGAGGTGGCCACGGGGTTGCCCGCCGCGGCGCCGGTCAGGTCATGTCCCTGGCCGTCCACCACGCCGGCGATGGCGCCGGCATTGGCCAGCGAGATCGTCGTGCCGGCGTCTATCGTTCCCGTCGCGCCGCCTTCGTTGATGATCGCCACGGCCCCCCCCGCCGCGCCGGCCGCGCCCGTCACGCGATACACCGACGATCCCGTGGACAGCGTCGTGCCTTGTCCTGTGGCGACCACGCCGCGGGCGTCCGTGCCGGCTATGGTCAGGTCCAGCGCGCCCGCGGTCGATGCGCCGGTATAGGCGGCGCCGTCGGCCACGCGGAACATGGTCGAACGCTCCGTGTTCACCGTCATGGCCGTAGCGCCTACGTCGATACGCGAGCCCGCGCCCGATGCGTAGAAGCCGATCTGGTCGGTCCCGCCCGTGAACTGCGGTATGGCCGCGGCCCCTACCTGGATCGTGCCGCCGTTCTGCGCGAATGCACCGATCGCGCCCGTGCCGGCCAGGTTCAGCGCCCCACTGACGACGGCCACCCCCTGTGCGCCATTTACCCACACGCCGAAGTTGCGTGTCCCGCTGGCCGGGTCGGCATTGCCGTTGACGTTGATCGTACCGGTGGACTCGGCGTTGGCGGCGATGCCGGGATCCGCGTTCACCATTACGCCGATGCCATTGACGCCGTTGACGTTGATGGTGCCCGCGTTGCGGACGATGGCCCCCGTACCGGCGGCGCCGTTATCGTCCGCCAGCATGCCGATGTTGCTCATCGGCACTCCGCCCGCCGCGCCATTGATCGTGATGGTGCCGTTGTTCAGCAGCAGGGAGCTCAAGGGGGCGGTCGAGTACATGGCCACGGCATTCTGGGCCTGCGAGCCGATGGTGACCTGGCCGTTGTTGATGGCCGTATCGCCCGTGTCCATGATGCGCACGCCATAGGTCGGGCCGCTGATCGCCACGTCCACCGACGGATCGCCCAGCGCGTATTGCGCCGCGCGGCCGATATAGATGGTGCCGTCCGCGGCATTGGTGAAGCTGCTGCCGCCGCTGACGTTTACGCCCACGACCTTGGTGACATAGCCGGGATTCACACCCACGTTGATGTTGCCATCGTTGTGCCCCGACGCGCCGTTGGCCAGGCCGAGTCCCGTGGACGTATTTCCGGTGTAGGCGAAGCCGGCGGTGTTGATGACGCCGTGGTTCTGCACCGTCGTGCCGGCGCCCGTGGCGATGATGCCGGAGCCCGTGTAGTAGAAGGTATCGTCCGTCGCGGTGTTCAGCTTGTCGCCCACCAGATAGCCGGAAGACACCACGCCGCTGGCCGCATTGATGAAGTGGGCGCCGCTCTCCACCTTAGCCACCTGCTGGATTACCTTGCCCGACAGTGTGCCCCGGTTGGTGATGGTGGCGCCGTCCGTGGCCTTCACCGCGCCGGAAGCCCGCGTGATATCGATCTGCGCGCCCTGCTCCACGCTCGCCGACCCGCGCGCGCCCTGCGCCAGGATGGCGTAGCGGTCGCCGTTCGGCGTGCGTGTCAGGTCACCATCGGTGGTATTGGTTTTGTAGGTGACCGGCAGGTCCACCGTCGCGAAGGCCTGGGCGAATGCGGCGTCATAGGCCTGCTGCGAGGTCAGCGCGCCGCTTTTCAGCGCCGCCACCAGCACGTCGTTATAGGCCGCCATCTCGGCTGCATTCGTTACCGTATAGGTTGCGCCATTGAAGGTGACCGTGCCCGCATACGTGGTCACCGGCACCTCGACCGTAAGCAGACCGTTGGCATCCGGCGTGGGCAGGCCCGGATCGATGCCCATATCGATCGCGTTGCGGGATTGCCAGGACACCTTGCTGTCGGCGTTGCCACGCCCGTCGGCCGATGTCAGATAGGTCTGCTTGGACACCATCAGTATCCCGTTGGTCGATGGCGATCCGGCAGGGTCTGCTCCCAGGTTCACCTTCAAGGTACCGCCGCTCTGCTGCACCTTGCCCAACGATGCCTCGTAGTACATATCCCCGCTGACATCCTCGAACTGGTTGACCGGCGTGGCGATATTCGAATGGTCGAGAAACGCGGTCGAATCGTAGGTCCGATAGACGACATTGGTGCCGGTCGCCGGATTCAGTCCGCTGACCGCCACATTCTGCGGCCCGGTGACCAGCGCGCTGGTGGCGAAGCTGCCGGATACCACGTTCACCGTATTCGCCGGCACGGTGGTATTGCCGCTATAGCCGGTGCCCACCTGCGACGTGCCCTGCAGCGTCACGGTGTCGCCGTTCCGGACGACCGCGGCGCCCACGCCGCCATTGCTGACCGGCGGGTTGTACGAGGAAACGGTGCAGTTTCCGCCGGCGGGCGCGGACTGTCCGGCGGTGCCGGTCTGGCAGGTCGATGCGAGCGCCATACCCGGCGCGAGCATCCCGGCGACGAGCAGAGCGCCGGCGAGGACGGCCGGCACCGCATAGGCGTCAGCCATGGCGAGTGCGCCGGCTCTCGTCCGGACGCCCGGTCGCCGCGTCGCGCGCCCGGCCCGCGCCGGCGATGCCGTGGCGGACTTGGTCTTGCCACGGGCGAGTTCCGACGTGACGACGTACTGCTGTCGGGCGGCATTCCAAATGGTCTTGTGGAACAGATTCATTTTCAGGCCTGCGGTGTCGAGCGTTAGAGGGCGTCCGCTTGGCGTAGGGATGTACGCGGCGGCGTTGGACTCATGATTCGTTCGATTCCACGCGCGACCAATTGACGATTCGAACTAAGGCGAACGTCGCTCGTTTGTGCGGATGAAGGGTCCGCGCAAGTGCGAGGTGGAAAGGAGGATGAACCGCGCGCGCGCTCGACACGCTCGTACCTCTGGCAATCCGAAAGGCGGTGCGGCGCTTAAGCCGGCCGTCAGGCCGGGCGGCCTAGGACATACGCGAGTGGACCCGCCTTCGCTCTAGGCGATGCGGCCGAGCGCCGTACCGTTGCGCCAGCGCTGCGGGCGGGCCTGGGGGCAGGCGCCTGGCCGTCGCGCGGTCGGCGCAGGCCGTCGCGGACCTCTCGTGCGGCTGGCCATGCCTCGGGAAAACCCCTGTCCGGACTGCCGCATTTTTCCTTCCAAATTTATTAATCAATCATTTAATATTTGTGGGCGCGAGCAGCAGGCGCGTGGCTTCAGCAAGATTCTCGAACCGCCCGACCGGAACAACGCGCCGGCGGGCCACGCCGGCAAGGGTGACGTACGGCAACGGAACGGAGGGCTTCCATGCGTAGAGGTTTTGTGGGAACGGCCGCGATCGCGGCGGTGGTCGCGGCCAACATGGCGCACGCGGCCGACACGGTGAAGATCGGCCTGATTCAACCCTTGACCGGTTCGGTGGCCTACAACGGCATCGCCGATGTCAACGGCGCCAAGCTGGCCGTCGCGCAGCGAAACGCCAAGGGCGGCGTACTGGGCAAACATGTGGAGTTGATCGTCGAGGACGGCCAATGCCAGCCGGCCAAGTCGGTGAACGCGGCCGAGAAGCTCATCCAGAAGGATCAGGTTCCCGTCATCTCGGGAGCGTTCTGCAGCTCGGCCACGATCGCGGTCATGTCCGTGGCCGAGAAGTACAAGATCCCCCTGCTCAGCGGCGTATCGTCCAAGACGGACCTGACCGAGCGCGGCAACACCTGGTTCTTCCGGACTGCGGAAACCGACGCCCTGATGGCGCACGCCTTCGCCGAAATCCTGGTCAAGAATCTCAAGCTCAAGACCATCGCGTATATCGGCGTCAACGACGACTGGGGCCGCGGCGGCGTGGACGAGTTTTCGCGCCAGATCGAGTCCATGGGCGGCAAGACGGTGCTGAAGGAATACTTCGACCACGGCACCACGGACTTCTATACCTTGCTCACCCGGGTTCGCGCGGCGCGGCCGGACGGCATCTTCGTGGCCGCCGAAACGCAGGATGGCTCGATCGTCGTGAAGCAGATGAAGGAACTGGGGCTCACCAGCAAGGTGTTCGGCGTGGGAAGCTGGGCCACCGCGGACTTCGTCAAGCTGACGGGCGACGCCGCCGAGGGCATCCATGCCGCCGTGCCCTACGCGGCCACGCTGGACACGCCGGCCAACAAGGCCTTCGTGAAGGACTACAAGGCTGCGTACAAGGAAGCTCCGGGCAAGTATTCGGCGGCGGGCTACAACGCCTTGAACATCATCATGGACGGCATCCAGCGCGCCGGCGCGGCGGACCCGGCCAAGATCCGCGAGGCGCTGGAGAAGACCGACTACACCGGTCCGAACGGCCAGTTCCGCTTCGACGCCAAGCACCAGGCCTACGGATTCGATGCCGTGCTGGTGCAATTGAAGAACGGAACGCCCGAGATCGTGTCGCAAACCCGCGTCGAAGCGCCCTGATGGCTGGATGACGCGGCGGGGGCATGCCTGGCTGGACGGGCATGCCCTTCTCAAGCCCCGGAGGTACCCTTGTTCGACCTACTGATGCAATTCCTGGTCAACGGGCTGGTCAACGGCACGTTCTACGCCTTGTCGGCGCTGGGACTGACGCTGGTCTTCGGCCTGATGCGACTGGTCAACTTCGCGCACGGCGAGTTCTACATGATGGGCGGCCTGCTGGGCTGGGCCCTGACCTCCGCCCTGGACCTGAATTTCTTCGCCGGACTGGCGCTGGTCATCGTGGCGATGGCCGCGGTGGGCTGGTTGATCGACCGCGTGCTGATCGAACGTGTGCGCGGCCAGGGCGAGGAGCCCGGCATCCTGTTGACCATCGGCCTGTCGATCTTCCTCACCAACACCGCCCTGCTGCTGGTCGGCACGGCGCCGCAGAAGGTCGTCGCCCCGGTGGCCAGTACCCCTGTGTTCCTGGGACCGGTCGTCATCACGCAGGTACGCGTGTTCGCGGTGGTGGCCTGCGCCGTGGTGATCGCCGCCGCGCACCTGCTGATCCGGCATACCCGCCTGGGCAAGGCCATGCGCGCGACCTTCCAGGATCCGATGGCGGCGCGGCTGGCGGGAATCCCGACGGCGCGCGTGTATGCCGCGACATTCGCCATGGGCACCGCGCTGGCCGGCACGGCCGGCATGCTGCTCGGCTCCATCTATGTGGCGCAGGCCAGCATCGGCGGACTCGTCAGCCTGAAGGCGTTCGTCGTCGTCATCCTGGGCGGCATGGGCAGCTTCGCCGGCGCCATCCTGGGCGGCCTGATCCTGGGCGTGGCCGAAGCGATGTGGGGCGGCTACATATCCACGGGCTCGGTGGACCTGGTGGGTTTCGCGCTGGTGATCCTGATCCTCTTCTTCCGGCCCTATGGCCTGTTCCCCACGCGGGCGGAGCGTGCATGATGCGTGCTGAACGGAATTTCCTGGTCGGCTTCCTGCTGCTGATGCTGGCGTTCACGCTGGGCGTCGGCGACGAGTACCTGCTGCACATCGCGGTGCTGATCCTGCTGTACACCGTGCTGGCGACCAGCCTGAACCTGATCGTCGGTTATGTCGGCGAATTCCCGCTGGGCCATGTCGCCTTCTTCGGCATCGGCGCCTACACGCTGGCCCTGGGCGCAACGCGCCTGGGCCTGTCTCCCGGCGTGCTGGTGCCGGTGGCCGGCATCGTCAGCGCGCTGGCGGGGCTGCTTATCGGCGGCGTCACGCTGCGGCTGAAAGGGCCCTTCTTCGTCATCGTGACCCTGGCCTTCGCCGAAGTGCTGCGTCTGCTGGCGAACAACTGGATCGGCCTGACCAACGGCCCCATGGGCGTGTCCAACGTGCCGCATCCGGCCTTTCTCGATGCCGCGGGATGGCTGGCCGGCAAGCGTGGCTACGCGATGCTGGGCCTGCTGATCACGGCGGTGACGCTGTTCATCGCCTATCGCCTGGTGCACTCGAACGCCGGACGCGCCGCGGTCACGCTGCGCGAAAACCGCTACGTCGCCGTATCGGTGGGCATAGACCCCGTGCGGTATGCGCTGTTCGTGTTCACCGTGGCCGCCTTCCTCGCCGGCATCGCGGGCGCCTATTACGCCTCGTATATCTCCTACGTGGGACCGGAAGTGTTCGGCTTTCCCTTCACCGTGTCGATGATCATCATGGTGCTGCTGGGCGGCAAGGGCACCTTGAGCGGCCCGGTCATCGGTGCGGTGGTGGTCACGCTGCTGGAGGAATACCTGCGCGAATTCAAGGAGTTGCGCCTGTCCTTGTTCGGCCTGATCGTGATGGGCGTGGTGCTGTTCTCGCCCAACGGGGTCATGGGCTATGTGCGCCGCATCGCGCCGCGCCGCCCGCAACCGGAGAAGCGCCATGCTTGAAGTACAGGGACTGAGCAAATCCTTCGGCGGCATCCATGCGGTGCGCGATATCGACTTCCGCGTCGACCAGGGGCAAATCGTAAGCCTCATCGGACCCAATGGCGCAGGCAAAACGACGTGCTTCAACCTGGTCACCGGCTTCTACGCACCCAGCGCGGGACGGGTGCGTTTCCAGGGCCGCGACGTGACGGGCACGCGTCCGCACGAAATGGCGCGCATGGGCGTGGTGCGCACCTTCCAGAAGACCAACGTCCTGAAAAGCCTGACCGTCCGCGACAACCTGAAGGCGTCGCAGTACCTGCGCGCGCGGTCGCCCCTGTGGCGGACCTTCTGGCCCGGACCGGCGCAACGCGCGGCCGAGCGCGAGATCGCCGACCGCGCCGAGCAGATCGCCGGCCTGATGGGCCTGCAGGCGCGTTGCGACGCCCCGGCCCATTCATTGTCATGCGGCGAACTGCGGTTGCTCGAAGTCGGCGTGGCCCTGGGCGCCGGACCGCGCCTGCTCATGCTGGACGAACCGGCGGCCGGACTGAACAGCCACGAGGCGATGGTGCTGGCCCGGCTGCTGAAGCAGCTGCCCGGCCAGTGGGTGGAATCGATACTGCTGGTGGAGCACAACATGAACCTGGTCATGCAGGTGTCCGACCATGTGGTCGTCATGAACTTCGGCCAGAAACTGGCGGCCGGCACGCCGCGCGACATCCAGAACAATCCGGCCGTGCTGGAAGCCTATATCGGGAGGGCGGCATGACGCAGGACGCATTGTTGTCGCTGGCCGGCGTGCACGCCGGCTACGGCAAGCTCAAGGCCTTGCATGGCATTTCGCTGGACGTCATGCCTGGCGAAGTGGTCGCCCTGATCGGCGCCAACGGCGCCGGCAAATCCACCATCCTGCGTGTGATCTCCGGTCTGATCGCACCCATGTCCGGCGAGGTCCGGTGGGCCGGCCGTTCCATCGGCGGCATGCAGGCGCCGGACATTCTGCGCCTGGGCTTGTCGCATTGCCCCGAGGAAAGACACGTGTGGCCCGAGATGACGGTCCAGGAAAACCTGGAACTGGGCGCCTATCTGTGCCGTTCGCGTGCGGAGGTGCAGCGCCGCGCGGCCATCGCCTTTCATCGCTTTCCCCGGCTGAAGGAACGCCAGCGGCAACTGGCGGGCACGCTCAGCGGCGGCGAGCAGCAGATGCTGGCCATCGCCCGCGCGCTGATGTCCGAGCCGAAGCTGCTGATGCTGGACGAGCCCAGCCTGGGCCTGAGCCCGAAGATGGCGACGGAAGTCTTCCAGGTAGTGCGCGAGATCAGCCAGCACGGCGTCACTGTCCTGCTGGTCGAGCAGAACGTGCACAACGCGCTGTCGGTGGCTGCGCGCGCGTATGTCGTCGAAACGGGGCGCATCGTGGCGGAGAAGGCCGCCGATGCCCTGCTGGGCGACCCCGAACTGCTGAACGCCTACCTCGGCGCCTGAACCTCGATACACGCACAACCATGATTGGAGCAACCATGCAGAAGATCTACCGGATCGGCCAGATCGTGCCGAGCTCGAACACCACCATGGAAACCGAAATCCCCGCGATGCTGAATGCGCGGCAGGTCATACGCCCGGAGCGCTTCACCTACCATTCCAGCCGCATGCGCATGAAGAAGGTGGTCAAGGAAGAACTGGCCGCGATGGACGGCGAGTCGGATCGCTGCGCGGTCGAACTGAGCGACGCGCGCGTCGATGTGCTGGGCTACGCCTGCCTGGTGGCGATCATGGCCATGGGACGCGGCTATCACCGCGTATCGGAACAGCGCCTGCAGGCGCGCACGGCCGACAACGGTGCCGACGCCCCCGTCGTGACCAGCGCCGGCGCCTTGGTCCAGGCGCTGGACGTCATCAAGGCCAAGCGCATCGCCGTGGTCGCGCCCTACATGCGGCCGCTGACCGAAGTGGTGGTCGACTACATCGCCCATGAAGGCTACGAAGTGGTCGACTGGCGCGCGCTGGAGATTCCCGACAACCTTGAGGTGGCCCGCCACGATCCGCGCAACCTGCCCGGCATCGTGCGTGAGATGAAGACCGACGATGTCGACGCCATCGTGCTGTCGGCCTGCGTGCAGATGCCGTCGCTGCCCGTCGTGGCGCAGGTCGAGGCCGAAACGGGCAAGCCGGTCATCACGGCCGCCATCGCCACCACCTACGCGATGCTGCAAGCGCTGAAGCTCGAACGCATCGTGCCGGGCGCGGGCGCGCTGTTGTCCGGCGCTTACTAGGGGGAGCCGATGACTATGCAGGCCCGGGACCGCACGGCAGCAGGCGGCAAGACCAGCACCTTCCTCTATGGCGCGAACATCAACGCGAACGGAATACGCCAGCACTACCTGCGCTATGGCGGCACGCAGCCCGGACGCGATCCCGTCATCATCATTCCCGGCATTACCAGCCCGGCCGTGACCTGGGGCTTCGTGGGCGAGCGATTCGGCCGGCATTTCGACACTTATGTGCTGGATGTGCGCGGGCGTGGCCTTACGCAGGCGGGCGACGACCTGGACTATGGCGTGGACGCGCAAGCCGCCGACGTGATTGCGCTGGCGCAGGGGCTGGGGCTGTCCCGCTACAGCCTGGTGGGCCATTCCATGGGCGGCCGCATCGCGTTGCGCGCGGCCGCCGCCCAGCCTTCCGGCCTGACGCGCGTGGTCGCGGTGGACCCGCCGGTGTCCGGCCCGGGACGCCGCCCGTATCCGGCGCAACTGCCGTGGTACGTCGACTCCATCGCGATGGCGCGCAAGGGCATGGACGCCGATGCCATGCGCAGCTTCTGCCCCACATGGACCGAGGAACAACTGCGCCTGCGCGCGCAGTGGCTGCATACCTGCGACGAGCGCGCGATCCGGCAGAGTTTCGACGAATTCCATACCGAGGATATGCACGCGGACCTGCCGCGCGTGACCGCGCCGCTTCTGCTCATCACCGCCGCGCGCGGCGATGTCGTCAAGGACGAGGACGCGGCCGAGATACAGCGCCTGAAGGCCGGAACCCTGCATGCGTGTGTTGCAGACGCCGGCCACATGATCCCCTGGGATAACGAACCCGGCTTCTACGCCGCCTTCGGCGATTTCCTCGGGGTGCCCTTGCAGGCCGACCCCGGCGATACGCACCCTGTCCAAAGGAGTTGAACCATGCCCGTCAGCGACTATGAAATGGTACGCGCCTGGACGCAGGTGCTCGAGCTGTCCCGGCTGCACGCCGGGCAGACGGTCACCATCCTGACCAGCGCCAACACGCACCCGCAGACACTCGCCACCGCCCTCATCGCCACGCAGTCCATGGGCGCCATCGTCAACCGGCTGGACCTGCCGCCCGTCAATGGCGAGAAAGCGCTGAGCCGCGACGCGCTGGCCTATCTGGGCACCACGCCGCTCACCGGCAACAAGGCCGCCATCGCGGCGCTGAAGGAAAGCGACCTGGTGCTGGACCTGATGACGCTGCTGTTCTCTCCGGAGCAACACGAGATCCTGCAGGCGGGCACGAAGATCCTGCTGGCGGTGGAGCCGCCGGAAGTGCTGGCGCGCCTGGTGCCTACGGCGCGCGACAAGGAGCGCGTGACCGCCGCGGCGGCCCGCATCGGCCGCGCCCGCGAAATGCGCGTCACATCGGCCGCCGGCACCGAGCTGCGCTGCCCCATCGGCGCGTTTCCCGCCATCAGCGAATACGGCTACGTCGACGAACCGGGGCGCTGGGACCACTGGCCCAGCGGCTTCGTCCTGACCTGGCCGGACGAAGGCGGCGCCAGCGGCACCATCGTGATCGACCGCGGCGACATCCTGCTGCCGCAGAAGTCCTACGTCGATGCGCCCATCGTGCTCACCGTGGAAAACGGCTACGCCACACGCATCGAAGGCGGCGTCGATGCCGAACTGCTGCGCGAATACATGGCCAGCTTCAGCGACCCGGAGGCCTACGCGATATCGCATATCGGCTGGGGCCTGCAGCCGCGCGCCCACTGGACCACGCTGTCGCTGTACGACCGCGAGGCCACCATAGGCATGGACGCGCGCGCCTATGAGGGCAACTTCCTCTTCTCGCTCGGCCCCAACAACGAAGCCGGCGGCGACCGCACCACCGCATGCCATATCGACATCCCGCTGCGTCGCTGCACCGTAAGCCTGGACGGCGAGGAAGTGGTGCGCGAGGGCAAGGTGCTGGACGGAACGTCGCAAGGGTGATTCGGGCGGCGCCGTCCGGCGCGCCCACCTATGGGAAACACAGCGGGAAAATCAGGATGGCACACAAGGAAGAGGCGGTCTATCGCCAGCAGGGTTTCGGCGCGCAAATGGACCTTAGCGGCCCCGTCGGGCTGCTGATCGTGGATTTCGTCAACGGCTTCGCCGATCCGGCGCGCTTCGGCGGCGGCAATATCGGCCCGGCCATCGAGGCCACGCGGCCGCTGCTGGCGCACGCGCGGCAACAGGGATGGCCCGTGGCGCATACCCGCATCGTGTACGCCGATGACGACAGCGACGCGAACGTGTTCTCCATGAAGGTGCCGGGCATGCTGACGCTGAAGGAACATGGCGCGGCCAGCGCCGTGGTCGCTGCGCTGGCGCCCGTGGCGGGCGAACTGGTGGTACGAAAGACGCTGCCTTCGGCGTTTTTCGGCACCGGCCTGGCGCCATGGCTGACGCAGCGCGGCGTGCGTACCCTGCTGGTGGCGGGCTGCACCACCAGCGGCTGCGTGCGCGCCAGCGTGGTAGACGCCATGTCGCACGGCTTCAAGCCGCTGGTCCTGAGCGACTGCGTCGGCGACCGCGCAATCGCCCCGCATGAGGCCAATCTCTTCGACATGCAGCAGAAGTACGCCGCCGTCATGCCGCGCGACGAAGCGCTGCAGGCGCTGCGGGCCTTGCATGCGACGCAGGCCCCGGATCGCACCCCATGACGCAACGCGGCCGCGCACACGAGGCGCGCTGCGCAATAGAACGACATCGGCGCCGTCGAGGCGCGAGGAGAAGAGCATGAGCAGGAAACAACGTGTGGGCATCATCGGGGGCGGCATCGGCGGCGCCGCGCTGGCCAACGCCCTGGCGCAGCGCGGCATCGAAGTGCGGCTGTTCGAACGCACCGCGGCCTTCGGACAAGTGGGCGCCGGTATCCAGATGACGCCCAACGCCGTCAAGGTGCTGAAGGCGCTGGGCGTGGGCGACGCGCTGCGCGACATCGCCTTCCTGCCGCAGGCGCTGGTCGGCCGCAACTGGAAGACCGCGCGCGAGCAATTCCGCACGCCGCTGGCCACGGAATGCCCGCGGCTGTACGGCGCGGAGTTCTACCACGTCCATCGCGCGGACCTGCACCAGATCCTGGTGGACCGTATCCCGGCGTCCTCCGTGTCGCTGTCCATGGCCTGCGCCGCCGTCCGCAACGAAGGCGCAACCGCGGTCGCGACCTTCGAGGACGGCAGCCAGTTCGAAGCCGACCTGATCGTGGGCGCCGACGGCGTGCGCTCGGTGGTGCGCCGCGACCTGTTCGGCGACGAGGCGCCCCGCTTCACGGGGAACATGTGCTATCGGGCGGTCGTACCCTTCGACCAGATGCCGGAGTTCGTCAGCCCGGATTCATCGTTCTGGATGGGTCCGCACGGCCACGTGGTGACCTACTACGTGAGCCGCGGCAAGGCGGTGAACATCGTCGCCGTCAATGAAACGGCGCAATGGGTGGAGGAATCCTGGAATGCGCCCAGCAGCCGCGAGGAACTGCTGAGCGCATTTCCCGGCTGGCATTCGAACCTGGTGCGGCTGTTCGAGCGGGCCGAGACCGTCTTCAAGTGGGGCCTGTTCGACCGCGACCCGATGCAAAGCTGGCATGAAGGCCGCATCTGCCTGCTGGGCGATGCCGCGCACCCCATGCTGCCCTTCCTGTCCCAAGGAGCGGCCATGGCCATCGAGGACAGCTGGGTGCTGGCCGCCGCGCTGGCCGGGCACGGGGACGATATCCCGACGGCCTTGCGCGACTACGAAGCCGAACGCCTGCCGCGCACCAGCCGCGTGCAGCTTGAATCGCGTGAACGCGGACGCACGTATCACCTGCCTTCGCGCTGGGAGCAGATCAAGCGCGATGTCGGCTATTGGTGGCGCGGGCTGTTCGATCCGCACGCCGGTGGTATCCGGGCGAACTGGGTCTACGAGTATGACGCGACGGCATTCCGGGCAGTGCCCCAGCCGCAACGACGCGCCGCCTGATATGGGACAATTCCGCGTCGCACGGGCCGGCTAACGAGAACAAACAGGTATGCGGCGTCGGCATGCGGCCGCCGCGGGTGTGGCACGGCCACGCCTTCGGCGCAGGTGTGCAGAGACGAAAAGGACAACATGCGACAGGATGCCAAACCCACCGCGACGCGCACGCGCGCCGCCGTGCCCAAAGCCGCCGGCGCGTCGCCGCACGGCCGGCCGGGACGCCCGGAAGGCAGCAGCGGCAACCTGCGTGAAAAAATCCTGGATGCGGCCGAGAATCGCTTCGCCGACCTGGGTTACGCCGGCACGACGCTGCGCGATGTCGCCAACAAGGCCAAGGTCACGCAGGCCCTGATCAGCTATTACTTCGGCTCCAAGCACGGGCTGTACGAAGCCGTATTCCTGCGGCGCGGCCGCAAGATATCCGATGAACGGATGGCGCGCCTGCAGGCGCTGCAGGAAGGCAAGCGGCCTCCCGCCATCCGCGACATCGTGCGCGCCTTCCTGGAACCCACGCTGGACCTGCGGCGTACCGCCAAGGGCCGTGCCTTCATCCGACTGCAGGCGCGGCTGCATACGGAACCCCCCGAAATCTCGTATAGCCTGCGCAACGAAGCCTACGACGCGTCCACCCGCGCCTACGTGGACGCGATCAGCGCGGCCCGGCCCGACCTGGACGCCCGGGATGTGTACTGGCGCGTCACGCTGATGGTCGGCGCCTATATGTACGCGTTCTCCGATACGCACCGGCTGGACGACCTTGCCAAGGGCATCTGCAATCCCGAGGACCCGCAGGAAGTCATGGAGCAGATCACGGCCTTTGTCGTGGGGGGACTGACGGCGCCGCCCGTCCGATAAGGACGGCTCGGGAAGACCAGCAGGAACCGGACACCCGGGAGGGGCACCCAGGCTGTTTTGCCGAGCAGGCCCCTCCATGCGTATATCGTGCATAAGCGCCCTGGCGAGCTGCGTCAGCCCTTCACGGCAGGTCGCTCCACCCCCCGTCCTGCAAACGAACTATCGTGACGCGCTGGTCGCCGGGATACGCGGCGACGTCTTGCCGCGGGAGCTGGAACAGCTGGAGGCCCTGCTCGAGCGCCTGGAAGCCCACCCGCAAGGGAAGATCCTGATGGACTCCATGCAGGCTTATCGCCAGTGGTTCGGCAAGCTACCCGAGATCGTCCTGCGGCGGGACTACGAGTCCCCAAGGCCTCCCGCGGCCGGTTCGGCGACGGACCGGACCATCTGGCATCTGGACCTGCGCGAACTCGGCGCCTGCCCCGCTTTCGAGGCCATACGCCAGCTCGCGGACGTCTACTGCGATCTCGCCGGTACGCCCAATATGGAGTGCGATGTATTCCAGGCATACACCTTCGACGACGACCAGAAGCTGGATCCCCTGCTGGAAAAGGCATGGGAAAAATGGATATCCGCCGGCAAGCAGTCCGTCCACGACCGATCCAGCGTAGGGCAATACCGCTGCATCGCGACGCGGCGCCGTGTCATCGAGAACCTGCGCACCGACCTGAAGCAGATGCGGTGCTACGGCGGGCTGACACATGCGGACTTCCACCACCTTATGAAGGAACTGCGGTGGGGGTGCCAGGACTGCCTGCCGGCCGCACCTACGGCGGTCAACCTGCGCGCGGCAAGCCTGCAAACCAGGCAGTGCATGAACTTCAGCAGCAGCCACTTCCCAAGCGACATGGAAGACATCGGTCCCTACCAGCATAAAGGCCGAATCGCCCAGGGTTGTGCCAGCTCGCTGCCGCCACTGCCGCAGGACCTGGAAGCGCTATGCCTGGACGCTTATCCCCGTCCCGACCTGAGCGCGCTCCCGCCCGGCTTGAAGGTCCTGCGTATGCGCCAGGCCGGGCTGGTCAAGCTGCCCCGGCTGCCCGCCGGATTGAAGATACTGGAGGTGGCGCAGAACGCCCTGATCCGCCTGGACAACCTGCCGGCCGGACTGGAAACGCTGATCGTTTCGAACAATCCCCTGCGCGACCTGCCGGAGCCCCTGCCCGCGCGACTCAGGCATCTGGCGGCGGACGCGGCGCAACTGGCGCGTCTGCCCGCATTACCGGAATCGCTGGAGCGGCTATCGGTCTGCCGCAACCGCCTGACGACGCTGCCCGCCCTGCCGCCGCGCCTGCGCGATCTGAGCGCCGATGAAAATCACCTTGCCGAATTCCCCGTGGACGTGCCCCTTACTCTGGAACGCGCCTACCTCGTCGGCAACGACCTGCGCCGGCTGCCGCCCGCCTGCGCGAACCTCTCGGGATGCGATTTCTATCTCGAAGGAAACCCGATTGCGCTGCAGGACCTGCCGCGCCTACCGCCGGGCGTGCCCGGTCCCCGCTTTCACGTTTCGATGCAAGCCTATGCCGCGGCACCGCAGGCCGCGCCGCGCCCCGTCCGCATGGCCGGCAATCTGACCGAGGCCACCTCCGCATGGCTGTTGCCGGACATGCCGGAGGCGGCGCAACGTTGGGAAGCCCAGGCCAATCCCGCCGAGGCGCAGGAATTCGTTCAATTCCTGAACAGGCTGCACTACCCGAAGAACACCAAGGAAAGCGTTTTCGAGACCGCCGCGTTCCGCGCCAGTGTCGTGTCGCTGCTGACCGAACTATCCTTGCCCGAACGCGCAGAGCTGCGCGTCGATGTATACGCCCTATGCAAGGACGCCACCGCGAACTGCGACGATCGCGTATTGTGGACACTGGGGCGGTTGAGGGCCTTGCTGCTGAATGACGACATCCGCCTGGGCCGCTACGACGACCGCGTCGGCGATGTCATAGAGCTGGGCCGACAGATGTTCAGCCTGGATGTGTTGGCGCAGATCGCCCGCGAAAAGGTGCGAACGCTGACCTATATCGATGAGGTCGAGGTCTACCTTGCCTATGCGGTCCAGTTGCGGCAGGCGCTTCGCCTGACCAGCGTCGTGGCGGACATGCTGTACTTCAAGGCTTCCGGCGTCACCCCGGCCGACGTGGACAACGCCTTGCAAACGGTGCGGCACCGCCAGCGGACGGAGTTCCCCATGTTTTTGGCCTTGGACTACGAGCCGTGGCAGACGCTATTGCGGCGGCGCGATCCGGATCGACATGACGCTTTCCAGGCCAGCGCGCACGAGGAAATGGAGCGCTGCCTGGAACCGGAACTGCGGTCCAGGCTACAGGCGGTGGGGCTGGATCCCCATGACGACGACGCCCGGCGCACGGTGGGCCTGGCGGTATCGCGCGACATCCGCTATCGCGTCCTGGAGCCCTTGGTCGCCGAGTACCTGGCGCACCATGACGCCGCGATGCCTCGCCCGTGATGCCATCGCGTTTGCCGGCTTCATCCTTTTTTGCCCCATTTCCGGGATGGGATCTCGGACTTTCGGCCAGTAGAATTTTTGCAGTCGCGCGGAGGTCCGCGCGCACCTATAGGCTGAGCCCGCAATGCCGCTGCGTCGCCGATTCGTCATGGCCGCGCGCGAGCGCCGTCCACCTGGTCCGCGCCCGCTGACGTCCGTGTTGATTGCCCTCTTGCTCCGGCTGTGCGTGATGCCGGCGCGGCCGCTGTGGCTGGCCGCGCTGTGCGGCCTGGCGGCCGTCGGCGCAGCCGCCGCGCCCCCGATGGATACCGGCCAGGCCCGCAGCATCGCCAGTGACGCCTATGTATACGCCTACCCGCTGGTGCTGATGGACGTCGCGCGCCAGGTGCAGACCAATGTCGAGGCCGCCGATGCGGCAATGGGCGGCGGCGCGCCGGTAAACCAGTTCACCCACATGCGAAGGCCGGCCGACGCGCTGCTGCACGGCCATTCCTATCCCGACGTCGAAACCTTGTGGTCATCGCTATGGTTCGACGTAACCAAGGAGCCCCTGCTGATCGAGATTCCAAACGCGGGCGGGCGCTACTACACGATGACCTTGGCCGATATGTGGACCGATGTATTCGCGGCGCCGGGAACCCGTACCGTGCAGGACGGCCCGCAGGTCTATGCGATCGTCGCCCCGACCTGGCAGGGCAAGCTGCCCAAGCCGGCCATCGCCCTGCGCGCGCCCACCAGCGTGGGATTGCTGACCCTGCGCGTCGCCTATCGAGGCATGGCCGACGCCGGGGCCGCCCAGAGCTTCCAGGCCGGCCTGCAGGCCACGCCGCTGTCACGCTGGGGCAGGAAGAACGCTCCGCAGGCCGGCCACTTCGACGTCGCGCAGTCGCGCCGGGCGCCGGTGGACCAGGTCGCGGACATGAATCCACAAGCCTTTTTCGCCGCGTTCGCCGAACTGGCTGCAAAGTATCCGCCCCACGCGAACGACTATCCCATCCTGCAAAGGATGGCCCGGCTGGGGCTGGCGCCCGGCACGCGCTTCGACATGTCGCGGCTGCCGGCCGATATGCGGATGGCGGTGGAGGCTGGGGTGCAGCGTGGACAGGCCAGCGTGCGTTCGCCCATGCAGCCGCGCCCACGCCCCGGCGATGCCTGGCGCATGCCGGACCGGCGACGCGGCGCCTATGGCACCGACTATGCCTTGCGGGCACGCGCGGCGCGCGCGGCCCTGGTGACGCCCTTGCCGGAAGACGCGATCGAACTGCTGGCCAGTACCGATTCCGACGGCCGTCCGCTGGACGGCAGTTTCCGCTACGAAGTGCGGTTCGACCGCGGCCAATTGCCGCCCGTGGACGCGTTCTGGTCCATGACGCTGTATAACGACCGGCGCGAGCTTTACGACAACCGGATCGGCCTGTATGCGGTAGGCAGCCGCCATCCCCTGGTCCCGGGGCTGGACGGCACGGCCACCGCTTATGTGCAGTACGCGCAGCCGGTCGGCGAGCTGGTTCGCAACTGGCTACCCGCGCCACAGAGCGGACGCTTCATGCTTATGCTGCGCTTGTACCAGCCCGGCGAGGACGCGGTGGAAGGAATGTGGGTACCGCCGACGATACGGCGTATCCAGTAGCCGGCCGTCAGCCGCGTCAGCCGGTCAGCCCCGTCAGCCGACCAGTCCGCCCGCCACGGACGCCGCAACCAGCATCACGCCCACCCACAGGTTTGCGCGGAAAAGTCCCAGGCCCAGTTCGGGCCGGCCCAGGTCCAGCTTGCGCAGTTGCCATGCCAGGTGCAGCGCGATCAGCACCATGCCCAGCCCATAGGGCCAACCCATGCCGATGGCGTAGCCGCCCCAGGCCCACAGCACGACCGTCGCGATATAGAAGCCGGCGATCCAGCGCTTGCCCGCATCGCCGAAGCGCAGCGCCGTGGAATGCAGGCCCAGACGCCGGTCGTCGCGCACGTCGATATAGGCATAGATGGTGTCGTAGCCGATCTGCCACAGGATGGTGCCGACATACACCGCCACGGCGCCCAGCGGCACCATGTTGCGCGTATCCGACCACGCCATCAGCATGCCCCAGTTGAAGCACACACCCAGCACCGCCTGGGGCCAGTAGGTCACCCGCTTGCACAGGGGATAGATGACGACGATGGGCAGCAGGGCCAACGCCAGCCATCGGCTCAGCGGATTGATGGCCAGCAGCAGCGAAGCGCACACCGCCAATTGCGCGAACAGAAACCACAGCGCCTGCCGCAAGGTAAGTTGGCCGCTGGTCAGCGGTCGATAGCGGGTACGTTCGACATGCTTGTCGATATCGCGGTCGAAGATGTCGTTGATCGTGCAGCCGATGCCGCGCATCAGCAATGCGCCCAGCGAGAACACCAGCACGCGCCAGGGCTCGGGCCAGCCCGCGGCGGCCTGCGCCAGCGCGGCCAGCGCCGGCAGCAGGGTCAGCCAGGTGCCGATGGGGCGGTCCAGGCGGCACAGGCGCGCGTACGGGCCCCAGGAGCGCGGCAGCCAGCGCGCCACCCAGTCGTCGAAGACGATGTCGTTCAGGTCGATGTGGCCCGTGGGATGCTGCGTGGACATGCCAGGCGACCTCAGCCCAGTTGCGCCTTGATGAGCCGACCCAGCGTGGCGACCCCGCTGCGGATCTTGTCTTCCGGCACGGTGACGAAGCTCAGCCGCAACGTATTGCGCGGCGCGGACGCGGATGCGTAGAAGGGTTGCCCCGGCACGAAGGCAACCTTCTGTTCGATGGCCTGCTGCAGAAGCTGCGTGGTGTCGATGCCTTCGGGCAAGGTGACCCAGATGAACATGCCGCCCTCCGGCCGGGTCCAGGTGACCGATGCGGGGAATTCGCGCGCCAGCGCATCCAGCATGTAGCCGCACTGCTTGCGGTAGAGCTCGCGGACGGTGGGCAGATGCTGCGTCAGGAAGCCATCCTTGACGATTTCGTATACGGCCATCTGGGTCAGGGACGCGGTATGCAGGTCGGTGGCCTGCTTGGCCTGCACCAGCTTGTCGATCAGCCGACGCGACGCGGCGATATAGCCCAGGCGCAAGCCCGGCGCCAGGACCTTGGAGAACGAACCCATGCGGATGACGTGGGCGCCGCAATCGCCGCCCAGCGCCAGCAGGCCCGGTTGCGGCTCGCCGGCGTAGCGCAGTTCGCCGTAGGGATCGTCTTCGACCACCGGCAGGCGCAGCCGCGCCGCCTGGAGGACCAGGGCCTCGCGGCGCTGCCGGTCCAGCGTGCGCCCGGTGGGGTTCTGGAAGTTCGGCAGGGCGTACAGGAAGCGGGCGTCCTGCGCATTGGATTCGTTCAGCGCTTCCGGGATCAGGCCGCCTTCGTCGGAGGCAACGGATTCGTAGCGCGGCTGGTACAGGCTGAAGGATTGCAGCGCGCCCAGGTAGCTGGGCGTTTCGACCATGACCTTGCTGTCCTTGTCGATAAGCACCTTGCCCAGCAGATCCAGCGCCTGCTGCGAGCCCGAAACGATCAGGATCTGGTCCGGCGTGACGCGGGCGCCGTTGCGGTTCAGGTCTTCTGCGACCCATGCGCGCAGCGGCGCGTAGCCTTCGGTCGGACCGTACTGCAGGGCAGCACGCCCGTTGGAGACCAATACCTTGTCGAACGCCGCGCGTACCACTTCCACCGGAAAGCCGCTGGGCGCGGGCAGGCCGCCCGCGAAAGAGATGACGTCCGGCCGCTCCGTAACCTTGAGGATTTCGCGGATGGCCGAACTGGTCAGCAGGGTGGCACGTTCAGAAAAGGAACATTCGGGTTCGAAGGGCTGGTCCATGGAGCGTGTGCGTCAAAGAACGGTGAAAGGCGCGCGCGGCCGGCGGTCCGGCCGGCGCGTGGAGCGGTGAAAACGGGAGATCGTGCGGAAAGGGTAACCGGTACGGCAAAGCGATATTCTCCCACTTTTTATGCGGCTGGCAGACCGCGGCCGGGCAGATGCCGGACCGATGGCCGCCACGGGCCCCGCGGTGCTGCCGGCGCCACCGTTCCCGCAGCCGCTAGTGCCGCTACAGGTCGTGCAACCCCTGCAGGCCTCTGCGCATCCGCATGGCCGGGGATCCCCCGACAGCCCGGAAGCCCACTGGCCCTACAATCAGCAGGTGTGTGCCCGTCCCCGGTTAGGACCTATTTACACGGGAAGTGTCGATAGGTCCCGGCGCCGACTGCTTCCGAGACCCGCCATGTTTTCCGCCACGCCTTCCACCGCCGCCAACAAGACCGACCGCTATGCCGAACTGGCGGCGCAGGCCCGCGCCCTGTTGGCGGATGAGCCCGACCGCATTGCCAACGCGGCGAATTTTTCCGCACTGGTATTCCAGTCGCTGCCGGACCTGAACTGGGCCGGCTTCTACTTCTACGACGGCAAGGAGCTGGTGGTCGGCCCCTTCCAGGGCAAGCCCGCCTGCGTGCGTATCCCGCTGGATCGCGGCGTCTGCGGCGCGGCCGCCCGCCAGCGGCAAACCCAGGTCGTGCCCGACGTCCACGCCTTCCCCGGCCATATCGCGTGCGACGCGGCATCGCGCTCGGAAATCGTCGTACCGCTCGTACACCGGGATCGCCTGGTCGGCGTCTGGGACGTCGACAGCCCCCTGCCGGGACGTTTCGACGAAGAAGACCGGCGCGGCATGGAGATGCTGTGCGCGGTTTTCATTGAAAGCCTGCGGGGCTGAAGCCGCGGATATGAGGCTGCGAATCTGAAGCTGCGAATCTGTGATTGCGGTTATCATCGCCACCATGACGCCCTACGCCACGCCCAGCTTCCACGTCCATGCCGCCGGCATGGCGGGCGCGCGCGTGAACGGCGCCAAATCCAAAAAACAGCCGCTCATCTGACCGGAGCCGCTGTTCCGTCAGAAGGGCGACGGAACGGCGACAGGCCAGGGCGTTTCTGCTTGCGTATTCCGGGGCACTTCTCGCGGACTTCATACGGTCCTCGCAAGGAGTCACCATGGATATGCCCGCCACCGAACTTCCGTCCCGCGCGCGTCTGCACGACGCGCGCGATGCCGCCGTCTTTCGCGGTATCTGGGTTCCTCTCATCACCCCCTTCAAGCACGGCGACGTCGATTTTCCGGCCCTGCGCGGGCTGGTGCGCCACTATCGGGACGCCGGCGTGCATGGCCTGGTCGCCTGCGGCAGCACCGGCGAGGCCGCGGCGCTGGACGCGGGCGAGCAGATGGCGGTGCTCGACGCCATCCTGGACGAGGCCGGCGGCGTGCCGGTGGCGATGGGCCTGGCCGGCAACAACCTGCGCAATACCCTGGCGCGCACCGCGGCGCTTGGCGCCCGGCCGCTCGCCGGTCTGCTGGTTTCCGCGCCGGGCTACGTGCGCCCGGCCCAGGACGGCCTGCGGCAATGGTTCGAAGCCGTGGCGGATGCGGCGCGCGCGCCCGTGGTGCTCTACGACATCCCGTATCGCACGGGCGCGACCCTGGACCTGTCGACCCTCCTGGCGCTTGCAGCCCACCCCAACATCGTTGCAATCAAGGATTGCGGCGGCTCCCTGGACAAGACCATTGCGCTGATCGCCGACGGTCGGCTGGCAGTCCTGGCCGGCGAGGATATGCAGGCGCTGACCACCTTGTGCCTGGGCGGCGCGGGGGCCATCGTCGCGTCGGCCCATATACGGCCGGACCTGTACGTCGCCATGTTCCAGGCCGCGCAGGACGGGGATTGCCGGCGCGCACGCCAACTGTTCCATGCGCTGGCGCCCGTCATCCGGCTGGTGTACGCCCATCCCAACCCCGGACCGCTGAAGGCGGCGCTGGCGGCGCTTCATGGTTGCGAGGGCACCCTGCGTCCGCCCATGACACCGCCCGACGAGACGGTCAGGCGGGCACTGGCCGCCGCCATCCGGCGCTTGCCGTCGCCGGACAAGTGATCTAAAACGCCCCATGACCCGCGGCTCACAGCGGGCGCACACGGAGACACGCCATGGATATGGCAGCAAGGCCGCCGGCCGGGACGGCGCAGGGACACGGCGCCACGGCGCGCACGCCCACCGGGCTGGCGTTCGATTATGTGATCGTGGGTGCGGGATCGGCAGGCTGCCTGCTCGCCAACCGGTTGTCCGCCGATCCCGACACCCGCGTGCTGCTGCTGGAAGCCGGCGGCCCGGATACCTGGCATTGGATCCATATCCCGGTCGGCTACCTGTATTGCATCGGCAATCCGCGCACCGACTGGTGCTATCGCACCCATCCGGACCCGGGCTTGAATGGCCGTCAACTGGGATATCCGCGCGGGCGCGTGCTGGGAGGCAGCTCGTCCATCAACGGCATGATCTATATGCGCGGCCAGCGCCAGGACTATGACGGCTGGGCCGCCGCCGGCAATCCGGGCTGGGGATGGGACGACGTGCTGCCGCTGTTCAAGCAGACGGAGGACCACCACGGGGGCGCCAACGCCTGGCATGGCGAGGGCGGCGAGTGGCGGGTCGAGCGCCAGCGGCTGTCGTGGGGCCTGCTGGACGCCTTCCGCGCCGCGGCCGCCCAGGCCGGGATTCCCTCGGTGGAAGACTTCAACCGCGGGGACAACGAAGGCTGCGATTATTTCGATGTGAACCAGCGCCGCGGCGTGCGCTGGAACGCCGCGCGGGCATTCCTGAAACCGGTAATGGGCCGCCCGAACCTGCGCGTCATCACCGGTGCGCGTGTAACGCGCCTGGCGTTCGAAGGACGCCGTGCCGTGGGCGTTTACTTCCGGGGCGAGGACGGCGCGGAGCAATTGGCGAGCGCCGAGGGGGAAGTCGTCCTGGCGGCGGGCGCGATCGGCTCGGCGCAGCTGCTACAGGTGTCCGGCATCGGCCCGGGCGCCTGGCTGCAATCGCGCGGCGTGCCGGTCGTGCACGATCTGCCCGGCGTCGGCGCCAATCTGCAGGACCACCTGCAACTGCGCCTGGTCTACAAGGTGACCGGCGCCAAGACGCTGAACGCGATCGCCGGGACCTTGTGGGGCAAGGCCATGATGGGCATGCAATACCTTTTCCTCAAGCGCGGCCCCTTGACGATGGCGCCTTCGCAGTTGGGCGCCTTCGCGCGCTCTGGACCGGAGCACGCGCGAGCCAACGTGCAATATCACGTGCAGCCGCTTTCCCTGGAGAAATTCGGCGATCCTCTGCACGCCTTCCCGGCGTTCACGGCATCGGTCTGCAATCTGCGGCCCACCAGCCGCGGCCACGTCCGCATCGCCACGCCCGACCCGGCCGACCATCCCGAGATCCTCTGCAACTACCTGGCCACCGAGGAGGACCGCCGGGTCGCGGTGCAGAGCGTGCGCTTGACGCGGCGCATCGTGGCGCAGCCCGCGCTGGCCGAATACAAGCCGGAAGAATACCGGCCCGGCCCGCATTTCGACAGCGACGAGGACCTGGCGCGTGCCGCCGGCGATATCGGCACGACCATCTTCCATCCGGTGGGAACCTGCAAGATGGGGGTGGACGCGCAAGCGGTGGTAGACCCGCGCCTGCGCGTGCACGGCGTTGCCGGCCTGCGGGTGGTCGACGCGTCCATCATGCCGACGATCACATCGGGCAATACAAATTCGCCCACCATCATGATCGCGGAAAAGGGCGCGCGGATGATCCTGGAGGACCGGCGCGCGGGCCGGTCCGCGGTCCGGGGGCACACGGAAGACGCCTACAGGGACGTCACCATGGTTTCCGGTTCCGCGTAGGCCGGCTCGGGCAGGCCGGGCGTGTGCGCAGGCCGGTCGGATGTGCGGCCATCGGGCGCTGCCGTGGCGGCCTGCCCCCGCCTCTCCCGTTCCGGCCCTTGCGCCGGAGCGCCGTCCACATTCCGCAGGCATTCCCGCGTAAGCGGCCCCAGGACGCCATAGCGGATATTCCGCATGACGGCCACGCCGGCGATGCGGCGGGCGTCGGCGTCGTCCGGATCCACGTCATCCGCCAGCAGGGCCGCGCGCAGGTCCGCTTCGAAGCGGGTCTCCAGGGCTTGCTGCATGCGCTGCTGGGCGAGCTGATAGCGGTCGCCCAGCAGCCGCGCCAGCAAGGTCTGCCAAGGCTCGTAGTCCAGCGCGAGGAAGGCGTCGAACTCGGCGGCCTCGCGCGCCTGGACCGCCTGCAAGGCATCCGCCAGGTCGTCCGCCGTGACGTGCGACACGGTGTAGAACCGCATCTCGGGCACGACCGTCGTCAGCTGCAATGCGTTGCGCAGCTGCACGACGTAGGCCAGGTAGACCTCGATCTCGTCGACCACGGTCATGGAGGCGACCTTCCGCCGCGCGATTCCGGTCAGGACTTCCAGCCGGAACATCTGCCGCGCCACGTCCACGACTTCAGCTACACGGCCATCGTACCGGCCGCGGCGGATGTCATCGTTCTGCCACAGGGCCTTCAGTTGGTTGAAGGTCCACGCGACACGGTCCTCGCAGCGGGTGGTCGCTTCCGCGCAAGCGGCGAAGGTATCGTCGCGCAGCGCCTTGCGGTCCGGCATGGAGAGCTCCATCAGCCATTCCGCTACATCGTTCCGGAAGGCGGCATCGCGCGCGGCCTGCACCGTATGCAGGCGGTCCAGCAGCTGGCCGAATTCGGCGCTGTCGGGAAGATCGCCCAGCGCGTCCCAGCGCGCCCGCGCCTGTGCCATGCGTGGCGCCGTTCCACCCACCCAGCGCGCGACGCTGGCCTGCACGGCGCCGCTTTGCGATTGCGGTATGGCATGCGGGTGCTCCCCCCGCACCAGCCTGGGCCGCCCCCGGCGGGAGCCGCCCCGGCCCACGTCCGTCATGGAATAGTGGATGCGCGGCCCGGGCTGGCCCGCCGCCGGCCGCGGGATATCGCGCGGTGACAGCGGATTCAGTTCCAGGTTGATCGTGCAGGATACGAGCCGCGTGATGCAGGCCGGCAGTCCGTCCAGTTCGTTGGACGACAGATCCAGCATGCGCAGGGACAGGGGAAGGTGGGCGGGCAAGCTGCGTATCCGGTTGCGGCTGGCGTCGATATATTCCAGGTCGGGCGGCAGGTTCTCCGGCAGCGTCTCCAGACAGCAATCGCTTGCGATCAGCCGCCGCTGGCTGGCCGGCAGCGCCGGCAAAGCCGGGAGATCGGTGCGCGCCACGTCCAGCTCCACCAGGCCGCCCGGCAGGCGGTATGGCAGCGCGGCCAGCGGATTGCCGGCCAGCCGCAACACCTCGACGGTGGGCGGAAGCGCGAACGTCTGCGGCGCATCCCGCAAGTCGTTGTTCGACAGGTCGAGTACCCTCAGGCAGGGCGGCAGGGAAGCCGGGACCCGGCTGATGCCGATATTGCGCGCCCGCAGCAGCTGCAGGCCGCTGGGCAACGTGCGCAGGTCAGGACGCCGGATCCCGTCGAGGCACAGGGCCGGCAAGTCATCGGGCAGCGGCGGCAAGGCGTTCTCGGGCAAGGCGGCTTCGTTCGCGGCCGTTGCATCCCCGGCATGGGCCGGCGGCGGGTGGCCGCGGCGCTTGCCCTGGAACGGCCCCATATCCGGAACATGGTCGCCGGGCGCATCCGCGTGCACGCGGATGACGATAGGCGAATACCAAGGCGGCGGCGTGTCCCGCCCGAACTGGATGGCGCGCATCAGGCTGGCGAAGTCGTCGCGGCTCAGGCCGCCATGGCACTGTCTTTCCTTCAGGTCGATACGCAGCTGCTGCACGACGCTGCGCCGTACGTGCCACAGCCTGCCGTCCGTCCGCACCGCGCCGATCCAGCTGTCCCAGGCCTTTTCGAGATCGGGATCGAGCCGCCGGCGGGAGTCCTGCGTATACGACTGGAACGGGTCCGCGTGCGCCGCACCCACCGCCGCCCCGGCGCCGGCCATGTTGTTGTACACCGCCGCCAGTTCGCGCACGGCCTCGGTGATGCCGCCATTGTCCAGCGCATGCATGTCGAGATACCAGGTCGTTCCTGCGACAGGGCGCGCCAGCGAGGGCCGGCCGAGGCCGGGTGCGCGCTCCAGGACGATCGTCGGCAGGCTGCCGTGGTGCGCATGGAGGGCCTGCATGGCGCTCAGCAGGATTTTCCCGCGCGGGTCCTGCTGCAAACGGCCCAGCAGGGTCCTGACGTCGTCGACCTGTTGGGGGCTGGCGGCCCCCTGGATTCCCGCGATGAGCAGGCCGGTATATCCGGCGCCCGCCGTTTGCGACGGATCTTGGCGTGGCCGGGCGCCTATCGAATGCCAAAGCGCGCTGACACCTGGAATGTACATACCGCCTGTCTCACCAAAAGACCGCTTGAGTACCGGGTGTGCCCGGTGCGGTTCCGCCAGGGTCTGGCGTGCGCACCACCCGCCACACCGAAGGATGGATCGTCCCGTCTTGCCCTCGTCACCCCTGCATCGCCCCGCCGGGCTGCAGCCGATAGAATGCGCCTTGGCGGCGCTTTATCGCTGTGCGCCGCGTTCCGCCATTTCGCAACGAAAGATCGAAGGCCCGCCATGTATCCGACCGCCGCCCAAGCGCCGCAAGCACCGCGCAAGCCCATCACCCTGGCCACCCTGGCCGCGATGCACCAGCGCGGCGAAAAGCTCGCCATGCTGACCTGCTATGACGCCAGCTTCGCCGCGCTGCTGGACCAGTGCGGGGTTGACATCCTGCTGGTGGGAGATTCCCTGGGCAACGTCGTCCAGGGGCAGACCTCCACGCTTCCGGTGACCCTGGAACACATCATCTATCACACCGAATGCGTCGTGCGCGGCAACAAGACCGCGTGGGTCCTGGCCGACATGCCCTGGGGCAGCTACCACGAATCGCCGGCCCAGGCGTACGCCAGCGCGGCGCGGCTGATGGCTGCGGGCGCGCAGATGGTCAAGGTCGAAGGCATGGACGGCCGGACGCCGTGGATGTCGCAGATTGTCGCCTTCCTGTCCGAGCGGGGCATTCCGGTCTGCGCCCATATGGGCCTGACGCCGCAGTTCGTGCATGCCCTGGGCGGCTATCGCGTGCAAGGCAAGGACGAGTCCGGGGCGGCGCACCTGAAGCAGCAGGCGCGCGTGATGCGGGACGCGGGCGCCAATATGCTGTTGTACGAGATGGTGCCGGCGGCGCTGGCCGCCGAAATCACCGCGGACGTCGGCATCCCGACCATCGGGATCGGGGCCGGCGCCGGGTGTTCAGGCCAGGTACTGGTACTGCACGACATGCTGGATATCTTCCCCGGCCGCAAGGCGCGCTTCGTGCGCAACTTCATGGACGGGGCGGGCAGCATCCAGCAAGCCGTGCAGGCCTACGTGCGCGCCGTGAAGGATGGCAGCTTCCCGGCGCCGGAGCACGCCTACTAGGCCGTGACTGGCAGTGCTAGCGCGTATGGATGACGCAGCCCAGCTGCGACAGCCGCGCATCGATCCAGCTGGTGTCCAGCTTGCCGGCGGCGATATCGGCGACGGTCTTTTCCTCGGCGGCGTGCTTGGCGGCGGCGGCCTGGTAGACGCTTTCGACCTGGTCGTACGGAATGCACAGCAGCCCGTCCTCGTCGCCGATGACCAGATCGCCCGGCTGGATCACCATGCCGTCCAGCGCGATCGCGCAGTTGATCTCGCCCGGCCCGTCCTTGTAGGGACCGCGATGCGTCACGCCGGCGGCATACACGGGCAGCGAGCTGCGACGCAAGGCGCCCGCATCGCGGATGGCCCCATTGATGACGATGCCGCCGATCTTGCGGGTCTGCGCATAACCGGCCATCAGTTCACCGATGATGGCGTTGGTCAGGTCGCCGCCCGCGTCCACGACGATGACGTCGCCCGGCTGGGCCATGCCCAGGGCCTTGTGCACCATCAGGTTGTCGCCCGGGCGCGTCTTGACGGTCAGCGCCGGTCCGGACATGACCGTGCCGTCGTGCATCGGGCGCAGGCGCGTACCGCCTGCGGCCATGCGCGACATGACGTCGCTGATATTGGCGACGGGGATGGCGGCGAAACGCTGCGCGACCTCGGCGGACACGGCGCGTTGGCGCGCGTGGATTTCAAAACCGATCATTGTGCTTTTCCTCTGTTGCGAGAATGGCCCGGCCCGGACGGTCGGGAAGCAGCCATCGTAGGCGGTTCCCGGCGCGGAGAAAAGCCCGCGCGCCGGTCCAGAGGAAAAAATCGCGCGGTCAAACGGTGTAGTTCAGCGCCAGCCGGCCGCCGTCGACGAACAGCGTCTCTCCGGTGATATAGCTGGCGGCGTCGCTCAGCAGGTAGGCCACGGCATCGGCCACTTCCGCCGGCTCGCCCAGGCGCCGCATGGGGGTGCGGCTCATCAGCCGGGCGCGCGTGGACTCGTCGGCCAGGACCGCCTTGCGCGCCAGCTCCGTGGCGATGGTGCCCGGCCCCACCGCGTTGACCCGGATGCCGTGGTCCACCAGCGCCAGGGCCATCACGCGCGTCAGTTGGCCGAGACCGCCCTTGCTCACGTTGTACGCGGCGATGGTGGGAATCGCCATGACGGCGTTGACCGAGCTCATGTGCACGATGGCGCCCCCGCCCTGCTCCACCATGACGCGGGCCACCGCCTGCCCCACCAGGAAGGCGCCCTTCAGGTTGACGTCCAGCACCTCATCCCATTCCTGCTCGGTGATGTCCAGGAAGTTGCCCGTGCGGACGATACCGGCGTTGCTGACCAGGTAGTCGATGCGGCCGTAGGCCTGGCGCGTGGCCGCCACGGCGGCGTCCACCGCCGCCTTGTCCGCCACGTTGCAGCGGATGTAAGCGGCGCGTGCGCCCTCGCGTTCGAGGGCCTGCGCCAGGGCCTGCCCCGGGCCGTCGGCGACGTCCCAGATCGCCACGGCGGCGCCATCGCGGGCGATACGCCGGGCGCAGGCCTCGCCTATCCCCTGCGAGCCGCCAGTGACGACCGCGACCTTGCCCTGGAAATCGAATACTGTGCCGCTCATACTTTCCTCCTTCGGGGCGACGGATTCACCGCTCCACCGTGCGGTTCCAGCGCGCGTTGAACGCCGCGCGCGTTGCATTGATGGCATCCCAGTCCAGCACCTTGGCGGTCTGCATATAGGCCTGGAACTGCTTGAGCATGTCCTGGTTGCCGGCGTCGGCCTGCACGGTACGGTTCGACGGGAAATGGCCGCCGTACTGCAGCGCGCTGGCCTGCGCCTGCGGCGACAACAGGTACAGCGCCAGCTTCTGCGCCAGTTCCGGTTCGGAGTTCCTGGCCACCACGCATTCGCCCACCATCAGGATCACCGACCCCTCCTTCGGCTGCGCATACTCCACCGGGATGCCGCGGCGTTTCAGGCGCGCGATGGCGGTGGGCGTCAACGGAAAAATGGCCGCCTCGTCGGACTGGATCATCTCGGCCAGTTTGGCGGAGTTGGGAATGTATTCAAGCACATTGGGCCCGATGGTGTCGCCCCATTTGGCGAAGCCGGGGTCGACATGCTGGTCGTCGCCGCCTTGCATGCGATTGAACATCAGGAAGCCATGCAGGCCGAAGGTGCTGTTGGCGGCCGACTGGAACACCACCTTGCCCTTGTACTTCGGGTCCGCCAGATCGCCCCAGGAAGTCGGCGCCGCCCAGCCGTTCTGCTTGAACAGGCGGGTGTTGTAGCCCAGGCCCGTCATGCCCATGTCGATGCCCGCGGCCATGCCGTCCTTCATGACCGCCGCGGGATACAGGTCCTTCAGCACCGGACTGTCCTGCAGCTTTTCGCACAACCCCATGGACACCGCACGCGCCATCACGCCGTCGTCCAGGAACATGACGTGCATCTGCGGCGTGTTCTTGTAGGCCTGGGCCTTGGCCAGGACCTCGGTGGAGGTCCCGGGCACGACGACGATCTTCACGTTGTTGGCCTTTTCGAAGGCCGGAAAGACGTGCTGCGTAAAGGCGCGCTCCATATCGCCGCCGTTCATGCCGACATACAGCGTCTTCTGTTGCGCGGCGGCGCCGGCCGACAGCGCGGCCAGCATGATGGCGCCCGCCAGCCACTTGGCACGGCCGGGGCGGATGGTCCTGCGGCGATTCCGATTCATCATGTCGACTCCAGCGAGTGCCCATGGAAACGAAGCGCGCTATCGCCGGCCGCATGAGCGACGGCCGCGTAACGGTCGATGCGGAAGGCATCGATGGCAATTCCGGTCGTGCCGGTGGCGGCGAGGTCGGCCAGCACTTCGCCGGCCGCCGGCCCGATCTGGAAGCCGGCCCCGGAAAACCCGAAGCCATGAAACAGCCCCGGCGTGGTGGCGCTGGGCCCCAGCACCGGATTATGGTCGGGCATGCTGCCCTCGACACCGGACCAGAAACGGATGACGTGCGCACTGCGCAGGGCGGGCAACAGGTCCGCCGCCTTGCCCAGCAACGCCGCGATCTGCGCGCGGCCAGGCCGGGCGAAGTCGGGACTGGACGAAACGCCGCGCCCGCCGCCGATCACGCAATTGCCGCGGTCCACCTGGCGCGCATAGATGCCGCCGCCCTGCATGCCCAGGCTGACCGTCATGAAGGGCGGCAGCGGCTCGGTGACCATCATCAACGGATGTATGGCGGTTTCAGGCACCGCTTCCCCGAAGGCGGCCGCGAAACGATGCGCCCACGCCCCCGCGCAGTTCAACAGGCGGCGGGCGCGCACTTCCAATGCCGCGCCGGCGCGCAATACGAACCGTTCGCCGTCATGCAGCACGCTGTCGACCGCGACCTGCTCGCGGACCTGCGCGCCAGCGCGCCGCGCGGCGAGGGCGAATGCCGGCGACACCAGGCGCGGATTGGCGTGGCCATCCTCGGGGCAGAAGGAACCGCCGATCACGCTGGCGCCCAGCCAGCCGAAACGACGGTCCAGCGCCGCGCGGTCGAGCATTTCCAGGTCCATGCCGAAGCCGCGCGTGGCGTGCCGATAACGTTCCAGTTCGGCGACATCGGCGTCCGTGCGCGCCAGCTTGAGATGGCCGGAGCGTACATATTCGCAATCCGTGCCGATCAGCGCGGGCAGTTGGCCCCACAACTGGTGCGCGCGCCGCGCCAGGGGCATTTGCTCCAGGGGCCGGCCCTGCCGCCGCACCCCGCCATAGTTCACGCCGCTGGCCTTGGCGCCGCACGCGCCCGCTTCCAACAGGGTCACCGGCAAGCCGCGCCGCCGCAGGAAAAGCGCCGCGCTCGCCCCCACGATGCCGCCCCCGATGATGGCGACTTCGGTATCGATGCGTTCCATCATGGCGCCGCCCGCGGCGACAGCGGTTCGGCCGCGTAGGCCCCAGCCTCGACCCCGTCCGCCCGCAGGCTGGAGACGATCCCGGTGTCCAGGGGCCCTGCCAGGTCCGGCAAGTCCGGCAAGGGCCAGGCCGTGCCTTCACGGAAGGGGTACACCGGGATGGGCTTGACCGGCGGCTGGGCCCGTAACCGGCCCACCTGCGGCAGCGCCACTCCGCTGGCCTGCGCCAGCAATTCGGCCGCGGCGGCGCCGCACATTCGCCCCTGGCACCGGCCCATGCCGACGCGCGTCAGGGCTTTCATGCGGTTGAGCTCGCCCGCGCCCTGCGCACGCGCCGACTCGCGCAAGGCGCCCGCGGTGATTTCCTCGCAGCGGCACAGGATTACGTCGTCGCCCAGCGTGGCGGCCCAGTCCGCCGGAAACGGAAAGGCCCGTTCCAGCGCATCGCGCAATTTCTGCTGCTGCGCCAGCCGGCGTTGCAGCACGGCGATACGGCGGTCCGCCACCGGCACGCCGATGTCCTCCAGCAAGGCCAGGGCGGCGCGCTCGCCGGCCAGTTCGGCCGCGTCGGCGCCCGCGATACCCGCGCCGTCGCCCGCCAGATAAACGCCCGGTACGGTCGCCCGTCCCGCAACATCGCGGCGCGGCAGCCAGGCGCGGTCGCGGCCATGGAAGTCGAAGTCGCAGCCGCTCAGGCTCGCGAGCTGCGTCTCGGCACGCAAGCCCAGCCCGTAGGCCACGGCGTCGCAGGCAATGCGCCGAAGGTCTGCCGCCGCATCGCCCCTGGCGCGGAATGCAATGCCGCTGACCCGGTCGTGCCCGACCACATGGTCCGGGCGCACGCCCTGGTACACCGGCACGCCGTGCAGCCGCAGCCACGCCATGTAATAGAGCCCCTTGGCGAGCACGCCGGGCGCGCGCAGCATCCCGGGCAAGGCCGACACGCGGTCCGCGGTGCCGGCGGTGTCCAGCACGGCAGCCACGCCGGCGCCCGCGCGGGCGTACTGGTAGGCCACCAGGTACAGCAATGGGCCCGTTCCCATGAACACTACGCGCCGGCCGATGCCGCAGCCCTGGTACTTCAGCGCCACCTGCGCGCCGCCCAACGTATAGACGCCGGGCGTGGTCCAGCCGGGAAAGGGCAGGACGCGATCGGTGGCGCCCGTCGCGAGGATCAGGCGGTCGTAGCCGATGGCATGGTTGCGGCCCCCGTGCAGGACGTCCAGCAGGCGGTCCTCGCAATTCCAGACCAGCGCACCGGGCCGGTAATCAATGGCGGGCAGCAGCGCCTCCATGGCGCGGTGCAGGCGATGGGCCTTGCGATGCTCGAAGCCGTACAGCTCGCGCCCGGACCGGTCGAACCCGGGCGGAGGCTGCCGGTAGATCTGCCCGCCCGCGCGCGGGGCCTCGTCCAGCACGATGGGCCGCAGGCCGGCGCCGACCAGCACCTGCGCGGCGCGTATGCCGGCCGGGCCGGCCCCGACGATGACGGCGCGCGTGTCGTTCATGAATGGAACTCCGGCGCCGTGGATACCAGGCGCATGCCCGGTGCGATAAAGGTGGAGCAGGCGCGCAGCCGCGTGCCGTCTTCCAGCCGCATCCAGCAGTCCTGGCATGCGCCCATCATGCAGAACCCGGCACGCGACGCGCCGCTGAACTCGGTCTGACGGAGGCGTTCGGCCTGTGTCAGCACGGCGGTCAGCACGGTGTCCCCCGCCAGCGCCTGCGCCGGACGGCCATCCAGGACAAAGGCCACCGTGGGCCGGTGGCGCTCGGACAAGCGCGTCAACAAGGGCATGGTCGCTTCGTTCGCTTCAGTGTCATCGCTGCCCCACCAGCACACGGTCCAGGCCATAGACGCGGTCCAGCAACAGCATCGCGAGCACGGTCAGGCCGATCACCATGGCCGACACCGCGGCCATCATGGGGTCGATTGATTCGGTGGCATACATGTACATGCGCACCGGCAAGGTGACGGTGGTCGGCGCGGTGATGAACACCGACATCGTCAGTTCGTCGAAGCTGTTGATGAAGGCAAGCAGCCAGCCGCCGAAAACACCGGGCACGATCAGCGGCAGGGTCACCTTGAAGAAGACCGCAGCGCGGCTCGCGCTGAGCGACAATGCGGCGTGCTCGATGGACCGGTCGAAACCCACCAGCGAGCCGACCAGCAGGCGCAGCACGTAAGGTGTGACGACGATCACATGGCTGGCGACGAGCCAGGCGAGACTCCCGCTGGTGCCGATCAGCGCAAAAAAACGCATCAGCGCGACGCCCAGTACGAGATGCGGAATCATCAACGGCGACAGCAGCAGCCCGTTCAGCAGCTCGCGTCCAGGAAAGCGGTAGCGGGTCAATGCGCTGGCCGCCGGCAGCGCCAGGCATACGGCCAGCGTGGCCGACAGCGTCGCCAGCACCAGGCTGTTGCGGAACGACTGCATGAAGTCGGCATGCTCGAACAGGGCGCGGAACCAGCGCAGGGAGAAATCCGCGGTCGGGACGGTCAACGTCGCTTCCGGGGTGAATGCCACCAGGCAGACCACCACCAGCGGCGCCAGCACGAACGCCACGACCAGCGCATTGAACGCCAAAGCCAGCGGCCCGTTCTTCAACATGGCAGGTCCTCGCGAAGGTGCATGGCGGTCAGCCCAGGCTGCGGCGGTACGACCGCTCGATGACGCGGTTGTAGGCCATCATGATGATGACGTTGAGGACCAGCAGCAGGATCGCCAGGGTGGCGCCCAGCGGCCAGTTCAGCTCGGTCAGGAATTCGTCGTACACGATGGTGGCGACCATCTTCAGCCGGCGCCCGCCCAGCAAGGCGGGTATTGCGAAGGAACTGGCGCTCAGCCCGAACACGATCAGGCTGCCGGACAGCACGCCCGGCATGCACTGCGGCAACACCACCCGCCACAACGTTTGCGCGCGCGACGCATTCAGCGAATAGGCCGCGTGTTCGACGGAAGGATCGAGTTTCTGCAGCGACGTCCACACCGGAATGATCATGAAGGGCAGCATGATGTGCACCAGGCCGATCACGATGGCCGTGGGCGTGTACAGCAGCGGCCCAAGTCCCAGCGCCTCCGCCGCCTGCCCGACCAGCCCGGACGGTCCCAGCAACATACTCCAGCCGAACGCGCGCACCACCAGGGAGATCAGCAGGGGCGACAGCACGGCCAGCAGGAAGATCGAGCGCCACGGCTTGCGCATGCGGCTCAGGATGTAGGCTTCCGGCACGCCGACCATCACGCAGATCAGCGTGGTCACCACCGAGATCCACAGGGTCCGCCAGAAAATGCCGACGAAGTAGGAATCGGTCAGCACCTCCGCATAGTGGTGCAGCGTGTAGCCGGGCTGGATGCCGGCGTTGTAGTCGAATGGGCTGAAGGTCAGCGCGAAAGTCAGCGCCAGCGGAGTCACGACCAGCGTGAGGAAGAGCAGCCCGACGGGAATCGAACCGAGGATGGCGGGCAGGCCGTCCACATTGCGCCGCGGCATGCCCAAGGCGCGCGCCGGCGCCTCGGTGTGGCCCGCCGCGCTCATGCCGCGCGCTCCCGTGCGCCGGCCGGCAGCACGCGCACCACGCCGGCCGCCCAATCCACGCCTATGCGGTCGCCGTCGGCATGCGGGGCGCGCCCGTCATTGGGCGTGAGGACCGTCAGCGCGCCCAGCGGCGTATCGACTTCGTACATCCATTGGCTGCCCAGGAAGTAGCGCGTCGCCACCGTGCCGCTGAGCTTGCCCTGGCCCGGCGCCACGGACCGCAGTTTCTCCGGCCGCAAACAAACGCGTACGGCGTCGCCCTGATGCAACCCCTGCCCATCCACGTCGAACCGCAGGTCGCCGCTGCGCACTTCGGCCTGCGCCCCGGCGCGCGTGACGGTGGCCGCCAGGAAGTTGGTTTTGCCGACGAAGCGCGAGATGAACTCGCTTTCGGGATGCTCGTACATGCGGTAGGGCCGGTCGATCTGCGTGGCGCGGCCTTCTTCCATGACCACGACGCGATCGCTGATCGACAGCGCCTCGGCCTGGTCGTGGGTCACCATCAGGGTGGTGGTGCCGGTCTTGCGCTGGATGCCGCGCAGCTCGAACTGCATTTCCTCGCGCAGCTTGGCATCCAGGTTCGACAAGGGTTCGTCGAGCAACAGCACTGGCGGGCGTATGACCAGGGCGCGCGCCAGCGCCACCCGCTGCCGCTGTCCGCCCGACAGTTCGCGCGGATAACGCCCGGCATGCTGGTCCAGCTTCACCAAGGCCAGGACTTCCCGCGTCCGCTCGATGCGTTCGGCGCGGCCCACCTTGCGCATGGCCAGGCCGAAGGCGACGTTGTCGACCACGGTCAGATGCGGGAACAGCGCGTAGCTCTGGAACACGATGCCCAGGCCACGCGTATTGGGCTTGGCATGGGTGATATCGCGGCCGTCCAGCAGGATGCGGCCGCGCGTGACCTCGGCAAAGCCCGCGATCATCTGCAGGGTGGTGGTCTTGCCGCAGCCGGAAGGCCCCAATAGCGAAACGAACTCGCCCTGCTCCACCGACAGGTCGAGATCCCGCACCACGCGCAGGTCGCCGTAGTCCTTGGAGATTTTTTCCAGTCGTAGAAAAGACATATGCCCCCTGCCGTTCCGGATATGGGCCGCCCGCCGCGCTTGGCGGCCTACGCGGATTGGCAGCCAGTCTATGGGCGGGCCAATTGGATGGTCAACCGGGTTTTTCCGTACAACCGACTATTTCTTCCATTTATTCCGTTTGATAGAATTTCTGCCTGACTTTGGACGCGGATGTTGCGATCCCATGGAATGGACATATGACGGATTCTGATACGCGGGACAACGACGGATCTTCCACGGGGGTCCTGCAGCGCGCGTTCACCGTGCTGCGGGTACTCGCCGACGCCAAAGGGGAAAAGCTGCGCCTGACGCAGATCGCGCAGCGCGCGGGGCTGGCGCCGGCCACCACGCACCGCGTCCTGCAGGCGCTGATCCAGGAAGACGCCGTGGAGCAGCCGCCGAACAGCAAGGCATACCAGCTCAGCGTAGCCTTCTATGCACTGGGTTCGGCCGCGGGCCGGCACCGCTCCAACCTGCGGGAGGTCTACCGTCCGTCGATGCTGCGCCTGTGCGGAATGCTGAGCGACACCATCTTCATCCTGGTGCGCCATGGCTTCGACGCGGTGTGCCTGGACCGTATCGACGGCCCCTTCCCGGTACGCTCGCATACCGGCGATATCGGGGGCCGCGTGCCGCTGGGCCTGGGCCAGGCCGGGCTGGTGCTGCTGGCGCGCCTGCCGCCCGCGGAACGCGAGGAAGTCATCCGCTTCAACATCCCGCGCCTGCACCACCTTGGCTTCATCGACGAGATCTCCATGCGGGTGCGGATCAAGGAATGCCTGGAAAGCAACTATGCCTACAGCACCGGCCCAGGCCTTTTCCCCGGCATCGCCGGCCTGTCCGTCCCCATCGAGGACCGTAACGGCGACACCGTCGCCGCGCTCAGCGTGGCCGCGCCGGCGGAACGGCTCAGTGGCGAACGCCTGCCCTTGATCGTGGAGATGCTGCACAAGGAGGCCCGCGCCATCGGCGCGCAGGTCAATCCCTATGACCCGGCCTTGCGGCGGCCGAACCAGTTCCTGGGCACCGGCAATCGCGAGTGAAGGCCGGCTTTGGCGGCCTTCGCTATCCCCGGTCCGCGCAGGTGGATCCGGCCAGCGACTTCACCCACGCCGAGAAGTCGGCGTAGGGCCGCAGCTCCATGGTGCCTGGCGCGCTGACCAGGTAATAACCTTCGCCGCTGCGCAATGCCGCGGTCAGGGGATGGACCAGCACCCCGCGTTCGATCTCGTCCCACATATAGGCCTGCTGCGTCAAGGCAATGCCCACGCCCTGCACGGCCGCCTGCAGGCACAAGGCGGCATTGGCCAAGGGCAGCAGGCGCGCCTGTTCCGTCGGCAGGCCGGCGGCGGCCAGCCAGGCGTCCCAACTGGTGGGCGCGATCATGGAATGCAGCAGCTTGTGCGCCAGCACGTCGCGCGGCGAGCGGATGGCCGGCGCCAGCGCGGGCGAGCAGGCGGGCACCAGCACATCGTCGAACAGGCGCTCCGCGTGCGTGCCGGGCCACCGTCCATGGCCGCGCCGCACCACGAAGTCGGCATCGTCCAGGCCGACATCGTCCGCGCGCGTGACGGTGGCCACTTCCAGGTCGATGTCGGCGTGCAGCGCATAGAACCCGGCCAGCCTCGGCATCAGCCACTTGATGGCGAAGCTGGGAATCACCTTCAGCCGGATGCGCCGCGTCTTGCCGCGCGACCGGGCCTCGTCCACGGCTTCTTCGACACGGTCGAACAACTCGGCGACCCGCAAGGCCAGTTGCAAGCCGCTGGGCGTCAGGACGGCCTCGCGTCCCGTCTTGCGGCATAGCCGTGTATCGAGCGCGGCCTCCAGCGCCCGAAGCTGGTGGCTTACCGCGCCCGGCGTCACATGCAGCCGTTCGGCGGCGCGACCGACGCCGCCGGCGCGATGCACCGCGTCCAACACCCGCAGGGGTCCCAGGATATTGCGCAGCTTGTGCATGGATGTCTCCGTCCGCCCGCATTCATTGTTGAGCCTGGCTAAAGAAACGCCAAAGAATTTCGCATGACGTCCGCTGGACCGCCACCTATAGTCGTGTTCCGGGCGACAACAATTCTCAACGCTCGGAACCCATCGGTGTATCGGGAACATCCAGGAGGAGACCACCATGCGCGTTCCCTTTTTGCGCCGCGGCGCCGCCATTGCGGCCGTCGCCCTGCTGCTCGGTCCGGCCGCGGTCCGTGCCCAGGACGCCTATCCGACGCGGCCCTTGAAAATGATCGTTCCCTACGCCGCGGGCAGCGCGGCCGATACGCTGTCGCGCGCCGTCACCAACCAGCTGGCGAGCCAGCTGGGCCAGGCCATCGTCGTGGAGAACAAGGGGGGTGCGGGCGGCACCATCGGTACGGTGGACATCGCCCGCGCACAGCCGGATGGCTACACCATCGGCCTGGCTGCCCAGGGCACCATGATTACCAACCAGGCGCTGTACGCAAAACCCGGCTATGACTCGTTGAAGGACTTCACGCACATCGGATTGATGGCGAACATCGCGAATGTGCTGGTCGTCGCGCCGGATTCTCCCTATGGCAACGTGGGGCAGCTCGCCGCGGCGATCAAGGCCGCGCCCGCCAACAAATTCAGCTATTCCTCCAGCGGAGTGGGCACCAGCCATCACATCGCCGGGGTCGTATTGGGGCAACAGCTGAACAAGCCGCTCATGCATGTGGCCTACACCGGCGCGCCGCAAGGCATGGTGGCCATCATGTCGAAGGAAGTCGACATGGGCCTGTACAACATTCCGGCGGCGATCGGGCTGATACGCGGCGGCAAGCTGAAGGCCCTGGCCGTCACCAGCCTGCAGCGTTCGCCGCTGCTGCCCGATGTGCCGACCCTCGACGAGAGCGGAATGAAGGGATACGAGGTCACCCTGTGGTTCGGCCTGATCGCGCCCGCCAACGTTCCGCAGGACCGCGTCGCGCGCCTGCACCGGGAACTGGACGCCGCGCTGGGCAATCCTGCCCTGCGCACCAAGCTGACCGAGCAGGGCTTCGACATGGCGCCGGTGCCGCTGGCCTCGTCGCGGGATTTCTCCGCGCTGATCCGCAGCGACCTGGAAAAGTGGCCACCCATCATCAAGGCACTGGGTGCGACGGCGCAATGAACGCGCGGCCGCGCCGGACAGACTCCCAAGGGGAATAAGCATGACCATCACGCAGGATCTGGCGCGCCACGCCGTGGCGACGCCGGCATCGGCCATCCCGCCGCTGGCGCTCGAACACGCCAAGATGAGCGTGGCGAGCACCATCGCAAGCGCCTCCATGGGTTACGACATCCCGTCCGCCCGCATGGTCCGCGAACTCGAAGCCGCCGATGGCGGCAGCGCGCAGGCCACGGTGTGGTTCCAGGGCGGCCGCCAGCCTGCCTCGCGCGCCGCCCGTGTCAATGCGGTGGCCAGCGACGCGGCCGCCTCGGACGACAGCGACCTGCGCAGCATCGCCCATATCGGCACCATCGTCTGCACCACCTCGCTGGCGCTGGCCGAACGACTTGGCCGCTCCGGCCGCGCGGTACTGGAGGCGATGGTACTGGGCTATGAAGTCGCCGGCCGCATCGACGAATCCCTGACACCGGGCCGCATGCAGCGCGGTTTCCATGGATCCGTATCGACCGTATTCGGCGCGACGGTGGCTGCCGGGCGCTTGCTGGGCCTGGACGTGAAGGCCATGACGCACGCGCTGGCGCTGGCGGCCAGTTCCGCCAGCGGCATGGCGGTCGCGGCCGACACCAGTTGCGCCCGCGAATACCATGCCGGCCTGGCCGCCATGCTGGGCATCCAGGCGGCGCTCGCCGCGCACGCCGGCTTCGAGGGCGACGCGACCATCCTGGAAACACCCCGCGGCTTCCTGGACGCCATGGGCGGACAGGCACGCGAGGACATCACTCGCGACTTCGGCGCCAGTTGGGACATCGTGACCGATATGGCGATCAAGCTGATGCCGGGCGCCCATCCTTTCCATGCCGTGGCCGAGGCGGCGGCGACCGCAGCACGGCAAGGCGGCGTGGATCCCGCGTGCGTCGACCGCATCGTCATCTCCGCCGCCGTGCAGCACACCAGCTTCGCGGGCGAGCCGCATCCGCGCAATCTCGTGGAAGCGGCGCACAGCCTTCCCTATTTCGTGGCGGCGTCCGTTGTCGAACGCGGCTTCGGCTGGGACAACCTGAGCGAAGCGAAGATGCGCGACTCGGTCATCGACGCCTTGCAGGACAAGGTGCAATACGACCCGAACCCTGCGCCGCTGCCCGACCGGTTTCCCCATCGCCACGGCGGCGGCGTCGCCATATGGATGAAGAACGGCGAAGTGCACTCGGCGACCTGCCAGGCGCCGCGCGGCGCCGGCTCGCGCGGCATCGAGTGGGCCGACGTCGATGCGAAGTACCGGCACCTGGCGCCCCGCGCCGGGCTGGATCAAGGCCAGATCGAACGCAGCCTGCATGCCATCCATGACCTGGACCATATGGATGATGTTGCCGGACTGTTGCAAGGACTGACCCTGCCCGCGCGGCGCTAGGCGCTATGCCGAAAATCGGCACTCTGGTATGCCGATGGTGGAGGGTGTCGGGCCATGCCGCGTGGCTAGTATTGGTTCACACCCGGCCAGGACACGTGCCTGGACCGGTCAAGCAAGCGTAGGCACAAACCTACCGACACCACCAGGAGACAGACATGTTGCGATTCCTTATCGGCTGCGCCGCCGCGTTGCTGCTCGGCGGGCCAGCCCGGGCCGACACCTTTCCTTCCCGCCCCATCGTGATGATCGTCGCGGTCGCGCCGGGCGGCACGCTGGACGCACTGGCGCGCCAGATTGCCAGCGGGCTGACGACCAAGCTGAACCAGTCCGTCGTCGTGGAAAACACCACGGGCGCGGGTGGACTGATCGGCTACCAGCGCCTGATGAAATCCGAACCCGACGGCTATACGCTGATGTTCAGCAATATGTCGCTGGCCATCATCCCGCAGCTCTATCCCAGCGCCCATGTCGACCCGGTGCGGGACCTGTCGCCCATCGGAACGGTGGCGACGGTGCCCATGGTGCTTTCGGTGAGCAACAAGAGCGGGATCACGAGCCTGCCCGACATGCTCAAGCGCATGCGTTCGGGCGGTCCCAAGCTGAACTTCGGTTCGGGCGGTCCCGGCACCACCGCGCACCTCGCGGAAGGCCTGTTCCTGAATATCTCCAAGACGCAGGGCGAACTGATCCAGTACCGCGGCTCCGGTCCGGCGTTGTCCGACCTGATGGCGGGCACCATCGACGCCGTCATCGACCAGACGGTCACGATGATGCCGCTGCACCAGGACAAGCGCATCCGCGCGATCGCGGTGTCCACGCCGCAGCGCCTGCCGCAAATGCCGGACGTGCCCACTTTTGCCGAAGGGGGGTTGCCGGCCTTCAACCTGGCGATCTGGAACGGCGTGGTGGCGCCAAAGGATACGCCCAAGCCGGTGGTGGACAAACTGGCGAGCGCGCTGTCGGCAGTCCTGGACAGTCCCGAGTACAAGGCCAGGATCGACCAGCTCGCGGCCCGTATTCCGTCGGCGGCGGAGCGCGGCCCGGCGCCGTTCGCCGCCCTGCTGGCCAAGGACACCAAGGAGGTCGCCACGCTGGCGCAGCAGATCGGACTGACCCCGCGCTGAGAGATCCCCCGGCCATCATGGCGAGCGCTCGCGTGCGACCGTAGCACCGGCCGGGAGTGGGGTCCGGGATTTACTTTCTTCCATCGGAGTCATCATGCAATCGCAGAGCTATGGATTCATCGGATTGGGCAATATGGGCGGGCCCATGGCGGGGCGCCTGCTGGACGCGGGCTTCTCCCTGGCGGTCTACGACACCAACGCCGCGTCGGTTAAGGCGCTGGCGGACAAGGGCGCCCGGGCTTGCGGCAGTGCACGCGAGGTGGCGGACGCGACGGAAACCATTTTCCTTAGCCTGCCCACGCCGGAAATCGTGCAGCACGTCGCCACCTCGGCGGACGGGCTGCTGGGCGGCGGCAAGGTCAAGCGCGTGGTGGACCTGTCGACCATCGGTCCACGCGTGGCGCGCCAGGTCGGTGCGTTGCTGGCCAAGCGCGGCATCGTCTATGTGGACGCGCCGGTCAGCGGCGGCGTAGGCGGCGCGCGCGCCGGCACGCTCGCCGTCATGGCGGCGTGCCCGCAGGCGGACTACGACGCGCTGCTGCCGGTGCTGCGGCATTTCGGGCCGGTGTTCTACCTGGGCGGCGAAGCCGGAATGGGACAAAGCATGAAGCTCGCCAACAACCTGATGTCGGCGTCCGCCGTGGCCATTACCTCAGAGGCGATGGCCATGGGCGTGAAGGCGGGCTTGGATCCGAAGGTCATGCTGGACGTGATCAACGCGGGATCCGGCCGCAATACGGCCAGCCAGGACAAGTTCCCGAAGGCGGTACTGACGGGCACTTTCGATATCGGCTTCGCGGCGCGCCTGGCCTACAAGGACGTGCGGCTGTGCGTGGACGAAGCCGAGGCCATCGGCGTACCGATGGTGGTGGGGTCGGCCGTGCGCGAGATGCTCGTGATGACGCACGCGATGTGCGGTGAAGACGCGGATTTCACGCATATCGCGCGGATGGTGGAGATGATCAGCGGAACCGCGATCCGGCAACGGAAAGACTCGTCGGGATGAAAATCGGTTGATGCACGGATCGGCGGCGCGGCGCGGGGTGCTGTCCTCGCGGTACGGCCAGCGCGCCGCATTTCCTTTTGCGCTGGCCGCCACCGGCCTACGAGCGGACGGAGTTCCGCATCGATGGGACTCCTTTATTGCGGCGGAGGTTGAACGGCCTGGTCGTCCGCATAGAAGTGGAAACTGAATTCGTCAGTGCTGCTCGCGGGTGTTTTGATTTTGATTACCGGGACAAATTCCCCGGTCTGCGCGTAGTAGGCTTGCTGGTCCGTCCGCGCATTTGTCCAGCCCTCGGTGTTCGGCTCACCGACATAGAAGAAAGACTGGATGGGAAGCTGCTTGTTCCAGCTCTTGTCCCACACCGCGATGCGAAGCTCATTATGGTCCTGGAAAGCCGTATTACCCAGCAGTTTCATCGCGGCGATCATCTGCATGAACGCATCCGCCGGCTGGGCACTTTGGGTCAGGTTCATGTCGAACCCGCATTGATATAGCTTGGGGTTGCTGTATGTCGACGCCTGGTAATGCGTCATCCACTGCTGTGCGGTGGTGATGCCCTGTTGCTGGCATATTTGCCCTGCGGCCCCTCCATCGGGTTCGTTATTGGGCTTGCCACACCCGATAGGCGCACCCCGATGGTCTGTCCATCCATCGAGCGGGAAGGCACATTCCACCTTCAACAGGTATTTTCGGTCGGTGCCCCGATACACATATGCGCCGGTGGTGGGATATAGCGTGAATCCGCTACTCTTCCCGGCCACGAAAGAACCGAACTTGGAATCCTTGCGAATGTACGAAAAAGACACCCCGCCATCCTGTTCGTCGGCCGGGGACGGATTCCAGGAGTTATAGCCATTGCCCGGCGCGGCCGCGCGTATGATGATGCCGGAGCAGTAGAACGCAGGCAGCGTAACGCCGTTCGTCTTTCCGCAGCTCTGCGTATTGCCGTCGTCGTAATAAAGGCTGGTCATGTCGCTCGCCGTATGCGCGGTAGCGTGCACTTTCGCCTTCGTTGCCGTCCCTCCTTCATCCTTCGCATGCGCCCACGGCGCGGCCACGAGCAGGGACAACGCGAGCACGGCATTGCCTGAATGGAATCTCATAGGGCTCTCCCAAGTCCGTCATAAAAAAGCTGGAACGCCGCGAAGGCGACGACAGAGCGCGGATCTCCCGATGGAGAATCCACCCTGTGCAGCCATCCTTGCCCATCGCATCGATGCCAACTTTTTCCTGAGAGACCATCCCTTTTGATATGCGACCCGTTGCATGTATGGGATGCGTATCGAATTGCAGCCGCGGTTCCCCTGCGTGTGCACGCCAGACCCCATAAACAAAAACGGCGGCGCCCCAGGGGCGCCGCCGGCGGCCGGCGGTCCATCTGCCGCATGACGCAACACTAGGTCTTGAGCGGTTGGACGGCCTGGTCGTCGTCGTAATAGTGGAAGCTATAGTCCTCGCTATGGGTCGCCGGTATCTTTACCTTTATGACCGGCACGAACTCGCCCGTCGCGTTGTAGTAGTCCACCTGGTCCTTCCGCGCGTTCGTCCATCCCTGGCCTTTGTCCGCGCCGACGTACCAGTAGGACTGGATCGGCACCTCGGCATTCCAGGATTCGGGCCAGACCGCCATTCGAAGCTCGATATGGTTGGCAAAGCCCGCCGCGCCCAGCTTTTGCAACGCGGGGGGTCTCCCAAGATATCGAGATCGCGCTGCAAGGCCGCAAATGGGCCCTTCCCGATCCGCCGCCACCATGCAGGCGAACACGCGCCCAGCCACCTTATCGCTACGCGCCGACAGCCCCTTTTACGGGCGAGCATTTCCTTTTGATATCCCGCCCTCTCACCCGGCACCCGAGCGCATGCCAAGCACACATGCCAAAGTGAACCCGCGCATCCCAAGCGCGCACGCCAAAGTCCGGCCTCCACGTATCCCAGGCACCCCAGCCAAAGTGCGCCCTCCGCGTATCCCAGGCATGTAAGCCGAAGAGCGGCCCCCGCGGGCCGCTCTTCAGCGGGCGCGCACCACTCTTCCACCACCCCCCGCTGTGCAGCGCAGCGGCAAGAACCCAGACGTAGGCAGCGGCCGTGGATTGAAGATGCCGCAGTCCGGCGGGGTAGTCGCCTGCCGGGGACGGCCCGTAGAGGGCGAACGAGCGGATGCCGTAGGAAGCCGAGCCGGCAACCCATCAAAAAGAACCCCGGCAGCGAGCGGCCGGCGGACGAGGCCAGCGAAGTGGTCTGCGGCGCCCGCGCGCCGCAGCGCCCGACCGGGACGGCCACGGCAGGCGACTACCCCGCCGGACGCCCCAAACACACCAACCGATGCCAGCAACCTCAGCCAGGCCACCAACCCATCGGACAAGCCAGGAAAACCAGATAGAGCCCGCGACCGACCCAACGACCACCTCGGCCTTTACGAAAACACCCCGGCATCAGGCGCCCATCGCCCCCGATCGATCAAATCATGCAGTTGCCGACGCAATATCGTCCGCAACATCCGCACCGCCTTCGTCGACGGACGCTGCGTCGACGTCGCGATAACCAGCGACCGCGTGATCCCCGGCTGCACGATCCGCCATATCCGCATCCGGCCCTGCGCGATCTGCGGCGCCACGCATGCATACGACAGCACCGCGTAGCCCAGCCCGCTCTCCACCAGCTGCAACATCGCATGCATGGCGTCCACTTCCATCTCCACGTTCGGCTCCAGCCCCAACGCGGACAGCGCCTCGTCCACCAGCACCCGTACGCCGTGCGGCCGTCCTGGAAGAATCATGGGAATGCAGCTCAGGCGCGCCGCCTGCACCGGCCCCCTGCCCACGCCCGCGGGATCGTCGCGCGGTCCCAGCAGGAACAGTTCGTCCTTCAGCAAGGCCTCCGCACGCAGCGAAGCGATATTCAGCCGTGGCGCGTCGTACAGAATCGAAATATCGGTCAGGCCCGCCCCCAGCCATTCGAGCACGTGGCCGCTATAGCCTTCCATGAACTTCAGCGATATGCCCGGCATCGCCCGCCGGAACGCCTGGATCAGCGGCACGGACAGCACGGCGGAAATCGACGCCGGCATACCGATCACCACCGGCCCCTGCTGCGTCGCGCTGGACGCCTTCACCGCCTTCACGGCGGTGTGCGTATTTTCAACAATGCCGCGGGCGTACTGCTCCAGCAGCGCCCCGGCCTCCGTCAGCAGCACCCCGCGCCCGGTGCGGTGAAACAGCGCCACGCCCAGTTCCCGCTCCAGGGCCTTGACGCGCCTGCTCAGGATAGGCTGGCTGATCGACAAACGCATCGCCGCCCGCGAGTACGCCCCCGCGTCGGCGATACCAATGAACATTTCGAGCTGTCGCAGTTCCATCGACCGGCCCCGCCCTGATGGAAATTCGCCGTGCGGCCTAGCGCCGTGTCGGCAGGGACGCGGGATGCCGCCATCCCGCGACGCCGCTTCAGCTTGCCGCGCCGATACGCGCTGTAGGGTAGTCCGCGTCCGCCACGGCTTCTTGCCAGACACTCTTGCCGATCGACGTCGCCACATGGACCATGTAGGTGTCCACCGCGGCGCCGTGCCAATGCCGCTCATCGGGCGGAATCCACACCACATCGCCCTGCCGGATCATCTGCGGCTCTCCGCCGTCGGTGCATATCCATCCGCGCCCCGCGGTCACCTGCAGCACCTGCCCATGCTCATGGGTGTGCCAGAAGGTTCGGGCGCCCGGCGAGAAAAACACATTGTTGATCGTCACATTGTCCGTGGTCGGCATGATGGGATCCGCCCACACCGTTCCCGTGAAGGTGGGACCGCGTGCTTCCGAGGCGACGCCTTCTGCCCTGCCATGAAAAACCTTCATTACCTGTCTCCTGTTTCTTGCTAGCGGAAGCCGGCACAAGCGGCGCGCGCGCCGGCTGACGATGGACCTCAGCCGCGCGCGGCCTCGGCTTCATAGGCGGCAATGGCCTCGCTCGCCACGCGGAAGGCAGCCAGCGCCAAGGGCACGCCGCAATAGATGGCGGCCTGCATCAGCACCGCGCGGATCTCGTCCTTGGTGACGCCGTTACGCAAGGCGCCTTTCACATGCGCGGCCAGTTCGTGGTGCTGGCTCATCGCCGTGAGCATGGCCAGGTTGATCAGGCTGCGCGTCTTGAACGGCAGCGTGGGATCGCTCCATATCTCGCCCCAGCAGTACTCGGTGACGAGTTTCTGCATGGGGCGGTTGAAATCGTCCGCCGAGTTCCAGGATTTTTCGACATGCGCCGCGCCGAGCACGTCCTTGCGGTTCTGGAAACCCTTCTCGAAAAGTTCGTCGTTAGCCATCGCTGTGTTTTCCTTTGACAGGCGCGACTCGCGCCGACATGTGCCGCTATCCCCATGGCGTCGTGGCGCATAGAGCCGACGCGGTTTAGTGCCGATCATACAATCTGTCAATCATATAGTAAATGCCACGGAGACGATTTTTCGCGCATGCGCGATGCCCGCCTCGTTCAATTGGCCCGGCTAGGGTTATCACTAGCCAGCAGCCGCGAAGCACGGTGATACAGTCATACAATCATAACGACATAAAAAAACGCGCTTCGCGATGTGAGCGAGGCAACATCCACCCCGCACTGGAGGAGGAGCCGACGGATATGCGGCGTCCCGGCATCGCAGCGCGCCGTGACATGGCCGGGTGTCCGAGGGCGTCCGCGATCATCATGAAGAAATCGGCATCGACTCTTGCCGCGCTGCTATGCGGCCTGCTTTTCAACGCCCATGCAATGGCGGACTATCCGGACCGTGCGCTGCGCATGGTGGTGCCTTTCGGGGCGGGGGGTGGCGTGGATGCACTGGCGCGGCCGCTGGCCAAGGAACTGGGCGAGATCCTGGGCCAAAGCGTGATCGTCGAAAACAAACCCAGCACCAATGGCCAGATCGGCATGACCGAGGTCGCGCGGGCGGAGCCGGACGGCTACACCATGGTGATGAGTTCCGCTGCGTATGCGATTACGCCGGCCTTCTACCATGACCTGCCCTATAGCGTGGTCAAGGACTTCGCGCCGGTGACCATCCTGGCGTCCAATCCCCTGGTGCTGGTCGCGTCGACAAAGTTCCAGGCATCGACCGTCGCCGATATGATCGCCATGGCGCGCGCGCGCAGCGGCTCCGTCAACTTCGCGGCCCCCGGCAATAGCGGCGTGCATTACCTTGCGGCGGAACTGCTGGGCAGCGTGGCCGGGGTCAAGTGGACCAGCGTTCCCTACAAGGGCGCGGGACCGGCCTTTCCGGACCTGATCAGCGGCCAGGTCGACGTGATGTTCGACAATCCCGCGTCGTCCCTGCCTTTCGTGCAATCCGGACGCCTGAAGCTGATCGCCACGACAGGCCAGAAACGACTGGCCGCAGCCGGCAATGCGCCGACCATCGCCGAGACGCTACCCGGTTTCGACGCGGCGAACTGGTTTGTCCTGGCCGTCCCGGCCGGCACGCCGCAGGCCCGCATCCAGAAACTTTACGACGCCAGTGTGCGGGCCATGAAGCAGCCGGCGATCGTCGAATTCATGAACCGCAACGGCATTGCCCCCATACTCGACTCCCCGCCGGAGGCCGCGCGCTACATACGCGCCGAGGCCGACAAATGGCGCGGGGTGGTCAAGGACAACGGCTTGTCGGTGCAGTGAGATAGAAAGGGAGAGCAACCATGCAGGATTACCAGATGCTGTGCGACGGCAAGTGGATAGACGCGGCGGACGGCCGCTGGCTCGAATCCTACGACCCGTATACCGGCAAACCGTGGGCGCGCGTGCCGCAAGGAGGGCCGCAGGACATCGATCGTGCCGTCGAATCGGCGCGCCGCGCCTTCCACGACCCTGCGTGGCGCGACATGACGCCCACCGCGCGCGGCGCCCTGCTGCGCAAGCTGGGCGACCTGGTGGCCCGCGACGCCGACAACCTGGCCGCCATCGAGACCCGCGACAACGGCAAGCTGATCTCCGAGATGCGCGGCCAGCTGCGTTATATGCCGCAGTGGTACTACTACTTCGGCGGACTGGCGGACAAGGTGGAAGGACGCGTCATTCCCATCGACAAGGCGGACTGCTTCAACTTCACCCGCGAGGAGCCGCTGGGCGTGGTCGCCGCGATCACGCCATGGAATTCCCCGCTGCTGCTGGCGACCTGGAAGCTGGCGCCGGCCCTGGCGGCGGGCAACACCGTGGTGTGGAAGCCTTCCGAACATTCGACGGTGTCGGCCCTGGTCTTTGGCAGGTTGTTCGAGGAAGCGGGCTTTCCGCCCGGTGTCGTCAACATCGTCAGCGGCCTCGGCAGCGAGGTCGGTGAAAAGCTGGTCACCCATCCGGACGTTGCCAAGGTGGCCTTCACGGGCGGCGACCAGACGGGCCAGCACGTGTACGAAATGGCCGCGCGCGGGATCAAGCCGGTCACCCTGGAACTGGGCGGGAAGTCGGCCAACATCGTGTGCGCGGATGCCGACCTGGACAATGCGGTCAAGGGCGTGGTCTCCGGCATCTTCGCCGCGACCGGGCAGACCTGCATCGCGGGATCGCGGGCCCTGGTGCACCGCGACGTGCACGATGCCTTCGTGGAGAAGCTGACGGCCTTCGCCCGTACGGCCCGCATGGGCGACCCTGCGCAGCCGCAGACGCAGATCGGCCCGGTGACCACACGCGCCCAGATGGCGAAGATCCTGGACTATATCGAGGTGGCGCGCGCCGGCGGCGCGCGATGCCTGCTGGGCGGCGCGGCGGCCGACCGTCCTGAATGCGGCGAAGGCTGGTTCGTCGAGCCGACGATCTTCAGCGAAGTACGGCCCGATATGCGTATCGCCCAGGAAGAAGTCTTCGGTCCGGTACTGTGCATCATTCCCTTCGGCGACGACGAGGAAGCCCTGCGCATCGCCAACGACACCCGCTACGGCCTGGCCGCCGGGCTCTGGACGCGCGACATGGGCAGGGCGCTGAACCTGTCGCGCCGCCTGGAGGCCGGCACTGTGTGGGTGAACACCTACCGCGCCACCAGCTTCATGTCGCCGTTCGGGGGTTATAAGCGGTCGGGCATCGGGCGCGAAAGCGGCCTGTCGGCCATGCGCGAATATCTGCAGGAGAAAAGCGTCTGGATAAGCACGGGCGGCGACGTGCCCAATCCTTTCGTCATGCGATAGGCATTCATGCAACATCGGGCGGCCGGCTTGACGATGCATCGGGGAAAACGGCACGGGAGCAGTTAAAATGCACGACATCGCCGTTATCCGGCCAGCCATTTCAAAAGAACCGCATGAAAGCCGTTGCCGCGCCTGAAGGCGATTTCAAAGTGCCGCGTGCCGCCTCGGTGCTGCGGCACAGCGTTACCGAAAGCATACGCAACGCCATCCTGGTGGGCCGTTTCCGGCCGGGAGAGCGCCTGCCCGAGCGCGAACTGTGCGAAATGACCGGCGTCAGCCGTACCCTGGTACGCGAAGCCTTGCGCCAGCTGGAGTCCGAAGGGCTTATCCACGTCATACCGCACCGCGGCCCCGTGGTCGACCGCCTGCTGCCCGAACAGGCCGAAGGCATCTACCAGGTACGCGAGGAACTCGAAGGCCTGGCGTGCCAGCTCTTCGCGGAACACGCGAGCGAAGCCCAGCGCAAGGCCCTGCAGGAAGCCTTCCAGGCCCTCAAGCGCGCCATGACGCACGGCACCGCGCTGGAACGACTGACGGCCAAGAATTTCTTCTACCAGCAGCTTCTGGACGGCGCCGGCAACGAGGCGCTGACGACCACGCTGCGGCTGCTGAACTCGCGGGTCATGCTGCTGCGTTCGACCTCCATGCAGGCGCCCGGGCGCGCCAGGAAAAGCGTCGCCGAACTGGCCGACGTCATGGAAGCCGTGGCTGCGCGCGACGGCAAGGCGGCCCGCAAGGCCGGCAGCCTGCACGTGCGCAATGCCGCCAAGGTCGCCATCGAAGTCCTGCGCCAGGCCAACGACGCGGCGCTGGAAGAATCCTCCGCCGCGTCCTGAACGACCGCGGCCCGGCTGCTATCTTCGCACCCGATCGGCCGCTGGCAAGCGTGGCCCGCGCCGCGCCCGCCTGGCCTCCCGCTTCTCTCAGGCCCTGCCCCGTTGCAGGATCGTCAGGCTCGAGATCGGGCCGGGAATGTGGCCCCTTCGAAGGGCCACGGGCCCCGCTCCATGGCGGGATGGCACGGCAGCGCGTCAGCGCTTGCCTGGCCAGATCGGCTTGGCGATGGCCAGGGCTTCGGGGAAGACCGTGACCGGCACGCCGTTCTGCCACTGGATGATGGTCAACGAGGCGCCCAGGCGGTGGCCGGCTTCGTCGAACTTCAGTTCGCCGCCCGGGAAATAAGGAGTCGGCCCTTCGTTCAACTCGCGCATCGCCCGCGCCACGGATTCGCGGTCCGCCTTGCCGGCCTTTTCAAGGGCGGCCTTGATGATCCACATGTCGCCGTAGGTCGATATGGCGTTCTGCGTCATCCAGGGTTCCTTGTATTCGGTCTTCATGCGCTCGATCAGCCCTTCCTGGCCCTTGGCGCCCCAATTGGCCACCGCGGACATCACGCCGTTCAGCAACTGCGGACTGACGGTATTCAGCACATCGGGCTCCGCAATGGCGATGCCGAATGAAATCACCGGAACGCGCACGTTGGTCTCGTTCATCTTCTCCAGGATGAGCTTGGCGTCGGAGATCACGGTCGGCAGGAAGAACACCAGGTCAGGCCGGCGCGAACGCACGCGCTGGATCAGCGAGGACGCATCGGACAGGGGCGGGGTGAAGGTCTCGTCCACCACCAGCTCCAGATTGTTCTTCTGCAGCAGACCGTCCTTCATCGCCTTGACCGACGACAGGGATGCCGCGGTATTGTCGGTCAGGATGGCGACCGTCTTGGGCCGCTTGCCCGAGGCCTTTTCGGCCAGGTCCAGGATGATCGGCAGGGCGATTTCCGCTTGCCGTCCCGCGGTCGCGGAGGTCTGGAAGATGTACTTGAAGCCGCGCGACGTGATCTGGTCGGAATACGACAAGGTCAACATGGGCAGCTTGGCGCGTTCGGTGACCTCGGTCACGGCCAGTGTGAATGAGCTCAGGTAGGCGCCAGTCCCGGCGACCAGGTCGGGGTAGTCCGCCACCATGCGCTGCGCGGCGCTCTTGGCCTTTTCGGTCGAGTCGCCAGAATCGACGACGACCAGCTTCAGCGGCGCGCCGCCCAGGGCCTTGATGCCGCCCTGCGCATTGATGTCCTTCACCGCCATTTCGGCGCCCATGCGCATGACCTGGCCCGGCCGCGCATACAGGCCGGACATCGGCGCGATCAGGCCCACGCTGACAGGGGTCGGTTCCGCCGCGTGCGCGGGCACGCCGGCAAGCAGCAGGCCCGCCACGGCCGCCGCGCCGAACAGGCGCGGGAGTGTCTGGATCTTCATGGTGTCTCCTCCGGTTGTCCGCGTGCGCGGACGGTTCTTCTGCGGGTTCTTCTGCGAATTCCTTGCGATGCTGCGGCTTGCCGGTGACTGCCCGCCGCGCCGGGTTCACATACCCAGGTAGGCGCGGCGCACGCGGTCGTCGGCCTGCAGGGTTTGATGGGTGCCGGCCAATACCACCCTGCCGGTCTCCAGCACATAGCCGTGGTCGGCGAACTGCAGCGCTTCGGCCACCCGCTGCTCCACCAGCAGAATGGTCAGGCCGGCGTCGCGCCGTATGTCCATCAAGCGCTCGAAAATGAAATCCGCGATGGCCGGCGACAGCCCCATCGAGGGTTCGTCCAGCATCAGCAGGCGCGGCGACGAGGCCAGGCCGCGGCCGATCGCCAGCATCTGCTGCTCACCGCCGGACAGCGTGCCCGCGAGCTGCCGCGCGCGCTGCGGCAGCACGGGAAACCATTCGTAGATGCGCGCCATGTTGCGCTGCCAGTCACGCCGGCCCGCCGCCGTATACGCGCCCATCTCCAGGTTTTCCTGCACCGTCATGGAAGCGAAGACCTGCCGGCCTTCGGGCACATGCGCGATGCCCAGGTGCGGCCGTTGCGCCGGCGGCACCGCCAGCAGGTCGCGGCCATCGAAACGGATCGCGCCGGACATCGCCGCCACCGTTCCGGATATCGTCTTGAACAAGGTGCTCTTGCCCGCGCCGTTCGGTCCGACGATGGACACGAACTCGCCAGCCTCGACCTGGATCGATATGTCATGCAGCACCGGCAGCGCCGCGTAGCCCGCCACGAGTCCCTGGATTTCAAGCATGCTTGGCGCTCCACTTCTTGCCCAGGTAGGCCTCGACCACACGCGTATCGTGCGTGATGGACGCCGGATCCCCCACCACCAGCACTTCGCCGTGGTCCAGCACCACGAACTGGTCGACCAGCCGCACCATGGCCTGCATGGTGTGTTCGATGATGACGATGGTCATGCCCTGCGCGGACAGCGCACGGATGACCGCCAGCACGTCCTCCACCTCGTCGTGCCCCAGCCCGGCCAAAGTTTCATCCAGCAGCAGCAGGTCGGGCTGGCCGGCGAGCGCACGGGCCAGTTCCATCAGCCGCAGCTGGCGTGTCGTCAGCGTCGAGGCCACCTGGTCCGCGCAATCGCTCAGGCCCACCCGCTGCACGGCTTCCGTGGCCAGCGCGCGCGCATGCGCCTCGTTGTCCGCCTTGACGTAGGCGCCCACTTGCACGTTCTGGCGCACGGTCAGCCGCATGAACGGCCGCATCACCTGGAAGGTCCGGCCCACGCCGGCGGCGCACAGCAGGTGCGGCTTGCGGCCCGCCATGTCGGTGCCCTTGACCAACACGCTGCCGGTATCCGGCTTCAGGAAACCGTTGAGCAGGTTGAAGAGCGTGGTCTTGCCGGCCCCGTTCGGGCCGATGATGCCCAGGATCATGCCGCGGCGCACGCTGAAGCTGACATTGCGCACCGCCTGCAACCCACCGAAGCTGCGCGACACATTGCGCACGTCAAGGATGATGTCCTGGCCGGTGTCCTGCGTGCCCGTACGGGGCAAGGCGCCAACGGCCGGCGCACGCGGCGTGGCGGCGTCCGTGCCGGAGGCGCCGCCCGGCATGCCCTGGCGGCCCAGGGCCGCAAGGGTGGCCGCGCCTTCGGACGCCGGCATGGTCTCGAAAGCCATGGGCACGAAGGCGGCCGCGCCGTCGGCCATGCCGCAGAGGGCCGCCATGCCGGGTGCGGCGGTGGCGCCCGCCGGCGCCGGCGCAACCGATGTGGATGCGGACGCGGATGACGCGGCGACGGGCGTGGCTGGTCCCGCCGGGGGTGGGGTCAAGCCTGCGGCCGGCCGGGGGGGGTTCGCCGACGTGGCCGCTGCCGTGCCGTGCCCGGCGGCCTGGGCCGGCGCGGCCGTGCCGCCCGCTCCCCGCGCCAGGCGCCTGCGGAGGATATCCCGCGTCTTCCAGAACACCCCTTCCGGCGCCGCCAGGATCACCGCGATGATGGCCACCCCCAGGATCACGCCCTGTATCCCCGGGTACCGCGCGCCGAGTTCGGCGTGAAGGATTTCGCCCAGGGGCACCAGGATCGCCGCGCCGATGATGGGCCCCCATACGGTGCCGACGCCGCCGAACATGGTCACCGTCAAGGCCTGCGCCGATACCAGCATGCCGAACACGGAGACTGGCGTCACGACCAGCAGCACCACGGCATAGAACGCGCCCGTCGCGCCGGCGATGGCCCCGCTCAGCGCAATGGCCTTCAGCTTCCAGCGCAGCGTATCGATGCCCGCCGCTTCGGCAGCCGCCTCGTTCTGCTTGATCGCGATCAGCGCCATGCCGAAGCGTGTCCGCTCCACATAGCGCGTCACCAGCACGAACAGCACCAGCATGGCCATCGCCACCACGGTATACATGCCGGGGTTGGAAAACTGCATGTAGGCCGCCGCGTTCTCCCGCTTCATGGGGAAAGTCACTTCCTGGTAGCCCAGCCACTCGAATACATAGAGCAGCGCCAGCGGATAGGCCAGCATCGCCAGGGCGAAGTAGTGTCCACGCAAGCGGAAGGTCGGCAGGCCGACCAGCAGGCCGGCGGCGGCGCCGATCAAGGCCGAAACCGGGATCATCAGCCACGGCGTCAGGCCCAGATATATCTGGCCCAGCACTGCCGCGTAGGCCCCGAGCCCGAAGAACGCCGCATGCCCGAAGGACACCAGCCCGGTGTACCCGCTAAGCATGTTCCAGGACAGGCCGAAGCATGCCCATACCAGGACCAGCGTGAAGATCAGTTGATGATAGGTGTTGTCGACCAGCAGGGCGGCGGCCAGGTAGGCCACGGCCAGCGCCGACAACAGCAGGGGATTGCGCCAGCGCCCGTTCATGTCCGCTCCGCCACACGGCCGAAGAGCCCCTGCGGACGCAGGGTCACGATCAGCAGGAAAAATACGAAAATGGCCGCGTTCTGCAGCTGCGTGGGCAGCACCAGCGCCGACAACTGCTGCACCAGCCCGATCACCATTCCGCCCCAGAACGCGCCGGAGATGCTACCCATGCCGCCCAGCACCACGCCGGCGTACATGATGATGACGAACTCCAGGCCCACGAAGGGATGGAAAGGAAAGTTCGTGGCCAGCAGGCCGCCCGCCAGCGCCGTCACGCAGGTGCCCAGGGCGAAGGCGATCCGATAGGCGCGGTTCACGTCTATCCCCATGTACGACGCCGCCACGGGATTGTCCGCCGCCGCCCGCAGCGACTTGCCCAGCCGGCTGCGGTTGACCAGCGCGACCAGAAGCAGGATCGCGACCACGCAAATCAGCGCCGCGATACCGCGGCCTTCGTTGACGAATATGCTGACGAAATCGCCCCACAGCGGCCCGATCTCCCAGGCGCTGCTCGACAACGGCGTGCGTATGGACACCAGTTGCGGGCCGAAGACCATCATGCCGCCGTTCTGCAGGATCAGCGCGATGCCCAGCGTCAGGATCAGTTGCGCGTAGTGCCCCTCTCCTTCCAGCGCGGCCGTCTTGCCGCCCGTCACCCGCGAGATCAGCAGCCGGTGCGCCAGATAGCCGACCAGGAACATCACGGGTACGGTCAGCAGGATGGACAGATAGGCGCCCAGCGGCGATCCGGCCAGCACATGAGCGCCCAGCGCGATGAAGAAGAAGTAGGCGACGTACATGCCCAGCATCATGAAATCGCCCTGGGCGAAATTGATGACGCGCATGATGCCGAATATCATCGCCAGGCCCACGCACATCAGGCCGTACAGCGCGCCCACCAGCAGCCCCGCGGCCAGGGCCTGGAGGAAAGCCTCCAGCTGTATCTGAAGTTCTGTCATCGCGTCTCCTCGCAGCAACGCGTTATCTCTTATGGGCGCGGGGATCGCCATGGGCGTCCCGCGTCTTGTCTACCGCATGCAGCTATCCGCGCTATTCCGCCATTCGGCCATTGCGGCGCGCCTGGCCCTGAGGGCTGGCGCCGTCAATAGCCCGCGATGGTCAGCGCGCCGTCCACCTTCAAGGTGACGCCGGCGATCGTCGCGCCGTCGTCGGAAGCCAGGAAGACGGCGGCCGCCGCGATTTCCTGGCCCGTGGGCAGGCGCTTGAGCGGCGTGCGCTGGCGCCGGGTCTCCCACCCCTGCGCGTCGATCACCGAGCTGGCGCCCGGCGTAATGACAGGGCCTGGCGCCAGGGCATTGACGCGGATGCCATGCCCGCCCAGTTCCACGGCCTGTTGCCGCGTAAGCGTATCGAGGGCGCCCTTGATGGCGCTGTAGACAGCCGCGTGCTTGATGGAGATGGATACCGCCACGGAGGACAGGTTGATGACCGCGCCGCCCCCGCGTGCGATGAGGTGCGGCGTGGCGGCCTGCAGACTCCACAGCGCTCCCTTCAGGCCCACGTCGATCATCTTGTCGACCGCGTCCTCGGGCATCTCGGCCAGCGGCGCGTAATAGAAGTAGGCGGCGTTATTGACCAGGATGTCCAGCCCGCCGCAGCCGGCCACGAAACCGTCCACCGCCCGCCGGACCGCGGCGCGGTCGGAGACATCGCACACCAGCGCCGTGGCGCCGGGAATCTCCTGCGTCGCCTGCGCCAACAGGTCGCCATTGTTGTCCAGCAGGCCGACGCGCGCGCCTTCGCGTGCGAACGCGGCCGCGATTTCCCTGCCTATGCCGCCGGCGCCGCCCGTGACCACGGCCGCCTTGCCTTCGAGTCTGCCCATGTCTGCTCCGCCTCGTGTCCAGCCTTGCTGCCACGCACGCATAACCTGCGGGACGGCCGCTCCGGCTTACTTATCGTATTAGTTGATGATTGTATTATTGCATTCTCGATTAGACAACCACAGGGTATTCCCTGGGCGGTACATGAATTCCATTCATGTCCGACGTGAGGAATGTGAGTTGGATTTGCGCAGACGAATGCCGGAACATAGCGCCATGAAGCGCCGGCCCCAGGGGCTGGAGAAACCTGGAGACAAAATGCTCGCGAAGCGCCGATATCTCGTCTATGCCTCCTTGTTCCTGATGAACACGGCCAATTACGCCGACCGGACGAATCTCTCCGTGGCGGAACTCGCATTTCGGCATGACGGCCGGGCCGGTCATGGCGAAGACGATTGCGGAGATTATCCGGGGCGAAGCGCCGTCTATCGATATAGGCGCATTTTCGTCGACGCGCTTCCGCTGATCCGGGCCGGGCTATCCGGACAGCGCGGCCTTGTAATGCCGTCGTCCGCAAGGCAGCTCCATCAACGTGCCATTGGGAGGCCTGGCGCTCAAGACCGCCCGTCGCCCGGCTGTCAGCGCCGCCGGCTTCGGCGAGTCGCCTACCGCGCAGGTTTGGACCGTAACGCATGGCACCAACGCATCCTTGCCAGCCTGCGAAGCCTGCCGGCTCTGGCCGATCCATTTGCGCAGCTGATTGGTGTTGACTCCTGCCTTCAGCTCGGTTTCATATGCCCTTTAGGTTCTCAGCGAAGACCTTTTCAGAGGTGGCTGAGACGTGGACCGCATGTCGACCACGGCTTTGTTGATGCTTAGGAAACAGCCAGAAAAAAGCCGCCCACTCGGGAAGAGCAGGGCGGCGGGGTGACGATCGTGAAGAGGATGTCCTCTTGCTCGTCATAGCTGATTCGCATGTTATTCCTCCGTTCCCAGTCGATCATCACAGTCTTGATAACCAACGCGTCACGCATGAACAGCGGCACAGACGAGATTATCGTCGCGCCCATCTATATGCTTGAAGATCCAGCAGTGCTCGGAATCTTCCCGCTTAACGTTTCTACCTCGATAACCTGCTGTAACGCCATTTCATCAACGTTGCGGTCGACCATCCTTGCTCGAGCATGGCGTGTGATCCACTGCGATCTTTTCATGCGGTATCGCATGAGCGCCGCAGATGACGCGGCTGAACTCACTCGGCGACGATCCCTCTTTCCCTGATCAGTTTTCCCCAGACCTCGCTATCCGTGCGCGCGCGACTCAAGAAGCCCGACGCGTCGCCTTGCCAAAGGACCAGGCCCTGCGCGTCATAAAAGGCCTTCACCTTGGGATCCTGCTGCGCCTTGTGCATGGCATTGGCAAGCCTCGCCACGATCTCGCTCGACAGCCCTGCCGGCCCCACCAAACCTATCCAGCCCGCGATCCGAGGCAAGTCATAGCCCTGCTCCGACGATGTCGCCACCTGAGGCAGCAAGGCACTGCGCTGCTCCGAAAAAACCACGATCGGTACCAGCTTTCCAGCATTGACAGGGCCCTGTACGGCGCCGACAACGTTCGAAAGCAGATCTGTCTCGTTACTCATGACGCTGGTCACGGCGGGGGCGGTGCCCTTGTAAGGCACATGCAGCAACGACACTCCCGCGCGTTGCGCAAGCATTTCCACCGACAGCTGGGAGGCCGATCCCATACCGGAACTTGCGAAGGTAATGCGTCCGGGAGCTGCCTTTGCCTTCTTGACGAGCGTATCCAGGTCGTGGATGCCGCTTCCGGCGCTCGCAGTCAGCACCATGACGACGTCCGCCGCAGGCGCGATATAGGTGAAATCCTTGAAGGGATCATAGGCCGTCCTCTTGAAAAGATGAGGCCCGAGGCTCAGCTGGGATGCGATGCCCATCATCAGCGTGTATCCATCGGGCTTCATCTGCGCGACGCTGGCGGCGGAGATCGTGCCGCCGGCGCCGGCCTGATTCTCAACGACCAGGGGCTGGCCCAGGTATTTGCCCATCTCGGTCGCGAGCAGGCGCGCGACGCCATCCGCGGCCGAACCCGGGGATTGTCCGACTATGAGCCGAATCGGCCGTTCCGGATAATGGTTGTCGGCATGGGTAGCCGGATGCATGGCCATCAAGGCCGAAAACGCAGCGCAAGCCATCAGACGTTTCATGATTTCCCCTTTGCATGAATCGGGCGGCGGGCAAGAGCCGCCTCTGATCGCGAGGATAAATATTGTGGCGGCCGCCGCCGTCGTAGATTCGTGACAACGTGCAGTACAAAAGGGACAGGCGGCGCTGAGTCGCGCATGGTTTCGTGGCACGGAGGCTCGATGGATTGGGAAACCCGATTGGAAGACTCGGTATGCGAAACCGGACGGCCCGACCTGGCCGTCGGCTTTGTCCTTCTTCCGAATTTCACGCTGATGGCGCTCAGCTGCTTTGTCGAAGTCCTCAGGCACGCCGCCGACAAAGGCGACCGCAGCGGCCAGCTGCTTTGTTCGTGGACCATCATGACGCACGATGCCGCGCCGGTCCGCTCGAGTTGCGGTATCCAAATCACCCCGACCTGCGGATTGCTCGGCCCCCGCAATTTCGACTATATCGTCGTCGTCGGAGGGCAGCTGCCTGACGGCCTGGAGTACGACGGCCGCATCCTGTCTTATGTGAAACGGGCCGAACGCGAAGGCGTCGCCCTTGTCGGGGCCTGCACCGGATCATTCGTCCTGGCCAAGGCTGGACTGCTCGACGGGGTACGGACCAGCATTCACTGGTACCACTACGAAGACTTTCTTGGCAACTTTCCTGCTGCCCTTCCCGTCACCGACGAGATTTTCACCCTGGATCGACGCATCATCACCTGCGCGGGCGGCGCCTCGACGGGCGACTTGGCCATGTACCTGGTGGACCGCCACTGTGGTGCCGAACGCGCATTGAAATGCATGAGACAGCTGGTTCTCGGCCAGCTCCGGCCTCCGGCTCACCCGCAGTTCCATTCCGTCTCACGGGGCGCTGTCCCTTCCGATCCCCGGCTCAGGAAAGCGATCTTCCTGATGGAGAGACACCTGCATACCCCGTTATCGCTGGAAGCGCTGGCAAAGAGGGTGAACGTGAGTCCCCGCCAGCTCGCGAGGCTCTTCAAGTGCCAGTATGCCGAAACCGTGACCCAGCACTACCGGTCATTGCGCCTGACCTACGCCCGCTATCTCCTGGAGAACACCGGCCATACGCTCGAGCAGATCGCGCAGGAATGTGGGTTTACCGACGCCTCCCACATGAACCGGCTCTTCCGCGCGAAGTTCTCCCTGTTGCCGAGCCAATGTCGGGGTTCGGGGCCTGGCGACACGTAGCAGTGCGCGGCTATGGCCGCCTGGGCGCGCCGATCCTGGCCGCAGCCGGCCCCCATGTATCGGCCAGCACGTAGCCATCGGGATAGGGATCGTCCGGGTCGCGGCCATACTGTTCCATCGAATAGATCCACGCCCGTCCCGATATCCGAGAGACCACCGCGGCACGCGACCCTACCCGCGTCGTGCGCGCGATCTGGCAATCGAAGCGGCTATCGATCAGGCTGTACATGGCCGCCAGCTCGCCCACGTCCAAAAGGCCGCGCGCGTGCATCACCGCCAATCGGGCGGCACTCCCGGTGCCGCAGGGAGAACGGTCGATGCGGCCGGGAAAAATGATATTGCAGTTGCGGAATCCCTGGGGGTGGACCCCGGCGAAGAGGGCATACTCGACTACACCTGCCTGCTCCAGTACCGGGTGCCGGACCGCAATCTGCGCGGCCGCTGCCTGCTGGATCGCCGCACCGAGCTCCACCAGTCGACGCGCCTCCGTCCGATCCAGCGCCAGGCCAAGCGGGCGCGGATCGACCAAGGCGAAATAGCAGCCCCCATACGCGACGTCCACGGTGATCCGGCCTAGCCCCGGCACATCGATCGGATGGTCAAGATGCTCGACAAAACTGGGTACCATCTCCAGTGAAACGCGCTGGCATTTCCCGTCCTTGCATTCCGCGGCCACCTGGATCAGGCCGGATGGCGTTTCTAGAATCAATCGGGTTTCCGGCTCGCGCATGGGCACCACGCCGGTTTCCAGAAGCGCGGTGGCGACGCACATGCAATTCGATCCGGACAAGGCGTGCGCGCCGTCCGGTTGCAGGGGGATGAATGCGACATCGGCATCGGGGTGGACGGCGGGCAACAGCACATTCACCGTCATCTGGGCGGCGCCTCTGGGCTCGAACAACAGGAACCGCAGAAGTCTATCGTCGGCGGAGTTGATGTGATGCATTTTCTCCAGCAGCGTTCTGCCTGGAATAGGCGGCACCCCGCCGGTAATGACGCGGCCAATTTCGCCTTCCGCATGCACACCTAGTGCAGAAACCATTCGGTTCCAACGCATGGCTCCAGATCTCCATCGCGATTCATTGAACTGCCCTCAGGATAAGAGACTCGGCACTGTTCGCGCCGGTAGATTCCGGCCATATGCAAGTACTGCCGGGACGCCGCGATGCGGCCTAACACTGCTTGATATTGATAGCCAATCCGCCGCGCGACGTTTCCTTGTATTTGGTCTTCATGTCTTGGCCGGTCTGCCACATCGTCTGGATGACCGCGTCCAGCGATACATGGTGGGAAACGCGGCTGCGCAGCGCCAACCGGGCCGCGTTCACCGCCTTCGCGCTTGCCACCGCGTTGCGCTCGATGCACGGGATCTGGACCAACCCGCCCACCGGATCGCAGGTCAGGCCAAGATGATGCTCCATCGCGATCTCGGCGGCCTGCTCGGCCTGTTCAGGCGTACCGCCGAGCACCTCACACAAGCCGCCCGCGGCCATGGAGCACGCCACCCCCACTTCGCCCTGGCAACCGACCTCCGCTCCCGAAATCGATGCATTCAATTTGTAGAGCATGCCTATGGCCGCGGCGGTCAAGAGAAAACGGCGAACGCCTCCGATATCGGCGCCGTGGATGAAGCGCATGTAGTAATGGAGGACAGAAGGGATGATGCCGGCGGCGCCGTTGGTGGGCGCCGTCACAACCCGCCCTCCGGACGCGTTTTCCTCGTTCACCGCCATCGCCCAAACGTTCAACCAGTCCATGGCATGCAGCGCATCCTTTGCGCCTGCGCCTCCGGCAAGGAGAAGGTCGTGAAGATCCTTCGCGCGCCTGCTCACCTTGAGCGGGCCGGGCAATTGGCCCTCGGCCATGACACCCCGGCGAACGCAATCCTCCATCGCGCGCCAAATCGCGTCCAGGCGTGCATGGATTTCGTCCGCGGGCGTCATGCAGGCTTCGTTGGCGTAGACAATTTCCGATATCGGACATTGCCGATCCTGGCACAAGCGCAGCAACTCGCGGCCCGAGCCGAAGGGATGAGGAACGCGCACACGCGGCGGTCCCTCGTTGCGCTTATCGTCGCCATGGAGCAGCGCGCCTCCACCGACCGAGTAATACGTCCGCTGCATCAATTCGGCGCCCTCGATATCGAATGCGTGGAACGTCAAGCCGTTGGGGTGTCTGTCCAGCGGCCTGACGCGAAAGACGATATCCGAGCGCGGCTCGAAGGCTATCCGCCTGCATCCCGATAGCGCCAGGGAAGATGTCGTGCGCAACAGGTCCAGAATGGCGCCGATATCCGCCGCGGTGACGGTTTCGGGTATCTTGCCGGCCAGGCCCAGGATGACACCCCGGTCAGTTCCATGCCCCTTGCCGGTGGCACCTAGCGATCCATACAGCACGATGCGCACACGGGCGACGCGCGGCAACAGGTCAGAGGCCTGCAATTCACGAACGAAGGCGCCCGCGGCGCGCATCGGGCCGACCGTATGCGAACTGGACGGACCGATGCCGATATGGAAGATATCGAAAACGCTGAAACGCGCTATCGCCGGACCGCCGGACGGGGAAGCCGAAGTTCGCATCACCAGGCCAGCGCGTAGGCTTCCCGACGCGGGTCGGCGCCGGCATGGAACAAGCGGGTATGCGGGTCCCGCAGCACGGCGCATACCGCGCCGCCCATCGCGGGCAGGACAGGAATTGTCTGCACATCATGTCCCAGCGCCCGCATCGCGTCGAAGACCGTCCGCGGCATATTTCCCTCAAGGCAGAGGCGGCCCGGCATATAGTGGTGCGGCGCGAACGAGTTGGGAAAGTTCGCGCTGGAGAATCGGGGCGCCTCGACGGCTTGCTGCACCTGCATGCCGAACTCCGTGATATTGAGAAAGACCTGCAGCATTGCCTGCGATTGCACATCGCCGCCCGGGGTGCCGAAGCAAAGGTAAGGTTTGCCATCGCGCAGCGCCATGCCGGGACTCGGCGTCAGGCGCGGTCGCTTGCCGGGCTCGACCCTGGCCGGGTGGCCGTCCTGCAGCCGCGACTGATGACCACGCGTGGAAACGACCATGCCCAATCCCGGCACCACCGGCGCATCATGCGAGGTATCCGACAATGTCGCCGAATAGGCGTTGCCATACTTGTCCATCACGCAGGCATAGATGGTGTCCGGCGACATGCCCACATGCCCGGATGATGGCTGGTTCGTGCCGGGATTGCCTTTCCACACCCCATGGACGTCGCCCGGATCGGGCATTTCGCCGAAACACGCATCAGGTCGGATACGCGCACGCTGCGCCCGCGCATAGGCATCCGAAAGCAGCGTCGCCGTCGGGACGTCGACGAATTTCGGATCGCCGATGTACGCTTCCCGATCCGCGAAGGACAGATTCAGGGCCTCGGTCAGAAGGTGCACATAGGCTGGCGAGTTCTGGCCCAGCGCCCGCAGATCGTCATGCTCCAGTAGCTTGAGCGTTTGCAGCAGTACGATGCCCTGACACCAGGTATCGCAGGAGTGCACCTCCGTGCCATGGTAGACGGCGTGAATGCTGTCTTCCGGCTCCACTTCGAATGCGGCCAGGTCCTCATGGCGAAGGAATCCCCCGCTTTCCTGCTGAAACCGGACGATGGAAGCGGCGATCGGCCCGCGGTAGAAATGGTCATGCACGGCCCGCAGCTTCTTGTCGCGGTCGCCATGCGCGTCACGCTCGGCCTCGGCCAGGCTTTGCAATGTCCGCGCAAGATCACGCTGAACGAACAGCTCGCCGACATCGGGCGTACGCCCACCCGGCACGAAGATCTCCCTGCTGGAAGGCCAGCGCTCGTAGCGCCATTTGGCCTGGCGCAGGCTTTCGGCCAGAAAGGGGTAGGTGGCGAAGCCGTCCCGCGCAAGCTCCAGGGCGGGCGCCACGGCCTCGGCGAACGAAATCGTTCCGTATCTGCGCAACGCGGTTATGTGGGTGGCCGGGGCAGCTGGCACTACCGTGCGCAGCACCCCGTCCGGCACGGAAAACCCGTCACCTTCTGCGAGCAGGCGCCGGATATCCGTGGCGGCCGGCCAGTGTCCCAGGCCGGGCAAGGATACGACGCGGCCCAGCTTATGCACATAGATCAGGGTCGGTGCCACCCCGGCGATCGATACGATATCGGGCTGCAGCACCGCCAGCGCGAAAGCGGCCGTCACGCCCGCATCGATTGCATTGCCGCCGGCGTCCAGTACGCGATTGGCGGCAATGCTTGCAAGATAATGTCCGGACGACACCGCATGCTGCCTGCCCATGGGAGTGGGCCGCATACTGACGGCGGGGATCGCCAGCGACACAGGCCCGCTTTCGGTTTGCTTGGGATCTTGCATGGTTCAACCCCTGGAGTTCAGTAGCGAAGGTCAGCCTGCTGGATGGGCTTGTAGGCGTCGCGCAACATCAGCATGACGTACTCCGCGAAGCTACGCCTGATGATCAGCTCATATATCCCGGAGCCGCCGGCGCAGACTATGACTGGCGCCTTGAAGCAAACGCTCTGTGCGCACTCGCCCATGGCGAACGCCCGGGCACTCAGGTCCAGCGGGCAACCGCGCGCGAGGACCAGCGGCGCTTTCCTGCCGCTCAGGGTCACGCTGGTATAGCCGCTGGTCACGTCGACCACCGAATAGTGCCCCGGACCCAAGGCATGCCGGAGCCTGGCTTCCATATCGCGAGCCGGCCAGACGGCGGACGCCAGCATCCATTCGTCCGGCCCCAGCCATATGGCGCGCACATCGGCGCCTTGCGTGAAAGTATTCGGCGGGAGCGGCAATCTGATGCCCATGACGGAGGCGACGGCGGCGTGGAGCGCGGCGTCCTCCGGCGAGGCGCGGAATATGCAGAGGCCGACCTGCGGACGGGCATCCACCGCGAATTCGCCATTTGGCGAGCCGTGTTCCGCCAGCAGCTGTCCAATACCCGTTAACGGAGATTCGTGCCGGGGAGCCGGCGAAACGACTTTCTGTTCATTCAACATTCTGGCGCAGCCCCTCTTTGTCGAAAAACACGGTATCGCAGACTGTCGCGGCAACGCTGCTACCGTTCGCCAGACCGACCCTCACGGTCTGGCCTTTCATGTTTGATCCATCGCGCAACATGGCCAGGGCGATGGAACGATGCAATATCGGGCTGAAATAGCTGGACGTGACATGGCCGGCCGACTTGAAGGCTTGTCCGGCGCAGCGATCCCGGCCTTTCGCCGGCAGGATCTGGCTACCCTCTGGCAGCACGAAGGCAGCGTCTTCGGTCAACAAGCCGACGTACTGTCGTCTTCCCTGCCCTGCCGTATCCGAACGGGACAACGATCGCTTTCCCAGACATTCCTTGTTCTTCGATACCATCCCGCCCATGCCCATGTCGGCCGGCGTCATCGATCCGTCCGTATCCTGGCCGACGATGATGAAGCCCTTTTCCGCGCGCAGTACGTGCAACGCTTCCGTACCGTAGGGAACGATGCCGTATTCCGCCCCCGCGGCCATGAGCGCTTCCCATACCACCCGGCCGTAGTCCGCCGGGACGTTGACCTCATAGGCCAGCTCGCCCGAGAAGCTGATGCGCATGACGCGGGCGGATACGCCGGCGACAGTGCCTTCGCGGTAGCTCATGAAGGGAAAGGCCGCATTGCCGAAGTCGATGTCATCACAAACCTTGCGCAGCACGTCGCGACTGCGCGGCCCCGGTACCGCGATCGTGCACCAGTGGTCGGTCACGGAAGTCAGGCGCACGCGCATATCCGGCCACTCGGTCTGCAACCACAGCTCCAGCCAATTCATGACGGTCGCCGCATTACCGGTGGTCGTGGTCATGAGGAAATGTTCCTCGCCCAACCGCACCGTCACGCCGTCATCGAAAATCATGCCGTTTTCGTTGAGCATCAAACCATAGCGGGCGCGCCCGACGGCGAGCTTGCTCCAATCGTTCGTATAGACCCAGTTCAGCAGCTTGACCGCGTCCGAGCCCTGGATGTCGATTTTTCCGAGCGTGGACACATCCAGCAAGGCGACCGAGCGCCGCACGGCCAGGCACTCACGCGCCACCGCCGCATGCATATCCTCGCCGTTCCTGGGGTAATACCACGGGCGCTTCCACGCTCCGACGTCTTCAAATACAGCTCCGTGCTCGGCGTGCCAATCGTGCAGGCAGGTTTTGCGGACGGGTTCGTGATGAAGCCCCAGATCGCGGCCTGAGAACGCGCCGAAGGATACCGGCGTGTAATTCGGGCGAAACGTCGTGGTGCCGACATCGGCGATGCGCTTGTCCAGCAATCCGGCCAGGATCCCCATGCCGTTGATGTTGCCGAGTTTCCCTTGATCGGTACCGAAGCCGAGCGCCGTGTACCGCTTCACATGCTCGACCGATTCGAAGCCCTCGCGCACGGCCAGCATGATGTCGGCGGTGGTCACATCATTCTGGAAGTCCACGAATTGCTTGGGGCCCCGGCTTGCCGTGATGTCGTCGGTCACCTGCCACAGCGGGAGAATCGGCATTCCCTGGTCTGCGTCGATACCTGTCCGCGATGCCTGCGCCGGCGGTTCGAAGCCGCATGCGGTCACCGCCGCCCTGCCCGCCGTGACGCCCTCGTCCATCGCGGCGGCCAGCCCGAAGGTGCCTTTGGCCGCGCCTACGCTCTGTTCGGCCTGTCTGCTGGAGCCCGGAACGAAGCACGACCGGACGTCGTCCCACCGCGCCTTTCCGCCCGACTGGCTGAACAGATGTATGGTGGGGTTGAGGCCGCCCGATACGGCGACCAGGTCGCATCGCAGGACGATGTCCTCGCTGTCTCCGCCGTTGGCGTGCCGGCGCACCTTCACGGTGCTGACGCGCCTATCGCCCGCGGCCGCGACGACCACGGATTCGTGGCAAACCCTGATGCGCGCCCGCAGCGCCGCGTCGATCAGTGCCCCGTGCCCCGGTTTGCGGGCATCGACGATGACCACGGTCGCACCCACTCCGGCCAGTGCGATTGCGGTACGGTAGCCTTCGTCGTTATTGCAGAACACCACGGCGTTACGGCCGGGCAGCACGCCGTAGCGATGGATATACGACGACACGGCCGATGCCAGCATGATGCCGGGCAGGTCGTTGTTCCCGAACACGATAGGACGCTCGTGGGCGCCCGTCGCCAGGATGACGCGCCTGGCGCGGATCTTCCACAGCAATTCCCGCGTACCGATGCGATCGTCAAGCGGCAGATGGTCGTGCAGCCGCTGAGTCACCGTGACCAGGTTGTGGTCGTGATAGCCAAACGCGGTACTACGGTTAAGAATCGTGACCGAGGTCGAGGCCGCCAGCTGCCGCCGCGCCCTGGCGATCCACGCCGCGGATGACTGCTCCCCTATCGGACGCGGACTGGATAATAGGAAGCCACCCAGCTCCGCCTGGTCGTCGACCAGAATGATTCGTGCGCCCGTACCCGCCGCGGCGAGCGCGGCCGAAAGCCCCGCCACGCCGCCCCCCACGATCAGCAGATCGCAATGCGCGAACCGCTTGTCGTATCGCGACGGGTCGCGCGCCGCCGGCGATGTCCCCAGGCCGGCCGCATCGCGAATATGGCGTTCGTACCTGGGCCAAAAGGACCGCGGCCACATAAACGTCTTGTAGTAGAAGCCAGCAGGCAGGAAGCGCGCGATACGCTGGTTGAACGCCATGCGATCCTTCTCCAGCGACGGGAATGCATTGACGCTGCGCGCGGTCAACCCTTCATACAGTTCGATTTCGGTGGCCTTGGCGTTCGGCACGGTATGCGGACCGTCCTCCAGCTGCACGATCGCATTGGGTTCTTCGGGACCGGCCGAGACGATACCCCGCGGCCGGTGATACTTGAAGCTGCGCGCGACGAAATGCACGTCGTTCGCCAGCAGGGCCGAGGCCAGGGTATCCCCCTGCAAGCCCACATACCGCTTGCCATTGAAGGTGAACGAAATGGGCCGGGCCCTGTCGACGTTGCCGCCGTTCTGGATTCGATTCTGCTGCTTCATTGTTTATCTTCCGGGGCGCCGTCGCTCGCGGCCGGGCCGGAGCCGAATCGCGATGTGCGCAGGATTTCATAAGTAACCGTGTCCCGCTCAAGCTTGAACCAGCGGCGGCAGCCCTGGGCGTGCAGCCATTGCTCCTCGCCCGGCCCGCGGGGGTTCTTGCGCATGAACAGGTAGTCGGCCCATACGCTGTCCGTCACTTCGGCCGACGGCGCGGGACGGCGGATGTTGGCCTCGCCACCGCAGGAAAACTCGATTTCCGCGCGAGGCCCGCACCAGGGACATTCGATCAATAGCACGTCTATCCTCCGTCAGTGCGCGACGTTCGCGGCGCCGTACTCGTCGATCAGCCTGCCGGTGGTAAACCGGTCCAGCCCGAACGGCGCGTTCAATCCGTGGGGGCGATCCAGCGCCACCGTGTGCGCGAAGACCATGCCGGATACAGGGGTGGCCTTGAAGCCCCCGGTGCCCCAGCCGCAGTTGAAATAAAGGCCCTTCACGGGTGTCTTCGTGATGATCGGGCACGAATCCGGACTCAGGTCGACAATGCCACCCCACTGCCGGTTCATGCGCACCCGGGAAAAGACGGGAAACATTTCCACGATGGCGGTGACCGTGCTTTCTATGGTCTGGAAGCTCCCGCGCTGGCCATATCCCACATACTGGTCCGCGCCGGCGCCGATAACCAGGTCACCTTTGTCCGATTGGCTGATATAGGCGTGCACGGCGTTCGACATCACCACCGTATCGAGCACAGGCTTGATCGGCTCCGAGACCAGGGCTTGCAGGGGATGGCTTTCCAGAGGCAGTCGTATCCCCGCCATATCCGCCAGGACGGTGGTGTTCCCCGCCGCGACCACCGCGACCTTTCTGGCCTTGATCGTGCCCTTTTCAGTTCTCACGCCGGTCACCTGGTCGCCATTCCTCTCGATGCCCAGGACCGCGCAGTTCTGGATGATGTCCACGCCGGCCCGATCCGCTGCCCTGGCATACCCCCACGCCACGGCATCGTGACGAGCCACGCCCGCCTTTCTTTGCATGGCTCCGCCCCATACGGGAAAGCGGCAATCCAGATTCAGAATAGGGATTTCACGCTTGAGCGCTTCCCGGTCGAGATATTCCACATCGATGCCAAGCAGCCGGTTCGCATGCATGCGTCGCTGCACGTCGCGGAAATCCTTCTGCGAATGAACCAGACTTACCACGCCACGCTGGCTGAACATGACGTTGTAGTTCAATTCGGCGGACAGGTTTTCCCACAGCTTGATGCCCGCGTCGTACAAAGCCGCCGATTCTTCCCATAGATAACTGGACCGGACGATCGTGGTATTTCGAGCGGTGTTGCCGCCGCCCAGCCATCCCTTTTCGACGACCGCGACATTGGTGATCCCGTGGTTCTTCGCCAAGTAGTAGGCGGTCGCCAGGCCATGCCCCCCACCGCCGACGATCACCACGTCGTATTCGGAACGAGGGTCGGGACTGCGCCATTGCCGTTCCCATCGCTCGTGATAGGACATGGCGTTCCTGACGATACTGAAAATCGAGTATTTCATCAGCCGTAACTCCTGGGCTGCACGCCGACATGCCGTTGGGAATCCGCGCGCTTGGCCCGCAGCGCGGCGACATAAGTGTTTTTCATCAGCATGGCGATGGTCATGGGCCCGACGCCGCCAGGCACCGGGGTAATAAAGGATGCGACTTCGACCGCCTCGTCATATGCCACATCGCCGGCAAGCCTGTACGCACCGGCCTCGCCGGCGAGACGGTTGATACCGACGTCGATCACGACCGCCCCGGGTTTTATCCAATGTCCCCTGACCAGTCCCGGAGAGCCCGCGGCTACCACCAGAATGTCGGCGGTGCGGCAGAGCTGTTCGATATTCCGGGTATGTATATGAGCGACACTGACCGTGCATTCGGCGTGCATCAATAGCGTCGCCATCGGTCGGCCCACGATATTCGACTTGCCGACGACGACCGCGTTCAGGCCCTTGAGCTCCTGCCCGATGGCCCGATGGATCAGATGCATGCAGCCTAATGGCGTACATGGGACGAACGCGCTGCGGCTCGATCGAATCGTCATGCGGCCGACGTTGACCTCATGAAAACCGTCGACGTCTTTCTCGGGCGCGATCTCGCAAGCCACCGCCTCCGCGGAAAGATGCGGCGGCAGCGGCAACTGAACGAGGATGCCGTGCACGGATGCATCATTATTCAAGCGCTGTATCACGGCGGAGAGCTCCGCGCTGGAAGTCCGCGCGGGAAGACGGACCTGCAGTGACGCGAATCCGATACGTTCGGCCTGCCTGGCCTTGTTCGCGACATAGACCGCGCTTGCCGCGTCCTCGCCCACCAGGACGACCGCCAGTTTCGGGACTACACCCGACTCGCGCATCTGCCTGGCGACTTCGGCGGTCACCTCGGCCGCGGCTTCGGTGCCGCTGAGCGCGACGGCCGGCCGGGCGTCAGAAAATGATGGTGCGGTTTTCATTCAGCAGGATCCGGTGTTCCACATGGGTCTTGACGGCCTTGGCCAGCACCTGGCATTCGGTGTCCCTTCCGATCGCGACCATTTCGTCGGGACTGGTGGCATGGTCCACGCGCCGTATGTCCTGCTCGATGATCGGCCCTTCGTCCAGATCGGCGGTCACGTAGTGCGCCGTCGCGCCAATAAGCTTTACCCCGCGATCGTAGGCCTGGTGGTAGGGTTTCGCGCCTTTGAAACTGGGCAGGAAAGAATGATGGATATTGATGACCTTTCCCGGCAACCGGCGGCACAGGTCATCGGAGAGAATCTGCATATACCTGGCCAGCACGACCAGATCGACTTCCAGGCTCTCCAGCAAATCCATAAGGATCCGCTCCTGCTCCGTCTTGTTATCCGGCGTCACGGGCAGATGGTGGAATGGGATCCCCTCGTGCTCCACCCGGGACCGATATACCGTGTGGTTGGAAACGACGCCCACCAGTTGCAAAGGCAACTGGTCAACGCTATTCCGATAGAGCAGATCGTTAAGGCAGTGGCCCAACTGGGAAACCATGATGAGAACCCTGGGCCTTTGCGACAAATCGAATGTCTCCATCCGCATTTGATAACGCTGCACGACCGGTTCGAGATGGCTGTCGAGCATTTCATGCGACACGTCGCTGTCGAACTGGAAACAGACACGCATGAACAGGCGGTCGGTGGTCGGATCGACGAACTGGCCGCATTCCGTGATGCAGCCGCCCAGCGCGGCAATGCACTGACCTACCGTCCCGACGATGCCGCGCTGATCCTGGCATGTCACCTTGAGTACGAATTTCTTCATGGCACCGTGGCTTATTTATTCCTGGCGAGAATGCCTTATCAATCTTTTTATTTGGATTGACTCGGTTATGATGGGCTTATCCGCTTCGAATCGCCAGCGAATTGCGGGCACCATTCATTCCTCTCAGGAATCAGTTTCGGACGCTTGCCATGCTTGATATCAACGGTCCCCGCCTCTTCTCCAGACTGCCTTCCATGGAAAATCTGGTCTGTTTCGAAGCGGTTGCGCGCTGCGGCAGTTTCACCCGTGCCGCCCAGGAGCTTGCCCTGACCCAAAGCGCGGTCAGCAAGCAGATGGCCATGCTGGAGGACAGCCTCAAGACCTCGCTGTTCGACCGTGTAGGCCGCGGCATACGCTTGAGCGCGAAGGGCCGGGAGCTGCAGGCGGAACTGCAGCCGCTGCTTCTCAGGCTGAACGATGTGGTGGCGCAGCTGCGCAGCGCGAATGCCGAGCAAACCGTCACTGTCCGGTGCACACAAGCCGTGGCACATAGCTGGTTGTTCCCCCAGGTGGTTTATTTCAACCAGGACCATCCCGAAATCAATGTGAATATCATCGCCAGCAACTCAATCAACGAGGAGAGCTGCGGCGATGGATCGTTCGGCATCCTGTACGGCGACGGCGACTGGAGTTCGCTGGACGCGACCCCGCTCTTTCAGGAAGTCGTATACGCAGTTTGCCGGCCGGATCTTCCTTTGCCGTCCATTGAAACCGTCGAACAGCTGCGGGAGGCGCCGCTCATCCAGCTCGACTCCCGAGAATGGAATTGCATGGATTGGCCGGCATGGTTCAAGCAGTTCGGCGTCGATTACACCGCACCGACTCGCGCATTGACGTTCAACCAAGTCACGCTGGTGTTCAACGCCGCCCTGCAGGGACTCGGCGTAGGGCTGGGGTGGGACTACATGGTGCGCGAATCGATCGACCGGGGGCAATTGCGTGCAATCGGCAATTTCGCCTGCCGTACGGGCCGCTATGACTATCTCGTGCACTCGCGCCACAGGACGCTCAGCCCCACGGCCCGCTTGTTCCGGGATTGGCTGCTGCAAAGGAAGCCTCTTTGGACTCACTCGTAGGTGATCGCCAGTTCCTTGCCGAGCGGCACCCATTTCTTGATTTCCGTGTCGATGTCGGCCGTGAATTCGGCGGATGATTCCGGCGTCAGCTGAATACCCAATTGGGCAAACCGGCTGGCAATTTCTGGATCCGCCAGCACCCGATTGATCTTTGCGTTGAGCAGCGCCACCACTTCCGGGGGACTGCCCGCCGGCGCAACGAAACCGAACCACTGCATGACCTCGAAGCCCGGCAGGCCCTGGGATGCAATCGACGGAATGTCGGGCGCGATGGACGCGGGCGCCAAACTCGTCACGCCGAGCGCCTTGAGCTTGCCTGACTTGATAAGCGGCAGCGCTGCCGACAGGCTGGGATAATTGAGGCTGATCATATTGCTCACGACATCGCTCATGGCCTGCGCCGCGGATTTGTAGGGCACATGCATGATGTCGATATCAAGCCGCTTATCCACCAGGGCCCCTATAAGGTGGGAATAGGTGCCTATGCCAGCGCTCGAATAGGTCAGCTTTCCAGGATGCTGCTTGGCGTACGCCGCCATGCCGGCGATGTCTCCAAAGGGTGCGTCAACCGCGGTCACGAGAACGCTGGGCGCCGCGCCGACTTTGGCGACCGCGACAAAATCCTCGTTAGGTTCGTACGGTATCCGCTTGAAGAAATAAGGCGTATACGCCCAGGGAGAGGCAGCGAACAGCAGCGTATAGCCATCCGGCTTGGCGCGCAGCACGTACTGCGCGCCGATGAAGCCGCCGGCGCCGTCCCTGTTTTCCACGACGACCGGCTGGCCTACGGCCTCACCCAGCCTGGCGCCTATCAAACGGGCGTAAGTGTCGCTCGCGCTACCGGCCGAAAACGGCACGACGACGGTGATCGCACGGGCAGGATAGGCTGGCTCGCCGCGCGCGATAGAGGACAGGCCAAGGATGGCGAATGCAAGCGCGCCACCCAGCAATTTTGAAATATGGACGACCAAGATAACCTCTTGTGTGCATGCATGTCGGGTCGTTGGCGCCCAATGCGATCTTTTCTTTATGTCGTGGAGACAGCATACAAACGCCGGGTCGGCAGGACTAATGAAAGAATCGCACGACTCATTCCCAGGAGAAATGTGTTATTCGGCTTCGCCTAGACCGAGCCGACGCTGGATAGCGCAGCCGCGATCAGCCCAATGGAAAAGGCGAGACCAGTACTGGTTCAGTCTGCAAGATCTGCTCGATGAAATGCCGCACCGTGGGCGAGCGCTCATGGCGCCGGTATATCGCGGCGATGGACGACGGGATTTCCGCGCCCACGACCTGACGAAACACGACATCGGGCAAGGCCAGCACGTCCTTGACGCTTCCTGATCCTGGGCGGCAATCTTTTCGGGCTGGCCGCACCGATCGTGACGGGGTATGCGGTCGCCGCCTCCGGCGGTTTTGCCGCGGCGTTCACCATTGCGGGCGTGCTGCTGCTGGCGGGCGCCCTTGCCAGCGTTGTCCTGACGCGTGCGTCCATCGACCGGCCGCCCGTCGGCGGCGATGCCGCGCCGGAAGGCGTGGCGGTCGCGCTGGATTGAGCCGCCGCCCCACGCCACCCAATACGCTTGAATGGGTGGGCGCCATACCGGCGCCACCGCCCGCTATCGAAAGGAGCCAGTCTTGAACCGATTGAAGGTCGGCGCGGTGTCGCGCAACTATTTCAATATGCCGCTCTGGGTCGCCCAAGACCAGGGCTTTTTCGAACGGCACGGCCTGGACGTCGCCATCGAACTTTACGAGCCCATCGACGAGGTGACGGACCGGCTCGTCGACGGACGCCTGGATCTTTCCTTCGGTGTCACGGAACATGTCATCCTGGGCAGCGAGCGCGGCAATGGACTGGAAATCATCGCCGGCAACGTCAACCGCTTGCCCTTCTCCCTGATCGCGCGGCCGCATATCCGCAACATGGACCAGTTGCGCGGCGGCGTGGTGGGTGTTTCATCCCTGCAAGCGGGCAGTTCCTCGCTGGTGAAGAAGATATTGGCGGCGCACGGCCTGGAATGTCCGCGCGATTACCGCATCGAGGCGGTCGGTCCCATCCTGGCTCGCTGGGAGAAGCTGCAGAACGGAGAGATCGACGCCGGCCTGCAAGGTATTCCGCTGAACTACATCGCGCTGGACGCCGGCTATGTGTCGTTGTGCGAGCCGCGCGACGAGTTTCCCTGGTTCCAATTCACCTCCGTGAACGTCGCCGCCCAATGGGCCAGCCAGAACGCCGATACGACGGTTGCCTTCCTGATGGCCTTGATCCAGGCGCACGACTGGTTCTACGCCAACAAGGCAGGATGCCGCGACATCGCCATGCGGCATAGCGGGATCAGCCCGGACTATGCCGACCGGGCGTGGGAGGACTACACCCGCGACGAGATATTCCCCCGTGACGGCGCCGCCAACGAAAAATCCATCCAGGCGCTGATCGACGTCGGCGCGCTGATCCGCGCCTTGCCCTCGCGCGCCAAGACGACCGCCGGCGAATACATCAATTCTTGCTATCTCGAGCAGGCGCATCGCGAACTGCGGGCCGCCGAGGAGCAGCAGCGCGACCTGCGTGCCCCCGGCCAGGCGGACCGCGATCCGCGCACCGGAGCGCGTTGATGCAACCCGCCGCCATGCCGGCCCTCCGCACCATCGACTACGGCGAGCGGGCCCGCCTGGGCATTATCGTGCCGTCCGGCAACGTGATCGCCGAACCGCAAATCCATGCCATGCTCCCGCCCGGCGTGGCGGCGTACATCACCCGGCTGCCGCTGCAGGGCAGCGGCGAGGCGGAACTGCTGGCCATGCCGGCGCATGTGGAATCGGCGGCCCGGCTGCTCGCCCATGCGCGGGTGGACGCCATCGTGTTTCACTGCACCGCGGTCTCCACGTACAGCCGGGCCTTGAGCGACACCATCACGCGGCAGATCGCGCAGGCCGCCGGCCTTCCGTCTTTCGCGACTTCGGACGCGATCATCCGCGCCCTGGAAGTCATGCACGCCCGCAGGATCGGGTTGCTGACGCCGTATATCGAAGCCGTGACGGCGCGCGAGGTAAGCTTCCTTGCCGACCACGGCGTGCAGGTGCTGCAACAGGACAGCCTGGGCATCGACACCAATACCGAAATGGCGCGCCTGGCGCCGCAGACCTTCGTGGACATGGCGCAGCGCAACCGGCGCGATGACGCCGATGCCTATTTCCTCAGCTGTACCGCCATCCGGTCGGCCGAGATCATCGATATGCTGGAGACCCTGCTGCAGCGGCCGGTGCTGACAAGCACCAGGCCATGGTCTGGCACGCGCTGCGTGCCTGTGGCGTCGGCGACGCCGTCCCCGGCTTCGGCGCGCTGATGGCTTAGCCGGCATAGCGTCGCCCGTGGCTTATGCTAGGGGAGTTCCGCTCTCCTATCCGCGCACACCCGCGCCACGGCCATGAATCTACGCTGCATAGACCTGAACCTGCTGGTCATCCTGAAGGTGCTCGTCGAAGAAGGCAACGCGACTCGCGCCGCCGAGAAGATCGGCGTCAGCCAGTCGGCCATCAGCCATGCATTGCGCAGGCTGCGCATGACGTTCAACGACGAGTTGTTTATCCGCACTCCGGACGGCATGACGCCCACCGCATATGCCGCGTCGCTGGCCCACACCATAGAGGGATCGCTGCGCCAGATCGAAGACGCCATCCAAAGCGGCCGCCACTTCGACCCTGCCACCACCGACCGCAAATTCGTCATGCGCGTGTCCGACTATGCCGCCGTTTACTTCCTGCCACGGCTGTGCCGCGAGATGCGCCGGGCGGCGCCTTCCGCACAACTGGAAGTGCGGCATTTCGACAGAAGGGATTACGAACAGCGCATCGCCAAGGACGAAGTGCAGATCCGCCTGGCCATGAACCTGCGGCACGAAGGCGAGTCGTCCAGCACCCGGCTGCTGGACGACCGATTCGTCGTCATCATGAACCCCCGGCATCCGGCGGCTGGCCACGCCATGGACCTGGCGCGCTACCTGGACCTGCATCATCTGAAAATATCGGTGGCCGGCGTGGGAACCAATGCCATCGATGAAGCGCTGGCGGGCATGGGCCTGGCGCGCAAGATCGCCATGACGGTGCCAAGCTGGCTGGAGATGCGCCAGGTCATCGAAACCACGGACCTGGTCGCCGTGGTGCCGCACCACTGGCTGGAGGCGAAGGAATTCAGCGCCTTCCGCTCCGCGGACTTGCCACTGCCCCATATCTCGCTGGCCATCGACCTCGTATGGCATCCCAAGGATGAAACCGACCCGGCACATACCTGGTTCCGCGGCATCGTGCAGCGGGTTTTCCAACCGTCGCCAGCATTGCAATAGCTGTAGTTTTCCCTGCCAGGCCTGGTCGGGCGACTCTGGCCGGCAAGGCAGCTACCAAAGGAGCCCACCCATGTTCGCCGTCGTATTCGAAGTCCATCCAGGCGCAGGGAAGAAGGACGAGTACCTGCAGCACGCCCGGCACCTGAAGCCGCTACTCGAAAAGACCGATGGTTTCCTCGACAATGAACGCTTCGAAAGCAAGCGCCGCAATGGCTGGGTGCTTTCGCTTTCAACCTGGCGGGACGAGAAATCTGTCGTCCGGTGGCGTAGCACGGGCGAACACCACAGGATCCAGCGGCAAGGGCGCGAGCATGTGTTCTCCGACTATCGCCTGCGCGTCTGTGAAATCACGGCGGACAACATGCCGCCGGCAGGCCTGGACATCGTCCAGCACCGCCTGGACGAAAGCGAGAAAGGGACCGCCAAGGCGCTCAGCATCACGGAACTGGTGCCGGGCGACGGGGTGGACATTTCGGCCGATCCCCAACGGATACCCGCGCAGCTTGGACTCGATCCCGGGCGTTCCGGTCTCGTCGAATACGAGGTGTACGAGAGCATCTATAACCCTGGAAAGATGCTTCTGCTGGCAGGCTGGCGGACGGCGCGGGATGCCGCTGGATGGCAGCCCGCCTTGCTTCCCGGCGCCAAGCAGCAGCGTCACCGTTGCATGCGCAGTATCCGCGAGTACGGCATGTTCGATCGTGCCGAGGCGCCCCAATACTATCCCGACGTGCCGCGCCGGTAATGGCGCGAATCTGCCATCCCGTGCCATAGGCGACATCGTTCTCTCATTTACCCACGTATCTTCAGGGCACGTAGGCAATGTAGATAGGCATGCGAATTTTCCCGCGGGACAGCCGCGCTGCCTTACGCCAGCATCAGATAGATGATCCGGCCCAGCGCGCCGAGCACGAGAATAATGGCCGCAAGTGCCTGGATTGCAAAACCTGGACGGCGCTTGTCGGTAGCGGCCACATAGCCGATGAAATAGACGATCCGGCCTGCGATCCACAGCCCGCCCAGGATGGCGGCCCATGATGGGCTCCAATAGATGGCGAACAGCCACATCGCTGGCAGGAAAATGGGCATCCATTCCAGCGTGTTCAGGTGGGCCCTTACCGTGCGATCCAGCAGCGGATGCCCGCTCATCTTGGGAGCGTATATACCTGTTTTCACATGGGCGCGCGCGCATGCCAGAGCCATAGCAAAGCAAAGCAGCCCGGACAAGAGCGTAACGATCGCGACGCTGTAGTAAGCCTCCATCCCATCCTCCCTTCCTGGATTCTGCCGGGACACCAGCCTTAGGGGGTCCATGACCGGATTGCCTGGGGCGGCATCCGCGGCAGCATATCGCGATCCGGATCGCCGTCGCCTGAATGCGGATTTCAGAAAACGTAATACTGACTATAAGAATCACTTAAACAAAGCGTATTTCTGGCATAGATTCAAGCGGTTCCTTAGCATTTTCAATAGGAGACCGCATGGGCGCGCTAAAAAACGATTCCAGCCTCGATGTACGCATGCTGCGCATTTTCGCCGCTGTGGCGGCCGCCGACAGCCTGTCCGCCGCCGCGCAGGCGCTGAACGTGACGCAGTCGGCAGTATCGCAGGTGGTCAGCCAGATAGAACAGATTCTGGGCATGCGGGTACTGGACCGTTCATGCCGTCCGTACAAGCTCACACCCGCCGGTGTTGCGCTGCAACGCCATTCGCGCCAGATCGTCGACGACGTAGACCGGCTGATCGCCCAGGTGCGCGAAGCCGACCTGATGAACCGGCCGGCCATCCGTATCGGCATGATCGATTCCTTTGCCGCGACCACCGGCCCGTCCATCGTCAAACGGCTGACGCAGAGCGCCAGCCAGGTACTCGTGTGGTCAGGGCTGGCCTACGGCCATGCGCAGGCGCTGCTGAACCGCCAGGTTGACATCATCGTCACCACCGATGCACTGGAAGACGTGGACGACCTGGCGCGCCGGCCCATCCTGACCGAACCTTTCGTATTGGTGGTGCCAGCCGCGCGTGCCGATACCTTCGCCGCCATGGACCTGCGCCAACTGGCGCAAGCCGCGCCCTTGATCCGCTTCAGCGGACGTTCGCACTTCGGCGCCATGATCGAGCGCCACCTACGCCGTTGCGGCGTCAGCGCGCCGCCCTACCTGGAGATCGACACCAGCGACGTCGTCATGGCGATGATCGCAGCCAACCTCGGCTGGGCGCTGGCGACGCCGCTGTGCCTGCTGCAAGGGCGAGCGTGGCTGGACCAGGTGGCGGTGCTGCCCCTGCCCGGACCCGGGCTGGCGCGCACGCTGCACCAGGTATCGCGCCACCGCGAATTCGAGGAGATGGCGGAGATGTGCTGGCAGTTCAGCCGCAGCGCGCTGGAAACGGAGATTTTTCCGCAGATGACGGCGCGGCTGCCTTGGCTGGGCCGGCAGATGCGGCTTTGTTGAAAACGACCAACGATAAGGAGACACAGGTGCGGAGCACAAGAAGGCAATTCATAAAGGGCATGGCGCTGGGCGCGGCGACGCTGGCGCTGCCAGCGTCAGGCGGCGCCTGGGCCGCCGGTATGCAGGCCGTGCGTTACGGCGGGTCGGCTTGGCTGGGCCATTACCCCGCCTGGCTGGCCATCAAGACCGGCTACTTCAAGGAACAGAACCTGGACGTGGGCTGGGATTCGTTCGGCACGACCTCGGCGCGCGTCAGCGCCTTGTTGTCGGGCAACATCGACATGGCGGTCACGGCGGCGCCGGCCGCGCTGGCCGTGATGTCGCGCGGCTCGCGCCACTTCGCCATCATCGGCGTCCCGGAAAACTTCGGCCGCGTCGAAGGCCTGATCGTGCGCGACGGCGTGCAGAAGCTTCAGGACCTGAAGGGCAAGAAGATCGGCGTCACCTTCGCGTCGAGCGCGCACCTGCTGGTCCTGAACCTGCTGGACCAGGCCGGCATGAAGGTGGACAAGGACATTACCGTGCTGAACGTACCCGCCCCGGAAATGCCCGCCGCTTTCCAGTCGGGGCAGATCGATGCGGCCGCGGCATGGACGCCCCAGTTCAATGCCATCCAGGCCATGCCCGGCGTGAAGGTCCTTGCCGACGATACCCAGTTCTCGCTGTACCGTGACTATGGCGTGACGCCAGGGCCCGACCTGCTGGTGGCGCGTCGTGCCTTCCTGGAGAAGCATCCCGAGGCGGTAAAGCGATTCCTGAAAGCGTATTTCCGCGCCAACGAGCAACTGAAGTCGCAACCCGACAGCGCGGTGGCCCCGTTGATCGAGCTGACCAAGCTGTCGCCGTCCGAGCAGTTGGAGATGATCAAGGGCGCCGACTGGTATGGATCGGCCGAACAGCAGGGCCTGCTCGCGCCGGGCAGCAAGTTCATCGACGGCCTGCAGAAACTGGCCGAGATGATGGTGCGGTATGGCCAGATCGACAAGGCGCCCCCCGTGCGCGACTGGGTCGATCCCTCTTCCCTGTAGCGCGCCAGGATCCCTTACCGGCGGCGGATGGCGCACCCGCCGCCGCCTTGTCTGGAATCAAGCAATGAACGCACAAAACGCCGGACGCCGTCCGGACCTGATGCTTATCAGCAGCGTGTCCGTAATCGCGCTGCTGCTGTTCTGGGAAATGGTCTGCCGGCTGCAATGGATGGACCCGCTATTCCTTCCGCCGCCGTCGGCGGTGTTCGGGCGCATGGTCGCCATGTGGGGCCAGGATACGCTGGTCGGCCATGTCCTGGCTTCGGCCCGCCGCGTCATGGTCGGCTTCGCGGCCGCCACGGCACTGGCCATTCCGCTGGGCATCTTTCTGGGCACCTCGCAACGCGCCCGTGCGGCCTTCGACCCCATCCTTTCGTTCCTGCGGCCCCTGCCCTCCATGAGCTGGATCCCGCTGTCGCTGCTGTGGTTCGGCATTACCGAAACCCAGAAGTACAGCATTGTCTTCATGGGCACCTTCGCGCCCGCGCTGCTCTACGTCATCGAGGCCACCCGCAACATCGACCCCCTGCTGATCCGCGCCGCCCGCAACCTCGGGGCCAGCAATGCGCAGGTCATGCGCTCCGTGATCCTGCCGGCCAGTCTGCCGCAGATATTCAGCGGCTTCAAGGTAATCCTGGGCCTGTCCTGGACCTGCGTCATTTCGGCCGAACTGGTGGCCGCGAAAGAAGGGCTGGGCTTCCTGATCATGAACGGCAAGGAGTTCTTCCAGACCGACACCGTGGTGCTCGGCATGGTGTTGATCAGCGTCACGGTACTGATCACCGATGTCGTCTTCCGATTCATCGAAAACAGGGTGCTCGCATGGTCGCGTTGAATGGTTCCATGATCTCCATCGAAGGCGTCTCCAAGGCCTTCGGCTCTTTCCAGGCCCTGGACGGCGTGGACATGCGCATTCCGCGCGGCGAGTTCCTGGTGGTGCTGGGCGCATCGGGCTGCGGAAAATCGACGCTGTTGAACCTGATCACCGGCTTCGAGCAACCGACCGCCGGACGCATTGTCGTCAACAACCGCGAAGTGCGCGATGTCGATCCCCATTGCGGCATGGTGTTCCAGCAGTACGCGCTGTTCCCCTGGCTTACCGTCGCCGAGAACGTCGCCTTCGGCCTGAAAATGAAAGGCATCAAGGCGAGCGCGCGACGCCAGACCGCGCAGCAGTTCATCGAAATGGTCGGCCTGAAAGGCTTCGAGGATGCCTATCCGAAAGCGTTGTCCGGCGGCATGCGCCAGCGGGTATCCATTGCCCGGGTCCTGGCCAACGACCCCGATGTCATCCTGCTGGACGAACCCTTCGCCGCGCTGGACGCCATGACTCGCCAGGTGCTGCAGGAAGAACTTACGCGCATCTATGAACAAAGCGGCAAGACCATCGTCTTCATCACCCACTCCATCGACGAGGCGCTGCTGCTGTCCACCCGCATGGTCATCATGAGCGCGCGTCCCGGCCGCGTCGCCTGCGACATGCCCAACGACCTGCCCTATCCGCGCAATGCCGCCGTGCAGCTATCGCCACGCTATATCGAGCTCAAGTCGCAGATCTGGGACACCGTGCAAAGCGAAGTCATGCGCAGCATGCAGGCCCGTGCCGACCAGTGATTCCTTCAACGCCACATCGCATCCATCATGTCATCCCCCACAGGGCAATCGCGCACTTATCCCCACTACCAGAGCGGTTCCGGCTGGAACGCCATGCTGCCGCCGCGCGTGGCTCGCACCGCGCCGCTTCCCGAGCGTCGCGTCAAATACCTGGTTATCGGTGCCGGCTACACCGGCCTGGCGGCGGCCCGGCGGCTGGCCGAACTGCGCCCGCAGGACCGCGTGCTGGTCGTGGACGCCACCGTGGCGGGCGAAGGATCGGCCGGACGTAATTCCGGCTTCCTGATCAACCTGCCCCACAACACGCGCATGAGCGGCCACAGCAGCCCGCTACAGATCGCGCGCAAGCAGATCGCCATGTACCAGGCCGGGCTGGACTGGCTGGCGCGACTGTCGCAGCAGGGCGGCTTCGATTGCGGCTGGGACATCGCCGGTAAATACCACGCCGCCGCGACGCCAGAAGGAGAACGCGGCCTGCGCCATGGGCTGGAACAGTATCGCGCATGGGGAGTCGATTACTCCGAGCTGGATCGCGACGCGCTGCATGCGCGGTTGGGCACATCGTATTACCGGTACGGCTATCACTCGATGAACAACGTATTCGTGCAGCCGGCGGCGCTGATACGTGGCCTGGCAGATACGTTGCCGGAGAACGTGTGGCTGATGGAGGACAACCCCGTGGCGTCCATCGGCGGCACCGGTCCGTACCGCGTGCACACCCGGGCGGGCGAATACGAGGCGGATAACGTCATACTGGCCAACAACGCCTTCGCGCGGCGGTTGGGGTTCCTGCGCAGCCGTTTGATCACTATCTTTACCTACGCAGGCGTGACTCCGGTATTGGAGGGCGAACGGCTGGCCAAGCTGGGAGAGCGGGACCAGTGGGGGGTCATTCCAGCGAATCGCCTCGGAACAACGCTGCGCCGCATCCGCGGCGGACGTTTCATGGTGCGCAGCGCTTATTCGTACGAAACCGAGCAGCCCCTGGGTCGCATGGCCAGACTGCTCCGGGATGCGTTCCAGCGCCGGTATCCGGAACTGGGTGCGTACGACTTCGAGTATGTCTGGGGTGGAAGCACCGCCTTGACGGGCAATGGAGCTTCCTTCGTGGGGCAGGTGCAAACGGGTCTGTATGCGTCCGTGGGGTGCAATGGCGCCGGCGTGATCAAGGGGACGATTTATGGAAAGCTGCTCGCCGAACAGATAGTTGGACAGGGCAGCGCCATGCTGGACGATCTGGCCGCGTTCGAAAGGCCCAATTGGTTGCCACCCGATCCACTGCGCCGGCTTGGGGTGCTGAGCGCTATTGCCTTGCAGGCGCGTAAGGCGGGGCTGGAAAGATAAGCGAAGTCGCTGGCCGCAGGATCGATCACCGAGCGTCTGGACTTCATCGACAGCCGGTGATGTCATTCATCCCGCAGCAGTTTCTTGTCGACTTTCGGAATTTCAGGCGCCATGGCGATAAGGCGTTCGGCTTGCCGCACGATGAAGCTGGAGATGTCATGCACCAGGTCCCTCTCTTCGCCAACATAGACGTCGGACTTGGCCAGCTGTGGCGCCAGATTCAGTGCCGATGACGCCAAGCTACGTATCTCACGCACGAGCTGTGCGGGCGGCGTCTTGGTTCGATAAGCAAAGTCCGCAAGCGAGAATGGCGTGATTTGCTCGATCTTGAAATCGTCACCATAGGCCATGGCAAGCTCGTGGGAAATTGAGTTCCCGTCGTAGATGCAAACAGAGACCAAGTCATAGAGCGGCGCTGGCTCCAGCCCCGCTGGTCGCACGAAGAACGATATGTTCTTCCCGTGCGCATCGCTGTTGCCGAGCAGCAGGTTCAATACAGCCCATTGGAGCATGAACCGGCGTGCCACTGCCGAGGTGCTCACCACCTTCCTGTTGTCGGAAGTGGTCTTATCCAACAAGCTGAATAGCCGAGCGAAACTGACGCCTTCCCGGATGTCGCGCACGTCTCGATTACGACCGAGATTACGCTCGTACTTGTACTCGACAGGCAGGTCCAGTGCCTGGCATCCATCGATCACATGCCGGCGCAAGACAGCTTTTGCGGTATTTGGTCTCTCCTTATCCCACACGACTTGCCGGTCGAACCGTTCGATAAGCAGAATCGGGTCGGCGAGGCGCCGTATCGCGACAGGCGCGACAGGCAGCCCCATCTGGCGGGCCAGCGTCATGCAGAAATGCTCATTGGCGACCAGATGTGGACTGTTGGCATTCACGGATTCCGGTTTGAGCAGATGGGACGAGCTCAAACCGCCATCAACCAGTGAAATATTGCCGCCTTCGACCAGCACCTGCAGCTTGTCCTGATAGCCTGCAAGAGACAGTCGGACCTTGCCGTCCCAGATTGGAAAGGGAATCAGGTCACGCTTCTTGATACGATCGCTCAGCTCCTCGTCTGAGACCGGACGACGAATTGGCTCTTGCTTTTGTTCCCGGATCTGGCGGCCAAACTGTCCCTCGTCGCCATTGAACGCCACGAAGCTGAAAGCCCCAACCGGTTCCTTTCCCAATGCACGGATCAGCCCAAAGGTATTGCTCTTGGAAACCTGCTCGCTGGTCGACACGATGTCCAGGACACGACCTTCCGGAAGAAGGTTGCCTAAAAAACGTTGCACGGAGCCGGGGCCATCCGGTTCCGCGTCGAAGGGGATAGCCGGAGACAGGTAGAACGCGTCCGGACTTGCGGTCCAAGATGGGTAATAGCGAAACCCGTAACGGTTTTCGAGTGGATCGAACGTAAGCTGCCCCACCGGCCGCTGCTGCATGCAGACGTGCAGGACATGCTGCGGCATTACTCTGACTCCTTGGAAGATGAAGCGTAGGACGCGAAATGGTCTACCGCTTGGCCCCAGGTCCTGAAGCTCTGCGCCCGGGCGTTTGGCTGCAGGACCACCGTTTCATCAGTCGGGACGACCGCCATCGTCAGCCCCAACCCAGCGAGGATGCGAAGCAGGCGGTCGGACCCGACCGCACCGCCGTTCTCAAGGCGTGAGAGCGCACTAGGCGCCACGCCGCATGCATGCGCCGCATCGTCGATGCGTAGGGCCAACCCCAGGCGCCGATGCCGGACGATCGCCCCGAGCGTCGACATGTCATGAACGTGCGGGCTCGGCCGGTCTCCCGGTAGGGAAAGCGCGCGCGCCATAGGCTCCTCTTATTTACAGATATGAAGGCGGCTTATGAAGCCTTAGTTTCCAGATATAGAAATATATAGCGCGAAGCGGGGCGCGAAGTCAATAGTTTCTTTATTCGGAAACAAATAGGGCTCGCGAGCAAATTGAGCACGTTGTTTCCGAATGCGGAAACAACGTGCTCCTTCCCTGGAATCAGGGGGCGATCGAGAGTGACCTTCGTTGCGGAAACGTGCGCTGTGCAGGCTGGGAGGCGCGGGCCGCGCGCCTCTAGGCGCTTAAGAAACGTCCTGCCCGGCCGTAGAGAAGTTGCCCAATAAACAGCGAGACACCTGAATGGCACAAAGCACAGTCGAGGCGGCAAACGAGCAATCAGACCCCGGCGCGCTGAATGCGTGGCTAATGTTGCTCGGCGTACAACTGCTGATGCAGGTTCTGTTTCAAGGCAGCGAAGGCGTGCGACTGATTCGTGCGATCGCCGAACTACACCCATCGATGTTGATCTTCAAATCGGTCGTTGCGATAGTGTTGGCGTGTTCATGCCTGCTCAGTTTGCTCGCCGGGATCATGCTGTTCGCGCGGCGACGACCCTTCACGGTCAAAGCGCTCTATTCCGCGCTATGGATAGGCGGTCCCGTAACCGGCCTGGTCATATTGTCCGCAACTGCCGTTGCCCTCGACTTGACGTTTGCGAAGGTCTGGGACAGCAGTGCACCGTTTTCCCTGCTCCGTTCGGTCATTGTCGCCGGCCTGTGGAGCCTCTATCTGTATCGGTCTCGGATTGTCAGAGCGCGCTACCGCATGGAGAGTATCTCAACGACAAGCGGCGGCCAGCGGAACTTGCCTCCACGCTCAATATAAGCCCGCGCTTGCACCTGCGACCCCGTCCGCGGACAGCGGCACGCCGGCGTTGGCGAGCAGATCGCGGGTAAGCGGCTCCAGGACGTCGTACCGCATCTCGTCCCAGATGGCGCGCTCCAGTTTCGGATCGTTATAGAGTCGCGCTTGGGGACTGTCGGGATTCTGGCCTTTCTTTCGCACTTCGGCGCGGATTCTTTCCTGCAACGACCCGTCATTTACCAGGCCTTCCAGCCGGCTTTCTGCTTCCCGATAGCGCGCGCCGAGCTTGCGTTCGAGCAGGGTGTGCCAGGTGTCGTCCAGGACCAGATATTTATAGAAGCCAGTGCGTTCGGCTTCCCGTGCCTCTTTCAGGGCCGCTTTCAGATCCTCCGAGTCAACCGACGACACGTTGAAGAAACGCATGTCGGGCACGACCGTCGAAAGTCCCAGCTGCTCGCGCAACTTGACCTCATACGCCAGATAAACTTCCACGTCGTCCACGGCCTGCAGCGATTTGATCTTGCGATACGCGATATCTTGCAGGCGCGCCCTGCGGAAGATCTGGCGCATCGCATCGAGCGCCTCGTCTACACGTTCGTCGTAGCGTCCCAGGCGAATGTCGTCATGCAGGCGAACTTCCTTGAGATCGTTCAGGACTCGCGCGACGTAGTCTTCGCACCGTTCAGTCGCGCCGATGCAGACCTGCATGCTGCTTTCCCGAAGCGATTTTCTTTCCGGCAGGGACAATTCCACGAGCCATTCCCGGACGCCGGCGCGGAAATCGGAGTTCTTGAAACTGATGGTGGCGCGCAGGCGGTCCAGGAAGAGCCGGAACGCCTGCGCCGCGTGGGCGTCGCCGGAGACGCCTTCGAGCGTCCCGCCTATATTCGCCCAGTTGGCGGCGGCTGCGCTGTCATGGCCCAGCCAGTGCGCCACCGCTTGCGCCAGCGTGCTCGAAACAGATGCCGCAGGCAACCAGCCGCCCGGCATGGAGAAATGGATACGCGGCGCTGGCCGGCCCTCCGCCAAGCTTGGAAGATTTCGGAAAAGAACGGGATTGTTTTCCAGCGAGACTTCACAGCGGGTTAGCCGGTCCAGGTCGTCCGGCAGGCTTTCTATCCGATTGTGGGCCAGGTGCAGATCCCGCAATGTGCCGGGCAGGTTACGGGGCAAACGCCGTATGCGATTGTATGGAACATGGAGTCTTTCCAGGCCAGGGAGGTTTTCAGGCAGCGTTTCCAGTGCGCACCCCTCGGCGTCCACGGAAGTCAGCGTCGGCGGCGAAACGGGCAACTCCGTAAGGCCATCATTGAAGCTCAGGTTCACGGACTTGAGCCTGGTGCCCGATAGATCCATCCTGCCGCTCAGGCGATTGATAGACAGATTCAAGCTTTCAAGGAACGAAGGCAGGTCGGTCGCTTGCACGCCGGTTATCTGATTGCGCAGCAGATCGAGCTCCTTCAACTTCTCGGGCAGGTTCCCCGGAATGTTCCGGAAACGGTTGTGGCGCAGGACCAGTGTTTCGATCGTGCCAGGCAGAGCGGGCAATGCGGAAAGATAGTTGTCGTTCGCTCGCAGCTGCTTGAGCCCGCGCAGCCCGCCCAAGCTTGCGGGAAACTGATGCAGGGCATTGTCCGATACGTCCAGTTTTATCAAGCCGGGCGTCAGGTGCAAGTGTTCCAGCACGCTCTCGCTGGTCTTCCTGGCGATCAGAACCTTCAGGCCACGGGGAAGATTGCTCCACTCCTGAATAGGGTTGGAAGAGACGTCCAACACTTCGACTTCGTCGGGCAACGGTGGAACGGCGGTGAAGGATCCTGGAGGCAGCCGCACGTCCAGGCCAAGCGACGCTTCATCGTCGATGTAGCCCAGTGATAGCAGACTCCGTAACTTGTCCTTGTCCATGCCGCCGTAGCAGCGAGCTGTTCGAAGGTCCAGCCGCAATTTATCGATGGCCTGACGGCGCGGTTCGCCGCAATCAAGGGCCAGCCAACGTTGCCAGGCTTGCTCCAGCTGCGGATCGAGCTCAGGTTTCCCGCTTGCAATCAATCCCGCGAAGCAGTCTACGTCGCGCAGTACGCCGGTCATGTTGTTGTAGACGGCGGCCAGTTCCCGCACCGCATCATCGATGGACCCCGCGTTCAATGTATCCGGGTCGAGCGACCAGGTAGACCGGGAGAGGCGGGCCGCCGGAATGTTACCGCTGCGTAGCTCGATCTCCGGCACTTCGCCCAGCAGCTCATGCTGCGCTTGCATCGCGCGCAGGATGGCTTTCCCGCCCGGATTTGCCTGCAGTTTTTCCAATAGCTGGCGAAAGGACTGGACCTGCCCAGGCGAAGCGTTGCCGCGAATACGGCTTGCCAAGAGATCGTGGAAAATGCTTCGCGTAGAGCTTCGGTGTCGCAATTCGGACAACGCGCTTGTGCCGCCACCGCGCGTGCTGCCGCCATTCAGGCCTGGCAGATCGGCCCGCCGCCATAGCCCCGCGGCCTTGTTGTAGGCGATGCGATGGGTGACGGTGTCGCGTCGTACCCCCGGTGGGCCGATCACGCGCCACACAGGACACTCGGCAGTGGCGGCATGTTCGATGGCGATCTCCACATAGCTATCGGCGATGCGCGCGTAGGTTCTGTCGTCCAGCGTAATGGTGCCGTTGGCCGCCGGCTGGCGCGTACCGATCGCATTCAACATGCGCGGATCGCCGATGCCATAGCGTTGCAGCGTCTCCACGGGCAGCGAGGGAAAGAGCGCGCCGTTGCGGTCGGCCAGTAGAACATAGCCCTTGGCGTCTCCGGTGTCGGGGTCCATGCGGGTATAGGCGCGACCGCTGCCGCCATAAGGACGCAGTGCAATGGTGCCTCCGTCGCGGCTTTCGGCCTGGACGGTTGTCGGCACTTCGATTTCGTCGTCGCCGGATACGGTAGCACTGCGTCCGGCAGGTACGCGCCACCAGCCGTCGGCCAGGCTGGGACCGCTCTCGCGGCGCGCAGCCTGTTGCAAAGCGAACGCCAGCTGGGGATAGCACGGCCGCAGCGCTTCCGCCACGGCGCCGACATCCAGCGGGAGCGGGAAGCAATCACTCACAGTGGTATTCACAGCCTTGAGCGCCGCCTGTAGCACGGCACTGATGCCGGTGCGCAGGTCGGCCGGACCGGCGGCGGCCGCCAGGTCGCCGCGCCGTACATTCACGGCGACCTCGCCGCCGAGCGCACGCGCCCGCGGCCCGGTCGCCCGTCCAGCATCCGCGGCCTGACACAGCGCGGAACACAGCATGGGGATGCTAAAGGCTACGACATCGACGCCACCGGACGACAGCGCGCCGTCGATGTCGTCGTTCTGCATGGCGATGAGCGCGCGCCGGAACGGAATGAAATGCGGCGGAGTGTCTGTCGGCTGCGCGGCCTGAATATCCCCGCGGGCGGCCCCGGATGCTTTATCGAAATAGCTGCGGAGTACGGGTGTAAGCCACTGCGCGAGCTCATTGCACCGGCCCTGAGCCAGGGGCTCCAGCACCACGCGGGCGTGTCCCCTGGGACGTCGCCCGGTGTCCAGGGGGCCGAAAACAGTGGGCGCATGGCGCTGCAGCCATTCGCTGATCGCATGGTTTGCGGCGCTGTCATTTGCCGCGCCGCCGCTTTCGGTGTTTCCATGCGCTATGCCCTCAGTCGCACCGCTGCCGTATACGGCTACGTCATGTGCAGCAACTTCATATGCGGCTGCGCCATGTGTACCCGCGCCCCGGCTAACCATAGGCAGCACGCTGCCGTCCCCAGCGTAAAGGAAAAAATGGCGCAATCCGGTCGACGCATGGAGGGTGGCGATATAGCCGGGGGCCGGTGCCTCGTCCACGTCGACGTACATGAAGGCCGCGCCGGGCGATGCCTGGGCTTCGCGCCGGTAGTATCGCAGCCGGGCGGTGGCGATCTCCACCAATGCGGTGCCGAGGTCCAGCCCGTGTTGCGCGGCGATACAGGACAGCCAGGCATCGACCAATTCAACCGTCTTGTCGGCTGCCACTTCGATATACCTGTCGAAGCGCTGGGAAAGCCCGGCATCCGGGTCGACCCGTTCCGATAGCTCGCGCGCCAGCGCCCGGGGGGTGGGCATGCACAGGCAGGCCAGTTCCTTGGCGGCCTGGGCGACGGCAAACTCGTCCTTGAATTCGGTTTTCAGGAAGGCATGGAGCTGCTCGGCAAGTTCGTTGTAATCGCCGCAAGCCGGGGCTTGGCCGTCCATCTGCTGGACGACGTTGGCCAGGGCTAGGAGCAGGCCGGTTCGAATATCGGCATCGCCGTGCAGGCTGTGTTCCAGGATCAGCCGCTCGCCCAGTGCCGCGAGCTCCCGAGGCGCGTGCAAAGCTGGGGTGCCGCCCAGTTCCTCGAGCGCATTCCCGCCCAGGATAAGCGCCAATTGCTGCCGCCTGCGCAAAGGGGGATTCTGGCCCACCGGCAAGAGCGCGGCGTTGTCGACGTATGGCCCGGAGGCCAGCGGCGTAGCCCTGTTTGATGCCGGGGCTGGGATATCAATGGGTGGGAGGGAAACGGGCGCGGCCGTAAGCGCGGTGGAACTCGAAACATCCATGACGGGGATACTTCCACAAGAAGACAAGCGCGTTCGCCAGTGCAAAAAGCACCGACCACGAAAAGGCAGCTATGTACAAGTACCATCCGGATGGTTCACCGCGATGCGCCTTGCGTTTACATGCTGGAACGCCGCCTGCTTATAGGACGAGCCGCAGGACATGGAAGTCGTTTCCGTATTCCACCTTATTTTCCCTTGCCCGACGGCTCTTACGCCCGGCAACATTACAGAATCCGCCGACGGCCTGTCTCCTGAATACCTGCAAGGCGGGCGGAGTTCCCGTCCATCTCATGCGCCTATGGCTTGGAGCTTTCGCAAATTCGTCTTTACCCGCTCTGTGAAGAAGCGATACTCGGCGGGTGACAACTTTCTTTTATTCCTGAACGTCTCGAAGTCCATACCCTCCCACGCGAAGTTCAGATTCTCTGCGCCTATGGATCGCACCCACTCGTGGATGCCCAACGGGGTAGCAATTTGCTTGTACACGTTCCGCTGGGCCTCCTGAAGCTTCAATAGGTTGGTCCTGACGCTTTCATCATTCTTGGCGTATGCCCCTGACTCGATCCCGCGCTCGATCGCTCTTGCTTCCTCGTAGAGACCGTGCTCAGCGGACTTGAGCCTGAAACTCTGGGCCGTATGTAGTTGTATTTCAAATTGGGAGGACCGATCGGGAAGCAGGAAATTGGCATTGATTCCCCTGTAGCCGAGCCTGTCGTGGAACGTGTTCTTTATGCGGACAGCTTTGATCCCTCTACGCGACAATGTGTAGAACGTATAGGTGACTTTCTCAATGAATTCCTGCTGGTGTTCTATCGAGATGGCTTCGCCCTTTTCTCCATAGCGAAAGCCCACCGTATAACGCAATGCGTCCTTGATTTCGTCAGGCCTGGAGGCTGTCAGCTTGTCAGCCAATGACTTTGCGGTTTTGAGTCGATGCTGCAGCCCATAGAGTTCAGCTCCCAGCTCCGTGGCTATGTTCCTGAGGGTTTGGGTGATGGACGGTTCGAATCTTCTTATGTGGTCGAGCAGTTCTGTCGCAACGGCGAGGCGCGCCTCTTCTTCGACCTTCCCCGGCGGAGTATCGTCCCCATTGAAGAGGGGCGTAGACTGACCTCGCACCTTGTTATACGCGTTCTTCCAGCGTTGTTGAGCTGCCATCCAGCTTTGCGTATCTTTCCTGCCCTGCGTCCCTGCATGGAGGGCCTGGTTATCAATGTGCGGCAATGCCTTTACCTTTACTACGTTGATCAATGAACAGCGTGGACATCGGAATTCTGGTTATCCCGCCACGTAAGCTTCGATCTTAGGAACAGCCTCCGACCCTGCATACCCGAAATTTCTTGGCCTCCGCATCGCCCATGCGGCAGGCCTCCGCGAACGCGGTGAAGCCCGAAATGGAATTTTCTTGTTGGGGCAGTTCTACCGCATGAAGAGGTCGACGTTCACGAGCACGCGGATCGTCGAAGCGATCAATCGATCCGGGATCGCCCCTTCCGGCGCGGCACGTACAAAAAAGCGGAGCCCGGTTACAGGCCCCGCTTCCCTTTCCCTTTCGGGCGTTTATACAATCCACGCCTCAGAACGGTTATGCCCACCAAAAGTGTTGGCAAGGCGCTTCATTGCTTGGCGGACCCACTATAACGAGATTTGTCCCCACTCCGCGCTGAAGTGGCAGGCACCTGCCGAATACGCGCGCCAGCGCTCGGCCGAGGGCCAAAACGCTGTCTCCAATGAGCCGGAAATTTCTACCTCTGATCCGCGTGGATTCAGACGGACCGGTTTCGGGTTCGGGTCAACGCAGCCGCATGGAATGAGCCGCGGACGCGCGCCTATCTGGTTCCCGACAAGGACTCGAAGTCGCTTGCCGCGTGGCGTTCGCGCAGGAACTCGCCTGGCGCACCGGACGTACGGTTGACGACCCTGCCCCGCGCCACCGCAGGGCGCGCGGCGATCGCCTTGTACCAGCGCAGCAGATGCGTGTATTCCTTTACGGCAAGGAACTCGTGTGCGTTGTACACGCCGTAGAGACTGCCGGGATGCCACGGCCACACCGCCATGTCCGCGATCGTGTATTCATCGCCCGCGAGGAATTCATGCGACGCCAGGTGCGTGTCGAGCACGTGCAGCTGCCGCTTGGTCTCCATTGCGTAACGGTCGATCGCATACTCGATCTTGAACGGCGCGTAGGCGTAGAAGTGGCCCAGTCCGCCACCCACGAAGGGAGCCGATCCCATCTGCCACATCAGCCAATTGATTGTCTCGGTGCGCGCACGAGCATCGGCAGGAAGGAAAGCACCGAACCGCTCGGCCAGGTAGACCAGGATCGAACCGCTTTCGAACACGCGAGTGGCGGGGTCCGTAGAGTGGTCCACCAACGCCGGGATCTTCGAATTGGGATTGACGCCGACGAAGCCGCTACCGAACTGGTCGCCCTTGAAGATGTCGATAAGCCAGGCGTCGTACTCCGCACCCGAGTGCCCTGCCGCCAGCAACTCCTCCAGCAGGATCGTTACCTTCTGACCGTTGGGCGTTCCCTGCGAATAGAGCTGCAACGGATGGTTTCCCACCGGCAACGCCTGCGTGAATCGAGGCCCCGAATCCGGACGATTGATGCTGGCGAACGCGCCGCCACGGGCGGCCTTCGGCGTCCAGACCTTGGGTGGCGTGTAGGACGCCGGCTGGTTTTCGGGCTTGGGGTGGGACATGATTTCTCCTGGGATCCGGGGTATCCGGGATATCGGGACGATTGGAAGGCCACAGGCCAAGGAAGGGTCGCGCGATGGCGGCTTAAGGGGATCCTGGCAAGACGAAGTTCTGCCAGCCACGCATGTGGGTGATGAAGCGCTCGCTCAACCCGCCCGAGCGCAGGTATTGAGCAGTCACGGGAAGCCTTGGGCTGTCATAGAACGGGTCGGCTTGCACTTGCAACGGGAAATCCCGTTGAAGAATGCCTGCGCGGCCAATCAGCACGAAGTCGCAGCCCTCTTCCAGCAACTGCGCCGCACGCTGGGCGCTCATGATCCTGCCGGCGGTGCCGACACGCACACCCTTGCGGGGAATGGTCGTGAAAATACTCAGCAGGGTCCGCCCCTTGTACGTCCCATCTCGCACGATCTGCGCGGAATCCCACAGGGCCAGGTCCAGATAGTCGATCAGCTCCCGATCGAGTATGCCGGCAGTGACTTCACGCAGTTCTTCCAGCCGCAGCCCATAACGCTCGACCGACAGGCGCCAGCCGATCTGGAAGTCAGGCCCGCAGCAACGGCGGATGCCTTCGATGACCTCGATGGTGAAGCGCGCCCGCTTTTCCAGGCTGCCGCCATACTTATCCGTACGATCGTTCAGAAGCGGAGACATGAACTCGGACAATATCCATCCGAAGGCTCCATGGATGGCGACGCCGTCGAATCCCGCGCGTTCCGCCCTCATCGCGGCGGCAATGAAACTGTCGCGGATTCGCTCCACCTGCTCCGTCGTCAGCGCCTGGATACCGGGCAAGGTGAAGCGGGAAGCGGGAGATGGAATTCCCCCCGATTCCGGGCGCGCCCGGTGTCCGGCGTGATGCAGTTGCACCGCCGACAGGCCCCCGCCCTCCCGGATCGACGTGGCCATGCGGGCCAGGCCAGGCAGATGCGCGTCGTCGTGTATGCCCATCTGCCTGGCGAAGGCGATGCCGCCTGCCTCGACGTGCGCGGCGGCGGTGGTGACCAATGCGTAGCCGCCCTGTGCAACCTGGCCGATCCAATCCAGATCGAATTGGGACGCGGAGCCGTCGTGCTCGCTTTGCTGGTTCGTAAGCGGAGCCAAGACGAAACGATTCCTCATTGCCGGGCCATGCAAGAGCGTCAGCGGCTTGAACAGATCGGAAACCGGAGAGGTCATGACCTGTCCTTCTGCTGCTCTGGCTCAGCACCGCCTTCAACGGGCACCGGTGCCGCATGATGCGCGGCAGAGTGCAACGGCTTGCCGTTGCCCAACGCGCGCACAAGCACGTAGAACAGCGGCGTCAGGAACAGGCCGAACAGCGTTACGCCCAACATGCCGAAGAACACCGAAACGCCCATTGCGTGCCGCATCTCCGAGCCCGCGCCCACCGACAGGACCAGGGGAATCACACCCATGATGAAGGCCATCGAGGTCATCAGGATGGGCCTCAGGCGCAGGCGTGCGGCCTCGATGACCGCTTTCAGCGTGGGCATGCCGGCGATCTCCAGCTCGCGCGCGAATTCCACGATCAGGATGGCGTTCTTCGATGCAAGGCCAACCAGCACGATGAGACCGATCTGCGTGAAGATGTTGTTATCTCCTTTCGTCAGCCACACGCCAAGCAGCGCCGAGAAGATGCTCATCGGGATGATGAGGATGACGGCCAGGGGAAGCGTCACGCTTTCGTACTGCGCTGCCAGGACCAGGAAAACCAGCAGGACGCACAGCGGAAGAATCCAGACCGCCGAGTTGCCCGCGATGATCTGTTGGTAGGTCAGGTCCGTCCACTCGTACCCCATCCCGGACGGCAAGGTCTCGGCGGCGATTCGTTCGATGGCCGCCATCGCCTGGTCCGACGAATAGCCTGACGCGGGGCTTCCGCTAAGGTCGGCGGCCGTGAAACCGTTGTAGCGGACGACCTGGTCGGGGCCGTAGGTCTGGTTGACCTTCAGCAATGAACCGAGCGGCACCATCCTGCCGGACTCGTTGCGAACATGCAGCTGTCCGATATCGTCCGGCGCCGAGCGGAATTTGCTGTCGGCCTGCATCCGCACTTGGTACACGCGGCCGAGGAAGTTGAAGTCGTTCACGTAATACGAACCCAGGAAGGCCTGCAGCGTGTTGAACACGGCCAGCGTATCCACGCCCAACTGCTGCGCCTTCTCACGGTCGACGTCGACCTTCAACTGGGGAACGTTCACGGTGTATGTCGAAAAGAGCGGGCCAAGCTCCGGCGCTTCAGACGCCCTCCGGATGAAGGCCTGGGTCGCCTTGTAGAGCTCGTCGTAGCCCCGGTCCGCCCGATCCTCGATCTGCAGCTTGAAACCGCCCGTCGTACCCAAGCCGTATACCGGCGGCGCGGGAAACACCGCGGTGAACGCCTGGCGTATGCCGGCGTATTCACGATTCAGGTCGGCCACAACCTGGTCGGCCGTAATTCCCCGGCGGTCCTTGAACGGCTTCAGCAGCACGAAAGTCAGGGCGGTGCTCGAACTCTTCGTAACCCCGTTGATCGACAGGCCGCTATAGGTCACGGTTTCGGCGACGCCTGGATGCTTCAGCGCGGCATCATTCATCTGCTTCATCGTCGCTTCGGTGCGGTCCAGCGTCGAGCCCTCGGGCAACTGGGCCAGGCTGACGACATACTCCTTGTCCTGTGCCGGAACGAAGCCGCCCGGAACATGGCCCGTCAGCCACCAGGTAGCGGCGAGCAGGCCCGCGTACACGGCCAGCAAGGCGCCCTTGTGCTTCAGCAGGCCTGCAAGCCTTACTCCGTATCCTTCGGAGGCTCTATCGAACGCACGGTTGAAGCGCCCGAAGAAGCGGCCGAACACCTTCTGCGTCACCCGGGTGACCGCGTCGGGAGCGGCGCCATGGGCCTTCAACAACAAGGCGGCCAGGGCCGGCGACAACGTCAGTGAATTCACCGCCGAGATCAGCGTGGAGACGGCGATGGTGACCGCGAACTGCTTGTAGAACTCCCCGGTCAGGCCGCTAAGGAAGGCCAGCGGCAGGAAGACGGCGGATAACGTGAGCGCAATGGCGATGATCGGCCCGCTCACCTCCCGCATAGCCCTGTACGTTGCCTCGCGAGGGCTCAGGCCCCGCGCGATGTTTCGCTCGACGTTCTCGACGACGACAATGGCGTCATCGACGACGATGCCGATGGAAAGCACCAGGCCGAACAGCGACAGCGTGTTGATGGAGTACCCCGCCAGGTACAGGAAGGTGAAGGTGCCGACGATCGACACGGGCACCGCCAGCAGCGGAATGATCGAGGCGCGCCAGGTCTGCAGGAAGAGGAACACGACCAGCACGACCAGCGCCACGGATTCAAGCAGGGTTTGGACGACTGCATCGATGCCGGCCTGCACCGCCCGGGTGGGTTCATACACAACGCGATAGGCGAGGTCTTGCGGAAAATCCTTCTCCAGCTCCTTCATCACCCGATGCACCTCGCGGGAAATCTGAAGCGAGTTCGCGCCCGGCGATTCCTGCACCGCCAACGCGATGGCGGGTTCGTTGTTCAGCGTGGCGCGCAGGCCGTAGTCTTCGGCGCCCAGTTCGACCCGCGCCACATCGCCCAGGCGGGTAATCGCTCCCTTGGCATCGGACTTGATGACGATACGCCTGAACTCCTCTGCCGACTTCAGGCGGCCGTCGGCGTTGACGTTCAACTGGAAGGCCGTCTCGGCAGACGATGGCGAACTGCCGATGGTTCCAACCGCGGCCTGGATGTTCTGGCGCCGGATGGCGCCGGCGACGTCGCTCGTGCTCAAGCCCCGCTCAGCCATGGCGGCGGGATCCAGCCAGACACGCATGGCATAGCCGCCAGGCCCCCACGGCGCGACGTCGCCTACGCCTGCTATGCGGGCCAGGCGATCCTTCACGTGCAGGATGGCGTAGTTGCTAAGGTAGTTGCCGTCATAGGTGCCCCTCGGAGACACCATGTGCACGGTAATGCTGATGACGGGAGAACTCTTGATCGCCGTTACGCCCAGGCGCTGCACATCCTCGGGCAGCCGCGGTTGTGCTTGCGACACGCGGTTCTGCACGAACTGCTGGGCGATGTTCGGATCGGTGCCCAGCTTGAAGGTCACCGTCAGATATAGGTGGCCGTCGCCGCTTGCCTTCGACTCCATGTAGAGCATGCCCTCGACTCCATTGATGGCCTGCTCCAACGGCGCCGCGACGGTCTCGGCAATGGTTTTCGCATTGGCGCCGGGATATTGGGCATGGACGACAACCGAAGGCGGAATGACCTGCGGATATTCCGACACGGGCATATTGAGTCCCGCCACGATGCCGGCCAGCAGGATCAGCGCGGACAGCACGCTGGCGAAGATGGGCCGGTCGATGAAGAACTTCGAGATGTTCACGATCGGCCCCCGTTGCCGGCACGGCGCGGGCCGATCGGCGCGATTGCGGCCGCCTGGGCGGCCGGCGAATGCTCGTTGGGGAGGTTCATGGGACGTGCTTGACGATAGTTATGCAGCCCGCAGTCTGAGCTTGCGGCGCATGACTATCCAGCCCCAAAATTGGCTATGATTATTGCCTTTCTTGGAAAAATACATGCCCAGGTAGCAGAGGGCGGTCCGTTGTGCCTCTAGAAGCCGTTAGAGAACTTTCGCTTCATGGCGCGATGATCCTCATCGTCAGATGCAACGATTTATTGCCTTTCTTGCAATAGATTCGCCATTAAGGAAATGACCGTTGAACCGCCTGCAATGGATGCAGATCTTCGCCCGCGTCGTCGACATGCAGAGCTTCAGCCGAGCCGCCGAAAGCCTTTCTCTGCCGCCTTCGCGGGTAACGCGCGCGGTGAAGGAACTGGAGGCGTTCCTGGGCGTGCGCCTGCTGCAGCGAACCACGCGCCACATCAGCCTGACGGCAGACGGCACGCTGTACTACGACCACTGCCGCAGGTTGCTAGCCGACATCGAAGCAGTCGAGGCCAGCTTCCCCGGGAGCGCCGGACAGCCGCGCGGTCGCCTGCGCGTCGACATGACACTCTCCCTTGCACGTCTGGTGGTCCTGCCTTCCATCAAGGACTTCCAATCGCGCTTCCCCGACGTCGAGCTCACGTTGACGATGTCCGACCGAACCGTCGAGCTGGTCCAGGAAGGTGTCGATTGCGTTATCCGGGCCGGCACTCCCGAAGACTCGCCCACGCTCGTCGCAAAGCGCATCGGCGCATTCGACTGGGTAACCTGCGCCTCGCCGGAATACCTTGAGCATCATGGCACGCCGACATCGCTGGAGGACCTGGCGGACCACCATGCCGTAGGCTACCTGTGGAGTCGGACGGGGCGATCCCTGGAGTGGAACTTCGTCGTGAACGGCGAGAACCGTTCGATCAGGATGCGCGAACGACTTATTGTCAACGATACCGATGCGTACGTGACATGCGGCCTGGAAGGCTTGGGGCTAATACGGCCGGGCAGCTATATGGTGCAGCAGCACCTGGCCAGCGGGCGCTTGCGGCGCGTGTTGGCCGACTACGCGGCGCCCGCTGCGCCGCTGTCGGTGCTGTACCCCAGGAACCGGCATCTCTCACCGACCGTGCGTGCGTTCGTGGACTGGGTCGGCGACGTCGTGCGCAAGGCGGAAGCGGGATGGCGGCTTGAAGGCATTTGATGTTCATCGAGGGCGACACGGCCCAGTTCGGAGTACGCCCGGCCCAGGCGTAGGTCACATCGCCGCTTAAGTCTGTTGACCGTTTTCGGACATCGAAGCGAGTGATCGATCCCGGCCCCTTCCCGGCATTCCACGCACAATAAAAAGCGGAGCCAAGTTACTGGCCCCGCTTCTCTTTCCCTGCTTCTGTTCCCTTTCAGGCGCTTCTACAACCCACGCCTTAGAACGGAATATCGTCATCCATATCCGTCAAATTCGCCGCGCCACCGCCGCCACCGCCAGCCGGCTGACTCGCCGGCCGCTGCGGCGCGGGTCGCTGTTGCTGCTGCCGTGCCGGACGCTGCTGCGGCGCATCCTCATACCCGCCGCCGCCACCGCCGCCATACCCGCCTTCGCCGCCGCCTTCACGTCCGCCCAACATCTGCATCTGGTCGGCAACGATCTCGGTGCTGTAGCGATCAGCACCCGTATCCTTGTCCTGCCATTTACGAGTCTTCAGGCGGCCTTCGATATACACCGAGCGCCCCTTCTTCAGGTACTCACCGGCGATCTCGGCCAGGCGGTTGTACATGACGACGCGGTGCCATTCGGTTTCCTCGCGCTTTTCGCCGGATGCCTTGTCCTTCCACTGCGAGGTGGTGGCCAGGGACAGGTTGCAAATTGCGCTGCCTTCGGGGCTGTAGCGCACTTCGGGATCGCGCCCGAGGTTGCCGACGAGGATGACTTTATTGACCGATGCCATGCTGATTTCCCTTCAAGATTAACCGTCATTATCAGCGATAACGCCGAGCCTACCAAGCCGATTCCCGGATGGATTTGTCCCTTGAACGGCGCGGGGCCGTGAAGGGCCGTTAGGCTCATGCAAGGGCCCCTGCAGGGCCGGCCGCCGCCGGAGCACATCCGGGCCTTGTGCGGCCCCATTGCGGCCCCATAAACCTCTTCAGCCCGCGCCTGCGCAGCCCCTACCCGCCACCCGGCGCGCCAAGACGTCGGCCTTCGGCAACCGATCCGCCGGCCAGATCCGGACCGCCGCCAACCGCGCCCCTCAAGGCAAGGGCTTCATGCCCCAACTGGTCGCCAGCCACAGCACCGACAACCCCGCCACCGCCAGAAACACCGCACCCGGCCCGGCATGCGCCGCCAGCACACCCCCCACCGCGCCGCCGCAGAACAATCCCGCCGCCTGCGAGGTGTTATAGAACCCCAGCGCCAGCCCCTTGTACCCGGCAGGCGCCACCCGCGACACCAGCGACGGCTGCAGCGCCTCCAGCACATTGAACATCACGAAAAACCCGGTCAGCAGGATCACCATGGCCTCGAAGCTTGCCTGGCCCCAGGCCATCAGCCCCAGCACCACGATCAACCCCGCCACGGCGGCCCGCAGCGCCCCGCGATGCGCGCGCCGCTTCTCTGCCACGAACACCACCGGCACCATGAAGACGAACGACGCCACGATCACCGGCAGATAAACTTCCCACAGCTGATCCGCGTTCAACCCACGCAGCCGGGCCAGCATCGCCGGGACGACGACGAACAGCGATACCTGGATCAGGTGCAGGCAAAACACCCCGAAATTCAGCCGCAGCAGGTCGCCATGCAGCAGCACCTGCATGGGCCTGGCGCCCCGCATGTCGCGGTCGCCCCCGTGCGGCGCCACCGGCACCCACCAGCGCGCGACGGCCAGGCTCAGCAGGCCCAGGCACGCAATGGTCCAGAACAGTCCCGGCAGGCCCCACCAGCCCACCAGCACGGGCGCGGCGACCAGCGATACGGCAAAGGACACGCCGATGGACGCGCCGACCATGGCCATGGCGCGCGTGCGCACCTCGTCCCGCGTGGCATCCGCCAGCCAGGCCGTGACGGCGGCGGAAATGGCCCCTGCCCCCTGCACCGCGCGCCCGATGGTGATCCAGAAGACATCCGGCGACAACGCGCAGATCACGCTGCCGATCACGAACAGCACCAGCCCGAACAGCACCACGGGACGGCGGCCCCAGCGGTCCGACGCCAGGCCGAAGGGAATCTGCAAAAAGGCCTGCGTCAGCCCGTATATGCCCATGGCGAGCCCGACCTTGGCCGGGTCCGTGCCGCCCGGCAAACCGTGCGCCGCCACGGCAAAGACGGGCAAAAGCAGGAAAAGCCCCAGCATGCGGCAGGCAAACAAACCCGCCAAGGCGATGCTGGTACGACGTTCGGTGGGGGTGAGCTGAAGTCTGGGTTGGGACGGCATGCGGGGATGTCGTGTGGGTGCGGGGTTGGGCGCGCGCCTGGCATGCCCCGTACGGGAAGGAATTCGGCGCGCTATAGTACCAAGTTGGCCTTTGGAACTGCTTAAACCCGATGGAAGCGATACGCATTCGGGGTGCACGCACCCACAATCTCAAAAACGTCTCGCTGGATCTGCCCCGGCAGAAGCTGGTCGTCATGACCGGCCTGTCCGGTTCGGGCAAGTCCTCCCTGGCCTTCGACACCTTGTACGCCGAAGGCCAACGTCGATACGTTGAAAGCCTGTCGGCTTATGCGCGCCAGTTCCTGCAACTGATGGACAAGCCGGATGTCGACCTCATAGAGGGCCTGTCGCCGGCGATTTCCATCGAGCAGAAAGCCGCGGGCCACAACCCGCGCTCGACGGTGGGCACCATCACCGAGATCCACGACTACCTGCGCCTGCTGTTCGCCCGCGTGGGCACGCCGTATTGCCCGGACCACGGCCTGCCCTTGCAGGCGCAGAGCGTCAGCCAGATGGTGGATGCCGTGCTGGGCTGGTCCGCCGATACGCGGCTGGCCATCCTGGCGCCGCTGGCGCGTGGCCGCAAGGGCAGTTTCGAGGACGAATGCGCCAGCCTGCAGGCGCAGGGCTATGTGCGCCTGCGCGTGGATGGGCAGATGGTCGAACTCGACAATATGCCGCCGCTGAAGAAAACGGAAAAGCACGACATCGACGTGGTGATCGACCGCCTGCGGGTGCGCCCGGAAAGCGGACAACGCCTGGCGGAAAGCTTCGAGACGGCGCTGACGCTGGCCGACGGCCGCGTGGTGGCCCTGGACATGGATGCGGAGCGCGAGCAGGTCTTCTCCAGCCGCTACGCCTGCCCGGTGTGCAGCCATAGCCTCCCGGAACTGGAGCCGCGCCTGTTCAGCTTCAACAATCCGATGGGCGCCTGCCCGACCTGCGACGGTATCGGCCAGGTGGGGTTCTTCGATCCCAAGCGCGTGGTGCAGTTTCCGGAGCTCAGCCTGGCGGCCGGCGCGATCCGCGGCTGGGACCGCCGCAATGCCTTCACGCATTCCCTGCTGACCAGCCTGGCGGCGCACTACGATTTCGATATCGAGGCGCCCTTCGAAAGCCTGCCGGAGTCGCTGCGCAACAAGGTGCTTTACGGCTCGGGCGACGAGGAAATCGCCTTCGTCTATTTGAACGAGAAAGGCCGCAGCACGGTGAAGCGGCACGTTTTCGAAGGGGTGATTCCGAACCTGGAGCGCCGCTGGAAGGAAACCGATTCGGCCACCGTGCGCGAAGAGCTGGGCAAGTACCGCAATATCAAGAGCTGCCCGGACTGCAAGGGATCGCGCCTGCGCGCCGAAGCGCGCCACGTGCTGATCGGCACGGAGAAGCGCGACGAGAGCGAACGCCGCGGCCTGGCGATCTACGAGGTGGAAGGCATGCCGCTGTCCGACTGCCTGGACTGGTTCCAGGACCTGACCCTGGCCGGCGCCAAGCAGGAGATCGCCCAGCGCATCGTGCGCGAGATCGAGGCACGGCTGAGTTTCCTGAACAACGTGGGGTTGAACTATCTGTCGCTGGACCGCAGCGCGGACACGATTTCCGGCGGCGAAGCGCAGCGTATCCGCTTGGCCAGCCAGATCGGCTCGGGGCTCACGGGCGTGATGTATGTGCTGGATGAACCCTCCATCGGGCTGCACCAGCGCGACAACGACAGGCTCATCGGCACGCTGCAGCACCTGCGCGACCTGGGCAACAGCGTCATCGTGGTCGAGCACGACGAGGACATGATCCGGTCTGCCGATTGGGTGGTGGATATGGGGCCGGGCGCGGGCGAGCACGGCGGCCAGGTGGTCGCGCAGGGCACGCCGGCGCAGGTGCAGGAAGATCCGCATTCGCTGACCGGCCAGTACCTGAGCGGCCGCCGCGCCATCGCACTGCCGCAGCGCCGGCCGGTCGAGGACAGCCTGCCCTGGCTGGTGGTGCGCGGCGCCAGCGGCAATAACCTTAAGGACGTGGACCTGCGCATCCCTGCCGGCCGCCTGGTGTGCGTGACGGGCGTGTCGGGTTCCGGCAAGTCGACGCTGGTCAACGACACCCTGGCGGTGGCCGTGTCGCGCCAGTTGCACCATGCGCAGAGCGAGCCGGCGCCGTATGTGGCGTTGGAAGGCCTGGAGCATTTCGACAAGATCATCACGGTCGACCAGAGCGCCATCGGCCGCACGCCGCGCAGCAACCCGGCGACCTATACCGGCCTGTTCACGCCCATCCGCGAATTGTTCGCCGGCGTGCCGGAAGCCCGCACGCGCGGCTACGACCCGGGCCGCTTCAGCTTCAACGTCAAGGGCGGCCGCTGCGAGGCCTGCCAGGGCGATGGCGTGGTGAAAGTGGAGATGCACTTCCTGCCCGACATGTACGTACCCTGCGACGTGTGCCAGGGCAAGCGCTACAACCGCGAAACGCTGGAGATCCGCTATCGCGGCCGCAACATCAGCGAGGTGCTGGACCTGACTGTCGAGCAGGCCCTGGAGTATTTCGACTCGGTGCCGGCCATCTCGCGCAAGCTGCACACGCTGATGGACGTGGGCCTGTCGTACCTGCGCCTGGGGCAGAGCGCCACCACCCTGTCGGGCGGCGAGGCGCAACGCGTGAAGCTCTCGCTTGAGTTGTCGCGCCGCAGCACCGGCCGCACGCTGTATATCCTTGACGAACCCACCACGGGCCTGCATTTCCGCGATATCGAATTGCTGCTCGAGGTCCTGAACCAGCTGGTGGAAGCCGGCAATACGGTGCTGGTCATCGAGCACAATCTGGATGTCATCAAGACCGCCGACTGGATCGTCGACATGGGACCCGAAGGCGGTGATGGCGGCGGCCGCGTGGTCGCCGAGGGCACTCCCGAAACGGTTGCAGGCGTGGTCGAAAGCCATACCGGCCGCTACCTGCAACGCGTGCTGCAAGCGCGCCTGGCGGACGAGGACCCGCCCGCAGCGCTGCGCAAGAAGGCAAAGTAAAACGGATACCGGACGAACGTGGAGCAATGATGTATACCCTGTTGATCGGCAACAAGAATTACTCGTCGTGGTCCTTGCGGGCCTGGCTGGCGCTGAGCGCCGCCGGCATTCCGTTCCGCGAGGAAAAGCTGACCCTGTTCAGCCCGGCCTTCGTCGAGCGCCTGGCGCCGCTTACGCCATCCGGCACGGTGCCCGTGCTGCTCGATGGCGACTTCGCGGTCTGGGATTCGCTGGCGATCTGCGAGTACGTCGCCGAACGGAATCCGCAAGCGCAGCTCTGGCCGGCCGATAGCCGGGCGCGCGCCCGCGCGCGTTCGCTGGCGGCGCAGATGCACAGCGGCTTTCCGCATCTGCGCAATGCCCTGCCGATGAACATCGAGGCCCATCTGCCGGGCATTGCCGTGCCGGCTGAAGCGCAGCAGGATATCTCGCGCGTACAGGCGATCTGGCAGGACACGCGCGCCGAGTTCGGCAGCGGCGGACCCTTCCTGTTCGGCGCGTTCAGCGTCGCCGATGCGTTCTTCGCGCCGGTCGTGTCGCGCTTCGTGACGTACGGCGTGGCGGCGGCGGGTCCGGTGCGGGACTATATGGAGGCCGTGCAGTCCTTGCCCGCGATGCAGGCGTGGATGCGGGAAGCCAAGGAAGAACACATCTTCGTCCCGGAGGACGAGCCGTACCGCACGCACCGTTGAAACATCGGCTGAAGCAGCAGCCAGGTAATCCGCTGAAGCATCGGCCGACACCGCGGCTCACGCCGCGGCGCTCACGACATATCGAACAGCCGCCTGTGTTCCCGTATGGCGTAGCGGTCGGTCATGCCGGCGATGTAGTCGGCGATGGCGCGCGCCTGGCCGCCGTCGAAACGGCGCTGGTAATCCGGCGGCAGCAGGCGCGGATCGGATAGAAACGCGGTGAACAGGTCGCGCACGATGCGGCGCGCCTTGGTCGTCATGCGCAGTACGCGGAAGTGCCGATACAGGTTTTCGAAGAGAAAACGCTTCAGCTCGTCCGCCTCGGCGCGTATGCCTTCGGAGAAACCGACCAGGGGCGGCGCATCGCGCACGTCGTCCACCGTCTGCGGCCGGTACTGCGCGATGCGCGCCGCCGTGGTGGCGGTCAGGTCGACGATCAACGTATTGATCATGCGCCGTATCGTCTCGGCCAGCAGGCGCCGGGGCGCGACGTCGGGATGCGCGCGCACCACGTCCGCATGGTGGCGGGCGAACATGTCGATTTCCTGCAGTTGCTCCACCGTCAGCAGGCCGGAGCGCAAGCCGTCGTCGATATCGTGATTGTTATAGGCCACTTCGTCGGCCAGGTTGGCCACCTGCGCTTCAAGCGAAGGACGGCGCTTGCGCAGGAAGCGTTCGGCCACGGGCCCCAGTTGGCGGGCGTGCGCCAGCGAGCAGTGCTTGAGTATGCCTTCCCGCGTTTCGAAGCACAGGTTCAGGCCGTTGAAGGCGGCGTAGCGCTCTTCCAGCTCGTCCACCACGCGCAGGCTCTGCAGATTGTGCTCGAAGCCCCCGGCGCGCGGCGCCAGCTCGTGCATGCAGGCATTCAACTCGTCCTGCCCGGCATGGCCGAAGGGGGTGTGTCCCAGGTCGTGGGCCAGGGATATCGCTTCGGTCAGTTCCTCGTTCACGCGCAGGCTGCGCGCCACCGTGCGGGCGATCTGCGCGACTTCCAGGCTATGGGTCAGCCGCGTCCTGAAGAGATCGCCTTCATGGTTGATGAAGACCTGGGTCTTGTACTCCAGGCGGCGGAAGGCGCCGCAATGGATGATGCGATCGCGATCGCGCTGGAATTCGGTGCGGTTCTGCGGCGGCGCTTCCGCATGCGCGCGGCCCTGGCTGCGCGCGGAATGCACGGCGTACGATGCGAGTTCTTCCATGACGGACCGCTTTCTCCTTGGTTCGGACGGGCCCCGGCGTGCTTCAGCCGACGGTGCGGGCCAGCACCCGGCGCACCGCGTCTTCCGGCGCGCCGCCGGTGATGGCGTGGCCGATACGTGGCGTCATCACGAAGCGGATCTCGCCGCCCTCCGCTTTTTTGTCCACCCGCATCAGGGCCAGCCAGCGTTCGACGCCGAGGTCGGGCGCCGTGGTGGGGCAGCCGATGGCCGCGACCAGCTTCCTGACGCGTTCCACATCGGCGTGCGGAAAGCCCACCACTTCCGCGGACAGTTCGGCGGCCTGCACCATGCCGCAGCCGACCGCTTCGCCGTGCAGCCATTGTCCATACCCCAGGCCGGACTCGATGGCATGACCGAAGGTGTGGCCCAGGTTAAGGATGGCACGCAGGCCCGATTCGCGCTCGTCCTTGGCAACCACCTGCGCCTTCAGTTCGCAGGACACGCGGATGGCGTGGCCCAGGGTCTCGGGATCCAGGGCGCGCAGTTGCGCGGCATGGTCCTCGCACCAGGCCCAGAACGGCTCGTCCAGGATCATGCCGTACTTGATGACCTCGGCCAGCCCCGCCGATACCTCGCGCGGCGGCAGGGTGGCCAGCACGTCCGTGTCGATCTCCACCGCCACGGGCTGGTGGAAAGCGCCGATCATGTTCTTGCCCAGCGGATGGTTCACGCCCGTCTTGCCGCCAACCGATGAATCCACCTGAGCCAGCAGCGTCGTAGGCACCTGCACGAAGCGGATACCGCGCATATAGACGGCCGCGGCGAATCCCGTCATGTCGCCGATCACGCCGCCGCCCAGCGCCACCAGCACCGAGCGGCGGTCGAAGCCGCTGGACAGCAGCGTGTCGAAGATCCGGTTCAGCGTCTCCAGGTCCTTGTGCGCCTCGCCGTCGGGCAGTTCGATGCGCACCACCCGGCGCCCTGTCGCCGCCAGCGCGCGCTCGGCCCGATCGCCGTAAAGCGCCGCCACGGTGGGATTGGTCACCAGCCCGATCGTGGTGGCGTCGGCGGGCACGGCCTCGTTCAAATGGTCGAGCCTTCCCGGTGCAATGCGTATGGGGTAGCGTGCGCCGGGCACATCGACATCGACAAGATTCATGCTTGCTTCTCGTAGGCTTGCAGTTTGGGCAGAAGGTGCTTGACCAGCGTGCTGATGGGCGTGCAGCCGGTTTCCATGGTCAGGTGCGCGACTTCGCGATAGAGCGGTTCGCGCAGCGTCAGCAGGTCCCGCAGGGTCCCGCGGGGATCAGCGGTGGCGAGCAGCGGCCGGTTGCGGTCGCGGCAGGTGCGGCGATACAGCTCGTCGACACTGGCGCGCAGGTAGACGACGATGCCCTGTTCGCGCAGCACGGCGCGGTTCTCGGGCGCCAGGATGGCACCCCCGCCGGTGGCCAGCACGATGCCGCGGCGCGCCGCGCAATGCGCCAGCGCGGTCGATTCGCGCTTGCGGAATCCGGCTTCCCCTTCGATCTCGAAGATCACCGGCACGCGTACCCCGCAGCGGGATTCCAGTTCGTGATCCAGGTCGACAAATTCGCGGCCCAGCACGCGTGCCAGCGAACGGCCGATGGTCGTCTTGCCGGCCCCCATCATGCCCACCAGGAAGATGGGCGTGTCGTAAGGCAGGGTGACCCGCTGCGGCGCGCATACGGGGGCGCAGGCATCGGATTCACGTTCGGCGGCTGGCATGGCGGCCGCACAATCGGGTCGGGGCGCGTTCATTTGCGTATTATCCCATCCGGATCAGTTGCCGGGGCGCCACACTGAACCACGCTGTTACAGAAACCGGGCCCCCGGCGCAGGCCGCGTGCCCAGTTGCCCGTAAAATCGCGGCGATGAGTAAGCCCCAGACTCCCCCGTCGAAGAAAGAAAAGCCCGATTCGAGCGGCTCCCCCTTTTTCCGTTTTTTCGTCAAGCTAGGCATCTTTTGCGGTGGTCTGGTCCTGTGCGGACTGCTGCTGGGAGGGATGGCGCTCGCGCTCGCCTGGCCCAATCTGCCCGACCTGCACGCCATGACGGACTACCGTCCGCGCATTCCGCTGCGGGTGTACACCGCCGACAAGGTGCTCATCGGTGAATTCGGCGACGAGCGGCGCAATGTGCTGCGCTTCAACGAGATCCCGGATGTCATGAAATCCGCCGTGCTGGCGGCCGAGGACGATCGTTTCTACCAGCATGGCGGCATCGACTGGATGGGCGTGGTGCGTGCCAGCCTGACCAACCTGGTCAATATGTCGAAGTCTCAGGGCGCCAGCACCATCACCATGCAGGTGGCCCGCAACTTCTACCTGTCCTCCGAAAAAACCTACACCCGCAAGTTCTACGAACTGCTGCTCACGTTCAAGATCGAGGCCAGCCTCGGCAAGGACCAGATCCTCGAGCTGTACATGAACCAGATTTATCTGGGTCATCGGGCCTACGGTTTCGCGGCTGCCTCCCGCACGTATTTCGGCAAGCCGCTCTCGCAGATCACACCGGCCGAAGCCGCCATGCTGGCGGGCATCCCCAAGGCCCCTTCCCGCTTCAATCCCATGTCGAACCTGCCGCGCGCCGAATTGCGCCAGCACTACGTGCTGGGGCGGATGCGCAGCCTGGGCTATCTGACCGACACGGAATACCAGCAGGCGATGGCCCAGCCCATCGTCATCAAGTCGGCGGAAGGCACGCCGGCGGGCGGCTATGCCATCCACGGCGAATATGTCGCCGAACTGGCGCGCCAGCTGTTGTACGGCGTCTACCAGGACAATGTCTATTCGCGCGGCCTGAACATCTACACCACGGTGCAGTCGAAGGACCAGGAATCCGCGTATCGCGCCGTGCGCGAGGGGGTTCTGGAATACACGCGCCGCGCGCCCTATCCGGGGCCGGAAGCCCAGCTCGACCTGCCGGCCGGGATCGAAAAAGACCCCCAGGCCCTGGACGAACTGCTCGATGGCGTGCTGGACAAGTATTCCGACAGCGACGACCTGCTGGTGGCCGTGGTGCTGTCGGCCAGCCCCACCGAAATCAAGCTGGTGCGCAGCTCGCGCGAAGTCATCACCATCAACGACAAGAAAACGCTGTCCATCGTCGCCCGTGCGCTCAATCCCAAGGCCAAGGACGATCTGCGCATCCGCCGCGGATCCGTGGTGTACATCCACAAGCTCGGCGCCAACGACTGGGAAGTCATCAACATGCCGTCGGTGCAGGCGGCCTTCGTGTCGCTGTCGCCGCAGGATGGCGGCATCCGCGCGATGGTCGGCGGCTTCGACTTCTATCGCGGCAATTTCAACCGCGTGACGCAGGCCTGGCGCCAGCCGGGGTCGAATATCAAGCCCTTCGTGTACGCCGCTTCCCTGGAGCGCGGCCTGACGCCGGCCACGCAGATCTCCGACCAGCCGTTTTCGCTCAGCGCCGCCCAGACGGGCTCCAAGGCCTGGAACCCCAAGAACTACGGCAACGAGTACGAGCCCATGCTCACCATGCGGCAGGCGCTGTACAAGTCCAAGAACATGGTCTCCATCCGCATCATCCAGGCCATCGGGCCGCAGTATGCGCAGGACTATCTGACCCGTTTCGGTTTCGACAAGTCGCGCCAGCCGGCGGTCCTGCCTTTGGCGCTGGGAGCGGGGTCAGTGACGCCGATGCAGCTGGCCGGCGCCTACGCCGTCTTCGCGAACGGCGGCTACCGCATCACGCCGTACCTGATCGACCGCGTCACCGACGGCAGCGGCAAGATCATCATGCAGGCCAAACCGCTGATCGCGGGCGACTCGGCGGCGCGCGCCATCGACCCCCGCACGGCGTTCATCATGGACGACATGCTGCGCGGTGTCGCCACCTATGGCACCGCCGCACGCGCCCGCGTTGTCCTGAAGCGCAACGACATCGCCGGCAAGACGGGCACCACCAATGAGTCCGTCGACGCCTGGTTCTCGGGCTATACGCCGAGCCTGGTCGCGACGGCCTGGCTGGGTTATGACCAGCCACGCTCGCTCGGCGCGCGCGAAACCGGCGGCGGCGTGGCGATGCCGATCTGGTTGAACTATATGCAGGACATGCTGAAAGGCGTGCCGGAACAGAAGCAGCGGCCCAAGCCGGATGGCCTGATCGCCGAGGGCGGCGACTACTATTTCGCCGAATTCCCGCCCGGCCAGGCCGTTGCCCGCCTGGGCCTGCCCGCGCCGGACGGCCTGGGCGATCTGTTGAACGCCCTGCGCACGTCGAACAACGACGGGGATCCGAACCGCCGCCCCGCGGGGACGAGTTTCGGCGAAGGTTCGGTCCCGGGGCAGTAAGGCGCCGCGCGGGCCGGGCCCGCGCGCTTGCACCGCTGCGGCGCTATACCTGTACTTTGATCGGTACGCCGGCCGCGTCCGAACAGATCTGCGACAAGGCGTCCGGCAACGCCGGCCCGCCGCGGGTGTCGAGCCATTGCTGGCCATCGTAGCGGTAATGGAAGCCGCCGCTGCGCGCCGCCACCCACATTTCCTTCATGGCGGCCTGGCTGTTGACGACGACGTGCGTGTCGTCCTCGAAGACCAGCGTCAGCACGTTGCCGCTGCGGCTGGCCTCCACGTCGACGTCGAGCGACCCCGCCCAGTCGTCCGCCTGGCTTTCGATGCGGTCCAGTACCTGCCCCGCCAACGCAAGGAATTCGGTTTCGTTCATAATCCAGTCTGCAAGAATTACGGAGTTCCCAGTGTCCTATCCGGCATTCAGCCGTACCGCTCTTCGCATTGTAGCTACGCTGGCGAGCACCGCGTCGCTGGCGGCATGCGGGTACAAAGGCCCGCTCTACCTGCCGACGGGGCCGGCCGATTCCGACCGCCTGCCCAAGGTGATCGCCCCGCTCAGCTTCGGCGCGGCGCCCGGTGTCCACATCACCACCGCCTATCCCGATTATCCGCCGTCCGCCTCCCAACAATGACGCCCTCCCTATCCGGGGCCGCCCTGCCGGCCGGCCACCCGCATTTCCATTTCCAGGACGGCGCGCTGTACGCGGAAGGCGTCCCGCTGCAATTGCTGGCCGAACGGCTCGGCACGCCCCTGTACGTCTATTCGCGCGCCGCGCTGCAGGCCGCCTGGGCTTCGTATCGCGACGCCATCGGCAGCCGCGACATCCTGGTGTGCTACGGCATGAAGGCCAATTCCAACCTGGCGGTGCTGAAAGAATTCGCGCGCCTGGGCGCCGGCTTCGACATCGTATCGGGCGGGGAGCTGCAGCGCGTACTGGCCGTGGGCGGTGACCCGGCCAAGATCGTTTTCTCCGGCGTCGGCAAGCAGGCCTGGGAAATACGCCAGGCCCTGGACGCCGGCGTAAAGTGCTTCAACGTGGAATCGGAAGCCGAGCTGCATTTGCTTTCCGACGTGGCGGTGTCCATCGGCAAACAGGCCAATGTGTCGCTGCGCGTCAATCCGGACGTCGACGCGGGCGCGCATCCCTATATTTCCACGGGGTTGAAAGAGAACAAATTCGGCATCGCCATCGCCGATGCGTTGCGGGTGTACCAGTCCGCCGGCGCGCTGCCCGGTCTGCGGCTGACCGGCGTCGATTGCCACATCGGTTCGCAGATCACCGAAGTCGCGCCCTATCTGGACGCGCTGGATAAGTTGCTGGCCCTGATCGACACCCTGAAGGCCAGCGATATCGAGATCGAGCATCTGGACCTGGGCGGCGGGCTGGGCATCCGCTACACCGACGAAACGCCGCTCGCGCCGGCCACCTTGCTCGACCAGGTCTATGCGCGGCTCCAGGCCCGCGGCCTGGACCATCTGAAGCTCATCCTGGAGCCGGGGCGTTCGATGGTCGGCAATGCAGGCGTGCTGCTCACGACGGTGCAGTTCCTGAAGCATGCGGAAGCACGCAACTTCGCCATCGTGGACGCAGCCATGAACGACTTGCTGCGTCCGACCTTGTACGACGCCTGGCATGGGGTTCTGCCCGTCAGCCCGCGTGACGGCGTGCCGCTCGAATACGATGTGGTCGGCCCGGTCTGCGAAAGCGGCGACTGGCTGGCCAAGGGCCGCGCGCTGGCCATCGAGCGCGGTGATGTCCTGGCCGTGGAATCCGCCGGCGCCTACGGCATGGTGATGGCAAGCAACTACAACACCCGTCCACGCGCGGCCGAGGTCATGGTCGACGGCGCCCAGTACCACGTGATCCGCCAGCGCGAAACGGTGACGGACCTGCTGCGCGGGGAATCCACGCTGCCTTGACGCGGTGCGGCCGGACGCTTCGCCGTTGCAAGGCCGCCGCCCCTCCAAGCCATGAAAGGAAAAGGCGCCGAAGCGCCTTTTTTCCCTATGGCAGGGACGAAGGCGCGCTCAAAGCGCGCCTACGCCGCTACAGCTGTCCGTACGAGTGCAGGCCGGACAGGAACATGTTCACCCCCAGGAAAGCGAAACCGGTGACCAGCAGCCCGACCAGCGCCCAGTAAGCCGCCATGGCGCCGCGCAGGCCCTTGATCAGCCGCATGTGCAGCCAGGCGGCATAGTTCAGCCAGACGATCAGGGCCCAGGTCTCCTTGGGGTCCCACTGCCAGTAGGCGCCCCAGGCGTCGGCCGCCCACAGCGCGCCCAGTATCGTCGCGACCGTGAAAAACGCGAAGCCGATGGAAATCGCGCGGTACATGATGTCGTCCAGCACGGCCAGCGGCGGCAGCGCGGCGGCGACCCGGCGCCGGCCCAGCAGAATGGCGCCGACGATGACGGCGCCCACGCCGAAGTACAGCATCCAGGCCGCCGACAGGCCGCCCGTACGGAACACCATGGGCTCCGCGCAGAGCAGCACGCCCAGCACGAACAGCGGCGTCAATTTTCGCCAGGACGTGGTTTCGCCGTGCTCCTTCACCAGGTAGGCGAAGCCGACCATGGCCGCCAGCGAAAAGGTGCCGTATCCAATGAAATTGGCCGGCACGTGCAGCTTCATCCACCAGCTTTTCAGCGCCGGCACCAGCGGCTGGATCTGCGCGGCGTCGCGGGTGAAGGCGTACCACAGCAGGAACATCACGGCGGACGAGATGATCAGCAGGACGAAGCCGCCTAGCGCGCGCGTGGCGTAGCGGCGCTCGTAGTACAGGTAGAACAGGGCGGTGATCAGCGAGAACAGCACGAAGACTTCGTACAGGTTGCTGACCGGGATATGGCCCAGGTCGGGGCCCATCATGTGGCTTTCGCGCCACCGCACCAGCATGCCGGTCACGCCGGCGAAGACCGCGGCCCAGGTCAGCGCCGTACCCAGCCAGGCCGCCGTCGGGCTGAACAGGCCCAGCCAATAACAGGCCGTCGCCAGGACGAACAGCGCGGACATCCACAGAATGGCCGACTGCGACGACAGCAGGTACTTCAGGAAAAACACCTGCTCGGCGCGCGCCAGGTCCTGCCCGTACAGCATTACGGCCAGGCCGGCGGCCAGCGCCACGGCAATCATCAACCGGCGCAGCGGGCGCCACAGCCACCCCAGCCACGTCAACACCACCACGGCGCCGCCCAGGATCAGCTTCTCGTAATAGTCCATGGACCCGGCGAAGCGAGTCAGCGCGTAGCCGGCGCCCGCGGCCAGCAGCAGGAAGAACACCGCGTCCGTCCAGTCGGGGCGGCCGCGCCGGATACGCGCGTCGCCGCTTTCGGCGATGTCCTGCTCCCAGAGCGTATCGTGCGACGAGGAGGATAGTGCGGATTGGGACATGTGCTACCTCACTGCTTCAGGCGCAGCAGCGCCGCTTGGAGTCTTTCGAATTCACGATGGAAGTCCAGTGTACGCCGCTGCGACGTCATGGCCGCGTGTACCGTACTGCCCTGGCCCTGCGGCCCCGGCGCGACCCACACCCACACTCGCCGGTCGCGGATATAGAACATGCTGAACACGCCAAGGATCAGCAGCAGGCAGCCCAGGTAGACAATGCGCTTGCCGGGCGTGCGGCTGACCTGGAACACGCTGGCCTGCACTTGCTTGAAATCCGCCAGCGAATAGAAAACCGGTGCCGGGTACATGGCCAGGTCGGACAGCGCCGCCACGGCCACCCGCGACCAGACCGCGGCGCGTTCGCCGGCCTCGCCGTCCACGGGCAGCGGCGCCAGGCCGGCGCGCTCGCGCTCCATGACGCGCAGTTCGGCAACCGTCGCGCCGATCAGGCGCACCACGATATCGGCGGCGCGTTCCAGCTCGGAGGGCGGCGCATTGCTTTGCAGGAAACCGGCCACGGCCTGCAGGCCGCCTTCCGAAAACGTCTGCAGGGCGCGCTCCGCCGCCGTCTGCAGGGGCTGGCGGTCGGTGCCTGGCGCCGCGTTCTTGTCGGCGAAACGGCGCGCGGCTTCCACCCTGGCCTGCGGGTCGGCCAGCAAGGCCCGCACACGCATGAATTCGGCCACGGAGTTGTCGTCGTCCGCCGGCAGGCGCAGGTAGCGATAGTTCTCGCCGGCGTTGTTGCGCACCCCGGCCAGGAACACCGGGAAGCCGTCCAGGACCACGGGCAGCATGTAGTTGCGGAACTCATGGGACTGGCCGCTGGCATCGACCAGGCGGTATTCGACGCTGGGTCCCACATTGCGCAGGTGCTCGTTCTTCTTGCCTGCCGCGCTGCCCGCCACCGAGGCCACGTCCTGCGCGAAGTCGCGCGGCGCCTGCGGCGTGCCGCCGGAAAGGTCCTCGACATTGATGGGTCGCAGCGCCGTGATGTCCACGCGCAGGTCGCGGACATCCGCCGGCACGTCCTTGCCCTCTTCGGCCGCCTTGCCAACCGTGCCCGACACGCTGAAGGGCTGCGCGCTCGCGCCCTTCAAGGGGTAGCCCAGCAGCTTGACCGTGCTGCCGCCATCATCGAAGCTGGACTGGTACACGGTCACGCCCTTGTAGCGCAGCGGCTCGTTCACCTCGATGGTCTGGTCGAAGGTCTTGCCGGTGTCGGGATCGCGCACTTCGACTTCGCTGGCGAAACGGCTCGGCATGCCGGTAGAGTAATAGTCGACGATGAACTTCTTCAGGGTCAGGGTGAAGGGAATCGGCTGCACCAGCGCGCCGTCGCCTACCATCACCACCGCGTTGTTGGCGCGCCCCCCTTCCGGGATCATCATGCTGGACCGGAAGCTGGGGTTGTTCATCGAAAGCCGGCCGCTGGGGGGAACCTCGCTTATAAGCATGTTCTCCACGATGGGATGCTTGCCCCCCAGCCAGACTTGCAGCCGCACCAGCATCTCGCTATCGAGCAGGCCGCCCACGCAGATCACGATCATCGCGGTATGCGCGAACACATAGCCCAGCCGGTTGGCGCTTCCCTTTTTCGCAGCCAGCAGCACGCCGTCGCCGTCCTGGCGTTCCTTCAGCGCGTAGCCTTGCCGCTTCAACAGTTCGCGGACGCGCCCGGCGGTGTCGGCGGCCGGCGCGGCGTTGTCGAACTCCACGCGTTGCGGAAAGGCGCGCAGGCTGGATACGCGCACGTATTCGCGGAACGATACGGCGTCCCGCAGCATCTTCGGCGCGTTGCGCGTCAGGCATACCCCGGTGGAGACCACCAGGAAGGTCATGATCAGCAGGAACCACCAGCTGTTGTAGACGTGCCAGAGCGAGAATTTATCGAAGACGGCGTACCAGAAGGGGCCGAACTGGTCGATATAGGCCGACGACGACTGGTTCTGCACCAACACCGTCCCGACGATGCTCGCCACGCAGATGAACATCAGCAGGCTGACGGCAAAGCGCATGGAACCCATCAGCTCGAAAGCGTCGGCGGGCAGGGTGCGCAGGGAATGGCGGTGGGACGGCTGGTTCGGATGCATACGAAAAGGGGGTCGCCGATGAACCCGACGGCCCCCTTCCTTCAGACAGTGCGATCCCGGGATGGTTCGGGACCGGCGGTTTCGGTCAGCGCAAGCCCGCGGCGTAGTCCGAGACGGCCTTGATGTCGTCGGCGGTCATGCGACTGGCAATGCTGTGCATGGGTTCGCTGTTGTTGCGATACCCGTTCTGGAAGAGGACCAGTTGTTCCTGGATATACGAAGGAAACTGGCCCGACAGGCGCGGATACTGGGCCGGGATACCGGCCCCGTTGGCGGCGTGGCAGCTGGCGCAGGCGGGCACCTGGCGATCGGCCAGGCCGGCGCGCCAGATACGTTCGCCGCGTTCGACCAGCGATTTCTGCCCGGCGGTGGCGGGCTCCTTCAACTGCTGGGTGGACAGGTACAACGCGACGTTGGCCATGTCCTGCGGCGTGAGCTGCTGGACGATGGCGGTCATCGGCGTGGGGTTGCCTTCCGGTCCGCTACGAACGGGTACCTTGGCGCCTTCCTTGAGCTGGAAGTCGCTCAATTGCTTGGCAAGGTATTCGTGCGGCTGGGCAGCGATATTCGGATTGGCGGGGATGGTGCTATTGCCGCCCGCCCCATGACAGCTGACACAGGCCAGGACGCCGCGCGAGGGATCGCCATTGGTGTAGAGCTGTTCGCCCTTGGCCGCGTCCGGCTTGGCCGCGGGCGCCGTTGCATCGGCCGCGAAACTGGGGAAAACGGCGGTCGTACCCAGCATCAACCCGCCTACTACCAACATCCGGGACAGCACACGCTTCATGAAAACCTCGACGTTCGCAGCATCGATACACGGCGCTCGATGCGCGCCGCTTATGATTTGCCTATGTTTTCCATTCGCCTGCCACCTGTCGGTGTTCCGCGGTGTTTTCCGAGATTGGTGATGCGACGCGGCGTGCTACACCGAGGGGGCTGGCGCCCACCCTTGCAAACGCCGGATTATACAATAGGGCCCACAGCCCTCCTTGACCCCTCTCCCGTGTCCCTCCTTCATCGCGCCTCCTTCTTCGTTTCGGCAGCCCGCATAGACCAGCTGCCCGCCCCCGGTGCGCCGGAAGTCTGTTTCGTGGGCCGGTCCAACTCGGGCAAGTCCACCGCCATCAATGTCCTGACCAACCAGCGCCGGCTGGCCTTCTCCAGCAAGACGCCGGGACGCACGCGGCTGATCAATATGTTCGGCCTGCCGGACCCTTATGATCCCGAGCGGCCCATGGGCTTCCTGGTGGACCTGCCGGGCTACGGCTACGCGGCCATCAGCCACGACGAGCGCGACAAATGGGCGGAGCTGCTGGGCGGCTACCTGGCCACACGCACGTCGCTGGTCGGCGTCGTGCTGCTGGTGGACATCCGGCGCGGCGTGACGGACCTCGATCGCCGGCTCGTGGACTTCATCGCTCCCACCGGCCGGCCGGTGCTGGCCTTGCTGACCAAGGCCGACAAGCTGCCCTACGGACAGCGCATGCGGGCGGTATTCGCGGTCAAGAAAGAATTGGCGGACATCGGCGCGCTGCATACTGTGCCCTTCTCGGCGCCCAACCGCATCGGCCTGGAAGAGGCCGGCGAGCATATCGAAAACTGGATCTCACCCAAGGTAGTCCCATGAACCCTTACATCGTATCCGCCGGTTTTCCCGCTTCCCGTCCGCGTCGCCTGCGCCGTGACGATTTCACGCGCCGCCTGGTGCGGGAGAACACGCTGACGGCCAACGATCTCATTTATCCGGTCTTCGTCGCCGAAGGCAAGGGCCTGCGCCAGCCGGTTTCGTCGCTGCCCGGCGTGGTGCGCTATTCGCTGGATACGCTGCTGCCGGTGGCGGAAAGCTGTGTCAGCCTGGGAATCCCCGTGATGGCGCTGTTTCCCGTTATCGATGCCGCGCTGAAAACGCCCGACGGTATCGAGGCGACCAACCCGGACGGCCTGATCCCGCGCGTGGTGACGGAGCTCAAGAAACGCTTTCCGGAGCTGGGCATCCTGACCGACGTGGCCCTGGATCCGTACACCAGCCATGGACAGGACGGGCTCATCGACGAGTCCGGCTATGTGCTGAATGAACCGACGGTGGAGATCCTTACCAAGCAGGCCCTGGTGCAATCGCACGCCGGCGTCGATATCGTCGCGCCGAGCGACATGATGGATGGCCGTATCGGCGCCATCCGCCAGGGCCTGGAAGACGCCCAGCACATCCATACGCGCATCATGGCGTACTCGGCCAAGTACGCCAGCGCCTTCTACGGCCCGTTCCGCGACGCGGTCGGCTCGGCATCCAACCTGGGCAAGTCGAACAAGGCCGCGTACCAGATGGATCCGGGCAACATCGACGAGGCGCTGCGCGAAGTCGCCGCCGACCTGAACGAAGGCGCCGACATGGTGATGGTCAAGCCCGGCATGCCCTATCTGGACGTCCTGCGGCGGGTCAAGGACGCTTTCCGCGTACCGACCTTCGCCTACCAGGTCAGCGGCGAATACGCCATGCTGAAGGCCGCCGCGGCCAATGGATGGCTGGACCACGACAAGGTGATGATGGAATCGCTGCTGGGCTTCAAGCGCGCCGGCGCGGACGGCGTGCTGACCTATTTCGCCATCGAGGCGGCACAGTTGCTCAAGGGGCAGGAGCAGAAGGGCTAGCGTCCGGGGGGCCGGCTTCTTCGAGGCTACCGTTTCCCGCGCTGGTTTCGGGGGGCTGGCCGTGGATCGCTGGCGGGCCTGCTGCTAGCGCCAGCAGCTTGTCCATATCGACGCGCCTTTGCGCCCGCGCAGTTTACGGTCCACTTCGATAAGGCGCTTGGTGAAGTCCTCGGCGTCTTTCCTCAACGCGGGATTGGGGCTTGCCAGCATCCTCGGCTCGACCCTCCGGAGATACTCCCAGGCCTGGTCGCGTGCGCGATCCGCTTTTTCCTTGAGGCCGGGCCTGTGGGCAAGGCGGGGATCCGCCGCCTTGTCGGCAAGATCGCCGGCAATGTAGATGAGACCCGCCACATGGTCCCGCAAGGTTTCGGGCGGCGCGGTCGGCAAGGGCGGCCGCCCCGGAAACGCCGTGCGGTCATACTCGCTCCGGCCCGCCACGGGATGTACGGTGTTGCGAGTCAGGTCGAAAGCGACCCGGTGGGAAGTGGGCGTGCTGACTCGGCGCAAAAGGGCTCCTGGATGCGGTGTGGCTGTGTGCGTCTCGCTGTCCGTATGCGACCGATGGCCGGCACATCATTCGAACCTCGAAAGCCCCGCAAGATAGCGAGCCCGTCTTGCCGCCGCTACCAGAAAAGCCTCATGCGCGAGCCATGCCCGCACGGCAACGCTATTTCGGCCCACCGTCTCCGGCCGGGGAAGCGCGCGCGACCCGATCCAGCGATTCGACGAACCGCCCTGCGTCCTGGAAACCGATCACGCGGATATCGCTCAGCTCGCGGCCTCCGGCACTGAAGAACATGATGCCGGGCGGCCCGAAAAGACGGAACCGCTTCAGCAGCGCGCGATCGTCGGCGTTATTCGCCGTCACGTCGGCACGCAACAGCAGCATGCCGGACATGCGTGCCGCCACTGCCGGATCGGTGAAGGTGAACTGCTCCATCTCGCGGCAGGACACGCACCAGTCCGCATAGAAATCCAGCAGAACCGGGCGGTCGGCATTGGCCAGCATGGCATCCAGCTCGGCCACCGATCGCACCGGCGCGAAGGCAAGGCCGTGGGCCGTCGCCGCCGGGATATCGCCACGCGCGCCCGCCAGCGCCGGTCCCGCACCGGCGCTGGCGGGTAGCCCGCTGGCACCCGCCACGACGTAGCGTGCGTCGCCTTGCGCCAGGTGCGACAGCGGCCGCCATACGTCGCGGCCACCGCTGGCGGCGCCCACCACCCAGATGACTGCGACCAGGGCCAGCAGCAGCCCCAGGCCCTTGGCGAACATTCTTCCCGCCCCGCCCCCGGCCGGCAGCGCTTCGAAGGCGCGCAACATCACCGCGCCGACAATGGCAAGAAAGCCCCAACCCACCATCTGGACCCAGACGGGCAGCAAGGGGATCAACATCCACCATGCAGTGCCCAGCAGCAACATGCCGAACAGCCGCTTGACCCCATCCATCCACGCCCCTGCCCGCGGCAGCACGCTGCCCGCCGACGCCCCAACCACCAGCAGGGGAACGCCCATGCCCCACGCCATCACAAACAACGCCACGGCGCCCAGCATCACATCGCCCGTCTGCGAGATATACAGCAACGCCCCGGCCAGCGGCGCCGCCACGCACGGCCCGACGATCAGCGCGGACACCGCCCCCATCAGGAACGCCCCCGTGGCCCGGCCGCCCGGAATACGCCCCGCCCGCGCCGACAGGCCGCTCTGCAGCCAGGCCGGCGCCTGGAAGGTATACACGTCGAACATCGCCAGCGACAGCGCGGCCAGCAGGGCCGCGAACAGCATCAGTATCCAGGGCGTCTGCAGCCACGCAGCCAGGCCGGCGCCGCTCAACCCGGCGGCCACGCCAAGCGCCGTGTAGATGATCGACATGCCCAGCACATACGCGGCCGCCAGGCCCAGGCCACGGCGCCGCGACGGTCCACCATGCGCGTGGCCTCCAACGACCAGCGACGACAGGATGGGAATCATGGGCAGGACGCAAGGCGTCAGGGACAGCAACACGCCCAGCACCAGGAATACCGCCGCGGTCTTCAGCAAGCCCATCCCGGCGATGGCCCCCGCCAGGCCCACATCGTCGCTGCGCGCCAGGGCGGCGAGGCCGCCGGACGTGGTAGCGCCCGGCGCTGCGCTGGCCGAGCCGGGCCCGGCGGACGAGGCAAGAGCCGCACTGCCGCTGGCCGACGTCAGCCCAAGACCGGTGCCGCTCGACGGTGCGGCGGAGAAGCCGCCCGGCTGCGTTCCGGCGATCTGGTAGCCCCCCGCCACCGCGCGCAGCGCCACCGTGTGAGTCATGGGCGGATAGCACACGCCCTTGTCGGCGCAGCCCTGGCCCGTCACCGCGAGGGTGAAGGTCCCGGCGCCCGGGCCCAAGGGCAGTTGTATCGAAAGGGGACGGTGATAGACCTCCATATTTTTTTCGAAGGTCGGGTCGTACTTCACCTCGCCTGGCGGGAAGACCGCCTCGCCGAGCGTCACCGCGCCCTCGGGCTGCACGGCGAAGGCGAACCGCTCCCGATACATGTAATAGCCCCGCGCCACCTGGTAGTCGATGCGGAGGGTATTTGGCGACGCCATCGTGGCCGAAAAAACAAAAGCCTGCTCCGGCGGCAGGAAGTCGTCGGCGGCGCGCGCGGCCTGCAAGGGCATGGCCAGGCTTGCCAGCATCAGCCAGAGCCATAGCATAAGCCGCGTCCGCGTCCGTGAGCGGACGGCGCATCCGTGACTAGCCCTGGTCAACGCAAACCGCATGGGTACCCCTCAATGGCCGGTCTCGCGCAAGGCAGTTTGCTCACGCACCCAGTCGCGATACGGCTGGGCGGCGCCGATTATCGGCACCGCGATGATCTCCGGTACTTCATAAGGATGAAGGCGGGTGATCGCCTCCATCAACGCGTCCATGCGCGCCGCCGTGGTCTTGAACCACATGGGCACCTCTTCCGCGCCTTCAACCTCGCCCTTCCAGGTGTAGATAGACAGCATCGGCGCACCGAGGTTCACGCACGCGGCAAGCCCGTCCTCGACCACCACGTGCGCAATGCGCTTGGCCAACAGAAGATCGGGTGCATTGCTGATCACCAGCACTATATCGTCGTCGGACATCACACTCTCCTGTTCACTGGGGCCGGCCGGCGCCGGTCATGGCCACGACTGCATTTTATCGGCTGGCGCGGCCCGGCCGCCGCGGCGTGGCATGACGTGGCGCGCCGCAAAAACAAAAGGCGAGCCGCCAGGCTCGCCCTTTGTCGTGCAGACACCAGCCGGTTTTACTCGGCGGAGCCTTCCGCTTCCGTTTCCGCGACTTCGGGACGGTCCACCAGCTCCATGAAGGCCATGGGAGCGTTGTCGCCCTGACGGAAACCCATCTTCAGCACACGGGTGTAGCCGCCGTTGCGGGCAGCGTAGCGCGGGCCGATTTCGGCAAACAGCTTGACCACGGCGTCGCGATCGCGCAGACGGGCGAATGCCAGCCGCTTGTTCGCCAGCGTGGGCTCTTTGCCCAGCGTGATCAGGGGCTCGATGACGCGGCGCAGTTCTTTCGCCTTGGGCAGCGTGGTCTTGATTGCTTCGTGAGTGATCAGCGAAACAGCCATGTTGCGGAACATGGCAAGACGGTGGCTGCTGGTGCGGTTGAGCTTGCGCAAACCATTACCGTGACGCATAACGACTTCCTTTTTGAATCTAAAGACGGCCTTGCGGCTGCCGGGTTATCCGGATCTTCTATCGGCATGCAGGCATGTCGCGGTCCGGTGCGGGAAGCAGGACCGCCCTTGCGGTCCCGCCTGTACGAAACAACAAACGATCAGGGACGTTCCAGGCCCAGGGGCGGCCAGCTCTCCAGCTTCATGCCGAGCGTCAGGCCGCGCGCCGCCAGGACTTCCTTGATTTCGTTCAAGGACTTGCGGCCCAGGTTGGGCGTCTTCAGCAATTCGTTCTCGGTACGCTGGATCAGGTCGCCGATATAGTAGATGTTTTCGGCCTTCAGGCAGTTGGCCGAACGCACCGTCAGCTCCAGGTCGTCCACCGGACGCAGCAGCACCGGGTCGATCTGCGGCGTGCCGCGGACCGGGGCTTCGTACGAATCGCCCGCACCTTCCAGCGCGGCGAACACGGAGATCTGGTCCATCAGGATGCGCGCGGCTTGCCGCACGGCTTCCTCGGGCGAGATCACGCCGTTGGTCTCGATGTCCAGCACCAGCTTGTCCAGGTCGGTGCGCTGTTCAACACGCGCGCTTTCCACGGCATAGCTGACGCGGCGCACGGGGCTGAAGGACGCGTCCAGGACGATGCGGCCGATGGTATGCGTGCGGTCTTCCGACAGCGCGCGCACATTGCCCGGCACATAGCCGCGCCCCTTCTCGACCTTGATCTGCATCTCGATCTTGCCGGCTTCCGTCAGGTTGCACAGCGTGTGATTCGGATTGATGATCTCGACGTCGTGGGGCAGTTCGATATCGCTGGCCAGCACCGCGCCTTCGCCCTGCTTGCGCAGCACCAGGGTGACTTCATCGCGATTGTGCAGCTTGAAGACCACACCTTTCAGGTTCAGCAGGATGTCGACGACATCCTCGCGCACGCCCGGAATGGTGGAGTATTCGTGGACCACACCGGTCATCTGTACTTCGGTCGGCGCATACCCCGTCATGGACGAGAGCAGGATGCGGCGCAGGGCGTTGCCCAGCGTATGGCCGTAACCGCGCTCGAAGGGCTCCATGACGATCTTCGCATGGTGGGTCCCAACGGGCTCGACTTCGATGGAGCGCGGTTTCAGAAAACCTTGAGTGGACATTGCCTTGTTTCCTTTTCAATACCCTCGGCTCGTTACACCGATAAGGCTGATGGAAGTGGATATGGAATATGGCGGTTCTTCCGCAGGACTTGCCCCACGAAAAGCACCACTTTCAAAAACCCGTAGACCCGCAGCGTCCGGAAGGACGTTTGCGGGTCGATCGAACGGGCAATACGGACGAACGCGGGAATGCGCGTCGCGCCGGCAGCGCTGCGTCGCCGCAGCGCGACCTTATCAGCGCGAGTACAGTTCCACGACCATCGATTCGTTGATGTCGCGAGCGACGTCGGCGCGATCGGGGGCCTGCTTGAAGACACCGGCCATCTTGCTGGTGTCGACTTCGACCCACTGCGGCAGGCCGATGCTGGTCGCCAGATCCAGCGATTCGCGGATACGGCCTTGCTTCTTGGCCTTCTCGCGAACCGTGATGACGTCGCCGGCCTTGACCAGCATCGAAGCGATGTCGGCGGTATGGCCGTTCAGCTCGATGGCGCGGTGGCTGACGAGCTGGCGCGCTTCGGCACGCGTGGAGCCGAAGCCCATGCGATACACCACGTTGTCCAGGCGCGATTCCAGCAGCTGGATCAGCTTTTCGCCGGTGTTGCCACGCAGGCGGTCGGCTTCCTGGAAGTACTTGCGGAACTGCTTTTCCAGCACGCCGTACATACGCTTGAGTTTCTGCTTCTCACGCAGCTGCAGACCGTAGTCGGACGTGCGAGCGCCCGAGGTACGGCCATGCTGGCCGGGCTTGGAGTCCAGCTTGCACTTGGAATCCAGCGAACGGCGAGCGCTCTTCAGAAACAGGTCGGTGCCCTCGCGCCGCGAGAGCTTGCATTTGGGTCCAATATAACGTGCCACGAGGATTCCCCTTAAATACGACGACGCTTGGGCGGACGGCAGCCGTTGTGCGGAACGGGCGTGATATCGGCAATGCTCGAAATCTTGATGCCCAACGCATTCAACGCACGCACCGACGACTCACGGCCGGGGCCGGGTCCCTTGATGCGCACTTCCAGGGTCTTGATGCCGTATTCCAGCGCGACGCGGCCGGCCGTTTCGGCGGCAACCTGAGCCGCGAACGGAGTCGACTTGCGCGAACCCTTGAAGCCCGCACCACCCGAGGTCGCCCAGGACAAGGCGTTGCCCTGGCGATCGGTAATGGTGATGATGGTGTTGTTGAAGGACGCGTGGACGTGCGCGATGCCGTCCGAAACGTTCTTCTTTACCTTTTTGCGCACGCGTGAGGCGCCGCTGGTGGAAGCTTTCGCCATAATCCTGTTCCTCGATTATTTCTTCAGGGACGCCGCAGCACGACGCGGACCCTTGCGGGTACGGGCGTTGGTGCGGGTGCGCTGGCCGCGCACGGGCAAACCGCGCTTATGACGCATGCCACGATAGGTTCCCAGGTCGATCAAGCGCTTGATCGACAGTTGAACCTCGCGACGCAGATCACCTTCGACGGTGAACACACCGACGTGTTCGCGGATACGCTCCAGCTCGGCGTCGGTGAGATCCTTGACCTTTTTGGACAGCGGCACATTAGCAGCTTCGCAAATCTTGCGGGCGCGCGTACGACCGATACCAAAAATGGCGGTCAGGCCGATCTCGGCGTGCTGATGCGGCGGGATATTAATGCCAGCAATACGGGCCATGACTATTCCTTGAATAAATCTGTTGCGTTATGGCTGGCGCTCAGCCCTGACGCTGCTTGTGCCGCGGGTCGGTGCAGATGACCCGCACCACGCCGTGGCGTTTGATGATTTTGCAGTTGCGGCAGATCCGCTTAACCGATGCCAATACTTTCATGGGTGACTCCCTGTTATTCCGTAAACCGCCCGCTTACTTCGCGCGGAAGACGATCCTGGCTCGCGACAGATCATAGGGCGTGAGCTCCACTGTGACCTTGTCGCCCGGCAGGATCCGGATGTAATGCATGCGCATCTTGCCGGATATATGGCCAAGAACCATGTGGCCATTTTCGAGCTTGACGCGAAACGTCGCGTTGGGCAGGTTCTCCACAACCTCGCCTTGCATCTGTATGACGTCGTCCTTTGACATTCTCTTCGCTAACGCATCGGCAGGTTCGAGTTCGAGCCCTTGAAGTTCGCCTTCTTGAGCAGTGAATCGTACTGGTGGGACATCATGTAGGCCTGGACCTGAGCCATGAAGTCCATTGTCACCACGACAATAATCAACAGCGACGTACCGCCGAAATAGAACGGCACGTTCCAACGCATGACCAGAAACTCGGGGAACAGGCACACCAGCGTGATGTACAACGCTCCCGCCAGCGTCAGGCGCATCAATATCTTGTCGATATAGCGTGCGGTCTGCTCGCCGGGGCGGATGCCTGGAACGAAGGCACCGCTCTTCTTCAGGTTGTCTGCAGTTTCGCGGCTGTTGAACACCAGGGCCGTATAGAAAAAGCAGAAGAAAATGATCGCGGCCGAATACAAGGTGATGTACAGCGGCTGGCGCGGCGACAGCGCCGCGGCCAGGTCACCCAGCCAGCGCATGTGCTCGCTGCTGGAGAACCAGCTGGTGATCGTCGCCGGGAACAGGATGATCGACGAAGCGAAGATGGGCGGAATCACGCCGGCCATGTTCAGCTTGAGCGGCAGATGCGAGCTCTGGCCGCCGTAGACCTTGTTCCCCACCTGGCGCTTGGCGTAGTTCACCGTGATCTTGCGCTGACCGCGCTCGACAAACACGACGAACGCCGTCACCACCACCACCAGGGCCACGATGAACAGGGCCGACAGCACCGACATCGAGTTCGTCCGCACCAGGTCCAGCAAGCCCGCCAACGCCGAGGGCAGCCCCGCCACGATACCGGCGAAGATCAGGATGGAAATACCATTGCCCAATCCCCGTTCGGTGATCTGCTCGCCCAGCCACATGATGAACATGGTGCCGGTCAACAGCGTCACGACCGTGGTGAAACGGAACAACATGCCGGGGTCCGTCACCAGGCCCGGCTGCGATTCCAGCGCCACCGAAATACCCACCGCCTGCACCAGCGCCAGCACGACCGTGCCGTAGCGCGTGTACTGCGTGATCTTGCGGCGGCCGGCCTCGCCTTCCTTCTTCAGCGCTTCGAGCGATGGAACGACCACCGACATCAGCTGCATGATGATGGATGCCGAGATGTACGGCATGATCCCGAGGGCGAAGATGGAGAAACGCGACAGCGCTCCGCCCGAGAACATGTTGAACAGGCCCAGGATCCCGCCCTGATTCTGTTGGAACAGATCAGCAAGCGCGTCCGGATTGATGCCCGGAACGGGAATATGGGTGCCCAGGCGGTACACCACCAGGGCGAGCACGAGGAACACGAAACGGCGCTTCAGATCGCCGTATCGCGTGCCGGTCTTGCCCAGTGCCTGTGCGTTAGCCAATCTTCACCTCACGTCAAGCGAGCGAGCCGCCCGCGGCTTCGATGGCGGCGCGAGCGCCCGCCGTCGCGGTAATGCCTTTGAGCACCACCTTGCGCGACAGTTCACCAGACTTGATGACCTTGGCGTAACGAACCTGCTGGCCGACCACGCCGGCCTGCTTGAGCACTTGCACGTCGATTTCGTCGACCGGGACCTTCTGCAGGTCGGACAGGCGGACTTCCGCATACAGGTGCTGGCCGAGCGGGGTGAACCCACGCTTGGGCAGGCGACGCTGCAGCGGCATCTGACCGCCTTCGAAACCGACCTTGTGGAAGCCGCCCGAACGCGATTTCTGGCCCTTGTGACCGCGACCGGCGGTCTTGCCCAGGCCCGAGCCGATGCCGCGGCCGACACGGCGCTTGGCATGCTTGGCGCCTTCGGCGGGCTTCAGCGAGTTGAGTTGAATATCCGACATCGCGATTCCTTAGACTTCCGTGACGGTGACGAGATAATCCACTTTACGGATCATGCCGCGCACCTCGGGCGTATCCTGCAGGATGCTCGTGCTGTTGATACGACGCAGGCCCAGGCCGCGCACGGTGTCGCGGTGGGATTGCTTGGTACCAATGACCGAGCGCACCAGGGTGACTTTGATCTGCTTCTGAGCCATGATTTACCCCAAGATCTCTTCGACGGTCTTGCCACGCTTGGCGGCAACTTCCGACGGGGTCATGGAGGCGCGCAGGCCGTTCAGCGTGGCGCGAACCATGTTGTACGGATTGCTCGAGCCCAGGCTCTTCGCAACCACGTTGCGAACGCCCATCACCTCGAAAATGGCGCGCATCGGGCCGCCAGCGATCACGCCGGTACCTTCAGGAGCGGGCGAGATCATCACGGTGGAGGCGCCATGCTTGCCCACCACGGTGTGATACAGCGTGCCGTTCTTCAGGGCAACCTTGAACAGGCCGCGGCGGGCCTGTTCCATCGCCTTCTGCACCGACACCGGCACTTCACGCGCCTTGCCCTTGCCCATGCCGATACGGCCATCGCCGTCACCGACCACGGTCAAGGCGGCAAAGCTCATGGTGCGACCACCCTTTACCACCTTGCTGACGCGGTTTACCGCGATCATTTTTTCGCGCAGGCCGTCGTCGTTCTCTTTTTCCACGGCGCCTTTGCCTTGTGGTTTAGCCATTTGACTGATCCTCGCTTAGAACTTGAGGCCGGCTTCACGCGCGGCATCGGCCAGCGCCTTCACGCGGCCATGGTAACGGAAGCCCGAGCGATCGAAGGCGACCAGTTCGATACCGGCGGCCTTGGCCTTTTCAGCCACGCGCTTGCCGACGATTTCCGCGGCAGCTTTGTTGCCGCCCGATTGGCCGGCCAGCTGCGTACGCACTTCGGGCTCGACGGTGGAAGCGCTGACCAGCACGCGATCGCCTTCCGGCGAAATGATGTTCGCGTAGATGTGCAGGTTCGAGCGGAAGACCGACAGGCGATGAACGCGCAGTTCGTTGATCTTCCGGCGGGTGGGAACCGCACGACGCAAACGGGATGTTTTCTTGTCCATGATTCGTCCTTGCGTCCGCCGTTACTTCTTCTTGGTTTCTTTGATGACGACGCGTTCGTCCGCATAGCGCACGCCCTTGCCCTTGTAGGGTTCGGGTTTGCGGTAGGCGCGGATTTCGGCCGCCTCTTGACCAACAACCTGCTTGCTGGCGCCACGGATGATGATTTCCGTCTGGGTCGGGCATTCCGCCTTGATCCCGGGGCGCAGCTTGTGCTTAAGGTCGTGGGAGAAACCAAGTTGAAGGTTGACGACGTCGCCTTGCACCTGGGCGCGGTAACCCACGCCCACCAGGTTCAGCTTGCGTTCGAAACCCTTGCTGACGCCCGTCACCATGTTGGCGACCAGCGCGCGCACGGTGCCCGACATGGCGTTCGCATGACGGCTTTCGTTCGCGGCGACAAACGTGAGTTTGCCTTCGTCGAGCTTGACCGTGACGTCGCCCGTCAGCGCCTGGCTCAGCGTACCGAGCGGGCCCTTCACGGTGATCTGGTCTTCGGCCAGGGTCACTTCGACATTCTTCGGCACTTCGACCGGGTATTTGGCAATACGTGACATTCGACTCTCCTTAGGCCACGTAGCACAGGACTTCGCCGCCCACGCCGGTGGCGCGAGCCTTGCGGTCGGTCATCACGCCGCGCGAAGTCGACACGATGGCCACGCCCAGGCCATTCATGACCTCGGGGATGCTGGTACGGCCCTTGTAGATCCGCAGACCGGGGCGCGAGACGCGTTCGATGCGCTCGATGACCGGACGGCCCGCGTAGTACTTCAGGGAGATCTCGAGCTCAGGCTTGGCCTGGCTGCCCTTGATCTCGAAGCCATCGATGTAGCCCTCGTCCTTCAGCACGGAGGCAATGGCCGCCTTCAGCTTCGAGGACGGCATGGTCACCGTGACTTTGTCAACTTGCTGCGCATTCCGGATGCGGGTCAGCATATCGGCGATCGGATCGCTCATGCTCATATTCGTTCTCCTACCAGCTGGCCTTGGTGATGCCGGGGATTTCACCCTTCATCGCCATTTCGCGAAGTTTGTGGCGCGTCAGGCCGAACTTGCTGAACACGCCACGCGCACGTCCCGTGACCGCGCAGCGATTGCGCTGGCGGGTGGGATTGGCGTTGCGCGGCAGCTGTTGCAGCTTGAGCCGAGCTTGGTAACGTTCTTCGTCGGTCTTCGACTGATCGTCGATGATCGCCTTCAGTGCGACGCGCTTCGCAGCATATTTGTCAGCCAGCTTGGCGCGCTTGATGTCGCGATTGATGAGTGAGAGTTTGGCCACGTCATCGTCCCTTAATTACGAAACGGGAAGCTGAAGGCGGTCAACAGCGCCTTGGCTTCTTCGTCGGTCTTGGCAGTGGTCGTGATGCTGATGTTCAGCCCACGCAGCGCGTCGATCTTGTCGTACTCGATTTCGGGGAAAATGATCTGCTCTTTCACCCCGATGTTGTAGTTGCCGCGGCCATCGAAGGCGCGACCCGACACCCCGCGGAAGTCACGCACGCGGGGGAAGGCCACCGCCACGAGACGATCCAGGAATTCGTACATCTTGACGCCGCGCAGCGTGACCATGCAGCCGATCGGATAGTTCTCGCGGATCTTGAAACCGGCGATAGCCTTGCGCGTCTTGGTGATCACGGGCTTCTGGCCAGCGATCTTGGTCAGATCCGACACGGCATGCTCGATGACCTTTTTGTCGGCCACGGCTTCGGACACGCCCATATTCAGCGTGATCTTCGTGATCCGCGGCACTTCCATCGGGCTCTTGTACCCGAACTGGGTCTTCAGATCGCCGACGATCTTGTTGCGGTAGATGTCTTGCAAACGACTCATGTCCTTCGCTCCTTACGCCTTGGCGCCGACTTCGGCACCATTGGAACGGAAGACGCGAACCTTGCGGCCGTCGGCTTCCTTGACGCCCACGCGGTCGCCCTTGCCCGTTGCCGGGTTGAACAGCGCGACGTTCGAGATGTGGATGGGCATCGTCTTTTCGACGATGCCGCCGGGATTGTTCGCCATGGGGTTCGGCTTGGTGTGCTTCTTGACGACGTTCACGCCTTCAACGAGCACATAGTCGGCGCTCACGACCTGCAGCACCGTGCCGCGACGCTTCCTGTCGCGACCGGTCAGGACGATGACTTCGTCACCTTTGCGGATGTTGTTCATCGAGGGCTCCTTACAGCGTTTCGGGCGCCAGCGACACGATCTTCATGAACTGCTCGGTACGCAGTTCGCGCGTCACGGGTCCGAAGATGCGGGTACCGATCGGTTCAAGCTTGGCATTCAGCAGAACGGCGGCATTTCCGTTTTTGCCAGGAAAACGGATGAGCGAGCCGTCCGGGCGGCGTACGCCGCTGGCGGTACGCACCACCACGGCGTTGTAGATTTCGCCCTTCTTGACGCGTCCGCGCGGCGCGGCGTCCAGGACGCTGACTTTGATGATGTCGCCGATGCCGGCATAACGGCGCTTGGAACCGCCGAGCACCTTGATGCACCGCACTCGGCGCGCACCGGTGTTGTCGGCCACGTCCAGCGTGGTCTGCATTTGGATCATGATTTTTCCTGTTCCAACTTAACGGAAAGCTTGGTACCGACCCCTGCGGGTTGCCGCGATGGGGGCAAGCGGTACTGCCCTTTCCGTCAGTTTTGGTCCCGTAAGGGTTTGATACCCCGGTCTGCCTAGTGAACCGACCCGACCGAACCGCCTGCCGCGGCCGCCCGAATCTGGATCGCACTGCGCGAACCAGGGTTGATATCCTGCGGATTCTTCCCACCGATTCCCATTCGCCGAACACCCGCACTACCTTGCACACCCCCGCACTCGATGCGGAAAGCTGCACGATGGACTGACGCGTACACCACTACTCTGAAGTACGGTCGCAATCCGGGCGATTCGCCAAAGAGATTCTTTGGGAAAGCTGGCTATTCTATCGCCTTGGGGCAACCCGCGCAAGGGGAAACTTCAATCGGCCCCGTAGTAGCCTTTTTCCCACATATCGTGGTTTGCCTTGGAGCGCCGGATCTCCGGCGTCAGCGGCGCCAGCGCGAGGATCAGGCGGTTGATCCAGCGCATGGGCGCCCTGCAGGGGCGCTCGAAGTCAATGAAGAGCACCGCGCGCAGCTGGTCGGTATCGTTGTGGACCTGGTGCGGGTACAGGTCGTCGAAGACGACTGCCTTGCCTTCTTCCCAGACGTGGCGCCGGCCGTCCACCTCGATCCAGCAACGCTCCCGTTCCCGCGGCACGACCAGCGCCAGGTGAAGGCGCAGCACGCCGTTATAGGGGCCGCGGTGCATCGGTATGCGCTTGCCGGGCTCCAGGATGGAAAAGAAGGCGGTGCGCAGCCCCGGGATGCCGCCTATGGCGCGTGCCGTGGCGGGGCAGCGGGCCAGGTTGCGTTCCGAGCGCATGCCATAACCCATGAATACGAAGGTTTTCCACTGGCTGTCACGCGTGATCGTGCCCACGTCGGGGGACAGCTCATGGAAGGCGGGCAGCTTTTCCCGCTCGCGCAGGACCTCGTCCAGCTCGGCGCGGATGGCGTCCGCCTGGGCTTCCAGGGCCGGGACCCAGGGAAACGCCGCGTTATCGAAGATGGGACGGTCCCCGACCAGCGAGGCCCGCGCGATGCCGTTGCGCAAGGCGTCGATGGCGCCGAAAAAGATACGCGAAAACAGAGTCTGGTCGGTTTTCAGCGGGAGGGAGTCGAGGGGTTGCAATTTCGTCGCGGGTATCGGATCGATCGATGGAGCTGCCTTGCATGCCCGGTATTGACTGCCGCCACCCGGCAAGGTTCCAGGCCCGGGAGGATAATAGCGCGACGCGGTGTCCGGCGCTTTGTGCGCCAGCGCCAGCGCCGTCGCCTGCCCGACCTGGACGCGCGGCCTTCCGGCGTTTCGCCCGGCCCCGGCAGGCGTTAGACTGGCGGTCGAGGCTACGGCCACGATCCAATTTTCCAACGAGGGACACGAGCATGTACGAACAGTTGGCGTTGTATATCGACGGTGAATTCCTGTCCGGCGACGGCCGCAAGACGCAGGACATCACCAACCCGGCCACTCTGGAAGTGCTGGGCCAGTTGCCGCACGCGACGGAAGCGGACCTGGACCGCGCCCTGCAGGCCGCGCAACGCGCCTTCGAATCGTGGCGCCGTACCTCGCCGATGGAACGTTCCCGCATCCTCCGCAAGGTGGCGGAGCTGTCGCGTGAACGCGCCCAGGAAATCGGCCGCAACATGACCATGGACCAGGGCAAGCCCCTGGCCGAGGCCGTGGCCGAGATCGTCAGTTGCTCCGAACATGCGGAATGGCATGCCGAAGAATGCCGCCGCATCTACGGCCGCGTGATTCCGCCGCGCAACCCCGACGTCCGGCAGTTCGTCGTGCGCGAGCCCATCGGCGTATGCGCCGCCTTCACGCCCTGGAACTTCCCCTATAACCAGGCGATCCGCAAGGTGGCCGCGGCGCTGGGCGCAGGCTGCACCATCATCCTGAAGGGCCCGGAGGATTCTCCCAGCGCCGTGATGGCCATCGCCCGCATGTTCCATGACGCCGGCCTGCCGCCGGGCTGCCTGAATATCGTCTGGGGCGAGCCGCCCAAGATCTCGGAGTACCTGATCCGCTCGCCGATCGTGCGCAAAGTGTCGTTCACCGGATCCGTGCCGGTCGGCAAGCACCTGGCCGCCCTGGCGGGCGCGCACATGAAGCGCTGCACGATGGAGCTGGGCGGACACTCGCCCGTGCTGGTATTCGACGACGCGGATATCGATCGCGCTGCCGAAATGCTGGCGCGCTTCAAGATCCGCAACGCCGGCCAGGTTTGCGTCTCACCGACGCGCTTCTACGTGCAGAAGGGCGCGTATGACAAGTTCCTGGCCAAGTTCACCGACGTGCTGAAGAACATCAAGGTCGGCAACGGCCTGGAGGCCGGTACGGAGATGGGGCCGCTGGCCCACGAGCGCCGCGTGCCCAGCATGACGCGCTTCGTCGAGGACGCACGCGAGAAGGGCGCCAAGGTCGTGCTGGGCGGTGCGCCGCTGGAGCGCGCCGGCCACTTCTTCGCGCCCACGGTCATCACGGACCTGCCCGAGGACTCCATGCTGATGACGGAAGAGCCCTTCGGCCCCCTGGCGCCCGTCGTGCCCTTCACGGACACCGACGACGTGCTCAAGCGCGCGAACAGCCTGCCCTTCGGCCTCTCGTCCTATGTATTCACCAATTCGCTGAAAACGGCGACCAAGGTCTCCAATGCGCTGGAGGCCGGGATGGTGAACATCAACCATTTCGGCAGCGCCCTGGCGGAAACGCCGTTTGGGGGGGTCAAGGACAGCGGCATCGGCAGCGAAGGCGGCACCGAGACCTTCGACGGCTACCTGGTGACCAAGTTCATCACGCATATCTGAGCGGGCCTGGAAACGCCCTGCCCATATCGGCCAACGCGGCGGCTCGCCGTGTTGGCCGATTTTTCTTCATGTCGGCGCGCACGAGCTCCGACACGGCGGCAGGCAACCAAACGCGCGCTCGGGCAGTGCGCGCAGGGTCAGCGGCGTCGGGTGTGGGTCCGGATATGGGTCTGTATGGGCTTGGATATGGACACGGCGCGCGCCGAGCAGCCTGGCCGCGATTACTGGCCTGCCCCGGGCTTGCGGCGGGGCGCCGGTGTGGGAGCGTCCGCCGGAGCGGATGCCGAACCGGGAGCCGGCAGGGGTTCGGCAAGCGGACAGCGGCCCTCCAGATATTCATCCTGCCATCTGACATAGCGCGCCACCCCGTTCACGCCGCCGATGTCGTTCAAGGCACGCCGGGTTTCGTCGTTCAGGCGGCCCAGCCCCAGGCGAGGATGCGGCCCGCTGGCGAGGTTGCTGTCCCCGAACGGCAAGGCCGACAGCCACGGTGCCCCGCTGGGAAATAGCTCCCGTACCATCCGCTGCACCAGATACGCGACCGCACCGCGCTCCCCCGCTCCCCATTCCCGTATCCGCCGCGGATCGATACCCCCGGCGCCGTCCATCCAGGCGGCATGCTTGCGCGGCTCGATCCCGGCAAGTATCGAAATGATGGCATGCATGGTGGCGCAACTCGCTCCCACGGCCGTAACGGCACCTTCCGCGGCCAGAAAATAGCGTCCGGCGATCAACGGGCTTTCGATCGACGGCACGATCAGCGCCCGCTGCACCTTGTCCGGAACGAAGTCCGCGCGGAACACGGAAAGGCCGTCCCGAAAACCCGCCGGCGGGACAACGCGTAGCGTCCAGCGATGGTCCGCGTCCGTGCCGAGGCGCCCCGCATGAACCGCAAACCGGATCAACTGGCGCAATGTTGCGGAACGCTCCAACACGGCGAACTCCGCTTCAAGCGCCGCCTTGGCCCGCGCCGCATGGTTGCGCAGGAAGTCCCCATACTCGGCCGGAGGCGGGAATATCGGGTTCCCGACGGGCTCCACCTCGATGTCCAGATACGACGATAGCGGACTGTCGCCGCCCGGTGGCACAGGCGCCCGTTGCGCGGCGCAGAGCACCTGCAGCGCCGTCCACACCGTTTCCGACTGCGATATGCGGCCGTTGGGATGCCGCTGCACACCATCGACATCGATATAGGGCGTGCGCCCCATCCGCGTTTCGTGCGGAATGATGTAATCGAAGCCCCGGGCGTCCGCGTGCGCCGGGTGCCCGGGCGCTACGAGCGGCGCCACACTGGGGCGGGGCGGCGGCAGTGGAACGGCGCGCGGGACGCCGGGCCGCACCTTGCTCGGGATCGCCCGGGGAGTCGATGGGAACCGTCCGCGTCCGGCCGCACGCGGGCTGGCGGCCTGGGCGCGGAATTTGGGACCTGGCCCGGAACCCGAGTTGAGGCCGGCCTCGGGTAGGCCGCGAGTTGGATCGGGCGAAGCAGTCAGCACAAGGCACTCCCTGGAACAAGCGTTGTGTGCAAGCCATGCGGGCCGGGGGATGCGGTGGCATCCTGAAAGCCATGCGTGGGAATTTTCCTTGGTACGAACTGCGGGATTGCGGTTCCCATGGGCGGTTGCGCCGATGCGTGGCGCGGTCCCCCATGCACAAGCAAAAAAAAGCCAAGGCGGGTAGCCTCGGCTTTTTGCTGCAGCGGCACGGCGGCCCGTCGTAACTGGGACACGCCCGGGTGAGGTTCCGGCACCAGGCCGGTATCACCCTGCAAGCCGCACACGGAGCGCGGCCGCCATTGCGATCAGATGATACGAGCGGCTTCGACCAGACGCACCACGCTCCACGACTTCGAGCGGGAGATCGGACGGCCTTCCGCGATTTCCACGGTGTCGCCTTCGTTGATCTGGTTGGTCTCGTCGTGCGCCTTGTACTTGTTCGAGCGCATGACGATCTTGCCGTAGATGGGGTGCTTCACGCGTCGTTCGACGAGAACGACAACGGTCTTGTCCATCTTGTTGCTGACGACCTTGCCGACCAGCGTACGCTGACGCTTGGCTTGTTGGGTGTTTTGCGTTTCGCTCATGATCATTTCCCTGCCTTCTCGGTCAGCAAGGTACGGACGCGCGCGATGTCGCGGCGCACGTTGCGCAGCTGGCTGTGGTTGGCAAGTTGCTGCGTGGCCTTCTGCATGCGCAAGCCGAATTGGGCCCGGAGCAGGCTTTCGAGCTCTTTGCGCAGCTCGGCGTCATCTTTCGAACGGAGTTCGCTGGCTTTCATTTAGGACTCCTTAAGCACCGATATGACGCGCGACGAACGTCGTCGAGATCGGCAGCTTGGCGGCGGCCAGGCGGAAAGCTTCGCGAGCGAGCTCTTCACTGACCCCTTCCATTTCATACAGCACCTTGCCGGGCTGGATTTCGGCGACCCAATATTCCGGGTTGCCCTTGCCGTTACCCATACGGACTTCCGCAGGTTTCTGGGAAATCGGCTTGTCCGGGAAGATACGGATCCAGATGCGACCACCACGCTTGATGTGGCGGTTGATGGCACGACGGGCGGCTTCGATCTGGCGAGCGGTCAGGCGGCCGCGACCGGTCGCCTTCAGCCCATACTCGCCGAACGACACGTTGGTGCCGCGCGTGGCCAGGCCGGTATTACGGCCTTTCTGCTCTTTGCGATACTTTCTGCGTGCGGGTTGCAGCATGGTTATTCTCCTTCAGGCGCCGGGGCTGCATCCGCCTTGCGGGGACCGCGGCCACGACCGCCGGGGCGTCCGGGACGACCGCCATCAGGACGGTCACCGCGCGGGGCGCGACGGGGGCGACGCTCTTCTTCGCGAGGCGTCGCGGTCTCGGGCGGCAGTTCGCCGTTGGCCAGCATATCGCCCTTGTAGACCCAGACCTTGATGCCGATCACACCGTAGGTGGTGTGGGCTTCGGAAGTGCCGTAGTCGATGTTCGCCTTCAGCGTGTGCAGCGGCACACGGCCTTCGCGATACCACTCGGTACGGGCAATTTCGATGCCGTTCAGGCGGCCCGAGCTCATGATCTTGATGCCCTGGGCACCCAGACGCATGGCGTTCTGCATGGCGCGCTTCATGGCGCGGCGGAACATGATCCGCTTTTCCAGCTGCTGCGAAATCGAATCGGCGATCAGTTGCGCGTCGGTTTCCGGCTTGCGGATTTCCTCGATATTGACGTGCACGGGCACGCCCATCAGACGCTGCAGATCGGCCTTCAGGTTTTCGATATCCTCGCCGCGCTTGCCGATGACCACGCCCGGACGCGCCGAGTACACCGTGATGCGGGCATTCTTGGCGGGACGCTCGATGACCACACGGCCGACGGACGCGCTCTTGAGCTTCTTCTTCAGGTACTCGCGAACACGGATGTCTTCGGCCAGCATACCGCTGAAGGCCTTGTCATCAGCGTACCAACGCGAGGACCAGTTACGGGTGACCGCAAGGCGGAACCCAGTGGGGTGAATTTTCTGACCCATCGTGACTCCTTAGGCGCCGACCTTGACCGTGATATGGCAAGTCTGCTTCTCGATACGATTGCCGCGGCCCTTGGCGCGAGCGGAGAAGCGCTTCAGCGACTCGGCTTTGTCCACGTAAATCGTGGTGATCTTCAGCTCGTCGATATCGGCACCGTCGTTGTGCTCGGCGTTGGCGATGGCGGACTCGACAGCCTTTTTCAGGATGCCGGCGGCCTTCTTCGGGGAGAAGGTAAGGATGTTCAGGGCTTGCGCCACCGACTTGCCGCGGATCAGGTCCGCGACCAGACGGGTCTTCTGAGCCGAGATGTGAACACCACGGATAATGGCAGTCGTTTCCATCGCTTACCTCTTGGCCTTTTTGTCCGCCGCGTGGCCCTTGAACGTACGGGTCAGCGCGAACTCGCCCAGTTTGTGACCGACCATGTTCTCGTTGATATAAACGGGAACGTGCTGACGGCCGTTGTGCACAGCGATCGTCAGCCCGATGAACTCGGGCAGGATCGTGGAACGGCGCGACCAGGTCTTGATCGGCTTCTTGTCTTTGACCGCAGTCGCCGTATCGACCTTCTTGATCAGGTGCGAATCGACAAACGGGCCTTTCTTGATCGAACGTGACATAGTGTTCGCCTCTTACTTGCGCTTGCGCCGTTGGACGATCATGTTGTTCGTCCGCTTGTTGCGACGGGTCTTGTAACCCTTCGACGGAGTGCCCCAAGGGCTGACCGGTTCGCGTGCTTCACCGGTGCGGCCTTCACCACCACCGTGCGGGTGATCGACCGGGTTCATGGCCACGCCACGAACCGTCGGGCGGACACCGCGCCAACGCATTGCACCGGCCTTGCCGATCTGGCGCAGGCTGTGTTCTTCATTGCCGACTTCACCGATCGTGGCGCGGCATTCGATGTGAACGCGGCGCACCTCGCCGGAGCGCAGGCGCACCTGGGCGTACGTGCCTTCACGAGCCAGCAACACGGCCGACGCACCGGCCGAGCGCGCCATCTGGGCGCCCTTGCCCGGCAGCATCTCGATGCAGTGGATCGTCGTACCGACCGGGATGTTGCGGATCGGCAGCGTATTGCCGGCGCGGATCGGCGCCTCGATACCCGACACCAGCGACGCGCCCACTTCCAGGCCACGCGGCGCAATGATGTAGCGACGTTCGCCGTCGGCGTAGCACAACAGTGCCAGGTGCGCCGTACGGTTGGGGTCGTATTCCAGGCGCTCGACCTTGGCCGGGATGCCGTCCTTGTCGCGACGGAAGTCGACGATACGGTAGTGCTGCTTGTGACCACCGCCACGATGGCGGACGGTGATGTGGCCGTTGTTGTTGCGGCCGGAACCACGCTTCTTCTTTTCGAGCAGCGAGGCCAGGGGGGCGCCCTTGTGCAGATTCGGGCTGACCACCTTCACCATGCCGCGGCGGCCCGCGGAGGTCGGTTTAACTTTTACGAGGGCCATTTACTTCACCTCCGCAAAGTCGATTTCCTGCCCTTCGGCCAGCGAGACATAGGCCTTGCGCTCGTTGCGACGACGGCCCATGAAGCGGCCAAAGCGCTTGACTTTGCCTTTGCGATTGAGGACCTGCACGGATTCGACCTGCACGTTGAAGAGCAGTTCGACGGCAGCCTTGATTTCCGGCTTGGTGGCCGTGTCGACCACGCGGAAAGCGACTTGCTGATTTTTCTCGGCGACGAACGTGGCCTTTTCGGTCACGACCGGAGCCAGGAGCACCTGCATCAAGCGTTCGCGGTTCATCCCAGCATCTCCTCGAGTTGCGCGATGGCCGGCTTGGTGATCAACACCTTGCGATAGTGGATCAACGACAGCGGATCGGCATAACGCGGTTCGACCACGGCAACGTGCGGCAGGTTGCGGGTGGCGAGGTAAACATTTTCATCGACGCTGTCGGTGATGATCAGCACCGAATCCAGGCCCAGGTCCTTCAGCTTGGCCGCGGCCAGCTTGGTCTTGGGCGTATCCAGCGTGAAGGCGTCGACGACGGCGATACGATCTTCGCGGGCCAACTGCGACAGGATCGAACGGATCCCGGCACGGTACATCTTCTTGTTGACCTTCTGGCTGAAGTTCTCTTCGGGCGAGTTCGGGAAAATCCGACCACCCCCACGCCACAGCGGCGACGAGGTCATACCGGCACGCGCACGGCCAGTACCCTTCTGGCGCCAGGGCTTCTTGGTGGAGTGCTTGACTTCGGCACGATCCTTCTGGGCACGGTTGCCGCTACGGGCATTGGCCTGGAAAGCCACGACGATCTGGTGGATCAGCGCTTCGTTGTAGTCGCGGCCGAAAACGGTGTCGGGCGCGCTGAACGTGGCGGCTTGACCTTGGTCATTCAGGAGCTTGAGTTCCATGGCTTATGCCCCCTTCTTGGCGGGGGCCTTGATGGCCGGACGCACGACGACATCCCCGCCCTTGTGGCCGGGAACAGCGCCCTTGACCAGCAACAGGCCGCGCTCAGCATCGACCCGCACGACGTCCAGGTTCTGGGCCGTACGCGTGACGTCGCCCAGGTGACCGGACATGCGCTTACCCGGGAAGATGCGGCCCGGATCCTGCGCCTGGCCAATGGAGCCAGGCACGCGGTGCGAACGCGAGTTACCGTGCGAAGCACGCTGCGAACCGAAGTGGTGGCGCTTGATCGTACCGGCGAAACCCTTACCGATCGTGGTGCCGGTGACATCGACCTGCTGGCCGACTTCGAACAGGCTTTCCACGCCGATCACGCTGCCGGCCGCGAATTCGGCGGCACGGGCGGGGTCGAGACGGAATTCCTTGAGGATGCTACCGGCTTCGACGCCGGCTTTTGCATAGTGGCCGGTTTGAGCCTTGGCCACGCGCGAGGGACGGCGCGTGCCGTAAGCCACCTGGACCGCGGCGTAGCCGTCGGCTTCCAGAGACTTGACCTGGGTCACACGGTTGTTGGACACGTCCAGCACGGTCACCGGGACGGACACGCCGTCTTCGGTGAAAATGCGGGTCATGCCGACCTTGCGACCCACCAGCCCGAGCCGATACGCGGCGGGCGTGGGTGTCGAATTCGACATCGTTTTCTCCATTCCCGACTGCGATTGGTCGGGGCTAATCAGGCAAGGTAACGGCTTGCCCTACAGTTATTTGCTGCTCTGGCAGGCCCATGCCACAAATTGCGTCGGGCATGGAATCACCAGGCAGGCACTTCAAATTCAGCATTCTCGCCACATGGCGGCACCCGGACACTTCGCGCCCGGACATTACATAACCGTCCAGGCATCGGGCAAACCAAAATGGCAAGCTTTGCACTATAGCATGGCGCGAGCCACAAATGCAATGACCGCAGCCCATGAGAACTGCGGTCATTGCATTTGCGCGACGCCGGCAACGCCGGCGTGATCGCCGGGCGCCCTTCACACGGAAGACGCCGGCAACGTGTACGCCTACTCCAGCGCGATTTCGACGTCCACGCCGGCGGCCAGGTCCAGGCGCATCAGCGCGTCGACGGTCTTGTCGGTGGGATCGACGATGTCCATCAGGCGCTGATGGGTACGGATTTCGAACTGGTCACGCGACGTCTTGTTGACGTGCGGCGAACGCAGGACGTCATAACGACGGATACGCGTAGGCAGCGGGACCGGACCACGCACGACCGCACCGGTACGCTTGGCGGTATCGACGATTTCAGCAGCCGACTGATCGATCAGCTTGTAGTCGAACGCCTTCAAGCGGATACGGATCTTCTGGTTTTTCATGGTGTTTCCTAAAGAACGAGGAACGGGGCGCACCGTGCAGGCGGTGCCGCCCCGCGGCGGCGTGGATTACTTGAGGATCTTGGCGACGACGCCGGCGCCCACGGTACGGCCGCCTTCGCGGATCGCGAAGCGCAGGCCTTCTTCCATGGCGATCGGCGCCAGCAGCTTGACCACCATCGACACGTTGTCACCCGGCAGGACCATTTCCTTGTCCTTGGGCAGCTCGATCGTCCCCGTCACGTCCGTCGTGCGGAAGTAGAACTGCGGGCGATAGCCGTTGAAGAACGGCGTATGACGGCCGCCTTCTTCCTTGGACAGAATGTAGACCTCGGCGTCAAAGTCCGTGTGCGGCGTGATCGAACCCGGCTTGGCCAGCACCTGGCCACGCTCGACTTCTTCACGCTTGGTCCCGCGCAGCAAAATACCCACGTTGTCACCGGCCTGGCCCTGGTCCAGCAGCTTGCGGAACATTTCCACGCCCGTGCAGGTCGTCTTCAGCGTCGGCTTGATCCCGACAATTTCGATTTCCTCGCCAACCTTGACCACGCCACGCTCGATACGACCGGTCACCACCGTGCCACGGCCCGAGATCGAGAACACGTCTTCCACAGGCATCAGGAACGTCCCATCAACCGCGCGCTCCGGCGTCGGAATGTACGTGTCCAGCGCCTCGGCCAGCTTCAGAATCGCCTGCTCGCCCAGCTCGCCCTTGTCGCCTTCCAGCGCCAGCTTGGCCGAACCCTTGACGATCGGCGTGTCATCGCCCGGAAAATCGTACTTGCTCAGCAGCTCGCGCACTTCCATCTCCACCAGCTCCAGCAGCTCGGCGTCGTCCACCATGTCCGCCTTGTTCAGGAACACGATGATGTACGGCACGCCAACCTGGCGGCTCAGCAGAATGTGTTCGCGCGTCTGCGGCATCGGGCCGTCAGCGGCCGACACCACCAGGATCGCACCGTCCATCTGCGCCGCGCCCGTGATCATGTTCTTCACATAATCCGCGTGACCCGGGCAGTCCACGTGCGCGTAGTGACGGTTCTGCGTCTCGTACTCCACGTGCGCCGTGTTGATCGTGATCCCCCGCGCCTTCTCTTCCGGCGCCGCGTCGATCTGGTCGTAGCCCTTGGCTTCGCCACCGAACTTCGTCGACAGCACCGTCGTGATCGCCGCCGTCAACGTCGTTTTGCCGTGGTCCACGTGACCGATCGTACCCACGTTCACGTGCGGCTTGGTACGTTCAAACTTGCCTTTTGCCATGATCTTCCATCCTTTGAACTTTCAAGGAAACTGTGGTGTGCGACGTCCTGGCATAGCCAGGGCGTCGCGGATGATTTACTTGGTACGGGCTGCAATGACCTCGTCGGCCACGTTCTTCGGAGCTTCGGCGTATTGCTTGAACTCCATCGTGTACGTGGCGCGGCCCTGGGTCTGCGACCGCAGGCTGGTGGAATAACCGAACATCTCGGCCAGCGGAACTTCGGCCTTGATGACCTTGCCACCCCCGGGGATATCGTCCATGCCCTGGACCATCCCGCGACGGGACGACAGGTCGCCCATCACCGTGCCGGCATAGTCTTCCGGGGTTTCGACTTCGACGTGCATCATCGGTTCCAGCAGCACCGGGCTGGCCCGGCGCATGCCTTCCTTGAAGGCCATCGAAGCGGCCATGCGGAAGGCGTTTTCGTTCGAGTCCACGTCATGGTAGGAGCCGAAGAACAGCGTTGCCTTGACGTCCACCACCGGGTAGCCAGCCAGGATGCCGGAGGGCAGGCTGTCGACGATACCCTTTTCGACCGCCGGGATGTATTCGCGCGGCACCACGCCGCCCTTGATGGCGTCCACGAACTCGAAGCCCGCGCCGCCCGGGGCCAGCGGCTCCAGCTTGATGACCACGTGACCGTACTGGCCACGACCGCCGGACTGCTTGACGAACTTGCCTTCGGCTTCGTCGCAGCTCTTGCGGATGGTTTCGCGGTATGCCACCTGCGGCTTGCCAACGTTGGCTTCCACGCCGAATTCGCGCTTCATGCGGTCGACCAGGATTTCCAGGTGCAGCTCGCCCATGCCGGAAATGATGGTCTGGCCGGACTCTTCGTCGGTACGCACGCGGAACGACGGATCTTCCTGGGCCAGGCGCGACAGCGCCAGGCCCATCTTTTCCTGATCGCTCTTGGACTTGGGCTCCACGGCCTGCGAAATCACGGGCTCGGGGAACTCCATGCGTTCCAGCAGGATGGGGGAATCGACGTCGCACAGCGTTTCGCCGGTGGTGACTTCTTTCAGGCCCACCACGGCGGCGATGTCGCCGGCCAACACTTCCTTGATTTCCTCGCGGTTGTTCGCGTGCATCTGCAGCAGGCGGCCGATACGTTCCTTCTTGCCCTTGATGGGGTTATAGACGGTATCGCCCGACTTCAGCACGCCCGAATACACGCGCACGAAGGTCAGCTGCCCGACGAACGGGTCGCTCATCAGCTTGAATGCCAGTGCGGAGAACTTTTCGCCGTCGTCGGCCTTGCGGGTGATCGCATTGCCATCGTCGTCCTGCCCGTCGACCGGGGGAATGTCCACCGGGGAAGGCAGGTAGTCGATGACGGCGTCCAGCATGCGCTGCACGCCCTTGTTCTTGAACGCCGTGCCGCACAGCATCGGCTGGATTTCGCCGGCGATGGTACGGGTGCGGATGCCCTGGGTGATTTCTTCCTCGGTGAGCTCGCCCTCTTCGAGGTACTTGTTCATGAGCTCTTCCGACGACTCGGCGGCCGACTCGACCAGCTTTTCGCGCCATTCCTGCGCCGACGCTTCCAGCTCGGCCGGAATGTCGACGTAGTCGAACTTCGTGCCCTGGCTGGCGTCATCCCACAGGATGGCCTTCATCTTGACCAGGTCGACCACACCCGTGAAGGTGTCCTCGGCGCCGATCGGGATGACGATGGGTACGGGATTGGCGCGCAGGCGCGTCTTCAGCTGGTCATAGACCTTGAAGAAGTTCGCGCCGGTACGGTCCATCTTGTTGACGAAGGCCAGACGCGGCACGCCGTACTTGTTGGCCTGGCGCCATACGGTCTCGGATTGCGGCTGCACACCACCCACCGCGCAGTACACCATGCAGGCACCGTCGAGCACGCGCATGGACCGTTCGACTTCGATGGTGAAGTCCACGTGTCCCGGGGTGTCGATGATGTTGATGCGGTGCTCGGGATAATTGCCGGCCATGCCGCGCCAGAACGCCGTCGTCGCGGCCGACGTGATCGTGATGCCGCGCTCCTGCTCCTGTTCCATCCAGTCCATGGTGGCAGCGCCATCGTGGACTTCGCCAATCTTGTGATTGACGCCGGTGTAGAACAGGATGCGTTCGGTCGTGGTGGTCTTCCCTGCATCGATGTGCGCAGAGATGCCGATATTGCGATAGCGCTCGATGGGGGTTTTGCGAGCCATGATTGCTTGAAATCCTTTAATTACCAGCGGAAGTGGCTGAAGGCCTTGTTGGCTTCGGCCATCTTGTGGGTGTCTTCACGTTTCTTCATCGCGGCGCCGCGACCTTCGGACGCATCGATCAACTCGCCGGCCAGACGCAGATCCATCGACTTTTCGCCACGCTTCTTGGCGGCTTCGCGCAGCCAGCGCATGGCCAGGGCCAGGCGGCGCACGGGGCGCACTTCAACCGGCACCTGGTAGTTCGCGCCGCCGACACGGCGGCTCTTCACTTCGACGATGGGCTTGATGTTGTTGATGGCGGTACCAAAGACTTCGATCGGATCCTTGCCGGTCTTGGTCTGGACCTGCTCCAGCGCACCGTAGACGATGCGCTCGGCGACGGCCTTCTTGCCGTCCAGCATCACAACGTTCATGAACTTGGCGAGCTCGACGCTGCCGAACTTGGGATCGGGCAGTATCTCGCGCTTGGGGACTTCGCGACGACGGGGCATTGCTTGCTTCCTTGTGTCAGTTCAGTTGAACCGCGACTGTCGCCGCGGCCACGGCCATCCAGGGGGAAGGCCACTTACGTGCCGCGCCAGACCGGGCGCGGCTGCACGGATGGCGAGCGCGGACGCTCGCCGGTGAAATCGACGACGCGTCGATCAGGCCTTCTTCGGGCGCTTGGCGCCGTACTTCGAACGAGCCTGCTTGCGATCCTTCACGCCTTGCAGGTCGAGGGAACCGCGAACGATGTGGTAGCGCACACCGGGCAGATCCTTCACACGGCCGCCGCGCACCAGCACGACAGAGTGTTCCTGCAGGTTGTGGCCTTCGCCGCCGATGTACGAAATGACTTCGTAGCCGTTGGTCAGGCGAACCTTGGCCACTTTACGCAAGGCGGAGTTAGGCTTCTTGGGGGTGGTGGTGTACACACGGGTGCACACGCCGCGTCGCTGAGGGCAGTTTTCGAGCGCGGGGCTCTTGCTCTTCACGATGCTGACTTCGCGCGGCTTGCGCACGAGCTGGCTGATGGTAGGCATGACCTTTGGAATCCCTTTTACGTACTACGGTAAGTACTTCCGTACTATGTACTTTGGTACTAGCTGACCCTCCGCTCCGGCGGGCTGTGGCCGCGGCTCGCAGGGGAGGCAGTTCGCGCAAAACCGCCTCAAACGTATACGTAAAAGAGCGGGTCTTGCAGACAAATAAAGCGCACAACCCGGTAACCCAGGATCACTGCTCGAACATCATCGCCTGCGAATCATTGCCTGCGACAACTTGAGCGTGATCTGGCCGGCTTGCGCGCGGATAAATCAGTAAGCCCATGAATTTAGCGCAGTTCCGTGCCACTGTCAAAGGCTTTATCCGGGGAAACCCCCAGGGCGCTACTGGAATACGTGCCGCAGGGTCAGGGGCTGGCCCGGCTTCAGGTCCACGACCACTCGGTACGCCGGCAGGTCGGCGTTGCGCACCACCACCGTGTGCCGCCCGGCGGGCAGCGACAGCGTCTTCAACGGCGGACTGACACCGCGCGATTTGCCGTCGACGAAGATTTCGCCCCACGGGCGCACATCGAGGTTCACGGTGACGGCGACTGGCCGCGCCGGCTTGGCGGGCGCGGTCGCCGGCGCATTCTCCGCCACGCCGCCGTTCGCCCCTTCCTGCAGGGGTGCGGCGCCGGAAGGGGGACTCGCCGGCATGCCGCCGGCGCTTACCCCTGCGCCCGGCGCCGGCCCGGGCAACGGAGCGGTCGCCGTACCAGGCACGGGGACGGCGGGAACGCCCGGCACGCCCTGGCCAGCCGGGGCCACCGGCAACGCGGCCGGGTGGCCGATGCGGGGAACGGCCGGATTGCCCGGCCCCGTGGATGGGCGGGAAGCCATCACGATGGGGCTCGATCCAGCGTCCTCGGGCGCATCGTCGCCGTTCATCCAGGCCCAGACGCCTGCCACCGCGACGACGCCGGCGACCACCGCCAGCACGCCGGCCGCGCGGCGCCGGCGCTCCATGCCCGCACCACCTTGCCGGACCCCGTCATTGGCGGCCGGTACGAAGGCCTTGTCGCTGGGCGCCAAGGGCGCCACGCCGACCTCGGCCGCATAGGGAACGCCGAGGGCCGTATACAGGTCGGCGATCGATTGCGGACGTTGCGCCGGGGTCATGGACAAGCCGCGGTCCACCGCCCCCAGGAAGGCTTCGTCATAGCCCTTCGGCCTGCGGATGGCGAGCGGCACGTAGTTGTCCTGCGCGCGCCGCGCCAGCGCATGAGGCGGCGGCGAGCCACTGATCAGCGAGCAGGCGACTGCGCTCAGCGCATAGACATCGGTCCACGGGCCGCAGGCGCTTGCCGGCTCCGGATCGAACTGCTCTGCCGCGGCAAAGCAGGACGCCGGCTCCATCGCGCCGGAGTGATCCGGGTACAGGGCCGGCACCAGCAGGTGGGCATGGCCGAACTCGTCCAGGCCGACGGTCTGCACGGAGATGGCCCCATGGACCTTGCCCTGCTGATGCACGGCGATCAGGCCGGGCGCCAGTTCCGCCAGCACACGTCCGATCCGTTTCTGGGGCACGCCTCCCGCGGCGGCCGCGGCGATCGCGGCCAAAGGCCTGTACCCGAACGGCTCGGGTGCCGGGTGGCCGACCTCAGGCACGAACGCCCTGGATACAGACATCGTCTTGACTCCGAATCCCATTCACTGCATCTCCCGCCGGTGTGCGCTTCGGCGCAGCACGCAACGATCTGGCATGGCGTGCCGGCGCGCATATCAGGCGCTTCGGCCGTATCGGGCCCCGGCTGCCAAAATTTTCGTATGAAATGAATTGAAGCATGAAGTGAACGTGCTGACACGCTCCGGCGTACTTTTTACATCCGCTGTCGCCCAATGACATCATGCGTTCCCGCATGGGCGCCGAGGGACGGAAGCCCTCAGACGGGCCCCGCGGCCACCGCAGGATGAGCGATTCAGTTATGTTTTGCAACGATTAGACGCAGCACGACGCCCATGCGTGGATCTCCTTCACTATCATCGTCGGCGGCGTCCATTCCGTCCTGCCGGCCGGGTCGCGGGCGCCAGGCATCACGCTTTGCCCAAGTCCTGCCACTCTGCTGCGGAGGCCCGACGCCATGAAGCTCGCCTTGATCGGTCGCACCGACAACCAGCCGACCCACCCATTGGAAGCCACCTTCCAAGCCCCTGGCGGCACCATAGGCCGTGGCCAGCACAACCGGATGATCCTGCCCGATACGCAGCCGCCGCTGTGCCGCGTACAAGCGGTGGTCAGGCAGGACGATAACGGCTGGCACCTGGCGAACCTCAGCGAGATGGCAGCGGTGACCGTCAACGGCCAGCCCCTGCGCCGCCGCGACGACGCCCGCTTGCGCCATGGCGACAAGGTGACGATCGGCAATTACGTTCTGCAGGCCCACGACGAAGCGACGGGCGATGGCGCGGCATGTTCCACGTCCGATGTGTTCGGCGACCTGATCGGCCCCGGCACATTGCCGGTGGCCAGTGTCTCCGACCTGACCATGCATCCCTTTGACATGGAAAGCGCGGCGGTGCGTAATCCCGACGATCCGCTGACACAGCTGCCCGTGGCGGACTGGCACGGCGATGGATTGCCACGCGACCCCTTGGCGCTGTTCCCGCATACCGGTGAAGCGACGCATCAGCCTCTGTCCGACCCGACTCCCGCCATGCTGCCCGCCGAAGACCCACTGGCGAGCCGACGCACCGGCGCCATTGCGGACGCGCTCCGCTCCGACAGTCCTGCCTGGCGGGATGCGCCCATGCGCGACGACACGCCGGAGTATGGCAACCCGTTGCCGCCGCCGAAAATACGCCGCTGAACTCCGCGCCGGCACGTCCGGCGCAGCGCCCTTGCCGTATGCCACAACGGCACGCCTACACGGTTGCTGGCTGCCGTGCTCGATCAGGGCGCCAGCATCAATACTTTGAATTGGCTCGGCACGATACGCATGCCCAGGGCGTTGACGCGATTCTGCAGCGTCAGGCTGGTCAAGCGCGTCGCTGGTGTGCCACGGATCAAGACAGTGAACGCGCCGGTGAGGTGGCGTGACTGGCTCATGAAAGTCTGCGACAGCAGCCCGCCGCCCGCCCCTGGCGTGTCGCCGTTGGTAATGGGCGTAAGCGTGGCCATGTTATGCGCGGGTGCGGCCATGAACAGAATGTTCCAGGCGTTTGGAATGGCCGTCGGCCCCACGGCGATGTTGGGGTATGGAAGGGGCGCCATGGCTGCCGGCGGCGTCTTGCAGACGTCGGGAAAGGCCAGGTCGACACCCATCAATTGGCAGTTCGCGAACATGATGTGCTCCAGGTCATTGCGTTGCGTCCGGGACAGGCGCGCGCCGTCGCGGCCATAGCTTGGCGCCGGCGGTATAGGCTCCGTGCATCGCCGTCGTATCGTCCAGAAGGGCCTGGCCGAGATCGGCGCGGAACAGGTTGGCCTCGCCCAGGTCGGCACGCGTGAAAACCGCCTTCGTCAGAATGGCGTTGACGAGGTTGGCGCCGCGCAGCGACGCGCCGTTGAAATCGGCGCGCGTGAACAGGCTTTCGGCGGCCTCGATATGGTCCAGACGCGCATCGACGAACGTGCATTCGGAAAAATCGCTGCCGTACAGCCGTGCGTGGGAGAAGCGGCCGCCGTCCAGCTTCACCCCGCGCATGCCACAGTGCCGCAACTCGGCCCCTTCGAACACCACCGCTTCGAGCGCCGTGCCGCTGGAAAAAGAGGAGGCCTCCAGCCGCGCATGCGAAAAATCCATTCCGGCGCAGCGCGTATTGATGAAGGCGCAGCGCGTCAGCCGCGCACGACGCAGCGCCAGCGATGCGAAGGCGCATTCCATCCAGCCGCAGCCATCGAAAACGGCATCCTCGAAACCGCTGTCATGAAACGTGGCGCGAACCGCCAGCACGTCGGCCCACGACGTCGCCTGGAAATCGCACGCCTCGAAGCGGCTTTCATTCATGCGCGGTCGCCGCAGTGCGGCGCCGGCGAATGAACATGCAAGAAAATGCGCGCCTTCCAATTGCGTTTCTTGCAGCGCCGCGCCAGCCATCTCGACGCCTTCGAGCCTGGCCTGGGCGAGGCTGGACTGCACGAGGCGCGCACGCGCGAGGGACCCGCGCTTCATCGACGCGCGTGCCAGTACGGCTTGCGTGAAGTCACAGTCATCCAGGCACGCGCCATCCAGCGTCGCGCCTTCCAGCGACGCCCCGCGAAAACAACTGCCGCGCAGATCCATGCCCGACAGGTCCGCGCCGACCAGGCTTGCGCCGCTGAAGTCGCGGTCGCGCTGATAGCGCGCGGCGACGCGGCGGCGCGTGCGCTGCGCGCGATGCGGCGCAAGCCCGGACGGCCGATCGTTGGTGTGCGCAGACAGCAGGTACATGCGGTCGAGCGACGCACTGAACCGGTCATGCAATCCCGGGCGTGCCGGCGTCCTGGGATCACCCGCAGATCCGCCTGCGGGCGCCGTCATCATGGCGGCGTGGGCATCGTAGTCACGCAGCTGGCGCCTGAGCGTACGCACGTCGAAGCCGCTGGGGGTTGCGCCCTGCCTGGCCTGCGCGACCGCATCCAGATCGATGTCCGCGCGCACCGCGAAGGCGCGCATATCCGCATCGGCCAGCAATTCGGCGCGGCCGCGCGCCAGCAGCGCCTCACCCTGCGCGCGCTCGCGCTCCAGCCATTCCAGTCGCGCGGCCAGGTCCTGGACAGGCGGTGGACCCTCGTCGGCTTGCAACGCGGGCAGATACAGGTCCGGGTCCAGGCCCTCCGCAGCCAGCGTCGCCCGATGCGCGTCGCGCCGGCGTGCCGCGCCCGCAAGCATGTTGCTCGCGGCGGGCCGCGCCATGACATCCGGCAGCGCGGCATCCGGCGCCCGTTCGTAAAGTGCTGCCGCGACGAGATCCGACTCCCGCAACGCATGCAAGGCGCCCTCACGCGTATGCACACGGCGGCGCAATACGTTGTCGTAGTGCCCCTTGTCGCGATGTTCTCCGGAGAGTTCGATCGCCGGCATCAGATGCGCGATATCGGCCGCATCGTCTTCCTGGATGCGCAGCGCGCCATGCCAGATCATCGCGACGCGATCGCGATGCGGAAAGAACCACACGGTGGTCAGCCGCAGGTCGATCTCCTCCAGCGCACCGCCGGAATGGCGGCTGGCGAAACAGCGTGCGCGCCAGTCCGGAAGATGCCCGTGCTGCACGGCACGATGCGGATGCATGTTATGGATTTCGTAAGCGGCCCGCGCGGGGACCTCCCGCCGTTCGCTCCACCACTGGTCCTCGGGCGCCGCATTGAAGAAGCGGAGGTCCATATCCGCCGGGAATCCCGGAAAAGACTGCTCCAGCCAGGCCTGCCCGTAGGCGGACCCCATGCGCGCCATGCGTTGCGGCCAGTCCGGAGGAATGGCGTCGAAGCCGGCCGGCGGCGTATTGGCATCCGGCCTGGATATGCGCTGCCTCGGCGACTCCACGTTGGGCAAGGGCACGACATCCATGCCGTTGATCCGCCGTGGCGCGCTGCCGATGCCCAGCGGATTTTCGGCGCATTGCGGACCGCCGCGTGCGTGCCGCCAATCCACGCGCATCGCATCGAAAGGGGCCGGCGCCGTGGCATGCCCGTCCAGCCAGTACCGATCGCCGAATACCAGCAGCGATTTCTCCAGGCCCCCGACGTGCGCGCGCACCGCGCAAGCGGTCTTGTCGGCCTGATGGGCGGTATAGCCCTGGCCGCTGACCAGGAACTCCGGGCACGGCTTCGGGATACCGAGGTCCAGCAGACCGCCAGCCTCTTCGGCCGCGAGCTGCCACAGCGCCTGCTCGGTCAAAAGTACAGGCTGCGCGTCCAGTGTTGCCATGGCGAGCACGGCGGTACCCAGCATATCGACGCCTTGCCAGCGATACGGCCGCATCAGCAGGCTGAGCCTGGCGGGTTTTACGACACGCATGCAACCGCCTGAAGTAGTTCGACCCCAATCCGGGGTTGTGCTGTCCGCGCCACCATCGCCTGCCGTTTCCGGCACTGCGACGACAAACGCCGGACCATTGGACGACCGCCTGCGCGCATCATTCCGTGTGCTGGTCCACGACCACTTCGCGCGTTCGCACGTCCATGCGGACCCGGATGTCGCGGCCTTCGGAGAAGTCACCGAAACGCGTCGGCGATAGCGGCACGCTGATTTCCGTTTCGAACGGCGTGGCCGCCATCGGGTGCACGGACAGCCGCAGCTTCCAGATGAAGTATTGCTCCGCCCCGAGCCGCGCGCCGGTATCGAGCGACTGCAGGATACGCGCGGTGGCGGGCATTCCATTGCGTTGGATGGCATGCTGCGCGCGCGCCGCCTGGGCCTTGCGGTCGTTGTGCCGCCATACCGAATATATGGCCAGGGCGGCTTCCGCCGCGATCACGATCGCGACCGCGATCGACCACCCCGCCCAGTCAGGCAATCCCCAGCGTTCCATGATGCCCATTGTTGTCGCGCCTCCCGTGTCGGTCCTGCCGTACGGTCAGATGATGGTGAACAGGCCGGTGAGCAGGCTTTTGGCGCCCGCGGTTTCGGTCGTGAGGCCTGTGTTGCGGTACTCGACCGCGCCCATCTTGGTTGCGGTCGCGAAGATGTCCATCTTGACGGTGGTCAGGTCGACCTTGGAGATGGTCACCCCCAGGTTGGAGCGCCAGATCGCGGCGTTGGCCAGTCCCATCGTGGCCTGCGCCACGGTCAGGTTCAGGCCGAACGGCGTGGCCTTGAGCCAGCTTTTCGTCGACAGGTCCTTGACCTGCTTGCCATTGAGCACCACGTCCGTGTCGCTGGTAATGGTGATGGGCTGCGGCGCGGTGATGTCGATACCGGCGCTGGACGAAGTCATCGTGATCTGGTTGGCCGCCGTCGCATCCATGCCGGCGGCCGTCGACGCCATCGTGACCTGGCCCTGCGCCTTCAGGTCCATGCCCGCCCCCACGGATTCGACGTGGACCTGGCCTTGCGCCTTCTCCGTCAGTGATCCGGTCTGCACCTGGTGCAACGCGTCTCCGGACGTCACCTGCACCTCTTCGCCGTCGTTCAGCGTTTCGATGAAGGCGCCCGTCACGTTGCGGCGCTCGCCGCCGGCCGCGATGGTGGTATCCAGGCCCTGGTCGAACTTCTCGGTGGTCATACCGCCCGACACATGCAGGATGCGGGCACCGTTGACGGTATAGGTCTCGTCGTTGGTTACGGTGACCTCGCGGGTCTTGCCGACCGTCAGCAGGTCGGTACCCTGCACATGGGTCACGCGCGCGCCGCCGATCAGGGTCGTGTCGTCGACACCGATGGTCGTCGCGCGGCTGCCTTCGACCGTACGCTGTTCGTCGGCCTCGACCTCGGTGCGCATATTGCGCTCCGCATGCACCCAGATCTCTTCCTGGCCCGGCTTGTCTTCGAATACGAAGGCATTGGCGGTGACGGGCGTGCCATCCTGCGAACGCGACAGAAAGCCACTTTGCGTGGCGTTGGCCGGCAAATCCCAGGGTGGCATGTTGGCGCCGTTGAACACCCGGCCGATGACGATGGGCCGGTCGGGATGGCCGCCAATGAAGTCCACCACCACTTCGTCGCCGCGGCGCGGCAGTTGCAGGCCGCCGAAGCCGCCGCTTGCCCAGGGGCTGGACACACGCACCCAGCATGAGCTGTTTTCGTTCTTCTGGCCGTACCGGTCCCAATGGAACTGGACCTTGATACGCCCATACTGGTCCACCCAGATCTGCTGGCCTTCCTTACCGACGACCGTGGCGGTCTGCGGACCGTGCGTGTAGGCGGGTGGCGTAGTACGCGGCGCGCGGAACTGCACGCTGGACGGCAAGGCAGTGAATGCGACGTCGAACACCAGCGGTTCGGACACGCCCGTGGCATAGCCCGCTTCGCGTATGTGGTAGCGCGCCGCGACGATCAGGTAGTCGCGGTTCTCGCTCGCGCGGGGATGGTTGCGCAGTTGCAGGCGATAACCCGGGGCGATGGCCCGCGCATTGCAGCGGCCTGCCACCTGCTCCTGGCGGCACTGCAGATCCTCCAGCCGGACACGGGTGTAGTGCTCGCCCTGGTCCGGATCGGAATAGCCGCCCAGCCATTCATACATCTCAAGCTTGCCGTCGTCGTAGGCGCCGGGATTCATCCGCCTGGCGTCCAGGCTGGCCGCCGGCCGCTTGAAGTCGAAGTCGCTGGTTGCAAAGCCGCTCGGGGTGATCTGCTGCGCGGGCTCCCACGCGCTGACATATTCCTCGCGTGGCACCGTGACGCGGTCCGGCCCGTAGTAGGGGAGCGCTTCGCATCCGGGGCAGGCGTCGTGCTGCATGATGTCGTCGGTCAGCACCAGGGTGTGCCGGCCCTGCTCATGGCGAAACCAGTAATAGATGCCCTCGTGTTCCATCAGCCGGCTGATGAAGGCGAAGTCGGTTTCCTGGTACTGCACGCAATATTCCCAGCGCCGGTACGTGCCGGACAAGCGCCATTCCACCGGGAAGGCGTAGTCGCGCAATACCTCCTTGAGCACGTCGGGGACGCTTTTGTTCTGGAATATCTTGCTGTCCGACGTCTGTGTCAGGTACCAAAGCCAGGGCCGCACGGTGGCACGGTAGATGTAGTCGCGCGAGGTCGCACTCTCGCGGCCCACCAGGGTGCAGCGGGCGATCTGGCCGTTCAGATAACGCGGGCCGGCGACGGCGGCGATTTCCAGCGTCAGCGGCTTGCCCAGGAGCTGCCTCATATCGAGCGCATAGGTGTCGGCCAACAGCGTCACCTCGAACTCGAACAACTCCGACAACGCTTCCGTTCCGGCCATGGAACGAAAACGCAGCGTGTCCCCGGGAAGGGGCGTATGGGCAATAACGGTACGATCCATTCCGACTCCCAACGGACCGCACCGCCATGCGCGGCGACCCCGGTCCTGGTTCAAGCCATGGATGGCTTTGGACCGGTGATGCTAGGAGCCGGGAATGTCAGCGGTGTTTCATTAACAATCCTTATCATTTTTTACCTCTGGGAGCCTGGGCCGTGCGTTCCGGTATAGTCGGCCACTTCACGACGCGTTCACGAGCCGACGACCATGCCCAGCGCCCGCGATCTGGTGTACGGGGAACTCCGCCGCCGCCTCATGTCAGGCGCCTTCCTGCCCGGTCAGCGCCTGCGCGAGGAGCACATCGCCAGCGAACTGGCGGTCAGCCGTACGCCCGTGCGCAATGCCATCGGACGTCTCGCCGCAGAGGGCCTGGTCAAGCGCGACGGCCGGCGCGGCACGGTTGTGCTTGGATGGTCGGATCGCGACATCAACGAGGCCTTCGAGCTGCGCTTGCTATTGGAGCCTTACGCCGCACGCGTGGCCGCCGTGCAGGCGACGCCCGCGCAGATCGATGCCCTGGAAGACCTGAACCAGGGAATGCTCGAGGCAGTCGAGTCGTATGACCCGCAGCAGCCGGGCGGCTTGGACGAGTCGGGCCCGTTGGCCGAGTCCGCCGGCGACGACCGCGTGGCCCGGATTCAGTACTACAACAATCGTTTCCACCATGCGCTGATCGAGGCCGCGCAGTCGGCGCGCGTGCGCGCGCTGGTGGACAACCTGCTCGATATGCCGATCACCATCGGCTCGTTCTATTTCTACACGCGCGAGGACATGCTACGCAGCGTGGAGCATCACCGGCAGATCATCGCGGCCCTGCGGGCCAGCGACCCGGCCTGCGCGGAAGCCGCGATGCGCTTGCACCTGACCGCCACGCACCTGCTTTTCCGCAGACAGCGCAATACGCCGGCGCACCCGGGCGCTCCCGCCGATAGTGACGCGCCGATGACCTGACGGGCCCGGCGCTCCATCTACGGCCGCATGCCTCGCCGCAATAGCCGGGCCGGGCAATCCGCATGCGCCTGTCCACGCCTTACTGCTTGGGAATGCCCGCTTCCTGCACCACCTTGCCGAAGGTTTCGTAGTCGGCGCGATAGCGCCTGGCCAGATCCTGCGGCGTCCCCTTCATTACGCTATAGCCGGCATCCTGCAGCTTCTGCGTGACCTCGGGCTTGTCCAGCGTGCGGTTCAGGGCGGTGTTCAGTTGAGCGACGATATCGTCAGGGGTCTGGCCCGGCGCCATCAGGCCCCACCAGATGGTTTGCGTGATGGACTTGAAACCGCTCTCCGCGAAGGTCGGTACGTCAGGCAACGCGGGCGAGCGCTCTTCGGCCACAACGGCCAGGGCGCGAACCTTGCCGCCGCGGATCTGCGGCAACAGGGATGCGACCGAGCCGGTGTAGAGATCGATGCGGTGGCTCATCAGGTCGGGGAAAGCCTGCGCCCAGCCACGATACGGGACATGCATAAGCTCGATGCCCGCCGCCTTGCGCCACAGATAGCCGATGAGATCGCCGCTGCCGCCGATGCCCGGAATGCCCAGCGACACACGCCCGGGTTTCGCCTTGGCCGCCTGGACCACATCATCCACGGTCTTGTACGGCGAGTCAGGCAGCACGACGAACACGCTGGGCGAGGATGCGACAAGACCGACGGGCTTGAAGTCCTTGAAGGTGTCGTAGGGCAGCTTGTTGTACAGCCAGGGATTGAGGACGATGTTGTCGGTCTGCGCCATGACCAGCGTGTGGCCATCCGGCCTCGCGCGCGCCGTCGCGTCCAGCGCCAGGTTGCCGCCGGCGCCAGGCTTGTTTTCCACGACGATATTCCAGCCAGTGTCCTGGCCGATGGCTGTACCGACCATGCGCGTCAATGTGTCCGTACCGCCGCCAGGCGGGAACGGCGAGATGAAAGTGATGGGGCCGCTCCCGAGGTCGGCCGCGCCGGCGGTCGCCGTGCAGGCCAGCAGCGCCGCGGTGGCGGCCATCCGTTTGAATGCGCGCATTGTCTTCCTCACTGTGCGTTTCTGTACTTGTTTCTGTACTTGGTTGGGACGCTTCGACATCCAGTGCATGGACCCGGACTGGCCAGCCCCGCCGGAACCTGAAGTCGGGATCATCGCAGCTCCAGGGCAGCCCTACGCGGATGCCCGCCCAGATTTTCCGCTGGCCAGCGTCGCCAGCCATTCCAGCCGCGCGGGAACGGTGTCCGGGAGGTCGAGCCGCGCGCCGGCTGCATGAGCGGCTTCGATGCCATGCGTCGTACGGGCGAACAGGCGTTCCACGCCGTCGAGGACCAGGGGCTGCAGGCCCGCGTCGATCAGTTGCTCGCGCGCCTCGCGCACCTCGGCCAGGCGGCGCGGCGCGTGCAGGACGTGCGAGCGCAGGAACGAGTCCATGAACGTCGTCAGGGGCGTGCGATCGATATCGGCCAGCACCTCGTACAGCGCATCACGCAGGCCCATGCTTTCGGCGGCCACCAGGCATTCGACGGTCAGGCTTTCCATGCCCTTGGTCATGATGCTGCGCAGCAGCTTCAGGCGCACCGCGTCGCCGGCCTGGCCGGCAATGGCACGCGCCGGGGCGCCGCTGTCGCGTGCGAAGGCGGCGGCGGCTTCGGCGCCCGTTCCCGCGCACAGCAGCGGTGTGCGATCGCCCAATAGCGCAATGGCGCCCATGATCGCCACGTCGGCGAAAGGTATGCCGTCGCCGGCCGCGACGGTCGCGGCCGCACGCATGTCGGCCGCGCCCGCGGTGGTGAAGTCCGCGTACAGCGCGTCCGCGCGCAGGTAAGGCAGCGCCTGTTCCGCCACCCCGCGTGCGGCATGGCCGTAGACAGCCGAGACGACGATATCGGCGTCGGCCAGCCAGGCGCCCGGCGCCGCATGCAAGGCGGCGCCAAAGCCGCGGGCGAGGGCCTGCATGTCAGGGTCCTGGCGGATTTCACAGATGGCGTAGATCGCATGCCCCGCCTTGCGCCAGGCCGCCGCGTAGCACTGGCCTACCTCTCCACATCCAATGAGGGCGATTTTCATGTCAAAAGTACATTAATAAAACAATCCGTTTTATATCCCCGCGCACTCCGAGCTCGCCACCGGGTGTAACCCTTATAGGAGATACAAAATTTATACATTGCGAGGCCAGGCGCTGCGTCTCTACCCTGCAACGCCAGGGGGCGACAATAGAGCATCGAATCACGCCTTGTCTGCGCCCAAGGGGCAAGACACAATATGTCGCGTTTTACACACCCACGGCCGCCGTGGCGCACTTCACTGGGATCTACGACATGACCGTTCCATTCCGCCTCGCCGCGCTCTCCCTGGCCGCCGTCCTGGCCGCTTGCACGACGCCGCCGGCCGCCACCCCGTCCGGCCCGCCCAGCCAAGCCGCCCTGGATGCCTTGGCCCAGGTCCGGCAGGCCTACCTGGCCGGCAAGTACGGCGATGTGATCCGCGGCGTGGCGACATCCGACGCGCTGGCCGAAGCGCCTGCACAGGTTCGCGTCGAGGCCTGGAAACTGCAGGCTTTCAGCTATTGCGTGGCCGGCTACCGGGTCTTGTGCGAAGAAGACTTCGCGCGCATTCTTCAGGTCGACCCGAAATTCGAACTCGCGCCGGCGGAGATCGGGCATCCGCTGTGGGGCCCTGCCTTCCAGCGGGCCAAGGCCGCCCAAGGACGTTGACCGGCGCGCCCGCTTCATGGAAGGACCTGGACGTGGATTTACCGTTGTACGCAGATCCGGCTTTTTTTCAGCTGCTGGCCGGCAGCTATGCTCGCCTTCTGGGCCGTCCGCTGGTCGCTGAACCTCTGCCCGCCGAGGCTGCCAGCCACTGGCTGTACGAGGAAGCCCCCTTTGCCGTGCTCGCGCACAACACCGATGCCGATCCGCGCTTCATCTACGGCAACAAGGCCGCGCAGCGCCGCTTCGAATATTCCTGGGACGAGATCACACGCCTGCCGTCCCGGCTGTCGGCCGAGGCGCCCAACCGCGAGGAACGGCAGCGCTTCCTGGAGCGCGTGCAACGCATTGGCTACGAAGAGGGTTATCGCGGCGTGCGCATTACCAAGTCGGGCAAACGCTTCATGATCGAGCAGGCCACCTTGTGGCAGTTGCGCGACGATAGCGGCATGCTGCACGGCCAGGCGGTGATCATCCCGCGCACCGCCGACCTTTGAGCACAAGCAGGTGCGCCGGCGCGCCTGTCCAGCCAGCGACGAGGAATATTCCCACGCGGACACCCGCGCGGGCCGCCCACCGTATGGGAAGGACGCCGACAGACGACATCGACCCGCCTGCATAGACTCGGGCCTACCTCGCAGCAATCCCGCGCTGGTCGCCGGCATCCTCGGCGACCCCTACCGCCACCCGCCATCTTCGGGTGCCGGCAACGCGACGGTACGGTAACCCGACCATGACAAACCCCTCAGTCCCGCCGTCCCCGGCCATCGGCAAGGTGGGCAGCAAACGGTTCACGACAACGGCCGAGTCCCCGATCAGGCCGCCCGCCTCGGCCGGGAGTCGGCTCAAAGGCAGCGTCATGGGAGGTGTAAAGCGCCTGTTCCGGGCGGCGATGCAACCCGCCCTGCCTCGCGCCGGCGCGCCCTTGCGGCAGGCGCGACGTTGCCTGGACGATGGCTACGAGCGGTTCCTGAAGACCATGCTGGAGCCGGACCACGTGTACGGCCCCCGCGCGATCGCCGCGCTGGCCAGCCTGCTGCAGGCCGAGCAAGCATACGGCGCTGCCGGCGGGCGCCTGGCCACGCTGCACCCGAATGCCGATGCGGTGGCATACCGGCCACCCTTGGAGGCATTCAGCTTCACCGACCTGCTGGCGCTGCGGCAGCGCCTGCCTCAGGCCGCGGTACCGGACCCGCACGGCGACGCCATCGTCGCGTACGCACGGGACGCCATCGAGCAGGAGATCGCGATACGCGAACGACCGTTCCGCGCGGTAATCGCATTGCTCTTGCATAGCACTCCGTCCAGAACAGAACTGGATCCGGCGCTGCGCGCGCTGGCCACTGCGGTCAGCCGGCGCGAACGGCACGGCGAACATCCCGCGCGCTTTCTCGGCGGCCTGATCGGCAGGCTGGCAAACGAAGAACTTGCCGCCATCGCGGCGGCGCTGGCGGGGCCCTCCGTCCGGACATGGCCAGCCCTTCCTCCGCATTCCGGCGGCCATACCAGTGTCGCGATCTCGGCGCCGGATGGCGGCGCCCAGGCCTGTGCGCGTGCCCTCAAGGACGCCGTCGACGCGTGCATGCGGTCACGTCTGGTGGTCCGGGCGCGACTGGCCTTCAAGGACGGCCTGGAAACCGCTCGCCCTCCGGCGCTGGTCGTGCAGGCGGTGCTGAAGGAGCTGCTGCAGGGAGCGACGGCCATGCAGGGACAGTCCGTGTCCGGCAGCGCGGCCCTTTCCGGCCAAGTGGCCGTGCTGTTTGCCAAAGCCCTTGCCGGAGACGGCAGTGTGGACGTGCGCCCGTACACCGGCGTGCTGGACCCCGCGCAGCTCGACGCCTTCGAAGCGCACCTGCCAGCATTGACCAGCGCTCGACGCAGGCAGGTACAGCAGGCCATCGATTCGGTGCGCCGCAGCCGTGCCCGCGGCGTACCCATGCCCCGGCCGCAAGCCGGCCCCGGCTTCCCCGCGATGGAAGGCATCAGCATGCAGGCGGCGCGCATCCTGGCCCGGCTGCTCGCCCGGCGGCGTACCGAGTCCGTGCCGCAGTCGCCACCTCCGGACCCCGCGCTGGCATCCCATTACACGGCAAGGTTCGGCATGCAGACGCTGAAACGCATGTCCTTGAACATCACGCCACACGCGAACGGCGATTTCGACGTGTCGGTGACCACGCAGCTGGACCCCGGTTTCGCCGACCAACCGGTTTCCCTTACCTATACCGCGCGCATCGCGCCGGATACCCGCACCCTGAAAGGCGCGTTCCGGCACCAGCGATAAAAAAACCCACCTGGCGGCCGACCCAAGCACGGACGTATGTCCGGGTTTGAATGCAGCCCACACAGGTGGGTCGGTACCGGGACACGACCGCATTGCAGTCGTGTCCGGTCAGGGGGTGCCTTACTCGGCGATCGGTCCTTCGCTGGCCTCCGGCGCGCTTTCGCCTTCGTGGTCCGAACCTATCGTGACAGCCGGCTCCTCGAAAGGATTGGCCAGCTGGCGCGCGGCTTCGCGTTCGGCCGCTTCCAGCGCTTCCTTGTCCTTGCGGGCAAGGTGATAGGCCAGGCCGGTACCCGCCGGGATCAGTCGGCCAACGATGACGTTTTCCTTCAGCCCGCGCAGGTCGTCCCGCTTGCCCATGATGGCGGCTTCGGTGAGGACCCGCGTGGTTTCCTGGAACGAAGCAGCCGAGATGAACGAGTCTGTCGACAGCGAAGCCTTGGTGATACCGAGAAGCACGTTGTCGTAGATGGCCGGACGCTTGCCTTCGTCAACCACGCGATCGTTTTCGTTCAGCAGCTCCGAACGCTCGACCTGTTCACCCGGGATGAACTCCGCATCACCGGCATCGACGATGTTCACGCGACGCAGCATCTGGCGGACGATCACCTCGATATGCTTGTCGTTGATCTTCACGCCCTGCAGGCGATAGACGTCCTGGACCTCGTCGACGATATAGGTCGCCAGCTTCTCGATGCCCTGCAAGCGCAGGATGTCGTGCGGGTCGGCCGGGCCGTCCACGATCATCTCGCCCTTGTTCACCACCTGGCCGTCGTGCACCAGCACCTGCTTTTCCTTAGGAATCAGGAATTCGTGGCTGACGCCTTCCAGGTCGGTGATGACCAGACGCTGCTTGCCCTTGGTGTCCTTGCCGAACGAGACCGTACCCGTGACGTCGGCCAGCATGCCGGCGTCCTTGGGCGAACGGGCTTCGAAGAGCTCGGCCACGCGCGGCAGACCGCCCGTGATGTCGCGGGTCTTCTGCGATTCCTGCGGGATACGGGCCAGCACTTCGCCGACCGCCACCTGCTGGCCGTCACGCACCGTGATCAGCGCACCCACCGGGAACGAGATGTTCACCGAGTGGTCGGTGCCGGCGATCTTCACTTCCTCGCCGGTCTCGTTGATGAGCTTGATCTGCGGACGCATGACGATCTTGCCGCCGCGCGTCTTGGGCGTGATCACGACCAGCGTCGACAGGCCGGTGACTTCGTCCACCTGCTTGGCGACGGTAACGCCTTCCTCGATGTTTTCGAAGCGCACCTGGCCGGCGTACTCGGAAACGATCGGACGGGTCAGCGGGTCCCAGGTCGCCAGGCGGGCGCCGGCCTTGACGCCTTCGCCATCGCCGACCAGCACGGTCGCGCCGTACGGGATCTTGTGACGTTCGCGCTCGCGTCCGTTGTCGTCGTAGATCGCGATTTCACCCGAACGCGAGATCGCCACTCGTTCGCCCTTGGCGTTGGTGACGTAGCGCATGGTGCTGGCGAAACCGACCGTACCGTTGGACTTGGTTTCCACCGCGCTGGCCAGCGCCGAACGCGAGGCCGCACCACCGATGTGGAAGGTCCGCATCGTGAGCTGCGTGCCCGGTTCCCCGATGGACTGGGCCGCGATGACGCCGACGGCTTCGCCCACGTTGACCATGTAGCCGCGGCCCAGGTCGCGACCGTAGCAGTGCGCGCACAGGCCATGACGCGTTTCGCAGGTCAGCGGCGTACGCACCTTGACCTCGTCCACGCCGATGCGGTCGATCATGTCGACCAGGTCTTCGTCCAGCAGCGTGCCGGCGTCGATCGCGGTTTCCTGGGTGTCCGGATTGACGATGTCCACCGCCGCCACACGACCGAGGATACGGTCGCGCAACGGTTCGATGACTTCGCCGCCTTCCACCAGGGCCTTCATCGAGTAGCCCTGCGAAGTGCCGCAGTCGTTTTCGATGATGACCAGGTCCTGCGTCACATCGACCAGGCGACGCGTCAGGTAGCCGGAGTTCGCGGTCTTCAGCGCGGTATCGGCCAGGCCCTTGCGCGCACCGTGCGTCGAGATGAAGTACTGCAGTACGTTCAGGCCTTCGCGGAAGTTCGCCGTGATGGGCGTTTCGATGATGGAGCCATCCGGCTTGGCCATCAGGCCACGCATGCCCGCCAGCTGGCGGATCTGGGCGGCGGAACCACGGGCGCCCGAGTCGGCCATCATGTAGATGGAGTTGAAGGACTCCTGGCGCACTTCCTCGCCGTGCCGGTTGGTGACCGGCTCGGTCGCGAGCTGTTCCATCATGGCCTTGCCGACCTTGTCGCCAGCCTTGCCCCAGATGTCCACGACGTTGTTGTAGCGCTCCTGCGACGTGACCAGACCCGACGAATACTGCTTGTCGATCTCCTTCACTTCCTTGCTGGCTTCGGCCAGGATGCCTTCCTTGGCCGACGGAATCAGCATGTCGTCCATGGCGATCGAGATGCCGCCGCGCGTAGCGAGGCGGAAGCCCGACTGCATCAGCTTGTCGGCAAAAATCACCGTATCGCGCAGGCCGCAGCGACGGAACGACTGGTTGATCAGGCGCGAGATTTCCTTCTTCTTCAGCGCCTTGTTCAGGACGGTGAAGGGCAGGCCCTTGGGCAGGATCTCGGACAGCAGGGCGCGGCCCACCGTGGTCTCGTAGCGACGCACGACCGGCTGCCATTCGCCTTGCTCGTCTTTCTCGAACTCCTTCAGGCGCACGGTAATGCGGCTTTGCAGTTCGACTTCGCCGTTGTCGTAGGCGCGCTGCACTTCGGCGACATCGGTGAAGAAGATGCCTTCGCCGCGTCCGTTGATGCGTTCGCGAGTCGTGTAGTACAGACCCAGCACGATGTCCTGGGACGGCACGATCGACGGTTCGCCGTTGGCGGGGAACAGCACGTTGTTCGAAGCCAGCATCAGCGTGCGGGCTTCCAACTGCGCTTCCAGCGACAGCGGAACGTGGACGGCCATCTGGTCACCGTCGAAGTCGGCGTTGAACGCCGCGCAGACGAGCGGATGCAGCTGGATCGCCTTGCCTTCGATCAGCACCGGTTCGAAGGCCTGGATGCCCAGGCGGTGCAGCGTCGGCGCGCGGTTCAGCATGACCGGGTGTTCGCGGATCACTTCTTCCAGGATGTCCCACACGACGGGTTCCTGGCTTTCGACGAGCTTCTTCGCGGCCTTGATGGTCGTGGCCAGGCCCATCATCTCCAGTCGATTGAAGATGAACGGCTTGAACAGTTCCAGCGCCATCAGCTTGGGCAGGCCGCACTGGTGCAGCTTGAGCTGAGGACCCACCACGATGACCGAACGGCCGGAATAGTCGACGCGCTTGCCCAGCAGGTTCTGGCGGAAGCGGCCGCTCTTGCCCTTGATCATGTCTGCCAGGGACTTGAGCTGGCGCTTGTTGGCGCCCGTCATGGCCTTGCCGCGGCGGCCGTTGTCCAGCAGCGAGTCGACGGCTTCCTGCAACATGCGCTTTTCGTTGCGCAGGATGATTTCCGGCGCCTTCAGTTCGAGCAGGCGCTTGAGGCGGTTGTTCCGGTTGATGACGCGGCGGTACAGGTCGTTCAGGTCGGAGGTCGCGAAGCGGCCGCCGTCCAGCGGCACCAGCGGACGCAGGTCCGGCGGCAGCACGGGCAGCACTTCCATGACCATCCATTCCGGCTTGATGCCGGACTTCTGGAAGCCTTCCAGCACCTTCAGGCGCTTGGAGATCTTCTTGATCTTGGCTTCCGAACCGGTGGCCTTCAATTCGCCACGCAGCGTTTCCACTTCGCGGTCGATGTCGATGGTGCGCAGCAGCTCGCGCACGGCTTCCGCACCCATCAGGGCGCGGAAGTCGTCACCGTATTCCTCGGTCTTGGCCAGGAAGTCGTCGTCCGACATGATCTGGCCGCGCTTGAGCGGCGTCATGCCAGGTTCGATGACGCACCAGGCTTCGAAGTACAGCACGCGCTCGATGTCGCGCAGCGTCATGTCGAGCACCATGCCCAGGCGGGACGGCAGGCTCTTCAGGAACCAGATGTGCGCGACGGGGCTGGCCAGTTCGATATGGCCCATGCGCTCGCGGCGCACCTTGGCGACCGTGACTTCAACGCCGCACTTTTCGCAGATGACGCCGCGATGCTTCAGGCGCTTGTACTTGCCGCACAGGCACTCGTAGTCCTTGATCGGCCCGAAGATCTTCGAGCAGAACAGGCCATCGCGCTCCGGCTTGAAGGTGCGGTAGTTGATGGTTTCGGGCTTGCGGACTTCGCCGTAAGACCACGAACGGATTTTCTCGGGCGAGGCGATGCCGATCTTGATGGCATCGAACTGCTCGTCTTGCGAGACTTGCTTGAAGAGGTCGAGTAGCGCTTTCATTAGTTACGCTCCAAATCCATGTCCAGGGCCAACGAACGGATCTCCTTGACCAGCACGTTGAAGGACTCCGGCATGCCGGCATCGATGACGTGGTCGCCCTTGACGATGTTCTCGTAAACCTTGGTCCGGCCGGTGATGTCGTCGGACTTGACCGTCAACATCTCCTGCAGGGTGTAGGAAGCGCCATAGGCTTCGAGTGCCCACACTTCCATTTCCCCGAAACGCTGGCCGCCGAACTGCGCCTTGCCGCCCAGCGGTTGCTGGGTAACGAGCGAGTACGGGCCGGTCGAACGGGCGTGCATCTTGTCGTCGACCAGGTGGTGCAGCTTCAGGTAGTGCATGTAGCCGACGGTGACCGGGCGCTCGAATTTCTCGCCGGTACGGCCGTCGAACAGCCACGCCTGCGTGCGCGAATCGGTAAGCTGCATGCGCTTGGCGACATCGTCGGGATAGGCCAGCTCCAGCATCTTGCCGATTTCGTCTTCCGTCGCGCCGTCGAACACCGGGGTCGCGAAGGGCACGCCTTCCTTGAGGTTGCGCGCCATCTCGATGACTTCCTCATCGGTCAGGTCAGCCACGCGTGCGCCGGTCCCGGTCGTGTTGTAGACCTTTTCCAGATAGTTGCGCAGCGACTTGGCCTGGGCGGTGCGCTCATCGCGCAACATGTCGCCGATGCGCTGGCCCACGCCCTTGGCAGCCCAGCCCAGGTGGACTTCGAGCACCTGCCCGACGTTCATCCGGGAAGGCACGCCCAGCGGGTTCAGCACAATGTCCACCGGCGTACCGTCGGCCATGTGCGGCATGTCTTCCACCGGCGTGATGCGCGACACCACGCCCTTGTTGCCGTGACGACCGGCCATCTTGTCGCCAGGCTGCAGGCGACGCTTGACGGCCAGGTACACCTTGATCATCTTCAGCACGCCCGGCGGCAGTTCGTCGCCCTGCGTCAGCTTCTTGCGCTTTTCCTCGAAGGCCAGGTCGAACTGGTGGCGCTTCTGTTCGAGCGACTCCTTGGCCTGTTCCAGCACGAGGGCGTGCTGTTCATCGGCCAGGCGGATGTCGAACCACTGCCAGCGATCCAGGTCGGCCAGATAGGCCTTGGTGATGGTCGCGCCCTTGGCCAGCTTGCGCGGACCGCCGTTGACCGGCTTGTTGATCAGCATCTTTTCGATACGATCGAACTGGTCGTTCTCGACGATGCGCAGCTGGTCGTTCAGGTCCTGGCGATAGCGGCGCAGTTCATCGTCGATGATGGACTGGGCGCGCTTGTCGCGCACGATGCCTTCACGGGTGAAGACCTGGACGTCGATCACCGTGCCGGTCATGCCCGAGGGCACGCGCAGCGAGGTGTCCTTCACGTCCGACGCCTTCTCGCCGAAGATCGCGCGCAGCAGCTTTTCTTCAGGCGTCAGCTGGGTCTCGCCCTTCGGCGTGACCTTGCCGACCAGCACGTCATCGGGGCCGACTTCGGCGCCGATATACGTAATGCCGGAATCGTCCAGGCGGTTCAGCTGCGTCTCGGCCAGGTTGCTGATGTCGCGCGTGATTTCCTCCGGTCCCAGCTTGGTATCGCGGGCGACGACCGTGAGTTCCTCGATGTGGATGGAGGTATAGCGGTCATCGGCCACGACGCGCTCGGAGATCAGGATCGAGTCTTCGAAGTTGTAGCCGTTCCAGGGCATGAACGCGATCAGCATGTTCTGGCCCAGGGCGAGTTCGCCCAGGTCCGTCGACGCGCCGTCGGCCAGCACATCGCCCTTGGCGACCTGGTCGCCGCGACGGACGATGGGACGCTGGTTGATGTTCGTGTTCTGGTTCGAACGCGTGTACTTGATCAGGTTGTAGATGTCCACGCCCACTTCGCCGGCGACGTTCTCGTCGTCGTTGACGCGGATCACGATGCGGTCCGCATCGACGTGGTCCACCACGCCGCCGCGCAGCGCCTGCACGGTGGTGCCCGAGTCGACCGCAACGGTGCGTTCGATACCCGTGCCCACCAGCGGCTTTTCGGGACGCAGGCAAGGCACGGCCTGGCGCTGCATGTTGGCGCCCATCAGCGCGCGGTTGGCGTCATCGTGCTCCAGGAACGGAATCAGCGAGGCAGCGACCGACACGATCTGCGACGGAGCAACGTCCATGTAGTGCACGTTGCTGGGCGAGGTCAGCATGGTTTCGCCCGCTTCGCGGCAGGCCACCAGGTCGTCGACGAAACGGCCTTCCTCGTCCAGCGCCGCGTTCGCCTGCGCGATGACGTAGTGGCTTTCCTCGATAGCCGACAGGTAGTCGATCTGGTCGCTGACCTTGCCGTCGATCACCTTGCGATAGGGCGTCTCCAGGAAGCCGTACTCGTTCAGGCGCGCGTACAGCGCCATGGAGTTGATCAGACCGATGTTCGGACCTTCCGGCGTTTCGATCGGGCACACGCGACCGTAGTGCGTGGGATGCACGTCGCGCACTTCGAAGCCCGCGCGTTCGCGCGTCAGGCCGCCCGGTCCCAGTGCCGAGACGCGGCGCTTGTGCGTGATCTCGGACAGCGGGTTGGTCTGGTCCATGAACTGCGACAGCTGGCTGGAACCGAAGAACTCCTTGATCGCCGCGGAAATCGGCTTGGAGTTGATCAGGTCGTGCGGCATCAGGTTTTCCGTCTCGGCCTGGCCCAGACGTTCCTTGACGGCGCGTTCGACGCGCACCAGGCCGGCGCGGAACTGGTTTTCGGCCAGTTCGCCCACGCAGCGCACGCGGCGATTGCCCAGGTGGTCGATATCGTCGATCTGGCCGCGACCGTTACGCAGCTCGACCAGCACCTTGATGGTGGCCAGGATGTCGTCATTGGTCAGCGTCATGGGACCGGTGATGTCATCACCCCGGCCCAGGCGGCTGTTGACCTTCATGCGGCCGACGCGCGACAGGTCGTACGTTTCCTCGCTGTAGAACAGGCGCTGGAACAGGGCTTCGACCGCTTCCTCGGTCGGCGGCTCGCCAGGACGCATCATGCGATAGATCGCCACGCGCGCGGCCATCTGGTCGGCGGTTTCGTCGGTGCGCAGGGTCTGCGAAATGTACGGACCACGGTCCAGGTCGTTGGTGTACAGCGTATGGAATTCGCTGACGTTGGCGGCCCGCAGCGCGCTCAGCACGCTTTCGGTAATTTCATCGTTCGCGTGCGCGACGACTTCGCCGGTGTCGGCGTCGACGATGTTCTTGGACAGCACGCGGCCGTACAGGAACTCCTCGGGCACGGAGATGCGCTCGATGCCGCCCGCGGCCAGGTCGCGCAGGTGCTTCGCGTTGATGCGCTTGTCCTTCTCGACGATCACCTTGCCGGAGCGGTCGGTGATGTCGAAACGGGCCATTTCACCCTTCCAGCGCTCGGGGATGAATTCCATCATCGCGCCTTCGCTCTTGAGCTCGAATCGATCGAAGTCGAAGAACTCGGCCAGGATCGATTCCGGCGTCATGCCGATGGCCTTGAGCAGAATGGTGACCGGCATCTTGCGGCGACGGTCGACGCGGAAGAACAGCACGTCCTTCGGATCGAATTCGAAATCCAGCCAGGAGCCGCGGTAAGGAATCACGCGCGCGGAAAACAACAGTTTTCCGGAGCTGTGCGTCTTGCCGCGATCATGTTCGAAGAATACGCCCGGCGAACGGTGCAACTGCGATACGATGACGCGCTCGGTGCCATTGATGACGAAGGAGCCCGTGCCCGTCATGAGCGGAATTTCGCCCATGTAGACTTCCTGCTCCTTCACTTCCTTGACGGTCGGCTTGCTGACTTCGCGATCGAGCAGGACCAGGCGCACCTTGGCACGCAGAGGCGACGCATAGGTCAGGCCGCGCTGCTGACATTCCTTGACATCGAACACCGGCTCGCCCAGCACATAGCTGACGAATTCGAGACGCGCCATTCCGTTGTGGCTGACGATGGGGAAGATCGACGTGAACGCCGCTTGCAGACCATCGTTGGCTCGCTGCGACGCAGGCGTATCCGCCTGCAGAAAAGTTAGGTAGGATTGAAGCTGCGTCGCCAGCAGGAAGGGGACGTTCTGTACGTCCTCACGCTTCGCGAAGCTTTTGCGGATGCGCTTTTTTTCGGTGTACGAGTAAGGCATGAGCACTCCGACTCGAGGTTGCATGGGCCGTCAACCACGGCCCGGGGTGATACGGATTCTGATACGACTCCAGGAAACCCCACTGAACCCCACTTCCAACTAGGGTTTCCTGGAAACGCAAAAGCCCGGGGACTGCAGACTTCGCTGTCCCCGGGCAACTGGCAGAAGGTTTTACTTGACTTCGACCTTGGCGCCAGCTTCTTCCAGCTTCTTCTTCGCAGCTTCGGCGTCAGCCTTGGCAACGGCTTCCTTCACGGCCTTCGGAGCACCGTCGACCAGGTCCTTGGCTTCCTTCAGACCCAGACCGGTCAGCTCGCGCACGGCCTTGATGACGCTGACCTTGTTCGCGCCAGCTTCGAGCAGCATGACGTTGAATTCGGTCTGCTCTTCGGCGGGCGCGGCAGCGCCACCGGCGGCGGGGGCAGCCACGGCCACGGCGGCGGCAGCAGCCGACACGCCAAACTTCTCTTCCAGATCCTTGATCAGTTCCGACAGTTCGAGAACGGTCAGGCCAGCGATGGCGTCAAGGATTTCAGCTTTGTTAAGTGCCATTTTCTAAGAACTCCAGATAGGGTAATGCCAGGTTCGGTGTCGCTCGTCGTACAGCGAAGTCCGTGAAAACGGGGGCCTAGGCCGCCGCCTTCTGGTCGCGCACGGCAGCGAGGCCGCGGGCGAACTTGGTCGGAACTTCGTTGAGCGTACGGGCAAATTGCGCAATCGGGGCCTGCATGGTGCCCAGCAGTTTCGCCAGCAACTCTTCGCGGGAGGGCAGGGAGGCCAGGGCCTTCACGCCTTCCTGGTTCAACAGGTTGTTGGGCAGCGAGCCCCCCTTGATGACCAGCTTGTCGTTGGTTTTGGCGAAATCAGCGAGCACCTTGGCCGACGCAACCGGATCAGCGCTGATACCGTAGATCAGCGGACCGGTAAGCTGCTTGGACAGCGACTCGAAAGCCGTGCCGTTTACAGCGCGACGAGCCAGCGAGTTCTTGAGAACCCGCAGGTACACGCCCGATTGACGCGCATTCTTGCGCAGTACGGTGACGGAGGCGACGTCCAGACCACGGTACTCGGCGATAACAATCGATTGGGCCTTGGCGACTTGCGCCGAGACTTCCTCGATTACCACCGCTTTCTCTTGGCGATTGAGACTCACGGTTTGAACACTCCATCAAAAGACGTTCTGGAAGGGATTCCGAAACGTCAACCGAATGCGGCGCCTGGTCGAGTTCTTCAGAAAAGAAATCTTCCATGGGACGCCGTCTACGCTGGATCCGAACCGGAAAGGCTTCGGGATTAAGCGCGGCGCCGATGGGATGGCATTTCCTTGCGGAGACACCCGGATATCGGCGACTTGCTCCAGCGGTCTTTGACAGCAACGTCCGTAAAAAACCGGACGCAGCCCAAAGTTCTGTTTGCTCGCGACGCCCCGATCAGGCAGCAGGCGTCGTGAGCGAAGCGAGTTCGACGCGCGCACCGCCACCCATCGTGGACGACACGGCGAGCTTGCGCAGGTACACGCCCTTGGCAGCGGCAGGACGCGCCTTTTGCAGGGCGTCGACCAGCGCGGACAGGTTGGTTTGCAACTGCTCCACGCCGAAAGAGGCGCGGCCGATGGTGGCATGCACGATACCGGCCTTGTCGGTACGGTATTGCACCTGGCCAGCCTTGGCGTTCTTCACCGCGGTGACCACGTCGGGCGTGACCGTGCCGACCTTAGGGTTCGGCATCAGGCCGCGGGGGCCCAGGATCTGGCCCAGGGCGCCGACGACACGCATGGTGTCGGGGGACGCGATGACCACGTCGAAATTCATTTGACCGGCCTTGATGCTGTCTGCCAGGTCTTCCAGGCCGACGATATCGGCGCCGGCGGCCTTGGCGGCCTCGGCCTTGTCGCCCTGGGCGAACACGGCCACACGCACGCTCTTGCCGGTGCCGGCGGGCAGCACGACCGAACCGCGGACCAGTTGGTCCGACTTCTTCGGGTCGATGCCCAGCTGCACAGCCACGTCGACGGATTCGTCAAACTTGGCGGTGGCGGTTTCCTTGATGAGGCTGAGGGCCTCGGCGACCGGGTACAGCTTGGTACGGTCGATTTTTTCCCGCAGGGCGGCGGTACGCTTGGACAGTTTTGTCATGATCAGATCCCCTCAACCGTGATGCCCATGCTGCGGGCGCTGCCAGCGATGGTGCGCACCGCGGCGTCCAGATCCCCCGCCGTCAGGTCGGGTTCCTTGGTCTTGGCGATTTCCTCGGCCTGGGCGCGCGTCAGCGTACCGACCTTGTCGGTATGCGGCTTGGGCGAACCCTTCTGCACGCCGGCGGCCTTCTTGATGAGGACCGTCGCGGGCGGGGTCTTCATGATGAAGGTGAAGCTCTTGTCCGCGAACGCCGTGATGACCACGGGAATCGGCAGGCCGGGCTCCATACCCTGCGTCTTGGCGTTGAACGCCTTGCAGAATTCCATGATGTTCAGACCGCGCTGACCCAGCGCCGGACCGATCGGGGGAGAGGGATTCGCCTTACCAGCCGGCACTTGCAGCTTGATAAAGCCGACGATCTTCTTCGCCATGCTTTGCTCCTTGCGGGTTCAAACGCCCACCGCACGCGGCGGGCTCCCCGGGGTGTTGAGGACTACGGGATCAGGTCTTTTCGACCTGGCTGAAATCGAGTTCGACGGGTGTCGCGCGGCCGAAAATGGTGACCGACACGTGCACCTTGCTTTTCTCGTAGTTCACTTCTTCGACGTTGCCGTTGAAGTCTGCGAACGGACCTTCCTTGACGCGAACCATTTCGCCGACCTCGAACAGCACCTTGGGACGAGGCTTCTCGACGCCCTGGTTGCGGATGTTCTCGACCTCTTTATCCGAGATCGGGGTCGGCCGGTTGCCCGAGCCACCCAGGAAGCCGGTGACGCGGTTGGTGTTCTTGACCAGGTGCCAGGTTTCGTCCGTCAACTCCATCTCGACCAGGACATAGCCCGGGAAAATGCGACGTTCCGAAATCGACTTCTGGCCGCCCTTCATTTCGACGACTTCCTCGGAAGGCACGAGGATTTCGCCGAAGGACGTTTGCAGGCCGGCGCGCTCGATACGTTCGAGCAGTGCCTTGTGGACGCTTTTCTCCATGCCGGAATACACATGGACGACATACCAACGTTTGCTCATTCGCCGTCCCTTATTTCCAGCCCAGCAGCAGGCCGTAGATGATCCATTCGATCCCCTTGTCGAGCACCCACATGAAGATGCCCATGATGGCCACGAACGCGAAAACGATCCCCGTCATCTGGGTCGTTTCCTTGCGGGTGGGCCAGGAGACACGCTTGACTTCGTTGTAGGACTCGTTGGCAAAGCTCAACGTGCGCCGGCCCGGCTCGCTGAACCACGCGATGACGGCGGCAAGGACGAGCCCGCCCACGAATACCCCGATCCGGGCGGCCATGGGCTGGGTGCTGAGCACGGAGAAGCCAACGATGCCAGCAATGATGACAAGCACCGCCAAACCGAGCTTTACACGATCGGCGGTACTGGTTACGGTTTCGACGCTGGTATTAGACATTTTGCGCAGCAAGCCCGCCATGAACGCGCAGCTTGCGATGATTTCCGGCAGGCCAGGTAGAGGAATGCGGGTTGGCAGGGGCAGTAGGAATCGAACCTACAACCTTCGGTTTTGGAGACCGACGCTCTGCCAATTGAGCTATACCCCTCTAGTCACGCACGACCGTATCTTTACTTGCATACGACCGCTAGAGACCCTTTACCCTCGCTTCCTGGTCAGGCTATGAAGCCCAAAAGCGGGTTTCAACCGGTCCGGGTCCACCCCTTCCGACAGCCTGTCGGCTTACGAACGGGCAGCCTGGTGGCTGGAACCTACTCGCCTCGCTCGATTCCCTGCTCGCCACTTGCCTGAGCCTGACTTGACCAAACCCGGCGTTATGCCGGGGCCAGTCGTTTCGCAGTCGGCCTGGCAGTTTGACCTGGCTTCGACCCAGCACTTTGATACTGAGCCAGAAATCGGGTCCAAGAGGACGGCGGCGCGGCACGAGCCCAAAAACGAAGGATGGAACCTTGCGGAACCATCCATAATACTACTTTTCTCGCCGCTTTGTACAGAGAAATCTTGGCGGGATCCCGGGGGACCCCGCCGCGGCGGCGTGGATTACTTGAGGATCTTGGCGACGACGCCGGCGCCCACGGTACGGCCGCCTTCGCGGATCGCGAAGCGCAGGCCTTCTTCCATGGCGATCGGCGCCAGCAGCTTGACCACCATCGACACGTTGTCACCCGGCAGGACCATTTCCTTGTCCTTGGGCAGCTCGATCGTCCCCGTCACGTCCGTCGTGCGGAAGTAGAACTGCGGGCGATAGCCGTTGAAGAACGGCGTATGACGGCCGCCTTCTTCCTTGGACAGAATGTAGACCTCGGCGTCAAAGTCCGTGTGCGGCGTGATCGAACCCGGCTTGGCCAGCACCTGGCCACGCTCGACTTCTTCACGCTTGGTCCCGCGCAGCAAAATACCCACGTTGTCACCGGCCTGGCCCTGGTCCAGCAGCTTGCGGAACATTTCCACGCCCGTGCAGGTCGTCTTCAGCGTCGGCTTGATCCCGACAATTTCGATTTCCTCGCCAACCTTGACCACGCCACGCTCGATACGACCGGTCACCACCGTGCCACGGCCCGACATCGAGAACACGTCTTCCACAGGCATCAGGAACGTCCCATCAACCGCGCGCTCCGTCGTCGGAATGTACGTGTCCAGCGCCTCGGCCAGCTTCAGAATCGCCTGCTCGCCCAGCTCGCCCTTGTCGCCTTCCAGCGCCAGCTTGGCCGAACACTTAACGATCGGCGTGTCATCGCCCGGAAAATCGTACTTGCTCAGCAGCTCGCGCACTTCCATCTCCACCAGCTCCAGCAGCTCGGCGTCGTCCACCATGTCCGCCTTGTTCAGGAACACGATGATGTACGGCACGCCAACCTGGCGGCTCAGCAGAATGTGTTCGCGCGTCTGCGGCATCGGGCCGTCAGCGGCCGACACCACCAGGATCGCACCGTCCATCTGCGCCGCGCCCGTGATCATGTTCTTCACATAATCCGCGTGACCCGGGCAGTCCACGTGCGCGTAGTGACGGTTCTGCGTCTCGTACTCCACGTGCGCCGTGTTGATCGTGATCCCCCGCGCCTTCTCTTCCGGCGCCGCATCGATCTGGTCGTAGCCCTTGGCTTCGCCACCGAACTTCGTCGACAGCACCGTCGTGATCGCCGCCGTCAACGTCGTTTTGCCGTGGTCCACGTGACCGATCGTACCCACGTTCACGTGCGGCTTGGTACGTTCAAACTTGCCTTTTGCCATGGCTGACTCCTGACTGGATGTGCGGATCTGACTCGAAGTGAAGACAAATGCGTGGTGCCCATGACGCGGATCGAACGCGTGACCTCTCCCTTACCAAGGGAGTGCTCTACCACTGAGCCACATGGGCGGTAAATCTTGGCTTACTGCTTCCTGCCGTACTACCTGGCGCCCGCCGTGCCTGGCACGACCTGACACCTTGTCCTGCGAGATGCGCGTCCCGCTGTTGCGCATCCGTTATAACCTGGAGCGGGTGAAGGGAATCGAACCCTCGTCGTAAGCTTGGAAGGCTTCTGCTCTACCATTGAGCTACACCCGCGGCGTACCGTTTCCCATCCTGCCCCGCCTACATCAGACTCGCGTCTACCGCCCGCGGCATACCGCCAGATTCGACCTGCGCGATCGATGCATACCCCCAGACACTGCAAATCCAGGCCAACTGCGCCTGGATTTTGGAGAAGTGCCTGCCGCTTGCGCGACCGGGCACCGGCCTGGCTACTGCTGCGTCAATCACTGCGCGAACGAAGAATCGACTGAATGATCCGACGGGACCGTCACCTGTCAGGGAGACCGGTCCTGGCGCGGTCTCTGGTGGAGGGGATTGGATTCGAACCAATGTAGGCGCAAGGCCAACAGATTTACAGTCTGCCCCCTTTAACCACTCGGGCACCCCTCCAGCGGAGAACTTGAAATTATGGTGACTTTCGAAACCGATGTCAAATTGGCCCCGCAAGAAATGGGCCAAGGGGACCGGCGGCGGTACTGGTCCGGTCCGACTGGTCAGCGTGGATCGGGGGCAACGCGCGCATCCGCCCGGCCCGCGATGGCGGCACGGAAGATGGCCGCGTACTGCGCCGCGTCGAAAGCCACCGGGTTGGTCCCCGCCGAAGGGTCGGCTTGCGCCATGCGGCCCACCAGGTCGGCGTCGCCGTCATGCAGGCCGATATCGGCGAGCGTGTGCGGAATGCCGATGCGTTCACGCAGTTCCAGGATCCAGGCCTGTACGCCCTCGGCCGAGGCGCCGGGCAAGGCCAGGTACCGCGCCAGCGCTGCCAGCGGGGCCTGCAGGGCATGCGCGTTGGCCTGCACCACGTATGGCATCAGGACGGCATTGAGCAGCCCGTGGTGCGCGTCGTAGAGCGCGCCCAGGGGATGCGCCAGCGCGTGCATGGCGCCCAGTCCCTTCTGGAACGCCGTCGCCCCCATACAGGACGCCACCAGCATATGGTGGCGCGCCGCCAGGTCGCCGGCGTCCGCCACGGCGCGGGGCAGATAATGATTGACCAGGCGCATGCCCTCCAGCGCGATGCCTGCCGCCATCGGGTGATGAAACGGAGAACAATAGGCTTCCAGGCAGTGGGACAGTGCGTCCATGCCGGTGGCGGCGGTGACCGAGGGGGGCAGTCCGGTCGTAAGCGTCGCATCCAGGATCACAATGGCCGGCAACACGCGGGGATGGAAGATCAGCCGCTTCAGCCGCGCGTCCTCATCCATGATGACGGCCACCCGTCCCACTTCGGAGCCGGTCCCGGCCGTGGTGGGTATGGCCACCACGGGCGCCATACCTTCGACCTTTACGCGCATATGGTTGTCGCCGACGTCTTCGAAGTCCCATAGTGGCCTGTCCTGCCCAACCATGAGTGCGATGGCCTTGCCAGCATCCAGCGCGGACCCGCCGCCGAAGGCGACCACGCCGTCATGGCCACCACGGCGATAGGCCGCCACGCCGGCCTCGACATTGCGTCCCGTCGGATTGCCCTTGATTTCGTGGAACACACTGCAACCCAGGCCGGCGGCGCGACAGGCCGTCGCGGCCTGCTCCACCATCGGCAGCGCCGCGATACCGGGGTCCGTGACGATCAGTGGCCGCTTCATGCCGAGCGCGGCGCAGTGTTCGGGCAGTTCGGATATCCGCCCGGGCCCCACCTTGATGGCGGTCGGATAGTTCCAGTTCACGTGAGGCAGGTCCATGATGGTTTCCTCGTGGGCGGCGGCGCCTGCCATGCCGGACATGACAGCAGGCAACGCGCGTCGCTCAGGCCATGCGCAGATGGAAGGATTTCGGGCGGGTCAATTGTTCGTAGCCCAGCACGGATAGCGACACACCGCGTCCGCTGTCCTTGACACCTGTCCATGCCAGACCGGGATCCAGGTAGTCGCAGCGGTTCATGAAGAACGTGCCGGTGTGTACTCGCTGGCCGATGCCGATGGCGGCCTCTCGATCGCGCGTGTAGACCGCGGCGGTCAGGCCATACGGGCTGTCGTTCATCAGCGACACCGCTTCATCATCGCTGTCGACCGGCATCACGCCCACGACGGGTCCGAAGCATTCGTCGCGCATGATGCGCATGGTGTGGTCGACGTGGGTGAGCAAGGCCGGCGCGACATAGGCGCTGCCCGCGCGCGCCGCCGGGAAATAGGCGGCATCGGCGACATTGCGCGCGCCCTGGCGCACCGCCTGTTCCACCACCTCTCGCACACCCTGCGCGGCAGCCGCACGAACTACCGGTCCCAACGTCGTGGCGGGGTCGCGGGGATCGCCCAGCACATAGCGGTTGGTCAGCACCGCCGCCTGTTCGATGAAGGCATCGTGCACGCGCCGCGCCACATAAATGCGCTGTATGCCGCAACACGACTGGCCGGCATTGAAGAATGCGCCGTCCACCAGGGATTCCGCAGCAGCCTCGATATCGGCGTCTCCGCGGACGTATGCGGGATCGTTGCCGCCCAGCTCCAGGCCGACCCCGATGAACCGGCCCGCCGCGCTCTCTTCCACGGCACGCCCGCCGCGGACCGAGCCGGTAAAGGATACGAAACCGACCTCCGGCGCGCGCACCAGCCGCTGCGTGGTGGCATGATCGGCATGCACGTACGAAAAAACGCCGGCAGGCAGGCCCGCTTCCATGAATGCCGTGTGCATGAGCTCGGCGCACAATGGCGTTTGCTCGGAGTGCTTCAGGATCACCGCGTTGCCCGCCATCAGCGCGGGAACGATGCTGTTGACGGCGGTGAGCAATGGGTAGTTCCAGGGTGCGATCGTCAGCGTGACGCCGATGGGCTCGCGCCGGATGAACCGCTCGCGGTCGCTGCCGGGCGCCGCGGCCACCGGCTGCAGGGCATAGGGTGCGATTGCGATCATATGCCGGGCGCGTGCGGCGAAGCCGTCCACTTCGAGCGGCGCGTGACGGCTGGGCCGTCCCATCTGCGTCGTGATGGCCTGCGCGATGTCGGATTTGGCGGCGACGAATCGCTCCACCGCCTGTGTCAGCACGCGGGCACGTTCAAGGACGTCGACGTCCTGCCATTGCCGTTGCGCCGCGCACGCCTGATGCAGTATCGCCTGGATCTGTTGCTCGTTCGCGTATGGCCTGCGCACGGCTTCGCGGCCGTCTATGGGGCTGATGGTGATGAATTCCTGTGACATACGGGCCGGCTCCGGGATACGCGAGACTGCAATGACGTCGAGTCAGATGATCTCGAAATAGCGCGCCAGTTCCCAGTCGGTCACATGGCGGCGGAACATGCGTTCTTCCCATTCGCGCGTGGCGGCGTAGTGCTCCACGAAGGCATCGCCGAACAGCCCGCGCGCGGCCTCGGACCCCTTCAGGCGCTGGGCCGCTTCCCACAAAGTGGTCGGCAGCTTGAGCGCCTCGGGAAAGCGCTGCTCGTAAGCGTTGCCCTGTACAGGCTGCTCCGGGCGCAAATCCTTTTCGATGCCATACAAGCCGGACGCCAGTGCGGCCGCGAGCGCGAGATAGGGATTGGCGTCGGCCGATCCGATGCGTACTTCGACGCGCTGCGATTTGTCCGTGCCGGGAATGAGCCGTATGGCGGTCGTGCGGTTTTCCACGCCCCAGGTCGCGTCCAGTGGCGCCCAGAACCCCGGCACGAGCCGCGAGTAGCTATTGATGGTCTGCGCGTACATCGCCATGAATTCCGGCATATAACGCTGCACGCCGGCCAGGAAGGCCGCTTGCGTGGCGCTCATCCCGTGCGGCTGCTCGGCATCATGAAAAGCCGATTTCCCGGTGGCGCGATCGCGCAGCGATACATGGATATGGCCGCTCTGCCCGGAATGCCTCGGCGACCATTTCGCCATGAAGGTGGCCATCAATCCATTCTGCTGCGCCAGCGCTTTCGCAAAGGTCTTGAACAGGAATCCCTTGTCCGCCGCGGCGGCCGCGCCGTCCACACCGAGCGCGGCCTCGAGTACGCCGGGGCCGGTCTCGGTATGCAGCCCTTCGATCGGCATGTCCATGCGTTCGCAGAGATCCAGCAATTGCCGATAGAAGTCGCCGTTGACGGTGCTGCGCAGCATGGAATAGCCGAAGTTGCCTTCGGTCCAGGTCTGCAGGTTGCGATAGCCTTTCTCGCGCACCGATTGCGGCGTTTCCCGGAACATGAAGAATTCATACTCGAGCGCGGCGAAGGCGTCGTAACCCATGCCCTGCGCGCGGTCGATGACGCGATGAAGCAGTCGGCGCGGACAGACTTCAGCGGCCGGACCCGTGAAATCAGCGAGGAAGAGCAGCATGTCCTGCCCGCCGGGGCCTTTTTCCAATGGCAACCGCCGGCAGGAAGCGGGATCGATCTGCACCTGGGCATCCGGATAGGCAGTATGCCAGCCGGTGTACTTGCCGTTGTCGTAAAGCTGGTCGTCGATATCCCAGCCGAAAACTACGTCGCAGAACGCCAGACCCGACGTCAGCGCGGAAAGGAACTTATCCTTGCGCAGGTACTTGCCGAGCATCAGCCCATCGATATCCGACAAGCCCACCTTGATATGCGTCAGTGGGCTGGCCTGCACCAGCCGCGCGGCATCGTCCGCTGTTCTCACCCCTTCTGCTTGCATGGCCCGACCACCTTTACGTTGAGTCAAAACCGCTAAGCGTCGGCGGGCATGGAGCCCGGCGCGTCGTCCAATCGAGTCTAGACACCTTGGCTCAAGTTTGCAAACATAGCGCGCGACGCGGAGGCAGCGAACGACCATGTGGCAGGAAGAGCGGTACCAAAGGATAAGGAAGATGCTCGCGGCCCTGCACAGCGTGTCGACAGACCGTATCGCCAGTGAACTGGGCGTTTCTCGCGAGACGGTACGACGGGATCTCATCGCCCTGGAAGAGACGGGTGCTTTGCGCCGTACGCACGGCGGCGCGACGTCCACCGACCCGGCGGATGCGACGCCGCTGGCGCAACCGGTTTCGCTGGCGCCGCGCGGCGATGGACGTCACCCCCGCGCCATTACGCGTGCCGCGGCCGGCTTGCTGTCGAACGGGCAGACGCTGTTCATGGAAGCCGGCGACATGGCGCTGCACATGGCGGATGCGCTGACTGTGCTGCACGGCCTGACCTTGATCACCAATTCGTTCGAGGCCGCGATGCGGGTCTGCGCCAGTACGCAGCATGCCGCGCATGGCAATCGGGCCGTGGTGCTGGGCGGCGTGGCGTACGGTCCGCTGGCCGCCACGCTGGGAGACCAGGCAATCAACGAAATCCACCGCTACACCGTCGATGCGGCCCTGCTCTTCCCTAGCTGGGTGGAAGCCCGGCATGGCGCGACCCATGGCGAACTGGAACGCGCGGAAGCGGGGCGCGCCATGGCGGCCAATGCGCATCGCGTCATCGTGCTGGCCGACGATGAACGGATAGGACGCAGCGGCAGGGTTTCGTACTGCGCCGCCGATCGTGTGACCACGCTGGTGACAAACCGCAAAGCCGAGGCCACGGAAGGCTATGACGGCCTGGCGGCCGCGGTGGGCAACGTGGTACTGGCGTAGCAGCGGTCGCGAGCAGCGCGGCGCCTGTCGCTGAAGCCGGTTTGCGCGTCATCGTCGTAGCGCAGCCGATCCTCCAGGCTGAGCCTGGCATAGCGGGCTGCGAGTCATGGACCCGGCAGGGCACAGGCTGCCCGGTGCGCCGCACACGGCTTGATCGCTACTGCGCGTCGAACCAGGACTGCAGCGTCGCGCGGTCGTTGGTGGACATGAGCGCCAGCATCAGCAGTACGCGTGCTTTCTGGGGGCTTAGTGCGGCCGCGGCGATAAAGCCAAGTTCATCGTCGTCCACTTCGACGCCGCGTCCGACATATCCGCGTCCCGTGCGCGAAGCACGCACGACGGCCACGCCCCGCGCGGCTGCGTCCGCGAGCGCGCGCATCGCCGCGGCGCTGGCATTGCCGTTGCCGACGCCGGCCAGCACCACGCCCTGGTAACGAGCCGCCATGAATTCGGCCACGTCGGCCTGCATATCGGCATGCGCATGCAGGACGCCCACGCGCGGCCATTGCGCGGGCTCTGCCAATGGCATGCGCGGCCGCGCTCCCCATACGCCGCCGTGCGAACGCGGCGGTTGGTAGAACAGCGGCATGTCACCTTCCATGACCCCCGCAATGCCACGATCGGGCGAAGCAAAGGCGGCCAGGCCCGAGGCCGCGATTTTTTGCACGCGGAGGGCGTCATGAATGTGTTCGTTCATCAGGACAAGCGCGCCGCGATCGCGTGCACTGGCATGTCCGGCCAGTGCCACGGCGGCGTACAGATTGGCCGGACCGTCGGCCCCCAACGCGGTGGCGGGTCGCATGGCGCCCGTCAGGACCAAGGGCTTGCCTGGAGGAATGACAAGGTCGAGGAAATACGCCGTCTCTTCGATCGTATCGGTACCGTGGGTGATCACGATACCGTCGACCTGTTCGTCTTCGCACAACGCCGCCACGCGCGTTGCCAGGGCATGCCATATATCGTGTCGCATGTCCTGGCTGCCCACGCTGGCGATCTGCTCGGCTTGCAAGGTGGCGATCGCCGCCAATCCCGGCACGGCCGCCAGCAGCTGGTCGATGCCGAAGGCCCCGGCGGCATAGCTCGTACCGTCGCCCGGCGTCGACGTGCCGGCAATGGTGCCGCCGGTTGCCAGAACGGCGATGCGCGGCAGGCGCGATGCGGTGCGTTCTGCCTCAGGCATCATCCAATACGCCCGACAGCCCCTGCTTTTCCAGCAAGGCGTTCAGGTGTTCCCAACCGTGGAAGTCGATGATGATCTGCCCGCGTTCGCGTGCGCCCACCTTCAGGCTCACCCGTGTGCCAAGAAAATCCGACATGGCTTCCTCCAGCCGCGCGACGTCGCGCGAGCCGTTCAGGCCTTTCTTGCTGCGCAGCGTGGTTTCGCTTTCCTTGGCGGTCTTGGTCACCAGCTTTTCCGCATCGCGCACCGAAAGTCGCTTGGCGATGATCTGGTTTGCCAGCTGTATCTGCGTGGCGCCGTCCACCGCCAGCAATGCCCTGGCGTGCCCCATGTCGATGTCGCCAGCCAGCAGCATTGTTTGCACGGCCGGTGCAAGATTGAGCAGACGCAGCAGATTGCTGGTCGCCGAGCGCGATCGCCCGATCGCCTGCGCCGCCTGCTCATGGGTCAGGCCGAACTCATCCAACAGCCGGCGGACGCCCTGCGCCTCTTCGAGCGGGTTCAGGTCTTCGCGCTGGATGTTCTCGATGAGCGCCATCACGGCGGCTTTCTCATCGGGAACATCGCGCACGAGCACGGGAACCTCTTTCAGCCCGGCGAGCTGCGCCGCCCGGAAACGGCGTTCACCCGCGATGATTTCATATTGGCCGGAGGCGTTGTCGCCCAGTGCCCGCACCAGGATGGGCTGCATGATGCCCTGCGTGCGTATGGACTCTGCCAGTTCGTTCAGCGCGCCCTCGTCCATGCGGGTGCGCGGCTGGTATTTGCCGGCGCGCATCCTGGATACCGGCAGGACATTGGGCGGACCGTCCTCTTTCGGCGCGGACTTGCCCAGCGTTTCGATGGCGGGCATATCCGCGCCCAGCAGCGCGTCCAGTCCGCGTCCCAGTCCTTTCGGTTTCTTGGTGGCCATATATAGTTTCCCAGCGTGCCCTTGCGGGCCGCTCAGTTATGTTGATGCGTCCGATACCAGTACGCGTACTGATCGACGAAACCCAGCGTCGCGTACAGCGACCGTGCTGCCGTATTGGCGTATTCGACTTGCAGGTAGGCGGTACGCGCGCCGGCGTCGCGGCCGATGCCCAGGAGCCGGTCCGCCAACTGGCGCGCATAGCCGCGCCGCCGTACGTTTTCGCGCACCACCACGTCGAATATGCCGACGAGATCGCCGTCCATCACCGCCATGCCCGCAGCCACGCAGGCACCCGTTTCGTCGCTTGCCAGCAGACGGACGCAGGGCACGGCAATAGAGGCGAGACGCTGCGCATGCTCGGCGACATGCTCGGGCGCATAGTCGCGCAACGTCCCTGTTACCCGCGCGAACCGCGCGGGATCGGCTTGTTCGTATCGTAGCGTCTGACGCGCCGGAGCGGGAGCGGGCTGCGGCAGGGACTGGGCCATGACGCAGGTTTCGTCGGTGCGTTGGAATCCGCGTGCCGCGAGTTGGCCGTCCAAGGCGTCATCGGGTCCGGCCGAAGTCAGCCTGAAGATGAGCGGCTGCGCGGCGCGCGCATAGACGCCCGCGCAGAAGCGCAGCTTTTCGTCCAGCTCGCGTCGGGCAGGGCCGATCACATTGATGCTGCGCGCCCGCCGGGCCTTGGCCGGGGCCCACCGTACCAGCCAGCCGTCATAGAGCATCTGCTCGCGCACCACGGTCGCGTTCAGCGCGGCTTCCTCGACACGAGCCGACAAGGCTGCCGCGGCCAAGGAGACGGATTCCATCTTCGCCGATGCGTGGCTCTGCATGGCTTCAGTCGGCCAACGCCTTGACCCGTTCGATCATCTCCGCGCCGAACGAAATATAAGCCTGTGCGCCGCGCGATGTGCGGTCGTACACCACGCCCGGCATCCCGTAGCTAGGCGCCTCGGCCAGACGCACATTGCGCGGCACGACCGTGGCGAACACCTTGTCGCCGAAATGCGCTTCCAGCTGTGCCGAAACCTGCTGCTGCAGCGTCATGCGCGGATCGAACATCACGCGCAGCAAACCGATGACGCGCAGCTGCGGATTGATGTTGTGATGCACGCGCTTGATGGTATTGACCAGGTCGGATAATCCTTCGAGGGCGAAGTATTCGCACTGCATGGGAATGATGACACCATGCGCCGCGGCCAAGCCGTTCAAGGTGAGCAACGACAGCGTTGGCGGGCAGTCGATCAGGATGAAGTCGTATTCCTCCATGACCGTTTCCAGGGCCGTCCGCAGTTGCCGTTCGCGAGCCTCCATCTGCACCAGGTCGATCTCCGCGCCCGCGAGTTCGCGGTTGGCCGGCAATACGTCATAGCCGCCCACTTCGGACCGCACACGCGCTTCGGCGATGGTGACGTCGCCGATAAGTACCTGGTAAAGATTCGATTGCAGGCCGGCCTTGTCGATGCCGCTGCCCATGGTCGCATTGCCTTGCGGATCCAGGTCCACCAGCAGTACGCGCTTGTCGTGCGTGGCCAGGCCCGCCGCCAGGTTGATGGCGGTAGTGGTTTTGCCGACACCGCCCTTCTGGTTCGCGATGCAAAAAACACGGGCGGATTTGCGGGGCACTGTTTGGTTCATGGATTTCCTTGACTACGCGCCGGCGCGGCGCATCCAGACGAGGCATCGCTGCGCGTCCAGCTCGGGCACGTCTATGGGGTCTATCCGGGCGACTTGCCACCGGCCCGCGGCATGCAGCTGGGCGATCTCGTCGTCCGGAACCTTGCCCTTCAGGGCGACGAGGGTACCATCTGGCGCCACGTGCTGTCCTGCCAGGCGGGCGAAGTCGTCCAGCGCGGCGAATGCGCGCGAGGTGACGACATTGCAGCCCCCTGGCGGCAATTGTTCCACCCGTGCGTGTTCGGCCGTGAGATTGCGCAACTTGAGGGTCGCGGCAGCCTGCCGTATGAAGGCGGTTTTCTTGTCCACGGCGTCGATGCAGGTCACCTCCCACTCGGGCCGCATGATCGCCAGGATCACACCGGGCAGCCCGGCGCCCGCCCCGATATCGTAGAGCCGGCCCTGGGCCGGCATGGCGGCATCCAGCGGGTTCACCACGGCCAGGCTGTCGAAGACATGTTGCACCAGCATCTGGCCGGCGTCGCGTATGGCGGTGAGGTTGTACGTGCGGTTCCAGCGCTGCAACAGCGCAAGGTAGGCCAACAGCTTGTCGGCCTGATCGTTCGTGACGGCGAGCGACAGCGCCGCGCACGCACGCCGAAGCCGCGCGTCCTCGGGGCCGTGGGGCGGGGCCTGCTGCGGCTTCATGCCGCGCGTTTGCGCGAGCCGTAGTGCAGGCGCTTGAGATGTATGAGGAGCAAGGAAATCGCTGCAGGCGTGATGCCCGATATCCGCGCCGCCTGCCCTATGGTTCCGGGCCGATGGGTCTTGAGCTTCTGCCGCACTTCGAAAGACAGGCTCAGGACCGTGTCGTAGTCCAGGTCGTCGGGAATGGCCTGGCTTTCGTGTGCCATGTGCTTCTGCACTTCGTCCTGCTGGCGGGCGATGTAGCCGGCGTATTTCACCTGGATTTCGACCTGCTGAGCCGCCTCGGGGTCGTCCAGGCCCGGACCGGCGACGGGTGTGCCATCCGGCAGCGCGGCGTCCATCAGGGAACGATAACTCACGTTGGGACGCTTCAACAGGTCCGCTAGTGAGTACTCACGCTCTATCTGCTGGCCCAGTAGCGGCTCCGCAACTTCCGGAGGTAGAACGCGTGGCGTGACCCACGTCGCGCGCAAGCGCTGGATTTCGTTTTCAACGATATCGCGCTTGCGTTCGAAAGCTTCCCAACGCCTATCATCGACCAAGCCTAATTTGCGGCCGATTTCAGTCAAACGCATATCTGCATTGTCTTCGCGCAGACTCAACCGATACTCCGCACGCGAGGTGAACATGCGATACGGCTCCGTCACACCCCGCGTGATCAAGTCATCGACCAATACGCCCAGGTATGCCTCATCGCGCCGCGGTGTCCAGCCTTCGCGGTCCAGGGCGGCAAGTCCGGCATTCAGCCCTGCCAAGAGGCCCTGGGCGGCGGCTTCCTCGTAACCGGTAGTTCCGTTGATCTGTCCAGCGAAGTAAAGACCGGAAATCGCGCGCGTTTCGAGCGACGTACGTAATCCACGTGGATCGAAGTAGTCATATTCGATGGCATAGCCGGGACGCAGAATATGTGCGTGCTCCAGGCCGGGCAAGGAATGGATGAGATCGAGCTGTACGTCGAACGGCAGGCTGGTGGAAACGCCGTTGGGATAGACCTCGTGGGTATCCAGCCCTTCCGGTTCGAGGAAAACCTGGTGTGACGCCTTATCCGCGAATCGATGAATCTTGTCCTCGATCGACGGACAATAGCGCGGACCGACACCCTCGATAACGCCGCTATACATCGGCGAACGGTCCAGGCCGCCGAGAATGATCTCGTGGGTGCGGGCATTGGTATGGGTGATCCAGCAAGGCAGTTGCCGAGGATGCAGTGCCGCGCTACCCATGAACGAAAATACCGGAACCGGATCGAGGTCGCCAGGCTGCTCCTCCAATACGCTGTAGTCGATGGTTCGGCCATCGATACGGGGCGGGGTGCCCGTCTTCAGGCGACCCTGCGGCAGCTTCAGCTCTTTGAGTCTTTGTCCCAGCGAGGTGGCGGGAGGATCTCCGGCACGGCCAGCCGAGTAGTTTTGCAGGCCCACATGGATCAACCCGTTCAGGAAAGTTCCGGCCGTGAGCACGACCTTGCGTGCGCGGAATCGGAGACCGATCTGGGTGACCGCACCGACCACGCGGTCTCCTTCCACCATCAGGTCATCCACGGCTTGTTGGAATATCCACAGGTTCGGTTGATTTTCGAGCCTGGAACGTATGGCCTTCCGGTATAGAACACGGTCGGCCTGCGCACGCGTCGCCCGTACCGCTGGACCCTTGGAGGCATTCAATATGCGGAACTGGATTCCCGCCTCATCCGTGGCCAGCGCCATCGCGCCACCCAGGGCATCTATTTCCTTGACCAGATGTCCCTTGCCAATACCCCCGATGGAGGGATTGCAGGACATCTGTCCCAGGGTCTCGATGTTGTGGGTAAGCAAGAGAGTGCGGGCGCCGATGCGCGCGGACGCCAGGGCTGCCTCGGTGCCGGCGTGGCCACCGCCCACCACAATGACGTCGAACTCGCGGGGATAATCCATGGGATATGCAGGAAAAAGAGCTTGAGTCGGGATTATAAAGGTTGGCCGGCACACGGGTGTTTCACGTGAAACAGCGAGGGGTCGGATGTTGGTAATTCAGCAATAGCTTGAACCGAGCACGATGTTCCACGTGAAACATCGCCCTTGAGCATTGCCGAGCCCAGTGCGCCGCCGGCTGCCAAACGCGCGCCCTCACAGCGAGCGGCAAAGGCATGAAACCTGGCCGGAGTGACGCCGGCGGAAAGCGCTAAGCAGTGTATGGCCATTGGGGGCCTTACCCCACCATATCATCGCATCGCATATGGAGACTACGTATCCAGAGACAAGACGTACGTTGCTTCGGATTGCCGTCCCAAGGTCACCTCGGGCGTTCGGTCAGCACTTCCGTACGACGACTGCATGTACCTGGTCAAAGAATGGAGGCGGGCGCTCCATCCCGTCTCCGTGAAGACTCTCCCTCCGAAATCACCAGAGGCGTACGAGCCTGAGCACGCCATGGTGGTAGCCGTGGCTCCTTAAGGCACTGCTCGGTGTCGGCTAACGGCGGTGCAACGGGAAATGTTCTCTCAGTCAGGCTGCGATTGCCGCCATTGCTCAGCGCCACGGTGGGCCGACTGCGAGACAGCTTCTGCCACTGGGCTTGATGTTCCACGTGGAACAGGCCGGCCACCTGTAGACAAAGGCTCTGCAAGAACGATGCTCTGACGCCACATTCAATAACAGTGGCATTGTTTCACGTGGAACGTACCAACCGCTGCAAGGCCACCTCAATTCAACGACCTGACACGGCTCCGGAGAACGCCTACCAGCCGTGGAACCGGCACCACTGAATTTGCTATGTGACCCGCCGGGCATAGCCGCGGTGTGGAGGTGGATCGTCCAGAGAGGGGCGGGATACTCCGGCAGCATCCAGGCAATTCGCAGCCCAAAGCAACAACCCCACCAAGGCATACACGCAAGACCATAGACAGTCGACTTTTCTTGAAAGGCCAACCGCAGCGGTTTCGGCGAAGGCCGGGGCGAACGCCGCCTTGCGACCGTTGCGGGTGTGGCAAGCAGGTCCATTCGAGGCCAATTCCAACCCCGAACAGGCTATACGCGGCCGACGACGAGCGTGGTCCCAAGCCCAAGGCCAAGGAGAGTATTTCTCGTAACCCAGCTGAAAGATAAGGGATTGCAGGTCTCCGCCTTGCAGCACCGCTGTATACGAAACCGTGGCGAGTATGGTCGGATCCTCTGACGGCCAAGGTTCGCATCGCGCAGGCACGGGGAGCTACTGAGGATTCTCCGATCGGGCCATGGCCACAGAAACTACAGTTGTTCGCGTATGCCCCAAGCTCCTAAACAATGCTCCGGCACGCACGCTCGCCGTTTTCGAGCCAGGAAGGTTAAGAGAGCACGCTCCGCAGTGTGTAGTTCGAAACTCTGCAGACTTCGAACGATACCTTGCCGCTTCGGAAGAACGCGCTGTCTCGCTGCGTCGCCGCCCAGCCGGCGGTACGATTCAGTGGAGACGGACATGGGGTGCCGGGTAGTACCCCGGACGCCGGCTCAACCGTCGTGGTCAGCCAGCTTCCAATAGGCAGGTCCCGAACGCCTCAACGATAGCATTCCATCACGAATCACATCACGCGCTGCAAGCTTCGGGCGACCAACCTCGCCTTGGCACTGAAATCACGGGCCGCACACCCGCACGACGCTAGCTTGATTCTTCGCCGGCGCCTGACCCCAGGATCTACGCGCAAAGCAAGGCGTGCGTCAATTCGATCAGACCTGTCGGGATGGGAAACGTTCCACGTGAAACCCTCTCACACCTTAGCCCTAGGACGCACGGCCTACAGATGGGCATCCCGCCACAGAGCGGATGTCGAGCGTGTTGCCCGATTGCCGCGCGTCGCGACATATATCAGCCCCTGGGGCGCACCCGGTACTACCGAAGAGGGGATATATCCACAGGCACGCCGCTTCTCTCATATGAGAATCGCAGGACGCCAGAAACTGGGGATAGAGTTGTGAACAACATTCGCCCAGCCGCTCGCTACGCAGCGAGCATCCCGTGTGGAGCAGCCTGTAAGGGCATGCCAAAACTACAATAAAACGCCCGTTCACCGCGGCAGTTTTACAAGGGAGATATAAGAACTACGCGTCCACGAGCGGGCGGGTCATCACCGGTGCAAACGCGATGCTAAGTAATGTCAAGCGGTGCTGTGTATAACCTTCGGGGGGCGAGGCCGACATCAAGGGCGTCGCCCTGATCTGGCCATCCCAGACGCACGGTTTTCCCATACTGTCCAGTGATTATCCACAGAATTATCCAAGGCCAAACAGAACGCCCCAATAGCCGGGCAGGGCCACTGGGGCGGAAAGGGCGGCGTCTGCCACCCGAGCAATAACGGTATAGGTTTAAGCGCTTAGAGCGGCCGGATTTCGGCGGCTTGCGGACCTTTGGGGCCGTCCTTCACTTCGAACTCCACATCCTGGCCTTCGTTCAAGCTACGGTATCCGCGCCCCTGGATTGCCGAGAAATGCGCGAAGACGTCGACGCCACCGGCCTCGGGGGTAATAAACCCATAACCCTTATCGGCGTTGAACCACTTCACCTTGCCCTTCTGAACCATTTGTATAGCGTCCTATAAAAACACAAAGCTATGCGCGGTGTGATTCAAGGACGCTGAGGCGAACCGTGTGGGGATCCACAGTGCCCAGCAACGCGGTGCGAGCCGGTGGTCTGAAGCGAAACGAGACAGCGCTGACTTGAATACAACAGCGAAAAGAGCATACTCAGCCGCCGATCCGCGGACAAATAGTTGTTTACCCGTATGTCGTTTTTTTTTAACTTGGCTCACAAGTTTGCGTCGATAACGTTACGTCCCTAATTAATCGGGTGCATGGGCAGACATGGCACGACAGCAGGGCACAGGATGGTGGGATACTTTCACACCCTCGACCGTAAACCCTAAGCACGCAATATGATCCGCTCCAAGCTGCCTGACGTCGGTACCACTATCTTCACCGTCATGAGCCGCCTCGCGCTCGAACACAAGGCCATCAATCTGGGGCAGGGTTTTCCGGACTTCGACCCCGCTCCCGCGCTGCTTGATCTCGTTTCCAAGGCCATGGCTCAGGGGCACAACCAATACCCCTATATGCCTGGCGTGGCGCCATTGAGGCAAGCCATTGCCGCCAAGACGCGCGAACTATACGGCCACGCATACGACCCCGAAACGGAGATCACGGTCACCAGCGGCGCGACCGAAGCGCTGATGGCCACCATACTTGCCGCCGTCGACAGCGGCGACGAAGTCGTCGTCATCGAACCCTGCTACGACTCCTATTTACCGGCCATCCGTCTCGCCGGAGGCACTGCTGTGCCGGTACCGCTGCGCGCGCCCACGGCAGAGGATCCTTACTACCGTATCGATTGGCAGCGCGTGCGCGACGCCATCACGCCGAAGACGCGCCTGCTGATGCTGAATTTCCCGCATAACCCCACTGGCGTGATCCTGGGCGAAAAGGATCTGGATGCGCTGGAGAAAATCGTACGCGATACGGGAATATTGCTGGTGTCGGACGAGGTGTACGAACACATCGTGTTCGACGGCCAACCGCACGCCAGCCTGGCCCGCAGACCGTTGCTCGCCGAACACGCCTTCGTCATTTCGTCCTTTGGCAAGACTTACCACACCACCGGATGGAAGATCGGCTATTGCTGCGCGCCACGTCACTTGACGGCGGAACTGCGCAAGGTGCACCAGTTCATGGTGTTCACCGTGTCTTCCCCCATGCAGTTCGCATTCGCCGAATATATGCAAGACCCGCGACCGTACCTGGAGCTACCGGCTTTTTACCAAGCGAAGCGGGACCGGCTGCGCGATGGCCTCGCGTCGACGCGCTTCCGCGCGCTGCCCAGCCCCGGTACGTTCTTCATGATGGCCGACTACAGCGCGATCTCCGACCGGCCAGAGGCAGAGTTCGCGAGGTGGCTGACGACCACACACGGCGTCACGGTAATTCCCATATCGGCTTTCTATGGCGCACCCGACGCACCTGACTCCAACCACAAGCTCATCCGCTTCTGCTTTGCAAAGCGCGACGAGACATTGGACCAGGCGCTTGAACGATTGCGCAGCGTATAGCCCGCTGTATACCCGCATCCTGAGCGGCCTCAAAGGGACAGCATATAGCTGTCCCTTTTTATTTCAGGTTGGAATGGCAAGCTCGATACGGGGCTCGGACGCGGCGGACCATGGCACTGGCCCCTGTGCATAAGCGCTGGGCAGCCGGTTGTGCATAGTGTGTGGATGCGTCCGGAACAAGAGCCCGAAAACGCCGGCGCGGAGAACTTGTCCAGTTTGGTGTATCCACGAGAACAGACTTAATGCACAAGCCGTATCGAGCCTAAGCCCAAGGCCGGCCTCGCAATTTTGACGTTGTGCAGTTATCCACAGTCCTAATCATTACCACTCTTTTTATATAGAAAAGAAGAAGTGAAAAACAAGCTGGCGCGCCATCTGCCGGTTTCCCAATCACCGCAGAACGCCAATGGAGACAGGCTCCTCCTCCGAAGCAGCATCCCGACATCGCTGGACTGCCACGGTCCATCAAACAGCGCGGACAGCTCCTGGGCGCTTTTCTGGCGCCTACTCGACCCGGGACCATACAGTCCATCGGACTTCGCTGACGACGTGTCAAAGGGACGGAGAGCGCAGCGAATGGCAACGGGGACCGTGAGGCGAGCCGGAGTATTCCTGCATGACGTACCCCAAGCGATGTGCAGGAACTCCGAAGTCCGTGGCAACGACGCGCCGCTCCGAAGAACCGACCGCGCCAGCACAACACGCGTCGTCTGTCGCTCAACAGCCTCTGAGCCTCCTGGGCGGCTCCGGACGACCATCGCCTATCCGCACCCCTGTTCGGGGCTGTTCGGCCCTCCTGGGGCCGCAAAACGCTTCCTGGGGGCCGGCGTATCGGAATCTCCGCTCCCAAGAGGCGCCCGTGCGCGCCCGGGATTCGCCAATCCAAAGGCGCGCGCGCCGATGGCTTATTGATGTTTTCACGTCTTCTTTTCTATATAAAAAGACTGGTAATGGATAAGGACTGTGGACAAGTGGCATAACCCGGCAAAATCGCGCGTCATCAAGGCCTTGCGAGGTTTTTCGCATGTGTACCAACTCTGTTTGGGGGTACGCGCCACCATGAGCAACTTTCGCGCGAGGCTGCCGGGGCCGGTCTTATACCCATTGGGTCCACAGGGTGTGCACAATCCCACGTCATAGAGGCTGTCCACAGGAGGATCGCAGCGGCCGGATATGGATGGCATACCGGTTCGGCATGGATGCGCGCCGCCGCAAGCCGTGCCGAGGCCTCGTCCCGGTATACCGCGGGAACGACAACCGCCATCGAGGCTGAGGCGGAATCAGCCCTGGTTGAATACTTCGGCGAACTCGTCGGAAAAAATATCGGCCAGCGCGACCCGCAGGGCCGCGGCACGCTCGACGCCATACGCGGCTTCGAAGCGGTCCTGTGCCAGGCGCCAGAGCCGAGTCGCTTCGGCCAGCTTGCTGCGCCCTTTGGCGGTCAACTGTACGCGCCGGCTGCGCCCGTCATGTTCGTCGCGGATTTGCACCACATAGCCGTCGCGTTCCAGTGGCTTGAGGTTATGCGCGAGCGCCGACCGGTCCAGTACCATGGCATGCGCCAGTTCCGTCATAGTCGGCATGCCGGCACGTTCTATGTGCAGCAGGATGGAACGCTGCGAGACGCGCAGGCCGGAGGGCGCCAGCACGTTGTCATAGAGCTGCGTGACCCGCCGCGTTGCCTTGCGCAGCGCGGCGCCATTGCAAACCCCGGGATCTTTGGAATCGGATTTTGGCATGTCGGTTCGATGGCAGGCGCACCAGCGCGGATACCTGACCGGGTGTACGGGCCGTGTGCATCATTCTAGCCCCCCACTGCATTGACCCTGCAGGCCCATGGGGGTACATTGGCCAATATAGTTGCATATGCCAATATTCCGGCGGCCGGCCGCTGCTTCTCCATGTCCCCCACTTCCCCCGTCGAAGCTTTACCCCTCGTAGCCAACCCGCGGCTGCGTGCAATGCTCGAAGCACCGGTGGCGTCCACCCTGGTTCGCTTGAGCTGGCCGAATATGCTGATGATGCTGGCGCAGTCCTCCACCGGCCTGATCGAAACGTGGTTTCTCGCGAAGCTCGGCACGGATGTGCTGGCGGGCGTCGCGGTGGTGATACCGGTGCTGATGCTGATGCAGAACATGTCGCAGGGCGCCATGGGTGGAGGTATATCGTCGGCCATCGCCCGCGCGCTGGGCGGCGGACGGCAGCGCGAGGCGGATGCGATGGCGCGCCATGCCGTGGTGCTGAATGCGGCCATCGGGCTGGTGTTCACGCTGCTTATCCTGGTGTTCGGCCGGTCTTTGTTCCGATTGCTTGGCGCCGAAGGCGTGGCGCTGGAGGCCGCGACCGCATACGGGCACGTGATATTCGCGGGCCTGGTGCTGATGTGGGTCATGAACGCGTTGGCCAGCATCGTACGAGGCACCGGCAACATGCTGGTGCCCGGAGCGGTGATATGTGGAGGCGCGTTCCTGCTTATCCCCGTGTCCCCCTGCCTGATATTCGGGATAGGGCCGATGCCGCCGATGGGCGTGGTCGGAGGGGCATGGGCGCTGCTGCTCTACTACGCGGCGGGCGTCGCCATCCTCGGCGGCTACTGCCTGAGCGGCCGTAACGCAGCCCGGCTGGTCGCGGGCAGGATCCAATGGTCCTCGATGCGGGGCATCCTGGCGGTGGGTGGCTTCGCCTGCCTGAACCCCGTCCTGACCAATACCCTGATCGCCGTGACGGCCGCGCTGGTCGGCGCCTACGGCGGTACCGCGGCATTGGCCGGCTACGCCACCGCGGCGCGTCTGGAATATCTCCTGATGCCGCTGGCTTTCGGCCTGGGCGCGCCGATGGTGGCGATGGTAGGAGCCAATATCGGCGCCGGGCAAACGGAACGGGCTCGACGCATTGCACTCGTGGGCGGCGCCATGGCTTTCGTGCTCGCGGAAGCGGTGGGGATCATCGCCGCGACCTGGCCGTATGCCTGGCTGCGTTTGTTCGGCACCGATGAACATCTGCTCCTAGCCGGGGCCACCTACCTGCGCATAGTCGGGCCGTTCTATGGTTTCTTCGCGCTGGGGTTTTCCTTGTACTTCGCCTCGCAGGGGGCAGGACGCCTGAAGTGGCCCTTGCTGGCGGGCGGCGCGCGGTTGTTCGTGTACGTCGGCCTGGGCGGTGCGGTGTTGTCGGTAACGCGCTCGCTACCCGCGTTCTATGTGACCGGCGCGGTGGCCATGGTGCTGTATGGCGGCATCGTCGCCTGGTCCGTTGTGGCGCGCACCTGGTTCAAGGCGGGATCGCGTTCGGCGAAGGTTGCGTCGGTGTCGCCGGGGTCATCGAAGAGGACCGGACAGCAGGCCGGCGCGGATACCCAGGCGCGTGGATAGTACGGGGACAGGCGCGTTTCAGGGTCGCATCCCAGGCAAATCCATCGCGGGGGGGAAGGCGATGCGCGAGCCGGCCGCGACCGGGCGCATAATGTTTTCCGCCCCACCCAACGCCATCCGTCGCCAGCCGGATGGGTTGGGCATCACACCGCAGGAGGAGCAGCGCATGGATGTCCCGCACCACATCGTCGACGAAGCGATTCGGTCGCGCCGCAGCGTGCGCGGCTTTCTGCCGACACCGGTGCCCATGGAGACTGTGAAGGAGATCCTGTCGGTTGCATCGCACGCACCCAGCGGCAGCAATATCCAGCCGTGGAAGGTGCATGTCATTACCGGGCGCACGCGCGAGGAACTGTCGGCGGCGTTATTGCAGGCACACGCGCGCCGGGAACCGGAGCTGCGCGAGTATGAGTACTATCCCGTGCGATGGCGCAGCCCGTACATCGAACGGCGGCGGCAGACCGGTTGGGGCCTATACCAGACGGTGGGTGTCGCCAAGGGAGACCGGGAAGGCTCGGCACGCCAGCATGCGCGCAACTATGTTTTCTTCGGCGCGCCGGTGGTGTTGATGTTCTGCATCGACAACGATCTGGAGAAAGGAAGTTGGCTCGACTTCGGCATGTTCGTGCAGAACATCATGATATCGGCGCGCGGACACGGCCTGCATACTTGTCCACAGGCCGCTTTGGCCAACTATCCCGAAATCGTCAAGTCGCGCCTGAATATCGGTCCGGACCAGACCCTGGTGTGCGGCATGTCCATGGGTTACGAAGATCCCGACTGCGTGGCCAACCGGTTCCGGCCGCCACGCATCGGTCTGGACGACTTCGTGACTTACCACGACTGAGCCGTGGCGTTGCCAGCGCCGGTCAGGCGGGGGCAGGAATCGCGCGCGGCCGCAGCGCGACGAGAATCATCAAGGTCGCCAGCAGCAGGGCCAGCCCGCTGGTGGCGAATACACCCCCGGCTCCGCTGACGTCGAAGATCGCGCCCCCCACCGCCGCACCCAGGGTAATGGCCAGTTGGACCGCCGCGACGATCAGGCCGCCGGCGCTCTCCGCCTCGTCAGGCACGGTACGCGTGATCCAGGTCGACCATCCCACCGGTATCGTGCCGAAGGCGAATCCCCACAGCGCGACCATGGCGGCGTCCGCGAGCGGCGAACTGCCCATGGCGACCAGTCCCAGGCCCAGTACACCCATGAGCAGGGGCATCAGGGCCAGCGTCAGGCGCAGATTGCGCTCCAGCATCAGCCCGGCCACCGACGTGCCGAGGAAGTTGGCCGCGCCGAAGCCCAGCAGGATGGCCGAAAGCGTGCTGACGCCCACGCCGGTCACCGTCTCCAGGAATGGCCGCAGGTACGTGAAGAACGCGAAATGGCCAGTGAACACGACGATGACGGCGAGCATGCCGAAGCCGATCCCTGGACGCCGCAGCACCTGAACCAGCGTGCCCAGACGAGTCAGCCCGCTGGGCGCCATTCGCGGCAGGGTGAGCAGTTGCGATACCAGCGACACCACGCCCAATACGGCGGCAAGCAGGAAGACGTTGCGCCAGCCGATATGCGCGCCGAGGTAGCTTCCCACCGGCGCGGCGACGATGGTGGCGGCCGAGACTCCGGTGAAGATAATGGACAAGGCGCGCGGGACCATCGGCTCCGGCACCAGGCGCATGGCCGTGGCTGCCGACATCGTCCAGAAGCCGCCGATGGCAACGCCGAGCAGGACGCGGCCCAGCAGGAGGGCACCGAGGTTGGGCGCGACCGCGACCAGCACGTTCGAGCAGATCAGCAGCACGGAGAACGCCAGGAGCAGATAGCGGCGGTCCATGCGCCGGGTAACGGTGGCGATGAGCAGGCTTGTGACCAGCGCCACGGCCGCCGTCGCCGTCACGGCCTGCCCAGCCAGGCCTTCGGTAATTTTGAGGTCGGCAGCCATGGGCGTCAGCAGGCTGGCGGGCAGGAACTCTGCCGTGACCAACCCGAACACGCCCAGCGCCATGGAGAAGACCGCGCCCCACGCCGGCCGCGCGTGACCGGGACCTGCCGCGGTGTTCCCTGTGTCTTGATGCATCGGTATTCCTTTACGAGAAAACTTTCATAAGTGCGCAGGATAGGCTAGAGTTTCCGGACGATCCATGCCATGGAGTCCGGAATGTTTGATCGAACGTCCGAATCGCCGGCACAATGCCCGAACGAACCGGCGATGGGCGACCTGGTGAGCGAGCTGCTGCTGGGAATGCGCCTGTTCGGCGTCCAATATCGCCGCGTACAGATGCCGCCCCCTTTTGGCGTGCGCTTCGGTGCGGCGCAGGGGCGCGCGCAATTCCATTTTGTCGCACAAGGGCCCGTCTATCTGCGAACGGCAAGCGGTGCGATGCATGCCCTTCAGGCTGGCGATGCGGTTCTGCTGCCGCATGGGCGGGCGCATGAGCTCCTGTCCTGGCCCGACATCGCCACCCGCGATATCGCGACCTTCGAAACGCTGAAGCTTTGCGAGACCGTGTGCGCGGTGGTGGGCAGCGGCCGGGCCAGCGGTCCGCGCGACCCGTTGATATTCAGCGGCTGCATGGAGTTCGACCTGGGCGGCATGCATCCCCTGGTGGCCCTGATGCCGGAAGTCATGCTGGCCGGCACGCTGCTGGACCGATACCCGGAAATCCTGCCCATGCTCGAAGCCATGGCGCGCGAAGCGCGCGACGAGCGTGCTGGCTACGCGGGCATACTCGCGCGCCTCGCCGACGTGGTGTCCGCCTTCATCGTGCGCGGCTGGGCCGAATGTGGCTGCGGCGATGCGGCCGGCTGGGTCGAGGCCCTGCGCGACCCGCGCCTGGGCCGCGTCATCGTCGCCCTGCATCGGGAGCCGGGCCGCAACTGGACGGTGGCCGATCTGGCGGAAAGAATGGGCAGTTCGCGCTCCGTCTTCGCCGAACGTTTCCTGGCGGTGACCGGCATGACCCCGCTGCGCTACCTGACCGAACTGCGCATGCGGCTGGCGGCGCAATGGATACGGGATGGGCGCGTGTCGATCGAAGCCGCCGCCGAGCGCCTCGGTTATGGATCGCAGGCTGCGTTCAGCCGCGCCTTCAAGCGCGTCATGGGACATCCGCCCGGCGCCGTGCGGGTGGCGTCGAGCGCGACGCGCGAGGCGCAGGCCGCATGACGAGTGCCTGCCGTCGAAGCGTAAATTCCGACTTTGCGACTGGCCGGAGCGCGGTGGCGGCCCGGATACCGGCCCGCCCGCACGCCTGCCTGATATAGACCGGACACCTTGGCGAAAAGGAACAGCACCGTGGCTCACAGTGCCATTGCGATTTCCCCCGCACACGCGCGGGCCATCTGGCTGCGCGCGCAGGGGCTCGATTCGGAAGCGTCTTTCGGCGACGGCCCCGCCGCCGTGAACCGCGTGGTGGAACACCTGGGTTATGTGCAGATCGACACGATCAATGTGATAGAGCGCAGCCACCATCACATCCTGTATACGCGCATTCCTGCATACCGGAGAGCCGACCTGGAGCAGGCGCAGTCGGTGGACAAGTCGGTATTCGAGTATTGGACCCATGCGCTGGCCTACGTGCCGATCTCGGCCTACCGCTATTTCGTTCCGGCAATGGACCGCATGCGCAGGCAGCCGCATCAGGGGTACGCCTCCATCGACGCCAAGGACTACCGTGGCCTGCTGCGGCGCATCCGCGATGAAGGCCCGTTGTCCATCCGCGATATCGACGACGACGTCCTGGTGGAAAAGACCCATCCTTGGGACAGCCGCAAGCCTTCACGGCGCATCATGCGTTTCGGCTTCTTCTGCGGCGACCTTGCGGTCAGCAAGCGCGTCGGCATGGTGAAGGCCTACGACTTGAGCAGGCGACACTTCGGATGGCGTACCCGTCCACGGCCGGCCACGGAATCCCAGTACGCCGCCTATCTGCTTGCGCGCGCGATGCGCGCGCAAGGCATCGTCAGCGTCGATTCCATCTGCTACGGCGACGTGGGCTTCAAGAAGCAGGTGCTGGCCTTGTGCGAAGCCGCGGCCAGGCGCAAGCGCTTGCTGCCCGTGACCATACAGGGCAGCGAGCAGATACGCCATTGGGCCGATCCCGGTTTGCTCGATACGGTCGACGCTTCGGCGCCGGATCACGCGCGCGTGCACATCCTGTCGCCCTTCGATCCGCTGATCATCCAGCGCAAGCGGCTGAAAATGATGTTCGGCTATGAACACCGGTTCGAGGCCTACGTGCCGCCGGAAAAGCGGGTGCTGGGGTATTTCGCGCTGCCGGTACTGGCCGACGGCGAGATCGTCGCGGCGGTGGATTTGAAGATGGACAGGCAGGCGGGGAAGTTGTTGGAAAAGAAGTGGACGTGGTGCGTCCGGCCAAGGGCCGGACTGAAGGCACGCATCGATGATGCCTTGCAGGCGTTCGAGCGGTTCCACTGCACGTAGGGCCAATCAGCCGATCGGCCAGCGTGGACCCGTCGCATCACTTCCCGATGCAGAACCGCGAAAAAATCTCCCCCAGCAGGTCGTCGCTGCTGAACTCGCCCGTGATCGCCGCCAGGCTCTCGTGCGCCAGGCGCAGCTCTTCCGCGAACAGATCCAGCACGCGGTCATCCTGTTCGGCGTGGACCGTCGCCAGCGCAAGATGTTCCTCTGCCTGTTGCAGCGCCCGCAGATGACGCTCGCGCGCGAGCCAGGGCGATTCCGCGCCGGGATTCCAGCCGGCGATGTCCAGCAGGGCCTTGCGCAGTGCGTCCAGCCCCTCGCCCGTCCGCGCGGAAATGGCCATGTCGACGTTGCCCGCGCGCGCGCCGTTCCCTCGCAGGTCGATCTTGTTCAGGACTTTCAGCACCGGCGTACCGGCGGGCAGGCGGGCGGCAATGCCGGCATCCAGCGACTCATCGGCCGCCGCCGTCGCATCCTGGAGATGCAGAATAACGTCAGCCCGCTCGATTTCCTTCCAGGTGCGGGCGATGCCGATCTGCTCGACCGGGTCATCCGTTTCCCGTAGTCCGGCCGTATCGACCACATGCAGCGGGATGCCGTCCAGGTGGATTTCCTGCACCACTTTGTCGCGCGTGGTGCCGGCGATGGGCGTGACGATGGCCACTTCGTCGCCGGCCAGCGCGTTCAGCAGGCTGGATTTGCCGACGTTCGGCCGGCCCGCCAGGACCACATGCAGGCCTTCGCGCAGGATGACGCCCTGGCGGGTCTGCGCGATGATCGCGCGCAGGTCCGTGGATAGCGCCTCCAGAAGCGGACGCGCCTGGTACTTCTCCAGGAAGTCGATCTCCTCTTCCGGAAAATCCAGCGTCGCCTCGACCAGCATGCGCAGGTGCACGATGCGGTCCGCAAGCGCGTTGACCTTGGTCGAGAACACGCCCGACAAGGACGCCATGGCGCCGCGTGCGGCCGCATCCGAGGTGGCTTCGATGAGGTCGGCTACCGCTTCGGCCTGTGCCAGGTCGATGCGGCCATTCAGGAAGGCGCGTTGCGTGAATTCGCCGGGTTCGGCGATGCGCAGGCCCAGGTCGCGGCCGGCATCCAGGCACAGCTGCAGGACACGCCGCAGCACTGCAGGACCGCCGTGTCCCTGCAGTTCGAGTACGTCCTCGCCGGTATAGGAATGCGGCGCGGGAAAGTACAGCACGATGCCTTCGTCCAGCAGTTCGCCATCGTCCGTCCTGAATGGCAACAGGTGCGCGTGACGCGCGGCCAGGTCACGCTGGAAAAGGCGACGCACCAGTGTGGATAGCCGTGCACCGGAAACGCGCACGATGCCCACGCCGCCGCGTCCGGGCGCTGTGGCGATCGCCGCGATGGGGGCTGACACTATGGGGGACATATAACTGAAGGGGCTAGGCAATAAGGGAATATAACCGTTGCGCCCGGCATCTTTGCTGGGTATGTTGCGCCGTGGAGTTCAGCTAAAACGTGATCAGGAGCCATTTATGTCTTTCCGGTTAACCCGGGCGTTCGCGGGCGGCGTGGCTGCCCTTGCAATCGCCTTCAGTGCCCACGGTACGGCCATGGCGCGGGACCTGACGGTCGGCTTGAAGACCGAACCCAGCTCACTGGACCCGCAGTATCACTCCCTGACGCCCAATACACAGATCGCGTTGACGATCTTCGATCCGCTGGTGCGCGCGGACAAGGAGCTCAAGCCCACGCCGGCGTTGGCCGAGTCGTGGACCGTGGACGGCAATGTGTGGACGTTCAAGCTGCGGCCGGGGGTGAAGTTCTCCGACGGCACGCCTTTGACGGCCGATGACGTGGTCTTCACCTTCGAACGCGTGCCCAAGGTGCCGAACAGCCCTTCGCCCTTCACGCTTTACCTGAAAGACGTGGCCAAGACCGAAGCGGTGGATCCGCAGACGGTGCGCATCACAACCAAGGGGCCGTCGCCCCTGCTGCTGCCCAATCTGGGGCAACTGCCTATTCTCTCCAGGAAGGCGGCTTCCGGTCCGGCGCCGGAAGGCAAGACGACCACCGAACTCAATAGCGGCGACGGCCTGGTGGGTACCGGGCCGTACAAGCTGGTGTCGTGGCGCCGTGGCGCGGAGCTGGTGCTCGCGCGCAATGACAACTATTGGGGCAAGAAACCGGCTTGGGACAAGGTGGTCTACCGGCCCATGACCAATGCGGCGAGCCGCGTCGCCGCGCTGCTGGCCGGCGACGTCGACCTGATCGAGGATCCTCCCACCGACGACCTGCCGCGCCTGAAGAAGGACAAGAACCTGACCATCCAGGAGACGCCCTCGGTGCGGGTGATGTACGTGGCGATGGACCAGTTCGGCGAGCCGAGCCCGGGCATTACGGACGCCGACGGCAAGCCCCTGGCGAAGAATCCGCTCAAGGACAAGCGGGTGCGTGAAGCCCTGTCGCTGGCCATCGACCGCAAGGCCATCGAGGAGCGTGTGATGGGCGGTGTCGCCAAGCCGGCCGGCAACCTGCTGCCCTATCCCATGTTCGGGGCGTCCAAGGCGCACGCCGACGCGCCCAAGCCCGACGTGAACAAGGCCAAGCAGTTGCTGAAGGATGCCGGCTATCCCAATGGTTTCTCCATCACCCTGGGTGCGCCGTCGGGCCGCTACATCAACGACTCCAAGGTCGCGCAGGCCATCGCATCGATGTGGACCCGCATCGGCGTGAAGACCGCGGTGGAAGCCTCCGCCCCGCCGGTGTTCTTCAAGAACCGCGACTCGTACAAGTACAGCGCGTACCTGGCGGGCTGGTCCGTCACCAGCGGCGAGATGTCCAACGCGCTCGGGTCGCTGGCGGTAACCCCTGATCCCGCAAAGGGGCTGGGAACCACCAACCGCGGGCGTTATTCGAATCCGAAGATGGACGAGCTGTACATGCAGGCCGCCACGACGATGGACGACGCCAAGCGCGCCGAACTCCTGTCCAAGGCGGCGGACATGGTGATGGACGACTATGGCATCCTGCCGGTCCATTTCGAGCTGTCGGTCTGGGCGATGAAGAAGGACGTGTTCTACCCGGGCCGTTCCGACCAGATGACGCAGGTGCAGGACGTGACCCTGAAGAAGTAGTCACACGCCGTAGTGGAGTGGCATCACCGTGCTAGCGACCATCATTCGCCGGCTGCTGCAGACCCTCGTCGTCATGCTTGTCATGTCGGCGCTGGTCTTCGGCGGCATTTACCTCGTGGGCGACCCTGTCGCCATGATGGCCAGTCCCGACGCGACCGAGATCGAGCGCGCCGCGATCCGCCAGTCGCTGGGACTGGACCTGCCCTTGTGGCATCAGTACCTGATCTTCATCGGCAAGGCCATACATGGCGATTTCGGCAATAGCTTCCTGACCGGCGAACCGGCGATGCATCTGATCCTGGATCGCATGCCGGCGACCATGGAGCTCGCTGTCGTGGCCATGCTGATGTCCCTGCTGATCGGCATCCCGCTCGGAATCCGTGCAGGACTGAAGCCGCAGTCGGTCGGGTCGCGGGCCATCATGACCGGCTCGGTGCTGGGCTTTTCCCTGCCCAACTTCTGGGTGGGCCTGATGCTCATCATGGTGTTTGCCGTGACGCTGGGCTGGCTGCCCGCCAGCGGGCGCGGACCCACGGTGGCGCTGGGCGACTTGCGCTTGAGCACCCTGACCGCCGGCGGCTGGGCTCACCTGATCCTGCCCGCTGCGACCATCGCGCTGGCCAAGTGCGCGACGATCATACGCATCACGCGCGCCGCCACGCGCGAGGCGCTGCCCATGGACTACATCAAGTTCGCCCGCGCCAAGGGCCTGTCGGAATCGCGTGTGCTGCGGGTGCACCTGCTCAAGAACATCCTGATTCCCATCGTGACCGTGGCCGGACTGGAATTCGGCCAGGTGGTCGCCTTCGCCGTGGTCACGGAATCGGTCTTCTCCTGGCCGGGCATGGGCAAGCTGCTCATCGATTCCATCATCAACCTGGACCGCCCCGTGGTGGTCGCGTATCTGCTGCTTATCGTGTTCTTCCTGGTCATGCTGAACCTGGTGGTGGACATCGTCTACACCGTGCTCGACCCCCGTGTACGACTGGACGGCCGCCGATGACGACAACCGCTTCCCCGCAAACCGTCCCCGCGCCCGCCGCGTCCGTGACCAAGGAGCAGGGCCCCTGGCGCCGTTTCTTTGGCGATTTCTTCGCCAGCAAGCTCGCGACCCTGGGCCTCGTGGTGCTGCTGCTGATGGTGGGTTCGGCCGTGCTGGCGCCGTGGATCGCGCCGCAGGACCCTTATGACATCGGCAACCTGGACATCACGGACGCCAAGCTGCCGCCCGGCAGCGAAAGCATGTCGGGCGACATGACCTATTGGCTGGGCTCCGACGGACAGGCGCGCGACGTCCTGTCGGCCATCCTGTATGGCCTGCGCACCAGCCTGATGGTGGGCTGTATTTCGGTGTTCTTCGCCTTCGTCATCGGCGCCACGGTGGGGTTGGTGGCGGCCTATTTCGGTGGCCGGATCGATGCGCTGCTGATGCGCATCGCGGACATCCAGTTGTCTTTCCCGGCCATCCTGGTCGCGCTGATTCTGCTGTCCATCCTGGGTACCGGCGTGGATAAGGTGATCATCGCGCTTATCGTCGTGCAGTGGGCCTACTTCGCGCGTGCTGCGCGCGGCGCGGCGCTGGTGGAGCGTAGCAAGGAATACGTCGAGGCGGCGCGCTGCATGTCGCTCGGATGGGGCCGCATCCTGCGGCGTCACCTGTTGCCCAACTGCATGCCGCCGCTGATCGTCATCGCCACCATCGACCTGGCCCATGCAATCGCCCTCGAAGCGACGCTCTCCTTTCTGGGCGTAGGGGTGCCGGTCACCGAACCGTCGCTGGGCATGCTGATCGCCAACGGCTTCGAATTCCTGTTGTCGGGCCGCTATTGGATTTCCTTCTTTCCCGGCGTTGCGCTCGCGATTGCCATCATTGCCATCAACCTGGTGGGCGACCATCTGCGCGACGTGCTGAACCCGCGCAATGCGATGTGAGGGACGAGCGATGACAACGACGAACGTCCAGCCCGTCCCGGCTGCCGCGCCGGCGCCCATTCTCGACGTAGTGGGCCTGCAGACGCACTTTTTCACGCGCGCCGGCGTGGCCAAGGCCGTGGACGGCGTGGACCTGCGGCTGCAGGCCGGTGAAATCCTGGGACTGGTCGGCGAGTCGGGTTCCGGGAAAAGCATTACCGGCTTTTCGCTGATCGGCCTGGTGGACGAACCCGGCCGTGTGGTGGGAGGATCGATACGCTTCGATGGCCGTGAACTGCGCGAGGCGACGCCGGAGCAGATGCGGGCCTTGCGCGGCAACGATATCGCCATGATCTTCCAGGATCCGATGATGACGTTGAACCCGGTCCTGCGGGTCGATACGCAGATGATCGAAGCCATCCAGGCGCACTCCAACATGGCCACCGCCGCAGCGCGTGCGCGTGCGCGCGACGTGCTGGCCATGGTCGGCATCCCTTCGCCGGAAGAACGCCTGCGCGCCTATCCTCATCAGTTGTCCGGCGGCATGCGGCAACGCGTGGCCATCGCCATCGCCTTGTTGAACGGACCGCGCGTCATCATCGCGGACGAACCCACCACGGCGCTGGACGTCACCATCCAGGGCCAGATCCTGTACGAGGTACAGAAACTGTGCCGGGAAACCGGTACGGCCCTGCTGTGGATCACCCACGACCTGGCGGTGGTATCGGGCCTGGCCGACCGCATCGCGGTGATGTACGCGGGCCGCGTGGTGGAGACCGGCACGACGCAGGATGTCATCGGACGTCCGTTGCATCCCTATACCCACGGGCTCATGCGGTCCATTCCGACCCCCGACACGCGCGGCCATGACCTGGCCTCCATCCCGGGCATGACACCCTCCCTGCTGAAGCTGCCCGAAGGCTGTGCCTTCCGCACGCGCTGCCCGCGTGCCACCGACGCCTGTCTGCGCGCGCCCGAATCCGTGGAGTGGCAGCCCGGCCACTGGGTGCGCTGTTGGCACGCCGGCGAACGGGAGGCGCGATGAGCACGGACGCCACCCCCATCCTGTCGCTGCGCGGCGCGGAAATGCGCTTCGAGCAGCCGGTCGACCTGGCCGGCCGCATCGCCAACCTGTTCGGCGCGGGTCTGCGCAGGACGGTGGTTCATGCCGTGGCCGGCGTGGACCTGGACGTGCTGCCGGGCGAGGTCATCGGCGTGGTCGGCGAGTCGGGTTGCGGCAAGTCCACGCTGGGCCGGATGATCAGCGGCATACTGCCGCCGACCGCGGGAACGATCGCCTACGACGGCAAGCCGGTCGCCGGCATGGACGAGCGGCAGCGGCGTGCCTATGAACTGGGCGTGCAGATGATTTTCCAGGACCCCTACGCATCCCTGAACCCGCGCATGCGCGTCGAAGAGATCATCGGCGAGGCGCCCATGGTGCACGGCCTGGTGAGCCGCCGGGACCGGCGCGCGTATGTCGCGGAGCTGATGCGCCAGGTGGGTCTGGAGGCCGCCTATGCGCAGCGCTACCCGCACCAGTTTTCCGGCGGGCAGCGCCAGCGCATCGGGATCGCGCGCGCATTGGCGCTCAAGCCCCGGGTCATCGTGTGCGACGAAGCCGTGGCGGCGTTGGATGTTTCGATCCAGGCCCAGGTGCTGAACCTGTTCGCGCAGTTGCGCCGCGAGCTGGACCTGACCTATCTGTTCATCAGCCACAACCTGGGCGTGGTGAGCCATATCTCCGACCGCGTGGCCATCATGTACCTGGGCCGTATCGTGGAGCTGGCCACGACGGACCAGGTCTTCAAGGGCGCGAATCATCCGTACACCCAGGCGCTGCTCAAGGAGCTGCCGACGCTGAACCCGCAGCGCCGCAGCTTCCAGCCGATCAAGGGCGAACTGCCTTCGCCGCTGTCCCCGCCGCCGGGGTGCACCTTTCACCCGCGCTGCCCGCATGTCATGGAGCGCTGCCGCCAGGAGCGGCCGCTGCTGCGGGAGGTGGCGCCAGGCCAACTTAGCGCCTGCCATCTGAATGACCTTGCGGGCTCCGCCGTGGCGCGGCCTGTCGCCGTGTCGGTGCCCGTGTCCCAACGTGCCGCCCCCCTGCCAGGCTGAACGACCATGCGCACCGTCGATACTGCCTTTGCCCCGTACATCCGCGTCGAGCCGCGGGGCCGGCCGTTGCCGCTGGTCTGCGATTCCCCCCATAGCGGCGTGACGTATCCCGGGGATTTCGGCTACGCACTGGACCCGCGCGTGCTGCGCACCGGTGAAGACACACATGTCGACGAATTGTGGCGCGCCGTTCCGGACGTGGGCGGGACGCTGATCCTGGCCCAATTCCCGCGCACCTACATCGATCCTAACCGGGAGCCGGACGATATCGATCCGGACGTGCTGGCCGGCGCGTGGCCCGGTGTGCTGAATCCCTCGGAGAAAAGCCGGCTCGGGCACGGACTGATCTGGACCAGGGCCGGCGGCCAACCCGTCTATGACCGCAAGCTGCCGGTGGCCGAGGTCCAGCATCGCATCCAGGCGTATCATCAGCCTTACCACGCGGCGCTCAATCGTGACATCGAGGCGGCCTACCGCCAGTTCGGCGCCGTATGGCACCTGAACCTGCACTCCATGCCGAGCAATTCCTACGAGGTGATGCAGGTCGACAGCGAACGGCCGCTCGCCGATTTCGTGCTGGGCGACCGCGACGGCACCACGTGCGAGCCCGAGTTCATCGACGTGGTGGAACGTTCACTGCGCGCCAGTGGCTATACGGTGGCGCGCAACGATCCCTTCAAGGGCGTGGCGCTGATCGCGCGGCTGGGTAATCCGTCGCAGCGGCGCCATAGCCTGCAGATCGAGATCCACCGTGGCCGCTACATGGACGAGGCGAGCTTCGAGAAAAGCCCGGCCTTCCCGGCCATGCAGGCTGCACTGACCAAGGCGGCGCAGGACGTCGCGTTATACATTCAAAGGCAATTATGAAAACCCTGGAAGAAATCGAGCGCTCGCACGGCGAGCTCACGGCCATACGCCGGGATATCCATGCGCATCCCGAACTCGCCTTCGAGGAAACGCGTACTTCGTCGCTGGTCGCGGAGAAATTGCGCGGCTGGGGCATCGAAGTCCATACCGGCTTCGGCAAGACCGGCATCGTAGGGGTGCTGCGCGGCCGTGCAGGCGGCAAGACGATCGGCCTGCGTGCCGACATGGATGCCCTGCCCATGCCGGAACATAATCGATTCGCCCACAAGTCGACCGTTCAGGGCCGCATGCACGGCTGTGGGCACGACGGACATACGACGATGCTGCTGGGCGCCGCGCAATACCTGGCGGCGCATCGCGACTTCGACGGGACCGTGGTGTTCATCTTCCAGCCCGCGGAGGAAAACGGCAACGCCGGCGCGCGGGCCATGATGCAGGACGGGCTGTTCGACAAGTTTCCGTGCGACGCGGTGTTCGGCATACACAATATGCCCGGCATGCCCGCCAATCAGTTCGGCATCCGCCCCGGCCCCACCATGGCCTCCAGCAACCGCTTCACCATCACGATCAAGGGCGTGGGCGGCCACGCCGCCCAGCCCCACAAGACGGTGGATACCATCGTCATTGCGTCGGAAATGGTTGGCGTCCTGCAAACGGTGGTATCGCGCACCAAGAATCCGCTCGATACGGCCGTGCTGTCCGTCACGCAGATCCATGCCGGCGATGCGTTCAACGTGATCCCCAGCGAAGCCGTCCTGCGCGGCACGGTGCGGACGTATACCACCGCCGCCCTGGATACCATCGAGGACGCGATACGCCGTGTGGCCACGACGCTGCCGCAAGTCTACGGCGGCTCGGGCGAGCTCGACTTCGTCCGTGCCTACCCGCCGCTGGTGAACTGGGAAAAGGAAAGCGAGTTCGCGGCCCAGGTCGCCGAAGCGGCCTTCGGAAAGGAAAACGTCGATCGCGCCATTCCCCCTTTCATGGGCGCGGAGGACTTTTCATTCTTCCTGGAAAAGGTGCCGGGCTGCTATATCTTCCTGGGCAATGGCGAAGGCGACCACCGGCTCGACACCTACCATGGCATGGGGCCGTGCACGCTGCACAACCCCAATTACGACTTCAACGATGCGCTGCTGCCCGTGGGCGCGACGTATTGGGTAAAGCTGGCGCAATCCTTCCTGGCGGCGGCGTGATCCAGGATGCAGGCCCTGCCCGGGCCTGCATCGCTATATGAGTATCGGGTCTGTTCAAACGCCCAATACTTCGTTTGCCCGGCAATAGACGCCGCCCATAATCGCTACTCCAAGGTGCGGGCCCGCCGGATTTCCGATCCGACTGGCCTGCACAGCGCCGATGACGGCGCATGACCAGGAGTGGCATCAATATGTCTACAGCGACCGCGCTGCGCGGGGATGTGCTCGCCAGCCAGGACTTCGTCATTCGTAAGCTGGACGGTGCTTTCGGTGCCGAAATCCTCGGCCTCGACCTCGGCGCGACCCTCGACGATGAAGACTTCGCGCGCGTGCACGCGGCGCATCTCGAACATCATCTGGTGGTTTTTCGCGACCAGCGCATCACGCCCCGGCAGCACATCGACTTCAGTCGCCGCTTCGGCAAGCTGATGATCCATGTGTTGCACCAGTACCATCTGCCCGGCCATCCCGAAATCCTGACGGTGTCCAATATCATCGAGGACGGCAAACCCGTGGGCCTCGGCGACGCCGGCAAGTACTGGCATTCGGACATCTCGTACAAGGCGCTGCCCAGCCTGGGTTCGCTGCTGCATGCGCAGGAGCTTCCCGCCGAGGGCGGCGATACCCTGTTCGCCGATATGCACCTGGCGTATGACACCTTGCCGGCGCACCTGCGCAAGGCCGTGGACGGCAAACGCGCCGTGCATTCCTATCTGGCCAAGTACGGCCAGATGCAGAAGGACGGCAACTGGCGGCCTCAACTGAGCGAGCAGCAGCTGGCCCAGGTGCAGGAAGTGGTTCACCCCGTGGTGCGCACCCATCCCGAGTCGGGCCGCAAGGCCTTGTTCGTCAGCGAAGGCTTCACCACCCGTATCGAAGGCCTGCCCGAAGACGAAAGCGCGGCCTTGCTGGAGGCACTCTTCGCGCACAGCATCAAGCCGGAACATGTCTATCGGCATCGCTGGCAGCCGCATGACCTCGTGTTCTGGGACAACCGCTCGTTGATTCACCTGGCAGCGGGGTGTCCGCCCCACCTGCGTCGCAAGCTCTATCGCACGACGATCGAAGGCGACGCGCCGTATTGACCGGCGTCATCGCCGGGCGGCGGTCCGTGTGGCGCTCGCATTGCGACACGGCGCCATGGCTCAAGCCTTTCCTAAGCAAGCTGCACAGGATCACCATGTCACTGTCCATTTCGTCACGCGAACGCGTGGCACGCATCGTTTCGGCCACGCTGCTCGCGCTCGTACTGGCCGTGCTGGCGCTGATCTCTCCCACGCCGGCGTTGGCGGAAGGCCGCCTGCGCATCGCCGAGCAATACGGCATCGTCTATCTGCTGCTGAATGTCGCGCGAGACCGGCAATTGATCGAAAAGCACGGACGGGAGGCCGGTGTCGATATCAAGGTCGAATGGCTCAAGCTATCCGGCGGGGCGGCGGTCAACGACGCATTGTTGTCGGGCTCCATCGATATCGCCAGCGCAGGGGTCGGGCCTTTGTTGACGCTCTGGGACCGTACGCGCGGCAGGCAGAACGTCAAGGGTGTCGCGTCGTTGGGCAACTTTCCTTACTACCTGGTGAGCAATCGCCCGGAGGTCAAGACGATCGCGGACTTCACGGACAAGGATCGCATCGCCGTCCCGGCGGTGGGCGTGTCGGTGCAGTCGCGCATCCTGCAGATGGCCTCGGCGAAACAATGGGGTGCGTCGGAGTACGCGCGCCTGGACAAGCTTTCGGTGGCCTTGCCCCATCCCGACGCCACGGCTGCGATCATCGCGGGGGGTACGGAGATCTCCGCACATTTCGGCAATCCTCCATTCCAGGAGCAAGAGCTCGCGGGCAATCCCAAGGCGCATATCGTTCTGAACTCCTATGACGTGCTGGGCGGACCGGCATCGGCCACGGTGCTGTTCGCCACGGAGCGGTTTCGCACGGACAACCCGAAGACCTACAAGGCCTTCCAGCAGGCGTTGGCGGAAGCTGCGGCCTTCATCACGGCGCATCCGGACCAGGCCGCGGACATCTACACGCGGGTGGCGGGCGGAAAGCAGGATCGCGCGCTGCTGCTAGGCGTCATCAAGGATCCCCGCGTGCAATTCAAGGTCGTGCCGCAGAACACCTACCAGCTGGCTCGCTTCATGCACGAAGTCGGTGCGATCAAGAACAAGCCCGACAGTTGGCGCGATTACTTCTTCGACGATGCGCTGACGGCGCAGGGCAGCTGACGTGGCGTTTCCCACACCCACGATCGCGCTGCCCGACGCGCCGGCACAGCCGCTGCTCACCGTGGATGGCGTCTCGCTGGAATACCGGTCCGACGGAGGCCGCGTACGCGCCACGCATGACGTCGGCTTCGAGGTCTATCCGGCGGATCGCTTCATCCTGCTGGGTCCTTCGGGCTGCGGCAAGTCGACTCTGCTCAAGGCGGTGGCGGGCTTCCTGGAACCGGCGCAAGGCAGCATACGGCTGGACGGACGTGTCATTACGGGTCCGGGACCGGACCGCATCGTGGTGTTCCAGGAGTTCGACCAGTTGCCGCCCTGGAAGACCGTGCTGCAGAACGTCATGTTCCCCCTGCTCGCTTCACGCACGCTCAAGCGCGGCGAAGCGGCCGATCGGGCGCACCATTACCTGGACAAGGTCGGGTTGGCGCCCTTCGCGCATGCTTATCCGCACACCTTGTCCGGCGGCATGAAACAGCGCGTCGCCATCGCACGCGCACTGGCCATGCAGCCGCGTATCCTGCTGATGGACGAGCCCTTTGCCGCCCTGGACGCCCTGACGCGCCGCAAGATGCAGGAGGAATTGCTGACGCTATGGGAAGACGTGCGCTTCACGCTGTTGTTCGTCACGCATTCCATCGAGGAGGCGCTGCTGGTGGGCAGCCGGGTGTTGCTGCTGTCGCCGCATCCGGGCCGCGTGAGGGCAGAACTGAACGCCCATCAGTACGGCATGCACAGCGCGGGCTCGGCCGCTTTCCAGGCCAGCACGCGGCGCATCCATGAATTGCTGTTCGACCACGTGCCCGACGATCGGCGCGCCGCGGCGTAAGCGCACGCGCGAGGAATGCCATCCATGTCCCAGCTCCACACCCCCGATGCCGGATTGCCGCCGGTGCGCCCCGAGTTCGAACGTGTCCTGCCCGCGCTGGGAGACGCGCCGGCACAGATTGCGCTGCCCTTGCATCAACGCATCTGGCGGCATGCGGCCCTGCGCAAGGCTGTCATCCTTGCTGTGTTGGCCGCGCTTTGGGAACTGGCCGCGGGGGTCACCGACAACCCGCTGTTGCTGCCCGGCTGCATCGAAACGGCGCACGCCTTCGCCCAGGGCTTGCTGGACGGCGAACTGGCCTCGCACGCGGCGCGTTCGCTGGCGGTGCTCCTCAAGGGTTACCTCGCCGGCGTTGCGCTGGCTTTTGCGCTGACCGCCCTGGCCGTGTCCACGCGGCTGGGACGCGATACCTTGTCCACCCTGACGTCCATGTTCAATCCCCTGCCGGCGATCGCGCTGTTGCCGCTGGCGCTGCTGTGGTTCGGCCTGGGGGAGGGCAGCCTGGTTTTCGTCCTGATCCATTCCGTGCTGTGGGCCCTGGCCGTGAATGCCTACGCGGGTTTCCTTGCGGTGTCCGACACCCTGCGCATGGCGGGCCGCAACTACGGTTTGCGCGGTCCGCGCTACATGGTCCATATCCTCGTGCCGGCGGCCCTGCCCGCGATACTGGCGGGCCTGCGCATCGGCTGGGCCTTCGCATGGCGTACCCTGATCGCGGCCGAGCTTGTATTCGGCGCCTCCAGCGGCAAGGGCGGCCTGGGCTGGTACATCTACCAGAACCGCAACGAGCTTTACACCGACCGCGTCTTCGCCGGCCTGGCGGCCGTGGTAATCATCGGCCTGCTCGTGGAGGCACTGGGCTTCGATACCATCGAACGGGTGACGGTGCGTCGCTGGGGAATGCAGCGCTAAGCCGCCGTCACCCCGGCCGCTGCGAAAAAGTCCGTTCGAACACGCCTTCGGCGATGCGGTTCTTCAGGATTTCGATGGACCCGCCCGCGATCATCCAGCCACGGCAGCGGCGCACGCAGTATTCCACCAACGATTCACGGCTGTAGCCCATGCCGCCCAGTACCTGCAGGGCTTCGTTGGCCACGTCGAAGCCCGTCTGGTTGCAATACGCCTTCGCGATGGCCGTCTCGGTGGCCGACGGAAAGCCGGTGTCGGCATTGCAGGCCGCGCGGTACAGCAGCAACTGTCCCGCATCCAGCTTGATGCGCATGTCGGCGAATTTCCATTGCAGGCCCTGGAATTCGCACAGCAGGCGGCCGAACTGCTTGCGCTGCTGCGCCCAGCTGCGGGCCTCCTCGTAGGCATAGCGGCCCAGCGCCAGGGAGCGCGCCGTGTTGCCGATGCGCTCGACGTTGAACCCGGCGATCTGCTTCTTGAAACCACCCTCGCCCAAGACCACCATGTCGTCCGGCACGTGCACATTGTCGAAGAAGATCTCGGCCCACTCCTCGCCCGACATGAAGGCGGACCGCTTGCCCAGCCGCACGCCCTCCGCGCGTGTGTCGATGAGGACCGAACCGATTCCCCGCGTGCCTGGCCCGAAGCGGACATAGGCCAGGATTACGTCGGCGTGCGGGCCATGGGTAGTGAAGATCTTCGAGCCGTTGATGCGCCAACCGGCGCCATCGCGGGTCGCCGTGGTCTTCAGTTCGGTGACCGCCGACCCGGCGTCGGGCTCCGTCATGCCCACCGAGATCAAGGCCTCGCCGGCCAGCAGGGGGCGCAGGTATTTTTCCTTCTGCACCGCGTTGCCGTATTCGGCCAGCACGCGGATGGGGCCGAAGTTGCCCGCCTGCACCACGTCGGCGCTGCGCGGGCACACCGACGCGACCGTCTCGATCGCAATGACGGCGTCCATCAGCGAACCGCCAATGCCGCCGTTTTCCTCGGCGATGGTGATGCCCAGCAGGCCTTGCGCGGCCATGGAGCGGGCGACGTCCCAAGGGTATTCGTTGGCGTGCGCGCGCTCGCGGGCGCCGGCGCGCAGCTCGTTTTCGGCATAGCGGCGTACGGCGGCCTGGAAATCGCGTTGCTCGGGGGTAAGGTTGAAGTCCATGCTGCGTTCCTTGGAGAAATGTTCCCGGGCCTACGCCAGGCGCATCAGGCCGTCCACGGCCACGACGCCCCGGGCGCGCACGAAGAGCGGATTGATTTCAGCTTCCGCGACCTGCACGTCGCGCGCCAGCGCCAGGCGCGAGAAGGCCACGATGGCGCTCGCCAGCGCATCGCAGTCGCCGCGCGGCAGCCCCCGGAAGCCTCGTATCAGGCGAGTGGCGCGTACTGCCTCGATCATGGCGTGGGCGCTGTCCAGGTCCACGGGCGCCAGTCGGATGGCGACGTCGGGGCTCAATTCGGCGGCGATGCCGCCCGCGCCCAGCACGACGATGGGGCCCACCAGCGGATCGTTGCGGTAGCCGAGGATCAGTTCGAGCAGCTTGTCCTCCATGGCCTGTACCAGGATGCCCTCCACGCGGGCCTGGGGCGCATGCTGCCGCACGTTATCCAGCATGGCCGATATCGCGGCATGCAGTTGCGTCGCGTCCTGGATGCCGACGCGCACCGCGCCCGCGTCCGTCTTGTGCATCAGATCCCGGGAAGAGACCTTCGCCACGACGGGATAGGCGATGCCATGCGAGGGATCGCGTGGCTGGATCACCACGCAGGGCGCCACCGGAATGCCCAACGATTCAAAGACCTCGCCGGCTTCGTGTTCTGTCAGTACCCCGTGGCGCGGCACCGCGTCGGGCCAGTCGTAGGGACGGTCATCCACGACCGCTGTCGCCGGGCTGCGCTGGAACAGGACGGCCAGCGCGTCCGCGCAGGCCTCGGGCGTGCGAAATGCCGCGATGCCGTGCTGCCGCAACAAGGCCAGCGATGCGGGCGCTTCCGGCGCGAGGAAGGCCGCCACGGGCTTGTCGTCAGGCTTGTGGGCCTGTACCAGCGGGTTGACCGCCAGGTCCGGATGGAACTGCGCCGACGAGCCGATGACGCTCAGCACCGCGTCGCACCAGTCGGCCAGCAGCAATTGCTCCAGCAGGTCCTTGTACTGGGCGCTGCTGGCTGCCAGCGTCAGGTCGATGACCGGCGTTTCCCGGATGCGCAGCCCGCGGCCCGCCATGTGCGCGACAAAGGCCGCGGGCGGCGCGGCCGCCACCAGGCCCCGCATGCCCAGATTGTCCACCACCGTTGCGGCGCCTCCGCCAGTCGTCGTAATGACCGCGACGCGCGGCGGCTGGCTGGCGCGTACCTGCGCGTCGCCATAGCGCGACACCAGCGGAACGATCTCGAACAAGGTCTCCAGGCACTGCACCCTCATCACCCCGTGCGCGCGAAAGAACGCATCGACGGCGGCGTCGTTGCCTGCCATGGCGCCGGTATGCGACTGGGCCAGGGCATCGCCCTGCTCGGAGCGGCCCAGCTTGTAGGCCACGACCGGCTTGCCTGCCGCCCGTGCACGGCGCAGCGCGGCGGCCAGGACCGGCGCCTTGCGCAGCGTTTCCAGGAACAAAAGGATGACGCGGGTGTGCGGGTCGTCGACCAGGGCATCGACGACCTCGCCCACGCTGATGTCGCTTTCATTGCCCACGGACACGGAGCTGGCAAAGCCGAAGCCGCGTGCGGCTGCCCGCGACAGCAGGGACCCCATCATGGAGCCGCTCTGCGACACCAGGCTGATATCGCCGGCGACCAGGTCGTCGGCTTCGAAGGCGGCGTTGACGGAAATGATGCCGCCCGTATGCAGGTTGGCGCTGCCTATGCTGTTGGGGCCCAGCACGCGCAGGCCGTGCCGGCGCGCCTGTTCGATCAGCCCGTCCTGGCGCGCCTGCCCTTCGGGCCCGGCCTCCGCAAAGCCGTCGGAGTAGATGGTGACCACGCGCGCGCCTGCCGCCGCGCATGGAGCGAGCAGGGGCAGAACCTGGTCGCCCGGGATCATTACGAAAACGTGGTCAACGGGCTCGGGCAGCGCGTCGAGCGCGGCATACGCCCGTTCACCCAGTATCTCGTTGCGCGCCGCATTGATGGGATAGATCTGCCCGGTATAACCGTGCTTGCGCATGAAGCGCAGAGGCCTCGCGGTGTTCTTGCGCACGTCGCCAGACGCGCCTACCAGCGCGATGCTGCGCGGGGCCAGCAAAGCCTGTCCGAACGAAATATCGGTTTCACGGTTCATGGAATGTACGTGATCAGGTGTACGTGATGGGTTGTACGTAACGCGTAATACGTGACTTACGTGATCGCGTATACGCAACGCGCCAGACGTGAAGAGGTTTACGCAGTCCGGTATACGCGGCCAGGCATAGGACGGGATGGTCGGTAGAACACCTGCGGCGCAGCCGGTGTCAGGACGTCGGCTGGTCGGCGGCAAGGCGCAGCGCCTGCACGTCCAGCGATTCCAGCGCCCATACCGCGTCGCGCAACTGCCGGGCGCGCGCCTGCCCGAGGACAGGGCCCGCCAGCTCCTCGAACTTGTCGTTGAGCTCGGCATCCGACAACGGCGCTTCCGGGTCGCCCTTGCGATACGGCGCGAAATGTTCATGCTGCACGCCGTCGTCCGTAACGATGCGTACGCGCGCCGCCCGCATGGACGGAAAGCCAGCCGTCATCGCGTCATCTGCAACCAGGGTGATGCGGCGCATAAGCGCCCGTGTCTGCGCATCGCGCAGGGCATCGGGATCGAAGGCGGCGATCCGGACCGAGCCATGGCGCAGGGCGTGCGCCAGGACATACGGAAGGCTGAACTTGGCCTCGAACGCGGTGGCAGGATCGGGATTCCCGGCAACGTCCAGCGCCGCGCGATAGGTCGCCACGTGGATGGAGGCGATACGGTCCGGGCGCACGCCGGTATCGCGCAGGGCCAGGGCCGCGTCGATGGCGGCGAAGGTGTGACCGCAGCACCCGTGGTTCTTCTGCGTCATGCGCGTGATGTTGTAGTGCTCTCCCAGGCCATCAAGGACGCTGTCCCAGCGCGGGGCTTGTGCGAGCGCCGCGCCGAAGCCTACGGGGCCTTCCAGGATGTCCGGCACGCCGGTCAACCCGTGGGCCGCGCCCTGTGCCGCCCGGACCCCCACTGCCGCCGCGTGACCGGCGTGCAGGGCCTTGCTCATCGCATCGGATCGGAACGCCTGCTGCAGGCCGGAGGCAAAGGTGGCGGAGGTTGCGATGGCATGGCCCATGGGGCCGCTTTTGCCGGGCGCCGTCAAGGCGGCCCCGGCCGCCGCGGCGCCGAGGCAGCCCACCGTGCCCGTGGTATGGAAATAACGGTAATGGGACGGCTGGACCGCCGCGGCGATCCGCGTGGAAATCTCGTAGCCCACCACGATGGCATTGAGCAATGCACGGCCGGCGGCGCCATGATGTTCCGCCAGGGCCAGCGCCGCGGCGATCACCGGGCAGCCGGGATGGTAGGCGCCATCGCGGAAGATGTCGTCGAATTCGATGGCGTGCGCGACGCTGCCGTTGATCCACGCCGCCGTGGCGGGAAAAGCGGTGGTGCCGTTACCGGGCAGGCTGCAGCGTCCCTGCCCCAGTTCATCGGCATGCGCAGCCATCAGTTCGCGGGACGGTGATATGCGCGTGCCCGGATACAGCGCGGACATCCAGTCCAATACCGCGCGCTTGGCGTGGTGCAGGGCTTCGTCGGGCAGCCGGGCGACGGCATCGCGCGCGCCATAGGCGGACAGGGACTCGAGCAGCATGGTGATGTCTCCGGGCACTGTGCGGCGCGCCACGGCGCCGTCTATTGAATGCCTACTATATCGTCGCCATGCCCGCGCCGGCTTGAAAAAAAGGCAATGGAGCGTTCACCGCTGAACGGGGGGGGCGGCCCGGAAAGGCTGGTGAGGCGGGGGCGCTTGTCGATTTTCCCGTCCCGCTCGGTCGGCGGCGACACGCAGCTTCCGCGCTTCGCATTGCGGTCATGGCGACTGCGGACGTCGGAGGTTATGCGGCGGTCGTCGTACGCAGCGTATCCAGCAGCTCGGTCATGATGGGGGACGTGTGCGCGGCGTCGCGCACGCAGACGAAGAAGCTTCGTTCCGCCCACGCGTCCTCCAGCGACAGCAACACCAGTCCCATGTCCGCCAGGTAGTTGCGCGCGATGCCTTCCGGCACCACGCCGATACCCAGGCCTTCCCGGATCATCCGGCAGCGCGCCTCGAAGTTGGACACCTGGAGCTTGACCTTGGGCGGACGCGACACGGTCTGACCGACATAGGCCAGGAACTGGTCCAGCGAATGGCGCGGGAAATAGCCGAGCAAGTCGTAGTCCAGTGCGTCTTCCAGCCGCAGCGAGGCACGCCCGGCCAGCGGGTGTCCGATCGGCACCACCAGTCCGACGCGGTCGCGGCGAAAGGGAAAGGAAGATACCGCCGGCGCGGGATGGTCGGCGTGGTAGATGCCGATGTCCACGGTGCCGTCCGCCACCATGCGCGGGATATCGTAGCTATGCGCTTCCAGCAGGTCGATGGCGACGTTGTCGCGACCTTCCAGGAACCGCGCCATGGGCGCGGGCAGGAACTGCAAGAGGGTCGAGGGATTGGCGGCCAGCCGGATCTTGGCCTGGCCATCGATGGAGTAGCTGTCCACCGCCTGTTCGGCCAACTGCACGCTGCGCAGGATGGCCTTGGCGCGCTGGTAGAGCAGCACACCCGCGGGGGTCGGTTCGACGCCCCGGCCATGGCGGTGCAGCAATGTCCGGCCGAGGTGCCGCTCGAGTTCGGCGATGCGCTTGCTGGCCGCCGAAGTGACCACGTTTTCGCGTTCCGCCGCCTTGGAAAGGCTTTTCTCCTCGACGGCGGCGACGAAGATTTCGAGCGCGGGGATGTCTAGCTTCTTCATGACGCCCCCGCGCGTTACCGTCTTACCGCTTGGCAGCGGCCTCGGTTTCAACGCGCAGCTTGCGCGTGATGTACCACTGCTGCAGGATGGACAGCGTGTTGTTCACGCACCAATACAGCACCAGGCCCGCCGGGAACATGAACATCATGCCACCGAACACCAGGGGCATGATCATCATGACCTTGGCCTGCACGGGATCCGGCGGCGTCGGGTTCAGCTTGATCTGCAGGAACATGGTGGCCATCATGATGGCCGGCAGGATGAAGTAGGGATCGTGCACCGACAGGTCGTGCACCCAGCCCAGCCATGGCGCGCCGCGCATCTCCACGCTGGCCAGCAGTACCCAGTACAGCGAGATGAACACGGGGATCTGTACCACCATGGGCAGGCAGCCGCCCAGCGGATTGATCTTTTCGGTCCGGTACATCTCCATCATGGCGGCGTTCAGCTTCTGCTTGTCGTCACCGTACTTTTCCTTCAGCGCCTGCAAGCGCGGCGTCACCTGTTTCATGCGCGCCATGGAGCGATAGCTGGTGGCCGCCAAGGGATAGAACACCAGCTTGATGAGCACGGTCAGCGCGACGATGGTCCAGCCCCAGTTGCCCAGGATGGAATGCAGCCACGTCATCAGCGCGAACAGGGGCTTGGCGATGATGGTCAGCCAGCCATAGTCCACCACCAATTCCAGCCCGGGCGCGAGCGCGGCCATCGCCTTCTGGTCTTGTGGGCCTACCCAAAGGTGGGCGTCGACGGTGGCCGATGCGCCCGGCGCCACTTCGCCGACGGCTTCCACCGTGCGGGCGGCAAACAGGTTGTCCCGCACCTGCACCAGTTCGTTGGTCCGTACCTTGCCTTCCGGCGGGATCCAGGCCGTGGCGAAGTAGTGCTGGACCACGGCGATCCAGCCGTTATCCGCCTGCTTGATATAGCTGGCCTTCTTCTTCTCGATATCGGAGAACGTGGCTTTCTGGAACTTGTCCTGGTCCGAATACACCGCCATGCCGGTGAAGGTGTGATAGAAGCTCGACGTATCCGGTGGGTTGTTGCCGTCACGCTGCAATTGCAGGTACAGCGAGGGGCGCGCGGGGTTCGCGCTGGTGTTCGTCATGTCGTGGCGCACATCGATGTCGTAGCGTCCACGATGCAGCGTGTAGGTCTTTGTGACCTTCATGCCGCCGGATTCCGCCTCGAACACCACCGAGAGGGTGTCGCCGGTCATGTTCCGTTCGGAGGAGATCATGCGGAACGGCGTCTGGTGCGTCGGGAAGCCGGGTTGGCCGGCGGCCCCAACCACGCCCGACTGCACGACATAGTTCAGGTCCGACGAGTCGTCCAGGAGCACGGTGGGCTGGTCGCCGCGGTTGGCATCCGGGTACTTGAGCAAGACAGCCCGTACGATCTGCGCCCCCGTCGTATCGAAGGTCAGGCGCAGCACATCCGTGGTGACGACCACTTTCTGGGACTCGGCCGCGGCCCTGGCAGCGCCCGCGGGTACGCCACCCGGGGCGGCGGACGCGGGCTGCGCTGCATCGGGCGCGCTGGGGATCGCCGTGCCGGGGTTCTGCTGCGGCGTGCCCGTCGTGGACGGCGGCTGGTTCTGGGCTTGCGGCGCCGTGGCGGGCGTCGGCCCGCCGAACAGCGACGGCTTCCCGTTATGGACCTGCCAGTTGTTCCAGAGGAGCAACAGCGAGAAAGAAAAAATCATCCAGAGGACGGTGCGTCGGATATCCATGGTGCCTACAAGGTAAAAGCGGGACCGGCAAAGCCCGCCAGTTTAGCGTCAATCCTGTCGGGCGCGGTCGCCGTGGCCGCAAAGGCAAGGGCCGGCATGCCGCGGTGCGTCAGGCACCGGGTCCAGGCCGCCGGGGTTCCAGGGATGGCAGCGGCCGATCCTGCGCAGTGCCAGCCAGAGGCCGCGCAAAGGGCCATGCCTTTCGATGGCCTCGATCGCGTAAGCCGAACAGGTCGGCGTGAATCGGCATTGCTGCCCCACCCACGGACTTAAAAAGAACCGGTAGAAACGGATCGGGCCGATCAGCAGCGCTTTTATCATGGACGCTCCTTGCGTGGCGCACGGGCAAAGTGAGCATCCACTTCCGTGCGGGCCACACGCTTCAGCGCGGTGAGCGACGAGGCGGGGACGCGGGAATGCAGCCGGACGACGTAGTCCGCCGGCGGCAGGCCGCGCCGGCAGGCGCGGAACGATTCACGGATGACGCGCTTCAAGGCGTTGCGCGTGGCCGCCCGCGCGGCGTGCCGCTTGGGAATCACCATACCGAGACGCGCCTGTGGCGCATCCGACGGCACTGTCTGTGCCGCCGAAGTGACGATGAAAAACGCCCCTCGTGCAAGCCGCCGGCCCTTCAGCGCGGCGGCAAACTCGGAGGGGCGATGCATCCGCGCCTCCGCGGGAAGCGTGGTGCGCGACATGTCGGGCGATTGCGCTGCCGCCTGCGGCGACGCAACGCGTCGTGGCGCGGTGTTCAGACCGCCAGGCGCTTGCGACCCTTGGCACGGCGTGCGTTCAGCACGGCACGGCCGCCGCGGGTTTTCATGCGCACGCGAAAGCCATGGGTGCGCTTGCGGCGGGTGACGGAAGGTTGGAAGGTGCGTTTCATGGGCGGTCCACAAAAAGAACAATTAAAAAATACGGATGGGCGAAACTCGCGGACAAACCGCCGCGCGCCCATGGCCACGGCGCTTACATTGTTTATCGGTACTGTCCGCCAGCGCGGGGAGCGCGCAGCGGTTCAACGCGGTGCGTCGTAGACAGCCTGCGCTGTGACGCCTGCATCGGCCTTATGCCAACCCCCTTATGCCACGACCCGAACCAGCAGGCCCGTGCCCGTGGGCCCGGAGATGGTCGGTAGGTCAAGGCAAGAGACCTCCGGAGCCACAGGACCTGCATACAGGACCTGCATGGACCCCGGCATGGCCGCAGCGATGCGCTCGCCAGGGCGCAAACGGCCGCCCGGCACCAGTCGAGCCCGCCATTTCAGCAAGTTTATTCTCTATTGTCAAATAGTTAGGGCGCGCGGTGTCGCTCCGGCCACCCCCGGCCTGTGGATAACCACAGCCCGGGCGGGGTAGAATCGAGGTTTCGACAAGAGCGAC